>NZ_STGW01000003.1 GCF_004912195.1 Nocardioides caeni
CCGTTGGTCGAGGAGGCCGGCCACGGCCGTCTCGAGACCTCTGTGCCTTGCTGGGCGGACTGTGCTTGCTGTGCGGTCGGCGCCTGCGGCGCCTCCCGGGCCAACCCCCGGCGGCGCAGAGCGGGGACCCCGCCCTCGGCCACCGTCGTTCGCGGCTGACCGTTCTTGCCAGCCGAGGGCACCCCGATGCGCCGGCGGGGGTTGCCCCGTCCGGCACCGCAGGCACCGCTCACCTCCGGTGGTCGAGGAGCCCCGCGAGGGACGAGCGGGCGTCACGAGACCCCTGTGGCCGCCTTGTCGAGGTCCGCACGGGCATCTCGTGACGCTCGCTGGCGCTCACTCCTCGATGACCGACGCTCGTGCAACCGCCCTCGACAGGGCAACACGCTCGGCCCATCAGAAACTGTCGACGCCGATGGGCTCGTCGGAGAGGTCGGAGAGGTCGTCCTCGACGCTGGCGGTGACGCCGAGCTTCTCGAGGATCTTCTTCTCGAGCTCGTTGGCGAGGTCGGGGTTGTCCTTGAGGAAGGTGCGGGCGTTCTCCTTGCCCTGACCGAGCTGGTCGCCCTCGTAGGTGTACCAGGCGCCGGCCTTGCGGACCAGGCCCGCCTCGACGCCCACGTCGATCAGGCCACCCTCGCGGGAGATGCCCTTGCCGTACATGATGTCGAACTCGGCCTGCTTGAACGGCGGCGCGACCTTGTTCTTCACGACCTTGACCCGGGTGCGGTTGCCGACCATGTCGGTGCCGTCCTTGAGGGTCTCGATACGGCGCACGTCGAGGCGGACCGAGGAGTAGAACTTCAGCGCGCGACCACCGGTGGTGGTCTCGGGCGAGCCGAACATGACGCCGATCTTCTCGCGCAGCTGGTTGATGAAGATCGCGGTCGTCTTGGACTGGTTGAGGGCGCCGGTCATCTTGCGGAGGGCCTGCGACATGAGACGTGCCTGCAGACCGACGTGGCTGTCGCCCATCTCGCCCTCGATCTCGGCGCGGGGCACGAGCGCGGCGACGGAGTCGATGACGATCAGGTCGAGGGCGCCGGAGCGGATCAGCATGTCGGCGATCTCGAGGGCCTGCTCACCGGAGTCGGGCTGGGAGACCAGGAGGGCGTCGGTGTCGACGCCGAGGGCCTGGGCGTAGTCGGGGTCGAGGGCGTGCTCGGCGTCGATGAAGGCGACGATGCCGCCCGCCGCCTGGGCGCTGGCCACGGCGTGCAGGGCGACCGTGGTCTTGCCGCTGGACTCGGGGCCGTAGATCTCCACGACCCGCCCGCGCGGAAGACCGCCGATGCCGAGGGCGACGTCGAGGGCGATGGCGCCAGTGGGAATCACGTCGAGGGGGGCGCGGGTGTCCTCCCCGAGGCGCATCACCGAGCCCTTGCCGTAGGCCTTCTCGATGCTGAGCAGGGCGGTGTCGAGGGCCTTGAGTCGGTCGTCAGCCATGGGGATCTCCTGTGAGGGTCGTGGTCGGCCAGGTACGTCGGCGACGCTAAAGGGGGGTCCCGACACAGCCTGATCAGCCGTGCCGTGGGTGTGGACAGCCCACCCCGGCGTCGTACCTGTGGACGAGCGGTGGTCACCGGTCGTCGTGGCTCCAACCTAGACGAACAGGTGTTCGATGCGCGTCAGGCGGCGCGGCGTGTCGTCCCGCTCGACTCGAGGACCGCGCGGGCCGCTGCCCCGAGGACTCCGACGACGAGCACCAGGCTGGCCAGGGCCAGGCCCGGGTAGTCCGCGATGCCGACGATGACGCCGGCCAGTGCACCTGCGACGGCTGCGGTGAGCCCCATGGCGAGGTCGGAGACGCCCTGCACGTCGGTGCGGGCCTCCAGCGGCGCGTGCTCGGCGACCATCGTCGAGGCCGACACCATCGAGAACGACCAGCCGACGCCGAGCAGGAACAGCCCGCCGCTCACCTGCCACGACATGCCGGTCGGCGCGGAGGCGCAGAGGCCGAGCGCCACCAGCAGGATGACTCCCCCGGCTGCGAGGACCTGCGGCCGGCCGAGCCGATCGGCGAGCCACCCGACCAGCGGCGAGAAGCCGAACATCCCGAGCACGTGGCCGCTGATCACCACGCCGATCACCTCCAGCCCCGCGCCGCCGTGCTCCATGTGCAGCGGGGTCATGACCATCACGCCGACCATCGTGGCGTGCGCCAGCGAGAGGCCGGCGATCGCGTGGCCGAGCACCGGACGCTCACGGACGGCCCCGACAGCCCGGCTCCACGACGAGCCACGACCCGGCCCACCGGTCGGACCGGTCAGACCGGGCAGTCCGGTCATCCCGCTGCCGCGCTCCGACTCCGTCACCTGCTGGGCCACCTGCTGGGCCAGCAGGAGGGGGTCAGGACGGAGGAAGGTGCCGACGACGAGGGCGGCGAGCAACATGCCGCCGGCGCCGAGGGCGAAGGGTCCGGTGAGCTCGGGGATGTCGACCGCGTCGGCGAGCGCACCCGCGGGACCGGTCAGGTTCGGGCCCGCGACGGCACCGATGGTGGTCGCCCAGACGACGAGCGACAGCGACCGGGCCCGCCCCTCGCCGGTCGCGAGGTCGGTGGCGGCATAGCGGGCAGCACTGTTGGCGGCGGTGGCAGCGCCGAGCATCACGGCGCCGACGAGCAGCAGCGCCATCGAGCCGACGACCCCGCTGAGCACGGCCGTGAGGCCGCCGGTGGCACCGATCAGATAGCCGGTCACGAGACCCGTACGACGGCCACGGCGCGCCATCACCGGCGCGAGGAGAAACGAGATCACCGCCGCGCCGAGCACCTGCGCGGTCTGCGCGAGCCCGGACATGGCCTCCGAGCCCGACAGGTCGCGGGCGAGCAGCGACGCGGTCGCGATGCCGATGGTGATGCCGACCGCACCGACCGCCTGCGTGAGGACGAGGACCCGGACCGTGCGCCGCTGCACCTGCTGCGTCGACGCGTCCACCGCCAGGCCGGTCACCGCTCGCTCGCCGGCAGGCCGAGCGCCGCCCAGACCGCCCGCCAGACGCGGACCGGGGCGATCCCCGCGTCCAGCGCCTCACGCGCTGTCAGACCGCCGAGCTCGCTCATCACGAACTGGTCGGCCCACACCGGGGCGTAGCTCGCCCCGAGGTGTGCCTCCATCCGCGACCAGAACTCGGTGTGTCTCACTCGCTCATGATCCACCGGACGTCCCAGCGGTGGTGCACCAGGTCGTGCAGGTGGTAGCGGCCGAGGGACTCGACGGTGAAGACGCTGCCGTTGCTGCGTCGACCGGGACGCGCCCAGGTCGCGTCGTCGGCGCCGATGCCGTCGTACGCCGCGGCAGCATCGTCGGCCGCCGCAGCCAGCTGCGACGCCACGAGCGTCGGATCCTGGAGGTCGTAGCGATCGGCCGCGGCGGTCTCGTCCTGGTCCCAGTTGGCGAACTCGGGATCGCTCGCCGCGATCATCTGGCGGACCCGCCCGGCGAACACGCTGTTGACGTCACGGACGTGACAGGCGTACTCGGTCGGGGACCAGACCGGCGGTCGCGGGCGGTCCGCGGCACGGGAATCGGCGAGGACCCTCGACCAGAAGTCGGCGTTGTCCCTGATCGTCTGTCCGATGTCGGCGCGGTCGACCGCGCCGGCGTCGTACCCGCACTCCGGGCAAGCTTCGTCGAGCACCCACGTCCAGTCCTTGGTGTCGGGCTCGATGGGACTGGACTGCTCGGTGGTCATGACTGAATCCTGACGGGCCACGAGTGACGGCGCGAGCGAGATACCGCCAACTGTCGTCGATCGACTGCCGCAGCCGGGCCGGTGGGCAGACGGGCGAGGTCAGGTGATGTCGGCCGTGCCGAAGGCGACGTTGAACCGGTCGCACCAGACGACGACGGACCTCATGTCTGCGAGGTCGGCGTCCTCGGGGATCTCGTAGCTCTGCGCACCGACGTTGCCCTTGAGCTCGCCCAGCCCGACGTGCTCGCCGTCGTCGTAGATGCCCCACGAGTCGAAGCATCCCTCGCAGTCGCCACCACTGCGGCGATCGGTGATCCAGACATGGAGGTCCGGCCCGTTGGACGTCTCGAAGTCGGTCAGGCGCAGGAAGCGGGAGCCGTCACTGCGCAGGTAGATCGTGGCGGTGCCGGTCGTGCCGTGCTCGGCGTCGATGAACTCCGCCGACGCGAGCTCGACGCGCGTGGCCTGCGACCCGTCGGCCGAGGGCGCCTCGGTCTGGGTCAGGCCGGCGCTCGCCGTCCCGACGACGCGACTGTCGTCGTCGGCCTCATCGACCTCGTCGTCGACGAACAGCAGCCACGGCTGGAAGACGAGCATCGCCACCACGAGCACGACGAGCAGGACGCCGCCGATGGACAGCCAGATCGCGCGCTTGCGGCTCATGCCCCCACTCTAGTGCCGCGCGTCAGAAGTCATTGGGCACTTCTGACCCACGCCACTAGGCGGAGCTGGCGGTCCAGGTCCGCGCCACGAGGGGTACGCCGGGACGGTAGGCCAGGTGCACGTGGCTCGGCGCGTCGAGCAGCACCAGGTCAGCCCGGTTGCCGGGCGTGAGGACGCCGACATCGGTCCGGCCCAGTGCCCGCGCACCACCGGCGGTGGCCGCCCACACGGCCTCCGCGGGCGTCATGCCCATCTCGCGGACGGCCAGGGCGATGCAGAAGGGCAGCGAGCTGGTGAAGCAGGAGCCCGGGTTGCAGTCGCTGGCCAGCGCGACGGTCACGCCGGCGTCGATCAGCCGCCGGGCGTCGGGATAGGGCTGACGGGTGCTGAACTCCACGCCCGGCAGGAGGGTGGCCACGGTGCCGGCATCGCGCAGGGCGTGCACGTCGTCGTCGGTCAGGTGGGTGCAGTGGTCGACGGCGACGAGGCCGAGCTCGGCGGCGAGCTGCACCCCGGGGCCGGGCCCGAGCTGGTTGGCGTGCAGCCGCCCGCCCAGACCGGCTGCCTCACCGGCGCGCAGGATGGCGCGGGCCTGGTCGACCTCGAACGCTCCGGTCTCACAGAAGACGTCGATCCATCGGGCGTACGGCGCCGCGGCGGCCAGCATCGGACCGGTGACCAGCTCGACGTAGCCGGCGGGGTCGTCGGCGTACTCGGGCGGGACGACGTGCGCGCCCAGGAAGGTGGTCTCGTCGGTGAACCCGCGGGCGATGCGCAGCGAGCGGGCCTCGTCGTCGACGGTGAGGCCGTAGCCCGACTTGATCTCGACGGTGGTGGTCCCCTGACGCCGCATCTCCGCGACGTGGCGGGCGACGCCAGCGGCGAGCTCGTCGTCGGGGGCCGCGCGGGTCGCGGCGGCCGTGGTGCGGATCCCGCCGGCGCCATAGGACTCCCCCGCCATCCGGGCCTGGAACTCCCCTGCCCGGTCTCCGGCGAAGACGAGGTGGCTGTGACTGTCGACGAAGCCGGGGATGACCGCCCGGCCCTCGGCGTCGAACGCCTCGTCGGCGGCAGGCGCCTGCGCCGTCGGTCCGATCCACGCGACGGTGCCGCCGTCGACCACCAGCGCCGCACCGGCGAACGTGCCGAGCTCGGGGTCGTGGGTGACCAGCTCGCCGATGTTCGTGATGAGGATGCTCGTCGGGTGGTTCACGCCCACAGCCTCTCGACCGCGGTGGCGAGGGCACGGCCGACCCGCCCGTGGTCGCCGTCGAAGACGACCCGGCCGCCGGCGACCACCTGGGTCACGTCGGCGGAGGTCGCGGCGAAGACGGCGGTGTGCTCGTCGGCGCCGGTGCCGGCGGTGCGCGGGCTGGCGAGGTCGAGGGTGACCAGGTCTCCGGGCTCGCCGACGGCGATCCGGCCGGCGGTGCGGGCGAGCAGGTCGGCGGCGGCGAAGCGGCCGCGCTCGCCGGACGCGAGGCGCTCGTCCATCTCCCAGGCGCGCAGCTCCTCGAACGGGTCGATCACCGCCTGGCTGTCGCTGCCGATGCTGAGGCGCACGCCCGCATCGGCCAGCGCGCTGGCCGGGCCGATGCCGTCGCCCAGGTCACGCTCGGTGGTCGGACAGAGGCTGACCTCGGTGTCGGTTTCGGCCAGCAGCCGCATGTCGGCATCGGTCAGGTGCGTGGCATGCACGGCCGTCGCGCGTGGACCGAGGGCGCCCTCCTCGGCCAGGAGTGCCGTGGGCGTGAGGCCGTACGCCGCCAGGCAGGCCTCGTTCTCGACCGGCTGCTCGGACACGTGGGCGTGGAGCTGTCGCCCCTGCAGCGCGGCGACCACGGTCGACATCTGGTCGCGTGGGACGGCCCGCACCGAGTGGATCGCCCCGCCCATCCGGGTCTGGTCGCCATGCCGGATGTCAGCCACCCGCGCGGCCCACCGGTCGGCATCGCCGTCGCCGAACCTGCACTGCGCCGGCGACAGCGGCTGGCCGATGCCACCGGCGAGATAGCAGGTGTCGAGCAGCGTCAACCGGATGCCCGTCGTCTCCGCGGCTGCGACGAGCGCGTGGCCCAGCGCGTTCGGGTCGTCGTACGGCGTGCCGTCGGGCTGGTGGTGGACGTAGTGGAACTCGCTCACCGACGTGTAGCCGGCGGCCAGCATCTCGGCGTAGGTGGCGCTGGCGAGGTCGAAGTAGCTGTCGGGGTCGAGGCGCGCGGCGGCGTCGTACATCTGCTCGCGCCAGGTCCAGAAGGTGCCGCTGGCTCGCTGGGTGCGACCGCGCAGGGCACGGTGGAACGCGTGGCTGTGGGTGTTGGCGAAGCCGGGGAGGGTGAGCCCGCGCAGCGGCGTGGCCGTGCGGGTCGCGTCGGGCTCGACGCTGGTGAACATGCCGTCCTCGATCTCGACGCGCACCGTGTTGCGGACGACACCGTCGACCCAGGCCTTCTCCAGCAGCCAGGCCGTCATCGGCCGACCAGGCCCGTCAGAGTGGCGGCCAGCGCCTCCACCCCGGCCAGGCAGTCGGCCGTCTCCGCGGTCTCCTCCGGCGAGTGTGAGACACCGCTGGGGTTGCGGACGAACAGCATCGCGCTGGCGATGCCGGCGGCCTGCAGGACGCCGGCGTCGTGGCCGGCCTGGGTCGGCAGCACCGGCGCATCCCCGAGGCGGGCGGCGAGCGCGTCCCGCATGACGTCGTCGAAGGCGACCTCGCCGCTGACCGACTCGCGGGTGACGGCCACGGTCGTGCCGTCGCGCTCGGCACGCTCGCGGGCCTGGCGTTCGATCGCAGCGGTGAGCCGGGCCAGCGTCTCGCTCGACTCGGCACGGGCGTCGAGCCAGGCGGTGACGTGGGAGGGCACCGCGTTGGTGCCGTTGGGGCGCACGTCGATCCGGCCGAAGGTCGCCCGCTGACCGGACAGCCGGGCCTGCTTGTTGGCGGCCAGCGCGGTCATCGCGTAGGTCAGCATCGGGTCGGCTCGGTCCTCCATCCGCGTCGTGCCGGCGTGGTCCGCGCGACCCGCGATGTCGTAGCGCCAGCGCCCGTGCGGCCAGATCGCGCTGCCGACGCCGACAGCGGCGTCGCGGTCGATGAGCGCGCGGCCCTGCTCGACGTGCAGCTCGACGTAGGTCTCGACGCCCTCGAGCAGGGCGGAGCCTGCGCCGTCGGTGGGGCCCTCGACCACGTCGCCGAGTCGTACGCCGTCGCGGTCGGTCAGCTGCTGGGCGTCGACCCAGCTCGTGGCGCCGACCGCGAGCCGGGAGCCGAGGCAGGCCAGCCCGAACCGGGAGCCCTCCTCCTCGACGAAGGCCGCGATCCCGAGCCGCCGCGTGGGCTCGATGCCCCGGTCGCGCATCAGGTCGAGAGCTGCGAAGGACGAGACCACACCGAGCGGGCCGTCGTAGGCCCCGCCGTCGAGGACGGAGTCGAGGTGGGAGCCGGTGAGGACGGCGCCACGTCTCGATACGCCGCCTCGTTCCTCGGCGGCTACTCGACGACCGACAGTTCCGTCCCACCAGGCGACGAGGTTGCCGAACGGGTCCTCCTCGACCTCCAGACCACGGGACGCGGCGGCGGAGCGGAACCACGCGCGCAGCTCCAGATCGGCGGAGTGCCAGGGCTGGCGGAAGTAGCCGCCCGAGGAGGCCGAGCGGCCGATCGGCGCGATGTCGCGCCACATCTGCTCGAAGGACATTCAGCCCTCCTGGCTGGGGATCCGCACCCCGCGCTCGGCTGCCACCTCGGCCGCACGGTCATAGCCGGCGTCGACGTGGCGGATGACGCCCATGCCCGGGTCGTTGGTCAGCACGCGCTCGATCTTCGCAGCCGCGAGGTCCGTGCCGTCGGCGACGCACACCTGGCCGGCGTGGATCGAGCGTCCCATGCCGACGCCGCCGCCGTGGTGGATCGAGACCCAGGTGGCGCCGGATGCGGTGTTGACCAGCGCGTTCAGCAGCGCCCAGTCGGCGATCGCGTCGGAGCCGTCGAGCATCGCCTCGGTCTCCCGGTAGGGCGATGCGACCGACCCGCAATCGAGGTGGTCGCGGCCGATCACGATCGGCGCCTTCAGCTCACCGCTGGCGACCATCTCGTTGAACTTGAGGCCGGCGAGGTGGCGCTCGCCGTAGCCCAGCCAGCAGATCCGGGCCGGCAGACCCTGGAAGTGCACCCGCTCCTGGGCCATGGTGATCCACTTGCGCAGCCGCTCGTTCTCGGGGAACAGCTCGAGGATCGCCTGGTCGGTCGCGGCGATGTCGGCCGGGTCGCCGCTCAACGCCGCCCACCGGAACGGCCCAGCTCCAGAGCAGAACAGTGGCCGGATGTAGGCCGGCACGAACCCCGGGAACTCGAAGGCCCGGTCGTAGCCGCCCTTGCGGGCCTCGTCGCGGATCGAGTTGCCGTAGTCGAAGACCTCGGCGCCGGCGTCCTGGAACTCGACCATCGCCCGCACGTGCGCGGCCATCGAGGCCTGTGCCTCCTTGGTGAAGCCGGCGGGGTCCTGCTGTGCGCGGTCGTGCCACTCCACGAAGGGCACGCCGACGGGGAGGTAGGACAGCGGGTCGTGCGCGGAGGTCTGGTCGGTGACGATGTCGATCGGCGCCTTCATCTCGAGCAGGCGCGGGAACACCTCCGCCGCGTTGCCGAGCAGGCCGATCGAGAGCGGCGCGCGCTCGTCGCGGGCCCGGATCGCCAGCTCCAGCGCGTGCTCCAGCGAGTCGGCCCGGACGTCGAGGTAGCGGTGCTCGATGCGGCGCTGGATGCGGGAGTCGTCGACGTCGACGCAGATCGCCACGCCGTCGTTCATCGTGACCGCGAGCGGCTGGGCGCCGCCCATGCCGCCGAGGCCGGCGGTGAGGGTGATCGTCCCCGCCAAGGTCCCCCCGAAGCGCTTGTCTGCCACAGCGGCGAAGGTCTCGAAGGTGCCCTGCAGGATGCCCTGGGTGCCGATGTAGATCCACGAGCCGGCGGTCATCTGGCCGTACATCGTCAGCCCGAGCTCCTCCAGGCGGCGGAACTCCTCCCAGTTCGCCCAGTCGCCGACCAGGTTGGAGTTGGCGATCAGCACCCGCGGCGCCCACTCGTGCGTGCGCATCACGCCCACCGGCTTGCCGCTCTGCACCAGCATGGTCTCGTCGGGCTCCAGGTCGCGCAACGTGCGCACGAGCGCGTCGTAGGCCTCCCAGCTGCGGGCGGCCTTGCCCGTGCCGCCGTAGACGACGAGGTCGGCGGGGTTCTCGGCGTTCTCCGGGTCGAGGTTGTTCATCAGCATCCGCAGCGGGGCCTCGGTCTGCCAGCACTTCGCCGTCAGCTCGGTGCCGGTGGCGGCGTGGATGGGGAGGCGGTCGTTCACTGGAGTTCTCCGATCACGCTGGCGACCGCGGCGGTGACGGCGCGGCCGGTGACGAGCTGGTGGGCGAGGTCGATCTCGGGAGCGAGGAAGCGGTCGGTCCCGGGGCCGCCGACACCGGCGTCGCGGAGCAGGCGGACGACGGCGCCGGTGGCCGGGCTGGGGGTGAGCGGCGCCCGGAGGTCGAGGGCGCGTGCGGCGGTCATCAGCTCGATGGCCAGCACCCGGGACAGCCCGTCGACGGAGCGGCGCAGCTTGCGCGCGGACGACCAGCCCATCGAGACATGGTCCTCCTGCATCGCGCTGCTCGGGATGGAGTCGACGCTCGCGGGCGCGGCGAGGCGCTTGAGCTCGGAGACGACGGCGGCCTGCGTGTACTGCGCGATCATCAGCCCCGAGTCCACGCCCGGATCGTCGGCGAGGAAGGGCGGCAGGCCGTGGTTGCGGGCCTTGTCGAGGAAGCGGTCCGTACGACGCTCGGCGATCGACGCGACGTCGGCAGCCACGATCGCGAGGAAGTCGAGGACGTAGGCCACCGGCGCGCCGTGGAAGTTGCCGTTGGACTCGAGGCGTCCGTCGACGACGACCGGATTGTCGACGGCCGAGGCCAGCTCGCGGGCAGCGACCATCGCGGCGTGGGCGACGGTGTCGCGGGCAGCGCCGTGCACCTGCGGCGAGCAGCGCAGCGAGTAGGCGTCCTGCACCCGGTTGCAGTCGGGACCGCGGTGGGAGGCGACCACGCCGGAGTCGCGCAGCAGCGCGGTGAGGTTGGCGGCCGACAGCGCCTGGCCGGGGTGAGGCCGGATCGCCTGCAGCTCCGGGGCGAACACCCGGTCGGTGCCGAGCTGGCCCTCGACCGACATCGCGGCGGAGACGTCGGCGACCTTGAGCAGGTCGGTGAGGTCGTGGATCGCCAGCACCAGCATGCCGAGCATGCCGTCGGTGCCGTTGATCAGCGCCAGCCCCTCCTTCTCCTGGAGCTGGACCGGCGCCAGTCCGGCGGCCTCGAGGGCGGTGGCCGCGTCGGTCAGCTCACCGTCCGCCGTACGCACGGGACCCTCACCCATCAACGCCAACGCGCAGTGTGCGAGCGGCGCGAGGTCGCCGGAGCAGCCGAGTGAGCCGTACTCGTGCACCACCGGCGTGATCCCGTGCGACAGGAGCGCGGCGAGCAGCTCGGCCGTCTCGCGTCGGCAGCCGGTGTGACCGGTCGCGAGCGTCGAGAGACGCAGCAGCATCAGTGCCCGCACGACCTCGCGCTCCACCTCGGGGCCGCTGCCGGCGGCATGCGATCGGACCAGCGAGCGCTGCAGCTGGGTGCGCAGCTCGGGGGCGATGTGCCGGGTGGCGAGGGCGCCGAAGCCGGTGGAGACGCCGTAGTGGGGGGTCGCCGAGGCGGCGAGGTCGTCGATCACCGCTCGGGCCCGGTCGATCGCGTCGATCGCGTCCGGCCCCAGCTCCACGGCCGCGCCCTCGCGCGCCACGGCCACCACGTCCTCGAACGAGACCGGTCCGGTCCCGACGGTCACTGTCGTCATGCCTCCATTGCAGCCCCCGGAGATGCCGCGTGCCAGCACGTCGTTGGCGAATGCGTCTCGGATACGAGACAGTTGGGGACATGTCCCAGGTCCCCGCAGCGACCCGCGCCCTGCGGGTGCTGCGCTTCCTGGCCGGCCAACCGGAGCCGGTCGCGGTCGAGCGCATCGCACGCGAGGTCGGCCTGCCGCGCTCCTCGACCTATCACCTCCTCCAGGCCATGGCGGACGAAGGCTTCGTGGTGCACCTGCCCGACGAGCGACGCTTCGGTCTGGGCGTCGCGGCCTTCGAGGTCGGCAGCGGCTATGCCCGGCAGGCGCCGCTGCAGCGGCTCGCACGTCGTCCCCTTGCCGCGCTCGTCGACCGGACCGGGCACAGCGCGCACCTGGCCGTGCCGCACGGGCGCGACGTCCTCTACGTCGTCGAGGAGCGCGCACCGGGCCGACCGCCGCTCGTCACCGACGTCGGCGTCCGCCTCCCCTCGCACCTGACGGCGAGCGGTCGCGCGATCCTCGCCCACCTGCCGACCGCACAGGTGCGCGCCCTCTATCCCGACCGCGCCGCCTTCGTCGACCGCACCGGGGTCGGCCCCGGCTCCCCCACCGCCCTGCGCTCCGTGATGGCGGCGACCAGGCAGCGCGGCTACGCCGTCGAGGACGGGGAGGTCACGCCCGGGCTGGCGAGCGTGGCCGCCGCGGTCGTCGATCACAACGGCCTGCCGGTCGCCGGCGTCGCACTGACCTACCCGAGCGACGGCGTGACGGAACGTCCAAGCCGGCAGCTGGCCGAGGAGGTCGTCGCCACGGCCGGCGTGCTCAGTCGGCGGCTCCGGGGTCGGTGACCGGGTTGCCGCCGAAGCCGATCTCGTTGCCGTCGGTGTCCCGGAAGATCACCTTGCGGACGCCGTCGCCATAGGTCTCCTGGTCGGCCGGCTCGACACCTCGCTCCGAGGCCGCGGCCACACGGGCATCCAGGTCGTCGACGAACACCGTCTGGGTGGCGTGCCCGGCCCGCTCCGGGCGCTGCTCGACCACCAGCCAACGGTGGGGAGCCAGTTCCCACACCGCCTCGGTGTCGTGCGCCCGGAAAGTCGGTGGGCCACCCAGCAGCGCCTCGTACCACGGCAGCGCCTGCGCGTAGTCGCGCACGCAGACACCCGCGAACAGCTCGACCCCGTCGGCCAGGAAGTCACCCATGCCGGAATCGACCGCCCTGGTCGCCGGAACTCATCGTCGGATTCGCCCCCACCACCAGTCGTACGACGCCGGGTCGGCGCCATAGGCCGCGGTCATCGCCCGCCCGGTGGCCGCCAGCAGCGGCGGGCGCTCCCCGTCGCGCGCCGCCTGGGCCGACCGCGCCAGCTCGGCACCCTCGGCCCAGGCGCCCGCATCAACGGGCAGTGGGAGCGCAGCCAGCTGGCGCGCGCTGACCTTCACCGATCCCGGCGTGAGCCCGGTGCCGAGGTAGCGGGCGGCGGCGTGCGCGACCACAGGAGGCGCCAGGGTCACGGCGAGGAGCCGCCACAGGTCGGCCGGATCGTGGGGGACGACGCTCAGCACCGGCACCGACGGCAGCCACGCTCCCTCCTCGTCGACGACCGCCTCGATCACCCGGCCCTGGGCGGCGACCAGCAGCTTGGGGACGAGACGCGCATCGGCCCAGCGGGCCAGTCCCCCGTCGGCGCGCAGCGCGGCGAGGTCGACCGACGGGGCGTCGTACGACCGGCGCGCGAAGCGGGTCGAGACGCTTCCCCAGCGCAGCTCGGCCGGATCGACGAGGCCGCTCGTCACCAGCGGCGTGGGGCCGCCGGGGTCGTCCCGGACGAACGGCACGAGCCCGTAGTACTGGTCGCGGAAGTCGGCCGTGCAGGTCGCCAGGTCGCCGACGAGGCCCGCGCCCGCGGGCAGGTCGACCGCGGGGATGTCGAAGGCAGGTGCGGCCAGCGCACCCCAGGCGTCGCGATCGGTCGGCGGGCCGGCACCGAGCCTCACGACCGGCACGCAGGTCAGCACCGGTGTCCCCTCGAAGACGGGCCGCGGCGAGCACCAGAGGTCGGTGACCGCACCGCGCTCGGCGACCGCAGCGCGGACCGGGCCCGCGTCCCGAGCTGCCAGCACCGACAGTGGCTGCACGAGCGCGACCACGCCGCCCTCGTCGACGAGGTCGAGCGCCCGATGCAGGAAGACCGCACTGGTGTCGGTGTAGGCGCCGAGGCCGCGGCGGCTGTCCTCCGACTGTCCGGCGGTACGACGCCGCAGCTGGCCGAGGAACGGAGGGTTGCCCACGACCGCGGCGAACCGGCGTCCCTGCCAGGCACTCAGGCCGTCGGCGACGACGACCTGTGCCGCGATCAGGTCGGCGGGGACGGAGGGGTCCTCGGCGGCCAAGCGTTCGCGGGCGATCCGCACGGCCTCGGGGTCGAGGTCCGAGCCGTGGACGGCCGCGACGCCGACCCGGCGCGCCGCGGCGACGAGGAAATGGCCCGCCCCGCAGGCGGGATCGAGGACGGGGGCGCCCGGTGCGAGGCCGGCCAGGGCGTGGTCGAGCACCCACGCGACGAGCTCGGGCGGGGTGTAGAACGCGCCGCGGCGGCGGCGCTCGTCGCGGCGGGTCGCGAGGGATCGCTCGTGGGCGTCCGCGGCGGCGGCCGTCCGCTCCCGCTCCCCGGACTCGTGCCGCTCGTACGGCTCGCCGGGCTCCCGCATGATGGAACCGTAGATGAGACCTGTTATAGTCAGCATGACTACAACATCGAGGAGTCGAGATGGACCGCACCGGACTGCTGACCGACCGCTACGAGCTCACCATGCTCGACTCCTTCGTCCGCGACGGCAGCGCCGGTCGACCCGCGGTCTTCGAGGCCTTCGCCCGGCGCCTGCCGGAGGGCCGCCGCTACGGGATGCTCGCCGGCCTCGGACGACTGCTCGAGGCGATCGAGGCCTTCACGTTCGACGCCGGCGACATCGCCTGGCTGACCGAGCAGGGGGTCGTGGGCGACGAGACGGCCGCATGGCTGCGGGACTTCCGGTTCCGCGGCGACGTCGACGGCTATCGGGAGGGCGACCTGTACTTCCCCGGCAGCCCGGTGCTGACTGTCACCGGGACGCTCGGCGAGTGCGTGGTGCTCGAGACCCTCGTGCTCAGCATCCTCAACCACGACACCGCGATCGCCAGCGCGGCCGTCCGGATGGTCGACGCGGCAGGAGACCGGCCGATCATCGAGATGGGCGGGCGTCGTACGCACGAGGAGGCGGCTGTCGCCACCGCCCGGGCGGCGTGGATCGCCGGCTTCGCGACGACGAGCAACCTCGCCGCGGGGCGTCGCCACGGCATCCCCACGGCCGGGACCGCGGCGCACGCCTTCACGCTCGCGCACGCCACCGAGGCCGACGCCTTCCGCAGCCAGGTCGAGGCACTCGGCGTCGGCACCACCCTGCTGGTCGACACCTACGACATCGCCGAGGGCATCCGTACCGCCGTCGAGGTCGCCGGCACCGGGCTGGGCGCCGTGCGGATCGACTCGGGCGACCTCGCGGAGGAGGCCGTCAAGGCACGGGCCCTGCTCGACTCGCTCGGCGCGACCGCGACCCGCATCGTCGCGACCAGCGCCCTCGACGAGTTCGTCATCGCCGCGCTGGCCGACGCCCCGATCGACGGCTACGGCGTCGGCACCCGGGTCGCGACCGGCTCGGGCCACCCGACGGCGAGCATGGTCTACAAGCTGGTCGCCATCGCCGACGCGCCCGGCGCACCCCTCCGCCCGGTCGCCAAGAAGTCCAAGGACAAGGCCTCGGTCGGTGGGCGCAAGCACCCCTTCCGGGAGTACGACGCCAACGGGCACCTGGTGGCCGAGTACTTCGTCACCGGCGACGCCCACCCCAGCCCGGGCAGCCGGCCCGCCCAGGTGCCCCTGGTCCGCGGTGGCCGGACCGTCCACCATCCCACCCTGACGGCGGTGCGCACCCACGCGGCGACCAGCCTCGCCACGCTGCCGCCGGAGGCGCGCACGGTCGCCGCCGGTCCACCCCACCTGACCACCGCACTGAGAGAGGAACCCGTCATGGAGCCCGTCATTGGCAACGCCGCGAAGCGAGCACTGATCGTCGTCGACGTGCAGAACGACTTCGTCGAGGGCGGCTCGCTCGCCGTCACCGGCGGCCGCGAGGTCGCCGGCCGGATCAGCCGGCACCTCGCCGAGCACGCCGGCGACTACGCCGTGGTCGCCGCGTCGCGCGACTGGCACCACGCCGGCGACACCAATGGCGGCCACTTCCCCGAGCCGGGCGTCGATCCCGACTACGTCACGACCTGGCCGGTCCACTGCGTGCAGGGCGCGCCGGGCTCGGACTACGCCCCGGAGCTCGACACGGGCGCGGTGACCCACCACGTCGTGAAGGGCATGGGCGTGCCGGCGTACTCGGCCTTCGAAGGGGTCACCGACGCCGACGAACGGCTCGAGGACGTCCTGCGTGCGGCCGGGGTCACCGAGGTGGACGTCACCGGCATCGCGACCGACCACTGCGTGCGCGCCACGGCCCTCGACGCCCGCGCGGCGGGCTTCGAGGTCACCCTGCTGGACGGCCTGCACGCCGGCGTGGCCCCCGAGACGTCGGCCGCCGCGCTCGAGGAGCTCGCCGCGGCCGGAGTGGCGGTGCCGCGATGAACCACCCGCATCCCCCGTTCGCGGTGGCCGTCGACCTCGCGATCTTCACCATCCGCGACGGAGCCCTCGCCGTCCTGCTGATCGAGCGCGGCGAGGAGCCGTTCGCCGGGTCGTGGGCCCTGCCCGGCGGCTTCATCGAGCCCGAGGAGGACGCCGAGCAGGCGGCGTGGCGCGAGCTGCGGGAGGAGACCGGGGTCGACCGCTTCCCCGGCCACCTCGAGCAGCTGCGGACCTACTCCGCGCCCGACCGCGACCCACGGCAGCGAGTCGTGTCCATCGCCCACGTCGCGCTGGCGCCCGACCTGCCGGAGCCGCAGGCCGGCACCGACGCCGCGGACGCCCGCTGGTGGGTCGTCGACGACCTCCTGGGCGAGGGCACGAGCCCGGACACCCCGGTGCTCGCGTTCGACCACCGCCAGATCCTGACCGATGCCCGCGAGCGGGTGCGCGCCAAGCTGGAGTACACGACGCTCGCCACGGAGTTCGTCGCCGAGCCGTTCACGCTCCCCGAGCTGCGCCGCGTCTACGCGGCCGTGTGGGGCACTCCCCCGGACCTCGGCAACTTCCGCCGCAAGGTGCTCGGCACCGAGGGGTTCGTCGTCGCGACCGACGGACGCGGCTCGGCGACCGAGGCCGGCGGCCGCCCTGCGTTGCTCTACCGGCGCGGCCCGGCGACCGTCGTCCAGCCGCCGATGACCCGCGGCTGACCCGCGTCGACTTCCGACGCCCGGCTCCCATCGCGTGAGAGCCTGCACGCAGGCGGTCGGGGAGACGGTCGCCGCGTCGACGGAGGTGCACACATGTCGGACTCGTTGTCCCGAGCGGCCGATGCCCTCGAAGCCCGGGGCGTGATGCTCGGCGGGCCTCGCGCCAACTTCGGGCTCGCCGGGCGCAAGCAGCTGATGGCACTGCTGCACCACGGCATGGGCACGGATGCGAAGGTGCTCGACATCGGCTGCGGCTCGCTGCGCGCCGGCCACCTCCTGGTTCGCCTGCTCGACCCCGGCTGCTACTTCGGCATCGAGCCCGACCGCGAGATGCTCCGAGCCGGCATCGAGGTGCTGCTGGGCGAGGAGCTCGTGGCCGCCAAGCGCCCGACCTTCTCCGAGCACGACGACTTCTCGATGACGCAGTTCGGCGAGACCTTCGACTACTACCTGGCGCGATCGATCTGGAGCCACGCCTCCAAGCCGCAGATCGAGGCGATGCTCGACGGCTTCGTCGCGACCTCGGTGCGGGGCGCCACCTTCCTCACGTCCTACTACCCCGCAACCGAGGAGCGTCCCGACTACGACGGCGCGGAGTGGGTGGGCCGCAGCCACGAGTCGGTCGAGCAGGGCACGATCGCACACGACCTCCGGTGGATCGCCCGAGCGTGCCAGGCGCGGGGACTGCGGGTCGAGGAGGCCCGCGCCGCGGCGATCAACTTCGGCGCGCAGACCTGGCTGCGAATCCGCTACGCCCGCTGAGCACCTTTCTCAACCCGAAGGTTGACAAAGGCCCGAGGCCGACGTTTACTCAACCTCATGGTTGAGCAAGACGACCGACTGTCGCGGGTCTTCGGCGCCCTCGCCGATCCCACGCGGCGCGACATGGTGGCCCGCCTCGCGGCGGGCGACGCGACCGTGGGCGAGCTCGCGGCGCCGTACGACGTGTCCCTCCAGGCCGTCTCCAAGCACCTGAAGGTGCTCGAGGAGGCGGGACTGGTGCGGCGCAGTCGTGACGCGCAGCGACGGCCGGTGCACCTGGACGCGGAGGTGTTCGACCTGATGACGAAGTGGATCGAGAGATACCGCCAGCAGGCCGAGGAGCGCTACCAGCGCCTCGACCAGGTCCTCGCCCGGATGCAGGGCGCAGGCACCGACGACACCGCGAGCGCCGACAGGACCGTCAGCGCCGACATCCCCCACGAGCAGCGAGGAGCAGCAGGATGAGCACCACCCACACCCAGAACCACGCCCAGCGCCACCCCGGCACCACCATCGAGGCCGACCCCGACGTCCCGACCGTGCGGATCGTGCGCGAGTTCGACGCCCCGCGCGAGCTCGTGTGGCGCGCCCACGTCGAGCCCGACCTCGTGAAGCAGTGGATGGGTCCGCACTCCATCGGCATGGACATCGACGTGTGGGACCTGCGCACCGGCGGTGAATACCGCTACACCGCCACCCGCGACGGCGAGGAGGTCGCCCACTTCTACGGCGCCGTCCACCGGGTCGACGAGCACGAGCGGATCGTGCAGACCTTCGGTTTCGAGGAGATGCCGGAGGCCGTCAGCCTCGACACCCTCTTCTTCCACGAGCTGCCCGACGGCCGCACCCGCCTGGAGGCGCTGTCGGTCGTCTATGACTTCGAGTCCCGCGCCGGCATGCTCGCCAGCGGCATGGAGGTCGGCGTCAACGAGGGCTACGACGCCCTCGACGACCTCCTGGCGGGCCTGAAGGCCGACGAGTGAGCGCGCCCTCCCCCGCCGACGACCACCGCGCGAGCGCCGCCGTCTTCGCCGAGCGGGTGCGCGGCGCAGGCGACTGGGACGCCCCCACCCCGGTGCCGGCCTGGCAGGCCCGCGACGTGGTGCGTCACCTCGTCGAGTGGTTCCCCGGCTTCCTGGCCGGCGGCAGCGACCGCCGACTGCCCGAGGTGACCTCCGTCGACGACGACCCCGTCGCCGCCTGGGAGCAGCACACGGCCGGCGTCCAGGCGATCCTGGACGACCCGGACGCCGCGAACGAGAACTTCGCCCACCCCCACCTGCCGGCGATGCCGCTGACCGAGGCCATCTCGCAGTTCTACGTCGCCGACGTCTTCATGCACACCTGGGACCTGGCCCGCTCGACCGGCCAGGAGGACCGGCTCGACGAGGACCGCTGCCGGGCGATGCTCGAGGGCATGGAGCCGATGGACGAGATGCTGCGCTCCAGCGGCCAGTACGGACCGCGGATCCCCGTCGCCGAAGACGCGACGTGGTGCGACCGGTTGATGGGCTTCATCGGCCGCGATCCCTCCTGGCGCCCGCGTTAACTCGGTCGATCGACGTCGGCGGGCCGTTCTAGCCTGACGTCATGGCGTACGACGAAGCCCTGGCCCAGCGCATCCGCGACCTGCTCCACGACGAGCCCGCCGACGACGTGCTCGCCGCATGGGTGGAGCGCGGGGCGTCGTACGCCGCGACCCTGCCCGCCGAGTGACCAGGTTTCGACGCGTCGCCGCGCCCTCGCGGAGGACTGCATGGTGAGCTTCTGGGCGGCCCTGTCGACCGAGGGACGCTGGCTGCTGTCCACCGTCGCGATCCAGACCCTCGGGCGCGGCCTGACCCTGCCGTTCACGCTGATCTATCTCCACGAGGTGCGCGGTTTCGATCTCGGCCTGTCCGGGACCCTGATGGCGTTGATCGCCATCGTGGGGCTGCTGGTGACCGGTCCCGGTGGCGCCCTCACCGACCGCTACGGCGCCCGCGCGGTCCTGCTGGCCGGCATCACCGCGATGATCGCGGGCAACGTCCTGCTCGCCTTCGCGACCACGCCACTGGCGGCTGCCGTGGCGCTGGTGCTGATCGGCTTCAACTTCGGGGTGTCCTGGCCGGCGTTCAACGCGTTGATCGCGGCGGTGGTCGACGGTGACCTGCGCCAGCAGTACTTCGGGATCAACTTCGCCCTCGTCAACCTCGGCATCGGGGTGGGCGGGATCGTCGGTGGTCTGTTCGCCGACGTCGACCGGCCCGAGACCTTCACCTTCATCTTCCTCGGCGACGCCGCCTCGGGACTGATCCCCCTCACGCTGCTGCTGGTGCCGTTGCGCCACGTCCATGGCCGCGCCGAGCGGCCGGCCGACCTGGATGCGCCGGCGGCCAGCTACCTGGCGATCCTGCGCGAGCCGGCCGTGCGGTGGCTCGCGGCGCTGACGTTCGTGGCGATGTTCATCGGCTACGGCCAGCTCGAGGCGGGGCTCCCCGGCTACGCCCGTCAGGTCGCCGACGTCTCGACCCGCACCGTCGGCCTGGCCTTCGCGGTCAACACCGCCGTGATCGTCGTGCTGCAGTTCTCGGTCCTGTCACGGATCTCGGGCCGGATGCGCACCCGGGTGATGATCGTGATGGCGGCCGTCTGGGCCGTGGCGTGGGGGTTGATCGGACTCGCCGGACTCGCCCCGGGCGGCGCCGTGGCGATCGTGGGGATCCTCGGCTTCATGGCGGTCTTCGCGCTCGGCGAGACCATGCTGCAGCCGACCGTCCCCGCGATGACCAACGACCTCGCCGACGACCACACCCGTGGTCGCTACAACGCGATCAGCGCCGCCGCGTTCCAGTGCGGTGCCATCGCCGGCCCGGTCGTCGCGGGTTTACTCCTCGAGCAGGACCTCGCCGGCCTCTACGTCGCCCTGATGGTGCTCGGCTGCGCGGCCATCGCCGTCATGGCCCTCGTGCTCGAGCGGCACGTTCCCGACTCCGCCAACGGGGCGACGCCCGTCGCCGAGCGCCCGACGTCGTGAGGCTCTGACCCGGAGTCGGGGTCAGAGCGTTCCGGTCCCGCCGAGTCCCGGGAAGCCGCCGTCCTCCGCACCCAGTTCTCCGATGACCTGCCGCTCCCCGGTGGTCGGGTCGATGGTGATGATCGGGTCTCCCTCGCCGGGCTGGTCGACCTCGCCGTCGAAGTGGCCCTCGCGCACCACGACGAGCGGTCCGCTCCAGCCCAGCAGCTGGTCCGCAGCGGTGACGTCGAGCCGGGTCCGCCGGCCGGTGGTGAGGTCCTCCACGAAGATCGCGGACGCCGCGTCGTCGACGTAGGCGATGCGGCCGTCGGCCGACCAGGCCGCCGTACCGCTGACCGGCACCTGCGCCACCGGGCTCGTCGTACCGTCCGCCTCGACGGCCACGACCGTCGAGCGCTCGGTCTCGCCGTCCCAGAGGATCGGACCGGAGGGTGCCATTCCCGCCCAGACGAGACCGCCGGTGCTCCACGTCGCGGCGCCGGTGTCGCTGCGCCAGATCCTCGGCGCCGCTCCGTCGTGCCAGAAGAGCCGGCCGGCGCGGTCCCATCCGGCGAGTACCTGGACCTCCCAGACGGGCTCCTCAACCGCGAAGCGGTCGACGAGCCGGCCGGTCACTGTCTCGTGGATCTCGATGGTGTCGCCGCTGACCGGGCCAGTGACGGAGGCGATCAACCGACCGTCGTCCGACACCTCGGCCGACAGGACGTCGTCGAGCCACGAGACGGGCTCGAGCTCATCGCCGACCAGGCGCGACCAGTGCTCTGCGCCGCGGTCGTCGACGGTGACGACGTAGACCTCGTCGCCGCCCGCGATGACACCGGTGGCGTCCGTCGGCACGCTGACGTCCCCGACATGGAGGACACCGCCGCTCAGGTAGGGCAACTCGAGGGCCGGCCGCCGGTCCTCATCGGGTACGACGGTGGGCCGCTCGGTCGGCCGGCGTCCCTCGTCGTCGCGGGCGACGACGGCGAGCGGGATGGCGACGGCGGCGACGGCCGCGGCGACGAGTGCGACCACGACCGCGCGACGGGAGCGTCGTCCCGTCGACGTCGGATCGCGCAGGACATCGGGCAGCGGGGGCACCTCGACGGCAGTCGCACGGTCGGCGAACATCCCGGAGAGATCGCGCTCGAGGTCGTTCATCACGACACCTCCTCGGTGGGCTGGGGCTGGGAAGCGCGCAGGGCGCGCAGGGCCGCTGAGGCCTGTGACTTCACGGTGCCGGCGGAGATGCCGAGCGCGGACGCGATCTCGGCCTCGGAGAGGTCCTCGTAGTAACGCAGGACGAGGACGGCCCGCTGCCGGGGCGGGAGCTGCTGGACCTGCTCCCATAGATCGAGCCGGTCCGCACTGGCCGCGGATGGATCGACGGTCAGGGTCGGGACCGGGAGGAGGTGCTGCCGGGCCCCACGTCGGGCGCCCTTGCGGCGCTCGCCCAGCAACTCGTTGAGCAGCATCTTGCGGATGTAGGCATCCGGGGAGTCGGCCCGTTCGACCCGTCGCCACTGCGTCATCACCTTCACCAAGGTGGTCTGCAACAGGTCCTCTGCCGCGCCGGCCTCCCCGCACAGCAGGTGCGCGGTCCGGAACAGCGCGGCCCAGCGGGCGGTCACGTAGTCCTCGAAGCTGTGCCACGCCGGTCGAGGGGTGTCGGGGTTCGCCATCGTGCCCTCCTCTCACCCCTTCGACGTCACGAGGTGGCCCGAGGGTTGGCTCCCGGACCGATCGGATCCGCGAACCACAGGGTGCGGTGCGACCAGTCCCCCGGCCCGCGCCGCTCCCCCGAGCACACGACGATCACCACCTGCGGTGCGCCGTCCTTGGCGGACCAGCCGTCGGGCGGGTTGCTCGCGACCACCTCGACCCGCTCGGTGACCCGATAGCAGGCAGTCGCGCCCCGCTCGCCCCGCAGCACGAGACGGTCCCCGACATCGAGCCCTGCGAGGAGACGGTTGCCCATGGCGCTGCCGTCGGGCCACGTGTGGGTGTTGAGCAGGACGTGCCCCGTCTCGGAGCCCGGCTCGACGCCGCCGAGGTCCCAGGCGAAGACGTCCTTGTCGGCGGCCGGCGGGACTCCCACCACGCCGTTGCCGTCGCGAGGAATGCCCGACACCTCGGCCGTCCGGACGACGCCCTGGACCGTCATGGCCGTCGGAACGAACCCGCGACGGGCCTGGCGGGCGCACGGATCGACCGGCTTCGGCGCCGGCTCCGGTCGAGGCGTCGGCGTGGTCACGACTGGCGGGGAGGTCGCGGGCGGCGCCTCGTCCTCACAGGAGCTGAGCCACCACAGCAGCACGGCGAGCAGGACGAGCGCGAGGCCAGCCGCGAGGGCGACGCTGCGCCGTCCGTACCGATCCACCCAGCCATTGTGGACCCGCTGTCGGCGGCGTGGGTAAGGATGACCACGTGGACACCGGCGGCCGTGGAGCGCCGAGCGACCCAGCCGGGGCGCTCGGCGGCTTCAGCGCGCCCACCCGCGCCTGGTTCGAGGCCGCGTTCGCTGCGCCGACGGCCGCGCAGACGGGTGCCTGGGAGGCCATCGGGCAGGGACGCCACACCCTCGTGGTCGCGCCCACCGGATCCGGCAAGACCCTCAGCGCGTTCCTCGCCGGCATCGACCGTCTTCTGACCACCCCGGCGCCCGAGGACCGCAAGGCGCGCACGCGGGTCCTCTACGTCTCCCCGCTCAAGGCGCTGGCCGTCGACGTCGAGCGCAACCTGCGGGCACCGCTCGTGGGGATCCGGCAGACGGCGGAGCGCCTCGGCGCCGAGCAGATGCCGGAGGTCACCGTCGGCATCCGCTCGGGCGACACCAGCCCCGCCGAGCGCCGCCGCCTGGTCAGCCGTCCACCGGACGTGCTGATCACGACACCCGAGTCGCTGTTCCTGATCCTGACGAGCCAGGCGCGCGAGACGCTGCGCAACGTCGAGACCGTGATCCTCGACGAGGTCCACGCCGTGGCGGGCACCAAGCGTGGCGCCCACCTCGCGCTGACCCTCGAGCGGCTGGACCAGCTCCTCGCCCGGCCGGCACAGCGCGTCGGACTGTCGGCGACCGTGCGCCCGACCGAGGAGGTCGCACGCTTCCTCGGCGGAGCCGAGCCGGTCGCGATCGTGGCGCCGCCCGCCCACAAGCAGTGGGACCTGCGGGTCGAGGTGCCCGTGGAGGACATGACCGAGCTCGGACAGCCCAACAATGCTGGCGAGGATGACGACCCGACCGCACCGCCGGCGCGGGCGAGCATCTGGCCTCACGTCGAGCAGCGGGTGGCCGAGCTGATCGGCGAGCACCAGTCGACGATCGTGTTCACCAACGGTCGCCGTACGGCGGAGCGGATGACGGCCCGGCTCAACGAGATCGCCGCGGAGGCGACCGTCGACGGCATCTCCCCGCCCGCGCAGGTCATGGCGCAGTCCGGGGCCGCGGCGGGTGCGCCGCCGCTGCTCGCCCGCGCCCACCACGGATCGGTCTCCAAGGAGCAGCGCGCCCTGGTCGAGGACGACCTCAAGGCCGGCCGGCTCCCCGCGGTGGTCGCGACCAGCAGTCTCGAGCTCGGCATCGACATGGGTGCGGTCGACCTCGTCCTGCAGATCGCCTCCCCGCCAAGCGTCGCCAGCGCGCTCCAGCGGGTCGGTCGCGCCGGGCACCAGGTCGGCGAGACCTCGCGCGGCGTGTTCTTCCCGCAGCACCGCGGGGATCTCGCGCCCGCAGCGGTTGCCGTGCAACGGATGCGCAGCGGAGGCATCGAGTCGCTCCGCGTGCCCGCCAACCCTCTCGACGTGCTCGCCCAGCAGGTCGTCGCCGCCGCTGCCGTGGAGGAGTGGGACGTCGAGGAGCTCTA
Organism: Nocardioides caeni; assembly: GCF_004912195.1. Classification (GTDB taxonomy): domain Bacteria; phylum Actinomycetota; class Actinomycetes; order Propionibacteriales; family Nocardioidaceae; genus Nocardioides; species Nocardioides caeni. Next base: position 24,240 of record NZ_STGW01000003.1, read on the forward strand.
TGCCCTGTGCCGGCGCAGCGCGCCCTACGCCGGCCTTCCCCGCTCCGCCTTCGACGCGGTGCTCGACCTGCTGGCCGGGCGCTATCCGAGCGACGAGTTCGCGGAGCTGCGTCCCCGGATCACGTGGGACCGGGTCACCGGACGGATCTCCGGACGCCCCGGCGCGCAGCGACTCGCCGTCACCAGTGGCGGCACCATCCCCGACCGCGGCCTCTACGGCGTCTTCCTCGTCGGCGAGGGCGCCAACCGCCGCGTCGGCGAGCTCGACGAGGAGATGGTCTACGAGAGCCGGGTGGGCGACGTCTTCGCCCTCGGCGCCACCAGCTGGCGGATCGAGGACATCACCCACGACCGCGTGATCGTGACACCGGCGCCCGGCGTCCCCGGACGACTGCCGTTCTGGAAGGGCGACACCGCCGGCCGGCCCACTGAGCTGGGCGAGGCGATCGGCGCCTTCACCCGGGAGCTGGCCGGACTGAGCGACGTCGAGGCGGCGGAGCGTGCCGCCGGTGTCGGCCTCGACGCCAACGCGGCCAGCAACCTGATCGGCTACCTGCGCGAGCAGGTCGAGTCGACGCGCGTCCTGCCGAGTGACACCACGATCCTCGTCGAGCGCTTCCGCGACGAGCTCGGTGACTGGCGCCTGGCTGTCCACTCCCCCTACGGCATGGCCGTGCACGCGCCGTGGGCGCTGGCCATCAACGCCCGCCTGCGCGAGCGGCACGGCGTCGACGGACAGGCGATGGCCTCCGACGACGGCATCGTGATCCGCATCCCCGACACCGACGCCGAGCCGCCGGGCGGCGAGCTGATCGCCTTCTCCCCCGACGAGATCGACGACCTCGTCACCCGTGAGGTCGGCGGATCGGCGCTGTTCGCGGCGCGCTTCCGCGAGTGCGCGGCCCGAGCCCTGCTCCTGCCGCGGCGCGACCCCGGTCGACGCTCCCCCTTGTGGCAGCAACGCCAGCGGGCCTCCGCGCTGCTCGAGGTCGCCGCCCGCTATCCGTCGTTCCCGATCGTGCTGGAGACGGTCCGGGAGGTCCTCAACGACGTCTACGACCTGCCCGGCCTCACCACGCTGCTGCGGCGGGTGGAGGGACGTGAGGTCGCCGTCGTCGACGTCGAGACGACCCAGCCGTCGCCCTACGCCCGCACCCTGATGTTCGGCTACGTCGCCCAGTTCGTCTATGAGGGCGACTCGCCGCTGGCCGAGCGCAGGGCGGCCGCGCTCACCCTCGACCAGGGTCTGCTCGCCGAGCTCCTCGGCCGGGCCGAGCTCCGCGAGCTGCTCGACCCGGAGGTCCTTGCCGAGGTCGAGGCCGAGCTGCAGCGCACCGCCGCCGACCGCCGGGTGCGTGATGCCGAGGGCCTCGCCGACCTGCTGCGCCTCCTGGGGCCGCTCACCGACGACGAGATCCGGGAGCGGGCGCGGCCCGATGCGCCGGTCCCGGAGTGGCTCGAGCAGCTCGGCGCCGCGCGCCGGGCCGTGCCCGTGCGGATGCCGGCCGGGCCCAGCTGGGCGGCGGTCGAGGACGTCGCGCGCCTCCGGGACGGTCTCGGCGTCCCCGTCCCGCCCGGCACGCCGGCCGTGTTCACCGAGCCCGTCGACGACCCGCTGGCCGACCTGGTGGGTCGCCACGCCCGGACCCACGGCCCCTTCACGATCACGGAGGTCGCCGAGCGTCTCGGCCTGGGCGTGGCGGTCGTCCGCCACACCCTCCAGCGGCTGGAGGCCTCCGGCCGGGTCCTCTCCGGCGAGTTCCGACCGGTGGGCACCGGTGAGGAGTGGTGCGACGCGGAGGTGCTGCGACGTCTGCGCCGGCGCTCGCTCGCCCGACTGCGGCACGAGATCGAGCCGGTCGACCATGCGACGCTGGCCCGCTTCTCCACCGCCTGGCAACGCGTCTCGACCGGCTCGGCGTCCGGCGGCGGTCGTGGTCCGCGCGGTGTGGACGGGGTGCTCGGCGTGGTCGAGCAGCTCGCGGGCGCCGTCATCCCGGCCAGCGCCCTGGAGACACTGGTCCTCCCGTCTCGGGTGCGCGACTATGAGCCGGCCCTCCTCGATGAGCTCAGCGCGACCGGCGAGGTCGTCTGGGCGGGCCACGGCGCTCTGCCCGGCAGCGACGGCTGGGTGTCGCTGCACCTGGCCGACCGCGCCCATCTGACGCTGCCCTCGCCGAGCGACGTCGACGACCCCTTCGCTGATCGGATCCTCGCCGCGCTCGGTCACGGCGGTGCGTGGTTCTTCCGCCAGCTCTCCGACCAGGTCGCCCGGTCCTGCCGTGACGACGGCCTCGATCCGCCCGACGACGCCACCCTCTCGGCGAGCCTCTGGCAGCTGGCGTGGTCAGGCCACGTCGCCGGCGACACCCTCGCTCCCCTGCGGGCCCTGACCCGCTCGGGGCGTGGCGCCCACAAGTCCCGCCGCGCGCCGGCCCGTCCCGGCCGGGTGGCGCGCACCGGCCCGCCCGAGACCGCCGGCCGATGGGCGCTGCTGCCGGTCGTCGACGACGACCCCACCCGCCGTGCCCACGCCGTGGCCGAGCAGCTGCTCGAGCGGCACGGGGTCGTCACCCGGGGCGCGGTCGTCGCCGAGCGGGTGCCCGGCGGCTTCGCGGCCGTCTATCGCGTGCTCGCCGCCTTCGAGGAGTCCGGACGCTGTCGGCGCGGCTACTTCGTCGAGGGGCTCGGCGCCGCCCAGTTCGCGACGCCCGGTGCGGTCGACCGGCTACGGAGCCTGCGCGATGCCACCGAACCGGCGGCGGCGGCCGACCCCTGGGCCGTCGGCGGCCCGGCCAGCCCCCGCAAGCCCGTTGCCGTGGCACTGGCCGCCACCGATCCGGCCAACCCCTTCGGTGCGGCGCTCGCCTGGCCGGAGAGCCCGACCGTCGCCGATGCCACCTCGGCAGGTCACCGGCCGGGACGCAAGGCCGGCGCCATGGTGATCGTCGTCGACGGCGACCTCGTCCTCTACGTCGAGCGCGGCGGTCGCACCCTGCTGACCTGGGCCGACGATCCCGAGCGACTCGGCCCGGCGGCCGAGGCGCTGTCGGCGGCCGTCCGGGGCGGCACCCTCGGCCAGCTGACCGTCGAGCGCGCCGACGGCACCGCCCTGCTCGGCAGCGGTGGCCCGCTCCGCGACGCCCTGGCCGCGGCCGGGTTCGTCGCCACACCGCGGGGCCTGCGGATCCGTGCCTGAGGGCGACGCGGTCCGCCGTACCGCCGACCGGCTGGATCGTGCCCTGGCCGGGGAGCGGCTGACCGCGAGCGACCTGCGCGTCCCGCAGCTGGCCACGAGCAACCTCGCGGGCGCCGAGGTGCACCGCACCGCCACCCACGGCAAGCACCTGCTCACCCGTCTCACCACGGCCGCCGGCGAGGACCTGACCCTGCACACGCACCTCAAGATGGAGGGCAGCTGGCGGGTCATCGCCCCGGGAGGCCGGTGGCCGGCGCCCGCCCCGGACGTGCGGGTCGTGCTCCGCTCGGCACGCGTGGAGGCCGTCGGCGTGCTGCTCGGACTCGTCGAGCTGCTGCCGACCGCCCAGGAGTCATCGGTGATCGGTCACCTCGGGCCCGACCTGCTGGGCACGTGGACGGCGGAGCAGGCGGCGCAGGGGCTCGAGCGACTGCTGGTCGACCCGCGCCGAGTGCTCGGCGAGGCCCTCCTCGACCAGCGGGTGGTCGCCGGCATCGGCACCATCTGGCTGGCCGAGACCTGTTTCGTGCAGGGCGCACACCCCCTGTCTCCCGTGGCTGCGGTCCCCGACCCCGCCCGACTCCTCGCCAGGGCGAGGCTGATGCTGCAGGCCGCGATGACCTACGGCCGACCGGTCACGACGGGTGACCGGCGCAACCCCCTGTGGGTCTATGGCCGCCAGGGTCAGCCCTGTCGGCGGTGCCGGACGACGGTGCAAGCGGGGTCGGTGGGCCGGGCGCCGACGATGCGCACCACGTACTGGTGCCCGCGCTGCCAGCCGCGGGCGACAGACACCTGACGGTGCGGGAACACCTGTCAGGCTGCGGAGGCGACGACCTCGTCGGGCCGGCGCGCGATGATCGGCGTCGGGGCGGCCGCGACGAGTGCAGCCTCCTCGAGCGCCACCGCATCGGCGACGTCACGCAGGACATCGGACAGTGGCACCTCGAGTGCGTCGCACAGCGAGGCCAGCAGCTCCGAGGAGGCTTCCTTCTGACCGCGCTCGATCTCGGAGATGTAGCCGAGACTGACGCGGGCCGAGCCCGAGACCTCGCGGAGCGTGAGACCGAGCTCGGTGCGACGGCTGCGCAGGATGTCACCGAGCGAGCGACGGAAGAGCACCATCTCGTTCTCCTCTCCGAGGGCTGATCAAGGTCGACGTCCTGGGTCCAACGCTACCGGGTCGCCGAATCTTCCGACGCCCGACGGGCCGAACCCGACGTGCTGCCTCGATCATGGCACCACGCTCCGACATGGCGGCAGGGGTGCTCGCCTGATGACCTCATCGGCGGCACCGGTCCCGAGCTGAGCACCACGTCGATGCCGGGCCCGGGACCGGTCGTCCCCGCGTCGGTCCGCTCAGCGCCGCACCACCGTGAAGGAGGTGATCACCCTCCGCGCCGCCATCACCGCGTTGCCCAGGTAGGTCACGTAGACCCGCTTCAGCCCCGTGGTCGGCATCCGCCCGATGCGGATCGTCACCCTGCCGTCGACCAGCCGGCCGGTCACCGTCTTGCCGGCGACCTTGACCGTCACCTGGCCGGCGACCGTCAGGCCGTCGGGGTTCGTGACCCGGATGCCGACGGCGACACTCGACCGGTTGACGATCACGGGGCTGGGCGCCACCCGGGCACTGACCGTGACGGCGGCCTTGGCGACCACCGCGCTGGGCGCGGACGTGAGCGAGGCCTCGGCGTACCCGTCGGCGGAGGCGGTCACCTCGACGGTGATCCGCTTGCCGATCTGCGGCTTGCGGAGCTTCAGCGTCCGGCCGGTCTCACCCGCGATCTCCACACCGCCCGCGAACCAGCGGTAGGCATAGCCGGTCGGCTCGGGCGCCCAGGTGCCCTCGTCGGCCGTCACGGTCTTGCCCATGCGCGGCGTGCCGGTCACCTTCGGCGCGGCGTAGTTGACGATCACCGGCAGCGGCTCCACGACCTCGATCGGCACCAGCACCTCGGTGCCGGTCTCCGCTCCGGTCAGCGTCAGGACCGCTGGTCCCTCCGTCAGGTCCGCAGGAAGCGTGACGTCGACCGCAGCCGTGCCATAGGAGTCGTAGCGCTCCGTGCCGACCGTGTTGTCGACCGTGAAGGTGCCGAGCTGCTCATCCCCGAGCGTCACGACGATCTCGTCATCCGTGACGTCACCGGGAGCCGTCATCGCGAGCGAACCGACCGCGAAGGCCGCCTCGCCGCCCGGCTCGTAGCTCTCCGGCGCGTTCGCCGGGAACTCGACCTCGACCGCACGCTGGCTGTAGTCCACCGGCAGCGGCTCCGTGGCAGCGAAGGCCGCCATGTAGTCGACCATCGCCGCCAGGTCGATCTTGCCCGTGTCGGCCTTGCCGGTCCCGTTGGCGAACTCGCGGAAGTTGTCGCCTCCGGAGCCGAGGAACGAGTTGACCGTCACCGAGTACGTCGCCGCCGGGTCGATCGGCTCACCGTCGAGCCACATCCCGGTCACCTCGCCCTCGAAGGTCGCCGTGCCGCTGACAGTCGTCGGTGTCTCCGTGTAGGTGTAGGTGAAGCCCCGGGACACACCGAGTCGCAGGAACGGCCTCGTCGGCACCGTCCCGTTGGCCTGTCGCTGCCACTGCTGCTCGAGGACCGTCTCGATCTGAGCACCGGTGAGGTCCATGTTGACCAGCGTGTTGGCGAACGGCTGGACCACCGCGGCGCCCTTGTAGGTCAGCTCACGCGTGTCGCCGTCGAGCTGGCCGGCCATGTCCGAGCGCAGGCCGCCCGGGTTCATGAACGCGATCTGCGCGGAGCCCGACTCCGGCTTCTCCGTCGCCCAGCGCTGGACCTCGGCCACCTGGTTGCTCAGGGTCGACTCACCGCCACGGTTCGGGTCGGTGCTGCCGGTGACCCGGGCCCGGTTGAACGGCGCGGCGAGCTCGCCGATCTTGACCGCGCCCTGGACCTCTGCCACCGCCTTGGCGTCGTTGACGATGGTCTCGACCGCGGGGTCGCTGGGCGAGCTCGCGTTGAGGGCGACGATGCTCTGCGTCTTCGCAACCACCTCACCGGTCTCGGTGTCGACCGAGAACACCAGCTTGTTGAGGTTCTGGCCGTACTGACCGGCGGAGACCACCGGACGCTCCGTGACGGAGCGCTCCTCGTCGACCCAGTCCTGCACGGGCAAGGAGCAGTTGTAGGCCAGGTGCGTGTGTCCCGACACGATCGCGTCCACGTCGGAGGAGACGTTCTGGCTGATGTTGCCCCAGACCGTCCCCTCGCTGGTGAAGTTCGGCGAGGCGCAGTCGACCGACGGGGAGCCCTCGTGGACGAGCAGCACGACGACGTCGGCTCCCCCCGCCCGCAGGTCTGCCGCCGCTGCGTTGGTCGCGTCGACGATGTCGGTCACCGTGAGGCCCTCGATGCCATCGGGGCTCACCAGCGACGGCAGCTCCTCCGTGACGGCACCGACGAAGCCGACGGTGATGTCGCCGAACTCCTTGGTCCACGTCTCGGCGAGGTCGTCGCGCCCCTCGGGCTCCTCGACATTGGCGGCGAGGTACTCCCAGTCGGCGTGGTCCTGGACCCGACCGACGAGGTCCTCGTAGCCCTGGTCGAACTCGTGGTTGCCGGCGGCCGAGACCTCCAGGCCGGCCTCGTTGAGGACGTCGATGGTCGGCTCGTCGTCCTGGATGAACGACTCGAACGTCGACGCACCGATCAGGTCGCCCGCGGCGACGAACACCGTGTTGGGGTTCTCGGAACGCATCTGCTTGACCGTGCCGGACAGCACTGCCGCCGGGCACAGCACCGTGTCGCAGGTGGCGGTCGCCGGCGACTCGTCGACCAGGAGACGACCGTGGAAGTCATTCGTGCCGACGATCTGGACGTCCATGACGTCGTCGACCTCGATCAGCACCGGGATCGACGTGCCGGTCGCCGGGCCGTGGAGCGTGAGCTCCTGGACGCCGTCGGGCAGGTCGGGGACCGTGACCGACACCGACGCGGTGCCCGCGTTGTCATAGGGCGTCGTGCCGGCCGTGTTCGTGACCGGGAAGGTCCCGAGCACGGTGTCGCCGTTGCGGAGCTCGAGCTGGGTGTCCTGGACGTCACCGGCCGCGGTCATCGACCACGAGGCGACGTCGAAGGCCAGGGTGTCACCCTCGCCGTAGGTCGCCGGAGCCGCTTCGGGGAAGGTCAGCTCCACTGCACGCTGGGCGTAGTCGACGGGGAGCGGGTTCGCCTCGTCGTACTGGCCCATGTAGTCGACCATCGCCTGGAGGTCGACCTGGCCGGTGTCGACCTTGCCGGTGCCGTTGGCGAACTCCCAGAAGTTGTCCCCACCGCCACCGAGGAAGGAGTTGACGGTGACGGAGTACGTGGCCGCGGCGTCGACCGGCTCGCCGTTGAGCCACATCCCGGTGACCTCGCCGGCGAAGGTGTTGACCGGGGCGGAGTTCGGCGCCTCCACCTTGACCGGCGCCTCGACGTAGGTGTAGGTGAAGCCCTCGGACACGCCGAGCCGCAGGAACGGTCGCGACGGCACGCCGCCGGTGGCGGTGCGCTGCCACTGCTGCTCGAGCACGGTCTCCAACTGGGCGCCGGTGAGCTTCAGGTTGACCAGCGTGTTGGCGAACGGCTGCACGTCGGCCGCCTGGCGGTAGGTCAGGTCCTGCAGGGTCGGGTCGCCGCCGTTGGCCGAGCCGAGCATGTCGGCGCGCAGGCCGCCGGGGTTCATGAAGGCGATGTCCGTCGGGACGCCCGCCTCCTCCGTCGCCCAGCGCTGCACCTCGGCCACCTGGTTGGACAGCGTCGACTCACCGCCACGGTTCTCGGTGGCACCGGCGGAGGAGGTGTAGGACGCGCGCTTGAACGAGCCGTCCATCTGGCCGAGGACGTCGTTGCCCTTCTCCTCGGCGAAGTCGACGGCGTCGTCGACGATCGCCTGGACGGTCGGGTCGGCCTCGTAGCCGACGCCGGCCGTCGCGATGATGTCCTGGTCGATGACCGCGAGCTCGCCGGTGCCCTCGTCGAACTTGAAGACGAGGCGGTTGAGGTTGGAGCCGTACTGACCGGCGGAGACCACCGGACGCTGGGTGACGGCACGTCCCTCGTCCGCCCAGTCCGCGACCGGGTACTTGCAGTTGTAGGCGAGGTGGGTGTGTCCCGAGATGATCGCGTCGACGTCGGCCGAGGTGTTCTGGACGACATTGCCCCAGACCGTGGCCGGATCGGTGAAGCTGGCCGACGCACAGTCCGTGGTCGGCGAGCCCTCGTGGACCAGGAGGACGACGAGGTCGACCGGTCCGCCCGGGTTCTCGGCAGAGCGCAACGACGCGGCGGCGGCGTTGGTGGCGTCGACGATGTCGGTCACCGTGATGCCCTCGATGCCCGTCGGGTTGACCAGCGCGGGGAGGTCCTCGGTGACGGCGCCGACGAAGCCGATCCGCTCTCCGTCGATCTCCTTGACCCAGGTCTCAGCCAGCTGGTCCTCGGTGGGAATGCCCGCGTAGTCGAGGTTGCTGGCGATGTACTGCCAGTCGGCGAGGTCGCGGATGCGGCCCTCGAGGTCGGCGTACCCGCGGTCGAACTCGTGGTTGCCGGCCGCCGACACCTCCAGCCCCATGGCGTTGAGCGCCTCGATGGTCGGCTCGTCGTCCTGGACGAAGGACTCGAAGGTCGACGCGCCCACGAGGTCACCGGCAGCGACGAACACCGTGTTGGGGTTGTCGGTGCGCAGCTCCTCCACGGCCGTCGCGAAGGGAGCCGCACCGGCGGCATTGCCGCCGTCGGGCAGGAGACGACCGTGGAAGTCGTTGGTGCCGACGACCTGGATCTCCTTGTACGACGGCTCCGTCGCGTCCGGCAGGTCCAGGCCCACTACCTCCGGGTTGTGGTCGGACGTGCCGAACGGCAGCGTCGGCTCCCAGAAGTTCGTGACGTTGTAGTTGTAGCGGCTGTACTGGTAGGAGATGGCCTCGTTGGCGTTGATCTCCCAGATGTCCGCGCCGGTCACCAGGCCGACCGCCGCCTCGTTGCCGAGGACGTGGTCGAGGGACCCGCTGTAGCCGGAGAAGGAGTAGCTCTCCTCCGCCGGGTCGTCCGTGGACTCGACCAGCTCGAAGCCACCCTGCTCGAGGACCGTGATCGGGTCCTCCTCCGAGTAGGAGTTGAAGTCGCCGGCGAGGAAGACCGCGTCGATGCCTCGGTCCGCTGCGAAGTCGTCGGCGAACTCCAGCAGGCGCGTGGCCTGGCGGGTCCGGTCACCGTTGAACGCACCGAAGTAGGGCGAGTTGGTGTTGTCGCCGTCGGCCGGCGGCGCCGGGCTCTGGTTGTCGCCCTTGGACTTGAAGTGGTTGACGATCACGGCGAAGGCGTCCGAGTCCAGACCACCGGTCTTCTTGAACGCCTGGGCCAGCGGCTCGCGGGCGTTGGCGAACTCGTCGGTGCCGAAGAGGATGTCGGACTGGCCGACCGGCGACACAGCGGCGGGCTTGTAGATGAACGCCGAGCGGATGACGTCCTGCTCAGCCACGGCCGAGGCGGTCGTCGACTCACCGGGGCTCTTGACGTACTTCCACGTCCCGGGACCCTCGACGGCGTTGAGCAGCGCGACCAGGTTGGCGACGGCGTCGTCGCGGTTCGCCTCGCCCGGGAGCTTGATCGAGTTCTCGATCTCCTCCAGGCCGATCACGTCGGCATCCATCGCGACGATCGTGTTGGCGAGCTTGGTCTCCTGCCGCGTGAGGCTGGCACTGGTCGCCGCTCCGCGCGGGCCGCGGCCGTCGTTGGTGGTCGCCTCGTTGGCGGGGGTGCTCGGGTCGTCGAGCAGGCGCACACCACAGGAGTTGTTGCCGATGCGGTCGCTGGCGTCGGTGCCGTTGTCACCGCCCGGGCCGCGGTCGGTGTAGTAGGTGCAGAAGGTGTCGAGCGGCGGGTTCTGCAGCGGACCGGACGCGGCGTAGGCCTCACCGGTGGTGTTGAAGTAGTTGAGGACGTTGAAGGTCGCGATCTTGACGTCGCCGTCGGCGCCGAGCACGTCGATCGGTGTCAGGTTGTCGGCGCGGTCGGTGCCGAACGTCACCACGTCGGCGCCGTTGAGCACGACCTGGCCCTGCGGCTGGAACTTCCACGCGTTGTTGCGCCAGTCGAGGATCACCGGGGCGTGCAGGTCGGCCGGACCACCGACTCGCGGCGGGTTGGGGTTGGCCGTGCCGCCGGTCACCGTGAGGTACGGGACGGGGAGCGCCTTCGTGCTCTGGTTCGACAAGAAGTTCGTGGTCGCACCGTCGTCGAGCACCACGCCGCGCGCCAGGTTGTCGGCGTCGATGACGTCGAGGGCGGCCTGGTCGTCGTCATCGGCGAACTCGGTGGGCTGGCGCAGCGGCAGGTCGCCGGTCGCCAGGCCGATCTCGCCGTACTGGTTGGTGGAGTAGTTGTTGCTGACCGTGAAGTCGTCGCTCGGAGCGAGCAGCTCGCCCTCACGCAGCTCGCGCTCCTCCGCGGTGGTCGGATAGGCGATGGCCCGCGGGGTCACGACGCCGAGGGAGGTCTCGAGCTCGGTCACCGCACTCGCGCTGGACGGCACGATCTGGGTCAGGTCGAAGAACTCCGCGATCCGGCCCGTGACCCGCACGGAGTCGCCGACCTCGAGGCCGGCGGGCAGGTTGCCGTTGGTCGAGCCGCCGTAGACGAAGATGCCGTCGGACGCGTCGGTCGTGTCGGCGCCGGGCGTCTGGATGTAGAGCCCGTTGAAGCCACCGGTGTAGTAGGCCGCGGTGACCACGCCCTCGGTCGACTTCACGTCGTCGCCGGTGCCGTTGCCGCTCTCGGGCGCGAACGGCGACCGCGCGCCGGTGCCCTGGAGCTCGGCGATCGGCGTGATCGCGAGGGGCTCGGCGACGGTGATCGTGAACGTCGCCTCGGAGGTGGCATCGACGTCGTCGGTCGCGGTGACCGTGATCTCCACCGGCGCCGGGGTGACCGTGGTCGGCGTACCGGTCAGCAGGCCGGAGGCCGAGAGCTCGAGCCCGTCCGGCAGCGTCCCGCCGGTGACTGCCCACTCGTAGGGCGGCGTGCCGCCGGTCGCGGCCAGCTGCAGCGGCGTGATCGCCTGGTTCTGGGTGTAGGTCTTGTCGCCCGGGTCGGTCGCCGCGAGCGGGTCGGGCTCGACCTCTCCGTCGGTGGTGACAGACACGTCGTCGATGCCGACCCACTCGTCATTGCCGACGGCGTTCGTGGTCAGGACCCGAACGTAGACGTCGGCCGCGCCGGCGGCGTCACCCGGCAGCGTCACACTCACCGGGGTCACCTTCGTCGCGGTGCCCGGGTCGGTCGCGTCGGCGATGTAGCCGGCCGGCAGGTTGGTGAAGTCCCCGCTGTTCCCGACCCGATACTGCACAGCAATCGGCTGAACGGCGTCGTCCGCAGAACCGTCGAGATCACGTGCGTTGAAGGCGAGCGTCGCGCCCGGCTGACCAGTCAGGTCCAGGTGGAAGGCGAGGTTCGGTGCGTCGGCCGTGCCGCTCCCCTGCAACGCGATCGCCTGGTTGAACTCCGACTCGATGACGCCGCCCGAGGACAACGTGTTGAGCGCCGCCGCGTTGTTGGCGATGACATCAGTGACCCCGAGGGTCTCCGCCGTCAGCGTCCGCGGGTCGACTGCCGTCGGCGACGAACCGGTGTAGTCGCCGAGGTACCCCTCGACTCCCGTCACTCCCGACCAGTCGTCGTTCGTGGTGATCAACCCCGCGTTCGACCAGTTCTGGGAATAGGGGAAGTCCGCGATCTTGGTCGAGACACTGGCCTGGACCGGGACGGCACCCAGCGCCGTCAGGCCCGAGACCGCGAGGGCCACGCCGAGGGAACCGAACAGGAACTGCTTCGAAGAGCGCATCGATCTTCTTCCGAGCCGGGGGCGAGAAAAGCAAGAACCGCGGCGCGAGCCCGAGCGGCGTCACGGTGGGAAGGGTCCCGACCCTAAGCCCCGGACCCTGCTGTCTGACAAGGTCCTTGGGAAAACTCATGCAACGATTCGGTGAAGAAACGGTGCCGGCATCTCAACGGCGCCGCACAGACACCGGCGACCGCCCTCAGGTCGCGGAGGACTTGCGGATGACGTCGCGCTGGCGCCACACGTCGCGGAAGAACTCGTAGCCCGACCAGAGCGTGAGGGCGAACGCGGCGAGCAGGAGCGCGATCGCGACGTACCAGGTGATCTCGCCGGGCACGTCGAGCCACTCCACCTCGTCACCGACCTCGCGCAGCGGGAGGGTCAGGAAGCCGAGGGCGAGCGCCTGGGTCGCGGTCTTCCACTTGCCGCTGGCAGCGGCGGCGATGACCACGGCCTTCAGCACCGACAGGCGCAGCAGCGTGACCGCCCACTCCCGGACCAGGACGATCACGGTGATCGTCCACATCCACCAGGTGTCCATGATGATCGACAGGCCGATGAAGGCCATACCCGTGATCGCCTTGTCGGCGATGGGGTCGGCGATCTTGCCGAAGTCGGTGATCAGGTTGCGCGCACGAGCGATGTCGCCATCGATCTTGTCGGTGATCATCGCGACGAAGAAGATGCCCCAGGCGATGGTGCGCCACTCGATCGACTCACCGCCGTCGTGCAGCAGGGCCCAGCCATAGACGGGCACCAGCACGATCCGCAGGACCGTGAGCGCGTTGGGGAGGTTCCAGTTGCTGGGCTTCGTCGGCGCCGGGGCGCCCGAGGTCTGGCTCATCATTCGCCTCCTGCCGGTTCGGCGATCAGGTCGACGCCGTCGGTGTCGATGACCACCGCGCGGATCATGTCACCGATCCGGGCTCCGGGGACGCCGACCACGCGGGTCGTCCCGTCCACCTCGGGGCCCTGCTGGGCCGCACGACCCTCCACGGTGCCGTCACCGGTCTCGTCGGGGTCGATCTCCTCGACCAGGACCTCGACGACCGAGCCGACCCGTTCGGCCGCCCGCTCGCTCGTGAGCTCTCCGACCAGGTCGGTCAGGTGCTGCACGCGGGCGAAGATCTCGTCCTCGTCCAGCTTGCCGTCGAAGGTCTCGGCCTCCGTGCCGTCCTCGTCGGAGTAGCCGAACACGCCCGTGACGTCGAGCCGCGCCGCGACGAGGAAGTCGCACAGCGTCTGGAACTCCGCCTCGGTCTCCCCGGGGAAGCCGACGATGACGTTGGAGCGGAAGCCGGCCTCCGGAGCGAGCGCCCGGGCCTGGTCGAGCAGGCCGAGGAAGCTGTCCGGGTCACCGAAGCGGCGCATCCGGCGCAGCACCGTCGCGCTGGCGTGCTGGAAGGACAGGTCGAAGTAGGGCGCGACGCCGGGCGTCGTGGCGATGGCACGGATCAGACCGGGCCGGGTCTCGGCCGGCTGCAGGTAGGACACCCGCACGCGCTCGATGCCCTCGACCGCGACCAGCTCCGGGAGCATCGTCTCGAGCAGGCCGAGGTCGCCGAGGTCCTTGCCGTAGGACGTGGAGTTCTCGGAGACCAGGAAGAGCTCCTTGACGCCCTCCCCGGCCAGCCACTGCGCCTCCAGGAGTACGTCGGACGGGCGCCGGCTGACGAAGGAGCCGCGGAACATCGGGATCGCGCAGAAGGTGCACCGTCGGTCGCAGCCGCTCGCGAGCTTGAGCGGTGCCATCGGCCCGCTGTCGAGCCGGCGGCGGAAGTCGGTGGTGGCCGAAGCGTCCGCGACGGCCTGCCGCTCGGACGGCGTGATCGGCAGCAGCTTGCGCCGGTCCTGCGGCGTGTGCGGATGCGGCTTCTCGCCGGCGAGGATTGAGCGGAGTCGGCCCGAGATGTCCTGGTAATCGTCGAAGCCGAGGACCGCGTCCGCTTCGGGCAGCGAGGTCGCCAGCTCGGCGCCGTAGCGTTCGGCGAGGCAGCCCACGGCGACGACCGCCTGGGGACGGCCCGTCTCCTTGAGGTCCGCGGCGGCGAGCAGGGTGTCGATCGAGTCCTTCTTGGCCGCGTCGACGAAGCCGCAGGTGTTGACCACCACGGTGTCGGCGTCCTCGGGGTCCTCGACCAGCGCGAACCCGTCGGCGGCCAGTCGGCCGGCCAGCTCCTCGGAGTCGACGTCGTTGCGCGCGCACCCGAGGGTGAGCAGCGCGACCGAGACAGGAGTCGTGGGTGTGCTGGTCATGGCCGGTCGAGCCTACTCGGACCGGCCGTCTGACCGGGATTCGTCAGTGCTATCCCTCGTGCTGCCCCACGTGCTGCCCCACGTGCTGCCCCACGTGCTGCCCCACGTGCTGCCCTCAGGGGGCGACCAGGGTCTTGGAGACCTCGGCCCCGGTGTCGCCCAGCGCCTGGGCGTCGTCCTTGCCGAGCGCGTAGGTCACCGAACCGTCGGAGGTCCAGATCCGCACGGGGGCGACCACCTGGAGCACGGAGGTCTGGCCGAAGGCGAGATTGCCGTCGAAGACGACGTCGCCGGCGCCGTCGCGCACCACCAGCTGTGCGCCGCCGCCCGCCGCGGTGAGCGTGACCTTGACCGGGTCACCCTGCACGTTCGCGGACTGCGAGACGCCGTTGCGGTTGATGATCGCCGGGGTGTCGCCGACCGTCGCAGGTCCGTCGAGCACCAGACGCGCGACCGACCACAGGAGGATGCCGGCCATCACGAAGGCGATCAACACCGACCAATTGCGGCCACCGCGCGTGCTGCGGATCGGGCCACCCGTGCCCGTCGCGAGCTCGGAGGCGAAGACCCGGCGCGGGTCGACGGGCGCGTGGGCATAGCGCTCGTCGTAGGAGGCGACGAGGGGGCCTGCGTCGATGCCGAGCACGCGGGCGAGGGTCCGCAGGTGACCGCGGGCATAGAAGTCGCCGCCACACGGCCCGAAGTCGTCGACCTCGATCGCCTCGATGACGTGGGGGCGGATGCGGGTCCGGTCGGCGAGCTGGTCGATGGTGAGCCGCAGCCGCTCGCGCGCGGCTGAGATCTCGGTCCCGACGACCGGGTCGAGGGCCGGCCGCACGGTGAGGTCGTCGAGCACCGTGGTGATGGCCGTGACGTCGGCGCCGGGCGTCGCGGCGACGGTCGGGCGCGGGGATCCCTCGAGCTCGACACGAGCGGCGAGCACGGTGGTCCGCCCCGGCTCGGGGGCGGGCTCGTCCGCCGCGACGGCGGCGATCTCGCCGGTCGACTCCGTGTCGGCCTCGTCCAGCAGGATCTCGTCGGTGGTCTCGACGTCCGCGGTCTCCCCCGCGTCCGGACCCTGTCGGGCCTCGCGGATCGCGGCCATCCGGTCGCGCAGGCGGTCGAGCTCGTCGGCGGCCATGCCGCGCAGACCCTCGCGGGCCACCGGCTCCGCGACGAGCGCCTCGGCGCCCCCGTCGGCCCGGTCGGGCTGGTCGGTGACCTGGTCCTCTCCCCGGGTCGGCGCGTCACCGTCGAGGCCGGCGGTGACGCGGGCGGCGATGCCGCCCTGACCGGCGAGGGTCGGCGCGTCCTCGTCGCGGTAGAGGTCGCTCAGCGTCGGCACGCTGGGGCGCGGTCGCTCCGGCTCCTCGTCGAGCCCCGGGACGACCTCGACCACGTCGGCGCGGCCGTCGGCGAGCGCGGCGAGGTCGTCGCTGAGCGAGGAGGTGTCCGTGCCGGCCAGCCGCGTGGCCAGGGTGAGCGGGACGACGAGCTGCTGTCCGTCGTACCCGTCGACGAGGAGGTGTCCGTCGTGCAGCAGGCCGCGACGGGGCAGGTGCTCGAGGCAGTCGATCTCCGGCCACGAGATGCCCTGCCAGCGCGATCCCTCGCGCAAGCGGACGCCGTGGTCGTCCGCGACCAGCAGCGGCGCGCGGCTGTCGACGAGTGCGGCGGCGTGGGCGACGGTGACGACCGCCAGCACGGCGAGCGCGAGCCAATCCAGTGCCGTGCCGCCGGTGAGGGCACGGGCGGCGAAGGCGATGGTCAGCAGGGCGGAGATGCCGCCGACGGCGGCGGACAGCGCCGCGTTGCGGCGGACCTCGACCTGCTGACCGGAGGCAGCGGGCGTTTCGTGCTGGGAGCGCTCGGTGGTCTTGGACATGTTGCTCACGCCTCCCCCTGGATGGTCATGATCACGGCGTCGATCTCGTCGGGCTTGACCAGGACGTCACGTGCCTTGGACCCCTCACTGGGTCCGACGACGCCCCGGCTCTCGAGGATGTCCATCAGCCGGCCGGCCTTGGCGAAGCCGACCCGGAGCTTGCGTTGCAGCATCGACGTCGAGCCGAACTGCGTGGAGACGACCAGCTCGATGGCCTGGACCACGAGGTCCATGTCGTCGCCGATGTCGTCGTCGAGCACCTTGTTGCTGGCCGCCGGCGCCGTCACGTCCTCGCGATAGCTCGGCTCGAGCTGGGTCTTGCAGTGCTTGACGACCTGGTGGATCTCCTGCTCGGTGACCCAGGCCCCCTGGACCCGGATCGGCTTCGACGCGCCCATCGGCAGGAAGAGTCCGTCTCCCTGGCCGACGAGCTTCTCGGCGCCCGGGGTGTCGAGGATGACGCGGCTGTCGGCGAGGCTGGAGGTCGCGAAGGCGAGCCGGGACGGCACGTTGGCCTTGATCAGACCGGTCACGACGTCCACCGACGGACGCTGGGTGGCCAGCACCAGGTGGATGCCGGCGGCACGGGCGAGCTGGGTGATCCGGACGATCGAGCTCTCGACGTCGCGGGGCGCGACCATCATCAGGTCGGCGAGCTCGTCGACGATGACCAGCAGGTAGGGGTACGGCGTCAGGACCCGCTCGCTGCCGGCGGGCACCTCGACCTTGCCCTCGCGCACCGCCTTGTTGAAGTCGTTGATGTGGCGGAAGCCGAAGTTCGCGAGGTCGTCATAGCGCATGTCCATCTCGCGACAGACCCACTCGAGCGCCTCGGCGGCCTTCTTGGGGTTGGTGATGATCGGCGTGATCAGGTGCGGCACGCCCTCGTAGGCGTTGAGCTCGACCCGCTTGGGGTCGACCATGATCATCCGGACCTCGTCGGGCGTGGAGCGCATCAGCACCGAGGTGATCATGGAGTTGATGAAGCTCGACTTGCCGGAGCCCGTGGCACCGGCGACGAGCAGGTGCGGCATCTTCGCGAGGTTGGCGACCACGAAGCCGCCTTCGACGTCCTTGCCGAGACCGGACACCAGCGGGTGGTGGTCGTTGCGGGCGACATTGGACCGGAGCACGTCGCCGAGGGAGACGATCTCCTTGTCGCTGTTGGGGATCTCCACGCCGACTGCCGACTTGCCGGGGATCGGGCTGAGGATCCGCACGTCCTCGGACCCGACGGCATAAGAGATGTTGCGCTGGACGCCCAGGATCTTCTCCACCTTGACCCCGGTGCCGAGCTCGATCTCATAGCGGGTGACCGTGGGACCGCGGGTGTAGCCGGTGACCTGGGCGTCGACGTTGAACTCGTCGAGCACGGTCTGCAGCCTCATCACGACCTCGTCGCTGGCCTTGGAGCGCGCCCGGTGCGGGTCGCCCGGCTTGAGCGCGGAGGCATCGGGGAGGGTGTAGACGATGTCGCCCGACAGGGCCAGCTGCTCCACGCGCTGCGGCAGGTCGGCATGGGGCGGCGGCTCGAGGTCGCCCGTCTCGTCGGCGTCGGCGCGCGCGGCCTTCGCGGCGGCGCGGGACTCCAGTGCGCTCATCCCGGCCTCGGACAGGCCCGGCATGACGGGCTCGTCGTCGACGAGAGGCAGGTCGATGGGCTCCTCGAGCTCCATCGACTCCTCGACGGCCGCGTCCTTCTTGCGACGCCGCTTCTTGGGTTCTGCGAGGACCGGCGAGTCGTAGGCGGGGTCGCCCATCCGCTCGAAGGTGTCGTCAAGGTTGAAGAGCTGCGTGTCGTCGCCCGCGTCGTCGTGGTGACGTCCGAGAAGCGTGTCAGCCAGATCGCGCAGCCGGTCGGGGACGCGGTAGAGCGGCGTGGCCGTGATGACGAGGACGCCGAAGAAGCCCAGCAGCGCGAGCAGGGCGACCACGACAGCAGGGGCGCGGAGCAGGTCCAGCAGCAGGGCCGAGACGACGTACCCGACGGCGCCGCCGCCCTCGCGCAGGGCCGAGGTGTCGCCCTGGACGGGCTCAGGGCTGCCATTGGCGATGTGCACGATCCCGAGCAGGCCGAAGGACAGCGCCGACCAGCCGATGACCTGGCGCCCGGCGGGACCGTTGCCGACCGGATCACGAATGATCCGCCACCCGGCGAGCAGCACCAGGAGCGGGACGAACCAGCCGATCTTGCCGACGGTGCCCGACACGACCGTGCGGGTGAAGTCCATGACGCCGCCGGGCACCTCGAACCACACGCCGGCAGCGATGATGAGGGCGACGGCCCACAGCAGCAGGCCGAGGCCGTCGCGGCGCTGCTCCTTCTCGATGTCGCGGGCACCGTGGCCCACGCCGCGGGCGACCGCGCCGATGCCATGGGCGAACGCGAGCCAGACCGCGACGATGCCGCGGCCCAGGCCAGTGAAGAGCCGCGCGACCGGTCCGGGACCGCTCCGCACGGCGCGCGGAGCCGGGCGACGTGCCGCGGTCTTCTTGGCCGCGGGTCGCTTCTTGCTCGTGTTGTTGGTCGTCGACTTGCTGGTCGTACTACGGGATCGCGAGCTGGAGGCCTTCTTCGCGCCACTCGAGCGTGAGGTCGACCCGGTCCTGCTGCGCGACGCCGTCGGGGAAGACGTACGGGTCGCCATGGTTCACAAACTACCCACAAGTCCCATCAGTCACAGGGACAACACGCGCGGTAATGCTGAGCGGCGTCCGGCGCGTGCGCTGGCAAGGCGGAGCCGCGCAGGCGACCTTGGAAGCGAAGCGGTCGTCAAGCGGCGACAACGCCGCCAGCGTGCGTGCCGGGCGTCGCTCAGGCTTCAACCACGACCGGGATGATCATGGGCCGGCGCTTGTGGGCGTTGCTGACCCAGCGCCCGATGGTGCGCCGAACCACCTGCTGCAGCTGGTAGGAGTCGGTGGTGCCCTCGGAGAGCGCTCGGTTGACGGCGTCGATGATGGGCTGCTTGATGGGCTCGAAGTCGGAGTCGGCCCAGGCGTGGCCGCGGGCGTGGATCTCGGGGCCCGCGGAGATCTTGCCGCTCACGGAGTCGACCACGAGGATCACCGAGACGAAGCCCTCCTCCCCCAGGATCCGGCGGTCCTTGAGCTCGGACTCCGTCACGTCGCCGACGGACTGCCCGTCGACGAAGACGTAGCCGCACTCGACCTTGCCCGTCACGGACGCGACACCGTCGACGAGGTCGACGACGACGCCGTCCTCGGCGTAGACGACGTTCTCGACACCGGTCTGCCGGGCCAGGTCGCCGTTGGCGAGCATGTGGCGGACCTCGCCGTGGACCGGCAGGACGTTGCGCGGCTTGACGATGTTGTAGCAGTAGAGGAGCTCGCCGGCGCTGGCGTGACCGCTGACGTGGACCAGGGCGTTGCCCTTGTGGACGACGCGGGCGCCGAGGCGCGAGAGGCCGTTGATGACCCGGTAGACGGCGTTCTCGTTGCCGGGGATCAGGCTGGAGGCGAGGACGACGGTGTCGCCCTCCTGCAGGTGCACGAAGTGGTGGTTGCGCTGCGCGATCCTCGCCAGCGCGGACAGCGGCTCACCCTGGGAGCCGGTGGAGATCAGCACCTGGCGCTCGGGGGCCAGGTTGGCAAGCTCCTTGGCCTCGACCATGACACCCGGGGGGACGTTGAGGTAGCCGAGGTCGCGGGCGATCGCCATGTTGCGGACCATCGAGCGGCCGACGTAGGCGACCTTGCGGTTGTGCTTCACCGCGGCGTCGAGGACCTGCTGGACCCGGTGGACGTGGGACGCGAAGCAGGCGACGATGATGCGCTGCTGCGACTCCGCGAACGCCTGCTCGAGGACAGGCGTGATCTTGCGCTCGGGCGTGGTGAAGCCGGGGACCTCGGCGTTGGTGGAGTCGGTGAGGAAGAGGTCGACGCCCTCCTCCCCCAGACGGGCGAACGCCCGCAGGTCGGTGATCCGGCCGTCCAGCGGCAGCTGGTCCATCTTGAAGTCGCCGGTGTGGAGCACCAGTCCCGCGCCGGTCCGGATCGCGACCGCGAGGGCGTCGGGGATGGAGTGGTTGACCGCGACGAACTCCAGCTCGAAGGGGCCGAAGGTGATCTTCTCCCCCTCCTTGACCGTGTAGAACGGCGTCTGCCGCAGCCGGTGCTCCCGCAGCTTGGAGTTGACCAGTGCCAGCGTCAGCTCCGAGCCGACGAGCGGGATGTCCTGCCGCTCACGGAGGAGGTACGGCGTCGCGCCGATGTGGTCCTCGTGCCCGTGGGTGAGCACGATCGCCTCGATCGCGTCGAGCCGGTCCCGGATCGGGCCGAAGTCGGGGAGGATCAGGTCGACACCCGGCTGGTGGTCGTCGGGGAAGAGGACGCCGCAGTCGACGACGAGCAGCCGGCCGTCGTACTCGAAGACGGTCATGTTGCGGCCGACCTCGCCGAGGCCGCCCAGCGGGATGACCCGCAGACCGCCCTTCGGCAGCGCCGGCGGTGCGGAGAGCTCGGGGTGCGGGTGCGACATCAGAGGAGACCCGCCGCGTCGAGACCGGCGCGCAGGGCCGCGACCTCGGCCCCATCGAGGGCCATCAACGGTGATCTGACCGACCTGTTGTCGAGCACACCGAGAAGCTCCAGAGCGGCCTTGGCGGTCGTCGCGCCGTAGTTGGACACGCCCATGATCGCCTCGAACGCCGGGATCAGCCGGGTGTGGATCGCGAGCGCGCCGGCGACGTCACCGGCGCGGAAGGTGTCGATCATCGAGCGCAGCTGGGAGCCGGCGGCGTGACCGACGACCGACACGAGGCCGACCGCGCCGTAGGCGAGGTAGCCGAGCGTGTTGACGTCGTCGCCGGAATAGACCGAGTAGCCGAGGTCGACGAGCTCCGCGGTGCGCGGGAGGTCGCCGGTCGCCTCCTTGACGGAGATCACGGTGTCCCACTGCTTCGCGGCGGAGTAGGTCTCGAGGGCGATGTTGGTGCCGGTGCGGCCCGGGACGTCGTAGAGCATGACCGGGACGGCGGTTGCCTCGACGACCTGGCGGAAGTGCTCGAGGACGCCTGCCTGGCTGGGCTTGTTGTAGTAGGGCGTGACGAGCAGGAGCCCGTCGGCGCCGACCTTCTCGGCCTGGCGGGCGAGCTCGACCGAGTGGCGGGTGTCGTTGGTGCCGACCCCTGCGACGACCTTGGCGCGGCCGCCGACGGCGTCCTTGACCGCGGCGAGGGTCTCGCCGTCCTCCGCACCGGTGGTGGTCGGCGACTCGCCGGTGGTGCCGGACACCACGAGGCCGTCGTTGCCGTTGTCCACCAGGTACTTGGCGACCTTCTGCACCGCATCCAGGTCGACGGAGCCGTCTTCGCGGAAGGGGGTCACCATCGCCGTGAGCATGGTGCCGAAGGGTGCAGAAGTCATGACCACCAGCCTATCGCTCATCCGTTGCGACGCGGTGGTTGAGGGGCGAGCCTCGAAGCCTCACACGTGAGGCATGACCTCGCTCGCCACGAGGCGCAGGTGGTCCAGATCGGTGAGGTCGAGGGTCTGCAGGTAGATCCGCTGCGCGCCGAGGTCGGCGTAGCGCCGGATCTTGTCGACGACCTCCTCGGGCGTGCCGGCCAGGCCATTGGCTCGCAACTCGTCGACCTCCCGGCCGATCGCTGCCGCCCGACGGGCGATCTCCGCCTCGTCGGACCCGACGCACAGCACTAGGGCGTTGGACCACGTCAGGTCGTCAGGGTCGCGGCCGATCGCCTCCGCGGCCCGCCGCACCCGGCCGAACTGGAGCGCGGTCGTCTCCTCGTCGACGAAGGGCAGGTTGAACTCGTCGGCGTACGACGCCGCGAGGGCCGGCGTCTTCCTCGCGCCGAGGCCGCCGATCAGCACCGGCGGGCCGCCGCGGTGTCCCGAGGTCTGCACCGGCTTCGGCACCGCCGGGCTGTCCGTGAGCTGGTAGTGCTCACCTTCGAAGGTGTAGCGCTCGCCGAGCGGGGTCGCCCACAGCCCGGTGATCAGCTCGAGCTGCTCGCCGTAGCGCTCGAAGCGCTCACGGGTGTCGGGGAACGGGATCCCGTAGGCCGCGTGCTCCTGGGTGAACCAGCCGGCGCCGATGCCGAGCTCGACCCGGCCCCCACTCATCTGGTCGACCTGCGCCACCTGGATCGCCAGCACCCCCGGATGACGGAAGGTCGCGCTGGTCATCATCGTGCCGAGCCGGATGGTGGTCGTGTCGCGCGCCAGGCCCGCCAGCGTCGTCCACGCGTCGGTCGATCCGGGCAGCCCGTCCCCGCTCATGTGCAGGTAGTGGTCGCTGCGGAAGAAGGCACCGAAGCCGAGCGTCTCGGCCTCGAGTGCGACGGCCAGCAGGTCGTCGTAGGTCGCACCCTGCTGGGGTTCGGTGAACACGCGGAGCTCGACGGATGCCATGGGGCACAGCCTGTCAGGTGCCCCCACACCCGAAGGAGCGCTCCCACCAGACGATGGTGAAGCCGGTGCGGGGCTCGCGGCGCACCTCGCGCCAGCGGGTGCGGCTGAACTCCGGGTAGTGGGTGTCGCCGTCGGGCGACATCGGGACCTCCGAGATGACCTGCTCGTCGGCGTAGGGCATCGCGGCGTCGTAGACGGCGGCGCCGCCGCCGATCATCACCTGCGCGTCGGCCAGCTCCGGTCGCCCGGCGATGAGCTGGTCGGCGAGCTCGAGCGCCTCGGGCAGCGAGTGGGCCACCTCGACGCCGTCGGCGCGCCAGTCGACGTTGCGCGTGACGACGACAGTGATCCGGCCGGGCAGGGGGCGGCCGATGCCCTCGTGGGTCGTGCGGCCCAGGACCAGGACGTGGCCGATCGTGGTGGCCTTGAAGTGGGCGAAGTCCTCGGGCAGGTGCCACGGGATGTTGGCGTCGGCGCCGATGACGCCGTTGTCGGCGACGGCGGCGACCATCGTGACCTTGCGGCCGGCGGGAGTCGTCATACGGCGATGGGCGCCTTGATCAGCGGGTGCGGGTCGTAGCCCTCGACGGCGATGTCCTCGAGCTCGAAGGCGTCGATCTCGGTGACGGCGGGGTTGAGGACCAACGTCGGCAGGGGGCGCGGCTCGCGGGTGAGCTGGAGCCGGGCCTGCTCGAGGTGGTTGGAGTAGAGGTGGGCGTCGCCCAGGGTGTGGACGAAGTCGCCGACGCCGAGACCGGTCACCTGGGCGACCATGTGGGTCAGCAGCGCGTAGGACGCGATGTTGAACGGCACGCCGAGGAAGACGTCGGCGGAGCGCTGGTAGAGCTGGCAGCTCAGTCGGCCTCCGTCACGAGGATCGACGTAGAACTGGAAGAGGCTGTGGCACGGCGGCAGCGCCATGTCGTCGACCTGGCTGGGGTTCCACGCGGAGACGATGTGGCGCCGGCTGTCAGGGTTGGCGCGGATCTGCGCGATGACCTGCGCGAGCTGGTCGATGTGCTGTCCGTCGGGGGTCGGCCACGAGCGCCACTGGGCGCCGTAGACCGGGCCGAGGTCGCCGTTGTCGTCGGCCCACTCGTCCCAGATCGAGATCCCGCGCTCCTGGAGCCAGCGCACGTTGGTGTCGCCGCGCAGGAACCACAGCAACTCGCCGAACACCGACCTCGTGTGCACCTTCTTGGTCGTGACGAGCGGGAAGCCGGCGGTCAGGTCGAAGCGCATCTGGTGCCCGAAGACGCTGAGCGTCCCGGTGCCGGTGCGGTCGCCCTTCTCGGTGCCTTCGTCGAGGATCCGCTGGAGGAGGTCGAGGTAGGCGCGCACGGCTTCAGCGTAGGCCGAGGAGCCAGGTCACAGCAGGACCGTCCCGTGGATGGTCGTCAGGGTGTCGCCACCGACCCAGATCGTGCCGTCGTCGGCGGTCTCGACGTGGACCCGGCCCCGTCGGGCGAGCACGGTCCCCTGCGCTGCAACGTACGACGCCGGGAGCACGTCGCCCGCGAGCCACTGGGCGAGCCCGGCGTTGAGGGAGCCGGTGACCGGGTCCTCGGTGATGCCGGTGTCGTGGGGCAGGAAGGCCCGCACCTCGACCGCGGCCCGCGCACCTGGCGGGTGGGGGCCGACGACCCCGATCCGCTCCCGGAGCGCGGTGAAGTCGGGCCGCAGGGCGAGGACCTCGTCGGCGGAGGCCAGGCGCATCCCGATCCAGCCGGGCCCGTTGTCGCACCATGCGGCGTCGAGGACCGCGGCGCGCGTGATCCCCAGGGCCTCGACCGTGGAAGCGATCCGCTCCTCCTCCACGGGCCCGGAGCGGATCAGGTCCGGGGCGGCGAAGGCGAGGCGGCCGCCCTCGGAACGCAGCCGGACCAGCCCCACGCCGCACTCCTGCACGATGTGCTCACCGGCCGCGACCCCGCCGGACTCCCGCCACGCGTGGGCGGAGCCGAGGGTGGGGTGGCCCGCGAAGGGCAGCTCCTCACTCGGCGTGAAGATCCGCAGCCGGTAGTCGGCGCCCGGGTCCGTCGGCGCGAGCAGGAAGGTCGTCTCCGACAGGTTCGTCCAGCGCGCGAACGCCTGCATCTGCTCGTCGCTGAGTCCCTCGGCGTCGTGCACGACCGCGACCGGGTTGCCCAGCATCGGCTCATCCGTGAAGACGTCGACCTGGCGGAAGGTGCGGCCCTCGCCGCTGCGGCTCATGGGTGTCCGACTCAGGCCGACAAGGACATCGGGCCGTATACCTCGCGGTCGAGCTCGAAGAGGGTCACCTGGGCGACGCCGAGCTCGGCGAGCTCCGCCCAGATCTCACCGATCCACGACTCGGCATCGCCCTGGTTGGGGAAGGTCCGGTCGGCGTAGGCCTCGGCTGCGTCGCCGCTCAGCGTGACCTCGGCACCCTCGGCACCCTCGAGGCGCCAGCGCCAGGGCTGGTCGGCGGACGGCGTGCGGAAGGTGGAGGGCTGCTCGGGCAGGTTCATGGCTTCTCTCGGTCTCTCTCACGATTCCCGGACGGAGGGCTGGACGAACGGCGGCTTGGTGATCTGGAAGACCTCGGGGCGGCCGCGGACGTCGACGCGGACCTCGGCCTCGTCGTTGACGCTGGTCGCGACGAGCGCGAGCCCGATGCCCTTCTTGAGGGTCGGGGAGAAGGTCCCGGAGGTCACCTCCCCGAGTGGTACGTCACGCAGGAGCTGGACGCTCATGTGCGGGCGCGGGATCGCGCGGCCGGTGGACACGATGCCGACGAGCTTGCGGCGGGCACCTGCCTCCTTCTCGGCGAGCAGGACGTCGCGTCCCCAGAAGGCGGGCTTCTTCCAGCCGACCGCCCAGCCGAGCCGGGCCTCGTTGGGGGTGACCGACGGCGAGATGTCCTGCCCGTGCAGGGGATAGCCCATCTCGGTGCGCAAGGTGTCGCGGGCGCCGAGGCCGCAGGGGGTGAGGCCGAGCTCCTCGCCGGCACCCATCAGGGCGTCCCACAGCGCCGGTGCGACGACGGACGGGGCGATCAGCTCATAGCCCCGCTCCCCGGTGTAGCCCGTGCGGCACACGATGATCCGGGAGTCCGGGTCGGGATCGGTGTCGCCGGCCTCCCAGGCCGTCTCGACGAAGGTGAGGTAGTCGTGGCCGACGGGCAGCCCGACGGCGGCCAGCACCTCGTCGGACCTCGTGCCCTGCACGGCGAGCACGACGTAGTCGCGGTGGTGGTCGACCACCTCGACGCCGGCGGGCGCGGCGGCGGTCAGGCGGCGTCGTACCTCCTCGTTGTTGGAGGCGTTGGGGACGACCAGGACGTGCTCGTCGTCGCGGTAGTAGGTGAAGACGTCGTCGACGATGCCGCCGGTCTCGTCGTCCACGACGAGGCTGTATTGCGCCCGCCCCGGACCGATGCGATGGAGGTCGTTGGTGAGCGTCGAGTTGAGGAAGTCGACCGCGCCCGGGCCTCGCACGACGAGCTTGCCGAGGTGGCTGACGTCGAAGATGCCGACGCCGTCGCGCACGGCTGCGTGCTCCTTGACCACGCCCGTCGGGTACTCGAGCGGCATCAGCCATCCGCCGAACTCCGAGAACTTGGCGCCCAGCGCCTCGTGCCGGTCGTGGAGCGGTGAGTGCTGGGGGGTCGCTTCGGCCATGGGTCGGAATCTATCCGGTGCCCCGGCCCGACGGCCCCTCGATACCCTGAGCCGGTGACGTCCTTCGCCCTTCGCTCGGCCAGCCCCGCCAAGACCCGCGCCGAAGCAGTGGTGGTCGGCGTGCTGCCGGACGGCACGCTCGCGTCCGGCGCCGAGGACGTCGCCGCGGCCTACGGGCGCAAGCTCTCCGGTCTGCTGGCGACCATCGGCGCCAAGGGCGGAGCGGGCGAGGTCCACAAGGTGCCGACCAACGGCACGATCACCTCACCCCTGCTGGTCCTCGTCGGGCTCGGCGGCGAGCCCGACACCAGCTCAGTCCGCCGGGCCGCGGGCAACGCGGCCCGGGCCGTGACCAACGCCGCGTCGGTCGCGCTGGCCCTGCCGGCCGACTCCGCCGAGCTGGTCGCTGCCGTCGTCGAGGGCTACCGGCTCGGTGCCTACACCTACACGACCTACAAGTCCCGCCCTGGCACGCCGACCACGCCGGCCGAGCTCGTCGTCCTCTCCCCCGTCGCCCGCCGCGCCGACACGACCGCTGCGGTCGAGTCGGCCCAGGTGCTGGTCGATGCCGTCGTCGCTGCTCGCGACTGGGTCAACACTCCTCCGGCCGACCTGACCCCGCCGGCCTTCGCGGAGGCGATCTCCACCGCGGTCAAGGCAGCCAACAAGGACCTGGCCAAGGGCGCGGCGAAGGTCCGCGCCACCGTGCTCGACGAGGCCCGCCTGGCCGAGCTCGGCTGCGGTGGCCTGCTCGCGGTCGGCGGTGGCTCCGCTGCGCCGCCGCGCCTCGTGGAGCTCACCTATCAGCCCAAGGACGCGGTCGCCCACATCGCGCTCGTCGGCAAGGGCATCACCTTCGACTCCGGCGGCCTGTGGATCAAGCCGGCCGGGAGCATGGCGACGATGAAGGAGGACATGGCGGGCGCTGCGGCCGTCGTCCAGGCGACCCTCGCCGCCGCCCGCCTCGGCCTGCCCGTGCAGATCTCGACCTTCGCCGCCCTCGCCGAGAACATGGTCGGCGCGGCCTCGATGCGACCCGGCGACGTGATGACCGCCTACGACGGCACGACCGTCGAGATCATCAACACCGACGCCGAGGGCCGGCTCGTGCTCGCCGACGCTCTCGGCCGCGCGACCGAGAAGAAGCCCGACGTCGTCCTCGACGTCGCCACGCTGACCGGCCACATGGTGATGGCCCTCGGCGAGCGGATCGCCGGCGTGCTCGGCAGCGACGACGTCGTCGCCGACGTCCTGGCCGCGGCGGGCGCCGCAGGTGAGGACGCCTGGCCGATGCCGATCCCGGAGTTCATGGACGAGCGGATCCGCAGCAGCACCGTCGCCGATCTCGCGCAGTACGACGGCATCCGGTGGGGCGGCGGCCTCTTCGCCGCGGCGTTCCTCCGGGAGTTCACGGGCGGCCTGCCCTGGGCACACCTCGACATCGCCGGACCGACCTTCAACAAGGGCGGCGGCTCGGGTCACCTCACGCCGGGCGCGACCGGCTACGGCGTCGCGACGCTGGTGTCCTACCTGCGGCGCGCGGGCGAGCAGGTCACCCGGCAGGTCACAGCCCCGGGGGCCGCTGCTCCTTCTGAGCCTTCCTGACCCGCGAGTTGTAGTCGCGCATCCGCTGCGGCACACCGACCACCGCAGCGTCGTACGACGGGATCTGCTGGCGGTTGCAGAAGTCGTGGGCCCACTTCACCGACGGGACGCGGCGGCGCGTCCACTCACCGTCGTGCGCGACCAGCAGCAGCGTCACCTCGCTGACCGCGGTGCGGGGCTCGACGAAGCCCTCGACGCCGCGCCGGTCCTCGAGCCAGGTGCGCAAGTGATCGCCGTCGGCGCGGTCGGAGGCACGCACCCGCGTCGAGCCCGTCCGGGCAGCATCCTTTGCGGGGTTACTCATGCGTACCCTCGCTCCACCCCGGAAGCGGTCCAACCACGACATACCGACAGTGTGCCCGAACCACGGGCGACCTGTTGCCCGATGCTTCGAAGAAGGTGCAAGGATTGGCCCCATGGCGACCGAAGTCACTCTCCCCGCGCTCGGTGAATCAGTCACCGAGGGCACCGTCACTCGCTGGCTCAAGCAGGTCGGCGACCAGATCGCGATCGACGAGCCGCTGCTCGAGGTCAGCACCGACAAGGTGGACACGGAGATCCCGAGTCCCGTGGCGGGCACGCTGATCGAGATCCGCGCCAACGAGGACGACACCGTCGAGGTCGGCGCCGTGCTCGCCGTCGTCGGCGACGCCGACGACGCGCCCACGGAGGGCTCTGCGCCCGACGCCGCCGAGCCCGAGGCAGCGCAGGAGGAGCCGGCCCCGCAGCAGGAGGCCCCTGCCGAAGACGAGGCCCCTGCCCAGGAGGAGGCTCCGGCCCCTGCTGAGGCGTCCGCGTCGTCCGGTGGCGAGTCCAGTGGCACCGCGGTCACGCTGCCCGCGCTGGGCGAGTCGGTCACGGAGGGCACGGTGACCCGCTGGCTCAAGCAGGTCGGTGACGCGGTCGCCGTCGACGAGCCGCTGCTCGAGGTCTCCACCGACAAGGTCGACACCGAGATCCCCTCGCCGGTCGCCGGCACGCTGCTGGAGATCAAGGCCGAGGAGGACGAGACCGTCGAGGTCGGAGCCGAGCTCGCCATCATCGGCTCCGGTCAGCCGTCCGCGCCGGCGGCGCAGGAGTCCCCCGCGGCTCCGGAGCCGGCCGCCGAGCCCGAGCCGAAGGCCGAGCCCGAGCCGAAGGCCGCACCCGACAACGCTCAGGCCGTCGACAACGCGCCTGCTCCGGCAACTCCTGCTCCGGCCGCTCCGACCCCCTCGGCGGAGTCGAGCGACGGCCCGGGCTACGTGACCCCACTGGTCCGCAAGCTCGCCGCCCAGCACGGTGTCGACCTCGCCAACGTCACCGGCTCCGGTGTGGGCGGCCGTATCCGCAAGCAGGACGTCCTCGACGCCGCCGCCTCCAGCGCGCCGGCGGCGCCCGCAGCCGTCGCGCCGTCCTCGGCACCGGCCGCAGACCCGGCGACGCCGTCCCCGCTGCGTGGCCAGACGGTCAAGGTCAGCCGGCTGCGCAAGATCATCGCCGAGCGGATGGTCGACTCGCTGCAGGTCTCCGCTCAGCTGACGCAGGTCGTGGAGGTCGACGTCACCAACATCGCGCGGCTGCGCGAGAGCGTGAAGGAGGCGTTCCTGGCGCGCGAGGGCGTCAAGCTGTCGTACCTGCCGTTCTTCACCAAGGCGGCGATCGACACCCTCAAGCAGCACCCTGCGCTCAACGCCACGATCGACATCGAGAAGGGCGAGATCACCTACTACGACCGGGAGAACGTCGCCTTCGCGGTCGACACCGAGAAGGGTCTGCTGACCCCGGTCGTCAAGGACGCGGGCGACCTGTCGATCTCGGGGATCGCGAAGAAGGTCGCCGACGTCGCCGAGCGCACCCGCACCAACAAGGTCGGCCCCGACGAGCTGTCGGGCGGCACGTTCACGATCACCAACCTGGGCAGCTTCGGCGCCCTGTGGGACACCCCGATCATCAACCAGCCGCAGGTCGCCATCCTCGGGCCCGGTGCGGTGGTCAAGCGTCCCGTGGTGATCGACGACGAGGACCTCGGCGAGACGATCGCCGTGCGCCACATGGTCTACCTCGCGCTCACCTATGACCACAGGGTCGTGGACGGCGCCGACGCCGGCCGCTTCCTGCGTGACCTGAAGAAGCGCCTCGAGTCGGGCCAGTTCGAGGTCTGAGCCAGGTCTGAACCGCACGATCGCCACGTACGACGGCCCCTGTACCGCGGGACAGGGGCCGTCGTCGTACCTGGCCCGATGGCGCGGGTCAGGAGGTGCTGGCGTCCAGCTCGACCGCGTAGGTCGTCGTGATCCGCTGACCGCCCATCTCGACGGTCGCCGACCCCTCCGAGGTGGCCGTCGCCGACGCCGGGCCGATCAGGCCGACCCTGCCCTCGAACGTCCCGGTGCTCGTCGTCGAGCCGTCGACGACGGCGCCGACGCCCTGCGGCAGGTCGCCCGGCAGCGCCGTCTGGGTGGTCCTCACCTCGACGACGTAGCCGCGTGCCGTCACCTCGACGAGCTCGAACTCGGTCGTCGTGGTGCTGGTGACCTCACCGACGGTGACCTCCCCGTCCAGGGACCAACGGGCGCCGACACCGACCGCCTCGTCGGGGAACGGCAACGCGAGCGCGAACCCCGACGCGTTGACGTCGTCGAGGAGGCGGTCGACGATGGCCGGCGCACTGGCGCCGAGGTCGGTCTCCTGCGAGACGACCTGCCCGGACGGCGCATAGACGACCTCGGTGGTCGCGGCGTCCAGAAGGGTGAAGGCCTCCTCGGCCTGGGCGAGCAGCGACCCGACCAGATCGTCACCAGCCTCGACCTGAGGTCGGCCGTAGTCGATCTCGACGGTGATGCCGTCGTCGTCGACGCCGGTGACCGTGCTGGTGTAGGGCAGCGTCACCGGCAGCTCGATCGGCGCCGACGACATCAGGTCGACGGTCGTGGTGGTCTGCATCGCCAGCGAGGTGGTCTCGGTGTGCCCCTCGGCCACGTCGAGGGTCACGACACGCCGTGGACCGGCGCCCGCGTCGACGAGGGCGAGCGCCGCGGGCGTGCCGCCGGGCGTCGCGGGAGCGGCATCGCTCGTCTCGGTCCCCTCCCCAGCACTGGTCTCCACCGGCCGGGAACCGGACGTCGGCTCCGGGTCGTCGGCGCAGGCGCTCAGCGCGGACACGGCGAGCAGCGCGGTGGCACCGGCGATGACGGGTCGCAGGTGCGAACGGACGGATGGCATCGATGTGCTCCCTCGAGGCGATGGCGCCGGGCCCAGGACCGGGTGGTGGGCACAGGGTGCCACGCGCTGGGAGAGGCCGGGCATGATCGACACATGACGAGCTCCCCTCTGTCCGTCGTCGTCGGTGGTGCCTCGGGCTTCCTCGGCAGCCACCTCGTCACCGAGCTGCGCGCCCGGGGCCACCAGGTCACCCGGCTCGTGCGCCGCGACTCCACCGGAGCCGACGAGTCCCGGTGGGACCCCGACTCCGGCGAGATCGACATCGACCTGATCGGCCACGCGGACGTCGTCGTCAACCTCGGCGGCTCCAAGCTGGTCGGCAACGTGCACTCGAAGAAGTGGGCCCACGACATCCGGGCCAGCCGGCTCGCGACCACCACCACGGTCGTCGACGCGATCGCCGCGTGCGCCACCCCGCCGGCGCTGCTCAACGCCTCCGGCCTCGCCTGGTACGGCGACCACGGCGATGCGCCGCTGACAGAAGCCTCCGACACCCGAGGCGACACCCTGCTCACCGAGCTCGCCCGGGACTGGGAGGCCGCGACCGTCCCGGCTGCCGCGGCCGGCGCACGGGTGGTGCTGCTGCGGACCGCGCCGGTCTATGACCGGACCTCGCCCCCGCTGAAGCAGCAGGCGCTGCAGTTCCGGCTCGGGCTGGGCGGGCGGCTCGGCAGCGGCCGGCAGTTCCACCCGCTGATCTCGCTGCGCGACTGGGTGGGTGGCGCCGTCTTCCTCGTCGAGCACCCGACGGCGTTCGGCCCCGTCAACCTCGCCGCGCCGTCCACCCCCACCAACGCCGACTACACGCGCACCCTCGCCGCGCTCCTGCACCGGCCCGCCTTCCTGCCGGCCCCCGCGCCGATCCTGAAGGTCGCCGCGGGTCCGATGGCTCCTGAGCTGCTGGGCTCGCTCAACCTCGGCCCCGGGGTGCTGGTCGACCTCGGCTACGAGTTCGAGGACCCCGACGTGGAGTCCGTGCTCCGCACTGGACTCGGGATCTCCTGAACGACGGCCAACAGCCACCGACCGGCCCACCGGCGGAAGTCCAGCCTGCGAGTCGACGGCTGGTCCTGCGGGAGCGCGGTCCGGGTCGTCTCGCGCACCGCCTCCGCACCGACGAGTCGATCGGTCACGACCAGCACCACCCGCCGCGACGTGCTGACCCGCAGCACCACGGAGAGCACCTGCATCGACATGCCCTCGACCCGCACCCCGCGCTCCGACCAGCGCTGGAGCATCGCGACGTCGGCCCGGCCCGCCGGCGCCCCCGGCACATAGAGCCCGCGCAGCCGTGCGACGTCGGCGTCGCGCCAGGCCGCGGCACGGGCCCGGTCCCAGTCGCGCAGGATCGCCAGCGAGCTCACTGCGGGCAGCACGCCCACCCGTCCTGCGGACGGCGCGATGACGGCGACCGGCGGCCGTGGCGTCGTACTGCCGGAGGGGGTGGGCTCGTCGCGCAGCACGGCGAGGCCGACCGCCGCCATGACCGCGACGAGCAGCACGACGGCACCCGCGACGACACGCCGTCCAGCCGGACCCGAGATGTCCATGCGGGCACGCTACGTCCGCTCCACGCAACGGCGCCGGGCTCCTCCACAGGCCCTCTGCGAGCGGGAGTAGCCTCGATCGCGTGACGCTCACCTTCCGGGAGGCCGGCCTGGCCCCCGACCTGATCGACTACCTCGCCGCCTGGGACCTCCAGCGCGAGGTCCATGCCGAAGTGGTGGCGCAGCGCACGCCCGACACCGTGCTGCTGCTCGAGCATCCGCCAGTGTTCACCGCCGGCAAGCGGACCCGTCCGGAGGACCGCCCGCTCGATCCCGGCGGAGCGGACGTGATCGACGTCGACCGGGGCGGCCAGATCACCTTCCACGGTCCCGGCCAGCTCGTGGGCTATCCGATCGTCCGGCTCGCCGACCACGTGAAGGTGGTCGACTACGTCCGTCGGGTCGAGGAGGCGCTGATCGGCGTGTGCGCCGACTTCGGTCTCGCGACGGCACGGGTGCCGGGGCGCAGCGGGGTGTGGCTGCGGGCCGACCCCGCAACCGGCCGCGAGGAGCGCAAGATCGCGGCCCTGGGGATCCGGGTCAGCAAGGGCGTCACGATGCACGGCTTCGCGATCAACTGCGATGTCGACCTCGGCTGGTACGACAGGTTCGTCCCCTGCGGCATCTCCGACGCCGGGGTCACCTCACTGAGCGCGGAGCTGGGTCGACCGGTCGCCGTGCGCGACGTCCTCCCGTCCGTACGGCGCCACCTCGACGAGCTGCTGGCGTGGCACGACTACGACGCGACGCCCGACTACGAGCCCCGGCCGGATCCGGCGAAGTCGCCGGCATGCGTCGGCGTGGCGGTCCTCTCCTACCCGGCCCGCTGACGCCATACTCGGTATCTATCGGCACTTGGCCGACCGGATGCCAGGAGGGGCGGATGAGCGATCTCGTCATCGAGACGAGCGGGCTGCGCAAGGAGTTCCGTTCACGCAAGGGCGGGCTGCGGGTGGCCGTGGCCGGCCTCGACCTGGCCGTCCCGGCCGGGGGCGGCGTGCACGGCTTCCTCGGGCCCAACGGCTCGGGCAAGACCACGACGATCCGCATGCTGCTGGGTCTCGCGCGCCCCTCTGCCGGCACGATGCGCCTCTTCGGCGAGCCCGTGCCGGACCGACTCCCCCACGTGATCGGCCGGGTCGGCGCGGTCGTCGAGTCGCCCAAGTTCTCGCCGAACTTCAGCGGCCGCCGCAACCTGCAGCTGCTCGCCGACGTGATCGGCGCACCGCGCACGCGAGTGGACGAGGCCATCGCCACCGTCGGGCTGACCGGTCGCGACAAGGACCGCTACAAGGGCTACTCGCTGGGCATGAAGCAGCGGCTCGCCATCGCGGCGACCCTGCTGAAGGACCCGGCGCTGCTGATCCTCGACGAGCCGACCAACGGCCTCGACCCCGCTGGCATCCGGGAGATCCGCGAGACGATCCGTGGGCTCGGCGAGGCCGGCGTGACGGTGCTGCTGAGCTCCCACATCCTGGCCGAGGTGCAGCACGTGTGCACGTCGGCGACCATCATCGGCAACGGCCGTCTGCTGGCCTCCGGCAACGTCGACGACCTCCTCGGCGGTACGACGGCCCACCGGGTCGTCGTACCGGAGCAGGAGCGGGCACTCGGGGTGCTGGCCGGAGCCGGGATGACGGCTGTTGCCGAGGCCGGTGCGATCCGGGTCGAGGCGGACGACGCCTCCGCGATCACGAAGGTCCTCGGTGATGCCGACCTGTGGCTCAGCGAGCTCACTCCCCTGCGACCCGACCTCGAGACCTTCTTCCTCGCCCTGACCGACACCGAGCGGCTGGGGGCCGACCAGTGAACTCGTTCGCCCGACTGCTGCGCACCGAGCTGGCCCGCCTGCTGCACCGCCGCGCGATCCTCCTCCTCGCCGCGGCCGCGATCATCGTGCCGACCATCATCGGCGTGGTGCTGGTCATCGACACCCTGCCGCCGTCCGACGCCGAGATCGCCGAGGCCGAGCGCAACGTCGAGCTGGACATCGCCAACGGCTACGTCAAGGACAACATCGAGGAGTGCATCGCCGACCCGCAGGGCTGGGCGGGGTATCCGTCCGATCTCTCCGATGCCGAGGTCGAGGAGCGGTGCCTCGCGGACTTCACCCCGACCGTCGATCAGTATCTCTACTCGCCGCAGCTCGACCTGGCCAACGAGCGTGACGCCGGCACGGGCATCGCCGTCACCCTCATCGTCGCCATGGCGATGATGCTGCTCGGCACCACCTTCACCGGTCACGACTGGGCCAGCGGGTCCGTCAGCAACCAGCTGCTCTTCGAGACTCGCCGCCACCGGGTCTGGGCCGCCAAGGCCATCGTGGTGTCGGGCTTCGCACTCGTCCTGGCGGCCGTGGTGCTGTCGACGTACTGGCTGGTGCTGGGCGCCGTCGCCCGCTCGCGTGACCGCCTGGGCGACGGCGTGCTCATGGACTGCTTGCAGATGGGATGGCGCGCCGCGCTCCTCGCCGGGATCGCCGCGCTGCTGGGCTTCGCGCTGACCATGCTGTTCAGGAGCACGGTCGCGACGCTGGGCATCCTGTTCGGCATCGCCCTGGCCGGTGGCATCCTGCTGGCAGCGCTCGGCGTCGAGGGTCGCTGGAACCCCGCCTACAACGTCGCCGCGGTGATCACCGACGGGACGACCTACTACGCCGAGGTGGAGTGCAGCCCGAAGGAGATCGAGGAGATGGGCGGCGACTACGGCTACTGCACCGAGGAGCGCGAGGTCACCTTGGCCCAGGGCGTCGGCTTCCTCGGTACGGCGGTCGTGGCCGCAGGCGCCGTCTCGCTGCTCTCGTTCCGCCGCCGCGACGTTCCCTGACCGTCGGTCCCGGCCCTCGTCGCGATGCGGACCGGCCACCGGGCCGGGAGTAGGCTGATCGGGTGACCGCAGCACCCGACGGCCGGAAGCTCCTGCGTCTGGAGGTCCGCAACGCGGAGACCCCGATCGAGCGCAAACCCTCCTGGATCAAGACCCGCGCGAAGATGGGGCCGGAATACACGGCCCTGCAGAAGCTGGTGAAGTCCGAGGGCCTGCACACGGTGTGTCAGGAAGCCGGCTGCCCCAACATCTTCGAGTGCTGGGAGGACCGGGAGGCGACCTTCCTCATCGGTGGTGACCAGTGCACCCGTCGCTGCGACTTCTGCCAGATCGACACCGGTCGGCCGGAGCCGCTGGACCGTGACGAGCCCCGCCGGGTCGCGGAGTCGGTGCAGCAGATGGAGCTGCGCTATGCCACGATCACGGGCGTCGCCCGCGACGACCTGGACGACGGCGGCGCCTGGCTCTACGCCGAGACGGTGCGCGCCATCCACGAGCTCAACCCGGGCACCGGGGTGGAGAACCTGATCCCCGACTTCAACGGCCGCCCCGAGCTGCTGGCCGAGGTCTTCGAGTCCCGCCCCGAGGTGCTGGCCCACAACCTGGAGACGGTGCCGCGGATCTTCAAGCGGATCCGTCCCGCGTTCCGCTACGAGCGCTCGCTCGACGTGCTGACCCAGGCGCGGACGTTCGGGCTGGTCACCAAGTCCAACCTGATCCTCGGCATGGGCGAGACCCGCGAGGAGGTCTCGCAAGCACTGCGCGACCTCCACGAGGCGGGCTGCGACCTCATCACGATCACCCAGTACCTCCGTCCCTCTGCGCGCCACCACCCCGTCGAGCGGTGGGTGAAGCCGGAGGAGTTCGTGGAGCTGCAGGCCGAGGCCGAGGAGATCGGCTTCGCCGGTGCCCTGTCCGGACCACTGGTGCGTTCGTCGTACCGGGCGGGACGCTTGTATCGTCAGGCGATGGCCGCGCGCGAAGCGGCCGCCACGTCCGCGTGACGTCCTGACGAACGATCGCCGAGGAGACTGCAGCACCCCATGTCGAACACCCCTCTCGACCCGTCGAAGATGAGCCGCCGCCGGCAGATCCTCGAGACGTACCGGATGTCCCGCGAGGTCGACCCGGCCATCCGCTGGTGGATGCTCGGCTCCTTCGTGATCTTCGCCGGCCTCGGCCTGCTCCTGTTCCGTGTGGTGCTGCCGCACAACGACAGCGTCCTCTCCTGGATCCTCGGCGGCGTCGCGTCGTTCCTGATCGGTCTGCTGGCCGTGATGATCGTCTTCGGCCGCCGCGCCCAGAAGGCCGCGTTCGCCCGTCTCGAGGGCCAACTCGGCGCCGCCGCCCGCGCCCTCACCCTGCTGCGTCGCGGCTGGTCGATCGAGGAGGTCGTCGGCTTCACCAAGCAGCAGGACATGGTCCACCGCGTCGTCGGCCCACCGGGGATCATCCTGGTCGGCGAGGGCAACCCGGGCCGCCTCAAGGCGCTGCTGACCAGCGAGGTCAAGAAGCACGAGCGTGTCGCCGGCGACTACCCCGTCCACCAGGTCACCGTCGGCACCGACGAGGGCCAGGTCCCGCTGAAGAAGCTGGTCAACCACGTCCGCAAGCTCGGCCGCCAGGTCAAGCCGGCCGAGATCACCGAGATCAAGCAGCGCCTGCGCGCCCTCGACGCCCAGCGCCCCAAGGTCCCGATCCCCCGCGGCCCCGTCCCGACCTCGATGAAGGGCCAGCGCGGCAACCTCCGCGGCCGCTGACCCCTCCTCCACAGCCCCGCCACCGCTGGTGGCCCCGAGCGCCCGAACCGGGATAGCGTGCCTGTGCGCCCCGGTCCGGGCGTTCGTCATCTCGGGAGGACCCATGCGTCTCGCGTACGCCGCCACGCTGGCGACCCTCGCCCTGCTCCTGGCCGCGTGCAGCGACGACGGCGACGAGCCCGGCGATCCGATGGCGACCTGGACGCCCAGCGGCACCGTCGAGACCCCGTCGGCCTCCCCCTCCGCCGTCGCCACCCCCACGGAGCCCCCGCTGCCCGACGCCGCCACGAAGGCGACCGAGGCGGGCGCGCGGGCGTTCATCACGTATTACTGGGACCTCATCAACTACGCGCAGCTGACCGGGGACGTCGAGGCGCTCTCGTCCCTCTCGAGTTCCACGTGCGACGGTTGTTGGGGCGCCGTCGGCGCGATCACAGAGATCTACGACGGCGGCAGTGCAGTCGGAGGCGAATACACCGTGGCCATCGACCGCGTGGTCGAGCTAGCCTCGAACAGGCAGAACTTCTACGGGTTCGAAGTCGCGGTCAGCGTGCGCAACGCGGAACAGGTCATCCACCGGCCCGACGGCACGCGAGAGATCTCCAAGTCGAAGACGAGTCGCTTTCTCGCTTATCTGCTCTGGACCGAGGACGCATGGCGGACCGATGTCCTGGAGCCACGATGAAGTGGATCGCCGCGGTTGCTTGTCTCCTCATCTTGGGGTCGCCAGTCGCGGCGTGGTCAGACGAGGAGCCCGAGTACTCGGGCTACAGCACCGGCGGCGGGGTGGCAGCAGTCGGGATCGCGCAAGGCGGGACTCCCCCTGACGACGGCGGTTCGTTGTCAGAAACACGAGGGGTATCGGCAGAACCGGTGGACCCCGCCATCTATCTCGGCACGTTCGGATGCAGCGCCAGCGAGGCCATCGCCGTCGCTGAAGCGGCTGTCTACTTCTGCGCCGGCGGAACAGCCGAACCTGTCCTTACCCTCGGCGCGGTCCGTACCGCCTTCGCCCGCCTGGACCTCCCCGCCGGGACATTGGTGATCCAGCCGCCGGACGGTCTGACGCTGGTCAACTTCGACACAAACTTCTACACGACGAGCACCGAGCCGCTGACCCGCACGGTCACGTTGCTCGGGCGCCAGGTGACGCTCGAGGCGACGCCGGCGACGTACACGTGGGACTTCGGCGACGGGAAGTCGCTCGCGACGAGCGATCCCGGGGCGCCGTACCCGGCCCTGCGGGTCACCCACAGCTACGGCCTCAAGGGCACGTACCGGCCGAGCCTCTCGACGACCTACGCCGGCCGCTTCCGGGTCGGCGGTGGGGCGTGGCGCCAGATCCCGGGCACGGTCACCATCGACGGCGCCGGCCAGCCGCTGCGGGCGATCGAGGCGCGACCCACGCTCGTCGGCTACTGACCGGCGGTCAGGCCGACAGCTCCCGCAGCGTGTCGAACGTCACGGTGGCGGTGTCGGCGAACAGGTCGTGCAGGCCGCGGCCGTCGGCGCGGAACACCAGCGGCGGGATCACCAGCAGCACCATCACCTGGCGGATGAGCACCTTGAGCGGGTTGAGCCGCCGGAGCCGACCGTCGGCCGGGATGACGCACAGACCGGTGAGGAGCTTGCCGGCGGAGCCGCCCGCGAGCCACGTGAGCAGGGAGGACTCGGCCAGGTAGACCGCCAGCACGACGGCCGAGGCGGTCGAGCCCGGGGTCGTGTACTCCTCGAGGCCGACGAAGATGACGACGACCAGGGTGCACAGCAGCCAGTCGACGAGCAGGGCGAGGATGCGGCGGCCCCAGGAGGCGGTCTCGATCACGGCGCCACCGTATCCGGCGCCCCGGAAAACCTGTTACATGCCTGAAACATGAGGGCAACCCGGGGAAATCTGGTCCGCCTACGTTCTCCTCTGAGCCGGTCACGCCGACGCGCAAGACCGCACACGCTACGACGAGGAGTCCCCGAATGACTGCGAACCCGACCCGCCTCGGTGCGATCCGCGAGATCGAGGCCAACGTGGCCCCGGCCCCGTTCTTCGACACCGCCGAGAAGACCGGCGCCATCTACGGCGAGAACGTCTTCTCCCTCTCGGTGATGCAGAAGCGACTCCCCAAGTCGGTGTTCAAGTCGGTCGCCGCGACGATCCAGAAGGGCGAGAAGCTCGACCCGGCCGTCGCCGACATCGTCGCCTCCGCGATGAAGGACTGGGCGATGGAGAAGGGTGTCACGCACTACGCGCACGTCTTCTACCCGCTCACCGGCCTGACCGCAGAGAAGCACGACTCGTTCATGGAGCCGGTCGGCGACGGTACGGCGATCTGGGAGTTCCAGGGCAAGACGCTGGTCCAGGGTGAGCCCGACGCGTCGTCGTTCCCCAACGGCGGCATCCGCGCCACCTTCGAGGCGCGTGGCTACACCGGCTGGGACGTGCAGTCGCCGGCGTACATCCTCGAGAACCCCAACGGCAACACGCTGTGCATCCCGACGATCTTCGTCTCGATGACGGGTGAGGCGCTGGACCACAAGACCCCGCTGCTGCGCTCGCAGAACGCGATGTCCGAGCAGGCCCAGCGGGTCCTCGCGCTCTTCGGCCACGAGGACATCGACAACGTCGTGTCCTACTGCGGTCCCGAGCAGGAGTACTTCCTGGTCGACACCTCCTTCGTCAACGCCCGCCCCGACCTGCTCAACGCCGGCCGCACCCTCTTCGGTGCCAAGCCGCCGAAGGGCCAGGAGTTCGACGACCACTACTTCGGCGCCATCCCCGAGCGCGTCCTGGGCTTCATGCACGACACCGAGCGCGCGCTGTTCAAGCTCGGCGTCCCGGCCAAGACCCGTCACAACGAGGTTGCGCCCGGCCAGTTCGAGATCGCCCCGGTCTTCGAGCGCGCCAACCTGGCCTCTGACCACCAGCAGCTGCTGATGTCGACCTTCCGGTCGATCGCCAACCAGCACGGGTTCGAGTGCCTCTTCCACGAGAAGCCGTTCGCCGGCGTCAACGGCTCGGGCAAGCACGTGAACTTCTCGTTCGGCAACGGCAACCAGGGCAACTTCCTGAGCCCCGGTGACAACCCGCACGACAACGCGCAGTTCCTGGTGTTCTGCGCCGCCGTGATCCGCGCCGTCCACCTCTATGGCGGCCTGTTGCGCCTGTCGATCGCGTCGGCCGGCAACGACCACCGTCTCGGCGCCAACGAGGCCCCGCCGGCGATCATCTCGATCTTCCTCGGCGACCAGCTGCAGGACGTCTTCGAGCAGATCGCTGCCGGTGGCGCGACGTCGTCGAAGCAGAAGGGCGTCCTCTCGGTCGGCGTCGACACGCTGCCCGACCTGACGAAGGACGCGGGCGACCGCAACCGCACCTCGCCGATGGCCTTCACCGGCAACCGCTTCGAGTTCCGCGCCGCGGGGTCGAACCAGACGGTCGCGGCGCCGATGGTCATCATCAACACGATCATGGCCGAGGCGCTGGACTACCTCGCCACGGAGATCGAGGCTGCCGTCAACGCCGGCACCGAGTTCAACGCCGCCGTCCAGTCGGTCCTCGCGAAGGTGATGGAGCAGCACGGTGCGGTGGTATTCAACGGCAACGGCTACTCGGAGGAATGGCACGCCGAGGCCGAGGTTCGTGGCCTGAGGAACCTGCGGACGACGGTCGACGCGCTGCCCGAGTACGTCAGCCCGGAGGCCAAGAAGCTGTTCTCGACCTACGGCGTGTTCAACGAGGCCGAGCTCGAGTCCCGCTTCGAGATCGGCATCGAGCAGTACGTCATGACGGTGAACGTCGAGGCGAACCTGACCGGTGAGATCGCGAAGACCACGATCCTCCCGGCAGCGGTCCGCTACCAGACCGAGCTCGCCTCCAACGTGGCGGCGCTGAAGGCAGCCGGGATCGACCCCGACACGGGCGACCTGCAGACCGTGACCGACATGATCGCGGCGCTGCGCTCCGGGATCGCCGCGCTCGACGCGGCGAAGGCCGGCGAGCACGACCTCGAGGGTCTCGCCGAGGCGGCGTACTACCGCGACAACCTGCTGCCCGCCATGCTGCAGATCCGTGCCGCCGCCGACGAGATCGAGACGTTCATCGCCGACGACCTGTGGCCGCTGCCGACCTACCAGGAGATGCTGTTCATCCGCTGAGCCTGCCCGGTCTCTCCGACTGCCCCTGACCCCCGCCGGGGCAGGGGCAGTCGGCGTCCCGGGGATGTTTACATGGCTGAAACATGGGGGTGGTGCGCGAGCAACGGGCCATTCGATAGGTTGCCGGAGGAGCGACGCCGGTTCGTTCACGTTCGTTCGTCGGGTCGGCGCGCTCTCGCCACTGGCTGACCGATGGCCGCGCACGCGAGGCGCCGCCGAGGAGGAACGAATGTTCAACAACAGCGAAGAGCTGCTCAAGTACATCAAGGACGAGGGCGTCGAGATGATCGACGTCCGCTTCTGCGACCTGCCCGGCGTCATGCAGCACTTCACGGTGCCCGTGTCCTCCTTCGACCAGTCCGTCTTCGACGACGGCCTCGGTTTCGACGGCTCCTCGATCCGCGGCTTCCAGGCCATCAACGAGTCCGACATGCAGCTCTACCCGGACCCGACCACGGCGTACATCGACCCGTTCCGCAAGGCCAAGACGCTCAACGTCAACTTCTTCATCCACGACCCGATCACGGGCGAGGCCTACTCGCGCGACCCGCGCAACATCGCGAAGAAGGCGCTGGCCTACCTCTCGAGCACCGGCATCGCGGACACCGCGTTCTTCGCGCCCGAGGCCGAGTTCTACATCTTCGACAACGTCCGCTACTCCACCGGAGTCAACGAGGGCTACTACCACATCGACTCCGTCGAGGGCTGGTGGAACTCCGGCAAGGAGGGCGACAACCTCGGCTACAAGACGCGGCTCAAGGGCGGCTACTTCCCCGTCGAGCCCTACGACCACTACAGCGACCTGCGCGCCGACATGGTCAAGAACCTCGAGGCCTGCGGCCTCCAGGTCGAGCGCGCGCACCACGAGGTCGGCACCGCCGGCCAGGCCGAGATCAACTACCGCTTCGACACACTGCTCAAGGCCGCGGACGACGTGATGAAGTTCAAGTACCTCATCAAGAACACCGCGTGGGAGCAGGGCAAGTCGGTCACCTTCATGCCGAAGCCGATCTTCGGCGACAACGGCTCCGGCATGCACGTGCACCAGTCGCTGTGGAAGGACGGCTCGCCGCTCTTCTACGACGAGACCGGCTACGGCGGCCTGTCCGACATGGCCCGCTGGTACATCGGCGGCATCCTCGAGCACGCACCGGCGCTGCTGGCGTTCACCAACCCGACGGTCAACTCCTACCACCGCCTGGTCCCCGGCTACGAGGCCCCGATCTCGCTGGTCTACTCCTCGCGCAACCGCTCCGCCTCGGTCCGGATCCCGATCACGGGCACGAACCCGAAGGCCAAGCGCATCGAGACCCGTTTCCCCGATCCGTCGGCGAATCCCTACCTCGCCTTCTCTGCCCTGATGCTCGCCGGCCTCGACGGCATCCAGAAGAAGACCGAGCCGGCCGCGCCGATCGACAAGGACATCTACGAGCTCCCGCCGGACGAGATGGCTGAGATCGCCCAGGTGCCCACGTCGCTCGGTGCCGTGCTCGAGGCCCTCGAGGACGACCACGACTTCCTCACCGTGGGCAACGTGTTCACCCCCGACCTCATCGAGACGTGGGTGGACTTCAAGCGCGAGCACGAGATCGCGCCCGTGCAACTGCGA
This sequence comes from Nocardioides caeni, assembly GCF_004912195.1. Lineage (GTDB taxonomy): Bacteria > Actinomycetota > Actinomycetes > Propionibacteriales > Nocardioidaceae > Nocardioides > Nocardioides caeni. The sequence continues at coordinate 67,167 of NZ_STGW01000003.1, forward strand.
CCGCACCCGCACGAGTTCGAGCTCTACTACGACATTTAGTCCCGCGTGGGTGATGCCCACCGGCTGAGTTCCTGAAAACGACCCCTGACCTGCGAAGACACCTTCCAACGTCTTCCATCGTCAGGGGTCGTTTTTCGTCCGCGTGTGGCCCCAGTGTGTCCCACGAGGGCGGGCAAACAGTTGTGCCCCCAGATCCTGTCAAGATCGAACCCGGCCCTAGTTCTCAGCGTCTCCCGCGATTGGCTGCGACGCGCCGGCTCTTCACCAGGAGCCGGCGCAAATTCGGCTGTCGCTCAAGATCGCCCACGTGTACGACGCGCCCTGGCGTGCCCTCAGCCCCGCCGGGCCATCGACCGGCATCTGCGCGGCCGCCTTACGGAAGTTGGTCTTGGACAGAGAGCGGTTGATCCGCTCGCCGTCGCGCGTGATCACGAGGTAGTTCCCGGGGATCTCGTAGGTGAAGGGCAACCCTTGTACCGTGTGGAATTCCGCGCCGGCGTGGCGTCGAATGCGATCCCACACCTCCTCGAAGTCGTCCATGCAGCGAGGCTAGCCCTAGCGCCGAGGCGGTTCGATCCGTTCGAGAGAGCGCCGCGCCGCCGACCTTAAACCGCGGCGGCTACAACTCCAACCGGGACCGACGAGCACTGGAATGGCGCGCTGCCGCATCGTACGAATCGAGAATTTTCTCTAGCCGCTGAACGCTCGACTCGTACTTCGTCTGCCTCGCATAGGCCAGTACGAGGTCGCGGTTGTAGGCCCCGAGTTCGATCAGGTCATCAACGAAGCTGCGAACCATCCGCTCGGAGATGCTGTCGGTCCAGCCCTTATATCCCTCGAACACGATCCGCTCCAGGACCTCAACGGCCTCCGCGCTGATGTCGATTCCCATGACCTCATCGGTGACGATGTTGTACGCCTGCTTGAGCTTCGCCCAAGCCTCCATCTCCCCAGGAATCCACTCGACCAGCACCACCACGCTCTTCTCCAGGTGCTGGATCTTCTCCATCGTCTTGTGCCGGGGACACCACGCCAGAACGACCCCACCATCAGCTACTGAGCCGCTGCGCTCGGTCACGATCCTGTGCTTGGCCAGTTCCGGGTGGTGGGTCGCTCCATCCTTCTGCACGGAGAGGACCGTCAACGGCAAACGGAGCTCCCGGGCGATGGCGAGGCCGAGCATCTTGCCTGGCTGCAGCGTGTCCTGCTTGGTTCCTCGCGGCACATAGATGAAGCGATGTTTCAGCGCCTCATCCAGCTGGTCCCCCATGCCTACCCCCCGTTGCCTTGCTTTCAGTCCAACGCGGGCGCCCAGACCAAACTGGCGACCGCGTCGTGGCTGTGGATGCTCTCGAAGTTGCGGACGCTGACGACGTGGGCGATACCGCGCTCGCGGCAGGCCTGGGAGAGGTCGCGAGCCATGTCCTCGACGAAAGCCGGGTGGTCGTGGGCCTCCATGGTGACGACGCGCTCATCGGGGCGCTTGATTAGCGGGTACACGGGGCTCGAGCCGATCGAGCGGATCATCGCGAAGGCAGTCGCTACATCGACCGGATACACATCCTCGTCGCGACCCATCGTCGTGAGTCGTACCCGGCTGCGCTGATTGTGGGCGCCGTAGTCGCTGATGGCCTTGCTGCAGGGGCACAGGCTAGTCACGTCCGTGCCGACGGTGACTGCGAGTTCGGTCTGGTCAGCGCTGTGCGTTGCCGAGAACTCGACATCGCAGACCTGCCACGCCTCCTTGTCGGAAGCTGGCGCTCGGACCAGGAACGCGATCGGCAGCTTCACCCCGACCTGGACCCTGTCGACGTCGAGTCGGTCCGCGGCCACCTTGAGGGCCTGCGGAAGCCTCTCCGGCTCCAGATCCTGCAGCTCGTCGTGGATGACCTCGACCATTCGGCTCATGTGCGTGCCGCGGCGGTCCCCGGGAAGAGTCACGGTGACGTCGAACGTTGCGATGCCCGAGTGCTCTGTGGAGCCGTCGTTGAAGCGGATTGGGTACTGCACGCCGGCGATCCCGACTCGGTGCAGTTCGATCCCGCGCTCGTCGACCTGGTCTTGAATGTCCGGCAGTGCCATGTGACTACTCCCCGCGGTAGATGCAGCCGGAGGTGCAGGTCTCGCGCACACGCACCTCGGTGAGGTTGGGCAGGTCAGTGATCAGTCGATCCCAGATCCACTTGGCGAGCACCTCGCTCGTCGGGTTCTCGAGTCCAGGAACCTCGTTGAGGTAGTGGTGATCGAGCTGCTCCTCGAGGGGCTTGAACGCTGCCTTGATGTCGCCGAAGTCCTGGACCCAGCCGGTGTCTTCTCCGACAGGGCCAGAGACATGGACCGCAGCGAGATACGAGTGGCCGTGCAGGCGAGCGCACTTGTGGCCTTCTGGGACGTTCGGCAGCCGGTGCGCGGCCTCGAAGGTGAACTCGCGGTAGATCTCAGAGCTGTAGGTCACGGAATTCCTAGGTGCTTGTGCGTTTGCAGGCTGAGCTGCCAAAGGGGGTGGTCCAGGCAGAACTTCACGGCCAGTTCGGTGTTGGCTACGACGTCGGGGCCGTCCATCGGCTGAACGCGGAAGCTCTCGAAGTCGAGGTGCTCGAAGGCTGTCGGGTCGACACCGCCTTGAGGGACGACGAATTTGAGCTCCTGACCCTTCTCGACGATGAGTTCGGAGCCGATCTTCGGGCTGACACATAGCCAGTCGATCCCGGGCGGCGGAGCGATTGTCCCGTTCGTCTCAACGGCGACATAGAACCCACGCGCGTGGAAGGCCTCGATCGCATTGACGTCCAACTGCAGAAGGGGTTCCCCACCGGTGCAGACGACCATCGGTCGCCCGCCGCTGTTCATCGGCCACTTCGCCGCCACAGCCTCGGCAAGCGCCTCTGCGTCGGCGAATTTTCCGCCGCCCTCGCCATCTGTGCCGACGAAGTCGGTGTCACAGAACTTGCAGATCGCGCGCTCGCGGTCTGCCTCCCGACCGGTCCACAGGTTGCAGGAACTGAAGCGGCAGAACACAGCTGGACGTCCAGCGTGCGTGCCTTCGCCCTGGAGCGTGTAGAAGATCTCCTTGACCTTGTAGGTCACGCCGGCGCGTCCTGGTACTCGAGGGGGTCGCTAAGGCCCGCTTCTGCGAAGCCCTTGAGACGAAGCAGGCAAGAGTCGCAGTGGCCGCATGGGCGACCCTGGTCGTCGGGGTCGTAGCACGAGGACGTCAGCGAGTAGTCCACCCCGAGGCGCGTTCCTAGTTCGACCGTCTGCGCCTTCGTGAGGTCAATCAGCGGGGTGTGGATCTTGAGTTCGTTGCCCTCCACGCCCGCGCGGGTGGCGAGGTTCGCCATCCGCTCGTAGGCCTGAATGAACTCGGGCCGGCAGTCGGGGTATCCGGAGTAGTCCAGGGCGTTGACGCCGATGAAGATGTCAGTGGCACCCACGACCTCGGCGTAGGCCAGGGCGAATGAGAGGAACACCGTGTTGCGCGCCGGGACGTAGGTGATCGGGATCTCATCGTCGCCGATCTCGTCGGCCGAGTCGTGCTTCGGCACCGCGACGTCGGCGGTCAGCGCTGATCCACCGAACACACGCAGGTCGATGTCGCACACGACGTGCCGCTCAACCCCTGCGGCCTCAGCAACACGCTGCGCGGCCGCGAGCTCGATCTCGTGGCGCTGGCCGTAACGGAAGCTCAGCGCGTACGGTTCGAAACCTTGGTCCTTCGCGATCGCGAGGACGGTTGTCGAGTCCAGGCCCCCGCTCAGCAGGACGATGGCCTTCCGCGTCATGTCCAACACCCTCTTCAATCGGTCCGATCAGGCCGGTCGCCCTCACACAGTCGAAACTACACGATAGAGTAGCTGGAACGAACACGTAGTTTCGGAGCTTGTGAGGCCATGTCGCGACAGAAACTGACGATCATCGTCACCTGCACAGACAGGAAGTCAGCGACCCCCGTCGACGATCTGATGGTCCGCCATCTTCCCAAGGAAGAGGTGCCGCTACGTGCCCGGGTTTGGCGCCAAGCTCTCGCGAGGGCAACGGATCGACGTCCGCTCATGGAGCTCTACAGCGGCGAGACCTGGGCGCAGGTCCGCACCATGGCACTCAGAGCCGCGACTCTCGGCTACGAACCCGACATGTTCGTAGCCTCGGCCGGGCTCGGCCTGCAGCGCGCATCCACGCTGGCCCCCGCCTACTCCGCAACCTTCAGCGCAGGGCACGCGGACTCGGTCGGCGCCTCTGCTTTGGAGGCTCAAGCATGGTGGACCGAACTCCCCCACGCTGAGATCGCTCCCGGAGGGCGCGCGATCTGGGTCTTGTCAGAGGCCTACTCCCGCGCCATTAGCCGGCATCTACTCGCCCGTACTGAGCCGCGTGACTTGCTGGTGTTCGGCGGATCAAGCGATGTCAGTGAGCGAGTGCGCGTTCCAGCTGATCGATCGTTGCGTCGTGCCCTCGGGGGCACGGTGACTAGCCTCAACGTCCGCTCTGCAGTCCAGTGGCTCAACTTGTCGGGCGGAGACGATCCATTCGCCGATGCAGCGTGGCAGAGGTGGCACGCGTGGACGCAGGAGAAGCGCCATCGCGAGGTCTTCGATCGCAAGCCCTTGTCAGACTCAGCCGTCCTTGACTTCATCAGCGAACTCCGTGCCCAACAGCCCAGTGTCTCGAAGACGAACGCGCTCAAGGTTCTTCGCGAAGCCGGCATGGCATGTGAGCAGCGACGGTTCTCAACTCTCTTCCAGCAGGCGGTGGCGCGATGACAGATCCCAAGTGGCTGACACGGCGGGCACTGAAGGTTCTCCAAAGCGAAGACACGCCGCTCTACCTCTTCACGTTGGCAGCGGAGGAGGTCGATCTGGTCGCCGACGTCGCGCGCATCAGCCGCGACGAGGCAGGCAAGCTCATCGGGTACCAGCGTCCGGAGAAGCAGAAGCACGTCAAGCAGATCCAGGAGTACCTGGATTCGGAGGATCCCATCTTCCCGAACGGCCTCATCCTGGCCCTGCCGGCCGAGGTCAAGTTCAAGTCCAGTCGTGGCCCGACCACCACGGACGGCCTGGCGGTCGCCGGGACGATTGAAATTCCCCTGGCGCCCGACGGCGATGGCCCCCGCCCCGCCTGGATCGTCGATGGCCAGCAGCGGAGTCTCGCCCTCTCGCGAACAAGGAACCGACGGCTCCCCGTGCCCGTCGCCGGCTTCGTCGCGCCCACCCTGGAGCTTCAGCGCGAGCAGTTCTTGCGGGTCAACACCGTTCAGCCGCTGCCGACCGGGCTGGTCACCGAACTCCTCCCGGAGATCTCTCGCGTTCCATCGGCCCGTATGGCAACCCGACAACTGCCGTCGGCTCTCGTCGACATGCTCAACCACGACCCGGAATCGCCTTTCCACGGCATCATCCGCCGTGCGTCCACCCCGGCTGACGACAAAAAGGCAACCGTCGTCACCGACAACAGCCTCGTCGAAGCAATCCGCGAGTCTGTGGAGTCCCCTTCAGGAGTCCTGTTCCCGTATCGAAACATTGCGAGTGGGACTACCGACACCGAAGGCATCCGTCGTGTACTCCTCGCCTACTGGGGCGCTGTTCATGACACCTTCCCCGAGGCGTGGGGAGCTAGCCCGACGGCGAGCCGACTGATGCATGGCGTCGGCATCCGAGCCATGGGACGACTGATGGATCGCGTGATGACGCACGTTCGCGACGACGACCCACGTGCGCGGGAACACGCCGCAGCCGAGTTGGCGCTCATCGCACCGAGATGCCGCTGGACAGACGGCACGTGGGAAGACCTCGGGGTTGCGTGGAACGACCTGCAGAACACGCCTAGACACATCAGCGCACTGTCGAACTACCTCGTTCGGACTTACCTTGCTGAGCGGACGGGACGTAAGTGAAGTTCTACTTTCCCGACAGCCAAGACCTCGTCAGCCCCTCCTACGACTTCGTCCGGGATGAGTATCCACCTCACCGCGTGCGCCAGCGCGACGACCGGTACGCCCATGAGGTCCTGTCCCAGGCGCCGTACCACGGGATCCTCGTCAGCAAGTCGATCGTCGATGGATCGATCAAGGGTGCCGGCAAGTACTCGAGCGCGCAGCGGGCCCGGCTCTACCGGATGGGAGTCCATCGGTTCTTCCGCCTGCCCCCGGGTGTCGAGACGCTGGGTGACAACGGCGCGTTCAACTACATCGACGAGCCTGTCCCTCCCGTGACAGTCGGCGAGACCCTCGACTTCTACGAGGAGTGTGGGTTCGATGCGGGCGTGAGCACAGACCATGTCATCTTTGGTTACGAGCCCGGTGCCACGCCAAAGACGGCAGATCCGGAGTGGGTCGAGCGTCAGAAGCTCACGCTCCGACTGGCTGAAGAGTTCATTTCTCTGACGAATAATCGGCACAGCAGAGTCGAGCCGGTAGGCGCCGCACAGGGCTGGAGCCCCGCGAGCTACGCGGACAGCGTCCGCGCTCTCCAAGGCATGGGATACAAGCGCATCGCGCTGGGCGGCATGGTGCCTCTCAAAACTGACCAGATCCTGGCCTGCCTGGCCCAGATCTACCCGGTGCTTGCGCCAGGAACTGAACTGCACCTGCTGGGGATCACCCGGATCGACGCCATGGATCAGTTCGCCGAGTTGGGCGTCACCAGTTTCGACAGCACCTCGGCCTTCCGGCAGGCCTTCATGGATGACCGGAAGAACTACCACACCAGCGAGCGCGCTTACGTCGCGATCCGTGTACCTCAGGTCGACGGCAACCCGACGCTGAAGCGGGCGATCCTCTCGGGCGCCGTCAGCCAGAAGGACGCGCTCACCGCCGAGCGCGAGGCGCTCCGAGCCCTTCGTGCCTTCGACGGGAGCAGCGCCAGTCGTCGGGCGTGCCTTGACGCCCTCGGCGAGTACGAAGTCGTGTGTCAGAGCAAGAAGTCGTACCTCAAGGTGTACGACGAGACCCTCGAAGCCGCCCCTTGGCGTCGGTGCCCCTGCACGATCTGCCGGGAGCACGGGGTCGAGATCGCCATCTTCCGTGGCACCGAGCGCAACAAGCGGCGCGGATTTCACAACCTTTCAGTGCTACAGGAGCGTATGTCGAGACTTATCCACCGTTCCCCCGGGACGGCTCCACGGAGGCCAGCAGTCAGGACCTAGGCTTTCGCCCATGGCCGACCGTTACGACATCCGACTCCCCGCCCTCAAGATCCGCCAGGGCGAGCAGGCCATCTACGCTTTCGGGGTCGACGGCAAGCGCATCCACGACTTCACGACGGTGAGCCGCGTCCACCGCGACGACACCGAACTTCAGGGCTACCAGCGTCCGGAGGTCCTCAGCCACATTCGAGCCATCCGGCGGTACCTCGAGTCAGACGGAGCGATGCTGCCGAACGCCGTCGTACTCGCATTCGACGAGAGGGTCACCTTCGAGCCGTCGGCGACCCGAAGCGACCTTGACTACGTCACCCCGGGCGAGCTCGTGATCCCCGTTGACGAGTCGCTCCCCGATGACCAGAAGCCCGCGTGGCTGGTCGATGGGCAGCAGCGCAGCGCGGCAATCCGTGACGCGGACCTGGCGGAGTTCGCAGTGGCTGCCGTTGGGTTCATCGCACATGGAGAAGCTGAACAGCGCTCACAGTTCATCCTCGTCAACAACACAAAGCCACTGCCTAAGGGGCTCATCCACGAACTGCTGCCCGACACCCAGGGACACCTCCCGACCGCATACGCCAAGAAGCAGCTCCCTGCGCGTGTCCTCGCAGCACTGAACTTCGGTAGCCGTGCTGATGGCCAGCCGTTTGCGACTCGTATCGCCACGCCGACGATGGCGAATGGCTACATCAAGGACAACAGTGTCCTGAAGATGATCGAGAACAGCCTGTACGACGGCGCCCTGTATCAGTACCGCGACCCGATCGACGGCACTGGTGACGTCGACCAGATGCTCCTACACCTCAACTACTTCTGGACCGTGGTAGCGGTGACGTTCCCGGAGGCTTGGGACCTGCCTCCCACGAAGTCGCGGCTCACGCATGGCGCCGGCATCCAGGCCATGGGTTACGTAATGGATCAGTTGACCGATGGGGTGCCTGCCGCCGAACTTCCCGGGCTCAATCTGGAGAAGAAGATCGAATCTCTTCGGGCACACTGCGCCTGGACATCCGGGACGTGGGACTTCGGCCCCGAGCAAGCGCGGCGCTGGAACGGGATCCAGAACACGCCGAACGACGTGCGACTCCTGACGAGCCACTTGCTCCGCGCTCTGCGCTGACACATTCAAGCGCCGGATTGCCCCAACCACCCACCAACTGTCGGACCTCTTTACTAGCCTCTGTGGGGTGAGGGCGAAGCGGGGATCGGCATGACGGCTGGGGTGATGTGCCCCCTGTGCGGTTCTCCGATGGTGATGCAGTTCGCTTCCCGCGGACGCAATGCCGGGCAAGCGTTCTGGGGCTGCTCGCAATTTCCGCGCTGCCGTGGATCGCGCGACGCGGAAGGCAATGCGCCGAAGCCGCGCCAGCCACGCAAGAAGCCGGCCGCTCAGTCCGCGCTGGTACCGGCCGCGGGACGTCGAACGAAGTCACTCAGTCGCGGTGATCTGCTGGTGTCTTCGGCCAACACCTTCGGCCCCGGCAAGCTCGTGGCACGGGAAGGCGACAACCTCGTGCTCGAGTACTTCGATGCGCCCGGTCCCGCCGCATCGCACCGCTACCGGGAGGCAGTACCTCGAGCTAGCCTCACCCGGCTGACCCTGTCCCCTGAGCTTCGCGTCTTCTGGCAGGACCGAGACAACCGGTGGCGCTCCGGGCGCGTCATCGAGACGAATGAGCACAACGACATCTACGTTCGGGGACACGAATGGGAGGGCTTCGTTCCGGAGGAGCGACTCTACGTTCGCTGGAACAAGCCCTTGGCGGATCCGGTCGGCTTCGGGGAAGCCGGCATGCTCGAGTCGCCGATGCTCGCTGAACTGCGACTTCCCTTCTTGCGCAGCATCCTTCAGCAGCGCTCTGCGGCTCATGGCATGCGAGCCGTGCTGTCGAGTTGCATTGAACTTCACGCACACCAGGTCGAGACCGCCTGGCGCGTCCTGCAGGACCCGGTCCAGCGCTATCTCCTGGCCGATGAGGTCGGCCTAGGCAAGACCATCGAGGCGGGGATCGTCATCCGCCAGATGCTGCTGGACAACCCCACCCTGCGCGTCCAGTTGATCTTGCCTCCGTTCCTGGTCGACCAGTGGAAGCGAGAGTTGACGCAGAAGTTCCGCGTGCAGGACTTCACCAGGGCTAACGTCCGCCTCAGTCGCGATGATGAGCCGGCGGCGTGGGATGCAGCAGATCTAGTCGTAGTCGACGAGGCACACAACCTTGCACGAATGTCAGTTAGCGAGGATCCGAACCTCGCCCTCCGCTTCCAGCGGCTTAGTGAGATCGCCCTTGCAAGTCCGCGCCTACTGATGCTCTCCGCGACACCAGCCCTGCACAACGAAGACGCCTTCCTCGCGATGCTCAAACTGCTTGACCCGGCGGTCTATGCGGACACCACTGCGGGGCAACTTCGATCGCGCTTGGAGGCTCGTGCAGGCTTGGGACGGGTCTTTCTCGGGCTGCAACCCAGCCTCCCAGGGGTCCTTCTGAAGGGGCGCCTGGCGGAGATCGAGGCCTCGTTCCCCGACGACGCCGAAGTCCGCGACCTGGTTGCGCGCGCCCGCGAGTCAGTGGCTACTCAAGACAAGGACGAGACGGCATCCCTCATCCAGGCGCTGCGCACACACATTGCCGAGGTGTACCGCGTACACCGGCGCATGCTCCGGACCCGGCGTACTACGGCACTGGAGGGCACCTATCGGGTGTCCGGTCGTCGCGCGCCTGAGCCACTTTCCCTGGAGTCGACACTGCGCGACGACGTTGTAGAGGCTCTCGACCGATGGCGCGAACAGGCCCTGGCGTCGGCAGAAGGCAACCCAGCGGCGATGACCCTAGCCGGGCGTGCGTTCGCCGAGGCCACAGCTGCCAGCCTTGACCCGAGTGCCCTGCAGAAGTGGGCAGCGGAGCGCGCCGCCGCGCCGCTATCCGCTGACGAAATCGCCGCGCTAAAGCGCATCGTGCAGGACGTGGCCTACGCGGACCGACGGGCCACCATCAGCCGCCCGTTCGCTGACGCGCTCAGCGATCTCATGACGTCTAACGAGCGTGCTGTCGTCTTCTGCCCCACAGCTGAACTGGCAACCGAACTGGCTGAGGAGCTCAAGGACGTCTTCGGCGCCAAGTCTGTCTTCTGCCATGTGACGACCCAAAGTAGTGAGGAGAACGACCGCTCGGTGCGCTCATTTGAGGCGATCCGTAAGGCCGCCGTCATGGTCGCAGATTCATCGGCCGAAGAGGGTCGCAACCTCCAGTTCGCGAATGTTCTGGTGCATCTGGGACTTCCGGGATCAGCAAACCGTCTCGAGCAGCGCATCGGCCGTTGCGACCGGTGGTCGCCCGAAGGGTCCGGAGGGTGGCGGTCGTATGTCGTTTCGGGACACGCGGATGACACCTACTCCGGCGCCTGGGAGCGCATCCTCAAAGACGGTTTCGGGATCTTCGACAACTCTGTCGCCAGCCTTCAGCAAGCCGTCGACAACGCAACGGACGAGGCGTGGCACATCCTCCTTCAAATGGGGCTCGATGGTGTCCCCTCCGCGGTCGCGCGGGTGCGAGAGATGCTGGACGCGGAGATCGAGCGCGTCCGCGAACAAGACGCGCTCGACAGCCTGGAGACGAGCGTCGACGAGCGCTCCGTCTACGCGCGGATCGCTGACGTGGAATCCAATGCGTCAACATTCGCCCAGGTGAGCGACAACCTTCTCGCAGCAAGTAGCGCGGCGGGCAACCTTAGATTCGAGCGGAGAGGCAACCCCGCCAGGGGCTTGGGCGGATACGAGTCGCTCGGCCGTCTGCCGGGGAAGCAAGCGCAGATTCCGCTGATCCCGGCATCGCGCCTCGTTCGCGACTTCCTTCCGTTGAAGGGCCACGTCGGAACCTTCATTCGGGAGGTAGCCCTCTCGTGCGAGGACGTCCACCTTTACCGCTACGGAGACCCGTTCATCGACGCCGTCAGCGACTTCCTCTGGCACGACGATCGTGGCCGAGCGTTCGGCATGTGGCGTTGGATGCCCGAGTGGCCCCGTGAGGACACCCCGCTCTACAGATTCGACTACGCCGTCGAGGCGAACCCACTCGAGGTTCCCTCCTCAAGAGACCCGCGTAGCGAACTCGTGACGGTGACTGCCGGTATCGACCAACTCGCGCTTACGCGGCGGGCCGATGGGATCTTCCCGCCCATGATCGTCAGCGTCTGGATGACAGCCGGCGCGCAGGAGTTGACCTCGCAGCCGCATCTTGACGCGCTCGGCGCCCCATACGCGAAGCCGGGCACCACTCGTGCCGGCGGTGACTACTCGCTCAACCGCGTAAGGATCCAGGACGCCTACGAACTCATCCCCGAACACCACTGGGGTGAGTCCTGGCGATCCGCGGAAAGAGCAGCCCAACATCTCATCCGCAGTCGCGAGGACGTTCGTTCGGCGGTCCAACGAGCCACTGCCATCGCCGAACGTGATGCGTCAGCGAGGCTGTCACAGTTGCGACTCCGGGCCATGCGCACTGCAGGATCGGAACTCGTCCGTCTACAGGAGGAAATCCAGCGCGAGGAAGTCATCGCGCGTGCCATGGCCGCCGCCGTGACCGCACCCTCCCTGCGGCTAGACAGCACGGGGATTGTGGTCCTCTCCGGCCGAGCCCTGACGAGCTGACATGACCGATCAGTGGAACCTGGCGACAGCGAACCTCGCTGGTGCCACGAGCAGCCGTGACCTTCTGACCGGGCCCCACCGCCGACTGGTGGATGCATGGTTCTCAGATGTGCCGGGAGCCGAGATCGCGGGTGATATCGCCGCGCTCCTCGGCCAGGTACTGCGTCACCGCCGAGGGACAACAGGGCATTCCAACAGCTACCTGATCCTTCGCCTCGACGCCCGCGGCCTGCCGCTTGAGACGTTTCGCCGGGCCAACCTCGAAGTCACCAAGTTCGGGCTACACGAGCACCGCGTCGCTCTTGGCCCAGATTGGGCTCCTGACTGGCTCCACGGCGACGGGCGCTGGATCGACTTGGCCTGCACAAGCCCCGACAACTTCGACGGTCCGGAGGGCGTGGTATCCACCTCTGCCCGCCACGACATGGCTGTGCCCGTAGACCCGTCCGTGGCCGCGATTGCTGGCATTGGTACCTACCGTTCGCGAAGCCAAGCGAGCGCCGTCCGGGCGGCAGCCCTTGCACCTGCAGGCAGCACACTCCACGTAGTCCTACCCACCGGAACAGGTAAGTCCTTGGTAGGCATCGCGCCGGGCCTGCTGGCTCGTACGGGCGTGACAGTCATCGTGGTCCCGACGGTCGCGCTCGCCCTCGACCAGGAGCGCCAACTTCATCAACGGTTTCCAAACCAGGGCCTCCCTCAGGAAATGGCCTACTACGGCGATCGTCCGGCGACTGAAAAGGAAGCGATCAGGGAGCGTCTGCGCGAAGGAACGCAGAGGGTTCTCTTTACCTCGCCTGAGACTCTGGTCACCGGTCTGGCGGAAACTCTGCGGCGCCTGGCTGCCCGGGGCGAACTGAGCCACGTTGTGATCGACGAAGCCCACCTCGTACGTACCTGGGGCCTGAGCTTCCGACCCGAGTTTCAGGTCGTTGCCTCCCTGATCGCCGAACTGAGAGAGGTCGCACGGGCTCAAGGGGTAGCACCGCCGCACGTAGTACTTCTGACAGCGACGCTCTCACGACAGAGCCTGTTGCTGAACGACGAACTGTTCGCGGGGGACGACACCTCCCTGTTCGTAGGTTCGACGTACCTGCGCACGGAGATCCGCTACCTCTTTGCGCCGCCGGTCTCCAACGAATCGCGACTCGACCGAGTAGTCGAAGCGCTCCACCACGTACCGCGACCCGCGATCGTTTACACGACCAAGAAGGAGTCGGCCGACACGCTCGCAGTTCGACTCCGAGAGGCGGGATTTGGTCGCACGGCGGTCTTCCATGGCGATGTGCACGCCGACGACAGGCTCGAGATCCTGAGGGCATGGTCGGGCGATGCCGGCCCGACTTCCGTTGACGTGGTGGTGGGGACCAGTGCCTTCGGGCTCGGCGTGGACCAAAGCGACGTCCGTACGGTCATCCACGCCTGCGTGCCGGCTTCCGTCGACCGCTTCTACCAAGAAGTCGGACGCGGTGGGCGTGATGGGCACGCAGCCGTGTCGATCTGGATGCCGAGCAGTACCGATGCCCAGGAGGGACGCGCCATCGAGAACGCGACCGTTCTCGGCGACAAGAAGAGTTGGGGACGCTGGGATGCAATGCGCTCGGCTCGCATCTCGGACGACCCCTCGCGCCGGCAGCTTGTCGTGGACACCAGCACCATTCCTCCCTGGCTCCAGTACGCCTCCGATAGCAACCAACTGTGGAATCGCAACACTCTGGTTCTCCTGCAACGGGCTGGAGTACTCGACATTGTCGACACTCCCCCGCCTGCCCTGGAGCGCGCCGAGGACGAATCGGAAGCCGATTGGCGGATCCGAGTCGATGCTGCCTGGTCGGCATACGTGAAGCATGCGACCGTGCGCATTCGCCCGGGCATTGCGAATGTTGATGAGGCGACCGTCCTGCGTGCGATCGACAGAGTCCGACGGGAGATCCGTGATTCAGAATCCGACTCGCGCGACCGCATCGAGCGCATGTTCAGGCTGGATGAATGCTGGGGTTCAATCCTGAGCGAGGAATATGCGTACGACGACGTCGGACCGATGCGCGCTCACCAGGTCGTCGCACCCGCGTGTTCGGGATGCCCCGCTTCCGCGCACGTCCACGAGCCGTCGTTGCGGGCAGCGCGACCCGTTGTTCAAGAAGCATCCCTCCCCCTGCTGCACCGCGAGGTAAGTCCGAAGCTTGCGTCGATGGCCACCAGTGGCCGGACATTGGTGGTGACCTATCTAGAGGGAGAGCTCCGGATCCACCTCGCCGAACTCGTCACGAAGGCCGTGACACACGGCGTCCGAGGAATTCTGGCGTCTGCAGGTCTGGCCGGCTTGCCCGGAGTGGTGGACGCAGGTCGCTCTGCACCCGAGGGACTGGTCCCGGTGGAACAGATCGTCGCGGGTCCGCCCAGAACGTTCCCTATCCCCACATTGATCCTGTTGGACCGGACCGATCCGCCGCAGTTGAGTTGGCTCGCCGGCCAGACTGGTGCACTTCGGATCGTCGTGCTGCCGGAAGAAACCCCGGACCCCCAGTATCCCGGCCAACCTGTGAAGAGCATTCGCTTCCCGCATTGGACACTTTCGTACTTCCTTAGGAGTTTGTGATGGCAGTACTCAACCCGCCACGCACACTGCCGGGTCTCGGCCGCGCCATCGTGAACTACCTCCTCGATGCGCGGCGTTCTCCAACGGAGGAGGACCTTGTCGCCGCGTTCAAGCCTGAAGGCCTTAATCCCGGCGCCGAGGCTGCGGGCGGAATGAAGAACACAATTTCCTCGCTGCGCGCGATCAACGTTCTGGAAACGAATCCTGACGGAACACTCCGGTTGGGCGCGCAGGTCCCGACCCCGAAGTCTCACTTCGACGCTCCGGAGTTTCGTCGAGTCCTTCAATCCCGAGTCTTCGACCTCGGGCGGGATGGCGACGTCTGGGCAACGCAACTTGGCGACGGCCACACGAGTGGTGCTCGCGACCTTAACCGGGCCCTCACCTGGGTGATGGCTCAGGACGCGCTGGGCCAACCGCTGTCATGGACCGAGAACCTGCAAACGCTCCAAGCTGAGCAGTTCGGGACAACCGATCGTGAATCGTGGGCCATCGTCAACGACACGCGATGGGTGGCGGCGTCCCGATGGATTGTTGCGCTCGGCTTGGCGACCCCGTCGGTTATGAAGGACCGGAACGGCGTCGTTCCACTACCGGTTGCCGCGGTCGCGGACGTCCTGCGAACCGTGCCCTCGGAGCGTCTCCCGATCCATGAACTCCTGGCGCGCATTGGACAGGCCATCCCGGTCCTTCATGGCGGGTCGATGCGTTCCGGGCTGGTGTCTCTGCTCGGTGTCGACCCAGACCCAGGTATCAACGCCGACTGCGCGGACAGTTCGATTGGACAGGCACTGCGCATTCTCGAGGAGCGCGGTCGGATCCGATTCGAGACGCTTCCTGATGCACAAGGCATTCGCCTCTCCCGATTCGACGCCGCGCGCCAGGCGCACGCCATCGTGAAGACCGGAGGAAGCAAGTGAGTTGGCGTGGCACACTCCCAGCGGCCTGCTGGAGCGCGCGTGAGGCTTCCGCCATCATTCCCGTCGAGGCGGAAAGCACCTCCGACGGCGTCTTCCTCGCCACGCACAGCACCATCCCGATCACCCAGCGCGATCAGGTCGACAACGCCCGCGGCGGCGCCGTGGTCGATGAGCGAGCATTGCTCCGCGCGGTGCAGGAGCAGCCCGCGGACCAGCCGATCATTCCTATCCTCGGCAAGTCCGGTACAGGCAAATCCCACCTCGTCCGGTGGCTACGGGCTCATCTGGAAACGAAGGAGTCGACGCGCCTGATCTTCGTCCCCAAGCACCGGATGTCGCTCCGGGGGATCCTCGAACTGATCCTTGAGCATGCAAGCGGCGAGCGGGCCGACGAGCTTCGGGCAAAGGTGGCGACCGCGGTTGATGCCGCAGCGGATGAAAAGACCGCGCAACTGAAACTGCGCAACGCTCTTGCGGTCAACATCGAGACGCGCGGGAACCGCGCCGACGGCTCGCCCGAGGAGATCGAACTTCGTGCGTACCTCGCCTCCCCCGGTGGCCTTCCGGCTCTCTTTGGCGACGACGTCTTCCGTAGCCGCCTACTCGACCAGAACGGGCCTATTGCCCGCCTGGTGCGTGAGAAGTTGTCCGGGAAGGGCGACGAAGACAAGGAGGACGCTTTTGGCTTCACCGCCGACGATCTGAACCTCTCCGTTGACGACGTGAACCGCGCCGGTCACGCCGCTCGCGAGGTCGCCGGCGCGCTGACGAGCGAACTCTCGTTCCGTGAACTCGCCGCGCGAATGATCAACGAGCAACTCGGTCCGTCCGTGAGCGAGGTCTTCGGCGTGGGAGGCGACGATCTCAAGCAGATCCTCACAGACGTCCGGGTCGAGATGGACCAGCAGGGCCTGGAACTACTGGTGCTCATCGAAGACTTCTCGATCTTCCAAGGCATCCAGGGCGGACTGATCGATGCCATCACCCTCATCTCCACCGAGGCGCAAAGACTGTGTCCGATGCGAGTTGTGATGGCTGTCACCACCGGCTACTTCATTAATCAGATGCCGGAGACGGTTTACACGAGGACGTACCGGGTCTTCGACCTCGATCTACCCGACGGGATCGATGGATCGTTCCAGCCGTCCGGGTTCGCTAGTCGATACCTCAACGCCGTTCGGGTCGGGGCTGCTGAGCTCGAAACTGCCCATGCGCGCGGGGATGAGGTGCCCAACGCCTGCGAACAGTGCCCTGTCAACGCGCAGTGCCACTCGTCGTTCGGGCAGGTTGACGGCTACGGCCTCTTCCCGTTCAACCCCGCCGCGCTCGACCGGGCCATCAAGAGCCAATCGGCGGATGGCAGCTTCGTGGCTCGCGACGTGCTAACCCGGGTCCTTCGACCGGTCCTGCATCGTGATGAGGCCGAGATCAACAATGGTCGATTCCCGAGCGACGGCTTTGCCAATGATTTTCGGACCGGCGCAAGCGACCGCCTGGCGAACATCGAGGACCAGTTCAAACTGCGGTCGCCTGGAGACGAGGAACTCTCCGAACGTCGCATCCGACTCGTCCGATTCTGGGGTTCCGGGGCGGGTGCGGAGAATCTCGCGCCGACCATCCATGAAGCCTTTGAAATTACGCCAGTCGCCGGACTCAACGATCCGGAGAAGGCGATCGTGGAGCCGAGTCCAGTTCCGCCGACCGAGCGTCCGCGGACTCCCACCCCGACGCCACAACCAGTCGCGGCGGATCCCCCGCTGGTCAAGGCCGTCGATGGCTGGCTCGCAACCGGCAACATCCTGCAAGGCGAGATCAACGACCTTCGGAACATCGTCTTTCAAGCTGTGCGCCAGCGACTCGCGTTCGAGGACGGGTACGGCGGCGACAGCCTGTGGAGCAACGACAAGGCCCTCGCACCAGGGTTCGAAGCGAAGATGGTCGAGTTCAACCAGGCGAAAATCGCTGGCGCTGTCTTGCCGATGGACCGATCGAACCCAGACGACATGCGGGCACTGCGGGCACTCGCATGGGCAAACTACAAGAACAATTGGGCGGAAGTGCCTGACGGAGAACGTCTGCAGAGGCTTACTGAGACTGCCATCGACCGATGGGCAACGCGGGTTGGCGCTGCACTTCTCCCCCCGCGGCACCCCAACGAGAACACCGAACTGGCGAGGCTCGTGGAAGTGCTCCTCAGCATGGCGCGAGCCCTCGGAGTCCCCGACGCGTTCAAGTCCGATACCGCTAGTCGGATCCGGGCTCTGTTCGCCCCGGTTCCTGCACGGACAGATCTCGAGCTGAGGCCTGGGCTCCGGTCCCTCCACGGCTTCCTCGTGGACGGCGCCGGCAGCGGGAATAGCGTGACTCGAGTCGGCCGCAGCCACCTCCAGCAGCGACTGCTGCGTCACGCCTCCTACAGCCAGGGTTCTGGTAAGCCCCTTGCGCTGGACCTCAGCAAGCTAGCGAAGGTCGTCCGCAGCGGAGCGATTGGAGCGCCATGGCCCGACTCGACACCTGACCTGATCAAGACGTCGGTCGCGACCATCGAGGCCCGACTGGCATCGATCGACTCGTTGCACGCGGAAGCTTCGAACCTTGTACCCGACCTGTCCGACCTCGGCGGGGATCTCGCCGACGTCGCGGGGGAACTTCTCGTTCTCGTCAACGAGCGCGCCTCCGCCGGCGCGCTGCCAGGCGGAATCAACCCCGGCGACCTCCAGGCCGCAGCCAAGTCCGTCAAGCCCGGTGACCAACGGAAGGTCGAGGCCGCCTTTGCCGAACTGAGCCGCTGGGATCAACTCTCACACGACGAGAAGTTGCAGGTCCTCAACGGAGACTGGGATGAGCCCGCACGACGAGCAGGTGCATGGCTCCGGATGGCAACCCAAACGGTCCGCCTGCTCGAGCACAGCCTCGGCAACGGCAGTCCCTCTGACGTGCAGCGCGAATACGCTGAGGCCCGCGACCAATTGGTCGCGGATCTCATCGCCACAGCCGACTCGATCTCAAGCCCAGCAACCGAAGATCCATCTGGAGCGGAGGAGCTCGCATGACTTTGCGAAGCACGATCCAGGATCTGCGCGCTTGCGCCGACGTCGCCAACGACGAGCACCGGGTCAAGGTCCGGACAGGACAGTTCGCAGAACTCAGTGCCCGCCTCGCCCCGGCTCTGGAGGAGTTGCCCGCGCTCAACATCGCGCTGAGCGAAGTTGCCCAACTCGATGTCGATCTGCCTGACGGTCGTGAACAGGATGCCGCCCAGGTAGCTGACGGTCTCCGTGCCCTGGCGGCCGAATTGCCAACGCTAGGCATCGACCAGAACCTTGACCTCGCGAAAGAGCGCGTCCGCTCGGCCGAGAAGTACACCAACCAGTTGCGCGCTTTCGTAGCAGGCACCTGGCAGACATACGTGAGCCAACCTCCACCGGCGATCAACGGCGATCTCATCGACGCCCTGGCACAGGGCGGAGTTGACGTCGAGGCGATTCGCGATGAGTTGGAAACGGCGCGCGGCCACCTACTCGCGATCACCAGCAGGCTGATCCCGGACCGCGGTGCGGTCCAGAAATACCGTGACGCAATCGAGTCGATCCACCGCTGCGGCGAACAGATCGGAAAGGTCGTGGACGCCGACATCGCTGAGGGCATCGTGGAGTCTCAGGAGCCGTCTGGGGTCCCGCTCACCTGGTTCACGCCAGAACGACTCGAAAAGCTCCGGGCGCTCGGCATCCTCGACCGTTTCCAGGTGAGGCTGCGATGACGCCAGCCCTGCTAACCCGAATCCTTGACCGACTCGAGTCGCTCGAGGATCCATTGCTGTGCTGGGGAGTCGTCGACGGCGGCTTCAGCACCGACGAGCTCAGCAAGGTGATCAGCGACGAGCTCACCGCAAGCCACGAATGGGACCTGGGCGCCGACGACATCATCGAGGCGATGACCACGCAGGCTCTGCTGGTCCACGATTCCAGTTCGTCACCTGCCCGTTGGCGCACCCGCAATGGCGAGACCATTCGCTTAGTGGCGCGGCTCCGGCAAACGTTCCTCGGCCAGCCGTGGCAATCGGGAACCAACCTGATCTCCGACTTCCGGTACGCACGCCGTCCCCGGTTCTACCCAAAGCGGGATCACCCGTGGACCGCCGCCATCGAGGGGGCAGCCGGCCCCGTCGACGCATATCGCAACGTGGTCGAGGTCATGACGCAACGCGACGGCAAACATGACCTCCTAGGCGGGTTCCAGGTCCGCGCTACGAGGCACATCTTGACGGCGCTGCAGAGTCAGACCACAACTGCCACCGTGGTCGGAGCTGGAACGGGAAGCGGAAAGACAAACGCGTTCTACCTTCCTGCCTTCAGCTATCTGGCCGGTATCACCAACCCTTCCGCATGGACTCGCGCACTTGCTGTCTACCCGCGGACCGAACTGCTGAAGGATCAGCTTGACACGGCGTTCGCCCACTCCTGCCGACTCGACGATCTGTGGAAGCGGTCCATTGGACGATCGATGACGATCGGCGCCCTCTACGGCAGTACCCCCACCAATGCGAAGAACGTCAGGCTTCCTTATCGAGGGTGGGGACGTCGCGCTCACGGCATGGCTTCGCCACAGATGCGCTGCCCCGGCGATGGCTTCGCCCAATGTGGAGGCGAACTCGTCTGGCCGAACGAAGACATCGACGCCGGAGTCGAACGACTGGTGTGCGGGACCTGCCGGCGCTCGTTCGGACAGGACCAGGTTGTCCTCACCCGCCAATCCATGCAGAGCTCACCTCCGGACCTGCTTTTCGTGACGACCGAGATGCTGAATCGCGGACTCTCCGATCTGAATCTCACACGGCCTCTGGGCATCGACGTACCGGTCAGCAAGAAGCCTCGGATGATGCTCCTCGATGAGATTCACACCTACGACGGCACCACCGGCGCCCAGGCCGCCATGGTGCTCCGCCGTTGGCACCACAGCGTTCAAGCTCCCATCGCCTTCGTCGGCCTGTCTGCGACCCTGTCCAACCCGATCCGTCACATGGCAGATCTGACCGGAGTCGACGACGAACTCGTCACCAGCATCACCCCAGAAGCCGAAGAACTGGAGTACGAGGGCGCGGAGTACCTGCTCGCGCTCCGTAGCGATCCCACCAGTGGCGCGTCGGTACTGTCCTCCACCATCCAGGCTGCGATGCTGCTCCCACGAACTCAGGATGAGCCGGCAACCAGAATCTCGTCGGGTGTGTACGGAACGAAGGCGTTCGTCTTCACAGACGATCTCGACGTCACGAATCGCCTGTTCTCATACCTCCTCGACGCCGAGGGGCAGCGGTACGCCTTCGGAAAGACGAAGTCGTTCAAACCTCCTCTAGCGTCACTGCGTTCGAACGCCAATGGAGGGGACGTCACGCAACAGCGTCGTGCCGGCCAACTCTGGGATCTGCCAATTGCGATCGGCCACAAGTTCGCGACGCTCGGAGACGGTCTTCGGGTGAGCCGAACCACTTCACAGGACGCAGGCGTTACGGCCGACAGCCAGTTGATCGTTGCAACCGCGTCTCTCGAGGTCGGGTTCGACGACCCCGATGTCGGTGTGGTTCTCCAGCACAAGGCACCCCGCGGAGTCGCCGCCTTCCTTCAGCGGAAAGGGCGCGCGGGACGCAAGCGGACGATGCGGCCGTACACCGTAGTCGTGCTGTCTGACTACGGCCGCGACCGCGCGACGTACGAGTCGTGGGACACCTTGTTCGACCCAGTGCTCCCTGATCTCGTGCTGCCGATCCGCAACCGAGCCGTACTACGCATGCAAGCAACCATCGCGATGGTCGATTGGTTGACAACGCAACTCCGTCAACAGGGCATCCCGAGAACTACTATCGGCTGGACCGCCCTCGGGCAGAAGCCGGCCGAGAGCTTCGCCAAGCCGGGCCGCGAAACTCAACTCAAGGCCGTTGAGATCCTCAACGAAGCCCTCCGCGATCCTGACCGCCAGCGCAGCCTCCGCACGTGGGTGCAGAATGCACTCGGCCTGTCCGACGCAGAGGCCAGCGAGGTCTTGTGGCATCCGCCAAGGCCACTCTTGCTCCAGGCGATCCCGACGTTGCGTCGCCGCCTCCAGCACAACTGGGGCGTGGCCGATGTCACCCGAGTCCACGAGTTTCGCGATCTCATGGGCGGCAATCCCCTGCCCGACTTCTTCCCGATGAACTTGTTCAGCGAACTGGCGTTACCCGAGGCCTTCGTGAGCATTCCGCCCCAGTCGGATCGGGATACAGAACGCGAACTCCAGCCGATGGGACTCGGCCAGATGCTCCGCGAGTACGCGCCAGGCCGGGTTTCACGCCGATTCGCAACAAGGAATCTCGAGCACCGCCACTGGATCCCCGTACCGATCGGCATTGCTGAGCCGGTACTTGAGCTCACAACGATCCTGCCCCTGTTTGGGATCGAGGAGCCTTGCACCATCGACATCGACGGCGTTCCGACGACCACCACGGTGGTTCGTCCCGATCGGGTGCTACTCGAACTGCCGCCGAAGACGGTGAAGGACTCGTCCAACGCGACGATGCAATGGAGGTCGCAGTTCATCGAAACGGGGACCGGCCTGATCATCCGTGTGCCACGCGCCGACCCTGTCGGGCGCCTGATCAAGGACGCGCGCTTCTTTCTGCATGCTCAGAACGCGCACGTCAACGTCCATCGTGCGGCCGTGAGTGCTGATGCCACCCTCAACCTCGAGGACGGCAGCGAGCAGCGGGTGCGATCTCGCTTCGCGCTTCATGGCGAGCCGGCAGCGATGGGGTCGACCTTTGACGTGGACGGATTGCGCATCCGAGTCGACCTGCCGGCGGATATCGCCGTCCCGGACGACCTCATGCCCGGGCTGCGCAGTGCCTGGTTCAAGCACGTCCTGCTCAATGATGGTGAGTTGCTGAGCTTCCTGAATAGCTTCCGAATCGACTGGCTTCACCAGTGCCTCGAGGCCATGCTGCTCACGACGGCAGTACGGGATCAGATCACCCTCGCGGAGGCGTACACATCGATCCATGACTCCTTCGACGACAAACTGGAGGAAACCCTCGACGCCATGTTCCGGGCGTCGAGCGTGATCGAGTCAGAGTCCGCGGTGCTGTCACGAATGGGCGCCCGACTCAAGGAGGCACTAAAGAACCCGGCCATCGCCTCCCGTCTCGACGCACTGGCACCGCAGTACTGGTCTCCTGAGCCCACAGCATTCAATCGATGGCTCCGCGAACGGACGCTTTCGACTCTCGGGCACGCGACGCTCGCTGCAGCCAGACAGATCTGCCCGGAGCACGATCCTGAAAGCGTCATCGTTGACATCGAACCCGGATATGACTCCGACGGCCGACCGCGAGTCGGGGAGATCTGGCTGTCGGAATCGTCGATCGGGGGCGGTGGATTCATAGAGGCCCTCGGAGCGCGCGTCCGCCCCGATCCTCGACGACTCCTTCGGCTTATCCTTCGAGCTACACAGCCCAGTACATACGAACTCGTTGACGGCCATCTTCAGCGCGTTATCGATCTGACGACGACCGACGGAACGTGGTCTGGCCTCGTCAACGACTTTCGGACTGCGCCTGATCAGGCAAGCCGCATCGAGGCGCTCGGTCGGATCCGGGATGGCCTTCGCCGATCCGGCATCTACGGCGCAGAACAGTCGGTGGTGTCGTCGCTTGCGAGTCGCGTTCTGCGGCCAGGATCGACCCCAGCAACGGACTTGGCGTTGTCAACTGTAACCACCGAGTGGAAGGCAGAAGAGCGGCGGCTCGGCGTCGAGATCCCACCTCGCACCTGGGCGTATCTGATGCGTGATCGCGTCGACTTGGATCCTGGTCTCGTCCTCGCAGGTGGAGGCGGCGAGCGCCAGCGAATGGATGCGGTGCAGAGCATGCTGTGGCCACGCGGATGGCAACTCCGTGCTGAACAACTGAACGCGTGGAATCCGTTTGCCGAGAACCCGCCCGCAGCACCCGACCTGCTGCGGTCTCTCGCTACCGCGGGCGATCCCCCGCTCCCGCTCACCGGCGACTTCCGTGTACGAGTTCGGCAAGCCCTGGCGCGCACGGGGTCTACGCAGGTCCTAGCCACTCCCGGTCAGGCCGGAGAGCTCGCGGATCTGCTCGTGGACGTCAGCGTCGAGCCCGTAGTCACCGAATACCTCAATGTCTATCCGCGAGTTGTGGAGATCGACCACCGGGCGAACGGCGACGTCGTCGTCGCCCTCGAACTGGCCGAGGTGTCGGCGTGAGACGGATTACGACTGGGGGCCGCGGGCAGACGCGAGTTCTCAATGACCTCATGCAGAACCTGCTGGTCACAGAGCTCCTGGTCCCTTCCGGGCAACTGTGGGTCCTGTCGCCGTGGATCTCCGATATTGACGTAATCGACAACACGGCGGGCCAGTTCAAGACTGTGCTGCCGGGTCTCCCATCACGATGGATTCGCCTGACCGAGGTCTTGATCGAACTGGCTCGTCGTGGGAGCGACGTCCGCGTCCTGACACGTGACGTCGAGAGCAACATCATTGCTCGGCAGCGACTCGAAAACGTCGGCGGCCTAGGTGCCAAGCCAGCGGTACGAATCCATCCCAAGTTGCACGACAAGGGCATCCTGGGTGACCGGTTCCACCTTCAGGGCTCGATGAACTTCACCTACTTCGGACAGGCCGTCAACGCAGAAGGCGTGACATTGACGCGCGATCCCCACGCCATTGCGGAGACGCGGATCGCTTACAACGCTCTCTACGAAGGTGCCGGTCATGCAGGATGACGAGTTCTTTGGCCCCGGCAACGACATCAAGCCCGCTCGCCTGCAACCGGAGCACGAGACATCGATCGAGAACTGGCGAGATGCCATTCGACGCGGGCAGATCGCGTTTCTTCCGAGGTCGACCAAGGGCAACCTGTACTGGTATGGGTTCGCTCCTACGAAGCGAGAGCAGAAGGAGTTGCTCACGCTCCTAGATGCCTGGGTAGGGCCAACGTTCAGTGACCTGCCTAGGAGCCGAGGGCGGCTGTACCCGCAGGATCCGTTTGACACGGCGCTCGCCGCCAACGACGTGCCGCCGCTTCGCTTTGAGGTACTGCCTCGAGGCAGCGGGACGGCTCGCGACGAGGTACGCCAAGCACTCCTCGTTCTCTCGAAGTTGGTCTGGAAGCGTCCCCGCTCTGAGTTCGACGCGCCTCGAACCACGGTCGAGGTGCTCGACGACCTAGGCCACGCCATAGGTGCTCAGGATCGGCGAATCGCCCTTGCATGCCTGCGTGAACTCGAAGCCTTCGCCGATCTCGACCACTCGAACCTCGCGTTCCTCCGCTTGCGCGTTCACGCCGGGCTTGGCGACATTGCCGCGATCTTCGCCGACCAGGACTTGGAACACGTCCTCCAACTGCGTCGCCCACTCGGGATCACTCGACTGCTTCAGTTCGCTGTCTACGAGCGCTACCTAGAAGAGGCCGACGCATCCGGCGACGGAGAATCACTGATCGAAGCTGCCGAGCGGATCCCCACTGGTCTCCGAACACTCACAACAGGAGGCACCGCAGGGAGTCGGCGGGCGCTTGTTGTCGAGTTCGTCCTCGCCAGACTTAACGGCGCCGCAACTGCCACTCTTGAGCGGTTGGCCGATGAAGCTCAGACCATCTCACCGACGTTGGCGGACACGCTCCGCCTGCTGATTACGCCTGAGGCTGAACCAACTCGGACGCCTCCTGGAGCCCCCGCGGCGAAGCCAGACGTCACACCGCGCGACGAACTCCACCGACTAATCGAGGAAGGAGAGTTCGCTGCGGCGATCGTCGCTGGTCTGGCCGAGCCGCCATCGACGACGACGGCTGCGCTACTGCTCGGATGCGTTAGGGAACTCGAGGACCCGCGTCTCGCCGGTGAAGTCGCGGCCTTCGTCGAGGCCTCGGGACTTGAGGCAGAGTCCAGCGAACACGACATCGTTGTGCGCGCCGATCTTGACTGGCTCGCCCACTTCCTAACCCCGCAGCGACACCTTGGGTGGCTCGGATGGTTCGATGCCCTCCAAGCGAACGACGCGGTGGGAATGGACGTCGATTTCAGCGTCTGCGCCGACTGGGCCCCGCTCGACCAGGCGACTGTCGCCAACTGCCTCTCGTCGCTCGACGAAGAGGCACTAGCTCGTCTCGGAGACCACGGCGGCGCATTCATGGCAACGCATTCGTCCCTGTTCGCGGGCCAGGATGGGGCTCAACTCTGCGAACGGGTGCTCGCAGGCTTCGCTGTCAGCGAGAAGAACACCGCAGGAATCCGCCTTCAGACGGTCGCACTGCTCGAGTACCTGGCCGCTGCTGACGCAGGCAAGGAGTCCCTGGCCGCTTCCTTGCTGTGGACGGAGGACATTCTGCGGGCGGGCACCTCGGCGGTCACAGCAGGTTGGACCGTTGACGTGCTCCAGACCGCAACTGCCAGCCCACAAGCGCTCGACGCCAAGACTCGACTGTTCTACACCGCATTGGATGTGCTGAGGCCCGTGCGCTCCAGTCTCAGCCTCGCGGACATTGAAGGACTGCGGTTGGTCGCCGAAGAACTGGCAACCAGCCTGCCCGACGACTTCGAGATCGAGGCATCAACTGCAGACCCGGCTGCTCCCTACCGGCATCTTGAAGGTTCAGTCGTGGTGCTCTACTCACTCACGGAGTCCGCGATTACCCGCGCTGCTCAAGTCCTTAGGCGGCTCATTCCGGGCATCGACGTACGGACGACGTCCGACCATGACGGCAGTCAGCAGTTGGCTGCGCTCAGTGCGAACGCCGATATTTTCGTGATGGTCGCGGCATCCGCGAAGCATGCCGCGACGAACTTCATCAAGGACCACCGCGGAGGCCGACCCATCATCCAAGTCAACTCGCGAGGTTCATCTGCCATCCTGCGCGAGCTTGCCGAGGGCTGACGTTGGTCGGCGGCGCGGCATCCAAGGCCAAGCTCGATTCGCCCCGAGGAGCCAAGCCCGTGCCATCGTCAAGACCGCCAGCACGCCCAGCTTGATGGCGTCCCAGGCGACGACCAGCAGAACCAAGTTGAGCCAGCCTGGGGCACCGCTTGCTACCGCGACCGCCAGCGCGTCCGCGACCAACAACAGGCAAGTCGCGACGGCAGCAACCCAACCAACGGTCGACCAGCGGGGCTCCCGAGTTCGCACGTGACGGACAAGCAAGTTGGTCGGCGCGTAGAGCGCGATGTAGCGGTGCACCGCTGCGACGCTGACGATGACGGGCAGGGCCAGAAGGATCAGCATGACTGCCTCCAAACAGTTGGTATCTCCTCGTTACGCCAGTCCGACGACAGACAAGGCTGGCCCCAGCTAGCCCTGTGGAAGACCGCGGCACCAGTCGACCTATGGACGCGACGCGGCACTCAGTTCGGGCGAACGCGTGGCGGGCGAGCATCCGGTAGACGGTGGCGACGCGGGCGCTCGCACGGCAGCAATGGCGCGCTGGCGATCCGCCCTTTGAGAGTCGGTCTTCGTGCTGCCACCGACCGGCAGGTCGGACATGACCTTGTAGCGGTCGCGGTACGCCGCGACTGTCGTTGCCGCCTCAATCCAGGCTTCGCCATGGTCCCCGACGAGTCGCCGAGTCCATGCTTCGCCGCTGACCACGGCCTCCTCAGCAAGGGCACGAGCGCGGGACTCGATCAGTTCCTTGCGTTGGTCGATCGCCTGTCGGTCCTCGGCTGACATCGGGCCGAGCGGCTCGGGGATCAATCCGGCGATGAGTCGTGGACGGAGCCGGCAGCCGCGTGGCGGAGTCGCTGCGAGCTTGTCGACTCGGTAGCGGAGGACCGCTGCGATGTCATCGGCGTCGTCAAGCCCGTGTCGTCCGACGACCCGAGGCAGCAGACTTTCAAGGTCGTGGTGGTAGGCCTCGGCTCGACGGAGTGCCGCCGCGAGCGGACCGAAGGCTGTCGACTCGACGACCGCGGCATGCTGCTCGGCGGTCAGCCCGGAACGGCTGAGCAGGTCAGCGAAGCGGTCGTGCTGAGCTTCCGCGGCGATCGTCTCGAGTTCGGCCGCGAGGCGATCAATGCCACCGTGGAGTTCGTATTCGGCCTCAATGGTCTGCGTGGCCGAGAGGTCGGCGCCGCTGTGCTGGAGGACGCCGTACAGGACTGTTCGGGCCGTCACGTCATCCGCCTCCGGCGTGGAGTGGCTGTCGTCGGGCTGGTCGAGGGCGACGTACGCGATGTTGGACTCGCGGCCGCGGGTCATCGAGACGTAGAGGTTCTCTCGGGTCGTGGATGCGGTCACGACGACGTGCGCCGTGTCGACGGTGACGCCCTGAGCGCGATGCGCGGTGACCGCGTAGCCGAGGTCGACGTGCTCGGCGACGTACTCCGGCGGCAGGACCGCTCGCCCACCGCGGCCATCGAGGCGCTTGACCAGGACAGAGCCGTCACGCCGAATGTCGGTGACCAGCCAGCGGTCGCCGTTCTTCACCCACCCGCCGCGCATGGTCCGGATCCGGCGGTCGTTCTGACGCGTGATGACAATGTCGCCCACCGAGGCTCGGCAGCCGTCGACCAGGTCGACCTCGCGGTGGTCGACCGCACCATCCAGGAGCAGCCGCTCGGCCCGCGCGCGTTCGTTGAGCGCGCGGACGTCCCCCGCCGACTCCGTCACGAGGATGCTGGCGCGCCCGGCAGCGCAATCGTCGCGCCAGGCGACGTACGCCGCGTCGACCATCTCGTCGGTGAGGCCTTCGCGAATCCGCTTGTGGCGGCCGTACGTCGAGATGACCTGGACGTCGCCGCGGCTCAACGCGAGGGAGGCCTCCTTCTCCCAGTCGTTGGCGAACCGGTGGATCTCCCTCAGCTCCGACACGTCCGCGCGCCGATCGACCAGAAGTGCGAAGGCTCCACCGGCGTCGACGGACTGGAGTTGGTGGGGGTCGCCGACCAGCAAGATCTTGGCGCCCGCGCCCGCGGCAATCCCCGTCAGCCGGTCGAGGGTCACCGTGTCGGCCAGCGTCGCCTCGTCGACGATCACCAGCTGACCGCGCCGCTGTTCGGTGCGGCCGCGGTCGTACTCGTGGAGCCACTTCGAGGTGTTCTCGCAGGCGACACCGAGGTCGTCTGCCAGGGCCTGGGCGGCCGCGGCGGATGGCGCCAGCCCGACGACACTCCCCCGCCCGTGCTTACTGATCCAGGCAGCGCGGAGCGCTCTCATGGTCGTGGTCTTGCCGGCCCCAGCCGGTCCGACCAGGAGGTCGACCTGGCGCCCTGAGCGACAGATGCTTTCCACCGCGCGGCGCTGCTGATCGGTCAGCGAGACCTTGCCATTGCCGCACGCTCGCCCAGCGACGCCGACGGACACCGTTGGCGCGGTCACCTTCTCGGCGCGTGCCAACAGCCGCCCCTCGGCCTCGAGCACTGCGATGGAGGAGTACTTCTCACCATGCCGTGGGCGGAACCGGCTCGTGCCGTCCTCACGCTGAAACCGGACCGGGCTCACTGCGAGCTCCGGCGGAGTGAGGACGACGGAGCGTGCCTGCGCCGCGTCCACGACGAGGCCGAGGACGGCCTCGCGGTCCTCGGTCGTCGCGAA
Source organism: Nocardioides caeni (assembly GCF_004912195.1). Lineage (GTDB taxonomy): Bacteria > Actinomycetota > Actinomycetes > Propionibacteriales > Nocardioidaceae > Nocardioides > Nocardioides caeni. The sequence goes on from NZ_STGW01000003.1 coordinate 96,043, forward strand.
CCTCAGATCCATCGTCCGCTTCGCTGCCTCGGCCATCAGGTTCCAGTGCGTCCACACAGCCCGCTTCACGGCCACCGCCGCGACCACCTCGGCGCCGATCGCCTCGATGGCAGCCAGTGTCACGTCCTCCGCTGTCAGGTGGTCACCGTCTCGGCCGATCACCGACTGCGACCAGCCTGTGGGCTCGGCGCCCGACCGCTTGGCGGCCCGTTGCCGCCAGCCCGCGGTGAGGTCGGCGAGCGACCGGACCTCCTTCGGCGGGCGCGTGGCGAGCGTGGCTTGGGCCCGGAGCTCGACGATCGTCCTCGTCGATGGCATCCGCCCGTGGCGAGCGACGTACTCCGCGATGAGCTCGTCCTTCTTGAGCTCGATCTCGCGGGTGCGGCTGGAGAACTCGGTGATCAGGTCGTCAGTGACGCCGACGATCTCCCATCGGGGATTCCGGTCGGGTCCGCGCTGCCGCAGCTCCCACTCGATGCCGAGGTCGCGCGACAGCCGGTCCGCCAGGAGTGCGTCGTAGTGGGCAGACAAGCCGGTGCGCGAGGCGAAGACCGGGCGTCCGTCGAGGCTGCGCCAGCGGCCGTCCATGACGGTGAGGACCTTGTTGGCGACGACGACGTGCGTGTGGAGCTGCGGGTCCCCGGCGCGGGAGTCGAAGTGGTCGTAGGCGACGGCCGCGACACCCGCCACGTCGACCTGGGCGACGGCGCCGTCAGCGTCGGAGATGCCCGCACGGGTAGCGGCGACCTCTCGCTCGAACAGCGCGATGGCGTCGGCGACCGCCGCATGATGGGCGTCGACGATCCGCGCCTGGGTGACGGCGTCGGCGACACCCCAGAGCACGGAGACCGACTTCGGGACGCTGAACGTGAGGTCGAACCCCGCCACCGCTCGCCGCATACCGGCCGCGGTCTCCTCAGCCTCGATCCGTGTCGTCTCGGCAGCGCAGTCCTCCTGAGTCATCTCCGGATCGAGAGCGGCGACGCGTTCGTCGATGCGATCCGAGAGCCTCTTGTACGACGGATACGCGCGGCCGAGTTGTTCTCCCGTGATCGGGTCTCGGCCCATGCCGACCAGCAGCGCGAGCTGCTCCTCGCTCACGTGCATGCCCGGGCGGAGCTGGCCGACGCCGAATGCGCCGACACCGGATCCGAGCCAGCGGCCGGGCGGCGTACCGACATCGGAGTAGTAGCGGGTCAGCGGCGTCGACAGGACCCGGTTGCCGTCGCCGGCCGCGACGCTGCGCAGCAGGTACTGGTAGCCGCTGCCCGCGGACATCCGGCGCATCGAGACCGTCACGGCCGTTTCCGTCCCACAGCGCTCAGGTGCGCGTCCTTCTCCACAACCCCCTCGATCTGCACACCGTGTGACGGCGAGGAGGCGGTAGTCCAGGAATGGCGGAAGCGGGACGGGACGAGGGCGGAGGACGCGATGGGCAGGTGAGAGGACGTGGTGACCGAGAGGGACTGAAGGAGCGACGGGAGAGAGGACAGAGGGCTGAGGTGCGACGACGGGCTTGGGCAGAGACGAGCACCTGACCCCTGAAACGACCCGGGCAAAGACGTCGGGTCCGGATCCGTGAATCAGGCTTACGATGAGGTTCAGACGATGCACGCACCGCCCCTGGGACGTCGTCGCGCCTCATCGCCCTAAGGCGAGAGGAAGCAAGATCCCCCATGAAGAATCGACTCGGGTTGACCTTCCTGGCGACCGGCACATTTCTGTTGGCCGCGGTGTCGGCGTGTGCTGACAACGACGCGGATCCTCCACCGACGACGCCAGCCACGTCGACCCCCGCTGAGTCGACGGATCCGACGGCCAGCGACTCTCCGACATCTCCGAACGACGCCGCGTCGGCGAATGCGACGACGGCAATGACCGACTACTACGCCGTCCTCGATGGGCTCCGGGCCGATCCGTCCAGCGACCTCAAGAAGCTCGAGACCGTTGCGATCGGCGCGCAGCTCAATGCGGTGCAGACCCTTGTACAGCGGCACCGCGATCAGGGCCAGCGCCAGACCGGCACCACGGCCATCAGCGAGCTGAAGGTCCAGTCGGTCACCCTCGACAACTCCGACGCGGACGCCGGCAAGGTGCCTTCGGTCGTCATTGACGTCTGCTGGGACGTCACCAAGGTCGACGTGCTCGACAAGAGCGGCAAGTCGATCGTGTCCCCCAACCGCCCGGACACCGGGTGGACGCGTTACACCGTCGCGAACTACGAGTACGCCGCCGACCCCACCGGCGGATGGCGCGTGGCGACTGGCCAGGACCTCAAGCAGACGCCATGCGCGGCCTCCTGATTCGCCTCCTGCTGACTGCCCTCGCCACCGCCAGCCTCACTGCCCTTGCCGCCGCACCGTCGTACGCCGACGGCACGGTCTGCGGTCAGACCGACCCGGCGACCGGCGAGTGTCTGATCTGGATCCACGTCCCGGGCAATCCCGGCACGCCTGGGACGCCGGGCGACGACGGACCAGAGGACACCGGCAGCGGCGCGGCCTGCTACTGGGACGGCACCAGCCAAGGCATCACGAAGCCACCGCCCGGTCCGGTCCCCTGCACGAAGAACGGCGCCTACTGGTCGAACGCCTACCACTGCTACATCTCGCTCGTCGAACCGCAGCCGCCCGCGGGTGACCCGTCGTGGCAGGGCCATGAGCCCGGCGACGGCGCCGTCTACTACTGCGACCAGCCGCAGACCGGGCTGCTCATCACGATCTGGACGCAGGATCCGCCGCCGAACTCGGGTACGGGACCGACACCGAGAGAGGTCGCGCAGATCGCGATCGAGAACATGCACCTCAGGGCGATAGACATCGGCATCGCTCCCGAGCCCGGTCCCGACAGCATCGGACTCGTCGGCATGCCCGTGTGGATGTGGGCCAAGGCACCGAGCAGCCAGACCTTCGGCCCGATCACCGAGAGCGCGTCGGCAGGCGGCATCACGATCACCGCGACGGCGAAGGTCCTGCACATCACCTGGGACATGGGCGACGGAACCGAGGTCGTCTGCGACACGGCGGGCACGCCGTACAAGCCGGAATTCGGGCGGAAGGACTCCCCCGACTGCGGCCACACCTACAAGAAGTCGAGCGCGGGCCAGACCGATGACGCCTACACCGTCACCGCGACCTCGAGTTGGGTCATCACCTGGTCGGGCGCGGGCCAGACCGGGACGATCCGCCTCGACGGCCTCAACCGCTCGACCCAGATCCGGATCGGCGAAGCGCAGGTGCTCGTGAACTGACGAGCGCTGCGCGGGGAGGGACGAAGTGACCACGACTGCCCGAGAGGACCGGAAGCCCGGCCCCCACCGCACCGCGCCCGACGCCGGCCCCCCGGTCACTCCCCCGCCCAAGCTCCGCAGGCGGCCCGGACTGGTGGTCGCCGCCGTCGTCGTCACCGCCCTAGGCTGCCTGCTCGGCGCCTGGGCATGGAACGCGACGACCAGCACCGAGGAGGTCCTCGCTGCGACGAAGACGATCCATCGAGGCGAGGTCATTACCGCCGACGACATCCGGCGCATCCGGATCAGCCGCGACCCGGCTCTGGAGCCACTCCCTGCTTCGGCGTACGACGAGATCGTCGGCCAGCGCGCCGCGCTCGACATCTCGGCCGGTGGGCTGATCACGACCGAGTCGACGACCGATGCGCCGATGCCACCGGAGGGCCAGTCGATCGTCGGCATCTCGCTGACCCCGGCCCAGGTCCCAGCGCTCCCCATGCACGGCGGTGACAAGGTCCGCATCATCGTCACCCCTGCTGCCAACGGCGATGCCCCAACCGGCGTGCCACAGTTCACGGCCGCCGAGGTCGTCTACACAGCGATCGACGAGACCACTGGCAACACCGTCGTCAACGTCCTAGTGCCGTACGCCGACGCGAGCGTCCTCGCGGCACGCGCTGCGACCGGCAACGTCGCGCTGATCCTCGACTCGGGAGCCCAGTGATGGCGATCGTGTGCCTGACATCGGCCTCCGGTTCGCCCGGCGTCACCACCACCGCAGTGGGCATGGCGTTCAGCTGGCCTCGGCCCGTCCTTCTCCTCGAGGCCGACCCGACCGGCGGATCCGGCGTCCTCGCCGGATTCCTCCGCGGCACGACGCCGTACGACGCCGGGTTGATCGAGCTCGCCCTCTCACCCCTCGGCGCGGCGGACGCGCTGCGGGACGTCGTACGGCCGCTGAGCCCGAACGTCTCCCTTGTCGCCGGCATCCGGTCGCACGCGCAGGCAACGGCGCTGCGTGACGTCTGGGAGCCGTTGGCGGCCGCACTCCGCGATCTGGATGACAACGGCCAGGACGTCATCGTCGACGCCGGGAGGCTCGGCCTCATGGGCTCGCCGACCCCGCTGCTGGACGCCGCCGACGCGGCTCTCCTGATCACCAGAGCCACTCTGCCCGCGATCTCGGCGGCTCGTTCGTGGGCGGAGACCGTCCGGCAGCCCGCCACCGGATGGCGTCATCCCGGCTTGCTTCTCATCGCCGAGGGCCAGCCGTACCGGGCCTCCGAGGTAGCCAAGGTCCTCGGCATCCCGGTCGTCGCCGACCTGCCGGACGATCCGGCAACCGCGGCCGTGTACCACCGCGGCGCGGCCCCGCCGAAACACTTCGAGACCGGTCCCTACATCCGCGCGCTCCAGGCCGCGGTCCAGTCCGTCCAGGCGCACGTCGCCCGTGGTCGGTTCGCGCTCGTCGAGGAGGCGCGGCCATGACCGAGACCTACCGATTCGCCAACGAGTACGGCGACCTGACGCGCCTGCCCCTCTTCAGCCAGACGACCAACGGCGTCCCTCACGAGGTGCCGAGCGGTCTCGACCCGACCGTCGCGTCACCGCCCCCTGCCACCTCCGATGTCGACTGGTCGCTCGTCTCGACACTGCGCGCCCAGGCCTCCGAGCAGCTCAGCCAGGCCGTCCAGTCCGGCCGCGGCCGTCTCGACAAGGAGGCACAGCAGGAGCTGGGCCGCTCGATCGTGCTGGACCTCATCGAGTCTGCGATGGCGGAGGATGTCGACGCCGGCCTCGGTTCGTGGAGTCCCAAGAAGCAGCAGGCGACCGCCCAGGCCGTGTTCGACTCCCTCTTCCGCCTCGGCCGCCTCCAGCCGTTGGTGGATGACGACCGGATCGAGAACATCGTCATCGTCGGTCACGACAACGTACAGCTCGAGCTGATCGACGGGACGCTCGTTCCCGGACCGCCTGTGGCCGACTCCGATCAGGAGCTCATCGACTTCCTCGTCTTCCTTGCCTCGCGCAGCGAGGTGAACGCGCGTTCGTTCTCCGAGGCGCAGCCGAGCCTCCACATGAGGCTCGACGGCGGCTCGCGGCTGGCGGCGGTGGCGTGGGTGACCACGCGACCGTCCGTCGTGATCCGTCGGCATCGGCTGATGCGGGTGACGCTGGACGACCTCGTCAAGCGCGACATGATGACGCCTGTCGTCGCCTCATTCCTGAGAGCTGCCGTGCGGGCTCGGTGCTCGATCGTGGTAGCCGGCGCCCAGGGGGCCGGGAAGACCACGCTGGTCCGTGCGCTCTGCGCCGAGATCGACGAGCTCGAGGCCATCGGCACCTTCGAGACCGAGTACGAGCTGCACCTCCACGAGCTCGGCCGGCACAAGGTGGTCATCCCCTGGGAGGCCCGGCCCGGATCGGGTGAACGTGGTCCCGACGGGCGCCAGTCAGGTGAGTTCACGCTCGACGAGGCACTCGTCGACTCCTTCCGCTTCAACCTCTCGCGGCAGATCGTCGGCGAGGTCCGTGGCAAGGAGATCTGGGCGATGATCAAGGCGATGGAGTCCGGCACGGGGTCCATCTCCACCACTCACGCGGCCGACGCCGTGGCCGCCGTACGCAAGCTCGTGACCTGCGCTATGGAGGCGGGTCCGCACGTCACGCAGGGTCTCGCGACCAGCAAGCTCGCGGCGACCGTCGACCTGATCGTCCAGTTGAGCCTGGAGACCAAGGTCGTGCCGGGCGGGGCTCAGCGGACCAGACGGGTCGCCGAGGTCATCGCGCTCGCGCCGGGCGAGAAGGAGCCCGGCTACGCGACCACCCACGTGTTCCGCGCCGATGCCACCGGCGTCGCAGTCCCCGATGTCCTGCCCGACGAGTACCGACGGCTTGCGCAGCACGGCTTCGACCTCCCGGCGTACCTCGCGAGTCAACCGGTGGGAGCCCGGACATGACCACCATCCTTCCCGCACTCGCAGGTGGACTCGTCGCCTTGGGGCTCCTCGGGGTGGTCGTCGGCCTGCGCCCAACCGCGATTCCGCCGCGGGAGCCCACCGCAGCCAGTCGGCGCCGCGCCCTCAACCGGCGAACCCGAGTCCTGCTTCTTGCCGGTGGCGCGCTCGGCCTCGTCGGATGGCTCATCACGGGCTGGATCCTGGCGCTCGTCATCGCGCCGGTCGCCGTCATCGGACTGCCCATCCTGCTCAGCGCGCCGCCGGCCGCCACGCAGATCGCACGTCTCGAAGCGATGGAGGAGTGGACGCGTTCGCTCTCCGGAGTCCTCACCGTCGGCATCGGCCTGGAGCAAGCACTGGTCGCCACTCTGCGGTCGACGCCCGCGCCCATCGCCGATGAGGTCCACCGACTGGTGACCCGGCTGCGGGCACGCTGGGACACCGAGAGGGCTCTGCGCGCGTTCGCCGACGAACTCGACGACGCGACCGGCGACCTGATCGCCGCCAACCTGATCCTGGGCGCCCGCCGGCGCGGAGCCGGGCTTGCGAGTGTCCTCGAAGGACTCGCCGAGTCGGTCGGCGCCGACGTTCGCGCGCGCCGCCAGGTCGAGGCCGACCGGGCCAAGCCGCGAGCGACCGCGCGGTGGGTCACGTTGATCAGCGCCAGCGTGCTCGTCGTACTCGCACTGTCCGGGACGTACGTCGAGCCGTACCGCACCCCGGTGGGCCAGGTGCTTCTCGTGCTCCTCCTGTCGGCGTACGTCGCGACCCTGATCTGGATGCGACGCATGGCCGCAGGCAAGCCTCTCCCCCGGTTCCTGGCGACCCGCGCAGTCGCGGAGGCGCCGCGATGATTACCGGGCTGCAGTTGGCGATCCTTGCCGGGGGCCTCGTCGGCCTCGGCCTCGTGCTTCTCGTTGCACGCCTTCTGCCCGCGGAGCCCGACCTCGCGGATGCGCTCGAGCGGGTGTCCTCGTCGCGTCCGCGTTCAACCGCCTCCGATTCCGCGCGGTCGAGCAAGGAGCGGCTCGGCCTGTGGGGCCTGCGTGTCCTGCCGCCCGGTCTCTGGGTTCGGACGCCGACTCGCGAACTCGCGCTGCTGCGGATCCCGGTCGCGCATTTCTATGGCGAGAAGCTCATGTTCGCCGGGCTCGGCCTCGTCATCCCGCCGGTCCTCGTCACGCTCTTCAACGCCTTCGGGCTGAGCATCCCGTTCCAACTCCCGGCCGTCGCATCGCTCGCGCTGGCCGCCGTCATGTTCTTCATCCCGAACTACAACGCCCTCGACGACGCCAAGAAGGCACGGGCCGACTTCGCCCGCGCGCTCGGCGCCTACATCGACCTCGTGGCACTGGAGCGGAACAACGGCATCGGCCACCGCCAGGCGATGGAGGCTGCCGCCGAGGTCGGCGACTCGTGGGTGTTCACGCGCCTGTCCGAGGAGCTCACACGATCGCGCTGGTCAGGACTGCCGCCCTGGGACGCGCTGCACACCTTGGCAGAGGAGCTCGGACTGCCCGAGCTCGACGACTTCGCCGACATCATGCGCCTCTCGGGCGAGGAAGGAGCCGGCGTGTACGCCACCCTGCGCGCCCGGTCCGCCGCCATGCGCACAGCAATGCTCAACGACGAACTCGCCCAGGCGAACGCCGTCGGCGAGCGCATGTCGATGCCCGGCTCACTGCTGGGCGTGATCTTCATGGCGCTTCTCGTCGCGCCCTCTTTGCTTCGCATGTTCACGAACTCGTGACACGGAAGGACACATCCACAGGAGGAAACCCCATGTTGAAGGTTCTGGTCCTGCTGCAGATCGCAGCACTCAGCAAGTACGACGACCTGCGAGCATCCCGCCGCAGCGAACGCGGGTCGGTGACGATGGAGCACGTCCTCTGGGCCGTCGCAGTCATCGGCATCGTCGGCATCGTGGTCCTCGCGGTCACGAACTATGTCACCTCAGAAGCGGGCAAGATCAAGTAGCCGCCGCCGGCGACGCGGCGAACGGGGCTCGGTCTCGATCGAGCTCGTCGTCCTGCTGCCCGCACTGTTCGCGGTCATGTTTCTCGGGATGCAGGCAGCGCTCTACTACCACGCGAAGACGGTCGCCATCGCTGCTGCGCAGCAGGGCGCCAGAGCCGCTGGAGCCGAGCACGGCCGGGAGTCCGACGGGGTCGGCGCCGCCAACGACTTCCTCGCCGAGGCCGGTGGCGATGACGTCATCACCGCGACCTCGACGAGTGCGAACCGGACCGCGACGACTGCCACCGTGACTGTCAGCGGCTTCTCCCTGAGCGTCATTCCGGGGTGGAAGGTCCGCATTACCCAGAGCGCGAGCGTGCCGGTCGAGCAGGTGACGGCGCCGTGATCCGCCGGGACGAACGCGGTTCAGCTGCGATCGAGGCGGCGATCGGCGTACCCGCCTTCGCACTCTTCGTCGGCCTGGTCATCTTCGGAGGCCGTACGGCGACCACCCATCAGGCGCTTCAGTCCGCCGCCGCCGACGCCGCCCGGTCAGCCTCACTCGCCCGCAACGCGGACGTCGCCCGAGCCGATGCACGCGCGGCAGCGACCGCGAGCATCATCAACCAGAAGATCGGCTGCTCGGCCATCGACGTCGTCGTCGACACAAGCGACTTCGACAAGCAACCAGGCGTTCCGGGCTCGGTGAACGTGACTGTCTCGTGCCGACTCGACCTGTCCGATCTCGCCGTTCCGGGAGTCCCCGGATCCCGCTTAATGCGCGCGACGATGTCCAGCCCGATCGACACCTGGCGGGAACGATGAGCCGCCGAGACGAGCGCGGCTCCATCACCGTGTGGCTGGCCCTGTCCAGCTTCGTGATGATCTTCCTCGTCGGACTGGCGGTCGACGTCGGAGGCCAGGTCCACGCCCACGAGCGAGCCCACGACGTCGCCGCACAGGCCGCACGGGCCGGCGGCGAGGAGGTCGAAGGAAGCTCCGCCATCCAAGGCCACGACCTCGCGATCTCCCCCGCCGCCGCGCGTGCCGCAGCCCAGCGCTACCTCGACGCTGCGGGCGTTACCGGGACGGTGGCCATCAATGACGGCACCACGATCACCGTGACCGTCACGGACTACTACGACCCGCAGTTCCTCGGTCTCATCGGCATCAACCGCCTCGACGTCACCGGCACCGCGACCGCACGACTCGTCCGCACCCTCGGAGGTAGCGAGCAATGAACAGGACCGACTCCAGGCTACGCGGCCTCCTGGCCACCCTCACCCTCGTCGCCTTCGTGGTCGGGGTGCCCGTCGTGCTCATCTCCATCGACGCGCTCCCCGACCCGAGCGCGTTCACGTGGTCGAGGCTGACAGCTCAGGACGACGGCACTCTCGCCCTCCAGGTCATCACCGCTATCTGCTGGATCGCGTGGGCCGTCTTCACGTGCCAACTCCTCGCCTCGATCCTGTCGCAGGCTCGCGGCATCCGTACGCCGCGCCTCCCAGGTCTCGGGGTTCCTCAGCTCGCCGCCGACCGCTTGGTCGCGGCCGCGGCGCTGCTGTTCGTCGCCGTCCCCACGGTCAGCGCCGTACTGCCCCAGCCTCGGGCGCATGCTGCAGTCGCCGCGCCGTTGCCGGACGAGCCGCACGTAGCAGTCGCCCTGGACGCGCCCGCAGATCCTGTAGCAGAAGAGCACGTGCAGACGGTGCAGCCGCAGACTGAGCGCTACACGGTGAAGCGCGGCGACAGCCTCTGGAAGATCGCCGAAGAGCGACTCGGCGACGGCACGCGGTACGTCGAGCTCGTTGCCCTCAACGAGGCCGTCCTCGACGGGCGTCCCGACTTTCTCCTGCCCGGAACCGTGCTCAAGGTCCCCGTCGCGGACGACCCTTCGGGCGGCTCGTACGTCGTCCAGCCCGGTGACACCCTCTCCGAGATCGCCGAAGACCAACTGGGCGACGCTGACGGGTACCCGTCGATCTTCCGAGCATCGCGCGACACTGCTCAGCCGAACGGCGCCCACCTCTCGGACCCGGATCTCATCCTCCCCGGCTGGAAGCTCACGATCCCGGGGCAGTCGGATCCCGTTGAGCCGCAGAAGCCGAACCATGATCAGGACCCACCTCTCCCCGAGACGATTCCTCCCACCGAGCGCGCGACTCCTCCCGTTCCGGAAGTAGCCGAACCCGCACCCGAGCAGGCTTCCCCCGAATCTGCCGAGGACGACATCACCCCGACGTGGCTGCTCCCTGGACTGGCCGGCGCGGGAGCACTCCTGGCAGGGTCGCTCTGGCTGGCGCTCCGACAGCATCGGCGGACACAGCTGCGCTATCGCCGGCCCGGCAGGATCATCGCCCCGCCGCCGGACGAACTGCTCGCAGTCGAGAAGTCCGTTCAGGTGTCCGGAGCCGTTACCGCCCACCCGATCGAAGAACTCGATGCGGCCCTCCGGGGCCTGGCCCCTGCACCTCGCCTGCTCTCCGTCCGGCTCTCTTCCAGCCGGATCGTGCTGACGCTCGCGGAGCTTGCTGAGCTCCCTAAGCCATGGACCGGAGAAGGCGCTGCGTGGCACATCCCTGTCGAGGCGGTCCCGACTCCGCCCCCGGACGCGCTGTCGCCGTACCCGATGCTGGTCAGCGTCGGTCAGGCAGACGACGGAGCGCTGGCTCTGCTCAATCTCGAGGAGCTTCGTGCGCTGGCAGTGACCGGGGACAGCGATCGCAGCGCGGCGCTGGCTCGCCACCTCATGGCGGAGTTGGTCGTCAATCCTTGGGCCTCTCCCGTGCACATCGAGGCGCTGGGACTCGGCGGAGAGCTGGCCTCGATCAATCGCGACTTCGTCCGCGTCCACGAACCCGGAGATGACGCGTTCCTTCGCGCTCTGGCCGACGACCTCGCGACCGCCAGCCCGATCGGAGAGCCGGATGAGTTCCACGCCGCGGTCATCGCAGGCGGCGACAACGGTCCGGGCCTGACGCACTTGGCCGGGGCCCTCGTTGGCTTCCCGGGACGCGCCGGCCTGGCTCTGGTCAGCGTCGGAGGAGAACCGTGCCCGCCGTTCGTCGACGTCCACCTGAGCGCCGAGGGCCGTCTGCGGATCCCAGCTCTTGAGCTGGATCTCGCTTCCGCGGGGCTGACTGCCGCGGAGGCGGAGGCGTGTGCCGCGCTGGTCGATCTCACCACGGATGCCGAGGTGGTGCCGGTCCCCCGTGCCGCCGACGAACGGACCGTGACGGATAGCGGAGGTGCGCTCGTCGACGAACTGACGGAACCGCGCCCAGAAGGCCAGCAGGCGGGCGCATCGTCACTTCTGCCGCTCGACACCCACGTGTATGCCGACCGCGCAGCGACGACTGTCGATGACGTCGAGACTCTCGCCCCCAACGCGTCTCCGGAAGCCGCAGCGGCCATTCATGCCTCCGATCCGGACCTGGACGAGGACCTCGCCCGATGGGATTCTCCGGTTCCCGTCGCGCCGAAGGTCACCCTGCTGGGACCGGTCACGGTCAGGACCCTGGGCGACGCGACAGCCACGGCCCACCGACGGCCCTACTACGTCGAGTTCCTCGCCTACCTCGCGCTCCACCCGAACGGGGTCACCGCGGAGAAGCTCGCAGAGGACCTCTGCATCCGTCCTCAGAAGGCGCGGTCGGACTTGAGCATCATCCGGAAGTGGCTCGGACAGAGCCGGGCGGACAAGCCGTTCCTCCCCCGCGCGCAGCAGACCCATCGGGACGGCGTCCCGGCGACCTACGCCCTCGACGGGGTTCTCTGCGATCTCGACCTGTTCAGGCGCCTCCGTGCCCGCGGCCAGAGCCGCGGCGCCGAGGGGATGGCCGACCTCATCGCCGCGCTGCACCTCGTCAGCGGAGAGCCGTTCACCGACCTCCGCAAGGACGGGTGGGGATGGCTTCTTGAGGGCGACCGACTCGACCACATCATGACCGCCGCGATCGTCGATGTCGGCCATATCGTCACCACCCACGCACTGGTCGTTGGCGACCTCGGTCTTGCCGACTTCGCGTCCAGCGTCACCCTCGCCGCGTCGCCGTACGACGAGATCGCGAACCTCGACCGCATCGCTGTTGATCGAGCAATAGGGAACGTCGACGAAGCTGACGCTCGGATGCGTAACGGTGTCACGAATAGGAGCGATGACGGCTATGGACCGATCGACCTACCTCCACGAACCACACAAGTCCTTGAGGGCCAGCGACATCCTTCGCCAGCGCGGCGCCAAACCGGCTGATGGCTACGTAGGAAGGTCCGCAAACCATTGCGCGACGTTGTAGTTCGCGATCAGCCGCGCTAGTCCGACCGGCGTCTGCCCACTCCTGTTTGCGTGCAAGGCGTCAGCCCCGTGGGTGCGCAGCAGTTCAATCAGCTCGCCACGGCCCTTCGAGTTGAACACGGCGACGAACAGGGGTGTGTTGCCGAACGTATTCTCTGGGTCGACCGACGCGCCCGCACCTAGTAGCGCCTCCGCCGCTGGGACCGACCATTGCTGGGCCGCCAAGTGAAGCGGCGTGAACCCAAGATGGTCGCTGACGTCAGGAGATTCGCCGCGCGCGAGAAGGTCCTGGAGGGTCGACAAGTCACTGGCCATGACTGCAGCATGCATCGGCGAGGTCGTGGGGGTTGTCATGGCCTCTAGACCGCACACACGTCGGATTCGTACTGGTGGCTGCGGTTCGAGGCCGGATCCTCCATCTGGTACAGCTCCGGATCATTGATGTGGTCGAGGAAGTCCTGAACGCTCCAAGCTTGAGCCAAGGCCTTCTCCTTGATGCATCGCCACTCATGTCCGGGCTTGTGGCCGATATCGGCCGCACCGGCTGGAACGACCTGTCCGGTGTTGGGGTCGATGAAGTCTCCGTCGGCGTTCTTTGGGGCGGCATCCCGGATCTGCTGCTTCGTCGAAGTTCGAAGGGTCGGTCGATACCTCAGATAGTCGGTGGTGACAGGCCTTGTGATCGTGCTCCCGGTGCCGACCTTCGCCCGAATCTCGTTCGCGACTCGGGCGACATCGTCCGCTTGAGCCGCCGCCTTCTCGGCTGCGGCCGCCGAACCAGCGCTCTTGGTCGCCTTGACGCCCTTCACGAGCTTGGTGAAAGCGAGCCCGGGGACCGCTGCGGCCAACGACAGCCCGGCGTTCGTGTAGTCACCCTCGATCGCGTACCAGGTCGCGTTGGTGGCGGCTGCGCCGACGCCGATGACGTTGAACGGCGGGGGAACGAACGTGGCGAGCGAGAGGATGTTGAGCACCGAGTGCCCCCAGCGCTTAACCCAGTGAAAAGCCGCTTCGACCGCTTCGACCACGCAGTGGCCGTAGTCGAGCGGGTTCCACGAGCACTCGCTCTGATCCTGCAGACTGTTCGCGAGGCCTTCCAACACCCGCGAGTCAGCCATGGGGCTGCCGGCTGACGAGTCAGGCTCACCTAACGGATCACTCGTGGCATCGATGGCCGAGGACAGCGCGGTGAGTGACGCCGTCATCCCAACGCTGCCCTCGTCGGAGCCACCCGGGAACTGGTGCTCGAAGAAGAGATAGTGCGTGAACTTGCCGATGGCGTGATCGTCATCGTCGTACGTGATCGTCTCGGTGCCCGGCTGGAAGTCGGTGAAGGCCCACGCGCTGGCCTCCGGGTTCGCGGTCAGTGCTGCGGTGAGCGCAAGGATGCCGTCGGTCAGGTAGGTGCCGGTCGGCGCTGGAGCGTACTTCGCATCGCCGTCCACTACGCCCGGCCAGGCGTCATCACCTTCATCTCGGTCGAAGGTCCAGTAAGCGTCGGTGACCGTCTCGAGAAACTCCGTTGACCAATACCCTCGCGACAGGAGCAGGAGGAGATTCTGCTTGTTGGCAACGTCTTGGTCGGCGCGCTGCTCAGCGTCGGCGTCGGCGTCGGGATTCTCATCGGGCGCGCCGTAGAGGACTTCCGGGGTCGTCGTTGCGGTGGCGAAGTCCTCGGTCCACGACGGTGGCAGCATGCGGTCTCCGGTGCCGTGGGTCGCCAATGCAAGCACACCAGCCAGGTCCGTGAGGGTGATGTCGTACTCGTGGGAGTCGACATCGGGACCGAGCGGTTCGTCGTTGACGCCAGCCACCGAGGCCAGCGCGTCCCCGAGTTCGCGAGGGGTCGCCTGGGCGGCGAAGTAGTACGCAAAGTCCCGGTTGCCTCGATGAGCCGCCAGGTGCTCCCCGAGCGCCGCCAGGTCCGCACCGCGGAGTGCCCGCAGAGCGACCGCAGCGTCTTCCTGTGCCAGTTCTGCGGCGGTCGGTTCGTACTGCGGGAGATACTTCAGTCCGCCGACGACCACGCCGATAATGGCGAGCAGGGCCACGAGGGCGAAGCCGATCCGTAAGCGCCAGCGCGGCTCCGGTAGGGCGCGCTTAAAGGCTAGGTCCGTCCTGAACCTGCGGTCTCGCTGCTCCTCGAACTCCCAGCCGCGGTCCTCCCACTTGGCTCGCACGCTGTCTTGCCTTCGGCGGAGGACGCGGACGGACTTGCGCTTGTACCGCAGTTCGTCGCGCGCGACATTGCGCTTTCGGCGACGAGAGTCAGCTCGCCCCACTCCTGCCTCCCCCTCCAGACCTGATGCAGCGCACGACGCTACCCGGATGTTGAGCGGCGGTTCTGAGAATCCGCCGAACCGATGCCAGATGATCAGGAGAAGTAGCCGCCAACGCCGATGACGTACTTCGCGCACTTGTCGCCGTAGAGGTCTACGGTGAAGGTGGCGGTGCCGCCGTCCTCGATTGGGCCGTCCTGCTCGGTGAAGGAACTCGTGTACCAAGCCAGGTCGTTGCCTTCGAAGCAGTACATCGCGACGCTGTACGGGCCTTCGGTCGAGGCGCCCGTCGCATTCGTGGCAGAGCCGACGATCGCCTCGCCGACGAGGTTCACCTCGGTCACAGCTAAGGGCGCCGTGTTGTAGGAGGTCGTGTCCACAGGGCTGGTCTCGACCGCGAACTCGTATTGAGCGTTGCCGGGGATCGCCTCGGCGTTCTCGAAAAAGATGTAGCTCAGCCCAACTTCGCCCGGCGCGATCTGGGCGGGGATGGTGCCCTGGCTGGATCCGGTCCCGGCGATGGAGCCACCGCTGCGAGCGGTCGCGGTCCAGTCGACGTGCGAGATGCCCTCGGCGGTGTTGTTCCGGAACGCGAACAACAGGATTCCCTGGTCAGTGTCGAGCGGCCCAACCTGGACGACAGAGACCTCCCCGGCCTCACCGTCATCGAAGCGCGGGCGGGCGGTGCCACCCAGGAGCCCGGAGGCATTGAATGCCAGCGGCTTGACCTCAATCTCCTCGCCAGGCGCCGCCTCCGCGGTACCGCTGCGCGGCGCGGCCTCGTCAGGTGTCGCCGCAGGCGTGGACCCGGCCTTGTCGGGGTCGTCGGCCGACGAGCAGGCAGTGAACGGGAGCAGAGTTGCCAAAAGGACTGCGGCGATGCGCGAGAAGATCTTCACGGCCGACAAGCTATGAGCGGGCCCCGACACAAACTGCTGGCCGCCTTACTGGGTGTGTCCCATTTGAGGTCGACTGCGTCCCACGGGCCAGCGAGCACGGTGCGCGGCATGTCCTACCCGAGCGATGTGACAAGCGAGCAGTGGGCGCTGCTGGAGCCGGTCTTCAACCCTCCAGGCAAGCGCGGACCCAAGCACGGAGCTGGTCTGCGGAAAGTCGTCAACGCGATGCTCTACATCTCCCACACCGGCTGCCAGTGGCGGTATCTGCCGGCGACGTTCGGGCCCTGGACCCGCGTGTGGTCCCAGTTCCGCCGCTGGTCCCGCAACGGCACTTGGGCGCGAGCGTTGGCCGTGCTGCATGAGGCCGCACGCGAAGCCGACGGCCGCGCCGAGGCGACCCCGTCGATGGTGGTCATCGACACCCATCTGGCACGCGGGTCCTCCAACGGCGGGTTCACTTTCCACGACCGCGGCGGCCCCTACGGCCGGACCAAGGGCGCAAAGCGGGTGGTGGCGGTCGATGTGACCGGACTGCCCGTGGGTGCGCTGGTCGTCCCGGCCTCCACCCACGAGAACCGGACCACGGAGCTGATGTTGCAGCACTTGACCCAGCAGGGTGTCACCGGCCGGCTCGAGCTGGTCCTGGTGGACCGCGGCGTCACCGAGGCAGCGGCCCGAAAGCTCGGCCGGGACTACGACCTTGAGCTGCGCCGGGTCGGCTGGGACGACAAGCAGCCGGTGTTCCGCCCCATCCGGCACGCCTGGCGCGTCGAGGTCGCCCACGGTCGTCTCGGACGTGCCCGCCGGCTGGCGAAGTCGTTCGAGAACACCACCACCTCGGCCACCGGCTGGCTCCAGGTCGCCTGCATCGCAACCACACTGCGCCACCTCTCGCGCACCCCTGCCCACAGTCCTGCACAGCCGCTCGCAGGCTGAGCCACGGGGCTGCCGACGGGCGGCACGCATGAGAGCCTGCTCGTGCTAGCCGTTCGGGCGGCAGACAGCATCGAGCACGAGGGCCACCGCGGCGGCTGTATCCGTGGCGTCGACCAAGACCCGAGGGCCGTCGCGGCCTTCGTCCCAGGCACTCCACTCTCCGCTCTGCACCACTTCCCACGTCGGGACCTCGTGACCAGGGATGTCGGCGACGCGGCGTTCGACTCGTCGTCGGTGCTCCTCCCGGTCGGGCAGCACCGTTTCCAAGTTCACCAGGGGCACTCCGGCTCGCCGTGCCGCATCCCGCCATGACATGCGCGCTTCCGGCACAGGGTTCACCGCGTCAACGACGACGGTGTTGCCGAGCAGCAGGTTCGAGACCGCCAGCTCGTGTATCACCGCATAGCCCCCGACGCCGACCGCAGCGCCCGTCCTGGCGAGCGCAGTCTCCGCAGCATCGACGCGGAGGTAGCAGGCTCCCAAGCGTCGGCACACCTCACGCGCGATCGTCGTCTTCCCGGTACCTGGGCGGCCAGACAACACGACCAGTGCAGGACTGGCCTCTTGGGCAACTTGGGCTGAGGTCTCCACCTGAGCAGTATCGACTCCCGGCATGACAGCCGAGGACGCCGAGCAGCAACGCCCGGCTACGGCCTGTTCCGTTCTCCGCTCCAAATGGGACACACCCAGTTAGCGCCATGGCCCGTCGTTCCAGATATTGATGTCGCTCCTCGCAGGCCGCAACACGGACAGGGGCAGCCACGCCTGCCGCACGCCCTCCCGCAGGCCGCCGTTGTCGACCCAGATCACCCACGCGAACCACTGCCCACGCTCGCGCCGCCAGTCGAGAATCAACCCTGGTGCGGGCGGTGGGTAGTTCCGACGATCAAGGCGAACCCAGCAATGCCGCCAACGCCTGGGCTGCGGCCAGGCATCGCTCTTCGGCGGATTCGCGGACACGACTCCATCTTGACCGACGTTCGTACATATGTTCGACTCAGGCTGTGGCGACAACTGGGGAGCAGCAGTACATGGCGGGCTACAACGCGGGCCGGACGAGCGCGCTGACGACCGGTTCGGTCGATGCCGGACGCAGCTGGCTCGAGGAGCACCGCGATGCCGACAGCGCATACATCGCCGGGTACGAGTGGGCGCTCTGGGACTACGAAGATGCCAACGGCCTGAGCCACCATCGAGAGACCAACACCGCGACCGGGTGACATGGGCGGTCCGGTCAAGGGGTTCATAGCAACGACTTAGGGATACCTCCTGACCTGCGGAAACGCAGGTATCCCCCTCCCGAATCCGGCCAGGTATCCCGAAATCGTGGATACCTGACACCGCATCGTCGGGGGCATGTTCGACCCCAACAACCCGATCCCGACGTGGTCGGCGTCGACGATGCAGCGAGTCGCCGACGAGCCCACGCTCGCGGCCGCCGCGCTGCGCTATGCCAACCTCGGCATCCCGGTCTTCCCGTGCGTCCCGGGCGGCAAGCAGCCGCTCACGCCCAATGGCTTCCACGACGCGACCTCCGTCGCCCGCGTCGTCCACGCCTGGTGGCAACGCACCCCCGACGCGAACATCGGCCTACCCACAGGCGCAACGACCGGCGTCCTCGTCGTCGATGTCGACGTCCATCCCGGCGCGAGCGGGTTCGACGCCTTCGAACGAGCGCGGAGCGAGGGTTTCGCAAACGACTGGGCGTGGCTGGTGCGCACGCCTTCGGGCGGGCTCCACGCCTACTACCCGAACGTCCGCGGCCAGGAGCAGCGCAGCTGGCAGGTCCCCGCGGCACACATCGACTTCCGCGGCAACGGCGGCTACGTCATCGCTCCTCCATCGCGCGTCACGATCGACGGCGCCCAGCGGTCGTACGACGTCATCGCCGTCGCCACGCACCCTCCGAAGCCCGTCGATGCGGTCGCGCTCCGCCGATTCCTGGAACCACCGCGACCGGTGCGGACTGCCCCACCGCCCGGCATGCCCACCGAGGGATGCCGCCCCGACGCCCTGGCTCGAACCGTCGCGCTCACGCCGGAGGGCGGCCGTAACCGCGCCCTCTTCTGGGCGTCGTGCCGGATGGTCGAGAACGGGCTGAGCCACACGGAAGTCATGGGCTGGCTCGGGCCGGCGGCACAGTACGCCGGGCTCCCGGACCGCGAGATCGAGACCACGGTTGACTCCGCGTTCCGCATTGCCACCCGGCTGGGCCCGGGGAGCCGCCCGGGCCCTACCCCAGCGAGTGAAGGGATCCACCTGTGAACACGCACGCCGAGTACCGCCGCCACAGCTATCGGCCACCGGAGCGCCCGGGCCCTGCCGAGGGTCTCGAGCCCACCGCCAGCGAGCTTGCACGCCACCGTGATCCGTCACTCGGGCCCGAACAGCCGGCACGCGAGCAGATGCAGAAGCGGATCGCCTGGGTACGCCCCACCGAGCTGGGCTCCTACATCGGCCCCATGGTCGGCCGCGGGATCGACCTCCAGGCCGAGCTCGTACGACGAGCGCGCCGTACGCCGGCCACGACGTCCAAGACGCTTCGCCACCCCGGACCAGATCGATCGGCGACGCCCACCCCAAGCCAGGAAGGACTGGGACTGTGAACGCCTCGTTCGCCACCCCCGAAGGACTCCGCGCACTCCTGCAACGCCTGCACGACCGCGACAGCGTCGGCTACTGGGCCTGGCGGCACGACCCCGAGGCGGAGCGGCTGATGCAGTTCACGATCCGCAAGTACCGATCGCTCGCGCGCGCACACAACTGCGAGCCGGAAGACTCGGCGTACGCCGCCTTCGAGGCAATGCGCACGCGCGCGGTGAGGTGCGCGGACGACCCGTGGGCCGTCATCACTCGTGCCGTCCAGGTCAGCCTGATCGCTGAGGAGCGCGCGGCCGGGCTGCTCTGCTCGACGGCCCAGGCGCGCAGGCGGGAGGTCATGCGTCACCACGACGCGCGCCGCTTCGGCGAAGACGAGACGGGGTTCCTCGAACTCCTCGCTGAGAGTCGAGGCCCGTCGCCGGTGGACCCCGCCCGGGCCGCGCCGCGGTTGGAGCCCGGAGAGACAGCGCCAACGACAGCGTTCGAGGCGCTCAACCTCGTGATCAGCATGTTCGTCGCCCTCGGCTGGCCGAGCAGCAGCGCGACCTGCACGCTCGACTACATCGCCACACGGCTGATGGAGGCCGGCGACCGCCACGTCGCCCACGCCTACCTTCGGCGTGACCTGGCCGGCCGCGTGGCCCTCGACCTGGACCGCGACTCCTGGGCCACCGTGCTGCGGATCGTGCTCGGCAACCCGGACAAGGCCGCTGCCGCGACTCGGGCCGGCGTCGGCGTCCTCGCCATGCTCGTCTGCGACTGGAAGGTCATCGACCTGCTCGCCGACGACGGGCTCGTCGTGGAGATCCGCGACTCCGCACCGAAGGTCGCCAGGAGGATCGATGTCTGACAAGGGCCACATCGAACTCGAGCGCCAGATCGATTCGATCACCGTCGGCGTACGCCACCGCAAGGACCCCGGCGACCTGAACGCGCTGATGAAGTCGATCGAGGAGGTCGGCCTCCTCCAGCCGGTCACCATCACCCCCGACGGCGTCCTGATCTGCGGCTGGCGTCGGCTCGAAGCGTTGCGCCGGCTCGGGCGGCGCACCTTGAACGTGTGGGTCCGCTCAGGAATCTCCGATCAGCTCTCGCACCTGCTCGCCCAGCAGGACGAGAACGAGCAGCGCAAGCCGCTCTCCCCGGTGGAGACCGCGCGTCTGTACGCCGAGATCAAGATGCTCGAGCAAGAGGACGCCCAGCGCCGCATGGCCGCCACGCAGTTCGGCGGCGCCGGGCGCGCTGGCGGAGCCTCCGGCTCCGGCGATTCGCCGGAGCCGTGCGGCGACTCCCGCGCACGCGCTGCCCAACTAGCCACCGGCGGGAACTCATACCACCGACTGGAGCAGATCAACTGGATCGAGTCGGTCACTAGGGACGAGACGCTGAGCGAGTCAGTGCGCGAGTTCGCAGCCAACATGCTGAGTGAGATCGAAGGCGGTGCACCGGTGTCGCCGGCGTACAAGCGCGTGAAGGCCGCCGTCGAACTGGCGAGCCAGCCCCCTCCGGCGTCCCAGGAGGAGCAGGACGAAGTCGCCCGACTGGCCGCCGAAGCGCTCAAGCGCGTCCAAGAGGAAGAGAACGCCAAGCGGCTACGCGCTCTGCGGAGCAAGGCCAAGCGCGCACCGAAGCACCACAGTCCGCGGTCGTTCGTGCTGATGTGGTCCGAGCTCGAAGGGTGGACCGCGCTGTACGACGTCGCGGAGCTTGCGGCTGCTCTCAAGGACGATGACTGGGCACGTTTCGAACGCGTCGTCGCCGAGACGATCGACTTGCGTGACCAGCTCCGTGAAGCACGTACGGCGGCCGCGTCGGCCTGATCGGCGTACCTCCCGAGTGTCCGCCACCTCGACCTCGGAGCCTCGATGCGCAACCTCACCTGGCGCCAGATCGCCGTCATCCTCGGCTGCGTCCTGACCCTCGCGACCCTCGCCGTCGGCATCTACGGAGTCGTGCGTGGGCCCCAGCCCGCCGAGTCCACCCCGGCGCCTCCACCGCCCGGAGAGGTCGGGGCGATCCCGGAGGAGGCGACTCCGGTGGTCACGCTCAAAGATCGCGCGCTCCCCCACACGAGCGATCCGATCGCGTACTCACGCGCCGTCGCGTCGTCACTGTTCGACTGGAACACCAGCCTCGGCTTCCTGCCGACCGACTACACCGCCGCCGTCCTCGCCGACGCCGACCCCTCCGGCGAGGAGACGCCCGGCCTGATCGCCGATGTCGCGACCTACCTGCCGACCGTCGACCAATGGCTCGACCTCGGAGCGATGGAGGTACGGCAGACGATCGAGATCGACGACGCGTACGTCCCGGAGTCCTGGACCGCCGCGGTCCAGCAAGCCCACGGCCACCCCCGACCGGGCACGACGGCCGTGACAATTGCCGGCACGCGGCACCGAAGCGGCGTGTGGAACGGCGAGGGCGCCGAGTCGTCGCACCCAGTCGCGTTCACCGTCTTCGTCGCTTGCGAGCCCTCGTTCGATCGCTGTCACGTCCTGCGGCTCTCGCAGCTCGACAACCCACTCAGGTGACGACGCCATGGGTATCAAGCTGCTCGCGGTTGGCGCGGCGGCCGCCGTACTCCTCGCCCCCGGCGCAGCCGTCCTGGGCGTCGCGACGCTGATCAGCCCCGCGGCTGCCGGATCGGGCAGCTGCATGTGGGATGGTCAGGCGACCGAGAGCCTCGGCGTCAGCGGCCCGGTGTCGGACAGCCTCAGCGCGACGAACACCAACGGTGAGACCGTCACCCTCAACCAACAGCAGCTCACCCGGGCCGCGGCGATCATCGCCACCGGCCAGAGCGAGAACATCCCGGCCCGCGGCCAGATGATCGCGGTCATGACTGCGCTGACCGAGTCGTCTCTTCGGGTCCTGTCGAACACCGGCGCCTACCCCCACTCCGGCGATATCCCGAACGACGGTGACGGTAGCGACCACGACTCCGTGGGCCTCTTCCAGCAACGCCCCGCCGCCGGATGGGGCAGCGTCGAGAACCTGATGGACCCCGTCTGGTCATCCCGTGCCTTCTACGGCGGACCCAGCGGCCCGAACCACGGCTCGCCACGGGGCCTGCTCGACATCGACGGATGGGCATCGATGGACCCCGGCGCTGCGGCCCAAGCCGTGCAGGTCTCGGCCTATCCCGACCGGTACGCCGTCAACCAGCCGATCGCGGAGAAGGTCCTGGCGACGCTGAGCGGCGTATCGCTCTCGACCGACCTCGCGTGTGCTCAGTCAGCGGGCGAGGTGCCGATGAACCTACCCCCGGGGTTCGCTGGGGACTTCATCAAGGCCGCCGCATCACAGCTCGGCAAGCCCTACGTCTGGGGCGGAGGCAGCTTCGAGGGCCCGACAGGCGGTGGCTTCGACTGCTCCGGTCTCGTCCTGTACGCCGCGTACCAAGCCTCCGAAGGACGCATCCGTCTCCCCCACTACTCCGGCGACCAGATCCACGCCGGCACGGGCACCCCCTTTGGCGAGAAGAAGCCCGGCGACCTGATCTTCTTCAGCTACCCCGGCGCCGGCGGCCCGCATCACGTCGCGATCTACGTCGGCGGCGACCGAATCCTGCACGCGCCGCGAACCGGTGACGTCGTCCGCTACGGGACGATCGGCGAGTTCGCGGGCGAGGTCATGACCATCCGCCGGCTTAATGGCGGTCATCAGCCCTGAGCGGCTCCACGACCATGATCCGCAGCGAACCACCAGCGAGCCTGGCGCAGCCGCACTAACGGAGCAGGTCGTATTGGGCCCACCCCTGCTGCTGGATGCGCAGCCAGTCCGGGCGCGTCATGCCTAGCGGCTTCGGTGATAGCGGATAGCCCACGAAAGCAAGAAGGTAGCCGACAACGGGACGGTCGACCGTCTCAGGATGGCTGAGGAACTTCTTACGGGAGAGTCCGGAGAAGTGCGCACCGTCGAGAACCCCCTTCACGCCATCCCAGGCGGCAGCATGGCCGAAGTACTTCAGTCGGACAACTCGGTCGATCACGAGTTCGGCGAAGATCTCAGCCTCGGCCCCTCCGGAGCTCACGAGGTAGCAGAAGTCGCCGTTGTTGATGTGCGAATAAGGCCACTGCCTGATCTTCCACATGTGCCAGAACACGGTGGGCGGCACCTTCTTGGAACTCCAAGGCTCTCGAGTCGGCTGGGTCTTGAACCACACACCTCGACGCAGTGCTGCTCCAGCCATCAGTTATCGAGCCTCCGAACAGGGCAGACGGCAGGTGCCCAAGCGAGTTGGACACGCCTGGGCCGCTCGGTGATCATCCGTCGTGCACCGCAGGCGGCCACTGACGCGGTTGCGGGCCGACTCGGAACGAGTTGTACCTGTCCGCCCACAGGTCCAGCACCTCGTCGTCGGACCGGTCCGCGACCACCCAGTCGATCCGCTCGTCAGTGAAGACGACGAGCGCCGCAGCAATGTATGAGCGCGCGCCCTCATCGCTCCAACGATCCGAGCCAGTCCACCTCATCAGCGCTGGAGCTTCCTTGACCGCGCTCAGAGGCTCGATGTCACAGCTGCCTTGAAGATCCTCGTACCAGCCGCCCGCTAGGGCCAAGTCCGCTTCGACTGCCTTCCAGAGTTCCCCGGCACGTGGGAACACAGCGTCCATGGCGTCTACCCGATCTGCCTTCTCGTCGAACTCCACCTCGGCCCAGGCCGCCGTGCCCCACAATGCATCTTCCACGACCTCTAGCGCCGCCTCCCGGCTACAGGAGACGAGCAGCGCATCAGCCTGCTGCAGTGCAATTGCGGCGACATCCGGGCCATCCGAACCGCGACAAACATCGATCGCAGCGAGCAGATGACGTGCGATCGGATTCCACTGGATCTCCGGGCCGCCGGGCGCCTGATTCGGATTGGGATCCGGTCCGAGCCACCATCGAATGGTCTGGTCCGTGGTGGCGCGAGTGAAGTGTGGCCACATCTGCGCCAACGCGACGACGCCGGCCTCTGCGAGATCTTCGATCTCAGGCTCTTGATCGGGTCTGCAACGATCGAGCCATCGATTGAAGCCGGCATCAGCGGCAACAGCCTCAGGCGTCTCGGCCCCCAAGGCAACGATTGAGTCGCGGTCGTTCGAGGCATCGGACCAGTCGGCCGCCTTGATGAGAATCAGCCAGCCTGCGTCTGCGTAGCTGGCATCAGCGGCCTCGGCATCCTCCCTGACAGCGCCGGCGCCCAAGGCATCGAGTACGCCGCCCGCGGTGGTGAACACCGCGTCCTCCAGAGCATCCATCAGCACGTCGCCGACCCATTCGGTCGCGGCTAGCAGACCATCCATCCGATCGCCCGGCTGGCCACGCTCGACCCGCTCCTCGACGGCGCCCAAGATGATCCGCGCCATCTCCGCGCGCCGGTGATACGGGAAGCGGTCCTCGCTCGGCTCCACGATTGGCAGCATACGGCTCGGCATCCGTCCGAGAGGCACATGGAGGCCGCGTAGCACCTCGGTGGCATGACCATCGGTCATTCAGTTGCGCAAGACATCGGCCCCGATTTCGGCGCAGTCGGCGGCTCAGGTGACCTCCGCGCCATCGTCGGCGCGCTCCTGACCTATGGCCTGATCGTCGCGGTGCTCATGCTCGTCATCTCGGCGACAACCTGGGCGATCGCTTCTAGCTCGGGCAGTTGGCACACCGCTCAGAAGGCGAAGCTCGGCTGCTTCGTCGCAATCGGCGGAGCAGCAATCACGGGCGCCGCACTCACGTGGGCCAACTGGCTGCTGGACATCGGCCCGCACCTCTAAGGCGTCCGCCCGTCCGACGTAAGGAGCCTCCGATGGACCTACTCACAACAGCTCTCCTGCTCCCCCTCGACATCTCGATCGACCCGAACTCCAACGGCCTGCCGGGGATCGGCCAGCTCAAGAAGATCGTCGGAGCCTCCATGACGGTCGGTCTGGTACTGGCCGTACTCGCGTTGATCATCTCGGCGATCGTGTGGGCGCTCGGAGCCAACTCGTCGAACCCGCACCTGGCCGGCCGGGGCAAGCTTGGCGTACTCGTCGCCCTCGGTGCCGCGATCGTCTGTGGCGCCTCGGTGACTCTCGTGAACTTCTTCTGGAACGTCGGCCAGCAGGTCTGAGGAATCGATCATGGGTGTCTGCGACGTACCGGTGATCCACGAGGTCTGCAACGCCGCCGGCGACGCGGCCGGCGCGGTCATCACCGCGCCGTTCGACTGGCTCGCTCAAGGCATGGGCGGCGCGGCCGAGTGGATGTTCACCTCCGTCTGGAAGGTCATCGACACCACGACGTACGTCGACGTGACCAGCGGCGAGTACACGAAGGTCTACAACATCATGTTCGGCGTCGGCGTCTTCGTGATGCTCGGCTTCTTCATGCTCCAGGTCATCGGCGGCATGATCCGCCGCGAACCAGCCGCACTCTCCAGAGCCGCACTCGGACTCGCCAAGTCGATCCTCGGATCGTTCGTCGCACTCGCGCTCCTCGCGACCGCGCTCGAGATCACTGATCAGCTCTGCATCGGCATCGTCAACGCCGCCGGCACCAACATGAACGAGATGGGCGACAAGGTCGCCGTACTCGCCGCCGGACTCGGTGCCATCAACCTGAGCGCCCCAGGAGCTGGCGCGATCCTGACGATCTTCCTGGCCAGCCTGGCCATCATCGGAGCGATGGTGGTGTGGATCAGCCTTCTGATCCGCAAAGCCCTCCTTCTGATCGCGATCGTCTTCGCACCGATCGCGCTCGCGGGTGCCAGCTGGGACCACACCCGGACGTGGCTGAGCCGCTGGGCGACGTTCGTGATCGCGATGATCCTGTCGAAGGTCGTCCTCGTGGTGATCTTCCTGCTCGCCACCGCCCAGGTCTCGGCGCCGATCGATGCCGACCTGGAGTCCGTCAGCCAGCCGATGGCGGGCGTCGTACTCATGCTTATGGCCGGGTTCGCGCCGTACCTGACCTACAAGGCCATCGCCTTCATGGGCTTCGACATGTACCACGCGATGTCGGCCGAGCAGGAGGCCAAGTCGTCGCTCAACCGGCCGATGCCGATCCCGCTCTCTCGCCGCACCGGCAGCGAGCCGGCGAAGGTCCTAGGCGGGGGCGGCGCAGGCGGTGGCGGCGGTACGACGTCCAGCGGCTCTCCCGCGGCCACGGGACCATCCGCTGGCGGACCGTCGAGCGGAGGGGGCGGCGGAAGCGCCGGATCCGGTGCTGCCTCTGGAGGTGCGGCGGCAGCAGGCGGAGCGGTTGCCGCAGGAGTCGTGGTCGCGAAGGAGGCGGCAGCGGCCGGTCCTCGGCTCGGCAACTTCGTCGCCGCCCAGGCGACCGGACAGGCAGAGGCGCATGAGTCCGCTGCTCCTTCGACAGTCCCACCGCCAGTCGCGGACTCGACGCTGGTCGACACCGCTGGGAAGAAGTGATCGGCCGTGGCCACGACGACCGGCGAACCAGAACTGACCCCGATCAAGTTCTCGCGCCTGGCCCGGCGCGGCGTCCTGCTGGGCCTCTCCGGGCCCCAACTCGTGATGGCCAGCCTCGCGTCGGGCACGTTGATCATCGGTCTGTACGTCGGCGCCGTGGTGATGACCTTCCCGATCATCCTGTTCTTCGTCACGCTGGCATTCGTCGGTGTCGGAGGGCGCAAGCTCATCGAGTGGGCGCCGATCGGCGCGCGCTGGCTCTGGCGATCAGCGGGCGGGCAACTGCTGTACCGCCGTCGAGTCGTGAAGCCGCGTCCCGCGGGAACGCTGGCGCTGCCCGGTGACGCGGCTCGGCTGCGTCAATGGGTCGACCCCGAGACCGCGGCCGTCATGGTTCACGACCCGCACGCGGCGACCCTGACCGCGATCGTCGGTGTCTCCCATCCCGCGTTCGTGCTCCTCGACCCAGCTGAGCAGGAACGCCGAGTCGTCTCGTGGGGCCGGGTCCTCGCGACGGCTTGCCGATCCGGGCGAATCGCCTCCGTCCAGGTGATGGAGCGGACGCTGCCCGACTCCGGCAAGGGCCTGGCGGACTGGTGGGAGCAGCACGGCAACCGCTCAGGCTCGTGGGCCTCGACGACGTACGGCGAACTGGTCGACCGCGCCGGACCCGCGGGCGAGCGCCACGCGTCGACCGTTTCCATCTCGTTGGACATGAAGGTTGCCGGGCGCGCGATCCGGGCTGCCGGCGGAGGCATGCGAGGGGCAGCCGCCGTACTCCGGCAGGAGATGGCGACCCTGCTGGCCGCCCTCCGGTCCGCCGACCTCGCCCCCAGCGAATGGCTCACGCCCGGCGACCTGGCGCTGATCCTGCGGTCGGCGTACGACCCCGCCGTCGCGGGCGCGCTTGAGCGCAAGGGCGACATCGGCCGGGACCTCGCCACCGCGGGACCCGTCGCGGTCACCGAATCGTGGGGCTCGTTGCGCAGCGACTCCGCGCACCACTGCGTGCTCTGGATCAGTGAGTGGCCGCGGTCGCTCGTGTACCCCGGCTTCCTCGCGCCGCTGCTGCTGTCTTCGGGGATCCGGCGCACCTTCACGCTGCTCTACACGCCGATGCGCACCGACTCCGCTGCCCGCGACATCCGCAAGAAGAAGACCGAGTACATCTCCGACGCCGCCCAGCGCCAGAAGCTCGGTCAGATCGAGGACGCCCAGCAGGCCGCCGAGTACCAGGACGTCCTCCAGCAAGAGGCCGACCTGACCGCCGGGCACGGGGTGCTGCGGGCGACCGGGTTCGTCGCCGTCAGCGCCAGTGACGCCGACGAACTCGAGCGCGCTGTCGCGGCGATCGAGCAGGCGGCGATTCAAGCATCCTGCGAGACCCGGCGGGTCTGGGGACAACAGGCTCAGGGCTTTGCGGTGGCCGCGCTGCCGCTGTGCCGTCGGCTCTGAGGCACTGCAAGGCCTGATCCGGGACGGTCGGCTCCGGAATGGATCAGCTTCCTGCGGCAGGCCGACCCCGAGCGCGGGAGCAGGAGACGTCCGCGTCACCTTGAACTCGACACCCCACCGCGTAGCGGGGCGCCCACCTGGTGCAGGTGTCGGAGTGCCAGCCCGTACGACTCATGCAGCGTCGTTTCCGAGTACGAGATCCCGCGGGCCCGGCAGTGGCGCTCGATGATGGGTTGGGCTCGTCTGAGGTTGGGACGGGGCATGCTCGGGAAGAGGTGGTGCTCGATCTGAAGGTTGAGGCCGCCAAGGGCCAAGTCGACGAATCGTCCTCCTCGGATGTTGCGGGCGGACAGTACCTGACGGAGCAGCGGGTCCGCGGCTTGCTGCGGCGTCAGCGCTGGCATCCCCTTGTGCGACGGGGCGAACGAGCAGCCGAGGTAGACACCGAACAAGGCCTGGTGGATCACGAGAAACACCAGCGCCTGGATCCAAGTGAGGGTGCTCAAGAGCAACGTGAGGTACAGGGTAAGGTGACCGAGCAGCAAGAGGCTCTCGACTTTCCGGTAGCGGAGTCCGGGCCTGAGAACCGAACGCGCGCTCGAGACCCGAAGGTTGAACGCCTCGAGCGTCAGCGTCGGGAAGAACAGACCGGCCTGATGCCGCGTCAGCCAGGCGGCCGCTCCTCTGCGCGCGCTGGCCTGGTCAGAGTCGAACACGAACGCACCGACAGCGACATCGGGGTCGGCCTCCAGGTCGTTCGGGTGGGCGTGGTGGGCGTTGTGCTTGGCGATCCACCAGCCGTAGCTGAGCCCGTTCAGCAGGTTGCCGTGCACCAGGCAGAGCAGGGCGATGGTCCGGCCACGATGAGCGATCTGGCGATGTGCGGCGTCGTGGGAGAAGAACGCGATCTGGGTGGACACGATCGCGAACCCCGGGGCCAGCAGGAGCGCCCACCACGAGTCGCGCAGAAGGAAGAGACCCGCCACGACCAGAGCCAGTCCGGCGAGGTTGAGGGTTCCCAGGACGGCGTAGAACGCAGGTCTAGGCTGGAGGAGTCCTCGACTCCGGATTTCCCGAACCAGCTCGCTGTAGTCGCTCTGGAGGGGCGGAAGCGCTGACCCAGTGGTGGTGGACATGAGGATCCCGACTGTTCGCAGATGGCGCCGCCGGGGTCCGAGGTGGCCTCGATTCGAGGCTACTCCCCCGACCCTGAGGTCGGTGGAAGCGTGAAGACCACGGCCCAGATCCTCGCGGCGATCGACGCCGCAGCCGGGTCGGGGCGGTCGCTCCCGGAGTTGCTGTGCGTCGACTGCAAAACGGCACTCGGCCTGAGCGGTTGCGTGATGGCGCTCATGAACGATGCCGGTCATCAGGGGGTGGTCGGAGCCTCGGGCGGGGTCGCCGCCCAGTTGGAGGACCTCCAGTTCGAGTTGGGCGAGGGGCCGAGCGTCAACGCGTCTTACTTCGCGCGCCCCGTCTTCCATTCCGACCTGGTGACGGCCGGCGAGATGTCGGCATGGCCGGGGTTCGGACCCGAGGCGGTGGGCGCTGGAGTGCGGGCGGTGTTCGCGTTTCCACTCCAGGTGGGCGGCGTGCGTCTGGGCACGCTCTGCCTGTATCGCTCGACCGCTGCTCAACTTGATCGCGAGGAGATGGCGAGCGCCCTCGCCTACGCCGATGCCGCGCTGGTGGTGCTTCTGCGTCTGCAGGCCGAGATGCAGCCGGGATCAGTGCTCTATCCCGACCTGGGCGAGCCGTTGGAATACCGCGCCGAGGTCCACCAGGCGACGGGGTTTCTCTCGGTTCAGGCGTCGGTCGGTCTCGCGGACGCCCTGCTGCTACTTCGGGCCCATGCGTTCGCCGGCGAGCGTTCTTTCCTGGAAGTCGCGCGTGACGTGCTGGCGGGGCGTCTTCGCATTCCTCTGGAAGAAGACGAAGATGACTGACATACCCGCCCGCGACATTCGTCAGACCAATAAGAGGCCACTCTCATGAGCGCTGAACAACGGTTGACCGAGGTGTTCGTCGAGCTCGCCGACACGCTCGTCGACGAGTTCGACGCACTGGACTTCTTGTCCACGCTCACCGAGCGAAGTGTCGAGTTTCTCCATGCGGACGCGGCGGGTGTGATCCTCAGTGATCTGCGTGGCAGCCTGCACGTGGTCGCCTCGACGAGCGACCAGGCTCAGATTCTCGAACTCTTCGAGCTCCAGAACGACGAAGGGCCGTGCCTTGACTGCTTCAACAGCGGTCGCGCGGTCGTCAACGTGGCGATTGCCGAAGCCCGCTCCCGGTGGCCACGGTTCACCGCCGCTGCGACTGAGGTGGGCTACTCGTCCGCGCACGCGATCCCCCTGCACCTGCGGGACTCCGTGGTCGGAGCCATGAACCTGTTCTGCGTGAGCGCTTCTCGCCTCAGCGAGGAGGATGTCGCGCTCGGCCAGGCGTTGGCCGACATCGCCACGATCGGCCTGCTGCAGGAGCGTGCCGTTCGCCAGTCAGGGCTGATCGCCGAGCAGCTTCAGACCGCACTCAACAGTCGCATCCTGGTCGAGCAGGCCAAGGGCGTGCTGCTGGCAAGCGCCGGCATCGACGTGGACCAGGCCTTCCATTTGATGCGTGACTACAGCCGCCGCAACAATCAGCCGGTCAAGACCGTGGCCCAGGGCGTGATCAATCGGGTCCTGACCGTCGACCAACTCCGGCGCCCTTGACTCCCCGCATCAGGCGGGAGGGGCCAGCCGAGGTGGATCCCGCCAGTCGATGACGAACACAGCCCCTATGCGTGGCTGGCCGCATGGTCGTCCCAGACGGCGTCCCCGATGTGGCTCTGGTCCGGTCCGGACAAGCCGAGGAGCGTGCTGGGCGACTCGGTGTTGCGATCGTCAGCCGCCTGCTGCATGACCCTCGATGCGAGCCCGGGCTCGGTATCGCTGGGGACGACCAACAGCCGCAGCCGTTGCCCCGACGACATCTTCACGATCATCACGTGGGTGTCGTCGCTCGGGAAGGAGCCCACCTTGACCCTGCCGCGGGCGGCATGGATCCGGTGCATGCTCGGGGCGCCGCTGACCGCGTCCCAGTCGGGTCGGGAGAACAGCAGCCGCTCGATCCTGCCGATCAGATCGGGAAAGTGATCCACGAGGTCTGCGGCTTCGACTTGAAGATCACGGGACTGGGGCCACCAGGCCCCGTCCAGCGGACCGGATTGGAAGCTGGTGTCGAGGCGGAGTCGCAGCGCAACGCGCTCGCCCGGCATCTGCGATGAAAGGGAAACTGTCGGTGACGTCGTCATGACGTCCACCTTCCGATCTGCCCTCGCGGACTCGGCGAGTCCGGCCTGGCAGGTGATTAACTCCACCCTACCCTGCTGTCCTAACGCGCTCCCGGCTTCCGCGCCACCTCATCCGCATGGGGTTACGCGGCAGCAGCATCGTGCAGCGCGCCGGAGGATGAGGAGTTCACAGGACGGCGCCCCGTGGCCCTACTTCCACGGCAGAAACGCCTCTCGCGTACAACACCAGTAGCCGATCGCCGTGCCCGCAGCGCAGGACGCCCGAGTCGTTCGACAGCGTGGCCAGGACGTGGTCAATCACCTCGGCGTCGCTTGCCTCATCGGGGTGTTCATAGGTGACATCCATGCTGTCACCGCCGACGAGCCGTACACGTAGCACGATGCCGCCCATGGTCATGGGCCTATGGCGGTGCAGGCCTGCTGCTGCACTCGTCGGGCCGCGGCGCGGGCACCCGCCTCGCTGGTGAACCAGTCTCCCGACACCGCGACTCGAATCCCCTCCGGGCGCCAGGCGGTCCACTGCCAACGACCACCGGTCGTGGACCGGACCCGGTAGTAGGGGTCGTCGGCGTTCACCCGGAAGTCATGGGCTGCCTGATCCGCATAGGCGAGACTGTTGTACGTCCGACCGGCCCAGGCAACGACCCGATTGTCGTCCTCGAGCAGCCACCATGCGGGCTTGCTTGCCAGATTCGTCTCGATGAAGAACTTCATTGCTACCCCTTCGGGTTCACGGTGGCGGAGTCTCGTCACGCGTATTGCCCAGATGCCCCGTCTTCGACCGATCGAGGCGACCCGTCAAGCACGACGGCGGCGGCGACCAGCGCCCACGCCACCCACAGTGTGACTTCGGAATCCGAACCGGGATCGACCACGGTCAGCTGCCCGGTGGCGGGGGTGCCGATCTCGGCTATCTGGGTTCGGATGTGATCCTCCGTCCCCGGGGCGATCGCCCAGCGTTGGGTCCAACCGTTCCCATAGAGCATCAGGTAGCCCACGGTCACGCACCCGTTCGCGACGAAGACTTACCCGCCTCTGGTCCCCACCACGAACCGCCGTCGTCGCTCCAGTGTCCGCCGGGATCGAGGTCCGGGTGGCCGGCCACCTCGTGCAGGACTTCGGTGGCCGTATGGTCATTCCCGGCCTCGGCCGACGCCCGGAGCGCTTCGTCGCCCTGGTCAGGAGTGAACCCGGGCGGAACAACCAGGACGTAGAGCGTGCGCCGATCCGACATCTTGAGCAGGATGAGGTGGGTATCGTCGCGTGGGAACGCGCCGACCTTCACGTAGCGACCCGTGACCGGAACCACGCGCGGCGTGGAATCCCAGTCGGGCGGCGAAACCAACGCCCGGACAACCCGGCCGGACTGCGCCGGGAAGTGATCGACCAAGTCCGCCAGTTCCACGGCCAGCTCCCGGGTCTGGGGCCACCAACCCCCGTCCAGATGATCTTTGCCCGGGTGCTCGGCCATGCGAAGCCGAAGCGGAAGACGGCTCGGCGTAGGAACCCAAGGAACGAGAATAGGACCGTTTGACGTCGACATGACGTCCGCCTCTCGACCGGCACAGCGGTGTCCGGATGGAGGCCTCATCTCCGGTCAGTCAACCTAAGCCTACGCCGGGTCACCAAGGCGAGTTTCGCCAACTTGGGAAACCGACCAGATGGCGACAACTAGCCAGGATATTCACGGGCCTCCAGCGCTTCAGCGTGTTGGAGCTCGGACAACGTTCCTTGAGATGTGCCACCGCGAGAGGGTGCGTGGGCCGTCGACAGCTGCTGCGGCGACGAGACGGACTGCCCCGCGTACCTCATCGATGAGAACCCATCGACCGAGGAGCCACCGATGCCTACCTTCGACGACCCGGTCGCAGACGCCGACGAACTCCGGGAAGCAGTCCGCGGCCTTGCTCACGCGACGCGCACGATCGACGACCCGACCGCGATCTACGCAGTTCTGGGTTCCATCAGTTCCGCTCTCGCGTCGCTGAGCCAGTGTCTGCACCAGCTCGGCGAGTTCCACAACGGGCCGACTCGCAAGCAGGCGTGGATGAACGGCGATGCCAACGCCGGGCGCGCAGCGTCGTACAGGGAGTCCTGGGAGCTTCAGCGCGCCGCCGAGATGATCCACCAGATCGCCGAATGCGTAGATCGGGCGCACGAGATCGAGGCGACGATCGCCTACGACGTCCGTGACTACCCGTCATTCGCTCCAGTTCAGCGCTCCACGCACCAGCCAGGGATGTCGCTGTGACCGGGTGGCAGGACGGGCGGCTCCACTCCGCCGTACTCGTCTCACCAGGACGAGAACGGCGGCACGATCGCAGGCTCCGCAAGGCGGCGGCACGCGAACTCCTCTCCGCCCACCGCGAAGCCCGGCGCGCCGAAGCCAAGCGCAAGGCCGAGGAACTGTCTGCGGAGAAGCGGGCGACCGTGACGCTCCCCCGCGCCGGCGAACACGGTCCCGCCACCCTCCGGACGCCCGGACGATTCCGCGTGCCACGCCACCAGGACACCTCGGCGACCCTGGCGGGCGCGTACCCCTTCCTCGCCGAGGGCGGCCTCGGCAGCGAAGGCGTGTTCGTCGGCCAGGACCTCTACTCCGGGAGCTCTTTCGTCTACGACCCCTGGATCCTCTACGCACGCGGGCTCATCACCGCACCGAACCTCGTCCTCGCCGGCATCGTGGGCTCCGGCAAGTCTTGCCTCGCCAAGAGCCTCTACACGAGGTCGATCTCATTCGGTCGCCGCGTCTACGTCCCTGGCGACCCCAAGGGCGAGCACACGGCCGTCGCAGAAGCCGTCGGCGGGCGCGCCATTGCGCTGGGCCATGGCATGGCCAACCGCCTGAACCCTCTCGATGAGGGCCACCGTCCGTCCGGGTACGACGACGTCCAGTGGACCAGCCAGGTCGCATCCCGTCGCCGCGATCTCGTCGGCGCCCTCGCGGAGACCGTGCTCGAACGCCGGCTCACTCCACTCGAGCACACGGCTGTCGACATCGCCATCGACCGCACCGTCCGCGGAGCCGACGTCCCAGTCCTCCCGATGGTCGTCGACCGGCTCCTGGCCCCGGATCCGGCCGACGACCCCGACGGACGCCTCACGGAGGACGGACGACTGGTTGGCCACGCACTCCGGCGCCTCGTCGCGGGAGACCTCGCCGGGCTCTTCGACGGCCCCTCGACGGTGGCGTTCGACCCGAGCCTCCCGATGATCTCCCTCGATCTGTCTCGCGTCACCGAGAACGCCACGCTCATCTCGGTCTTGATGACCTGCGCGTCGGCGTGGATGGAATCGGCGTTGCTCGACCCGAGCGGTGGCCAGCGTTGGGTCGTGTACGACGAGGCGTGGCGCCTGATGTCCCACCCTGCACTGCTGCGCCGGATGGACGCCCACTGGCGCCTCGCGCGGCACTACGGAATCGCGAACATGCTGATCTTCCACAAGCTCACCGACCTTGACAACGTCGGCGACTCCGGCTCCGCCATGCGCGCGCTCGCCTCGTCACTCCTCGCGAACGCCGAGACCCGCATCGTCTACCGCCAGGAAGCCGACCAGCTCGGCGCGACCTCGGCAGCGCTGGGGCTCACTGGCACGGAGCAGTCACTGATCCCCACCCTCGGCACCGGCCAAGGACTGTGGCGGATCAAGAACCGCTCCTTCGTCGTCCAGCACCAGATGCACCCCGCCGAGCTCGAACTCTTCGACACCACCGGACGCATGACGGGGGCAGGTTAGAAGTTCGCATGAAATTTGACGGTTTTGACGCGAACCTGAGCATTCACGGGGCTCAGAGCGTACGTGGGAGCTCAGGTTCGGGGAACCTGCGCGGTCTTCTGCTCGGCGGTGGCGCTCTGTTCCGATCGGTGTTCGGCGGGGTCGCTGCAGCAGTCGTCGACGCCGTTCTGGACGGGGGTCGCCTCGAGGGGGTTCTCGCTGGCCGGGGTGGGGCCGCAGGCGCATCCTTCGCCGCGCCAGGCCTCCAGCCCCTCTCGGACGGCGACAGCGGCGATCACCAGGACGGCGATGGGGTCGGCCCAGGACCAACCGAGTGTGGCGTTGAGAAGCAGGCCGGCCAGAAGCACGGCGGACAGGTGGGACCGACCGGGGTAAATCCGGACCTAGGTACAAGTTACAAGCGTTCGGACTCGTCGGGGTCGGTGGTTCGGGTCAGGGCCGCCCGAAGCTGGTCGGCTGAGGGTGCGGGCACGATCTGGTTGTTCTCGTCGCGGTACAGCCGGCAGGCGATGCTGCATTCGCCAGACGTGCCCAGGGCGAACGGGTCGACGCCGTTGATCAGCAAGGTTGGCGAGCCCGTCATGCCCCGGGCGGCTGCCTCGGCGTCAGTGGTGACCTCGCGCGTTGTGGCTGGGATGTCGGTGACCTCGCGGAGTCGATCCAGCATCGGTATCAGGTTCGGGCAGTCGGGAACGTGCAGGACCTCGATGGTCACCGCGGGCTGTCTATTCGAGCTAGTCATGATCCGCTCCGGGTCGTTGGTGTGGTGTCGGTTTCGCGATCGCGTCCAGCAAGGCACAAGCCCGGTCGGCCGCCGGGAGTTCGCAGGTGGCGATCAGGTCGGTCAGGGAGTCGTGCATCCGTTGCAGGTCCACGATCCGTGTCTCGAGGTCGGCCCGCCGGGATTGAGCGAGTTCTCGGGCGGCGTCACAGCTGTCGGGCCCGCCGGCGTTGAGGTGCAGCAGTTCTTCGACCTCGTCCAGGGTGAAGCCGAGTTCTTGGGCGCGCTTGATGAACCGCAGCAGTTCGACAGCCGCGGGCGGGTAGTCGCGGTAGCCACCGGGAGTCCGTGGTGGCGGCTGCAGCAGGCCGCGGCGCTCGTAGTAGCGCAGCGTCTCGGTGTTCACGCTGGCGCGCTGGGCCAGCTCACTGGATCGCATGACCCCATCCTGAACCCTGGACCTAGGTACGGAGTCAAGGTCCCTGGCCCAGTTGTCACGGCCCGAGCGGGAAAGGCACGGAGGCAATGATCTTGTTTGACGACATCACTCCGTCGCTGCTGCGCTCAACCTCGGCTCGGTTCACCGTCGACGGTGAGGTCGGGATGCTCGATGGTCTTGAGGTATCGGGTGGCGCCTTCGACGCTGAGGCCGAAGAGGTCGCAGATGCGGCGGATGTCGCCGCCGGTGGCGTGGATCTCGTGCAGGATGCGGTCTTCGCGCAGTGCTTGGGGGCGCAGCGTGATGCCACGCCAGGGGAAGCTGTGGCCGACCGGGACCAGCCGTGGGGCGGTGCGTCTGCTGACCAGCAGGTGGGGGTTGATGCAGCCGGGCCAGCGCTGGTTGCGGTGGTCGAGCCAGGCCGTCAGCCGGGTCCGGACTGGGGCCGCGAGCGGGATGACGCGATCGCCGATGGTGAGCCGTCCGTCGATGATGTCGGTCAGCCTCACGGCCCGCAGTTGCTTGCCGCTCAGGGCATGGAAGGCGACCAGGGCCACCGCGAGCGCGACGACGGGGTCGGGGTGGTTGAGCTCGGCGCGGATCACGGCGGGGTCGAGCGCGAGGGGAGTCGTCCGGGCGAGCGGGGTGTGCTTCATGCCGCGCATCGGGTTGGCGAAGATCAGGCGCTGGCCCTTGAGGGTCTTGAACAGCGACCTGCACGCGAGTTCGGCTGCGTGGCGTCGACCGGGTGGCAGCGACGCCAGCGCGTTCACGATGTCGGCGCGCGTGACCTGGGCGAAGGAGTGGTAGCCAGCAGCGACCCAGGTGTTGACCACGGTGACCAGGCCGAGGATCTGGACGCGGACTGTCTGGGAGTCGCGGGGCACCTGCCGCGGGGTCAGTTCGGAGCCTTCGAGCATGACGTGGAGCCACAGCTCGAGGTGCTCGCGCATCACTGGTGGCAGCCCGGCGGCGCGTTTGGCGAAGTAGAGCTCGACGCGGCTGGGCCGGTCCTCGATGAGCAGTCCTGCTTCGTCGAGGACGTCGATGGTGGAGATGATGTTGCCGTCGTAGCGCGGCAGCTGCATCACGTCGCTGGCACGGATCTTGGCCGTGGGGTTCTCGCGCAGGGTCTGCAGCAGCCGCAGGGACCTCGTCACGTCGTTGCGCTGGCGCACCGACCAGCCGTAGCGCTCGGCGTGCTGGTCGACGATCGCGGCGCACAAGCGGGTGAGCTCGCTGTCTTCGATCAGGACCCGTCGGCGCACGGCTTCGGGGTCGGGTGTCATGTCGAACAGGGCGAGCTGGATCGAGGTCTCGTCGTCGAAGCCGGTCCCCGCGGGGTAGGGCAGCTGGTTCTTGTAGCGGCTTCTCCAGGGCTCCTCGCCGGTGCGCACGCTCGCCGTGGCCGCCTTGCGTGCCCGTGGCCCGGGTCGCAGGCTGGGCTCGGGCGCGAGGCGCGGCGTGACGCGCTTCTTGAACAGCATGTTGGCCAAGAACAGTTGTTGGCTGTGCCGGTTGGCGCCGGCGTAGTCGAGGGCCCGTCCGGGCTCCTGGGTCATCTGGGCCTGCTCGACGCACAGCCGGCAGGCGCCCGACAGTCCGACGGGAATGTGTCGGCTGCAGTAGTCGCAGACGCCTTCGGGGTAGTGGGTGCGCCACCAGCGGCAGGGTCCGCAGGTCCAGTTGAGGCGCGGGTAGACGCCCCACGCCAGGCAGCCCTTGCAGGCCCCGGGCCGTTGCGGGCTGCGGGGGTGGCACAGGCTGCACAGGCCTTGGCTGAAGTAGTCCTTGGTCGTCCCGCACCAGCGGCACGGCGGCGTGGGGAACGGGCCGCCGGGCAAGCACTCGTAGCAGACGTCGACCCGCGGAGCCGTCCACGCGACGGGGTTGGCCTGACACCGGTTGCACCGCGGCGGCAGCCGCAACGGTGCCTCAGGTCCTGGTCCCGGCATGCAGTTCTTGTCCCGTGCGTACTCGTCGAGCTCGCCGTGGTCTACAGCGGCGGGGTCGAACGCGGCTGGCCGAACCGCGGACTGACCACCGGGCCGTTCCCGCCGCCGTTCGGGTTGTCATCGCCGTTCCCGTTGCCCCCGTTGGCGGCCTCGGCGTCGCGGGCACGGCGGGCGGCGACCTTGTCCGGCTCGGGGGTCATCAGGTCGTTGGGGGTGCACTCGAGCACCGCGCACAGCACGTCGAGCTCCTCCAGGCGCATGGTCGGCGGGGTGCCCGCCCACCACGACGACATCTTCCCGGCGCTAATCTCCAGGCCGGCATCGGCCAGCATGCGCCGTAGTTCCGCTGACTTCCAGATCCCTCGCTCGGCGGCCCGAAGCCGCAGGCTCCACTGCATCTTGATCCTCTCCTTTCATCGCGGGAAGTCAGTCGGTCCGGAGTCCCAGACGGGCTTCAACACGGTCGTTGGCGGTGTTCCACGCGTGCACGATGTGCTCGCTGCGCACGTGGATGTAGCCCGAGGTGGTGGCCAGCCACTGGTGGCCCAGCAGCTCCTGGATCGCCTTGATGTCCATGCCGACGGCGTACAGCGACGAGGCGCAGTAGTGCCGCAGCACGTGGGGCGTCATCCGGTCCGACCAGGCCGGCAGCCACTGATCGACGTGGATCGCCAGGCCGCGGCGCAGTGCGTTGCTGCCCACGCGGCCACAACGCCCCAGGTCACGATCGAACCGCTCCGAGGGAAGCATCGGCGCGTCCGGGTTGTCCCAGTCCTGACCGTACTGGTGGCGGACCTCGGCCAGCCACCAGTCGATCAGCTGGTCCGCGCCGTTGATCGCCGGCACCAGCCGCGGCTTGTGCCCGCGCCCCCGGCTGCCCTTGCCGAACCGGACGTGGAGCTTGCCGAACTCGCCCAGATCGGGACGCCAGTCGCGGATGTCGAGCATGACGGTCTCGTTGATCCGCAGCCCCAGCCGACGCCACAGCGAGGCGGCGAAGTAGTCGCGGGCCGCGGGCAAGTACTTGCGGGCCTGCGGGATCGAGCCGCGCCACGCGGTGAACAGCGAGTCGATCTCCTCATCCGAGGGCGGGACGCGGACCTTGGCCAGCGACGCCCCCGACTGGCGGTTGAACTCGTCGATCGGCTGCTCGACCAGCACGCCGGTCGCACGGCGGATCGTGCCCTCGTAGCGGGCCAGCACGAACTCGTAGAACAGCGACAAGGTCCCGGCCTTGCCGGCCCTGGTGGCCACGCTGTGGCCCAGCCGGCGCTGATCAGCCAGGAATGCGTCAGCGTCCGCGCAGGTCGCCTCCCACAGCGGCTTGGTCAGCGATCGGGCGAACTCGATCACCACCGAGCGGGTCGCTCGAATGTGCCCGTCACTCAGGCCGGCCGCCGACATCGCCAGCGCGTACTGGTCCACGAGCTCCTGCTCGAAGTCCTCGGCCGCCTGCGCACTCGACAGCACCAGATCCCCGGCACTGCCACCAGGCAGCGCCACCAGACCCATCAGATACCGACTTCACAGGAGCCGAGCATGCGTCGATGCTACACCGAAACCGTCAGTCACAGTGACGACCAATCACTTCAAGTCCAAGGAGGCAGGGAACCCACGTCACCTGCACAAACGCGGATCCAGACCTCCAATGCCGCCGATCGAACCTAAGCGCCTAGAGACAGCAGCGTCATGACCACTCAGGTTCGCGGTCAAACGGCCCGAGAAGCGAAGCTCGAGGCGCTCCAGAAGCAGTTGTCCGAGTCCGTCGCTGCGCTGGTGACCGGCGAGGACTGGAGGCGCGCCCTGACCTTCGCCGCGCAGTTCCGCGGACGCAGCTTCGGGAACTCGATTCTGATCGCGGCGCAGCACTTCGCGGCGTACAAGGAGGGCAGGGTGCCCGAGCCGACGCCGAGGTACGTCGCCGGTTTCCACCAGTGGCTCTCGCTGGGCCGCAGCGTCGCGAAAGGCCAGCACGGCTACGGCATCCTCGCCCCGGTCACAGGTCGGTTCGCGTCGTTCACGCCCGACGACCCGAACTCCTGGCGACGCTTGGCGCGCAACGAGAAGCCGATGTCTGGCGAGTGCGCCCGCACCCGCATGATCGGGGTCAAGCCGACCTACGTATGGGACATCTCCCAGACCACAGGCGACCCTGTGCCCGAACTCCCCCGCCCGTCCCTACTTCAGGGCGAGGCCCCAGCCGGGCTGTGGGACGGACTGGCCGACCAAATCACCGCGGCCGGCTTCGAGCTCCGGCTCCTCTCCTCAGCCGCGGCGATCGGCGGTGCCAACGGCCTGACCGACTTCCTCTCCCGCGAAGTCTCGATCCGCATGGACATGGACGAGGCGGCCCAGGTGAAGACGCTCGCCCACGAGCTCGGCCATGTTCTCCTCCACGCGCCACCTGACAGCGCCCTGTCGACCGAGTCCGCCGCCGACGCAACCCTGCACCGTGGGATCGCCGAGGTGGAAGCAGAATCAGTCGCACTCATGGTCGGTGCCGCGCATGGGCTTGACACCTCGTCCTACACGGTGCCGTACGTCTCGACCTGGGCAGCAAGCGTCCCCGGCAAGAACCCGGTCGAGGTCGTCCAGTCGACCGCCGAGCGCGTCCGCGCGACCGCGCTCGGCATTCTCGACAAGGTCGACACCCAGCAGGTCGGCGACGGCAATCCGCCTGGGCTCGACCGCGAAGCCCTCAGCCGCCGGACCGGGACGGCTCCGGTCGTCACCGCCGCGCGGCGCGATGGATCGGGCCTCGGGCTATGAAGATCCCCGTCGTCCTGAGCGTTGTTCACGTCGCCATCGACGCCGACGGCGTCATGACGGTCGACGTCGACGGTGTCACGCGCGATTCCGGACAGTGCAGGACTCGCGGTGACCTTCGCGCTGTCATCGACGAGATCACGTCCGAGCTCGGCGCGCCCGTGCGCGTCGAGGTCCGCGAGGCCGACGGCTCGACATACGCCGACATCGCGACTCCCCCAGAAGCCCCGGCACCGGAGGCGGCGGAGCCGCCACCCAACGCGTCAACTCCGGCCCTCGCTGGTGCCGGGTTCCAGCCAGGCGAGGAGGTCGCACTGGCGTACGTCGTCGCACGCCAGAACGCCGACGCCGAAGGCAACGCGTCCCTCAACCTCCCGCCCGCACTGCTCGCCGCAACCCGCGGCGGGCTCGTGCTCCTCGGGATGAGTTCACGCACGGTCACCCCGTTCGAGGCGCCGGCATGACCCGTGCTGCACGCGGTGCGAACGACGAGCTCGTGAACATCGCACTCATCGGGCTGGTGGCGGCGTTCGCACTGGCGCTCGTGCTTCGCGTCGCTGCAACGGCCGCCGCAGTTGCGACGGGTGCGGCCACCCCCGGGGTCGGCATCGCGAGCGGGCTGCGCGTCCTCACCGATCCAGGGCAACCGGCGCGCGCGTTCGAGGCGCCCGGGCTGTCAGCGATCGCGTACTGGACCGCAGTGGCGCTGTTCCTCGGCGTCCTCGCGACATTCGCCTCGTGCGTGTGGAGACTGGTCGCTCGCCTCCGACACCGGGCGGCTCGAGATCCCCACCGCATCCAAGGCATCGCAACCGCGCGCGAAATCGATGCAACCGCATCGAAGAAGGCCCTCGTACGGCGCGCCGCCACCCTCCGCCCCTCGATCCGCCACCCTCGTGCGAACGATGTCGGCTACCTGATCGGGCGCAGTTGCGGACGCGAGATCTGGGCGTCGGTCGAGGACTCGATCCTCGTGATCGGTCCGCCGCGTTCCGGCAAAGGACTGCACCTCGCCATCAACGCCATCCTCGACGCGCCGGGCGCCGTCGTCACCACCTCCACACGGCCAGACAACATCGCCGCCACCATCGACGCCCGGCGGGAGCGCGGGCCGGTCGCCGTCTTCGACCCTCAACACCTCACGGGGGGATTGCCCGCCGTCGACGGTTGCGGTGTTCGATGGTCGCCGATCCGTGGCTGCGAACAGCCCCTCACCGCAATGATCCGCGCTTCAGGGCTGGCATCGTCGACCGGACTCTCCTCCGGCGGCACGGAGTCTGGCGGCTTCTGGGAAGGCAAGGCCCGCTCCGCGCTCCAAGCACTCCTCCACGCCGCCGCGCTCGAGAAGCTACCGACTCGGGCCCTCTTCGAGTGGTCGCTGTCCGCGTCCGCCGCAATGGACGCCGTCGGCATCCTCGCCAGTCACCCGCAAGCCGCTGCAGGATGGTCGGACTCGCTCGAGGGCATGATCAGCTCCGACCCGCGCACCCGTGACTCCATCTGGATGGCCGTCGCCCAAGCCCTCTCCTGCCTCGCCGACCCTGCCGTGCTGGATGCCGTCAGCCCGGAGCCGGGCGAGGCGTTCGACCCACGCGACTTCCTCACCCAGAACGGCACGCTTTACCTACTCGCCACGGGAGCCGGCGCAGGTGCCTCATGGCCGCTCGTCGCCGCGTTCATGGAAGACCTCACCGAAGTCGCACGCCACTTCGCCGCCGCGTCACCGGGCGCACGCTTGGACCCTCCCGTGCTGATGGCGCTCGACGAGATCGGCAACCTCGCACCGCTGCCCTCGCTTCCCGTCCTCATGGCCGAGGGAGGCGGCACCGGCATCACGACGATGCCCGTCCTCCAGTCGCTGGCACAGGCGCGCAACAAGTGGGGCGAACATGCGGCCAGCACGATCTGGGACGCGAGCATCGTCAAGGTCATCCTTGGCGGCGCGTCAGCCTCCAGGGATCTCCAGGAGCTATCGGTCCTCATCGGCGAACGCGAGGAGCGCACCGACACCGTGAGCATCGGTGACTACGGCCAGCGCTCGCTCCAGCGGTCGACGCGCCGGGTCGCTGTGATGCCACCGGAGCGGATCCGGACGCTTCCGTTCGGGACCGGGCTCGTACTGCTCCGGAGCACTCCGCCGATTGTTTCTGCCCTCCGTCCGTGTACCGATCGCATTGATGGTCGCCCACTCCGCACCAAATGACGCACGTCCGCATGTCTTGACTCCCCTCCGATCGGTGCCCGGGAATCGGCCACCTTCCCGATTTACTTCAGTTTTCAACGCGCGCTGCGCGTCCGGAGTGGCGTTCCGTCCACCTGAGGCGCATGTGTGCTTGACTATGCTCATGCACCAAGCGCAGGTGGCGGCCGACCAGGCCCTCGAAGCAACTGTTGAGGCGTGCTC
The DNA here is from genome assembly GCF_004912195.1 of Nocardioides caeni. GTDB lineage: Bacteria > Actinomycetota > Actinomycetes > Propionibacteriales > Nocardioidaceae > Nocardioides > Nocardioides caeni. The sequence continues at coordinate 139,364 of NZ_STGW01000003.1, forward strand.
CGCCGCCGGACTGATTGCCGCATGGCGCGGACTTGTCCAGGATGTCTACTCCACCAACTTGGACCGCTACGAGCCAGATGAGCTCGGCGACACCCCCATGACCCTCGGTATCCAATGCTCCGAGAACCTCAAGACGAGGGCCATCCGACGGTTCCGCCATGACGAACTCGAGGCCGATGATGATCACTGGGACATCGACGGGCTCCGCGTCTGGACCCCGCGGAACGTGCTCACCTTCAGTTCCGCGAGCGCCCGGGTCGTCACGATGAAGCTCCCGTTCGCAGAGGGCCGCTCCCCCAGGTGGGATCGCATCGGCGACTGGGACCAAGACAGCCAGATCCGTCGGGCCATCGCGACCGAGAGCTCTCGCGTACTCCGGTACCGGAGCCACGCTGAGTCGGACGGGCTATTCCCGCACACCGGCTCTCCGGGAGTCGTTCGGAACTACATGATGCTCTGGGCCGGCGAGGCTGACGCCGCGCTCACCGCGGGCTGGCTCGGCGTCCCCGTCCTTGGCGACACGCCGTTCATTGCACGGAAGCTGCTCTGGTGGGACGACGAGCCGCACAACCGCGTCACGGCGAGCACGACACCCGACCGAGGACCGAACTTTGACGAGCGGCCCGCTGTCACGCCCGAGGTCACTCTCAAGCGCCGCCCCCAGGAAGGACTGGCGTGACGCGCACCTCGCGTCCTCCCGCCGCAGGCTCTGACTTCGACGGGACTCGACTGACCGTTGCACGGAGACTAAGGCGAAAGACGAAGACGACACTGGCTCGGGAGGTTGGAGTCACGCCGACGGCGATCGCTCAGTTTGAGAAGGACATCTCGAAGCCCACGCAGGGAGTCCTCGCTCAAATCTGTCTTCAACTCGGACTGCCCCGGGAGTTCTTCGGTGCCGGGCGGCCTCTCACCTTGCTGCCAGCGTCTGGGGCCCACTTCAGATCTCTACGGTCCACCTCGGCCGCTGCTCGCGAGCAGGCGCTTGCCTATGGAGAACTGTGCCTGGAGTTGGTCGACCTGATCGGGGCGTACGTCGACCTTCCCCCAGTCCTGCTTCCTGACCTCGAACTGCCCGATGAGTTGTCGGACGACGACATCGCTGAAGCCGCCCGCATCACCCGTGAGACCTGGGGGATCGAGCAGGGGCCGATCCCGTCGGTGGTCCAGGCGATTGAGGCAAATGGGGTCATCGCCCTTCGTCTGCCAAGTGGCACGGACACGGCCGTCGATGCGTTCTCCACGTACACGGGTCGTAGACCGCTGGTATTCCTGTCGCCAGTGAAGGATGACAAGGCGCGAAGCCGGTTCGACGCCGCTCACGAACTCGGGCACTTGATTCTCCATCCCGACACGGAGCCGGGATCGAAACTGGTCGAGAATCAGGCGCATCGGTTCGCTAGTGAGTTGCTGATGCCCCGCGACGAGATCATCAACGACCTGCCACGCCGGATCGACTGGCCGACCTTCCATGACCTTAAGCGCCACTGGGGAGTCAGCCTTCGCGCCCTCGTGTTCCGTGCGCATACCCTCGGTCAGCTATCAAACGCCTCCTATCGGCGGGCCAACCAGCAACTCTCCGCTTGGGGCAACCCGGAACCGGGGCCGCTTGGTCCCGCCGAATCGCCGCAGGTGCTCGGCATGGCTCGACAGGTCATCACCGATAGCGGTTTCGACTTTGACAGCATCCTCACCGCTGGACGAATCGCTCCCGAGGTTGCAGAGGAAGTCATTCAGGCGGCTTCTGAGGACCGGCCGAAGCTTCGCTTCGGCTGAGTGAGGGTCATTCACATGCGCTTCAGCGAGCACTACGGGATCAAGCGATCTGATGCAGACGACTGGTTCGACCCCATTCTCGGCCAGGACACCATGCTCGCGGCGGATCCGTACCTCGCCTTCGCAGACGCCGACCCGAGGTGGAGCGGGCTGCGAGACCGCGTGTTCGACTTCTTCCGCGTTGCCCACCAGTTGGCGCAGCGCACCCACCGCGCGGCGAAACCATCGAGGGACCCAGCCGTGAAGTTCCTGCGTTGCCGGGAACCACAGGAGTTCTGCCTTGGCGTTGCGACTCGATCACCGGCAGGGCACGGGACTGGCTTCAGCATCGCGGCACAGATGGTCGCGGCGCTGGAGCAACTCGCTCAGAACCATCCGGACACGCCAGTCACCCACATCGAAGTGTTCCGGTTGTTCGTGCCGGGGGTTGCCTTCGACCTGATCAGCGACATGTTCTGCAACATCGTCAAGCAGGAGCTGATCGCCTACACGCAGGACGTTGCGAAGCGGCACAACATCCCGATGGAGCAAGTGACGGTGAAAGGCGCCCGCTGGATGGAGCCCGGTCGGTGGATCGAGGAGCAGATCCGACTGCCCTTGAATCCGGCACGAACGGAGGCGACGGGCAAGGCGACCGGCGTCCTCCTGATACCGGAGCGCTGGCTCCGCAAACTCAACGATCCCAACGAGGACTTCTACAGCTGGGCGGAATACGCCGAAGAGGCCGAGAGCCTGCGCACGGCGCTCAACCTCGATGCCTTCGAGGAGTTGACCCGCGCCGAGAAGGTCAAGGCGATCCGAGACCTGACGTGGAAGCACCCCGAGGTCGCAGAAGCATTCCTGGATAAGCAGGAGGGCACGCGCGAGCCGTACGACGTGGAGTCCGACCCGGACGGCGTCGTGCGCTACCCCGAGGTCGGGATGGACCTGTTTCGACTGTCCACTGTCGATCAACTCCTCGGCGAGCCGGGGGACGACTTCTGCGCCTGGGTGGGCGCACTGGCGCGACAGTTCGCTCACGCTGTAGAGCAGCAGGGTGGATGGAAGGCCCTTTGGGAGCGGCGCACCGGGGAGCACGTGGTTGAGGAGATCACGCAAGCGATCGCCAACGTGTTCTTCCGCGCGCACTGCGATCAGAAGGATGTCCAAGTCAGCCGCGAACTGGACGTGGGCAGGGGATTGGTCGACTTCCACTTCAGCCGCGGTCGCAAGTTCCGTGCGCTCATCGAGGTCAAGCACATGGATCACACCCGGTTGGTCACCGGCGCGGGCCAGCTCGCGCAGTACCTCGTCTCCGAGCAGGTCAACTGCGGCTATCTGCTGTGTGTCGGGTTCACCTCCGATCACCTCTACACCGGCGAAGGCACCAGACGCTCTCGGGTTGAGGCCGCATGCGAGGCGGCCCGACAGGACAAACACAACATCCGGCCGATCTTCGTGGACGCCACCCCGAAGCAGTCGGCGTCGAAGACGAAGTAGGGGACGCATTGCTGAGGTACGAGATCATCTACTCCCCAAAAAGCCCGGCCCTGCACGTTGACATGGAGACCGAGGTCGAGGCCGACTTCCACCGCGTAGAGGGCCGTTTCGTGACCTTCTACGCTCGACAGACGGAGTAAGACCCCGGCACTGTGGTCCTCCGAGTGGCCGCTGCCCAGGTGCTTCAGGTCAAGACCCTTCCCGAGTCAGACTCCTGACCGGGCAGGGCATAGACCACAAGCCAAGAACTAGGCGACCCGATAACCCCTGGCTCGGCACAACAGTGTCCCTCGCGCTGCGGAGCGAGAACCAGTGGAGACTGGTTGGCACTGCGGTGTGGGTGGCTTCAGAACCGTGCTAGCGGCCTTCGCAGTGGATGCCATCGAGGAGTCACTGGGTACTCCCCCTGCTTCCGCCGGCGTGCCCCAATAAGAGCCGCGCCCCCCGAGGCTCAGGCTGCACCCTTCCGCCGACGCGACGTGAAAGACGTTGGTGGACCGCGGACACCTGACTCGTGAACGCGGCGCCATCGGGACGCCGTTCATGTCAAGGAGTCAAGAATGTCCATCCCAACTCAGATGAGCCTGGTCGGCTTCATCGCCTCAACACCTGAACTGCACTTCACCAAGGCCGGCGCCGAGTGCTGCCGGATGCGTGTCGGCGTCGAGCAGTGGCGCAAGGAGGTCGACGGGAGCTTCACGAAGCTCGACCCCACCTTCCACGACATGGTCGCCTTCGAGAGCACCGCCCGCGAGACGTACGCCCGCTTCCGCAAGGGCGACTCCTTCGTGGCCAGTGGCTACGTCCACGAGTACGAGGTCGACGGCCGCGAGGGCAGCGTGATCAAGGAGGAGTTCGTCGCGCGCAAGATCGGCCACAACGCCAACAAGACCGACTACGTCGTCCATCGCGGACGCCACGCCGCCGACCGGCCCCTGACCGCAGTACCGCAACCACCCGCCGTCGGCCTCTGACCGGACACTGCGATGAGTCCGTTCCCGGACGAGCCGGACGACGGTGACAGCTACCGCAGCGTGACCGACCTGCTCGAGCGGCCGCCGGCCCCGATCAACTGGAACCTGCTCGACGCCGAGCAGGCCGAGATCGAGTGGCGGGACCTCGACCACTGGGTGAAGTGGCTCAAGATCACGTTCGGCCTGACGCCCAACATCGTGCCGCCGTACTGGCACCGCCACGACGAGCTCGTCTGGGAGCTCTCCGCGCTTCACTGCCACTGGCTGAGTTGCTACCACGAGTCTGCGTCACCGTCGGCTCCCATCGCGTGGATGCGCGAGTTCTCCGATGCTCGCTACCGCCTGCGGGATTGGGTCTCGATCTGCGGCACGCGGCTCGATCGCGACCGGCCTACGCGGCAGACGCCGTGGCCAGGCGAGTCAGCGCCCCAGGCCGGTACCGAGATCGAGATCCCGAATCGGGACAAGGACTTCGCGGAGTTCGTCCGCGAGGACGCCCTGCGTAGGCGCCGGATCGCGGCGATCGCCAGCCAGCAACTCATCGGCTGAGTCCAGGAGCCCGTTATGGCCAGCTCGTGCTCGCACTCATCCACAGAAGTCCGAGCAAGCGAACGCCGGTCACGACTGCCCGCTCAGGGTCGGTATCTGACCCACTGAAGGAGTGACGATGCTTCTCCCCCACGCACAGACGCTCGCTCAAGCGAGGTCCTACGTAGCGGCCCTCGCCGACCGAGCTCTGACACTCGAGGCATCCTCCGCGTACGAGCGCGCACTGCTCGAACTCGACCGGGTGCACGGCGACGAATGCCCGGCACTCAATACCGAGGACCTCACCGACGACCGAGACATCCTGCTCGCCGTCGCGAGCAACGCCATCGAAGAGCTCGAGAGCTACGGCATCGACCCACTGTCGGTCGAGCTGATCCTCGCGATGCTCGTCGACGCACACGACCTGGACATCGGCTGATGTACGGCGAGAACGGCGCGCAGATGCGCACGGAGCTGGCTGCGCTGCTTCGCCAGCACCGGATCATGCGCCGACTCGCTGCCGACTCGTCCGCTGAGCGCGCGGCGGCCGGCCAGCAGATCCTCCGATACCGGCAGACCATTCTCGTCTGGTGCGCGCAGGCCATAGGGGCGGCGCGACCTCTCACATTCCCGAACGTTCCGCAGAAGCCGGCCGACCCGTTCCGTGCGGCGACCGACCATGGCGCGGCGGTGGCTGAGCTGGCTCGGGCCTTGGAGGCGGCTCGCGAGCAGGCGACGACACGGCCTGCGTCGAGCCAGGAGTTCACAACTCCCAGCGCGAACACCGTCGTCGAGCACTGGCGACTCGCAGCTCGGGCCGCAGCGCTCGCCGAACACGACACCGCGCCCGACCAGGCGATCCACCTGACCGCAGCACAAGCGCGAACCATCGCAGGCGACGTCGCGGCGATCAGTCAGGCTCTCGTCGTCCTCGACCGCCGGTATCGCAACACCCCCGGATGGGAGCCCCTCGCCGGGTGCGATCGACTCGGCTGGGCGGCGCTCGCCACGGCCTTGGACGTCAGCCTCGGACAGCCCGACTACAGCGTCGACCAAACAGGCTGGCGCCCGCGGACCAAGCCCATCGGAGGACCAGCAAGGCCGGGAGTGCTCGGCGTCCTCCAAGCCGAGCACAACCTCCTCGTGAGGCTGACGTCCTTCCCCGACGCGATGAACCTGCGCCTGGTCGTCGACTCCCAGCGACTGCTCAGCGCCGGCCTCGTGCCGTACGCCGAGCGAATCGACCCTGACCTCGCCGGACAATGGAGGGCCCGCGCCGAGACCTACTCACGCATCCAACGCGAGCTACGCAACATCGGAGGGCGGCTCGGCAACGGCAAGGCCGCCGCCGGCGAAGCCGCGAACGCCGTCAGCCGACTGAAGGCGCTGCCTCACGAGTTCGTTGTCGAGCCCAGGATGCTCGGTGGCTTCCAGGCCTTGTTCTGGCGGATCGACTCCCGCATCACCGACATCCTCGAATCAGGAGTCGAGCGAGGGGCCTTCGTCCAGCGCGTTACCGTCCCTCGGCTCGTAAGCGGCGACGGGCGCTTGGTCCACCCGGTCCGCGAACGTTTCGTGCCCGTCGCACGCGCAACTGACCTCCAGGTCATCCGGACCGCCCGCGAGCACTTGCGACCTCAGGAAGAGCCCTCCGCCTCGTCGCCGGGAGCAAGCCGAGCTGACCTCCACGCCGCCCTCATCCACCGTCCGCCAGCGAAGGGAGCTCAGTCCGATGTCCCAGGTCTCTAACGCGAAGCGCGGCGTCCCCAGCGCGCGGCGGAAGATGGAGCGACTTCTCTCCGCCGACGAGGTGGCCGAGTTCCTCGGCATCCCGGTCGCCACGCTCTACCAGTGGCGACACAAGGGGTGCGGACCTGAGGCCTACCGCGTCGGAAAGCATCTCCGGTACGACCCGGCGACGGTTCGCGCGTGGCTCGAGGAACACCTGGCGGTCGACCATGGCGTCGGTTGAGCGCCGGGAGCGGAAGGGACGGAGCGGCGAGGTCATCCGTACTTACCGCGTGCGCTGGTGGGGACCGAACGGCAAGCAGCGCAGCAAGAGCTTCAAGCGGAAGGTCGACGCCGATCGGTTCGCTGCGACGGTATCCGCCGACATCGTCCGGGGCTCCTACATCGACCCGGACGCCGGCAAGGTTCGGTTCGAGGACTACGCCGAGCGCTGGCTGAAGGCGCAATCCTTCGAAGAAGGAACGTTCGTCGCAGTCGAGTCACGCCTCCGCAACCACGCGTACCCCGCGCTCGGCCAGCGCTTTCTCAACGACATCCAGCCCTCTTCGATCCAGTCATGGGTAAGTTCGTTGAGGGACCTCGCGCCGACGTACCGACAAGTCATCTTCGCCAACGTCTCGTCGGTCTTCACCGCCGCGGTCGATGATGCGCTGATCTCGGCTAACCCCTGTCGAGCCAAGTCCGTCCGTCGGCCAAAGCTCGACCGCCGCAAGGTGACCCCCTGGCCCAAGGAGCGCGTCCTCGCGGTACGCGATCAATTGCCCGAGCGCTACCAGCTCGTGGTCTGGCTTGGCGCAGGGCTGGGCCTTCGCCAAGGGGAGATCTTCGGCCTCTCGCCGGAGGACATCGATTTGGAGCGCGGCGAAGTCCACGTACGACGCCAGGTGAAGCTCCTGCCCTCGAATAAGCAGATCTTCGGGCTCCCGAAGGGCCGCAAGACCCGGGAGGTCCCACTCCCCGACGCGGTCCTCGAAGCAATCAACCTCCACATGACGAAGTGGCCCCCGGTCGACGTGACCTTGCCGTGGGAGACGAGCACCGGCCGACCAGTGACTGTCTCTCTGCTCATCCACTCGCGCGAAAAGAAGGCTCTGGGCCGGAACTACTTCAACAGCTTCCTTTGGAAGCCGGCACTTATCGCCGTCGACGTCGAGCCGATCCGAGCGAATGGGTGCCACGCGCTCCGCCACTTCTTCGCCAGCACTGCCCTGCACGAAGGCGAGTCGATCAAGGCCCTCAGCGAGTACCTGGGCCACGCTGACCCCGGCTTCACGCTCCGGACTTACACCCACCTCATCGAGGACGGCGCCGAGCGAACCAAGCGTGCGGTCGATGCGGTGTTCGGCCATGCAACGCCGGCAGATGAACAGATCGATCCCGCCTCGAGTGACCCTGACGAGCCGGACATCCCGAGCGACGAGGATGGGGACGATGACGGGGACTGATGCGCGCGTGCCCCAGGTTTCCCGTTTGCCAAACTCGCGCCGCGAGCGCCCGAGCGAACCGAACGGAGAGTGATCGGCGCGTGGCCCCGTTGTGTCCTCGGCCACCGAGATTTCAGAGTTTGCGCAGGTCAGCAGGCAAGTGACATCACTACTACGACATCTAGCCCTAGATATAGGAGATCTGATCGAACTCAGTCTCCTGAGGCGCCGGTAGTGGCGGCTGACCTGCGGAAACTCCGCAGACTCAGCCGCCACTGGCATTTGTGGGGCGCAGCTGGGGTGCACAACAGTTCGATCAGCTGTTGAGGATCGACGGCGTTGAGGCGCTCTGGCACTGAAGGGCACGGGATGGCCTCGACGACGGCGTCGACGTCGGGCGTGGAGTGAGGCGCGCACGCACGTAGGTTCGAAGGCACTGTTCGGGCACCCGATCGGTGGCGGGGTCCAGGAACGCGCCGTGTAGCCCGCAGACTCGTGGCGCCTGATCACAAGTACTAGGCGTACGTCGACAAGACGGTGCTGCTGTTCGGTCCCTACCGTCGAGGCGTCCGGCACAGCGCTTGGACCGGCGACAGGGAAAGGGCTCGGTGGCTATGGTCGAACACCTCACACCAACGGATGCATCGATGCTGGCGATCGAGGATGCCGACCACGGCAGCCACATCCAGGTCATCTACGTGTTCGAAGGCGAGCCACCGACACCGCTGGAGTTCCGCGAGACCGTTGAGCAGCGCCTTCTGGGGGCGCCGCGGTTCCGGCAGCGGGTGGTCAGAGTGCCGTTCAACCTCGGTCGACCGGCGTGGGTGGACGACGAGAGGTTCGATTTGGACTTCCACCTCCGGCGTACGGCGCTGCCGTCCCCGGGAGGCGAGGAGGAGTTGCGCGCACTCTCCAACCGTCTCCTCCAGCGGCCGTTGGACCTGGGCCGACCGTTGTGGGAGATGTGGCTGGTCGAGGGTCTCGCCGCGAACCACTTCGCCGTCATCCACCGCGTCCACCACTGCATGGTCGACGGCGTCGCGACACAAGACATCTCGGGGATGATGTTCTCCTCCTCACCCGAGGAGGACCGCCCTGTCGCCGAGCCGGCCTGTCCGGGCCACGTGCCGTCGCAGGCTGAGCTGGTGGTCTCGGGCCTCTCCGACCTGGCCGCACACTCCAGCCGTGTCCTCGCCGGACTGCTCCGCGGCTCCCGAGCGCCGAGGGATCTGTGGGACGACGCGGTCCAGAGCGCGCGGACGCTGGGCACCCTGACCGGGGTCTCCGGTGCCGTCCCCACCACCTTGATCAACCGTCCGGGCGGGCCCCGACGCCGGACCGACTGGGTCCGGCTGCCGATGGCCGAGCTGCGGGAGACCAAGAACCTCGTCGGGACCACACTCAACAACGTGGTCCTCGCCGCCGCGACCGGCGCCCTGCACCGCTACCTCGAGCGGCAGGGGGAGCCGATCACGGCGGGGATGCGCGCCATGGTGCCGGTGTCGGTCCGGCTGGACCCGGACCGAGGGGTGCTGGGCAACCAGGTATCGGCGATCTACCCGGTCTTGCCGGTCGGCGAGACGGACCCCGAGCGGCGACTGGCGCTGGTCGCAGCGGAGGTCGAGGAGCTGCGAGGTGGCCAAGGTGTCGCGCTCGAACGCTTGATGAACCTGGGCGGCTTCGCGCCGCCCACGATCATGGAGCAGGTCCAGCGATTGCTGCTGCTCAACCCCGGAGCCCACAATCTGGTCATCTCCAACGTGCCCGGACCCGGCACGCCCTACTACTTGCGCGGCCGGAAGCTGGTCGAAGTGCTTCCCAGCGGAACGACCATGCCGCGCCACGGCCTGAACCTGGTGATGATCTCCTACCTGGGGACCCTGTTCGTCGCGGTCAGCTCCGATCCGGACGTGGTGCCGGATGCCGCTGGTTTCGCGTCGGCCCTCGAACATTCCTTCGCCGAGCTGCGGGACTGGGCACGCACCCGGGTCGATCCGGCCGAGCCAGCGCAGTGACGCCGAGCGAGCGGGTGCTGGAGCACGGCCGCGTCAGTGTCGTCGATGTCGGTTCCGGGCCTCCGCTCCTGCTGATCCACGGGCTTGGCGGCACCTGGCGCAACTGGGAGGCCAACATCCCCGGGCTCGCGCGACACCACCGGGTCATCGCACTGGACCTGCCGGGATTCGGCGGCTCCGAGCCGTACGCCGGGGAGGTGAGTGTCGCCCGGTACGTCGCGACCCTGGTGGAGCTCCTGGACCAGCTCGACGTGCTCGAGGCGACCATCGTCGGGAACTCGATGGGCGGGCTGCTCGCGATGGAGACGGCCCTCGTCCGCCCCGACCGCGTGACGGCGACGGTGCTGGTGTCCTCCGGCGGGCTCCCCCTCACTTCTTGGCGGCACCAGCGGGTACTCATCCCGCAGGCGAGGTTAGTGAACCGCCTGCTGCGGCGACCGGTCTGTCGTTGGGCGCTCCGACGCAGCCAGTTGGCGCGCGTCCTACTGGGTGGCCAGGTGTTCTTCGACGCCCGGTCCGTTCCTCCGGAGCTGCTCTCGGCAGCACTCGACGGTCTCGGCGCGCACGGCTTCGCCGCGGCGCTCGATGCCGGAAGCGACTACGACGCACGGGTCCGCGCACCCGGCATCCGGAAACCGACGCTCGTTGTCTGGGGCCGCCAGGACCCGCTGCTCCCTGTCGAAATGGGGCACGAGCTCCACGAGCTCATCCGCGGCTCCCACTTCGAGGTGTGGGACCGCACCGGACACTGCGCCATGCTCGAGCACCCGGCGCGCTTCGACGTGCGCGTCACCTCCTTCATCGAAGAGCTGGGCTCGCAGCGGCCGGCTTCCTGATCACGCCTCCCGTGGCCGGCAGTTCTCGGCTCGCCATGAGCGCGGCGACGTCCCGCTCCACCGACGGAAGGCGTGCGAGAACGAGCTCTGCTCCACGTAACCCAGCAGCCCGGCGACTTCCGAGATCGATCGGGCGGGGTCGCGGAGGTAGTTCAACGCCTGTTCCCGTCGTACGTCGTCAACCAGCCGCTCGAAGATGAGGCCCTGCGCCGCAAGGCGACGCTGCATTGTCCGCACGCTCACGAAATGGTGGTCCGCGATCACCTCGAGGGTGCATCCGCCGGTCGGGAGCAGCTCTCGGACGAGCCCCAAGATCTGGTGTTCCAGGGAGAGCCCGGCTGACGCGATGATCCCGTCGAGGTAGTCGCTGATGATGGCCCGGATCTCCGGGTTGTTCCGCGGGATGCTGCGCTCCATGTCGGCAGCGAAGTAGTCGACGCCGTAGGCGGCCTCGGCAAAACGGACCGGGCATCCGAAGACCTCGTCGTAGTACTCCTGATCCAGCAGCGGTGCGTGCGAGAAGTAGACGCCGCGCAGGCGTGCCGAGGGACCAGCGAGGATGGGCAGGATCTTGGTGGTGACCGCGAGACTCCACTGCTGGAACTGACGGCTCTCGCCGGGGACCTTCAACGTGTAGACGGTGCGCGGACCGCCCGCGGTGTCGACCAAGGCGATGTCGAAGGCGGAGAAGAGACCGTTCAAGTAGCGGATGGCGGAGGCGTAGGCGTCGCGGACGTTGGCGCAGTTCAACGCCGCGACCATCACCGGCCCGATCGAGTCCTGACCCTGGGCGAGGCCGACACGGATGCCGAAGTCGGGGCACGAGAGCTCCTCGGCGACCGCCTCCATCAGGCGCAGCAGTGGCGCTGCCGGGATGGCTTCCTTGCCCTGATCAGTCAAGCGGAGCGAGACGTGGAAGCGCCGCTCGTAGTCCTGCGGGTCGCCTCCAAGCTCCTCGATGAGGTCGGCGAAGGTCGCCACCACCCACCCCCGGAGATACGGCTCGCTCGTGCTTCTCGGGACGACTGACACGGGTGTCATCAGATCACAAATGGCTGGCGCTCGGGGACAAAACTCCGAGGGCCTCCTGTCCCTACGCTCGAAACGATCCGAGAGGCGGATCCCACAGAGCACAGGAGTTCCGAGATGGCCAAGTACCCCGTCGTCGTGTATGGCGCAAGCGGTTACACCGGCATGCTGGTGATGGACTGGTTGATCGACCAGAACATCCCGTTCACCGCGGTGGGCCGCGACACGGGCCGCATCAAGGAAATGATGGCGGAGCGGGTCGTCCGCCTCGAGTCCGCCACCTACGAGATCGTCGAGGCCGAGCACGACGTCGCCTCTCTGGCGGCCGCCTTCACCGGCGCCAAGGTCGTCTGCAACACGGTCGGACCCTTCGGCACCCTGGGGCCGGTGGCGATCGAGGCAGCGCTGCAGGCCGGGTGCCACCACCTCGACACGACGGGCGAGCAGGGCTACGCGATGGCGATCCGCGCGCAGTTCGGCCAGGCCTACGCCGATGCCGGCCTGGTGCTCTGCCCTTCGCTGTCCTACATGCACACGATCGCCCAGATCGCAGCCGAGCTGACGCTCGAGACGCCCGGCATCGACTCGCTGGAGACGGCCAGCATCTGCCGCGGGCCCCGCGAGGGATCGGGCGTCACGATCGGTTCCACCGCCTCCATCTTCGAGACGTTCCGCCACCCCCAGCACCACCTGTGGGACAACCAGCTCGTCGAGTGGGGCGCGGGTGACCACTTCGAGATCTCGGTGCCGGAGCTTCTCAAGCCGACGCTCGCCCTGCCCTGGGGTGGCACTTCGCTCCCGATCTTCTACCAGGACGACTCGCGGGTGCGGTACTGCAGCTCGCTCACCAGCTTCTACGACAACCCGGCGATGCGCATGGTGCTCGGGTTCGTCGAGCACTGGGAGGCCGAGCTCAAGCACCTCCCGATCGAGGCCCAGGACGCCGCGATCGCGCAGGTGGTCGCGTCGACGACGCCGTCGATGCCGCCTCGCGAGCGCACCACCCTGAACCGCTCGGTCGACATCGCCATCGGACGCGGGCAGCTCACAGGCGTGCGGGCGAGCGTGTCCAGCGTGGCGCCGTACATCACGACCGGAGCCCTGCAGACCGCTGCTGTCATGAAGCTCATCGAGGGCGAGACAGCCGCTGTCGGCTTCACCTCCGGATGCAAGGCGTTCGGCCACCGCTACCTGCTCGGGTTCCTCGAGCAGCGTGGACTCGCGCGCGCCTCCGTCAAGGAGCTGTGACCATGGCTGTCATCGACTTCTTCGACCGCGGCTGGCGGGCGGACCCGGACGGCGTGGCCTTCGTCCAGGATGAGCGCAGCGTCACCTTCCAGGCTGCCGGCGAGCTCACGTGCCGCGTCGCGAACGCGCTTCTCGCGGACGGACTGCCCAGCGGGACCAAGGGCGCGGTGTGGGCGGCCAACGACGTCACCGCCTGGCTGTGCACCCTCGGCCTGTGGCGGGCGAACATGACCTGGATCCCGGTCAACGCCCGCAACTCGGCGGACGAGAACCAGCGCATCCTGGACGCGTTCGACTGCGAGATCGTGTTCTTCCAGTCCGCGTTCGCGCCGCTGCTGGCCACCCTTCGCGACCAGTTGCCGAAGGTCCTGCGCTGGGTGTGCATCGACGCTGACGTGGACGACGCGATCTCCCTCGACGATTGGCTGGAGGGACAGTCGACCACCGATCCGGCGCTCGTCGTCGACCTCGACGACGTCATCTCGATCTCCCCGACCGGCGGCACCACCGGCACGCCCAAGGGGGTGATGAACACCCACCGCAGCTGGCAGACCTTCATCGCGCACTTCTTGATGGCCTTCCCCTACGCTCCCGACGAGCGGCCGGTGAACCTGGCCGCCGCACCGATGACCCACACGGCCGGAGCGCTCTCCCTGCCGACGACCGCCCGGGGCGGGACGGTGGTCGTGGTGACCAGCCCGCAGCCCGACCTCATGCTCCAGCAGCTGGTCAAGCAGCAGGTCACCGAGCTGTTCCTGCCACCCACCGTCATCTACCGGCTGCTCGAGGCGCCCGGCATCGAGGGCGTCGACTTCTCGAGCCTGAAGTACTTCCTCTACGGCGCCGCACCGATGTCGGTGGAGAAGCTCCGGAAGGCCCTCGACGTCTTCGGCCCGGTGATGGCCGGTGGCTACGGACAGACGGAGGCTCCGGCGTCGATCGCCTTCCTCCCGCCCGCGGAGCACTTCCGGGACGGGCAGGTCGGCTCCGACGAGCGGCTGTCGTCCGTCGGGCGTCCCAGCCCGCTGGTGCGCGTGGAGATCCTCGACGAGGAGAACCGGGTGCTGAAGGCCGGCGAGTCCGGGGAGATCTGCGTCCGCGGCGACCTGGTGATGAAGGGCTACTACAAGGCGCCCGAGCAGACCGCCGAGACGATCGTCGACGGGTGGCTGCACACCGGCGACATCGGTCACCTCGACGACGAGGGCTACCTGCACATCACCGACCGCAAGAAGGACATGATCATCTCGGGCGGCTTCAACGTCTACCCGAGCGAGGTCGAGCAGGTGATCTGGTCGCACCCCAAGGTGCAGGACTGCGCGGTCATCGGCACCCCGGACGAGCAGTGGGGGGAAGCGGTCAAGGCCGTCGTGGAGCTCAATCCCGGAGAGACCCTCGACCCGGAGGAGCTGATCGAGCTCTGCAAGCGCCGGCTCGGGTCGGTCAAGGCGCCCAAGAGCGTGGACTTCGTCGAGGCGCTCCCCCGCAGCGCGGTCGGCAAGGTGCTGAAGAAGGACCTGCGCGACCGCTACTGGGCCGGCGCGGCGCGCGCCATCTGAGAGGAGCTCCGATGACCGCATGGCTTCCCGGCCTCTCCGGAGGCACCTGGCCCGCACGCCGCCCGCCAGTCCGCCGCCACGCCCCGTCGATCAGCAACAGGAGTCTCTTCATGACCTCGCTTGAAGGAAAGGTCGCCGTCGTCACGGGTGCGGGCTCGGGGATCGGCCGGGCACTCGCGATCGAGCTGACGCGTCGAGGCGCCCGGGTGGCGCTCTCCGACATCGACGGCGCCGCGGCGGAGGAGACCCGTACGCTGTGTGCGGGTGCTGAGGCCCGCGCCTACAAGCTCGACGTCTCCAGCGCCGAGGATTTCGCGGCGCACGCCCAGCAGGTGCTGGAGGACTTCGGCACCGTCCACCTCGTCTTCAACAACGCCGGCGCCACGTTGATCGGGACCCTCGACCACACCGAGCTCGACGAGATCGACTGGCTGCTGGGCATCAACCTGCGAGGGGTAGTCGTCGGCAGCAAGGCCTTCCTGCCCACGATGCTGGCCCAGCGTGAGGGCTGGATCGTCAACATCTCCAGCATCCTCGGACTGGCGGGCTACCCCGGACAGTCGGCCTACAACATCTCCAAGTTCGGGGTGAGGGGACTCACCGAGGCCCTGTGGTCCGAGCTCGCAGGGACCGGCGTCCGCGCCGTGCTGGTGCATCCCGGTGGCATCCAGACGAACATCGAACGAGCCGGGCGACGCACGGTGAACGCCGGCGAAGCCGAGGTCGCCATCACCGCGGCTGCGGTCAAGATGCTGGTCACGCCACCGGAGGTGGTTGCCAGCGACATCCTGGACGGGATCGAACGCGGCCGCCGCCGGATCCTCACCGGCAAGTACTCGCGCAGCATCTTCTGGCTGTCCCGAGCCCTGCCGAACCGCTTCCCCGCCGTCCTGGCGCGGCTCGGCTGAGCGACATGACGGACATCTACATCGCCGGAATCGCGATGACCGTCTTCGGCCGGCATCCCGGGCGGACCATCGACGACCTCGCCGGCGAAGCGCTCCGGGGGGCCCTCGCAGATGCCGATTGCGAAACGAAGGACCTGGGAGCAGCCTTCTACGCCGGGGTGACGAACGGGCCGCTGCAGGGCCAGGTGTCGATCCCGGGCCAGGTGGTGCTCGGCAGGATCGGGATCGAAGGCATCCCGATCTTCAACGTCGAGAACGCCTGCGCGTCGGGCAGCACAGCCGTCCACCTGGCGGCCCAGAGCCTGCGTGCAGGAACCACCGACGTCGCGCTGGCGCTGGGCGCCGAGAAGATGAACATCCCCGACAAGGCCCGGACCTTGGCGCTCTTCGAGGGAGGCTGGGACGTCTCCCGCGCCGAGGAGAACTACGAGACCCTGATCCGCCTGGGCAACGGCGTCGTCCCACCGGAGGGTTCGGAGTCAGACAGGCCGTACAGCCGATTCATGTCGGTGTACGCCGCGCTGGCGCGCCACCACATGAAGACCTGGGGCACGACGGCGGATCAAATCGCCGCGGTGGCGGCCAAGAACCATCGGCACTCCGTGCACAACCCGTTCTCGCAGTTCCGAATGCCCTACACCGTCGACGAGATCCTCGCCGCGCCTCCGATCACCTACCCGCTGACGCTACCGATGTGTGCGCCGATGTCAGACGGCGCCGCAGCTGTCGTGCTGTGCACCGAGGAGGGGCTGCGCCGGATCGGCGCCGACCATTCGCGAGCGGTCCGGGTCGCGGCCAGCGTGGTTCTCAGCTTCACGGGGCGCGATGCCGAGGACTTCGAGCAGAGCGTGGGCCGTAGGGCGGCTCGGCAAGCCTACGCCGACGCCGGGATCGGGCCGGCCGACATCAACGTCGCGGAGGTGCACGATGCCTCTGCGATCGGCGAGATCATCCAGGCCGAGAACCTCGGTCTCGTCCCGAACGGCATGGGCGGCCCGGCCGCCGAGCGGGGCGAGCTGACCCTGGGGGGTCGCATTCCGATCAATCCCTCCGGCGGTCTCGAGTCCAAGGGTCATCCACTCGGCGCCACCGGCATCGGTCAGCTCTACGAGCTCACCACCCAGCTCCGCGGCGAAGCAGGCGCCCGGCAGGTCGAGGGCGCTCGATTCGCCGTCCAGGAGAACGGCGGCGGCCTGGTCGGCGTCGAGGAAGCCGCCGTCGCCGTCCACGTCCTCGCCAAGTCCTGATCCCGGAGGTCACGATGTCCGCACCAACCGCTCGCCTTCTGTTCCGCATCGCCGCGCTGTTCAACGCAGGGGCCGTTCTCCTCTTTCTTCCCGTCCTCGGACTCGCCGACCGCGCCGGCTTGGAGGGGGCCCCGACCGGAACCACCTTCGAGTACGTCGGGATCGCAGCCGTCGGCATCTTCGGCGTCGGATATTGGATTGCCGCCGCGGCGCCGGAGCGTCATCGCGACATCGTCTGGCTGGGCCTCGCCGGCAAGGTGTTGGCCGTGTCGATCGTGATTTCGAACCTCGTCGAGGGCGACGTGAACGGACGGTTGGCGGCGGTCGTGGCCGGCGACATCGTCTTCTGCGTCCTGTTCACCTGGTACCTCGCGTCCAACAGGCCGGCGACCGACACCAGCGCCCCGGCCCCGTCCACCGCAGCTCAGCGCTCAGCTCGGGCCTGACATCACGAAGGAGCCGTCGTGGCCCAGCTCATCGCCATCTTCGCCTTCATGCTCGTCCCGATCTGGATCATCCTCGCCAGCGCCACCGTCGGATGGATCGCAGACCTCCGTCAGCGAACTGGCGGCAGCCGCTCGCTGGCTCGCTCCGTCGACAGCGCAGATGCCAGATCGGCACGGAGCGTTGGGGACTGCTGATGGGACTGCTGCGCCAACCGGTGTCAGCCCGATCTAGCCCATTCCAGCCGCGAGTGACGCCCCCGCCGCTGGTCAAGGCGTTGAGAATGCGAAGCGCGGTCTGGCCGCTGACTCGTGCGGCGGCCGGTAGCGCCCGCCATCGGGCGGCGGCGGCAGGCAGTGCGCGGGCCAACGCCTGGAGGCGGGAACGATCCGATCCGGCGAACTGCTCTCGCTCGGCGTAGGGATCGTCGATGACCGCGAGCAAGAGCGCAGCGTCCTGGAGATGACGTTCCCGATCGCGCGAGTCGGCCTGATAGGCGGCGGCCTTGAGGATGACCGCACCGAACGGCGACGGCACGCTCACCGTGGTGGTACGACCGGCAGAGATCTGGAGCCGTGCGTTGATCGTTCTGCGGAGGGCCTGGGTGCCGCCCTCGATGGCGACCATCGTCCGTCCACGAAGCTTCTCGACCACTCGCGGTGCGGCGTGATCAGCGACGAGGACGTCAACCACGTCGGTACCGCTGGTCACGACATCGACCATCGACTCCCCTCGTTTGAAGCGATGGGCGGTGCTGTTGCGTTCGTCGATCGAAGGCGCGAGCTCGTAGCCGAGCGACTCGAGCGCCCTGGCGGTCTCCGATGCGATGCCGCGGGTGGTCTCGACGTGGAGGACGATGTCGACGTCGTTGGTGGGGCGCATGGCATCGATGCCCGCGTGGATGCCGTGCAGCTGAGCCATCAGGCCGCTGACGAGCGTCCACTTGTCATGGGACAGCACCGCCTCGATCTCGGCGACGTTCGGCCACGGCGCGCCCCAACCACCGGCGGGCGTGGTGACGTTGATGGTCGGCCGATCAGCCACGGAACTCCCCCAGCGCTCGATCAAGCGCGTCGAGTCCGGCTCGGCGTTCGCGGACATCGAGGGACTCGGCCAGGTCAAGCGCAGCAAGGACATCGCTGGCGCCGACAAGGTCGCGAACCAGATCGAGATCCATGGAGGTCGCGCGAAGGGTCACGCTCCCGGTGTCATCGCGCATCAGACCATGGCGCGAAACAACCGCCTTCACGTCGGTCGTGGCCAGGTAGCCGTCGATCGCGTTCGTCGCCGCCAGCCCAAGTCGCGCGGGCGTCGACGAGGTGTCGACCAGTTCAGCGCGCAGCCGTTCCTCCGCGCTGCGGTGCGCGACGTACCGGCTCACGCTGGCCCGCCCACGCGCGCGCTCCACCAGCTCCTCGGCCCCGAGCCGGCGGAGTCGTCCCCTGAGCCGGGACCGCTGACTCTGCCCCAGCCACCTCGCCTCGCGTCCAGACAGCAAACCCACGGCGGCCCATGCCGTCGCCTCAGCCCACGCCCTCGTGTGCGAACCCCGGCGAACGGCCAGCAGCCGCTCCACCGACATCTCGTCGACCACTCCCCTGGCCAACGAGCGCAGCTCACCCCGCGCGACGAGGTGCTGGACCTGCCGCGTCGAGACACCGAGACGCTCAGCGGCCTCAGAGACGGCAAGCAACGACATGACATACATGTTCGCCTAGGCGAAGGTGTCCGTCAACGATGCCGGTCTGGACGGCGGCCGACTTCTCAACCAATCCAGGCGCCGCCGCCCCGAGGACCGAGTGGCACCATGGAGGCATGACCGAGGGACGTGACTTCACCCAGCTGCCCGAGCAGGTCGCGATCGATCAGACGGTGACCAGCGCCGACGAGCGCGCCGTCCAGCCTCCGGAGGGTGACCGCAACCAGGCGTTGTGGGAGGCGCAGGAAGCCGGGGGCTGAGCAACAGCAGCCGCCTGGACGAGTTGCTCCTTTAGCGGCCCCGCTCGTCCTCCACCATCGAGGTCAGGATCCGGCGCGCGCGTACGGCGGCGCGGTCGGCCTTGACGTTGACGTAGCGCCGCGGCGTGCTGTCCTCGTCGAGGCAGCGTTGCACGGTCTCGAGGACGGCGATGTCGCGGTCGGCCATCTCGTGGAAGACGGCGGCCAGCTGGGCGCCAGCGTCGGGCGAGACAGCATCACCGCGCCAGGAGATCTGCAGGAAGACGGTGGTTGCTCGTGGCGAGACCGGCGTGAAGCCGTGGGTGCGGACGAGCTCGAAGACCGGGCCGTCGGAGCCGGTGATCGTGTAGGTCTGCTGGTGCAGGCCCGGCGTGACGAAGGTGCCGGTCTCCCTCCGCCCGAACGACTCCGCGCTGTCCAGCCCGGAGGCCGCGGCCTCCCAGGGCGCCAGGGGTGCCTTGGGCAACTCGCGGACGTAGGACACCGACACCTCGGAGACCTCCACCTCCTCGAGCGGCGGCAGCGCCTCGATGCCCGGCGGCACCATCTCGGGGTGCATCGCGAAGACGTTGGTCAGGTCGAGGTAGTGCTCGTGCAGCAGCAGGAGGTTGGCCGCGACCTCGCGCCGCTCCCCCACGCTGCTCCAGCCATCACCGTGGAGCCACGGCGTGGCGGGCGGAGGACGCAGGCGCGAGCCGCCGGGCGTGCCGGTCCAGACCCAGACGAACGGACCACGCTCGACGACCGGGAAGGCGCGCACCAGGGCCCCCGAGGGCGGGGTGTCCTGGGAGGGCACCCGCACGCAGCGGCCCGTCGCGTCGTAGGTGCAGCCGTGATAGCCGCACACGACGAGATCGCCCTCGCGGTGGCCGGCCGAGAGCGGGTAGGGGCGGTGCGCGCACCGGTCCTCCAACGCCGCGACCGAGCCGTCGGACAGCCGGAAGAACACGACGGAGCAGTCGGCGATGCGGCGGGCGAGGAAGTCGTTGCCGACCTCGTCGAGCTCGTCGCGGGTGGCGGCGACGTACCAGCAGTCCTTCGGATAGCTCGTCATACGTCCAGCACCAGCTTCTTCGACAGCGAGCGGGAGACGCAGAGCATGATTGTGTCGCCGCGCTCGCGCTCCGACCTCGACAGGATCGAGTCCCGATGGTCGGGCGTGCCCTCCACCACGTCGACCTCGCAGGTGCCGCAGATGCCCTCCATGCACGAGCCGAGTACGTCGACCCCGGCCTTCTCGATCGCGTCGAAGACCGTCTCCCCGTCCGACACCGTCACGGTCACCCCCGAGCGCGAGCACTCCACCTCGAACGAGTCCAGCGCGTCCTCGGACGCCTCGACCTTCCTGGCCACGAACCGCTCGAGGTGCAGGCTGCCGTCCGGCCACGACTCGCAGCCGTCCTCGACCGCGTCGAGCAGGGCCTCCGGGCCACAGCAGTAGACCAGGGTGTCCGGCTGCGGGGTCCCGAGCACCGACGCGAGGTCGAACCGGCCCTTCTCGTCGCTGGGCCAGACCGTCACCCGGTCGTTGCCCTCCAGCACGTCGAGGAAGCCCATCGACGCGCGGGAGCGGCCGACGTACAACAGCGTCCAGTCGGCGCAGCGCGCCTCGGCCGCCTCGATCATCGCGAGGATCGGCGTGATGCCGATGCCGCCGGCGATGAACTGGTAGCGCGGCGACGCGACGAGCGGGAAGTGGTTGCGCGGGCCCCGCACGCGCACGGTCGCACCCTCGGTCAGCTTCTCGTGGACGTGCGCCGAGCCGCCCCGGCTGTCCGGGTCGAGGAGTACGCCGACCTTCCACGACGACTCGTCGGCTGCGCTGCCGCACAGGGAGTACTGCCGGGTCAGCGACGAGTCGAGGACGAGGTCGATGTGGGCGCCGGCGGTCCACGACGGGAGCGCTGTCCC
This sequence comes from Nocardioides caeni, assembly GCF_004912195.1. GTDB lineage: Bacteria > Actinomycetota > Actinomycetes > Propionibacteriales > Nocardioidaceae > Nocardioides > Nocardioides caeni. The sequence continues at coordinate 160,450 of NZ_STGW01000003.1, forward strand.
TGCTGGGTCGGTGAGCGTGAGCTCGACGACCCCCTCGGCCACCTGACGGCGAGCGGCGACCTGCAGGTCGACCTCGGTCTCCGTGGTGCCCGTGACCCAGCCGTCGCGGGAGCCGAGTCGCGTGGACTGGGGAACGGCGGGCCGGGTCGCGAGGGCAGGCCGGCGGCGGGTGCTCTGCTGCCCCTTCGGCGTGAGGACGACCTGCATCGCGGTGTAGCCCCGGACGAAGTTCGACTGGAGGTAGTCGGGCTCCCCCACGACCTCGATGTCGTCGAAGCGCGCCAGCAGCTCCTCCCACAGGATCCTCAGCTGCATCTCGGCCAGCCGGCTGCCCATGCAGCGGTGCACGCCGATGCCGAACGAGAGGTGGTTGCGTGCGTTGGGGCGACCGATGACGAAGTCGTCGGGGTTCTCGAACGTCCGCTCGTCACGGTTGGCCGAGGCGTACCACATCACCAGCTTGTCGCCCTTGCGGATGAACTGGCCGTTGAGCACGGTGTCCTTCGTGGCGATCCGGCGCATGTAGGCGAGCGGCGTCTGCCAGCGGATGATCTCGTGGACCAGCTTCGGGACCAGCCCGGGGTCGGCCCTGAGGCGCGCGAACTCGTCCGGGAACTGGTTGAGCGCGAGCACCCCGCCGGTCATCGAGTTGCGGGTGGTGTCGTTGCCGCCGACGACGAGCAGGATGAGGTTGCCGAGGAACTCCATCGGCCGGTGGATCAGGTCCTTGGTGTCCTCCGACATCTGCATGAGGGTGATCAGGTCGTAGCCGGGCTTCTCTCCCGCCGCGAGGCGGGCGGCCTTGTCGTGCCACAGCTCGCTGAAGCTCTTCGCCATGTCGGCGGCAGCTCGCCACGTCTCGTCAACATCGCTGTCACCGCCGGTCGCGGAGGCGCTGGCCGCGGTCACCTCGGTCCAGTACACGAGCTTGCGTCGCTCCTCGTAGGGGAAGTCGAGCAGGGTCGCGAGCATCCGCGCGGTCAGCTCGACGCTGACCTTGTCCACCCAGTCGAACGGCTCGCCGACCGGCAGGTCGTCGAGCACCTCCGCCACCCGGGAGCGGATCAGCCCCTCCATCTCCTCGAGGTTCTGCGGAGCGACGACGCCCTGGACCGCACCGCGCTGCTGGTCGTGACGCGGCGGGTCCATCGCGATGAACATCTCGATGTCCAGGCCGTCCGGCGGCGTGCCGATGACGATCTGCGGCTCGGCCGAGAACGTCTCGAAGTCCTTGTCGACGGCGACGATGTCGTCATAGCGGGTGATCGACCAGTAGGGCCCGAAGGGGCTGTTCGCCTGGTAGTGCACCGGCGCCTCGTCCCGCAGACGCTTGAAGTACGGACGCCACGAGCCCTGCCTCCACATGAACGGGTTGCTCATGTCGATCTCGGTCAAGGCGACGTCGTCGACGCCGGGGATCGCGTCCTCGACGAAGACCGGCTGCTGGTCGCCGAGCACCCGCTTCTTGGCCCTCTGGAACGCGTGCATCCCCTGGATCTGCCGCTGCATCGGGATGGTGGCCTGGGCCTTGTTGATGACCTGGTCGAGAACGCTCATGACCGCGACCGCCTGGTGGAGAGGGAATTCCGGGACATACCAGAACCCAAGCATGTGGCCTGCGTCACGGTCACCCCCATCGTGTCCAGCGCCGCCGCCTCATCTTGTTCATTTGCACAAGGGCGTCGACGCACGAGCGCCCCGCGTCACCTCCACTCGCTCACGCTCACCTGAGGGACCGGCCGCGGGCCTTGATCTCCTCGATGACTGCAGTCTTGGGCGTCGGCGTCGGGCACGGTCACCAGCACGTCGATGATCGGCTTGGTCGGCAACGCCGGGACCGAGGTCGAGCCGATGTGCGCGACGGTGATCGCCACGCTGGCGAGGGCGCCGCGGATGCGTTGCTCGTGGGCTTCGTAGTCCGAGGCCCAGATCGGATCGTGGTCGACCCCCGGCCGGCATCACGGTCGATCCCTCCCGGGGCGATACTCGACCCCATGAGCCTCACCAGGGAACGCCGGGAGGGCGTTGAGATCCTGCGTCTCGACCGCCCCGGCAAGCGCAACGCGCTCGACACCGCCACGCTCCGTCTGCTCAACACAGCGTTGAGCGAGCTGTCGAGCGATGCAGACCTCCGCGTGGTCGTCCTCTCCACGACGTCGAGCACCGCGTTCTGCGCCGGCGCCGACGTCGGGGAGGCGCTTGATGCCGCCGGCGGAGTGGCCCGGATGGAGGCCTTCGCGGAGACCTATCGGCTCGTCGAGGAGGTCCCGGTGCCGACCATCGCGGTGGCCGTCGGCAACTGTGTGGGTGCCGGGGCCGAGATCATCGCCGGCTGCGACCTGCGGGTGGTGGGTGACAACCTCAAGCTCGCCTGGGCCGGCGCGCGCCTGGGCGTGCCTGTCGGGCCGGCGCGACTGACCCAGCTGATCGGCCTCAGCCGCGCCAAGGAGCTGATCTACACCGGTCGGCCGATCGGCGCCGAGCAGGCCGTTGCGCTGGGTCTGGCCCGAGAGGTCCTGCCGGCGGACGCGGCCGAGGCCGCCGCGCTCGAGCTCGCCGAGGCGATCACTCGTCAGTCGGCTGCTGGAGTGCGGCACCTCAAGGTCATGTTCCGCGAGCTCGAGCGCACGTCCGAGCGGATCGACTACGAGAACAGCCACCTTCTCGCCTTCCAGCGCGACGGCGCCGGCCTGCCCCAGGGCTGAGCGTCACCCGCCCGGACCCTGTCGCCGGCGCAGGGCTCAGGGGCGCGAGGTGATCGGCGCGAGCACGCAGTTGAGTGCGTCCAGCAGCTCGACGCAGTCCTGGGTCGGCGGGTTCGTCGGCGTCGGAGTGGGGCTGGGCGTGGGCCGCGGCGTCGGGCGATCCGACGGCCGCGGGGTCGATGCCGGAGTCGGCGGCCCCGCGCGATCGGGATCATCCGGCCGGTCGACGACGGGCACCGTGTCCGGGGAGTCCTCGGCAGCAGCGCTCGTCGTGCTCGTCTCCGACGGCTCGCCCGAGTCGGAGGCAGTCGTCGACGGCTCCGACGCGATGCTGTCCGGAGTCGGCTCGGCCACCGGTGCGAGCGAGCTGTCCGGGGCGGCCGGCGCCGTCTCGTCCCGCGCCGGTCCGTCGTCGTCGCCGTTGCGGGCCAGACCGACGGCCCAGGCCCCGACGAGGAGGACCAGGACGAAGGCCGCGGCGCCACGCAGCGCCCACGTTCTCAGGACAGTGCTGCTCACGCGCATCGCTCAGACCCCATGTCTCGTGCCCCCAGGGGATCTTGATAGCGCGAACGCGCAGCTCGCCGCAACCGGGGCCGGCCCCGGCCCGGCGTTCGACGTCAGTCGGACAACCTGCCGGCGACCGCCAGCACCCGTGTGACGAGGTGGTCGAGGGCAGCCGTGGCGGTGTCGCCCAGACCTCCGTCGCCACCGGTGACCACGCCGACACCGTAGGGATTGCCGTCGTCGAACTTGACCTGGTCGGTGTAGCCGGGCGGGACGATGATCCCGCCCAGGTGGCAGAAGGTGGTGTGCATCGCGAGGATGGTCGACTCCTGTCCCCCGTGCACGGTCGAGCTCGACGTGAAGGCCGAATAGACCTTGTCCGCCAGCGCCCCCTCCTGCCACAGCGGGCCGAGGGTGTCGATGAAGGCCTGCAGCTGGCTGGTGACATGGCCGTAGCGCGTGCCCGACCCCATGATCACCGCGTCCGCCCAGGCCAGGTCCTCCGGCTCGGCCACGGGCTGGTCGGCCACCGATGCGGCGTGGGCGGCCCAGGCGTCGACGCCCTGGACCACTTCGTCCGGCGCGGTCTCCCGAACCCGGCGCAGACGCACCTCGGCGCCGAGGCCCTCGGCCGTCTCGGCGAGTCGGGAAGCCATCGCGTGGGCGGTGCCGTAGCTGGGGTAGTAGACGATCGCCAGTTTGACCATGCCTCCGACCGAACCACCCCGGGCGAAGCCGGACAAGGGTACGCATTCGGTCGGGTTTCATACCTGCACGGCGCGGGCCGAGTAGTCGCTTCGCTTCAGCTGGAGGCGTCCTCGTCGAAGGTGGCGGCGAGAGTGCGAAGGCCTCGGTACGACGCCGTCCGCACCGCCCCCGCCCGCTTCCCCAGGACGGCTCCGGCTCGCTTCGCGTCCAGGCCGAGGACCACCCGCAGCAGCACCGCTTCGGCCTGATCGGGTGGCAGTGTCGCGAGCGCCCTCAGCACTCGCGCCGTGTCCATCGCCTCGAGAGCCGCGGCGTCGGTCGTCGCGTCGGCCGGCCGGTCCGGCATCGCGTCCGGTGGCAGAGACTCCGCGGGGCGTCGCCCTCGCGCGCGGTGGAGATCCGTCGCCCGGTTGCGGGCGATGCGGGCTATCCAGGCGCGAAAGTCGTCGGTGCCTCCGCGGAAGCGGCCGAGGTCCCGGCACGCCTGGGCCCAGGCCTCGGCACAGACGTCCTCGGCGTCGGCGCCGGACAGCGCCGACACATAGCGCAGCAGACCCGGGTGCGTCGCCCGGTAGAGCCGGGCGAAGGCGGCTTCATCGCCGGCCTGCGCGGCCCTGACGTCGGCCTGGCCGTCGTCGTCAGGCGAGCGGGTCATGCCTCAGTTTCTCCAACGGTCGCGCCCGAGAGCGCCAGGTCCAGCAAGTGGTGCCTCAGGCTGCCACGGACTCGAACTCGACCTGCGGACGAACCACGGCCCGACGGAGGTCGCGGTCGGCCATCAGGGCCATGGCGGTCGCACTCAGGAAGACCAGGCCCTTCGCGAACAGCGCGATCGCCACCATCACGACGAGGCCGCTCCCTCCGGAGGCGCTCGTCAGCAACGCGACTCCGAGCGCGAGGAGTGCGCTGCCCGTCAGGGTCTCCGTCGAGGCTCCCCTGATGGCACGCAGGGCACTGCTCCGCGGCCGGAACTTGGTGGTGCGATGCCACTGCGCGGGGACGCCGCAGGTGGCACGCAGGCTCGCCACCGTGATGACCAGCGAGAGCGACGCGAAGGCCAACGTGGCTCCGACGGCCTGTCCCAGGGACGCGCCGACGACCCGCCGGTGGACCAGCAGGCGCAGCACCCAGCTCCCGAGGAGCGACGCGGTCGCACCGAGCCACAGCTCGAAGGGCATGCGGACGACCTCGTCGTGGATGACCATCGACCCGGCGCCGGCGACGCCCAGACCGAGTGCGATCGCCCTGACGCCGATGCCTGCCACGTCGATGCCGTGGTTGGCGTGGTGCAGCCGCTGGGAGCGGGTCAGCTCGCTGCCGCGGCCGCCGAGGAAGGACGGCAGGAACAGCCGGCCATGCCTTCCCAGCTCCTGCACCGGACCGTAGGTCCAGCGGAAGCGCTGGCGCCGGTAGGCCTCGAAGGTCGGCGGCACGAGGCCGCGACCGTAGGGCTCCGTGAGGTAGACGGAGTGGTAGCCGAGGGCGTGGATCCGGATGGACAGCTCCGAGTCCTCGGTCAGGCACCACTCGGCCCACCCGCCGGCCTCCACCAGTGCTGACGTGCGGATCAGCGACATGGTGCCGACGGTGAGACCGGCGCCGTGCCGGTCCAGGCTGACCATGCCGGTGCGGAAGAACACGGCGTACTCCCAGTTGGCCCACGTCGCGAACCGCGAGCCCTCGTGCCCCCGGTAGGCGTGGGGCGCCTGGACGAAGCCCATCCGCGGCTCGGCGAAGTGCCCGACCGTGTCCTGGAGCCAGCTCGGCTCGACGTGGTAGTCGGCGTCGACGACAGCGATCAGCTCCGCCGCCGGATCGGCGTGCGGGAGCACCCAGTTGAGTGCTCCCGCCTTCGCCCCGGTGATGCCGTCGACGTGGAAGAAGCGGAACCGTCCCCCCAGACGGCGGCACTGCTCCTCCACTGGACGCCAGAGCTCCGGGTCCTCGGTGTTGTTGTCGACGACGAGGACCTCGAAGTCGGGGTAGTCGAGGCGCGCCAGCCGGTCGAGGGTCGCGATGACCACCTCCGGTGGCTCTGCGTGCACGGGCACGTGGATCGAGACCTTCGGGAAGCGGGCGATGCGTGGCGGACGGCGCCGGCGGTCGTCGTGACGACGCCCCTGCAGCAGCGGCTCCCAGCCCTCGCGGGTGGTGACCACGGCCGAGGGCACCGTCACAATCGACAGTGCGAGCGCCGACCACAGCAGCGCCGTGGAGGGCGTGCTCAGTGACAAGCCCGCCAGGAAGCGCACACCCCAGACGAGCATCAATGCACCGAAGGCCAGCCAGACCACCCAGGCGAAGGCGCCCGCAGCAGTCAGGTCGGGCCGTCGACGGGCGTACGACGCCCCGGCGGCCGCCAGCGCGAGCGCGGTGGCCGCGACGGGCAGCCACACCGAGCGGTCGGCCCAGACCAGCATCGCGACGACATGAGCCGCAAGGCCCGAGGCGAGCACGGCACCCGCGCAGCCGAGACGACGACAGCGCACCGGGAGGGCGAGGAGCGCGGTGACCGCGACCCAGGCCATCGCTGCGCCGACCAGGAGCAGGCCGAGCGGCAGGTCGTCCAGCCGGTCGAGCAGCGCGTTCACCAGCGGCCTGCCGCGTCAGCGCCGAGGATGTCCGCCGGCCGCGACGTCGCTGCCTGCTCGGGGCGGCCGCTGGAACCGCCGGACGGGCGGGAGGTGGGTCCGCCCGAGGGGATGTCCGTGGGACGGCCGCCGGGAGAAGCGGGACCGGTGGGCACGGACGACGGCGCACCCGACGGCAGGTCGGACGGTCGGCCCGGGCTCGGCATCCCGCCGCGTGGCGGCGTGTCGACCGGCGGCGTTGCCGCCTCCGATGGGAGTGTCGGCAACGCGGGCATGGTCGGAAGCGCGGGCACCGACGGCACCGGGTCCGTGCCTCCCGGCCCCGACGTCGGCGCGGGCGTGGTCGAGCCGGCCGGAGCTGACGGGGCCCGCTCGGACTGCTGCGCGGGTCCGGGCAGGACGCCGGTGACCGTCACCGCGACCGTGCCGCTCACGGCCGTGGCCGTCAGCGCCGTGGCGACGACGACCTTGCTGGACAGAGCTGCGACGAGCGCCGCCCGGCGGCCGCCGGCACGCCCCCGGGCCCGGTCCGGCGACGCAGCGCGGAACGCGGCGAGCGCCTGCGCCTCGCGCGCCGTGGCGACCGCGTCCGCCGCCCCGCCGACGGAGCTCGCGTCGGCGCGCACGGCATCCAGAGCCTGCTCCAGGTGTGGTCGCCCGACGGGGTGGCCGGCGATCAGCCTCTCGGCGTCCTTGCGGGTCAGCGCGGGGTCTCGTGGCGTGGTCATCACTGAGTCAGCGACGGCGGCGCCAGAAGTGTCACACCCCTCCGACCGGGTGCGGCCTCACTCGTTGGCACGCACCCAGGCCAGCGACCGCTGGAGGTCGCCGAGGTCGCGATACCAGGTGCGGACCTCCACGCGACACCGGATGCGCTGCGCCCGGGTGTCGTACTCCCCGCACTCCGCGATCGCCTCGGAGTCGGTCGGTGGATAGAGCGACGTGCCATCGGCATGGTCGATGCCGAAGCCGTTGGCGGCGTCGCCCTCGACGCCGACGATGATGGGCCGCTCAGCCAGCGCCTGCTGCGGCGAGGACGCTCCGGCCGGGGTGAGCACCGAGACGCCGATGGCGCCGACGGAACCGGCAAGCAGGCCGAGGATCGGCCAGAGGTGGCGGGCGGGGCGGCGATCCGTGCGATCAGGTGACATGACAGCTCCTCGAGAGGTGGGTGGACCGGCGATCTGCCGGCCTCCGGCGACCGTAGGGAGTCGGCGCCTCCCGGCGGCCATGGAACGAAGCCGCCTGTGGAGAGAAGTCCCGTCGTCCGCCGTTGTGGACCCGCGGTGGTCAACCCCTGCGGATCTGCACACACCCGTGCAAGGATGGGCGTCCCGTGACCCACATCACGGTCTCGGCCCCTGAGCCCACCCGACCCGAGGAGTCCCCGCCCATGGCGACCGACCGGCGCACCCTCTGCACCGCCTTCCAGCAGACCGCCACCCAGTCCCCCGGCCGCGTCGCCCTGCGCGCGGCCGACGGGAGCCTCGAGATCACCTGGCGGCAGTACGCCGACCGCGTCCGCGCGATCGCCGGCGGACTCGCGAGCCTCGGCGTCGCCCACGGCGACACCGTCGCGATCATGCTCACCAACCGCCCCGAGTTCCACGTGGTCGACACCGGCGCCCTGCATGCCGGAGCGACGCCGTTCTCGATCTACAACACCCTGGCGACCGAGCAGATCGCCTATCTCTTCGGCAACGCCGGCAACACGGTCGTGATCACCGAGCTGCAGTTCCTCGACCGCCTGAAGCAGGCGAACGAGTCCGGCCAGGTGCAGCACTTCGTCGTCGTCGACGGCGAGGCCGACGGAGCGATGACCCTCGCCGAGCTCGAGGCGGCCGGCAGCGCGGACTTCGACTTCGAGGCGTCCTGGCGCGCGGTCGAGCCCTCCGACGTCCTCACCCTCATCTACACGTCGGGAACGACCGGTCCACCGAAGGGCGTCGAGCTCACCCACGCCAACCTGATGGCGGAGATGGACGCGCTGGATGGCTACTTCCCGCTCAGCCACGACGACTGCCTGGTCTCCTACCTGCCCGACGCACACATCGCGAACAGGTGGGGCGCCCACTACAGCAACCTGCGCTACGGCATCCAGATCACGACGGTCGATGACCCCAAGCAGCTCATCGCGACGCTGCCCGGCGTGCGGCCGACGTTCTTCGGCGCCGTGCCGGCGGTCTGGTACAAGGTCAAGGCCGGCATCGAGGCCGCGCTCGCCGCCGAGCCCAACGAGAAGAAGCGCAAGCTCGCCAACTGGGCGATCGAGACCGGCACCAAGGTCGCCTGGCTCAGGTCCGACGGCAAGCCCGTGCCGCTCCCGCTCCGGTTGCAGCACGCCGTCGCGGACAAGATCGTGCTCAGCAAGCTGCGGGAGCGGATGGGCCTCGAGCGGGTCCGGGTCGCCGCGACGGGCGCATCGGCCATCGCACCGGACGCCCTGGCCTTCATGCTCGGTCTCGGCATCCCGGTCCTGGAGGTCTGGGGGATGTCGGAGACCTCCGCCGTCGTCACGATCAACCCGCCGGATGCGGTCCGGATCGGGACGGTCGGCAAGGTCGTCCCGGGCGGCACCGAGATCTCGCTCGGCGAGGACGGGGAGCTGCTCGTACGCGGCCCGCTGGTGATGAAGGGCTATCGCAACGACCCGCAGCGGACGGCCGAGGCCATCGACGCCGACGGCTGGATGCACACCGGCGACATCGCGACCATCGACGATGACGGCTACGTCCGCATCGTCGACCGCAAGAAGGAGCTGATCATCAGCTCCGGCGGCAAGAACCTCTCTCCGCAGAACATCGAGGGCGCCGTGAAGGTCGCCTGCCCACTCGTCCTCAGCGTCGTCGCCATCGGCGACGACCGTCCCTACATCACGGCCCTGGTCACCCTCGACCCCGACGCCGCCGCCGTCTTCGCCGAGAAGGCCGGGCTGGCCGACGCCTCCCCCGCGGCCCTGGCAACCGACCCGACCGTCGTGGCCTACGTCCAGGCCGGCGTCGACCAGGCCAACGAGAAGCTGGCCCGGGTCGAGCAGATCAAGAAGTTCACGATCCTGCCCACGGTCTGGGAGCCGGGCGGCGAGGAACTGACGCCGACGATGAAGCTCAAGCGGCGTCCGATCGCGGAGAAGTACGCCACCGAGATCGACGAGCTCTACGCCTGACGCTCGCGACGACCCGGACGTCCACCTGGTTGACGAACTGAGTGAACAGTAGTTCACTCAGTTCGGTGACGCAGGAGACCATCACCTGGGAGCGTGCGCGCCAGGCTCTCGACACCCTCACGACTCCTCTCCTCCCCGACGACTACCTCCAGCTCATCAACCCGCTGTGGTCCTCGCGCGAGCTGCGGGGGCGGGTGGAGGCGGTGGTCCGCGAGACGGACGACGCCGCGACCCTGGTGATCCGGCCGGGGTGGGGCTGGCGCTACCAGCACCGTCCCGGGCAGTACGTCGGCATCGGCGTCCAGATCGGCGGGAAGTTCCACTGGCGCTCGTACTCCGTCAGCTCAGCGCCCAAGCGCACCGGGCGCACCCTGGCGATCACTGTGCGCGCGATGCCGGAGGGCTTCCTCTCCGACCACCTCGTCAACGGCCTCGCGCCCGGCACGATCGTGCGACTCGCCCTCCCGCAGGGGGACTTCGTGCTGCCCGACCCACCTCCCGCCAGAGCCCTGTTCCTGGTCGGCGGCAGCGGGATCACCCCGGTGATGTCGATGCTGCGGACCCTGGATCGCCGCGGCACGATGAGCGACGTCGTGCTCCACTACTCCTCCACCACTCCGGACCGGATGATCTTCCGCGACGAGCTACGCGAGCTCCACGAGCGCCATCCCACGCTCGTGGTGCACGAGCGCCACACCGACCTCGAGGGGATCCTCGAGCTGGCGAGCCTCGACCAGCTCGTCCCTGACTGGCGGCAGCGCGAGACGTGGGCCTGCGGACCGGCACCGATGCTCGACGCCGTCGAGCAGCACTGGGACGAGGCCGGGCTCGACGACGCCCTGCACCTCGAACGGTTCTCGCTGAGCCTCGGCGACGCGGAGGGCGAGGGCGGACTGATCACGTTCCAGAACTCCGGCAAGGAGGTCGACGTCGACGGCGCGACCACCGTGCTCGAGGCTGGCGAGCAGGCGGGGGTCGGCATGCCCTACGGGTGCCGCGTCGGCATCTGCCACACCTGCACCCTCACCAAGATCTCCGGCACCGTGCGCGACCTGCGCAACGGGGAGGACTACGACCAGCCGAACGAGCAGGTCCAGACCTGCGTCACGGTGCCCGTCGGGCCCTGTGTCCTCAACATCTGACCAGTCGACCAGCGAACCGTCCACCACCACCCAGGGAGTCCTCCATGGCCATCTCCGACGTCGCAGCCTACGCCCACCTCTCCTCCGAGGACGTGGAGGCGATCGGACGGGAGCTCGACGAGATCCGCGTCGAGATCGAGGAGTCGCGCGGTGCCCGCGACGCGGCGTACATCAACCGCGTGATCCGCACCCAGCGGGTGCTGGCGGCCGCGGCCCGGATCGGGATGATCGTCAGCTCTCCGCTCGATGCCCGCGTCCGACGTCCCGTGGTCGCCGCCAGCGCCGTGGCCCTCGGGCTCGCCAAGATCCTCGAGAACATGGAGATCGGGCACAACGTCATGCACGGCCAGTGGGACTGGATGAATGACCCGGAGATCCACTCCTCCAACTGGGAGTGGGACACCGGCCAGCCGGCCGAGCAGTGGAAGCACAGCCACAACTACATCCACCACCAGTTCACCAACGTGCTCGGCTATGACAATGACATCGGGTACGGCGTCCTGCGGATGGCCCGCGAGCAGAAGTGGCACCCGGTGAACCTCGGCCAGCCGGTCTACAACGCGCTGCTCGCGACGCTCTTCCAGTGGGGCGTCGCCCTGCACGACCTCGACATCGAGGCGATCCGCAAGCGCGAGAAGGACCCGAAGGAGATGAAGCGCCAGCTCGGGCAGATCCTGCGCAAGGGCCGGCGGCAGATCGCCAAGGACTACCTCCTCTACCCCGCCCTGTCGGGGCGGCACTGGCGCGACACCATGCGGGCCAACGCCACGGCCAACCTGATGCGCAATGTGTGGTCCTACGCGATCATCTTCTGCGGCCACTTCCCCGACGGTGCCCTCCACTTCACGGAGGAAGAGCTCGACGACGAGACACGCGCGGAGTGGTACCTGCGCCAGATCTACGGCACGGCCAACTTCGAGGGCGGGCGGCTGCTGCACATCATGAGCGGCAACCTCGGCTACCAGATCGAGCACCACCTCTACCCGGACCTGCCGAGCAACCGCTATGCCGAGATCTCCGGCCGGATCCGCGCTCTGTGCGCCAAGTACGACATCCCCTACACGACCGGACCCCTGCACCGGCAGTACGGCCAGACCTTGCGCACCATCATGAAGCTGTCGCTGCCCAACAGGATGACCCGCGACGACAAGCCCCCGACCGACGCCCACCCCACCGTCGAGCACGGCCGACCCGCCGCACAGGACCGGCAGGTACGACGGACCGAGGTGGGCGGCTGGTCCCGCACGTCATGAGCGCGCTGTTCGCGTGGCCCGACGGAGTCCTCGATCGCCGGCGGGTCACCCGATGCGCGTTGGCGCGCATCTGCGGCGCGTGCGAGCAACCCCTGGGCCGTCCGATCGTGTTCCTCGGCACCTCTCGAGAGCAGCACCGCAACGAGTTCCACTCGCCGCCTCTGCACGAGAGGTGCGCGGGCCCCGTCCGGGAACTGCTGGGTGGGGACTGCGTCGAGGTCCGGACCGCAGGCTTCGAGTACGTGCGGCCCGGGCGCGAGGACGCGGATCCGCTCCCCCGTTTCGTGCCGAACTCCGTGCTGGCCTGACCTGGGCTGAGGCAGCGTCAGGACTGGCTGCGGCCGCGCGCCATCACCGCGTCACGTCGGGCCTCGACCTCACCGGCATCGGTGGTCCAGGCGCCGGCGACCTCGGCCTCGAGCAGCCACGCCTCGCCGCCCGTGAGGAACTCGCCCTCCTCGTAGGTCGCGAGCAACCGGCGGATCGCCCGCTGGTCGCCCGAGACGATGTCCGAGGCCAGCTGCCGGGTGAAGCCCAGCAGCTCGTCGTGCGGCACGACGTGGTTGACCAGGCCCCAGTCCAGCGCGGTGGAAGCGTCGATGAAGTTGCCGGTGAGGCTCATCTCCCGCGCCCGCCGTACGCCGATCGCCTGGGGAAGCAGGACACTGAGCCCCCACCAGGGCTGGAGGCCGACGCGGGCATGGGTGTCGGCGAAGCGCGCCTGCTCGGAGGCGACGAGGAAGTCGCAGGCGAGCGCGAGCTCGAAGCCCCCGGTGATCGCGAACCCGTTGATCGCCCCGATCAGCGGCTTGGAGATCGAGGTGAACGGTCCGCGGTCCCGGACCGGTGTCTCCGTGGTGGGCGCCGTGTCGGTGAGCCGGGTGTCCCCGGATCCGAGTGACTTGAGGTCGAGGCCCGCGCAGAAGGCCGGCCCGTTGCCCGTCAGGACCAGTACGTCGACCGCGTCATCGGCCTCCGCCCGGGCGACTGCGGCGACGAGCTGCTCGAACAGGTCGCCGTTGATGGCGTTGCGCGCCTCCGGCCGGTTGAGCGTGATCGTCGCGATGCGATCGGCGATGTCGAGCAGGACCAGATCGGCGGTGTCAGTCACGGCTGGCACCCTAGTACCCCTCATCAGGCCGTCATCGCGCCGAGGGCCTCGGTTTGCCCGACTCCCGGAACGGGCATCGCAGACGACGATCGAAAGGACCTCCGTGCACCGTCGTCTGTTGAGTTGCCTCCTGGGCCTCGTCACCCTCACCGTTGTCATGGCGCTGGTCGCGGCGTGCAGCGACAGCTCCGAGGAGCTGCCGGATGTCCCCTCTCTCGCGGCGGCGTGGGAGGTCGACGGCGGCGACATCTCCTTCGGCGACACCTACTGGTCGAAGCCGGCGGTCTGGTCCACCGACGACTCGCTGATCGTGCTCTCCTCGGACCTGCGGGGTGCCCGCACCATGCTGCGCGGGCTCGACCGTGCGAACGGCACGACCCGCTGGTCCGCGGTCGTCCCGGGCGGGTGGTGCACCAGCTCGGACGAGGTCGGCCCCGACGGCACCGTGGCGATCCGCCTCCGGTCCTCGGGCACGGCACTGTCCTGCGACCGGCTCGTGGCGATCGACAGCACGACCGGCGAGGTGCGGTGGAGCGTCGACCTGGCCATCCCCGGCGATCGGCTCGACCAGCCGCGCGTCAGCGTGGGCGAGGTCGTCATCACCTCGGGCAACTGCGGCCAGGTGCTCCGCTTCGACCTCGGCGACGGCTCGGCGCTCCCGGCCTCGACCGGCCTGCGTGAGAGCCGCGACGCGATCCTCGACCAGTGCGGCAAGGGAGGGTTCGGCGACGGCGTGATGACCCGCCGCACGGCCCGGGGCACGGCTCTCCTCACCGACTCCGGCACACCGATCTGGCAGACCCGGCGAGCGATCCAGACGGCCGACATCGTCTCCGCCGATCCACTGGTCCTCGAGGTGGAGGAGGGCGGCTCTCGCCTCCTGCGACGGTACGACGAGGGCCGGCCTGGCCCCGCGATCGGCTACGAGCTCGGGTACACCCGGGGCTTCCGCCCGATCGCCCACGACGAGCACACCCTCGTCGGCACCTACGACGACGCCGAGATCATCGAGGCGTTCGACCTCGACACCGGAGAGCTGTTGTGGGCACGCGACAGCGATCGCTTCACCAGCGGCCGTCGCCTCCTCGGCGTACATGACTCCCAGTTGGTCTGGGGACAGGGCGTCAACTCGCTGGAGGAAGAGGAGAACTACCCCCATGACGACATGTGGGTCTCCGTCAGCAGCCTCCGGGACCCCGACGCCGGCCGCACGCTCGGCGCCGTGCGGCGATCGTCGTACCTCAGCACCTCCGACCTGTGGACCGTGAGTGGAGGGCTGCTGATCACCGGAGGGAGCCGGCTCACGGCATGGTCACTGGACGAGGTGCCGGAGGACGCGCCCGACGAGATCCTCACCGTGCCGCGCTCGCACCTCGCGGGACCGGACTCCGACGTGCCGTGGAGCGACGCCGAGGTCAGCGACGGAGCCGCGATCCGGGCCTGCACCCGGGTCAGCGACGAGTCGCTCCGGCTGCTCGGGCTGGACCCGGAGGCCCCCGCTCCCGCCGACTGCAGCTGGCGCAGCGGCGGAGCGCAGGAGACCAGCCTCCGGATCGAGTTGAGCCTCACCGAACCCACCGCGGACCGCAGCGGTGCCGACGTCGCGGCGGAGCGACTGTCGGACCTCGGCGACCAGTTCGACACCCGACCGGTCCATGGCCTCGGCCAGGAGGCGCTGGCCTGGGGAGGCCCGGCCACCGCGTCCTGGACCTTCGTGTCCTCGCCGGCCCAGGGCGGACTGACGTCGTCCTACGGTCTCATCGTGCGCCAGGACAACATCGTGCTCGAGGCATCCGCCGACGTGACCTCGACGCGCACTGGTGCGCCCGCGGCAGCGCCGTCCGACGTCCGCGCGGGCGTCGTGTCCGCAGTGCGCGACGTGCTCGCCGAACTGGGGCGACCGACCGACGCCCCAGCCGCCGGCGAACCCGGGACCCTCGAGGCGACGGGGCCCGTGTGCCGGCGAGTGGCGGCGGTCGCGGCCAGGGTGCTGCCTCCGGCGGATGCCCGGCTGACCTCCGGCGACGGGGCCGCTGCCGCGTGCGTCTGGGTGGACGAGCCCCGCGAGCTGCAGGTCGCCGTGGAGGCAGTCGGCGCCGCGCCCGTGGGCGGCAGCAGCGGGCTGGAGGAGGCGACCGTCATGGTGGAGTCCTCCGCCGGGGATCCGCACCCGGGGGTCGGTGACGATGCCCGTCTCGCACGACCCGACGGGGACACGACCCAGCTCGTCGCGCGCCGCGACAACCTGGTCGTCACGGTCTCGTACGTCGACTCGTGGTGGTCCGACGACCAGCTCAGCGACGAGGCCGAGCTGCGTCTGGTCGAGCGGGTCGCCCGGGCAGCGCTACGCGGCTGAGGGGACTCAGCGCACGCCCCACGAGTAGGTCTGCTTGCGGAGCTTGAGATAGACCATCGTCTCGGTCGAGATGACACCGTCGATGGTGCGGATGCGACGCGAGATGATCTCGAGCAGGTGCTCGTCGCTCTCGCAGACGACCTCCACCAGCAGGTCGTAGGAGCCGGCGGTGATGACGACGTAGTCGACCTCGGTGATCTCGGCGAGGGCGTCGGCGATGGGCTCGAGCTCCCCCGAGGCCTTGATCCCGATCATGGCCTGCCGCGCGAAGCCGAGCTCGAGCGGGTCGGTGACGGCCACGACCTGCATGACGCCGCTGTCGACCAGCCGTTGCACCCGCTGCCGCACCGCCGCCTCGGACAGGCCGACGGCCTTCCCGATGGCGGCGTAGGACCGGCGACCGTCGTCCTGGAGCTCGGCGATGATCGCCTTCGAGACATCGTCGAGAGGTGTGGGCCTGGGCTTGGTCACGCCCTGATCCTCACAGCAACCTGCGCACGCACGCAACGCGGGTGTTCGGATTTCGTTGCGTTCTCGTCAACTTGCTTCGGAATCCCTTGTCACTCCCCGCCGACCGTGTCACGATGCGCCAATGACAGGCCGGATCAGCCGCAGGACGGCATTGACCGGTGGTGCCGGGATCGCGCTCGGCGCGGCCAGCCTCGGTGTGCTGCCCCTCTTCGGGACGCCCGACCGCCAGCAGGACCCGGCCACCTGCACCACGCCCGACCTCTCCGAGCGACAGGCCCGCCTGGTCGTGTCGAACTGGCCCGGCTACATCGACGAGGACGACGACGGCTACGTCTCGACGCTCACCGACTTCCAGAAGCGCACCGGGATCGACGTCAGCTACACCGCCGACGTCAACGACAACCTCGAGTTCTTCGCCAAGGTCGTCAACCAGCTCGGCTCGTGCCAGTCGTCGAAGCGCGACCTCTTCATGCTCACCGACTGGATGGCGGCGCGGATGATCCAGGTCGGCTGGATCCAGCCGCTCGATGCGGCCAAGGTGCCGAACCTGCACGCCAACCTGATCGACTCGCTCCGGGGCATCGGCTGGGACCCCGACAGGACGTACTCCGCGCCGTGGCAGAGCGGCCTCACCGGGATCGCCTACAACAAGTCGAAGGTCGGCGAGGTGCGCTCCTTCGAGGAGCTGCTGTCGCGTCCGGACCTCAAGGGGCGCGTCTCCCTGCTCACCGAGATGCGCGACACGATGGGCCTCATCATGCTCAGCCAGGGCGCGGACCCGGCCGACTTCGACGAGGACGACTGGGACAACGCGCTCGACCGCCTGCGCAAGGCGCGCAACGACGGCCAGATCAGGGCGTTCACGGGCAACGAGTACATCCAGGACCTGGCGGCCGGCAACGTCCTCGCCTGCGAGGCCTGGTCCGGTGACGTGGCCGCGGCCGAGGACGAGAACCTCGTCTTCGTCGCACCCGAGGAGGGCCAGATGATCTGGTCCGACAACATGCTGATCCCCAACCTCGCCGAGCACCAGGCCAACGCCGAGGAGTGGATCAACTACTACTACGACCCGGAGGTGGCAGCGAAGCTCGCCGCCTACGTCTGGTACATCTGCCCCGTCAAGGGCGCCCAGGAAGCGATGGAGAAGGTCGACCCGTCGCTGGTCGAGAACCCGCTCATCTTCCCGACCACGGAGTCCCTCGCCACGACGCACTCGTTCATGGCGCTCGAGGAGTTCCAGATCCGCGCCTACGAAGGAGACTTCGCCGATGTCACTGGCGGTTGAGAGCGGCCGGAACCTCCGGCTCGAGGCGTTGACGAAGGAGTTCGCCACCTTCACGGCCGTCCGGTCGCTCGACCTCGAGATCCCCGCGGGCAGCTTCTTCGCCCTCCTGGGGCCCTCGGGCTGCGGCAAGACCACGACCCTGCGGATGGTCGCCGGACTCGACACGCCCACCTCCGGGAGGATCCTGCTCGGCGAGGACGAGATCACCTGGCACAAGCCCTATCGCCGCCCGGTCAACACGGTCTTCCAGAACTACGCCCTCTTCCCCCACCTCGACATCCACGAGAACGTCGCCTTCGGACTGCGGCGCCGCAAGGTGTCCGAGGTCGACCGGCTCGTCCGCGAGATGCTCGAGCTGGTCGAGCTCGAGGCGCAGGCGAGGAAGAAGCCACCCCAGCTCTCCGGCGGCCAGCAGCAGCGGGTCGCGCTGGCCCGGGCACTGATCAACCGTCCCGAGGTCCTGCTCCTCGACGAGCCCCTCGGCGCACTCGACCTCAAGCTGCGCCGCTCGATGCAGATCGAGATCAAGCGCATCCAGACCGAGGTCGGCCTCACCTTCGTGCACGTCACGCACGACCAGGAGGAGGCGATGACGATGGCCGACACGATCGCCGTCATGAACGCCGGCGTCATCGAGCAGATGGGCTCCCCCGCCGACCTCTACGAGAACCCCCGCACCACCTTCGTCGCGAACTTCCTCGGCCAGTCCAACCTCATCCCCGGCTCGATCGCCGCCGTGACCGGCGACGTGGTCAAGGTCGACATGCACGGCACCCAGGTCTCCATCCCGATCGACCGGGCCCACGTCCGGGAGGGCAGCGGCTGGGTCGGCATCCGTCCCGAGAAGGTGCTGATCGCGCCGGTCGGCGAGCGCATCGACGCCCCCGGCAACCACATGACGGGTGCCGTGATCACCGACGTGTCCTTCGTCGGCGTCAGCACGCAGTACCTGGTCCGGATGCCGTGGGGCCAGGAGCTGATGTCCTTCGAGCAGAACACCGGCCGGCGCGACGTACTGCCACGGGGCACTGCCGTCGACGTCTCCTGGCGCCCTGAGTTCGCCTTCCTGCTTCCGGCGACCCAGGACGTCAACGCCGGCGTCATCGCGGAGGCCTGACGCGATGCGCGGGCGCTGGACGGGCTACTGGCTGATCCTCCCGGCAGCGCTGTGGCTCGGCGTCTTCTTCGTCATCCCGTTCTACTCACTGCTCGCGACCAGCCTCTATGACCCCGAGGGCTCGGTCCTCACCGGCTACGACGTCACCTACCACGTCGCCAACTTCGTCGACGCGATCGAGGAGTTCTGGCGTCCCCTCCTCCGCTCGCTCTGGTACGCCGGGGTGGCGACCGTGATCTGCCTGGTACTCGGCTACGTGCTGGCCTACGCGATCGCCTTCAAGGCCGGGCGTTGGCGGACCTTGCTGCTCGTGCTCGTCGTCGCACCGTTCTTCACCAGCTTCCTGATCCGCACCCTGTCCTGGAAGCTGATCCTTGCGGACGACGGCTTCATCGTCGACGCCCTCCAGACCGTGCACCTGATGGGCGACGACGACCGGCTACTCGCCACGCCCGTGGCGGTCATCGCCGGGCTCGTCTACAACTTCCTGCCGTTCATGGTGCTCCCCCTCTATGCCAGTCTCGAGAAGATCGACCACCGGCTGATCGAGGCCTCGAGCGACCTCTACGCCTCCCCGTCACGCGGCTTCTGGAAGGTCACCCTGCCGCTGTCGATGCCGGGCGTCGTCGGCGGCACGCTGCTGACCTTCATCCCGGCAGCCGGCGACTACATCAACGCCGAGCTGCTCGGGAGCCCCAACCAGCGGATGGTCGGCAACGTCATCCAGGAGCTCTTCACCTCCACCGGCGACTACGCGGCCGCCGGTGCGCTGTCCGTGATCCTCATGGTGATCATCGTGGCGCTGGTGATGGTCTACATCCGCAAGGCCGGCACCGAGGAGCTCGTATGACGACCTTGCAGCGCACTGGTCGCTGGATCGGCGAGCACCTCGTGCTGGCGCTCGGGCTCCTCGTCCTCGTCTACATGTTCGTCCCGATCGCCGTCGTCATGCTGATGAGCTTCAACGACAACAGCGAGTCGCGCAACGTCTACGCCTTCCGCGGCTTCACCTGGGACAACTGGGTCAACGCCTGCGGTCCCGACGGCCTCTGCGACTCGGTCGTGCGCAGTGTGCAGATCGGGCTGCTCGCGACCCTGCTCGCCACCCTGCTGGGGACCCTCGCCGCGTTCGCGCTCGTCCGGCACCGCTTCCGCGGTCGCGCCGCGATGAACACCATCATCTTCCTGCCGATGGCCTCCCCCGAGATCGTGATGGGCTCCTCGCTGCTGGCGCTCTTCGTCGCCTCGGGCTTCGGTGGTCACCTCGGCTTCTGGACGATCTTCATCGCCCACGTGATGTTCTGCCTGTCCTTCGTCATCGTGACCGTGAAGGCGCGGCTCACCGGCCTGGACGAGAACCTCGAGCAGGCCGCGATGGACCTCTATGCCAGCGAGCTCACGACCTTCCGGAAGGTCACCTTCCCGCTCGTCTTCCCGGGAGTCGCCGCCGCGGCGCTGCTCAGCTTCTCGCTCTCCTTCGACGATTTCATCATCACCAACCTCAACGCCGGCCAGACCGTCACCTTCCCGATGTACGTCTGGGGCGTCGCCCAGCGCGGCGTGCCGATGCAGGTCAACGTCATCGGCACGGTGATGTTCCTCATCGCGATGTTCCTCGTGATCGGCAACATGATCGCGACGAGGAAGCGGCCTGCCTGACGCCGGGTGCCGGAATTGCGACGGCGGCGGCTCGGCCCCACTTGCCGAACCGCCGCCACGCACCGACGGCGCTGCTCTGGTCCCCGTGCTTACAGCAGCGTCGTCGCCTCGGTGAGGACCGCGCGGAGCGTCTGCTCCATCTCGTCGAAGTGCTCCTGGCCGCAGATCAGCGGCGGCGAGAGCTGGATGACCGGGTCGCCGCGGTCGTCGGCCCGGCAGTAGAGGCCTGCGTCGAAGAGGGCGCGCGACAGGAAGCCACGCAGCAGCCGCTCGGACTCGTCCTCGTTGAAGCTCTCCTTGGTCTGGCGGTCCTTGACCAGCTCGATCCCGTAGAAGTAGCCGTCGCCCCGGACGTCGCCGACGATCGGCAGGTCGAGGAGCTTCTCGAGGGTGGCGCGGAAGGCGCCCTCGTTGGCGCGCACGCCCTCGTTGATGCCCTCGGCCTCGAAGATCTCGAGGTTGCGCAGTGCCACCGCGGTGGAGACCGGGTGGCCGCCGAAGGTGTAGCCGTGGAGGAAGGTCTCGGTGCCGTGGGCGAAGGGCTCGTAGAGCCGGTCGCTCGCGATCATCGCGCCGAGCGGCGCGTAGCCGGAGGTGATCCCCTTGGCGCACGTGATGATGTCGGGCTGGTAGCCGTAGCGCTCGGCACCGAACATGTGGCCCAGTCGGCCGAAGGC
The DNA here is from genome assembly GCF_004912195.1 of Nocardioides caeni. Classification (GTDB taxonomy): domain Bacteria; phylum Actinomycetota; class Actinomycetes; order Propionibacteriales; family Nocardioidaceae; genus Nocardioides; species Nocardioides caeni. The sequence goes on from NZ_STGW01000003.1 coordinate 181,198, forward strand.
ACAGATCACCTCGTCGGAGACCAGCAGGACGTCGTACTCGTCGCAGATCTCGCGGACCCGCTCGAAGTAGCCTGGCGGCGGCGGGAAGCAGCCGCCGGCGTTCTGCACCGGCTCCAGGAAGACCGCGGCGACCGTCTCGGGGCCCTCGTTCTCGATCGCGACGGCGATCTGGTCGGCGGCCCAGCGGCCGAACGTCTCGGGGTCGACGACACCGTCCCCGTCGGCCAGGAACGCGGGCGCGCGATAGATGTTGGTGTTGGGGACCCGGAAGGTCGACGGCACCAGCGGCTCGAACATCTGCTTCAGCCCCGGCAGGCCGGTGATCGAGAGGGCGCCCTGCGTGGTGCCGTGGTAGGCGATGGCGCGGCTGATCACCTTGTGCTTGAGGGGCTTGCCGACGAGCTTGAAGTAGTTCTTGGCGAGCTTCCACGCGGACTCGACCGCCTCGCCGCCGCCGGTGGTGAAGAAGACCCGGTTGAGGTCGCCCGGGGCGTACGACGCCACCTTCTCCGCCAGCTCGATGGCACTCGGGTGGGCGTAGGACCACAGCGGGAAGTAGGCGAGCTCGGCGGCCTGCTTGGCGGCCGCCTCGGCCAGCTCCGTGCGGCCGTGGCCGAGCTGGCTGACGAAGAGCCCGCCGAGGGCGTCGAGGTAGCGCTTGCCCGTCGAGTCCCAGACGTAGGCGCCGTCACCGCGGACGATGACCGGGACGTCGGCGGTGTCGTAGGAGGACATCCGGGTGAAGTGCATCCAGAGGTGGTCGCGGGCGGCCGCCTGGAGTGCGGGGGAATCGGGCTCGTGCTGCACTGCACCATCCTGACTCCCGCACCGCGAATCAGCAAGTCATTTCGTTGCCACAAGCGCCTGTCGCGACGGATTTCGTTGCGGGGAGGCTTCCGTCCCCACGGGATGCTGACTAACCTCGGGCCATGCAGACGTTGCGCAACTTCATCGGCGGCGCGTCGGTGGACGCGGCCTCCGGCGCCACCCTCCCGGTCGTCAACCCGGCCACGGGGGCGGCGTACGCCACCTCCCCCGCGAGCGGGCCGGAGGACGTCGACCGGGCGATGACCGCGGCCGCCTCGGCGTTCGAGACCTGGGGGTCCACGACCCCCAAGGAGCGCCAGGAGGCGTTGCTGCGGATCGCGCAGGCGCTGGAGGACCGGGCCGAGGAATTCGTCCGCGCCGAGTGCGACAACACCGGCAAGCCGATCGGGCTGACCGCGGAGGAGGAGCTGCCGCCGGCGGTCGACGAGCTGCGGTTCTTCGCCGGAGCGGCCCGGGTGCTGGAGGGACGCAGCGCGGGTGAGTACCTCGCCGACCACACGTCGTGGATCCGGCGCGAGCCGATCGGCGTGGTCGCCCAGGTCACGCCGTGGAACTACCCGCTGATGATGGCGATCTGGAAGGTCGCGCCCGCCCTCGCGGCCGGCAACACGATCGTCCTCAAGCCGAGCGACACCACCCCCGCCAGCACGGTGCTGCTCGCCGAGCTCGCCGCGGAGTTCCTGCCCCCCGGCGTCCTCAACGTCGTGTGCGGCGACCGCGACACCGGCCGGGCGCTGATCGAGCACCCGACGCCCCAGCTGGTCGCCATCACCGGCTCGGTCCGCGCCGGCACCGAGGTCGCCGGGACCGCGGCCGCGGGTCTCAAACGGGTCCACCTCGAGCTCGGCGGCAAGGCGCCGGTCGTGGTGTTCGACGATGCCGACATCGCCAGCGCCGCCGAGGCGATCGCGACGGCCGGCTACTTCAACGCCGGTCAGGACTGCACGGCCGCCACCCGGGTCCTCGTCGCCGAGGGGGCGTACGACGACCTCGTCGCCGCGCTCGCCGAGCAGGCCCGGTCGACGCGGACCGGGATGCCCGACGACCCCGACGTCCTCTACGGCGCGCTCAACAACCCCGACCAGCTGGCCCGCGTGGCCGGGATGGTGGACCGCCTACCCGACCACGCCACGATCGAGGCCGGTGGTGGGCGAGCGTCCGTGGCCGGTGGCGAGGGCGGCTACTTCTTCGAGCCGACCGTCGTCTCGGGCCTGCGCCAGGACGACGAGATCAGCCAGACCGAGGTCTTCGGCCCGGTCATCACCGTGCAGCGCTTCGCCGACGAGGCCGAGGCCCTGCGATCGGCCAATGGCGTGCAGTACGGCCTGTCCTCCAGCGTGTGGACCACCGACCACGCCCGCGCGCTGCGGATGTCCAACAAGCTCGACTTCGGTGTCGTGTGGATCAACACCCACATCCCGTTCGTGTCCGAGATGCCGCACGGCGGCTTCAAGAGCTCCGGCTACGGCAAGGACCTGTCGATGTACGGCCTCGAGGACTACACGCGCATCAAGCACGTGATGTCCTACACGGGAGAGTGACGTCGTGAGGATCCTTCTCGTCGGCGCCGGCGGTGTGGGCGGCGCGTTCGCGGCGATCGCGGCGCGCCGGGACTTCTTCGAGGAGATCGTGGTCGCCGACTACGACCTCGGGCGGGCGGAGCGGGCAGCGGCCCAGGACAGCCGCTACGTCGCCGCGCGGATCGACGCGTCGTCCGCGGCGTCGGTGACCGCCCTGTGCCACGAGCACGGGATCACCCACGTGATGAACGCCGTCGACCCCGTCTTCAACATGCCCGTCTTCGAGGGCGCGTTCGCCGCGGGCGCCGACTACGTCGACATGGCGATGTCGCTCTCGACGCCGCACCCGGAGACGCCCCACACGACCACCGGCGTCAAGCTCGGCGACCTGCAGTTCGCGCAGGAGTCGCGGTGGGAGGAGGCCGGGCGGCTCGCGCTGGTCGGGATGGGCGTCGAGCCCGGACTCTCCGACGTCTTCGCCCGCTATGCCGCCGACCACCTCTTCTCCGAGATCGACGAGCTCGGCACCCGCGACGGCGCCAACCTCGTCGTCACCGACGACGACGGCAACGAGATCTTCGCGCCGTCCTTCTCGATGTGGACGACCATCGAGGAGTGCCTGAACCCACCGGTGATCTGGGAGCGGGAGCGCGGCTGGTTCACGACTCCCCCATTCTCCGAGCCGGAGGTCTTCGACTTCCCCGAGGGCATCGGACCGGTCGAGTGCGTCAACGTCGAGCACGAGGAGGTCCTCCTCATGCCGCGCTGGGTCGACTGCCGGCGTGCGACCTTCAAGTACGGCCTCGGCGAGGAGTTCATCACGATCCTCAAGGCGCTCCACACCCTCGGCCTGGACAGCACCGAGAAGGTGAGGGTCAAGGGCGTGGAGGTCAGCCCCCGTGACGTCGTGGCGGCCGTGCTGCCCGACCCCGCGACGATCGGCCCACGGATGACGGGCAAGACCTGCGCCGGCCTGTGGGTCACGGGTCGCGGCACGGACGGCGAGCCGCGCTCGACGTACCTCCACCACGTCGTGGACAACGAGTGGTCGATGGCCGAGTACGGCCACCAGTGCGTGGTCTGGCAGACCGCCATCAACCCGGTGATCGCGCTGGAGCTGCTGGCGACCCGGGTGTGGCACGGCGCCGGGGTGCTCGGGCCGGAGGCGTTCGACGCGGTGCCCTTCCTCGACCTGCTCACCGCCTACGGCTCGCCGTGGGGCATCCAGGAGCTCGACCCGTCCTGATGGGACAGCGATGAAACCGGCGGTCCTCTGGCTCGACACCCCCGACCGGCCCGCTCCGCGCACGGGTGGGGTCGAGGGAGCCGTCGACCTGGTCGTGGTCGGCGGCGGCTTCACCGGACTGTGGACGGCGGTGCGGGCGGTCGAGCGCGATCCCGGTCGCTCCGTGCTGCTCGTCGAGGGCGACCGGATCGCCGAGCACGCGACCGGGCGCAATGGTGGCTTCTGCGAGGCGAGCCTCACCCACGGGGAGGCCAACGGACGCGACCGCTGGCCGCAGGAGTACGACGAGCTCGACCGACTCGGCCTCGAGAACCTCGACGCCATCGGCGCCACCGTCGCGCGGCACGGGATCGACTGCGGCTGGGAGCGCACCGGGCAGCTGACCGTCGCCACCCGCCGGCACGAGGTCGCCGACCTGGCGCCGGAGCAGCCGGGCTTCCTCGACCGCGACGCCGTGCGCGCGATGGTCGACTCCCCCACCTATCTCGCCGGGCGCCTGGACGCCGAGGGCTGCGCGATGATCGATCCGGCGCGCCTGGCCTGGGGGCTCGCCGACACGGCCGAGTCGCTCGGCGTGCGGATCCTCGAGCGGACGCGGGTGACCGGCCTCGACCGCGAGCGCGACGGCGTCGTCGTCCGCACCGGCTCTGGGACGATCCGGGCCCGGCAGGTGGCGCTCGCCACCAACGCGTTCACGGACCTCTCGCGCCGGGTCCGGCGCCGGGTGGTGCCGGTCTATGACCACGTCCTGGCGACCGAGCCGCTGTCCGACGCGCAGCTGGCGTCGATCGGGTGGGACACACGCTGCGGCGTGGCCGATGCCGGCAACCTCTTCCACTACTACCGGCTGACGGCCGACCGGCGGATCCTGTGGGGCGGCTACGACGCCGTCTATCACTTCGGCCGGTCGATCGCCCCTGCCCACGAGCAGCGCGATGCCACCCATCTCCTGCTCGCCGAGCACTTCCGCGAGACCTTCCCCCAGCTGGAGGGCCTGGCCTTCAGTCACCGCTGGGGTGGGGTCATCGACACCTGCACCCGCTTCTGCGCCTTCTTCGGCCTGGAGTACGACGGCCAGGTGGCCCACGCCGCCGGGTTCACCGGCCTCGGCGTCGGCGCTTCGCGGTTCGCCGCCGACGTGATGCTGGACCTGCTGGGCGGCCGGCCCACGCCGCGCACCGAGCTGCAGATGGTCCGCGAGCGCCCGCTGCCGTTCCCGCCGGAGCCGCTCGCCTGGACGGGGATACAGCTCACCCGCTGGGCTGCCGCCCGGGCCGACGCCACCGGCCGGCGCAACCTGTGGTTGCGCACCCTGGACCGCCTGGGCCTGGGCTTCGACTCCTGATCCCGGATCCAGACCGACCCTGGACGATCCTCCCGCGCATCCGATGGTTGCCTTCGCCAGCGCTCTCGGCCTGCGTCGACTAGCGTCGCTTGCGTCGTTGCGTCGTGTGCAGGGGGAACTGATGAAGATCGTCGCTCGACTGGTCGCCGTCGCGATGGTCGCCGCAGTGCTGCTGGTCGGGTCGCCCGCCGAGGCGGCCACCCGTCCGACGGCCCCGCGGGCGGCGACGGCCACCGCGCTCAACCATGCCGTCAAGGTCGCCTGGCTCAGGCCGTCACGCACCGGTGGCGCGTCGATCGACCGCTACGTCGTCCAGCGGTGGAACCCCAACACCCAGAAGTGGGGCACCGTCCGCACCCTCGGAGCCCGCACGCTCGCCTGGACCAACACCGGTCTCCTCAACGGCACCACCTACTACTACCGCGTCCTGGCCCACAACCGCGTGGGCTGGAGCCCGGCCAGCCGTCAGGTGGCGGCCACGCCTCGCGCCACGCCCGGCGGTGTACCCGGTCTGGAGGCCGACACCTGGGACTCCGAGCTGCGCGCACGCTGGGGCAATGCCGCCGCCAACGGCGCCGCCATCGACCACTACGCCGCGCAGATCTCCACCGACGGCGCGACCTGGTCGGCCACCAGGAAGGTCACCACGCTCTCCGCCGCCTTCGCCGGCCTGACCCCCGGCAGCCGCTACTGGCTCCGCGTGCGCGCCCACAACGCCGCGGGCTACGGCCCCTACGGAGGCGCCGGCCCCTACCGCGCCTACACCGTGCCCAACGCCGTCCAGGCGCTCACCGTGACCAGCGGCAACGGCGAGGCGGTCCTCGACTGGGATGCCCCCATCGCCGACGCCGCGGTTGGCCGGCCCGCCGCCACCACCTACCTGGTCGAGCGCAGCGACGACGACCGGGCCACCTGGAGTGAGGTCACCACGACGACGGCGCCGACGACGGCACTCACCGTCCCCGGACTGGTCAACGGCGAGAGCTACGACTTCCGCGTCAGCGCCCGGCCGGGCATCGCCAACATCGGCTACGGGCCCGCGACCGCCATCACCACGAGCCCGCCGGTCGGCACGCCTGCCGCGCCCGCGGGTGCGGCCCTGGCCTGGGACGAGGGGGACGGCCAGTACGTGCTCACCTGGTCCGCGCCCACCATCACCGGCGGCGCCCCGCTCGACCACTACGAGGTCACCACCGACCCGCTCGCCCCCGGGAACGAGCTGCCGGCCGGGCAGACCAGCCTCGCCGCCGTCGACGGGCTCACCGACCAGTTCGTCCGGGCCTGCAACACCCTCGGCCAGTGCAGCTCCTGGGCGAGCGCCGCTGCCCTCCCCGGACAGCCGTCCGCCCCCACGGTCACCCCTACGATGGTCGGCCTCCAGTGGCAGGTCGCGCTCACCTGGAGCGCCCCGACCAACGGCGCCGCCGTGGCGTCGTACCGCATCGAGAGGCGCAGCGACGACGGGCCCTTCAGCCAGGTCGCCGTCGTCACCGACCTGTCGTACGTCGACACGACCGTCGCGCCCGAGACGGACTACCACTACCGGGTGGTCGCCGTCGGCACCGGCGGCAGCGGTCGCCCGTCGGGCGCACCACTGGCCTCGACCGGCGCGGCGCAGGACCTGACGGCCGACCCCGTCCTGCTCTCGGTGTCCGAGGGCGGGGAGACGACCTTCGACCTCGTGCTCGCGGTGGCGTCGACGACAGCGGTCGAGGTGGCCCTGTCCAGCTCCGACCCGACCGCGGCGGTCACGACGCTGGGCACCGTGACGATCCCGGCAGGTCAGACCACGGCGAGCGTGACCGTGCAGGGGCTGACCGACGACAACGTCGACGACGACATCGCGATCGTCACCGCCACGGTCGGCGGCCTCTCGGTCGACGTCGCGGTGACCGTCACCGAGGTGGTCGCGCCCTGACCCGGCGGACCGGGGCGGTCAGCCGCGCTTGACGGCCCGGACGAAGAGCTGCAGCAGCGTCACCGAGACGGTCTTGAGCGCGACGGCCTCGACCAGCGGGATCCGCTGGTCGGCGTTGAGCGTCCACTCGATCCGCGTGCCGCCGCCGACCGCGGTCAGGACGACCTCGCCGCTGTAGTCGCGGAAGGGCACGCCGCTGAGCGCGCGGTAGCCGAGCGCGTGGTCGGGCTCGAAGCGCACGATCTCCTCCACGATCGCCGGCGCCGGACCGGGCGCCTTGATCGAGCGCACGGCACCGACCCCGTTGGGCTCGTCGGCGCCCAGCTTGGCCATCGTCACCTTCATGCCGGGCCCCCAGGACGCCATCGCCTCGTGGTCGGCGAGCGCCGCCCAGACCTGGCTGACGGGAGCGGTGACGGTGGCAGTGGCGGTGGCGCGCACGGGCGGACCTTTCGTTCGGCGGCAGCGCCCCTGCGGGCGCGGGTCGGCGCCACCCTCCCACACCACCAGCGGCCGCGACCGCGGATGTGTCAGGCGCCACGCATGCGCGCGAGCCGCGCGCGCAGGGCCGGCACCCGGTCGGCGTTGGCCCGCAGGCCCACGTAGTCCTCGCCGTGGATCCAGAGCAGCGCGTCGTCGAGACGCCGCACGGCACCGGGCGGATAGCGGTAGCCCATCCGCTCACGGAGCAGGTCGGCATCCATGGCCCGGAGCGCGTCGGCGAGCTCGGCCAGCGACGTCACCCCCAGCTCGAGCACCAGCTCCGACATCCAGCGGTAGTGGTCCGTTCGCGACCAGCCGGCATCGGCATACTGGCCGGCGAGGAAGGCGGCCAGCTCCCGGGGGTCGATCCGTGGATCGCCGTCCTCGTCACGCGCGTCGGCGCCGGACATCCCCTCCTGGATCCGCTCACGGATGCTCGAGAACTCGCGGTCGGCGAGCTCGAGCAGACCGGCGGCGAGCGTGAAGCGCCGGTCGAAGTCGGGGACGTGCTCGACCGGGATCGTGCCCTTGTAGCGGATGTCGTGCTCGAACTCCGCCCACGCATGCTGCAGGACGGTCCGGATCTGGATCTGCGCGACCCGGTCGCGGCCGGGGCCGCGGATCAGCAGGTGTCGGCTGGCGTAGCCGAAACGCCCCTCGCTCGCGGTCTCGCGGCCCAGGTCGCGGTCGTCCAGCACCTCGGCCTGGTCGGCCAGCAGCTCGACCACCGCCTGCACGTCGCTGTGCACGTAGGCGATGACCCGCACCCCCACCTGGTCGGTGATCTCGCGGAGCGGGTCGACATAGACGGGATGGCCCCCGGCGGTGCGGGCCGCCTTCGCCGCGAAGGAGGACAGCGACTTGGCTCGCCCGCTCACCGTCAGGTAGTTGATGCCGGCCTCGTCGAGGATGCCGGTGACGAGCTGGACGTAGTCGTCGGTCGCCGCCCGCACGACGGGCCAGCTGTCGGCGTACTCCCGGACGGCGGCGCCGATGTCGGGCGCGACCGGGGCCGCCGCCACCGGATCGCCGGCCCGGGCGCCGCGAGGCGTGGGCACCAGGTCGGTCGGCAGGCGCGGCGTGACGATGTAACCGGTCTCGAGGTCGCCGTAGACGACCGTGTCGGCCTGCCGACGGTCGGCGAAGAGGGCGATGTAGGCGCACACGACGGCGTCGACCTGGTCCTCGACGACCCGCAGCTCGCTCTTGCGAGCCGCCTCCACGACGGCCGAGGTGAGGCCGCGCCAGGCCGGGCCGTCGACGTGCAGCGCCGGGTCGGCGCTGGCGAGGCCCTCCACCAGGCGCATCAGCACGAGCAGCTCGGCGCGGAGCCGGTCGAGGTCACGACCGGGCTTGTCCTTGTACTTCAAGGTCCGGCCCAGCCGGAACAGCGCGACGGTCGCGGGGTGGGGATAGACCTCGATGCCGCGACGGGCGCGGCCCGAGCGCGGGTTGATGTCGAGCCCGAGGCGCGCGGCGAGGCGGGCGCCGCGCGGCTGGTCGCTGAACTCCCGCTTGCCGGTGTTGGAGGGATGCGCGCCCGCGTCGAAGCGGTGGAAGTCCTTGTTGAGCGCCTTCTCCGCCGGCCGGTTGCCGGTGGCGTTGCGCACGATCAACGGGGCGTCGATCGCGACCAGGCACGGACCTTCGACGTAGGGCGCCAGGGTCGCCTCGATCTCGTCGTCGGTCTGCACGGCGCTGACCGCCACCAGCCGGCCCGCGGCGTCGACGACGGCGAGCCCGGTGGGTCGGCGCTCACCCCAGGCGAGGTCCACCCCGACGTAGTGCATGCAGGCGACCCTAGTGCGACGAGTCGGCCATGATGGCCGGGTGACCGACGACGCGCCCGCCGAGGGCCTGCTGGAGCTGCTCGCCCGCCGCCACCTCACCACCGACGCCGCCCGGCCGGACAAGGTCGACCGCTGGCACGCGAAGGGCCGGCGCACGGCGCGGGAGAACATCGCCGACCTCGTCGACCCGGGCTCGCTGGTCGAATACGGCCGCTTCGTCACCGCCGCCCAGGAGTCGCGGCGCGACCTGGCCGACCTGGTCGTCGAGACCCCGGCCGACGGCATCATCGGCGGTACGGCGACCGTGGCCGGCCGCCCGGTGGCGGTGCTGTCCTACGACTACCTGGTGATGGCTGGCACCCAGGGCATGCGCGGTCACCGCAAGTCGGACCGCCTCATCGAGCTGGCCGGACGGATGGGACTGCCGACGGTCTTCTTCACCGAGGGCGGTGGCGGACGCCCCGGCGACACCGACATCCCGCTCGTCTCGGCGCTCGACGTCGGGTCGTTCGCGCTGTGGGGCGAGCTGCAGGGCGTCGCCCCGAGGATCGCGATCGTGTCGGGGCGCTGCTTCGCCGGCAACGCCGTGATCGCCGGTTGTGCGGACCTGCGGATCGCGACACCGGACGCCAACCTCGGCATGGCGGGACCGGCGATGATCGCCGGCGGCGGGCTCGGCCAGTTCGCCCCCGAGGAGATCGGGCCGGTCGAGGTCCAGTCGGCCAACGGCGTGCTCGACGTCGTCGTCGACGACGAGGCGGCCGCCGTGGCCGTGGCCCGGGAGGTGCTGGGGCTGCTCGACGGGCCGGTCGACTCGACGGGCCCCACTGACCCGGCCGCGCTGCGCGACCTGATGCCGGCCAACGAGCGGGAGGCCTTCGACGTCCGCCCGGTCGTCGAGGCGCTGGCCGACCCGGACACCGTGCTGTGGCTGCGCGAGGCCTTCGCGCCGGAGCTGGTCACCGCCTTCGCGCGGATCCACGGCCTGCCTGTCGGTGTCCTCGCCAACCAGTCCACCCACATGGGCGGGGCGCTGACCACCGGCGCCTCGACCAAGGCCGCCGACTTCCTCGACCTCTGCGAGCGCTGGCGTCTGCCCGTCGTGTCGCTGGTCGACACCCCGGGCTTCATGGTCGGCCCGGACGCCGAGGAGACCGGACTGGTGCGCGAGGCCTCCCGGATGGTCACCGCAGGCGCGCGTCTCACCGTCCCGCTGGTCGGGGTCGTGCTGCGCCGCGGCTATGGTCTGGGCGCCCAGGCGATGCTCGGCGGCAGCACGCACCGGCCACACCTGACGATCGCGTGGCCGGACGCCCACCTCGGCGCGATGGGGCTGGAGGGCGCCGTACGCCTGGCGATGGCGCACGAGCTCGCGGCACTCGACGCGGAGGAGCGGGAGCGCGTGGTGGCCGAGAACACCGCCCTCCTGCGCCGTCAGGCCAGCGCGCTCAACGTCGCCCGGGTCTTCGAGATCGACGACGTCGTCGACCCCGCCGAGACCCCGACCGTCATCGCGGCGACACTGCGGGCGGCTCGTCAGCCCCAGAGGGCATAGCCGCGCAGTGCCTCGCGAATCATGGCGTCCTTCGTGGCCAGGACGCCGAATCCAGCCAGGGCCTGCGCCGCGATGACCCGGTCGAAGGGATCGCGGGTCCATCGTTGCTCGGCCGCGGTTCGCGTCACCAGCGCGAACGGTGTCGTGTCGTCGGTCAGTCCGATCGATCGCTCGAGCTCGTCGAGGATCCGGGCAGCGGGTACGGCGATCCGGCCGACTTCGTGGAGATAGGTGAGCTCGAGGCGGACCATGGGCGAGATGCGCAGGTCGTCGGTCTCCAGACGATCCAGCACCGGTCCCGCAACGAGGTGCCGCTGATCGGCGAAGAGCCAGATCACCACATGCGTGTCCAGGTGCAGCGGTGCGGTCATGGATGCAGCGCCCGCGCGGGATCCCACTCCGACGACCAGTCGACGCTGACGAGGTCCTCCGGATCCCCGACGATCACCGAGGCATCGGTCCGGATCTGGTCGAGACGGCTGACCGGCTGATCGGGAACGACGCGCAGCAGCCGGCCCTTGCGCAGGATCTCGAGTGGACGACCGGTCTCCAGCACGCCGTCGAGGAGCCGATAGAGATCCTGCCGGAGCTGCGACGGGGACACGGGATCGCTCATGCCTCTACCGTATGACGTACGTACGGGATGTTCAATCCCGTACGTCCAGCGCCTGACCGGCCACGTCCAGCGGGATCCGCTCCTGCTCGATGCGCCGGTGTCCGGGCCACTCGGGCGAGCAGAGGGCTTCATAGAGCTCACGCTCCCCCGGTTCGAGGTCGATCGCGCGGGCCGGCCGTGGCCCGAGCGGCGTGTCGTTGTGGTTGTGGTCGACGCCGAAGCGCTGCCAGCGTCGGTAGGCGGTCATGTCCATGAACATCGAGCGGACGGGGAGGCCCGCCGCCCGGAACGATGCCAGGATCTCGAGCCCCTTGGCGTCCATGTCACCCCAGTAGACGACGTCGGGGCAGGCGCGCACCCACCCCAGCGAGGGGATCGCTCCCGGCCCGTTGCCGTCGCCCTCGATCGCGATGCCCCCGGGGACCCGCGGGAACTGCTGCGCGGTGTCGCGGTTCTCCGAGATGAGCACGAGGCGGGGCTGGTAGGCGACGACGTCCACGTCGCCCATCGTGGCGACGTCGTGGCGCCGCCCGCCGGAGTCGAGATGGGTCGGGTCGAGGTAGGTGAGGTGCACCCGCGAGGGCCGGCCCGGCTCGAGGTCGAGGGACGCCGGACCGGCGAGGCGTCGTACGACGCCGCCGTGGTGGCCGAGCCACTTGGTGCCCATGCCCTCGACCGGCACCTGGCGAGCGGTCAGTCCGGCCGGGTGCGGATCGGCGAACCACCGGGCGGCACGGACGACCAGGTCGAAGTTCACGTCGGAGAGCTCGCGGGTGGCGCGCAGGATGCCCGCCGGATCCGGGTGGTGCGGGAAGTCGTCGGCCAGCCGCGTCGCGCGTGAACGTCCCTGCGCCAGTCGCGCCGGCCAACCGTCCTGCAGCAGGCGTGCCGCGGTGTCGATGTCGGCCACCCTCAACACGGAGGGCAGCGGCTGCTCGCTGCGGTGCAGCCGTGCGTCACGCCACTCCAGGTCGACGCCTGGCCCTGACGACTCCGCCCAGTGCAGCCACGCCGTCCTGACCGGGTGCACCTGGTCCCAGACCTCGGCGAGTCGCTGCCCGGTCAGCCCGGACGAGCCGAGTCGGATGTCGGTCGCCCACGCCGCGCCCGTGACGACCTGGCTCCACGTCTTCTCCAGACGCCGGGCCAGCTCGGCGAGCGCGTCGGCCGGAGCCTTCACTCCGGGGCGGTCTCGACCGCGTCGCGGATCGGCGTGATCCACGCCTGGTGGGTCCGGGCGTTCTTGGTGATCGCGAGCAGCTCGTCCATGTGCGGCTCGAGGCCGGTGACCTTGTCGAGCGGGACGCCGATGATCAGCTGGAAACCGAGACCCTTCCACGCCTGCACGGCACGGCCGGCGAACTCGGAGTCGGCCTTGACGAAGCCCTCGTCGAGGAAGACCGGCGCGAACCGCGGCCGCGAACGCATCTCGTCGCCGAGACGGAACCGCAGCGCGGAGCCGACGATGAACGCGACCAGCTCCTGGCTCTCGCCACCGGACTTCTCCCCGAGGGTGCGGTAGGTCGCCTTCACCTCACCGGTCAGGTGGTCATAGCGCTCGGCGCTGATCTCCACGTGACGACGGACGTCGAGCAGCCGGTCACGGTCACCGGAGGCGCTGACGTCGCCGGCGTGGTCAGCGCGACGCAGCTGCTTCATGAAGCGGCTGAGCTCGGCGAACCGCTTCTCGAGATCCTCGTCCTTGACCTCGGTCGTCGTGCCGGCGGAGAGCCGGCGCAGGTCCTTCATGAACACCTGGACCTGCGCGGGCGCGAGGCGCCGCAGCCGGATCCGGAGGCGGTCGCCGCCGGCGCCGAACTCGAGGCGGCGCAGGATCGCGTTGATCGGCTCGAGCCGGTCCTCGATCTCCTCGACACTGGAGGACATGGCGCCCAGCAGTGGCACGAGGTCCTGTCCGCTCCACTCGGTGAGGCGGCGCCGCCACTCGGCGTGCCGGTCGGCAAGGCCCTTGCCGCGGATGTCGTCGAGGATGCGGGCGTAGTCGGGGTAGGACTCGACCGCCGCGCCGAGGTTGGGCGAGTCCCAGGCGAACTTGTAGCTGCGGAAGATGTGGGCGAGGTCCTCGTCGCACCGACGGATCTCCGCCTCGGCGTCCGCGAGGGCGGTGCGCAGCCGCTCGCCGAGTCGCTGGGAGTTGTTGTTGAAGCGGTCCAGGTCCTCGGGGTCGTCCGGCGCTGCCGCCGCGGCGAAGTCCCGCTCCAGCGCTGCTTCCTGCTGCTCGTCGAGGACGACCGCACCGGACTCCTCGATCGCGAACACCCGGTCCTTGATGGTGTCCTCGGCGTCGTAGAGGTCTCGCTGGTCGTCCTGGAGCCGGTCCTTGCGCTGCTCGAGCGAGAAGCGCTCCTTGCGCGCCTGACCGAGGTCGGCCTCCAGCTGGTCGATCTGCGCCTGGAGCACCTGGAGCCGGTCGTCCGAGGCAAGGATCGCTGCCCGCCGCTCCTCCAGGTCGGCGATCCGCTTGTCACTGCCGGCGACGTCGACGTCGTCGAAGCGCACCATCACGATCGCTTCGTAGGCCTTGCGCTGCAGGTCGATCAGGCCGGACACACGTCCCAGCTCGGCCAGCCGCTCGTCGATCTCCGCCAGCCGACGCTCGACGTCCTCGAGCTGTGCATCGATCTCGGCGATCGCATCCTCGCTGGAGAAGCCGATGATGTTGCGGACGTCGTTGCGGCCGTGGGCGCCACGGCGTCCGTTGCGGGTCTGTCCGGCGAGGGTCACCCGGAAGCCGGAGCCGTCGAGGTCGGCGGCGTTCGCGACGCAGAGCGCGTTGCGCGACGGCTCCTCGACGTGCTGCTGCACCCAGCCGGCGAACGGCGAATCCTTGAACAGCAGCTTGCCGGCGATCCGCTCAGGGTCGGAGGGACCGGTCCCGGGCAGGTCGATCTCGACGCCCTGGAAGGTCAGTCGGGCCGGCAGCCGCAGCTCGTCGATCGCGGAGGAGAAGTCCTGCAGACGGTGGAGTGGGACCAGCATCATCCGGGCGCTGCCGCCCAGGACGGTCTCGACCGCCGTCCGCCAGCGCGCCTCCTCCGGCGCGACGTCGATCAGCTCGGCGACGAACGGCAGCTCGTCGACGGACAGGCCGCTCGCGCGAGCCACCGCGGTGCGCAGGTCGTGGAGGTAGGACGGCACGCGGCCAGCCCGGCTCTCCAGCGAGGCCCGCTCCTGCTTGAGGACTGACTGCTCCTGCGTGAGCGGGAACTGCTGCTCGCGCAGCACGGTCTCGCGTTCGGCCTGCAGGCGCTTCTGCTCCTTCTCCCCTGCGACGACCCGCTCGCGGGCCTGCTCCTGCAGGACGGTGAAGGCTCCGGCATCCTCCAACGCCGACTCGAGGTCGGGTGGGTCGATGTCGGGAAGGCCGATCAGCGGATAGACCCGCTCCTCGAGCTCGGCGAGGCGGTTGCCGCGCTCCACCCGCAGGTTGCGCTCCGCGTCCGCGAGCGCGGCCAGCCGCTGGAGGTCACCGCCACCCGCGTCACGGTGCGCCTCCTTGGCGGCGTCGAGGTCGCCGGCGAGCTGCAGCTCGGCGGCCTGCGCGGAGGCGAGGGCCTGCACGGTCGCGGTGCGCGCCTCGCGGTTGGCGGCGACGGCGCCCTCGATGAGGCGCAGGTGGGTGCGCAGCAGCCAGTAGCGCAGCGGCGTCTCGTCGCCGGAGAGGGTCAGACCGTAGGAGTCGAGCTCGGCGAGGCGCTTCGCTGCCGCTTCGCGACGCTCGTGCATCTCGGTGATCGGCTCGAGCAGCTCCAGCTTCTGCTGCTCGGTGCGCATCGCCACGTGGGCGGCATCGAGGTCGTCGAAGTGCTCGATGGCGCGGTCGGCGGCGGCATAGGTGGCGGGCCGCTCGAGCACCATGTCCTTGTAGAGCTCGTCGACGCTGCGGACCTGGTTGCCGGCCTGGATGCGGGCGAGCAGCCTCAGCGCCTTGGCGCCGTCGCCATTGGCGCCGATGCCGAGTCGGGCGTGCAGGACGGCGGAGAACTCGGCGTACGTCCGGTGGACGCGGACGCCGGGGAAGAGCTTCTTGAGGGCGTTGGCGTGGAACTTGTCGGGGACGGCGGCCTCGAGCTTGTCGAGCGGCAGCGCGCCCTCGTGGGTCCACATCTGCATCTGGACGTCGCTGGACCGGCTGGCCCGGCGCGGGACGTAGTAGGTGCGCAGCGCCGTGAACCGACCACCCTGGTCGGACACGAAGGTCATCGCGACCGCGCCCCACGTGTCGGCGCCCTTGCCGCGCAGCAGCACCTCGACCGGCCGCCCCGTCCGCGGGTCGTCGACGACGTCGACCGCTCCGCGCAGGTAGGACAGCAGGTTGCGCTGGCCGATGCTGCGGGCCCGGCCCGCGACGGCGTCGTTGGAGGCGCCGTTGAACTTGGTGTCGGAGGTCATCATCAGCGCCGTGTAGGCGTCGAGGATGGTCGACTTCCCGACGCCGGAGGCGCCGGACAGCATCGTGGCGTCGCCATCGAGGGGCACCGTGGTGAGCCCACCGAAGCCGCCCCAGTTGACCAGCTGCAGCAGCGACGCGCGCCACTGGACGGTGTCGTCGACCGGCGCTGCGACCGTCTGCTCCTCGAACAGGCCGTCCACCCGGTGGTCGAGGAGGCCGCCCGCGGCCGTCTCGAGACCCTCGTCGATGCTCACTCGCCGTCCTCCTCGAACAGGTCTGCCTCGTCGACCGCGTCGGCGGACGCCGAGGTGGTGCCGTTGGCCTCGCGCAGCGCCTCCAGGAGCTCCTGCAGCAGCTCGAGCGGCAGCAGGGGCTCGACGGCCTCGCTGATCTCGAAGCGCTCCTCGGCGGCCGTCGCGATGAGCAGCCCGGCCTTGGCGACGCTGGCGACGGCGTTGCGGGCGCGCTTCTCGTCACCGGACTCATCGGTGGCGTGGCCGGGACGGTAGCTGGCGACGTAGTCGAGCAGGTCGTCCCGGTCGACGTAGACCCGCACGTCGCCGCCGGCGAGACCGGCGCGCAGCCGGTCGCGCAGGTGCACCAGCACGAGGGTCTCCTCACGCGACCAGGCGGTGTCGTGGAGCAGGGTCGGGAAGCGACCGCCGCCCTCGGACTGCGCCTGCCGCTTCCACGCGACCTCGCGCTCGCGATCGCCCTGGAGGTCGAGGAAGAGGTCGTTGAGGCGGGAGCGGAAGACCCGCTCGTCGTCCATCAGGACCTGCCAGTCACGGGGGTGGGTGCGGGCGCTGATGAACCTCTGCTTGAGCAGAGCGACGAGGGCCTGCCGCTGGCCGTAGTCGAGGCCGCCCTCGTCCCCCTCGAACAGGGAGACGGAGTCGTCGAGCTCCTCGACGTAGTCCAGGTCGGCGTCCAGGTCGGCGTCCACGTCGAGGTCGGTGTCGAGGTCGGTGTCGAGGCTCATGCGCGGGTCTCCTCACGGTCGAGGCCGGGGGTCAGGTCGGGGTCCGGCAGCGGGGTGCGCGGCACGGCGAAGGTGCGCTCGCTCCCGTCCGGGCGTACGGCGGCGAAGGCCTCGAGCGCGTCGTCGGGCGCGAGCTGCCGGTTGGCGGCGAGGAGGAGGAGGCCGAAGATCTCGACCGGGCGACGCAGCGAGGGCTCGAGGGAGTCGAAGAGCTCGCCGAGGGAGCCGGCGGGGAGCAGGTCACGCAGGGCGTCGTCGAGGCGCTGGCGCAGCGAGCCGAGCTGCGGCCCGCCCTGGGCCATCAGCTCGGCGGGCGACAGGCCCGGCGCGTCGGCGGGGTCGGCAGCGGCGATCCGGTCGGGCAGGACGTCGTCGGCCGGGTCGTGGAACCGCTCGCGCAGGTGGTCGATGCTGACCCGGCTCGGCAGGAGCGAGACGTCGTGGGTGGCGCGGGGCCCGGTCTCGGCCATCCAGGTCATCAGCTCGGACTCGACCTGGCGCAGGGTCTGCTCGAGCTCGCGGTCCCGGGCGGCGTCGTGGGAGACGATGTATTCCTTGAGCGTCGCGGTGACCCGGCTGCGCTGGGCGAGGACCCGGTCGAGGCCGTCGCGGACCAGGCGCACCGTGCCGCGGAGCTCGGCGCGATCGACGTCGCCGAGGATGCCGTCGGACAACGGGTGGTCGAGCAGGGCGGTGAGGTCCTCGCGGAGCTGGGTGACGAGCGCGTCGTCGCGCAACAGCGCGAAGGCACCCTCGAAGGCTCGGCCCTCGTGGGTGGCGGTCATGAGTGCGTCGGCGCGGGCGAGATAGTCGTCGATCACCTGACCGGCCGCCTGCTCCTCGGCCCGGAAGGCACCCAGGATCTCGCCACGGATGGTCGCGAAGCGCTCCTCGACACGGGCGAAGTCACTCGGGAGCGCGCTGATGAGCGAGAGCAGCTCGGTGAAGCCCTCGGCCATGTAGTCCTCGGTCGCGCTGACCATGTCGGCTCCGTCGACGAGGCGGTCGCGCTCGAGCTGGAGTCGCGCGATCTCGTCGTTGAGGAGGGTCACCCGAGCACCCCGGTCGGGGTTGGCCTCAGAGTTGAAGCGCCGCACGGTGCCGAGGATCGTCGCGATCCGGTGCTCGCTGAGGGTGGCCCGGTCGCGGGCGAGGTTCTTGACCAGCTCGAGGGCCTGCTGGGCGTGCGATGTCAGCGCATAGACCTCGTCGCCGCGCTCGTCGAGGGAGCGCACCAGCCACTGGCCGCGCATCCACCGCTAGCACACGTCACGCCCGCTGCCACTCGGCACCTCCGACTCCCCCGCGAGGCGGACCTCGGCGAGGTACTCCTCGACCTGGGAGTGCAGCCGCGCGGTCGGGATCGGCTTGTTGGAGCGCCCGAACGCAGCCCGGAAGATCGTGATGACCACGGCTGCCTGACGCTGATGGAGCAGGGTGAGCGTGGGCTGCGCGAAGGCGCCCTTGACGCGCGCCAGCTCGCCGGCGATCTCACTCACTGCCACCCCACCTCCCTCGCCTCCTGCGGCACCGACTTCCCGGGAAGGGGCCAGCATTCCAGAGGGTGCCGATGCAACCTGCAACAGCCCCGGAGGCCGCGATTCAACGCAGCGAGTCGACGTGCAGCCGAAGACCGGTCGCCTCGGCCATGCGGGCGAAGTCCCGGTCGTGCGACAACACCTCTGCGTCGTGACGCAACGCCACCGCAGCGATCATGCAATCGATCAGTCCCCGCGGAGTCACGCCACACGAGCGGCAGGTGCGATAGAGCGTCAGGGCACCGTTGAAGTCGGCTGCGGGATCGAAGCGGGCGAGGCCGAACCGGCCGAGCAGTCGGCGCAGGTCTCGCTCCCGACGGGGCGACTTCGCGCCGGCGCAGACCTCCATCACCACCGGCTCGGTGACGACCAGGGGCGCTTCCTCCGCGATGAGCCCGGCCAGGCTCACATCGACCGCGCTGCCACTCGCGCGGTCGAACTCCACCCAGGCCGAGGAGTCGACGAGGATCACGCGACGTCGACGGGCGGCTGGTCGTCGGGAAGCTCCCCGACCGCACCCGCTCCGCGCATCGCGAGCGCCTCCTCCCGCGTCATCGGGTCACCGGCCAGATGCCGCAGGGCCAAGTCGACGGCCTCGGTCTTGGTGCGCACGCCGTACCTCTCCTTGATCGCGGCGACGTAGTCGTCCTCGATCTCGATGTTGGTACGCATGCGAGCCATACACCTACTTTACACCTCTGCGATCCGGTCCACCTTCGGCCAGCCGTAGGCACCCACCTCGCCGCCGTTGACGGTGAGATAGGCGAGCTTCTCCAGGCCCTTGCCCGTGATGCCCGGCCAGCCGTGCAGGATCCGCCGCCACTCTCCCGGGACCGCCGTCATCCCCCAACGCGCACCGAGCAGGGCCCCGGCGATCGCGGCGACCGTGTCGGTGTCGTGACCGATGCGGATCGCGGTCGCGAGGCCGTCCTGCAGGTGACCGCACGGGACGTCGGAGGGCACGGGCGTGTGGGTGATCGCCGACCACGCCGCCTGCAACGCACCGACGGCCCACCCGTTCTGCACGAAGTACGACGGCTCGCGACGCTCCGCCTCGGCGAGCAGGTCGCGCCACCTCTCGGGCGAGGGCACCCAGGGGGCGATGTCGTCCCACGTGGGGAGATCGCCGGTGAGGACCGCGTGGCGGATCATCAGGCACCAGACGGCGCAGGCCTCGCCGGCGATGTCCTGGTGGTGAGTGAGGGCGCTGACCGCCATCGCGGCCTCCACCAGCGCCGCGGGGTCGTCGAGGTGGGCGAGCGCGACCGGGCCGGTGCGCATCAGTGAGCCGTTGCCGGCACTGCGGCCGCCGTTGTGGTCGTGGACGACCTTCGCCGCCTCCGCCATCCCGGCGCCGGTCGGGCTGGCGCCCGCCCGGGCCAGCACCGAGCTGGTCTGCACGCCGACGTCGGCCGGGCCACCGGCGTACCAGTCGGCGAACCCGGCGGCGATCCGGTCCAGGGCCTCGGGGCTGCGGAGGTCCAGTCCGTCGGCGGCGACGACGGCGATCGCCGCTGCCTGCGCCGTGTCGTCGGTCCACTCCCCCGGCGCGAAGTCGCCGAGGCCGCCGCCGATCATGGCGGGGACGACGTCGGCGAGGTCGGTGCGGAACTCGTAGCCCGCACCGAGGGCGTCACCTGCGGCGCTGGCGAGGAGAACGCCGCAGGCGCGGTCGGTCTGTGCGGTGCTCAGGTCCATCATCCACCTCTTTAGCATGTCGTTGTCGCTATACATTAACACGTCGGTCGCGCTAATCTCGGCGAGTGGCCCGACCTCGTGAGCTGGAGTCCTTTCCCCGCCCCGGCGTGACCGTCGACCTCGCGATCCTCACCGTCTCAGGACCGTCCGACACAAACCCCGGACTGCGTCTTCTCGTGCAGGACCGGCACGACCCCGACGGGCGGGGACTGCCGGGCGGCTTCGTGCGCGAGCACTGGACGATCGCGCGGACCACCGCGGACGTCGTGGAGCGGAAGGTCGGCGTCACTCCCCCGCCCGGGGTCGAGCCGAGACTCCTGCGGGTCTTCGACGACCCAGCGCGCGACGACCGGACGTGGGCGATCTCAATCGCGCACTCGCTCTCGCTCCGCGAGGCCGACCTCGCGGGCGCCACCGGCGACCTGGTCGCCGTGACCGACGGTGGGCGCCTCGCCGACGAGCGCCCCCTGCTCTTCGATCACGACGAGATCGTGTCGACCGCCGTGGAGCAGCTGCGCGAGCGCTACGAGTTCCGCTACCGCTACGTCGACGTCCTCCCCGACCCCGACGGCTTCCTGCCCGAGCCGTTCACGCTCCACCAGCTGCGCAAGGTGCACGAGGCCGTGGTCGGCGCGGAGCTCCACAAGGACAACTTCAACCGCCGGATGAAGCCCTTCCTCGAGCCGCTCGTCCGCGACGGCGAGCCGGTGCGCGCGACGAACCTCCGCGGTCGGCCGGCGACCCTCTACCGGCGCCGCAACGACTGAGCGCCGCCACGCCCACCGGGGCCGCCCTAGGCTCGGTCCATGCCGACCTACACCGAGCAGGGCAAGGAATTCAGCCGGGACATGAACTACATCCCGGATCGGATCACCCGCGAGCCGGGCCGCAGCCAGGACGGCTGGGTCTCGACAGGCTCGACCTCCGGCGGTGAGCTCGAGGCGCCCACCTGGCCGGTCGAGCCCGGCCGCTACCGCCTCGTCGCCGCGAAGGCCTGCCCGTGGGCCAACCGGGCGATCATCGTCCGCGACCTGCTCGGCCTCGAGGACGTCATCTCGATGGGCCTGGCCGGTCCCACCCACGACGTCAACAGCTGGACCTTCGACCTCGACCCGGGCGGCGTCGACCCGGTCCTCGGCTACGAGCGGCTGCAGCAGGCCTACTTCGCCCGCTACGCCGACTACCCGCGCGGCATCACCGTGCCGGCGATGGTCGACGAGCCGACCAAGGCCGTCGTCACCAACGACTTCCCCTGGATCACCCACGACTTCTTCTTCGAGTGGCGCGACCACCACCGCCCCGACGCTCCCGACCTGTGGCCCGACGACGTCCGGGAGGAGATGGAGGCGGTGATGAAGCGGATCTTCACCGAGGTCAACAACGGTGTGTACCGCTGCGGCTTCGCCGGCTCCCAGGAGGCCTACGAGGACGCCTACGACCGGCTGTGGACGGCGCTCGACTGGCTCGAGGAGCGACTCACCGACCGCCGCTACCTGATGGGCGACGCGATCACCGAGGCCGACGTACGCCTCTTCACCACCCTCGCCCGCTTCGACCCCGTCTATCACGGCCACTTCAAGTGCAACCGCAACAAGCTCACCGAGATGCCGGCGCTGTGGGGCTATGCCCGCGACCTCTTCCAGACTCCGGGCTTCGGCGAGAACACCGACTTCGACCAGATCAAGCGGCACTACTACGTCGTCCACGAGGACATCAACCCGACCGGCATCGTGCCGAAGGGGCCGGAGCTGGAGAGCTGGCACAGCCCGCACGGGCGCGAGCGCCTCTGACCGCCGAGCCTCACGCCCCGTCGTCGGTGAGGGTGGCGGACGGCAGCCAGTCGGCGCCGAGGAGCTCCGCGAGGTCGGCGAGGCCGGTGGTGTCACTGCCGACGGTGTCGGAGGCTGCCGCGATCCGCTCGACCATCACCTTGCCGACCTGCTCCTCGACGGTGCCCTCGGCATAGGCGATGTGCCACGGCGAGACCTGGTGGTCGCGGTGGGTGCGGCCCGTGACCTGGCGCCCGGCGATGCCGGAGAAGCGGGCCTGGTGGAAGACGCCGACCCGCGGCTCGGTGCTCGCCTGCCGGCCGTCGGCGAGAGTCTCGCCGGCGTGCAGGCTGATCGAGGCGACCGTGGTGAAGACGCAGACCTTCGCCTGCCCGGTCTGGAAGCGCAGCCGCTCGGCCTCGGCGTCGAAGCGGTCGCGCCCATAGATGGTGGCGACCTCGATGCCGGAGTCGCGCAGCCGGTCGGCGATCGGGTCCGCCGCGGTCCCGACGAACTCCACCGAGCAGGCCACCTGCCGCTCCGCCTGGACCTGCTGGGCGATCCAGTCGACGGTGGAGTCGACGCGGATCAGCCCGGCCTTCTGCCGGAAGCGCAGCAGCGCGGCTCTGCCCTTGGCGACATTGCGACCGCGACGGGCGATGTCCATCTCGCGGCAGAACTCGCCCCATTCGGCCTCGTACGCCGCCCGCTCGGCCGGCGTGAGCGCCACGGGCATCCCGGAGATCGGCACCGGACCCCAGGGCGCGGCGCGGTGCAGCATCGCCGCAGGGCGCTCGTCGGCCAGCCAGCCGCGCACGAGCTTGAGGTCGGCGGCGCGGCGCGCAGCGTCGGTGGTCCAGGTGGCGCCGTACCTGCCCTGCTCGACCGCGACGCCGTGACGCTCGAGCGCGCCGGCGAACGCCGCGCCGGGCTGGGTGGCCGAGGCCCACTCCTTCATCGGCTCGCCGAGCGCCTGCGCGTAGGCCGGCGCGAGATAGGGCAGCTCGAGCGGAGTGTGGCCCGGCGTGGCCGTCGTCGCGATGACGAACGGCGCCTTGTCGTGGGGCTTGCCGTGCCCGGAGATGCGGGCCCAGAGCTTCCACCGCTTCGTCGTCGTACGACGCAGTGCGTGCGCCTCGTCGGCGATGATCACGTCCCAGCTGTGCCCGGTGACCTTGTCCAGCCGGTCCCAGGTGATGACGACCCACTCGAGACCACCGTCGCCGAGCGCGGTGATCGTGCGGCACCAGTGGCCGATCGTGATCGCGGCGGGCCGATCGGCGACGACGAGCACCCGTCGCGCGCCGCGCAGGTCGCCCACCGCGATCGCCCCGAGCACCGCCGAGATCGTCTTGCCGACCCCCGGCTCGTCAGCCAGCAGGAACAACCGACCGCCGGCCTCGGCGTGAGCCGCGATGGCGTCAGCCGCCTCGAACTGGAGCCGCCGGGGCTCGAGACCCTCGGTCGCCGCGGGGCGGGACGCCGGGCTGTCGGGGTTGAGCTCGTTCTCGATGAACCGGCCGAGCGTGTGCGGCGCCGGCGCATAGGGCGCCAGATGGTCCGGAAGCGCGCGGCCGACGTGGAGATGGGTCTTGACAGCCGGATGCCAGGTCGCGCCGTCGACCTGGGTCCCATAGGGGACATCGAGCACCCACAGCCGCTCCCCCGGGCCGACGAACGGCAGCGGCCGCGGCGCCGAGCGGGTGCCGCTCCGACGCGCCGGGCTCCGCCGGCGAGCGCTGGTACGACGACTGCTGGCCACCTGCCGACGCTATCGAGCCGAGGGCGGTCGGCGGTGGCGGCCCGCCGGAGCCGTCGCCGGTCAGACCGCAGCGTCGCTGGCGATCTCCCGCGGCGCGGGCATCGCTTTGCCCGCGTCAGGCGTACGTCGTGCGTCACTCCGACCGAGGTCACTGACCTTGCGCAGCCATGACTCGCGGCGCTCGGGCGTGCTGCCGTGCACGACGCCGATCCGGGTGGCCCGCACTGGCTTCAGGCCGCAGAACCGCAGTGTGCTGCGGGTCAGCTGGCGCACGGCGGAGTCGCCCATCAGCCCGCGCAGCCACCAGCCCGGCGAGTCGGTGGTGACGATGACGCGTGCGGAGCGGCCGGCGAGCAGGCCCTGCGGGAGGCCGTTGGACCGGTAGCGGTAGGCCCAGCCGCGCTCCAGGGTGCGGTCCAGGAACCCCTTCAGCAGAGCCGGGACGGAGCCCCACCACACCGGGGCGACGACGACGACGTGGTCGGCAGCGATCAGCGCCCCCTGCGCCCGGACCAGGTCGGGCTCGAGCGGCTGGTCGGCGCGCAGGCCGCGGCGCAGGTGGACGTCGAACGCGAGGTCGCGCAGCACGATGACCTCGACCTCGGCGCCTGCTTCGCGAGCGCCGGCGGCGTAGCGGTCGACGAGTGCGGCGCACAACGAGGTGGCGTCGGGATGGGCGTCGATCACGAGGGTGCGGGCCATGGTCGGCTCTCCTTCTTGACAGCGTAAAGATCACTGGCGCCCAGCCTGCGCTACCATCTTTCGCGTGTCAAGATCTGCCTCCGGCTACCACCACGGCGACCTGCGTCGAGCGCTCGTCGCCGCAGGAGTCACACTGCTCGACGAGCAGCCGCCCGGGCGGATCAGCCTGCGCGAGGTCGCCCGTGAGGCGGGCGTGAGCCACGCCGCGCCGTACCACCACTTCGGCGACCGCGGCGACCTGCTCAAGGCCGTCGGGGACGAGTGCATGCGGGACTTCCTGGACCGTCAGGAATCGGCTGTCGCCGCCGAGAACGACCCCGCCGCCCGCCTGGTCGCACTAGGTGAGGCCTACGTCGCCTATGCGGCCGACCGTCCGCATGCCTTCGCTCTGATCTTCGATCCCGAGCTCTGCCCGCCGGGCGACGCGAGCCCCGAGCGCGCGCCCCTGATCGCCCGCAACGAGGAGCTACTGGCCGAGTGCGTGGTCGCGTGGCTGGAGGGACGCGGCGAGGCGCTGACGGACGCGGCCTCGCTCGCGGCGGCGCTGTGGGGCACCGTGCACGGGCTGGCCGGCCTGGTCAGCGAGGGACACCTGGCCCGCGATCAGGTGATGCCCGCCCTGCAGGCCCTGGTCGGCGACCGGGGTCGGTGAGCCACCCCGACGCGAAGCAGGCCAGCCCGAGCAGCACGGCCCGTCGCGACACCCGCCACTCCCTCCGGCCAGACAGCCACGCCGATCCCCCGCTGCCGGTCACACGCCTGGCTACGTGCGAAGCATTCGAATGCCCAAGGCGATCGCCAACAGAAAGCCACCCGCGACGAGCGTCCCGAGCGAGAGCCAGGTCGGGATCGAATCGACGGGTCCCCAGGCCATGAGAGCGCCGAGGACCATGAGAACCACGCCGCCCCTCAACGCGCCGATCGGTGCGAACTTGGCCTCAGGTGACGCGGTCATGACCAGACCGTAGCCGACCTGTGCCAGACGACTGCTCTCCCTGCCGCGCCGGCCGGGCGGACGATCTCGACGCGGTGCTCATGCTGGTCGCCCTCCCCACGCGAGCGGTCTCGCTTGGGGATCGCGTTCGTCCGGCCGAAAGAACTCGCGCAGAGCGGCAAGGTCGGGCGCACTGTCCCGATCGTCCAGAGATCTAGGCACCGACTGTCCCATCCGTCCACCCATGGCGGAGTAGCGCGCCTCGCGTCGCGGTGGTCCGGCGCTACGGACGATGTCCCAGGTGCCGGACCTCCAATGTGCTTGCTAGCGACTCCGACGGATTGGGTCTGTTCTCACCACAACTCCAGTCTTAGGCTTCAAGTGGTAGCGCTGCACGGACTTCCTCGGCGCTGCTGGCTCGGAGAAGAATCCTGATCTCTAGGAGTTGCGCCTCAGCCTCGCGTCGTCGTCGAGCGTCGCGAACTCCCACTCCGTCGTCTGTCTGGTCGCGACGGCGAACGACGACTGTGAACTTGGGATCCTTGCTTGGCAACCAGAGCGCCATGCAGATGAACGCCAACAGACCTTCGGCCAGCGCGTCACGCCACGACCGAATCTGCACCAGCGACGCTTCATAGACGCTATCGGCGGGCTCACCCATGAGGACATGATGTCTGATCAGGGCTGCACACATACGCGCGACGGGGTGAGCCCCGGACCGCTCGCACACGGCATGAGCGGGCACGTTCACTACTGTCCACAGCGGGTCTGGGAGGCCGCTGGTGTGCGGGGTTTGTGTCGGAGCCTTGTCCGATGCTGTGGTCATGTCCTCTCTCCTCGACCTGACTCCGGCGGCGGTCCTCGCCGCGGAGGAGGACGGGGTCCTGGCCCGACGTCGTGTGGATGTAGAGGGCATGGAGCGGTTGCTGGCCTGGTGCGACCTCCACTCGAGCGACCCGCAAGAGACGCCGGGGGCGGTGCCGACGAAGCACGGCAAGGGGTGTGGCTACGCCGCCGCCGTCCCGGCCAAGCCCTCGGCGCCGTCGACGGCGCCACCCGCGGTGCCGATGTCCAGGGCGTGGGGACGCGCCTGTCGACCGCTGCGTCGGAGCTGTTCCACGAGACCACCACCGCCATCGCCACCAGACTGGCCGAGGAGCACGTCCCGGCTCACGAGGGCGATGTGCCGACCATGGACCAGTTCCGCGCCCGCGCGGTCGAGCTCATGGCAGACCCCCCACGCCGCAGCCCGCTTCCTCGACGGCCCCACCACCGACTCCGAACCCGACCCCCAGCCCGAACCCGAAGCAAGTCCGCCGAAGTGGCGGCGCAAGCGCGCCGAGATCGTGGTCCACATCGCCGCCGAGGTCCTCGCCGGGCAGTGTGACGGCGTTACCAGGGTCGGGGCCATAGGCCCACAGCTCCTCGAACAGGTCACCGACCTCCTCCGCGGACGTGAGGTCACGGTGCAGCCGGTGATCGACCTCAACGTGGGGCGTGCGGTCAACGGCTACGAACACCCCACCACGGTCAAGAAGCGCACAGAGCTACGGACCACCCGTGACGTGTCCCCCCACTCCACCCGCCACGGCGGCCTCAGCCGTCTGGATCACGACCATCCCGTCCCCTACGTCCCGCCCGACGAGGGCGGGCCGCCCGGACAGACCGGGGACCACAACGACGCACCGGTCGGCCGGACCGACCACCGGGCCAAGACCCACCTCGGTTACCAGGTCAAACAGCTCGGCCTGGGCGCCTACCGGTGGGAAACACCCCACGGACTGGCCCGGATCGTCACCGGACAGGGCACCCGCCGCATCCAACTCCTCAAGACCACCGACGGCACCACCATCGGCGAGCTCTACGACACCCCCTACAACCTCCAGATCGACTTCAACTGACCGACGCCGGTGCCGTCGGAGCGATCCGCGGCAGCGTGACCACCTGTCCGGCGAAGCTGAGACCCGCGCCGAAGGCGATCAGCAGGGCCGTGTCGCCGGGCGCGGCCTCGCCGTCGCGCAGCATCCGCTCCATGGCCAGCGGCACGGACGCAGCGGAGGTGTTGCCGGAGTCGACGATGTCGCGGGCGATCGCGATGCCCTCAGGGAGCTTCAGGTTGCGCGCGAGAGTTTCGGTGATCCGCAGGTTCGCCTGGTGCGGGATGAAGGCGTCGAGATCCTCGAGCGTCAGTCCGGCCGCATCCACCGCAGCCCGGGCGACATCGGCCATCGCGAACGGCGCCCACCGGAAGACCGCAGTCCCCTCCATCTGCACGACCGGCGAGGCGCCGGAGCCGAGGTCGCGGCAGCTGTGCGACTGGGTGATGACGTGCGACTTCGAGCCCTCCGACCCCCACGCCACCGGGCCGATGCCGGCGGTGTCGGCCGCGCCGACGATCACCGCGCCGGCGCCGTCGGCGAAGATCATCGCGGTCGACCGGTCGGCGGGATCCATGAAGCGGCTGAGCTGCTCCACGCCGATGACCAGGACGTGCTCGGCGTTGCCGCCGCGGACCAGGTCGGAGGCCACCGACAGGGCATGACAGAAGCCGGCACAGCCGGCGCCCACGTCGAAGGCCGCCGCCTTCGAGCCCAGCCGCTCCGCCACCAGCGGGGCGGCGTGCGGCGTGTGCTGGGCGTGGGTCGAGGTGGCCAGGATGATCGTCCCCAGCGCCTCCGCGGTGACTCCGGCAGCCTCGAGCGCCTTCGACGCCGCCGACGCGGCCATGTCGACCAGCGACTCGTCGTCACCCGCGAAGCGCCGTGCCTTGATGCCGGTGCGGGACTGGCTCCACTCGTCGTCCGAGTCGAGCACCTCGCAGACCTCGTCGTTGGTGACCGACCGGGCCGGGCGGTGCACCCCGAGTCCGAGGATCGCCGTCGCTGCCGGGCCAGTGCGCTGGGTGATCGTCGCCATGATCGAAGACTACGACGGTCACAACCAGACGGGGTCGACCTCGTTGAAGAGCTGATCGCCACCCGCGAGCAGGTCCAGCATCGGGCCGACCTTCGGCAGCTCATGGGTCAGGAAATAGCGCCCGGCCGCGCGCTTGCCGTCGAAGAAGTCCCCCGCCCGGCCATGCGCAGCGACCAGCAGGTCGAGCCAGGTCCACGCCAGGACAAGGTGGCCGGCGGCTTCCAGCCCCGACGTCGCGTTGACGAGCGCCCGCCGCGGCTCCCCCGACTCCCACGCCCTCGCCACCGCCGTCGCGAACGACGCAGAGACGTCGCCGACCTGGTCGGCGTACGACGCCAGGGTCGGGTCGCCGGTCGCGCGGGCCCGTTCGCAGGTCTCCGCGATCACCGCGCCCAGCAGGTCGAGCCCGGACCCGCGGGCCTGCACCAGCTTGCGGCCCAGCAGGTCCTGCGCCTGGATGCCGTGGGTGCCCTCGTGGATCGGGTTGAGCCGGTTGTCGCGATAGAGCTGCTCCACGCCGTACTCGCGCGTGTAGCCGTAGCCGCCGTGCACCTGGATCGCGAGGTCGTTGGCCGCCAGGCACCACTGCGAGGGCCAGCTCTTCACGATCGGCGTGAGGACGTCGAGCAGTGCCCCGGCCCGCTCGCGGTGGGCCGTGTCCGGGTGGGTGCGCTTGTCGTCGACGAGCAACGCGGCGCGCAGCACGAGGGCGAGCCCGCCCTCGACGTACGACTTCTGCGCGAGGAGCATCCGCCGCACGTCGGCATGCTCGACGATCGCAACCGGCGCGGAGGCGGGGTCCCTGGCGTCCAGCGGCCGACCCTGGACACGTCCGCGCGCATAGTCGAGCGAGCGCAGGTAGCCGGTGTAGCCGAGCGCCACCGCGCCCGCGCCGACGCCGATGCGCGCCTCGTTCATCATGTGGAACATCACGGCCAGCCCGCTGCCCTCCTCGCCGACCAGCTCGCCGACCGCGCCCGGCGCGCCGCCGGGTCGGTGGGTGCCCTCGCCGAAGTTGAGGACCGTGTTGACGGTGCCGCGGAAGCCCATCTTGTGGTTGAGGCCGGCCAGCACGACATCGTTGCGCTCACCCACCGAGCCGTCCTCCCCGACGACGAACTTGGGGGTCGCGAACAGCGAGAGGCCCTTGACTCCGGGCGGCGCTCCCTCGACGCGGGCGAGGACCAGGTGGACGATGTTGTCGCCGAGGTCGTGCTCGCCACCGGAGATCCACATCTTGTTGCCGAACAGCCGATAGGTGCCGTCGCCCTGCGGCACCGCGCGGGTCGCGACGTCGGCCAGCGACGAGCCCGCCTGCGGCTCGGAGAGGCACATCGTGCCGAACCAGCGACCGTCGAGGATCGGCACGGCGAAGCGGGTGACCTGCTCCGGCGTGCCGTGGGCGAGCATCAGGTTGGCGTTGGCCATCGCGAGCAGCGAGTAGCCCGAGGTGGACACGTTGGCCGCCTGGAACCAGGCGAAGCACGCCTGCTGCACGACCGCCGGGAGCTGCACCCCGCCATGCTCCTCGGCCATACCGGCCGACAGCAGACCCGCGTCGGCGAACGCCCGCAACGCCACCCCGATCTCCGGGATGAGGGTGACCCGCTCGCCGTCGAACTGCGGCTCGTTGGCGTCGCCGACCGCGTTGTGCGGCGCGAAGTGGCTCGCTGCGAGCTCGGCGGAGACGTCGAGGAAGGCGTCGAAGGTCTCCCGCCCGTGCTCGGAGTACGGCGGACGGGCGGCCAGCCCGGCGACGTCGAGCCAGTCGAAGAGCAGGAAGTCGAGGTCACGACGGCTGAGCAGCAGGTCCGGGTCCACGCTGGAAGTCTGGCAGCGAAGCCCAGAAACCAATACCGTGGTCGCCTATCTGTCCACGCACGTGTGCACATCGGAGTCCGACATGGCCAGCACCTCCCCCGTCCGCCACTGCGTCGTCGTCGGTGGCGGCCTGTCCGGACTGGCCTCCGCCGTCTGGCTGACCGAGGCCGGCTGGCGAGTCACGCTCCTGGAGCGCCGGGGCGCCCTCGGCGGCCGCACTGTCGCGATGCCGCAGCCCGAGGTCGACGACGTGCCGGACAACGGTCAGCACGTGTTCGCCAGCGGCTACGAGAACCTCTTCCGCTACCTCGAGAGCGTCGGCACCCGCCAACACGTGGCCTTCCCCGGCCAGATGACGACGCGGATGCCCGGAGGAGCGGCGTTCGTGTCGAAGTTCTGGGGCCGCCAGGGCCTCGGCGCCGCCCTCGGTCGACTTCCCGGCGTCACCGGCCGCGACCGGCTCCGCACCTGGTGGGCGCAGAACCGGCTCGTGCTGGACGTCGCGTTGCGCCGCGACCGCCTCGACGACATCACCGCCGACGAGTGGTTCCGCCGCATCGGCATGCCCGACTCCGCCCGGCTGGCCCTGTGGGACGGCATCGTCATCGGCCTCACCGGCGACAAGACCACCATCTCCTCCGCCCGGGTGCCCGCGGAGCTGCTCGCGACAGGCGTCCGCCAGGCCCTGCGGATGCGCACGCCAATCTCGATCGGCTATCCCACCGTCGACCTCGACACCCTCTTCGTCCGCGGCGCCGAGAAGGTCTTCGCCGACCACGGCGTCGACGTGCGCACCCGAGCCGTCGCCGAGCGCGTGCTCGTCGAGGACGGGCGCGCCACCGGAGTGCGTCTGGGGGACGGCGAGATCGTGGCCGCCGACGCCGTCGTGTGCGCCGTGCCGATCTGGACCCTCGGCGGACTGCTCGACGACCTGCCGGAGCGCACCGCCATCGAGGCTGCCCGCGATGCCCTGACCCCCGTCCCCATCGTCAGCGTCAACCTCTACCTCGACCGTCCGCTGGAGATGTCGGACTGGGGCGAGATCCTTCACGGCGGCGAGGGCGTCCTGGAGCAGGTGTGGGACCGCCAGCGGATGCACGGCCGGTCCACCGAGCGCGGGTGGCTCTACAGCACGACCGTGTCGGCGTCGTACGAGCTGATCGAGAAGTCGGGTGCCGACATCGTCGCGACCCAGATGGCGTTCCTCGCCCGCTACTACCCCTCCGCCCGCGACGCCGAGGTCCTGCACCATCACGTCGTCAAGATGCCGCGCTCGACCTTCGCCCAGCGGCCCGGCACCGCGGGCGTGCGTCCGCCGCAGCGGACGTCGGTGCGCGGCCTGGCCCTCGCGGGCGACTGGACCGAGACCGACTGGACCACCACGATGGAGGGCGCCTGCCAGAGCGCCGCCCGCGCGGTCGAGGTCGTCACCGCGTCGCGCTGAGGTCCGGCATCCCGTCGAGGGGTACGCCGACCACGACCTGCGTGACCACGCCGACGTGCCGCGCGCCGGCGCCGAGGATCACCGAGCCGTGGTCGGTCCGGAGCACCCCGCGCCCGAACTGCACGTCGAGGACACCGATGCGCAGACGAGCGCCCTCGCGCACCAGCGCCACGTCCCCGCGCACCGCGCGGCGCCCCTCCTCGACCACCAGCTCCGTGCCGGCCGGCCAGCCGCGCGAGGCCAGGGCATCGTTGCTCAACCGATAGCGCGGACGCTCCGGCTCGACCCGACCGCGCGCCGGCCGGTCCCGGGCGTCGGCGGCAGGCAGGTCACCGAGGGGCAGCTGCTCCTGCACCGAGGCGCCAGTGCTGGCCGAACGCATGTTCGAAGGCTAGCAGCCCTAGGCTCGGTGCGTGGAGCCCCTCGGCCAGTACCCCGACCCGACGCACGTGGTGGCGCACCTCAGCGACCCGCACCTCCTCGCCGACCGCCTGCAGTACGGCGCCGTCGACACTGCTGCACACCTCGAGCGTGCCCTCGAGCGACTGGCCCGGCTGCCCGTGCCGCCGCAGGCGCTGGTGTTCACCGGCGACCTGGCCGACGAGGGCGAGCCGGAGGCCTACCGACGGTTGCGCGAGATCGTCGAGCCGGTCGCCGCCGACCTGGGCGCCGAGGTTGTGTGGGTCATGGGCAACCACGACGACCGCGCGGCCTACGCACGCGAGCTGCACGGCGCATCCGATGCCGGCGAGGCCCGCCCTCAGGACCGGGTCCATGACGTCGCCGGCCTGCGGATCGTCTCCCTCGACACCAGCGTCCCCGGCTGGCACCACGGCGAGGTCGGCGACGACCAGCTCGCCTGGTTGACCGACGTCCTCGCCGATCCCGCTCCGCACGGCACCCTGCTCGCGCTGCACCACCCGCCGATCCCCGTGCCGATGCTGCGCCTGGCCGAGCTGATCGAGCTGCACGACCAGCACCGGCTGGCCGAGGTCGTCGCGGGGAGCGACGTCCGGGCGATCCTGGGCGGGCACTTCCACTTCACGTCGTGGTCCACCTTCGCCGGAGTGCCGGTGTCGGTGACCTCCGCGACCTGCTACACCTCCGAGCTGTCTCCGGTCGATCGGATGGTCGCCGGCGTCGACAGCCACCAGTCGTTCACGATGCTCCACCTCTACGAGGACCGAGTCGTCCACTCCGTGGTCCCGGCCACCGACGGGATCGAGGTGAGTGCCCGCGGCACCGAGCTGCTCGAGGCCTTCCTGGCTCTGACGCCCGAGGAGCGCTTCGACCTGGTCTCCCGCAAGGACTCACCCCTCAACCTCCCGCCGATCGACTGATGCACGCGATCCCCCCGCGGGAGCGCAAGCTCCTGCTCACCGTCGACGCGCCGTCGTTGCTGCACCGCAACCACCACGCCCGCGCCCACACCCGCCACCTGGACCGCTCGGGCCGGCCGGCCTGGGCGCTGCACGGGATGCTGCGCCAGATCCTCGAGGCCATCGACACCTTCGCCCCCGACGCCGTGCTGTTCGGTCTCGACGACCGCACCGCCAGCCTCCGCCGCGACGCCTACCCCGACTACAAGGCCGGGCGCGCCGAGAAGGACCCCGATCTCGTCGACCAGCTCGACCGCGCCGGAGCCCTCCTCGACGCCCTCGGCCTGGCGACCCTTACCCCACCCGGGCTGGAGGCCGACGACGTCAACGCCTCCGCCGCCACCTGGGCGCGCAGCAACGGCTGGGACTGCATCCTGATCACCAGCGACCGCGACGCCTTCGCCCTCATCGACGAGCACACCCGCGTCCTGCGGCTCATCGACGGCGGCATCGCCGGATCACCCCTGCTGACCCCGTCGCGCCTGCAGTCGATGTACGGCGTGCCCGCCGACCGCTACCTGGAGTTCGCGGCCATCCGCGGCGACACCAGCGACAACCTCCCCGGCATCCCCGGCATCGGCGAGAAGACCGCCGCCCTCCTCCTCGCCCAGCTCGGCTCGATGGCGGCGATCTGGGCCGACCTCGACCACGACGGCGGTCGGTCGGTCGCCGCGGCGATCGACGCACTGGCCGCGGAGAGCGGCGGGCGTCGTACGGGAGCGAGCGTGGTGAAGCGACTCAGCGCCCCGGAGGCGCGCGAGCGCTTCGAGTTCAACCTGCGCCTGATGGCCGTGCGGGCCGACCTCGACCTCGGCTTCACCCCGGACATCACCGGATCCCCCGGGCTGCTGCCGCTCGACGCCGAGCGGGTCCAGCGGGTCGTCGCCCACCTCCAACAGCAGTCGACCACCGACCTCGCGGTGCGAGTGCTGACCGGAGAGCCGGCGTCCTACGGGCGGGGCTGACCCACCGGGTCCGCCGACTTCGTGGCAGATCGACGCCGTTCTCACAGGAGGGGCACAGCCTCCGGCGACACGCTCGAGCCATGAGCACGATCCCGCCGCCACCGTCCTTCCCGCCTCCCGCTCCCGCGCAGCCCCTCCGCCGTCCCCGCCGGCTGCTCGCCGGCGCAGCGCTCGCCACGCTCCTCGCGGGCGGCAGCCTCGCGACCGGCGCGGCCATCGGCCTGCACTGGCAGCGCGACGTCCCCCCATCCTCCGTCGCCGCCGAGGAGGCGCCGTCGGTCGTCGCCGACCCTCCGTCGTACGCCGGTCCGCCGTCGCTCGACGGACGGCGTGCCCCCTTCGCAGCGGACGGGGGCACGGGCACGTCCTCCTCCGCCGACGCGACGGCGGAGGAGTCGGCCGGGCTCGTGCTGATCTCCTCGACCCTGACCAACGGGACGGCCGCGGGGACGGGGATCCTGCTCTCCAGCGACGGCACCGTCGTCACGAACCACCATGTCGTGGAGGGTGCCACCGACCTGGAGGTCACCATCGCCAGCACCGGCGAGACCTTCACTGCCCGCTATGTGGGCGGCTCGACCGCCACCGACGTCGCCGTCCTCGAGCTCGAGGACGCCAGCGGCCTGACACCCGCCGCCATCAGCAGTGACGACGCCGGCCTCGGCGACGCCGTGACGGCCCTGGGCGACGC
The DNA here is from genome assembly GCF_004912195.1 of Nocardioides caeni. Taxonomy (GTDB): domain Bacteria; phylum Actinomycetota; class Actinomycetes; order Propionibacteriales; family Nocardioidaceae; genus Nocardioides; species Nocardioides caeni. The sequence continues at coordinate 215,514 of NZ_STGW01000003.1, forward strand.
CGGCGGCGACGGCGGCTCACTGACCGCATCCCCCGGGACCGTGACCGCCGTCGACCAGGACGTCACCGTCAGCAACACGGACGGCACCAGCACGACCCTCCAGGACCTGATCCAGCTGCAGGCCGTCGTGGTGCCCGGCGACTCCGGCGGTGCCGTGCTCGACAGCGACGGCGAGGTGGTCGGCATGAACGTCGCCGCCTCCAGCGACAGCCGCAACGCCGTCGGCTACGCCATCCCGTTCGACACCGTCCTGGCCGTGGCCGACCAGGTCCGACGTCACCAGGGCGAGGGCTGGTAGTCCTTCACGAAAACACCGTAGACGTCCTCGCCGGCCTCGCCGCGCACGATCGGGTCATAGACGCGGGCCGCGCCGTCCACCAGGTCGAGCGGAGCGTGCCACCCCTCGGCGGCGATCCGCAGCTTCTCGTGGTGCGGCCGCTCGTCGGTGATCCAGCCGGTGTCGACCGCGGTCATCAGGATGCGGTCGGTCTCGAACATCTCCCCCGAGGAGGTGCGGGTCATCATGTTGAGCGCGGCCTTGGCCATGTTGGTGTGCGGGTGTCCGGCGCCCTTGTAGCGGCGGGAGAACTGGCCCTCCATCGCCGAGACGTTGACGATGTAGGCCCGGCGAGCACCGCCCTGCACGGCCGCCCGGAGCGCCGGCCGCAGCCGGGAGTTGATCAGGAAGGGCGCGATCGAGTTGCAGAACTGCACCTCGAGCAGCTCCAGCGGGTCGACCTCGTCGAGCACCTGGGTCCAGGAGTTGTTGTCCTGGATGTCGGGGATCAGGCCGCCGGCGTCGATGGCCGTGCCGGCGAGATGGGCCTCGAGCGAGGCGCCGCCCGCCTTGAGCGAGAGCGCGGTGAGGGACGCCGCATTGTGAGAGGCGATGGTCGAGTTGGGTGCCACCACAGCAGTGGAGCCGTCTTCATGGTGGGCTACGGGGTGTGCGTCGAGCGCGCCGGCGATGGCCGCGGGGTGCGCCTCCGAGATCCGGTCGAAGGTCACCATCTCCGGCAGCGCCTTCACGCCCAGCGACTCGGCCGTGGGCAGGGCGGTGCTCTCACCGTCGATCAGGTGCGAGTAGGCACCGGGCAGGCGTCGTACGGTCTGGCAGGCGTTGTTGATGATGATGTCGAGCGGCCCGTCGGCCGCGACGTCGTCGGTCAGCGAGATGACCTGCGTGGGGTCGCGCAGGTCGATGCCGACCACCTTGAGACGGTGCAGCCAGTCGGCGGAGTCCTCCATCGCGGCGAACCGGCGTACGGCGTCCTTCGGGAAGCGGGTCGTGATCGTGGTGTGGGCGCCGTCGCGGAGCAGCCGCAGCGCGATGTACATCCCGATCTTGGCCCGGCCGCCGGTCAGCAGCGCCCGTTTGCCGGTGAGGTCGGTGCGCTGGTCACGCTTGGCGTGGCTCATCGCGGCGCAGCGCGGGCACAACCAGTGATAGAACGCGTCGACGAGGGTGAAGTCCTCCTTGCAGATGTAGCACCCGCGCGCGGTGATCAGCTCCCCGGCGAAGGCGCCCTTCGCGGTCGAGACCAGCGGGATGCCGGCGGTCTCGTCGTCGATCCGCATCGGCGACCCCGTCGCCGTCCGCTCGATGATGTCCTGGTCGTGGCGCTGCCGCTCCATGCGGATCTCGGCCCGCCGGGACTTCTTGATCAGCTTGTACATGTACGACGCCGCGCGCTTCATCGTGCGGACGTCGTCGTGGTCCGGGTGCAGCTCCGGAATCTGCCGCAGCACCTTGATCGCGATCGCGAGCTCATCGGGATCGATGCGGTCGAGCGCGGGCTCGCCAGGGGCATCGGTTCGTACGTCCACCGGCGAATCGTACGGAGCAACAAGCGTCGTCACCGCATCTGCGCTGCGCCGGACTCCTCCGATCGGCGCTCGCCCGGCCGATGGGCACCATGTCCCCGCCGCCTGCCGACCGACTGGAGCCGACCGTGGCCGGAAGCCTCGTCCGGGCAGCGCTGCCCGCACTCGGCTTCGGGGTGGCCTACGCCCTCGCCACCGAGCTCGGGCGCGCCACCCGCGCGGTCGACAGCGAGGTCTCGCTGCTGTGGCCGGCTGCCGCCGTCGCGACCCTGTGGGCGATACACCTGCGCACCCTCGGCGCCCGGTCCGCCGGACTCCAGTGGGGCGTGCTCGCCGCGCTGACCTTCGGGATCAACCTGCGCACCGGCGCCGGGCTGGACCTGTCGCTGTGGTTCGTGCTCGTCAACCTCGCCCTCGCGGCGATCACCTCCGGTGTCCTGTCGTACGGCGGACGCCGGCCCCGGCTGCGCGACCCCCTCGACCTCGGTCGGCTGATCGTGGCGGTCGCCGCGGGCACGCTGGTCGCCGGTCTCCTGGCCGTCGTGTGGTTCGCCAGCGTCGGCCGGGGCCATCTCGTGGAGACCTTCGCCCTGTTCACGGTGCGCAACGGGGTCGCTGCGCTCGGCGGTGTGGCGATCGTGCTGCGGCTCCGCGAGCACCGCCGGACGGGCGGCCCGGTGTCCGGCGCGCACCTGCTCGAGGGGCTCGGCTGCCTGCTGGTGACTGCCGGTGTGCTGGCAGCGCTGTGGGCGCTGCCCGGCATCTCCCTGGCCTTCCTGCTGTCGGTCCCGGCCCTGTGGGTGGCGTTGCGCTTCTCGATCCCGTCGAGCGCGGTCTTCATCGTGGCGACCGCGGCGGCGGTGGCCGTCACGACGATCGCGGAGCGCGGCCCCTATGCGGGGCTGGCGCCGGTCGAGCAGGCGCTGCTGGCCCAGGGCCTGGTCGGCACGACCATGCTGACCGTGCTGGCGCTCTCGCTCCATCGCGACTCCCGCACCGACCTGATCACCCAGCTCCGCCACCTCGCGCAGCACGATCCGCTGACGGGACTGGCCAACCGCGCACTGCTGATCGAGCGGATCGAGCGCGAGCTCCAGCGGCCCCGCTCGCAGCGGCCCACGGTCGGCATCCTCTACATCGACCTCGACGGGTTCAAGCAGATCAACGACGCCTGGGGACACCGCGAGGGTGACCTGGTGCTGAGCGAGATGGCGGGGCGGATCTCGGCGATGGTCGACGACGCCGACCTCGTGGCCCGGATCGGCGGGGACGAGTTCGTCGTCGCCTGCTTCACCATCGCCGACCAGGCCGGGCTGCACACGACCGCCGAGCGTGTCCGTGCCGGCATCGCCGTGCCCTACGGAGAGGCGGCGGACGCTCCCTACGACCGGATCACGGCCAGCATCGGCACTGCGCTGGCCGGGCGGTCGAGCACGGCACGGTCGCTGCTGGTCGAGGCCGACCGGGCGATGTATGACGCGAAGCGGTCCGGTCGCAACCGGACCCTGCCGTCGTCGTACGTCCTGCGGCGGGCGTAGGCGGTCAGGGCCGGATCGACCCCGGGTCAGCCCATGGACTCCGCGCCGGTCCGGATCGCCTGGCGGATCCGGGGATAGGTGCCGCAGCGGCAGACGTTGCGGATCCCGTCGAGGTCGGCGTCCGTGATCGCCCGTCCCTCGGCGCGCACCCGGTTGACCAGCGCGACGGCCGCCATGATCTGGCCGGGCTGGCAGTAGCCGCACTGGGAGACGTCGTGCTCGAGCCACGCCTCCTGCATCGGATGCAGGCCGTCACCCTCCACCGTGTCGGCGAGACCCTCGATCGTGGTGATCTCGTCGTCCTCGCCGATCTGGTCGATCGGCACCGCACAGGGGTTGAACGCCTTGCCGTTGACGTGCGACGTGCAGGCCTTGCAGACGTTGATCCCGCAGCCGTACTTGGGGCCGGTGACGCCCAGGACGTCGCGCAGGACCCACAGGACGCGGACACCGTCCTCGACGTCGACCGTCACGGTCTCCCCGTTGAGGCGGAAGGTGTGCTGGGGCATCGCTCCTCCTCAGAACGTGTAGGACAGGCCGTCGGTCGGCGACGGCGGGACGGGCGGGACGAAGGACTTGGGCTCGAAGTGCAGCGGATCGTGGAAGTTGATCGGGAACTCCGTCGGCATCCGACCCGTCGCCCGGGCCCAGGCGCAGGCGACTGCCGCCATGGACGCGGCGACCCCGGCCTCCCCGACCCCGCCCGGTTCGGTGCTGTCCGAGTCGAGCACCTCGCACCGGAAGTCCAGTGGCGTGTTCCACTGCCGCGTGTAGGCCGAGTTGTCCCAGCTGGCCTCGAGGAAGTGGCCGTCGACGAGGTGGTTGGAGTAGGTCAGGGCCTGCGCCAGGCCGTCGGCGAAGCCGCCCATCATCTGCGCCTTCACGCCGTCGGGATTGATGACGAGCCCGGCGTCCACGACGACGGTGGCGCGGGTGACCCGTGGTCCGGTGACGGCGTCGCGGACCTTGCGGTTGACGGTCTCCGGGCGGCAGTCGATCTCGACGAGGACGGCGGTCGCGCCCTTGTATTCCTTGTGGATCGCGATTCCCTGGGCCGTCCCGGCGGGCATCGCGCGCCCCCACTCCCCCAGCTCGGCGACACGATCGAGCACCCGCCGGACGACCTTGCTCTTGAGGTGGCTGCGCCGGAAGGCGACCGGGTCCTTGCCCAGCCGGGCGGCGAGCCGGTCGACCATCAGCTCGTTGGCGGTGGCGACGTCGGGCGAGTAGATGTTGCGCACCGAGCCGGTGTTGAAGCGGGTCGGCGCCGGCTGCGGCTCGTTGAGCAGCTGGGTGATGACGCCGAAGTTGTAGGGCAGCTCCTGGGTCAGCAGGAACACCGTCTCGGAGAACCCGAGGTTGCCCAGCCCCGTCGGGAGGGCCGCCACCTCGGCCGTGAGGCGCTCGCCCAGGCCGTGCCTCCAGTCGACGGGGACACTGGTGTGACGCTGCTCGAAGGTCAGCACGCTGCCGGCCAGGACGGTGGCCCGGATCCGCGACACCGCCATCGGGTGGACCCGACCCTGCCGGGGCTCGTCGGCGCGGTGCCACATCAGCTTGACCGGTGCACCGAAGGCCTTCGACGCGTGGGCTGCCTCGATGGCGGCGTCACTGAACAGCTTGCGCCCGAACGAGCCGCCGCCCTGGACCACGTTGACCGTGACCTTCGCCTGCGACAGTCCGAGCGCCTTGGCGACCTTGGACTGCGCGTCGATGGGCGACTTCAGCCCGCCCCAGATCGTCGCCGACCCGTCTCGTACGTCGGCAACGGCACAGTTGGGCTCGAGTGCCGAGCCGCTGCGGAAGTGGAAGACGAACTCACCTTCGACCGAGGCCGCGCCGAGCTTCGGTACCGCCAGTGGCAGCTGCGCGCGGCGCAGCTCGGTGAGCACGTCGGCGGCGTCCTTGCCGGGCACCGTGCCGGGGTTCCACTCGACGTCGAGCGCCCGGACGGCGTCGATGCACTGGCCGAAGGTGCGCGCACGAACCGCGACGCCGGTCGGGATGATCGCGACGTGGGTGACGCCGGGCATCTCCTCCACGTCGCCCTGGTTGCGCACCGACCGCGCCGTCCCGTTGAGGTCGGGGGCCCGGCACACCATCGTGGGCAGCGCGTGGGGGACGTCGAGGTCCATCGCGAATTCCTTGCGGCCGGTCACCGCGTCGACGGCGTCGATGCGCCGGTGTCCCTTGCCGACCAGCGCGAGGGACGCGTCGTCCTTGAGCCGGACCCGCACCTGCTTCGTCTCGGGGATCACCGCCGAGGCAGCGGCCTCGCCATAGGTCAGGCTCTCGCCACCGGGCGCCTGGATCACGCCGGCCTTGGCGACGAGGCTCGAGACGATCGCGCCCAGCTGGATCGCCGCCGCCTCGAGCAGCGCCTTGCGCGCGACGGCTGCCGCCACGCGGACCGGTGTGTACATCGAGATGATCGTGTTGGACCCGCCGGTCAGCTGGTTGAAGAGCAGCTCAGGTCGCGCCGGCGCGAGGGTGACGTGCACCCGCTCGATCGGGAGGTCCAGCTCGTCGGCGATCAGCATCGCGACGGCGGTGGTGATCCCCTGCCCGACCTCCATCCGCGGCAGCGCGAAGTGCGCGTCACCCTGGTCGTCGATGCGGATCCCGATGAGGTTCGAGGTCGGCAGCGCGCAGTGTGTCAGGAAGTCGTTGAGGTCGTAGAGCTCGGCGACCTGGGGCAGCGACGGGATCGGCAGCGCGCTGGCCGGCGCCGCACCGAGCGTCAGGTCCGCGGCCACCGCCACGCCCGCTCCGCCGACGACATAGCCGACGAACGTCCGGCGGCTGAGCCGGGCAGGAGGCTGCCCGTCGTGATTCCCCATGAATGACCCCCCGAGATGTGATCGTGGTCACTCCACCATCCCGGTCCGCCGTTGGTCAACGGTTGGCTCGCGCCCCGTCCAGCTCCGGGAGGACTCGCTCGACGAGGGCGAGCAGCGCCTCCCTCAGCAGCAGGTGCGCCTGCTCGCGGGTCAGCGCCTCCTCCCGCACCCACTCCTTGATCGCCCCCCGAGCCAGCTCGCCGAACGACCGGATGACGGCGCGGGACGCGGCGTCCTCCGGGTCACCGCCGACCATCTCGAGCACCCTGCCCGCCGCCACATCGGCGCCCGCGTCGAGGATCGCGAGCACCTCGGGGTCCTCCCCGACCCCTTCGGCTGCACGCACGGTGATGTAGGAGGCCCGTTCGGGTGTCCAGGACGACAGGAACCACCGCACGGCCACGTCGACGCGATCGGTCAGCGGACCGGTCGGCAGCGGCACGTCCTCGATGGTCGGCAGGAGCGCTGCTCGCCGTACGACCTCGAGGTAGAGGGCGCGCTTGTCGCCGAAGTAGTGGTTGAGCAACCCACGGGCGATGCCGGCCTCGCGGGCCAGCTCGGTGGTGGACACGTCCGCAAACGGACGATCGGCGAACAGCCGCTCGGCCGCGAGCAGGATCTGCTCGCGGCGGGCGTCCGGCGAGAGCCGGCGGCGGCGTACGTCGGAGGTGGTCACGTCCCGCACCCTACTATTGGCAGGTTGCCAACAACAGTCTACGCTGATCGGGTGACCACTTCCGTCGAGCGCACGCCGACCCGGGTCCGGGACGTCCCCGTCCCCGCCGGCTTCGACATGCGCGACCACCTGTCGGGCATCGGCGCCCACCTGGCCGGCCCCGCCAACGTCATCCTGCAGCTGAGCTGGCCGGCCGTCGGCTACGGCGTGATGAACAGCCGGGTCCACGACGGCGCCGCGATGAAGCGGCCCTTCAAGCGTGGTCGCACGACGTTCACCTACATCGCCGTCGCGATGCTCGGCACCGACGAGGAGCGCGCCGCCTTCCGCAAGGAGGTCAACCGGCAGCACGCGCAGGTCGTCTCCCGCGAGGGCGAGCCCGTGCAGTACCGCGGCATGGATCCCGGCCTGCAGACCTGGGTCGCGGCCTGCCTCTACTACGGCACCGTCGACATGATCGAGAAGATGCACGGCCCGATCACCGACGAGGCCGAGGCCGACGCGCTCTATGCGCACTGCGCCCGCTTCGGCACGACGCTGCAGATGCCGGCCGACGCCTGGCCCGCCGACCGCGCCGCCTTCGACGCCTACTGGGAGGACGGTCTGGCGCAGGCCAGCATCGATCCGGCGATCGCCCAGTTCCTGCTCACGCTCACCGAGTTCAAGAACTTCCCGAAGCCCTTCCACACCCTCGGCCGCGGGATGGTCTTCATCACCACCGGCTTCCTCCCGCCCGAGATCCGCGAGGCGATGAGCCTGCCGTGGAACCGGCGCATGCAGAAGCGCTTCGACCGGATCCTGCGCATCGCCGGTCGGATCGAGCGGGCCCTCCCGCGCTTCCTCAAGAACTTCCCGTTCAACCTCTACCTGTGGGACATGCGGATGCGTCGCCGTTTCCGCAGGCCGCTCGTCTGACCGGACGTCCCTCCCCTCCCGTCACCAGCAAGGACACCCCGATGGACTTCGACCTGCCCGAATCCGCCCTCGCCGTCCGCGAGGGCGTCGCCGCCGTCGCCGCGAAGTACGACCACGCCTACTGGTCGCAGTGCGAGGAGGAGCACCGGTTCCCGCAGGAGATCTTCGACGATCTCGGCCGTGGCGGCTGGTTCGGTCTCTGCGTTCCCGAGGAGTACGGCGGTGGCGGCCAGGGGCTGCTCGAGCTCGCCGTCGCCAACATGACGCTGTGCGCCTCCGGAGGCGTGGCGGGCACGTTCTTCTACGTGACGACCCCCGGGTTCGGCGCGATGACGCTGACCCGGCACGGCTCGGAGGAGCAGAAGCAGCGGATCCTCCCCGGTCTGGCCGACGGCACGGTGCAGTTCTGCCTGGCGCTGACCGAGCCCGATGCCGGCTCCAACGCCATCGAGATCAAGACGTCGGCGCGACGCGACCCCGACAACACCGACGACTTCCTGATCAAGGGCCAGAAGATCTGGATCTCCAACGTGGAGAACGCCGACTGGATGGTCGCCGTCACCCGCACCATCCCCGCGGCCGAGACCAAGGCGCAGGGCCTGCCCCGCACCGCGGGCTTCACCCTCTTCCTGGTCGACGTCAAGCAGGCGCTCGCCGACGGAACGCTCTCCTACAACCCCATCCCCAAGATGGGCAGCAACATCCTGCACTCCTCGCAGGTCTTCTTCGACGATGTCCGCGTCCCCGCCGAGAACGTCATCGGCGAGGTCGACGCCGGTTTCGGCGTGCTGTGGGACGTGCTCAACCCCGAGCGCATCCTCGCCGCCTCCGGCGGCATCGGCACTGCGGACGCCGCATTGAAGATCGCCTGTGACTACGCCCGCGAGCGGGAGGTCTTCGGCCGTCCCATCGGCGCCAACCAAGGACTGCAGTTCCCGCTGGCCCAGCTCAAGGCCAAGACCGAGCTGGGGCGACTGATGACCTATCAGGCCGCGTGGCTGTTCGACCAGGGCCGCCCGTGCGGCAACGAGGCCAACGTCGCGAAGCTGACCGGCGCCCAGGTCGGCTGGGAGGCGGCGAACCAGGCGTTCCAGACGCTCGCAGGCATGGCCTACTCCAAGGAGTACCCCGTCGAGCGGATCTTCCGCGACGCCCGGATCGCCAAGAACATCCCCGTCGCCGAGGAGCTCGTGCTGGCCCACATCGGCACGGCGATGCTGGGGCTCCCCAAGTCCTACTGAGCCGCGTCAGGCGCCGAGCGCGCGGGCGACCATCACCACGGAACCGGCCGGGATGCCGGGGCTGTAGTGATAGCCCTGCACCTCGTCGCAGCCGCGCTCGCGCAGGTAGCGCTCCTGCAGCTCGGTCTCCACCCCCTCGGCGACGACCGTCATGCCCAGCGCGTGCGCCATCACGATGATGGCGTCGACGATGGCCGCCTGGGAGTCGATGTCGGCGATCTCGCTGATGAACGACCGGTCGATCTTGATCTTGTCGATCGGGAAGCGGGTCAGGTAGGCCAGGGAGCTGTAGCCACGGCCGAAGTCGTCGACGACGACCGACACCCCGAGCTCTCGCAACGCGTTGAGGGTCGCGACCACGTCGCCGCTGTCCTCGATGAGGATGCCCTCGGTGATCTCGACCTCGAGCTGACCGGGGTCGAGGCCGGTCACCGCGATCGCCTCCGCGATCTCGGCGATCCAGGCCGTGCCGCGCAGCTGGCGGGGTGAGACGTTGACGGCCAGCCGCAGGGGGCGGCCGAGCTCCTCCTGCATCCGCACCACCGCCGAGCAGGCGTTGCGCAGCACCCACTCCCCCAGCTGGGCGATCATGCCGCCGTCCTCGGCGACCGGGATGAACCGGTCGGGTGGCACGGAGCCCAGGCTCGGGCTCGTCCAGCGGGCCAGCGCCTCCACACCCACGACCTCACCGGAGCCCAGATCGACCTGCGGCTGATAGACCAGCGAGAGCTCGTCGGCCTCGATCGCCTGGCGCAGGGCAGCCGACAGCGAGAGCTTGTCGTTGTTGTCCTCGAGCATCGCCGGCGCGAACCAGCGCACGGTGTTGCGGCCGGCCGCCTTGGCCTGGTACATCGCGATGTCGCCGTGCTTGAGGAGGGTGACAGGATCGCCGCCATCGGTGGGATAGAGCGTGCCGCCGATGCTGCCGGTGACGGCCAGCTCGTAGCCGTGGACCACCACCGGTGCCAGCACCTCGGCCATCAGGCGCTCGAGCCGACCCTCGAGGTCGGTGCCGGGCTCGAGGTCGTCCAGGACCAGCACGAACTCGTCCCCACCCAGACGGGCGACGACGTCGGTGCTGCGGACCATCGCCAGCAGCCGCTCGGCGACGACCACCAGCAGCTCGTCGCCGATGTGATGGCCCAGCGAGTCGTTGATCCGCTTGAAGTGGTCCAGGTCGAGCAGCAGCAGCGCCAGCTGACCGCCGGTGCGGTCGCACGTCTCGACCGCCTGGTCGAGGTAGCGCAGCAGGAGGGTCCGGTTCGGCAGGTTGGTCAGGGCGTCGTGGGTCGCGAGGTGCTCGACGCGGTTGCGCGACTCGATGCGGTGCGCGATGTCGTAGGCGACCACGACGTGCCCGGCCTCGCCCTCGTGCGCGCCGGCCAGTGGCACGATCGCCTCGTTGACCGGGATCATCGCGCCGCTGCGGTGGCGATAGACCCACTCCTCCTCCGGCGAGTCCCGGACGAGCACGGGGGCGCCGTCGGCGTACCGCGGTCGCTCGACGCCGTCGATGTCGGTGAGCCAGCGCCCGATCAGGTCGGCCTGGCGGTGGCCGAGGAGCTCCTCCGCGGCAGGATTCGCGGTGAGGATGCGGCCATGGTGGTCGGTGACGAGGACGGAGAAGGGCATCGCGTCGAGGATCGAGCGGCGCAGGCGGTCCTCGCGGGCGAGGGTGAGCGCCTCCTGGCCGCGGACCCGTTCGGTGATGTCGATGACCGACGCCAGGACGTGTCGCTGCCCCCCGATGACGATCGGGTTCAGGCCGATCTCGACCGGCATCTCGCTGCCATCGCGGCGCAGTCCGAAGAGCTCCCGACCGACGCCCATGCTGCGGCGCTCCGGCTGGGCGACGTAGGAGGCTCGCTCGACGTCGTGGTGATGGCGGAAGCGCGCCGGGATCAGGTCCTCCACCCGCAGGGTGAGGAGCTCGTCGCGCTCGTAGCCGAAGGACCGCTCGGCCTCCCCGTTGGCCAGGACGATCTGTCCTGCGGCGTCGACGAGGAGCATCGCGCTGGGTGCTGCCTCGATGACCAACCGCAGCCGATCGTCGGGATCCACCACCTCGGCCAGCACGGCCCCCTCGACACGGGACTCCATGACCCCTCCATCTCGGGGCGCGCCACCCCGTCGCCCCATCCTGACGCTCCTTCGGCCCCCGGACGACCGTTCGGAGCAGTTCGGGACCTTGGTCCCGAGTTTCGCGGCGAACGGTCCCGACCGCCGCCATGCCGGCCCGCGGACCGCTCCGACACCCCTACCGTCGGGGCGGGGCGCGTCGACGTCCCTGGAGAGGAACATCATGCGACTGCACCGTGGCGTCGGAGCCCTGATCTTCGGGACCGCCCTGGCTGGCGCAGCACTGCTGTGGTGGTCGGTGTCCGACACCGCTGCCGGCTCCGACGACCCCGACGGCCTCGTCGTCGGCGCGTGGCACCTCCTCTACGACACCGAGGCGCCGACCACCGCGACGCTGGCCGCGGCCGTCGGGCTCGCCCTCCTGTTCGCCGCCGGGGTGGCGCTGCTGGAGCGGCGCATCGCCAACCGCGCGCGCCGCAGCGAGGACGGCGACCGCCTGCCGCTGTCACCGAAGCGGATCATGGCCGAGACCCGCGGCGTCTTCCACGGCGCCGTGACCGTCACCGTGCTGGTGCCCGCCCACAACGAGGCGGCGGCGATCGGCGCGACCCTGACCTCCCTGCGCGCACAGTCGGCGGCCCCCGACCGGATCGTCGTGGTGGCCGACAACTGCACGGATGACACCGTCGCCATCGCCCGCCACCACGGCGCGGAGGTCATCGAGAGCGTCGACAACGTGCACAAGAAGGCCGGGGCGCTCAACCAGGCCCTGCGCCTGATCCTGCCGGCGCAGGGCGAGAACGACCTGGTGATGGTCATGGACGCCGACACCGTCCTCGACGACGGCTTCCTCGCGGCCGGCGTACGCCGGATGAGCGACGACCGCGCGCTGATGGCCATCGGCGGCCTCTTCTACGGCGAGGACGGCAAGGGCCTGATCGGCCAATTCCAGCGCAACGAGTACACCCGCTATGCCCGCGACCTCCAACGCCGGCGCGGCCGGGTCTTCGTCCTGACGGGCACCGCGACCATCTTCCGGCCGCGAGCGCTGCGCACGGTGGCCGACGAGCGGGGCCACAGCCTCCCGGGCGTCCCCGGCGATGTCTACGACACCCTGGTCCTGACCGAGGACAACGAGATCACCCTCGCCCTGAAGGTGCTGGGCGGCCTCATCGTCTCGCCCTCGGAATGCACAGTCGTCACCGAGGTGATGCCGACGTGGCGGGCGCTGTGGGCCCAACGGCTGCGCTGGCAGCGGGGCGCGCTGGAGAATCTCGGCGAGTACGGCATGCGACCCGCCACCTTCCGCTACTGGGCCCAGCAGCTCGGCATCGGCTACGGCGTCATCGCGCTCGGCAGCTACCTGACGATGATGGTGCTGATGATGGTGTCGTTCGACACCTGGATCTGGTTCCCGTTCTGGCTCGGGACCGGGCTCGTCTTCACGGTCGAGCGGATCATCACGGTGTGGCGAGGTGGGTGGCGAGCCCGGATCCTCGCGGCGACGCTCTTTCCCGAGCTCTTCTATGCGCTCTTCCTCGACATCGTCTACCTCAAGGGCATCGTCGACCTGTCGCTCGGCCGTCAGGCCACGTGGAAGCACGTCCCGCAGACCCCGACCCGCGTGAAGGAGAGCGCCCGATGACGTCCTTGCTCGCACCGCTGGTCGCCCCGCTCGGCATCCTCCTCCCCGAGTCCCTGGTGCGCTCCCACGGCTTCGCCGTGCTCGCGGCCTTCGTGGCCATCAACACCGTCGTCTACGTGGCGCTGTCCGTGGCCAAGGCGCTGCCGAAGGTCTATGTCCGCGACCACCTGCCGCGCACCTACCACCGCGCGGAGACGCGGAGCATCCATCCCGACGCGCCGCGCTGAACGCACGACTGCCCGGGAGCATCGCTCCCGGGCAGTCGTCGTCGAACGGTCGATCAGCGGGTCACTGCGGCACCGCGGCGGCGAGCAGCTCGATCAGCTCCGGCATGCCACCGGACCACTGGAAGCTGAGCGCGGTCGGCGGCGAGACCGCGGAGATCTTCTCGCGACCCACGACCTGGGCGTTGTGGCCGCCCTTGACCGCCGGGACGGCGAGCGCCTTCTGGTCCTTCGAGAAGGCGTCGGCCAGGGTCTGGTCGTCGAAGTAGGTGATCACCACGTCCGCGTCGATCTTGTCGGCCTCCTCCCAGCTCAGCTCGTAGTAGAAGCCACCGTCGGAGGTGTCGAGCGCCGCCACACTCGGGGCGATCTCGAAGCCGAGCTTCGTCATCACGGCCAGGCGCGGGTCGAGCTCGGTGTAGGGCGAGATCGTGTTCGGTCCGGGGTAGAGCGCCGCGATCGTCTTGCCGGCGAACTCGGGGTGCTTCTCGGCCTCGTCGGCGAGGTAGGCGTCGATGTCGTCGAGGATCGTCTGCCCGTGGGAGCTGCGGCCCAGCGCACTGGCCGCGATCTTGATCGTGTCCTGCCACGTCGTCGTCCACGGCGCCTCGGGATAGGCGACGGTCGGCGCGATGTCGTTGAGCTGGTCGAACTGCTCCTCGGTGATGCCCGAGTAGGGCGCGAGGATCAGGTCCGGCTTGGCGGCGATGAACTCGTCGTAGGGGACCGTCGAGCCGGTGCCGTCGTCGGGGAGCAGCGTCGGGTGGTCGACGCCCTCGGCGTCGTACGCCTCCTCGACCCAGGGCAGCAGGTTGCCCTTGCCGACGGTCCACAGCTGCTCGGCGACCGCGACCGGGTAGACGCCGGAGGCGATCGCGGCCTCGGTGGCGCCCCAGCCCCACGTGGCGACGCGCTGCGGCTCCTCCTCGATGACGGTCTCGCCGAAGGCGTGCTCGATCGTGATCGGGAACTGGTCGGTGACCTCGAGGGTCGTCGCCCCAGCCTTCTTCTCGTCACCGTCGTCCTGACCACAGGCGGCCAGCGCCAGGGTTGCGGCCAGGCCTGCGACGAGCGCAGTGCCACGGCGGAAGGCGCGTGTCGTACGCACGGGTGCTCCTTGCTTCTCGGGATATGGCAAGGACAACCTAACTTAAGTGACCCTAAGTCGTGCGGGTGGGCCAGTCCGTGGTCGCCCGCCGACGGCCCTTCGGCACCACGAGCGGTCCGCCGGTCACCGGATCGGGGATCACCTCCGCGTCGAGGCCGAACGCCTCGCGGACCGAGTCCACGGTCAGGACGTCGGCGGGCGCACCCTGCGCGGCGACCCGGCCGCTCGACATCACCACCATGTGGTCGGCGTAGCGCGCGGCGTAGTTGAGCTCGTGCAGCACCATGACGACCGTCGTGCCGCGCTCGGCGTTGAGGTCGTGGAGCAGGTCGAGGAGCTCGAGCTGGTGGGTGACGTCGAGGTACGTCGTGGGCTCGTCGAGCAGCACGGCGTCGGTCTCCTGGGCGAGCACCATCGCGATCCAGACCCGTTGGCGCTGTCCACCCGAGAGCTCCTCGAGGCGTCGGTCGGCCAGGTCCGCCACGCCGGTGGCCTCCAGCGAGCGCATCACGATCTGGTCGTCCTGGCTGGTGTGCCGGCCGAACCAGCCCTGGTGCGGGAAGCGGCCCCGTCCGACCAGCTCGGCGACCCGGACCCCGTCGGGCGCCACGGACGACTGCGGCAGCACACCGAGCAGGCGGGCCAGCTCACGGCGCGACAGCGACCCCACGTCGGCGCCGTCCACCGTGACGCGTCCGGCGGTGAGGGGGTGCAGGCGGGCCAGGCCGCGCAGCAGCGTCGACTTGCCGCAGGCGTTGGGCCCGACGATGGCGGTGACCTTGCCCGGCGGCAGCTCGAGCGAGAGGTCCTCGATCACCGTGCGACCGCGGTAGCCGAGGGAGACGCCCTCGGCGGTGATGGCGGTGCTCATCGCGTCGCCTTCCTTTCGCTTCGGGCCAGGAGCCACAGGAGATAGGGGGCTCCGACGAGCCCGGTGACGATGCCGACGGGTGCGGTGATGCCGCCCGGCAGGGCGTACTGACCGATGACGTCGGCCGTCATCGTCAACGCGGCGCCGACAGCGGCGGAGGCGAGGAGCGCCGGTCCCCCGTCATCGACGAGGCGGCGGGCGATCGCCGGTGCGACGAGCGCGACGAAGGCCACCGGTCCGGCGACGGCCGTCGCCAGCGCGACGAGCCCGACACCGACGAGCAGCGCCATCACCCGGGCCCGCGTCGGTCCGAGGCCGAGACCCAGCGCGTGCTCGTCGCCGAGGGCCAGGGCCCGCTGCTCCCGCGCGATCGGGATCGTCAGCAGCGCCAGCGCGACCACGCCGACGCTCAACGCACCGAGGGTGCCGTCGCGCACGTCCGTCACCGAGCCGACGGTCCACAGCAGCACGGTCCCGGCCTCGCGCAGCTCCGCCTCGGAGAGGCGCCAGGCCACCAGCGAGGACGACACGTAGGCGACGCCGACACCGACCAGCACGAACCGGATGCCGTGCAGTCCCCCGCGCCAGGCCAGCAGCCAGATCGCGACCGCCGCGCCGATCGCGCCGACGAAGGCCGCGAGGTTGACGGCGGTGCCGGAGGCGCCGTACCCGACGACGGCGGTGACGGCGCCGAGGGAGGCACCGCCGGAGATGCCGAGGATGTCAGGACTGGCGAGCGCGTTGCGCAGCGTCGACTGGAAGAGTGCGCCGGCGAGGCCGAAGGCGACGCCCGCCATCACGGCGGCGAGTCCGCGGGGCAGCCTGAGCTCCCGGACGACGAGCAGGTCGAAGCGGTCACCGACGCCGAAGAGTGCGGGGAACGAGCGCTCGGGCGGCACGCCGGCCGCGCCGAGGCCGAACGTGATCAGCAGGAGGCCCAGGCACAGGGCGACACTGATGACCAGCACCGCCACGGTGCGCAGCCGATGGCGCCGGCGGATGCGGACGACGGGCAGCGTGGTCAGCGTGGTCAGCGTGGTCGAGGGGGCGCTCACAGGCCGGCCACCCTCCGGCCGCGGGCAACGGCGATGAGGACGGGTGCGCCCAGCAGCGCGGCGACGACGCCGGCCTCGAGCTCGTCGGCCTTGACGAGGCGGCCGATGATGTCGGCCGCGAGCAGCATGACCGGCCCGAGCAGGGCGCTCAGCGGGACGATCCAGCGATAGTCCGAGCCGACCAGGCGACGAGCGGCGTGCGGCACGGC
The DNA here is from genome assembly GCF_004912195.1 of Nocardioides caeni. Taxonomy (GTDB): domain Bacteria; phylum Actinomycetota; class Actinomycetes; order Propionibacteriales; family Nocardioidaceae; genus Nocardioides; species Nocardioides caeni. Next base: position 231,739 of record NZ_STGW01000003.1, read on the forward strand.
GAGGCCGACGAGCGCGATCGGCCCCGCGAGCGCCGTCGCAGCACCGGCCAGACCGATGATCGCGACACCGGCCAGTGCCCGGGTCCTCCCGACGCTCTGGCCGAGCGCGGCGGCGACGTCGTCGCCCAGCGCCAGCCCGTTGAGCCGGTGCGCCATGAGCAGGGCGATGACCACTCCCCCCACGATGAACGGCCACAGCACGGCGACCGCGTCGATGTCACGACCGTTGAGAGCCCCGACCGCCCAGAACCGCAGCTGGTTGAGCGCGTCGACGTCGCGGAAGAGCAGGAGGTTCGACAGCGGAGCCATCAGGGCGGTCAGCGTGGCGCCGGCGAGTGCGAGCTGGACCGGCCGTCCGTGTCCGATGGCGAAGACGACCACCGCTGCGAGCCCGGCACCGAGAAAGGCGAACCAGATCGCGCCGACGGCCGTGACGACGCCGAACCCGGTGGCGGCCACGACGATCCCCAGCGCGGCGCCCGCGTTGAGCCCCAGCAGGCCGGGATCGGCGAGCGGGTTGCGGGTCACCCCCTGGGCCAGGACGCCGGCGAGAGCGAGGGCGAGGCCGGCGAGCACGGCGATGATCGTCCGCGGCACCCGCTGACCGCGGATCACGGCGTGGTCGACGTTGCCGGCCACCGGGTCGACCAGCGCCCGCCAGGTCTCGCCGAAGGCGACCTCGCGGACGCCCAGGGCCAGGCTCAGGACGACCCCGCCCACCAGGAGCACGGCCGCGACGACCACGATCGCCAGACGCCGGGAGGTGCCCGTCGTCGCGGTGGCGCGCGCGGGGCTCGCCACCGCTGCCTGGTCTAAGGCTTGCATTACCTAAGCATCCCACGGCCGTGGCGCCCACCGGCGTCGGGTGCCGCCGACGGCGCCTCACCCGAGGAGGATGCGGACGCCGATCGCGATGAGGATGCCGCCGCCGAGGAAGACCGCCCAGCGGCCGAGCCTCTCCCCCACCCGGCTGCCGACGAAGACGGCCGCCAGCGCCAGGACGAAGGTGACGGCGCCGATCAGGAGGACGGCGGGGACGACGTCGACCTCCAGCACACCGAAGGTGACACCGACGGCGGCCGCGTCGATCGACGTGGCGATCGCCAGTGGCAGCACCGAGCGGACGGTCACGGTCGGCGTCGTGTGGTCCTCGTCGTCGCCGCGCAGCCCCTCCCAGATCATCTTGCCGCCGATCAGCGTCAGCAGCCCGAACGCGATCCACGGAGTGACCGTCTCGACCTCGTCGGCGAACCAGAACGCCAGCACCCACCCGAGCACCGGCATCAGGGCCTGGAAGAGCCCGAACATGCCGGCCATCAGCAGCGCGTCGCGCCACCGCGGCCGGCGCAGCTGCAACCCCTCCGCCAGGGACACGGCCACCGCGTCCATCGCCAGGGCGAACGCGAGCACGACCAGCTCGACGGTGGTCACCGGCGGCTCCTCCGACGCGCTCGGGCAAAACGACGCCGGACCGCGACCTCTGGGGGGGTCGGCCGCGGCCCGACCGGACCATCATGACATACCAAAGGTTCTCAATGGGACAGGAGGTGACTGCTGTTCAGATCCGTGTCCAGGTCGATCTCGCGGTCACTCCCAGAAGACACGGTCGACGACGGTGCGCGCGTGTCGTGCGGTGCGCAGGTAGTCGTCCAGCAGCTTGTCGGACTCACCGAGCTCGTAGCCGAGGATCCTGGCGACCGCGCGGCGCTCGAGGGTGGCGCGGGGGAACTCGTCACCGGCGCGACCGCGGGCCAGGGCGAGGGCGTTGCGGACGCGGGACGCCATCCGCCACGCGGCTGCGAGGGTCTGCGCATCGTCGGCTCCGACGAGCCCGGCCTCTGCTGCGGCGGCCAGCGCCGGCAGGGTCTGCGGGGTGCGGAGTCCGGGCACGTCGTGCCCGAAGCGCAGCTGCAGCAGCTGGACCGTCCACTCGATGTCGGCGAGGCCGCCTCGTCCGAGCTTGAGGTGGAGGGTGGGGTCGGCGCCGCGCGGGAGGCGCTCCTTGTCGACGCGTCCCTTGATCCGGCGTACCTCGATGACGTCGTCTGCCGTGAGGCCCTGGGCCGGGTAGCGCAGGGGGTCGATGAGCTCCGTGAACCGTCGGCGCAGGTCCTCGTCGCCGACGACCGCGTCGGCGCGGAGGAGGGCTTGTGCCTCCCACACGTGCGACCACTTGGCGTAGTAGGCGGCGTAGGAGTCGAGGGTGCGGACGAGAGGACCCTGCCGGCCCTCGGGCCGCAGGTCGGCGTCGACCATCAGTGCGGGGTCGGGGCCGGGGACGGAGAGCACCCGGCGCAGCTCCTCGGCGACCAGTCGGGCGAAGGTGGCGGCCTCGTGGGCGTCGACGTCGTCGGCGGGGTCGTGGACGAAGAGCACGTCGGCGTCGCTGCCGTAGGAGAGCTCGAAGCCGCCATAGCGGCCCATCGCGATGAGTGCGATGCGGGTCGGGGGCTCGTCGAGCGACCGCTGACGGCAGGTCGCCTCGACGACGCCGGCGAGCGTCGCCTCCAGGGTGGCGTCGGTGATCCGGCTCAGGGCCTGGCCGACCTCCTCGACCTCCAGGAGGCCGAGGACGTCTCCGGCGGCGACCCGGAGCAGCTCGCGGCGACGTACGCCGCGCAGTGCCCGCACCCCCTTCTCGAGGCCGTCCTGACGGCGTCCGGTCGCCAGCATCTCCTCGGCGAGGACCGCGCGACCGACCGGACGGAGGTCGCCACCCAGCAGGCGTACGCCGGCCGGTTCGCTCTCGAGGAGCGCGGTGCAGTAGCGCGAGGTGGCGAGCAGGTGGGCGAGGCGCTCGGCGACCTCTCCCTCGTCGCGGAGGGTGGCGAGATACCAGGGGCTGCGCCCGAGCGTCTCGCTGAGCCGTCGGAAGCCGAACAGGCCGCCGTCGGGGTCGGGGCACTCGGCGAACCACTGGAGCATGGCGGGCAGCAGGGTGCGCTGGATCGCGGCCGTCCGGCTCACGCCGGCCGTCAGCGCCTCCAGGTTGCGCAGCGCGGCCTCCGGATCGTCGTACCCCAGGGCGGCAAGCCGGGTGCCGGCGGCCTCGGACGAGAGACGGACCTCGTCGCCGCCCATCCGGGCGACGGCGCTGAGCAGGGGGCGGTAGAAGATCTTCTGGTGGAGCCGGCTGACCTCGCGGCGGTGGTCCTCCCAGGTCTCCTCGAGCCTCTTCTCGGGCTCCTTGAGGTAGCCGAGGCTGCGGCCCAGACGACGCAGGGATGCCTCGTCGGAGGGGACGACGTGGGTGCGCTGGAGGCGGTGCAGCTGGATGCGGTGCTCGAGCTGGCGCAGGAAGGCATAGGCACGGTGCAGTGCGTCGCCGTCGTGGCGTCCGATGTAGCCACCGTCGGTGAGGCGGGCGAGGGCGCTGAGGGTGGTCGACGGACGGATCGACTCGTCGCCTCGTCCGTGGACGAGCTGCAGGAGCTGCACGGCGAACTCGACGTCGCGGAGGCCGCCGGCGCCCAGCTTGAGCTGGCGGTCGGCCTCCTTGGCGGGGATGTGCTCGAGCACGCGTTGGCGCATCGCCCGGGCGGCGTCGACGAAGCCGTCGCGGTCCGCGGCAGACCACACCATCGGGTCGACCATGGCGACGAACTCCGCACCCAGGGCGAGATCGCCGGCGACGGGCCTGGCCTTGAGGAGCGCCTGGAACTCCCAGGCCTCGGCCCACCGCTCGTAGTAGGACTGGTGGCTGGCGAGGGTGCGGCTGAGCGGTCCGGCCTTGCCCTCGGGGCGGAGGTTGGCGTCGACCGGCCAGATCGTGCCCTCGGCGGTGTGGTCGGAGCAGACCTGCATCAGCTGGGCGGCCAGGCGCGCGGCGATCCGCTCCTCGCCCTCGTGGACGAAGACGACGTCGACGTCGGAGACGTAGTTGAGCTCGTGGCCGCCGCACTTGCCCATGGCGATCACCCCGAGGCGCACGGTCAGGGCGTCCTCGCCCAGCCGCTGCCGCGCCACGGCGAGCGCGGCGTCCAGGGTCCCGGCGGCCAGGTCCGAGAGCTCGGCGGCGGCGTCGTCGACGCCGAGGTGGTGGGTGAGGTCGCGGGCGGCCAGGCGCAGGAGGACGCGGCGATACTCCACCCGCAGGGAGTCGACGGCCTCGCGGTCGGGCCGGGTCGCCACGGGTACGTCGGCCAGCGGATCCGCTCCGACCGCGGCGAGCAACCCGGCCCGCACGGCCCAGGCGGCCGGGCGGGTCGACCCCAGGGCCGGGTCGGTCAGCTCGCGCCACTGCTCGGGATGGTGGGCCAGGTGGTCCGCGAGCGCCGAGCTGGCGCCCAGCACGCCCAGCAGCCGCATGGCGGTGCCCTCGTCGGTGCGGACGGCGGTGATCAGCTCGCCCGGATCCTCGAGCGCCTCGGCGATCCGGCACAGGCCGTGGAGGGCAGCGTCGGGATCGGCCGTCCGGCCGAGGTAGGCGAGCAGCTCGTCCGACCCCGGTCCGAGCTCCTCGAGGGCACTGAGCGCGCGCTCGAGATCGGCGAACCCGAGCCGGATCAGCTCGGTGCGCTGGCCGCCCACTAGGACCGCCGACCGGTCACAGCACCGGGAGCATGCGGTCCCGCTCGAAGACCGAGACCTGGCCGCGGTACTCGTCCCACTCGGCGCGCTTGTTGCGCAGGAAGAACTCGAAGACCTGCTCCCCCAGCGTCTCGGCGAGCAGCTCGGAGTGCTCGGCGACCGCGATGGCGTCGTGCAGGCTCTTGGGCAGGGGCTCGATGCCGAGGCTGCGGCGCTCGCGCTCGGTCAGCGCCCACACGTCGTCCTCGGCCTCGCGCGGCAGCTCGTAGCCGTTCTCGATGCCCTTGAGGCCGGCCGCCAGCACCGCGGCGTAGGCGAGGTAGGGATTGCAGGCCGAGTCGATGGTGCGCAGCTCGATCCGGGTCGACTGACCCTTCATCGGCTTGTACATCGGCACCCGGATCATCGCGGAGCGGTTGTTGTGGCCCCAGCAGATGTAGGACGGCGCCTCTCCCCCGAACATGAGCCGCTTGTAGGAGTTGACCCACTGGTTGGTGACGACGCTGATCTCGCTCGCGTGCTTGAGCACGCCGGCGATGAACTGGCGTCCGGTCTTCGACAGCTGGTACTCGGCGCCCGCCTCGTAGAAGGCGTTCTGGTCGCCCTCGAAGAGGGAGACGTGGGTGTGCATGCCCGACCCGGGATGGGTCGTGAACGGTTTCGGCATGAAGGTCGCCCAGATGCCCTGGTTGAGCGCGACCTCACGGATGACCGTGCGGAAGGTCATGATGTTGTCGGCCGTGGTCAGCGCGTCGGCGTAGCGCAGGTCGATCTCCTGCTGGCCCGGGCCGCCCTCGTGGTGGCTGAACTCCACGGAGATGCCCATCGCCTCGAGCATCGTGATCGCCTCGCGACGGAAGTCCGAGCCGTGGCTGTGCGCGGCGTGGTCGAAGTAGCCGCTGCGGTCGACCGGCACCGGCTCCTCGCCCTGCCGGGGCTCGTCCTTGAAGAGGTAGAATTCGATCTCGGGGTGGGTGTAGAAGGTGAAGCCCTGCTCGGCGGCCCTGGACAGGGTCCGCTTGAGCACGTTGCGCGGATCGGCATATGACGCGGATCCGTCCGGCATCACGATGTCGCAGAACATGCGATCGGTCGCCGGACCCTCGCCGCTGCGCCAGGGCAGGATCTGGAAGGTGGTCGGGTCGGGCAGGGCCAGCATGTCGGCCTCGTAGACGCGGGCGAAGCCCTCGATCGCCGATCCGTCGAAGCCGATGCCCTCGGAGAAGGCGCCCTCCAGCTCCGCCGGCGCCACCGCGACGGACTTGAGGAACCCGAGCACGTCGGTGAACCACAGCCGCACGAAACGGACGTCACGCTCCTCGAGAGCGCGGAGTACGAAGTCTTCCTGCTTGCCCATGGGGAGAACCCTATTGGGTCGGGACCCGCTCCAGCTCGGCGAGCCATGCCGCGGCGCTCGCGTCCGACGGCATCCGCCAGTCGCCGCGCGGCGACATGGTCCCGCCGGGGCTCACCTTCGGACCGTTGGGCAGCGCCGAGCGCTTGAACTGGCTGCTGAAGAAACGCCGGACGAAGAGCTCCAGCCAGCGGCGCACCTCCCCCAGGTCGTACGACGCCCGCCGCTCCTCCGGGAAGCCGGGCGGCCACTCGCCGACCCCCGCGTCGTGCCAGGCGTGCCATGCGAGGAAGGCGATCTTGCTGGGCCGGTAGCCGCGGCGCAGCACGTGGAAGAGCGTGAAGTCCTGCAGGGCATAGGGACCGACGGAGTCCTCGGTGGCCTGGGGCTTCCTGCCCTCCTCGGTCGGGATCAGCTCGGGGGTGATCTCCTGCTCGAGGATCTCCCGGAGCACCTCGTCGGCGTCATCGTCGTAGTGACCGTCGTGCAGCTGGTCGGTGTCGATGACCCACCGGATCAGGTGCTGGATCAGCGTCTTGGGGACGCCGGCGTTGACGTTGTAGTGCGACATCTGGTCGCCGACGCCGTAGGTGCACCAGCCGAGCGCCAGCTCGGACAGGTCGCCGGTGCCGAGCACGATGCCGCCGCGGTGGTTGGCGAGCCGGAAGAGGTAGTCGGTGCGCAGGCCGGCCTGGACGTTCTCGAAGGTGATGTCATAGACGGGCTCGCCCCCCGCGAACGGGTGACCGAGGCCCTCGAGCATCGTCCGCGCGGCCGGCTTGATGTCGAGCTCCTCGAAGGTGCAGCCGAGCGCCTGCGAGAGCCGGGTCGCATAGGACTTCGTCGTGTCGCCGGTCGCGAAACCCGGCATCGTGAAGGCGTGGATGTCGCTGCGGGGGCGGCCCAGCCGGTCCATCGCCTTCGCCGCGACGATCAGCGCATGGGTGGAGTCGAGCCCGCCGCTGACGCCGATGACGACCTTCGGCTGCCCGATCGCACTCAGCCGTTGCTCGAGGCCGGAGACCTGGATGTTGTAGGCCTCGTAGCAGTCCAGGGCGAGCCGGGCGGGGTCATCGGGGACGAACGGGTAGCGGTCGACCTTGCGGCGCAGGCCGATGTCGCCGCCCGGTGGGTCGAGGGTGAACTCGATGACGCCGACCGACGCGCCGAGGGCGACCCTGTTGTCGTCGAAGGTGCCCTGACGCTGGCGCTCCTGACGCAACCGGTCGAGATCGACGTCGACGACGGTGCGCCGCGGGCCGTCAGGGAAGCGCTCGGTCTCCCCCAGCAGGTCGCCCATCTCGTAGACCATCGTCTGTCCGTCCCACGACAGGTCGGTCGTCGACTCGCCCTGGCCGGCGGCGGCGTAGACGTAGGCGGCGTTGCACCGGGCGCTCGCGCTGCGCGCCAACAGGTGCCGGTCCTCGGCCCGGGCGATCGTGATCGGGCTGCCGGACAGGTTGGCGAGCACCGTCGCCCCGGCCAGGGCGGCGGTGGCGCTGGGCGGGACCGGCACCCACATGTCCTCGCACACCTCGACGTGCAGGGCGAGGCCCGGCACGTCGGTGGCCGTGAAGACCAGGTTGTTGCCGAAGGGCACCTCGGCCCCGTTGGCGGCGATGGTGCCGCTGCCGTCGTAGGCCGCGCCGGAGGCGAACCAGCGCGCCTCGTAGAACTCGCGGTAGGTCGGCAGGTAGGACTTCGGCGCGACGCCGAGGATCTCGCCGCGGTGGATGACGACGGCGCAGTTGTAGATCCGGTTGAGGTCGACGATCGGCGCGCCGACGACCAACACCGGTCGCAGTTCCCTGCTCGCTTCGACGAGGGCCGCGACGGCGTCGGCGACCGCGTCGAGCAGCACGTCCTGCAGAAAGAGGTCGTCGATGGCATACCCCGTCAGGCCCAGCTCGGGGAAGACCGCGACGGCGACGCCCTCGTCGTGGCAGGCACGCGCCTGCTCGATGGTGCGGGCCGCATTCGTCGCGGGATCGGCGATCGCCACCGGCAGGGTGACCGCGGCGACCCGGGCGAACCCGTGGGCATAGGCCGAGTAGAAGTCCACGGGAGGAGTCTAGGGAGCCACGGCGTGCGCCGATGAGTACGACGCCCCGGGACAGTCTGCCCTGCATGAGCATCGAGAGCCAGCACATCCAGCCCTGCCTGTGGTTCGACGACCAACTGGAGGAGGCGGCCCGCTTCTACACCGGCATCTTTCCGAACTCCTCGATCGGCCACCTGAGCCGCTACGGCGAGGTCGGCCACGGCGAGCCGGGCACCGTGATGGCGGGCGAGTTCACGCTCGACGGGATGACCTTCCGCGGCATCAACGGTGGGCCCGAGTTCCGCTTCAGCGAGGCCGTGTCGTTCTCGGTCACCTGCCGCGACCAGTCGGAGGTCGACTACTACTGGGACTCACTGTCCGACGGCGGGGAGGAGTCAGTGTGCGGATGGTTGAAGGACCGCTTCGGCCTGTCGTGGCAGATCGTGCCGACCCGCCTCTATGAGCTGGTCACCGACCCCGACCCCGCCCGCGCCGAGGCGGCGACCGCCGCGATGCTCGGGATGCGACGGATCGTCGTGGCCGAGCTCGAGGCGGCGGCCGATGCCGCCGTACGTCCGCCGGCGGGGTGACCCAACACACAGGGCGCTGGCGCCACCACCGGGACTAGCCTCGTTGTTGCCCTTCACGAACGTGGACCCGCAGCTGCGGGCCGCGAGTCACGGATGATCGGAGCTCGACGATGAGCAGCAGCACCCCCGAAGAGACCGCACCCTACGGCGGCGCCCCCGCGTCCGCACCTGCGTCGACGACGACCACGACGACCACGACACCGGTCAAGCGGATCCGCACCCACCACCTGCGGGAGATGAAGCAGCGCGGCGAGCGCTTCTCCATGCTCACGAGCTATGACCAGCTGACCGCGCAGATCTTCGACGAGGCCGGCATCGAGGTGCTCCTCGTCGGCGACAGCGCGTCCAACAACGTGCTCGGCAACAGCACGTCGATCCCGATCACGGTCGACGAGCTCCTCCCCCTGGCCCGCGCGGTGAGCCGCTCGGTGTCGCGTGCGCTCGTCGTCGGCGACCTCCCCTTCGGCAGCTATCAGGCGTCGCCGGAGCAGGGCTACCTGACCGCCGTCCGGTTCATGAAGGAGGGCGGCGCCCATTGCGTGAAGCTCGAGGGTGGCGTCGAGATGGCGCCGCAGATCGAGCTGATGGCGCGCGGCGGCATCCCCGTGATGGCGCACATCGGCTTCACCCCGCAGTCCGAGCACGCGCTCGGCGGCTACCGGGTCCAGGGCCGTGGTGAGGCAGCGGACCGCGTGCTGCGCGACGCCCTCGCCGTCCAGGCGGCCGGTGCGTTCGCCGTCGTGATGGAGATGGTGCCGGGCGACGTCGCCGCCGAGGTGACGGCCGCGCTCGAGATCCCCACGATCGGGATCGGCGCGGGCAACCAGTGCGACGGCCAGGTCCTCGTCTGGCAGGACGCGTTCGGCCTGCGGACCGGCAAGCTCCCCCGCTTCGTCAAGCAGTACGCCGACCTCCGCTCCGTGCTCCTCGACGCCGCCCGTGCCTACGACTCCGAGGTCAAGGACGGCAGCTTCCCGGCGCCGGAGCACACGTTCTGACGGCGCGCTGATCGGACCCCGATCCGGGGGGTACCGTCGGACCATGCGGACCCGAATCGCCGCGATCGCGGCCACCGTCCTGCTGATCCCGACCGTGGCGTGCGCCGACAGCGGCGGGCCCTCGCCTCGCGGCGAGCGAGCCGTTGCGTCCGAGCGGGTCGCCCCGGCCGACCGGGCCGCGCTCCCCGGCCTGCGGGTCGAGGTGATCGCGCGGGGCCTGGACCACCCGTGGGAGGTGCAGCAGCTGCCGAGCGGGCACCTGCTGGTGACCCAGCGGGATCGTCGCGCCCTGACCCTGGTCAACCTGTCGGGCGGCAAGCGCAACCTCGAGTTCCCGAGCGCCAGCGTCTGGGCCTCCGGCGAGACCGGTCTGCTCGGCCTCGAGGTCGACCCGAACTTCACGCGCAACCGGCGCATCTACACCTGTCAGGGCTGGCACACCGCTGGCGGCTCGCACGACGTGCGGGTCAGTGCCTGGACGTTGGACGCCGGGCTCACCGAGGCGACCCTGGTCCGTCACCTGGTCACCGGCATCCCGACCAGCAGTGGTCGCCACGGTGGGTGCCGGCTGCTCGTCCTGCGCAACGGCTCGATGCTGGTCGGCACCGGCGACGCCGCGATCGGCACCAACCCCCGCAACCTCGACTCGCTGGGCGGAAAGGTGCTGCGGATCAACCGCGTCACCGGCGCGCCGGCGCAGGGCAACCCCTACATCAACCGCAGCGGCAAGCGTCGCTACGTCTTCACCTACGGCCACCGCAACGTGCAGGGCCTCGCCCAGCGCCCCGACGGGTCGGTGTGGTCGGTCGAGCACGGTTCCTACCGCGACGACGAGATCAACCGGCTGGGCGGCGGCCACGACTACGGCTGGCACCCGGTGCCCGGCTACGACGAGAGCGTGCCGATGACCGACCAGGGGCTGCCCGGCCAGCAGTACAACGCCCGCTGGCACTCGGGCGACCCGACGATCGCCCCGTCGGGAGCGGACTTCGTGATCGGCGCGGCCTGGGGTGCCTACCGCAACAGCCTCGCCGTCGCCGTGCTGAAGGACCAGCGGCTGATGTTCGTGCAGTTCGACCGCTCCGGCGCCCGCCGCTGGGTGCGGTTCCCCGCCGCCCTGCAGTCCTACGGGCGACTGCGCGACGTCACCACGTCGCGGCAGTCCCTCTTCGTCACCACCGACAACGGCGGCGGCGAGGACCTCATCCTGCGGGTGCGGCCCCGCTGACCCTCATCCGCCTCAGATCAGGCCGCGGCGCTCGAGCAGCGGCTCGATCGGCGCCGGCCGGCCCCGCCACCGCTCATAGGACTCGAGCGGGTCGCAGGTCCCGCCGATCCCGATGACGTGCTCGAGGTAGAGATCGCCGTTGGCCCGGGTGAGCCCGCCGTTGTCCTCGAACCACGCCACCGTGTCGGCGTCGAGCACCTCGCTCCAGATGTAGGAGTAGTAGGCCGAGGCGTAGCCCGAGCTGAAGCTGTGCGCGAAGTACGACGTGGCGTAACGCGGCGGCACGGCGGGGTTGTCGAGACCGACCGCGGCCAGCGCCCGCTGCTCGAACGCCGCGACCTCCTCGGGGTCGGTCGGCACCTCCTCCGGGCCCAGCTCGTGCCAGGCCAGGTCGAGCAGCGCGGCCGCCAGGTACTCACTGGTCGAGAAGCCCTCGTTGAAGCGCTCCGCCGCCTCCAGTCGACCGACGACCTCCGCCGGGATCGGCTCACCCGTCTCGTGGTGCACCGCGTAGTTGGCGAGGACCTCCGGCCAGAGCATCCACATCTCGTTGACCTGCGAGGGGTACTCGACGAAGTCGCGGAAGACGGCCGTGCCGCCGAACTTCGGATAGGTCGCCCGGGCGAGCAACCCGTGCAGGGCATGGCCGAACTCGTGGAAGAGCGTGCGGGTCTCGTCCCACGTCAGCAGAGTCGCCTCCCCCGCGGCCGGCTTCGGCACATTGAGGTTGTTGACGACGACCGCGGAGTCCACGCCGAGCAGCGTCGACGGGGTGACGAAGCTGCTCATCCACGCGCCGCCCCGCTTGGAGTCACGGGTGTAGAGATCCAGTAGGTAGAGGCCGATCGGCTCGCCGTCGCGGCTCACCTCGAACACCCGCACGTCCGGGTGATAGCCCTCGAGGTCGGCGCGCTCCTCGAAGACGAGCCCATGGAGCCGGCCCGCAGCGAAGAAGACACCGTCGCGCAGCACCCGCTCGGCCCCGAACCACGGCCGCAGGGCGGCCAGGTCGACGTCGTGAAGCTCGGCGCGGACCTGCTCGGCGCGGAACGGCCAGTCCCACGGCTCGATCGCGTGGCCCGCCTGCGCCGACAGCGCCTCCTGCTCGGCCCGTGCGTTGCGGGCCGCCGGCGCAGCGAGCCGCTCCAGCAGTGAGCGGACCGCCTTGGGCGTGCCCGCCGTGTTGTCGGCCGTCACGATCGCCGCGTGGTTGTCGAACCCCAGCAACCGGGCCCGCTCGGCCCGCAGTCGCAGGATCTCCAGCGCCGTGCGCCGGGTGTCGTGGTCACCGCCCCGCGCGCCGCGCGCTCGCTGCGCCTCGGACAGGCGGCGTCGTAGGTCCCGGTCCCGGAGGGAGGCCAGGTGAGGGTGGGCGGTCGGCAGGACGAGGGTGACGAGATGGCCGTCGAGACCGCGGGCGCGCGCCGCGGCGGCGGCAGCCGAGAGCTCCCCGGCGGTCAGACCGTCGAGCTCCGAGGCGTCGGTGACGTGCACCGCGAGCTCGTTGGTGTCGGCCTGCAGCGCGAGCTCGAACGCCGTCTCCTTGCTGGAGATCTGCTCGTTGAGGTGTCGCAGCCGGTCCTTGTCGGTCTCGTCGAGTGCTGCGCCGGCGAGCCGCAGCTCGGTCACGTAGCGCTCGACGAGGTACGCCGCCTCGGGCTCGAGCTGCTCGCGCGACTCCGCGACCGTGCGGATCCGCGACCACAGTGTGGGGTCGAGCCGGATGGCGTCGCCGTGTGCGGCGAGGCGCGGCGCGAACTCGGCGCGCAGCGCATCGATCGCGGGCGTCGCGTCGGCGCCGGCCCGGTTGCCCAGGATCCGCAGCACTCGCGTCAGCTGGACGCCACTGCGCTCCAGCGGCTCGAGGGTGTTGGCGAACGTCGGTGGCGACGGGTCGGCGGTGATCGCGGCCACCGCCGCGAGCTGGTCGGCCATGGCGGCCTCGAGGGCCGGTCCGTAGTCGTCGTCGGCGATGTCCGCGAAGCGTGGCAGGCCGTGGGGCAGGTCGCTGGTCCCGAGAAGTGCGTCCTTCATCCGTCGGACAGTAGACGATCAGGCCGAGGGATCAGCGGCGGGCAGCGCCTCCTCGACCGCCGCCGACGCGGGTGTCGCACCGTCGTCGGGCGGCACGTCCCCACCGCCCCCGGAGGATCCGCCGCAGGTCCCGTCCGCCGGGCCCGCCTCCGCCGTCGGCTCGGGCTCGGTGCACGGCTCGGGCTCGACCGGCTCCGGGTCGGCCGGCACGTCGACCGGCGGCGACTCGGGCTCCCGCTCGGGCTCGGGCTCCGGCTGGGGCTCGGGGGCTGCGACCGGGTCGACGTCGCGGCTGGGATCCCCCGCGGTGCCATCACCCGCGCCACCACCCCCGCCACCGGGTCCGGCGCCGTCCCCGGGCCGGACACCGGCAGCACCGCTCGGCGCCGGACCGTCGGTGGGCGCCGGGCCCGTGTCGTGACCGAGGAGCGCACGGACGGCGTCGGCGCAGCGGCACATCTCGTCGACGGCGGTGGTGGCGGCGACGCTGCCGATCCCCGACAGCTGGGTGACCGTCGCCGGGCCGCCGAGCAGTGTCGGTGCGCTCGCCATCTCCTCCGCATAGCGCGCGGCCAGGGCAAGGACGGTTCGGGCATAGCCGCGGGCCGGGTGGAGGTCGCGCAACACCTTCGCGAGGACCCGCGGGCGGGACAGGTCGCGGCCACTGGCGCACAGCAGCACCGCGGTCGCGAGCGCCGCGTCGTCGAAGTCCTGCGGGTTGCGCACGCCGTCACCGTCGCCGTCGACGGCGACGCTGGACCAGGTCGTCGGCAGCAGGGCGAACGGCCCGACCGACGCGTCCCAGCGCTTGCGCCGGTCGAGCTTGCCGCCGTCGGTGTCGGACACGGCTGCCCGCCCCCCGCGGCCGTTGAGCGGCGCGCCGACGAGCGCCGGCCGCACTCGGCCCGAGCGGTCGATCCGGTGCCGGCCGTCGGCACCACGGCCGTGGTCGGACTCGACCCGGGCGATCGCGGCGAGGACGATCCAGTCGAGGTGACACTCCGCGGTCAGGTTGATGATCGTCGCGGCTCGTTGGTAGGCCGCCACGGCCGGGGCGGGCACCGCCAGCAGTCCGCCGCCGTAGCGGCCGACGGAGGCCACCGGCACGGGCCTCGCCACGTCCTCCTCGGTCGCGACCGCCGGGGCGGGCTCCTCGGGCGCCTCGGGGGCGGTCGACCTCGGGTTGACGCCGTCGGCGCTGACGGGCGCCGAGCCGTCGATGAAGCCTGGCGGGCTCACCAGACCGGTCACGGCGAGGGCGATGGCGAGCGCCGTCGCGACCACGACCGCCAGCGACGTACGACGACACCAGCGGGCCCACGCGGACCGGGTCGTGCGGGTGGACATCCCCATGTCCGCCACCTCCTCGTCGTCGCAACCCCAGTGGCCTCAAGTGAACGCCGGAAGCCGCGACAGCGCAGGGGAATCGCGACATCGGCGCCACGTGGACACACCTCTGATCCGAGGGATGCCCACCCCGCGACCGCGAACCCGTGATGAGAGGATGCGCGGATGGCCGAGCTGACCTTCCGCACCGGGACGATGGATGCGGGCAAGTCGACCCTGGCGCTGCAGACCAACCACAACCACGCGGCACGCGGGCGGATCGGCCGGCTCTTCACCTCGCACGACCGAGCCGGGATCGCCACCGTGTCGTCCCGGCTCGGCCTGACCGCGGATGCGCAGGAGGTGCACCCCGAGCTCGACTTCTGGCGCACCACGGTCGATGCGCTCACCCAGGGCGCGCGGATCGACTACCTGATCTGCGACGAGGCGCAGTTCTACACCCCCGAGCAGATCGACCAGCTCGCCAAGATCGTCGACGAGCTGCAGATCGACGTCTTCTGCTTCGGCATCCTCACCGACTTCCGCACCCGCCTGTTCCCGGGATCCGCCCGCCTGGTCGAGCTGGCCGACCGCACGGAGGTCCTCCAGGTCGAGGCGCTGTGCTGGTGCGGCAAGCGCGCGACGCACAACGCCCGCACCGAGGACGGAGTGATGGTCACCGAGGGCGAGGTCGTGGTCGTCGGCGACATCGACGGCGACGACGGGATCGCGCCCGCCCTCGACGACGGCCCGGAGGACGACGTGGAGATCGCCTACGAGGTGCTGTGCCGTCAGCACCACCGACGCCGCCTGACCGCGGCCCGGGCCCGTGCGGTGAGCCTCTCGCACGAGCCGCTGCCGTTCGCCTGACCTCTCCCGGTCCGCACCCGATCAGCCCAGGTAGCCGCCGCCGGGAAGGTTGACGTCCTGGGCGGGCAGGTCGGAGACCACCACGTCGCAGGTCCCGGACGGCACGGTGCAGGTCAGCAGGTCGAGGGTGTCGGTCCCCTGGCCCTCCCTGAACAGCACCACCGTGTCGGCATCGAGCCATTCGAACGGGACGGCGTCTCGCGCACCCCCACCGAGCGGGCGCTCCTCGCCGGTCGCGATCTCGACGACGGTCGGGGAGGTCTCTCCGGCGCTGACCCAGCGTGCGTCCGGGGACAGGTAGCCGACGTAGCGTCCCGGCTCGACGGGCAGCACCACACCGAGGTCGCCGTCGACCACCTCGGTGCCGACGTCGGCGCCTTCGTCACCTTCGGCACCCTCGACGAGGCGGACCATCAGACCCTGGGTGACGTCGACGATCCATCGGGCGTCCCGATTGGGGGTCACGACGCGGTCGGAGCCGTCCCGCAGATCCGCCGCGACGACACCGCGGTCATCGATCCAGTAGCCGATGCCGTCGTCGATGTCGAAGTAGAGCGGCGACCCGAACAGGAACTCCTCCCTCCCGGGACCGTCGACGTGGTCATCGAAGCGCACCGTCTCGCCGGTGCTGATGTCGACCGACACCATCGCCGGCCGAGCCCCGGTCGAGTCGAACCAGCCGACCCACGCGCCGGTCTCGTCGGCGACCAGCGCCGCGTCGCCTGAGGCGCCGCGACCGATCTGACGCAGCTGACCGTCGACCAGGCTGAAGGCGTTGCCGTCCCGGTCGAGGAAGCCCCATCCCACTGCGGTCCGCACGAAGGACACGGGGTCGAAACCCAGGTCGAAGGCGGAGGTCGGCGTGTGCAGGGTCTCCCCCACGACCCAGGCAGGTTCGAGCGTGGGTGAGCCGAGCACCGGTGGGTCCTCTGCGCGGTCCGGACCGGGCCAGGCCAGCGCGACGGTGCCCGCCAGGAGCACCGCCGCAGCGGCGCCTGCGACGACCGCGAGCCGTCGGCGACGCACGGCACGGTCACCCGCCTCGACGACGGCACCGAGGTCGACCGGCAGGAAGTCGACGTCTGCCGCACTGTCCATCAGGTCCTTCAGCTTCTCGGTCATGCGCGTGCCCCTTCCGTGTCGAGCAGGTCATCGATGTCGAGGCCCTCGCCCACCATGTCCCGCAGTCGGGCGAGGGCGGCCGACGACTGGCTCTTGACCGTCCCGACCGCGCAGCCGAGGAGCTCGGCGGTCTGCCGCTCGGTGAGGTCCTCGTAGTAGCGCAGTACGACGACCGCGCGCTGTCGCGGCGGCAGCTGGTCGAGCGCGGCGAGCAGGGCGTGGCGAGTGCTCACGGCCTCCTCATGTCCGCCGGCGATCCGCTCCGGAACCGTCCCGGTGGCACGCTCGGTGTTCCAGTTGCGCTTCCTGAACCAGGTCAGAGCGGTCGTCGTGATCGCCTTGCGGGTGTAGGCCTCCGCTGACTCGAGACGGCGCAGGCGCGGCCAGGCGACGTAGGTCTTGGTCAGTGCCTCCTGGACGAGGTCCTGGGCGAGGCCCACATCGCCGACCATCAGGTAGGCGGCGCGGTGGAGCGCCCCGGAGCGCGCCGCCACGAACTCCGTGAAGCCGGCGCGGTCGCGAGCTGACATGTCGCTCCTCAGGACGGTCGACGGCCCGCTGCCCCTCGATCATCCCTTCAGACGACGCGAGACACACGAAAGGTTCGTTCGGCCCGTCAGTCCACCAGGATCGGGATGAGCATCTCGTCGGGTGTGAGCGACCCGTGCATGCCGATCAGCTGGGCCTCATAGGGGAAGCCCTCCGACGACAGCACCGCGAACTCGCCGCGGCTGGCCACGACCACGTCCCCGATCCGGGGCAGCACCGTCGGGTCGACCGGCCCGAACCAGCCACGGCCGATGGCCTCCGCACGGGTGAGCACCTCGGCCCGCTCCCCCAGCACCTCGCGCCAGGTGGAGACGACGTCGGGCACGGCGCCACCGGTGCAGTAGAGGTGACGGAACCTGGCCTCGCCGCCGACGAGGGCGATCCCGGCGCGCAGGTCGTCGTGGGTCGCGATGTCGACGCGGTCGTCCTTCCCGACGTCGACCATGCCGTGGTCGGCGATGACGAGCAGGCGCCGGTCGCTGGGCAGGGCCTCGCGCAGCTGCTCCGCCTCGTGGTCGATCATGGCGAGCTGCTGCAGCCACGGACTGGAGGCGACGCCCCAGCGGTGACCGGTCCAGTCGAGGTCGCCGTCATAGACGTAGGTCAGCGTCGCCTGGCCGGCGCGCGGCGTGGAGGCCGCGACGACCGCGGCGATCCGCTCGCCGACCCGATCGACACCGACGTAGTCCGCACCGCGGTGGGCGGCGACGGTGAGGCCGCTGCCGTTGAACTCGCGCTTGTTGACGACCGTCACCCGCACCCCGGACGCCTGCAGGGTCGAGAAGGTCGTGGTGTGTGGCTGCCACTCGGTCGGATCGACGTTGCCGTCCCACAGCAGCGCGTTGTGCAGCTCGGAGGTGCCGGGGATGCGCGTTGTGAAGCCGACGAGCCCGTGGGAGCCCGGCGGCAGGCCGGTCCCCAGCGACGTCAGCGACGTGGAGGTCGTCGACGGGACACCGGCGGTCGCGGGGGTCGAGGTCGCCAGCAGCGAGGACAGGTACGGCGCCACGTGGGCGTGGCGCTCGAGCAGGCGTGCACCCAGACCGTCGATGAGGAAGACGACGTAGGCCGGCGCGCTCGGCAGCTCGAGCGCCGACGGCGTCACGCCGACGGGGGTGCCGAGCGCCCGTGCCGCGGCCGGCACGACGTCTCCCAGCGACCGGGCGCCGTAGGCCGGCTCGCAGAAGTCGGCGGCGTCGAGCTGCTCTGATGACATCGGCGCGTCAGCCGCGCGTCAGTGCTGAGAGCGAGGCCGCGAAGGACAGCAGCCCCCCGACGGCGTCGGGGCCGTCGGCGGCCGCCGAGACCCGCAGCGAGAAGTCGTCGGCGGTCACCGAGCCCGTGTAGCCGTGGTCGGCGTCGCACTGCGGGTCGCCGCACGCGGCGGGCTCGAGGTCCACGCGACTGACCGCGCCCCAGCCGATGGTGAGGACGGCCTCCGCGGGCGGGCGCGGGCCGGCCGTCGGGTTCGACGTCATCCGCGTCACGACCACCGACGCGACCGCGCTGAGACTCACGGCCTCCGTCGACGTCGAGGTGTAGGGCTCCGGGAGGAGATCGTCTCCTGCGTGCTCGTCGGTGTGGGCCAGGATCAGCCGGCTCGGCGTGACGAGGATGACGGTCTGATGACGACGTACCTCGTCGCGCTCGAAGGTGGGCTCGTGGTGCACGTAGTAGGACACCACCGGCTCACCGCCGAGTGCGTCGACGACGGCGTCGGCGACGACCTCCGGGTAGTAGCCGGTGCGCTGGATCGCGTCGTGGAGATCGGCGAGCCGGTCGCGCTCCTCACCGGCGCGGGCGCGTGCTGGAGACATGCCCGCATCCTCGCACGCGGCACGCGCGCCGCTAATCGGGGATCGTCGTGACGAGGTCGGGCATCCGGCGGACCAGGGAGTCCGGCCGCGGGTCCTTGACCGCCGCCACCCGGGCCGCCGCGGTGAGCACGCGGGCGCCGGAGACACCGGCGAGGACCAGCGACAGCTCGAGCGAACTGACCTGCGGCAGGTCGTTCTGCAGCTCCGCGACCCGTGCGATCAGCTCCTCGATCGCCGCGACGTCGACGGGTTCGGCGCCGCGGTAGCCGAACAGCAGCGGCGAGCTCTTCACCTCCCGCACCATGGCCGCCACCTCGTGGTCGTCCAACGGGGGGATGCGGTAGGACCAGTCGCCGAGGAGCTCGATCACCGGCCCGGAGATGCCGAACGAGACGACGGGCCCGAACAGCGGGTCCTCGAAGGTGCGGATCGCGATGGGGACGCCCGTGGGGGCGTTGCGCTGGACGACGAACTGGCCCGTCCCCGGGTCGACGACCCGCTCCAGCGCCTCCCATGCCTCGGCCATGTCGTGGTCGTCCTCGATGTTGCGCCACACGTGGATCTGGTCCGGCCGCTCGCGCAGCGAGGCGAGGGTCGACTTGAGGACGACGTCCCAGCCCAGCTCCTGACCCGCGGCCCTGGCGGAGTCCAGGTCACGCACGGGCACCGTCGGCCACAGCTCGATGCCGTAGGCCGACAGCAGCGCGCTCACCTGACGCTGGTCGAGCTCGACCTCGCGTCCGCTCGCGGCGACCTCCGGGTCGGCGAGGACCCGCTCGACCATCCTGCGGGCATGGCGGGTGTCGATCCCGGCCGGCTCGGCCGGTGCACCGTCGGGCGCCTTCAGCCACACGGCGTACTCCACGACGCGCGCCAGGGCCCGCACCGCCGCCTCGACCGCGGGGTACGACGGCACGGAGCCACGTCCCGCGGACGACCCGGCGACGTCGGGCACGCGCAGCAGCTCGGGCACGCCCTCGGCGCCGAGGAACGAGGACACGAGCGGCTTGTCGGACTGCTCACCGACCGCCGCGAGCACGTTGGCGACCTCCTCGCCGGAGATGTCGAGCGGCGGGATGTAGACGGCGATGACGGAGTCGATGTCGGGATCGTCGATGGCATCGTCGAGCGCGTCCTCGAAGTCCTCCGCGGTGGCGTCGGCTCCGAGGGCGACGGAGCGGTTGACGACCAGCCCGACGGCGGAGGCCGCGTCGGCGGCGAGCAGGCCGAGGGCGTCGGAGTTGCCGACGATGGCGACCCGACGCCCGCGTGGCAGCGGCTGGTGGGCCAGCAGCTGGGCGACGTCGAACATGTCGTCGAGGGTGTCGACCTGGATGACCCCGGCCTGACGGAACATGGCGTCGACGGCGGCGGGCGGGGCACTGATGCGTCGGACCGCGTGTCCCATCGGCACACCCTGGGTGGTGCGACCGGAGCGGACCGCGACGATCGGCTTGCGCTGCGAGACCCGGCGGGCGATCCGGGAGAACTTGCGCGGGTTACCGATCGACTCGAGGTACATCATCACGACCTCGGTGGCGTCGTCCTCCTCCCAGTACTGCAGGAGGTCGTTGCCGGAGACGTCGGCGCGGTTGCCGGCGCTGACGAAGGTCGAGATGCCGAGGCCGCGGTTCTTGACCTTCTCGAGGATCGCGGAGCCGAGGGCACCGGACTGGCAGAAGAAGCCCGCGCGTCCGCGAGCCGGCATGACCGACGACAGGGAGGCGTTGACCTGGACGGCGGGGTCGGTGTTGAGGACGCCCAGGCAGTTGGGACCGATCAGGCGCAGGCCGTAGGAGCGGCACAGCCCGGCGAGGTGGCGCTGCCGCTTGCGGCCCTCCTCCCCGGTCTCGGCGAAGCCGGAGGAGATGACGATGAGGCCGTGGACGCCCTTGTTGGCGCAGTCGAGGACCACCTCGGTGACGGCCTCGGCGGGGACGGCGACGATCGCGACGTCGACGTCGTCGGGGATCTCGTTGACGTTCTTGTAGGCCGGCATGCCCGACACCGCCGGGGCGCTCGGGTTGACGACATAGACCCGTCCACCGAAGTCGGCGGTCACCAGGTTGCGCACGAGGACCTGACCGATGGTGTCCTGGCGGCGGGAGGCACCGATGATCGCGACGGAGCGCGGGTGGAAGAAGCGGTGGATCGAGGCGGCCTCGGCGACGTGCTCGCGATCGTGCATGACCCCGATGGCGGTGTCGGTCGGGTCGATCGGGAACTCGAGGGTGATGACGCCGTCGTGGTAGCCGCTGACGACGCGGTAGCCGGCGTCGCGGAAGGTCTGGATCATCCGGGAGTTGTCGGGCAGCACCTCGGCGATGAAGCGCTCGACGCCCCGCTCCCGCCCGGCCTGGGCGAGGTGCTCGAGCAGCAGCTGGGCGATGCCCCGCCCCTGGTGGCCGTCCTCGACGAGGAACGCCACCTCCGCCTCGCCCTCGGCGACCACGTCGTAGCGACCGACGGCGATCATCTGCTCCTGCAGCACCAGCACGAACGCCACCCGGTCCCGGTGGTCGACGTGGGTGAAGCGGCGGACGTCGCGCTCGGAGAGCACCGGCATCGGGGAGAAGAAGCGGTAGTACTTCGACTCGTCGGAGACGCGGGCGTAGAACGTCACGAGGAGCTCGTCGTCCTCGGCCCGGATCGGGCGGATGTGCGCGGTCCGGCCGTCCCGCAGCAGGACATCGCCCTCCCAGTGGGCCGGAGGTGCCTCGATCTCCTCGGTGGGGGTCGCATCGCCGGAAGTCACGGGAGAAATCTATCGGAGGGCCTCGCATCCGGCGCGCCCTGCGTGAGGCCGGTCGGCCCCACCCGGAAGAATGGAGCCCATGGCACGGCGTACCAAGTCCGATCCCCTCCCGGACGACTTCGAGGAGCACATCCTCGACACCGACATCCGCGACGAGATGCAGTCGTCGTTCCTGGAGTACGCGTACTCGGTCATCTACTCGCGTGCGCTGCCCGACGCCCGCGACGGTCTCAAGCCGGTCCAGCGCCGGATCCTCTACACGATGAACGACATGGGTCTGCGCCCCGACCGCGGCCACTCCAAGTGCGCCCGCATCGTCGGTGAGGTCATGGGTCGTCTGCACCCGCACGGCGACGGCGCGATCTACGACGCCCTGGTCCGCACCGCCCAGCCGTGGTCGCTGCGGCTGCCGATGGTCGACGGTCACGGCAACTTCGGCTCCCCCGGTGGCGAGGACCCGCCGGCAGCGATGCGTTACACCGAGGCCCGGATGGCGCCGCCGGCCGTGGCGATGACGCAGTCGATCGACGAGGACACCGTCGACTTCAAGCCCAACTACGACAGCCGCGAATACGAGCCGACGGTGCTTCCGGCGGCGATCCCCAACCTGGTCGTCAACGGCACGACGGGCATCGCGGTCGGCATGGCGACCAACATGGCGCCGCACAACCTGGTCGAGGTCGTGCAGGCGCTGCGCCACCTGATCCAGCACCCGAAGACCGACGTCGACGGGCTGATGCGCTTCATCCCGGGCCCCGACCTGCCCACCGGCGGCAAGATCGTCGGTCTCGACGGGATCCGCGACGCCTACGAGACCGGTCGCGGCGTGTTCAAGATGCGCGCCACCGCCCGGATCGAGACCGTCGGCCGCCGCAAGGGCATCGTCGTGACCGAGCTCCCCTACGGCATCGGCACCGAGAAGGTCATGGAGCGGATCAAGACCCTGGTCCAGTCCAAGAAGGTCCAGGGCATCGCGGACATGAAGGACCTCACCGACCGCGAGAACGGCATGCGGCTCGTCATCGAGATCAAGAACGGCTTCGTGCCCGAGGCCCTTCTGGAGCAGCTCTACAAGCTGACACCGATGGAGGAGTCGTTCGGCATCAACAATGTCGCACTGGTCGACGGCCAGCCCCGAACGCTGGGTCTCAAGGAGCTGCTGGAGGTCTTCCTCCAGCACCGCTACGACGTCGTCCGTCGCCGCTCGCAATTCCGCCGCAACAAGGCCGCGAGCCGGCTGCACCTGGTCGACGGACTGCTCGTCGCGCTGCTCGACATCGACGAGGTCATCCAGGTCATCCGCACGAGCGACAACTCGGCGGCCGCCAAGGAGCGGCTGATGAGCGTCTTCGACCTGTCCGACGCGCAGGCCGAATACATCCTCGAGATGCAGCTGCGCCGGCTCACCCGCTTCTCCCGTCTGGAGCTGGAGAAGGAGCAGGCGGAGCTGCGCCAGCAGATCGAGGAGCTCGACGCGATCCTCGCCGACGAGTCCCTGCTCAAGAAGCTGGTCTCCACCGAGCTCGGCGAGGTCGCGAAGACCTTCGGGACGCCGCGCCGCACGGTCCTCCTGCAGTCCGCCGGTACGACGGCCGTCGCCGCCGCGGCCGCCCCGCTGGAGGTGGCCGACGACCCGTGCTTCGTGCTGCTCTCCTCCACGGGCCTGCTCGCCCGGACCAGCACCGTCGAGGAGATCGGCACCGGGGGCGGGCGCGCCAACCACGACGTGGTGGTCTCGGCTGTCCGGACGACCGCCCGAGCCGACGTCGGCGTGCTGACCTCCCGTGGCCGGGTGCTGCGGATCGCCGTACTCGACCTGCCGGCGATCCCGCCGTCGGCCAACGAGCCCAACCTGCAGGGCGGGCTGCCGCTCAGCGAGGTGCTGGAGCTCCAGGCCGGCGAGCGGGCGCTGGCCCTGACCACGCTGGCGACCGACGGTCCCGGCCTCGCGCTCGGGACCCGGCAGGGCGTGGTCAAGCGGGTCAACCCCGAGGTCCTCAACAAGGACGAGTGGGAGGTCATCGGCCTCAAGGACGACGACGAGGTCGTTGGTGCGGTCGAGCTGCGCACCGGCACCGAGGAGCTGTGCTTCATCACCTCCGACGCCCAGCTTCTGCACTTCGGCGCCGACGCGGTGCGTCCGCAGGGTCGCGCCGGAGGTGGCATGGCCGGTGTCCGGGTGACCGACCGGGAGCGCGTGGTCTGGTTCGGGGCGTTCGACCTCAACGCGCCCGGCGGCGTCGTCCTGGTCACGGCCTCCGGGTCGTCGACGGCACTGCCCGGCACGGAGGCGGGCTCGGTCAAGGTGACCGACTTCTGGGAGTACCCCGCCAAGGGCCGGGCCACCGGCGGCGTGCGCTGCCACCGCTTCCTCAAGGGCGAGGACACGCTCGTCTTCGCCTGGGCCGGACCGGCGCCGGCCCGCGGCACGGCGGCCAGCGGCGCGCCGGTCGACCTGCCCGAGGCGACCGGTCGCCGGGACGGCTCAGGCGTTCCCGGACCACAGGCCCTCGCCGCCGCGGCCGGCCCTCTCGTCGCGACCCTCGCCGCCGATTCGGCCGACATCGCGAGCCCCCCACCCGGCGATGTGTCAGGGTGACGTCATGACCACCGGAAGGACCGGAATGTCCCACCGTCCCACCCGCCGTGCGCGCCGCCTGGCGGCCGGCGTCCTCACCGGCTTCCTGGCCCTCTCGGCCCTGAGTGCGTGCTCCGGCGACGACGAGAGCCCCACCAAGAACGACAAGATCGACGCCGACGACGACGGCGACATCACGCCTGCGGAGGTGATGACCGCGGCGAAGGCGATCCTCGACGAGACCTCCGGGGTCGCCGTGACGCTCGAGACCGGGGACGACCCCGGCGTCGACTACCTCTCGGCGGCCTCGGGGACCATCGTCGCCGACCCGTCCGCCTTCGAGGGCAGCGTCAGCGGCCGCGTCTCCGGCTTCGAGGCGAGCGGCATCTCCGTGGTCTCGGTCGACGGCACCCTGTGGGTCGACGTCCCGATCGTCGGGTGGACCGACGAATACCAGCCCGAGGACCTCTGCGCCCCCGACCCGGCGCTGTTGATCGACCCCGAGACGGGTGTCGGCAACGTGCTGACCAGCAGCGAGGACCTCGAGGAGGGCGACGGCGAGCGCGGCGGCACCGACAACAAGCTCGTGCTCACCCCGTTCACCGGCACGGCTCCCGGCGACGCGATCCGCGAGATCCTCCCCTGCGCCGAGGACGACTCCTACGACGTCACCTACCGGGTCGACGGCGACGGACGGCTGTTCTCCGTGCAGATGACCGGCTCGTTCTTCCCCGACGCCGACGAGGTCACCTACAACATCGAGGTCACCGACTACGACGTCACGAAGGACATCTCCGCACCCCGATGAGCCGCCAGTGAACGCCACCGCCGCGCGGCCGGGCTCCCGCGACCGGCTGCTGCTGACGTTCTGCGCCGTCGCGGTGGCATTCGCCGCGATCGACACCTACGTGGTGGTGCTCGCGCTGCCCGACATGATGGCGAGCATCGGGATCCCGATCGAGGAGCTGCAGCGCGCCGCCCCGATCGTCTCCGGCTTCCTGCTCGGCTACGTCGCGATGTTGCCTCTCATCGGCCGCATCGCCGACCTGCGCGGCCAAGTCCCCGTCCTGGCGATGTCGCTCCTGCTGTTCTCGATCGGCTCGATGGTGACGGCCATCTCCTACGACCTGCCCAGCCTCGTCACGGGCCGCTTCCTCCAGGGCGTCGGCGGCGGCGGACTCGTGCCGGCCACCATGTCCCTGGTCGCCGCGATCTATCCCGTCGAGCGACGCGGCCTCCCCCTCGGCCTGGTCTCAGCGGTCCAGGAGTTCGGCAGCGTCCTCGGCCCCCTCTTCGGCGCCGTCGTCATCTCCTTCACCAGCTGGCGCGGCATCTTCGCGATCAACCTCGCCGGCGGCCTCCTGCTCCTGGTCGCCGTGCAGGCCCTCGGCCGCTCCCGCCCCGACGACCTCCCGGTGGTCGAGGAGGCCGGCCACGGCCGTCTCGAGACCCCCGGGCGCATCCTCGCCACCCGACTCCTCGCGGCGCTCCTCCTCACCGTCACCCTCGTGGCGGGCACCATCACGTTCCTGCAACCCGTGGAGCTCCGACGCGACCTGACCTGGGGACAGCTGTTCATCCCCTACGTCGACGGAGGCAGCCGCTGGGTCACGCCGATCGGCATCATCGCGATCGCCGCCTTCGCCGTGCTGCTGCTCTGGTGCTGGTTCCTCCCCCGGGCCCTGGTCGACCTGCGCACCTGGCTGGGACACCTGGTCGCGGCCGACCTCGTCGGCGCGACCTTCCTGGCGATCGCACTCGGCGGCATCGTGCTGGCGTTCGCGACAGCCGACCCGGAGGTCGCGGTGTTCTCCCCGCAGGGGCCGTGGTTCCTGGCCGGATCAGCGATCGCAGTGGTCCTGCTCGTCATCCACCTGCGCCGCGCCACGTCGCCGATCGTGCCGCGCGGGGCACTGCGAGCCACGCCCGCCTGGGGATCCCTGGTCGTCAGCTTCCTCGTCGGCTGGGCCCTGATCGCCGCGCTCGTCGACATTCCCCTCTTCGCTCGCACGACGGACCTCGAGCGATCCCAGCTCGACGCGGCGCTGGTGCTGCTGCGCTTCCTCGCCGCCCTGCCGATCGGGGCGATCGTCGGAGGGTGGCTGCTGCGGAGGCTGCCGGCCGGCGTACTCACGGCAGCGGGGATGGCAGCCGCAACGGTGTCCTTCCTGCTGATGGCGCAATGGGACGCGACCAGCCTCGACGGCGTCGCGTCCAACATCCCGCTGGTGCTCGGCGGATTCGGCTTCGGAGTCGCCCTCGCCCCCGTCAACGCCGCGATCCTCGCGACCACCGACGACGACACCCACGGCCTGGCGAGCGCGCTGGTCGTCGTGGCCCGGATGGTCGGGATGCTGGTCGGCATCTCGGCCCTGACCACCATCGGCCTGCGCCGGCTGTATGCAGCGAGCGCGGACAACCCCGACATGGATCCCGTCGACCTCGCGATCGTCCAGGAGCACGCCGTCTTCGTCGGCGCAGCAGGCGCGGCCGCCCTCGCGGGAGTCGCGGCCCTGGTGCTGTTCGCCCGCGCCGGGACCCGCGAGGTGGACACTGCCGAAGCGCTCCGCGCAGCCGGATAACCTGTGCCCATGGGCGAATTCGACGATCTGCTGAAGGCGAACCACGACTACGCAGCCACCTTCGACCAGGGCGGCTTCGACGGCATCGCCCGGGCCGGTGTCGCTGTCGTGACCTGCATGGACTCCCGGATCCAGCCGCTGGAGATGCTCGGCCTGGACCTCGGTGACGCGAAGATCCTGCGCAACCCGGGCGGCCGCGTCGACGACCTCACGCTCGACGCCCTCGTCATCGCGGTGCACCTGCTCAACGTCAACCGGATCATCATCGCGCCGCACACGCGCTGCGCCGTCGCCAGCAACCCCGAGGCGGTCCTGCGCGAGAAGCTGGACGCCTCGACCGGCCAGGACACGTCCTGGTTGCGACTTCCGATCACCTCGGGCCAGGAGACCTCGCTGGCCTCCGACGTCGTCCGGGTCACCTCGCACCCGCTGATCTCCTCCGACATCAAGGTCGGCGGGTTCATCTACGACGTCGACACGGGCCTGCTCTCGCAGCAGGTCTGAGCCTCCGCTGAGGCCTTCGCCGGGCCCGGGGGCAACGGATCAGGCCATGCCCTGATCTGTGGCGCCTGACCCTTCGAACTGAGGAACCCTCGTGCAGATCGCCATCGTGCTCTACCCCGGCTTCACGTCCCTGGACTTCATCGGTCCCTACGAGGTGCTCCGGATGCTCCCGGATGCCGAGGTGCGCTTCCTCTGGCACGAGACGGGTCCGGTGCACGCCGACTCCGGCGTCCTGGCCGTGGCCGCGACACACACGTTCGACGAGACGCCCTCCCCCGAGGTCGTGCTCGTGCCGGGCGGGATGACGTCGGCCGAGCACGCCCGCGACGAGAAGGTGCTGGCGTGGCTGCGTCAGGCGCACGAGACCTCGACCTGGACGACCTCGGTCTGCTCCGGGTCGGTCCTCCTCGGCGCTGCCGGCCTCCTCACCGGCCTGCGCGCGACGTCGCACTGGTCGTGCGTGCCGCTGCTGCGCACCTTCGGCGCGAAGCCGGTCGGTGACGAGCGGATCGTGCACGAGGGCAAGGTCGTCACCGCCGCCGGCGTCTCGGCCGGGCTCGACATGGCGCTCTGGCTGGCCGGGGAGATCGCGGGCGAGGAGCGAGCCAAGGCGATCCAGCTGGTCATCGAGTACGACCCGCAACCGCCCTACGACGCCGGGCACCTGTCGAAGGCACCCCCGCGGACCAGGGCCGCGGCGACGGCGATCCTCGCCAAGGACATGGCCGCCACCGGCCAGCTGACCACCCCGGGCCGGCTCCTCTGGGACCAGGCCGTACGACGGGCCCGCTCCGGCCGTCGCCGGTGACCTGAGGGTTTCCCTCAGCCCAGGAGCTCTCGCAGGCGGCGATCGACCAGCGCGCCCGACAGCTCGTCGAGCCGCGCGACGAGAGTGGTCAGGTCACCGATCTGACCGATCCGATCAACGAGCGCGCTCGTCGCAGCCACCGGATCGTCGCCGAGGTCGACGTCGACCAGCAGCGGGCAGTCGACGGCGCCGCCCTCGGGCTCCGGCGGAAGCTCGGGGGTCCAGCAACCGACCTCGAGCACCAGCCGCCCGGAGGCGCCGACACCCTCGACCCGCGGGTCGACGTACCAGAAGAGGTCACCGACCGCGAGACGCAGATGCCCCTTGCGCGCCTTGGCGCCGCGCGCCTTCAGCGTCTTCACGACCGAGGCCCTGGTCCGCGCCACCACAGCGCACCTCCTCGACGATGGACCGGCCGACGCGCAGCCGACACACAAAAGGGAAAGGACGGCGTACGTCCTTTCCCTCTCCAAGGTATAGCGCAGTGGGGGGCTTGCGGCAAGGCCCCCTTCGAGGGGCACCATCTGCGGGTCCTCCATCCTCGACACACCGGAGCGAGCCCCGTTGCCCAGCAGCACCTTCGCCCTTCCCGCCGACCATATCGCGAAGTCCGACCCCGCCCTGACCGGCGCCGATGACCACCACTTCGACACGATCGCCCCGACCCTCGAGGAGACCCGTCAGGAGCTCACCGAACGCCTCCGGCAGGCCAGGCACGCGACCGGGGTCGAGGGGCAGGAGGCGTTGGACCGGGACCAGGAGGTCCGCCGACTCTCGTCGCGGCTGCGTACCTTGCAGCGCTACGAGCGCGACCTGTGCCTGGGCCGGATGGTGACGCGGGACGGCACGAGGATCTACGTCGGACGCCTCGGCCTCGCCGACCGCTCCGGCCGACGGCTGCTGATCGACTGGCGCTCCCCCGCGGCCGAGCCGTTCTTCGCCGCCACCCACGCCGATCCGATGGGACTGGTCAGCCGACGTCGCTACCGGTGGGCGGCGGGGCTGATCACCGACTACTGGGACGAGGCCTTCAGTGACGCTGCCGTCACCCCGGCCCTCGACCCCGACAGCGCCTTCATCGCCAGCCTCGGCGCGGCCCGCACCGACCGGATGCAGGACGTCCTGAGCACCCTGCAGTCCGACCAGCACGCCATCATCCGCGCCAGCTCCACCGGCACCCTCGTGGTCGATGGCGGGCCGGGCACGGGCAAGACCGTGGTCGCACTGCATCGGGCCGCCTACCTTCTGCACGCCGACCCGCGGCTGCGTGAGGGCCGTGGCGGAGTCCTGGTCGTCGGTCCGCACCGGCCCTACCTGCGCTGGGTGGCCGACGTGCTTCCCGGCCTCGGCGAAGAGGGGGTGCTGGCCTGCACCCTGGCCGACCTCGTCCCTGGCGGAGGGGCCCGGGACCCGGAACCCGATCCCGAGGTCGCTCGGCTGAAGGCGAGCGCCGCGTTGGTCGGCGCGATCGACCGGGCCGTGGCGATCTACGAGGAGCCTCCCGTCGCCGGTCTCGAGGTGAGTACACCGTGGGCCGACGTCTGGGTCGGTCCGGCTGACTGGGTCGAGGCGTTCGACGCGCCTGATCCCACCACCCCGCACAACGCGGCCCGCGAGGAGGTCTGGGACGCCCTGCTCGACGTCCTCGTCGACAAGCTCGAAGAGGTCGAGGACGTCGCCGAGGAGACCCTGCGCCGAGCGCTGAGGCGCAGCCCCGAGCTGATCGAAGCAGTCCACGGCGCGTGGCCGATGCTCGAGCACACCGACGTGGTGGCCGACCTGTGGGCGGTTCCGGCCTACCTGCGCCTGTGCGCCGGGTGGCTGTCGCCCGACGAGGCCCGCCTGTTGCGCCGGCCGGAGGGCAGTGCATGGACCGTGGCAGACCTGCCGCTGCTGGATGCGGCCCGCCGACGCCTCGGTGACCCTGACGTCTCCCGGCTGCGCCGGCGT
This sequence comes from Nocardioides caeni, assembly GCF_004912195.1. GTDB lineage: Bacteria > Actinomycetota > Actinomycetes > Propionibacteriales > Nocardioidaceae > Nocardioides > Nocardioides caeni. The sequence continues at coordinate 261,375 of NZ_STGW01000003.1, forward strand.
CGTGAGCTCGCAGCCGAGGCCGAGCGGGACGACCGCGCCGCGGTGGTCGACGACCTCATCCGCTCCGACGACTCGACGATGCAGGTGATGTCGATGCTGCGCGGGCAGGACCTGCGCGAGGCCCTCGTCGACCCGGACGCAACAGCGCTCCCACCGCCCGACGGTCTGGTCGGTCCGTTCGCGCACGTCATCGTCGATGAAGCCCAGGAGCTGAGTGACGCCGAGTGGCAGATGCTGATCGCCCGCTGCCCCTCGCGCAGCTTCACCGTGGTCGGCGACCGCGCCCAGGCGCGGGACGGCTTCACCGAGACCTGGTCGGAGCGACTCGGGCGGGTGGGCCTCGACCGGCTCGACCAGGTACGGCTGACGATCAACTACCGGACGCCGACCGAGATCATGGCGGAGGCGGAGCCGGTGATCCGTGCCTTCCTCCCCGACGCCAACGTCCCGACGTCGGTCCGCTCGAGCGGCGTACCCGTGCGTCATGGTCGGGCCGACGCGCTCGACGCCGTGCTCGACGAGTGGCTCACCACCCACCCGGAGGGCACCGCTTGCGTGCTCGGGTCCCCTCAGCCGGCAACGACGCGGCCACGCGTCCGGTCGCTCACACCGGCGCTCGCGAAGGGGCTCGAGTTCGACCTGGTGGTGTTGCTCGACCCGGCATCACTCGGGAGCGGCCTCGCCGGCGCCGTCGACACCTACGTGGCGATGACCAGGTCCACCGGCGAGCTGGTGATCCTCACCTGAGCACCCTCAGGCGTCGAGCGCCTCCATGTCCACCTCGTAGGCGCCCTGGATGATGAACCTCGTCAGGAACAGAGCACATGTAACGTTCATCGCAGGAGGTCACCACCCATGAAAGCCGGAATCTACGCACGCATCAGCCTAGACGCGGCAGGGGACGGCATGGGCGTGGCCCGGCAAGAGGAGCTGTGTCGAGCGCTTGCCGACCGCAAGGGCTGGGAGGTTGTCGAGCTGTACGTGGACAACGACGTGAGCGCCAGCAGCACCAAGGAGCGGCCCGAGTACACGCGCATGCTCAGCGACCTTGAAGCGGGCACCATCAGCGCCGTAGTCGTCTACGCCATCGACCGCCTGACTCGACGACCGATGGAGCTGGAGACCTTCATCGACCTGACCGAACGCCTGAACGTGTCCCTGGCGAACGTCGCCGGTGAGATTGACCTTGCGACGCCGATGGGCCAAGCCCAAGCTCGGATGATGGGTCTGGTTGCACGCCTGGAAGCCCAGAGCATCGGCAAGCGAGTGCGAGACAGAAGCTGCAACGCGCCATGCAGGGCATCCCCCACAAGGGCAGGCATCGGCTGTACGGCTACGACTCGGACTGGCAGACGAAGCCCGATGAGGCCGCCATCGTCCGCGAGATGTTCCAGAGGAGAGCACGAGGCGAGTCGACAACCTCCATTGCGCGAGACCTGACCACGCGCGGCGTCAAGACGGTCAGCGGCCGCGACTGGACCAGCGGAGTGTTGGGCGAAACCCTGACGAAGCATGTCTATGCGGGGAAGGTCACCTTCAAGGGCGAAGTCGTCGCGGACAGCATCTACCCGGCGCTGGTGGACCTCGACACGTTCAACGCAGCACAGTCGAACCTCGCCAACGATTCGGCCGGTACCAACACGCGCCGATATCTGTTGAGTGGCATCCTGCGCTGCGAGCACTGCCTCTCTCCCATGAAGGGCAACCCCTCCAACCAGATGTACCGCTGCTCCACCACCTACGGCGGCTGTGGACGCCTTTCGGTGCGCATCACCCTTGCCGACCACTGGGTGACGTGGGCAGCCATGCAGCGCGCCAACCTGACGCCCAAGCGACAGTCGCCGACCCGCGACTACGACGCTGAGATTGCCGCCGCCGACGCCGCGGTACTCAAGATTCAGGCGGACTACCGAGCGGGCATCTACACGCTGGCCGAGGCCAAGCCCCTGCTCGACGCGGAGCGGACCAAGGCGCGAGAGGCAGCACAGTCGAAGGCAAGAGCCGCGCCACGTACCAACTTCGCGACGCAGAAGTACCTCGACTACCACCGCATGAACCTTGCCCAGCAGCGCGCCTTCATCAGCTCCCACATCACGGGCGTCGTTGTCGGTCCCGCCGTCAGCAAGGGCAACCAGCCGTTCGACCCCTCTCGGTTCCTCTGCGAGTACCCAGACGGCACCAAGGAGCGGCTGGAACGTCCGGTCGATGACCCGGAGTGGTAGCTGAGAGCTCTCAGAATGCCCTACACAGGCCGCGCATTAATCCAGTGGACACGAGGGCCACTGACGAGGCTGCGATTTTCAGAGAGCCTTTCTTCGGCGTCGGACCAGCAGCCCGAATATGGTAAAATAGATGTGGTATACTGAAGTAGTTGGGTAGTCCATGACCACCCAAGCGGCCCGACCGAAACGGGAGCAAGACGGCCGCGAGTCTGCATCACGCACGGGTCTTCGGAGCGCCGCCCGTGCAGAGCCCTTCGGGAGCCGACCAGCCAGCACGCTGGGTAGGTGCAGATGCCAGCCCGCGCTAGGTCCGACGGAGAACGTCGGCTCGGCAACTGGCCCTCACGCGATGCGCGATTCTGACAGTGACCGCCTGCGGCACACGCGATACCAACCACCGACGAGGACCAACTGGGTGCGAGACCCAGCCATCGGAGACAACTTCCAGATGGGCAGATACGCCGCTCACTGAACAGACGCGACCCGTCTCAGTAGGTAGGGCGACGTATGCCCATCTTCAACAACCACAGACCAATCGGGACCTACACAGGGAAGGACATTGCCGGGTTGCGACGGTAGGTTTCAGGCAGCGGCTGAAGCGCCTCCGCGGCCTGCTCGCGGATACGAGCGCCCCACTCTTCGAGCAACGCGACGAAGTCCCCGACGTCCACGAAGTCCCCCTCCTCGTCGTCATCAGCGAAGTCGTAGCGAGCCTCAACCTTGTCGCCAACGAGTCTCAGCAACGTGATGTTGCCGTACGTGAACGGCCGCTCGTCGTTGTTGAGTTCTGCCTGACGCAAGCCCTTCAGAGCGACGTCGACCCAGTAGGTTGACGGCCCGCTCCCGCGCGCTCCTCGTGGCGGGAGGGACGAGATGCTGTCGTCGAGAGCTTCGTTGAACAGAGGCCCAGCCGACGGAAGCTGGGCATCGACCTGACCATCTTCCCGAACGGTGAACAGGCGCTCCATGACGCCATCATGCACGACCTCAGGCAGCCGCCGCATCCAAGTTCGCGGAGGTGAGTACCGCCTTCACGGTGCTGGGATACCACCGCGCGCCGCCGCGCGCGGTCGCGACGCAGTCGCGGTTGAGCGAGTCCGCGATAGCGGCGAGCGTCTCCCCCTCGGCGCGAGCAGAGACGATGCGGTCGGTCACGGCGGCCGGTAGCGTCCGAGGACGACCAAGGCGCTTCCCCTGGCGCTTCAGTTGCTGCAAGGCCGCACTGGTGCGAGCACCGATGAGCCGACGCTCATACTGCGCGAAACAGGCCATGACGCTGGCCATCAGCTCACCTGATGCCGTCGTCGTGTCGAGAGCGAGGTCCAGAACGACCAACTGCCAGCCCTCGACGCGAGCGCGCTCCATCAGCATCGCGAAGTCGAGCAACGAGCGGCTGAGTCGGTCGAGCTTCGACACCACCAGCACCGACGCCTCTCCCCTGCTCAGCATGCCGAGTGCACCCGCGATGCCCGGACGGGACAGGTTCTTCGCCGAGAAGCCCTCGTCCGAGACGTACTCGACATCAGACCACCCACGACGAGCGGCCTCGGCTGCGATGACCTCACGCTGGTCAGCCAGCCCCAGGCCCGACACGCTCTGCTCCTCAGTGGAGACGCGGAGGTAGGCCAGCACGGTGGCGGAGCGCTTCTTCATACGCTGAGATTACACTAAACGGACATTTAATGTATCTGCACAGGGGCGGCAAGGTCCGAGTACCGGATGAGCGCGTGCTGCAACAGGTCGAAGACGAGGGAAGCCAGCGGTTCAAGTCGACGCTCATCCAACGTGAGAAACAGGCCCACTCCACCGGGTATCAGTTGGGCGTCAGTCGGCGTCGTCAGTCGAATCATGGGCCAACTGCGACCGTGTGCGAAGGCAGACGCCTCGCGCCATCGGGCGCGAGCAGCCTCGCGAGTCCAGTTGTCCAGTTCGATAGCCGCGTTCGCAACCGTCTCCGAGTAGGCGAACGAGGACGATACCTGGGTAGGCGCGATGCCCAGCCGAACTGCCAGCTCGACGGTCTCCCGAGCACGCTCGGCACCCGACTTGCCGTTGCCAGTCGGAACGAAGGCGGTATCGCGCTCCCACCTCTGACGCTCCTGATAGTCGTGGTGCCAGACCTTCAGGGCACGCGCACGCCGCGCCTTCCGCGCTTCCGGCGCCATCACCCAGACCGACGTCGCGACCGACTCGACGGCTCCCCTGAGCAACGTCCAGGGAGCGTTGACCGTGATGGTGCCGCGCTCTCGCACGACAAGGTCGCGAAGGGTGATGACGTGGTCCAGACACGACACAATCCCGTTGTTGACGATGATGGAGACCCACCGACCGTCAAGGCCCTGGTCATCACGCCTCAACTCGCTGTCGGGCGCTAGTTCTCCCAGCCCCAACGCCATGTTCTCGACGTCGTCGCTGTCCGCGAGAGAGCCGGCCATCTCGAACAACGGCAGCAAGAACGACAGCTCAGCAATCGACATCTCAGACCCCAACTTCAACCGCGCCGCCCGCGCGCCGCTTCGCGCGCACAGCGTCGCCGCCTCAGTCGTCGGAACGCAACCCAGTTACCAGCACGCCCGGGTCGACATCCAAGGCCGCCGCGAGGCGCAGGATGTTCCGCAGAGTGAGGTTCGCCTGGCCGCGCTCGATACGACCGATGAACGACCAGTGGAGTGCCGTGCCCTCGGCAAGGCGCTCCTGCGAGAGCCCGAGTTCATGCCGACGCTCGCGTACGCGTTCTCCAAGGATGCTGGCGGCCTCTGGCGCAGATGTCTTCGGCACACACCAACCCCATCCGGCTGAGTCGCAAACGACCAGAGACCAGATGTTTCAGCATTTTAGACATGTGACGTATACGTCTCGATAGGGTTGGGCACATGCTCACGAAAGTCGCGACCGCCCTCGGCGCGGTAGTTCTACTGCCCCTGCTCTCCGCCTGTGGCGGAGGAAGCAGCGACAGCCTCGATGACGACTCGACCGACTGGAGTCAGCTCTGCGGCACCTTGCGAGTCATCGCGGCAGATGACGACGAGTCGAGCGAGCGACGCGCCAAGGCCCTCGACCGCATCAGCGAGAACTGCTGAGCCCATCGGGGCACAGCTTCACACGAAGGAGACAGCTCCATGGCACTTGGCGAGAGCCAGATGTTCTGCATCGACTGCAACCAGCCAGTCCTGGCGGTACTGGCGGGCATGGCACGCACTCCGCACTGCCCGCAATGTGGCCGCCGCTTCACCATGAAGGACAACTTCAAGCACGCAGCTCGCATGGCCGAGTGGAAGCGCGGCCGGTAGCGGCGTTGATGGGCGCACTATCCAGACGCCACGTTCCACGCGCGGAGCGCGCATCATGCGTGTCCGACGATTCTTAACATTCGCCTCGAGAAGAACCGGGCGATGCCACGTTAAGACGGCCCGAGCGCAGGGCAGCGCCACGCCCGTGTTTCGAGCGTCCATGCCCGCGAAGCTCGCTGCGGTGCGAGACCTAGCCTCGCTAGAGTGCGACAAGGGGCCGGGACATCGTCAGTGTCCCGGCCCCTCTCAGTAGAACTTCCCCGCTCTACTACTTGCCGCGCTTCTTCCCGGCGTCGTCGCGCTTCTCGCGCCAACGGCCGTCCTTGTTGCGGTCACGCTCCTGCGTGCCGCCACCCTTCTTCGGGACCTGCGGGGGCTGGTGCTTTGCCATCAGTACTCCTTAGCCGGGAGCCGCCCGGACCGGACGCCCAGCACAGGGCGCAGGCCCATTATCACACATGAATCACAACCGTGTAGTTTCCAGTTGCGACACTCCGTCCGGGTTCAGGTGGCCACCGGTCGTGGGCCCCAACAGCACCGTCACAGTCCTCCGGCACACGCTGCCGAAGCAGCCGCCTACGACAGCGGCTCCTTCCACTCATCGTGGTCACCCGTGAACCACCAGACGCCGTCGAGGAACTCCAACTCATCCGCGAGCGAACCAAGCGGCTCTCCCAGTTCGGACACCAGCACGTACTCAGCAACCTGCTCAACGGTCCATCCCGAGTCAACGACACGCCGCAGCCTGACCGGCCCCCTCACGCCACGGTCCTCGCCCGTGAAGTCCGAGGTGAACACGAGGCAGAAGGTGTCATCCGACTCGACCCACGAGTCCAGCACTCTCAGGCCCGAACCCATGGTGTTCTCAGCACCTGCCAGCACGAGGGCAAGCGCCCGCTGAGCACGCGAGCCGGTCGCGTCCGGGGCGTTCATGTCGTTCCGTTGTTCCCCTGGTTCATCCAGTCCGGGCGGACCCACTCGCGGAACATCCACAGGCCCTCACTCAGGTTCAGCGGTCCGCACATGATGCGGAAGTCGTCCCCTTCAACCCATGCGTGCACCCAGTCATGTTCAGCGCGCTCGACGGTCACCCGCTCGAAGGGGCGGTCCGACAACCACGAACCTACGAGGGAGATTCGGACGCTCCAGCCTGGATTATCGAGCGTGTCGATGGAGACGCCGTAGCTGTGCTCCCAGTCGCCGTCACAGTTGGACATGTACCAAGCCTGCAGCCATGCCAACTGTGACCCGCCGTCATCGAACCAGTCACGGGGCGCCTGCGGTTCCTGCTTTCCCTTGCCGAACATCAGGCGTCGATGTCCTCGTAGGTTAGATGTCCTCCATTGGCTACGATGAACTCCTTGCGCGGCGCGACCTCGGCACCCATCAGCAGCTCGAAGATCTCGGAGGCCATCTCGAGCTCGTCGACGGTCAGGCGGCGCAACGTACGACGACGGGGGTCCATCGTCGTCTCGGCCAGCTGGTCGGCATCCATCTCACCGAGGCCCTTGTAGCGCTGGACCGGGTCCTTCCACCGCACGTTCTTCTTCTTCAGCTCAGCGAGCTTGCGCTGCAACTCGTCGTCCGAGTAGGTGTAGACGTACTTGTCCTGGCCCTTCTTCGGGTTCGAGATCTCGATGCGGTGCAGCGGGGGCACGGCGGAGTAGACGCGACCGGCCTTGACCAGGTCGGGCATGTACTTGAAGAACAGGGTCGCGAGCAGCGTGCGGATGTGGGCGCCGTCGGAGTCGGCGTCGGCCATGAAGATGATCCGGCCGTAGCGGCGGGCATCGAGGTCGAAGGTGCGCCCCGAGCCGGCGCCGACCACCTGGATGATCGAGGCACACTCGGCGTTCTTGAGCATGTCGCCGACCGACGCCTTCTGGACGTTGAGGATCTTGCCTCGGATCGGCAGCAGCGCCTGGAACTCGGCGTTGCGGGCCAGCTTGGCCGTGCCGAGCGCCGAGTCGCCCTCGACGATGAACAGCTCGGAGCGGTCGTTGTCGGTGGAGCGGCAGTCAGCCAGCTTGGCGGGCAACGTCGAGGGCTCCAGCGCGTTCTTGCGACGCTGGGTCTCCTTGTGCTGTCGAGCCGCGAGACGGGTCTTGGACGCGGCGACGACCTTCTCCATCAGCAGCTTGGCCTGGGCCTTCTCGGCCCGCTTGGTCGAGGTCAGGAACTCCTTGAGCTCGGCCGCCACGACCTTGCGGACCACGGTGCGTGCGGCCGGGGTGCCGAGGATCTCCTTGGTCTGGCCCTCGAACTGCGGCTCGGCCAGGCGCACCGTGACGACGGCCGTCATGCCTTCGAGGATGTCGTCCTTGGTGACGTCGTCGTCATTGACCTTGAGCGCCTTGGAGGCTCGCATCGCCTCGTTGAAGGTCTTGGTCAGGGCACCTTCGAAGCCGGAGACGTGCGTGCCGCCCTTGGGGGTCGCGATCACGTTGACGAACGACTTCACGGTGGTCTCATAGCCGGTGTCCCAGCGCACCGCGATGTCGACGTGCAGCTCGCGCTCGACCTCCTGCGGCGTCATGTGGCCCTTGTCGTCCAGGAGCGGCACGGTCTCGGTGAAGGTGCCCGCGCCCTGGAGCCGCAGGATGTCCGTCACGGGCTCGCCGGCGGAGAGGAACTCGACGAACTCGGTGATGCCGCCCTCGTGGCGGTAGGTGTCGTCGATGCCCTCGGCCCCGTCGACATTGCGCTGGTCGCGGATCCGCAGGCCCAGGCCCGGCACGATGTAGGACGTCTGCCGGGCCCGGCCGATCAGCCCGTCGAGGTCGACCCGGGCGTCCTTGGTGAAGATCTGGCGGTCGGGCCAGAACCGGACGCGGGTCCCGCTCCTGCCCTTGGCGACCCGCTTGCCCTTGCGGCTCAGACCGTTCTGCGGGGTGAACGCCGCGTCCGGGCCGTCGGTGTCGAAGACCCCGGGCACGCCACGCTGGAACGAGATGCCCTGCTCGGCCGGGGAGCGTTCGACGTCGATGTCCATCCGGCTCGAGAGCGCGTTGACGACCGAGAGGCCCACGCCGTGCAGGCCGCCGGTCGCGACATAGGAGCCGCCACCGAACTTGCCGCCGGCATGGAGCTTGGTCGCGACGACTTCGACTCCGGTGAGCCCGGTCTTGGGCTCCTTGTCGGTCGGGATCCCGCGGCCGTCGTCGTGCACCTCGACCGAGCCGTCCGGGTGCAGCACGATCTCGACGTTGCGCGCGAAGCCGCCGAGGGCCTCGTCGACGCCGTTGTCGATGATCTCCCACAGGCAGTGCATCAGCCCGCGGGTGTCGGTGGAGCCGATGTACATCCCCGGACGCTTCCGCACGGCTTCCAGTCCCTCCAGGACCAGCAGGTGGGCGGCGTTGTAGGTGTTGTCGGCGATGACCGGCTCCTTCTCCCGTGCATGTCGGTGCGCTCGGCGGCGCACCTCGTCGGTCGACGCGGCGAGCGTCGTACGAGGGGAAATCTACCCGCGACACGCCGGTGACCGGTGCAGGCACACGGAGCCGGACCGGTGCACGATGACCGACATCGGCAGTGTGGCCGGTCGAGCCACGCAACACTGCACGATCGGATGATCACAGGGGTGTTTCAAGCGTTGGAAAATCGATCCACGGACCTGATCCGAATGATTGGATGAAGGTGACGTGAAAGTGGAATGGACCACATGGAGACGGGAATCTTTGTTCCAGTCGCTACGTTGATCCAGGCAGTGACCGATCAGACCGATGAAGTCACTGACGACCCAGAGAGAGGCCGAGATGACGACTGCTATTGCTCCTAGCGCCCCGCTCACCGCGGAGGACCGCTGCGACCGTTGTGGCGCCCAGGCCTACCTTCGCGTCGAGCTCGTGTCCGGCGGCGAGCTCCTCTTCTGCGCCCACCACGCCCGCGAGCACGGCGAGAAGCTGAAGGCCGTCGCGGCCACCGTCCACGACGAGACCCACAAGCTGACCGACAAGCCGGTGCCCGCCGCCGACTGACGTCGACCTGCTGATCGTGGCCCCGGGGTTCCCCCCGGGGCCACGGCGCTTTTTCGGGGGACGGCCCTATCGTGGGCCCCGGAGGCACCCATGGGCGGACTGACCGGACGGCTCGGCGTGCTCGCGCTGACGGCGAGCCTGGCATGGGGCTGCACGACGCCGTCGGATCCCCCCGCGGAGCCCACCGACGGTCGACCGGCCGGTCCGGACGCCACCGGGGCGGGTCCTCGCGAGCCGCTCGTGGTGGCCGTGCATGCGACCCACCCGGCGCCGGCGCTGACCCTTGCCCAGGCCGAGGCGCTCGCCGCCGGCGAGGTCGACACGTGGCGGACGCTCGACGGCAGCAGTCGCCCGCTGCGCGCCGTGACGACGCTGCGCGACGTCCGGTCCGACCGCGACGCCGTCGCCGTGCTGCCCGCCTCCGAGGTCGACGCGACGGTGCAGGTGGCCCGGGTGGCGGGCGTCGACCCGCTGCGCCGCCCGTCGGCGTACCCGCTCCTCGTCGACGGGCCCGCACCCCCTGCGGTGACCACGCTGACGATCGTCGGCGACGTGATGCTCGGCCGGCGGGTGGGCACCCGAGCGGCTGAAGCCGGCGACCCCAGCCTGCCGCTGCGGCCACTGTCCGGTCGGCTCCGGTCGGCGGACCTGACGATCGGCACGCTGGAGAGCACGCTCTCCGGCGACGGGCCGCCGCAACAGGGCGGCGACTCCTTCACCGCTCCCCCGGCCGTGCTGACCGGCCTGGAGGCGGCGGGCTTCGACGCGCTCTCGCTCGCGAACAACCACGCCGGCGACTTCGGTGAGCGAGCCCTGCTGCAGACCCTCGACCTCCTGGCGGACAGCCCGATCGAGTCCTTCGGCGCCGGCCGCGACCTCGCCAGCGCGGGTCGTGCGTTCACCGCGGAGCGCAACGGCGTTCGCTTCGGGGTGATCGGTTTCAACGCCATCGGCGAGACCCCACGGGCCACGCCCGGGCAACCCGGGGCGCTGTCGATCCGGATGCCTCCACGGACCGGCCCGCTGGTCGAGCGCGACCTCACCCACGTCGAGGGACTCGTCCGCCGCCTCGACCAGGAGGTCGACGTGGTCGTGGTGCTGCCGCACTGGGGCACGCAATACACCCACGTCGCCGAGCCGATCCAGGGCCGGGTGGCCCGGCGGCTCGTCGACGCCGGTGCGGAGCTGGTGGTGGGCGGCCACCCGCACTGGGTGCAGGGCACCGAGTGGTACGACGGAGCGCTGGTCGCCCACTCGCTCGGCAACTTCGTCTTCGACATGGACTTCATGACCGAGACCCAGCAGGGCGTCGTGCTCGAGGTCGTGCTCTGGGGCAGCGAGGTCAAGGGGTTCCGGCTCGTCCCCTATGTGATGGACGGATCGTTCGCACCACGGCGGGTGGACGGCCCGGTCGCTGACGACATCCTCGACGACGTGTGGCGCCACAGCACCGGGCCTCTCCTCAGGCCGTGAGCCTGGATCCACGCTGAGCTGGTCAGCCCCGCAGCCAGGCCAGCACCACACGCCCGGCCCGCCGCAGCTGCGCGACACTGACCACGGCCGGCAGGTCGTCCGCGGAGTGATAGCCGGCATAGGGCGAGCTCCCGATCCGCAGCCCCGGCAGTCCCGCTCGCACGAACGACCAGTGGTCACTGGACCGCTGCCCGGTCTCCGCGACGTGAGGCACCCTCGCGCGTTCTGCCGCGCGGACCAGTGCCGTCGGTGGCTGCTCGGTGGCGCTGCCCAGAGGCACGACCGTCCCCACCCCTACCCGGTCGAGCGACAGCATCCCGCCCAGCGCCGACCGCTGGGCGGGCTCGAGCAGGGCGACGTAGTGCCGGGAGCCGTAGTGGTGGTCGTCGTTGCCCGGCCCACGCGGCTCCTCGGCGCCGAAGAGCACGAGCACGGTGGGCAGCCGCGACCGCAGTTCGATCTCGGCGAGCGCGAGGACCACCCCGACGCCCGAGGCGTTGTCCTCCGCCCCCGGCGCGACGGCCACCGTGTCGAGGTGGGCGCCGACGACCAGGTGGGGACGCGTCGGGTCGAAGCCCGGCGGCTCGGCGACCACGTTCTGACTGCGCCCGGCCGCGACCGCCACGCCCCACGAGTCGCCGGCCGGCACGTCGAAGTGCTGGCGTCGTACGACCCAGCCAGCAGCGTCCAGCCGCTGCGCCGACCAGTCCGCAGCCCGGCGGAACGCGGGCCCGGTCGCCAACCGCGGGCCGATCCGCCCGGCGAGGTGCTCCACGACGTCGTACGCCGTCCGGGCATCGAAGGTCGACGGCCTGGCCGGCGCGCTCGTCGGTGTCGCCGAGGGATCGGCGGCCGACGATGACGCCGACGGCGTCGGCGCCGGTCGGTGGGGCGTGTCGGTGCAGCCGGTGGCGGCCAGCGCTGCCAGGAGGACCGCAGCCGTCCTCGCCCGCACCGGAAGGCCCGTGCTCAGCGCGAGGCGACCGCGGCCTGGACCGCGGCGTGCCACTGGTCGAGGTCAGGGACGAACCACGCGAGGTCGCCGGTCGTGGTGTGCACGACCAGGTGGGTCTGCCCGCCGACGAAAGAGCCGGCGAAGGTGCGCGCGGTGCTGACGCCCGTGACGCTCGCCAGGTCCACGTCGACCGGGCGACCGATGACCATCCGGCACAACAGCCGGGTGGGGGTCAGCGCCAGCGTGCCGTTGCCCTTGACCCGCGGGTGCTCGCCGGTCGAGCCCCGATAGCTGGCCGAGGCGGGGCCGAGCAGCACCTGCTCGCCCCCGATCGCCTCGGCGAGGTCACTGCGCGCGGCGTCGGCACGCCCGCCCAACAGCGCGCCGAGCACGGTGCGCAGGACGGCCATGGGTCGTCGCTCAGTCGAGGTAGTCGCGCAGGACCTGGGAGCGCGAGGGGTGCCGGAGCTTGGACATGGTCTTGGACTCGATCTGGCGGATCCGCTCGCGGGTCACGCCATAGACCTTGCCGATCTCGTCGAGGGTCTTCGGCTGGCCGTCGGTCAGACCGAAGCGCATGCTGACCACGCCCGCCTCGCGCTCGGAGAGCGTGTCGAGGACAGCGTGCAGCTGCTCCTGCAGCAGCGTGAAGCTCACCGCGTCGGCCGGCACGATCGCCTCGGAGTCCTCGATCAGGTCACCGAACTCGGAGTCGCCGTCCTCGCCGAGCGGGGTGTGCAGCGAGATCGGCTCGCGGCCGTACTTCTGGACCTCGACGACCTTCTCCGGCGTCATGTCGAGCTCCTTGGCGAGCTCCTCCGGGGTGGGCTCGCGGCCCAGGTCCTGCAGCATCTGCCGCTGGACGCGGGCGAGCTTGTTGATGACCTCGACCATGTGCACCGGGATGCGGATGGTGCGGGCCTGGTCGGCCATCGCGCGGGTGATGGCCTGACGGATCCACCACGTGGCGTAGGTCGAGAACTTGTAACCCTTGGTGTAGTCGAACTTCTCGACCGCGCGGATCAGACCGAGGTTGCCCTCCTGGATCAGGTCCAGGAAGAGCATGCCGCGCCCGGTGTAGCGCTTGGCGAGAGAGACGACGAGACGCAGGTTGGCCTCGAGGAGGTGGTTCTTGGCCCGCTTGCCGTCCTCGGCGATCCACTCGAGCTCGTCGAGCATCTTCGGGCTGATCTTGCCGCCCTTGCCGAGCTTCTCCTCCGAGAACAGGCCGGCCTCGATCCGCTTGGCGAGCTCGACCTCCATCTCCGCGTTGAGCAGCGGGACCTTGCCGATCTGCTTGAGGTAGTCCTTGACCGGGTCGGCGGTCGCGCCGGCGACCATGACCTGCTGGGCCGGCTCGTCGGTCTCGTCGGCCGCGGAGACGACGAACGACGAGGTGGCGCTCGCCTCCTCCTCCGCCTCCTTCAGGGTCGGGTCGTTCGCCTGGTCCTTCTCGAACTCCTCGTCCGGGACGTCGGCGAGCACCTTCTTGCCGTCGGGCCCGACCGCGGGTGCCGCGACCTTGACCTCGTCGAGCACGACCTCGGCCGTCTCGCCGGTCTTCTTCGCCGCGGCCTTCTTGGCCGGAGCAGCCTTCTTGGCGGGCGCCGCTGCGGCCTTCTTGGCCGGAGCTGCAGCAGCCGCCTTCTTGGCCGGCGCCGCCTTCTTCGCGGTCGAGGCGGTCGCGGTCGCGGTCTTGCGGGCAGCGGCCGCGACGGCGCGCTGCTCGACCGGAGCACCGAGCTCCACGGAGATGCCCTGGCCAGCGAGGTGGCCCATGAGGCCCTTCAGCTGGGCGGGTGCCACCTCAGCGGCCGCGAAGGCCGTGCGCACATCCTCGGCAGTGACACTGCCGGCGCGCTCGCCCTGCTCGATGAGCGAGGCGATGGAGGGGTGGCGGAGCAGAGCGGGTGGGACGGAACGGTTCGAGGACACGAACACCTCTCGATGCATGTTCTAGTGATGCATTTCTCGTCATGGGCGCGGCGAGGCCCGGAGGCGTCAAGGCCGCTCGGTCATTCTGCCACGGCACCGAAAGGACTACGGCAATCGGGTCAGGCCTTTGCCTTCGCCGCCGCCTTCATCTGCTTCTTGTGATCCCGCACCTTCTGCAGGGAAACGGGATCGACGACGTCGGCCACCGAGCGGAAGCCGTCGAGGGCGTAGTCGCCTGCGGCCTTCTCCCACCCGTCGGGTCGGACGTCGAGCTGCTTGGCCACGAGCGCGGTGAAGATCTTCGCCTTCTGGGCGCCGAAGCCCGGGAGGGCCTGGAGTCGCTTCATCAGGTCCTTGCCGCTGGCTGCCTCGGTCCAGATGCGGGAGGCGTCGCCGTCGTAGTCCTCGACGACGATGCGGGCGAGCTCCTGCAGGCGCGCCGCCATGGACCCGGGGAACCGATGGATCGCCGGCGTCTCGGCGCACAGCGCCGCGAACTCCTCCGGGTCGGCCGCGGCGATGGTCGCGGGATCGAACGAGCCGAAGCGGCCCACGACCTTGTGCGGACCGAGGAAGGCGTGCTCCATCGGGTACTGCTGGTCGAGCATCATCCCGATCAGCAACGCGAACGAGTTGGTGGTGAGCAGCTCGTCGGCCGCGGCGTCGTCGGTGATGTGGATGGCCATGCGGCCGATCCTCTCAGACCCGGATCCGGGTCACTCGACTACGAGCCCCAGTCGAGGAGGATCCCGCCAGTCACGACAGCGACGAACCACCACACGAACGCGACGACCCCGAAGGCGAGCACCAGCCGCGGCCGCTCGCTCCACCAGCGGAAGCAGAGCAGCAGCAGGACCAGCCAGGTGAAGGTCAGCGCGATCGCTGCCGGTGTCGGGATGCTCCAGAAGGCCCAGACGTAGAGGAAGAGCGAGGCGAGGACGAGACCCACGCCGATGAACGGCAGCGGGGAGATGACCTCACCCGTCGCGGGATCGACCGCGACGGACTTGATCCGGCGGCGGCGGGAGAACACCATCGCGGCGCGCGGGTCAGTCGGCGTCCGCGGCGGGAGCGGCGTCGTCGTTCCACACCGGGTCGTTGTCCCACGCCTCGGTCCGCTCGGCGGCCTTCTCCAGCGCCCGGGCCGCCTCGGCCTCGGTCGGGTAGGGGCCGAGACGGTCCTTGTTGGGGCAGCCCTCGACACCCTCGACCACGTGATGGGTCAGGCAGAACCAGAACTCGCTGTCACCGGTCATGACCCGAACCTACTCCCCCGCCGCCGCCCCCGCCGCGGGCCCAGCGCCCAGCGCGCCTGCGGAGGCAACATCCGTGTTACCTGACGTGAGTAGGGTCCGGACATGAGCACGATGTTCGACGGCTACGGGGCGGCGACGGGGGGCGGCCCCGCCTATGACGAGATGTTCGACGGTGACCAGCTGCGCTCGCCGTACCTGCGGCTGCGGGACTCGCTCGACAAGATGACGACGCCCGAGCTCAGCAGCCGGGTGGAGGCGCTCCAGGCCAGCTATCTCGACCAGGGCATCACCTTCGACATCGGCGGCGAGGAGCGGGCGATGCCGCTCGACATCCTCCCCCGGGTCATCGAGATGGACGCCTGGTCGGTCGTCGAGCGCGGGGTGCAGCAGCGGGTCCGGGCGCTCGAGGCCCTCCTCGCCGACGTGTACGACGCCGGGCACGTCTTCGACGACGGCGTCATCCCGCGCCGGGTGATCACCACAAGCTCGCACTACCACCGGCAGGCCGCGACCGTTCGGCCCGCC
Organism: Nocardioides caeni; assembly: GCF_004912195.1. GTDB lineage: Bacteria > Actinomycetota > Actinomycetes > Propionibacteriales > Nocardioidaceae > Nocardioides > Nocardioides caeni. The sequence continues at coordinate 277,011 of NZ_STGW01000003.1, forward strand.
AACGGCGTCCGGGTGCACGTCTCCGGCATCGACCTGATCCGCGACGACAACGGTGAGTTCCGGGTGCTGGAGGACAACGTCCGGGTGCCGTCCGGCGTGTCCTACGTGATGACGAGCCGGCGGGCCATCTCGGCCGCGCTACCCGAGACGATCGCGCAGCACCGGATCCGGCCGGTGGCCGGCTATCCGCAGAAGCTGCTCGCGGCGCTGCGGGCCGCCGCGCCCGCCGGTGTCGCCGACCCCACGGTCGTCGTACTGACCCCCGGCGTCTACAACGGCGCCTACTTCGAGCACACGCTGCTGGCCCGCACCATGGGTGTCGAGCTGGTCGAGGGCCGCGACCTGGTGTGCCGGCGCGGCGAGGTCATGATGCGCACGACCAAGGGCCTCGCGCCGGTGCACGTGATCTATCGGCGCCTCGACGACGAGTTCCTCGATCCGGTGCACTTCCGGGCCGACTCGATGCTCGGGTGTCCCGGGCTGATCGACGCCGCCCGCGCCGGCAACGTGACCCTCGCCAACGCGGTGGGCAACGGCGTCGCGGACGACAAGCTCGTCTACACCTACCTGCCCGACATCATCCGCTACTACCTCTCCGAGGAGCCGGTGATCCGCAACGTCGACACCTGGCGGTGTGGTGAGCCCACGCACCTCGAGGAGGTGATGGACCGGCTCGACGAGCTCGTCCTCAAGCCGGTCGACGGCTCGGGCGGCAAGGGGATCGTGATCGGCCCGCGAGCCTCGCGCGAGGAGCTCGACGACCTGCGGGCCAAGGTGCTCGCCACGCCCCGGGACTGGATCGCGCAGCCGGTCGTGCAGCTCTCGACCGTGCCCACCTTCGTCGACGGTGAGCTCGGCCCCCGCCACGTCGACCTCCGGCCGTTTGCCGTCAACGACGGCAGCAAGGTGTGGGTGCTGCCGGGTGGCCTGACCAGGGTCGCGCTCGGCAAGGGCGAGCTGATCGTCAACTCCTCACGCGGCGGCGGCACGAAGGACACCTGGGTGCTGGCGGGGCCGACCGGACCCGAGCTCCAGCAGCAACAGCAGTCGCAGGGGGTGGGCTGATGCTGAGCCGGATCGCCGAGTCCCTCTTCTGGATCGGCCGCTACATCGAGCGGGCCGACGACACTGCCCGGATCCTCGACGTGCAGACCCAGCTGATCCTCGAGGACAGCACCGTGGACGAGCCCCAGACCTGCCGCGACCTGCTGTCCTGCATGGGGGTCGAGCCCGAGGACGCCGCGACCTTCGGGGTCGATCTCACCGGTGCGGTGACGATCGAGCAGGTGCTGCGTCTGCTCGCCTACGACCCGGGCTCGCCGTCGTCGATCGCCGGCACCATCATGGCCGCGCGCGAGTCGGCCCGCGGGGCGCGGGAGACGCTGACCGTCCCGCTGTGGGAGGCGATCAACACCACGTGGCGCCCGATCCCGACCGGACACTTCGAGACCCTGCGGCCGCCGTACGTCTTCCAGTGGGTGCGCGAGCGGGCCGCCCTCATCTCGGGCACCGCGGACGCGACCATGGCGCGCGACGAGGGCTGGCAGTTCATCCAGCTCGGGCGGAGTATCGAGCGCGCCGACATGACCTCGCGGCTCGTCGCGACCACGGCGCTCTCCGCGGGCACCGGGCAGTGGACGTCGGCGCTGCGCGCCTGCGGGGCGTACGACGCGTTCCTGCGCACCTATCGCGGCGTGGAGACCGAGCGGGCCGCCGCCGAGTTCCTCCTGCTCGACCGCCTGTCGCCCCGCTCGGTCGTCTTCGCGCTCAGCCGGGCCCAGTTCTCGCTCGAGGGCATCGACCCCCAGCCGCCGCGGGCCGGCTTCCAGGACGAGGCGAGCCGGCTGATCGGCCGGATCAAGGCCGAGCTGGAATACCGCTCGCTCAGCGACCTGGTGGACGACCTGCCCCACGAGATGGAGCGTCTGCAGCGCACCTGCGCGGCTGCCACGGATGCGATCAGCCGGCGCTACTTCGCCGGCGCCGAGGCCGTGTCCTGGAAGGGGGTCGGACTCTGATGGCGATGCAGCTGAGGATCGTCCACACGTCCCAGTACGAATACGACGGGCGAGCGGTGGCGTCCCACAACCAGGCGCGGATGACGCCGGTGACGACGCCCGAGCAGATCGTGGTCCACCACCGCATCGATGTGAGCCCGAAGCCATGGACGGCCAGCTACACCGACTACTTCGGCACGCAGGTCACGTCGTTCGAGGTCGTCGACCCGCACGACACGATGACGGTGACGGCCACGTCGACCGTCCAGGTCAACCGCGCAGGGACACCGGAGCCGACGACCGGGTGGGCCGCCTACGACACGGCCGAGATCGCGGACCGCTGGACCGAGTACCTCGTGGTGTCCGAGGCCGTCGCGCCCCCGGCCGACCTTGCCGCCAGGCTCGAAGAGATCCGGGCGGCCTCAGCCCTGCCCGGCGACGCGGCCCGGGCCGTCGTACGGCTGGTGCACGAGGAGATCGAGTTCCTTCCGGGGGCCACCGACGTCGAGTCGCCGGCCGCCGCCGCGTGGGAGCAGCGGGCCGGGGTCTGCCAGGACATGGTGCACCTCGCGATCGGCGGGCTCCGCATGCTCGGCATCCCTGCCCGCTACGTCTCCGGCTACGTCCACCCCGTCGAGGAGCCCGTCGTCGGCGACAAGGTCGCCGGCGACTCGCGCGCCTGGCTGGAGTGGTGGGACGACGGCTGGCAGGGCTTCGACCCCAGCACCGACACCGCACCCAACGACCGCTACGTCGTCATCGGCCACGGCCGCGACTACGGCGACGTCCCCCCGCTGCGCGGCATCTACTCCGGCGCCACGACCTCCGAGCTCGACGTGACGGTGGAGATCACCCGGCTCGAGTGAGAGGACGGGTCAGCGCACCCGCTCGTAGAAGGAGACCCGGACGTCACCCAGGGGCTTGCCCCCGACCTGTCGGATCCGCACGGCCTCGCCGGCCGAGACGACCTGCTGCAGCGACGCGCTCTCGCCGGCGGAGATCCTCACGCCCGGCCGATCGCCGAAGGTCACGTCGATGAGCCTCTCGCCCGTCCCGGCCGTCATCACCGCCAGGATCTCGCCACGACCCTCGGGTGCGAGCTCCGCGACCTGCTCGGCGCGGCTGCTGTCGGCGACGTGGACGAGTCGCCACACCCGACCGTCGTGCTCGAGCGTCGTCGGCGCAGGGCCCCGCGGAGCCGGCGCATAGGCGTCGAGGGAGTAGATCCCGACCGCCACGACCATGTCGTCGTCGACCACCGCCGACCCACCGGACCTGATCTCCACCCGCACCGAGACGTCCTCGCCGACGCGGGTCGGGAAGTCGCTGCCACCGTGGGCTGCCGGGTCCAGCGGCGTACGGTCGGCGCAGCCGCCGCCGGCGGTGATCGCCGGACGGCCGCCCAGGTCGAGGACCGTGTCGGCTGCCTCCGGTCCGCCGATGCAGAAGAGCTTGACGGCAACGCCGGGGCCGTCGGCCGTGGCCGGGAGGTCGATCTCGCCCTGGCCCGGCTCCCCCACCACCGCAGCGAGCAGGTGACCGCCGGCGAACTCCTCACGGAAGGTGATGCCGTCGCGGGTGTAGCCCGCCGGCCGTTCACCGGTGGCCCGATAGACGGCGATGCCCGGGGTGCCGCTCGCTGCCTCGATCACGACCTGTCCCCCGTCCCCGGCGGGCACCAGGGTGAAGTCACTGAAGTCGGCGGCATCCGTGGACCACGGATCGACCACGAGGTCGCCGGAGAGGGTCACCCGGTCGTCGTCGCCGGACGTGGCCCAGCTGACGAGGCGGCTCTGGTCGGAGGCAGGAAGGTCGAGCACGGCCCGGCTGCCCTTGCCGGACACGGTGTCGACCAGCTCGTAGGTGAAGCCGAGGCTGTCCATGGTGTCGGGCACGTCGACCCCGACCAGTGAGGTGGGCTCGGGGCCCTCGTCGCCGCCGAGACGGGGCAGCACGACGGCCGACCCCGCGACCACGACGGCGGCGGCCAGCGCACCGGCGGCCGCCGTACGACGACGGCGGCGGATCGCGGCGATCCGGCGATGGACGGCGGCGGGCTGGGCAGGAGCGAGGTGGTCGTCGACGGAGGCAGCGCGGTCGTCGAGGACGCGGCGGAGCTCGTTGAGGTCGTTCATCGCAGGTCCTCCGGGGTGCCGTCGTGCAGGGAGAGGGTGGGGTCGATGCGGAGCTTGGCGAGCGCCTTGCTCTGCTGGCTCTTGACGGTGCCGACCGAGCAGCCGAGCAGCTCCGCGGTCTGGGCCTCGGAGAGGTCCTCGAAGAAGCGGAGCACGATCACCGCCCTCTGGCGCGGCGGCAGGGTTTCCATCGCCCGCCACAGGTCCGTGGCAGACGCGACCGACTCTGCCTCCGAGCGAGCGGTCCCGGCGGTCTCGGGCAGCTCGTCGGAGGGCCGCTCCCCGTGCCACTTGCGCCGCCACCAGGTGGCGTAGGTGTTCACGAGGATCTTGCGGACGTAGGGCTCGGGGTCGCCGTCGATCCTGCGCCAGGCGAACCACGCCTTGGCCAGGGCCGTCTGCAGCAGGTCCTCGGCCAGGGCGTGGTCGTGGGTGAGGAGATAGGCGGTGCGCAGCAGCGGCGCCGAGCGCGCGACGACGAACGTGTCGAAGTCGTCCCGGGACGGCCGCACGCGCGTCCTCCCCCCAGGTGCCTCGTTCCGAGTGGACACCGGGTCCGGTGTCGTCGAGGTGATCATGTCCTGTCGGACCACTCGGCACCCCGGCCGCGTTGCCCGGTGTGCTCGGAACTTTTCTCGACGGCCGCGCTCGACCGGCCCGCCGGGGCCTATCCGGCGCGACCGGACAGACGCTCGACCCGCAGCACGTCGTACTCGTGCTCGGGGTCGCCCGACATCACGGCCGCCAGACGCAGGTGTGGCAGCGCGGCCTCAAACGACGACTGGCGCTCGAGCGCGCGGCCCAGGGTGTGCCGCGACCACACGTCGGCGGGGTCCTCCCCCACCAGCCAGGTCAGCTCGTCGACGGCCTTCTGGAGCTGGGCGCGCATGAAGTAGGCCCAGGCCCGCAGCGAGCGGAGGCCGCGGTTGTCGGGCTCGGCCGCCAGCGCGGGCTCGAGGATCTCGAGGGCCTCACGCGGCGCGCGGCGCGACAGCAGGTCGTGGGCGGTCCGGTAGGCCGTCTCGTGACGGTCGCCAGCGCCGGGGAAGACGATCGCCGGCGCCTGGATGCGGACCTCGGGCTGGATCATCTCGTTCATGTCGACCTGAACCCCGGCAGGATCGTCGTTGTTCCCTCTCCGACCACTACGCTGGCCGTGGACGGGCTGGCCGGGCGACCGCGTGACCCCTCGCCGCGAGGCGCCGGGTCCCGAGGAAAGTCCGGGCTCCGCAGAGCAGGGTGGTGGGTAACGCCCACCCGGGGTGACCCGCGGGAAAGTGCCACAGAGAACAGACCGCCGCGCCTCCGGGCGCGGTAAGGGTGAAAAGGTGGGGTAAGAGCCCACCAGTGCGCCGGGCGACCGGCGCAGCTCGGCAAACCCCACCCGGAGCAAGACCAGACAGCACACGCCGGCCTCGGCCGAGAGGGTGGCTCGCCCGAGTGTGCGGGTAGGTCGCTGGAGGCTGTCGGCAACGGCAGCCGTAGATGGATGGTCGCCGGCTCCTCGGAGTCACAGAACCCGGCTTACAGGCCAGCCCGTCCCTCACCGGCCCCCAGGAGGGGGCACGGTGGGGCGAGCCGGCGGGGTGGGACGAGTCAGTAGACGCCGCGGTCGTCGCGGTGGACGACCTCGCGGCGCGTGCGCCACGGTCCGCTGATCAGCAGTGAGGCGACGATGGCGATGATGCCGGCCACGATGAGGATCGTGCCGAGAGCGCCGTCGTTGACGAAGTCCAGGTCGACCGTGATCACGTCGAGGGCGAGAATCAGGCCGAGGACGAGCAGGACGATTCCGAGTCCGATGTACATGATGTTCCTCTCTGTTCGCGGGTTCAGGTCAGCGTCAGCACGAGCACGGCGGCGAGCGCGAGCACGCCGATGACGAAGATGAGACCGGACATCTCCTCGGTCTCAGGCCGAGCGCGGTGATGCGGCTGGACGGTCATTGCTTCCCCCTTGGTCGGTACGACGTCCGATGCCTGACCAGTACCCGACACCGCCGACCGACACCCCTCGGAACCGACAGGGTTGGCGTCGCACCGGATCCGGAACGCCGCCCTAGTGGCGCGTCACTAGACGGTCAGCGTGACGTCCTGCCCGGGGTCGACCCAGGTGACGCGATCGGCGAGGGGTGAGCGGGCGAGGATCGCCTCGGCGGGCGCGCGACCTTGCTGGAAGTGGGACCAGCCCTCGTAGTGCACGGGAACGACGTGGGCCGGGTCGACGAGCTCGATGAGCTCGGCGCCCTCGCGCGCGTCCATCGTGTAGCGCAGCCAGCCCGAGAGGTAGCGGAAGCGGACCGAGCCGAGGTGCAGCACGAGCGTGCCGACCCGCAGGCGCGAGGGCACCTCGCGCAGCGCCGGGTGGAGGACGGTGTCGCCGGTGACCCACAGCTCGCCGTGCCGCTGGCCCTCCCACGCCAGGGAGAAGCCGATGACGGGCCCGGTGATCGGCTCGCTACCGACCGGCCCGTGTCGGCACGGGGTGGCGGTGATGGTGACGGTCGGCTTGCCCGGTGTCTCGAGCGTCGTGGTCTCCCAGGCCCGGAGCCCGACGACGGCGCCATCGAGCTTCGCGGCGCCCTTGACGGTCGTGACCGTCGTGCCCCAGGTCGGCAGCAGCTCGCGGGCCGACGGATCGAGGTTGTCCCCGTGGTGGTGGTGACTGACCAGCACGGCGTCGATCGGGTCGAGGTCAGCGGGCGACATCGACGGACCCACGAGCTTGCGCGACGTCGTACCCCAGCCGAAGAAGTACCGGCGACCCGGCGGGTCGAAGGTCGGGTCCGTCAGGATCCGCCAGCCAGCCACCTCGATGAGCGTGGTCGGCCCACCGATGTGGGTGATGCGTACGTCGGACACCTGACCTCCTCGGGCCAGGCTCAGGATGTCAGACCGCTGCGGACTTCGGCTCGCTGCGGAAGCGCGACGGCTTGCCGGCGATGCCCAGCATGCGCCACAGGGGGCGCGAGAAGCGGTTCATCAGGCCCAGCTCGTCGGCGAGCATCCGCACGTCACCGAAGGTGTCGCGCAGGAGCTTCTCCGACTTCTCCGACTTCCAGTAGACCTCGCGCACGACGGACCTCGGGATGCCGAGGTCCTTCTGCATCTTGCGGCTCGGCTTCATGATCACGTCGCACAGCACGCGCATGATCACCGGGAACGCGAGCGAGATCGCGAAGCGCTGGACGGGCGTGTAGTCCTTGGAGCGCTCGATGAGGTAGGAGTGGGCGAAGCCGATGTGGCGCGCCTCCTCGGCGACGTGGATCTGCATGATCCGGGTGACCATCGGGTGCATCTGGTCGCCCGAGCGCAGGATCGACTTCTGGAGGTAGTCGATCGGCTCCTCGCCGGCGAGGATGCCGATGAAGAAGATGTTAGGCAGGCCGCGGCCGGCCAGCGACAGCAGGGGCGCGATCTTCACGAACCAGGTCGGGCCACCCTGCACGTCCGAGCCGATGCGGTTGACTCCCTCCTGGAACATCTGGGTGTGGTGGCACTCCTCGGTCACCTCGTGGGTGGAGTACCGGAACTCGGCGCGGTTGTTGCCCATGCCGATGAGGTGGTTCATGACGCCCGCGATCAGCAGCTGCTCGAACTGCAGGCCGACCTTCATGATGTTGGCCTGGCGGTAGCGACCGATCTCGACCTGGCGCTCGAAGGGAAGCGACTTGTACCAGTCGGTGCCACCGAGCGAGTCGACCTCGGGGAGCACCCAGCGGGGGTCCATCGGGTCGACCTCGAACTCCGGGCTGTCCCACGCGATGTCGACGAACGCGTCGAAGTGCTGGTGCACCGACGCCTCGGACAGGATCCGCAGGGTCTCCTGGAAGTCCGGCGACGTGGCGTGCGGGAGCATCTCGGCCTGGCGGTCAGCGGTGGCAGTCATGGTGGTCCTCGATCCGATTCATCGTCGAAAGCGGCGGGTGCGGTTGTTAGCGCAACATCATGTTGCATACATTTACCCCCCTTTTGTCAAGCACGTCGGGGGCACCAGTGCGTGCCGTGCGTCACGACCGAGGACGCTCGCTCAGCCGTGGACCCTCAGGCGTCGGACAGACTGATCTCCACCATCAGCTCGTCCGCGAGGGACTCGAGCAGCGACCGCAGCTCCTCGATGCTGGCCCCGGTGGGCGCGACAAGGACCGCCTGCGCCTCGAACAGTCGACCTCCGGCCATCGGCGCCTCCCGGACGTCGGTGGCGAGCTCCTGGATGCTCACGCCCTTCGCCGCGAGGGCGGCCGAGATCTCCGCGACGATGCCGGGCCGGTCCGCCCCGAGGAGCTCGAGGGTGATCCGCTGCGGCTCCTCGGCGACCGGGACGTCGGTCCGCTCGACCGTCACCTGCAGGCCCTGCGCCCCGAGGGCGAGCAGGTCGGCGACCAGGGCGTCCGCGCCCGAGTCCGGCACCTCGACGAGCAGGATGCCGGCGAACTTGCCGCCCAGGCGCGCCATCTGGCTGCGCGTCCAGTTGGCGCCGTGCGCACGGATGGGCGCCGAGAGGTCGGACACGACGCCCGCGCGGTCATCGGCGATGCAGGTCAGCGTGAAGGTGGCCATGGCGCCAGCGTAGGGACCGACGAGGCAGGATGCGGGGATGGCGTCCACCAAGGTCGACCTCAAGAAGGAGCTTGACTCCTACCGCGCCCGGGCGGGTGAGTTCCGTGTGGTCGAGGTTCCCCCGCTGACCTACCTGATGGTCGATGGGCGTGGCGACCCCAACACCTCGCAGGAGTACGCCGACGCACTGGCCGCGCTCTATCCGGTCGCCTACGCGCTGAAGTTCGCGAGCAAGCGGGAGGGGCGCGACTACGTCGTGCCGCCGCTCGAGGCGTTGTGGTGGGCCGAGGACATGACGGCCTTCACGTCGGCGCGCGACAAGGCGCAGTGGTCGTGGACCATCCTGCTGCTCACGCCCGACTGGATCACCGAGGAGCAGGTCGTCGCGGCCGTCGAGGCCGCGGGGACGAAGGCGCCCGCCGCTGCGCTCTGGCGCGTACGCCACGCGTCGCTGGAAGAGGGCACGTGCGCGCAGACCCTCCACGTCGGGCCGTACGACGACGAGGCTGGAGTCCTGGCCCGGATGCACGACGACTTCATCCCGGCTCACGGGCTCGAGATGACTGGCCGCCACCACGAGATCTATCTCAGCGACCCACGCCGGGTGGCGCCGGAGCGGCTGCGGACGATCCTGCGCCAGCCGGTCCGGCCGGCGCAGCAGCACTGACCCCCAGCGGCCAGCTCGCGAGCGCGCGGCAGTCGCCCTCGTCGTACCAGTGCAGCTCGAGGCGGTCGGCGACCGACTCGACCGGCAGCACGTCACCGACGTCGGCCGCGACCGTGGCCGTCGTGACGCCCCCGAGGTGGTGGTCGAGGGTGACGTGCGGGACCAGGTCGTCGAGGTCGCCGAACGCGCCGTCGTAGGGCGGGCACTGCGGGAAGGCCCGCACCAGCCTCCGGGTGAGCTCGGCGAAGGGCGAGGCGGGGACCGGGGGCACGTGGATCACGCCGTTCGGGAACGCAGTCACCGCCTCGAGCCGGTAGGCGAACGCGGGCGTGGTCGTCGCGATGTCGGCGAGGGTGGCGAGGTCGTCGGCCTCCGGCCGCGGGAGGTACGGCGCCAGCAGGGTCACGTGCGCATGGGTGAAGGCCGGGTCCGCGGACACCCACCCCGGCTCGTAGTGCGTCCAGCGATCGCGCACGAAGGACTCGAGCACGGGGACCGGGACGAGCAGGACGGAGTGACCCACGGCGAGAGGATAGGTTGGGCGCCCATGAGCACCGTCGTCGCGCCCCCGTCCCCCGCCGTCCGCGCAGCCGCAGCCGAGCGACTGGCCGGTCTGGCCACGCCGGCCGGCGCGCTGGGGCGCCTGGGCGAGCTCGGGGTCTGGCTGGCGGCGGCGCAGGGCCAGTGCCCGCCGGCTCCGCTGGACAACGTCCGCCTCGTGATCTTCGCCGGCGACCACGGCGTCGCGCGGCACGGCGTCTCGGCCTATCCCCCGGCGATCACGCCGGCCATGGTGCGCACCTTCGTCCTCGGCAAGGCCGGCGTCTCGGCGCTCGCAGCCGCCCACGGCATCCACGTCCGGGTGCTCGACCTGGGTGTCGACGACGACCTCGAGGGCGTGCCCGCAGATGTCCAGGCCCACAAGGTGCGCCGCAGCAGCGGCGCGATCCACCTGGAGGACGCGTTGACCGCCGAGGAGACCACCCAGGCCCTGGCCGCGGGCCGGGCGGTCGCCCGCGAGGAGATCGCCGCCGGAGCGCAGCTGCTCCTGTCCGGAGACATGGGCATCGGCAACACCACCCCGGCCGCCGCGCTGGTGGCGGCAGCGCTGGGCGTGCCGGCCGAGGAGGTCACCGGGCGCGGGACCGGCATCGACGACAAGGTCCTCAACCACAAGCAGGCCGTCGTCCAGCAGGCACTGCTGCGGGCCGGCGACCGGCTCGACGACCCGATCGAGACGCTGGCCGCGGTGAGCAGCGCCGACCTGGCCGCCACGGTCGGCTTCCTGCTCGAGGCCGCCGAGAGCGGCGTACCCGTCCTCCTCGACGGCCTGATGTCCGTCGCCTGCGCGCTGACCGCCGACCGGATCGCACCGGGCGCGGCCGCGTGGTTCGCCGGCGGGCACCGCTCGACCGAGCCCGCGCAGGCGCTCGCACTGGAGAAGCTGGGGCTGGAGCCGGTGCTCGACCTCGGCCTGCGGCTGGGCGAAGGATCGGGCGCGGTCGCGGCCGTCCCGCTGCTGCGCTCGGCCGTCGCACTGCTGCGCGACGTGGCACTGCTCGCGGACCTCATACCGGACGCCCCCGACGCGTGAGCGTCGCGACCGTCGGTCGCAGCCTCCGGCTCGCGATCGGCATGCTCACCGCACTGCGGGTCCCTGCCGTCACCCGGGTGACGCCGGCGCTCGCCACCGGAGCCCTGCTGCTCGCGCCGGTCGCGGTGCTGCCGCTCGCAGCCGCCGTCACCCTGGTGTGCTGGGCCGGCGGACAGCTGGAGCTCCCACCGCTCGCCGTGGCGCTCCTCGCCCTGGCCGTCGTGGCCGTCGGCAGCCGGGCCCTGCACCTCGACGGCCTGTCCGACGTCGCCGACGGGCTGACCGCGTCCTACGACCGCGAGCGGTCCCTGCAGGTCATGAAGTCCGGCACGGCCGGCCCGGCAGGCGTTGCGGCCCTGGTGCTCGTGCTGGGCGCGCAGGCCGCCGGCCTGCAGTCGTACGTCGGAGCAGGCGACGCCTGGGACACCGCATGGCGCGGCCCCGTGCTCGCCGGACTGGCCGTCTGCGTCTCGCGCGCCGCGCTCTGGATCACGGGCTGCACCCTGGCTCCCCCGGCCCGTCCCGACGGGCTCGGCGTGACCTTCACCCGACGGGTCCCGGTCGTGGTCGCCGCTGTCGGCTGGGCGGCGCTGGCCGTCCTCGCGGCCCTTGCCGTCGACCCGGTCCGCGGGCCGGTGACCGTGGCCGTCGCCGCCCTCGCCGTCGCCGGCCTGACGTGGCACTGCGTCCGGCGCTTCGGTGGTGTCACGGGCGACGTGTTCGGCGCCGGGATCGAGCTCGCGCTCGCCGTACTGCTGATCGGCCTGGCCGGCGCCTGACCTCCCACCTCGACCGAGAGACCTGCGCATCTCGGGTGGGAAACCGGCGTACTTCGGGCGAGAAACCGGCGCACTTCGGCGGGCACGGGTCAGAGGCGCAGGACGCGTCCCGCCACCACCAGGTGCACCTCGTCGCAGACGGCGCCGAGGCGTTGGTTGATCGTGCCGAGCAGGTCGCGGAAGAGGCGGGCGGATCGGTGCTCCGGGACCACGCCCAGACCGACCTCGTTGGTCACCAGCACGACCGTGCCGGCCGCTCGCGCGACCGCGGTCACCAGCTCGTCGAGGAGCGCCAGGACGTGCGCCTCGACGACCTCCACCGGCGCCTCCCACAGCCCCGCCTCGTCGATCACACCCGTCAGCCAGGTGCCGAGGCAGTCGACGAGCACCGGACCCCCGGCCGTCCCGGCCCGGCCGAGCACGCCGGCCACGTCGCGCGTCTCCTCCGTCGACCATGCCGCCGGCCGCCGCTCCCGATGGGCGCTCACGCGCGCAGCCCAGTCGGCGTCGTCGTACGTCGGGCCGGCGGCGACATAGGTCACCGCATCGGTGGCGGCGAGCAGCACCTCGGCATGCCGGGACTTCCCCGACCGCACGCCGCCGGTGACGAGGACCTTCACGCCGGCGCCTCGAGGGTGAACTCGACGGCGCGGTCCGCCGGGTCGGCCCGGGTGAGCCGGACCCGGACGTCCTCGCCGAGCGGCAGCTGCTGCGGGGAGGTGACGGGCGCCTCCACGCCGATCGCGCCCACGACGACCACGCCCCGGTGGGGACCGTCGGCTCGGTCGCGCTCCTCGTCCCGGACGCTGGTGATGACGCCGTCGAACTCCTCGCCGACCCGGTCGACCAGGACGACCGCCTCGACGAGGTCGAGCACGGCGCGGCCGTAGGTGCTGGCGCGCCGGGCGGAGTCCTGCAGCGTCTTGGGCAGCCCGGGCAGCGCCTCGCGCACCCAGTCGGGCACCGGCTCGCCGGCGCACAGCGCGACACAGACCTCACCGGCATAGCGGTCGCCGAGTCGGCGCAGCGGGGCGGTGACGTGGGCATAGTCGGCGGCGATCGCGGAGTGCGCCCGTTGCTCGGGCAGCTCGCCGTCGAAGGCGGCGTAGCCGCTGCCGCGCAGCACCCGGGTGCTGGCCACGACCATCGCCTGGTGCTCGGAGCGCGACGGGTCGAGCGAGCGGATGAAGGCCGGGTAGTCGACGTCCTTCGGCCAGTCGATCCCGAGACCGCGGGCCACCCGACGCAGGCGGGCGACATCGCGCGGGTCGGCGGGCGGCAGCGTGCGCAGCAGCCCGATCCGGCCCTCGACCATCAGCGTCGCGGCGCCGATGCCCGTCATCAGCGAGATCTGGGCGTTCCAGCCCTCCACCGGCAGCTGCTCACGGAAGACCAGGTGGCAGGAGCCGTCGGACGCCTCGAGCTCCTGCTCGGGCAGGGGCAGGGACACCCCGCCGCGGTCGATCTCCTGCTGCTCCCGCAGACGTCCGACCTCGCGCAGCAGGACCAGCGTCTCCGGAAGGGTGTCGCCCGCGCCACCCGTGTCATCCGCTCCGTCGAGGGCCTGCTGGGCCTCGGCGTAGGACCACCGAGCGGTCGAGCGGACCCGGGCGCGCTCCACGTGCGCGCCGGTGCAGGCCCCCGACGCGTCCACCTGCAGGGTCCACAGCAGGGCGGGGCGCACCTGCTCAGGAAGCAGCGAGGCAGCGCCCTCGGACAGGACCGGCGGGTGCAGCGGGATCCGGCTGCCGGCGCCATAGAGGGTCTCGCCGCGACGGTTGGCCTCCAGGTCGACCGGGTCCCCCGGCCGGACGAAGGCGGCCACGTCGGCGATCGCGTAGTGGACGACGAAGCCGTCGCCCTCACGGGCGATGTGGACGGCCTGGTCGAGGTCCATCGACCCCTCGGGGTCGATGGTCAGAAACGGGAGGTCGGTCGCATCGCGATCCGGCAGCGTCACTGCAGCGACCGCCTGCTCGGCCGCGGCGACCACCTCGGGCGTGAACTCGCCGGGCAGCTCGAGCTCCTTCCCGATCGCCACCAGACCCTGCGCCAGCGCAGGGGTGCTCGCCTTGACCCGGACCACGACGTTGGAGGGCATGCAGGCGACACTACCGACGCCGTGCTGCATGCTCGGCCAGCCGGTCTCCTATCCTCGTCGCCGTGCTGATCCTGCTGCCCCCGAGCGAGGGGAAGGCCGCGCCGAGCCGCGGCGCCGCCCTCGACCTGTCGTCCCTCTCGCTGCCCGAGCTCGAGCCCGCGCGCCGCGAGGTGCTCGACGCACTGGTCACCCTGTGCCAGGACGACCGTGACAAGGCAGCGGCCGTCCTCGGTCTCTCCGCGGGCCAGCTCGACCTCGTCGACCGCAACGCCGGCCTCGAGACCGCCCCCACCGCCCGGGCCGACCGGATCTACACCGGTGTCGTCTACGACGCCCTCGACGTCGCGACCCTCAGCACGGCTGCCAAGCGACGCGCCGCGACCCGCTTGGCCGTCGCGTCCAGCCTCTTCGGAGTGGTCCGCGTGGGTGACCGCATCCCGTCCTACCGACTCTCGGGGGATGCCTCCCTGCCGGGACTCGGCCCCGTCGCCGCCCACTGGCGCACCCACCTCGACCGGCCCATGACCGCGGCCGTCGGCAACGGCCTGCTCGTCGACCTGCGGTCGGGGATGTACGCCGGCTTCTGGCGCCCCGGCCCGGACCTCGCGAAGCGCGTGGCGACGGTGCGGGTGCTCCACGAGCAGGGCGGGGTCCGCAAGGTCGTCAGCCACTTCAACAAGGCGACCAAGGGCCGCATCGTCCGCGCCCTGCTCGAGGACGGCGCCGACCCGCGCACCCCGGCTGCCCTGGCCGCGACCCTCGAGCGGCTCGGCTGGAGCGTGGAGGTCGGCGAGCCGACCAAGAGCGGCACCCAGCTCGACGTGGTGGTCGCCGAGCTCTGACCCTGCCCGGTCATCGAGGGTCGAGCGCCAGCGGTCGAAGGCCGACCTACCAGCGGCCGGTGTCGCGCAGGGTACGGCGGCCGGGCGCGAGCGCGTTGAAGAACCGCAGCGACGGGTGCCGCTCCCCCGTGGTCGGGTCGGTGTGGAAGGCGATCACGGAGACCGCGGCGGGCGCGAGCTCGAGGCGGAAGAGCGACTCGAGCGGCGCGGCGACCGCATGGGCGACGAGCGTCTTGATGGGCGTGACGTGGCTGGTGACGACGACGGTGCGGCCGGCGTGCTCGCCGAGCACGCGCTCCAGCGCCTCGAGGACCCGCTCCCGGACGGCGACGAACGACTCACCGCCCGGCGGCGCGGCGGACATGTCGGCGAACCACGCGTCCATCGCGGCCTTGTCGTTCTCGGCGACCTCGGCGAAGGTCAGCCCGTCCCACGCGCCGAACTCCATCTCGGCGAAGCCGGGCTCCTCGACGACGTCGAGGCCGAGCTCGGCGGCGATGATGTCGGCCGTCTCGCGGGTCCGTCGTACTGGAGAGGCGACGACGACGTCGACGCTGTCGCTCAGCTCACGCAGCCACGCGGCCACCTCGGCGACCTGCGCACGGCCCTCCTCGGACAGGGGCGGGTTGTCCCCGCCGAGCCCACCGGAGAAGCGGCGGCCCGTGGTGTGCGCGGTGACGCCGTGCCGGACGAGCACCAGCGTGGTGGGCGGTGTCGGCAGGCTGTCCGGGGAGGTCGCCTCCTCGACTGCGGAGTCGGGGGCGTCGGGCAGACCATCACCCGGGACGCTGCCGGTCGGCTCGGTCACAGACCGCTCTCGTCGGTGCGGACCAGGATGCGCTGGCACTCCTCGTGGCGGATCACCCGGTCGGCCGGGGTGTCGCGGATCTCACCGAGCTCGTTGGCGTCGAGGGTCAGCTGGCAACCGCCGCACTGACGGGCGCGCAGTGCACCGACGGCCACGCCGCCCTTGCTGGCGCGCAGCTTGTCGTAGAGCCCGAGCAGGTCGGCCGGGATGTCGGCGACGATCGCGTCGCGGCCGACGGAGACCTTCGCGATCTCGGCGTCGAGGGCGTCGACCTTCTCGTCGCGGGCGCCGGTGAGCTCACCGAGCCGGCCGTCGAGATCCTCGAGGGCGGAGGTCAGCTCGTCGAGCGCCGACTGCGCCTCCTCGAGCTGCTCCATGATCTCGAGCTCCTCGTCCTCCAGGGTCGAGATCCGGCGCTCGAGGGTCTCGAGCTCGTGCTGCATCCGCTCGAGGTCCTTCGGGTTGGCGATCGCGCCGGAGTCCATGCGGTCGCGGTCGCGCTGGCGGCGCGTCTTGACCTGCTCGACGTCCGCGTCGGCCTTGGCCTGTGCGAGGGAGAGGTCGTCGACGACGATGCGCTGGTCCTTGAGCCGACCGTCGACGTCGACGCGCTGGACGACGAGCTCCTTGATCCCGGCCGCCTCCGACGGGTTGTTGCGCTGGTGGCGCAGCTGGTCGACCTGGGAGTCCAGGGCCTGCAGGTCGAGGAGCCGGAGCTGGGCGGCGGGGTCGGCGTTCACAGGTGCATTGTCCAAGGATCCGTGACCACGGTGCTCACCCGGGTCTCCACGGCGTCACCGAGGGCCTCACTGAGCCGCTCGGCGAGCGCCGGCAGCCAGGTCCATTCCGCCGCCCAGTGGGCGACGTCGACGAGTGCCGGCCCGGCCTTCTCGATGAACTCGGCTGCCGGATGGTGCCGCAGGTCGCTGGTCACGTAGACGTCGACGTCGAGCCCGGCGACCCGGTCGAGGAGGAAGTCACCGGCGCCGCCACAGACCGCGACCCGCTTGACCTGACGTTCGGGGTCGCCCGCGACCCGCACTCCGTGCCGGGTCTCGGGCAGGGCCTTCGCGACGGCCTCGGCGAACTCCGTCAGCGTGACGGGCGCGATGGTGCCGATCCGGCCGGTGCCGGTGTGGACCAGTCCGGGGTCGGCGAGCTCGCTGACGTCGTACGCCGGCTCCTCGTAGGGATGTGCGGCGAGCATCGCCGCGACGACCTGGCTCCGGAGGCGGCGGGCGAGGACGGCCTCGATGCGGACCTCCTCGACAGTGGTGAGCTCGCCGACGCTGCCGATCATCGGGACTGCTCCGTCGAGCGGCCGGAAGCGACCCTCGCCGACGGCGCTGGTGAACGACGCGTACTCGTAGTCGCCGATGCGCCCCGCACCCGCCTCGGCGATCGCGGCCCGCACCGGGGCGGCCGCGTCGGCCGGCGTGAAGACCGTCAGCTTGTCCATGGGCTCGGCGGCGGCCGGGATGATCGGCGCGAGGTCAGTCAGTCCGAGGGCGAGGGCCATCGACTCCGAGACGCCGCCGACGGCCTGGTCGGCGTTGGTGTGGGCGGTCAGCAGCGCACATCCGGCCCGGGCGAGCGTGTGGAGCGTGCGCCCCTTGGGCG
This sequence comes from Nocardioides caeni, assembly GCF_004912195.1. Taxonomy (GTDB): domain Bacteria; phylum Actinomycetota; class Actinomycetes; order Propionibacteriales; family Nocardioidaceae; genus Nocardioides; species Nocardioides caeni. The sequence continues at coordinate 294,113 of NZ_STGW01000003.1, forward strand.
TGGTCGCCGCGAAGCCGTGCACGCCCTTGAGGAAGAGCGGGTGGTGGGTGATGAGCAGGTCGGCCTTGACGTCGGCGGCCTCCTCGGCGACCGCCGGGGACGGGTCGACGGCGAGGAGCACCCTCTTCACCTGGTCCGCCGGGTCGCCGTAGGTCAGCCCGACGGCGTCCCACGGCTCCGCGGTCGCGGGGGGATACCACTCGTGGACCAGGTCGACGACGTCCTTCAGCGCGGGCATGGCTGCAGGTTACCGAGGGGTCGTCGGGCCCCGAGGAGCGATTGGTAGGGTCGCCGTGCCAGTCGACCTCACAGAGCAACATCTGGGTGGTCAGGGAACCCGGTGAGAGTCCGGGACTGACGCGCAGCGGTGTGGGTGACGGGCGGAGCTCCGAGAGATCGGGCATGTCACTGGGTCCTCCGGGACCTGGGAAGACGCTCCGCACCGGATGATCCCGAGTCCGAAGACCTGCTGGCCCTTGCGGTGTCCACCGCGAGGTCATCCACGGGCGATCGCGAGGAGCCCCGGCCTCGAAGGACCGTCCCCGATGAGCACCGCTCCCGGAATCCGTGATCGCGCCGACCGATGCCCGGGCGTCCTGCGCCCCTGGCCGGCCGAGGACGGCGGGCTGGTCCGGCTGCGGGTCCCCGGCGGACGGCTGCCGCTGCGCCGGCTGCGGGCGCTGACCACCGTCGCCCGGGAGTACGGCGACGGGCGGGTGCGTCTCACCGGCCGCGCCAACCTCCAGCTCCGCGCCATGCCGATGGTCGACGGCACGCTGGCCTCGCCCGTGGTGGCTGCCATCGAGGCCATCGGGCTGCTGCCGTCGCGGGCCCACGACCGGGTCCGCAACGTCCTCGCCTCGCCGCAGACCGGGATCGCCGGCGGTCGTGCCGACCTCACCCCGGTCGTCACGGCGCTGGACACGCTGCTGGTGACCGACCCGCGGCTCGCGGCCCTGCCGGGGCGCTTCCTCTTCACCCTCGACGACGGCCGCGGTGACCTCGCCGACCGGCACCGGGACCTCGGCCTGGTGGTGCTGGACGAGTCCTCCGCCCAGCTGCTGGTCGGGACCGGCTTCGGCCCGGTCGTGGCCCTCGGCGGGGCGGCGGCCGCGATCGGCGGACTCGCCCGCGCCTTCCTCGCCGCGCGGGGCACGGGTCCGACCGCCGCCTGGCACGTCCCCGAGCTGACCACTCCCCTCGTCCCGCCCAGCCCTGTCGCCCCCGGCGCGCGGGTCCGTTGCGACCCGCTGCCCTTCGGCCGGGTCGACGGCGGGGAGCACGTGGAGGTCGGCGAGGCCGGCATCGACACCGCCGCCGTCGACCGCTGGGAGGACCAGCTCGGCGGCCGCGATGGGAGCGGCTTCGTCGTCATCACGCCCTGGCACGGCGTCCTGCTGCCCGACTCCATCCCGACCCGTCCGGAGGACCGATGACCCCCACTGCTCCCACCGTCCCAGCCGCTCCCCCACGCCGCTACGACTACGTCGCCGACGGGCCGGCCATCTACGTCGACTCCTTCGCGACCATCCGCCGGGAGTCCGACCTCGCGCGGGTGCCCGTCGAGGCCGAGAAGGTCGCCGTGCGGATGATCCACGGCAGCGGGCAGACCGACCTCGTCGAGGACCTGGTCGTCCACCCGGACCTGGTGCGTGCCGCCCGCGGAGCGCTGGCTGCCGGAGCGCCGATCCTCTGCGACGCCCGGATGGTGGCGATGGGCATCACCGCCGGCCGGCTGCCCGCCGACAACCCCGTGCACTGCTTCCTCACCGACGAGCGGGTCCCGGCGCTGGCCAAGGCGTGGTCGACGACCCGCACCGCCGCGGCGGTGTCGCTGTGGGAGCCGCTGTTGGAGGGCGCTGTCGTCGCGATCGGCAACGCCCCGACCGCGCTCTTCCACCTCCTCGAGACGATCCTCGACGGTGGCCCGCGACCGGCCGCGATCGTCGGCTGCCCGGTCGGATTCATCGGCGCCGCCGAGTCCAAGGACGCGCTGGCCTCCTTCGCCAACGACCACGGCATCGACATTCCGTTCGTCACCGTGCGCGGTCGCCGCGGCGGATCCGCGATGGCCTCCTCCGCGATCAACGCGCTGGCCCAGGAAGAGGAGTGAGGCCGGTGACTGGGCGCTTCCACGTCGTCGGGATCGGGCCCGGCGACCCCGAGCTGATCACCCGCAAGGCCGAGCGGCTGATCGGCGCCGCGGCCGTCGTCGCCTTCCACGCCGGCGTCCGCAAGGAGTCGCACGCCCGCCGGATCGCCGCCCACCTGATCCCGGTCGATGCCGTCGAGGAGGAGCTGCGCTATCCGGTGACCACCGGGACCACCGACCACCCGGGCGGCTACGTCGGCGCCATGGCCGACTTCTATGACGAGTGCGAGGCGCGGCTGGCCGCCCACCTCGACGCGGGTCGTGACGTCGTACTTCTGGCAGAGGGGGACCCGCTCTTCTACGGGTCCTCGATGTATCTCCTCGACCGCTTCCGTGACCGTTTCGGCGTCGAGGTCGTCCCCGGTGTCCCGGCCTTCGCCGCTGCCACCGCGACGATCCCGGCCCCGCTCGTGCGGCAGACCGACGTGCTCACCGTCCTTCCCGGCACGCTGCCCGAGCCGGAGCTCGCCCGCCGCCTCGCCGACACCGACGGTGCGGTGATCATGAAGCTGGGCCGCACCTTCCCCGCCGTCCGCTCGGCCCTGGAGCAGGCCGGGCGGCTGGAGGGCGCGATGTACGTCGAGCGCGCCTCCCAGCCCGAGGAGCGATGGCTGCCCGTGGCCGAGGTCGAGGCGGACTCGGTGCCCTACTTCTCCCTGATCGTGGTCCCCGGCGACTCCGCGCGCCGCTCGGTGGTCGAGGAGGCCGCCCGCGGCCGTCTCGAGACCTCTGGCCTCGACGCAACCACCGGACCGGCACAGTCCCGGGACCGTCCCGCCACGTCTCGTGACGGTCGCGGGGCGACCTCCTCGACGACCTCGGTGGCGGAGCTGCTGGTGGTCGGCCTCGGCCCCGGCCCCGACGGCTGGCTCACCCCCGAGGCGTCCACGGCCCTGGCCGAGGTCGAGCACGTGGTCGGCTATGCGCCGTACGTCAACCGCGTGCCGCAGCGTCCCGGCCTCCAGCGGCACGCGTCGGGCAACACGGTCGAGGTCGACCGGGCGCGTCTGGCACTCGATCTCGCCCTGCGCGGCGAGCGGGTCGCGGTCGTCTCCGGCGGCGACGCCGGGGTCTTCGGCATGGCGGCCGCGGTGTTCGAGGCCGCCGCCGACCCCGCACACCCCGAGCACGCGACGGTGCCGGTCCGCGTGCTGCCCGGGGTGAGCGCGGTGCAGGCCGTGGCCGCCCGCGCGGGCGCCCCGATCGGCGCGGACTTCGCGGTGCTGAGCCTCTCGGACCGGCTCAAGCCGTGGTCGGTCGTGGAGCGACGTCTACGGGCGATCGCCGAGGCCGACCTGGTGCTGGGGATCTACAACCCTGCCTCCCGATCGCGGCGCGAGCAGGTGGTCGAGACCCAGAAGATCCTGCTGGAGCACCGCTCCCCCGACACCGTCGTCGTGGTCGGTCGCGACGTGGGCCGTGCCGAGGAGTCGCTGACCGTCACGACGCTCGGAGGGCTCGACACCGACAGCATCGACATGTTGTGCCTGCTGATCGTCGGCGCCTCCTCCACCCGGGTGGAGCCGAACGGCACGGTCTGGACGCCACGATGGGTGGACTGACGATCACCGTCGTCGGCATCGGCGCCGACGGCCACCTTCCTCCCGGCGCGGCCGCGCTGGTCGCCGAGGCGGAGGTGCTGCTCGGCGGCGAGCGCCACCTCGCCCTGGTCCCCGAGGTCCCGGGCCAGGAGCGGCACGCGTGGCCACGCCCGATGTCCACGCTCGCCACCTTCCTCGGCGATCACGAGGGACGTCGGATCGTGGCGCTGGGCTCCGGCGACCCGCTGGTCTCCGGGATCGGTACGACGCTGATCCGGCTCCTCGGGGACGCCGCGGTGACCGTCGTCCCAGCGGTGTCATCGGTAGCACTCGCCCGGGCCAGGATGGGCTGGTCGGCCGAGGAGTCCGAGGTCGTCACGCTGGTCGGGAGGGATCCTGCGGCGCTGCGCCGCGAGCTGGTGGCCGGGGCGCGCCTGCTGGTGCTGTCCTCGGACGAGACGACCCCGATGACGGTCGCCGGGCTCCTCGACTCCGAGGGCTTCGACGACACGAGGATGACCGTGCTCGGCGACCTCGGCTCGGCCGACGAATTCCGCCACGAGAGCATCCCGACCGACGTCGGCGCGTGGTCCGGCCCGCTGCCCCGCCTCAACGTGATCGCCATCGAGGTGCCCGCCACGGAGGAGGACACCAACACCTGGGCGACCGGCGTCGACGACGACCTGTTCGAGCACGACGGCCAGCTCACCAAGCGCGACGTCCGTGCCAGCGCCCTGTCCCGGCTGCAGCCGCGACCCGGCCAGCTGCTGTGGGACGTCGGCGCCGGCGCCGGATCGGTGGGCATCGAGTGGCTGCGCGCGCACCGTCGTACGAACGCCGTCGCGGTCGAGGCCGATACGGAGCGGGCCGCGCGGATCCAGCGCAATGCGGCCGCCCTCGGTGTCCCGCGGCTGTGGGTCGTCGAGGGGCGAGCGCCCGAGGCGCTGGCCGACCTGCCCCAGCCGCACGCTGTCTTCGTCGGCGGCGGCGCCACCGCTCCGGGGCTGCTGGACCTCTGCCGCGATCGGCTCGCGCCCGGCGGCCGGCTGGTCGTGCACGGCGTGACCCTGGAGACCGAGCAGCTGCTCCTCACCGCCTTCCGCGAGCACGGCGGCGAGCTCACCCGACTCTCGGTCGAGCACGTGACCCCGCTGGGCGGCCGGTTCACCGGATGGACGCCGGCGCGCGCGGTCACCCAGTGGGCCTGGCGAAAGGAACTCTCGTGACCGTGCACTTCGTGGGCGCCGGTCCCGGCGCCGCCGACCTGATCACGCTGCGCGCCGCCTCCCTGCTGAGCGCCGCCGACGTGGTGCTCTATCCGGGCACCTACATCGACGAGCAGGTGCTGTCGCACTGCCGCGAGCGCGCCGACCTGGTCGACACCCAGGAGCTGGACCTCGACCGGATCACCGCCGTCATGGTCGAGGCGGACGCGGCCGGGCGCGACGTCGTCCGGCTGACGTCCGGCGATCCCTCGCTCTACTCCGCGCTGCACGAGCAGACCCGCCGGCTCGACGCGGCCGGCGTCACGTGGGACGTCACCCCCGGCGTACCCGCCTATGCCGCCGCCGCCGCGATCGTCGGCCGCGAGCTGACCGTGCCCCTAGTGGCGCAGTCGGTCGTGCTGACCCGCACCCAGGCCCGGTCCACAGCGATGCCCGATCGGGAGTCGCTCGCGGCCTTCGCCGGGACCGGCGCAACGCTGGTGCTGCACCTCGCGATCACCCGGACCCGTGAGCTGATGGACGAGCTCGCGCCGCACTACGGCGACGACTGCCCCGTCGCGGTGGTCTCCCGAGCGAGTCAGGCCGAGGAGTTGGTGCTGCACGGCACCGTCGCCACCATCGCCGGGCTCGTCGAGGAGGCCGGTCTGCGCCAGGCCGCCGTGATCCTCGTCGGCGCGGCGCTCGCCCCTGACCACCAGCGGTCGGACGCCGAGTCCTACCTCTACTCCCCCGAACGCATCGCCCGGAAGGAGCGCCTCCGATGACCCAGCCCGCCGAGAACCAGCACTTCCCGTTCAGCGCCGTGGTGGGCGCCGACGGTCCGGACGGACCGGACCCCATGGCCCTCGCCCTCATCCTCACCACGATCGCGCCCGAGGTCGGCGGCGTGCTGGTGCGCGGCGAGAAGGGCACGGCCAAGTCGACGATCGTGCGCGCGCTCGCCGCCGTGCTGCCGCCGGTCGACGACCACCCGGTGCCGCTGGTCGAGCTGCCGATCGGCGCGACCGAGGACCGGGTCACCGGCTCGATCAACCTCGAGAGCGCGCTGGCCGAGGGCAAGGCGGAGTACGAGCCCGGGCTGCTCGCGAAGGCCCACCGCGGGATCCTCTACGTCGACGAGGTCAACCTGCTGCACGACCACCTGGTCGACCTGCTGCTCGACGCCGCCGCCATGGGTCGCGCGACCGTCGAGCGCGACGGCGTCTCGATGACCCACGAGGCCCGGTTCGTGCTCGTCGGCACGATGAACCCCGAGGAGGGCGAGCTCCGCCCGCAGCTGCTCGACCGGTTCGGGCTCACCGTCGAGGTCGCGGCCCCGCGGGACCCTGCGCTGCGTGCCGAGGTCGTGCGCCGCCGGATGGCGTACGACGCCGATCCGGCCGCCTTCGCCGCCACCTACACCGCCGCGGAGGCAGCCCTCCGGTCCCGGATCGCATCGGCCCGCGACCTGGCGGGCGCGGTCCACCTCACCGACGCCGGACTGTTGAAGATCGCCGAGGTCTGCGCGGCGTTCGACGTCGACGGCCTGCGGGCCGACATCGTCACCGCACGCACCGCCGTCGCCCACGCCGCCTGGTCCGGCCGCTCGCAGGTCACCCTCGCCGACATCCGGGTCGCGGCCCGGCTCGCCCTGCCGCACCGGCGGCGACGCAAGCCGTTCGACGCCCCCGGGCTCGACGACGACCTGCTCGACCAGGTGCTCGGCGACGACGACCTGCCGCCGGACCCGGATCCCGAGCCCGACGGACCCGAGCCGGAGCCCCCGGGGACCGCCCCCGACGGTGGCGACGCTGCTCATGATGCTGACGGGGAGCCGATCGACGCGCCCGCCTCCGACGCCACCGCTCAGGACGCCCCGCAACCCTCGGGCGGATCCGGCGAGGGCAGCGCGCCGAGCCAGGTCGCGGCCACGGGGTCGGCGTACCGGACCCGGCTGCTGACCGTGCGCGGCATCGGGACGGGCACCGCCGGCCGACGCAGCCGCGCCCGCACCAGCAACGGCCGGCGGATCGGTGCCACCACCCCCGATCGACAGGGCGGCCGTGGAGGCGCGATCCACCTCACCGAGACCATCCGTGCCGCCGCGCGACACCAGCTCGCCCGGGGCCGGACCGAGGGCCGGCTGCTGCTCCACCCCACCGACCTGCGGGTCGCCGTCCGTGAGGGCCGGGAGTCCAACCTCGTGCTCTTCTGCGTCGACGCGTCCGGCTCGATGGCCGCACGCAAGCGGATGGAGCAGGTGAAGACCGCCGTCCTGAGCCTGCTCCTGGACGCCTACCAGCGCCGCGACAAGGTCGGACTGGTCACCTTCCGCGGCGCCTCCGCGGAGGTCGCGCTGCCGCCGACCCACTCCGTCGACGCCGCCGCACAGCGCCTCGAGGAGCTGCCCGCCGGCGGCCGCACGCCGCTCGCCGAGGGGCTGCTGGAGGCCGCCCACCTGCTGTCCGTGGAGCAGACCCGCGACCCGCAGCGCCGTCCACTGCTCGTCGTCGTGACCGACGGTCGGGCGACGTCGGGCGCCGACGCGATCGCGCGCTCACGGGCCGCAGCCGACCTCCTCGCCGCCGCCGGCATCACGTCGGTCGTCGTCGACTGTGAGGCGGGGCCGATGCGGATGGGTCTGGCCGCGACGCTGGCCGAGCACCTCGGCGCCGAGCACGTCCCGATCGGCGAGGTGAGCGCCGAGGCGCTCGTCGACGCCGCCCGGCGCGCAGCATGAGCGCCCTCACCACCGCCCTGTACGACGTCATCGAGCGCCGCCGCGACGTCCGGGCCGAGTTCACCGGATCCCCCGTGGCCGACGACGTGCTGATGCGGGTCCTCGGCGCCGCCCACCGCGCCCCGAGCGTCGGGCTGAGTCAGCCGTGGGACTTCGTGGTCGTGCGCGACACCGCCACCCGTCGTGTCTTCCGCGACCATGTCGCGCACGAGCGCGACACCTTCGCCGCGAGCCTGCCGCCCGAGCGCCGCAGCACCTTCGACCGGATCAAGGTCGAGGGCATCTGCGAGTCATCGCTGGGGATCGTCGTGACGCACAGTCAGTCGCGGGGAGGCCAGCACGTGCTCGGCCGCCACGCGATCGCCGACGCCGGGCTCTACTCCACCGTGCTCGCGATCCAGAACCTCTGGCTCGCCGCGACCGCCGAGGGCCTCGGCCTGGGCTGGGTGTCCTTCTATCGCGAGGACTTCCTGCAGGGCCTGCTCGGCATCCCCGACGACGTGCGCCCGGTCGCGTGGCTCTGCCTCGGCACTGTCAGCCACCTGGCGACCGTTCCCGACCTGGAGCGCCACGGCTGGCGCTCGCGCCGGCCACTCGCCGACGCCATCCACCACGACACCTGGCAGATGAAGGAGAGGAACCGTGCCTGAGGGCCAGCCGCTCGTCGTACCGAACGACGGACTGACCACCCGCCAGCGCCGCAACCGGCCGCTGGTGATGGTGCACACCGGTGACGGCAAGGGGAAGTCGACCGCGGCCTTCGGGCTGGCGCTGCGCGGCTGGAACCAGGGCTGGGACATCGGGGTGTTCCAGTTCGTGAAGTCGGCGAAGTGGCGCCTGGGCGAGCAGACCGCCTTCGAGAAGCTGCCCCCCGGAAATGGCACCGTCGAGTGGCACAAGATGGGCTCGGGCTGGTCCTGGTCACGCAAGGCCGGGTCGGAGGAGGACCACGCCGCCGACGCCGCCGAGGGCTGGGCCGAGATCAAGCGCCGCATCGCGGCCGAGCAGCACGACCTCTACCTGCTCGACGAGTTCACCTACCCGATCAACTGGGGATGGGTGGACATCGACGACGTCGTGGAGACCCTCGCCCATCGGCCGGGCCACCAGCACGTAGTGATCACGGGCCGCCGCGCCGACCCGAAGCTGGTCGAGATCGCCGACCTGGTCACCGAGATGACCAAGGTCAAGCACCCGATGGACGCCGGCCAGAAGGGCCAGAAAGGCATCGAGTGGTGACCCTTCCGGTGATCGAGCCCGTCGAGATCCCCCGCGTCGTCGTCGCGGCGCCGGCCACCGGGCAGGGCAAGACGACCGTCGCCACCGGCCTGATGGCCGCACTGGCGGCGGCCGGAAGCGCCGTGAGCGGCCACAAGGTCGGCCCCGACTACATCGACCCCGGCTACCACGCGCTCGCCTGCGGCCGGCCCGGCCGCAACCTCGACCCACACCTCGTCGGCGAGAGCCTCGTCGCTCCCCTGCTGCTGCATGGCGCCCGAGGCGCTGACGTCGCCGTGATCGAAGGAGTGATGGGCCTGTACGACGGCCGCATCGGCTGCGACGGCTACTCCTCCACCGCCCACGTGGCCGCACTGACCCGCACCCCCGTCATCCTCGTCGTCGACATCTCCCGCTCCTCGCGCTCCATCGGCGCGGTCGTGCACGGCATGGCGACCTGGGACCCGACGGTCGAGGTCGCGGGCGTGGTCCTCAACCAGGCGGGATCGCCGCGCCACGTCGCCGAGGTCCGCTCGTCGGTCTCCCTGCCCGTGCTGGGCGCGATCCCCCGGGACGCCTCGATCGCCACGCCCTCACGCCACCTCGGCCTGGTCACCGCGGCCGAGCGCGGGCAGTCCGAGGAGGTCGTCGCCCGGCTGGCCGACGTGGTCGCCGAGCACGTCGACCTCGACGCGATCCTGGCGATCGCCCGCACCGCGCCGGACCTGGACGCCGAGCCCTGGAGCCCGGCTCCGGTGGTTGAGGTGCGAGGCGCCCCGGCGCCGAGCCTCGAAACCTCCGGGAGGAAGCGCGTCGCAGTCGCGTCCGGCCGCGCCTTCACGTTCCAGTACGCCGAGACCGCTGAGCTCCTCGCCGCCCACGGCTGCGACGTCGTCTCCTTCGACCCCGCCCACGACAGCGCACTCCCGAGCGGCACGGCCGGCCTCTACCTCGGCGGCGGCTTCCCCGAGGTGCACGCCACCGACCTGGCGGCGAACCGCTCGCTGCTGGCCGAGGTCCGGGAGGCGGTGCGCGACGGCCTGCCCACGGTCGCGGAGTGCGCGGGTCTGCTCTACTTGTGCCGCACCCTCGACGGCGTCCCGATGGCCGGCGTGCTCGACGCCGATGCCGCGATGACCACCCGGCTCACCCTGCGCTACCCGGTCGCCACTGCACCCGCGGACAGCCTGCTGACCCGGGGTGGCGAGCAGGTGACCGGACATGAGTTCCATCGCACCGCGGTCACCCCGACCACCCGCGGCACGGCCGCCTGGGCGATCGACGGCGACGACGTGGGCTTCGCGTCGGCGACCCTGCACGCGTCGTACCTCCACACCCACTGGGCCGGCCACCCGCAGCTGGCCGCCCGCTTCGCCGAGGCGGTGCACCGTGCGTGACCCGCTGCGTCACCACGGTGACGTCGAGGCGCGGGACGCGGCGCTCGACTTCGCCGTCAACGTGTACGACGGCCCGCGGCCGCCGTGGCTCGACGACGCCCTGCGCGGCTCGCTCGACCAGGTCGGCCGCTACCCCGACCCGACCCGGGCGCAGCAGGCCGTCGCCACCCACCACGGTCGTCCGGTGGAGGGTGTGCTGGTCACCGCCGGCGCCGCCGAGGCGTTCACGCTGATCGCCCGGCTGCGGCCGTGGCGGATGCCGGTCGTCGTGCATCCGCAGTTCACGGAGCCGCACGCCGCGCTGGAGCAGGCCGGGCACCACGTGACCTCGGTCGTCCTCCCCGAGCCGTTCACGCTCGACCCTGCCGCCGTGCCCGACGACGCCGACCTGGTCGTGATCGGCAACCCCACGAACCCGACGGGCGTGCTGCACCCCGCGGACGAGATCCGTGCGCTGCTGCGGCCCGGACGCGTCGTGGTCGTCGACGAGGCGTTCATGGACTGCGTGCCGGGCGAGGTCGAGTCCCTCGCGGGCAGCCGCGCTCCGGGGCTGCTCGTGATCCGCTCGCTCACGAAGCACTGGGGCATCCCGGGCGTCCGCGCCGGCTACGTGGTGGGCGACGCCGTCGTCGTGGCCGGGCTCGCCCTCAACCAGACCCCCTGGTCGGTCGGCGCCACCGCCGCCGCCGCGGTCGTCGCCTGCACCACTCCGGAGGCCGCCGGGGAGGCACGCCGCCGGGCCGAGGAGATCCGGGACTGGCGCGACCACCTCGAGAAGGGCCTCACCGACCTCGGCATCCCCCATCTCTCCGCGACGGCGTCCTTCGTGCTCGCGCGCGTCGGCGAGGGCGTCCACGACGCGCTGCGCGCCGCGGGCATCGCGGTCCGTCGCGCCGACACGTTCCCGGGGCTCGACGGCTCCTGGGTCCGGGTTGCCGTCCGGCCGCCCGCGACGACCGACCTGCTGCTCGACGCGCTCGCCGCGCTCTACGGCGTGGAGGTCAGTACTTCGCGAAGTTCTGCGTGAACCAGTAGGTGCCGTTGCCGGTGCGGACGACGCCGATGCCGAGGTGGGTGAAGTCGCCGAGGATGTTGGCACGATGGCCCTCGCTCCCCATCCATCCGCTCACCACGTTGCGGGGGACGTAGCCCATCGCGACGTTCTCGCCCGCGGAGCTCCAGCCGGCGGGGTACTGCTTCCAGTACGACGGGTTGTGCGCGAGCGTGCCGCTCAGCGCCATGCGCTGGGTCCAGTTCTGGGCGACGGTGTCGAGGGTGCGCATCGCGGCCAGCGGCGCCTTGCCCTCGGCGGCGCGCGCGGCGTTGGTGTCGGCGAGGATCTGGGCCCGCGCGGCGGCCAGGTCGTTCGCGTTCTGCGGGATCCCCGTGGCCGCGCCGAAGCTGATCACCTTCGCGCGGGCGGTGCGTCCGGGCTTCGTGACGGCGACGCGGACCCGCACCAGCCGTCCGTAGGCCGTCGTGGGCACGCGGTAGGCGCGCCCGGTCGCCTTGGTCGCGGTGCGCCCGACGTACCACCGGTAGGAGACCTTCGCCCTGGCCGCTCGACCCTTCGCGCTCAGCTGGGTGGCGGTCACCGCGGCCGTCCCACCTGCTCGGACCGTGGCCGACCTCTTCGTCGACCACGCCTTCACCCACGTTGCCGGCACGGCGGGCGCGGCGGCCCGCTCGGCTGTGGCGAGGGTCGACGGGGCCGACGAGGCGCTCGCCGGGGCCACCAGCGCGAGGATCATGATCGTGGCCACACTCCACCACCCGAGACGGATCATGTCCTCGACGCTAACACCCGTCGGGATGCTCTAGAGTCCGTTCCGCAGGCCTGAGGAAGCCGGTGAGAGTCCGGCACAGTCGCGCTACTGTGACATCGCCTCCGATCCCAGTGATCGGTGAGCGGTGGAGTCAGACCCGACGGCCTGCCACCTCACCACTACTGACAGGGACGCAGAATCCCTGAGGAGGCATCATGTCGCACACTTCTGCCACCCCGCTGGCCCCGACCGCTCAGGTCCCCGTCGTCCCGCTGCTGCAGCTCGGCACCTGGGTCGTCTTCTTCGGCCTGCTCGCGATGCTGGCGATCTTCTTCGTCAGCAGCGACCAGGGCGCGGTCTCGCTCCTCGCCGGCAACGGCGTCCACGAGTGGGTGCACGACGCGCGCCACCTCCTCGGCTTCCCCTGCCACTGAGCGGGGATCGAGCGATGAGCACGCTTCCCGGGGAGAACTCTGTCCTCTCCCCTCGGTCCTTCCTCCTCCGCGGTCTCGCCGCCGGCCTGGTCGCCGGCCTGATCGCCTTCCTCGTCGCGTTCGCCTTCGGTGAGCCGTACGTCGACGACGCGATCGCCCTCGAGGAGGCGGCCGCCGCGCAGATGACGCCCGCGGAGGTCGCCGCCGAGGAGGCCGCAGCCGCCGCGGAGGACGACTCCGGCATGGTCGAGATCTCCCGTGACGACCAGCGCAGCTGGGGCCTGTTGACCGGCACCGTGGCGATCGGCACCGCCCTCGGCGGGCTCGCGGCACTGGCCGCAGCGGCCGTCGTCGGCCGTCTCGGGCTCAGCGCCCGGGGATCGACGGCGCTGGTGGCCCTGCTGGGGTTCGTGGCGGTGGGGTTGGTCCCCTTCGCCAAGTACCCCGCCACCCCGCCCGCCGTCGGCAGCGGGGACACGATCGGCGGCCGCACGGCCTCCTACTTCGCCCTGCTGCTGGTGTCCGTGCTGGCCGTGATCGCGGCCGTCGTCGTCGCCCAGCGGCTGCGGGACCGGATGGACGGGTGGAGCGCCGCCGGACTGGTCGCCGGCGGCTACCTGGTGGTCATCGGGGTCGCGATGTGGCTGCTGCCGTCCGTCAACGAGCTGGGGGACTTCCCGGCCGACACGCTGTGGTACTTCCGCCGCTCCTCGCTCCTGGTCCTCGCCGCGATGTGGGCGACGATCGGCGTGGTGCTCGTCGCGGCGATCGGCCGGCTCACCGACCGTGCCACCGCCGACGCGCAGCGCCGGGAGCTCGCCGCGAGCCTGTGACACCCCAGCACAGGCGGCGCACCACGGCCCTCGGCCTGCTGCTCGGGTACGCCGCGGATCGGCTCCTCGCCGATCCGCGGCGGCTCCATCCCGTCGCCGGCTTCGGCCAGGTCGCTGCCGCGGTCGAACGATGGACCTGGCGCGACGACCGTCTGGCCGGCGCGGCACACGTGGCGGTGCTGGTCGGGGGCGCCGTCGCGGTCGGGGTGCTCGCCGACCGCTCGACCGTGCGGAACCGCGCGCTCCACACGGCCCTCACCGCCGGGGTCACGTGGGCCGTCCTCGGCGGCACCTCGCTCGACCGGGAGGCTGCCGCGATCGGCCGGCTGCTGGCCGCCGGCGACCTCCCGGCGGCCCGACAGCAGTTGACCCACCTGGTCGGCCGGGACACGTCCGTCCTCGACGAGCAGGAGATCGTCCGGGCTGCGCTGGAGTCGCTCGCGGAGAACACCTCCGACGCGGTCGTCGCGCCGCTGGTCTGGGGAGCGGTGGCCGGAGTCCCGGGCCTGCTCGGCCACCGCGCGGCCAATACCCTCGACGCGATGATCGGTCACCGCAGTCCTCGCTACGAGCGCTTCGGTTGGGCAGCCGCGCGGCTCGACGACCTCCTCAACCTGCCCGGCTCACGCCTCACCGCCACCCTCGCCGTCCTGCTCGGCGACGACCACCGCTCGGCACGACGGGCCTGGCGGCGCGACGCCGGCGGCCATCCCAGTCCCAACGCCGGTCCCATCGAGGCCGCCTTCGCCGGAGCGCTCGGCATCCGGCTCGGCGGCACCAACGACTACGCCGGTCGCGTCGAGCATCGCGCCGTGATGGGCGACGGCCCGCTCCCCCGACGGGCCGACCTCGAGCGGGCACGCACCCTGGCCCGGCGGGTCGGGTTCGGAGCGGTCCTGACCTGTGCCGCGGTGGCGACCGTGCGAGGATCACGGCGATGACCCCGCTGCTCCAGACCCCGCTGCTCCAGAGTCCCCGCGCCGGGTTCTCCCGCGTCCTGCGCTCCGTCACCGGCGGCGCCAGCCCGCTCGCGGGACGGACCGTCCTCGTCACCGGCGCCAGCTCCGGCATCGGCGAGGCCACCTCCCGAGCCGCCGCGGCCCGAGGGGCGCACGTGCTGCTCGCTGCCCGGCGGGAGCCCGAGCTGGAGCGGGTGCGGCGCGAGATCGTCGAGGATGGCGGCCGCGCGTCGTCGTACGTCGTGGACATGACCGACGGCGCCTCCGTCGACGCCCTCGTCGAGCAGTTGCTCGCGGAGCACGGCGTGGTCGACTACGTCGTCAACAACGCCGGCCACTCGATCCGGCGCTCGCTCGAGCTCACCCACGACCGCTTCCACGACTTCGAGCGGATGATGGCCGTCAACTACTTCGGGCCGGTGCGGCTCACGATGGGCCTCCTGCCGGCGATGCGCGAGCAGCGATTCGGTCACGTGGTCAACATCGTGACGTGGGGCAACCAGATCCGGGCGCCGAAGTTCGCGCCCTACATCGCCGCCAAGACCGCCCTCGACGTGTTCGGCCGGATCCTCGGGCGGGAGGCGTTCTTCGACAACGTCACGTGCACCAACATGCGCGTGGCGATCGTGCAGACGGCGATGATCGGCCCGACCAAGGAGTACGCCGGCCGCGGCGAGACGCCCGAGCAGTGCGCCGACCGCGTGGTGCGCGCCCTGGAGGACCGGCCGATCACGGTCGACGGCGCGTTCGGGACGTTCTATGCGGCGTTCAACGTGCTGGCGCCGCGGCTCGCCGACTTCGCGATGGCCGTCGCCCACGTGCGCAACCCGGACTCCGCCGCGGCGCGGGGCGAGAAGGTCAGCGCGACCCGGTAGGCGCGGTCGGGGTGATGACGGCGTCGGCGTTCTGACCGACCCAGCGCAGCAACGGCACCAGCACGGCCGCCAGCTCCTCGCCCAGCGGGGTCAGACGGTAGTCGACGTGCGGCGGCATGACCGGCTTCTGGTCGCGCAGCACGAGACCGTCGGCCTCGAGGGTCTTCAGGGTCTGCGCCAGCATCTTCTCGCTGACGCCCTGGGCGCGGCGACGCAGGTCGCTCCAGCGCTGCGGCCCGTCGACGAGGGAGACCAGGACGAGCACGCCCCACTTGCTGGTGACGTGGTCCAGCAGCACCCGGCTCGGGCAGGCCGCGGGGAAGACCCCGCCCGCGAGCATCCCGGGCAGCAGGTCCGGGGTCGTCGTACTCTCCGTCACGGAAGTACCTTACTTCAAAGTGCGTACTAACCAATGGGAAGTATGACGCGGGACCGCTCGTTGCACCGGACAACCAGCCAGTCCCATCTCGAAAGGTCCCACCATGTCCCTCGTCGTCACCGGCGCCACCGGCCAGCTCGGCCGACACGTCGTCTCCTCCCTGCTCGACCGCGGCGTGGCCGCCGGCAAGATCGTGGCCGTCGGCCGTGACGAGGAGCGCCTCGCCGATCTCGCGGGCCTCGGCGTGCAGACCCGCAGCGCCGACTACAACGATCCCGCCTCGGTCGCGACCGCGCTCGAGGGCGCGGAGCGCGTCCTGCTGATCTCCGGCAGCGAGGTCGGCCAGCGCCTCCCCCAGCACCAGGCCGTCATCGACGCCGCGAAGGCCGCGGGCGTGCAGTTGCTCGCCTACACGAGCATCGCCAACGCCGACACCAGCGGCCTGACCCTGGCCGGCGAGCACCTCGCGACCGAGCAGGCCATCATCGCCTCGGGGCTCGCCCACACCTTCCTGCGCAACAGCTGGTACCTCGACCTCTACCTCGACCAGGTCCCGACCTACGTCGAGCACGGCACCGTGCTGGGCGCCGCGGGCGACGGACGGGTCAGCGCCGCGGTCCGGACCGACTTCGCCGAGGCTGCTGCCGCCGCTCTGCTGCTCGATGCGCCGCAGGAGGTCTACGAGCTGGGCGGCCAGGGCTTCACCCTCAGCGAGCTCGCCGCCGCCGTCACCGAGGCGACCGGCACCACGGTGGGCTACACCGACGTCCCGGCGGAGCAGCTGACCACTGTCCTCGCCGGCGCCGGGGTGCCGGAGCAATTCGCCGCCATCCTCGCCGACGCCGACCTCGGCCTGGGCCGCGGCGACCTCGAGGTCGCGCCCGACGATCTCGCGACCCTGCTCGGCCGTCCGGCCACGTCGCTCGCCGACGCGCTGCGCTCCACCGTGTGACGATGCGCTGACCCGTGTGGTCCTCGTCGTTTCCGGGAACCGGTGACCCATGACGATCGACGAGGACCACACCCGACCCGACGGCGTCGACGACCTGACGGTCGAGGCGCTCGGCAAGATCTCCGAGGCCCTCGAGGCGGTCGAGGTCGCCCGCGGCGCGCTCTACACGTTCCACCGGCTCAGCGGCACGGCCGACCTGACCCTCGGCGAAGGCGTCGACCAGCTCCGCGAGGCCGGCCACACCGAGCTCGCCGACCGCATCGAGCGGGATCTGGTCGGGCGCAACGTGCTCAACGGACGGTGGACCTTCCAGGTCGTCGAGGAGTACGACGACGGCTACTACGCCTGCTTCCGCGAGCTCGAGCGGGCCGCTCGCGAGGAGCTGGTGCAGGGCAAACGTCACCTCTACGAGGCGGAGATGAAGGAGGACCGGCGCACCCACGGGCGGTCCGGCCACGAACCCACGCCCTGACACCGCTGGTCGAGGAGGCCGGTCACGGGGCCCTCCGCTGGTCGAGGAGGCCGGTCACGGCCGTCTCGAGACCCCCGCAGCCCGCCCTGCCAACCACTCCATGACGGCTCCCACGTCGGCGACGGTCTCCATCCCCGGCGGGGCGGGCGGGCGTCGTACGACCACGACCGGCAGGCCGCGCTCGGCGGCGGCCTCCATCTTCGGCCAGGTCAGCTCGCCGCCCGAGTCCTTGGTGACCAGCACGTCGCGGTCGGCGAGTAGCGCGCGCTCGCCGTCGAGCGTGTAGGGACCTCGGGAGGTGAGGATCTCCCAGCTGGCGGGGATCGCGATGTCCGGTACGTCGACCACGCGGGCCAGCACCTCTCGCTCCTCCAGCGCCGGGACGAAGCGCGCCAGCTCCTGGCGACCGACGGTGACGAAAGGGCGGCTGCCGAGCTCGCCGGCGACGGTCGCCGCCTGCTCATGGGTGTCGACCCAGATCCAGGACGGGGTGGTGCGGTCGATCCACCCCGGGCGCTGGAGGCGGAGCAGCGGCACACCCTCCTCCGAGCACGCCGAGGCGGCGTTGCGGCTGATCCCGGCGGCGAACGGATGCGTCGCGTCGACGACGACGTCGAAATCGGCAAGTACAGCCCGCAGGCCGAGGACTCCCCCGAAGCCTCCGATCCGGACCTCCCCCACCGGCAGTCGCGGGCGCGCGACCCGGCCGGCGAGCGACGAGACGACAGGGACGCCGTCGGCCACCAGTCGGGCGGCGAGGGCGCGGGCCTCGCCGGTGCCGCCGAGCAGCAGGACCCTCATCGGGTCAGCTCCAGCAGCGCATCGAGGTCGAGGTGCTCCTCGACCAGGTCGCCGAGCAGGTCGAGCCGAGCCGCGCGGGCGGCCGGGAAGGAGGCAGCGGACACGACGCCGAGCGCGTCGGCCAGGTAGGCCGCGCGGGCGGCGTCGTCCTCCAGGCTGCCGTGCACCATCGTTCCCGTCACCGTCCCGTTGGTCGTGGGACCAGTGATCCGGCCGTGATGGATCTCGTAGCCGGCCGGCTCGTGCAGCGCCAGCCGCTTCTCCGCGCCGAAGCGCGTCGTCAGGTCGAGCAGGCCCAGCCCGTCGGCCGCCGCGCCGGCCTCACCCTCGATCCCCTCGGGGTCCTCGATCCGTGCGCCGAGCATCTGGCAGCCGCCGCAGATCCCGAGCACCGGCCTCCCTGCCCGTGCGTGCCGCTGGATCGCGAGGTCGAGGCCGCGGGAGCGCAGCCAGGCCAGGTCGGCGAGGGTGGCCCGGGTTCCCGGCAGCACGACCAGGTCGGCGTCCGCCAGCCGCGTCGGGTCGGAGACGAACTCGACGTCGAGGTCCGGCTCCAGCCCGAGGGCGTCCACGTCGGTGAAGTTGCTGATCCGCGGCAGCCGGACGACGGCTACCCTGCGGGTGGTCGCCCCCGGGGCAGCCCGCCGGCCGGCGAGGTCGAGCGCATCCTCGGAGTCCAGCCAGAGGTCGGGGTGCCACGGCAGCACGCCGTACGTCGGGCGGCCGGTGCGCTGCTCCAGGTCGGCGAGCCCCGGCCGCAGGAGCCCGACGTCGCCACGGAACTTGTTGACGACGTAGCCCTTGACCAGCGCCTGGTCGGCCGCGTCGAGCAGCATCAGCGTGCCGTAGGCGGAGGCGAACCAGCCGCCGCGGTCGATGTCGCCGACCACGATCGTCGGGATGTCGCCGTGCCGGGCCAGCCCCATGTTCACGTAATCGGTCGCGCGCAGGTTGATCTCCGCCGGGCTCCCGGCACCCTCGGCAACGACGAGGTCGAAGCGCGAGCGCAGGTCGTCGAACGCCGTGAACGCGGTCTCGGCCAGGCGGGCGCGGCCGTCCTGCCAATTGCGCGCGGACACCTCGCCGTCCGGCTGCCCCATCAGCACCACATGGCTGCGCCGGTCGCTGCCCGGCTTGAGCAGCACCGGGTTCATCGCGACCTCCGGCTCCGCGCCGGCGGCGACGGCCTGCACCCACTGCGCGCGCCCGATCTCCCCCGGCGCGCCGTCGGGACCGCGCACGACCATCGAGTTGTTGGACATGTTCTGCGCCTTGAAGGGCGCCACCCGGATCCCGCGCCGCGCGAACGCCCGGCACAGTCCGGTCGTCACCACGCTCTTGCCGGCGTCGGAGGTCATCCCCGCGACGAGGAGTGCCGCACCCATCCTGATCAGCCGCGCTTCCCGCGGAAGACATGGCGCTGCAGGGTCTCGGGCACGGGGCCACCCTCGCGCACCCAGTCGACGACCGCCTCCGTGACACCCGTCGAGAGCACCCCGCCGAGCCAGAAGTCCTTCGGCCGCCTGCCTCCGGGAAACCAGGTGAAGTCCCGCACGAGTACGACGTTCGAGCGGTCGCACTCGTCGAGGCAGTCGACCACGCGCACCCGGACGCGCGGGCCACGTCTCCCCGCGGGATCGTCGAGCGCCTCGATCTCGTCACGCTGTCCCCGGTGATCGGCGTCGGGGTGCTTCTTCGCCGTGCCGCAGCAGCAGTCGCGGCAGAGCAGCACGTCGCGTTCAGGCAGCGCCATCGTCCGGCCCCCGCAGGAGGAAGAGGTCCATCACCCAGCCGGCCTCGGCCTTCGCCGCCTCGCGGGCCGCGGCGATGTCGCCCGCGACGTCGCCGACCCGTCCGCCGACCAGCCGCTCCCCCGTGCCGCCGAGGTTCGCGCCCCACCAGGTCGTCCAGTCCTCGAAGCCGTCGAGGTCCACCCCGGCGGTCAGCATCACCACGACGTTCCGCTGACCGGCGGCCACGTCGGCACGCAGGCGGCGCGCGGTGGTCACGTGCACCGGTTGTCCGACCTCGTGGAGCACGATGCCGTGCCGCGCGGCCAGCACCTGCGGAGCGCTGATCCCCGGCAGCACGTCGAAGTCCACGCCGAGCTCTCGGACGATCCGGATCGTGCCGTCGTAGAGCGACGGGTCGCCCCACACCAGGAAGGCGCACGTCCCGCCCCGCGCCGACAGCACGGACCGGTAAGCGGCGAGGCGGGCGGCGTACCAGTCGGCGACAGCGCCCTCGTAGCCCGCGCGGTCGAGGCCCGCCGAGCGGTCCCGCTCCGGATCGCGGACGACGACCAACTCCACCCCGTGCGCGTCGCACACCGCCTGCCGGACGGCCAGCAGGGGGTCGTGCTCGCTCTTGGCCACGGCGATCGCGTAGTCGCACCCGGCCAGCGCCGCGGCCACCTCCGGCGTGACGTGCTGCGGACCCATCCCGAAGCCGAGGATGCGGACCTTCGAGGTTTCGAGGCTCGGCGCTGGCGCGCCTCGCACCTCAACCACCGGGCGGGAGCCTCGCACCTCAACCACCGGCGGAGTCCTCGAGGTCTCCCTCGACCTCGAGGTAGGCCGCCTGCAGCGCGGCGAGGACCTCGGGGTCGGGCGACTCCCACAGCCCGCGGTCCTTCGCCTCGTGGAGCCGCTCGACGATGCTGCGCAGCGCCCACGGGTTCGACCTCCGCAGGAACTCCTGGTTCTCCTCGTCCAGCACGTAGGACTTCGCGAGCGACTCGTACATCCAGTCGTGCACGACCCCCGCAGTCGCGTCGAAGCCGAAGAGATAGTCAACGGTCGCGGCGAGCTCGAAGGCGCCCTTGTAGCCGTGCCGCTGCATCGCGCCGATCCAGCGCGGGTTCACGACGCGCGCCCGGAAGACCCGGTTGGTCTCCTCCTGCAGGGTCCGGGTGCGGACCGCGTCGGGCGTGGTCGAGTCGCCGACGTAGGCCTTCGGGTCGGAGCCGGTGAGCGCACGGATCGTGGCGACCATGCCGCCGTGGTACTGGAAGTAGTCGTCGCTGTCGGCGATGTCGTGCTCGCGGGTGTCGATGTTCTTCGCCGCGACCTTGATCCGCCGGTAGTTGGCGCGCATGTCGTCGGAGGCGGGGACGCCGTCGAGGTCGCGGCCGTAGGCGAACCCGCCCCACGCGGTGTAGACCTCGGCCAGGTCGGCGTCATCGCGCCAGCTGCCCGACTCGACCGCCTGCAGGATGCCGGCGCCGTAGGAGCCGGGCTTGGAGCCGAACACCCGGGTCCGGGCGCGACGCTCGTCGCCGTGCTCGGCGAGGTCGGCCTGTGCGTGGGCGCGGACGAAGTTCGACTCGGCCGGCTCGTCGAGGTCGACGACCATCCGCACCGCGTCGTCGAGCATCGCGACGACGTGCGGGAAGGCGTCGCGGAAGAAGCCTGAGATCCGGACCGTGACGTCGATGCGTGGGCGTCCCAGCTCCTCCAGCGGCACGACGGTCAGGGCATGCACCCGCTTGGAGGCCTCGTCCCACTCGGGTCGGACCCCGAGCAGCGCCAGCACCTCGGCGATGTCGTCGCCGGAGGTCCGCATGGCCGACGTCCCCCAGACGGAGAGGCCCACCGACTCGGGATAGGCGCCCTCCTCGTCGAGGTAGCGCTGGATCAGGGAGTCCGCCATGGCCTGTCCGGTCTCCCACGCCAGCCGCGACGGGACCGCACGCGGGTCGACGGTGTAGAAGTTGCGGCCGGTCGGCAGCACGTTGACCAGGCCGCGCAGCGGCGAGCCCGACGGGCCGGCCGGCACGTAGCCGCCCGCCAGCGCGTGCAGGGTGTGGTCGAGCTCGTCGGTCGTGCGGGCCAGCCGCGGGACCACCTCGGTGGCGGCGAAGGCCAGCACCTGTCGAACCTGTGGGTCGGCGTGCAGCTCGTCGATGCGGGCGAGGTCCCAGCCGGACTTCTCCATCGCCTCGACCAGCCCGCGGGCCTCGGCCTCCACCCGGTCGACCTCGGTCGTCGACGGGCCACCGTCGGTCGAGCTCGTCGAGACCAGGCCGAGCGCGGCGCGGAGGCCGGGCACCGCCTGCGCCGTACCGCCCCACACCTGCGCGGCGCGCAGGATCGCGAGGACCAGGTTGACCCGGGCCTCGCCCTCCGGGGCCTGACCGAGCACGTGCAGCCCGTCGCGGATCTGGGCGTCCTTGATCTCGCACAGCCAGCCGTCGACGTGCAGCAGGAAGTCGTCGAAGTCGTCGTCCTCCGGCCGCGCGTCGAGTCCGAGGTCGCGGTGCATCTCGGCGGCGTGCATGAGCTGCCAGATCTCGCCGCGGATGGCGGCCAGCTTGGCCGGGTCCATCGCGGAGATCTTGTCGTAGTCCTCCAGCAGGCCCTCGAGCCGCGCGATGTCCCCGTAGGCCTCGGCCCGCGCCATCGGAGGGATGAGGTGGTCGATGATCGTCGCGTGTGCGCGCCGCTTGGCCTGAGCGCCCTCGCCGGGATCGTTGACGAGGAACGGATAGATCAGCGGCATGCTGCCGATCGCCGCGTCGGTGGCGCAGGACGCCGACAAGGCGGCGTTCTTGCCCGGCAGCCACTCCATCGAGCCGTGCTTGCCGAGGTGCACCACCGCGTCGGCCCGAAAGGCGTGCTCCACCCACCGATAGGCCGCCAGGTAGTGGTGCGACGGCGCGAGATCGGGGTCGTGGTAGATCGCGACCGGGTTCTCCCCGAAGCCCCGCGGCGGCTGGATCAGCAGAACCACGTTGCCCGCCTGGATCGTGGCGAGCACGATCTCGCCCGCGTCGTTGACGAACAGCGATCCCGGCGACTCCCCCCACGCCTCGACCATCTCCTCGCGCAGCTCGGCGGGAAGGTCGGCGGTCCACGCGTCGTAGTCGGCCCTGGTGATCCGAACGTGCGCGTCGGTGAGCTGAGCGGAGGTCAGCCACTCCTCGTCCTGCCCGCCGGCCGCGATCAGCGCGTGGATCAGCGCATCACCAGCCTCGGTGTCGCCCTCGCTGGTTGAGGTGCGAGCGCCAGCGAGCCTCGAAACCTCCGAGCCGTCGAGGATCCGCGTCACCACGTTGTCCTGCCCGAGGTCGTAGCCAGCGTCCCGCAGCCGACGCAGCAGCCGGATCGTCGAGACCGGGGTGTCGAGGCCGACCGCGTTGCCGACCCGCGAGTGCTTGGTCGGATAGGCCGACAGCATCAGCGCGAGCTTCTTCTCCGCGTTCGGCACCCGCCGCAGCCGGGCGTAGTTGACCGCGAGACCGGCGACCCGGGCGCAGCGCTCCGCGTCCGCGACGTACGACGGCAGCGCGGCCGGGTCGCTCGGGTCGATCTCCTTGAAGGAGAAGGGCGCGGTGCTGATCCGCCCGTCGAACTCGGGGATCGCGACCTGGTTGGCGTAGTCCAGCGGCGTGACGCCGTCGTCGGACTCCTCCCACTCCGCGCGCGTGCTGGTGAGGCAGAGCCCCTGCAGGACGGGGATGTCGAGCGCCGCGATCCGCTCCACGTCCCAGGTCTCGTCGGCACCGCCCGCGCTGACGGCGGCCGGGGTCGATCCCCCGGCAGCCAGCACGGTGACCACCAGCGCATCCAGCTCGGCGAGCGCGGCGAACAGCTCGTCGGGCGCCGTGCGCAACGAGCCCGCGAAGACCGGCACCCCGACTGCCTCGCCCGTCGCGTCGATGGCGTCGCACAGCGCGTGGACGAAGTCGGTGTTGCCGCTGGCCTGGTGGGCGCGGTAGAAGAGCACCCCCACACGCGCCCGTCCGGTCGTCGAGGAGGTCGCCCCGCGACCGTCACGAGACGCGGCGACCTGCTGCCGGGACTGTGCGGCCGGCGTCCCAGCACCCCGGCCAGAGGTCTCGTGACGGCCGCGGGCGGCCACCTCGACCAACGGGTCGCGCTCGAGGATCCCCCACGCCGGGATGACCTCCGGCGCCTCGAAGCCCTCACCGGTCAGCAGGACGGTGTCGGAGAGGAAGGCGTGCAGCTGGGCGAGGTTCCGCGGCCCACCCTCGGCGAGGTAGCGGTGCGCCTCGGCGGCGATGCCGACGGGGACCGTCGAGGCCTCCATCAGCTCCGCGCTCGGCGTCAGCTCCCCGCCGAGCACGACGAGCGGGCGGCCGGCGCCGCGCAGCGTGGCCAGCTCGGCGTCGTACTGCTGCGGCGAGCCGAGGAGCCGGACCACGACGAGGTCACAGGTCTCCACCAGCGTCGCGAGTGCCGCCGTGTCGCTGCGGGCGGGATTCGCCCATCGGTAGTCGGCGCCACTGGCACGTGCCGAGAGCAGATCGGTGTCAGACGTGGACAGCAGTGCAAGGCGCACGGTTCCTCCTCGGGGTTCTCGCCCCTCGACGGCAGGTGTCGTCCGCGGCCAGTGTCTGGCTTCCCGCATCAGCTGGCTGATGCAGATCACAGTGGCGGAACCGCCCCGGTCTCACACCGGGTTCCTGATCCGCGGACCTTGTGGCCGCCACTCTACGGTGGAGTCATGGATGCGCAGCAGGCGGCCACGAGCAACGGGCCCGAGGGTCTGGAGTTCTCGGTCCACGGCCACCCCAACGCCGACACCCTGCTGCTGTGGCACCCCGACGCCCGGACCGACCCGGAGGGCGTCGCCCGGCTGGCCAGTCGCATCGCCGGGCGCAGCAACCTGCGCGTCGTCCTCCCCCGGTGGAGCGACGGCCGCGACCTCCTGCGCTCGGTGCGCTTCGCCCGTGAGTCCTCGGTGCATCCGCCGGACGCCCTCTCGGTCGTCGGCTACGGCGAGGCCGGCATCGCCGCGCTCAGCCTCGCGCTCAACCAGCGTCGCCTCGGCATCGGCCTGACCCGGGTGACCTGCGTCGACGGCGGGGCCGATCTCGCCGACCCGATCAGCGGGCAGCCGCTGAACGACCCGACCCCGACCCCTGTCCCGACCGAGGTCGACGTCGTCGAGGCCGCCGATCCGGCGTGGGCGTCGGCAACCGTCGAGGCGTGGTCGACGGCCGGGTGGACGGCGTCCCTCATCCCGGCCGATCAGTTCACCTGGCGGCTCGACACCACCTGATCGCACGCCCGGGTCGATGTGAGGATCGCGCGCATTCTTAGCGAAAACGCTAACCTGCGCCCATGCCCACGATGGACGACCGCCCGCCGCGCGGCACCGACCTGCGCGGGCTGCGCCAGCGTGCGGGCCTGACCCAGGCCGAGATGGCCGGCCGTCTGGGGATCGCAGCGAGCGTGCTCAGCGCCTACGAGAAGGGCCGCCGTGAGCCGCGGGTCGACATCTTCTTCAAGGCCGTCGAGGTCGCGGGCTTCCACGTCGACTACGTCGCGAAGACACAGCACCGGCCGCGGCTGTGGACGGTGCCGAACGCTCAGGAGAAGGCCCAGGTCCTCCTGCTGGTGTGCGCCACCGCCCAGGCGCTTCCCCAGCGCGATCGCGGACCGCTGCTGTTCCCGCCGTTCCGGACGCTCACCGAGGCGGCGAGCACCGGATGATCCCCGAAGACCCACTCGTCGTTCCCCGCCGCTGTGTCGCACTGGTGCTGGGTTGGGAGGACGTGGGCATCCGCGCCACCGTCGGCGGAGCCCTGGCCTTGGGTTATCACGTCCATGAGCCACGAGCCACCCGCGACATCGACCTCAACGTCGCCTTGGACAAGTCGGCGGCTCTCCCCGCTCTTCGGACGCTTCCCGAGGGCCCACAGTGGGACGAGGAGGACCTGGCCGCGATCGAGCGAGACGGTCAGGTCCGGCTCTGGTGGCCAGTCCCCGGGCAACAGCGGATGCCCCTCGACCTGTTCTTCGCCGAGCACCAGTTCCACCGGGTCGCGACCGACCGCGCCCTGTGGGTGCCGATGCTGGACGCCGAGGTGCCGATCCTGTCGGCCACCGACCTGACCGTGTTCAAGGCACTGTTCGACCGCCCCAAGGACTGGGTCGACATCGGCGAGATGGTGTCCTACGGCCCGCCCAGTCTCGACCTGGAGAACGCCGCGCACTGGGTCTCTGCGATCGTCGGCGACAGCGACGTCCGGGTCGCGCGGCTACGCGACCTCGCCGAGCATCCCCCGGAGCCCCCGGCTCAGTTCACCTGGCGCGATCTCCCCTCCCAGTAGGGCGCGCGCAGCTTGAACTTCTGCAGCTTGCCGGTCGCCGTGCGGGCCAGCTCGTCGCGGAACTCGACGGACGTCGGCGACTTGTAGCCGGCGAGGCGGTCCTTGCACCAGCGGATCAGCTCCGCCTCCATCTCCGGGCCCGCCTGAGCGTCCCCGGCCAGCACCACGAGTGCCTTGATGGTCTCGCCCCACTTCTCACTGGGGACGCCGATCACGGCGACCTCCGCGACCGCGGGGTGGGAGAACAGGGTGTCCTCGACCTCGATCGAGGTGACGTTCTCGCCGCCGGTGATGATGACGTCCTTCTTGCGGTCCGCGATCGTCAGATAGCCGTCATCGCCGAGGAAGCCGCCGTCACCGGTGTGGAACCAGTCGCCGGCGAGCGCCGCGGCCGACTCCTCCGGCTGCTCCCAGTAGCCCTCGAGGACGACGTTGGAGCGGGCCAGCACCTCACCAGCGCCCTCGCCCTGAGCATCGGACTCGTCGATGCGCAGGCTGACGCCGAGGGCGGGAGCGCCGGCGCGGGTCAGCTTCGCGGCGCGCTCCTCGGCCGGCAGGTCGTCCCACTCGGCGCGGCTGCGGTTGAAGGTCAGCAGGGGCGAGGTCTCGGTGAGGCCGTAGATCTGGATGAACTCCCAGCCGAGCTCCTCCTGCACCCGGATGACGGTCTTCGTCGGCGGCGGGGCGCCGGCCATGATGATCCGCACCCGGTCCCGTCCGGGGATCTCGCCCTCCCAGGTCTGTGCGGCCTCGAGCACCGCGGCCGCGACCGCCGGCGCCGCACACATGACGGTCACGCCGTGGTCGCGCACGCGGCGCAGGATCTCGGCGCCGTCGACCTTGCGCAGGATCACGTGCCGGGCGCCGACCCCGGTCATCGCGAAGGGCATCCCCCAGCCGTTGGCGTGGAACTGCGGCAGGGTGTGGAGGTAGACGTCACGGTCGCCGATCTGGGCGTGCAGGCCGAACGTGACGGCGTTGGTCCAGATGTTGCGGTGCGTGATCTGGACGCCCTTGGGCCGGGCCGTGGTGCCCGACGTGTAGTTGATCGTCGCGGTCGCGGACTCGTCGTGCTCCCACGGCTGCGGCTCGGTCCCCGGCGCGGCGTAGAGCGCGTCGTCGTCGCCGAGCACGAACTTCAGCTCGCAGGTCACCCCGGCGAGCGACTCCTCGAGCTCCGGGTCGACGTAGAGCACGCGCGCGCCGGAGTGGTCGACGATGTATTGCACCTCGTCGGGGCTGAGTCGGAAATTGACCGGCACGAGCACCCGCCCCCAGCCGCTCACCCCGTAGAACGAGGTCAGCAGCCGGGCACTGTTGTGGCTGACGACCGCCACCCGCTCACCGACCCCGATCCCCAGCTCGTCCAGCCGGGCCGCCTGGCGCCGGGCCAGCTCGCCCATCCGCGCATAGCTCAGCTCGCCCAGGTCGCTCGCCGGCTGGTCGGGCTCGTCCACCACACCGACCCGGTCGCCATAGACCGCGACGGCACGGTCGAGGAAGTCGTTGACGCTGAACGGCACGAACATGGGCAGCCTCCACTGACGCTTCGGGGTGTGACGGCTGCCACTGTAGGCGCGTGACGTTGCCGCAGGGTTGCCCGACGCGATCACCGGCGGCGAACGGGGCGATCGGTGCGGCGGACGGTCGATGAGAGCTCTCTCATCGACCTCTCATCCGCTGCCCACCGTGGGGCAGGATGATCGCGGTCGATGACCGGACGCGTACGACGAGAGGAGGGCTGGTGACACCGTTGTGGAAGGTGGTCGCGCCGGTGGCCGCGCTCGTCCTCCTGGCCGCGGTCCTCGCCATCGCCCTGGTGACCGCGGGCGCCGACGAGCCGCCCTCGCGCCGCCCGATCGAGCTCTCGCCCGCCTCGACGTCACCGTCCGACGCGACGACACCACCCGCCTCCCCGACCGGGCCCGCGACGCCGCGGACGACGCCCGCCCGGCCCTCCGGGAGCGTCTCGGTCGTGCCACCACGGCCCCGTGTGGACGACGACGACGACGATGACGACGACGATGACGACGACGACGATGACGATGACGACTGAGTCGGCCCAGCGGCACCCGCCCCGCTCGGGCTTCTCCGTTCGGACCCGCATCGCCGCCGCGGTCGCGCTGCTCGTGACCGCCGCGCTCGCAGGCGCCGGCGCCATCGTCCACCTGGTCGAGTCACAGAAGATCCTGGACTCCGTCCAGCGCGAGGTGGAGCAGGAGCTCGACGAGTTCGTCCGGCTCGAGGAGTCGGGCGACTTCACCTCCATCCCCGCGCTCCTCGAAGGGTTCCTGCTCCGCAACGTCCCCGACGACGACGAGCTCCTCGTCGGCTGGGTCGACGGCAAGCCGATCGCCCAGTTCCCCGAGGATCCCCTCGTGGACGACGCGGACTTCCTGGCCGCGGCCGCGCCGTTGGCCCGCGACGGCGGCTCGACGTACCTGCACACCGCGGGTGGCGAGGTCCGGATCACGAGCCAACCCGTCAGGCAGGGACCGACCTCCGGCGCGTTGCTCGTCATCAGCTATCTGGACGAGGACCGCGGCGAGCTGCACAGCACGATGCGGACCTACACCGTGGTCGCGGTCCTGGCTGCCGTGCTCGTCACGGCGGTCTCGGCCTGGGTGTCCGGGCGCCTGCTGCGACCGCTGCGCACCCTGCGGTTGACGACGGAGAACATCAGCGCGACCGACCTGTCCCGCCGGCTCCCCGAGCGCGGCAACGACGACATCACCGCGCTGACCCGCACCGTCAACGGGATGCTGGACCGCCTCGACGCCGCCTTCGCCGGCCAGCGCCAGTTCCTCGACGACGCCGGCCACGAGCTCCGGACCCCCTTGACCGTCCTGCGCGGCCACCTCGAGCTGCTCGACACCGCCGCGCCGGACGAGGTCGCCGAGACCCGGACGCTGCTGATCGACGAGGTCGACCGGATGGCCCGCCTGGTCGGCGACCTGATCCTCCTCGCCAAGAGCGACCGCCCCGACTTCCTCGCCCCGACCGAGGCGGACCCGTCCGCACTACTGGCGTCGGTCGTGACCAAGGCCCGGGCGCTCGGCGCCCGCGACTGGGTGCTCGACCTCTCGGCCGACACCCTGCCCGACGAGCTGGTCCTCGACGCGCAGCGGCTGACGCAGGCGCTGCTCGCTCTCGCCGACAACGCGGTGAAGCACACCCGCGACGGCCAGCGGATCGCCGTCGGTGCCCGCGTGCTCGGCACCACGCTGCGCTGCTGGGTCCACGACAGTGGGCCGGGAGTGGCACCGGCCGACCGGGACCGCATCTTCCGCCGCTTCGAGCGCGCCGACCTCAGCGCGCACGACGAGGGCTTCGGCCTCGGGCTGTCGATCGTCGACGCGATCAGCCAGGCCCACGGCGGCCGGGCGTACGTCGACGGGCCGGTCGAGGGGGGCGCCCGCTTCGTGATCGAGATCCCCGTCGTGCAGCCCCAGCCCACGCCGACACCGACACCGACACCGACTCGACAGGACCACCGATGGCCCGCATCCTGATCGTCGAGGACGAGGACCGCATCGCCGCCTTCGTCGCCAAGGGCCTGCGCGCCGAGGGTCACCAGACCACGGTCGCGTCGGACGGTCCGTCTGGACTCGACCACGCGCTGTCGGGCGAGTTCGACCTGCTGGTCCTCGACATCGGCCTGCCCGGCCTGGACGGTTTCGAGGTGCTCGACCAGATGCGGGCGCAGGGCTCACGGATGCCGGTCATCGTACTGACGGCACGTGACTCGGTCACCGACACGGTGGCTGCGCTCGAGGGCGGCGCCGACGACTACATGGCCAAGCCCTTCCGCTTCGCCGAGCTCAACGCCCGCGTCAAGCTGCGCCTGCGCCAACTGACGAGCGGCGCCGACGCGAGCCAGGACCGGCTGGACCGCCTCGACGCCGGCGGCGTCGTCCTCGATCTGCGGACGCGACGCGCGACGGTGGCCGGCCGCGAGGTCGAGCTGTCGGCCCGCGAGTTCGCGCTGACCGAGATCTTCCTGCGCAACGCCGGCCAGGTGCTCTCGCGCGAGCAGCTGCTCGACCACGTCTGGGGCCTGGACTTCGACCCGGGATCCAATGTCGTCGACGTCTACGTCGGCTACCTGCGCCGCAAGCTCGGGGCGGAGCGGATCGCCACCGTCCGCGGGATGGGCTACCGCCTCGAGCGCTGACCGACCCGGTGGCCGAGGAGCTCCGGCGAGGAACGGCGGGCCCTGGTGGTCGAGGAGCCCCGCGAGGAACGAGCGGGGCGTCACGAGACCCTCAGGACTTCCAGGTCAGCTTCGGCGCGGGCAGTGCCGCGACCTCCGGCTCCAGCGCGTCGGCGACCTCGTGCGGCAGCGGCCGATCGGCCGGGTCGGGCTCGAGCATCGCGTGGACGAGCTTCTGCACCGTGGGTGGGACGTCGCCCGGCAGCTCCGCGGGCGCTTCCAGCAGCTGCGGGAAACGCTGCGCCGGCTCGGCGGCAGAGGGGTCGCCGTCACGGAAGGGCCGGTGGCCGGCGATCGCGTGGAAGAGAGTCGTGCCGAGGCCCCAGACGTCGGCGGCGTACCCCGGGACGCCGTAGGGACCCGGACAGGCCTGCTCGGGCGCCATGTAGGCGTCAGTGCCGATCGTCCCGGTGAGCGCGGCGGCCTTGGCCTCGGGGCGCGCGACCGAGAGGTCGATCAGGCGGGCCGGCGAGCCCATGATGACGTTGCTCGGCTTGATGTCGAGGTGGCAGACGTCGACCCGCCTGAAGAAGTGGAGCGCCGAGGCGACGTCGATCGCGAGCGGCAGATACTGCTCGGGCGCCAGGCGCCGGTGGCGCCGAATGAGTCGCGACAGGCTGGGGCCCTCGACGTGCTCGAGCACCAGGTGCGGCCGCGGTCCGGCGGCGTCGTGCCGCAGCCCACGGATGGTGACCGGGTGGTGGGCGACGTCGAGCGCCCGCGCCTCGCGCTCCATGCTCCGCACGGTGTGCTCGTCGTCGACGTCGTCGGGGCGGACCACCTTGACCACGACAGGTCCGTAGGTGATCTCGTCGAATGCCAGCCACGCCTCGTACGCCGACCCACCCCCGAGCTGCCGCATCGCGGTCAGCTCGGGGGTGATCGCGTCGCCCTCGGCGAAGCCCCACGTGGACAGGACCACGTCAGCGCCGTCGGAGCGAGGATCCACGGCGGTCATCAGCGGCGGGTGTTGTTCCGGCTGCGGTCGTTGGTCCGGTTGACGGACCAGTCCCGGTTGTGACGCCCCGGACCGTCGTCGGTCCAGTCGCGGACGGCGCGGCCCGAGCGGCTGTTGTCGCGACCGCTCCGGGCGCCGGTGCGGGACCGGTCACCGCGGGTGTTCCGCGACGCCCGGCTGCGGGTGTCGGTGTTGCGGCTCGCGGTGTCGCGCGCGCGGACGTCACGGTCGGTGACGTCGTCATCGTCGTCGTCGCTGACGAGCACGATGTCAGGGGTGTCCTCGTCGCGCTTGACGACCAGGTCGCTGGCGGCGGTGCTGCTGGTCGGCCACGCGAGCAGGCTGACGGCCAGTCCGGCGCCGAGCAGGCCCACCACCCCGGTGCCGGCCGCCACGATCGGCTTCTTCGACATGTCGTTCTCCTTCTTCCGTTGCGATCGCCGGCTGGTGCGCCGACACGGAGAACGTTCGTGGACCGCGGTGAGGCTGCCATGAGGCGGCGATGAGAGCCCTCTCATGCCGTGCGCCCCGGTCCGACCTGAGCGACCGGGAAAGAGGCCGGGCATAGGGTGCGGCCATGTACCTGGAGCTGGTGAGCGACCGCCGACAGCGTCGTCGGCGCCGCATCCTGCTGACCTGGCTGGCCGCTGCGGGCACGTGCGGCTACCTGCTGCCGTGGGCGGTGGCCACCACACGAGGCAAGGCCGGGGCCGATGTCCTCGGACTGGCCAACCTGGTGCTTGGGTGGACGGTCGTCGGTTGGCTGGTCGTCTTCGTCCTCGCCTGCCGCCGCCACGGCATCGCCGGCCTCAGGGTCACCGGGCTCGGTTGAGTCGAGGCGGTCAGGCCGACAGCCGACGATCCAGGTCGATCTCGATGCCCGCGACGGAGGCGGCGCCCAGGATCTGCCCGCACGCTGCCTCGGCCAGGAATCGGCTGAGCGCCGTCGGGCTGCTGCGGACGGCCGGGTCCGCGACCAGCCAGCCGTTGACGGCGCTGTCGATCATGCCAACCAGACCGTTGGCGAGGTCGGCGACCAGGCCGCGCGGCACCTTCCGGGGAGCCATCTGCGGAGCGAGGTAGGCGTCGATGAGCTCCATCGCCCGCCGCGCGAACCCGGCCTTGCCGCCGATCATCGCGGCAGATCCGCGCTCGGGATGGCTGGACGAGCCGGCGCCGAGGAAGCGGTGCAGCTCGGCGTGGGCCTGGACCCAGGCGACGTACGTCGCGACCACCCGCCGCACGCCCGTGCGGACCGTGCCGCGCAGCTCCAGTGTCGGCGCCAGCTCGGCGACCATCCCCGCGACGATCCGCTGGCGGATCTGCTCGTCGAGGTCCTCCCGGTCCTTGAAGAGGCGATAGACGACCGAGCGGGGCACCTGGGCCTCTGCCGCGATCGCGGCCACGCCGGCATCACCGTTGCCGGCATCGATCATCGCGATCGCCGTCGTCAGGATCCGTTCGTGCCGTCCCTGCCGGTGGTCGTCCCAGCGGGCGTCGCGACCGTCGACCTTCGATTCGTCGATGGCTGCCTGTCCCATGGACGACGACTCTAGAGGAGAAGGTCTTGACTGGACAGCCTGTCCAGCCTACTTTTTCCGGACACGCTGTCCAAGGAAAGGGCTGGCTCAATGAGCAGCAACAAGGTGTACGTCGTCGGCGTCGGCATGACGAAGTTCGAGAAGCCGGGCGCCCGCGATTGGGACTACCCCGACATGGCTCGCGAGGCGGGCACGAAGGCGCTGGAGGACGCGGGCCTGGACTACCGCGAGATCCAGCAGGCCTACGTCGGCTACGTCTACGGCGAGTCGACCGCCGGCCAGCGTGCCGTCTACGAGCTGGGCATGACCGGCCTGCCGGTCGTCAACGTCAACAACAACTGCTCGACCGGCTCCACCGCCCTCTACCTCGCCACCCAGGCGATCCGTGGCGGCCTCGCCGAGTGCACGCTCGCGCTCGGCTTCGAGAAGATGCAGCCCGGCTCGCTCGGCTCGACGTACGACGACCGCGAGCAGCCGATGATGAAGCACCTGCTGGCCCTGGCCGAGCTCCAGGAGTTCGCGATGCCGCCGGCGCCCTACATGTTCGGCGCGGCGGGCAAGGAGCACCAGGAGCGCTACGGCACGACCAATGAGCAGTTCGCCAAGGTCGGCGTGAAGAACCACCGGCACTCGGTCAACAACCCTTATGCGCAGTTCCAGGACGTCTACACGCTGGAGGAGGTGCTGGCGTCGCGGCAGGTCTACGGACCGCTGACCAAGCTCCAGTGCTCCCCCACCTCAGACGGCTCCGGCGCGGTCATCCTCGCCAGCGAGGCGTTCGTCGACCAGCACGGCCTCGGCGACCAGGCGGTCGAGATCGTCGGACAGTCGATGGTCACCGACATGCAGAGCACCTTCGACGACAAGTCGGCGCAGTCGCTGGTCGGCAAGGAGATGACGCGCAAGGCGGCTCGCGACGTCTACGAGCAGGCCGGCATCGGTCCCGACGACATCGACGTCATCGAGCTGCACGACTGCTTCTCCGCCAACGAGCTGCTGACCTACGAGGCGCTCGGCCTGTGCGGCGAGGGCGAGGCCGGCAAGCTCATCGACAACGACGACACGACCTACGGCGGCCGCTGGGTCGTCAACCCCTCCGGCGGCCTGATCTCCAAGGGTCACCCCCTCGGCGCCACCGGTCTCGCGCAGTGCAGTGAGCTCACCTGGCAGCTGCGCGGCACCGCCGACGCCCGCCAGGTCGAGTCCGCCGCCGGCAGCAACGGCGTGGCCCTGCAGCACAACATCGGTCTCGGCGGGGCCGTCGTCGTGACGGCGTACAAGAAGCCCTGACTCACCTCCACCCACCGCAATCACAGAGAGAACACACACCATGGCAAGCGTCTCCGTCTCCCAGCCCCTCCCCGTCGGCACCGATGCCGCCTACGCCGCGCTGGCGGACCTGGCCGGCTACGAGAAGTGGCTGACCATCCACCAGAGCTGGAAGTCCGAGCTCCCCACGCCGGAGGAGATCAAGGTCGGCACCCAGATCACGGAGGTCGTGTCCGTGATGGGGATGGCCAACAAGATCGAGTGGACCGTCACCGAGTCCAACGCCCCCACCTCGATGACCATCGAGGGCACCGGCATGGCCGGGGTCAAGGTGAAGTTCTCGATGGGCGTGACCGGCAGCGACACCGCGTCGGTGGCGACCATCGACGCCGAGTTCAACGGCACCATGATCGTCGGCCCGATCGGCAAGGCCGTCGCCAAGAACACCCAGTCCGACCTCAAGGCCTCGCTGGCCAAGCTGTCCGAGCTGGTCTCCGCCTGATGGGCACGGCGGTGACCTTCGAGGACGCGGGCCTCGGGCAGTGGACGGAGGATCAGGTCTTCGAGGTCACCGCCGAGGGCATCGCGGCGTACGCCGAGGCGACCAACGACCCGATCGAGGCGCACCGCAAGGGTGAGATCGCCCCGCCGGTGTTCGCGGTCGTTCCCACCTTCTTCTCGATGGCCCCCGCGGCCCTCGAGGTGGCGCCGGTCGACCTGCTGATGAAGCTCGTCCACGGCGAGCAGGACTTCCACTTCCACCGGGCGATCCGTCCGGGCGACATGCTCACCTGCCGCGCCCGCGCCACCGGCTACGCCGCGCTCAGCACCGGCTCGACCGTGGTGGTCCACGCCGAGACCAGGGACCAGCACGGCGAGCTGGTCAACGAGCAGTGGATCACCGCGTTCTTCCGTGGGGTCGACGCCGGCAGGAGCGTCGGCGATCTCGCCCCCGGGCACGCCCTCGACGCAGCCGTCACGGCGGCGGCCCCGGTCGCCGAGGTGACCCAGCACGTCGACGAGGACCAGACCTTCCGCTACTCCCCCGCCTCCGGGGACCCGATGCCGATCCACCTCGACGAGGAGATCGCGCGGATGTCCGGACTGCCCGGGATCATCAACCACGGTCTGTGCACGATGGCGTTCACCTCGTGGGCCGCCCTCGAGCAGTACGCCGAAGGCGACGTCACGCGCCTGAAGCGGCTCGCCGTCCGCTTCGCCAAGCCGGTGCTGCCCGGCCAGGACATCACCACCCGCTTCTGGGACCTGGCCGATGCCACCACCGAGGGCCGTGCTGTCGGATTCGAGACCTCGGTCGGCGACGACCTCGTCATCCGCGACGGGCTCGCCGTCTTCAGCAGCTGAGGGTTTCGAGGCTCGCTGCGCTCGCACCTCAACCACCGAAAGGAAACACGCATCATGGGAACTCTCGACGGACGCGTCGCCATCGTCACCGGAGCGGGCCGCGGCATCGGCCGCGAGCACGCGCTGCTGCTCGCCCGTGAGGGCGCGAAGGTGCTCGTCAACGACCTCGGCGGCGCCAACGACGGCTCCGGCTCCGACGCCGGGCCGGCGCAGGAGGTCGTGGAGGAGATCGTCGCTGCCGGCGGCACGGCCGTCTGGAACACCGACGACGTGGCCTCCTGGGAGGGTGCCGAGCGGATGGTGCAGCAGGCCGTCGAGCAGCTCGGGGGCCTCGACATCCTCGTGAACAACGCCGGCATCCTGCGCGACGTCTTCCTCCCGAACATGACCGAGGACCAGTGGGACGCGGTCATCACCGTCCACCTCAAGGGTCACGCGGCTCCGCTGCACCACGCCTCGGCGTACTGGAAGGCGCAGACGAAGGCCGGCGAGGAGGTCAACGCCTCCGTGATCAACACCGCGTCCGCCTCCGGCACGTTCATGCCCAACGCCGGCCAGGCCAACTACGGCGCCGCGAAGGCCGGCATCGCCGCCCTGACGCTGGTCGCCGCCGACGAGCTCGAGCGCTACGGCGTGCGGGTCAACGCGATCGCCCCGATCGCCCGCACCCGGCTCACCCTCGCCACGCCCGGCATGGGCGCGATCTTCGCCGCCGAGGTGCCCGAGGGAGAGTTCGACGCCTTCAGCCCGGCCAACATCTCCCCGCTGATCGCCCGGCTCGCTGCTGGCGACTGCAAGCTCACTGGCAAGGTCTTCGCGGTCCAGGGCGGTGTCATCCAGGAGCTCGCCGGCTGGCACGACGTCTCCGCCATCGAGTCCGAGGGTCCGTGGGAGATCGCCGACCTCGCCAACCGGCTCGGCTGAGCCCCACCGACCGGGAGAGTCCGATGCACGCATGGTCCGACATGGACGAGGCGATCCGCGAGGGCGTCCGCGACTGGATCGAGAAGCACTTCGAGCCGGTCCGGGACGAGATCGAGTCGGGCGAGGTCGCGCCCTACGACCTGGCCCGTCGGTTCTTCGCCGACTTCGGCGCCACCGACATGGCGCGCGACGCGGTCCGCAAGCTGCTCGCCTCCGAGCGTCGCAAGGCCGAGGCGCGCGCGGCCGGTGAGCCACGTCCGGCGAGGAAGGAGCGCTCCGACGAGCCCGACCCCATGCTCGACATGCTGAGCATGGGCGCGGTCGTCGGCTCCGAGCTGGCCGGTGTCTCGCTCGGCACGATGGTGTCGCTCGGGGTGTCGATCGGCCTGGGCGCGGCGACCATCCAGCAGTTGGGCACGCTGGAGCAGAAGGAGAAGTACGTCGAGCGGATCGTCACGCTCGAGCACATCGCGGCGTGGTCGATCACCGAGCCCGACTCCGGCTCCGACGCCTTCGGCGGCATGAAGACGACCGTGCGCCGCGACGGTGACGGATTCGTCCTGACCGGCTCCAAGACCTTCGCGACCAACGGTCCGGACGCCGACGTGGCCGTGGTCTACGCCAAGCTCGACGAGGGTGACGGCACGCCGATCCGTGATCGGCAGGTGCTCGCCTTCATCCTCGAGAAGGGCGACCCGGGCTTCACCCAGGGCAAGCCGTTCAAGAAGATGGGCCTGATGTCCTCGCGGACCGGCGAGCTGTTCTTCGACGACGTACGCCTCGGCATGGACCGCCTCCTCGGCGGGGAGAAGGCGCTCGACCGCAGCGACCGGGCCAACGACGGCCGGGAGAGCGCCCGCTCCGGCTTCGTGATGGAGCGCGTCGCGTGTGCCATCGGCTCACTCGGCATCATCGAGGAGTGCCGGCGTCGCTCGATCGACTACGCGCGCAAGCGCGAGCTGTGGGGGCAGCCGATCGGTGACTTCCAGCTGATCCAGCTCAAGCTGGCGAAGATGGAGGTCGCGCGCCTCAACGTGCAGAACATGGTCTTCGTCGCGCTCGACGCGATCAGGGCCGGCAGGCTGCCCACGCTCGCCGAGGCCTCGGCGATGAAGCTCTACTCGACCGAGGCGGCCACCGACGTCGCCATGGAGGCGGTCCAGCTCTTCGGCGGCAACGGCTACATGGCCGAGTACCGCGTCGAGCAGCTCGCACGAGACGCCAAGTCGCTGATGATCTACGCCGGCAGCAACGAGATCCAGGTGACCCACGTCGCCAAGGGCCTCCTGGCCGGGAAGGGAGCCTGAGATGGCACGCCAGTCCTACGAGCTCGGCCTCGGCCTCACCGAGGAGCACGTCGACCTCGCCAATGCGGTCGCCGATCTCGCCCAGCGCATGATCACGCCCGACGTCGTCCGCAAGGACGTCGACGCAGTGGTCGGCGATCGGCTGCCGGCGTTCTGGTCGTCGCTGGTCGACTACGACCTGCTCGGGCTGCACGTCGACGAGGAGCACGGGGGTGCCGGCGGTGGCCTGCTCACCCTGGCCGTCGCGCTCGAGGCGCTGGGGCGTCACGCCGCTCCGGGCCCGTTCGTGCCCACGGTCCTCGCCTCCGCGCTGGTCCAGGCCGACGGCGGCAAGCCGGCGGTCGACCTTCTCCCCCGCCTCGTCGACGGTACGACGACCGCGGCCGTCGCGCTGGAGGCCTCCGGTGTGCCGGCGGCCGAGGAGTCCGGCGGCGCGCTGACGGTGAGCGGCACCTGGGAGGGCGTCACGAGCGCCGAGCAGGCCGACGTCCTGGTGCTGCCCGTCGAGCGTGGGGGCACCATCCGCTGGATCGTGACGACGTCCGACGCGGTCAGGGTCGAGGCCCAGGACAGCATCGACGTCGTCCGGCGCTCGGCGCGGGTCACCGCCGACGGCCTCGTCATCGACGGCGACCACCTACTGTCCTCGCTGGACGCCGACAGGGCCCGTTCGATCGCCGCCGTCGTGCTCGGCGCCGAGGCGACCGGCGTGATCGCCTGGGCGGTGGCGGCCGCGTCGGAGTACGCCAGGATCCGGGTGCAGTTCGGCCGCCCGATCGGGCAGTTCCAGGCCATCAAGCACAAGTGCGCCCGGATGGGTGTCGACCTCGAGCTGGCGCGCGCGGCCGTCTGGGACGCCGCTGCCGCAATCGACAAGGGCGACGACAACGCCGACTTCGCGGGCAGCGTCGCCGGCGCGCTGGTCCCCGACCTCGCGGTCCAGGTCACCCAGGACTGCATCCAGACCCATGGCGGCATCGGCTTCACCTGGGAGCACGACGCCCACCTCTACTACCGACGCGCGCTCGCGATCCGCGGCTTGGTCGGATCGCGTGAGGAGCGTGTCCTGCGGGTCGCCGACGCGGCTCTCTCCGGGGCGGGGCGGGCCATGGAGCTGGAGCTGCCGCCGGAGGCCGACGCCATCCGGGCGGAGGTCCGCGCCGAGCTCGACGCCATCAAGGTCATCGAGGACGAGGACGAGCGACTGATCGCCCTCGGCGACGGCGGCTGGGTGCTGCCGTACTTCCCGAAGCCCTACGGCCGCGCCGCCGGACCGCTGGAGCAGATCGTGATCGCCCAGGAGCTCAAGGCCGCGGGGATCCAGGTGCCGAGCCTGCTGATGGGCGTCTGGGCGCTGGCCTCGATCGTGGGCCACGGTTCGGCCGAGCTGGCCGACGAGCTCGCCCTGCCGACGCTGCGCGGCGACATCATGTGGTGCCAGCTGTTCTCCGAGCCGGGCGCCGGCTCGGACCTCGCCTCGCTGCAGACCAGGGCGACGAAGGTCGAGGGAGGCTGGCGGATCAACGGCCAGAAGATTTGGACCACCATGGCCCAGTTCTCCGACTGGGGCATCCTGATCGCCCGCACCAACCCCACCGCGCCCAAGCACGAGGGCATCACCTACTTCCTGCTCGACATGAGCAGCGAGGGCATCGACGTCCGCCCGCTGCGGGAGATGACCGGCTCGGCCCTGTTCAACGAGGTCTTCTTCGACGACGTCTTCATCCCCGACAGATACGTCGTCGGCGAGATCGACCACGGCTGGCAGGTCACCCGCACCGCGCTGGCCAGCGAGCGGGTCGCGCTCAGCGCGAAGATGGAGGCCTACGCCAACGACGGCGACCTGCTCCGCTTCGCCCGGGGTCGCGAGCTGTCGACGGTCGCGCGCCACCACCTCGGCGAGCTGATCGCGGAGAGCCAGGCGATCGACGTCCTCGGCGCTCGCGTCGTCCTCAAGCAGTTGATGGGCGCCGACACCTCGACCACGTCCAGCGCGGGCAAGCTGCTCGCGATGGGCATCAGCCAGAAGATCGCGGAGTACGTCGTCGCCGAGCTCGGCATCGCCGGATCCGTGGCCGTGCCCGGCGAGCGCAGTGACCACGCCATCGAGCAGCTGATCGCCGGCCGCGCCACCACCATCTACGGCGGCACGACCGAGGTGCAGCTCAACGTGATCGGCGAGCGGATGCTCGGCCTCCCGCGGGACGCGCAGTGAGCGGAGCCCACCCGTGCTGAGTCACGAGGTCCACGGGAGCGGCGAGCCGCTCGTGCTGGTGCACGGGCTGACCCACCGGCGCCAGGGGTGGTACCCGGTGCTGGAGCACCTCACCGACCATCGCACGGTGGTCCTCTTCGACCTGCCCGGCCACGGCGAGTCGCACGACCTCGTGGTGCGCGACGGCGACGTCCAGGCCACCTTGCGCGCCGAGCTCGTCGAGGCGATGGACGTCCTGGGCCTGGACCGACCGCACATCGCCGGGAACTCCCTCGGGGGGCGGATCGCGCTGGAGGCGGCGGCCGACGGCCTGGTCGCCAGCGCCACCACGCTGTCCCCCGCCGCGTTCTGGCACAACGGGCTCGACTTCGCCTACATCCGCGGGCTGTTCACGTGGCTGACGGCCAGCGCGCGCCTGCTGGAGCCGGTGACGCCGGTCCTGGCCCGCCACAGCGCCGCCCGACGCGTGATGGGCGCGATGGTCTCGGCACACCCCGAGCGGATCCCGCCCGAGGAGTTCCTCGCCGACGTCCACGGGATGCGTCGCGCGATCCCGGCCATGCGGCAGATCTTCCCCGCGGCCGAGGTCTTCGACCGCCCGATCGCCGCCTCGGTCCCCGTGACCATCGCCTGGGCCGCGCGCGACCTGATCCTGCTGCCCTACCAGGCCCGGATCGCCGAGCGTCGGATGCCGCACGCCCGCCACGTCCGGCTCCCGGGCTGCGGGCACGTCCCGATGGCCGACGACCCGGCGCTGGTCGCGCAGGTGCTCCTCGAGGGCAGCCCCAGTGTGGAAGAGGACGACGGTGCTGGTTCGGCGTCCCGCGCCGGGCTTCGCTAGGCTGACCCGGCTTCTGAGGGCGTATAGCTCAGCGGTAGAGCCCCTCGCTTACAACGAGGTGGTCGGGGGTTCGATCCCCTCTGCGCCCACCCACCTCGGCCCCGCGCGCCCACCCCGCGGCGACGCCCGCGCGGCGGATGGCCCGTTCTTCCCAAGCGGTCTGGTCAGAATGGATCATTTTTCAACTATTTCCCGAGATGGCTTGGACCGCTGTCGCTCGGCGGCTATGGTTCTACTCGTTGAACCGCTGGTGACCCGAGACGCCAGCGGTTCAGCCTTTTTTCGTCCCGTGCCCTGCGTGCCCGGTTCAGTCAGCGGCGGCGTGGAGGGCGACGACCAGCTCGTCGACGTCGCGGGCGTCGGCCTTGGGGTGGTGGACCGCCCAGCTGATGCGCCCCTCCTTGTCGATGACGTAGGACGAGCGCTCGGGGCAGCCGGAGCGCTCGTCGAGGACGCCGTAGGCCCGAGCGACCTCGCCGTGCGGCCAGAAGTCGCTGAGCAGCTCGAAGTTGAGGCCGTCGGCGTCACTGAAGGCACGCAACGCATAGACGGGGTCGCACGAGAGCGCGAGGACCTCGGTGTCGAAGGTCAACAGCTCGTCGAGCCGGGCGCGGATGGCGCCCATCTCGCCGGTGCAGACGCCGCTGAAGGCATAGGGATAGAAGACCAGCGCGACCGCCTTCTTCCCGCGGTACGACGCCAGCGAGATGTCCTGGCCGAACTGGTCACGGAGGGTGAAGTCGGGGGCGGTGCTGCCGATCGGGATGCCGGTGGCGCCGCGGGCGGGCCGGGGATCGCTCGCGTCGGGTCTCACTCGGTCGACTCGGAGTCGGAGTCGGCTGCAGAGTCGGCTGCGGAGTCGGCTGCAGAGTCGTGGGTGGCGAGCTCGCGCTTCAGCACCTTGCCGGTCGCGTTGCGGGGCAGCTCGCCGAGGAAGACGATCTCGCGGGGCACCTTGTAGCGGGCGAGGTTGCGCTTCACGGCGTCCTTGACGTCGTCCGCCGACAGCTCGGTCCCGGGCACGCAGACGACGAAGGCCCGCAGGCGCTGACCGAAGTCGGGGTCGTCGACGCCGATGGCAGCGACCTCGAGGACGCTGTCGAGCGCGGCGATGCAGTCCTCGACCTCCTTGGGGAAGACGTTCTCGCCGCCGGAGACGATCATCTCGTCGTCGCGTCCCTCGACATAGAGGCGACCGGCGGCGTCGAAGCGGCCGAGGTCGCCGGAGGACATCAGTCCGTCGACCATCTCCTTGCCACCCCCACCGGTGTAGCCCTCGATCTGGAGGCTGTTGCCGACGAAGATCCGTCCCGACTCGCCCGCAGGGACGTCCCGGCCGTCGGCATCGAGGATCCGCACGACGGTCTGGTGGGGCAGGCGGCCGGCGCAGCCGGGCGCGGCCCGCAGGTCGGCCGGGTCCGCGATGGAGGCCCAGGCGACCTCGGTGGAGCCGTAGATCGAGTAGAGGTTGTCGCCGTAGGCGTCCATCCACTGGGTCGGCAGGTCGCCGGGAAGCGCGGAGCCGGAGGAGGCCACCGCCTTGAGGTGCGGCAACGGATAGCGGGCGCGGGTCTCCTCGGGCAGGGCGAGGATGCGCTGGAGCATCACGGGGATGACCGCGAAGGAGTCGCACTTCTGCTCGTGCAGGAGGCGCAGGGCGTCCTCGGGGTCGAACTTCCGGGTGAGCACGAGGGTGGTGCCGAGCATCATCGAGAGCTGGTAGTGCGCGAAGCCCCACGTGTGGAAGAGGGGCGCGGCGACGTGGCAGGTCCAGCCGCTCTTGAGAGGCATGCGCGAGAGCAGCGAGATCGCCGCCGGCAGGCCGCCCTGGGGACGCGGGGCGCCCTTCGGCGTACCGGTCGTGCCGGAGGTCAGGATGATCGTGCGGCCCTTGCGGGAGGGAGGCGCGAGGTCGGCCGTCTGCCCGCCTGCGGTCGCGGAGGCGATGATGCCCTCGAGACTGTCGGGGGTCTCCTCGTCGGTCCAGCCGAGCACGCGCTCGGCGATGTCGGCGTCGGCGAGCAGGCCGGTGAACTCCTCGTCGTGGATCACGACGCGGGGCTGCTCACGGGCGATGACGTCGGCGAGCTGAGGTCCGGCGAAGGCCGTGTTCATGTAGAGCACGTCGGCACCGAGCTTGCTGATCGCGATGGACGCCTCGATGAAGCCCCGGTGGTTGCGGCACATGACGGCGACGCCGTCACCGGCCTTGACGCCGCGGGCCCGCAGGCCGTTGGCGAGCGCGTTGGTGCGCGCCTGCAGCTCGGCGAAGGTCACCGCACCGCGCTCGTCGATGATGGCGGTGCGGTGCGGAGCGCGGAGCGCGATGGTCTTGAAGCCGCCCCTGGCCGTGGTGCTCCACTGCTTCAGCGCCTTCACCATCCCGCCGAGCACGACCGGCGAATACGGCTGGACGATCCCCGACTCGGTGAGGATCTTCAGACTGGCACCCGCGTCCTTGAGGCGCGCCGGAATGGTTCCCATGAGGCTATTGTCCGCCGTTCTGCGTGATGGTGGCGAGCGGGCCCCGGCCCCGGGGCCCCGACCGGCCGGGTGAGGCGGTCAGGAGACGCTCTTGGGTGCGACCAGGCGGGTCGCCGCCCAGTCCTTGCTCACCGCGGCCGCGGAGGTCTGTGCCAGGCCGGCGATCGGCGCTGCCTCGGCGATGTCGGCCGCGTCGACGGCACCGGGGCGTCCGATCTTGGGGGTCAGCAGCCAGATCACCCCGCCGCCGACGAGATCGGTCAGCGAGTCGACGAGCCCGTCGACGAGGTCACCGTCCGCGTCGCGCCACCAGAGCACGACCGCGTCCACGACATTGCCGTAGTCGCCATCGACCATGTCGCCGTCGATGGCATCCTCGATCGCCACCCGGAGCTCGTCGTCGGTGTCGTTGTCCCAGCCGAGTTCCTGGACCACCAACCCGGTCCGGAGACCCATCCGCTCGGCGGGTCCGGTGGGGGTGGTGCCGCCAGGGGCGGTCGAAGTCACGGTGAAATCCTCCAAGGGTCAGGCAAGGGTCAGGATGCTGTGCGCGGGTACGACGGGGTCGCCGCCAGCGCGGGTATGGGGTGTAGTCCACCGGAGGGGACGGGCACGGCGCAACCCTTGGCGACCCGGACGGGGCGCCGAGCCGTACTCCTCGGTAGATTTTCCGGCCTGGATTTGAGTGCGAGGATGACGAGCGTGACCTCTGACACCCCAGCAGACAACGGCGCACAGGGCCCCACCCCGGCCACGCGCGGCGGGTCGGTCCCCTCGGTCATCCATGAGGGCCTGCCGACCCAGCTCCCCGACATCGATCCCGACGAGACGCAGGACTGGATCGACTCCTTCACTGCGCTGGTCGACGAGCGGGGACGCGAGCGCGCCCGCTACGTGATGCTGCGGCTGCTCGAGCAGGCCCGCCGCCAGCAGGTCGGGGTCCCTGCGCTGCGCAGCACCGACTACATCAACACGATCCCGCCGGAGCGCGAGCCGTGGTTCCCCGGCGACGAGGACCTCGAGCGCCGGATCCGTGCGTTCATCCGGTGGAACGCCGCCGTGATGGTGTCGAGCGCCAACCGCAAGGGACTCGAGGTCGGCGGTCACATCGCGACCTACC
This sequence comes from Nocardioides caeni, assembly GCF_004912195.1. Taxonomy (GTDB): domain Bacteria; phylum Actinomycetota; class Actinomycetes; order Propionibacteriales; family Nocardioidaceae; genus Nocardioides; species Nocardioides caeni. The sequence continues at coordinate 338,154 of NZ_STGW01000003.1, forward strand.
AGTCCAGCGCAAGCCTCTACGAGGTGGGCTTCAACCACTTCTTCCGCGGCAAGGAGCATCCGGGCGGCGGCGACCAGATCTTCATCCAGGGCCATGCCTCCCCCGGCATCTACGCCCGGGCCTTCCTGGAGGGGCGGCTGAGCGAGGAGCAGCTGTTCCGGTTCCGCCAGGAGGTGCAGCACGGCAAGGGCGCCGGCCTGTCGTCGTACCCCCACCCGCGGCTGATGCCGGACTTCTGGGAGTTCCCGACGGTCTCGATGGGCCTGACCGGCATCAACTCGATCTATCAGGCCCGGTTCAACCGCTACCTGGCCAACCGTGGCGTCAAGGACACCGCCGACCAGCACGTGTGGGCGTTCCTGGGAGACGGCGAGATGGCCGAGCCGGAGTCCCTCGGGGCGATCCGGATCGCCGCCCGCGAGGAGCTCGACAACCTCACCTGGGTGATCAACTGCAACCTGCAGCAGCTCGACGGGCCGGTCAACGGCAACGGCAAGATCATCCAGGAGCTGGAGTCGAACTTCCGCGGCGCCGGGTGGAACGTCATCAAGGTCGTGTGGGGCCGCGAGTGGGACGCCCTGCTGGCCAAGGACGTCGACGGCGTCCTGGTCAACCAGATGAACTCCACGCCCGACGGGGCCTTCCAGACCTTCTCGGTCGAGAGTGGCGCCTACAACCGTGAACACTTCTTCGGACCGGACCCGCGCCTGCGGGCGATGGTCGAGCACATGACCGACCGGCAGATCGAGAAGCTGCCGCGCGGCGGCCACGACTACCGCAAGGTCTATGCCGCCTTCGACTCCGCGACCAAGCACGTGGGTCAGCCGACGGTCATCCTCGCCCACACGGTGAAGGGCTGGACGATCGACGCCCTCGAGGGCAAGAACGCCACCCACCAGATGAAGAAGCTGACCCAGGACGACCTGAAGAAGTTCCGCGACCGGCTCTACCTGCCGATCAGCGACCGGGACCTCGAGTCGGCCTACGAGGCGACCGGCACGGCCCCGTTCTTCCACCCCGGCGCGACCTCCCCCGAGATCGAATACATGATGGAGCGCCGCCGTGCCCTCGGCGGCTCCCTCCCCCAGCGGATCAACCGGTCGAAGCCGCTGACGCTGCCCGGCGACAAGGTCTATGCGGAGCTCAGGAAGGGCGCCGGCAACCACAAGGTCGCGACCACGATGGCTGCCGTCCGTCTGCTCAAGGACTGGATGAAGGACGAGGGCATCGGGCAGCGCCTCGTGCCGATCGCGCCGGACGAGTACCGCACCTTCGGCATGGACGCGATGTTCCCCTCGGCCAAGGTCTATGACCCGCACGGCCAGACGTTCGAGTCCGTCGACCGCAACATGCTGTTGCAATACAAGATGTCCCAGCAGGGCCAGATGCTCCACGAGGGCATCTCGGAGGCCGGCGCCGTGGCGTCGGCGATCGCGGCGGGGTCGTCGTACTCCACGCACGGTGAGCCGATGATCCCGTTCTACATCTTCTACTCGATGTTCGGGTTCCAGCGCACCGGTGACTCGATCTGGGCGATGGCCGACCAGCTGGCCCGTGGCTTCCTGATCGGCGCCACCGCCGGGCGCACCACGCTGACCGGCGAGGGACTGCAGCACGCCGACGGCCACTCACCGTTGATCGCCGCCACCAACCCCGCGGTCGTGCACTACGACCCCGCCTTCGCCTACGAGGTCGGCCACATCATGCGCGCCGGCCTGGAGCGGATGTACGGCGCGAGCGACGAGCACCCGCAGGGCGAGGACGTCATCTTCTACCTGACCGTCTACAACGAGCCGGTCGCCCAGCCCGCCGAGCCCGAGGGACTCGACGTCAGCAGCCTGCTCAAGGGGATGTATCGGGTGGCCGCCGCCGAGGGCGACGGCCCGACCGTCCGGCTGATGGCCTCCGGTGTCGGCTTCCCCTGGATCGAGGAGGCCAAGCGGATCCTCGCCGAGGACTGGGGCGTGCGCGCCGAGACGTGGTCGGTCACCTCGTGGAACGAGCTGGCCCGTGACGGCGTCGCCACGGACAAGTGGAACCTGCTCCACCCCACCGAGACGCACCGCGCGGCGCACGTCACCCAGGTGCTCGGCGAGGGCCCGACCAGCAACGCGCCGGTCGTGGCCGTCTCTGACTACATGACGGCCGTGCCGCTGCAGATCGCCCCGTGGGTCCCGGCGGACTACCGGGTGCTCGGCGCCGACGGCTTCGGGTTCGCCGACACCCGTCCGGCCGCCCGCCGGTTCTTCCAGGTCGACGCCCCGTCGGTGGTGGTGCAGGCCCTGGCCGCCCTCGCCGACGCCGGCGAGATCGACCCGGCACGGGTCCAGGAGGCGCTGGAGCACTACCGGATCGACGACCCGACCGCTGCGGCGGGCATCCAGCAGGAGGGCGGCGACGCCTGAACAGCCGGGCCCGGTGGTTGAGGTGCGAGGCCGCCCGCGGCCGAGCCTCGAAACCTCCGGCGCCTCAGGCCGTGGTGGGCGTCGCGGGCTCCATCTCCTCGGCCTCGGCCTGCATGACCGCCGCCAGCGGCGAGGACGCCGGGGCTCCCCCGGCCTTCAGCATGCGCCGGAACCGAGCCCGGTTGTAGGTCGCCGGCTCGGTCTCGGTGATGAAGGAGTCGAGGATCTTCACGAAGCGCTCCGGGTGGTCCTTGTGCGGGAAGTGGCCGGCCTCCGGCAGCACCTCGACCCGCACGTCGGGCGCCAGCGCCGCCGCGTTGCTCGCATGCCGCACCGGGATCACCATGTCGTCGCGCCCCCACACCACGGCCATCGGCATGGCCTCGGTCAGGTAGGCACGGTCAGCCATCGTGATGATCTGGCCCCGCCAGTCGATCACTGCCCGGACCAGGTGGCGGATGGCGAAACGGGTGCGACGGTCGGACCACGAGTCGACGATCTCGGCGATCTCGGCGAGGTCGCGGGTGTACTTGCGCAGCAGCCGCTGGTCGCCGTACTCCGCCGCGGTGCGCAGGGCGAGGGTCTCGACGTGACGCACGCCCGGCAGGGTGAGCAGGCCCATCGCCCGGAACCAGCCCGGGACCTGGACCAGCTTGATGAACGAGGACACCTCGGGGCCGAGACCGCCGGTGGCGACCAGCATCACACGCTGGGTCCGCTCCGGGAACTGGTAGGCGAACTGCATCGCCACGCCACCGCCGAAGCTGTGACCCACGACGGACACCTTGTCGATGCCGAGGACCGTCAGCAGGTCCCGCATGCCGTTGGCGTAGCCGCCGAGCGTGTAGTCGGCCCGCGGCTTGTCGGACAGCCCGTGGCCCAGCAGATCCGGCGCGATGACGGTGTACTTCTTCGCCAGCGCGTCGATCACCGGCGACCACGTGGTGTGGTCGCAGGCCAACCCGTGCAACAGCAGGAGCGCCGGCCCGGAGCCCTGCTTGACGAAGGCTCGCCGCTTCCCGTGGAGGACGACGTACTGCACCTCGTGCTGACCTCGGTCCGTCCGGTCGCGTCTGTCAGTCATGCCGCCCCCCTCGTTGGCACTCCACGGTCACCACGGTCACAGAGCCTGCTAGCAGATGCTCACTCCAGCAAGCAGGCGATGGCCGATTCAACCATGCCGTTCCTCGCGACGGCACCCGTCCGCCGGATCCCGGCTGGTGCTTCTACGCTGGTGCCATGTCCCCGATCGAGCCCAGCGGGCGGGCCACGGCCGCGACCCAGCTCCGCGCGGCCACGGGATCGCTGAGCACGGCCGCCATCGCCCGCATCGAGGCCGAGCGGCCCTGGTTCCGCGACCTCGGCGCGGAGCACCGCTCGTGGGTCGGCATGATCGTGCAGTCGGGCGTCCAGGGCTTCGTCGACTGGTTCGGTGGCGGTGGCGCCGACCCCGGCGGCGAGGAGGTCGCGATCCAGGTCTTCGGCGCCGCACCGCGCTCGCTGGCAGGCGTGATCGACCTGCACCAGACGGTCGACCTGATCCGGCTCACGATCGACGAGGTCGAGGCCAACATCGACCGACTTCTCGAGCCGGAGGCCGCCGAGGAGGTCCACCGCGGGGTGGTCCGCTACGGACGCGAGGTCGCCTTCGCCACGGCCGAGGTCTACGCCCGCGCGGCCGAGCAGCGGGGCCGGTGGGACGCGCGACTCGAGGCGCTCGTCGTCGACGCGGTCCTGCGGGCCGAGACCGACGAGACGGTCCTGTCCCGGGCCAGCGCAGTGGGCTGGATCGGCCGCGGCGACGTCGCGGTCGTGGTCGGCGCGGCCCCCGAGGAGGCCGCCGGCTCGCCCAGCAGCGTCGTGGACGCCGTACGACGGGCGACCCGGGGGCACGACCTCGACACCCTCTGCGCCGTGCAGGGGCATCTGCTGGTGGTCATCCTCGGCGGCGTCCAGTCGCCGGAGAAGGACGCCGGTGTGGTCGCCGGCCTCTTCGGCGAGGGCACCGTCGTCGTCGGTCCGGTCGCCGCCGACCTGCGCAGCGCCCACCTGTCGGCCCGCATCGCCCTGGACTCCCTGCGTGCCGCGGTCGGCTGGCCCCAAGCGCCTCGCCCCGTGCTCGCGCACGACCTGCTCCCCGAGCGGATCGTCGCCGGCGACGAAGCCGCGCGCACGGAGGCCGTCGAGCAGATCTATCGACCGCTCGAGGGCTCCCGCGGCGAGCTGGTCGAGACCCTGGTGGCCTACTTCGCCAGCGGCTCCGGCATCGAGGCCACCGCCCGCGCCCTGTTCGTGCACGCCAACACAGTGCGCTACCGGCTCGGCCAGATCGGCGACCTGACCGGGCTGACGCCCTCGGCGCCCCGCGACGCCCTCGTCCTGCAGCTCGCCCTCGTCCTCGGCCGCCAGGCTTCCTTGAGTCCGAACGCCTCCTTGTAGGACTCCCACAAGGAGGCGCGCCGAGATTCGTGCACGGCGCGAGCGCCAGCGCCTCGGTCCGGACGGCACCCTTGAGGTGTGCTCGTGATCGTCGCCCCCGGACAAGGTGCCCAGACGCCCGGATTCCTCGCGCCCTGGCTCGAGGAGCCGTCGTTCGCGGCTCGCATCGGATGGCTCTCGGCCGTCGTCGGGCTCGACCTGGCCCACCTGGGCACAGCCGCCGACGACGACACCATCCGCGACACCAGCATCGCCCAGCCACTGCTGGTCGGCTCCGCCCTGGCCGCGAGCGAGCAGCTCGGCGGCAAACCTGCCGCCGTCGCCGGTCACAGCGTCGGCGAGCTCGCCGCCGCCGTCATGGCCGGCGCGCTGACGGCCGAGCAGGCCATGGTCCTCGTGCGTGAGCGCGGCAAGGCGATGGCGGACGCGGCCGCCGTGACCCCGACTGGCATGACCGCCGTCCTCGGTGGCGACCGCGACGAGGTGCTCGCCGCCATCGCCGCCGCCGGCCTGACCGCAGCCAACGACAACGGGCCCGGTCAGATCGTCGCCGCGGGCACGATGGAGCAGCTGGCGGAGTTCGCCGACAGCGCGCCGAAGGGCGCACGTCCCCGACCGCTGTCGGTGGCCGGCGCATTCCACTCCCCCCACATGGCGCCCGCTGTCGACCATGTGACCGGACTGGCAGCCGCGATCACCGTGCAGGAGGCGACGACCGACTTCATCACCAACTCGGACGGCACGGTGCTCCACGACGGTCGTGAGGTCCTCGACCGCATCGTCGGCCAGATCGCCCGCCCCGTCCGCTGGGACCGGTGCCTGGAGACGATGGCAGCAGCCGGCATCACCGGGTTCCTGGAGCTGCCGCCGGCCGGCACCCTGGCCGGCATCGCGAAGCGCTGGTTCCGCAACCAGGGCATGGACGTCGAGATCCTCTCGCTCAACACCCCCGACCAGCTCGACGACGCTCGCGCGTTCTGCGAGCGTCACGCCGCCTCGTCCCAGGTGGCGGCGACCGCATGACGACACTCACCGTCGGCACCGGATCGGCCAACGCCGCCCTCCTGGGCGTCGGGGCCTACCGTCCGTCCGCCCTCGTCCCCAACGACGACCTCGTCGAGGCCATCGACTCCAGCGACGAGTGGATCCAGCAACGCTCGGGCATCCGCACCCGGCGCTTCGCCGGGCCCGAGGAGACCGTCGTGTCGATGTCGGTGGCCGCGGCCCGAGAGGCCCTGGAGCACGCCGGCATCGCGGCCACGCAGGTCGACGCGGTCGTGGTCGCCACTGTCAGCCACCTGGTGCAGACGCCGTCGGCGGCCACCGCGATCGCCCACGCCCTGGGCGCCGATCACCCGGCGGCCTTCGACATCTCCGCCGCCTGCGCCGGCTTCTGCCACGGCATCGCCCTGGCCAACGACATGGTTCGTGGAGGCAGTGCCCGCCACGTCCTGGTCATCGGGGTGGAGAAGCTCTCCGACATCACCGACCCGACCGACCGCGGCACCGCATTCATCTTCGCCGACGGGGCCGGAGCCGTCGTGGTCGGCCAGTCGGGCCATCCTGGCATCGGGCCCGTGGTCTGGGGCTCGGACGGCGAGCACTACGACCACATCCGCACGCCGGATCTCCGTGACCTCGTGGCGGCGGGTGATCTCCGGCTGCCCTGCCTCAGCATGAAGGGCAGCGAGGTCTTCCGCTGGGCGTCGTACGCCATGGCGAAGGTCGCCCAGCAAGCGGTGGACCGGGCAGGCATCACCGTCGATGACCTCGACTGCTTCATCCCCCACCAGGCCAACAACCGGATCACCGACGCGATGGCCCGCGCCATCCGGCTGCCCGCCAGCGTCCGGATCGCCCGCGACATCGTCGACGCCGGCAACACGTCGGCCGCGTCCGTCCCGCTGGCGTTGCACCGCATGATCGAGGACGGCGATGCCCGCAGCGGTGACATCGCGCTCCTCATCGCCTTCGGCGCCGGGCTGTCCTACGCCGCCCAGGTCGTCACCGTGCCCTGACCCCCACCGATTTCCACCCCCGACGCCGCACCCGCGGCACCGACACCCACGATGGAGAAGAAGATGAGCACCGAAGAGATCCGCGCCGCCCTTGCCGAGATCGTCAACGAGGTCGCCGGCATCCCCGCCGAGAACGTCCAGCTCGACAAGTCGTTCGCGGACGACCTCGACGTCGACTCGCTGTCCATGGTCGAGGTCGTCGTCGAGGCCGAGGAGAAGTTCGGCGTCACCATTCCCGACGACGAGGTCAAGAACCTCAAGACCGTCGGCGACGCCGTCGCCTACATCGAGCGCAACGCTTCCTGAAACCGGACGGTGACCGCAGCCATGTCGCGCATTCGCGTCGTCGTCACCGGGTTGGGCACCACCAACCCGCTCGGTGGCGACGTCGCCAGCACCTGGGACGGCCTCCTGGCCGGTCGCTCGGGCATCCGCCAGCTCGGTGAGATCACCGAGGGCTTGCCCGTGACCATCGGCGGCCCGGCTGCCGTCGACCCCACGGAGGTCCTCGAGCGGGTCGTGGCCCGTCGTCTGGATCGCTCCTCGCAGCTGGCGCTCGTCGCCGCGCTCGAGGCGTGGGCGGACTCGGGTCTGGCGGCCGTCAAGGAGGCGGGCGACCTCGACGGCGAGCGCCTCGGCGTCGCCTTCGCGTCCGGCATCGGGGGCGTGCACACGCTGCTGTCCAACCACGAGGTGCTGCTCGAGAAGGGCCCGCGCCGGGTCTCCCCCATCGCGGTCCCGATGCTGATGGCCAACGCCCCCGCGGCGACCATCAGCCTCAAGCTCGGCGCGCGCGGGCCCGTCAACACCCCGGTCTCCGCCTGTGCGTCCGGCAACGAGGCCATTGCCCTCGCGGCCGACCAGATCCGGCTGGGCCGGGTCGACGTGGCCGTCGCCGGCGGCACGGAGGCGGCCATCCACCCGCTGCCGATCGCCGCCTTCGCCAACATGATGGCGCTGTCGAAGAACCCAGGTGATCCGACGACGGTCTCGCGTCCCTTCGACACCGGCCGCGACGGCTTCGTGCTGGGTGAGGGCGCGGGCGCCCTGGTCCTGGAGTCGCTGGAGCACGCGCAGGCGCGTGGCGCACGCATCTATGCCGAGGTCCTCGGCGCCGGCATCACCGCCGACGCCCACGACATCGCCCAACCCGACCCCGAGGGTCGCGGTGGGGCGCGGGCGATCCGGGCCGCCGTCCGCGACGCCGACGTCGCGGCAGCCGACATCGCCCACGTCAACGCCCACGCGACATCGACGCCACAGGGAGACGTCGCCGAGTCGCTGATGCTGCACGCCGTCCTCGGCTCGGCGGCCGACGATCTGGTCGTCTCCGCGACCAAGTCGATGACCGGTCACCTGCTCGGCGGGGCCGGCGCCCTCGAGGGCGTCGCCACGGTGCTGGCGCTGCACCACCGCACAGCGCCGCCGACGATCAACCTGGACGACAAGGACGAGCGAGTCGAGCTCGACGTGGCGACCTCGCCCCGTCAGCTCCCGTCGGGCGACATCGCGGCGCTCAACAACTCCTTCGGCTTCGGCGGCGCGAACGTCGCCGTCGTCTTCGGGTCTGCGGGCTGAGCAGGAGACCTCCCACTCCCTCGGCCCCGCACGAGCAGGACGGCCCGCCACGCGATGCGTGGCGGGCCGTCCTGTCGTCAGGTCCTTTCGGCGGCGGGTGACCGCGTGGTCACACCACCTGGTGCAACCAGCGGACGGGCGCGCCCTCGCCGGCGTGGCGGAAGGTCTCGAGCTCGTCGTCCCAAGGCTTGCCGAGGAGCTTGTCGATCTCGTTCTCGAGGGTGACCTCGCCCAGTGCGGCTCGCACCGCCGCCGCCTTGAGCCGGTCCTCGGGGATCATCAGGTCACCGTGGAGACCCGTGACGGCGTGGAAGACGCCCAGATCGGGGGTGTAGGAGAAGCGGGCGCCCTCGGAGGTCGCGGTGGGCTCCTCCGTCACCTCGAAGCGCAGGTGGTTCCACCCGCGCAGGGCAGACGCCATCTCGGCGGCAGCGCCGATCCGCCCGGTCCAGGAGAATTCGCAGCGATAGCTGCCGGACTGGGCAAGTTGTGGCGTCCAGTGAGGATTCACGGGAACGCCGAGGACGCCGCCCACGGCCCACTCGATGTGAGGGCACAGCGCGGACGGCGCAGAGTGGACGTAGAACACGCCCCTGGTTGCACTCGTGCTTGCGGTCACCACGAACTCCTCGACTGACTTGCTACCTCCGGCGCGAGATACGCCTTCCCCAGCGGTCTCGGATGGAGGTCTGCGGTCGTCTCGGGTGAGCGGTGCTCAGGCAGAGAGTGACGCATGTGCAGTTGTGGATCCATTGTGGCCCATGTGACGGGCAGATGCCAGCGCTTCGTGCGTGTTCCGGGTCGCTCAGACCCGAGACCGGGCCAGCGCCTCATCGGCCGCCGGTGGCGAGCATCTCGTCCATGACGGCGCGGGCGATGCCCAGGCCGCCGAGGTGGCTCTCGCCGTCGATCACGCTCATCGTGGCGTCCGGCAGCAGTCTCACGCAGTGCTCGCCGTGCTGGAAGGGCACGATGTGGTCGGCGTCGCCATGCCACCACCGGACCGGCACCGTGACGTCCTCCAGGCGGAAGCCCCACTCGCGGGTGAAGAGGATCAGGTCCGACAGCGGCGCCGAGATCTGGAACCTGCTGCCGTTGAGGAGGTCGTCGAGGAACATCGCCTTGATCTCGGGGCGGGCGAGCATGTTCTTGTCGCCGGGAGGCTGCACCGCCGCATACAGGTCGAGCGCGGAGCCGGCGAGGGGCTTGATCGTCCGGATGACTCCACTCAGTGCGACACCCACCGGCACCCGCGCCACCGACAGCACCGGCGCAGCCGCCTTGGCGAGCTGGATGATCCCGCCGTCCGCGGCGTCGGGTCCACGGGTGGGCGCGACGCCACCGAGGACGCCCAGGGCGTGCACCCGGTCAGGCATGGCCGCACCCGCCGCGAGCGTGTAAGGCCCACCGCCCGACAGACCGATGACCCGGCACGTGTCGACGGCGAGCGCGTCGAGCAGCAGGGCGAGGTCCTCGGTCCAGTCCAGAACGTTCTCATAGACGTGAGGCGTCGAGGATCCGATGCCGGGGCGGTCGATGCCGATGATCCGGGCGCCGACCTCCTCGGCGTACGCACGCGCGTCGAGCGGGATCTGACGTCGGGCACCGGGGGTGCCGTGCAGCCAGACCAACGCCTCGCCCCGCGGAGACCCGTACTCGGCGAAGCTGAGCCGGCGGCCGTCGCGCACGGCGACACTTCCCTCGAGCGTCGGACGCTTCGGCTGCTCGGACGCACGGCCTACCGGGAGACTCATGCGACGGAGTGTGGCAGGTGGACAGCACCCGCGTCCGAGTGTCCTAAGGTTCGACCATGACTGCACCCACGGGCACCTCCGGGCCCGGCCGTCGGCGGGCCACCAAGCCGGTTCGGCCCGCCGGCCTCGGCGTGACCCGGGTGCCACGGCCGTCCTTCCAGGCGCGAGGCTGGCGCATCACCGGTGCGGTGGCGACCGCGGCCCTCCTCGTCGGCTGGTTCACCTGGTACGCCATGACCCCCGAGGAGCTGTCCACGACCGAGAGCACCATCAGTGCCACCGGTGTCGTCGGCGCACCCGTCTACTTCGGGATGTACGCCCCCGGCAAGAGCTTCGACCGCACGCTGCGCGTCAACGGCGTGAAGGTCCGCGCCACCACCAGCGCGGACCTGACGATAACGCCGCTGCTGTGCCGCCGCGGCACGGTGGGCGTCACCACCCGACCCGAGCAGTTCTGCGCCGAGCTGATCGACCCCGAGGGCGAGCGCCTCACCGGCGACGACTCGATCGTGTTGAAGGTCGAGGCCGACCAACCGGTCACCGCCGTCGTCAACCAGATCGAGATCGCCTACCGGGAGGACCTCCGGTGGGACACCCAGCCAGCCGGAGCCGGCCAGGCGATCGTGTCGATCACCGGACGCCCGACCTCCGAGTAGCTCAGGAGTCGAGCTTCTTCTCCAGCGCCTCTGCCCGCTCCGCCGCGTCGGTCGCCTCCTCCGCGTCGATCGCGTTGGTCTTGTGGAACCACTTCAACGCATCGTTGGTGCGCCCGGCTTCCTCCAGCGTGTCCGCATAGGCATAGCGCAGTCGCACGACCCACTCCTCGCGGCTCTTGCTGTTGAGCGGAGCGACCTCGAGCGTGCGCAACGCCGCGTCGAGCTGACCGAGGTCGCGGCGGGCGCCGGCCTCGACGATCGTCATCTCGGCCTTGGCTGACGCTTCGAAGCGGGCGACCGAAGGACTCTTGGCAAGCTCCAGCGCGCGCGTCGGGTTCCCGAGCGCGCGGTGGCAGTCGGCCATGATCGGCAGGTAGGCCGTCGCACCGTTCATCCGCTTCGCTGCGCGCAGCTCGGCGAGCGCCTCGGCGTAGTGACCGGCCGCATAGGCCGTCTCGCCCACGGCCTCGCGGACCACAGCCAGGCGAGACGCCCGGGCCTTGGCAGCGAGCGTGTGCTGGTAGGCGACCTCCGCGTCCTCGTCGATGAGCGCGCCGGCCGCCGCCAGGTGTCGCGCCACGCGAGCGGCCAGCTTCTCCGGCAGGCCCTTCAGCTGGGCGCGGGCAGAGGCGCTCAGCTCGGCACCGGTGATGTCATCCGGAAGCGGCGGACCGTCATAGGTCTCCTGATCGACCCTCCGCTCACGCGGCTCGCGCGTCTCACCGCGCGCGGCGTCGTCACGGCGCGGGCCGGAGCGCCCCTGCGGGCCCTTGCCCTGAGCGCCCTGCGGCGTCCGCGACCCTCCCGACTTGCGGGGGCCACCGGCGCCCGGAGCGTCATCGCGCCGCGGACCTCCCGACCGACCGGTCGGCTTACCGCCGCCGGAGCGCCCCGCACCGCTGGCGCCGGCGCCGTCACGCCGTCCGGTGCCGCCCTTGCGAGCATCCGATCCGGGACGGGAGGAGGAGCTCTTCCTTGCGCCGCTGCTGCGGGGGCGTCGCTCGTCTGCCACGTTCGTGCACCTGTCCTTCGAAGTCCGCTATGGAGTGATCATTCAACCAAAACGCAGTAGGGGCCACCCGAAACCGGGTGGCCCCTACGCAATGTTTGTCCGGCGGCGTCCTACTCTCCCACATCCTCT
>NZ_STGW01000026.1 GCF_004912195.1 Nocardioides caeni
TCCGCGACGACGGCAACCTGCTCGTCCACCACCTGCCCAGGTTCTTCAAGGACCGGCCCTCGTTGGACGAGTCGGTGCCCTACCTCCACGGCTGGTTGGCCGGCTACTTCGCCGCGGACGGCTGCGTCGCCGCCGACGGCACCGTCATCATGACCTCCGCCGACCGCGAAGACCTGGAGTTCTTCCGCACGGTCTGCACCAGGCTCGGCATCGCGACCTACGGCATCACCTCGCAGACGCGTCTGGGGCTGGGTTCGACACCGACGGAGCTGTTCCGGATCCACCTCGTCAACGAGGACCTCGAGTCGTCTTTCTTCCTCCTCGACGCCCACCGCGACCGGTTCGACTCGGCCCACAAGCGCTTCTCGCGACGCGGCTGGGTGGTCGAGAGCGTTGAGGTGACCGAGCGGGTGGAGGAGGTCTTCTGCGCCGAGGTCGAGGACGGTCACGCCTTCACGCTCGAGGACAACATCCTCACCGGCAATTGTTTCGGCTGTCAGGAAGGCGGTGACATCTTCACCTTCCTGATGAAGATCGACGGCCTCGGGTTCGGCGAGGCCGTCGAGCGGCTGGCCGACAAGTACGGCATCCAGTTGCGTCGCGACGAGACCGGTCACGACGACCGGCCGAAGGGGCCGCAGCGGCGACGGCTGATCGAGGCGCACGCGGTGGCGTCCGAGTTCTACGCCGGACACCTGGGATCGCCCGAGGCGCTGGCCGGCCGCCAGTTCCTGGCCGACCGCGGCTTCGACCAGGAGTCCGCGCTGCACTTCGGTGTCGGGTTCGCGCCGCGCGACGGCGAGGCGTTGTGGCAGCACCTGCGGGCGCGTGGCTTCTCCTCGGAGGAGGCGATCGCTGCCGGCCTGGTCGCCTCGGGACGCTCGCTCTACGACCGTTTCCGGGGCCGTCTCCTCTGGCCCATCCGGGACGCGACGGGTGACACGATCGGGTTCGGCGCACGCCGGATCTTCGAGGACGACCGGATCGAGGCCAAGTACCTCAACACCCCTGAGACGCCGATCTACAAGAAGAGCAACGTCCTCTACGGGATCGACCTTGCCCGCCGCGAGATCGCCCGGAGCTCGAAGGCGGTGATCGTCGAGGGCTACACCGACGTGATGGCCTGCCATCTCGCCGGGGTGACGACGGCGGTCGCCACCTGTGGCACCGCCTTCGGCGACGACCACGCCCGCGTGCTGCGCCGCTTCCTCGACGACCACGAGCAGCTGCGCAGCGAGGTCGTCTTCACCTTCGACGGCGACGAGGCCGGTCAGAAGGCTGCTCTGCGCACCTTCCAGGGCGACCAGCGTTTCGTCGCCCAGACCTATGTGGCGGTTGCGCCCGAAGGCATGGATCCGTGCGACCTGCGGATGAAGGAGGGCGATGCGGCGGTGCGCGAGCTCATCGCGACCCGGCGGCCGCTCTATCGCTTCGTCCTGGAGAACGTCATCAACCGCTTCGACCTCGACCGTGCTGACGGACGGATCGACGCGGTCCGTGAGGCTGCACGGTTGGTCGCGTCGGTCCGGGACCAGTCCAAGGTCACCGCCTTCGCGCAGGAGATCTCCAAGATGGTCGGTGCCGACATCGACACCAACCAGGTCGTCGCGGAGGTACGACGCGCGGCTGCTCGTGGTCCACGCCAGCAGCGTGACGCCGCCCCTCGTGCCGGCGCGCCCGAGCAGCCGGTGGTGCCCCGCGCGTCCATGCCCGACCTGCGCGACCCCCGGTTCAGCATCGAGCGGGAGACGTTGAAGCTGTTGCTGCAGCATCCGATGGCGATCGGCCGGATGACCTCCGACCTGGGCGTCAACGACTTCACCCATCCCGTCTATCGCGGGGTGTGGGAGCTGATGGCGGCGGCCGGCGGCCCGGCGGCCGGCCAGGCGGATGCCGGCTGGGTCGGCCGGGTGCGTGACGGCACCACCGATCCGACTCTGTCCTCGGCGATCAGCGCGCTCGCGGTGGAGCCGATCCCGCTCGGCCGGGAGGTCGACGCCGCCTACCTGGCCCATCACCTCTACCGGCTGCAGGAGCTGACGACGCTGCGGCGCATCGAGGAGATCAAGGCGCGCCTGGAGCGGACGAACCCGGTCGACAACGCCGATCATCGGCGCATGTTCGGTGAGCTCGCCGCGCTCGAGCAGCACCGACGCACCCTGCGGGAGAAGATCGTGAGCGCGGAATGATCGGTCTCGGTCGTCGCCGCCCTGGTCTCGCCGTCGCTTCCGGCGAGCGGATCCTTGCGTGGGCAGAGCTGACGGCGCCTGAGGAAGGTGACCGACGCGCGGTCGCGGGCACGCGCGACGCGCTCTACCTGCCGCACCGGGTGCCGTGGGAGCAGGTCGCGACCGCGACGTGGGACGAGGAGGCCGGCGCGCTTCGGGTCGTCGAGGTCGGGCGGTTCGGCGCCGAGCAGCCCGTCCACCTGCTGCCGATGCGCGATGCGGGTCGGCTGCTGCAGCTGGTCCGCGAGCGGGTGACGGCGAGCATGGCCCTCCAGCGACACGTCCCGCTGGCTGACGGCCGCGCGATCCGGGTGATCGCCCGGCGCTCGCCGGGCGGCCACGGCGACATCGCCTGGTTCGTCGACTACGACGACGGTCTCGACCCCGCCGATCCGGCCGTGCTCGAGCAGGTCGAGCGTGCGTTGGCCTCGGCCCAGGACGAGCTCGGGCGTTGAGCCCGACGCCGGAGGGGTGTCGATTTTCTGGCGCCGCCCCGGTCTTGCTAGTGTTTCCCCGCTGTCGAGCTGCGCTCGGCACCTTCCCCCGTAGCTCAACTGGCAGAGCATGCGACTGTTAATCGCAGGGTTATTGGTTCGAGTCCAATCGGGGGAGCGCGAGTCAGCCCCGTCCACCACCAGGTTCGCCTGGGGTCGACGGGGCTTCGTCGTTCCCGGTCTCGACCGGGGTGGTCAGCTGCCGGACTCGTCCTCGCTCGCCGGCGCGTCGTCGCTGTCGTCCTGCTGCGTCGTGCCGGGCGGGAGCTGTCCCGTGCCGGGGCCGACGCCGCTGCGCTCACCGCCGCGACCGCCGTCCTGGCCGGGGCCGCCGTCGCGGCCAGGGGGTTGCCTTCGCTCGTTCCACCCCTGCCGGCCGTCGTGGCGATCGTGGCCGTCGACGACCAACGCCGTACCGACACCCGCACCGGCCCCCAGGAGCAGGCCGGCCAGGCCCACCGCCACCAACGATCGCAGGCGGAAGGACCGTTCGCGGAGTGGGATGCGCGGAGCGGTCTGGGTGGGCTGCGGGGTGGCGGGATCCTCGGGCGCGGCGGGCGCCGGGACGTCGGGTTCGGGTGTGTCAGGTTGCTGGGTCATGGCAGCAGGGTGAGCGGCGCCGCTGTGGCCCACCTGTGGCTGGGCGATGAGGAGATGATGGGTTCCATCCGGTCTCCACATGAGGCTCACAGGAAGCACACAGGGAGATGGCACAGTCTGGTGCCATGACCGAGACCGCCACTCGCCCTGACGGCACGCCGCTGCGAGCCGTCGTCGTCGACGACGAAGTGAACATCGCCGAGCTGGTCGCCATGGCGCTGCGCTACGAGGGCTGGTCGGTGGAGACGGCGCACACCGGGCCGGAGGCGGTGGCCGCCGTCCGCGAGCACGGCCCGGACGTGGTCGTGCTCGACATGATGCTGCCGGACTTCGACGGCATGGAGGTCCTGCGCCGGGTGCGGGCCGACGACCCCACGGTGCCGGTGCTGTTCCTGACCGCACGGGACGCTGTCGAGGACCGGGTGGCGGGCCTGACGGCTGGCGGCGACGACTACGTCACCAAGCCCTTCTCCCTCGAGGAGCTGGTGGCGCGCCTGCGTGCCCTCGTACGGCGGGCCGGCTCCGTGCTCGAGCAGGATCGCTCGACCCTGGTGGTCGGCGACCTGGTCCTCGACGAGGACAGTCACGAGGTGACCCGGGCCGGCGACGACATCACGCTGACGGCGACGGAGTTCGAGCTGTTGCGTTACCTGATGCGCAACCCGCGGCGCGTGCTCAGCAAGGCCCAGATCCTCGACCGGGTCTGGAACTACGACTTCGGCGGCCAGGCCAATGTCGTCGAGCTCTACATCTCCTACCTCCGCAAGAAGATCGACGCGGGCAGGGAGCCGATGATCCACACGATGCGTGGTGCCGGCTACGTCCTGAAGCCGGCCGGCTGATGAGGCAGTGGGCGCCGCGGTCGCTGACCTCGCGGCTCGTGGTGACCGCCGTCGCCCTCGTCGCGGTCGTGTCAGTGCTGGTCGCCGGCGTCACCACGATCGCGATGCAATCCTTCCTGACGGGTCAGCTCGACGAAAAGGTCCAGTCCTCCGTGCGCCGGGTGGACTCCCCGCCCGAGGGCTTCCGCCCTCCGGACGGGTTCCCGGACGATTCAGCGTCCTCCGAGCGTCCACGGACCTTCGGCAACCAGGAGCCGGGCACGCTGGTCGTCTTCCCGGATCGCGGTGTGGGGTTCGTCCTCGGCGAGGGCGACACCGACGCCGAGTTGTCCTCCGAAGCCGTCGACGCGCTGGGTGATCTCCCGACCGGCGACGAGATCCACCAGGTGACGATCGACGGGCACGGCGACTATCGCGTCATCGCGCACGAAGGACCCGATGGCCTGCTCATCGTGACCGGCCTCCCCACGGATGACGTGTCCGAGACCATCGCGTCGCTCGTGCGGTGGGAGGCCGTGCTGGCCCTGCTCGGCATCGTCGCCGCCGCGTTGACCGGCACGGCCGTCGTACGACGCCAGCTGCGTCCCCTGACCGAGGTGGCGGCCACCGCCCACGCCGTCGCGGAGCTGCCGCTCGACGAGGGCGAGATCGGCGTGACCGAGCGGGTGCCCGAGCACCTGACGGATCCGCGGACCGAGGCGGGCCAGGTGGGCCTGGCGCTCAATCAGCTGCTCGCCCACGTCGAGTCGTCGTTGTCGGCCCGGCACCGCAGCGAGCAGCAGGTGCGACAGTTCGTGGCCGACGCGTCCCACGAGCTGCGGACACCGCTGACGACGATCGCCGGCTACACCGAGCTGGCCCGCCGCCGCGGCGACGCCGACACCGCGGCGGTCGCGCTGTCGAAGGTCGAGGAGGAGTCCGCGCGGATGACGGCGCTGGTGGAGGACCTGCTGCTGCTCGCGCGCCTGGATGCGGGACGTCCGCTGGCCTCGGAGTCCGTCGACCTCACCCGCCTGCTCCTCGAGGCCGTCGATGACGCCCGCGTGGTGGCGCCGGACCACCGGTGGCAGATCGTGGTGCCGTCCGACGGCGAGCCGGTCGAGGTCGTCGGCGACGGACACCGGCTGCACCAGGTCGTGACCAACCTGCTGACCAATGCCCGGAAATACACCCCCGCAGGCACGACGGTCACCGTCACGGTCCGTCCCGACGGCTTCGACGTCCACGACGACGGCCAGGGCTTCCCCGCCGACCTCGTCGGCACGGCCTTCGAGCGCTTCACCCGCGGGGACGTCGCCCGCCACCGATCGGACGGCGCCGGTCTCGGCCTGGCGCTCGTCCAGGCGATCGCGGCGGCCCACGGTGGTGCGGTCACGCTGAGCAGCGTTCCCGGGGACACTCGGGTCAGCGTCCGCCTCCAGCGGAGGTAGGGAGTCACCGGCACTCACAGGTTGCGCACAGGTCGCAGCGACGTTAGCCACAGTCGCCGCGGTCAGGGTGAGACGCGTGAAACGCCTCCACCTCGCCCGTCTGCGCCCGCGGGCCCTGCGGTCCCGTCTGCTCATCCCCCTGCTCGCCGTCGTGGTGCTGGCCGGAGCGGGCGGGGCCTGGCTCCTGCTGCGCGACGACGAGCCCGCCGCGGCTGCCCCGACGACGGCGACTGTCAGCGCCGAGACCCTCCAGCAGACCGTGACAGCGAGCGGCGCGTTGGCTCCGGCGACGACCGCCGACCTGACTTTCGAGGTCTCGGGCACGGTCACGGCCGTCCTCGTCGACCCGGGGGACGAGGTCCGGAAGGGCCAGAAGCTCGCCGCGGTCGACGACGAGGTCCTCGCCGCTGAGCTCGATGCGGCGCAGAGCGCTCTCGACGCCGCGGAGTCCAGCATGTCGGAGCACTCCTCGGACGGGTCCTCGGAGGAGCAGATCGCCGCGGACGAGGCCGCGATCGTCGCTGCGGAGTCGAGCCTGGAGGAGGCGCGCGTCGCGCTCGACAGTGCGGTGCTCCGCTCCACCATCGCCGGCACGGTGACCGCCGTCGGCATCGAGGTCGGGGACAGTGCGGGCTCGGGCTCATCGGGAACGTCTGGCTCCACCAGCGGTGTCGGCGCCATGACGGGCACCTCATCGAGCACGACCAGCGATGGGGCCAGTGGGTCGATCACCGTCGTCAGCGACGGCCAGTTCCAGCTGGACGCCACGGTGTCCAGCAGCGACGTGGAGAAGGTGGCGAAGGGCCTGCAGGCCGAGCTCACCGTCAGCGGTGTCGACGAGGCCGTCTACGGCACGGTGTCGGAGGTCGGCCTCGTCGCAGAGACCGACTCGACCGGCGCGGCGGCGTTCCCGGTCACGATCGAGGTCACCGGTCAGCGCGACGACCTCTATGCCGGGACGTCGGCCGACGTCGCCATCGTCGTGAGTCAGCGAGCCGACGTGCTGACCGTCAACAGCCGCGCACTGCAGACCGACGGCGACCAGACCTACGTCGAGAAGGTGACCGACACCGCGAAGGGCACGACCGAACGCGTCGACGTGGAGACCGGCGAGACCTCCGGAATGCTCACCGAGATCACCTCCGGCCTGTCGGCCGGCGACGTCGTCCAGGTGCCCGGGTTCACCGGCCCCGGAGGCGGAGGCGGCGACGAGGGGATGCAGCAACGGATGCAGGAGATGATGGAGAACGGCGGACTTCCCGGCGGGGAGCCGCCGGCGGGCGGGTTCCCGGGCGGCGGTTTCCCCGGAGGCGGCCAGTGAGCGCGATCATCGAGCTCGGCGGCGTTCGCAAGACCTACCGCTCGGGCGCGGTCGAGTTCGAGGCGCTCCGTGGCATCGACATCCGGATCGACACGGGGGAGTACGTCGCCGTCATCGGGCCCTCGGGCTCCGGGAAGTCGACGCTGATGAACATCCTGGGCTGCCTCGACGTACCGACCGAAGGGCACTACGTCCTCGCCGGCGAGGACACGTCCAGCCTCGACGAGGCGGAGCTCGCCGCGATCCGGAACCGCCGGATCGGGTTCGTCTTCCAGCAGTTCCACCTGCTGCCGTCGATGTCGGCGCTGCGCAACGTCGAGCTGCCTCTCATCTACGCCGGTCTCTCGCGGGCGGATCGGCGCGAGCGTGCCGCCGAGGCGCTGGCGAAGGTGGGGCTTGCGGAGCGACTGGACCATCGGCCGGGGGAGCTCTCGGGAGGCCAGCAGCAACGGGTCGCGGTCGCGCGCGCCCTCGTGACGGAGCCTGCGCTGCTCCTGGCCGACGAGCCGACGGGAAACCTCGACTCGCGGTCGACCCGTGACGTCCTCGGCCTCCTGGACGAGCTCCACGACGCCGGCCGGACGATCGTGCTGATCACCCACGAGCAGGACGTGGCGGCGCGAGCCGGTCGCAGCCTCGTCATCGACGACGGCCTGATCACCTCCGACCGCGCGACCGCGGCCGCCCCAGCAGGGGCGACGTCGTGAGCTGGTGGGAGACCGTCCGTTCGGGCCTGGCGGCCATCCGCGCGCACCGTCTCCGGTCGGCCCTGACAGTGCTGGGCATCGTCATCGGCATCTCCTCCGTGATCCTCACCGTGGGGCTCGGGCAGGGCGCCCAGCAGGAGGTCGAGGACCAGATCGACGCCCTCGGCTCCAACCTGCTGATCGTCTCGCCCGGCAGCAGCACCGACAGCTCCGGAAACCGCGGCGGGTTCGGCTCGGCGTCCACGCTGACGCTGGCTGACGCCGCCGCGATCGCCGACGAGGACGCCGTCCCCGATGCCTCAGGTGTGGCACCGACGACCTCGAGCTCGGTGTCGCTGGTGAGCGGTGACACCAACTGGACGACGTCGCTGGTCGGCACCACCACGGCCTGGCCGGATGTCCGCAGCCGCGAGCTGTCGGCCGGCAGGTTCTTCACCGCTGCGGAGGCGGAGCAGGGCGCGGCGGTCGCGGTGATCGGCCCGGACACGGCGTCCGAGCTGTTCGGGGTGCAGAGCCCGGTGGGCCAGCAGGTGTCGGTCAACGGCACCCGGATCACCGTGATCGGCGTCCTCGTCTCCTCGGGTGCGTCGTCCAGCGGCACCAGCGAGGACGACGTGGCGGTGGTGCCTGTCGGCACCGCCAGCCGCCTCATCGGCAGTACGTCGACCACAGTCTCGACCATCTACGTCGCGGCCGTCGACGAGGACGTGCTTGCCGCCGCCCACCAAGAGGTGCAGGCGCTCCTCGCGAACCGGCACGGGGTCAGCACGGTCGATGCCGACTTCTCGATCGCCACCCAGGACTCGCTGGTCGAGACCGCCAACGAGACCAACCGCACCTTCACGGTGCTGCTCGGCGGTGTCGCCGGCATCTCGCTCCTGGTCGGTGGGATCGGGGTCATGAACATCATGCTGGTCTCGGTCACCGAGCGGGTCCGCGAGATCGGCCTGCGCAAGGCCCTCGGCGCCGCGCCCCGGGTGATCCGGCGGCAGTTCCTGGTCGAGGCATCCCTGCTCGGTCTGACGGGCGGCCTCGTCGGCATCCTGATCGGAGTCGTGGGCGCCCAGCTGCTTCCTCGCTTCATCGACCAGGCGGTGTCGATCTCCTTGGTCGCGACCCTCGCCGCGCTGGCGACCTCGCTCGCCCTCGGCGTCGGTTTCGGGGTCTACCCCGCCGGTCGCGCCGCTCGACTCACCCCCATCGACGCACTCCGCAGCGAGTGACGCCCACCCCTCAAGGAGATCCATCATGTCGCTGACCGCCACGCGTCCGTCCCGTTCGCACCTTGCCGGCCTCGCCGCTGGTGCCACGGTGCTCGCCGCCCTGCTCACGGGCTGCGGATCCGACGACCAGGCAACTGCCGCGACCGACGCCGCCGCACAGCAGGACCCTGCCGCCCAAGGAGAGCAGGGCGGTCAGGGCGGGGGCGGCCAGATGCCGGGCACCTTCGGGCTGATCGCCGCCATCGACGGCGAGGTGTTCCAGGTCCAGAACCAGATGACCGGGCAGGTTGCCGTCACCGTCGGATCCAGTACGACGATCACCGACCAGGCCGCCGCGACACTGGCCGACGTCACGGCCGGGGCGTGCGTCGTCGTGCGCTCCGCTGATGACGCGGGCGAAGCGGACGACGCCGCCGCGGACTCGGAGACGACGGAGGTCGTGGCGTCCTCGGTCGCCATCACCGCCGCGACCGACGAGGGATGCGCCGGCGGGTCCGGTGGCCTCGGCGGTCCCGGGGGTCCGGGCGGCGGTGAGCGTCCGACCGACCTCCCGAGCGACATGCCGGAGATGCCGGACGGCGAGATGCCCGCGATGCCCGAGATGCCCGAGATGCCGGAGAGTGGGCGTCCCGGGGGCTTCGGCGGACTCGGTGCGTTCGGCGAGGTCACCTCGGTCACCGCCAGCGGGTTCGTCGTCGAGGGCATGAACGGCGACGTGACGGTGACGGTGAGCGGCGACACGACGTACACCCAGCAGGTCGCGGCCGACGAGGATGCACTCGAGATCGGCCGCTGCGTCCAGGTCCAGGGTGATGCCGACGACACCGGCGCCGTCACGGCCACCAGCATCGCCGTCTCGGACGCCGTGGACGACCAGTGCGCTCGGTGATGCGGTCCCGCGTGGTCGCTGCGCCGCTGGCCGTCGTCGCGCTCGCCGGAGCCGGAGTGGCGGCGTATGGCGCCGTGGGCGTCGACAGCATCCGCTATCGCACGGTCGAGGCGGGTCTCGCCGACCTCGAGCAGACGCTCGACCTGACCGGTGTCGTCGAGGCCAGTGGTCGCACCGACTTGTCCTTCGGCGCGGGTGGGACCGTGGGAGATGTCCGCGTCTCGCAGGGCGACGAGGTCGAGGAGGGCGATGTCATCGCCGTGCTGGACCGCTCCACGCTGAGGTCAGCGGTCGACCGGGCGACCGCTGACCTCGCCGCTGCCAAGGCGCAGCTGGTCGAGGATCGCGCCGCTCAGTCGAGCGTCGTCGAGGCCGCTTCCGCGGCCCCCACGACGGGATCGAGCGGCCGCTCGACGCCGAGCGATGCCGTGCCCGGGCGCGAGGACGAAGGAGCGTCCGGCGGCAGCAGCGGCGGCAGTGACAATGGAGCTGCGACCGCCGCCGTCCTCGCGAAGCTCGCCACGCAGCAGGACGCAGTCATCACCGCGCAGACGGCAGCCACCACGGCCCTCGGAGCGGCCACGACCGCGCTGGCCACCCAGCAGGATGCCTGTGCCGCCCCTGTGGTCGATGCGGGCGAGGGCGCTGCTGGAGACGGCGGCGAAGGCGAGACCGACACGGGGACAGGGGAGGCCGCGGCCGTCATCAGCGAGGAGTGCACGACCGCACTGTCGGCCGTGCAGGCCGCGCAGACCACCGCTGCTGATGCCCAGACGTCGCTGCAGACGGCGTTGGAGGCGCTGGGCGACACCCTGGCCGAGGCCCTGTCGACCTTGTCGCCCCTGTCGTCCGGGTCCAACGGCTCGGCAGCAGGGAGCACGGGATCCGCGGGGAGCCCGTCGTCGGACAGCGACGGCAACGGCTCCGACGCAGCCGTGTCCGTCCCGTCCGGCTCCGCGTCCCAGACGACCGGCGACACGGGCGCGAGCGGGATGACCCGGACGGTCACCGCGGCCACCCTGGCCGCGGACCAGGCGGCCATCGACAGCGCGAAGGCGGCGTTGCTCGCCGCGAAGGCCGAGCTGGCCGGTGCGGTCGTGCGGGCGCCGGCCGGCGGCACCGTCGCGTCGTTGTCCGTGGCGCAGGACGCCCAGGTCGCGGCCGGCGACCCGGTCGCGATCCTGGTCGCACCGGGCCTGACGACGGTGTCCGTCGACGTGACGATGGACCAGGCGACCCAGCTCGAGGTCGGCATGGCGGTCGAGGCGACACCGGCCGGGTCAGAGGAGGCACTGACCGGTTCGGTGAGCCGCATCGACCACGTGACCACCACCGACGCGACCTCGAGCGGCTCCGATCCGACCTACGGCGTCGAGATGGTCCTCGACGAGCGGGACCTCGCGCTGCCGGACGGCATGCCTGCTTCGGTGACGGTCGTCGTCGGCTCGGCGGAGGAAGCCGTCACGGTGCCCGCGTCAGCGGTGAGCGACGGCGTCGTGACCGTCCTCGAGGGCGACGAGGTTCGGCAGGTCCGGGTGAGCACCGGGATCGTCGGCAGCACGAGGATCGAGATCACCGACGGCATCGAGGAAGGCGACCTCGTGGTCCTGGCCGATCTCGGGGCCGAGGTCGCCACCGGCGACTCCGAGCAGACCGGCCCGGGGGGCGGGCTGGGTGGCGGTGGGATCACGGGCGGCTTCGGTGGTGGCTTCTCCGGCGGTCCGCCGTCGGGCGGGATGGTGCCGCGCTGAGGCGGTGCTGACCCGGGTGGACGCCGCGCGCGGAAACCCGCTGGCGTCCCCCGCGCAGCGGGGAGACACTGCGAGCATGACGACCTGGTCGAGCGACATCTGGGCGGGCGCGGAGTTCCGTGCCCGCCTGCTCGACTTCGTGCGCCCCGTCGTCGGTGAGCCGCAGCGGCTCGAGCTGGTGTCGCACCGACCGTGGTCGGCGGTGTGGCGCGTGCAGGCCGAGGGAGGGGCGTCGTACGCCAAGCAGAACTGTCCGGGCCAGTCCCACGAGGCCTACCTGATGCGCGCCCTGACCCTGCTCGCCGAGGACTACGTCGTCCCGGTGCTGGCCGCGGATGCGGAGCACGATCTGCTGCTCACCGCCGACCTCGGGCCGACCCTCGACGAGCGAGCGGGCAGCGCCGACGTCGACCGGTGGTGCGCCATAGTGGGCCGGTCCGCGGACCTCCAGCGCCGCACCCAGGCAGCCGCCGACGATCTCGGGCTGACGGCGATGCGGCCGGGCGAGGCGTCCACCTACGTCGCGGACGCGATCGGGCGGCTCGGCGCCCTGCCGGTCGACGACCCCCGCCACCTCGAGGTCGCTGACGCGCGGCGGCTCGCGGACCTGCTTCCGGCCGTCGACCGGTGGTCCGATCGGGTCGACGACCTCTGCCTGCCGCTGGCTCTGGTCCACAACGACCTGCATCCGGGCAATGTCGTCGGCCCCGACGGCGACCTCCGCTTCCTCGACTTCGGCGACGCCGTGATCGGGGACCCGCTGGCCAACCTGCTGGTCCCGCTCGACACTGCCGCGCGCGAGCTCTCGGCCGCGCCCGATGACCGCCGCCTGCGTCGCATCGCCGATGCGGGCCTCGAACCCTGGTCCGACCTCGCTTCTCCGAACGAGCTCCGGGCCGCACTCCCAGCGTCCCTGCAGCTGGCGCGACTGGCGCGGGTCGAGTCATGGCGACGATGCGTCGCGACGATGACTCCCGCCGAGCGCAAGGAGTACGGCGGAGCGCCGGCCGGGTGGCTGGTCTCGCTCCTCGCTCCGGCACCTGTCGGCGTGACGTGACCGCAGCCGCGTGCTCGCCGTGACCGGAGCGCCACCGTCGTCACGTAGGGCGGGTGGGGCTCGAACCCACGACCCAAGGATTATGAGTCCTCTGCTCTGACCGACTGAGCTACCGCCCCAAGGAGCGCCAGCCTAGTGGCACGCCTGTGGCTGTCCGTTCAGGCCTGCTGGGACCGAGCGACCAGCCGCTGGCCGAGGAGCCCGGCCTGCTGCGGGCTGAGCAGTGCGGTCTGCTGCTCCATGATGCGCATCAGCGCCGGGTCCTCGCGCAACACCTCGGTCGACTGGATCAGGATCGTTCCCGACCCGGTGAAGTCGAACTGGCGCTCCTCGCCGGACTCGCGACCGAACATGCCCTGCAGCATCGAGCCGAGGGACGCGGACATCCACTGGGCGTCGTAGTGGTGCGAGGGCGCTGGGCAGTCGGCCCAGCCGAGGAGTGCGTCGGGGTCGGCGCGGAAGGGCGGCTCGGCGAAGATCACCGGTCCGTTGGAGGAGGCCAGGAACTTCCCGGTGCCGATGAGGGTCACGAAGCCCGGGACGATGGACTGCTTGAGCTCCAGTCCGGTCTCGAAGCCCACCAGGTTGCTGGCGCGGATGGTGAGGTTGCCGTCCTCGAGGTCGAACGACTGCAGATCGAAGCCCCGGTCGCCGACGATGACCTTGCCGTGGCCCTCGGCGACCACCCAGTCCTGGATGTAGATGGGGGAGGAGAACTTCCCGGCGATGTGTGCGTCCCGGCTCGCCCAGGTGGTCACGGCGTCAAAGGACACGTTGCCGTAGTAGGCGATCATCGCGCCCTTGGAGACGAACCACCGGCCGTTGAGCGCGATGGAGAAGGCATAGGAGTTGACGTTGTCGTTCTCGGGCAGTGAGTGCGCGTCGTAGGTCTGCATGATCGATCCCCTCAGAACTTCTGCTCGCTGGCCTGCACGTAGACCGTGCCCTGTCCGGTGAACTTCAGCTGGAACGCCTCGCCCGAGCCGCGCCCGACCGCATCGCGCCAACCGACCTTTGCCGACAGGTCGACCTGCACCTGGCCGACGTGCCCGACGTAGGCCTGCGGGTCGACGGAGACGACGTCACCGCGGACCGGGATGTCGAAGGTGCCTCCGTGGGAGAGCACGGCCACGCTGCCGGTGCCGCTGAGCCGGGTCGTGAACAGTCCCTGGCCGGTCATCGCCCCGCGCACGGCGGCCTTGATGCCGCCCTGCCCGATGAACTCGACCGACGACTGGAGGTTCGCGTCGTGGGCGAGCAGGCGGTCCGCCTCGCAGCTCAACGTGTCGTTGTTGAGCTCGATGACGGTGACGTAGAGACCACTGAAGCCGTAGAGGACGCTGCCGGTCCCCTCGGTGGCCATGGTCCTGTTCGACTCGCCGGACAGGGCCTGCCCGACGATCCCGCCGACGCCCTGGCCGTGGCCCGAGACGGGGCGGAAGCTGACGGCGCCCTCGTAGCCGAGCATCGCGCCGCGACGCGCGAGGACGGGGGTCGCGGGGGAGACCTGCGCCCGCACGACCTTCTTGTTGATCACCTCGAACGGCATGACGTCACCTCTCCGCCGGCTGGATGAACACGGTGCCGGAGCCCTCGAAGCGCAGGCTGAACGGCTCGCCGCTGCCCTCGCCGACCAGTGACTTCCAGCTGACGCCGGAGACCAGGTTCATCGTCAGATTCCCGGTCGAGGCCACGAAGGCGTCGGGGTCGACGACCAACGGCCCACCGGGCTGCACGGCCAGTGCGATGAGTGGACCGTCGGACATCACGGCGACCTGACCGGTGCCCGACAACGTCGTCGTGGCGAGGCCCTGGCCACTCGTCATGCCCTGGAGGCCCGCGAACTTCACGTCGAGAGTGAGGCCGGCGGTCACGGCGAGGACCAGCTCGGACTCGACCGCGAGCGTGTCGTTCGCGAGGTCGATGACGGTGACGTCCAGCGCGTCCTGCGCGAACGTCACCCGACCCGAGCCGGTGCACTCCATGAGCTTGATCGACTCGCCGCTCACCTTCTGCTTCAGCGCGGCCTTGAAGCCACCGCCACCGCCCATGCCGGCGTGCTTGAAGTCCACCGTGCCTGTGTAGGCGACCATCGAGCCGGACGCGGCCCGGATCGTCTCGCCTGCGAGGTCGGCGTGGAGCACCCGCCGATCTGCCGTCAACGTCACCATGACGTGCCTACCTGTCTGTGGAGGGGACTGCGGAGGTAGCTGCCTGCCACCGCGGTGCGGCTGGTCGCAGACGATGTTCTACCAGCGCCGTGGCTACCCCGTCTCGGATCCCGTCACACCTAGGGTGTGTCCGTGATCAAGTACCTCGGCTCCAAGCGCACCCTGGTGCCGGCGCTGGGGGAGATGGCGACTGCGGTGGGAGCGCGGACCGCGGTCGACCTGTTCACCGGTACGACGCGGGTGGCGCAGGAGTTCAAGCGACGCGGGCTCGAGGTGACCGCGGCCGACCTGGCGTCGTACTCCCAGGTGCTGAGCGACTGCTTCATCGCCACGGACGCCGACGCGACCGACATCGCCGGCCTCGCCGCCGAGATCGACAGGCTGGATGCGCTGCCAGGGGTGGATGGCTACGTCACCCGGACGTTCTGCGAGAACGCGCGCTTCTTCCAGCCGCGCAACGGTCGACGCATCGACGCCATCCGCGACGCGATCGAGCGGGACCACCCGCCAGGCAGCCCGTTGCGACCGCTCCTGCTGACGAGTCTGCTGCTCGCTGCCGACCGCGTCGACTCGACCACCGGCGTGCAGATGGCCTACCTGAAGCAGTGGGCTCCGCGGGCCCAGGCCGCCTTGGCGCTGCGGGTGCCGGCGCTGCTCGGGGGGACGGGCCACACCATGCACGGCGACGTGATGGACACCCTCGACCTACTGCCTGCCGTCGACCTGGCGTACGTCGATCCGCCCTACAACCAGCATCGCTACTTCGCCAACTACCACGTCTGGGAGACCCTGGTGCGCTGGGACGCCCCGGAGCACTACGGCATCGCCTGCAAGCGGGTCGACGTCCGCGAGCGGCGCAGTGTGTTCAACAGCCGGCGCACCATGCCGGCCGCGATGACCGACGTCCTGGCGCGGGTGCGAGCGGGCGTCGTGGTCGTCTCCTACAACGACGAGTCGTGGATCAGCCCGGAGGAGATGTCGGCGTCGTTGCGCGATGCGGGCCACGCCGTCGTCGGGGTCCTGGCCTTCGAGCGCAAGCGGTACGTCGGGGCGCAGATCGGCATCCACAACGCCTCCGGGGTGAAGGTCGGCGAGGTGGGTCGCCTCCGCAACGTCGAGTACCTCTTCGTCGCCGGCGAGCCCGAGGTCGTCGACGCGGCGCTCAGAGCTGGCGAGCCGACGCTCCAGCGATGAGCAGCTGCCCGTCCTGCTCGACGAGTCGGAGCGTGACGTCCTCGGTGCGCACACCGTTGCCCGAGAGCCGGTAGCGGTAGACGTAGCTCACCGACAGCGTCGCGGCGTCCGAGGTCACGGAGAGGACCTCGGGGTCCTCGATCGCCGACCAGACCTCGCGGTAGCGCGGGCTCTGCTCCTGGTATTCCCGGGTGAGGAGCTGGAAGCCTCGGTCGGGATCCCTGCTCGCGGTCGCGATGTAGTCGCGGGCGAAGTCCTCGAGCTCGTCGCCGTCGACCGGCTGGGCCGACGCCGTGGCGGTGGGCCGGTCGTCCGGGTCCTGCGTGGTCGACCGCGGCGCGGACACGGCGTCGTCCGCCGCCGTGTCGGGCTCGTCGTCACCTTGGTCGCTGAAGAGGAGGAAGGCGCCGAGCAGGGCGAGGGCAGCGATGACGCCCCCACCGACCAATGCCATCGTCGACCCCGACACCGAACGGCGGGGCGCGACCGGCGCAGCCGCCCCCCGGGGACGCAGGTAGTCGGCGACGTCGGCCATGGTCGGACGTTCGCGGGGGCTGGGGTGCAGCGCCAGCTCGATGATCGGACCCAGCCACCCCGAGTCGCGCGCCGGCGGCGCCGGCTGGCCGGGGGCCTCGCCGGTGGTGACGAACCGCAGGACAGCCCCGAACGCCCAGACGTCGTCGGCGGCAGGGTGGGCCCGCAGGCCCTGGCTGGGGTCCGGTGGCGCGTACGCCGCCAGCGGCACCGCACGGGTGCTGTCGACCAGTGTTGCGCGACCGCTCGCGTCCACCAGGACCGCGTCGGGGCTGACCGCGCCGTGTGCTCCCGCGACGCCGTGGACCGACGCGAGCGAGTCGGCGACCGGCAGGAGCAGGCGGGCGGCGTCGTCCGGTCCGAGGACACCACGGGTGCGGACGCGGTCCGTCAGCCGGGCGTCGTACTCGCTCACGCGGGGAAGGCTACCCAGCGATGCAGGCGATCGGTCCGGCTTCGTCGAAGTCGGTCCCACTGGGACCTGGTCGTGGTGATGGGGCAGGCTTGGCCTGCACCTCAACCGAAACCCAACGGAAGGACCGACGTGTCCGTCGACCCGAACCTCCTCGACGATCTCGCGTGGCGCGGCCTGCTGGCCGAGGCCACCGACCGCGACGCCCTGCGCGCTGCACTCACCGAGGGCAGCGTCCGGTTCTACGTCGGCTTCGACCCGACCGCGCCCAGCCTCCACATGGGCAACCTCGTCCAGATCGTGACCGCGATGCGGCTGCAGAAGGCTGGTCACACGCCGTTCGCGCTCGTCGGTGGCGCGACCGGGATGATCGGCGACCCGCGGGACTCGGGGGAGCGGACGCTGAACTCGCTCGAGACGGTCCAGGAGTGGACGGCACGCGTGCGGGGCCAGATCGAGCCGTTCCTCGCCTTCGAGGGCGACAACGCCGCGACCATGGTCAACAACCACGACTGGACACAGGGGCTGTCGGTGATCGACTTCCTCCGCGACATCGGCAAGCACTTCCCGGTCAACCGGATGCTCGCTCGGGAGACCGTCAAGCGGCGCCTCGAGTCCGGCATCAGCTACACGGAGTTCTCCTACGTGTTGTTGCAGTCGATGGACTTCCTGACACTCTTCCGCGAGCACGGAGTCACGCTCCAGTTCGGCGGTTCCGACCAGTGGGGCAACCTCACCGGCGGGGTGGAGCTGATCCGCCGCGCCGAGGGCGGTTCGGCCCACGCATTCGCCACGCCGCTCATCACCAAGGCCGACGGCACGAAGTACGGCAAGACCGAGGGCGGCGCTCTCTGGCTGGATCCGGGCCTGCTCGCCCCTTACGCCTTCCACCAGTTCTGGCTCAACGTCGAGGACGAGAAGGTCGGCGAGCTGCTCCGCGTCTTCACCTTCCTCCCTCGTGCGGAGATCGAAGACCTCGAGGCGAGGCACGCCGAGAAGCCGTTCCTCCGTGAGGCACAGAAGGTCCTGGCGGACGAGGTGACCACGCTCGTCCACGGCGCCGCCGAGACGGACGGCGCCAAGGCAGCCGCCCAGGCGCTCTTCGGCTCCGGCGACATCACCGCGCTCTCGGCCGGCACCCTTGCCGCGGCGCTGGGGGAGGCCGGCGCGATCACGGTCGAGCGTGCCGCGGGTCTGCCGGACATCACCGACCTGCTCGTGCGCTCGGGCCTGGTGAAGTCGAAGGGGGAGGCGCGGCGGGCGGTCGCCGAGGGCGGTGCCTACCTCAACAACGTCCGCGTCGAGGACCCCGAGCTGGTGCCCTCGACCGACGACCTGGTTGGCGGCGAGTGGCTCGTCCTGCGCCGCGGGAAGAAGCGCTTCGCGGGGGTCCGCATCGCCTGATCCAGGCGTGGAGAGCCCCGATCGGGGTGGTGTGGCCCGGGTCACGCCACCCCGATTTGTGCTTTCCACGGGGCATGCGTAATGTTCTCTCTGTCGCCGGGAGCGACGGGAGGCAAGACGCCAGTCAGGCGGAGGGCCTCCGGATCCCGCGGCCACATCTCGCTCAGTGAGTGGGAGCCGGTCAGAAAAGCAGGCCTTGTGGGCTTGGTACAGATCGGATCTCCGGATCTGGCGCGAGGACCATCAGTTCGAGGACTGAGGCGTCACTGCCAAAGACTCGATGCGTCTGATGTTTGAGAACTCAACAGTGTGTCATGCATATG
>NZ_STGW01000008.1:0-56025 GCF_004912195.1 Nocardioides caeni
GGATCATCGGCGTCTCGCGGCACGACCTCGACCACGACGGCTACCGCGATCTCGTCACCCAGGCACTCTTCGAGCACATCCCCGACGACCAGCTCGAGGCCGGCGCCCTGCACCGGCTCGTCAGCCGGCTGCACCACCTGCGCCTCGACGCCACCGACCCCGAGGGAGGGGACGGGCTGCACTCCCTCCTCAAGGACACCCCCGGCGACGGCGCCGAGGAGACCATCCGCGTCTACTACCTCGCCGTGGGCTCCGACCTCTTCGGCCCCGTCTGCGAACGACTCGACGACCTCGGTCTCGTGACGCCGCAGTGCCGCGTCGTCCTCGAGAAGCCGATCGGCTCCGACCTCGCGTCCTCGCGCGTCGTCAACGACGCCGTCGGCCGGGTCTTCGAGGAGGCGCAGGTCTATCGGATCGACCACTACCTCGGGAAGGAGAGCGTGCAGAACCTCCTCGTCACCCGGTTCGCCAACATCTTCCTCGAGCCGATCTGGAACTCCCGCTGGGTCGACCACGTCCAGATCACCGTCGCCGAGACGCTCGGCGTCGCCGGCCGCGGCGACTACTACGACCAGGCCGGCGCGCTGCGCGACATGGTCCAGAACCACCTGCTCCAGATGCTCTGCCTGGTCGCGATGGAGCCCCCGACGTACGTCGGCGGCGACCCGGTCCGCGACGAGAAGCTCAAGGTGCTGCGGGCCCTGACGCCGCTGACCGGCGCGGACGTGGACCGGTTCACCGTGCGCGGGCAGTACACGACCTACGGCGAGGAGATCGGCGGTCCGAGCACCACCGAGACCTTCGTGGCGCTGCGCGCCGAGGTGCAGAACTGGCGCTGGGCCGGCGTGCCCTTCTACCTGCGCACCGGCAAGCGGCTGGCCACCAAGGAGTCGACCATCGAGGTCGTCTTCAAGGAGCCGCCGCACGCGATGTTCCCGCACAGCGAGGGCGTCACGACCCCCAACCGGCTGACCATCCGCATGCAGCCCGACGAGGGCATGCAGCTGCACCTGACCGCGAAGCACCCGGGCCCCGGCGGCATCCGGCTGCACCCGGCCTCGCTCGACCTGAGCTACGACCACGCGTTCGACGAGCGCAGCCCGGACGCCTACGAGCGGCTGCTGCTCGACGTCATGCGCGGCATCCCGACCCTGTTCATGCGCCGCGACGAGGTCGAGGCCGCGTGGGCGTGGGTCGAGCCGATCCTCGACCAGTGGGACCGGGCCGGCGTCGAGCCGGTCCGCTACCACCCCGGCACCAACGGCCCGGCGGCCGCCGCGACGCTGATCGCGCGCGAGGGCCGCACCTGGCAGGAGTGAAACCCCGATGACCCGATCGCCCAGCCTCCACCCCGTCCTGGCCGACGTGACCCGTCGGCTGACCGAGCGCAGCGCCGCCACCCGCACGGCGTATCTCGCTCGCGTGCGTGAGGCGGCCCTGCGCGGACCCGCGCGCGGCCGCCTCGCGTGCGCCAACCTCGCCCACGGCTTCGCCGCCTCCGAGGGCCCGGAGAAGGTCGAGCTCGCCCGCGGCCAGAAGCCCAACCTGGCGATCGTCACGAGTTACAACGACATGCTCTCCGCGCACCAGCCCTACGGCGACTACCCGCCCGTCCTCAAGGACGCGGTCATCCGGGCCGGCGGGCTCGCCCAGGTCGCCGGCGGCGTGCCCGCCATGTGCGACGGCGTCACCCAGGGCCGCGACGGCATGCAGCTCTCCCTCTACAGCCGCGACGTGATCGCCATGTCGACCGCGATCGCGCTCTCCCACGACATGTTCGACGCCACCCTGCTCCTCGGTGTCTGCGACAAGATCGTGCCCGGCCTGCTGATCGGCGCCCTCTCCTTCGGCCACCTGCCGGCCGTGTGGGTGCCCGCCGGGCCGATGGCCTCAGGGCTCCCCAACAAGGAGAAGGCCCGCGTGCGACAGCTGTTCGCCGAGGGGAAGGTCGGGCGTGAGGAGCTGCTCGAGGCCGAGTCGGCGTCGTACCACTCGAAGGGGACGTGCACCTTCTATGGCACCGCCAACTCCAACCAGCTGCTGATGGAGGTGATGGGCCTGCACCTGCCGGGCTCCTCCTTCGTCAACCCCGACAACCCGCTGCGCGACGCGCTCACCCGCGAGGCCGCGGCCGTGGCGGTCCGTCGGACGCAGCAGTACGACGCCGGCCCCGCCCTCGGCGAGATGGTCGACGAGAAGGTCATCCTCAACGCGTGCGTGGCGCTCCTCGCGAGCGGCGGCTCGACCAACCACACCCTGCACCTGGTCGCGATCGCCCGTGCCGCCGGCATCCTGCTCACCTGGGACGACCTCGCCGACCTGTCGGCCGTCGTACCGCTGCTGGCGCGGGTCTATCCCAACGGCGCGGCCGACATCAACCACTTCCACGCCGCCGGCGGGATCGGCTTCCTGGTGCGCACCCTGCTCGACGCGGGGCTGCTGCACGAGGACGTCGAGACGATCGTCGGGCACGGGCTGCGCCGCTACACCGAGGAGCCGGTGCTCCTCGACGGCCCCGACGGCGGTGTGACCTGGCGCCCGGGTCCGGCCGAGAGCCTCGACCTCGAGGTGCTGCGTCCGGCCACCGACCCGTTCTCGGCCGACGGCGGCGTCAAGGTCGTCCGCGGCCCGATCGGCACCGGTGTCGTGAAGACCTCCGCCGTCGCGGTCGAGCACCGTCTCGTGTCCGCCCCGGCGCGGGTCTTCGACGACCAGCACGACTTCCTGCAGGCCTTCTCGGACGGTCAGCTCGACGGGATCGATCTCGTCGCGGTCATCCGCTACCAGGGCCCCGCCGCCAACGGGATGCCCGAGCTGCACAAGCTGACCCCGGCGCTCGGCGTGCTGCAGGACCGCGGCCAGAAGGTCGCGATCGTCACCGACGGCCGGATGTCCGGCGCGTCCGGCAAGGTGCCCGCCGCCATCCATGTCACCCCCGAGGCGGCGCTCGGCGGACCGCTCGCCAAGGTCCGCGATGGTGACCTGATCACCCTCGACGCCGACGCCGGCACGCTGATGATCGAGGCCGACCTCGCCCACCGCGAGCCGACCGGCGCCGCTCCGTCCGGAGCGACCTGGGCCGGCACCGGGCGCGAGCTCTTCGCCGCGTTCCGCGCCACTGTCGGGCCGGCCGACGAGGGCGCGTCGATCTTCCCCGTCCCTGCCGCCGCTGCCACCCTGGAGGCCTCCCTTGTCCGCTCGTGACGCTGCTGCCAGCACCGCCGCGACGTCGGTGCTCGACGTCGTCCCGGTGATGCCCGTCGTCGTGATCGACGACCTCGCCACGGCCGTCCCGGTCGCCCGGGCGCTCGTCGCCGGTGGCCTGCCTGCCATCGAGCTGACCCTGCGCACCCCGGTCGCCCTCGACGCGCTGCGGGCGATCGCCGCCGAGGTCCCGGAGATCGCACTCGGCGCGGGCACGATCACCACGCCGGCCCAGGCCGAGGCCGCGGTCGCGGCCGGTGCGCGCTTCCTCGTCTCCCCGGGCTTCACGCCCGACCTGCTCACGGCGATGCTCGGCACCGGCGTGCCCTTCCTGCCGGGGACGTCGACGGTGTCCGAGGTGTTGGCAGTGCTCGAGGCCGGGCTGACCGAGATGAAGTTCTTCCCGGCCGAGGCCGCGGGCGGGGCGCCCTACCTCAAGTCCGTCGCGGGTCCGCTCCCCCAGGCCCGCTTCTGCCCGACCGGCGGGATCACGCTGGCGTCGGCGCCCGGTTACCTCGCGCTGCCCAACGTCGGCTGCGTCGGCGGCTCCTGGCTCACCCCCGCCGACGCCGTCGCGGCGGGTGACTGGGAGCGGATCAGCAAGCTTGCTGCCGAGGCCGCCGCGCTGCGGTAGTCCCTATCCCCGATGCGTGGCGAAGAAGGCGTCGAGGAGCGCGGTGGACTCACCGGCCAGGACACCGGCGACGACCTCGGGACGGTGGTTGAGCCGGCGATCGCGCACCACGTCCCACAACGAGCCGACGGCACCGGCCTTGTCGTCGTAGGCCCCGAAGACCACGCGGTCGACCCGGGACAGCACGGACGCGCCCGCGCACATCGTGCACGGCTCGAGCGTGACCACCAGCGTGCAGCCCGACAGCCGCCACTCCCCGCGGACCCGCGCGGCTGCGCGCAGCGCGAGCACCTCGGCGTGACCGGTCGGGTCGCCGTCGCGCTCGCGGACGTTGTGGCCGGCGCCGATCACCTCACCCGACTCGTCGACCACGACCGCCCCGATCGGTACGTCGCCCGACGCCAGCGCCGCGCGTGCCTCGTCGAGGGCGCGCCCCATCGGAGCGTCCCAGCCGTGCCTCACGCGGAGGTCAGGCCGACGACGTCGTCGAACAGCTCGCCGAACCCGAGGGCCCGCGCGATGTCGGACAGCATCTCGTCGGGATAGAGCTCGTCGTCGTCGAGGATCTCGGCGAGGGCGGCCGCCGGCAGGCCGAGGTCGGTCAGCAGGTCGAGGTCGCCCGCCGGCTCGGGGTCGTCGTCGTCCTCGACGACCGGCAGGCCCAGGTGCTCGGCCACGTCGGCCGCGAGCTCCCACTCGGTCGCCGCGGTGACGTCGGAGAGCACGAGCCGGGTCTGCTGCCCGGCGACGCGCAGCACGAGGAAGAAGTCCTCCTCGACGGCCACCAGTCCGACCGCACCGCCGTCACCGGGGAAGCGGCGCAGCGCGGACGCCAGCGTCTCGACGTCGACGGCGTGGTCCGGCGTCAGCTCCGCGACCTGCCACACACCTTCCTCGCGGTAGGCGGCGAGCGCGTAGTCGACCGATTCGGTGGCCGGTTCGCTGGCGGACATGCCACCAAGGGTGACACGCGCAGGCGGCGAGGACCAGACCAATTCGGCCCACCTGTCGGGCGAGCGACTGTCCTACGATCCGTCCATGGGCTGGTGGGAGGAGCGGGTCGTCCCGCGCATGGTCGACGCCGCATTGAAGGGCAAGGAGATCGGCGAGCTGCGCGGCGAGGTCTGCGCCCCGCTGTCCGGCCGGGTCCTGGAGCTCGGCTTCGGCAGCGGCCTCAACATCCGCTGGTACCCGCAGACCGTCACCGCCGTCCACGCCGTCGAGCCCTCCGACCGGGGTTGGGAGCTGTCCGCGCGGCGTCGCGCCCGCAGCAGCGTGCCCATCGTGCGCAGCGGACTCGACGGCCAGGACCTCGCCGAGGACGACGCGTCCTACGACGCCGTGCTGTGCACCTTCACCCTCTGCACCATCCCCGACCCCGCGCGGGCGCTGCGCGAGTCCGTGCGGGTCCTGCGTCCCGGCGGGACCTTCGCCTTCCTCGAGCACGGCCTCGCCCCCGACGCCGGAGTGGCCCGCTGGCAGCGACGACTCGACCCGGTCCAGCGCCGGGTCGCCGGCGGCTGTCACCTCAGCCGCGACGTCGCGGCGCTGGTGGCCGACGCCGGCCTGCGGACGACGACGTTGACGACCGAGTACCTCCCCGGCCCACGCCCCTCCCGGCCGTGGCTGCACGGCTTCCGGGGCCTGGCCGTGCGCGACTGACGTCTCCCACTGGCAGGACTAGGGTCTTCCCATGCGCACCCAGGTCGTGGACCACCCGCTCGTCGCCCACAAGCTGACCGTGCTGAGGGACGAGACCACCGACTCCCCCACCTTCCGCTCGCTGGCCGACGAGCTCGTCACCCTGCTGGCCTATGAGGCGACCCGGGACGTGCGCGTCGAGCCGTGCGACATCGTCACGCCCGTCTCCCCGACGACCGGGGTCCGGCTGGCGTCCCCGCGCCCCCTCGTCGTACCGATCCTGCGGGCGGGGCTCGGCATGCTCGACGGGATGATGCGGCTGCTGCCGACCGCCGAGGTCGGCTTCCTCGGGATGGTGCGCAACGAGGAGACGCTGGCCGCGACGACGTACGCCGAGCGGCTGCCCGACGACCTGTCCGGCCGCCAGTGCTACGTGCTCGACCCGATGCTCGCCACCGGCGGGACCCTGGCCGCGGCGATCCGCTTCCTCGTCGACCGTGGCGCCGACCACATCACGGCGGTGTGCCTGCTGGCCGCGCCCGAGGGGTGCGCGCGCCTCGAGGAGGAGCTGGCGGACCTGACCGTCCCCGTGACCGTCGTCACCGCGGCGATGGACGAGCGCCTCAACGAGAAGGGCTACATCGTCCCCGGTCTCGGCGACGCCGGCGACCGTCTCTACGGCGTCGCGGACTGATCCGGTTACGGGGCACCATGCGCGGGCCGTGAGGCCGTTAGACGGACGTCACACCTGAGACGCATCCCGGCAGGTCCCCTGCGTGTGTAGGTTGGCGTGACTTTTGCCAACGAACCGCTGGAGGCCCTGTGCTGATCGGCATCCCCCGCGAATCAAAAGCGGGCGAGACCCTAGTTGCCGCGACGGCGAAGACCGTCGCGCAGCTGACCAACCTCGGCTACGACGTCATCGTCGAGGCCGGGGCCGGCGAGCTGGCCGACCAGCCCGACGCCGTCTTCACCGAGGCCGGCGTGCGGGTCGGGAGCGCCGAGGAGGTGTGGGCCGCCGACGTCGTCGTGAAGGTCAACGCCCCCTCCGACGAGGAGATCGGGCGGCTCCGTCAGGGCGCCACGGTCATCTCGATCATGGCTCCCGGACGCAGCCCCGAGCTGGTGGAGAAGCTGCAGGCCGCCGGCGTGACCGCGCTCGCCATGGACGCCGTGCCGCGGATCTCGCGCGCGCAGTCGATGGACGTGCTGTCCTCGATGGCCAATGTCGCCGGCTATCGCGCCGTCGTCGAGGCCGCCCACGAGTTCGGCCGGATGTTCACCGGCCAGGTCACCGCGGCCGGCAAGATCCCGCCGGCCCGCGTCTTCGTCGTAGGTGCCGGTGTCGCCGGCCTCGCAGCCATCGGCGCGGCGTCCGCGATGGGCGCCGTGGTGCGTGCGTTCGACGTACGTCCCGAGGTGGCCGAGCAGGTCGAATCGATGGGCGCGCAGTTCGTCCACGTCGACATGGAGCAGGAGGTCTCCTCCGACGGCTACGCCAAGGAGATGTCCGAGGCTCAGGTCGCCGCAACCGCCGCGATGTACGACGAGGAGGCCCGCGCCGCCGACATCGTCATCACGACCGCGCTGATCCCGGGGCGTCCGGCCCCGTCGCTGCTCACGGCCGAGACCGTGGCCGGCATGAGGAACGGCTCCGTCATCGTCGACATGGCGGCCGCCAACGGCGGCAACGCCGCCGGCACGGTCACCGACCAGAAGGTCGTCACCGACAACGGCGTCACGATCCTCGGTTACACCGACCTGGCGGGCCGTCTCGCTGCGCAGACCTCGCAGCTCTATGGCACCAACATCGTCAACCTGCTCAAGCTGCTCACCCCCGAGAAGGACGGCGTCCTGACGCTGGACTTCGAGGACGTGGTCCAGCGCGGCATCACGGTGGTCAAGGACGGCGAGGGGATGTGGCCGCCGCCGGCCGTGCAGGTCTCCGCCGCGCCCGCCGCCGCCGCGGCCCCGGTCGCCGAGCCCAAGCCGGTCAAGGCCCCGATGTCGCCGCAGGCGAAGGTCGGCGCCGTGCTGGGAGCGATCGCCCTGTTCTGGTTGGTCAACGCGACCGCGCCGGGTGAGATCCCGCAGCACTTCAACGTGCTGATGCTCTCGATCGTGATCGGCTACTACGTCATCGGCAAGGTGGCGCACGCCCTGCACACGCCGCTGATGTCGGTCACCAACGCCATCTCCGGCGTCGTGGTCGTCGGAGCCCTGCTGCAGGTCGCCAGTGACGACAAGCTCGTGATCGGGCTCTCCGTGGTCGCGATCCTGCTGGCCTCGATCAACATCTTCGGTGGCTTCGCGGTCACCCGACGCATGCTCGCCATGTTCAGCAAGGGGGCCTGAGCGCCATGGACATCTCTTCCGTCTCGGTCGCGGCCTACATCGTCGCGTCCCTGCTGTTCATCCTGTCGCTGGCAGGGCTCTCGAAGCACGAGTCGGCCCGCAGCGGTCTGACCTACGGCATCGTCGGCATGGGCATCGCCCTCGCCGCGACGGTCGCCGTGACCATCGACGCGAGCGACAAGTACGACGACCAGGCGCTGATCATCGGACTGATGATCGCCGCGATCGTCATCGGCGCCCTGATCGGCCTGTGGCGTGCCCGCATCGTCGAGATGACCGGCATGCCCGAGCTCATCGCGCTGCTGCATTCCTTCGTGGGTCTCGCGGCCGTCGCCATCGGCTGGAACGGCCACATCGGCGGTCCGCACTTCAGCGCGAGCACCCTGCTCGAGGACGTGCCCGCGCTGATCAACATCCACGAGGCCGAGGTCTCGATCGGCATCTTCATCGGTGCGGTCACCTTCACCGGCTCGATCGTCGCCAACCTGAAGCTGTCGGCGAGGATCTCGTCCGCGCCGCTGATGCTGCCCGGCAAGAACTTCATCAACATCGGCTCGCTGGTGCTGTTCGCGATCCTGACCGCGGTCTACGTCTCGCTGGACACCCACACCGCCACCGGTGACACCAGCACCGGCGCGACCATCCTGCTCGGTGTCATCACCCTGCTGGCGCTCGCGCTCGGCTGGCACCTCGTCGCCTCCATCGGCGGCGGCGACATGCCGGTCGTGGTGTCGATGCTCAACTCGTACTCCGGTTGGGCCGCGGCCGCCTCGGGCTTCCTGCTCGGCAACGACCTGCTCATCGTCACCGGTGCGCTGGTCGGCTCCTCGGGTGCCTACCTGTCCTACATCATGTGCAAGGCGATGAACCGCTCGTTCATCTCCGTTATCGCGGGTGGCTTCGGCATCGAGGCGCCGGCGAGCGCCGACGTCGACTACGGCGAGCACCGCGAGATCCAGGCGGACGCCGCCGCGGAGCTGCTCGCCAACGCCGGCTCGGTCGTGATCACTCCCGGCTACGGCATGGCCGTGGCGCAGGCTCAGTACCCGGTCGCCGACCTGACCGCGAAGCTGCGGGCCAAGGGTGTCGACGTGCGCTTCGGCATCCACCCCGTCGCGGGTCGTCTGCCCGGCCACATGAACGTGCTCCTCGCCGAGGCGAAGGTGCCCTACGACATCGTGCTGGAGATGGACGAGATCAACGACGACCTCGGCGAGACCGACGTCGTCCTGGTCATCGGCGCCAACGACACGGTCAACCCGGCCGCGTCCGAGGACCCGACCTCCCCGATCGCCGGCATGCCGGTGCTCGAGGTCTGGAACGCCAAGGACGTCATCGTGTTCAAGCGGTCGATGGCCGTCGGCTACGCCGGCGTCCAGAACCCGCTGTTCTTCCGCGAGAACAGCCAGATGCTCTTCGGCGACGCCAAGGACCGCGTCGAGGACATCGTCCGAGCCCTGGGCTGAGCGAGGAACGAGCTCAGCCCAGAAGGGGCGAGGAGGTCGAGTAGCGCCGCGACCGAGGAACGAGGTCGCGACGCGCGTATCGAGACATCGAGCGCTGAGCAAGAACCACCGTCAGCGGGACCGATCACTGCCACCACACGTGGCTGCGATCGGTCCCGTTGTCACGTTCCCGGCTGAACCCGGACGCCCTACAGCTCGATCTCGGCGAGCGTCTCGTAGCGGGGACTGCGGCGCGGCCCCTCGCCGAGGTGGGAGGCGATCACCTCGATGCCGGCGCAGGTCC
Organism: Nocardioides caeni; assembly: GCF_004912195.1. Lineage (GTDB taxonomy): Bacteria > Actinomycetota > Actinomycetes > Propionibacteriales > Nocardioidaceae > Nocardioides > Nocardioides caeni. The sequence goes on from NZ_STGW01000008.1 coordinate 9,584, forward strand.
AGGTCGGACCGTCGTAGGTGTCGAGGAGGCGCACCCAGCTGGTCAGCTCGACCTTCGGGCCGCCGGTGCGTGCGACGGTGACGTGAGGCTGGAAGCGCTGGCCGTCGACCTCGATGCCCACGGCGACGGCCGCGTTGCGTGCCCGCACCGCCAGCGGGGCCAGGCCATCGCCGCCCCGGACGCCGGTGGCGAGGACCCGGCCTTCGGCGACGTTGGGGAAGGCCACGGCACCGGCCAGGGCGACCTCCACCGCCGGGAGGCCGTCGAGCGCCTCGACGAGACGGTCGACGTAGTCGTCCACCCGCGAGCTCGCGGCGTGGGCCATGAAGGCGAGGGTGACGTGGAGCTGCTCGGGCCGCGTCCACCGGAAGGGAGCGGCGTCCCGGCGCGGGGCGAGGAAGTCGTCGAGGTGGTCGATGGCGTCGTTCGGCGGCACGACGGCCGCGAAGATCCGCTGTCCGGAGGCCATCAGACCTGGGTGCCGACGAGCTGGCCGATGGCGTGGGTGATCCCCATCGCCAGCAGCCCGCCGACGACATTGCGAAGGACGGCCCGTGCCGTCGACCCGTAGCCGAAGTGGGCCGACAGCCAACCGGTGCCGGCCAGGGCGATCGTCACGACGACCACGGTCACCGGCACCCTGACGTCGTCGGACACCAGCACGATCAGGAGCAGCGGTAGGAGGGCGCCTAGCGTGAAGGCGCCCATCGAGGCGAGCGCGGCGTTCCACGGGCTGGTGAGGTCGTCGGGGTCGATGCCCAGCTCGGCCTCGGCGTGCGCGGCGAGGGCGTCCTTGGCGGTCAGCTGCCGGGCGACGTCCAACGCCAGGTCGGGATCGAGCCCCTTGTCGACGTAGAGGCCGGCGAGCTCATGGAGCTCGTCCTCCGGGTCCTCGCGCAGCTCGCGGCGCTCCTTGGCGAGCAACGCCTCCTCCGAGTCGCGCTGCGTGCTGACCGAGACGTATTCGCCCGCGCCCATGCTCATCGCGCCCGCGACCAGGCCGGCGATGCCGGCGGTCAGGATCGCGGAGCGGTCGGTCGTGGCGCCCGCGACGCCCAGCACGATGCCCGCGACGGACACGATGCCGTCGTTGGCGCCCAGCACCCCGGCACGCAGCCAGTTGAGCCGGTCGTTGACCCCCGCTTGGTGGGGCTCGTCCTCGTGCGGACCGATGCCCTCGCTCGCCACCTCTGCCTCTGCCACGCCCCCATGATCCCCGAACTGACGGGCGGGGCGCGAGGGCCTGTGTGGACTCGGGTGGACTCGGGTGGACTCGGGTGGACTCAGGTGGACTCGGGTGGCTCGGGTGGGGCTCAGGTGAGGTGGCGCCGCGGCCCGGGGTTCACGGCTCCCCAGAAGCCACGCAGCATGCTGTCGACGTGGAGGAGCAGGTCGATCTCATCGCGCGGCGCGAGTGCGGCGCGAGCCTTCGTGATCTCGCGGGACAGCTGGTGGAGCCAGTCGCGGACGAGCTGGTCGTGGACGGTCATCGGAGCGTGGCGGGGCAGCGTCGGACGGTGCCGACCGGCCGGCGGGTGGGGTGAGGCATGGGGGGTCCTCCGGGAGCGGGGCGGAAGTCACCATCCCACCGCGAAACGGACGCCCACGTCACGCCTTCGGACCGGATCTAGCCCGCAGCTTCACCCGGCCGCGGCGCGGCCGGCTCGACGACGATCACCCACAGGACCCGCGGCCCGTGCACACCCTCGACCCGGTCGAGCTCGATGTCGCTGGTCGCGCTGGGGCCGCTGATCCACGTGAGCGGACGCCGAGGGTCGAGGTGCGCGAAGGCGTCGGGGACGTCGGCGACCACCTGGCCGGCGTCGACGATGCAGACGTGGAGGTCGGGCACCAGCGTGATCGCGCGCCGGCCCTGGTCGGGCTCGTGGTCGAGGACGATCGTGCCGGTCTCCGCGATCCCCACCCGGCAGCGGGTGACGACCGCGTCGACGGCGTCGAGCTCGACCGCGGTGAGGCCGGCATCGATCACCGCACCGGGGACGAGGTCCCCCAGCCCCGGAGGTACGACGACCCGGACGCCTGCCGGCAGGGAGTCGGCCACCGCGGCGGCGAGTCCGCCGGGGTCGGTGCGGACGACGACGGCTCGGTAGTCGGCGACCCGCTCGGCGAAGTGGGCGACGAGGTCGGGAGCCGTGGCGCCGGGCGGCGGCTGCACGGGGGTGGTGACCGGCGTGGTGCCTGCGATGGCCGAGCGCACCTTGCGCAGGATCTCGTCGCGCGCGCTCATCGCTGCTCCCCGGTCGGGTCGGGGCGACGGCCGCCGTCGGTGCGCTTCCACCAGGCCCGGAAGGACTCCGTCGGCGGGTCGGGGAGATCGCGGGCCGAGGTCCACCCACGGAGACCGGGCAGCCCCGGCAGACGCCGGGCGAGGCGGATGCCCACACCGGCGAAACGCTCGCCGAGGGCGAGGCGGCGGGCGTCGGAGAGGGCGGCGGCGCCGGCGCGCATGGCGAGCTCCTCGCCGCTGGGTCGTCCGCCGCGGCGGGCGTCGACGACCTGGGCACGCTGGTCGACCAGGACGGAGGGGATGTCGATCCGCACCGGGCAGGCCTCGAAGCAGGCGCCGCAGAGCGAGGAGGCGTAGGGCAGCGAGTCGACCTGCTCGTCGTGACCGACGCCCTTGAGCAGCGGGTTGAGGATCGCCCCGATGGGGCCGGGATAGACCGAGCCGTAGGCATGGCCTCCGGTGCGCTCGTAGACGGGGCACACGTTGAGGCAGGCCGAGCAGCGGATGCACCGCAGCGCCTGCCGTCCGGTCTCGTCGGCCAGCGCGCGGGTCCGGCCGTTGTCGAGGAGGACGACATGCACCTCCTGCGGCCCGTCGCCGGGGGTGACCCCGGTCCAGGTGGAGGTGTAGGGGTTCATCCGCTCGCCCGTGGAGGAGCGGGGCAGCAGGCGCAGCAGGGGGTCGAGCTCGGTCCAGGTGGGGACGACCTTCTCGATGCCGACGACGCTGACCAGCACGTCGGGGAGGGTCAGGCACATGCGTCCGTTGCCCTCGGACTCCACGACAACAAGAGTGCCGGTGTCGGCGATCGCGAAGTTGGCGCCCGAGACCGCCATCCGGGCCCGGAGGAACTTCTCCCGCAGGTGCTCGCGAGCGGCACCGGCGAGGATCGCGGGGTCGTCGGTGAGGTCCGCAGGTGCGGGACGCCCGGTCTCGCCCATCCGGCGTAGGAAGATGTCGCGGATCTCAGCGCGGTTGCGGTGGATGGCCGGCACCAGGATGTGGCTGGGCAGGTCGCCGCCGAGCTGCACGATCAGCTCCGCCAGGTCGGTCTCCCAGGCCGCGATGCCCTCGGCCTCGAGCGCCTCGTTGAGGTCGATCTCCTGGGTCACCATCGACTTCACCTTGACGACCTCGTCGACGTCGTGAGCCTTCGCGACGCGGGCGACGATCGCGTTGGCCTCGGCGGCGTCGCGGGCCCAGTGCACGGTGGCACCGTTGGCCACGAGGTTGGCCTCCAGCTGCTCGAGCTGGTCGCCGAGCGACAGCAGCGCCCGCTCCTTGACTGCGGCGCCCGCGAGACGGAGCTCCTCCCACGCCGTACCCTCGGGGGTGCTGGCGTTGACCTCGTCGATCAGTCGCAGCCGCTTGCCGCGGATGGTGCCGGTGGCGTGGGCGAGGTTGTGCCGCAGCTGGGCGTCGCCGAGGGCCTCCCGTGCCGCGACCGGGAATTTCGGCATACCGACGAAGGTGCCCGTCACGACCGCCCCTCCTCGGTGGAGGCGAGGATCTCGGCGAGATGGACGGTCCGGACGGCAGCCCGCTGCCGCGTCAGGACGCCGCCGAGGTGCGTCAGGCAGGAGTTGTCCCCGGCGACGAGGACCTCCGCTCCGGTGTCGCAGACCCGTCGGGCCTTGTCGACGCCCATGGCGATGGAGGTGTCGGCGTTCTTGACGGCGAAGGTGCCGCCGAAGCCACAGCACTCCTCCGCACCCGGCAGGTCGAGGAGGGTCAGACCACGGACGTTCTCCAGCAGCATCCGGGGCCGGTCGCCGACGCCGAGCATGCGCAGCGAGTGACAGGTCGGGTGGTAGGTGACCGTGTGGGGATAGTAGGCGCCGACATCGGTGACGCCGAGGACGTCGACGAGGAACTCGCTGAGCTCGAGGGTTCGCGGCGAGGTCTCCGCGACGGCGCGACGCAGCCCGGGGTCACCGGAGCGCCGGGCGACCAGGTCGTGCTGGTGGCGCACGCTCCCGGCGCAGGAGCCGGACGGCGTGACCACGTAGTCGTAGTCGGCGAACGTGTCGACGTAGTTGCGCACGACGGGCACGGCCGCGGTGAGATAGCCGGTGTTGACCATCGGCTGGGCGCAGCAGGTCTGGCGCTCGGGGAACGCGACGTCGACGCCCAGGCGCCGCAGCAGGGTCACGACCGCCTGACCGGTGCGCGCATAGAGCGCATCGTTGATGCAGGTGACCATCAGTGCGACGCGCACCACGTGCTCCTTCGTGTTCGCGGCCCGACCCCCGGGGACCATCCTGCCTGCTGCAGGGCCCGGGGGTCGCGCCGCACCTGTCGTCGACCCGGGTGTCTCCGGGTCAGGCGGGGATGACCTTCTCGACGTACGGGACCAGCCGGACGGGCCCGACGAGCCCGTAGCTCTGCCGCGCCGCGACCCCGTAGACCGCGGGCGTCACCACGCGCAGCCGGTTGAGCAGCGTGGAGGCGACCTCGACCTCGATCACGTTGGGACCGCGCTGGAGGCGGCGGCCGAGGTCCACCGTCGCGTCGAGGGCGTCGCACGGAGGCAGCAGCTCGCCGTTGACCCGGACGCGGAAGGTGTCGTTGACCTCGCCGAGCTCGAGGAGCGCCCCGTCGTCCTCGGTCCAGTCGGCACCCAGGTCGATGGTGGTCCGGTAGCGGCCGATACCCGAGACGTCCTCGAGGCCGGCGACCTTCGACCATGCCTGCAGCGTGGGGAGGTCCGCGCGGTGGGTCTCCTTGGTCGTGCGGAGGTCCTTGGGGTCGGCGGCGTCGGCCGGCCTCCAGTCCTCGAGCTCGAGCGACCAGGTGGTGGGGCTGACGGGCTGGCGAACCCGGTCGACCCTCACCTTCACGGTGCCACCCTCGGTGCGGGTCAGGTCGAAGGTGCCGGCGGTGGTCGTGCGGAGCGTCGCGTTGGCACCGCGCACCCCGACCTCCTGCCCTGCCGTCGCGACGGGCAGCACCGAGCGGGCCTTGCCCTTCGCGGGCGGGGCCAGCGCGATCACGACCGACTGGCCCGGGACGAGGTCGACCCGCACCCGCACCCGGTCCCCGGAGCGCTCGTACGCCGGCACGCGGGTGACCTCGCCGGTCCACGCGTCCAGCAGCCACGGGACGGAGGAGCGGTCGGAGGCCGTCAGCCACACGTCCTGCGTGACCCGGTTGAGTCGCCGGTTCTCGGCGTGCCGCGCATTGGCGAGGTAGTAGAGGTCGACGTCGTCGACGACCCGGCGCACGTGCATCACGGTCGAGTCCGCGTGCTCGACGTCGCGGGCGACGCCCAGGGCGGCGAGCGCGCTGCCGACCTCCGCCTCGGGGACGGTGCGCGTCGTGGACAGGGCCCCGACCTGGGCCATCAGGCTGCGGACCTCCGCCGTCTCGGCGGCGTCACCCCGGCCGGCGGCCGTCACGGCGCTCCAGTCGCCGATCAGCACCACCGGCAGGCCGGCCCTTCCCACGGCGAGGATCCGCCGCGCTCCGTCGAGGTCCATGGTGACGGCGTTGCTGCGGAGGTTGTCCGGACCGACCACCAGCGCCTTGTACGCCGGGCCTTCGGGGGCCAGCCGCCCGCCCTTCACCTTCGCGGCGTCGAAGGCCAGGAGCGAGGAACTGAGGAAGGAGTGCGACCACCCCAGCTTGGTGCCGTTGTTGGTGATCCACTGCGGACCGATACCGGTGGAGGCCCAGCCCTTGTGCCGCCAGAACGCGACGTCGTACTTCGCCGCACCGGTCTGCAGCACCAGCTGGGTGCGGGCGAGGTAGTCCGCGATGCCGGGGATGTGCTCCCACTGCGGCGTGCGCGGCCCCCACGCCTCGCCGAAGCCGATCGCGCCGTTGTAGTACGGCGAGAACGCGGCGAACCCGGGCCAGGTGACGTCGGGCGCCTCGGCGTAGGGGAAGCCGTGGATGACGAGCTGGTTGACGCCCGCGACGAAGATGCTGTTGATGGTGAACAGCGCCTGGTTCTGCGCGGTCGGGCTGACGCTGTTGGCGCCCCAGGTGGTGTTGTAGGCCGCGCCGTTGTAGCAGATCGCCTCGCACGACAGCAGCGTGTGGCCGGCGATGTCGCGACCCGCCGCCATCACCCGGTAGTCGTCGAGGTTCTTGAACCCCAGGGACTCGGTCTCCGGCACGTCGACGACGCCGGCGTGCTGCATCGTGTCGGTCTCCAGACCGTAGGGCTGGATCCGGATGCCCATGCCCAGGGAGCGCGCGAAGTCCTGGATCGGCCGCAGGTGCTCGTCGAGGTAGAGGTCGGACAGGACCTGGTTGTAGTCGTCGCGGATCTCGTTGGTGCGCAGGGTGTCGGCGGTCGCCGGGTCGGTGGCGGCCAGCACGAACTGGTACTTCTCGTCCTTCTCCAGCACGAACGGCAGCCACGGACGCAGGTCGTAGCCGCGCGACTGCTCGAACTTCTCGAGGAAGTCGCGGGTCCAGATGGTCGCCTCGGTCTCGATCTCGAGGGAGTCCTCGAAGAGGTAGCCACCGGCGGCGCGCAGCAGCGCCCGCATCTCGCCGTCGAGGACGCGGTCCTCCCACAGGTCGATGACGGCCTGCGCGCCGCGCTTGCTGAAGTGGTCGACGACGTAGGACCGCGGGCTGGTGTGGGGACCGGCCTCCGGCTCCTGCGCGGAACCGCGGCGCCACGTCGGCAGGACCACCCAGGTGGCGCCGGCGGGCTCGGCCGGCGCCGTCCAGGTGAGGTGCTCGCCGTCGACGGCGCCGGACAGGTCGGTCCAGGAGTGGGGGGCGAGGATCGTCGCGGTGACGACGTTGTTGCGGTCCCGGACGTAGCCCGTGACCCGGTGGGCCTGCACCGTCACCAGCTCCGCGCGCGTCGCCCCGGACGCGGCCTCGACGACCGGCTCGGGCAGGGCGGCGTCGTACGTGGCACCGGCGAGGACCGTCGCCTGCCCGTGGATGAGCTCCGTGCACGCCTCGTCGCTGTCGGGGGTGATCGTCGGCACGGCCGCGGGCCAGGAGGGCCCCACGGTGATGTCGATCCTCACGTCGCGCTTCGCCGCACGGGCCAGCGCCGCCTTCACGCCCGCGACCCAGCTGGGGCTGCCCCAGCCGTGCTTCGCGACGTCGATCTCGATGCCACGGGCCCGCAGGCTGTGGGTGACGACGGCGACCTCGAGGACGCCGAAGCCGGCGTCGGCGATCACATCGACCTCGCGGGCGATCTCCTTCGGGTCGACGAGGCCGTGCGGCCACCACCAGCGGAAGCCGGCCGCCGTGGCGGTGCCCGGCTTGCGGAACGCCCTGACGAGGTCGGAGGGCAGACCCGCGGACCCGGGGGCGGCCTGGGCGCCGGGCGCCGCGACGGTGCCGGCGGCTCCGACGACGGCGGCCGCGCCGAGCGTGGCGGCCGCGGCGCCGAAGAGGGAGCGACGATCGAGGCGGGCGCCGCGGGCGGGGTCGTTCGAGGTGGTCATGGCAAGGCCTTCCGGGGAGGGGTGGGAGTGGTGGAAGGAAGCAGGGATCAGGACACGCGCGACTCGGCGGCGGCCCAGTCGACGCCGTCGCGCGGCTCGAAGCGGCGGACGTCGTAGGAGCGGCGGACCAGGTCGCGCATGGCCGCGAGGTCGGGGAGGTCCGCCCCCAGGGCGCGGCCCTGGACGAGCACGTTGCCCAGCGCCGCGGCCTCGACCGGTCCGGCGAGCACGGGCAGGCCGCAGGCGTCGGCGGTGAGCTGGCAGAGCACCTCGTTCTGCGAGCCGCCACCGACCACGTGCACGACCTGTGGCGAGGTGCCCGCGAGGGCGGCCGCGCTGCGGACGTGACGCCGATAGGCGACCGCGAGGCTGTCGACGATGCAGCGGGTGATCGCGACGGGCGAGTGCGGCACGACCTCCCCGGCCTCGGCAGCCAGGGCGGCCACACGCTCGGGCATCGGGTCGGCGGCCGTACTGGGGAAGAGCAGCCGGGGATCGTTAATGTCGATCACCGTGCGCAGCGGCTCGAACTCCGCCGCCGCGGCGATCAGCGAGCGCAGCTCGACGTCGGCGTAGCGGCGCTCGCTCCACGACCGCAGTGACTCCGACAGGACCCACAGCCCCATCACGTTCTTGAGGAAGCGGACCGTCCCGTCGACGCCGATCTCGTTCGTGAAGTCGGCCTCGCGTGCCTCCTCGGTCAGCACCGGGGCGTCGAGCTCGAGGCCGACCAGCGACCAGGTGCCCGAGGAGATGTAGGCGAAGTCGCCGGACGCGCTGGACTCCGCCGGCACCCCGACCACCGCGGACGCGGTGTCGTGGGAGCCCACCGCGACGACGGGGACGCCTTCAGAGACGCCGAGCTCGCCCGCGACGTCCGGCAGCAGCGGCCCGAGCACCGAGCCCGGGTCGCGCAGCGGCGGCAGGATCCCCCACGGAAGGCCGAGGGCGCGGCACAGGTCGGTCGCCCACTCGCCGGACCGGACGTCGTAGAGCTGGGTGGTCGAGGCGTTGGTCCGCTCCGCCCCGATCGCGCCGGTCAGCCAATAGCCGAGCAGGTCCGGCAGCAGCAGCATCGTCTCGGCGGACTCCAGGGCAGCCGTGCCGCGGGCGGCCACCAGCTGATAGAGCGTGTTGAACGGCAGCTGCTGGATGCCGGTGGTCGCATAGAGCTCGGCGGCGCCCACCTCGGCGACGACCTTCTCCGCGACACCGTCGACGCGCGCATCACGGTGGCTGAAGACCGGTCCGAGCAGCTGGCCGTCGCGATCCAGCAGGCCGTAGTCGATGGCCCACGAGTCGATGCCGATGCCGTGGAGCGGACCCGTGCGAGCCACCTCCCGGATCCCGGCCAGCACCTCACGGTGGATGCCGACCGCGTTCCAGAAGAGCGACCCGCGGACCCGCACGGCACCGTTGGCGAAGCGGTGGAGCTCGTTGATCTCGACCCGGTCGCCGCCGATCCGGCCGGACATCACCCGACCGGACGTGGCGCCGAGGTCGACTGCGGCGACCCGGACCGCGCTCATCGCAGGAAGGCGGCTGCCACCCCGGCGTCCACCGGGATGTGGAGACCGGTGGTGTGGCTGAGCTCGTCGGTGCACAGGACGAACACGGCGTTGGCGATGTTGTCGGGCAGGACCTCGCGCTTGAGGATGGTGCGCTGGGCATAGAACTTGCCCAGGTCCTTCTCCTCGACGCCATAGACGGCGGCGCGGTTGGCGCCCCACCCGCTGGCGAAGATGCCGGAGCCGGCGACCACGCCGTCCGGGTTGACGCCGTTGACCTTGATGCCGTGCTCGCCGAGCTCGGCGGCCAGCAGCCGGACCTGATGGGCCTGGTCGGCCTTGGCGGCGCCGTAGGCGACGTTGTTGGGTCCCGCGAAAATCGAGTTCTTGCTGGAGATGTAGACGATGTCGCCGCCCATCTCCTGCTCGATCATCACCTTCGCGGTGGCCTTGGCGACCAGGAAGGAGCCCTTCGCCATGACGTCGTGCTGCAGGTCCCAGTCCTTCTCGGTGGTCTCGAGCAGCGAGCGCGAGAGCGAGAGGCCGGCGTTGTTGACCACCAGGTCGACACCGCCGAAGGCGAGGACCGCGGCGTCGACCGCGGCCTGGACGGCGGCCTCGTCGCTCACGTCGACCTGGACGCCGAGGGCGACGTCGGAGCCACCCAGCTCCGCAGCAGCGTCCTGCGCCTTCTCCAGCGACAGGTCGGCGATGACGACGCAGGCGCCCTCGGCGGCGAGCTTGGCCGCGGTCGCCCGGCCGATGCCGGAGGCAGCACCGGTCACGAAGGCGACGCGGGTCGCGAGCGGCTTCGGCTTCGGCATCCGCTGGAGCTTCGCCTCCTCCAGCGCCCAGTACTCGATGCGGAACTTCTCCGCCTCGTCGATCGGGGCGTACGTCGACAGGCCCTCCGCGCCACGCATGACGTTGATCGCGTTGACGTAGAACTCACCGGCGACCCGCGCGGTCTGCTTGTCCTTGCCGAAGCTGAACATGCCGACGCCGGGCACCAGGACGATCAGCGGGTCCTTGCCGCGGATCGCGGGCGAGTCCGGGGTGGCGTTGCGGTCGTAGTAGCCCTGGTAGTCCTCGCGGTAGGACGTCGCCAGCTCACCCAGGCGGGCGAGGCTCTCCTCGACGCCGGCGCTCGGAGGCAGGTCGAGCACCAGCGGCTTCACCTTGGTGCGCAGGAAGTGGTCGGGGCAGGAGGTGCCGAGCGCCGCCAGTCGCGGGTGCTCGGAGCTCGCGAGGAAGTCGAGGACGACGTCCGCGTCGGTGAAGTGACCGACCATCGGCCGGTCCGCACTGGCGATGCCGCGGATCGTGGGGGCCAGCGCCGCGGCGCGCGCCCGGCGCTCGTCGGCCGGCAGGGCGGCGTACCCGTCGAGGGCGGGGCCGAAGGGCTCGGCCTTGCTGTGCTCGGAGATGTGGGCAGCAGCGGTCTCGATGATCCACAGCGAGTTGGCCTCGGCCTCCTCGCTGGTGTCGCCCCACGCGGTGATGCCGTGGCCACCGAGGATGCAGCCGATCGACTGCGGGTTCTCGGCCTTGATCGCGGCGATGTCGAGCCCCAGCTGGAAGCCCGGGCGACGCCACGGCACCCAGACGACCTTGTCGCCGTAGATCTCCTTGGTGAGCGCCTCGCCGTCGGCCGCGGTCGCGATCGCGATGCCGGAGTCGGGGTGGAGGTGGTCGACGTGGGCGGCGTCGACGAGACCGTGCATCGCGGTGTCGATCGACGGCGCCGCGCCGCCCTTGCCGTGCAGGCAGTAGTCGAAGGCGGCGACCATCTCGTCCTCACGGTCGATGCCCGGATAGACGTCGACCAGGCTGCGCATCCGGTCGAGGCGGAGCACGGCGAGGCCGGACTCGGTGAGGGTGCCGAGGTCGCCGCCGGACCCCTTCACCCAGAGCAGCTCGACGGGCTCGCCGGTGACCGGGTCGGTCTCCGTGCCCTTGGCGGACGTGTTGCCGCCGGCGTAGTTGGTGTTGCGGGGCTCGGCACCGAGCCGGTTGGAGCGCGCGATCAGCGCAGCCGCTGCAGGGTTGGTCATCGTCATCCTCAGTTCCACGAGAGCTGGGTGCCGCCGACACGGGCGGCCTCGATCTGCGACTGGTAGTCGGACTCGGCATAGGCACGCATCGGGTCGGCGGGCAGGCCGCGCTCCTCGCGCCAGGCGGCCAGGTCACCACGGACGTCGGTGTAGAAGGCGTCCATCAGGATCCCGTGGGCGCCGAGCACGTCACCGTCGGTCTGGGCGGCGTCGAGCGCGACCCGGTCGACGAGCAGCGCGCGGGCCGTCATCTCCTGGACGTTGAGCACCGACCGGATCTGGCCGGGGATCTTGTTCTCGACGTTGTGGCACTGGTCGAGCATGAACGCGACGTCGCTGTCGGGCCCGAAGCCGCCGCCGCGGATCACCTCGAAGAGGATCCGGAACAGCTGGAACGGGTCGGCCGATCCGACGATCAGGTCGTCGTCGGCATAGAAGCGGGAGTTGAAGTCGAACGAGCCGAGCTTCCCGAGGCGCAGCAGCTGCATCACGATGAACTCGATGTTGGTGCCGGGCGCGTGGTGGCCGGTGTCGAGGCACACGGTGGCGCGCTCGCCGAGGGCGGTGACCTGGGCGTACGACGTGCCCCAGTCCGGGACGTCGGTGTGGTAGAACGCCGGCTCGAAGAACTTGTATTCGAGGACGAGCCGCTGCTCCTCGCCGATCCGGTCATAGATGGTGGACAGCGACTCGGCGAGCCGGTCCTGGCGTCCGCGGAGGTCGGCCTGGCCGGGGTAGTTGCTGCCGTCGGCCAGCCAGCTCTTGAGGTCCCTCGACCCCGTGGCATCCATGATGTCGATGCACTCGAGGTGGTGGTCGATCGCCTTGCGCCGCACCTTCGGGTCGACGTGGGCCAGGGACCCGAACTTGTAGTCGTCGTCCTGGAAGGTGTTGGAGTTGATGGTGCCGAGGGCGACGCCCTGCTCGGCGGCGTAGGAACGGAGGGCGGCGTAGTCGTCGACCTTGTCCCACGGGATGTGCAGGGCGACCGTCGGCGCGAGACCGGTGAACCGGTGCACGGTGGCGGCGTCGGCGATCTTCTCCTCGACACTGCGCGGGGTCCCCGCGCTGCCGAAGACCTTGAAGCGGGTGCCGGAGTTGCCGAACGCCCAGGAGGGGAGCTCGATGGCCTGGCCGTCGAGCTGGGCCGCGATGGCGGCGAAGCCGGTGTGGCTCGTCATGACAGTGTGCTTTCTGCGCGTGCGCGCGACAGCTGGTCGTCGAGGTTGAAGACCTCGCGGAGCAGGGTGAACCCCTGGTCGGGGGCCCGGCCGTCGATGCCGGTGAAGAACTCGGCCATCTGGGCCTGCCACCGGGCGTTGACCTCGGTGCGGTCCATGGCGGCCTGGGCGGCCGCCAGGTCGTCGGCCTCGACGTAGCCGACGAGCAGGCCGTCGTCCCGCAGGAACAGGGAGTAGTTCTGCCAGCCGGTCTCCTCGAGCGCGGCGAGCATGTCCGGCCAGACGGCCTGGTGACGCTCGACGTACTCGTCCCTCCGGTCGGGACGGACCTGGAGACTGAAGCAGTAGCGGGGCATGGGTGGCCCTCCTCTCCCTGTTCCTGCGGGCGGATCGTGCGGTGGTGGGTGGCCAGTCAGCGGCGGCGGAGATGCCGCGGCCGACGGGCACAGCCAGGTTTCGAGACGGGATCCGGCAGTCCTTCGCAAGCTCAGGACTGCCGGTCCCTCCTCAACCCGATCGGCTCTTCAGGTCCTCGCTTCGCTCGGACCTGGCCGATCAGAAGTTGAAGTCGTCGATGTTGTCGGCGTTGTAGCGGAACGGGTCGCCCAGCAGGACGGTGCCGTCGGCGCCGACGGTGAACTCGCCGAGGTCACCGGCCGAGAACGTGTCGCCCTCCTCGCCCGTGATGTCGCCGTCGGCCAGCGCCTTGCCGGCGTACGCCGACAGGAAGCCCAGGTCCTCGGGGTTCCACAGCGCGAACTCGGTGACCGTGCCGTCCTTGACGTAGTCACGCATCTGGTTCGGGGTGCCGAGACCGGTCAGCGCGACCTTGCCCTTGGCGTCCGAGGTCGAGAGGTAGCGCGCCGCGGCGGAGATGCCGACCGTGGTGGGCGAGATGATGCCCTTGAGGTTGGGGTGGTCGGCGAGCAGCGCGGCGGTCTTGTCGAAGGACGTCTGGTCGTCGTCGTCGCCGTAGACGGTGGCGACGAGCTCGATGTCGGGGTGGCTCGCCTCGAGCTCGGCCTCCATCAGCTCGATCCACGCGTTCTGGTTGGTCGCGTTGGCAGCGGCAGACAGGATCGCGATCTCACCGGAGTCGCCGATCTGCTCGGCGATCATGTCGACCTGCACCTTGGCGATGCCCTCGGCGGTGGCCTGGTTGATGAACAGGTCGCGGCACTCGGGGTTGGTGTCGGAGTCGAAGGTGACGACCTTGGTGCCGGCCTCGCGGGCGGCGTTGAGCGAGTCGCAGAGAGCGTCGGGGTCGTTGGCCGAGACCACGAGGACGTTGACGCCCTGGGCCGCAGCGGTGTCGATGTAGCTGACCTGCGCGTCGGGGCCCGCGGTGTCGGGGCCGACCTCGTCGTAGACGCCGCCGAACTCCTTGACGGCCTTCTCGCCGCCCGCGTCGCTGGTCTCGAAGTAGGGGTTGCCGAGGTTCTTCGGCAGGAAGGTGACCGTGGTCCCGTCGCCGTCGCCCGAGCCGCCGTCGTCGCTCCCACAGGCCGCAAGCCCGACCGAGGCGACCAGCGCCAGGGCGGCACCGGCAGCGAACCGCTTGGTGTTGATCCTCATTGAACTACCTTTCGGGTGTCGTCGCCGGGGGTCGGCGTCGGTGGAGTGGTGGTCGACCGCGCCGCGGTCTTCACCGCCCGTCGCGGGAGCAAGGCCCGGACCCGCGACAGGTTGCTGGAGGCGATCACCGAGCCGACCAGGAGCAGGCCGATGATGATCTGGATGACCTCCGAGCCCTGCCCGTCGAGCTGGAGCGCGGAGTTGAGGACAGCGATGAGCAGCACCCCGGCGACCACGCCGTGGAGGGCGCCGCGTCCGCCGAAGATCGAGACGCCGCCGAGCAGGACGCCGGCGATGACCTTGAGCTCGAAGCCCGCGCCGGTGTCGGTGGCGACGGAGTTGGCCTTGAGGGCGACGTAGACGCCGGCCAGGGCGGCAACGGCTCCGCTCAGCGTGAAGAGCACCAGCTTGGTCCGCGCGACGTTGACGCCGGAGAAGTGGGCCGCCTCGTCGCTGAGGCCGATCTCGAAGACGCCGCGGCCGAAGGTGGTGAAGTGGAGCAGGACCGCGAACACCACGACGAGGACGACCACCGGGATCACGATGTTGGGGTACTGCGTCTCGCCGATCCGCTCGGTCGGCCAGTCCTGCCAGGTGTCGGGGAAGCCGGCGATCCGCTTGTCCTGGATCAGCCCCTCGGCGAGGCCGCGATAGAGCGCCAGGGTGCCGATCGTGACGGCCAGCGACGGCAGTCCGACGTAGGCGACGAAGAAGCCGTTGAGCGCACCGAGGACCGCGCCGACGACGACGGCGAGGACGGCGGCCGTCGGCACGCTCAGGTCGTGCTCGATGACCAGGACCCCGGTCACCGCGGCGCTCACGCCGAGCGTGCTGGCGACCGACAGGTCGATCTCGCCGGTGATGATGATGAGCGTCATCGGCAGCGCCATCATGAGGATGGGCGCGTACTCCTTCGACAGGTTGAACAGCGTGAGCGGCCCGTCGAAGAACTGGATGTTGCCCAGGGCGTAGAGATAGACGACCACGAGGGCCACCACGATCGCCATCTCGCGGGTCATCAGGACCCGGAGCGCGACGTTGCGGGAGTACGACGAGTAGGTCCGCGCCGGGGCGCCGGCGGATCCGTCGGTCTGGGTGCTCATGCGTGGTCCCTCGCTTCCAGCAGCCGGTGCTGACGTCGGATGCTGAGCACCCGGTCCAGGACGATCGAGCCGATGATCAGCAGGCCGACGACGGCGCCCTGCCAGAACTCGCTGATGCCGAGGATCGGAAGTGCCCGGTTGATGGTGACGAGCAGGAACGCTCCGATCGCGGCACCCCACACGGTGCCGCTGCCGCCGAAGATCGCGACGCCGCCGATGACGACGGCCGCGACCGCCTGCAGCTCGATGTCCTTGCCGGTGCCGGAGAAGGCCGTGGCGTAGCGGGCGGTGGAGAACACGCCGGCGAGACCGGCCAGGGCACCGCAGAGGACGAACGCGCCGAAGACCCGTCGGGCGGCCGGGAGGCCGTAGAGGACCGCGGCGTCGGGGTCGGAGCCGATGGCATAGAGCTCGCGGCCGCCTCGTGCGGTGTGCAGGTAGTAGCCGACGACGGCGACCACCACGAGCGCGATGATCGTGAGGACGGGGATCGTCAGGACCTGCTGGGTGCCGAGCTTCTCGAAGTGCGCCGGGAAGTCCTGGGCGTTGATGCGCTCGCTCCCGACCTCATGGGTGAGCGCCCCGCGCAGGACGTACATCATGCCCAGGGTGATCACCAGCGACGGGACGTTGAACACGGTCACCAGGAGCCCGTTGATCGCACCGACCACGGCGCCGACGGCGATCCCCGCCGCGAACACGACGAAGACCGACGTGTCGGGGTTGGCGACGAAGATCTTGCCGACCACATAGGCAGAGATCCCGAGCGTCGAGCCGATCGAGAGGTCGACGTTGCGCGTCACCACCACGACCATCTGGCCGACGGCGAGCACCAGCAGGATCGACGGGGCGAGCAGCGTGTCGCGCCATCCGTCGGCGCTGAACACGAAGGAGCTACGCCGGGCGGTGGCGAAGAGGACGATGGCGACCAGCACGATCACGATCGCCAGCTCGCGCGAGCGCAGCACCGTGCGGAGGACGCGGACGCCGGCGCTCTCGGTGGGCCGGGTGGGGGCCAGGGTGGTCATGCGACCGGCTCCTTGTCGCTCGATGCGGTCGGGGCGGGCGGCGTCGTGGCGGCCGAGCGGGTCGCCGCGGCCATCACGAGCTCCGGCGTCGCCTCCTCGCGCGGGATGTCGGCGGTGATCCGCCCCTCGCAGACGACCAGCACGCGGTCAGCCATGCCGAGGACCTCGGGCAGCTCGGAGGAGATCATCAGGATCGCCAGCCCCTCGCCGGCGAGGTCGGAGAGCAGGCGGTGGACCTCGGACTTGGTGCCCACGTCGATGCCGCGGGTCGGCTCGTCGATGATCAGCAGGCGCGGCTCGGTGGCCAGCCACTTCGCGAGCACGACCTTCTGCTGGTTGCCACCGCTCATGGTGGCCGCGCGCATGTCGAGGGCGCTGGTCTTGACCTGCAGCGTGCTGGCCCACGGGGCGGCCGCCCGGTTCTCGGCACGGCTCGTGAGGAGGCCCCCCAGGGAGAGACGGCGCCGGATGATCGAGGCGATGTTGCGGGCGACCGATCCCTCGATCACCAGGCCCTGCTGGCGCCGGTCCTCCGGCACGAAGGCGATGCCGGCGCGGATGGCGCGGCGCGGGCGACGCGCGGCGATGGGCCGGCCGTCGACGGAGACCGAGCCCTCGTCGTAGGCGTCGACGCCGAAGATCGCCCGGGCGATCTCACTGCGTCCGGCGCCCACCAGGCCGGCCAGTCCGACGATCTCGCCGGACCGCACCTGGAAGGAGATGTCGTGGAACTCGCCGGCCGCGCTCAGACCCTGGACGTCGAGGACGACGTCGCCGATCGTGGCGGCGGTCTTGGGGAAGAGCTCGGCGACCTCGCGGCCGACCATCCGGGACACGATCTCGGACTCCGTGGTCTCGGCGACCCGGCTGGTGGACACGTAGGCGCCGTCGCGCATCACCGTCACCGTGTCGCACAGGTCGAAGACCTCGTCGAAGCGGTGGGAGATGAAGACCAGTGCCCGTCCCTCGTCGCGCAGGCTGCGCGCGACGGCGAACAGGCGCTGCACCTCGACACCCGAGAGCGCGGCGGTGGGCTCGTCCATGACGAGCAGGGCGGCGTCGAGCGAGATGGCCTTGGCGATCTCGATGATCTGCTGGTCGGCGATCGAGAGCCCGCGGGCCTCACGGCGCGGGTCGAGCGACACCCCGAGCCGGGCGAAGAGCGCCTCGGAGTCGGCGTGCATCCGCGCGCGGTCGATCCGCCGTCCGCGCCCGAGGGGCTGGCGGCCCATGAAGATGTTCTCGGCGACCGAGAGGTCGGGGAACAGCGTCGGCTCCTGGTAGATGACCGCGACGCCGGCTGCCTTGGACTCGGCGGTCGACCCGAAGTCGACGGCGTCGCCGAGCAGCTCGAAGACGCCCGCGTCACGGCGGTGGACGCCGGCGATGATCTTGACGAGCGTCGACTTGCCGGCGCCGTTTTCACCCACCAGAGCGTGGATCGATCCGGGCGCGACCTCGAGGGTCCCCGACTTCAGCGCCTGCACCGCACCGAAGGACTTGGCGACGTCGCGCAGCGCCAGGGTCAGCGGTGCGGCCGCGTCCCGGGGGGCTGAAGTCGTCATCTCACTCCTCTTGCTCACGTCGTGATTGAAAGGATTCAATCAGCCGAGTGGAACGACGGTAAGTGGCCACGGTCACAGCCGTCAACCCCGCCGCGACACTTTCTTGAAACGAATCAATAACTCTGCGGCAACCCCTAGGCTTGGCTCGGCGCAAGGAGGAACATGAGCGAGTCGCACCGGACGACGGTCTCCGTCAAGGACGTCGCCGCCGCTGCCGGCGTCTCGGTCGGCACCGTGTCCAACGTCCTCAACCGGCCGGAGAAGGTCTCCCCGGCCACGCTCGACCACGTCCAGGCGACCATCGCGCGACTGGGCTTCGTCCGCAACGACGCCGCCCGTCAGCTGCGGGCCGGCAGCAACCGGTCGATCGGCATGATCGTGCTCGACATCCGCAACCCCTTCTTCACCGACGTGGCCCGTGGCGTCGAGGACCGACTCACCGCCCACCGTCGCCCTCTCATCCTGGGCAGCTCCGGCCAGGACGCGAGCCGCGAGTCGACGTACCTCGACCTCTTCGAGCAGCAGCGGGTGAGTGGTCTCCTGATCACCCCCGTCGGCAAGGTCCTGCCCCGCCTCCGGCGACTCCGCGAGCGCGGCACCGCCGTCGTCGTGGTCGACCGTCGCACGGGATCGCGCGAGTTCTCCTCGGTGTCGGTCGACGACGTCCGCGGCGGACGGCTCGCCGGCCAGCACCTCGCCGCCGTCGGGCGACGGCGGATCGCCTTCGTGGGTGGGCCGGCCGACCTCACCCAGGTCCGCCACCGCCTGCGCGGGCTGCAGGAGTCGGTGCCCGCCGACGGCAGCCCGGTGCGGCACGTCGAGACGGCCGCGATGGACGCCGACGCCGGCCGTCGGGCCGCGGAGTCACTGCTCACCCTGCCCGCACCCGAGCGACCGGATGCGATCTTCGGCGCCAACGACCTCGTCGCCCTCGGCGTCCTGCAGGCCCTGACCCTCGCCGGGGTGCGGGTGCCCGACGACGTCGCCATCGTCGGCTACGACGACATCGACTTCGCCGCCTCCGCCGCGATCCCCCTCACCTCGGTCCGGCAGCCGCGCGACGAGATGGGCGCCGTCGCCACCGACCTGCTCCTCGCCGCCATCGACGACCCCGCGGCCCGGGTGCGCGACATCGTGCTCGAGCCCGAGCTCGTCGTACGCCGCTCCACGGGCGGCTGACCCGTCCGGTCATCGGGCTCGGCGCGGGGTGGCTGGCGCGCCGAGGGCATGTAACACGTTGTTGAGCCACCTCCGGTGCCCGTGCCGGATGTACACGACCCGTGCGGCGGCCGAATTCCACGACACGGGTCGTGAAGGTCGGCCAACAACGTGTTACAGCGCCCCCAGCCGCCACCCACCCCACCCGCGCAAAATGAGACCGGCCGCCTCCACGGGGGAGACGGCCGGTTCGAGCAGGCTGGATCACAGCCCCAGATCGCGGCCGATGAGCTCCTTCATGATCTCGTTGGAGCCGGCCCAGATCTTGGTGACCCGGGCGTCGCGCCAGGCGCGGGCGACACGGTATTCGTTCATGAAGCCGTAGCCGCCGTGCAGCTGGACGCAGTGGTCGAGGACCTCGGACTGCACCTGCGAGGAGAACCACTTGGCCTTGGCGGCGTCGATCGCGGTCAGCGTCTTCTGCGAGTGGTTGAGGACGCACTTGTCGATGTAGGCCTCGGCGGCCTCGATCCGGGTGACCAGGTCGGCCAGCAGGAACTTGTTGTGCTGGAAGGTGCCGATCGGGACGCCGAAGGCGTTGCGCTCCTTGGCGTAGTCGATGGTCTCGAGCAGGATCTGCTTGGCGTGGGCGATGTTGGCGACCGCGCAGCCGAGCCGCTCCTGCGGGAGCTTCTGCATCATGTGGATGAAGCCCATGTTGAGCTCGCCGATGATCTCGGCGTCGGTGAGGCGGACGTTCTCGAAGAACAACTCGGCGGTGTCGGACTCCTCCATGCCGACCTTGTCGAGCTTGCGGCCGCGGGAGAAGCCCTCGGCGGTGGCCTCGATGCCGAAGAGGGTGATGCCCTTGGGGCCCTTCTCCGGGTCGGTGCGCACGGCGGTGACGAACAGGTCGCCGGAGTAGCCGTTGGTGATGAAGGTCTTGGAGCCGTTGATGACCCAGGAGTCGCCGTCGCGGACCGCGGTGGTCTTCAGGGCGGCGAGGTCGGAGCCGCCGGACGGCTCGGTCATGCCGATGCCGAGGACGATCTCGCCGGACGCGACGCCGGGGAGCCAGCGCTGCTTCTGCTCCTCGGTGCCGAGCTCGACGATGTAGGGGGCGGTGATGTCGGCATGGATGCCGTGGCAGGTCGGGTACGCCGCGCCGACCTTGGCGAGCTCCTCCTGGAGGACGGCGTTGAACCGGAAGTCGCCGGCGTCGGAGCCGCCGTACTCCTCGGGGACGCAGAGGCCGAGCAGGCCCTGCTTGCCCGCCTCGAGCCAGAACTCGCGCGGCAGCGCCTTGGCGGCGATGTGCTCCTCGACGTGCGGGAGCACCGATCGGTCCACGAACTCCTTGACGGATGCGCGGAAGGCCTCGTGGTCGTCGTCGTAGATCTCACGCTTCATGGACCCGATATTACTCGCGAGTCACTTGGGTGTCGTTGTCGTCGGGCACAACGATTCGCCGCGCTGTTGGTGGCGAGCGGCCGGAGGGCCGGTCAGCCGCTCGGTTGGTAGTCGTCGAGGTCGAAGATCTCGTCCTCGGGCGGCGCGGTGATCTCGACGGGCACGTCGAAGGCGGAGAACTCGAAGGTGTCGAGCGCGCTCTCCTCGATGCGCATCACGTAGTGCGGCTCAGCGGTCCGGACGAAGACCACCTCGCGCTGGTCGCCCTCGGTCTGCTCGATCTTGACGGTGCGCTCGCCACCGACCTCCGCCTCCCCGAGGCTGGTCGTGTCGGCATCCTCCCGCCCGTCGCGCTCGAGGAACTCGTCGAGGTCACAGAAGGCCTCGGTGCTCTCACGCAGCGAGTTCTCCATCACCCAGCGGTCACGGAGGATGTCGTGGGTCGCCTCGCTGGCGCCGGCTGCCGTCCAGTACGCCGCGTCCGCGCGGATGTAGACGTCGTCGGAGACCCGCAGCAGCTCGGCCACTCCCCCGGACTCGCCCGACGTCATGGTGCCCTTGCAGTCGCCGCGGGTCGTGGCGACGACGTCGACGATGAGCCGGTCCTGCCCGTCCTCGAACTGTCCGCGGATCCGGGCCGTCCTCACGACCGCCATCGCGCCCTCCGACGCGCGCAGGATGTCCTGGGGGTCCATCGCGAGGAAGTCCTCCTCCGCGGTCGTGGCCGGCTGCTCCGGATCGTCCGGCTGGTCCTCGGCGGTGACGACCGCGGCCGCGATCCCCACCCCCAGCGCGGTGAGCGCTGCGGCACCCGCCATCCACCACCACTTCCGGGAGGTACGACGCCCGGCCGGCGTCGCGCCGGACAGGAATCCGGGCGACGTCGGAGCGGGTGTCGGCGACGGCGTCGCAGCGGGTGTCGGAGAGGCCGGGTTGATCCCACCCGGCGTCGGCGACCACGGCACCGGCGGCCGGGTGCCGGGGCCGGTCGGCCGCGGCCGGAGTGCCGTCGCAGCGGGCTCGACCGCCGCGGCGGTGGCGGGCAGCCGCAGCGCCGCCTGCAGGTCGGCCCTCATCTCCGCGGCGCTCTGGTAGCGCTCGGCGGCCTCCTTGGCCATCGCCGTGCGCAGGATCCGGTTGGCCGCGTTGACCATCGGGCTGGTGCCGGGCAGCTGCGGCACCGGCTCGCGGACATGGGCCGCGACGAGCTGGTACTCCGAGACGCCCTGGTAGGGCGGGCGGCCGGTCAGCGCGACCCAGAGCACGCAGCCGAGGGCATAGATGTCAGTCGTCGGGCCGGCCACGGCGCCACCGTGCAGCTCGGGCGCCATGTAGGAGGGCGTCCCGGCGGTCGACGAGGTCAGCCGGGTCGCGGCGGCGTTGATCCGGCGGGCGATCCCGAAGTCGGCGAGATAGGCGCGCAGCGCGCCGGGCCGGCGTCGTACGAGCACGTTGCCGGGCTTGATGTCGCGATGCACCAGCCCGGCGTCGTGCGCGTCGGCGAGGCCGCTCGCGACCTGCTCGATGATCTCGAGGGCCTGGGCGACCGGGAGCGTCCCGGAGCCGCGGATCAGCTGGCCGAGGTCGCCGCCGGGGATCAACTGGCTGGCGATGTAGAGGTTGCCGTCCTCCTCGCCGTGGGCATAGACCGCGACGACGTGGGCCGACTCCAGCGAGGCCTGGGCGCGCGCCTCGCGGGTGAACCGCTCGCGGAAGTCGGCGTCGTGGGCGAGGTGGGGCGAGATGACCTTCAGCGCCACCTCGCGACCGAGGTTCTCCTCCATCGCGCGATAGACCACACCCATCCCGCCCTGGCCGAGCTGCTCCACGATGAGGAACCGCCCGATCCGGGCGCCCGGTGCGGGATCGCCGGGAGCCGAGGGAGGGTGCACGCCCTCTGTTCTACCCGACAACGGTGACGAATGCGTGGCCTGCTCGCCGGCGAAACCCGTCGGTGCGGCCGAGCACGTCCTACGATCGCGCCATGGCGTGGGGAGCGGGCGTGACCACCAGCCCACGGCCGCTCCGTCTGCGCCAGCTCACGGGGGCCGTCGAGCGCGGTCTGCAGCTGGCCGTCGGCCTGGTCCTCCTGGTGTCGGTGAGCGCGTTCGCCCTGTCCTACGCCCAGTGGTCGTCGTACGACGGCCAGCGGGCCGTGTTGGCGATCACGATCGTGCTCGCGGTGGGTCTGGCCGGGATGCACTGCGTGCAGCGCCGCCCTCGTGGGTGGGACCTCGCCGCATGCCAGGTGGCGATGATCGGCGGCGTGCTGTTGCGGGGCGACGTGACTCCGGAGCCCGGCACGTCGGAGTCACCCGTGATCCACCTGATGGCGCCGATGCTGATGCTGGTGCTGCGCCCGGGGCAGCGGCCGGTCGCGGCGATGGTCGCGACGACCGTGGCGTTCATCGGAGCCCGCTGGGCCATCGGCGGCGAGGACAGCCTGCTCGCCGCCGCCCAGGAGACGCCGGCGGTCCTGGGCGCGGGGCTCGCGGTCCTCTATCTCGCGAGCCGGATCCGAGCCGCCGCCCGCGCGGCCGAGCAGACCCTCCGGGATCGGCGCGACGCCCACGTGGCCCGGCTCTCGGCCGCGGAGGTCGACGCGGTGGCGTTCATGCACGACGACCTGATCCCGACGCTGCTCGCCGTGGCGTCGATCCCCGACGATCCGGTCACGCTGACCGCCGTCGGACATGCTCTCGAGCGGATCGAGGAACGGCCGCCGGGGCCGGCGCCGCGCGACCTCGCGGTCGCGCTGCGGGCCGTGTGCGAGCGGGAGGGCCTGATCGCGGTCTTCGACATCAGCGGCGTGCGCTGGAGCCTGCCCGAGGGCGTGGGCGACGCCCTGCTGGGCGCGGCCGGCGAGGCCCTGCGCAACGTGGCGCGGCACAGCGGCCAGCAACGGGTGGAGGTCACGGTCCACCGTCGTCCCGGCAGCATCATGATCCGCATCGCCGACCCGGGGGTCGGGTTCGAGGCCGGTCCCGGGGTCGGGCTCCGGGTCGCGGTGACCGAGCGGGTCGCGGCGGTCGGCGGCGTCGCCCGGGTCCACAGCGTGCCGGGCGACGGGTCCACCGTGGAGCTGACCTGGCGCAGCCGGCGACTGGCACGACTGCTCGGGCTCACCGACGACCGCGAGCAGCTCATCCGCGCGGCCATCCCCCAGCCGGGCCGCGTGGCCGCGGCCGCGGGATCGATCTTCGGGCTCGGATACGGCGGGCTGGCCGCCCAGGTCGCCCTCGACACCGGTCCCCAGCCGTGGTGCTGGGCCGGCGCCGGCGTCGCGATCGCCCTCGCCGGCGTGGTGGTGGCCCGGATGGGGCGCCGCACGGTCCCCGTCGTGGTGCAGGTGGCCGTCGCCCTGCTGACGGCCACGATGCTGGCCGTCGCACTGCCCACCGTCTCCGACGGGGGGCTGCGGGGCACGGGCGCCTGGCTGGTCGGCTTCAGCGCCCTGCCGCTGATCGCGCTGGCCTGGGTGACCCCGATCCGGATGATGGTGCTCCTCCTCGCGCCGTCGACGGTCGTGACGGCGGTCGTGGGCCTCGGGACCGACCTGGCCACGGCCGACGTGCTCCACCTGGTGCTGCCGCAGCCGCTGACCGTCCTGTTCGTCTCCGTCCTCGCCGCCACCTGTCTGCACACCGGCAGCGAGCTGGTCGACGTCGACGCAGCGCCGGAGCCCGACTGGAGCTCCTCGCTGGATGCCCAGCTGGGCGCGTTGATCGTGCCGGTGCGGCAGATGCTGCGGCGAGCCGCCGCGCGACAGCTCCTCCCGACCGATGCCGGTGAGGCGACCCTCCTCGCCCGCTCCGTGCGCGACTGCCTCTATCTGCCGGGCGTCGAGCATGCCGACCTGCGGGCCGAGCTCGCTGCGCTGCGCGGCTCAGGTGCGCGCGTGGAGGTGATCTTCGCCGACCGTCCCGTCGGCACGCGGACGCTCGCCAACGCCCTCGCCGCCCTGAGCGGCGCAGGATGTCAGCAGGTCACGATCTCCGGCGGCGACGACGAGGTGCGGGTCGTGGTGGTGCCGGGCCTCGTCGGGGACGACGCGGCCCGGGTCACACGATCGATCTCGATCTCGTGGCAGACGCTGCTCGAGCCGGAGGCGACGGTGCTGACCGGTCCCCCCGACCTGGCGCGCGTCATTCGTCGAGGTGCCCGTCGGCCCGCGCCCGGCTGATGAGGCCGTGCACGTTGCCGGTGTCGACCCCGCCGTCGCGGTAGGACCGTGCGGCGCGCGCCAGGTGCTCGCGCACCGTCACCTCGCTGATCCCGAGGTCGCGGGCGACGAGGCGATAGGGCAGCCCGGTGCTCACGGCCTGGAGGATCTCGATCTGCCGGGTCGACAGCCGGGTGGCGAGGGTCTCGTCGGTCAGCAGCATCGCTGCCAGCTGGCTGGAGCAGGCGAGCTCACCCGCGACGACGTCGCGGATCGCCTGGGCGATCGTCTCGATCGGGTCGACCTTGAGCACCAGCCCGGCAGCGCCTGCTGCGATCGCGCGGCGGACCGGGACGGGCCGCTCCTCCGCCGTGAACAGCAGGACGACGAGCCCGTTCTCGATCAGCCGCGCCACGGCCACCTCGACCGGCGCCTGCTCGGGGATCCTCATGTCGAGGAGGACGACGTCGAGCCCCGCCTCCTGCCCCGCAGCCTTCTCCAGCAGCTCGTCGACGGAGCCCGCGATCGCCACCAGCGACATGTCCGGCGCAGCCTGCGCCAGCGCAGCAGCCACCCCGGCCAGCACCACGGGGTGGTCGTCGATCGCCCCGACGCGGATCATCGTTCCCACACCCAGCAGTATGCCGACACCGGCGCCCTCGGCACGGCCGTTCGGCAGAACTCGTGCCGGCCCCGGGCCCGGGGAGGTCAGGCCCCGGCCGGCACCCGGCCGGTGGCATCTCCGTCGAGGTCGCCGTCGAGGTCGCCGTCGCGGGGTGCGACCTCGCCGGCGGCCGGCTTCTCGTCGTACTCGTCGCGGAAGCCGTAGCGCTCCCACCAGCGCGCGAGCGGGGCGGGCGCCCACCAGTTCCAGCGCCCCAGGAGCTTCATGGTGGCGGGCACGAGGAGCGCCCGGACGACGGTGGCGTCGATGATGATCGCCACGAGCATGCCGATACCCATCATCTTCATGAACACCACGCCGCTGAGGCTGAAGGCGCCGATCACGACGCCGAGGAGCAGCGCGGCGCTGGTGATGATCCGGCCGGTCTTCTGCACCCCGGTCTGCACGGCGAGGTCGTTGTCGCCGGTGGCGTCCCACTGCTCGCGCACCCGCGAGAGGAGAAAGACCTCGTAGTCCATCGACAGCCCGAAGAGGATCGCCAGCATGACGATCGGGTTGGTGAGGTCGAGGAAGCCCTGCGGGGTGAAGCCCAGCAGGTCGGCGAGGTGGCCGTCGCTGAAGATCCAGGTGACGACCCCGAACGAGGCGGTGATCGAGAAGGCGTTCATCAGCACCGCCTTCAGCGGCAGCACCAGTGAGCCGAACGCGAGGAAGAGCAGCACCAGCATAACGCTGATGACGATCACCCCCATCAGGGGCAGGTGGTTGCCGATCGAGTCGGCGAGGTCGACGGTGTCCGCCGTCAGGCCACCGACGAGTGCCTCGCCGCCGGCCGGGGTGTCGATCGCGCGGAGGTCCTCGACGACCTGCTTCGAGGCCTCCGACTGGCTGTTGCCCTCCCACGACACCCGCAGCAGCGTGGTGTCGCCCTCGGCGGTGACGGGGCTGACGTCCACAACGCCGCCGACGCCCCGCAGGGACTCGGTGTAGCCCGCCAGATCAGCCTCGTCGGCGCCGGTCACCAGGACGTTGGCGGTCGACCGCTCGGGGCCGAACTCGGTGCTGAGCCGGTCGGAGGCGACGTGCGAGGGCGTGTCGGAGGGCAGCACGCGGTAGTCGACGCTGCCCCACTTCACGCCGAGGAACGGCGCGGCGATGGCGAGGAGGCCCACCACGACGACGGTGGCGACGAGGATCGGGCGGCGCATGACGCCGCGGGCCAGGCGGGCCCAGGCGCCGTGGTCGGTCTCGACCGCGCGCGACTGCTTGAGGAAGGGGATCCGCCCGGCGTCGATCCGCCGGCCGAGCAGGGCCAGCGTCGCGGGGAGCACGGTGAGCGCCGCGACCATCGCGATGAGCACCGCGGCGATGCCGCCGTAGCCGATGGACTTGAGGAAGGTCTGCGGGAAGACGAGCAGCGAGCTCATAGCCGCGGCGACGGTCAGCGCGGAGAACGCGACGGTGCGACCGGCGGTGCCCATGGTGCGCACCAGCGCCCGTCGTACGTCGTCGGGCGTGGCCGCGATCTCCTCGCGGAAGCGCGAGACGATGAACAGCGCGTAGTCGATCGCGAGCCCGAGGCCGAGCAGGGTGATGATGTTGGGCGCGAAGATCGACACCTCGGTGAGCTCGTTGAGGCCGGCCATCATGGCCCGGGCGCCGATGACCGCGACGATCCCGACGAGCAGGGGCATCAGCGCGGCGACCACGCTGCGGAAGATGATGAGCGAGAGCAGCAGCACCACGGGGAGCGAGACGAGCTCGGCGAGGAGCAGGTCCTCCTTGGTCTCGTGGTTGACGTCGACATAGACGGCGTAGGGGCCGGCGAAGGCGGTCTCGAGGTCGCTCTCGGCGATGACCGGCTCCATCCGCTCGTAGGAGTCGCCGAAGTCGTTCTGGATCTCACCGGCGAGCGAGACGTAGACCAGCGCGGAGTGGCCGTCGTCGCTGACCATCGCGGGGTCCTGGGTGTCGTACCACGCCTGGGTCGCGACGACGGTGTCCTCCGGGACCGCCGCGAAGGCCTCCTCGACCTCGGCGCGGAAGGCCGGGTCGGACGCCTGGAGGTCGTCGCTGGTGAAGATGACGATGGCATCGACCGTGCGGTTGCCGAAGGTCTCCCGCTCGAGGGCGAGCTCCTCCGCGGCCTCACTGCCCGGGTCGTCGAACCCACCGGCGGAGAGCTTGTCCTCCAGGCCGATGCCCGCGACCGCGGCGAGTGCGGTGACGAACAGTCCGACCAGCACCACGACCAGCGACCGTCGGACGATCATTGCGCCCCATCGCTCCAGCATGTCCACTCCTGGGAAGTCCTCGACGACGCTAGGGTGAAGCACCGTCAGTTTGGTTTACGCCGTTAACGGTAAACGGTGTAAACTGATCTCGTCAACCGACGATCCCGTCACATCCCGTCACATCCGTCGAGCACCAAGGAGTACGCGTGGGCCTCGTCCGCACGCCAGCCACCCGGCGCGAGCGCCAGCGCGAGGCGACGTACGACGAGATCGTGAGCGTCGCGGCGCAGCTGCTCGCCGACGGCGAGGACCTGTCCCTGCGTGCCGTCGCCGGGCGGATGGGGATGACCGCTCCCGCGCTCTATCGCTACGTCGCCAACTACCAGCAGCTCATCGACCTCGTCGCCTTCGAGCTCGACAAGGCGGCCACCGCCGAGTGGGCCGCGGCCGCCGAGCGCTTTCCCGCCGAGGACCCCGCCGCCCGGCTGAGCGTCGCCTGTGCCCGCTTCCGGCAGTGGGCCCTCGCGCGACCGCGGGAGTTCGCGCTGATCTTCGCCAACCCGATCGCCGAGGAGGACACCGAGCGGCGCGAGCTGCTCACCGTCTCGACGTCGGGCCGCTATCTGACCGACCTGCTCTGGCAGGTCTGGGGGCAGACGAAGTTCCCCTACCCCCGCCTCGAGGAGCTCCACCCCACCGTGCGCGAGGCCGTCCTCGACCCGCTGATCCCCGCGGAGTCCGGCCACATCCCCGCCGAGGAGCGGGGCATCCTGTGGATCTACATGCGCGCCTGGTCCGCGCTCTACGGCGTGGTCACCCTCGAGTCGACCGGCCACTGCGACCCCCGCGTGATCGCGTCCGGCCAGCTCTTCCGCTCCACGATGCTCGACTGGCTCGGCGTCATCGGCCTCGACGACCAGAGGGAGCGGCTCAGCGCGATCCTCGACGAGGAGCTGGCGGCGGACTGAGGTCGGGGCCGGACCGGGGACGCGCTGTAACACGCTGTTCGCGGATGTAACACGCTGTCCGCCGCTCTTCGGTGCCTGTGTCGGCATTTCATCGCCGAATGGATCGATCCAATCAACGTGGGCAACGTGTTACATGCGTACGCCGGCCCGCAGCCCGCCCACGCGGACCGACCGCGAAACGGGCTCAGCCCCAGAGCACCTCGCGCACCCACCGCGGCACGAGCTCGCCGGCCTTGCCCTGCCGGGCCTCGTGGAAGAACACCGAGCCCTCGGAGGGCTCCAGGTTGAGCTCGAGGGTCTTCGCACCGTGGCGGCGGGCGTGCTGCACGAAGCCGGCGGCGGGATAAACCGCGCCCGACGTACCGATAGAGACGAAGAGGCTGGCGTCGGTCAGAGCATCGGTGATGCGGTCCATCTCGTAGGGGACCTCGCCGAACCAGACCACGTCGGGACGCAGGTCCGCGACGCCGCAGCCGGGGCAGTCGGGCTCGGCCTCGAGGGCGGCGTCCCACGGCGAGGCGACGCCACAGGCACGGCACAGCGCCTTGCGGAGCTCGCCGTGCATGTGGACGACGTTCTTCGACCCCGCCCGCTCGTGCAGGTCGTCGATG
The DNA here is from genome assembly GCF_004912195.1 of Nocardioides caeni. Taxonomy (GTDB): domain Bacteria; phylum Actinomycetota; class Actinomycetes; order Propionibacteriales; family Nocardioidaceae; genus Nocardioides; species Nocardioides caeni. Next base: position 38,440 of record NZ_STGW01000008.1, read on the forward strand.
TTCTGGGTGACCACGAGCAGGGCGTCGCCGAGGGTCTCCTCGAGCTCGGCCAGCGCCCGGTGAGCGGCGTTGGGCTCGACGGTCGCCAGAGCCGCGCGGCGCTCGTCATAGAAACGCTGCACGGTGGCGCGATCGCGCGCGAACCCCTCCGGCGTCGCGACGTCTTCGACGTGGTGGCCCTCCCAGAGCCCGTCGGCATCCCGGAAGGTCGCGATCCCGCTCTCGGCGGAGATCCCGGCACCGGTGAGGACGACGATCTGGGGCACGCTCGGAGGCTACCCGCTGCCGGCGTGACGGGCGCCACGTGTCCAGCCCACCGGGCCACGCAGAGCCTGGCCGCCGGTCAGCCGCGCAGCACCTTCTCCATCGCCCTGCCCTTCGCCAGCTCGTCCACGAGCTTGTCGAGATAGCGGATCTGCTGCATGAGCGGGTCCTCGATCTCCTGGACCTTCACCCCACAGACGCTGCCGGTGATGAGCCCGACGTGGGGGTTGAGGTCGGCGGCGGCGAAGAAGTCGGCGAACGTGGTGCGCTCCGCGAGCTGCCGGTCCAGCGTGGCCTGGTCGAAGCCGGTCAGCCACCGGATCACCTCGTCGACCTCCGCCTTGGTGCGGCCCTTCTTCTCCGCCTTCGTGACGTAGTGCGGATAGACGTCGGCGACGGCGGTGGTGAAGATCCGGTGCACGGGGCCAGTGAAGCAGAGCCACCGACCGCGTGGCGTCAGCCGCCGAGGTCGAAGGCGACGCCCGTCAGCTCCTCGCTGCGCTCCCAGAGCCGCTCGGCGAGCTGCTCGTCGCGCGCCCGCGGGTGGAGGGCGGCCGGTCCCGCCGGCCCCCGCCAGCCACGGAAGCGACGAGGCCCGCGCCGGAAGTGCTGGGGCCCGCTGTACGTCGCCGGGCCGGCCACGGCTGCGGCGTACAACGTCGGCGCGGCGCCGGCCTCCGCCGACTGCAGCAGGACGCGGAGGCCCAGCTCGACGACCGGCGTCGGCACCGCCTTGAAGAAGCGGCGGGCGCCCACCCCGTCGGGGTCGGTGGCGAGTCCGGTGGCGGCGACGCCCGGGTGGGCGGCATTGGAGACGAGGGTCCGCCCGGCCCGGTCCGCGCGCCGCTGCAGCTCGAAGGCGAAGAGCAGGTTGGCGAGCTTGGAGTTGCCGTAGGCCACCATCGGTTCGTACGACGCCTCCGGGTTGCCGTCCACCACGCTGTCGCGTCCGTAGACATGGGCGAGGCTCGACACGGTCACGACACGTGGCGCGGGGGCGGCGAGCAGGTGCGGCAGCAGCCGCCCCGTGAGGGCGAAGTGCCCCAAGTGGTTGGTGCCGAACTGCAGTTCGTGGCCGTCGGCCGTCGCCCGCCAGGCCGGCGGCGTCATCAGGCCGGCGTTGTTGACCAGGAGGTCGAGCGGGCCCTCCCAGTGCTCCGCGAACGCGGCGACGCTGTCCAGCGAGGCCAGGTCGAGCTGCTCGAAGCGGCCACCGATCGCGGAGGCGGTGGCCCGGCCGGCGTCGGCCTTGCGGCAGGCCAGCACCACGTCGGCGCCGTGCGCGGCCAGCTCACGGGCGGCGTGGAGGCCGATGCCGGAGTTGGCGCCGGTCACGACCGCGGTGGTGCCGGTCAGGTCGGGGAGGTCGGCAGGCGTCCAGGTCATCGCGGTCCCTCTCGTGTGCGCTCCTCCGCCCGTCGGCCGGTTGGCCGGTCGGCTCGCGGAGGCGTCACGCCAAGGTAGCGACGGATGCTGCTGGGCGGAGCCCTGCCCAGATCACCGGGGCTGGCGCGGGACCCAGACCAGGCCGTCGCCGGTCGGCTCCGAGGAGGTCACGGAGGGCACGCCACCCCACAGGATCAGGCGATCGCCGGCCCAGGCGACCAGGTGGTAGTACTCGTGCCCGGGACAGGAGGGCACCTCCAGCGCATCGGCTGGCTGACTCGAGACCAGCCGATCGCCAGCGGTGATCCACGACGGCCCTGCGGAGGCTGCGCCGAGCCGGCATTCGCCATTCCCGGGCTCTCCCGATGCCAGCTCGTGCCAGGTGTCGGCCGTCGGGTCGTAGGCCCAGTTCCGCGCGGCCGGGTCACGGTTCTCGGCCGCGACGAGCAGGTCGCCCTGCGGGACCAGCCACTGCTGCTGGGTCATGTCGGGCGTCTCGGCGTCGACCACCCGCCAGTGCCCGTCCTCGAGCACCGCGAGTCGTGAAGGACTGCCCTCATGGGCGTCGAAGTGGTGCTCGACGTCCATCGACAGCAGCCACAACCGGCCGTCGAGCCACGCCATGCTCCGGTCGTAGGACTCCCCGAAGGGGTCGGCCGGCAGGGTCACCCACGTGCCCGTCGCGGTGTCGAAGCGATGGTCGGTCGGGCCGTCGCCGCGGCTGCTGTAGGAGAACCGGACGACGTCGTCCCCGGCGGGGACGAGGCCACCCCCGTCGACGTACCCGGGGACGCGCGGGCCGCGGGACCACACACCGTTCGCCGGGTCGAGGAGGAAGGTCGCCGACCTGGACGTGACGAAGAGCGCCCGACTCCCCAGCCACACGCCGAGGCCGGACGCGAAGGCCCGCGGTGCGGGCGGAAGCTCGCGCCACGTGTCGGTCTCCGGGTCGTAGGCCGCTGCTGCGTTCGAGCTCCGCCCCGCGCTGGCGCAGTCGGCGGCGGGCGGGCACACCGGTTGCGCCTCACCACCCGCGACGACGAGCTCCTCGCCGGTCCACACCGCCACCGCGTTGGCGCGGCCGCCCAGCGGGGACTCGGCGATCGGCTGCCAGCCGTCCGTCGACGGCAGGGGCGTCGAGCCACTGGCACGGTCCACCGGGTCATCGGCTGGGTGCGCACCGCAGCCGACCAGCAGCAGGGCGGGCAACGACAACAGCAGCCTTCGGACCATGTCCGTTACGACGACAGGAGTCGCCGGGCGGTTCCCTGCCCCCGCCGACCACCATCGGCCACACCCGCCGCCCCTGGTGGTCGGCGCCGATGGCTCCGCCGACTTCGTGCCCGTCCCTACCGGCCGCCCGCTGGGCACCGGAGCCGACACCTACGAGGCGACGACCCTGACGCTGCCACCCGGCGCCACCCTGCTGTGCTTCACCGACGGTCTCGTCGAGCGGCGCACCGAGGACATCGACGCCGGGCTGGCCCGGCTCGCCAGCGTCGCCGGCAGCGGCGGCATCGGCGCAGGGCCCCTGGAGCCCACCCTGGACGGCCTGCTCGACCGCATGCGCGACCCGGACCGCCAGGACGACATCGCGGTGCTGGCACTGCGTCGTGCCGACTCTGCGGACTGACCTGCCGCCCCCCGCAGGCCAGTCCGCCGATCGGATCGCCGGTGGCGCGTCAGTCGACGCCCTGCAGCGCGGCGACCTCGTCCCGGGCCGCGACGACGGCGGCGTGCTGTCGGGTGACGACCTCCCGGAAGCCGGCGCTGAGGTCGCTGCCGAGTGCCTTCTCGTACTCGGAGACCGCGTGGTTCTCCCCGGTGACGCAGGCGCCCAGCACGCTGCCCGCGTCGTCGCCGGTCAGGGCATCCTTGAGCGCGATCCATCCTCGGTGGAGGGCAGCGGCCGCGGTCCCGCTCTGGTCGACGTCCTCGTCGTAACGGTGGCCCAGGTCGACGATCTCCTGGCGGAAGGCCGACCGCTGCTCCGAGAACCGCTGCAGCGTCGTGGCCCAGTCGGCGCGGTCGCTGCTCCTCAGCTTCTCGGCCGCGCTGGCGTAGCCGCGCTCGCCGTCGCGGAGGGTCTCCACCAGTTCCTTGGCTGCACTGTTGTCCTCGGTCATCGATCCGCTCCTTCGTCCGTGCGCTCGTCGTTCCGCGGCCTCGGTGCCGCACCCGACAGGTACCCCGGTGCTCCCGGGGCAACAGGGGCCTGACGCGCGGACGTGTGGGTAACGGGCAGACATGGACAATGAGCCGGCGCCTGTCCTCGATGACCGCTACCGGCTGCTCGACGAGCTCGGCCATGGCGGGATGTCCGACGTCTACCGGGCGAATGACGAGGTCCTCCAGCGCGAGGTGGCCGTCAAGGTGCTGCGCGAGGTGGAGGACCCGACGCTGCACGCACGCTTCATCGCCGAGGCCAAGTTGCTGGCGGGGCTCAACCACCCCGGGCTCGTCACGCTGCTGGACGCGGGCATCCGCTCCGACCGGCCCTACCTCGTGATGACCCTGGCCGAAGGGCCGACCCTCAGCGCGCGGCTGAGCGCAGGCGCGCTGCCCCCGACGGCGGTCGCTGACATCGGCACCCAGGTCGCCGCGGCGCTCGCGTACGCCCACCGCGAGGGCGTGACCCACCGCGACGTCAAGCCGAGCAACGTCCTGCTGTGCGACGACTCCCGGGCGCTGCTCTCCGACTTCGGGATCGCCCGGCTCACCGGCGATCTCGAGCAGCACACCCGCACCGGCGAGACGATCGGCTCCCCGGCCTACCTCGCGCCGGAGCAAGCCGCCGGAGAGCCGATCACACCAGCCGCGGATGTGTACTCCCTCGGCCTCGTGCTGCTCGAGGCACTCACCGGCGAGCGGGCGTTCCCCGGCCCGCCGGTGGAGGCCGCCGTACGACGCCTCATCGCTCCTCCGGTGCTGCCCACGTCGCTCCCGGACCCGTGGCACGAGCTGCTGGAGCGAATGCTGGCGCGGGAGCCGGAGGCCCGGCCGGCCGCGGGTGACGTCGCCGTGGCGCTGGCCGCCCTCGGCGATGGTCCCGGGACGGGGACGGCGGAGCGGGCCTATCCGCCGCTCGCACGAGTGCAGGATCAGGACCGTCGCTACGACGCCGAGGGCACCGGCACGCTCGCCGTCGCGCCGACAACGCCCTCGGACGACGCCATGGAACCCGTGGAGCCTGCTGCCCCGACGCGCCGGCAGGGTCGACCGTGGCTCAGGGCCGCTGCGGCGGCGGTGGCGCTCCTCGTCGTCGGGCTGGTCGTGCTCCTCACCCTGCACGACCCCGAGCCGGTGCCACAGCGCTCGGAGGTCCCGGCGGAGGTGCCCGCGCGTTACCAGGCGCCACTGCAGGAGCTGCACGACGCGATCGAGGGCCCGCGATGACCGGCCGGCTCCGCACGGCCGTTGGCGCGGTCGCGACCCTGATCTCGGTGGTGCTCGGCGGGTGCGGGTCGACGGATGAGGGGACGCGGTCGGCGGCCGACGACGTCCCGGCGCTGCGCGCCGCACTGGGCGAGATCGACGCTGTGATGGTGGAGCGGGACCACGGCGAGGCCCGGCGCCTGCTGCGGCAGCTGATCGCCGACGTACGGCGCGCACAGGCGGCCGGGGAGCTCGATGACGCGGTGGCTGCCGACATCGTCGCCGCGGCACGGCGGCTGCTGGCCGAGCTTGCCGATCGCACCCAACCCTCGGACGGGGCGGCAACGACGCCCACGGAGGGCGTCACCGACGACACCTCCGCGCCCTCCGACACGCACACTGAGCGCGCGAGCTCGGAGTCGACTCCTCAGCCCACCCGCCAGGCCACCGAGGAGCCGACCGCGACTCCCTCCGATCCCGTCAGCCCCTCGAGCCCGGCCCCTACCCCGGAGCCCACGCCCGAAGTGCCCGAGGCCTCCAAGCCGGCTGCGTCGGCGATCACCGCGAGTCCGTAGGGCCAGGAGCGATCCACGGGCCCCGGCACGCGTGGACCGACCGGCATCGCCTGTGGACGAAGCGGTCGCGATGTCGGGGGTCGCAGCGAGGCTCCTTCGCATCCATCACCCACGAGGATGCGAGGACCACCAATGTGCTGGAAGTGCGACCACCCGCAAGCGACCGACGAGGACTACCTCGGCATGATCCAGGGCCACATCGAGGCCCGCGACTACTTCATCCAGGGGGTCGAGGCGGATCGCTGGCGACCGGGCTTCACCTACACCGTCGGGCTGACCCTTCACGGTCATCCGGAACTGCTGGTGACCGGGTTGCCCCACCGCACGTCGGTGCGACTCCTCGACGGCATCGCCCACCAGTTGGTCCGGCACGGGGCGGAGCCCTACCGTGCCGGCGACCTGCAGTCCTGGCCCGTCGGCGTCGACGATTCGCTGCCCCGCGACCGCACGGCCGCCGAGTGGCACCATGGACAGCATGACCCAGGAAAGCGACTTCACCGTGCTGCCCGAGCAGGTGCCGCTCGACCAGACGGTGACCAGCGCGGACGAGCGCCCGGTGCGAGATCCCGCAGGCGATCGCAACCAGGCGCTGTGGGAGGCACAGGAGGCCGGCGGCTGACTTCCGCCTGCTGAACCGGCGGCGCGTTGGTCCTCGACGAGTTCCGACGACTCTGCTGCCACGTTGTTGCCACGCATCCGTCAGCGCGGAACTCGGCCTGAGCCTCCGGATGCCAACTGACGTTCAACGTCAGGTTTGCTGGCGCGTAGCGTGGCGAGCGGCGCGATCTTCTGCCAGCTTGGCCATGACCTCAGCGTGCGGAATGGTCTGAATCTTGCCGCTGAAGAAGTCATCGATGCGTGACCCGATCTCGACCGTCCAGGCTTCGTGGACCGCGTCATCGTCGGCGACCTCAAGGGATTCGAGTAGCCGAAGCGCCACGTCCTTGCGCACCGAAGGAGGCAGGTTCATCGCCGCCTCGTAGAACTCCGATGCGCTTAGCCACATGCGCTCAGCGACGCGCGGAACGGCGCACCCGGAGTCAGCTCTCAACCGCCTTCAACCTGAAGGAAGGTCGACCTCGTCGACGCACGAGCGCCGGCTGCCCGCAGCATCCACCCGACCTGCGGTTTCGACAGGCTCGACCACCGATGACGATCAGTAGTACCAGGGGTACGGCGACCAGTCCGGCTCGCGCTTCTCGAGGAACTGGTCGCGACCCTCCTGCGCCTCGTCGGTCATGTAGGCGAGGCGGGTGGTCTCGCCGGCGAAGAGCTGCTGACCGACGAGGCCGTCGTCGAGGAGGTTGAAGGAGTACTTCAGCATCCGCTGCGCGGTCGGGGACTTGCCGTTGATGAGGCGGCCCCACTCCAGGGCGGTCGCCTCGAGCTCGGCGTGCGGGACGGCGCGGTTGGCCGCCCCCATGCGGACGGCGTCGTCGGCGTCGTACTCCTCACCGAGGAAGAAGATCTCGCGGGCGAACTTCTGGCCGACCTGGCGGGCGAGGTACGCCGAGCCGTAGCCGCCGTCGAAAGAGCCGACGTCGGCGTCGGTCTGCTTGAACTTCGCGTGTTCCTGGGAGGCGAGGGCGAGGTCGCAGGTGACGAAGAGGCTGTGACCGCCGCCGGCCGCCCAGCCGGGGACGACGCAGATGACGACCTTGGGCATGAAGCGGATGAGCCGCTGGCACTCGAGGATGTGGAGGCGGGCGAGCTTGGCCTTGTCGATGACGCTCGGCTCCTCGGCGCCGGTGTCGGCGGACCCGATCTCCTTGTCCTCGTACTGATAGCCGGCACGGCCGCGGATGCGCTGGTCGCCGCCGGTGCAGAAGGACCACTTGCCGTTCTTGGCGCTCGGACCGTTGCCGGTGAGCAGGACGCAGCCGACGTCGGCGGACTGGCGCGCGTGCTCGAGGGTCCGCAGCAGCTCGTCGACCGTGTGCGGCCGGAAGGCGTTGAGCACGTCGGGCCGGTCGAACGCGATCCGGACCGTGCCGTGCGCCTTGGCGCGGTGGTAGGTCAGGTCCGTCAGGTCGTCGAACCCGGGGACGACGTCCCACTGGCTCGCGTCGAACGTCTCGCTCACGCCCTCGATCGCACTCATGGGTCGAACGCTAGTGGCCATCTAGTGGCTCTGGAATACCGGACGGTCGCGTGGTCTTGTGGAGACATGACACTTGAAGGCGAGTACGAGCCGAGCCAGTGGGAGTGGGTCCGCAACCAGGTCGAGAAGTACGAGGCCTCGGGCGGCCGCGAGGCCAACACCCTCCAGGGGTCGAAGGACCCCATCGTCGTCATCACCTCCGTCGGCGCCAGCTCCGGCAAGCTGCGCAAGAACCCGGTGATGCGCGTGGAGAAGGAGGGCACCTACGTCGCCGTCGCGTCGAAGGGCGGCGCCGACGAGAACCCTGCGTGGTATGCCAACTTCGTCGCCCACCCGCTCATCGACCTGCAGGACGGGCCGGAGGCGAAGCCCTACCGGGCGCGCCTCGTCGGGGGTGACGAGCGCAGCAAGTGGTGGGCGCACGCCGTGGCGACGTGGCCGACCTATGCGTCGTACCAGGAAAAGACGAAGCGCGAGATCCCGGTCTTCGTGCTGGAGCCGGTCAACGGCTGACTCCCCTCACGGAGTCCCACCTCGTGCCGCGCGGAGTCCCACTTCGCGCCGCGCGGAGTCCCACTTCGTGGGTCAGGCGGTGGCGATCGAGTTGGCGAGGCCGCAGAGGTGGCCGAGGCGGGCGATCTCCGAGTCGGCGAACTCCGGGCCGCCACGACGTCCGATGACGACGATCTCGTTGCCGTCGAGGCGCGCCGCGGCATAGAGCGTGATCTCGTCCTCGGGGACCTCGAGCCGGACCGGGCCCTCCTCGAGCTCCACGAACTCGAGGTCGTCGGGGGCGGCCGAGGTGCCCAGGACGACACCCTTGGCACGGTGGACGCGGGCGGCCCAGTCGACGCGGAAGGTCGCAGGCAGCAGGTTGACGAGCTTCTCGAAGGCGTCGGCCGGTGAGGCGGTCAGCTCCTCGACGGCCTCGAGGTCGAGGGTCAGGTTGCCGCCGGCCGGGTAGCGGCTGATCCACAGCACCTCGACCCCGTCGAGCGCGCTGCAGGCCGAGACCACCGAGTCCGGCATCGTGCCCTCGGCGACCTCGAGCAGCACGTCGTCGACCGCGGTGCCGTCGTCGCGCTTCTCGACGATCTCGATCGCCTCGATGTCGCCGCCGGCCATACCGATCGCGGTCGCGACCCGACCCAGCGAACCGGGGATGTCGGGCAGGTGGACGCGCAGGAGGAAGGGCACGTGCTCGACCCTAACCCGGCTCCGTTTCGCCGCGATTGCGGACCCGCGAGGCGGTACGACGACTCCCGCGCGTTCCATCGGACCGACCTCCCGACGAGATCGCGCGGGTAGGGCCGCCGGCTCGCGCCGCCCCGCGGGCCCTCGGCGGCGTTGCGGACGCTCGATGGTGCAACCAGACCGCGGTCGCGCCCGCGCCTTGCCGAGCATCCCGCGGATGCGACGCTCGCTGATCGACGTCCCTACCCGCGCGATCTCTAAGGTTCAGGTGTGCTGACCATCCACCGCGGACCCGGGACCGCCGCCCTCGCCGATGCGCTGGGCGAGGTGCTGGCGACGCCGCCGACGGACCCGTTCGCGAAGGATCTGGTCGTCGTGCCCGCGAAGGGTGTGGAGCGCTGGCTCGCCCAGCGCCTCTCCCACCGCCTCGGCACGGGCGAGCGCGGCACCGACGGCGTGTGCGCGGGCATCGACTTCGTCCGGCCGCGCTCGCTGGTCGCCCTGCTGACCGGCACCGAGCACACCGACCCGTGGCACCCCGACCGTCTGGCCTGGCCGGTCCTGGAGGTCATCGACGCCGGCCTCGGCGAGCCGTGGGCGGCGCCGCTGGCCCGGCATCTCGGCGAGGACCGCGAGGGCGTCGAGAGGGAGTTGCGGCGGAGTCGTCGCTATGGCCTCGCCCGTCGGCTGGCCGGGCTGCTGTCGTCGTACGCCGTGCAGCGGCCGGGCCTCCTGACCGACTGGGCCGCGGGGGGCGACGGCGGGCCGGACGACCTCGCCGCGGACCTGGCCAACGACCTGGCCTGGCAGCCCGAGCTGTGGCGGCGCGTGCTGGAGCGGGTCGGCGCGACGCCACCCGACGAGCGACACCGCCGCACCTGCGCCGAGCTCGCGGAGCAGCCGGACCGCTTCGACCTCCCGACGCGGCTCAGCCTGTTCGGCCACACCCGCATCCCGGTGACCGAGGTCGAGCTGCTGGGTGCCGTCGCCCGGCACCGCGAGGTCCACCTCTTCCTGCCGCAGACCTCCGCGGTGCTGTGGGACGACCTGCGTCCCGTGCTGGCCGCCGGACCGGTGCCGCGCGCCGACGACGACTCGGCGGCCGCGGTCCGCCATCCCCTGCTCGCGACCCTGGGTCGCGACGCCCGCGAGGTCCAGCGACAGCTCGCGCCGCTGCTGGACGGCTCCTTGCTGGACGGATCGCCCGGCGGCGGGGTGGCGGAGGTCGTCCACCCCGGTCCGGAGCCGGGGAACCACCTGCTCGGCTGGCTCCAGGCCGACCTGCGGGCAGCCACGCCCCCGGCCGACACCCGCCACCGGGTCCTCGACCCCGCCGACCGGTCCGTCCAGCTGCATGCCTGCCACGGCGCCGTCCGACAGGTCGAGGTGCTGCGCGACGTCCTGCTCGGACTGCTCGACGCCGACCCCACCCTCGAGCCACGCGACCTCCTGGTGATGTGCCCCGACGTCGAGGGCTTCGCGCCGCTGCTGCATGCGGTCTTCGGCGCCGTCCCCGACGACCACCCCGCCCGCCAACTGCGGGTCTCGATGGCCGACCGCGGGCTCGCCGCCACCAACCCCCTGCTCGCGATCGCCGGTCAGCTGGTCGCGCTCGTGGAGGGCCGGGCCCGGGCCACCGACGTCCTCGACCTGGTCGGCGCGCCACCGGTGCGGCGCCGCTTCCGGCTCACCGACGACGACCTCGCGACGATCACCCGGTGGACCACCTCGTCCGGGGTGCGGTGGGGCCTCGACGCCGGCCACCGGCGGACCCACGGCCTCGAGCTGGGCGAGAACACCTGGCGCTCCGGGATCGACCGCATCCTCGCCGGGGTGGCGATGCCCGAGGAGCAGGTCCTGCTCGGGTCGACCCTCCCCCTCGACGACGTCGGCTCCTCCGACCTCGAGCTGGCCGGCCGGTTCGCCGAGGCGATCGCCCGGATCGAGGAGGCGGTGGCCGCCCTCGCCGCCGCCGGCACCGCCGCCGAGTGGGCCGCCGCACTGCTCACCCATGTCGGCGCCCTCACCTCGACCTCCTACGACGACGCCTGGCAGTCGGCGCAGCTGGACCACGAGCTCGGCCGGCTCGCCGCCGACTCCGGCCCGGCGCGGTTGACCGTGGCCGACGTACGCCGTGTCATCGAGGACCACACCGCCCCCCGGCCGACTCGCACCAGCTTCCGCACCGGCGCCCTCACCGTGTCGTCGCTGGTCCCGATGCGGTCGGTCCCCCACCGCGTGGTCTGCCTGCTCGGCATGGACGCCGACGTGTTCCCGCGGACACTGACCGTCGACGGCGACGACGCCCTCGCCCGCTCCCCGCGCACCGGCGAGCGCGACGCCCGCGCCGAGGACCGCCAGCTCCTGCTCGACGCGGTCCTCTCCGCGCGCGACGCGCTGGTCATCACCTATGCGGGGATGTCCGAACACTCCGGACAGGACAAGCCGCCCGCGATCCCCGTCGGCGAGCTGCTCGACGCCCTCGACGCGACAGCGGCCGGGCCCGTACGCCGGCACGTGGTGACCCGGCAGCCGCTGCAGCCCCACGACGAGCGGCTCCTGGCAGCCGACGACCCGCGCTCCTTCGACCCGGTGGCGCTGGCCGCGGCGACGGCCGCACGACACACCCAGCCGGCCGCCCCCTTCTTCACCGGGCCGGTCTCGCCGCCAGGCCCCGACCTGACCCTCGACGACCTGCGCCGCTTCCTCGCCAACCCGGCGCGGGCCCTCCTCGACCACCTCGAGATCGGCCTTCCCTTCGACACCGATCCGCCCTCCAACGACATCCCGCTCGCCCCGGGCAACCTGGAGAAGTGGGCGGTCGGCGACCGGATGGTCGCGGCCCTGCTCGCCGGAGGCACCGTCAGCGACATCGAGGAGGCCGAGCTGCGGCGCGGCACGCTCCCGCCAGGCGCTCTGGGACGGACCGCGCTCACGGACATCTCGAGCGCCGCAGGTGACGTGGTGCGCGCGGCCGCGGCCCGCCGCGTCGGCGACCCCGTCACGACCGACATCACGCTGGACCTGGGCGACGACGTCCGTCTCACCGGACGGGTCGGCGACCTCCACGACGACACGATCGTGCGGGTCACCTACTCCCGGCTGGGCGCCAAGCACGCGCTCGAGCTCTGGCTCGACGTGCTCGCGGTGCAGGCGATGCGCCCCGACCGGCAGATCCGCGGCGTGGTCGTCGCGAAGGGAGTGCCCGGCGAGATCCGTCCCGTCGACCCGGACCTGGCCCGGGCGACCCTCGCCGCGTGGGTGCGGCTGCGCCACGACGGACTGCAGCAGCTCTGCCCGCTGCCCCTGCAGACCGGGCGTGCGTGGGCGCTGGGCCGCGGCCATCGTCGTACGGCGTGGACGAATGCGATGCGGAAGTGGCAGTGGGACCGCTTCAAGCCCGAGCGGGACGACCCGGCGTGGAGCTGGTTGCTCGGCCCGCGCGCCGACCTCGACCGGCTTCCCGACCTGGGCGCGACCGCCGAGGCGGTGTGGGGCGACCTCGTCCCCTTCGAGAAGGGATGGTCCGCCCGATGACCGCCGCACTCGACGCCTTCGACATCACCGCTCCCCTGCCGGGGGCGGGAGACGGTCGGGCACCACGCCACCTGGCCCCGTCGACCACGCTGCTCGAGGCGAGCGCCGGCACCGGCAAGACCTGGACGATCGCGGCCCTCGTGACGCGCTACGTCGCCGAGGGGCACGCCACGATCGACGAGATCCTCGCCGTCACCTTCACCAACGCCGCCACCAGCGAGCTGCGCGACCGGGTGCGCGGGCGACTGGCCGAGGTCGCCGCCGGCATCGAGGCCGAGCTGGCGGGTGAGCAGCCGGCTCGTCACGACGCCCTGGTGGCGCACCTTCTCACCGGCACGCCCACGGAGCTCGCGCAGCGTCGCGACCGGCTCCGCGCCGCACTGGCGACCTTCGACACCTCCACGATCGTCACCATCCACCAGTTCTGCCAGCTGGTCCTGCGCGGGCTCGGCATCGCGGGCGACACCGATCCGCGAGCGACGCTGGTGGAGGACCTGACGGACCTGCGCAAGGAGGGCGTCGACGACCTGTGGCTGCGCGACCGCTCGGGCGACGACCGGCTGCCGCACGACGCGGCCGGCGTCCTTGCCCGGGCCGTCGTCGACAACCCCGGCTCCCGGCTCGAGCCCGCAGACCCGGCCGCCGGGTCGGTCGACGCGGCCCGGGTCGACTTCGCCCGCTCGGTCGTGGCCGAGTTCGACCGCCGCAAGCGGCGCCTCGGCGTGCTGTCGTTCGATGACCTGCTGATCCAGCTCCGCGACGTCCTCGACGATGCCGACGCGGTGGCCGGGGAGCGGATGCGGGCACGTTGGCGGGTCGTGCTGATCGACGAGTTCCAGGACACCGACCCGGTGCAGTGGGACGTCTTCGAGCGGGCGTTCCACGGCCGGGCGGTGATGGTCCTGATCGGCGACCCGAAGCAGGCGATCTATGCCTTCCGCGGCGGCGACGTCTTCACCTACCTCAAGGCGGCCGCCGTGGCCGACGCCCGGCAGACCCTCACCGTCAACCAGCGCAGCGACCACGCCCTCGTCGCCTCGGTGCACCGGATGCTCAACCACGCCCAGCTGGGCGACCCGCTCATCGACGTGCACCCGATCGAGGCCGCCCGCGACGCCGACGACGACCACCTGCGTGGTCTCGACGGTGACGCCTTCCAGCTCCGTGCGCTGCTCCGGGCCGACCTCGGCGTCGGGGAGGACCAGCTCGCCAAGGTCGACCAGGTGCGTCCGCGCATCGCCGCCGACGTGGCCGTCCAGGTCCGGACCATGCTCGGCTCGGGCGCCGAGGTCCTCGACACCGAGCAGGACCAGTGGGTTCCCCTGACCGCCGGCCACATCGCGGTGCTGGCACATGCCCGACGCGACCTCGAATACGTCCAGGCCGCGTTGCGCGACGTCGGCGTCCCGGCCGTCATCACCGGCGGACAGAGCGTCTTCGCCACCGAGGCCGGCGCCCAGTGGCGGGCCCTGCTGGAGGCGATGGCCCAGCCACACCGTCCCCGCCTCGCGCGCGCTGCCGGCGCGACCCCCTTCTTCGGCCTCGACGGCAACGCCCTCGACCAAGGCGGCGACCAGCTCACCGACCGTCTCTCCGAGCAGCTGCGCGACCTCGCCCGGACCTTCACCACCCGCGGCATAGCAGCCGTCTTCGAGACCCTCGTCGCCGACGGCCTGTCCGCGCGCGTCCTCGGCATCGAGGGCGGGGAGCGACGGCTGACCGACCTGCGCCACCTGGCCGAGCTGCTGCACGACACCGCGACCCGCGACGCCCTCGGACTCGCCGGCCTCCTCGCCTGGTTCCTCGACCGCCAGCGTGACGCGTCCGACGCCACCTCGGAGCGGACCCGGCGGATCGACTCCGACGCCCATGCCGTCCAGCTCGTGACGATCCACGGCAGCAAGGGGCTCGAGTACCCCGTCGTCCTCGCGCCCTATCTGTCCGACCGCTGGGTCGACGACAAACCACCGTCGTCGCTGATCTATCACGACGGTCGCGACCGGGTCCTCGACATCGGCCTGCCCTCCCAGCGCCCCGCGCAGCTGGTCGCCCGGCACCGCAGCGAGGACGCCGGCGAGTCCCTCCGCATGCTCTACGTCGCCCTCACCCGCGCCCGCTCCCGCCTGGTCGTGTGGTGGGCCGCCGGCAGCAACGTGTCCTGCTCCGCCCTGCACCGGATGCTGCTCGGCCGCACGCCCGGCGAGCCGACCGTGCCCGACCGCGTCGCCCCGCCCGCCGACGAGGTCGTGGTCAGCTGGTTCCGGCGCTGGGGTCACCCCGACGTCGGCGGCCCCAGCCTCGCCCGCGCCGAGCTCACCGAGCCACCCCCGCTGCCCGTGGGCGCGGCGCCGGGCGAGCTCGCCGTCCGGGCGTTCGACCGCGAGGTCGACCAGCTCTGGCGTCGTACGTCCTATTCGGCGCTCTCCGCCGCCGGCGAGGCCGAGCAGGCCGCGGTGAGCAGCGAGCCGGAGGTCGTCGAGAAGGACGACGAGCCCGAGCTGTCGGCGCCACCGGTCCCTGCCACGACGGGCGAGACCGATGACGAGACCCGCGACGGGGCCAGCGACGTGCCCTCGCCCCTCGCCGACTTCCCGAGCGGGGCCCGCTTCGGCTCGTTGGTCCACGGCGTCCTCGAGCACGCCGACCCGCAGGCGGCCGACTGGCCGGCGGAGCTGCTGCTCCGCGTCCGCGAGCAGCTCGTGGAGTGGCCGGTCGACCTCGACGCCGAGGCGCTCGCCGCGGCGCTGGTCGAGGTCTGCGACAGCCCGCTGGGCCCGCTCGCGCCCGGCCTCACGCTGCGTGGTCTCCCGCTGGGCGACCGGCTGCGCGAGCTCGACTTCGAGCTGCCGATCGGCGGCGGGGACGAGCCTGTCCCCGACCCGCGCCTGCTCGGCGAGATCGGCGGGCTGCTGCGCCAGCACCTGCCGGCCGACGACCCGCTGCTGGGCTACGCCGACGCCCTCGACCAGCCCGAGCTCGGCGGGCAGGTGCTGCGCGGCTTCCTCACCGGCTCCGTCGACGTCGTCTTCCGGGTCGGCTCCGGTGGTCAGGAGCGCTACGTGATCTGCGACTACAAGACCAACTGGCTGGGCGATCCCGACGAGCCGCTCACCGCCGCGGCCTACGCGCCCGACCGGCTCGCGGCGGCGATGGGCCACTCGTCGTACCCGCTCCAGGCGCTGCTCTACGCCGTCGTCCTGCACCGCTTCCTGCGCTGGCGGCTGCCCGCCTACGACCCCGAGCAACACCTCGGCGGCGTCGTCTACCTCTATCTCCGCGGCATGTGCGGCCCGGACAACCCGATCGTCGACGGCTCCCCCTGCGGGGTCTTCTCGTGGAGCCCGCCCGCCACGCTCGTCGTCGCGCTGTCCGACCTCCTCGACGGCGCCCCGGTCGGAGGTGCGGCATGACCGAGCTGTTCGAGACCACCGAGGCGACCGATCACCGCCTCCTGCAGGACCACGACGGTCCGTTGGCCGCACTCAACGCCGCCGGCCTGCTCACCGCCGGCGACGTGCGCACGGCCGACGCCGTGTGCCGCCTGGGGGGCGAGTCCTCTCCCGACGTCGCGGTCGCGGTGGCGCTGCTGGTCCGGGCGGCACGCTCGGGGTCGGTCTGCGTCGACCTCGCGGAGGCGGCCGAGCTGCTCCCCGAGCACCCCTGGCCGGAGCCCGGCCGGTGGCTGGTCGAGGTGACTGCCAGCCCGCTGGCCGATGTCGCCCTGCGCGTCGACGACGACCTCGTCTACCTCCACCGCTACTGGGCGGAGGAGGGCGCCGTCGTGGACGACCTGCAGGAGCGGATGGCGCGCGTGCAGCCTCCCGTCGACGAGGACCGGCTCGCCCAGGCGCTGGACCGGCTCTTCCCGCCCGACTACGAGGAGCAGCGCACGGCGGCCGAGGAGTCGGCGCGGCGCTGGACGTCGGTCATCACCGGCGGCCCCGGCACGGGCAAGACGACCACCCTGGCCCGACTGCTCGCCGTCCTCGCCGACCAGTCGCCGCGACCGTTGCGGATCGCGCTGGCCGCGCCGACCGGCAAGGCCGCGGCGCGGATGTCACAGTCGCTCGCCCGGACCCTCGCCGACCCCGACGTCGTGTTCCCGGCGCAGGACCGCGCGGCCGTGCAGGGGCTGGAGGCCTCGACCCTCCACCGCCTGCTGGGCTTCCGTGGCGACAACCACAGCCGCTTCCGCCACCACCGGGGCAACCGCCTGCCGCATGACGTCGTCGTGGTCGACGAGGCGTCGATGGTCTCGCTGAGCATGATGGCCCGCCTCGTCGAGGCGATCCGGCCCGATGCACGGCTGGTGCTGCTCGGTGACGCCGACCAGCTGGCCTCCGTCGAGGCAGGCGCCGTGCTGCACGACGTCGTCGCCGGCTTCTCGGGCGGCTCCCCCACCCCGGTCAGCCGTCTGGAGACCTCCCACCGCTTCGGCGAGGACATCGGCGACCTGGCCGCCGCCGTCCGTGACGGCCACGCCGGCACGGCCTGGGACCTCCTCGAGGCCGGCACCGCACGCGTCGAGCTCGTCGATCCCGGCGACACCGCCCGGATCCGCGCGCTCGTGCTGCCCGCCGCCCGCACACTGCGCGCCGCCGCGCTCGACGGCGACCACGACGCGGCGATCAAGGCACTCAACAGCCACCGACTGCTGTGCGCCCACCGCGAAGGCCCCTTCGGCGTCGCCCGCTGGAACGACCAGGTGGCGCAGTGGCTCAGGGACGACGAGGGGCTGGAGTGGCTCCCCCTGCGCTATCCGGGGCAGCCGCTGCTGCAGACCAGCAACGACTACGGCCTCAAGCTGTGGAACGGCGACACCGGGGTGGTCCTCGGCGGCGAGGAGCGCCAGGCCCTCTTCGACGACGGCGCGGGCGGACGCGTCGTCTCCCTCGCCCGGCTCTCCGACGTGGAGGTCGCCCACGCGCTGACCGTGCACCGCAGCCAGGGCAGCGAGTTCGGCGAGGTGACCGTGATCCTCCCCGACGCCGACTCCCGCCTGCTCACCCGCCAGCTGCTCTACACCGCGATCACCCGCGCCGTCGACGTCGTCCACGTCGTCGGCACCGAGGACGCCGTCCTCGAGGCCGTACGACGACAGGCCGGCCGCGCCTCCGGCCTCACCCAGCGACTCCGCGACTGACCTCCTCGACC
>NZ_STGW01000008.1:56170-142573 GCF_004912195.1 Nocardioides caeni
CGCGAGCACGCCGGCCGGCAGGTCCTTCGTGACCACGGCGCCGGCGCCGACGACGGTGTTGGCGCCGATCGTGACGCCGGGGCAGACGATGACGCCACCGCCGAGCCAGACGTTGTCGCCGATGGTGATCGGCTCGGCGCGCTCCCACTTGCTGCGGCGCAGGTCGGCCTCGAGGGGGTGGATCGGTGTGAGCAGCTGGACGTTCGGGCCGATCTGGACGTCGTCGCCGATGACGATGTCGACGACGTCGAGGGCGACGAGACCGAAGTTGACGAAGCTGCGGGCGCCGATCCGGATCTGGGTGCCGTAGTCGACCTGGATCGGGGTCCGGATCTCGGTGTCCTCCCCGATCGCGCCGAGCAGCTCGGTGAGCAGCTCGCGGCGTCGGTCGACCTCGCGGGCCGTCGTCGCGTTGAAGGCGGCCGTGAGGTCCGAGGACCGGTGGATGGCCTCGACGATCCCGGGGTCGTCGGCGAGGTACCAGTCGCCGGAGACCATCCGCTCCAGCATCGGCCGACGGTCGTCGGGAAGCGGGTCGACGTGCTCAGTCATCGTCACGGTCCCGTCGCTCGTCGATCTTGTGGCGCATCCGGCCGCGCTGCTCCTCGGCCTCGTCGTCGGCCTCGTCGATCCTGCTCTCCAGGGCGGCGCGCGCCTCGGGCTTGCCGTGGAAGCGGCGGTAGGAGTAGACGAGGAGACCGAGGGCGATCAGCGAGGACAGGATGAGGGTGACGCCGGTCCAGGGGCCGCCGACCAGCCACCACTTGTCGTCGATCGGCCACCACGACGGCGCATCCGGCTTCACGATCCACAGGGCACCGAACCCGCCGAGGGCGAGGGCACCGAGGGTCGAGGCGAGGATCCGCGGCCAGGTCTCGACGCCCTCGGCCGCGGCGCGCAGCGCGCGCAGCAGCACGGGGTCGAGGAGCCGCTCGGCCCAGGTGTACTGCTGCGACAGGACGGCCAGGCCGGCCGCCATGAGGAGCAGTCCGGGGCCGGGGAGCACCATCGCCGCGATGCCGGCGAGCAGCAGCACCCAGCCGAGGACCTCGAGGAGCACCCGCTTCGCCGCGCCGGTCACGACCGGGGCTCCCGGCCGCCACCGAACCGGTCCAGCCAGACGAGCACGTCCTCGTCGGCGTTGCCGTGGGCGGCGGCGATCCGCGCCCAGGTGAGGGCCATCGTGTGGAAGCGCAGCGGGTTGTAGACGTCCTCCTCGCGGGAGAAGAGCCCGTCGCCGGCGTACGTCATGATCGTGATGTTGGGCTCGGTGAGCATCGTCCCGTCGCCGGGATCCGGCATCGGGTTGAGCACCTCGCAGACGAGCCGGGCATGGTCGGCGTCGACGACCTGCCAGGAGATCGGGAAGGCCGGCATCAGCCGCCCGGGGTACGACGTCATGGTCCGCACCGACCAGGCGCGGATCTCCTCGCGGCCGGTGAAGGTGCCCATCGCGTGCTCGACGTAGGTCGCGTCGGGGGTGAAGAGGTCGGCGTAGCCGTCCCAGTCGCCGGTCTCGGCGAACACCGCGACCTTGGCGTGGAAGGCGGCGTAGGCGTCGGTGATCTCGTCGGCGGTGAACGTGGGGGCGGACGTGCCGGTCATGACCTGATCCAAGCAGGTCGCGCCCAACGGGTCAGCCGAACGGTGTCCGGGCGGGCACCTGGCGTGAGTTTCGGGCATAGGCTCCGGCCATGCCTCGCCGCACCCCGTCCGCGCGCCGCAGCCCTTTCGGCTCGCGGCTGCTCGGGCCACGGGACCAGGCGCCGCGTGCGCTGCGGATCCGGATCCAGGTCCTGCTGACTGTGATGCTGATGGCGACGCACGTGATCGGTGCCGTGGTGGTCTGGGCGGTCAGCACCTGGGCCGTGCCCACCCCGCCGCCCCGGGGCGCGATGCTCGTCGCGCTGGCGATTGGCGTGCCGGCGTACGTCCTGTTCGCGGTCGTGGTCGTGACGATCTGGGGGACGACGTCGGCGCTGCGCTCGCTGCGCTGGGCCACGCAGCCCGACGTGGACCCCGACGCGGCGCAGCGGCTGAAGGCCCTGCGGGTGCCGTTCTCGCTGACGGCGGCGCAGTTCGTCATGTGGATGGGCGCCACCGTGCTCTTCACGCTCCTGGCGGTCGCGCTGCAGCCCGAGCGGGCGCTCGCCACGGGGCTGACGGTCGGGATCGGTGCCGTCGTGGTGTCCGGCGTCTCCTACCTGCTCACCGAGTTCTCGTTGCGTCCCATCGCCGCTCGTGCGTTGAGCGACGTCCGCGTCACCGAGCGGATGCGTGGCGTCGGCATCGGCTCGCGAATGATCATCTTCTGGGTGGTCGGCACCGGCGCGCCCCTGGTCGGCCTGGTGATCGCCGCTGCCCTGTCGTTCGCCCCCGGCGAGGACCAGCCCAGCCTCACCCAGATGGCGGTCGTGACGATCGTGCTGTGCGTGATCGTGCTGGTGTTCGGCTTCCTGCTGACGGTCCTCAACGCCCGCGCACTGACCACCCCGGTGATCGCCGTCCGTGACGCGCTGCGGGAGGTGGAGCAGGGCGAGTTCGACGCCGACCTGGTCGTCTATGACGGCACGGAGATCGGCCAGCTCCAGAGCGGCTTCAACTCGATGGTCCAGGGGCTGCAGGAGCGTGAGCTGATCCGCGACCTGTTCGGCCGCCACGTCGGCAAGGAGGTCGCGGCGGCCGCCGCGGCCCTGGGCGCCGGCGAGGTGGAGCTGGGCGGCGAGACGCGCACCTGCTCGGTGCTCTTCGTCGACCTCGTGGGCTCGACGACCTATGCCACGGCGCACTCGGCCGCCGAGGTCGTCGCCGTCCTCAACCGCTTCTTCGGGGTGGTGGTCGACGAGGTCGACCGTCACGAGGGACTGGTCAACAAGTTCATGGGCGATGCCGTGCTCGCGATCTTCGGCGCCCCGGTGGAGCATCACGACCACGCCGCCTCGGCGCTGGCCGCCGCGCGGTCGATGGCGGTGCGGCTGGCGGCGGAGGTGACCGAGGTCGGCGCCGGGATCGGGGTCGCCACCGGACAGGTCGTCGCCGGCAACGTCGGGCACGAGCAGCGCTTCGAATACACGGTCATCGGCGACGCGGTGAACTCCGCGTCGCGCCTCACCGACCTCGCCAAGGACGTGCCCGGCGGGGTGCTCGCGGCCTGGGACTCCGTCCAGGCCGCCGCCGACGCCGGCTCGCCCGAGGCGGGTCACTGGGTCGAGCACGGTGAGACGACGCTGCGCGGCCGGACCACGCCGACCCTGCTCGCGGTGCCGCGGGAACCCGGGACCTCCGGCGGACCTGCGCGTTGAACCCCTGACCCCGGCAGGAGGTGAGCGCAACGTGCATCGGAGGATCGCCGTCGTCATCACCGTCATCGTCAGCACGCTCGCTGCGGCGCTCACTGCAGCGCCCGCGAGCGCCGCGACGGGCGCGGTGCAGATCTACGCGCCCGCGACGGTCGCGCTCGACGAGGGACCGGCGACCCTCCTCGCCGCGGTCGACGAGGAACCCTGCTGCGGCCAGTCGGTCACCTACGCCTGGGACCTCGACAACGACGGTGCCTACGACGACGCCACCGGCGATCGGACGGAGTGGGACCCGACCCGGTGGGCCACCGGCCCCGGTCAGCGCACCGTGCGCGTCCTGGCGGCCGTCGACGGCGCCTCCTTCGTCGCGTCGTCGACGATCACGGTCATCCGGTCGTCCTCGCCCTTCACGCTCGTGCTGCAGTCGCTGATGTCGGCGGCGACGACCGGCACCGCGGTCGGCTTCTGGGCCACGACCACCAATGCACCCTCCGGCAGCGTCCTGACCTACGGCTGGGACCTCGACGCCGACGGCGACTTCGACGACGTCGCGGACCCGGGCCAGGGCTACGTCTCGCTCGCCTGGGACCAGCCCGGCAGCCACGTCGTCACCGTCCGCGCCCGGCACGACCAGATGGGCGACGACCCCTGGGCGATCTCCTCCACGACAGTGGTCGTCACCGTCCCGGTCACGCTGACCGACCCCACCCTCACCGGGATCGCTCGCGTCGGGCAACGACTCACGGCCACCGGCGCCACGGCGAGCCCCGGCAACGCGGTGCGGACCTGGGAGTGGCTGCGTGACGGCACCGTTGTCGCGACGACCGGCGTGGCGTCGTACGTCCTGACGACGGGGGATGCCGGACGCCGGATCAGCGTGCGCGTGCGGGCCGCCCTCGCCGGGCACCAGCCGGGGACCTCCGTGGTGAGCAACGCGCTCGCGGTCGCCGCCCACAACACCGCCCGACCCAGCATCACCGGCGTCGCCCGGGTCGGACGCAGGCTCACCGGACGCCCCGGCTCCTGGGTGGCGCCGGGGCACACCCGCAGCTTCCAGTGGCTGCGCGACGGGCGCGTCATCCGGGGAGCGACCCGGTCGTCGTACGTCGTGGCGCGGGGCGACCGCGGCCATCGGATCTCGTTGCGGGTGACGATGCGGCGCGCCGGCTTCCCCGTGGTCAGCGCCGTCAGCGCGGCCCTCCCGCGCGTGTAGCCCGGATCAGGCGAGGGCGTCGAGCGCGGCCGCGACCCGCTGGAGCAGGTCGCCCGGGGCATCGACGAGCGGGTGGGCGGCGACCAGGTGGGCGTCGCGCTGCAGGACGGCGAGTCCGTGGACGGTCGCCCAGCTCAGGGCGGCGAGCTCCTCCACGGGCAGGTCGGGGCCCCACCCGGTCGCGCGGGCCGCGGTGAGGGTGTCGATCGTGAGGGCCAGGTGGGAGCCGCGTGCGGCGGCGAGCCGCTCGTCGTCGACGTGCACGAGCTCGGGCCGGAACATCACGTCGAACATGGTCGGGTGCCGCCGCGCGAACTCGAGATAGGCGACGCCGGCGATCGCGACCTGCTCGCCACCGGGCTCGGCGAACGTGGCGATCGCCGTGCGGGTGCGGGCCTCGAGGGTCTCGAAGCCCTCGATGGCCAGGGCGGTGAAGAGTCCGGCACGGTCGTCGAAGTGGTGCGCGGTGGCCTGGTGGGAGACCCCGACGCGGCGGGCGATGCCGCGCAGGCTGGTGCGTGCCAGCCCGTTGGCCATGATCTCCTGCTCGGCCGCCCGCAGCAGGCGCTGGCGCAGGTCGGCGTGCTTCATCGGCCACTCACGAGGGGGAGTCTGCCGCACTCGAGCCACTCGGGGTGGGCGGCCTCTGGGGCCACCACAGCCGCTGGCCGAGGAGGGTCGCGAGCGCGGGCACGAGGAGCGAGCGGACGATGAAGGTGTCGAGCAGGAGGCCCGCCGCGATGGTGAAGCCGACCTGGCCGATCGTGGTGACCCGGCCCGCCAGCATCGCGGCCATGCTGACCGCGAAGATGACGCCGGCGGTCGTGATGACCCCGCCGGTGGCGGCGGTCGCCCGGACGATGCCGGCGACCGACCCGTCAGGCGCCTCCTCGTGGATGCGCTTGGTGAGCAGGAGGTTGTAGTCGGCGCCGACGGCCACGAGGATCACGAACGCGATCGCGGCGACGGTCCAGTCGAGCTGGATCCCGAGGCCGATCTGCCACACGAGGATCGAGACACCGATGGCGGCCGCATAGGACAGGACGACCGTCGCCATCAGCACGAACGACGCGACCAGGCTGCGCAGCAGCAGGAGCAGGACGAGGAAGACGGCGAGCAGGGCCGAGGCAGCGATCAGCTCGAGGTCCGACTGCGAATAGTGCTGCAGGTCGAGGTTGCTCGAGGGCATCCCGGTCACGAGCACGGTGGCGTCGTCCAGTCCGGTGCCGTTGAACGACTGCTCGACGAGGTCGCGCAGCTCGGTGGACCGGGCGGAGGCCTCGGGGCCGAACGCGTCGGTGTTGCCGAGTACGGCGATGCGGGCCGTGCGTCCGTCCTCGGAGACGAACAGCCGGCCGGCGGCCGCGAAGTCCTGGTTGCGCAACGCGGACGGTGGCAGATAGAACCCGCCGGTGGTCGGGTCGTCCGCTGCCTCCCCGGTGGCGGTGAGGTGGCGCGCCGCGTCGGCGAGCCCGGCCTCGAGCTCGGGCAGCGACGACGCGACCTCCTCGGTGCCGCCGGCGACCTGGTTGGCGCCGTCGGCGAGCTGGTCGGCGCCGGTCGCGAGGTCGCCGAGCCGGTCGGCGAAGAGCTGCTGGCCGGTCGTGAGCTGCTCGGTCCCGGCCCGCGCCTGCGCGATGCCACGCTTCAGCTGGCGCAGGCCGGTCTGCAGGTCGCCGGTGCCGCGCGCGAGCGCCCGGGCTCCTCGTGAGGCGGCGCGCAGACCGGGCAGCAGCTGGTCGCGCTGCGCCTCCCAGATCTGCTTCAGTCCGGTGCGGGCCTGGCGGCACGCCGGATCGAGGCCGCAGGTCAGGCTCTTGGTGGCCAGGGCGTCGTACACCAGACCGAGGCCGTCGACCGCGAGCTGCACCTGGTCGGCGGCGGTCGTGAGGCCGGTGGCCAGCTCCCGAGCGCCCGTGCGCAGGTCGCCGGTCCCGGAGACCGCGGCGTCCGCGCCGTCGAGGAGCTGGGTCATGCCACGGGACAGGCGGGCTGTGGAGGTGGCGATGCGGTCGGCTCCGTCGACCGCCGTCCCTGCACCGTCGGCCAGCTGGCTGGCACCGTCGTCGAGCTGACCGGCACCGTCCGCGAGCTGCTGGGCACCGTCGGCACCGTCGGCGATCCGGTCCTTGGCCCGGCCGAGCCGCTCACCGACGAGACCGGACTGGTGCGCGACGGACGCCTGGGTGATGGGCTCGCCCAGGGGCCGGGTGATGGTTCGGACCAGGGCGACGCCCTTGTGCTGCTCGACGGCCGCCGCGGCACGCTCGATCAGCGCGAGGTCGCGGGTGTTGCGCAGGTCGTGGTCGGCCTGGACGAGCACGTAGTCGGGCAGCACCTCGTTGACGGGGAAGTGGCGGGCGAGCAGGGCATAGCCGCGGTTGCTCTCGGCCTCCTCGGACAGCGGGTCGCGGATGTCGTAGGAGAGGTCGACCAACGGGAACAGCGCGGCGAGGAGCGCGAGCGGGATGGTGGAGGCGGCGAGGGTGCGGACCGGGTGCGCGGCCACGAGTCCGGCGACCCGCTGCCAGAAGGCGCCGGTGGAGGACGCGCGCGGCTCGGCCCAGCCGCGCTTGCCGGCCAGCGCCAGCAGTGCGGGGGTGAGGGTCAGGCTGACGAAGAGGTTGACCGCGATGCTGACGGCGACGGCGGGTCCGGTGGTGTTGAAGAAGCCGAGCGACGCCAACGCCATGCACAGGGTCGCGAGGACGACGGTCACGGCGGAGCCGGCGACGACGCCGCCGATCCGGGTGGCCGCGACGGCTGCGGCCCGGGCCGGCTCGACGCCCTCGCGGCGCTGCTCGTGATAGCGGGCGACGAGGAAGACGGCGTAGTCCGTCCCGGCGCCCAGCACGATCGCGGTGAGGAAGGAGCCGCTGAAGGTCGAGACCGCGAAGAAGTCCTGCCAGCCGCACCACGCGACGACGGCGCGACCGAGCCCGAGCCCCACGCCGACGACGAACAGGATGATGAGGGGCACGGCCAGGGAGCGATAGATCAGCAGCAGGATCAGGCCGATCAGCACGATCGTGACGATGGTGATCCGGCCGACGCTGTGCTCGGTCTCGACCGTCAGGTCGACGACGGTGGCCGTCGGCCCGGTGACCGCCACGGTCAGCCCGTCGGGGGCGAACTCCCCGGCGATGTCACGGACGGCCTCGACCTGTCGCAGCGAGGCGGGTGCGCCGGTGGCGCCGGTGATCCCGACGAGGAGGTAGCGGGCCTGCCGGTCCTCGCTGGTCAGTGCCTTCCGCAGCGCGGGGTCCCGCACGTCCTGGACGAAGGTGACGTCGTCCTTGTCCTTCAGCAGCTCGTCGTGGAGGGTCGCGGCGTAGTCGAGGTCGGTGCGGGTCAGCCCGGCCGTGCGCTCCATCGCCACGACGATGAAGCTCTCACTGCCACCGTTGCCGAACGCCTCGTCCATCTCCTGCACGGCGACCATCGACGGCGCGTCGGTCGGGACCATCGGCGAGGAGTCCTGCCCGGCGATCACCTCGAGCTGCGGCACCGCCACGTTCATCACGCCGGTCACCACCAGCCAGAACGCGACGACCCACCCTGCTCGCCGTACGACGAAGCGGGCGTAGCCGGCCACCCGGGAGCCCTCGGGAAGCTTCCCCACCGTTGCCACCTCTCCGGAGCCGTTCCTTGCCAGTGGCAAGGAGGAGTTCCCCCGGACACTAGAACCCGTTCCTTGCCAGTGGCAAGGAAACGGCGGGTGTGCCCGGTCACAGCCAGCGGCCTCACCCGCGTGTGGCAGGCTCGCGTCGTGACCAGCGCAGCGGACCAGGACCTGCAGGAATTCGCCCCCGACGCCATCGTGGTCGGCGCCGGACTGGCGGGACTCGTCGCCACCTACGAGGCGACCCGGGCCGGCAAGAAGGTCCTGGTGCTGGACCAGGAGAACCGGGCCAACCTCGGCGGCCAGGCGCACTGGTCGCTCGGCGGGCTCTTCTTCGTCGACACCCCCGAGCAGCGACGGATGGGCATCAAGGACTCCGTCGAGCTCGCCTGGCAGGACTGGCAGGGCTCCGCGGCCTTCGACCGGATCGGCGAGGGTGACGGACTCGAGCGCGGCGAGGACCACTGGGGCAGCCGCTGGGCCCGGGCGTACGTCGACTTCGCGGCCGGCGAGAAGCGCGACTACCTGCGCGGGCTCGGCCTGAAGTCGCTGACCTTCGTCGGCTGGGCCGAGCGCGGCGACGGCTCGGCGAGCGGCCACGGCAACTCCGTGCCCCGCTTCCACCTCACCTGGGGCACCGGTCCCGAGGTCGTGCGCATCTTCCGCGAGCCGGTCGAGGAGGCCGAGCGCGCCGGGCTGGTGCGGTTCGCCTTCCGGCACCAGGTCGACGAGCTGCTGGTCGAGGACGGTGTCGACGGGAGTGCCTGCGTCGGCGTCCGTGGCACGGTCCTGGCGCCCGACGACGCACGGACCCGCGGTCAGGCGTCGAGCCGCGACGTCGTCGGACCGTTCGACGTCCGTGCTGCCGCGGTCGTGGTGAGCTCCGGCGGCATCGGCCACAACTTCGCGATGATGCGGGCCAACTGGCCGACCGAGCGGGTCGGCCCGGCGCCCGAGCACATGATCGCCGGCGTGCCCGCCCACGTCGACGGACGCATGCTCGGCATCACCGAGACCGCCGGCGCGAGCCTGGTCAACAGGGACCGGATGTGGGCCTACGTCGAGGGCATCCACAACTGGGACCCGGTGTGGCCCGACCACGCGATCCGGATCCTGCCCGGCCCGTCGTCGATGTGGTTCGACGCCGACGGCCACCGGCTGACCGGCATGTCCGGCGTCCCCGGCGCCGACTCGATCGGCTCGATGAAGCAGGTCCTGGCGACCGGCGCCGACTACTCGTGGTTCGTGCTGACCCAGTCGATCATCGAGAAGGAGTTCGCGCTCTCGGGTTCGGAGCAGAACCCGGACTGGACCGACAAGGACATCCGGATGATGCTCAAGGAGCGCCTCGGCAAGGGGGCGACCAGCCCGGTGGAGGCCTTCAAGGAGCACGGCGAGGACTTCGTCGTCGCGGCCGACCTCGACGAGCTGGTCGCCGGGATGAACAAGATCGCCCGCGGCGGCCGGGTGCTCGACGCTGCGCTGCTGCGCCGGCAGATCGAGGACCGCGACCGCCAGATCGACAACGCCTACTGCAAGGACGCGCAGGTCATGGCGATCCACAACGGCCGCAAGGACCGCACCGGCAAGATCATGCGCGTCGCGAAGCCGCACAGGATCCTCGACCCCGCCCACGGGCCGCTGATCGCCGTACGCCTCAACATCCTGAGCCGCAAGACGCTCGGCGGCATCGAGACCGACCTCGACAGCCAGGTCGTCCGCCCCGACGGCTCGGCGATCCCCGGCCTGTACGCCGCGGGCGAGGTCGCCGGTTTCGGCGGCGGCGGCGTCCACGGCTACAACGCGCTCGAGGGCACCTTCCTCGGCGGCTGCATCTTCTCCGGACGGGCGGCAGGGCGGGCGATCGCCCGGGCGTGATCGTCCCCTACTGCGACGGGTCCACCAGGATCTTCGCGTGCCGCTCGGGGTCGGCGAGGTCGGCGAAGGCGTCGGCCACGCCGTCGAGGCCGACCGTGCCGGTGATCAGCGGGCGGACGTCGACCTTGCCCGACGCGATCCACTGCAGCGTCTGGTGGAACTCGCTCGGGTCGTAGGCGAACGCGAAGCGCAGGTCGATCTCCTTGTTGATCGCCATCGAGGGCCGGAACGAGTCCTGGCCCATGCACACACCGACCACCACGACGCGGGTGAGCAGGGGCGCGTTGGCGACGACGTGCTCGATCATCCCGGGCACCCCGACGCACTCGAACACGACTGGTCCGCGTGGCGTGGCACCCACCTTCTCGGCGGCCCGCATGACGTGCGCCCACGGCAGCATCGGGACGGCGCGGAGCTTGTCCATGGCGTCGAGACCGAGCTCGGCGAGCGCGATCGCCTCGGTGAGATAGCGCCTCGACTCGGCGAAGGACGCCCACGGGGACTCCTCCGCCGGATCGACCACGACGTCCGCGCCCATCTGTCCGGCCAGCGCGCGGCGCCCGGGCGAGAAGTCGCTCGCGATCACGTGCCGCACACCGGTCGCCTTGAGCATCGCGATCACCGCGAGACCGATCGGGCCGCAGCCGATCACCACCGCGGTGTCCTTCGCGCCGACCTGGCCGCGTCGTACGGCGTGCAGGGCGACCGCCATCGGCTCGGTCAGTGCCGCCGCGTCGGCGTCGAGCTCGTCGGGGACGCGCATCGTCATCGAGGCGTCGACGAGCACCTGCTCGGCGTACCCTCCCGACGCCTGGTCGGTCAGCCCGGTCAGGTGCACGCCGGCGTCGGTGCGCAGCACCGGGAGGGAGACGACGCGCGTGCCGACCGGCCACGACTTCCTCGTCCGCGGTCCGTAGCCCGCGACCGTGCCGACGAACTCGTGGCCCATCACGACGTGGTCACCGGACCGCATGAAGTGGTCGTAGCCGAGCTCGGCGACGTCCGCCGCCGTCTCGTCGCAGTGGGTGCGTGCGTGCAGGTCGGACCCGCAGATGCCGCAGCGCTCCACCTGCAGCAGGATCTGCCCCTTGCCCGGGACGAGGTCCGGCAGGTCCTCAACGGTCAGCTCGGCCTGGTGGCAGACGACGGCACGCATGGCCGGAGCCTACGCGCGCCGTCGCGCCCTCCCGACCGGCGTCCGGGGGTCAGCCCCAGACGCGGACCCAGTCGACCTGGGTGGTGGCGGGCAGGGCGGTGCCCTGCGCGCTGTAGGCGTTCTGGCCGATGCCGAGGGCCTGGGTGAGCGCGAGGAAGAAGGGCTGGTCGAAGGGAGCGGGCTTCGTCAGCGGTGCCGCCGGGCTCCACGAGTTCCGCAGGCAGACCTTGCCGTCGATCGAGATGGTGATGGTCGTGCGGGTCCAGTCGAGCCGGTAGGTGTGGAACTGGGTGCGGTCGATGAAGCAGGACCAGCTCGTCATGTTCGGGTCGGTGCCGTCCGAGGCGTAGTGGACGTAGGGGATCGCCCGGTCGGGAACGGAGGAGTAGAACTCGGCGATGTCGATCTCGCCCGACGCCGGCCAGGCGCCGTAGGCGGAGTAGCGCGGGAACATCCACAGCGCCGAGTGGACGCCGGGCGTCGTGACGTCAGGGAACTTCGCGCGGATCTCCCAACGACCGTAGGTCTGGTGCAGCCGGTTGTAGGTCGTGACCATCCCGCTGGTCACCTGGGTCTGGTAGTCCGAGCCGTCGGGCATGGAGCACGTGAACGGCGCCGCCTCCTTGCGGGCGGTCAGCTGGAGCGTGCCGCCACTGACCCGCACGTTGTCGCGGTCGTCGACGTAGCACTCGGCGCCGCTGTGCCAGCCGGTCGCCCATGTGCGCTGGACCATCCACTTCGCGGTGTCGACGCTCTTGCCCGAGAACTCGTCGAAGAACCGGCAGGTCCAGGTGCCGTCCGTGGACTGCACCGCGGCCACGCCGCCACCGCAGCCGGCTCCGGGCCTGGGCGGCGGTGCGGCACCCGCACCGGTCGGTCCGCCCGGGAGACCCGGCAGCAGGGCGAGCAGCGTCAACAGGACAAGGGCGGCGACGCCGCGCGCGACCAGCGAGAACGACATGATGAATCCCCCAGAAGCATGCGGACCGACCCTCCCGTGGTCCGCGGTCACCGCACCCTAGCGGGGTCCCGAGGTCCGTGGACAGCGTCGAAGGCAAGGTCCGGACGAGCGGGGCGGGACCATGGTCCGTCGGGACCATCGTCCCCGGGACGTCCGGGACCGGCCCGGCTCAACCCCGGGTCGATCGCGGGTCAGCCCCAGACGCGGACCCAGTCGATCTGGGTGGTGGCCGGCAGCTGGGTGGTCCAGCTGCTGTAGCCGTTCTGGCCGATGCCGAGCGCCTGGGTCAGCGCGAGGAAGAACGGCTTGTCGAACGGCGCCGGCTTCGACAGCGGCCAGGCCGGATTGATGGTGTGCCGGACGCAGACCTTGCCGTCGATGGACACCGTGAGCGTGCTCCGGGTCCAGTCGAGCCGGTAGGTCTGGAACCTCGTGCGGTCGATCAGGCAGGACGTGTTGGTGACGCTGGGGTCCCACCGCGCCTTGCGGTAGTGGATGTAGGGAATCGCACGGTCCGGCTTGCCGGAGAAGAACTCGGCGATGTCGATCTCACCGGACCGGGGCCAGGCGCCGTAGTTCTGGACGCGGGGCCAGAGCCACAGGGCGGAGTGGACACCGCGGGTCGTGACGTCGGGGAAGCGCGCCCTGATCTCCCAACGACCGTAGGTCTGCTGGAAGCGGCCCCAGGTCGTGACCATGCCGCTCGTCACCCGGGTCCAGTAGCCCCCACCGCCCGGTGTCTCGCAGAGGAAGAGCTTGGCCTTCTCCCGCGCGGTCAGGCTCAGCAGACCCCCACTGACCCGGACGTTCTCCGGGTGGTTCAGGTAGCACTCGCGCCCACTCCGCCATCCGGTCACGGGCGTGTGCTGCACGATCCACTTGTTGCGGTTGAGAGTGGTGCCGGTGAAGTCGTCGCTGAACCTGCAGCGCCAGACGCCGTCGGTCGAGGACACCGCGGCGACTCCCCCGCACGCCGTCGTACGTGCCGCGGCGTCAGCCGTGGCTGCGGGGCGGCCGCTTCCGCCGTCGAGTCCGGGAAGCACCGCGGGCAACACAGCCAGCAGCACAGCGATCGCGAGGCCGCGCGACAACCACAGGATCTTCTTCACGCCCATCCCCATGTGCATGGCGGGCTCCAGCGGCGCCGCATTCGACGAAGAGTAGCCCTGGTCACTCGCGCCTGTCGCCCACCGGATCCAGGGCGTGGGACCGCGCGGCCGAAAAGCAGCGCTGCCCCTCTCGTGACGAGAGGGGCAGCGCTGAAGGGACCTTCGGTCAGCCCTCGAGTGCCTCGGCGACGCGGCGGTGCGCCTCCCAGATCTCCTCGGGAAGACCGTCGAACTGCGCGAGGTGCTTCTCGCGGAAGCCCATCTCCTGCTGCCAGCGCTCGACGTCGATCGTGAGCAGCGTGTCGAGGTCGGCGAGCGCCTGCTCGTCGAGACCGTCGAGGTTGAGCTCCTCGCGCTTCGGCAGCACGCCCACCGGCGTCCGGACGCCCTCGACCTCTCCGTCGAGGAACTGCATCAGCCAGTTGAGCGGACGCAGGTTCTCGCGGTAGCCGGGCCACAGGAAGCGGCCGTCGTCGCCGCGCTGGAACCAGTTGACGTGCGCGAAGATCGGCTTCTTCGTCGCGCGGCCGATGACCTCCAGCCAGTGCGCGGCGTAGTCGGCCTCGGAGTAGGACATGAACGGACGCATCGACATCGGGTCGTAGCGGAGCACGCCCTCGAGGCCGTCGGCTGCGGCGGTCGCCTCGGCGCCCAGCGTCAGGCCGTCGTAGACGCCCTCGGCCACGTCGTTGATCGCCCGGATCAGCGGCTCGCGGTCACGCGTGCGGCCACCGAAGATGATGCCGTGGATCTCGACACCGGCCGGGTCCTCGAAGTCCTTCGCCACGTTGGGCACGTTGGCCAGCGTGGTGGTGAAGCGGCTGTTGGGGTGGGCCCACGGGGCGTCGACCTCGTCGCCCGTGCGCTCGGCGATGACGTCGCCCTTCCAGTCCTCCCAGCCGTCGAGGTCGGTCGGCTTGTCGCCGCGACCCTCCCACCAGACCTGCTGGGTCTTGGGGTTGTAGGCGACGTTGGTGAAGATGGCGCCGGTGCCCGGCACGATCGAGTCGATCGCGGTCGGGTTCGTCTTCTCGTTGGTGTCCTTGGCGACACCGAAGACACCGAACTCCGGGTTCATGCCATAGAGCTTGCCGTCGTCGCCGACCCACAGCCACGCGATGTCGTCGCCATAGAACTCGACGTAGTAGCGGTCACCGAGGGCGTCGGGGGCCAGCGTCATCGCGAGGTTGGTCTTGCCCGACGCGGACGGGAAGCCGCCGCAGATGTTCCACTTCTTGCCGGTCTGCTTGTCGGTGATGCCCAGCAGCATGAACTGCTCCACGAGGAAGCCGTTCTTCCAGCCGTCGAACGAGCCCTGGCGCAGACCGTGGGCGATCTTGCCGAGCAGCGCGTTGCCGCCGTAGGACGAGCCGAAGTGCAGGATCGTGCGCTCGTCGGCGACGGTCACGAAGTAGCGCTTGTCGTCGGGCGTCCCCTGGCCGAGGTTCTCCAGGTCACCGGTCACGTGGACGGCCTTGACGAAGGAGTCGCCCAGGTCGTTGATGTATTCCACGCCGACCCGCGCCATGCGGATCATCTGGAGCACGACGTTGCGGTTGTCGGTCAGCTCCACACCGGCCGCGAACTTCTCCAGCGGCGAGCCCTTGGGGGCCATCAGGTAGGGGATGACGTACATGGTCTTGCCCGCGGAGGCGCCGGTCATCAGCTCGACGAGCTTCGGCTTCATCTCCGCGGCGGGCTTCCAGTTGTTGTAGATGCCCTTGTCGGCCTCGTTGGAGGTCGCGACGATGGTGCGCTCCTCGGCTCGCGCGGTGTCCTTGAAGTAGGAGCGCGAGTAGTAGAGACCGTCGCCGGCCGGGAGCAGTTCGCCGGCGTCGAGGGACTCCTGGACGAGGCGCGCGTCGTCGGCCGCGGACACGACCTCGATCCGCTCCGCACCCGTGATGTTGGCCCAGTGTGCGACGTACTCACGAACGTGCGGGTTGGTCAACCCCGCCTCGTCGAGCGTCCGCTCCACATCAACCATGCTTCTCGCCAGCCTTTCGGTCCTTGTCAAGGTGTGGGCACGCTACCCCACAGCCCACCCGGGTCATCCCGGGGTACGAATCGGGTCGATCCGTGGACACCGTCGTCCGCGTCGGAGTCACCATGACACCCGTCGAGCGCCTTTGCACATCGGCGCGACACCCCCGAACGCGGGGCGCGGAATTGGATCGTTCGAACGCCGCGGGTCACCGCACCAGGAGGTCACGGGCCCGGCGCAGGCGCCGGAAGTACGTCGCCCGGCTGAGGAATGTGGCCCGCATCACCGACTCATGGGTGCCCCCCGCGGTGAGGTAGCGCCGCTGGATCAGGTCGAGGAGCGCGGGCTCCCCCGCGAGCGTGCGGGTGACGTGCGCATGCACCCAGGCCCGCAGGTCGCCGACGTCACCGGAGCGGACCAGGTCGGCGGTGCCGGCGGCGAGCCGGGCGAGCGCCGCGTCGTCATCAAAGGCCTCCAGCACCGCGAGGAGCAGGCCCGGCTCCACCACACCGCCCGACCCGCCCTGCTCCTGCAGGATCGCGTCGTGGAGCAGGCCCGCCAGACCTCCGGGGCCGGTGTCGGCGAACCACGTGCTGACCGGGACCCCGGCCACGGTCCGCCGGAGGTCGACGACCTCCTCATAGCCATAGGCACGCAGCACGTCCCGCTCGGCGGGACGGTCACCGACCAGGTTCGCCCAGTCGCTGCGCGGGTTGGCGATCCCGCACTGCGCGAGGCCGGCTGCGTTGCGGACGCGATCGACCTCCGGGTCGCCGGACCCGTCGACGGTGAGCTGCACCGCCGTGATGACGGCCCGCTCCGGCTCTCCGTGCGATCGGGCACGCTCGAGGACCGGAGCGATCAGCTGCCTGCGCGGGCCCGTGAGTCGCTCGGCCGCGCGCACCGACATCGCCGCGACGAGCGCAGCCACGGCGCCATCCGCGCGCCGCACCACCCGCAGGTCGGCCCCCGCCCAGGCACCGACCAGCGACCACGCTCCCGGACAGGCCGCCTCCACCCGGCGTCGTACGGCGGGCGCGTCATCGGGTCGCCAGCGGTCGGCGTAGCAGGGTGCGGGCGTGCGCGAGCCCAGCCCGGAGCGCAGCGCCGGGTCACGGACCAGCGCAGCGAGCCGCGCCACCGCTCCGGGGTCGCCGAGGAGCGCACGCGAGTGCTCGTGCCCGGCCACCCGCAGGGTCGTCGCTGCCAGCCGGGCCGGCTCCTCGCTGCGCAGCCGATCGGCGAGGACCTCCGCGAGGGTCGGGTGCAGCGCGATCCGGCCGGCCACCGACTCCACGACGCCGGTGGCCCGCAGGGTCGCGACGACCTCCTCGGTCCGTCCGGGGAAGAGGTGGCCGATGAGGGCGGCGTCGAGCCCCGGGGCCACGGCGAGCGCCGCCACCAGCTCGGGCTCCAGCTCGTCGAACGCCGAGCCGGCGAGATGGGCGAGGAGGTCGTCACTGCCCTCGCGGAGCAGGGCGGCCTCCAGACGGTCGGGCCGGGAGCCGGCCGCTGCCCAGGCCCGGGCTCCGACGACCAGCGCGAGCGGCAGGCCGCCGGCCCACCGGACCAGCACGCCACGCACGTCGGCGTCGTCCACCGCATGGGCCAGCAGGACCCGATCGGCCGCGTCCGGCGTGAGTGCCGGCACGCGCACGTGGGCCGTCAGCGACTCGAGCGCGGACGGCAGCCATCGCGCGGGGAGGCCCCGGCCGGCGAGCACGAGACGGGTGTCGGCCGGCAGCGCCTGGATGGCCGCGGCCAGCCCGGTCAGACCACCGGGCAGCAGGTCGACCTCGTCGACCAGCACGACCCGGGCGGGCGCGTCGGCGAGAGCGTCGAGCTCGGCCGCGACGTCCTGCGCGCGGGCGTCGACGACGGAGACGGCCTGTCCCAGTCGCCGCGCCTCCCGCCCGATGCTGCGCAGCGCCGCGCTCTTGCCCGAGCCGCCCGGACCGCTGAGGACGAGGATCCGCAGGGAGGAGTCGTCGAGGAGCAGCTCGCGGCGCCGCGCGACGAGCCCGGGGCACTCGTAGCGCTGGTCCTCGAGGTCGTCGGCGAAGGACACCAGGCTGGGTCGACCGCCGGACGACCGCGGGTGCAGGTGGACCGTGCCCATGCCTGGCCTCCGAGAACTTCGAGGGAGCAGCCAGCATAGAGGTTCCGAGCGAGTCTCACCTTGGTCTCAACCGGACCTCGAACCCCCGCCGCACCGCGAACGCCGACCCACCATCGATGATCGTGACGATCTCGCTCGGTGCCCCGTCCCGTCCCCGCCCCGCCGCCCTGCTCCCGGCCTGGCTGCTGGTCCTGCCGCTGACCGTGTCAGCGCTCGTCGGACTCCCGCCGGCCGGCGCGGCCCCCGCCGACGGCCCGGCCCGGATCGCCCTCGTGGCGCCGCGCTCGGCACAGGCGGCGACCGTGACCGTCTCCCCCCGCCGCCCCATGGCCGGCGAGCAGACCACCTTCAGCGGCCGCCTCTCCCCGCGGGGCAGGCCCGTGCGCCTCGAGGTGCGCGCGGGGAGCCGGTGGCGGACCGTCGCCCGGGCGCGGGTCGGCGCCGGGTCGACGTACCGTCTGCGGGCACGGGTCATGCGGACCGGCACCTATCGCGTGGCGGCCGCGGGCTTCACCAGTCGCCAGGTGCGCGTCGCGACGGTGGCACAGGGTATGAGCCGGACCTTCGACGCTCCCTTCGTGACGGGCCTGCCGCGGGTCGTCACCGCGGTGCCGACCCCGCGCCGGGCCGGGCGGTCGGTCTCGGTGCAGCGCCGCTCCGGCGCGACGTGGACGACGGTCGCCACTCGGCGGACCAATGCCAGCGGCGTGGCCCGGGTGCCGGTGAGCGGTGGCGCAGCCGGCTCCCGCACGTGGCGGGTGGTCGCCCGCTCCTTCCGCGGTGCGCCGGCCCGCGCCACGGGTGGCGTCGTCGTCCGTACGGCGACAACGACCGAGCTCCTCAGCGTGGGCCAGGCCGCGGGCAAGGAGAGCTTCTCCCCCTCCGTCTCCGCCGACGGACGGTGGGTGGCGTTCACCTCCGAGGCCGCCCTGCTGCCCTCCGACGAGGACGCGCTCAACGACATCTATCTGTTCGACCGTCGCACCGGCGCGCTGACCCATCTGCTCCCCCAGGCCAACAGTCACGTCAACAACCCGCACCTGTCGGGGGACGGCCGGTTCGTCGCCTTCCAGACGATCGCGTCGAACCTCTTCGGCGAGGGCGACTACGACTACGACGTCGCCGTGCTCGACCGGACCACCGGGGCCCTCGACCTCGTGTCGACGACGTCGGGCGGGGCCCCCGGCAACAACGACTCCTACGTGCACGCCATCAGCGACGACGGTCGTTTCGTGGCCTTCGCCTCGACCGCCAACGACCTGGTCAGCTCCCCGCCGCCCAACACCAGCGTCCGCCACCCCTACCTGCGCGACCGCAGGG
Organism: Nocardioides caeni; assembly: GCF_004912195.1. Classification (GTDB taxonomy): domain Bacteria; phylum Actinomycetota; class Actinomycetes; order Propionibacteriales; family Nocardioidaceae; genus Nocardioides; species Nocardioides caeni. The sequence goes on from NZ_STGW01000008.1 coordinate 74,832, forward strand.
ACGACACGTCGTTCGGCCTCGACCGCACGCAGTCGGGCTGGTCGACCACCGGCACCTTCAGCATGGACCTCGCCGGCAACGGCTCCCGCGTCGTCTTCACCACGACCGACACCAACCTCGCCCCGGGCAACGTCGACGGCTCGGCGATCTACGCGACCGAGATCGACGCCAACGGGACGGCGTACAACCGCAAGAACCTCACTCCCGGCATGCAGGCCAGCCGCCCTCACCTCAACCGGACCGGTGAGCTGCTGGTCTTCACCTCGACCGAGGATCTTGCCGGCGACACGAATGGTCAGTCCGACGCCTACCTGCGGACTGCCGGCGGCGCCTACCTCCTCGCAGCGCCCGCGGGGCCGGGCAAGAGCATAGGCGAGGACATCTCGGCCGACGGCCGCTACGTGGTCGTCTCGACCGAGTCGCCGCAGCCCGGCGACACCAACGGCACGGACGACGACATCGTCCTCTGGGACACCGCTAGCGCGACCCCCCACCTGTTGGTGACCCGCGGTGGCCCCGGCTCCAGCAGTGGAGCGGTCCTCTCCGCGGACGGCCGGGTCGTGGTGTTCGGCTCCTTGGCGGCGATCACGGCGAGCGCCGGCGGGGACTACGACGTCTTCGCGACGGTCCTGCGATGAGGCGACGCACGACGCTCGCAGCGGGTGTGGCGCTCACGGCGCTGGCCGCGCTCGGAATGCCGGTGCTCGGCCCAGCGACGCCGGCGCTGGCGTCGTTCGATGTCGAGGCCCAGTGGACGGACAACGAGTACGTCGTCGCCACGGACACCGCGACGGCGCCGAAGGCAGCCAACCTCGAGGCGCTGCCGGACGGCCGGCTGATCGCCGTGCTCCTCGCCCGCGGTGACGACTACGGCTTCGCCGCGGAGACCGTCCTGGTCAGTCGGGTCCGCGAGGCGACGGGCACCTGGTCGGCTCCCCAGGTCACCCCGACCGGTGCTCCCTGGAGTGGCACCGGGGCACCCGAGGGCCGCACCTTCGACACCTTCGCCGACTCCTCGGGCCGCGTGCTGGTGGTGTGGGCGGTCAGGTCCGCCACGTCGGGCCAGTGGCCCGTGATGTCGGTGTCGCGCACCACGGCCGGGACCTGGTCCGCACCCCAGGAGGTCTATGTCGCGAAGACCGACGGTGCCTACGGCGACAGTCTCGAGATCGGCTTCATCACACCGCGCCTGGTGCCCGTGGGCGACACCGTCACCCTCGCCTGGAGCACCACCACAGCAGTGTCCAACGGCTCGATCGACACCTCCACGAACCCGTTTCGCGCGCGCCGGTGGACCGCGGGCACGTGGGGATCGGAGATCGCGAGCAGCGGCTACGGCGCCGCGGGACAGGACGTGGCACCGCTGGCGCCGGACTCCACCCGGGTCCAGGCCGATCCGGGGCGGGCAGTGCGAGCGAGCGACGGACGGATCAGCTTCGTCTACACGCTGGTCAAGCACCGCACGATCCGCACCATCGCGCATCCGCTCAACCCTGTGGGCACGAGCCCCGGCGACGTGAACGTGGCCAACGTCTGGGACGGCGTACCCGAGACGGACAACGCCGCCCACACCGAGACCGCCTGGGTGGTCCACCTCGACCCCGGCTCGGGGTCCTGGAGTGCGCCGATGAAGCTGGTGCGCAGCGGGCACGTGCCGACGTCCTGTGTCACCAACCTGCCGACCAACCCACCCCTGGTCGCCCACTGGGCCGAGTGGAAGACCGCCAGCGCGGCGGGCGAACTGTCGACCGGTTGCGGCTACGCCGAGGAGTCGAAGCGACCCTCCGCCTACTACGACTCCGGCGGTGACCTCCAGATCACCCTGGACCACCGGAGCGGCCCGTCCGCGACGATCGTGCTCAACCAGTTCCTCGACAAGGCGTGCGACGACCCCGGGGCGACGAACAGCACGAGGTTCTGCCTCGACGACTGGGGCACTCCCGCGTGGGCGGTCACGTGGAACGACGCCGGTCTGCGGATCGAAGCGGGCAACGACCAGCCGGGTCTGGACGCGATCCAGCAGACGCCCGCCCCTTTCCCTGCCCAGGAGTTCACGGTCGCCACCACCGCGGGGAACGTCCGCGTGGTCGAGGCGCAGGGCACCGGTGGCAAGTCGATCCTGTTCGACCGGGCGTCCGGCACCGACGTGACCTGGAACCCCGACCCCAGCAACGCGACCGGCGACGAGGTCGACATCACCCACGTCTTCGTCGACGACGGTGACGTCGCGGTGTTCTACACCTACGGCACCGAGAGCGGCGGCGAGGGCTGCGGCCTGGGCATCCTGCTCGACGGACACAGCACGGTCGACCACTACTTCGGCTGCGTCTCCGGCTCCCTCGCCCAGGTCGCTCAGCGCGACGTCGTCCAGCTCACCGACGGCCGCCTGGCGCGGATCGACGGATACGCGAGCCAGACGCCGGTGCGCCTGTTCGCCGTCACCGATCAACCGACGACGCCGCCTCCGCCGCCGGTGCCGTCGGTGACGGCCCCCGCGGCGGTCGGCGTCACGACCGCCGGCAGCCACACCGTGCGATGGAACGCCGTGCCCGGGGCGTCGTACGACGTGCGGATGCGGCGCGCCGCGTGGAACGGCAGCTTCGGCGGCCTCACCCAGCCGGCCGCGTGGCAGGGACTGGGCACGACGTCGGTCACCCACGCCCTGCCGCGCGGGAGCACCACCTGCTACTCCGTGCGGGCGCGCAACTCCGGCGGGACGAGCGGATGGAGCAGCGAACGGTGCATGGTGGCGCCGCTCGACCAGACCTCGCTGGCCAGGTCGGCGGGATGGACGGTCGTCAGTGGCGGGGCCTACTACGGAGGGTCGGCGGCGCTGACCAACCAGCAGGCCCGCACCCTCGCCCGCACCGGTGCGTCGCTGCGCCGGGTCGGCGTCGTCGCCACGACCTGCCCCACCTGCGGGGTGGTCGACCTCTACGTCGGCGCGCAGCGGGTCGGCCGGATCAGGTTGGCGCGCGGCACCGCCGTGCGTCACCGGCAGGTGCTGCTGGTCCCCGCCTTCTCGGCCCGCTCGGGGAAGGTCCGGGTCGTCGTCGCCAGCCGCAACCGCGCAGTCCGGATCGACGGCCTCGTGGTCGCCGCCCGCTGACGCCTCCGGGGGGCGCCGCTTCGTGGGGAGGCGGCGGCCAGGGAGTTTTTACCGTTGAGTTGGCCGGTCCGGGAGACAGGAGAGCGGACCCTCTGCCATGATCCTTCTTGCCGCCGCAGGTGACCCGAGACGCCTGCGGCGGCGCTTACTTTTTTCACCGCCCCGCGACGCCCGGTCGTCGAGGAGCTTGCGCAGCAAGCGTCTCGAGACGCCTGGCCGTGGTGCTGGGACCGGCCCGGTCCGGTGCACGGGCTGCGGCGGTCTCGAGACGGCCGTGGCCGGCCTCCTCGACCAACGAGAGGCCGGCGCCTGCGGCGCCGACCGATGGAGTGGCTCAGGCGCGGTAGGCGGGGGCGCGACGGCTCGGTGGCGGCTCGGTGCTGGCGAGCAGGGGCAGGACGCGGGGGGCGACGAGGGTCGACAGCACCATCACGCTGGTCGAGCGGACGACCGACGCGGACTGGTCGATGCGGACGAGGGTGGCCTGCAGCTCGGGGTGCGAGCGCGTCGCGATGCGGCACAGGACGTCGTAGGAGCCGGTGGTGACGTAGGCCTCGAGGACCTGCGGGATCGCGGCCAGGTCGGCGGCGACCTCGTCGAGCGCACCTTGGGAGATCTCCAGGGTGACGTAGGCCTGCACCTCGTAGCCCGCCGCCGCGACGTCGAGGGTCGGGTCCCAGTCGGCGATGACGCCGGCCTCGGCCAGTCGTCGCAGCCGGCTCTGCACGGTCGCCCGGGCGACCTGGGTGCTGCGGGACAGCTCGAGATCGCCGGCCCGCGGGTGCTCGGTGAGAGCGGTGAGCAGCGCGATGTCGACCTGGTCGAGGGTGAGCGGACCTGCCATGAACTGATGCTAGGGGCGAACTAGTCAATCCGGACAGTTCTTCCCCCTCGGGCTCGGCAGAACTGACCGTTCTGCCCACCTCGAGATGCGCAGGTTGTGCGGTCATGCGCACACTGTTGTGCTGCTCGCATGTCCCTGCAGGAGACCCTGACCAGCGAGGAGCGGCTCGCCGAGCTCGACCTCGACACGTTGAAACAGCTCGTCGGCCTCGTCGAGTACGACGACCACGAGGACCCGTTCCCGGTGACCGGCTGGGACGCCGCCGTGTGGGCCGTCGGCAACGCCACCCAGTCCGCCCACTTCTTCGTCTCGGCGTTCGGCATGGAGCTGGTCGCCTACTCCGGCCCCGAGACCGGCAACCGCGACCACGTCGCCTTCGTGCTCAGGAGCGGCGCGGTCCGCTTCGTCCTCAAGGGCGGCGTCGACCCGAGCAGCCCGATCCTCGACCACCACCGCAAGCACGGCGACGGCATCGTCGACATCGCGCTCGAGGTGCCGGACGTCGACAAGTGCATCGCCCACGCCCGCGCCGTCGGAGCGACGGTCCTGGAGGAGCCGCACGACATCAGCGACGAGCACGGCACGGTGCGCGTCGCCGCGATCGCGACGTACGGCGACACCCGGCACAGCCTCGTCGACCGCAGCCGGTACGACGGCCCGTACCTCCCGGGCTACGTCGCTCGCAGCTCGGGTTTCGACAGGCTCAACCGCCGAGGGGGCGAGGGTGCGCCGCGCCGGCTGTTCCAGGCACTCGACCACATCGTCGGCAACGTCGAGCTCGGCCGGATGGACGAGTGGGTGGAGTTCTATCGCAAGGTCATGGGCTTCACGAACATGGCCGAGTTCATCGGCGACGACATCGCGACCGACTACTCGGCGCTGATGTCGAAGGTCGTGGCCAACGGCAACCACCGCGTGAAGTTCCCGCTCAACGAGCCGGCGGTCGCGAAGAAGAGGTCGCAGATCGACGAGTACCTCGAGTTCTACGACGGGCCCGGCGCGCAGCACCTCGCGCTCGCCACCAACGACATCCTCGACACCGTCGACCGCCTGCGCGCCGAGGGCATCGAGTTCCTCGCGACGCCGGACTCCTACTACGAGGATCCCGAGCTGCGGGCCCGCATCGGCGAGGTCCGGGTCCCGGTCGAGGAGCTCCAGAAGCGCGGCATCCTGGTCGACCGCGACGAGGACGGCTACCTCCTGCAGATCTTCACCAAGCCGCTCGGCGACCGGCCGACCGTCTTCTTCGAGCTCATCGAGCGGCACGGCTCGCTCGGCTTCGGCAAGGGCAACTTCAAGGCGCTCTTCGAGGCGATCGAGCGCGAGCAAGAGCGCCGCGGGAACTTCTGAGGTTTCGAGGCTCGTCGCTAGGGCTCCTCACACCTCAACCACCGGGAGAGACCATGTACTACCAGCGGATCGGCGACGTACCGCCGAAGCGGCACACGCAGCACCGCGCCGAGGACGGCTCGCTCCACTTCGAGGAGCTGATGGGCGAGGAAGGCTTCTCCTCCGACTCCTCGCTGCTCTACCACCGCACGATCCCGTCGGCGGTCGTCGAGGCGCGGGTCTGGGACCTGCCCGACCTCACCACGACCCCCAACCACCCGCTCGTCCCGCGCCACCTGCAACTCCACGACCTCTTCGACGAGACGGCGTGGCGTGACATCGATGCGGTGACCGGCCGGCGGCTGGTGCTCGGCAACGGCGACGTCCGGATCTCCTACGCCGTCTGCGGGAAGGCCTCGCCGCTCTATCGCAACGGCATCGGCGACGAGTGCGTCTACGTCGAGTCCGGCACCGCGCTCGTCGAGACCGTGTTCGGCGTACTCGAGGTCGGCCAGGGCGACTACGTGATGCTGCCGCGCGCGACGACACACCGCTGGGTGCCGACGGGACGCGAGCCACTGCGGCTCTACGCGATCGAGGCCAACAGTCACATCACCCCGCCGAAGCGGTACCTGTCCCGCTTCGGGCAGCTGCTCGAGCACGCGCCGTACTGCGAGCGCGACCTGCGCACGCCGGCCGAGCCGCTGCTCGCGGACAAGGTCTCGACAGGCTCGACCCCCGACGGAGTCGAGGTCTTCATCAAGCACCGCGGCCCGGGCCCGGGCGGCATCGCGGGCACGGTGCACGTCGTGCCGGACCACCCGTTCGACGTGGTCGGCTGGGACGGCTGCCTCTATCCCTACGTCTTCAACATCGCCGACTTCGAGCCGATCACCGGCCGGGTCCATCAGCCGCCGCCGGTGCACCAGGTCTTCGAGGGACACAACTTCGTGATCTGCAACTTCGTGCCGCGCAAGGTCGACTACCACCCGCTGTCGATCCCGGTGCCCTACTACCACTCCAACGTCGACTCCGACGAGGTCATGTTCTACGTCGGCGGCGACTACGAGGCACGCAAGGGATCGGGCATCGGCCAGGGCTCGATCAGCCTGCACCCGGGCGGTCACGCCCACGGGCCGCAGCCGGGCGCCTACGAGAAGTCGATCGGCGTGGAGTTCTTCGACGAGCTCGCCGTCATGGTCGACACCTTCCGACCGCTCGAGCTCGGCGAGGGCGGCCAGGCCTGCGACGACGGCATCTACGTGACGTCGTGGGTGCGGGGGTCCGACCGATGAGGCTGCCGCTGCTGCTGGACGACGCGGCGGTCTTCCCGCCCGGCAACCTGCCGCTGGCCGAGGCCGTGGTGGCGCACCGTCGCCACCGGGAGGCGTGGTACGCCGACCTGGTCGGCCCGCTCGTCGTACCGGCCTCTGCGCTGGGCACGGTGGGCGATCTCGGCGGCGAGGCCCCCCTCGACGTGGCCGTCGTCGTTCCTGACGCAAGGGCCGCGGCGGCCACGCTGGCCGAGGCTCCCGACGGCGTGCGCGTGGTCGCTCTCGAGGTCACCGCCCCCGACATCCCGGGCCTGCAGGCGGCTCTCGGCGAGCCCGAGGGCGTCACCGTGTACGTCGAGCTCCCGCGCGACGAGGGCCGCGACGCCGTCATCGCGGAGCTGACCGGCACGTCGTACCGGGCGAAGGTGCGCACGGGCGGGGTCCGCGCCGACCTGTACCCCGACGAGACCGAGTTGGCCGCGACGATCACCGCGCTGGTCGCCGCGGGCGTGCCGTTCAAGGCCACGGCCGGCCTCCATCACGCGGCCCGCAACACCGACCCGGACACCGGCTTCGAGCAGCACGGCTTCCTCAACCTGCTCGCGGCGGCCGTGCCGGGTGCCGACGCGGCGGCACTCCTGGCCGAGCGCGACCCGCGCCGGCTGCCGCTGCCGGACCACTCGCTGTTCGGTTCCTTCGGCACCTGCTCCATCGCCGAGCCGGTCGAGGAGCTGGCCGCACTGGAGGTGACCGCACGATGAGCGAGCTGTTCGGTCTCACCAACCTGCCCTACGGCGTCTACTCCGTCGACGGCTCACCCGCCCGTTGCGCGACCCGGCTCGGCGACCACGTCGTCGACCTGGCCGAGCTGCTGGGCGAGGAGGTGTTCGCCCAGCCGACGCTCAACGCGTTCATGGCGCAGGGCCGCCAGCGCTGGGACGAGGTCCGCGCCGCGATCACCGCCGCACTGAGCGACGGCCTGCCGGAGCAGGGCGTGCACCCGATCGCCGACGTGAGGCTGCACCTGCCGTTCGAGGTCGCCGACTACGTCGACTTCTACGCCTCCGAGCACCACGCGTCGAACCTCGGACGGCTGTTCCGGCCCGACAACCCGGACCCGCTGCTCCCGAACTGGAAGCACCTGCCGGTCAGCTACACCGGTCGCGCGGCGTCCGTCGTCGTCTCCGGCACCGACATCGTCCGCCCCAGCGGTCCCCTGGCCGCCGGCGAGTTCGGTCCCACCGCCCGGCTCGACATCGAGGCCGAGCTCGGCTTCGTGGTGGGCATCGGCAACGAGATGGGTGCGCCGATCGCGGGCATCGACGCCGACGAGCACCTTTTCGGCGTGGTGCTCTTCAACGACTGGTCGGCGCGCGACATCCAGGCCTGGGAGTACGTCCCCCTCGGCCCGCACCTCGGCAAGTCCTTCGCCTCCACGATCTCGCCGTGGGTGACGCCCATGGCCGCGTTGGCGCACGCCCGGGTGGACACGCCCGCGCAGGAGCCGGCCGTGCTCCCCTACCTCACCCTCGGGTCCGACCAGCGCCCGTGGGGCCTGGACATCGACCTGGAGGTCGAGTGGAACGGCGAGGTGGTCAGCCGTCCGCCGTACGCCTCGATGTACTGGTCGCCCGCCCAGATGCTCGCCCACCTCACCGTCAACGGCGCCCCGACCCGGACCGGCGACCTGTTCGCCTCCGGCACCATCTCGGGTCCGGCAGAGGATCAGGTGGGGTCGTTGATCGAGCGCGGCGAGGGCTTCCTCGAGGACGGCGACGAGGTCGTCCTCCGCGCCACCGCCCCCGGCGCCAACGGCACCCGCATCGGCTTCGGCGAGTGCCGAGGCCGCATCGTGAAAGGAACGACCCAGTGAAGGACCTGCTCGACCGCTTCGAGGCCAAGGCGCCCGAGATCGTCTTCGAGTGGCACGACGCCGAGACCGAGGCCAAGGGCTGGGCGGTGATCAACTCGCTGCGCGGCGGCGCAGCCGGCGGCGGGACGCGGATGCGCGCCGGCCTGGACCGCAGCGAGGTCGAGGCGCTGGCCAAGACGATGGAGGTGAAGTTCACCGTCTCCGGGCCCGCGATCGGCGGCGCCAAGTCGGGCATCGACTTCGATCCGCGCGACCCGCGTCGCGACGGCGTGCTCGCCCGATGGTTCCAGGCCGTGACGCCCCTGCTGAAGACCTACTACGGCACCGGTGGCGACCTCAACGTCGACGAGGTCCACGACGTGATCCCGCTGACCGAACGGCACGGCCTCTGGCACCCGCAGGAAGGGATCGTCAACGGCCACTTCGCCGCGGACCAGCGTGAGCTGGTGCAGCGGGTCGGCATGCTCCGGCTCGGCGTCTCCAAGGTGGTCGAGGACCCGCGCTACACGCCCGACCGGGAGTCGAAGTACACGATCGCCGACCTGGTCACCGGCTGGGGCGTGGCGGAGTCGGTCGTCCACTACTACGCGACGTACGGCGACCGCGACGGCGCGACGTCGGTCGCCGGGAAGCGGGTGATCGTGCAGGGCTGGGGCAATGTCGGCTCCGCCGCGGCGTTCTACCTCGCCCAGGCCGGCGCCCGGATCGTCGGCATCGTCGACCGTGACGGCGGGCTGATGAACCCCGACGGCTTCAGCGCGGAGGAGGTCCGCGCCCTGTTCGTCGGCAAGGACGGCAACCGGCTCCGGGCCGACGACCTGGTCCCCTTCGACGAGCTCGACGCCCACGTCTGGGAGATGGGCGCCGAGGTGTTCCTGCCGTGCGCGGCGTCGCGGCTCGTGAGTGCCGACCACGTGAAGAAGCTGGTCGCGGGTGGACTCGAGCTGATCTCGGCCGGCGCCAACGTGCCCTTCGCCGACCCGGAGATCTTCTACGGCCCGACCTGCGAGCTGGCCGACGAGCACGTCTCGGTGATCCCCGACTTCATCGCCAACTGCGGCATGGCACGGACATTCACCCTCCTGATGGAGGGCATCCCCGAGGTGTCGGACGAGGCGATCCTCGGCGACGTCTCCCGCACCATCCAGGACGCGATCGCCGCCTGCCGCGCACGGTCGGACCGCCGTACCCACCTGACGGCGACGGCGCTGGAGATCGCGCTGGCCGAGCTGGTGTGACCGGCACGGCTGCGCACCTCCGCGCCGGGTATCGCCACGAGTGGGAGCCGGGCACCACGGCCCGGACCGCAGGGGAAGGCGAGCCAGCGATGACGACAGACGGAAAGGACCCGCGCGTCGGCTCCGGTCGAGGCGGCACCCTCGGCACCGGCGCCCAGGGCGACCAGCCCGACGAGCTGCGGCCCGACAAGGGCGACGAGGACGAGAAGTTCGTGGTCAGCGGCGGCGGCGTGGCCGACGCGACCGAGGACGAGGAACCGGGTCCGACCGACAACGACTGAGCTGTGAGGCCGCCGCTTCGCTCGGCGTTCCGGAGACGAGCGGCTGGCGATCTCCTATGCTCCGCCGCATGCCGTGGCCGATCCTCGACCGTCCCGACGTGGAGGACCGGCTCGACCGCTCGCTGCGCGCAGCACCGCCGCGCGCGGTGCTGCTGCGAGGCACGTCGGGGGTCGGCAAGACGACCCTGGCCCGGCGGCTGGGCGAGCGGTGGTCCCGCCAGGGCAGAGCGACGACGGTGCTTCCGATCATCGGGCTGGCCGAGCTCCAGGACGCCCCGCTGGCACCCTTCGTGCCGCTCCTGCGTCCGCTCGGTCTGCGCTACCAGGAGCCGGCGGGTCTCACCGCCCGCGACCTGATCGCCTCGATCGGCACGCGCGCGCGGCAGGTGCTCGTCGTCGTCGACGATGCTCCGCTGCTCGACAGCACCTCTGCGGCCGTCGTCCATCAGTTGGTGCGTGCCTTCGGAGTGGCTGCCGTGATGACCGCGCGCACCGAGCACGGACTGCACGGACCGCTGGAGCGGCTGGCGGTCGAGGACGCTCTCGAGACGATCGACCTCGACGGGCTCACCCGGATCGACGTCGATGACCTGCTGCGACGACGCCTCGGGGCGACCGTACGTCCCGACGACGTGACCCGTCTCCACGAGCAGACGGGTGGCAATCCGCTCCACCTGCGGGAGCTCGTCGACTTCGCGGAGCGCCGTGGCCTGCTGCGGCGCGTCGGCGCTGGCGTCGAGATCGATCAGGTCGCGCTGCCGCTCGACCTGCACACCTCGATAGCCGACCGACTCTCCGACCTGCCGCCGGACGCACTGGCCGTCCTCCGGATCGTCGCCCTCGGAGCATCGACGCCGCGCTCGGTGCTGCTCCCCACGGCCGAGGAGCAGCGACTGGCGCTCGACCTGGTCGCGCGCAACCTGGTTGAGCTGCGCGGCGACATCCTGCGGGTCGCCCACCCGACCTTCGCGGAGGCCGTCACCGCCGGCCTCGACACCGCCCGGAGAGAGGCCGTCGTTGACACCGTTGCCGGCCGACTCGAGGCCAGCGGCGACGACGGGCTGAGGTTCACGGCAGTGCGCCTCCGGTGCGACACGGCCGCTGGAGCAGGCCGTGCCGATCTCGCGTGGGCCGTGCGGCACGCCTTCAGCATGGGTGCGCATCTCGTGGCCCACGAGCTCGGGGGACGGTTGCGATCGGCCGACGGCCAGGCACCGCCGTTCGGGACGGCCGTCGACGAGGCGAGCGCGCTGTCCTTCCTGGGCCGCCACGACGAAGCAGAGGCTGCGTTCACCCGAGCCGAGGCGACCGCGACGACATCGGCCGACCTCGCCCTGCTGGCGTCCCGATGGGGCAGTCACCGTGCCTACCGCCGCTTCGACGTCGCGGCGGCACTCGTGCTCGCCGCCCGGCTCGCCCCGCGTCTCGACGCCAGCGACCGCGCCCTGCTGGAGCCTGAGATCCGCACTTGGCGGATCCTGAACGGCGAGGCTCCCGGCGGCGCGGGCGATCCGCTGCCTGCGGGCGAGGGCGCTGCACCGGAGGTCGCGGTCCGCGGGGCGATCTCTGCGGTGATGCTCGACTCGATGAGCGGCCGGCTGGGTGGGGAGGCCGCCGACGTGCTGGCCCGCATCGAGCGCGAGCAGGGCATCCTCGATCCTTTCGCGGCGGCGATGGTGCACATCCAGCAGTACTTCCTCCTGCTCTCTCAGGGACGTGGCGAGGAAGCAGCCCGGGTGTGCGAGGAGCAGCGAGTCACCTGCACGCCCGATGCCGTGGGAATGTGGTCGCTGACCCTCGGCATCCACCGCATGTACGGCGGCCGGCTGGCCGACGCACTCGCGCTGGCCGAGCTCGCCGTGGCGCAGCTGCGCTGGCGGGATCCCCTCGGCTTCTTGGGATTCGCGGTGGCGCTGCAGGCCAATGTCGCGGCCCAACTGGGCCGCGACGGGGTCGCCCGCGAACTGCTCGCCACCCTCGTCCCGTCCCAGGTCGCCGACCCGAAGACCGCGTTGCAGCGGTCGGAGGCGCTGGCCTGGCTCACGGCGCGGTCCGGTGACCCGGCAGCGGCTGCACGCCTCGTCGTGGAGACGGCGCGCGCCGCTGCCGAGGCAGGGCACGACCTGGTGGCCGCGATCTCGCTCTCGGTCTGCCTGAGGGTGGGCCAAGCCCGACAGGCGGCCGGTCTGCTGGTCGAGATCCACGGCCGGGTCGGCACCGGACTCGGCCTCTATGACGACCTGACCGCCCTGGCCGGCGCACTCGACACTGCCGCACCCGATCCGGTCCGCGCCGTCGCGGCACAGCTCGCCCGGGCAGGTATGGAGGCCACCGCGATCGATGCGTTGCGACTGGCCGAGCAGATGCCGGATGCGCGCGCCCGGCCCGAGGTGCTGCGACGTCTGCAGCGCTCACGGCGCGACCTGGAGCAGCACAGCGACGTGCGCCCCTGGCACGTCGACGACACCGACGTGCTCACCGACCGCGAGTGGGAGATCGTCGATCTCGTCTGCCAGCGGCTGGCGAGCCGCGAGATCGCCGAGCGACTGGTGCTCTCGGTCCGCACGGTCGACAACCACCTCGCCAAGGTCTATCGCAAGCTGGGTGTCTCCGGCCGGGCCGAGCTGCGTCGGCTCCTCGACGAGAGCTGACCACGGTCGACGACCTATCCGACGTTGTCACCCACCGTGTAGCCGACCACCGCGGTGTCGGTCGACGTGTCTTCGTAGGCTGCGATCACGACTCCCCAGGTGTCGTTGGTGAGTTGGGCGCCGGGGACGCCGGCCTGGATCTCGGTCACGAGCTCGAAGCCGGCCTCCTCGAGCAGCCGGGCCGCCTCCTCGACGGCGCCCTGGGCGTCGGTGTCGACCTGGACGGCCACGGACCAGCCGCGACCTCCCGCCTCGTCGACCGCGACGCCGCTGAGGATCGTGCCGTCGACGAGCGGGATCTCGTCGGGGAAGTCGTCGGGCAGCTGGTCGCCGCTGACGTAGGAGTTGCCGTCACCGTCATCGATGCGGACCTCCCCGTTGTCGGTGTCGACATCGACATCGGCACCGTCGCCGAGCTGGTCCTCGACCACCTTCTCCGTGGCCTTCTCGGCGATGTCCTCGGCGGAGCAGGCCGTCACCAGGAGCATGCCGGTGACAGCAGCGCCGGCGGCGAAGGTCCTCCGGAGCGTCGCGGACCTCATGCCCGCGCACACTCCGTGTCTCCGTCGGGGTAGGACATCACGAGGCGGTAGTCGGCTGGGAGGCCGAGCCCCTGGGACGCGCTCCGGCTGATCAGGCAGTTCGCTGTCACGTCGTCCTTGCTGCCGCTGCTGAACCGGATCGTCAGCGTGGTGGTCGCGGCGTCGACCTCGTAGAAGTCGACGTTCGCCAGCGAGGTCCGCAGCACCGTGCCGAGGTTCTCGAGGACGGTCTCGACACCAGCCTGGTCAGGATCCTCGCCCGCGGCCGGCGGAGCGTCCGCCCCGGCGGCGCTCGACTCCTCCGACGTCCGGGACGTGTCCGAGGAGTCCATGTCGTCGTCGCTGTCCGAGCAGGCGGTCAGCAGAAGGCCGGCGGCGAGCAGCACGACGGCGAACCGGTGCCGGGACCGGAGTCGGGCGGGGTGCGATGTCATGGCGCGAGCATGGCCGCCGGGGCTCGCCGGCGTCGTGAGTACGACCTACTCAACCCGAGCGAACCGGCGGACAGTCGGCTGACGACTTCTGAGAATCACCGCATGCACATGGACGACCTGGTCGAGCAACTCGCGGCGAACGTGATCGACGGACGCTGCGTGGTCCTCTCGGGCCGACCCGGCAGCGGACGTACCCACGCCGCGCGACACCTCGGCGAGCTCCTGCAGGTCGAGGGCTACCGACCCCTCGCGGTCACCGGCTCCGACGGTGACGCGCGGGTCCCGCTCGGCGCCTTCGCGCCGCTGCTCGCCGCCCACGGGCTCGGCGTCGACGCCAACGACGACGAGACCTCGCTGGCCCTGATCGCCTACACCCGGCTGCCCTCACTGCTCGCCGGCAGTCGGGCCCCGGTCGTCGTGATCGTCGACGACGCCGACAGGCTCGACCCGGCCTCCGCGGTCCTGATCGGTCACCTGGCGCGCGCGGGCGTCCGCGCCGTGCTCACCACCTGCTCCGGCGCGAGGCTCCCCCGCGCCGTCGAGGACGGGATCACGACCGGGGCGTGGGTGGAGATCCGTCACGACGGCGCCACGACGGACGAGCTCCTCGCCCTCGCTGCCGCCCATGTCGGTGCGGAGCTGTCGGCGGGCGCCGCCGCGGATCTCCTCGCCCGCGCCGACGGGCTCCCCGCCATCGCTCGGGCACTGGTCACGACGGCTCTCCTTCGATCGGCACCCGGGGGCGCGGAGGTCGAGTGGCGGCACCCGATACCCACGACGGTGCGGCGCTGGAGCGTCGATCCAGCGGCGCTGGGCGCTGAGGAGCGCCGGGCGGCCGAGACCGTGGCCGTGGCAGGCCACCTTCCCGCGGGAGCCGTGGCCGCCGTCCCCGGACTCGACACGCTGGTGGGATCGGGCCTGCTGACGGAGACCGCCGGATCGATCGCCTTCACTCGCCGTCTGGACCGCGACGTGGTCCGGGCGTCCACCCCGGGCTCGGTGGCGCGACTGCGAGCGACGCGGGCGCACGAGGTCCTCCTGGAGGCAGGGCACCGCTGGCGTCCGCGCGCGACCCTGCTCGCCGTCCGAGCCGGACTCCGACCGGCCGAGGCCGACGTGCTGCACGCAGCGCGCCAGCCGGAGCTCACGTCGTCGGAGCAGGCCGAACTGCTCGCCGTGGCACCCGGCAACCATCCGGCAACGGCCCTCCTGCTGGGCGCCGCGGCGTCGGCAGCGGGAGACCTGGACACCGCAGGCGCGCATCTCGAGCGCGCCCGGGACCTGCTGGCGAGCGCCCCCGATCCGGTCGCGCATGACGAGCTCGCCGTCCGGCTCGCCCACGAGATCGGACTGCTCCACGCCGTACGCCGCGGTGATGCACCGGCTGCCGTCCGGACCGTCAACGATCTGTTGACGAGGGTGGACGGGACCTCGGCGCGCCGCCTGATCGAGACCGACCTGGTGAAGTGGCGCCTGATGGCGGGCGAGGAGGGCGTGAACGCCCCCGTCCTCGACATCCAGCACGTTGGCGCGGCCGGCACTGTCAGCGCGGCCATGATCGGCGCGATGATCGCCAGCCTGGACGGGACCCGCTCGGCGGCGGAGCGGGAGGTCGCCGCGGGCCTCGCGGCTCTCGAGCGGACCGATATCGCACCACCCCACGCCCGGAGCCTCCTGGACCTCTCGCGGTTCCTGGCGCTCGTCTTCGACGGCGAGCTGGGCACGGCTGACGAGCTCGCCACCCAGCGACGGGACACCTCCGCGCTCGACGCCGACCCCGCCCTGGGCATGTGGGAGTACGCCGCAGCGGAGCTCGCCCTGCACACGGGACGCCTCGACGATGCGGCCGTACTGAGCGAGCGTGCCGTCCGGCACCTCGCCTGGCACGACTTCACCGGCCTGCGCGCCAGCGCCGACGCCCTACGTCAGGCCGTGGCCGTCCGGCGAGGTGGAGCAACCTCAGCCCGGGTCTCTCCGGAGGATGAGCCGGACGTCAAGGCGGCGCTCCACCTCGCGCGGGTGGCGACCGCCCACAGTCCGGGTGCCGTGGGGGTGCTGGTGAACACCGCTTATCGGGCGCTCGCCGAGATGCACGGCCACCTGGGGATACTGGCGCTGGACGAGGCCTGGATGCTGAGCCGCTCCCCCGATCTTGCCGAGGAGATCGTCTCCCTCGCTGGACGCGGGGGCATCGCACAGGCTCTCGCGGATCGGGTGTCGGCACATGTCGACGGATCGGCGCACCAGGTGGCCCGCCACGCCGCCGAGCTCGAGGAGATCGGTCTGCTCGGACGCGCCGCCGACTGTTGGGAGCAGGCCGCCCGGCTGCACCAGGAGTCCGGACGCCACGACGCCGCCTCGCGGTGCCGGAGAGCTGCGACGGTGCTGCGCTCGTCCAGGGGACTCGGGACCTGGCCGGCCCGGACGGTGCTGCTGAGCCCCCGCGAGACGCAGATCGCCCAGTTGGCTGCACAGCGCGTCCGAAGCCGAGAGATCGGGGAGCGGCTCGGACTGTCGGTGCGGACCGTCGACAACCACCTCGCTCGGGTCTATCGCAAGCTCGGGGTCTCCGGTCGCGACGAGCTCGTGCTGGTCCTGGCCGAGGCCACGGGCGCTCGATGAGTACTCATCCGGTCTCAGCCGAGGCGGAAGGCCCGGCTCGCCGTGGCCGCCGTGTGGTCCCGGGTGCCGGCGAACCGCACCACGACCCGATGCCGTCCGGCCGAGAGGCGGGCGAGGGTCACCGCTGCCGAGCCGTTGCGCAGCCGCACCGTTGTCTGCCGCCGGCCATCGACGTAGACCGCCACGGCGTGGGTGACACGCGAGGCGACGAGTCCGGGCAGCCGCAGCCGGACGGCCGCGACAGCACTCCGCCGGCCCGGATCGACACGCAGTGCCAGGACACTGAGCGCCCGCACCCTCAGCGAGGATGACGTCACCTGCTGGGTCGGTAGACCGGGGTAGGAGGAGACGGCGGTGACCCGCACCCGCACCCGGTGCAGACCATCGGCCCGGGCGAGGCGATAGGACGCCCCCGTCGCACCGGGGATCGGGCGCCCGTCCCGCAGCCAGCGGTAGCCCAGCTGGTAGTGGCTGCCCCACCCGCCGGTGCCGGCCCGGAGGAGACTGCCGACGTCCGCCCGCCCCGCGACCCTGACGATCGCGGCAGCAGGCGGCGGCAGGGTCAGGTCGAGATCTGCGACCTGGCCGGAGCCCGTGACCCATCGGTAACCCGGCCCGCTGGTGTGGTCGCTAGCGAAACCGGTCACGACCGGCTCGACGAACCCGGTCGTCGGGTGGATGGTCCCGGCGGGGACGACGATGCGCGCCGAGTAGTGGCCCTCACCAGTGTTGCGGAAGACGTAGCGGCCCGCCGGGGAGGTCGTCGCGGTGGCGACCTCGACCCACACGTCCTGGGCATGGTTCCAGCGCAGCAGGGCGACCTCGCGTCCGGGGACCGGCATGCCCGCGGCGTCCAGCACGCGGCCGCCGACGTACTGGCTCTGCAGGGTCAACGTCGGGAGCCCGGGGCCGTCGCCGATCCCGAAGCTCGCCGCTTCCCAGTAGCGCGTGGTGTCGCCGAGCAAGGTCCGGATGTAGCCGGGAAGCCAGGCCGTGACCGTGTGCGGCTCGTCGTCGTAGAGCGGCAGCGCGTAGCGCCCCTCGCCGTCCGCCGTCACCGAGAAGAGATAGCTAGGATGGTCGGCCGCCGACCACCGC
Organism: Nocardioides caeni; assembly: GCF_004912195.1. GTDB lineage: Bacteria > Actinomycetota > Actinomycetes > Propionibacteriales > Nocardioidaceae > Nocardioides > Nocardioides caeni. The sequence goes on from NZ_STGW01000008.1 coordinate 92,127, forward strand.
CCCAGCTCGACGCGGGCGCCGGCGGCGGGCGTGCCATCGAGCTTGAGGATCTGTCCCGTCACGGTGCGAACCGGGGCGGGGAGCGACACGTCGAGATCGGCGTGGTCATCGGCGTCGATCGTGACCGTTCCCTGCGTCCCCGGTCCCGTCGGAGGGGTGGCGAGACCGTTCGCGAAGCGCCGGTGCACGGTCACGGAGTAGGTGCCGGGTGTCAGGTCGGAGTACGAGAAGACGCCCGCGGCGTCGCTCACCCCGTCCTCGTCGGCACCGTGGCCGTAGGACCACTCGGCACCGGTCCACTGCATCAGCTCCAGCTCGACCCCCTCGACCGGCACGCCTCCGACGGTGACCACACCCGTGATTCGGTTGGTCGCGGCCTGCGCGGCCGGCGACTGCACGAGCCCGGGGGCCAGGAGGGCCAGCACCACGACCAGGACGGCGGTGAGCCGTCGCGACGGGCGCACCCTCACCGCTCCGTCACCGTCACGGTCAGCTTGGTCACATCACCGCTGTCGTCGGCCGTGGTGCTGACCGAACGCTCACCGAGAATCCACAGGCCGGCGATCGTGTTGCCGACCGTCGTGCCTCCTTCGTCTGTCCAGTCCGCGAGGATGTCCGCGTAGTACGCGTGGGCATCCTCCGGAGACAGCAGTGTCTCGGTGTTGACGGTGCGTCGGGTCCGGCCTTCGGACGCCTCCTCGACGAGGTTGGCGGTGATCCTCGTGTCCGGCGGGAGGGTGATGTCCTCAGGCCAACCCTCGGGCTTCTCCGCCAGGTCCGGCCCGAGCGACACCGAGCCACCGTCGCCGGCTCCTTCGCCACCCACGGCTTGTTGCTTGTCGTCCGAGCAGCCCGATGCCGCGATCAGGACACACCACACGAGCACGACGGCTCCCACGAGCTTGCGCACGACTTCTCCTCCTCGACGGCGTCGACCTCCGTCGACGCGCTGCCGAGGAGCCTGACGCAGCCGTGCGGTGCACGCCCTGCGTAGGAACTACTCATCTCCCGCGAGCGTCTCGCCGGGGACGCCGCCTTCGCCCGCCCGGTGACCGCGCTCAGCGCTTGGGCAGCGACTCGACGTAGGCGCGGGAGAGGTCGATGAGGTCGAGGACGTAGTCGTAGTCGGTGCGCAGCCCGTCGATGCTGCGGCGGTCGCCGTCGTCGATCGCGAAGGCCTCGCCGTCGCCGAAGCCGCGGCCGGACACGAACATCAGCTCGTCGTTGACGAAGGTGCCGGTGGGCGCGTGGTAGGGCACCGACATGGCGTGCCGGTCGGTGTTGAGCAGGTCGACACCGAAGGCGACGAAGCGCTCCTCGGCGAGCGAGATCCCCAGCAGGTTGGCGACCGTCGGGAGGATGTCGAGCTCACCGGCGACCTTGTCCTCGACCGAGGCCTCCTGTCCCGGGACGTGGATCACGAGGGGGGTGTTGAAGCGGCGCAGGAAGGTGTAGTCGGGGTCGAGCGACTGCACGTCCTCGACGGTGTCCTCGGTGTTGAGGCCGGCGTGGTCGCCGTAGGCGACGAAGAGGCTCTCCTCCCACAGGCCCGCCGTCTTGAGGTTGTCGATGAAGAGGCCGAGGGCGCGGTCGGCGTAGTTCTGGGCCTGCAGGAAGGCGCCGACGAGGGTGCCCTCGAGGTCGGCCGGGAGGCGGAGCTCGTTGAGCTCGGAGGGGACCTCGTAGGGGCCGTGCCCCGACGCGGTGACGAGCTGGACGTAGAAGGGCGCGCCGGAGCGGCGCAGCTCGAGCAGGCGGTGGAGGCTGCGGCCGTAGAGCACGTCGTCGGAGGCGCCCCACACGTTGAAGTTCTCGCCCGGGAAGTAGTCCTTCTCGTGCCACCGGTCGAAGCCGACGGCCTCGAACAGCTTGTCGTGGTCCCAGAAGCTCGCCCAGTTGACGTTGAAGGTCTCCGAGACGTAGCCGCGCTCCCGCAGCAGCTTGGGCAGGCTCGGGATGTCGCGGTCGCCGTAGCCGGTCGACATCGCGACGTCGCCGATCGGATAGATGGAGGTGTTGGTGGCCCACTCGGCGTCGACGGTGTTGCCCTTGCCGACCTGCTGGAAGTGGTGGGGGAAGTAGTAGCTGTCGCCGATCAGCTCGTTGAGCGTGGGCGTCACCTCCTGGCCCTCGACCTCGAGGCCGATGACCCACTCCTGCAGCGACTCGAGCTGCACCATGATCAGGTTCTTGCCCACCGCGTCGCCGAACCCGACGGCCTCGGTCGGGTCGGTGATCGTCGTGTGGTCGCTGGCCTGGAGCTCGCTCACCTGGTCGTACGCCGTCGCGAGGTCCAGCCGCGGTGTGGGCTGCAGCGCGCGCACGAGTGCGTCGGCCTCATAGCCCAGGACGCCGAACTCCTCCGCGCGGTACTGCTCGTTGCGGACGTCGGACCCGGACCTGATGACCACGGTCGTGACGAGCGCGCCGATGACCACCATCGCCCCGAGTCGCTGCACCCGGGCCCAGCCCCGGTGGCCGTGCGGCGGGAGCCAGCGCGGGCCGTGGAGGAACCAGCCCACCACCGGCGCGAGGAGCAGGTCGACGAAGAAGAGCAGCAGCCACCAGGTCAGGAGCACCGCGATGCTCTCGCTGAGGTCGGCGGCCTGGTCGGCCTCGTGGAGGGCGGTGAAGGTGGGCAGGGTCTGGTAGTAGCTGAAGTAGAGGTAGGCGACGACGAGGAACACACTGAGCGCCGCATTGAGCGACCACAGGGCCGGCGACATGGCGGGACCGGGCGCCAGGAGTGCGATCAGGCCCACGAGCGCCGCGGCGGCGGCGACGTCCGCGACGATGCCCACCGGGCCGGGCACGCCGAAGGCGAGCAGCCGGAAGAGCTCGAGCTTGGCCACGATGAGCAGCAGCACGAGCGGCACCGGTCGGGGGCGTCGGCGCAGGCGCGGCCACGGGGCCGGCTCGGGCGAGCCGGCCTGCTCAGGCTGCTCGGCAGGAGCGGCCGCGGCGTCCACCCGTGTCCCGTCGTCGATCGTCATCCACCCGTCCGTCCTGAGATCGTCCTCACGATAGGTGACCGCCCTGACCCGCGCGGCGGACCCGCGCAACGGGCCAGCGCAACCGGCACCGCCCGAGGGGCGGCAAGCGGATACGCGGGTCGTGAAGTTGTGTCATCGTTTCCGCCATGCAGCAGTCCGGTCCGCCGTCCCGGCAGCCACCGATCGATCCGGCCGCGATCATTCCCGCTGCCGTCACGGCGACGGTCTCGGCCACGGTGACCACGCTGCGCCTGACCCGACGCGCGGCCGGCTGGACCGAGCGTCAGGTCCTCGGCGCGCTGCGTACGCGGCTGGATGCGGCTGCGCCGTCCGCCCCGCTCGCCCTGCCCGCCCCCGCACGGCCCGCGGACTCCCTGCAGACCAAGCTCTCCGGGCTCCTGGAGCAGGCGCTGGAGCTGGGCAGCAACGAGAGCCGGCAGGCACTGTTCGTGAAGATCCTGGACCAGATCGTCCCCGACGAGGCTCGCATCCTCGGGGCCCTGTCCGACGGCTCGGCGGCGCCGCTGCTGCAGGTCTACTCCCGCTCGCGCGGTGGCCTGGTGCGGGAGACCGTGCTGGAGAACGCCAGCCTGGTCGGCAAGTCGGCCAACATCGGCCTGCCGCACCTGACGCCGATGTATGTCAGCCACCTGCTCGCTCTCGGTCTGCTCGAGGTCGGTCCGGAGGACGTCGCGCTCAAGGAGGAGTACGAGATCCTCGGCGCGGACAGCGCGGTCCTGCGCGCGGTCCGGACGGCGTCGCGTGGTCCGATCCCGGCCGGCGTCGACCGGCAGACGCTCCGCCTCTCCGAGCTGGGGCACGAGCTGTGGCGGACCGCGACGGAGCAGGGCTGAGGCCGTGCTCGGACAGCTGATCGCCTCGGTCCAGACCTGGGAGGAGATCCGGGCCGACTTCGGCGTCAACTGGCTGATCTACCTGTCGATGCCGTTCATCGCGGCGTTCGTCGGCTACACCACGAAGCTCGTGGCCCTGCAGATGCTCTATCGCCCCTTGGAGTTCCGCGGCATCGGCCCGATCGGGTGGCAGGGGGTCGTGCCCCGGCGGGCGGGCAAGACCGCGGCCGTCACGATCGAGATGCTCACCGAGAACCTGCTGCGGCCGGAGGAGATCCTGGACCGCGTCGACGCCGAGGCCGCGGTCGCCGAGCTGCGGGAGCCGCTCCTGCGCACGGTCGAGGAGGTCGCGCGCGAGCTGGCCGACCTGGTCCGGCCCGGCGCGTGGGACGCCCTGCCCGCCCCGGCTCGTGCCGTCGTACGACGCCGCGTGGAGACCGCGGCGCCCGGCATCATCGACCGCCTGCTCGACGACATCCGCAAGGACATGGGGGTCTACATCGACCTCCAACACCTGTCCGTGACGATCCTGGTGAAGAACAAGCGGAAGCTGAACGATCTCGTCCGCGGCCTCGGTGGCTCGGCGATGACGTTCATCCGGCGCAGCGGGATCTGGTTCGGCTTCGCGATCGGCCTGGTGCAGATGGTGGCCTGGGCCTACTTCCAGAACCCGTGGATCATGCCGGCGTTCGGCTTCTTCACCGGCTTCTTCAGCGACTGGCTGGCCCTCAACCTGATCTTCATCCCCCGCAAGCGGCGCAAGCTGCTCGGCCTGATCCCGGTCCACGGCGTGCTGCACGCGCGGCGCGAGCAGGTCACCCGCGACTACGCCCGCATCATGGCGACCGACCTCTTCTCCGCCGACGTGCTGTTCGAGGCGCTCCTCAACGGACCGACGTCGGACCGCCTGCTCGCGGCGATCGAGAAGGAGGTCACCCGCGCCATCGACGCCGAGCTCGGAATCGCCCGGCCGATGGTGACGATGGCGATCGGCACCGCCCGCTATCGATCGCTCAAGCGCGAGATCGTCCAGCGGGTGGTGGACCGGATGCCGGAGACGGTCGCCGAGGCGAAGGAGTACGCCGACCGCACCCTCGACATCGAGAACCTGATCGTCGAGAAGATGAACCAGCTCAGCGACGAGCAGTACGAAGGCATCCTGCGCCCGGTGTTCAAGGACGACGAGTTCCTGATGATCAGCGTCGGCGCGATCCTCGGCTTCCTCGTCGGCGAGCTGCAGGTGCTCTTCGTCGAGCACTACTCCCACACGCCGCACTGACGGCCGCACCGTCCCTCTGCGAGCGCCGTCGCAGGGAGGGGTAGCGTGCGGCCGTGTTCTGCTACGAGTTCGAGGGCCGTCGCCCGCAGGTCCATCCCGAGGCGTTCGTCGCGCCGACCGCCACGCTGATCGGCGACGTGCGGATCGAGAAGGGCGCCAGCGTCTGGTACGGCGCGGTCCTGCGCGCCGACATCTGCACGATCATCGTCCGCGAGGGATCCAACATCCAGGACAACTCGGTCGTCCACGGGGCGCCCGAGGTGACGATCGAGATCGGGCCGAACGCCACGGTCGCGCACTCCTGCGTCTTCCACGGCGACTCGATGGGCGACAAGGCGCTGCTCGGCAACGCCAGCACGGTGCTCGACCACGCGACCATCGGCGCGGGCTCGCTGGTCGCCGCCGGGTCGATCGTCACCCCCGGCACGGCGATCCCCGAGGGCGTTCTCGCAGCCGGCGCACCGGCCGCCACGAAGAAGCCGATCGAGGGCACCGGCGCCTCGTTCTGGGTGGAGACCAACGCGGTCTACTACGGCGAGCTCGCCCAGCGGCACCGCGACGGCGTGAAGCCGGTCGACTGAGGACGGGCTCCCCATGACCACCACGCACCGCCGGGACGGCTTCGCGCTGGTGGTCCTGCTGCTCCTCGCCGCCGGCTGGGCGGCCAACCACTTCGCCGCGATGATCCCGGTGGTCCGCGACCGCGAGGACCTGTCGGCCACCGCACTCGCCGGCGCCTTCGGGATCTACGCCGTCGGCCTGCTGCCGGGGTTGCTCGGCGGCGGCGGGCTCTCGGACCGCGTCGGGCGGCGTCCGGTCGTGCTGGCCGGGAGCCTCGTCGCGGCCTCGGGCAACCTGCTGATGCTGCTGTGGCACCCGGTGGCCGGGATCTACTCCGGTCGGCTGGTCGTGGGCGTCGGCGTCGGGCTCGCCATGGGCGCCGGCACGGCCTGGGCGGGCGATCTGCGCGGCCGGCGCGGTACGACGGTCGCCGGCGCCGTCCTCACGGCCGGATTCGGTGGCGGACCGCTCGTGTCCGGCCTGGTCGCCCAGTTCTCACCGGACGAGGTGGCGCTGGGCCTTCCCTTCGCCCTGACGGTCGCGCTGTCCCTGAGCGTCGTCGTCGCCGCGGCCCGTCCCGGCGCCGTCCGTACACCCGTCGGTCGGCGCCAGGTGGATCCGGCCGCGACCCCTGCGCCCGCGGAGCGATCGGATCACCGCCGGGTGGGTGCGGCCCTCGCCCGGTCGGTGCCGATGGCGCTGTGGGTATTCTCCTCGGTCACCGTGCCGGTGGTCGTCCTCGCCGGCCGGGTCGGTGGCGAGCACGCCGGCCCCTGGGTCCCGGGGGTCGCGTCCGCCGTCACGCTCGGGATCGGCGTCGCGGCGCAGGTGGTGGCCCGCCGCGCCGGGTGGGGCCCGCGCTCGGGCGTCGCCGGGGCGCTGCTCGCCGCCGCCGGGTTCGTCGTGGCCGCGGTGGTCGACGCCACCGCCGACGTGGCTCTCCTCGGCGTCTCCGCGGTCGCGCTCGGGTCGGCGTACGGCCTGTGCCTGCGGGCCGGTCTGGTGGACGTCGACGAGCTCGCCCCGACCACCCATCGCGGCATCACCATCGGCGTCTTCTACGTCGCCACCTATCTCGGCTTCGCCGTGCCGACGGTGCTCGAGGCGCTCCGCTCCCCCGTCGGGACGCTCGTCCCCCTGCTGGTGCTGGCCGCGGGCGCCCTGGTCGCCGCGGCGGTGCGGGCCGCTCAGTTGCGGCGCGACACCGTCACGGGGTGAGCAACCCCGCAGCCCGCGCGCGGCGCAACCAGTCGGGGTATTCGGTCATCAGCCGCTCGAAGAGCTCGTCGTCGCTGATGGGCCGCTTGCCGATGAGCTCGTCGTCGGTGACGGCGAAGAAGTCGGCGTTGTCGGTGAACCGGCCGTCGAGGTCGTCGAGTTTCTGCAGGTAGGCGAACCGGTCGGAGCCGATGCCCATGAACTGCCAGAAGATCGGCTCGAAGGACGCGGCCCTGACCTGCTCGGTGGCCTTGGCCTGATCGGTCGGTGCGCCGTCGGTGAGGAACATGACGTAGACCGGCGTGGTGGCGCTGACCGGCTGCGTGCGTGGGGCGGACGAGCCGACGTAGTGCTGTCGGATCGCGGCCATCGCGGCGCCGTACTTCGTGGAGAACTCGAGCTTGTGCTGCTTCGTGATCGTCTTGACGTAGCTGCTGTAGCCGTCGAGCGTCAGCCCCGCGGGGCGATGGACCTTGTTGCCGAAGAGGAAGACGTCGACCTCGCCGTCGTCGTCGAAGCGGAGGCCGAGGGCGAGGACCCGCTCGGCGAGCTTCTGCACGAGGCCCTTGCTGTAGCGCGACGACATCGATCCGGAGATGTCGAGGACCAGTGCGACGCGGGCGGTGTGCTCGCCGAGGCCCTTCTTCTCCAGCGACACCCCGGCGGTCTTGACCAGCGACAGCATCGCGCCGTCGCCCGTGCTCGTCAGCTTCTTCTCGAGGTCGACGACGCGCTTCTTCTCGAGGCTGACGGTGGGGGCCGCCGGAGGCGGCGGAGGCGGGGGCGGGGGTGGCGCGGCCGCGGGGGTGGTCGGCGTGGGGTGCGTGGCGGGTGCGGGCGGAGCGGGCTCGGCGGCGACGTCCACGCCGACGTACGTCGCCAGGCCGGCCAGGCCGTCGAGGAAGCCCTGCCCGACGGCACGGACCTTCCACTCCGCTCCGCGGCGATAGATCTCGACGAAGACCATCGCCGTCTCGGCGCCGGCGGTGAGCTCGCAGCGGATCGTGGCGGGGGCGGACACGTCGGGGGCGACCTCGACCCCGAGCCCGGTCATCGACCCGAAGGTCGCGCCGTCGGCCGAGGCGCCGATGACGACCTTGTCGATCGCCGCCGGCAGCCGGGCGACGTCGATCCGGACCTGGTCGAGCGTGGTGCCGCCGCGGGCGGACTTGCCGAGGTGGGTGACGGCGCCGCCGGCGCCGGTGGGCTGGTTGTAGAAGACGAAGTCCTCGTCGTTGCGCACCTTGCCGCTGTCGGTGCAGAGGAAGGCCGACAGGTCGGCGTCGGCGGGGCCGGCCCAGGTCAGCGTCACGACGACCTCTCCGGGCAGTCCGGCCTGGGCGAGACCGACGTTGCCGCCGGGCGTCAGCAGGTGCGTCATCCGAGATCCTTCCGGGTCGGTCGATCCGTGCTGTCCATGCTGTCCATGCTCGGCAGCCGGTCCCACCACGGCGCGGCCCTCTCCAGCTGAGCCGCGAGGCGCAGCAGCAGTGCGTCCCCGCCGAGGGGCGCCACGAGCTGGGCGCCCATCGGCAGGCCGTCGGACGTCCAGTGCAGGGGCACGCTCATCGCGGGGCGACCGGTGAGGTTGGCGAGCTGGGTGTAGGGCACCCAGCCGAGGTTCTCGTTGATCATCTGGTCCACGATCGCGGTGAACCGCAGGACCGACCCGGCGCGGGCCGCCAGCAGCGTCCTCTGGACGAGCGCTAGGGGCGCGGGCAGGTCGAACGCGCCGATCCGCGGCGGCGGGGTGGCGGTGGTGGGGGTGAGCAGCAGGTCGTGCTCGGCGTGGAAGGCCGCGAGTCGCCGTACGTGCTCGTGGCGTCGCTCGACTGCTCGCACATAGGCCGTGGCGCTCGTGGCGCGGCCGAGGGCGGCCATGATCCGGGTGTCGGGCTCGAACGACGTCTCGGGGGCCCCGGACAGCTCCCGCGCCTCCTCGACCGCGCTGGCGCAGTGCACGAACCATGTCGTCAGGAAGTCCTCGGCGAGCTGCGCGTCGTCGATCGGCACCGGCACCTCGACCACCTCGTGACCCAGCTCCGTCAGCAGCTCGGCCGCGCGCCGCGCCGCGGCCCGCGCCTCGGGGTGGGGATCACTGTTGATCGAGCTCGCCCAGGTCATGCCGATGCGGAGCCGACCGGGCTCACGGTCGAGGACTGCGGCGAAGCCGCCCGCGGGCGGGCCGCCCGGCAGGTAGCCCGAGACGTCGGTCGGCCCGGCGAGCACGTCGAGCATGACGGCGGTGTCGCGGACGCTGCGCGAGATCACGCCGTCGGTGGCGGTGCCGCCGATCGGCTCGCCGTGCGACGGTCCGTGCGGGAGCAGGCCCCGGCTCGCCTTCAGGCCGAACAGGCCGCAGGCCGAGGCGGGGATCCGGATCGAGCCGCCGCCGTCGCTCGCGGCGGCGCAGGGGACGATCCCGGCCGCCACTGCGGCGGCACTGCCGCCTGAGGACCCGCCCGGGGTGTGGTCGGTGTTCCAGGGGTTGCGGGTCGGGCCGAAGACGTGCGGCTCGGTGACGCCCTTGGCGCCGAACTCCGGGGTGTTGGTCTTGCCGAAGACCTGCAGGCCCGCCTCGATCCACCGCTCGACGACGGCTGCGGTCTCGGCGGCCGGCACGTCCTTCAGCGCCCGGCTGCCACTGCTGGTCGGCAGGCCCGCGACGTCCTGGTGCAGGTCCTTGAGCAGGAACGGGACACCGTCCAGCGGCCGACCCCCGCTCGGCGGCGGACCGGTGGGCACCGGCGGCTCCATCTCGCGGACGATCGCGTTGAGCCGGGAGTTGACGGCCTCCGCCCGGGCACGGGCGAGCCGCAGCAGCTCCTCACCCGTGGTGTCGCCCGACCGGACCAGGCCGGCGAGCGCCACGGCATCGTGGTCGCGGTATTCCTGTTGGTTGTCCACGGTGGTCATCGATCGGCCCGCCTTCCTGGAGTCGCAGGCAACGGTAGATCAGCAGTCCAGACGTGGTCATCGGCGGTGGAGACCTCGGCGTGCTGCCGTCAGTCGACCTGCACGACCCGCCCACCGTCCATCGCCACGCCGACGACGGTCGACGGCGCGGCATCGAGCAGGAGCATGCCGACGAAGTCGACGGCGGTCCGCTCGAACGTGCGGTGCTGGGCGAGCATGGCGTGCTTGCCCCTGGCGACCGCGACGAAGCCCACCCGGTTGGCGACGGCCAGCCGCTCGGCCAGCTGGCGTGCCCGTTGCGCCGGCGCGATCCGGTCGAGCAGCCCGTGCACGAAGAGGATCTGCCGGCCGCGGATCCCTCGACCGTCGGCGTCCGAGGGATAGACGAAGGCCGCCAGGGCCACGACGCCACGCACCTGCGGCAGTGACGAGGCGAGGATCGAAGCGCGGCCGCCGAGCGAATGGCCGACCATGCAGACGGGCACGTCGGCGCCGTGGCGCTCGGCCACCTGCTCGACCGCCCACGCGGCGTCGTGGACCGGCGTGTGCCGGGTGTCCCACCCCCGGTAGGAGTTGAGCAGGCGGTAGACGGCCAGTCGTCCGCGACCCGACCGCGCGATCCTCCGCGCGACCGGGATCATCCGCAGGACCGAGAGCTGCGCGGGACTGACCTTCATCTGCCCGCGGCGGGAGGCGCCCCCGTGCAGCACGATGACCACCCCCTCGGGCGCCGCCGGCTCACGGACGGTAACGAGTCGCGCGGTGCTCACCCAGACGCACTACCCGCCCGGGTGGGGGGCCAGCCGCCGCGCGTCGCGGGTCCGCTGCTCACGCGGTGCGGCACCCGGGCGGCCCGGGACCGGACGTCGCCAACCCCGAGCGCTACGACGGCGTCGACGACGTCGACGTCGACGTCACCGGCCTGCCGTGATCAAGACGGGCGGGTCGCCCGCTCAGCGGCCGCCCGCGACCCGCAGGGTCGTCGCCGTGACGTAGGACGCCGCGTCGCTCATCAGCCACGCGACCGCGTCGGCGATCTCCTCGGGTCGCCCCGCCCTGCCGAGCGGGATCTGCGGCGCCATCCGATCGATCCGACCGGGGTCGCCGGTCGCCGCGTGCAGCTCGGTCTCGATCAGCCCGGGCGCCACGGCGACGACCCGCACGCCACGATCGGCCAGCTCGAGACCCAGACCGCGGGTCAGCAGGTCCAGACCGGCCTTCGCGGCGGCGTAGTGGACGTATTCGCCCGGAGACCCGATCGTCGCGGCGCCGGAGGTGACGTTGACGATCACCCCGCCCCGGTCGAGCCGCTGCGCCGCGGCGCGCGCGACCAGGATCGGTGCGGTCAGGTTGACGTCGATGGTCCTGCGGACCTCGTCGGCCGGGGTCTCGACGAGCGGCGCGAAGCGGTAGGTGGCGCCGGCATTGTTGACCACGCCGGTCAGTCGACCGAGCCCTGCCGCCTCGGAGAAGAGGTCCTCGATGCCGGCGTCGGTCGTCAGGTCGCCCCGCACCGTCACGCACCGCACGCCCGCCGCCTCGACGACCTCGACGGCACGCGCGGCGGCTGCGTCGTCGGCACGGTAGCCGAGCACCAGGTCGTGGCCGTCCCGCGCCAGACGGGAGGCGACGGCCACGCCGATCCCGCGCGTTCCTCCGGTGATGATCGTGAGCGCCATGACCGCATCATCCCAAGCCCGGCCACCGCTGACCGGGCATAGGGTGCGGCCATGTCCGCACCGCTGCCCGCCGAGGTGATCCGCGTCGATGCCGCCGAGCCGGTGGCCACCCTCGTCCTGTGCCACGGCGCGTGGCACGGCGCCTGGTGCTGGCAGGACGGCTTCACCGACCGGCTCGCCGCACGTGGCATCTCCACGATCGCCCCGAGCCTGCGCGGTCACGCCGGCTCGGCGGCCGGGCGCCGGCTCAACCGCGCGCGGATGCGGCACTACGCCGACGACCTGGCGGCGGTCATCGCTTCGCTCGATGGCCCCGTGCACGTCGCCGGGCACTCGATGGGCGGCGGCGTCGTGCAGATGCTCCTTGCCCGCGAGGAGCGGCCGGCCGTGGCGAGCGCGACGCTACTCGCCTCCATGCCACCGGCCGGCGTGCACAAGGTGACCCGCTCGATCGCCCGGCACCGCACCCGCGACTTCCTCGCCGCGAACGCGACCTGGAACCTCGGGCGCCTGGTCCGCGAGGACCACGACGTGCGCGCGATGTTCTTCACCGACCGCACACCCGCCGACGTCGTACGACGGACGCGGGAGCGGTTGCAGTCGGAGTCCTACCTCGGCTTCCTCGACATGCTCGCCCTGGACCGCCCCCGACCGCGGGCGGTCGACGAGCCGATCCTCGTGGTCGCCGCCGGCGACGACGCGATCTTCGACGCGCAGGACGCGGCCGCCACGGCCCGTGCCTGGGCCACCTCGGTCACGACGGTCGACGGCATCGGTCACGACCTGATGCTCGACACCGGCTGGGAGCGGGTCGCCGACCTGCTGGCCGACTGGGTGCTCGCCGATCGGTGATCTCCTGGAAGAACCAGAAGGCCGGACCCGAGTCTGGGTCCGGCCTGTCCGGTATCTCTTGAGAGATCACACTGCGCGCCTGTAGGTGTCGGGGGTCAGGACATAGGTCTCACATGACAGGTCCCACGTGAGTCGGGACATCCGTCACTGTCACTAGGCATGTCGAAAGCCCGGGTCGCAGTACTCAAGGTCGTCACCAACGAACTCACCGTCACCGACGCAGCCGAGCGCTACGGCTTCTCCCGACGCCACCTCCACCCCGGCAACGCCACCAGCACCGAACTACGAGAACTGATCATCGAGCTCCGGCTCAAGCTCACCTCCGCGGGCCTGGACGCCGGACCTGTCACCATCGCTTGGCACCTCGCCCAGGCCGGTCACACCCCACCACCGTCGACCTCCACGATCCGACGGATCCTGCACGCCGCCGACCTCGTCGTCCCCGAACCAAGGAAACGACCGAGGTCGTCCTACCACCGCTTCGAAGCAGCCCAGCCCAACGAATGCTGGCAATCCGACTTCACTCACTGGCGCCTCGCTGACGGCACAGACGTCGAGATCCTCAACTGGCTCGACGACCACTCCCGCTACCTGCTCGCCTGCACCGTCCACACCCCCGTCACCGGCGACATCGTGGTCACCCAGTTCCTCGAGACCTGCAACACCCACGGCATCCCCGCGTCCACCCTCACCGACAACGGCCGCGTCTACACCGCCCGCTTCGGCGGAGGGAAGAACGCCTTCGAATACACCCTCGCCGCGCTCGGCGTCACCCAGAAGAACGGCGCCGCGAACCACCCCCAGACCCAGGGCAAGGTCGAACGACTCCACCAGACCCAGAAGCGCTGGCTCGCCGGCCAACCAGTAGCGACCACCCCCGCCGACCTCCAGGCCCAGCTCGACCGATTCCGCACGATCTACAACGAACAACGACCGCACCGGGCCCTTGATCGCGCCACCCCGGCCCAGGCCTACGCCGCCCGCCCGAAAGCCACCCCACCGGCCGACCAGGACCAGCCTGCCGGGCACTACCGACTGCGCTACGACCACGTCGACACCTGGGGCAAGGTCAGCTTCCGCCGCGCCGGAAAGATGCACCACCTCGGCGTCGGCTACGCCCACCGCGGCACCCGAATCCTCGCCATCGCTGACGACACCAACGTCACCGTCATCAACCTCGCCACCGGCGAGATCCTGTCCCACCACGACATCGACCCCACCAAGCACTACTGGCGCAACACGCAAAGAACCCCCGGCCGATGGCCGGGGGTTCCTACGTGACACATGTCGGGACTCAGGTGAGACCTATGTCCCGACTCATCACACTGCGCGCCTGTAGGGATTCGAACCCCAAACCTTCTGATCCGTAGTCAGATGCTCTATCCGTTGAGCTACAGGCGCCCACCGCCCCGCTCACGCGGTGCGACCGGTCGAGGATAGACGAGGCGGCGCGCCGATGCCGAATCACCGCGGGCGTCCGGCCCGGTCCGGTGTGGAAGCATGACGCCATGGCCGGCATCGCCCCCGAGGACAGGGAGCTCTTCGAGAACGAGGCGGCGGCCTTCTACGAGCAGATCCTCGGCGACGGCAGCCTGGCGGTGGACGATCCCCGGATCGCGGAGGGAGCGGCAGGTCGCGCCGCGTTCGACCTGCTGGTGGAGCTGGGACTGATCCAGCTCGACGAGGCCCGGACGTCCTGGCGACCGCTCGACCCGAGCACGGTGCAGGGCCGCGTCGTCACGCCGCTGGGCACCGAGGGAGCCCAGCTGATCGCGGAGTCGGCCCGGTGGGCCTCCGCGTTCGCCGCGCTGAACCAGAGCTGGCGTCGGTCGCCGATCGCCAACGAAGCCGGCCCCTTCCTCTACCTGCACGGCGATTCGATCAATCCCTACCTCACCTCGCTGGTCAGCGAGGCCGAGGACGAGCTGCTGACCGCGCAGCCGCAGGCCGCGCGCAGCGCCAAGACGGTCGCGGAGGCCGCGTCACGCGACATCGCAGCCCTCAAGCGCGGCCTGAAGATGCGCACCATCTATCAGCACAGTGCCCGCCGACACTCCGCGACGCACAAGTACGTCGCCCAGGTGACCCAGCACGGCGCAGAGGTGCGCACGCTCGACGAGTTCTTCAACCGGATGATCGTGGTCGACCGGCGGGTGGCGCTCATCCCGGCTGCCGACAGCCTGGCGACCGCGGTCGTCGTGCGTGAGCCGGCGATCGTCGCCTACCTGGTCGACGTCTTCGAGCGGGCCTTCGCCCGGGGCCGGTCGTTCTCGAGCGGGGAGCAGAAGGTCATGCAGGAGATCGCCACCGAGCAGCGCTCGATGACGATCCGGATGCTCATCGAGGGCCACGCCGACGCGGTGAGCGCGAAGCGGCTCGGCGTCAGCCCCCGGACGTACGCCGGCTACGTGGCCGACCTCAAGGACGAGTACGAGGCGGAGAGCCGCTTCCAGCTGGGCTACATCATGGGCCAGCTGGGCATCGCCGGCCAGGAGGATGACGCGCCTCCGCCCCCGCGGTGAGGCGGGGACGGAGGCGTCGTCAAGGCTTGGTCAGCGCGGCTGGCTCTTGACGATCCGCCAGCCCCAGCCGGTGTCGGCCTCGGCCGCGGTCGGCAGCGACACGACGCCGGCGGCGGTGATGAGGGCGGCGAGACCGAACGCTGTCCTGCGAGCGAGCTTCTTCATGGTGTTCCCCTCCGTGTGGGTCTGAGACCCGATTCCTCGATTGGCCCGAGAATCACGTTCCTGTTCCCCGCCAGGCCACGCGCAAACCTCATCATGCAGAGAATTCGCGAAAAGCGCGAGAGTGGCCTGACCGGCTCCTGATCGACCCGAAACAGTGAGGGCTGACCAGAAGTCCTGCCGCCGCGGGCAGGGATGCAGGAGGCCCGGGCCCACTTCCGTGGATCCGGGCCACCGATGTCCTGCGACATCACACGGCGGAGGCGGAGGGATTTGAACCCTCGATGGGCGATAAACCCAAACCGCATTAGCAGTGCGGCGCCATAGACCGGACTAGGCGACGCCTCCTCCGCTGCCCGACCGGAGGACGAGCAGCGGCACAAGGCTACAAGGACCGCGGCGATGGGTTCCAATCGGTCCCACCCGCCGCGACGGCCCGACCCGGGGAGGGTCCTGACCGATCAGCGAGCGGCGCGCCGCAACCGGTCGCGTACGGCGCGCGCGACATCGTCCTTGTCGCCGGCGACGAGCTCGACGGGGATCGTCGTGGAGCCCCCCTGCTTGAGGCGGATCACCAGGCATTCGACTCCCCGCGGCGTCGCGGCGACGAGGTCCTCGACCTCGCTCCAGCGAGCCTCTGTGACCCCGGCGGCGCGGATCATCCGCACCCGGTAGCCGGCGTCGGTCAGGCGCAGCACGACGAGCTTGCTGCGCATCCACCACGAAAGGGCGATCAGGCCGAGCACCCCGACGACCAGCAGCACCACGATCAGGTCCGGGCTGGTCCCGACGGCGGCGACCAGCACGGTCGCAGCCAGCAGCAGCACGGCCAGGAGGATCAGGTAGGCGCCGACGAAGCGGGCCATCACCGGCGGGGCCAGTCGGTAGTCGCTGGTCTCGGACGACGCGGCGCTGCTCATGGCCCGATTCTCGCCGACCGGCAGGGGGCCGGCCAAAGCGGCGGCGGTCAGGCCCGGATCTGCGTCTCCTAGACTCGGTGCGTCCGGCGGTCGCCCTGGCGTCGTACCGGACACGGAGGGGTGCCGGAGTGGCCGATCGGAACCGCCTTGAAAGCGGTCGTAGGGAGACCTACCGCGGGTTCGAATCCCGCCCCCTCTGCCAAGGATCGCTGCTCGGGGTCCGGCGTCAATGGGGACCGCGACCCATCGACGGCCGGCCCCGTCGCTCCCTACCTTCGGTGCACCACCTGCTCCCGAAGGAGACCGCCATGGGGCGCCACCTCGTCCGTCTGACCACCCTCCTCGTCACCGCCGTCGGCCTCGCGCTGGCCGGCAGCGTCACACCGCAGCCAGCCGTCGCACTGGCGCTGGCGCCCGTGACCATCACGCTGACCTCCACCGGCAGCCACAGCCTCGATGCCGGTCAACGGGTCACCGTCAGCGGCACCACCTCGGCCAACCTCCGTGGCCGCAAGGTGCGCCTCCAGCGCCTGACCGGCAGCCGCTGGGTCGACCTCACGACCACCACCGTCTCCTCGACCCGCAGCTTCACGCTCTCGGTGCGGATGACGCGGGCCGGCGCGGGCCAGCGCCTGCGGGTCTTCGCGCCGGCAACGCGCACGACCAGGGCCGGGCAGCGCTCGGCGGGCCGCTACGACGTCTTCGGCTGGTACTTCCTCATCGACCGCAGCCCCGTCGAGGGCAGCGTCCAGGAGGGCAGCTACGGCGTCAACGGCACGACCTACGCCAACTCGGTGGCGCTGGCCCGGGTCAACGGGCTCGGCGACGGCCCGGCGACGGCGCAGTACGACCTCTCCCGCGACTGCACCCGCTTCCGCGCCACCGTGGGTATGTCGGACTCCGCCAGCTCCACCGCGGTGTGGAAGCTCGACGTGCTCGCCGACGACCTGCCGCTGTGGTCGCGGACCAACCTGCGCATCGGCGCCAGCCACGCCGTCGACCTCGACATCGAGTCGGGCCTGCGGCTACGCCTCAACGGCGCACGCACCGACGGCGGCAGCGGACACCTCGTGCTCGGGGACGCCCGGATCCGCTGCGCCTTCTGACCCGGATCCGGGTCGGAGCGCCCTCCCGGACCGGAGTGGGGCCGGTCCGGGAGGCGACGCTCAGCGCTCGCAGGTGCGCCCGACCTCGACGACGCACCGGTCCCGCCCGGCGTCACCCCGGCCGCGGTCGCGGTGGGCGCCACCGACGAGGAACGTGTCGTCACCGGCACCGCCGTCGAGCTGGTCGTTCATCTCCCGGCCGTCGAACACGCCGTCACCCGGGCCGCCGACAAGACGTCCAGCTCCTGCGGCCGCGCCGTCGATCCCCTCAGAGCAGCGGCGCGAAGCGCGCCGGCTCGGGACGTACGGCGGCCGCCTGCTCGGCCACGCGACTGCGCCGGCCGCGATTGCCGGTCAGGGCGAGGTCGAGGCGGATCAGGACCCAGCCGATCGCGAGCCCGATCAACAGCCCGTAGACGATCGACAGGAAGGCTTCGGTGAAGGTGACCGCCGGGTTGGCCAGGGCCGTCGCCGCAGGGGCGGTGGCCGCGACGCCGAAGGCGCACACCCACCAGCCCTGGCGGCGGCGCGCGCGGATGTGGCAGCCGTAGGCCAGGGCCGGGACGCCCAGGATCGCCTCGATCGGGCGCGGGAAGGCGCCCAGGGTGTCGCGGCTCCACCGCACGAGGTCGAGGAGCTCCTCGACCAGCCCCGACGAGCCATAGCGGCGCAGCATCTCGGCGTAGAGCAGACTCACGGCCAGGGTCGAGGCGCCGATGGCAACGGCCACGAGACCACGGCGACCGAGGCCGTGGAAGCCAGCGCCGAGCCGATAGACGAGCACCATCGCTCCCGCGAAGGCGAGCCCGAGCCCGACGTACTCGAAGCGCTCCTTCTGGATCGCCGGCTCGAAGCCGATCGCCGCCATCGCCCCCACCCCCGCGCAGGCGAGCGCGATCCCGCACTCGCGGGCCGCGGTCAGGAAGCCCGCCGCCGGCACCGTCAGCATGATCCCGAAGACCGAGGCGAGGGCGGCGGTCGACACCGCGGCGCCGGTCAGCAGGAGGTCCTGGTCGCTGATCACCGCACCGAGCGCGCAGACCAGGGTGAGCAGGCCGAAGACGAGCGGGCGGCCGCCGGTGCGGGCAGCGAGACCCCACGCGTAGGCCGTCGCGACCACCACGGCACCCGCACCGTCGAGCCAGTCGGGACCGATCGGGACCATCGCGGCGCCGAGCGCCAGGACGCCGACCCCCAGCAGACCCAGCCAGATCAGGAAGGGCGAGCGGGACGCGCCGAACTCGCCGATCAGCACCTCGAGCGGCACCCGGGTCACCGGGGGAACGCCCCGGCGGGAGGAGCGGGAGGCGGCGCGGGACACGAGCGATCACCCTACAGACGACGGTTGGCCAGTGACGGGTTGACCCGACGGGCCTCCTCGAGCACCGAGCGTTCGACGGCGGCCGACACCACGACCGGCTCCCCCGGCTCGCCGGGACCGGCCGCCGCGATCACGTCGCCGAACGGATCCACGACCATCGAGTGGCCGCAGTAGCGCGGCGCCGGCTGCCCCACCGCCGCCACGAAGACGGTGTTCTCGATCGCGCGGGCGGTCAGGAGCGTCTGCCAGTGGTCGACCTTGCGCGGCCCCGCCACCCACGCCGCCGGCACCACGATCACCTCGGCACCCCGGTCCACCAGCGCCCGCGCCCACTCCGGGAAGCGCAGGTCGTAACAGGTCATCAGCCCGACCCGCCAGCCCGCGACCTCCACCACGGTCGGCTCGATCGACCCTGCCGTGAGCCGGTCGGACTCGCGGTAGCCGAAGGAGTCATAGAGGTGCACCTTGCGGTACGACGCCTCGGCGGCGCCGCGCAGCAGCAGCGTGTTGAACGGCCGCTCGGGATCCGACCCGTCCTCGAACATGCCGGCCAGCACCGTGGTGCCGTGAGCGGAGGCCGCCTCGGCGAGGGTCCGCGCGAACGGGCCGTCCAGCGGCTCGGCGAAGGGCGCCACGTCGGAGCCCGACTCCCCGAAGTCCCGGGCGAACGCCTCCGGGAAGACCACGAGGTCCGCGCCGTCCGGGGTCAGCTCTGCCACCGCGGCCCGGTTGGCGGCCGGCTCGAGGGCCGAGGCGGCCTGGACCAGCGCGAGACGGAGGGTGGGGACGGTCACGGTGCCAGCGTAGGACTCCCTTTGCGAGACTCGGGGGGTGATCGACCACGGACTCACCGGATTCGCCGCCATCATCCTCGCCGGAGGGCAGGCCGCACGGCTCGGCGGCGTCGACAAGCAGTCGATCGAGATCGCCGGGCGGACGCTGCTGGAGTTCGCCCTCGACGCGGTGATCGACGCCAGCGAGGTCGTCGTCGTCGGCCACCACGTCCCGACCGACCGGCCGGTGACCTTCGTGCGCGAGGAGCCCCGTTTCGGGGGACCCGCCGCGGGGCTGCTGATCGGCCACGACTCGCTGCTGCGGCGCTTCCCCACGATCGCCGTCCTCGCCGTCGACATGCCCCACCTCACCAGCGCCACCGTGCGACGTCTCCACGATGCCGCGGTCGGCCACGAGGGCGCGGTGCTGGTGGACGCCGACGGCCGCCGGCAGCTGGCCATGGTCGTGGAGACCGAGCGGCTGGCCGCCGTACAACCGGACCTGGAGGGTCGTCACGGGCTCGCGATGCGCGACCTGCTCGCCCCCCTCGATCTCGCCGAGGTGCCGGCGATCGCTCGCGAGGCCCGCGACATCGACACGTGGACCGACCTGCGCGATGCCGCCTCGCCGCCCGAGGACGACCCCACGGCCGGCTGAAACGCCGCCTCACCCCTTGTCAGATGCGGCGATCGGGGATCACTCTGGACGGGTGAACCTCCACGACTGGATCGACGAGTTGTGCGATGTCCTCGACATCGAGGCCGAGGCCGACGAAGGCCTCCTGGCCGACCTGGCGGGACTCACCCACGACAACGTCCATCACTCCGCCGGCCCCGTGACCGCCTTCCTGCTCGGCGTCGCCGCCGGCGAGCAGGGCGCCGACCCCGACCGGGTCGAGCGACTCGCCGCGAAGGCGCAGGCGCTCGCCGAGTCGTGGGACCGACCAGCCGGCGCCACGTCGGCCGAGGACGAGGACGTCGAGTTCGAGGAGCTCGCCGACGCCGACTACTCAGACTCCGACTCACTGGTCTGACGCCGCCCGCCGTTGGCCGAGGAGCCCCGCGAGGAACGAGCGCGGCGTCACGAGACCCCTGTGCGATCCTCGACGAGGTCCGCACCGACATCTCCTGACGCTCGCTCCTCGATGACCAGCGCGGAGGTCCCGCTGACACACTGGCCGCATGCGTGCCGTCACCCAGTCCGCATCCGGCGGACCCGAGACCCTGACCGTCTCCGAGCTGCCGGATCCCGTGCCCGGGCCCGGCGAGGTCCTCCTCGACGTCGCCGCGACCGCGGTCAACCGCGCCGACCTGCTGCAGCGACAGGGCTTCTACCCGCCCCCGCCCGGGGCCTCGGAGGTCATCGGGCTCGAGTGCAGCGGCACCGTCGCCGCGCTCGGTGAGGGCGTCGACGGCTGGGCCGTGGGCGACCAGGTGTGCGCGCTGCTCGCCGGTGGCGGCTACGCCAGCCGGGTCGCCGTACCGGCCGGACAGCTGATGCCGGTGCCCGCGGGCGTCGACCTCGTCACCGCGGCCGCCCTGCCCGAGGTGGCGTGCACGGTCTGGTCCAACGTGTTCATGGTCGCGGGCCTGCGGCCGGGCGACGTGTTCCTCGTGCACGGCGGCGGAGGTGGGATCGGGACGTTCGCGATCCAGCTGGCTGCGGCCAGCGGCGCTCGCGTCTTCACCACCGCCGGCAGCGCCGGGAAGCTCGAGCGCTGCCGCGAGCTGGGCGCCGAGGGCGCCATCAACTACCGCGACGAGGACTTCGTCGAGGTGGTCCGGGCCGCGACCGACGGACGGGGCGCCGACGTGGTGCTCGACAACATGGGCGCGAAATACCTCGCCCGCAACGTCGACGTCCTCGCCGATGAGGGACGGCTCGTCATCATCGGCATGCAGGGCGGGGTGAAGGCGGAGCTCGACATCAGCCGACTGCTCGCCAAGCGCGGCGCCGTGATCGCCACCGCGCTGCGCTCGCGTCCGGTCGCCGGCAAGTCGGCCATCTGCGCCTCCGTCGTCGAGCACGTCTGGCCGCTCGTCGCCGACGGCAGGGTCCGACCGGTCGTCTCCGCGGTGCTGCCGCTCGACGAGGTCGCCGAGGCACACCGGCTCATCGAGTCGGGCGAGGCGGTCGGCAAGGTGCTGCTCACGCCCTGATGACGCGCGGGGTGCGGTTGGCGTCGTACGTCGGCCCACCTCGCGCCCCACGGAGTCCCACCTCGCGCCCCGGGAAGTCCCACTTCGTGGGATCGCCTAGGTTGGGGGCATGAGCGAGCAGGGCGAGGAGCACATCGTGGTCGTGGGTCCGGACGGGCAGCCGATCGGCACGGTGCCGGCGAGCGCGGTCGAGCAGGGCGCCGAGGATGGGCAGGACGACGACAACGAGCGGGCATTGACCGACCTGGTCGAGCAGCCCGCCAAGGTGATGCGGATCGGCAGCATGATCCGACAGCTCCTCGAGGAGGTGAAGGCGGCCCCGCTCGACGAGGCCAGCCGCAACCGCCTCGCCGCGATCCACCGCTCGTCCATCGCCGAGCTCGAGCAGGGCCTGGCCCCCGAGCTCGTCGAGGAGCTGGAGCGGATCACGCTGCCGTTCACCGAGGACGCGACGCCCACCGAGGCCGAGCTGCGGATCGCCCAGGCGCAGCTCGTCGGCTGGCTCGAGGGCCTCTTCCACGGCATCCAGACAGCGATCTACGCCCAGCAGATGGCCGCGCGGGCCCAGTTCGAGCAGATCCGTCGCGCCCTGCCGCCCGGCATGGCGATGGGCGGCCCCGGCGCCGAGGAGGCGCCCGGCGGTCCCGGCGCGCCGGCTCCCGGCGAGGAGCCGCGCTCCTCCACCGGCGGCCTCTACCTCTGACCCGGCGCCACTGACCGCTAGCGGCGCTGGCGGCCCGCCCAGGACACCAGCACGAGGCCGAGCAGGCCGGCGAGGACCAACGCCCCGCCCGGAGCGACCGTGCGGCCCAGCGAGAGCGACCGGTCATCCTTGTCGTCGAAGGCGACAGGCACCGACTCCTCGGCCGGGTCCTCCGCAGTCCCGGCCACGAGGGTGGCCTCGAGGTCCTCGCGCTGCTCCTGGGTCAGCGCATCGCCGGCCGGCGCGCGGCCGATGCCCGTGCACAGGTCGACGTCGAGCACCTTGCCCGTGGTCTCCTGATCGGTGGGGGTCTTGGCGAAGAGCACGAGGTCCGCGCCGTTCTGCAGCACGCGGACGTCGCTGACCATCGAGGTGTCGAACCGCACCGTCAGGAGCGACGGCATCAGCCGGCTGCCCAGGCTGTCGATGACCCGGACCTGCCAGCTCACGACCTGGCCGGTCGCGCCGCCCTTCTGCGGGGCGCGCAACCGGGCGTAGAACACGGCGTCGGACTCCTTGGCACGTGCTCGCACCGCCGCATCGTCGCCGAGGTCGACCGGCTCGCAGGCGTCGACCCGCGCACTCGCGGCAGCGGTGGCACTCGGCCCGCCACCCATGACGAGGAGAGCGCCGAGGGCCACCACAACAACGAGAAGGGCCAGCAGCAGCGCCGTCGGGCGGCCGGCAGGACGGACGGGGGGAGCCGGGGTCACGCGTCCATCCCACCAGATGTGGGCGACGGGAACCAACGGGAGATCTCCACGGCCGCCCCGTCGTCGTCGACCGACGGTGCCGTCGCATCGGCGATGGCCTTGACCTCGTCGACGGCCTGACCCATCGCGACGCCGCGTCCGGCCCACTCCAGCATCTCGATGTCGTTGCGGCCGTCACCGATCGCCAGCACGTCGGCGCGGTCGACGCCGAGCTGGGCGGCGACGTACTCCAGGCCGGAGGCCTTGGTGATCCCGACCGGCGCGAGATCGAGCCACGCCGTCCAGCCGACGATGTAGTCCGTGCCGTGCAGACCGAGGTTGGCGGCGAGCCGGACGAAGTCCTCCGCGGTCGCCTTCGGGTCGCGGATGATGACGCGGCTGACCGGACCCGCGACCATCTCGGCGATGTCCGAGACGATGGTCTCGCCGCCGAGCTCGCCGTCGGGGAACGGGGCGGAGACGCGGTAGCCGACGCCGCGCTCCTCGACCGCGACGATCGCGTCCGGATGCTGCTCCAGGACGGCGTAGACCGCGGCACGGGCGTCGAAGGTGACCTCGTGGACCACCTCGGCCGGCGGGTAGCGCAGGACCACCGCGCCGTTGGAGGCGACGATCCACAGCTTCTCGCCATGACCGTGCAGGTCGAGCAGGTCGGCGACACCGGTCATGTTGAACGGCGCGCGCCCGGATGACAGGACCACGTGCGCCCCGGCATCGAGGGCCCGCTGGACGGCCGCATGGACCGCCGGCGTGACCTCCTCCAGGCTCATCCCGCGCCCGACCACCCACCGCAGCAGGGTGCCGTCGATGTCGAGGGCGACCAGCCGTGGCCGCCAGCCGGGCTCGCCGGGCCCGGGACGGGTCACGACCGCACCGGCTCGAGCACCTCGAGCCCGCCCATGAACGGCTGCAGCGCCTTCGGGACCCGCACGGATCCGTCGGCCTGCTGGTGGGTCTCGAGGAGTGCGACGATCGCGCGGGTGATGGCGGTCAGGGTGCCGTTGAGGGTCGCGATCGGTCCGGTCCGGTCGCCGAAGCGGCCGCGCGTCTCGAGGCGCCGGGTCTGGAAGTCGGTGCAGTTGGAGGTCGAGGTCAGCTCGCGGTACTTGCCCTGCGTCGGGATCCACGCCTCGCAGTCGAACTTGCGGATCGCGCTGCCGCCGAGGTCACCGGCCGCGATGTCGACGACCTGGTAGGCGAGCTCCAGCTTGTCCAGGAACTCCTTCTCCCACGCGAGCAGCCGCTGGTGCTCGGCCTCCGCGTCCTCGAGCGTCGCGTAGACGAACATCTCGACCTTGTCGAACCAGTGGACCCGGATGATCCCCTTGGTGTCCTTGCCGTGCGAGCCGGCCTCCTTGCGGAAGCAGGGGCTGAAGCTCGCGTAGCGCCGGGGCAGGCTGGCGCCGTCGAGGATCTCCTTGGAGTGGTACGCCGCCATGGGCACCTCCGACGTACCGACGAGGTAGAGGTCCTCCCCCTCGATCCGGTAGATGTCCTCCCCGCCGCCCTGGTCGAGGTAGCCGGTGCCCTCCATCGCCTCGGTCCGCACGAGCGAGGGCGCGATCACCTGCGTGAAGCCGGCGTTGCGGGCCTGCTCCATCGCCAGGTTGACCAGCGCCAGCTCCAGCTGGGCCCCGACGCCGGTGAGGAAGTAGAAGCGGCTGCCGCTGACCTTCGCCCCGCGCTCGAGGTCGATCGCGCCCAGGAGGCGCCCGAGCTCGAGGTGGTCGCGCGGCTCGAAGCCCTCGGCGGCGAAGTCGCGCGGCGTGCCGACGGTCTCGATGACGACGAAGTCGTCCTCGCCGCCGGCCGGGGTCTCGTCGGAGACGACGTTGGGGATCGCCTTGAGGGCGGTCGACCATGCCTCGTCGGCGGCTGTCTGCGCGGCCTCGAGGTCCTTCACCTCGCCGGCCAGCTGCTTGACCTGCGCGAGCAGCGCCTGCTTCTCCTCGCCCTGCGCCTTGGCGACGTCCTTGCCGAACGACTTCTGCGCGGCGCGCTTCTCCTCGAAGAGCGCGATCGCCTCCCGGCGGGCGGCGTCGGCCTCGAGCGCCCGGTCGACGACGTCGGGGGAGGCCCCGCGCTTGACCTGCGAGGCACGGACGCGGTCGGGCTCGTCACGGAGGAGACGCGGGTCGATCATGCTCTGAGGCTATCCGGCCGTCTGCCCCCGCCGGTCGTCGAGTAGCAGGCGAGCGCCAGCGAGCCGCGTATCGAGACGGACCGTAGCCAACGCGCCGGACCTGGCCAGACCCGGCATCACCTCACCACGTCTCGATACGCCGCCTCGTTCCTCGGCGGCTACTCGACGACCGAAGGCGAGTCAGAACAGGGCGACCCGGTCCGGGGCGGGGAAGAGGGCGTCGAGCTCGGCCAGGTCGTCGGCCGTCGGGGCCCAGCCACCGGCCGCGGCGTTGGCGACGACCTGCTCGGCCGTGGTCGCCCCGGCGATGACCGACGTCACCGGATCCTGCGCGAGCAGCCAGCCGACGGCGACCTCGACCTCCGTGAGCCCGCGGTCGCGGGCATAGGCGGAGAAGTCCTGGAGCGCAGGGGACACGGCGGTCTCGAGGAGGTGCTGGCGGCTGCGGGTCAGGCGCGAGCCCTCCGGGGCCACGCCCGAGGCGTACTTGCCGGTGAGCAGGCCGTTGGCGAGCGGGAAGTACGGCAGGACACCCAACCCGAGCTGACGGGCTGCCGGGAGCACCTCGAGCTCGGCGCGACGGTCGATGAGGTTGTAGTGGTTCTGCGACGACACGAATCGCTCGGCGCCGAGCTCGCGGGCGACGTACTCCGCCTGCGCGATCTGCCAGCCGGCGAAGTTGGAGTGCCCGAGATAGCGGACCTTGCCCGCCGTGACGAGGTCGTCGAGCGCGGCGATGGTCTCCTCGATCGGCGTCCCCGGGTCGGGGGTGTGGAACTGGTAGAGGTCGATCCAGTCGGTGCCGAGCCGGCGCAGCGACGCCTCCACGGCGGTGCGCAGATAGCGGCGCGAGCCCCGAGCGCCGAAGTCCGGTCCGTTGACTCCCTGCATGTCCATGCCGAACTTCGTGGCCACCACGACCTGGTCACGACGACCACCGCCGAGTGCCTTGCCGAGCCGCTCCTCGGAGAGGCCGGGGCTGGCGCCGTACATGTCGGCGACGTCGAAGAGCGTGATGCCGGCGTCCATGGCCGCGCCGACCACGCGATCCGTGCCGTCCTGCGACTCCGTGACCGTCCCCGGACGGCCCAGGTTGTTGCAGCCGAGCCCGACGCGGGAGACGACGAGACCGGAGCGACCGAGGGCGGCGTACGACGGGGAGGACATGTCCCGACCGTAGCGACCGCGGGCACATGGCGCCGCGCTGACTGCGACAGCGCGTCCCCGCCCGCCTAAAGTACGGCGAGTGATCGATCGCCCACGCCGGACCCCGATGCTGTGGGCCGTCGCCCTCCTGGCCCTCTTCGCCGTCCTCGCGATCGCGGTCTACGCCGAGTGGGGCTGGCTGGTCGACGTCGACCACCGCGGCGAGCCCGTGCGGACGTGGGCGCTGGACGACCGGGGGCTGCGTGAGCCCCTGCGGTGGCTCGAAGTCGCCTTCGACGTCATCGCGATGACGACCTACACGGTCGTGCTCGCCGCCGCGATGCTGATCAAGGGCCACCGACGCGCGGCGATCCTGATCGTCTCGGTCATGGTGCTCAGCACCGTCGCGATGCGCGGCGTCAAGGCGCTCGTCGGCCGTGAGCGACCCGACTGGCAGGACCTGGACTACTTCCTGCACAGCCCGTCCTTCCCCTCGGGCCATGCCACGTCGGCTGCGGCGTTCGGCGGCCTGGTGATCGTGCTGGTCACGATGCTGGTGCGTCGCTCGGGCATCCGCCGGATCGTGGACGGCGTCGTCGTCCTGCTCGTGGTCCTCGTCGCCGCCGACCGCGTGCTGCTGGGCCGGCACTACCCGTCCGACGTGGTCGGCGGCGTGCTGCTCGGCAGCGCGATCGTGCTCCTCGGCGTCGCCCTCTACAGCCCTCTCCCCCGCAGCCACGCCCTCAAGGCCGAGCCGCTGCCGCAGGCCTATCCGTCCAGCCGCGACCTCGCCGTGATCCTCAACCCGATCAAGGTCGAGTCCGTCGAGCAGTTCCAGACCATGGTGTCGTCCATGGCCCGCGAGGCCGGCTGGAACGAGCCGCGCTGGCACCTCACCACCGTCGAGGACTCCGGCACCGGCCAGGCCGAGCAGGCCGCCGTCGAGGGCGCCGACCTCGTCATCGTCTGCGGCGGCGACGGGACCGTCCGCGAGGTCTGCGCCGAGCTCGCCGGCACCGGCATTCCCGTCGGCATCGTCCCGGCCGGCACCGGCAACCTGCTGGCCCGCAACCTCGAGATCCCGCTCTTCATCCGCGCCGCGATCGACATCGCGCTCACCGGCCAGGACCGGGCGATCGACATGGTCGCCGTCGAGGGCGACGGCCTGGAGCCCACCCACTTCATGGTGATGGCCGGCATGGGCTTCGACGCCGCGATCATGGAGGGCGTCAACGAGGACCTGAAGAAGAAGGTCGGCTGGATCGCCTACGTGCTCTCGGCCCTCAAGGGCCTGATGTTCCCGGCGATGAAGCTCGAGATCTCCATCGACGACATGCCGTTCACCAAGCACCGCGCCCGCACCTGCGTCGTCGGCAACGTCGGCAGCCTGCAGGGCGGCATGGTGCTCCTGCCCGACGCGGCCATCGACGACGGCCAGCTCGACGTCGTGCTGCTCTATCCCCGCCGCTTCCTGTCCTGGATCCCGCTGTTCGTCCGGGTGCTGACCCGGCGCGAGCACAACGCGGGCGAGTCGGTCGCCCGGATGACCGGCCGCAAGGTCGTCATCCGCGCGCACGGCGACGTGCCGCGCCAGCTCGACGGCGACACGATCGGCCCCGGCTCGGACCTCAGCATGGAGTGCATCCACGGCCGGGTGCTGGTGCGCGTTGCGCGCTGACCCCCCGTTGGTTGAGGTGCGACGAGATCAGCTGCGCGCCATCCGGGCGTGGGCGACGGCCTCGGCCTCCTCGGGCGACAGCTCCTGCTCGCTCTGCCAGCCTGCGACCGACTTCGCATAGGTGCGGGCCTCGTTGCGCCCGCGGATCGAGGTGAGCACGACGCCGTCGCCGGCGTCGTCGAGCAGCGCGAGGGACCACGACAGCCGCCCGCCCATCTCGTCGAAGGCGTCGTAGCGGACCACGGCCAGGTGCCGCAGCGCCCCCACCGCCTCGGCGCGGAGGGCGGCAACCTCGCGGCGCAGGCCGGCCGCATCGGCCGGCAGGTCGTCACCGCTCGAGCGACGCGCGCCGGTCGCCGTACGCACCGACAGGGCGAGGGCCGCGAGGCTGACGACGAGGGCGAGGATCGCGAGGGTGGCAGCCATGTCCGTCACCGTACGACGACCGCCGGCCGGGCGGCCCCGCGGCACGCCCTACCCTTGGCCCATG
This sequence comes from Nocardioides caeni, assembly GCF_004912195.1. Taxonomy (GTDB): domain Bacteria; phylum Actinomycetota; class Actinomycetes; order Propionibacteriales; family Nocardioidaceae; genus Nocardioides; species Nocardioides caeni. Next base: position 120,316 of record NZ_STGW01000008.1, read on the forward strand.
GCCCGCATCGCGTACCAGGGGGAACCCGGCGCCAACTCGCACATCGTGTGCAAGCAGCACTATCCCGACGCGGAGGCGGTGCCGTGCGCTTCGTTCGAGGACGTGTTCGCGGCCGTGGCGAGCGGTGACTGCGACCTCGCGCTCATCCCGATCGACAACTCGATCGCCGGACGGGTGGCCGACATCCACCACTTCCTGCCCGAGTCGGGGCTGCACATCATCGCCGAGCACTTCCTGCGCATCCAGTTCCACCTGATGGTCAACCCGGGCGCCGGCGTGGAGACGATCCGGACCGTGCACAGCCACGTCCACGCGCTCGGCCAGTGTCGCAAGATCATCCGCGAGCTCGGCCTCGCCCCGATCATCTCCGGCGACACCGCAGGGGCCGCGCGCGAGGTCGCGGAGGCCGCCGATCCGACGCAGGCGGCGATCGCACCACCGCTGGCGGCCGAGATCTACGGCCTCGACATCCTGCGCGAGGACGTCGAGGACGAGGACCACAACACCACCCGCTTCGTGGTGCTCTCGCCGGACCTGATCGAGGCTCCGGCCGGCAACGGCCCCGTCGTCACCAGCTTCGTCTTCAACGTGCGCAACCTGCCGGCCGCGCTCTACAAGGCCCTCGGCGGCTTCGCGACCAACGGGATCAACATGACGAAGCTGGAGAGCTACATGGTCGGCGGGGAGTTCACCGCCACCCAGTTCCTGGCCGAGGTCGACGGACACCCGGAGGACCCGGGTCTCGCGCGGGCGCTCGAGGAGCTGGCCTTCTTCACCACCGACATCAAGGTCCTCGGCGTCTATCCGGCCGACCCGTTCCGCGCGCTCTCCTGAGTCGCCGGCACCGGCGGGATAACGCGGGTATCCCTGACACGTTGTGACAGTAGTCTCATCAAGCCTCCCCCGGAGGGGCGATCGACACTAAGGTCGGAGCTAGCAGCGCGCCACATGGGGCGTCGTACGCCGACGTACGGCACAGCGAAAGGGTCAGCAATGGCAACGTTCTTCGAGCACTTCACGCCTGAGGAGATCGCGCGGATCAGCGCGACCGGACGGCGCGTGAAGCTCCCCGAGGGCTGGTCCCCGATCTGGGAGGACACCCCCGCCGACAAGGCCTACGTCATCCTGTCCGGCACCGTGTCGGTCCGCCGCGACGGCGCCGAGATCGCCCAGCTGGGCCCCGGCGACATCGTCGGCGAGGCCGCCATCGTCGGCCACAAGCTGCGCAGCGCGACCATCGTCGCCCTCACCCAGCTCGACACCATCCACCTCACCGACGAGACGCTGCGCGAGCTCGATGCCGAGTGGCCGACCTTCCACGACGCCCTCGTCGAGGTCGCCCAGTCGCGCATGCCCGCCGACGGCTGACCACTCACCACCGATGACGCCGGACGACGTCCCCGCCGCCCCCGGCGGGGACGCTCCCGGCGGCTCGTCCGGTGCCCTCGTCGACGCTTTCGAGGCGCACCTGCTCGGCACCACGCCGCACCTCACCCAGGCGCAGGTGGCCGAGGCCTCCGGCGTACCCGTCGAGGTGGCGCGCCAGCTGTGGCACCTGCTCGGCTTCGCCCACGTGCCCGACGACGAGGCCGCCTTCACCGACGCCGACGTGCGGGCCCTGCGCCTGACGCGCGACCTCGTCGGGATGGGGGTGCTCAGCGAGGAGCGGCAGGCCGGGCTCGTCCGCACGTGGGGGCGCAGCTTCGCCCGGCTCGCGGAGTGGCAGGCCACGCTGCTGGCCGACGTCGCCCTCGAGAGTGGCGTCGACCTCGCTGACGGCCTCCTCCCCATTGCTGGCGAGCTGACCCCGCGGGTCGAGGAGCTGCAGAGCTATGTGTGGCGTCGTCACCTCCTCAGCGCCGGCTCCCGGCTGCTCGCCGGATCCAGCGCCGGCGCGACATCGACGGTTGCGGTGTGCTTCGTCGACATCGTCGGCTACACCTCCCGCTCCCGTGAGCTGAGCGACCGCGAGCTCGTCTCGTGGCTGGAGGACTTCGAGAGCGCCGTGCTCGCCCTCACCGTCGACCGGGGCGCGCGGATCATCAAGAACATCGGCGACGAGCTCCTGATCGTCGCCGACTCGGCCGCGGCGATGGCCGACATCGCCCTCGAGCTGACGCGCCGTGGCGCCGACCCCGACGACGACTTCCCCGCGGTCCGCGCCGGCATCGCCCTCGGCGACGTCGTGACCCGGCTGGGCGACGTCTTCGGCCCCACCGTCAACATCGCCGCGCGGCTCACCTCCATCGCCCGCCCCAACACCGTGCTGGTCGACCTCGGCCTCCACGACGCGCTCGAGGGCTCCGGCGAGGGCTCCGGCGAGGGCTCCGGCGAGGNACGGCGCGGGCGATCCCGACGGCTCCGAGGGCCAGGGGTCGTCGTACCGCTTCCGACGCCTGCGCCGGGTCTCGGTCAAGGGCTACTCACGCCTCAAGGTCTGGGCACTCCAGCTCCCCTGACCCCACGAAGTTGGCCGGTTTCTCGCACGAAGTACGAGGGATTCTCACTCGAGGTGCGGGGGTTTCTCACCCCTCCCGAGAAACCGGCGTACCTCGGGTGAGAAACCAGCGCACTTCGTGCGAGAAAGGGGCGAACTTCGTGGTCAGCGGATGGTCACCTGGCGGTTGGCGAGGCCGTTGCGGGCAGAGCGCTGCTCGGTGGTGAGGTCGGAGCTGTCCGCGAGGGCGGCGTCGAGCTTGGCCTTGAACGCCTCGGCCGGCTCCTCGAGCGCCTCGGGACCGGTGCCGACCTCGAGGTCCCAGACCGGGGCGAGGAGACCGTGGGCGCGGAACATGCCGACGAAGCGGGCGCCCGGCACGATCACGTCGTCGCCCGACACGTGCAGCCGGGCGAGGGCGTCGAGGAGCTGGTCCTCGGGCTCGGGCATGACCCAGCGCAGGTGCTCCTTGGCACCCATGCGTGTCCAGTACGCCGCTGTCACGCTGGTCAGCCGCGCGGTCGGCGCGGCCGCGCCGTCGGCCTGCTCGAGGGCCTGTGCCAGCTCGGAGGTCTCCTCCATGTCGGCGACCCAGAAGTCGAAGCCCTCGTGCACCTGGACCGCCAGGTCACCGGCGGCGCCCGGGTCACCCGGGCCGGCGACGAGGTCCTGCAGGCGGGGCCCGGGTCCGGGCGGAGCGGTCAGGCCGACCATGCCGGCGCCGGGCTCGGCCTCGAGGGCCGCCAGCAGCACCGCGGCCAGGTCACGCGACGGGTCGCCGAACGCGTGCTGGACCTGCAGCCCCAGCCACACCTCCCCGCTGTCGCGCACCATGGCGGGGGCCGCCATCGGCAGCAGCGTGCAGAGCTTGACCGTGCGATCGGCGTACTCCCCCGTCAGTGGGAGTACGGCGGTCGCGGCCGGCACGAGCTCACGCAACGCGATCAGGTCGCACTCGGACGGGAGGCCCTCGAAGGGACGCTTGACGAAGACGTCGCCACCGCCGGGGGCGCCGTGGCAGGCCTTGTAGCGCTTGCCGGAGCCGCAGGGGCAGGGCTGGCGCGGGCCGACCTCGCCGGGGGCGGTCTCGGTCGCGGCCGACGTCTTGGTGCGGTTCTTCTTCGCCATGCCGCGAAGACTATTCCGAGGCGCCGAACCGGGTGTCGAGCAGGTCGAGCATGAGCCGTGGCCGGTCGCTGATCACGGCCTTCACACCGAGGTCGAGGCAGAGGTCGAGGTCCTTCTCCTTGTTGACCGTCCACACGTGGATGTCGCGGCCGCTGCGGGCCAGGCTCTCCCGCGTCCGCGGATGCTCGCGCAGCATCTTGATGCCGGGCCCGAGGATCCAGTCCCGTCCGATGACCCGGCGCAGCATCGGCCACGAGTTGGGCTTGTCGACGAGCTGCACCAGCTGGACCTCGGGCGCGAGCCGCTCGATGCGCTGCAGTGCGGTGAAGGAGAAGCTCATGACGCGCACGGGCGAGCCGGCGCGGTCCCAGCCGAAGTCGCGCAGCATCTCGACGAGTCGCTTCTCGACCAGCCCACCGAAGCGGGTGGGGTGCTTGGTCTCGATCGCCATCTCCACGCGGCGGTCGTAGTCGGCGACGGTCTCCAGCAGCTTGCGCAGGGTGAGCACCCCGCGCAAGGACTCGTCGTCGTCGGGCGCCTCGTCGTCGAGGTCGGCCCACGGGTTCTTCCACGCCGCGAAGTCGAGCTCTGACAGGTCGGCGAGATTCATCGTCGAGACCAGACCGCGGTTGGCGGCCGTGCGGCGCAGGGTGCGGTCGTGCACGCAGACGAGGTGGCCGTCGGCGGTGAGCCGGACGTCGCACTCGAGGCCGCCGGCGCCGGCGTCGAGCGCCTTGAGGTAGGCGCCGAGCGTGTGCTCGGCGAGCTCGTGGCTGGCGCCGCGATGGGCGACCACCTGGGGACGGAAGGACGGCGCGGCCGGCACGGGATGATTGTGGCAGGCAGAGGTCGCGCTGCGCAGGCGGCTGGCCGCCTGCCGGGGTCGGGATCAGGGTCGGTTCAGGGCTCATCCCGATGGGGTGGAGGCGCGGGGAGGCGCAGTGTGGTGGCATGAGCTACAGCAACTACGACCCGTCCACCAGCAGCACCCGCGGCCGCAGGCTCACCCGTCGCCGTGACGACCGGATGATCGCCGGCGTCTGCGGTGGCATCGCCGACCACCTCGGGATCGACGTCACCATCGTGCGTCTCCTCCTCGTCGCTGCCGTCGTCTTCGGCCTCGGCAGCGGGGTCCTGCTCTACCTCGCCGGCTGGGCGCTGATGCCGGAGGCCTGAGCCTGCGGGACCCTTGACGCATGCCCGACCCGCTCCTCGTCGCCCGCCTGCGCGCGGCCGGCTGCGTGTTCGCCGAGGACGAGGCGGAACTGCTGGAAGACGCCGCGAGCGACCCGGTGCAGCGCGAGGTCCTCGTCCGGCGTCGGGAGGCCGGCGAGCCGTTGGAGTACGTCGTGGGCTGGGCCGCCTTCGACGGCCTCCGGGTCGCGGTGGCGCCGGGCGTGTTCATCCCGCGGCAGCGCACGGCGTACCTCGTGGAGCTCGCTGCCGCCCACCTCGCCGGGACCTCGGGCCCGCTGGCGCTCGACCTCTGCTGCGGCTCGGGCGCCCTGGGCCTGGCGCTCGCGCGCCGCAGTCCGGGCCTGCGGCTGCATGCCGTCGACATCGACCCCGTCGCGGTGGCGTGCGCGCAGGTGAACCTGGCCGGGGTCGGCGGCCAGGCCGTCGTGGGCGACCTGACCTCCCCGCTGCCACGCGGACTGACCGGGTCGGTGGACGTCGTACTGGCCAACGTGCCCTACGTCCCGACCCGCGCGGTCGACCTGATGCCCGCCGACTCCCGCGAGCACGAGCCACGCTTCACCGTGGACGGCGGAGCGGACGGGCTCGACCTCCTGCGCCGTGTCGCCATCGAGGCACGTGACTGGCTGCGGCCGGACGGCCTGCTGCTGGCCGAGGTCGCCGACGACCAGCTCGACGCCGCGACGGCTGCCTTCGCCGCTGCGGGCCTGGCCCCGACCACCCACCACGACCCGGAGCGGGAGACGACCGCGCTCGCCGGCCGTCGCTGATCGGGACCGATCACCGCAACGCGAGCGTCAGGCCGTAGGCGGCGCCGAAGGTCACGAGCAGCATGAGCACGGAGAGCATCACCAGACGCAACGCACCGGGACCGCTCGGGTCGGACGGGGCGGACGGGTCGGACGGGTCGGACGGGTCGGATGGGTCGGACGGGTCGGACGGGCTGGAGTCCTCCGGGGCGATGGCCAGTGAGCGCAGCAGTACCGTCGCGGCCATGGGGTCGAGCGCGTCCTGCTGCTCGAGTCGGTCCACCGCCAGAGCTTCGCGCAACGCGACGACGAAGGAGGCGACGTCGGGCCAACGGTCCTCCGGGGCGATGGCCAGTGAGCGCAGCAGTGGGGTGTCGAAGGCCGGCGACACCGGCGCGACCGACGACGGGGCGGGCGGCAGGGACGGACTCGCCAGCGAGCCCAGGCCGCCGTCGCGGACCAGCCGGCCGGTCAGCAGCTGATAGGCGACCGCGCCGAGTGCGTGCACGTCGGCGCGGAGGTCGAGGCCGATGCCGTGGGCCTGCTCGGGCGCCATGTAGGCCGGAGTGCCGACCACCTGCGTCAGCCCACTGGCGTGCAACATCGCCTTCGCGACGCCGAGGTCGGCGACCATGACCCGCACGTCACCATCCCCGCCGCCGGCCCCGCCGCCGGGCCCGCCGTGGGCCGAGCGCAGCAGCAGGTTGGCGGGCTTGAGGTCACGGTGGATGATGCCGTGCCGGTGTAGCACGTCGACCCCGCGACCGGCCTGCGCCATCAGGTCGACCACCCGGGCGGCGGGGAGCGGACGCCCCTCGTCGACCAGGTCGGCGACGGAGCCGCGGTCGGCGTACGACATGACGAAGTACGGCGTGCCGGCAGCCTCGCCGATGTCATAGACCCGCACCACGTGGTCGCTGTCGGCACGGCGCAGGATCCGGGCCTCCTCGAGGAAGCGCTCGGTCACGTCCTCACGGCTGGCCCAGTTGTCGGCGAGGGCCTTGACCGAGACGGGCGAGTCCAGCTCGTCGTCGTGATAGAGCCAGAAGGTCGCGAACGCGCCGGCGCCGATCCGGTCGACGCGGCGGAGTCGTCCGAGTCGCTCCGGCAAGGCCACGCTGCGTATTGTGCCGGAGTGTCCTCCCCCGGCCCGGACCTGACGCCCGACGAGCTCGATTCGCTGGCCCTGCGCGCCGCGGCCGGCGACCGCGAAGCGCTCGAGGACCTGCTCGCCGCCGTGCAGCCGCGGGTCCGCCGGATCTGTGGGCGGATGCTGCTCTTCCCCGAGGACGCGGAGGAGGCGACCCAGGACGCGCTGCTGCTCGTGGCCACCCGGATCGGCACGTTCGCCGGCCGCAGCCGGTTCACCACGTGGCTGCACGCCGTCGCGTCCAACAGCGCGCGGTCGACGTACCGCACCCTCAAGCGACGGGCCGCCGAGCGCGCCGTCGACGAGCTGCCCGTGGCCGCCGACCCCCGGACCACCAGCGTCATCGCCGGCAGCCGGCTGGACCTGCTCGAGGCCCTGGAGGTGCTCGGCAGCACCCACCCGGAGCTCGTGGAGCCGCTGGTGCTCCGCGACGTGCAGGAGCTGGACTACAACGAGATCGCCCGGCTCCTCGACACCCCGCTCGGCACCGTCAAGGCGCGCATCCACCATGCCCGCAAGGCCGTCCGGCCGATGCTGCAGGTCCACGACTGAGCCCACGGTCGCGTGCCGCACGCCCCCGCCGCCCCGCCGTCACGCGGAGCCGAGCACCACGTTGCCGTCGAGGCGGGTGACGATCGTGCAGGCCTCGGTGGCGACATCGCAGCGCTGCAGCGTCGGGCTCGCCTCGTCGTTGAGGTAGGACAGCGTGTCGACCGTGCCGTCGTCGACCCACTCCGCGCCGACCAGCAGGCCGCCGGGGTCGAACTCGTGGGCCACCTCGCCGCTCACGGGGTCGACCACGCGCAGCCACGAGGAGCCGGGGCCGTCGTTGGAGGTCCCCATGATCAGCAGGCCGGTGCCGTCGGGCGACCACGGGTCGCGGGATGCGGGCCCGATCCCGCACTCGTCCCACCAGGCATCGGCGGCCGCGGTCTCCCCGCCGGTGAGGCAGTCGCCGACGGGGTTGTCGGGGGCGTAGTCGGGGTTGAGGTAGGACGCGACGACCTGCGAGCCGTCGGGCGAGGTCAGCGGCACCTCCAGCCCCCGCCGCCCGAGCTCCTCGTGCGTCCAGTGGTCGGTCTCGGTGTCCACCAGCTGCGGCCCGTCCTCGATGTCCCAGCCGGTGATGACGCCGCGGGTGCTGATCGCGATCCCGGGCAGGGGCAGCGAGCGGTCCATGAAGGCGAGCTCCTCGCCGACGCCGTCGATGACGTCGAGCACCTGGGTGGCGCGGTCCTCGAACACCGCGACCCGCCAGGCCAGGCCGTCGGAGAAGACGACCCGGTCCCGCTCGACGCTGAGGTCCCAGGTGCCGCGCCACTGGCTGATCCGCCAGGGTGCGTCGTCGATCGAGACGTAGGTGCCGATGTAGGTCTCGCCGTCGTCGGACACGTTGACCACCAGCCAGCCGTCACGGACCCGCTGCAGCGCAGCGACCTGGCCGGACGCGACGTCGGTCGGTACGGCGACCGAGCGGTCGCCGTCGTGGATCGCGCCGTCGGCGTAGTAGAAGACCGGGGCGTCCTTGCCCGCCGGGTCGCCGGAGCCGCTGGGGTCGCCGGTGCTGCTCGCTGCGCCGCTGGGGCGCTCGCCCGCGGACGGCGAGTCGTCCACAGAGCTGACGGCGAGGGCGATGCCGCCGCTGGTCCCGAGGACGGCGGCGACGGCGAGTGAGGCGATGGTGGCGCGATGCATGACAGGTCCCTTCCGACGAGGTGTGGTGCCCGGTGTGATGCTCGCCGATCCGGAAAGGTTGCGACGGATCCTCTCCTGCCGGTCGTGCCCGGTCAGCCCCGGGTCAGGCTTTCAGGAAGCGTGGCGCCAGCGCGGCAGCGACGCCGGAGAGCTGGCGCACCAGCGTGTCGGCGTCGGCCTCCACGATCCCGGAGCGCCACGCCAGCACCGCCTCGATGAAGCCGCCGATGCCGATCATGATGTTGAGGCGCAGCTCGGCCTCGTCGATGTCGGGCAGGAGGTAGGGACGGCCGAGGTGCATGAAGATGTCGACCATCTGCTGGATCGCCTCGCGTCGTCGCTGCTCGAGCACGGCGCTGCCGGCATGGTCGCCGAAGACGATCTGGGCGCGCTGCGGCTCGTCGCCGATGTGGTGGACGATCGCGACGAGCGCGGCGTCGAGCTGGTCGAGCGGTCCGTCGTCGGCGTACGACGCGATGGCGTCGAGCAGCATCGCCAGGGTCTCGTCGCGGGTCTGGTCCCACACCGCACCCAGCAGCGCCTCGCGGTCGGTGAAGCTCTCGTAGAAGTAGCGGTCGGTCAGGCCGGCGCGGGCGCAGACGCCGCGCATGGTGACCGCGGCCCAGCCGCTCTCCTGCCAGATCTCGCGGGCGGCGGCGAGCAGCGCCTCACGACGCTCGCTGCGCCGCTGGTCGGCGGACTTGCCGCCGTAGGCCCGGCGTGGCGCCCGCATTTTTTCCACCCCTACATCTTGACGCGAGCCGCCGGAGATCGCAATCTGAAGGCATGCGCCCTCAGAAGTCGCGACGACGCGGCTCGCTCCGCAGTCGCGTCACCGCCACGACCACTGCACTCGCCTTCCGCCCCCTGACGCACGCGATCCCGCTGACACCCACCGGGGTCGGCGCCACCCGGAGGATCGCCGCGACGACGATGGCACTGTTCGGGCCGCCGCTGCGGGGCAGCCGGATCGTGCGTCTCGACCCGCCGCTCACCTCGGCGCCGACGGCCCGCGGCGAGTGGGTCCGCGCCCGGGGCGCCGACCGGGACGACGCCGTCGTGCTCTACGTCCACGGCAGCGCCTACGCGATCTGCTCCTCCCGCACGCATCGCGGCATCACCACCCGGCTGTCGGCGCTGACCGGCCTGCCCGTCTTCTCCTGCGACTACCGCCTGGCCCCACGCCACCGCTTCCCCAGCGCCGCCGACGACGTCCGCGCGGCCTACGACTGGCTGCTCCGCGAGGGCCACGACCCCGACCGCATCGTGCTCGCCGGCGACTCGGCCGGCGGCCACCTCGCCGTCGACCTCACGTTGGAGCTGCTCCGCGAGGGACGGGTGCCGCCCGCCGCGGTCGTCGCCCTCTCGCCGGTCGTCGACCTCACCATGTCGCTCGCCGCCGCACGGGAGCGGATCCAGCCCGACCCGATGATCTCGGCGGCGCGCGCCGCCCGGCTGCTCGACCTCTACGCCGCCGGCCACCATGACCACCTGCGGCTGCGCTTCAGCTTCGACGAGGCCGACCGCTTCCCGCCGACCCTGGTGCACGCCGGCAGCCGCGAGATGCTCGCCGCCGACGCGGTGGAACTGGTGCGCCAGCTCGAGACCGCCGGCGCCCACGACTGCGAGCTGCGCGTGTGGCCCGACCAGATGCACGTCTTCCAGGCCTTCCCCCGCCTCGTGCCCGAGGCCGCCGTCGCGCTCGAGGAGATCGCCGACTTCGTGACCGACCGCCTGACCGCGGCTGCACCCGCAGCGGCGCTACCGAAGGGAGCCTGACCATGGCACGCCGTACGACGAACGCATCCGCCGTCGTGACCGGAGCCGCCAGCGGCATCGGCCGCGCACTGGCCCGCGAGCTGGGGAAGCGCGGCGGCCGCGTGGTGTGCGCCGACATCGACGAGGTCGGGCTCAAGGAGACCGTGGTGGCCGTCGAGGCGGCCGGCGGTGAGGCACTCGCCACCACCTGCGACGTCGCCGAGCTGGCCGACGTCCAGCAGCTGCACGACACCGCAGTCGACTGGATCGGCCACGCGCCCCGCCTCGTCATCAACAACGCGGGCATCGGCGCGGGCGGCCACCCGGTCGGGGAGGCGCCGCTGTCCGAGTGGCAGCGCACGCTCGGCATCAACCTGTGGGGCGTCATCCACGGCTGCCACGTCTTCACACCGACCCTGCGGGAGGCCGGCGCCGGCGGCATCATCAACGTCGCCTCGGCTGCTGGCTTCACGGCCGCGCCCCGGATGGCCGCCTACAACGTCAGCAAGGCCGGCGTCGTGAGCCTCTCCGAGACGCTGGCCGCCGAGCTCGACGGCACGGGCATCAAGGTGACCGTGCTGTGCCCGACGTTCGTGCGAACCAACATCTTCGAGGGCGAGCTGATCGAGGCCGGCGCCGCGGGCATGGCACGCCGCATCGCCGGCATCGCGGGCTTCTCCCCCGAGCGGGTGGCACGGATGACCCTCGACGCCCACGACCGCGGGCGGCTCTACGTCGTCCCCCAGCCCGATGCCCAGCTGCTGTGGCGCACCAAGCGCCTGGCTCCGGGCGCCTACACCAAGGGCGCCGGCCTCCTCGGCCGATTCCTCCCCGACCCCTCCGCATGAGCAGGAGCACGACATGAGCACCAGCACCAGCAAGGGCGCGTTCGACTTCGACCAGATGCTGCAGACCATCAAGGACAAGCAGTGGTCGCTCGCCGACATCGACTGGGGCGCGCCCGGCGCCGAGCTCGTCACCGACGAGGTGCGCGCCAAGATGAAGCCGTTCATGGCCGACCTGGTCTGGATCGAGCACGTCGGAGCGCGCGGCTTCGCGTCGCTGGCGAAGAAGGCGCCGACGCCCACGATCAAGCGGATCTATGAGTACTTCCACGCCGAGGAGCAGAAGCACGCCAACGCCGAGCTCGCGCTGATGAAGCGCTGGGGGATGCTCGACGAGGACGGCAACCCGCCCGAGCCCAACATCAACGTCAAGCTCGCGATCAAGGTGCTCGACGACTACGGCGACACGCTGCCGCTCACCGGCCTGGCCACGCTGATCCCGCTGCTGGAGTGCGCCCTCGACGGCGCACTCGTGAAGTTCCTCCTCGACGAGGTCCACGACCCGGTCTGCCACGAGGTCTTCCGCCACATCAACTCCGACGAGGCCCGGCACATCACCGTCGACTTCCAGGTGCTCGAGCTGATCGGCGCCGGCCCGCTGCACAAGCTGCTCATCGAGTCGCTCGCGCTGCTGCAACCGCAGGTGATCATCGGCCTGATCGTCGTGTTCACGCCGCTCATCAACAAGATGCGCGACAACATCGTGGCGATGGGGCTTCCGGAGCAGAAGCTCTACAACGCGGTGAAGCGCTTCGCCACGATCGGCTCGCGCGGCGCGCACACGGCTCGCATCCCGGCCTACCACGTGCTCAAGGCGCAGGCCGCGATGGTGGTCGACCGCACCTCGCCCTATCACCGCCTGCTCGCCGACCCGATGGTGAAGCTGACGTCGTTCGTTCCCGCACGCGTGCTGGGCAAGCCGCAGGCGTGGGTCGACGAGTTGACCCACGAGCCGATCGCCTCATGAGGACCCGAGTGAGCGCGATGACCACCCAGGGCACGTACGACGGCCAGCTGCTCCGCGGCGACGAGTGGCGCGGCCGCGACTTCACTGGCCAGTCCGTCGCCGTGATCGCCCACGGCCACGAGGCTGCGGCGATCGTCCCCGAGGTGGCACGCACCGCCCGGGCGGTCAAGGTGTTCCAGGAGGAGCCCGACTGGCTCCTGCCGGCGACCCTCCCCCTGCCGGCCCTGCTGCGGCGGCCCGTCGCGCGCCTGCACCTGCGGCTCGCCGTACGGGACCCGTGGACGCGACGACGGCTCACCCCCGACCACCGGTTCAACACCCGCCGGCCACGGACCGACGGTCACTACTACGCCGTCCTGCAGCAGCCGCACTGCACGCTGATCTCCTGGCCCGTCTATGCGCTCGTGCCCGGAGGGGTGCGCAGCGCGGAGGGCATCGAGCACCATGTCGACTGCATCATCCTCGGCACCACCGCCGCCCACCGAGAGGACCTCCAGTGAGCAGCCCGTCCGACACCGGCCTCCAGCCCGACCATGAGGTCGTCATCGTCGGAGGCGGCTTCTCCGGCATCGGCGCCGCGATCATGCTCGACCGCGCCGGCTTCTCCGACTACCTGATGCTCGAGGCCGGCGACGGCGTCGGCGGCGCCTGGCACTGGAACACCTATCCCGGGGTGGCCGTCGACATCCCGTCGTTCAGCTATCAGTTCTCGTTCGAGCAGCGCGCCGGGTGGTCCCGCGTCTATGCCCCCGGCCGGGAGCTCAAGGCCTACGCCGAGCACTGTCTCGACACCTACGACATCCGCCGCCGCACCCGCCTGCGCACCACCGTCACCGGCGCGACCTTCGACGACGACGCCCACCTGTGGCGCCTGGACACGGCCACCGGCGACACGATCACCGCCCGCTACGTGGTGAGCGCGACCGGCGTACTGACGCAGCCGAAGGCGCCCGACATCGACGGCCTGTCCGACTTCGCCGGCACGGTCATGCATACGGCGCGGTGGGACCACTCGGTCGACCTGACAGGCCGCAAGGTCGCGATCGTCGGCACCGGCGCCTCGGCCGTGCAGGCGATCCCCTCGATCGCCGACCACGTCGACCACCTCACCGTCTTCCAGCGCACCCCGATCTGGTGCCTGCCCAAGCCGGACGCGCCGCTCCCGTCGGTCGCCCGCACCGCCCTCGGCGTCGTCCCGGGCGCGCGGCGAGTCACCCGCCTCGTCAGCCAGTCGTACGTCGAGCTGACCTTCCCCGTCGCCGCGCACTTCGCCGGCCTGCTCCCCGTCGCCGCCGTCGGCGAGCGCCTCGGCAAGGCCCACCTGCGGCGTGCCGTCAAGGACCCGGCCGTGCGGGACAAGCTGACCCCGCGCTACGCCCTCGGCTGCAAGCGGCCGAGCTTCTCCAACAACTACCTGCAGGCCTTCAACCGCGACAACGTCACCCTCGAGACGTCCGGGATCGAGTCGATCACCCCGACCGGCCTGCGCACTGTCGACGGCACCGAGCACGACGCCGAGGTGCTGATCCTCGCCACCGGCTTCAAGGTCTTCGAGAAGGGCAACATGCCGCCGTTCGCCGTGCGTGGCGCGGGCGGGGCCGACCTCGAGAAGTGGTGGGAGGAGAACCGCTTCCAGGCCTACCAGGGCATCTCCGTGCCCCGATTCCCCAACTTCTTCACGATCCTCGGGCCCTACGGCTACAACGGCTCCTCCTACTTCAACCTCATCGAGACCCAGAGCGCCCACATCGTCCGCGCGCTGCGCCACGCCCGGAAGGTCCGCGCCACCCGGGTCGAGGTGACGGCGGAGGCCAACGCGTCGTACTTCGAGAAGATGCTGGGCCGGCGCAAGCACCAGGTGTTCTTCCAGGACTCCTGCGGGCTGGCCAACAGCTACTACTTCGACGACAACGGCGACGTCCCCTTCCGCGCCGCCACCACCGTCGAGACCATGTGGGACGCGCGCCGCTATCCGCTCGAGGCCTACGCGTTCAGCGGCTGAGCGGTCCCGGCCCCGATCCCGCGGGTCAGATCTCGTCGAGGATGCGGGCCCGGGTGGCGTCGTACTCGTCGCGGCTGATGAGGTCCTTGCCGAGCAGGTCGTCGAGCTCGGCGAGGCGCTCCGCGGGGGACTCCTCGACCGCAGCGGCCGGCGAGGCGCCCCGCAGCCGCGCCGAGTCCCAGTCGAACTCCCACTCGTGGGTCCCCGGGTCGACGAGCACCGGGACCTCGCCGGCGAGGAAGGGCAGCCGGTAGGTCGGGATGACCATCTTGTCCTCGACCTCGAAGGGCGTCATGTCGTCGCCGTGGATGCGCAGCCGCAGGCTCATCAGGGGCTGGTCGTTGATCGTCACGTTGGTGGGGTCGAGGCTGATGATCTCGGCGTGACCGCGGCGACCCGAGGTGCGCAGCCGGTGGGCGGTACGGCGCTGGCGGGTCCGGATCCGCGCGACGAAGACCGCGATGACGACGTCGATGACGGTGATGGCCACGCCCCAGGGCAACAGCCAGCCGGTCCCGGGGCCGTCCACGGTCAGTCCGGCGATCAGGAAGATCGGGCCGACGATGCCGCACAGCAGCATGAAGAGCAGGGTGGGGATGAAGGTGCGCAGGAACGACGGCGGCTCCGGGAGCGGCTCGACAGCGGTCACCCGCCCAGCGTAGGGGCCTCGGCGTCGATTCAGGCGGGGACGGAGACGGACGCGCTGGGGCCCGCCGCGAGGGCCCGGGCCCGCCCGCAGACGAGGTCGACGACCCGTCGGTGGGGGCCGATGACGTCCGCGACGACACCCGCACCGGAGGCGAGGGCCTCGGCCCGGGCCTTGCGGTGGAAGTGCCCCGTGGCCAGGAGGTACGGCGAGACGGCGTCCCCGGCGCGCACGACGCTGTGCGGCCGGGGGCCGAGACCGGTGAGGGTGGCCAGCCGGACCGGCGTACCCCAGGCGTGGGCGAGCAGGCGCGTGGCGCGCTCGAGGTCGTCCAGGGCGAGCGGGTCCGACGAGCCCGCGGCCACCAGCACGACGGGCTGTCCGGGGCGGGCGCCGGCGTCGCGCAGGCGCTCGGCCTGGGCCTGGGCCAGCAGCGGGTCGGGGCCGAGGCCGGTGCCCAGGCGGACCAGGTCGCGGCGGGTGGCGGCGGCGACGGCGGTGGGCAGGTCCTGGCGGAGGTGGAAGCCGGTCGAGAGGAGCAGCGGCACCACGACGGTGGGCGTCTCGGTCGCGGCGACGACGTCGGCGAAGAGCGGCTCGCAGAGCTCGACGTAGGACGTCGTGGTCGGCATGCCGAGTCGACGGCCCGCGTCCGCGGTGATCCGGGCAGCGACGAGGTTGCCGGCCGTCGTACGCGTGCCGTGGGCGACGGTGACGAGACGTGCCACCTCGCGGGGCCAGATGTCCCACTTCGCGTGGCGAGATGTCCCACTTCGCGGGGTCACGGGGCCACCGCCAGGCGATAGCCGCGCTTGACGACGGTCTGGATGCAGCGGGTGCCGAGCGCGGCGCGGAGGCGGGCGACGGCCATCTCGACGGCGTGCTCGGAGCCGGCGGTGCCGGAGGGCAGCGCGCCGAGGAGGTCACGGCGGGACACCACGTTGCCGGGGTTGACGAGCAGGGCCTGGAGGACGGCGTAGGGCGCCGGGGAGAGCTTCACCTCGACGCCGTCGACGAGGACGTCGTCACCGTGCAGGAGCAGGGTGTGGCCGGCCACCTCGAGGGTGGTGCCGGTGGCGCGTGACGGCAGCTCGACCTCCAGTTGCTTGACCATCGCGACCAGGCGCGAGCGCTCGGGCCAGATCGTGGGGACGCCCCACATCTCGAAGGCGGCGGCGGTGACCGGGCCGACGCAGGAGGCGATGACGTCGGCCTGGAAGGCCGTGACGACCTCGTCGCGGCAGCCCGAGGAGGCCGCGACGTCCATCATCGCCGCGACGGCGGGGGCGGCGGTGAAGGTGACAGCATGGACGCGACGCTCGGCGATCTGCTCGACGAGGCCGAACATCGGCTCCGGGTCGGCGGCGCCCTCGACCCGATAGACGGCGACGGTGGTGACCTCGGCGCCCAGCCGGCGCAGTGCGTGCGCGGCCATCGACAGCGACTGGCCGTGCTCCTGCACGACGATCCGCTGACCGGCGAGGTCGCGACCGCGCAGGTGGGCGAGCACGTCCTCGAACTCCTCGGACTCCGGCGCCCACAGCTCACGCAGCCCGAAGCGACGCAACGCGCCGACGCTCTTGGGACCACGGGCAAGGATCTCCGCCTGCCCGAGGTGGGCGAGGAGCCGCTCCTGCAGACCCCACCGCTCGGCCGCGGTCAGCCACGACTTCAGGCCGATCCCGGTGGTCGCGACGAAGATGTCGACCGGTTGCGCCAGCACGGCCTCGGTGGCGGCGCGCAGCCCCTCCTCGTCGATCCGGTTGGGATCGACCGACAGCGCCGGGGCGTGCACGACCTCGGCGCCCCGACGCTCGAGCAGGCCGATCTGCTCGTCGGCCTTGCGCGCCGCAGTGACGCCGATGCGGAATCCGGCGAGGGGCGCGTCAGTGGCGGGCGGGGTCACGACCCGATTGTCTCGCGCCGGGCGCCCACGACCACAACGCCGTCGACCACGCTGACGTCGTAGGTCGCGACGGCGACCGCCGGGTCGTCGAGGCACACGCCCGTGCGGAGGTCGAAGCGTTGCTTCAGCAGGGGGCTCGCGACGAACGGGACCGCGTCCTCGCCCAACGTCCCGACGATGCCGCGCGACAGCACGGAGGCCCGGCCGAAGGGGTCGAAGTTGGAGAGCGCGAAGACCTCGTCGTCGTAGGTCCGGAACACGGCGACCGCCTCGCCCTCGACGAGCGCGGTCACCCCGGACTCGCGGCGGATCTGCTCCAGGCGGCAGATGACGGTGCCAGGGGTCTCGCGACGCTCGCTGGCGCTCGCTCCTCGACCACCAGGACCAGCGCTCGCTCCTCGACCAACGACAGAGTGGGTCATCGGGGGGCTCCGACCGGGATGGTGGTGCCGAGCGAGACCGGCGCGTCGTTGTTGGCGGCCTGGATCTGGCCGCGCTCCTCGCGGAAGGTGATGTTGGGGTCGGGGGTGCCGGGGGCGTTGACGAACGACACGAAGCGCGCCATCTTCTCCGGGTCCTCGATGGTGGCCTTCCACTCGTCGAAGTAGGAGTCCACGTGGGTGTCCATGGCGGCCTCCAGCTCCGAGCCGAGCCCGAGGCTGTCGTCGACGACGACCTCGCGGATGCGGTCGAGCCCGCCGATCTGGTCCATCCAGTACGACGTGCGCTGGAGCCGGTCGGCGGTGCGGATGTAGTACATGAGGAACCGGTCGAGGTAGCGGATCAGCGTCTCGTCGTCGAGGTCGCCGGCGAGGAGCTGGGCGTGCGACGGGATGGCGCCGCCGTTGCCGCAGACGTAGAGGTTCCAGCCCTTGTCGGTCGCGATGATCCCGAAGTCCTTGCTGCGGGCCTCGGCGCACTCGCGGGCGCATCCCGAGACGCCGCCCTTGAGCTTGTGGGGTGACCGGAGCCCGCGGTAGCGCAGCTCCAGCTGGATCGCCATGCCGACGGAGTCCTGCACGCCGTAGCGGCACCAGGTCGACCCGACGCACGACTTCACCGTGCGCAGCGACTTGCCGTAGGCGTGACCCGACTCCATGCCGGCGTCGACGAGCCGCTTCCAGATCGCCGGCAGGTCCTCCATCCGGGCGCCGAAGAGGTCGATGCGCTGGCCGCCGGTGATCTTCGTGTAGAGGCCGTAGTCCCGGGCCACCTCGCCGATCACGATCAGCTTGTCCGGGGTGATCTCGCCGCCGGGGATGCGGGGGACGACGGAGTAGGTGCCGTTCTTCTGCAGGTTGGCGAGGTAGGCGTCGTTGGTGTCCTGCAGCGTCGCGTTGGCGCCGTCGAGCACGTGGTGGTTGAGCAGGCTCGCGAGGATCGACGCGACCGTCGGCTTGCAGATGTCGCAGCCGCGTCCCCTGCCGTGGCCGGCGACGATGTCGTCGAAGCGGTTGTAGCCGTGGACCGCGATCGTGTCGAAGAGCTCCTGGCGGGTCATCGCGAAGTGCTCGCACAGGGACGTGTCGACGACCTTGCCGACCGAGGCGAAGTGGTCCTCGACGATCTTCTTCACCACGACCTTGCACGACCCGCAGGTCGCGCCGGCCTGGGTGCACTTGGTGACACACGCGGGGCTGTCACAGCCCTCGCCGTCCCTGGTGGTCGAGCCTTCCGAGACCGCGGCGACGATCTCCGCCTTGGTGACGTTGTTGCAGGAGCAGATCTGGGCGTCGTCGGGCAGCCCGAGCTCGATGCCGGCACCGCGGCCGGCCGGAAGAATCAGCTCCTCGGGGTTCTCGGGCAGCTCGATGCCGGACCCGACCAGGGGCCGCAGCACGCCGTAGGCCGACGCGTCGCCGACGAGGATGCCGCCGAGGAGCTCGTAGCCGCCGGTCGCGTTCTCCGCGACGACCAGCTTCTTGTAGATCCCCGCCACCGCGTCGGCGAAGACCAGCTCGAGGCAGTCCTCGGCCGCACCGAACGCGTCGCCGAAGGACGCGACGTCGACACCGAGCAGCTTCAGCTTCGTCGACATGTCCGCGCCGGTGAAGGCACCGGCGGTGCCACCGAGCAGGGTGTCGACGACGACCTCGGCCATCGTGTAGCCGGGCGCCACCAGGCCGTACATCCGGCCGCCCGGGGCCGCACACTCGCCGATCGCCCACACGTGCTCGTCGGAGGTGCGGCACTGCTCGTCGACCAGGACCCCGCCGCGCTCGGCGATGTCGAGGCCGGCGGCGCGGCCCAGCGCGTCACGCGGCCGGATGCCCGCCGAGAAGATGACCATGTCGAGGTCGATCGGGTCCTCGTCCTTGAACTTGATGGCGCTCACGTTGCCGTCCGCGTCCCCGTCGATCAGCTCCGTCATCACGCCCGTGTGGACGCTCAGACCCAGCTCCTCGATGTGGCGCTTCAGCGTCGCGCCGCCCGCGTCGTCGATCTGCACGGCCATCAGTCGCGGCGCCATCTCCACCACGTGGGTCTGCACGCCGAGCTGGTGCATCGCGTTGGCCGCCTCGAGTCCGAGCAGGCCGCCACCGATGACCGCACCTGCCCGCGCACCCTTCGACGCCTCGCGGATCGCCTCGAGGTCCTCGATCGTGCGGTAGACGAAGACGTTGCCGAGGTCGTGACCCGGCACCGGCGGCACGAACGGCGCCGCGCCGGTCGCCAGCACCAGCTCGTCGAACCGGTGGGTCGTGCCGTCGGCCAGCGAGACGGTCCGCTCCTCGCGGTCGAGCCCGGTCACCTCGGACTCGAGACGCAGCGTGACCCGCGGGTCGTCGTACTCCCCGGTGGGGAGGTAGGACAGCGCCTCGGCGCCCACGTCGAAGAAGGAGGTCAGCGCGACCCGGTCGTACGCCGGACGCGGCTCCTCGCCCAGCACGAGGATGTCGTAGGTCTCGGTCAGACCGCGCTCGATCGCGGCCTGCACGAAGCGGTGGCCGACCATGCCGTGACCGATGACGACGAGTTGCTTGCGGAGGTGAGGGGCCCCAGATGACATGGTTCAGGCACCTTTCGTGGCGAGGGCGGGGTCGCTGCTGCGGCTCTGCAGGAGCTGACGGACGGTGCTGGCGCAACCACCGCAGCCGGTGGTCGCGCGGGTCGTGTCGCGGGCCTGCTCCAAGGACGAGCACGCGCGGATCCGGCCGGCGCTGACGCCCGCGCACGCGCAGACCTCGGCGTCGTCCGGCAGGACGAGGGCGGCGCTGCCCGAGTCCTCGGAACGTTCGGGCATCAGCAGGCTGCCGGGCTCGTGGGCGCCGAGGACCGTCTGCCGGTCGAAGTGCTGGGTGATCAGGCCGACCCGGGACAGGTCGCCGACGAGGGTCGCGGCGACGATCCGTCCATGGCGAACCACCAGCCGGCGGTGGGAGCCGCGGATCGGGTTCGACACCTCGACCACCTCCCCGCCCGCGGCGACCTCCGCCTCGGCGTCACCGAGGACGGCGACGTCGAGGTCGGTGGCGCGCAGGCGGGCGACGATCCGGCTGCCGTCGTAGGTCACCTGCTCGTCGAGCAGGATCCCGGCGAGGACCCCGGCCTGCTCCCACGCGGGCGGGACGAAGCCGGTGGTGCGGCCGTCGTGCTCCACGCAGTCGCCGAGGGCATGGACGGACGGATCGGTGACGCTGGCGAGCCGGTCGTCGACGACGATGCCGCGGCGGACCTCCAGCCCCGCGCCGCGCGCGAGCGCCGTCGAGGGTCGGCCGCCGGCCGTCAGCACGAGCAGGTCGGTGTCGAGGGTGAAGCCGTTGTCGAGCTGGACGGCCACCGCGCCCGGGTGGGTCGGCAGCGGGTCCATCACGCGGACCGCCCCCGTGAGCGACGGCTCCCGGTGGTCGAGCCTGTCGAGACCCGCGTGCAGCCGGATGGCCCGGGCGCCGGTGTAGACGCTGACGCCGAGCCGCTTGAGGTCACGGGCCAGCACGCGTCCCGCGCCGGAGGAGATCTGCTGGTGGAGCAGGTGATCGCCACCCTCGACGATCTCGGTGTCGAGACCGCGGGTGCCGAGGGCACGGGCCACCTGGAGGCCGAGGAGACCGCCACCCACGACGACCGCCCGCTGGTGCCGCGGCGCACCGCTCTCGTCGGTCTCGGCCAGCGCGGCCAGCAACCGGTCGCAGTCGGCCTGCGAGCGGAACGCGTGGACGGCCGGGTGCAGCGAGCCGTCCATCCGCACCAGGCCGCGGATCGGCGGCAGTGTCGGGATGCTGCCGGTCGCCAGGACCAACCGGTCGTAGTCGATGAGCGTGCCGTCGACCAGCATCACGTCCTTGCGCTCCCGGTCGACCCCCAGCACGCGGGCACCCAGGCGCAAGTCGATGCCGTGCTCGTCGTACCACTCGGGCGAGCGGAGCGTCAGCGACTCGGGGCGGTGCGTGCCCTCGAGGAGGGCGGACAGCAGGATCCGGTTGTACGGCGCCACCGGCTCGTCGCCGAGCACGGTGATCGCCCATCCCGGGCCGGTTGAGCCTGTCGAAACCCCGCCGCGGGCGACGAGCTCCTCCACGAGCCGGGTCGCGGCCATCCCGGAGCCCACGACGACGAGCCGCTCACGCGGCTGGTCGATGCGCTGGCTCCCGGTCATGACTCCATCGTGGAGCGGGGACGTTTCGCGCTCCGGGCCGTTTGTTACACCCGGGTGTCAACACCTGCTCACGACCTAACAACGCCGCCCGGGGCCTCGCTCGTCGAGTAGCAGGCGAGCGCCAGCGAGCCGCGTATCGAGACGACCGCAGCCTGGACGCCCGACCGGGCCAGTCCCGGCGCCGGGCACAGACGTCTCGATACGCCCGCTCGTCCCTCGCGGGCTACTCGACGACCGAAGGGCGGGTCAGACCAGGACCTCAGCCGCACAGACCTTGAACTCCGGCATCCGGCTGGACGGGTCGAGGGCGTCGTTGGTGAGCCGGTTGGCGCCGACCCAGTGGAACGGCACGAAGACGGTGTCGGGGCGGATGGTGCTGACGATGCGGGCGGGTGCCTTCATCTCGCCGCGGCGGGTGCGGACGAGGACCGGCTCGCCGTCGTGGGCGCCGATCCGGTCGGCGAGCATCGGGTGCATCTCGACGAACGTGCCCTCGTCGGTCAGGGAGCGGATGCGGCGGGTCTGGGCCCCGGACTGGTACTGCGCGAGGACGCGGCCGGTCGTCAGGTGCACCGGATAGTCATCGTCGGGCTGCTCGGCGGCGCCGGCGAACTCCTGCACCAGGAAGCGGGCGCGGCCGTCGGGGGTGGCGAACGCGTCGGCGAACATCCGGGGGGTGCCGGGGTGCGGCTCCTCGCCGGCGGCGGTGGCCGGGCAGGGCCAGAAGACGCCCCGCTCCTCGGCGATCCGGGCATAGGTGATGCCGGAGTAGTCGGCCTTGCCGCCCGCGGTCGCGCGGCCGAGCTCGGCGAAGATCTCCTCCGGCTCGACGGAGAACTCGACCGGGCTGTCGAGCCGGGAGGCCAGGCCGGCGATGACGTCGAGGTCGCTGCGCACACCCGCCGGCGGGCTGATCGCGCGGCGGCGCAGGATGACCCGGCCCTCGAGGTTGGTCATCGTGCCGGACTCCTCGGCCCACTGCGTGATGGGGAGTACGACGTCCGCGAGCGCCGCGGTCTCCGACATGACCATGTCGCAGACGACCAGCAGGTCGAGCGACTCGAGGCGTTCGGTGATGTGCGTGGCCCGAGGGGCACTCACGACGATGTTGGAGCCGAAGACGAGCAGCGCGCTCGGTCCACCGCCGTCGCCGAGGGAGTCGAGCAGCTCGTAGGCCGACT
>NZ_STGW01000005.1:0-130245 GCF_004912195.1 Nocardioides caeni
ATCTCAACCAGACCATCGCTGTCGATGCCTACGAGATCCCCGACCGACTCCGTCAAGCCGTCCGGCTCATCCACCCCGGCGACGTGGTCCCCTACGCCGTCAACCTCAGCAGGGCGATGGATCTCGACCACCAGATCCCCCACAACGAGGGCGGGCCCACCAGCACCGACAACCTCGGCCCCGTCACGAGAAGCCACCACCGCATCAAGACCCACGACAACAACAGTCAAGGGTGGCAAGTACGACAACCCAACCACTGAGATCACCATCTGGCGAGATCCCTACGGGGCCCACCACCTGGTCGACCCGACCGGCACACGACGCATCACCGCCGACACCGGCGGTGAGGCCAGCCGATCACGCGCCGAGATCAGCTTCACCAAGGTTGTTCTCGACTACCTCGCCGCGTGAGCTGTCGGGGCTAGCTGCTACCCCAGGTGCGTCGCCGCCCATTCGCCCAGGATCCGGGCGCTCCTGTCGACGACCTCGACCCACGCCATCGCGCTCTCGTCGGCCGAGTCGGAGACGTGCTTGACCATGCGGATCGGCAGGCCGAACTCCTGGGCGACCCAGGCGTAGGCGTAGCCCTCCATGTCGACGAGCTGCGCCTGCGCGGCCAGCCGGGTGCGGACGACGGGATCGGTGACGAACATGTCGCCCGTGGCGAGGACCGTCGGGGCATCGCCGATCCGGAGACGCTCGCGGGGGTCGAAGCCCAGCGCTCGGATGGCGTCGGCGCTGATCTCGTGGTTGATGACCTCGCCGATCTCATAGAGGCCCGACTCGGCCGCCATCCCGTCGTGCAGCGCTCCTGCGGTGCCGAGGTTGACCAGGACGAGGTCGTCGAGGTCGTCACGTCCCGCGAGGTGGCGCGTCAGGACGGTGGCGGCCGCGGTCTTGCCGATCCCGGTGACGACGAGGTCCAGCCCGGTCGGCAGGTGTGCGGCTTCGGTGCGGGTGGCGGAGACGACGAGAGGGCGAGGCACGGAGCGATCCTCCCGCATCGTGCGGCGGCGACGTCGGCGAGGATGGCTCCATGCATTCCGTGACCGCCGTCGCCCCCGGCCGCGTGAACCTGATCGGTGAGCACACCGACTACAACGGGGGACTCTGCCTGCCGATCGCGATCCAGCTCGCCACCACCGCCACGATCACCCCGCGGGAGGACGACGACCTCCGCGTCACCAGCGACCAGGCGCCCTCCGGCTCCGCTTGGCAGCGGTACGTCGAAGGCGTGGTCATCGAGCTGCGGGCCATCGGCTGGCAGGTCCCCGGCCTCGACATCGCGCTCACCAGCACGCTGCCGCTGGGTGGTGGCCTCTCCAGCTCTGCGGCCATGGAGTGTGCGGTGGCGACGGGGATCGCCGGCCTGCTCGGGCTCCCGCTGGACGAGGCGACCCGCTGGCGGCTCGCGGAGTCGGCCCAACGGGCCGAGTCCGTGCACGTCGGCGCACCGACGGGAGGGATGGACCAGCTGGCCTCGATGCTGGGCCGGGACGGTCACGCCCTGCTCCTCGACTTCGCCGACCCGGCGCGGCCCACGGCGCAACCGGTGCGGTGCCGCCCCGCCGAGGAGCAGGTCGCGCTGCTGGTCACCGACACCGGCGTCCGGCACCAGCTGGCCGACGGAACGAGCGGCTACGCGCAGCGCCGCCGCGAGTGTGAGGTGGGCGACCCGCGACGCTGGCGGCACGTCGACTCCGAGAACGAGCGGGTGCGCTCGGCGGTGACGGCGATGGAGGCCGGGGACTGGGAGGCCGTGGGGAGCCTGATGGTGGCGTCGCACTCCTCGCTCCGCGACGACTTCGAGGTGTCCTGCCGCGAGCTCGACCTGACGGTGACCGCTGCCCTCGACGCGGGTGCGCTGGGTGCGCGGATGACCGGGGGCGGCTTCGGCGGCTGCACGGTGTCCGTGACGCACGAAGGCCGCGTCGGCGCCGTACGGGACGGCATCGACGCGGCCTTCGCCGCTGCCGGACTCCCCCGGCCGGCCCACCACCTGGTGTCACCGGCTGAGGGGGCCCGGCTCAGCTGATGCGGATCACTTGAGCTCGGCGCTCGACAGTCCCAGGACCCGGCGGGCGACGATGAGCTGCTGGATCTGCTGGGTGCCCTCGAAGATGTCGAGGATCTTGGAGTCGCGGGCCCACTTCTCGAGCAGCTCCTCCTCGCTGTAGCCGATCGAGGCGCACAGCTCGACGCAGGACAGGGTCACGTCGGAGCCGACGCGGCCGGCCTTCGCCTTGGCCATGGAGGCCTCGAGCGAGTTCGGCTTGCGGTTGTCGGCCATCCACGCCGCCTGCAGGGTGAGCAGGCGACCGGCCTCCCAGTCGGACTCGAGCTGCAGGAACTTCGCGGCCGCGGCGTGCTGCAGGATCGCCGGCTTGTCGTAGTCGATCTCGATCCCGGCCGCCTTGAGGAGGTCGCGGGTGAGGTCGAGCGAGGCGCGGGCGCAGCCCACGGCCATCGCCGCGACGAGCGGGCGGGTGTTGTCGAAGGTCGCCATCGCGCCGGCGAAGCCCTGCTCGACGTTGATCTCCGGGCTGCCGAGGAGGTTCTCCTTCGGCACACGGGCGTTGGTGAAGGTGATGACGGCCGTGTCGGAGGCCCGGATGCCGAGCTTCTCCTCGAGCCGCTCGACCTTGACGCCCTCGGTGCCCTTCTCGACGACGAACGACTTGATCGCCGCCCGGCCGAGGGACTTGTCGAGGGTCGCCCACACGACGATGCAGTCCGAGCGCTCGCCGGAGGTGACGAAGATCTTCTCGCCGTTGATCACGTAGTGGTCGCCGTCGAGCACCGCGGTGGTGTGGATCGCCGCCGAGTCCGAGCCGAAGTGCGGCTCGGTGATCGCCATCGACGCCCACGTGCCCTTGAAGCGCTCGAGCTGCTCGTCGTTGGCCACGGACGCGATGGCCGAGTTGCCGAGGCCCTGGCGGGGCATCGACAGCAGCAGACCGGTGTCGCCCCAGCACATCTCGGCGACGGACGTCACCGAGGCGAGGTTGGCGCCGTTCTTGACCGACTTGTCCTTGTCGTCGCCGTCACGGCGGACACCGGTCGCGCCGGCCCCCTCGCTCGCGCCGGACTCGGACAGCCCGTCGATCATCGCCGCGAGCATGTCGAGCTCCTTGGGATACTCGTGCTCGGCGATGTCGTACTTGCGGGAGATCGGTCGCAGCATGTTCATCGCGACCTGGTGGGCCTGGTCGACCAGCGCCCGGTGCTTCTTCGGCACCTCGAGATTGATGGCCATCAGACCAGCACCGTCCCTTCCATGATCCCGATGGCACGCAGGTCGCGGTACCACCGCTCGACCGGGTGCTCCTTGACGAACCCGTGGCCACCGAGCAGCTGGACGCCGTCGAGGCCGATCTGCATGCCCTTGTCGGTGCAGGCCTTGCGAGCGAGCGCGACCTCCCGGCTGAAGTCCTTGCCCGCGGCGGCGCGCGAGGCGGCGCGGTAGGTCAGGAGCCGCATGCCCTGCAGCTCGATCGCGATGTTGGCGACCATGAAGGCCACCGACTGGCGGTGGGCGATCGGCTCACCGAAGGCCTCGCGCTCCTTGACGTACGGCGTCACGTAGTCGAGCACGGCCTGGGCCGTGCCGACGGCGAGCGCACACCAGGCGAGCCGGGACAGGCGGACGCACTCGGTGTAGGTCGAGCCGTCGGTCGTGCCGAGGACGGCGTCGGCGGGCACGGTGACGTTGTCGAGGTTGAGCTTGGTCATCGACGCGGCGCGGACACCCATGGCGGGGTCGCCCTCGATGGTCAGGCCCTCGGTCGACGACTCGACGAGGAAGAGCACCGGCTTGCCGTCGAGCGAGGCGCCGACCACGAACAGCTCGGCGTGGTCGCCGCGGGCGACGAGGCTCTTGGTGCCGTTGAGCACGTAGCCGTCGCCGGACTTCGTCGCGGTCGTCGACGGGCTGAGCACGTCGAACAGGACGGTCGGCTCGTTGAGCGCGAGCGCGGCGGCCGGGACGGTGCCGTCCTCGGCGCTGAACGCCGGCAGATAGGTCTGCTGCTGGGCGTCGGTGCCCCACAGGCCGATCGCGGTCGCGACGGAACCGGGAGCCAGCGCCGCGATGGCGAGACCCATGTCGCCCTTGGCCAGCGCCTCGGCGACCAGGGTGCCGGCCATGGCCGAGCGCTCCTCGGAGACTCCACCGAGCTCCTCGGGCAGGCCCAGGATCGGCAGACCGATCTCGAGGCTGGCCTTCAGCAGGTCGTCGGGCGCCGCGCAAGCCTTGTCGGCCTCGGCGGCGGCCGGCCGCACGACCTCGTCCGAGAATTCCGTGACGACGTCGACGAGCATCTGCTCGTCCTCGCCGGGCGTCAGGTCGAAGACACCGCTCGACGCGGCGGCCGTGGGGCGAGCGCCGGGCTGCCCCTTCTTGCCGGCCCTGGAGAAGGTCCGGCTGGCGTTGGTCATCGTCTTGAAGCCGGTGCGGGTCACCGAGAAGACGACCTGCTCGGTCGGCTTGCGCAGCCGCACCTTGTCGAGGAGGTCGGTCTGGGCGAGCCGGTTGAGACCGGCCACGAGGTAGCCGATGGGGTCGCGGCTCTCGGAGCTCGGGACCCCGTGCCTGCCACCCGGCTTGAGGTTGCTGATCAGGGACATGACGCAAATGTAACTGTGAGTTACACATTGCGCTACATGTCTTCGCGGATTCGGCGTGTGACATGGCCTGCAAACAGCCGGTCATCGCCCGAAGCGGAACTCCGTCCGCGGCAGCGTCAGCGGGTAGGTGATCGTCACACCGTTGGCGCGATCGAACGACGTCGCCTGTCGGGTGCCCTCGATCACGAAGACGCCGCCGGTGAAGTCGCCGGGGACGATGAAGACCGGATCGGGCTTGTCGGCTGTGCCGAGGTCACGCTTGGGGAAGACGTTGCCCTCAGTGTCCTCGAGGTGGACCTCGCTGGCGTAGAACAGCTGGGCGCCGCTCGTGGTGCTCGAGGTGTAGGTCGCGGAGATCCGGACGAAGGCCTCGTCGAGCTGGAGCGGCTTGCCGCTCCCGGCGAAGAAGAAGAGCTCCGCCGAGTCGACGCGGATAGCCCGCTCGGGCAGGGCGCGGGAGCCGTCGGTCCGTGGCTGGACGCGGTAGGTGGCGCCGATACGGATGAGCCGGTCGTCCCGGCCGAGGACCGTGATGACGCGGTCGGATGCGGTCGTGCGATCAAGAGAGATCCGCTGGTCGTAGCGATCGGCGCGCATCTGGAGCTCCACGAGCGCCTCGACGGGCGCGGAGATGATGAAGTCGTCGGTGCGCCGGGGAAGCGCCTGCGGCGCTCCGTCGACCAGCAGCCTGACGGAAGCCCTGCGCCAGGGCAGGCAGGTAGGCGTCTGGCACGGCCCATCGGCGAGCCTGAGACCGATGAGGCGTTGCCCCGCGGCGGCGATCTCGCCGTCAGCGGTCGCGTCCACCGGGCCGAGCCCGTCCACCGTGACGCCACCCCTCCGCCCTCCGATGGCGATCGCCCGGTCCAGCCCGGGGATGGCGACCGTCTCGGCTGCGACCACCGTGTCGGGTCGCGCTGTCGGCGTGTCCGGCGCCCGGTCGTCGCGGGTGTCGGCAGCCGGCGATGCGGCTGGGTCGTCGCTGAGCAGCAGCACTGCGAGGCCGGCCCCCGCACCTGCCAGGAGGACGAGGACCACGAGCACCGCGACGGGACGGATCCTGCGAGACCCCTGCGCTCCGGTGTCGGCCCGGGTGGGGACCGGAGGCTCCACACTCCCCGGGGGCCGGACGACCGTGCGGGGATCGGCGGGTGGCCGGGCGAAGGGATCGTCGGTCCGCTCCGGGAGCCACGCCGTGGCGGGCTGGTCGACCGTCGGGACGATTGGTGGCGGCGGGGGTGGTGGTGGTGGTGGCACCGGCCCGGGGGGCAGCTGGGTCGGTGCCTGCGCCGGATCATCACGAGCGAGATCAGGGTCCAGATCGGTCTCAGCGGCCCGGCCTGCAGCGAAGGCGAGCACGGTCAGTGCCCATCGGGCACCGGAGCTCTCCTGCGTCCCTCGCTGCTGGGCGAGGCGAGCGGCCTGAGAAGCGATCGTGGTCGCGACATCGCCGCCGTGGTCGATCTGCCGTAGGACGCGGTCGAAGGCACCCAGACGAATCGCGTCCGCCAGCAGGTTGAGATCGCCCTCCGTGGCCGCGCCCTCGGGCAGGTAGTCGTCGAAGGCGGCGCGGAACTCGAGGTGGTCCCGGAGAACGCCATCGCCGGCGCGCTGCACGAGCTCGGCCAGCTCTCGATGGATCCCCATGACGGGAGAATGACAGAAATGTGCATCGCCCGTCGGCCGCCTGCAGGAACCGATGGTTGCGGGTTCATCGCGCCGCGCCGGTGCTAGCGTGTCAACTGGCTCGGGCGTTCGTTCGCACTGATCCATGGGGGCACGATGAAGCGAACCCTGACCATCCTCGTCACCATCCTGCTGGCCGCGTCCCTCGCATCGCCGGCCCGCGCCGCGACCATCAAGGTCACGGTCCCCGGGTTCGACTTTCCCGACGGGCTGGGCTGGCTGGTCGGGCCCTGTCCCGGAGGCGTCGAGAACCCGGCCACCGACTTCTACTACGCGCGCGGGGCCTACATCGGGTCCCATGCGACGGGCTTTCACTTCGGCGGCGTGCCAGGCGGGATGGCCGGTCCGCAGGCATGGGTCGAGGAGCCGACCGGTCTCGCCACGTTCGTCATGGCGGCTCGTCAAGAGACCGCGCCTGCCGCAGGAGCGCCGGACGACGGCTACTTCACCGTGCTCTACGACCCATCGGGCAGCGACTTCTCCGGCGGCTACTACTGGGCGAGGAGGTCTTTGAAGGCGGCGACATCGGACTGGGCACTCTGGGGCGACTTCGCCGACGTCTCCATGGACTGGTGGTGGCACGACGGGGCACAGAACTGGACCAACGTGGCCGACACCGGCACGATCGCGGCCCTCGCCACGAGCAAGGGCGGTGACGGCAGCGGCGCGCTGTTGTCCATCGAGTTCGGCTGCGCCGGCCGCAACTTCTTCATGGACGAGCTCCAGATCGGCGTCGATGGAGACACGTCGGTCTACGACTTCGAGGGCGTGCCGGCCGACACCGATATCACGGCTCGGGTGGGACGCAACCAGGTCGAGCGTGAGCCGGGCCGCGTGGTCATCACGCACGGCCAGTCGCGCTTCCTCCTGGGCGACGGCTACGGCTACGGCGACGGGGTCATCAACGAGGGCTTCTTCGACGGCTCGGCGACCCTGTACCGCAGTCGTCACGGGCAACGCGGCTACACCGTCGTCGGTACCAAGGGGTTCCTCTCGACCGGCTATGCGCGCTTCAACGAAGCACCGACGCGTCGCACCCGCTACTACATCCGGTCCCGGTCCGACTTCGCTTTCTGGGAGGACAGCAACTCCGACGTGTTGGTGATCGACGTCAGGCGCCGTATTCGGCTGACGGCAGCGGACCGGGAGGTACGACGGGGCCGACCCATCGCCTTCAGCGGACAGATCTATCCGGGGGATCGGGCGGTGGCAGTCAGGCTCCAGCGCAGGACGTCGCGCGGCTGGGTGACCCTGAAGTCGGTGCGGACCACCCGCGGCGGGCGCTATGCGGTCGTCGCCACCGCCCGTCGTCTCGGCTTCAACACCTTCCGGATCCAGGTCGGCACCGTCGGCGGCAATCTCGGTGCCGTCTCTCCCAGCTTGACGGTGAAGGTCAACAGGAATCCGCCGCCCGCCAGTCCGTCCTCCACTGTCGTCAACCCGACGCCGCCTGACTACGTCGATGACGATCTCAAGGCGCGCGCGTCGACCGGGGCCAGGCGCACCGCCGGTCCTGGCCACCCCTCCGCGCCGGTGATCGAGGTGTCGACCGACGGACCTGCTGGCTACGCCCCGCTCGTCTGGAGCCGCTGATCACCCGCCTACGATGAGCCGCATGGCGGGCGCGACGGACCACGACGGCAACGACACCACCGCGTCCGGGAACGAGGTGCTGGCCCCGCACGGCCTGCTCCCCCGTGGCGGCACGGTGCGGCCGATGACGCGCTGGGGCACGCCTGTCATGCACCGTCCGCAGGCGGAGGTCACGGTCTTCGACGATGCCCTGCGGGCGCTCGCCGCGGACATGGTGGCGACCATGGACGCCGCCGACGGGGTGGGTCTCGCGGCCTGCCAGATCGGTGAGGACGTCGCCATGTTCGTCTTCGACTGTCCCGACGACGCTGGTCAGCGGGTCGTGGGTGTCGTGTGCAACCCGGTGCTGCACCTGCCCGAGGGCAACGACCGACGTCTCGATGACAGTCCGGAGGGCTGCCTGTCCTTCCCCGGCGCGTTCGTCGACTGTGCGCGGCCCGACTACGCGGCGGTGACCGGGCAGGGTCTCGACGGGGAGCCCGTCCGGTTCGCCGGCGACGGTCTGCTCGCCAAGTGCCTCCAGCACGAGACGGACCACACGCTGGGCACCGTGTTCGGTGACCGGATCTCGGCGAAGGCGCTCAAGAAGCTGCGCAAGCAGCACGACGCCGCCGTGCCCGACTATCCCGCGGAGTGGCCGACCTGAGCCCGGGCCCGGCCCCGGGCGGCGTCGGCTAGGTTGCCGCCATGCCCGTCCACCCTGAGCTCGCCCCTCTCCTCGCCCTGATCGAGGCCGGTACGCCGCTGCACGCCCTCTCCCCGGTCGACGCCCGGTCGTCGTTCCGCAAGCTGACGGTGGACTTCCGGTCCCCCGACACGCTGGCGTCCGTGGCCTCGATCGAGGACACGACCGTGGCCGGCGCCGACGGCCCCCTCCCGGCACGCATCTTCCGGCCCGCCGTCGAGGGCCCGGTCCCGACCGTGGTCCTGCTGCACGGAGGCGGGTTCGTGATCGGCGACCTCGACACCCATGCCGGGATGGCGCGCGCTCTGTGTGCCGGCGCAGGCGCCGTCGTAGTGGCCGTCGACTACCGGCTGGCACCGGAGGCGACCTTCCCCGCTGCGGCCGACGACGCGATCGCGGCCGTGCGTGACGTGCAGTCCCGGCTGGCGGAGCTCGGCGGCAGCGAGGTGCTCGGCGTCGCGGGCGACTCGGCGGGCGGCAACCTCTCGGCCGTTGCCACCCAGCACGTCCCCGGCATCGCGGCCCAGCTGCTGATCTACCCGGCCACCGACGTGGCGGGCGACTTCCCCTCACGCGAGGAGAACAAGGCCGGCTACTTCCTCGACGAGCCGACGATGGCCTGGTTCATCGGCAGCTACCTCGGCGCCCACCTGGACCTGGACGACCCGAAGCTCTCACCCCTGCGCGGGGACCTGACCGACCTGCCGCCAGCGGTGGTCGTCACGGCGGAGCTCGACCCGCTGCGCGACGAGGGCATCGCCTACGCCGACGCGCTCGTCGCTGCCGGCGTCCCGGTGCACCAGACGACGTACCCCGGCCTGATCCACGGGTTCTTCGACATGGGCCCGTGGTCGCCGGCGTGCCAGGCAGCGGTCGACGAGACCATCGCCCGCTTCGGGGAGTTGCTCGCTCAGGCCTGAGCGACGTGGCTCGGCAGGACGCAGGCGGTGTCCAGACCGAGCACC
The DNA here is from genome assembly GCF_004912195.1 of Nocardioides caeni. Lineage (GTDB taxonomy): Bacteria > Actinomycetota > Actinomycetes > Propionibacteriales > Nocardioidaceae > Nocardioides > Nocardioides caeni. The sequence goes on from NZ_STGW01000005.1 coordinate 9,556, forward strand.
CGGTTGAGGCGACCGAAGGAGATCCACGAGCCGAGGCACATCGACAGCTCGGCGATCTCCCGGTCGGTGTAGTGGACCCGCATCCGCGTCCAGAAGCCGTCGTCGAGTCCGTGGTGGTCGAGCGCGAACCGCTCGGCGTACTCGGTGGCGAGCCGCGCGCGGTCGTCCAGCGCGGTGGTCGTGCGCCACTCGGAGATGGCATCGGGGAACGTGTCCTCGACCTTCGCGCCCTCGCGCTCCGTGCGCCAGTCCTGGCAGAAGAGACATCCGTTGATCTGCGCGATGCGCAGCCGCGCAGCCTCGAACTCGCGCAGCCCGAGAGTGCTGTGCTCATAGATGCTCATGGCGAACGCGGACGCCGCTGGACCGATGCCTGGCACGAGCTCGCCCCAGACGTAGAGGATCGGGTCCTTGCCCTCGGGGATGTCGATGAACACGTCAGTTGTCTCCTCGGGAGCCGCGTCGGCGCAGCCGGTCGCTGGCCAGCAGCGGTACGTCGAGCCCGTCGTAGAGCCCCGGCGGCGCCGACCGGAGCCACGGGATGGCGTTCACGAGCCGGTTGGCCGCGGTCGCATTGCCCCCTGCGGCCCGGTTGCCGCCCTCGTCGGTGGCCTCGACGTTGATCTCCAGGCGGGGCCGGCCCTCGATGACCACCCGGTGAGCGCCGTCGCCGCCGTCGGCGGGCATCGGCCAGTCGGTCGCACACAGGGGCGAGATCCGGGTGACGTGCTCGATGACGATGAGTTGCGCACCCTCCACGATGCCCTGCACCTCGAACCGCAGCGCACCCTGCGTGCCGGCCTCGAACAGCCCGAGCGCCGTCGTCACGTCCTGGTCGAGGGCGCGGCGCTCGACGACCTCGCGCAGCTCGTCGACCTGGACCCCGAGGGCGCGGGCGATGAGGCGGATCTGGCCGCCCCAGACCATCGACGGGATGCCTTCGGCGGTCATCATCGGCTCGTAGTCCATGGGCTGGCCCATGCCGACGATGGAGCGGACCGAGTCCTCGGCGTCGTAGGTGGAGTAGTCGAAGATCTCCTGGCACCGGACCTGCTCGATCTCCGAGGCGAGACCGGTGGCGAGCACGGGGAGCAGGTCGTTGCCCCAGCCGGGGTCGATGCCGCTGACGAACAGGGCGCTGCCGCCCTCCGCACAGGCCTTCTCGAGTGGCTCGCGCAGCTCCGCGGGCGCGTTGCGCGGGTCGTAGAGCGCATAGACGGAGGGCGAGACGACCACGGCGCCGGAGGCGAGCGCACGGGCGTAGTCGGCGACGGCTTCGTCGGGCCGCAGCTCGCCCGAGGCCATGTAGGCGACCGCGCCACGCCCGCCGAGGGTGGACAGCGCGGCGTCGACGTCCGTGGTCGCGAGCACACCTGTGTCGCTGCCGACGCCGGCCAGCTCGCCCGCATCGCGGCCGGCCTTCTCGCCGGCCGACACGATGACGCCGGTCAGCTCGAGGCCGGGATGGGCCACGACCGAACGGATCGAGGCCCGGCCCATGTTGCCGCTTCCCCACACGACGACCGGGACTGCGTCATCCCCGGAGTGGAACGTGTTCTCGTTGCCCATGCCGGAATGTTAGAGAGGTCACACCGATTCCGGAAGGGGTGATCAGCTCCGCCGGGCGACGACGTAGCAGGCGACGGCCGACGAGGCAGCGACGTTGAGTGAGTCGACGCCGGCCGACATCGGGATGATCGCCCGCCGGTCCGCCGCCTGCTGCCAGCGCTGGGAGAGCCCGTGGCCCTCCGACCCCAGGACCAGGGCGACCTTGTCCAGTCCCGCCACGCACTCCTCGATCGGCCGTGCGTCGGGTGCCAGGGTGAGTGCCACGGTCGTGAACCCCCGTGCGCTCAGGTCCGGCAGGGCGTCGTACCACTCGGTCAGGCGGGTCCAGGGCAGCTGGAACACCGCGCCCATGGCGACCTTGATGGCTCGCCGATAGAGCGGGTCCGCGCATCGTGGCGCCAGCAGGACGGCGTCGACCCCGAGCGCCGCACCCGAGCGCAGGATCGCGCCGACGTTGGTGTGGTCGATGACGTCCTCCAGCACCAGCACGGTGCGGGCGCCGGCCAGCACCTCGTCGACCGAGGGCAGCGGACGGCGCTCGAGCGAGGCGAGCGCACCGCGGTGGACGTGGAAGCCGGTGACCTCCTCGGCCAGGTCCTCGCTGACGACGTAGCACGGCGCCTCCGTGCGGTCGAGGACGTCGGCCAGGCCGTCGAGCCAGCGTGGCGCCATCAGCAGGGAGCGCACCGGGTGGCCGGACTCGACTGCACGACGCACCACCTTCTCCCCCTCGGCCAGGAAGAGTCCGTGCTCGGCCTCGAGGCTCTTGCGCAGCTCGACGTCGCGGAGGTCGCGGTAGTCGGCGAGCCGGGGGTCGGCCGGGTCGCTGATCTCGACGAGGTGGGCCACGGTCGGTTGTCCTCAGAAGGCGTCGGGGTGGGCGACCCGGACGACGTCGCCGATGACGATGATCGCGGGCGGTTTCACGCTCTCCTGGACCAGGCGCTCGGCCAGGTTGCCGAGAGTGGCGAGCACGGTCCGCTGCGTCGGCATCGTCCCGTCGCAGATCACGGCCACGGGCAGGTCCGCGTCGCGACCGCCGGCCACGAGCGCCTCGGCGATCCGGGGCGCGTTCTCGACCCCCATCATCACCACGACCGTGCCCTGCATGCGGGCCAGCGCTTCGTAGTCGACCAGCGACTCGGGGTGCTCCGGTGGCAGGTGTCCGGAGACGACCGTGAACTCGTGCGTGACGCCGCGGTGCGTGACCGGGATGCCCGCGATGCCCGGCACCGAGACCGGAGAGGTGAGCCCGGGGATGACCGTGACGGGGACGCCCGCCTCACGGCAGGCGATGACCTCCTCGTAGCCGCGGCCGAAGACGAAGTTGTCGCCGCCCTTGAAGCGGACCACACGCTTGCCGGCCAGGGCCCGCTCGACGATGACCCGGTTGATCTCCTCCTGCATCGCCGAGCGGCCTCGGGGCAGCTTGGCGACGTCGATCAGCTCGACGTCGGAGGGGAGCTCGCCCAGCAGCTCCCGGGGCGCGAGACGGTCGGCCACCACCACGTCGGCCTCCATCAGCGCCTTGCGGCCGGCGATCGAGATCAGGTCGGGATCGCCCGGCCCGCCGCCGACGAGCACCACGCCCGCGGCGCGGTCCCGGTGGTGGGGTGCCGCGATCGTGCCGTCGCGGAGCCCGGCGACGATCTCGTCGCGCACCAGTGCCGAGCGGCGAGGGTCGCGGTTGCCGACGACAGCGACGGTGATACCGGCCTCGCGACCGATGGCCGGGGTCCAGGCCGTGCCGAGCGTGGCATCGTCGGAGCGGACGCAGAAGACGCGGTGCTCCTCGCAGAGCGCGGAGACATGGTCGTTGACTGCGCGGTCGTCGGTGACGGCGATGACGTACCACGCACCCTCGACGTCGGCGTCCTGGAAGCCGCGCTCGTGCCAGGTGATCTCGTCCGAGCCGACCAGGCCCTCGATGGCGGGCGTCACGACGGGCGACACCACGTGCACGTCGGCGCCGACGGCGATCAGCTGCGGGACGCGTCGCTGCGCGACGTGGCCACCGCCCACCACGAGCACACGGCGTCCCCCGAGACGCAGACCGGACGGGTACGGCGGGAAGTCGCTCACGCCGTACATTCTCCCGACATGCGGCCCCCGGCCCCTGACACGGGCCCAGCCCGCGGACTAACTTCGGTGACATGAGTCTCGATCGCCCCGTCACCCCGGACCCGTATCCCCTGCTCCCGGCCGTCGCGTCCTTCGACGTGACCAGCGCCGACGTCACCGACGGCCAGCCGCTGAAGGACGACCAGGTCGCGGCTGCCGGTGACACCTCGCCGCAGCTGTCGTGGTCGGGCGCGCCGGAGGGCACGAAGTCCTACGTCGTCACGTGCTTCGACCCGGACGCCCCGACGCCGAGCGGCTTCTGGCACTGGGTGCTGGTCGACCTGCCCGCCGACGTGACGTCGCTCGACGTCGGTGCCGGCGCCGAGGGCGCCACCCTCCCGGGCAACGCCTTCATGTGCCGCAACGACGGCGGCCCGAAGGCCTTCATGGGCGCTGCTCCGCCCCAGGGCGACCAGGTGCACCGCTACTACTTCGTGGTCCATGCCGTGCAGGAGGAGACCCTGGGGGTCGACTCCGACGCCTCGCCGGCTGTCGTGTCCTTCAACCTGGCGTTCAAGAGCATCGGACGCGCCATCCTGCACGGCACGTACCAGCACTGAGGCCGCCGCGCGCGAGCGACTCCGTCAGAGCCCCATCGACTTGGCGATGATCGTCTTCATGACCTCCGACGTGCCGCCGTAGATCCGGGTCACGCGGGTGTCGGCGTAGAGCCGGGCGATGGGGTACTCGTTCATGTAGCCGTAGCCGCCGTGCAGCTGCAGGCAGCGGTCGATGACGCGACCGGCGACCTCGGTGCAGAAGAGCTTCGCCGAGGCGGCATCGACCGCCGAGAGCTCGCCGGCGTCGTGCGCCTCCAGCGCGCGGTCGCAGACGGCCTCGGCCGCGTCGACCTCGGTCTGGCAGGCGGCGAGCTCGAACTTGGTGTTCTGGAAGGACGCCACGGTGGTGCCGAACACCTTGCGGTCCTCGACATAGGCCTTCGTGAAGCGGATCGCGGCGGCCGCCTGCGCGTAGGCGTGGTAGGCGATGCCGAGGCGCTCCTGCGGCAGGTTCTGGCCCAGGTAGGAGAAGCCCTCGTTCTCCTCGCCCAGCAGGTCCTCCGCCGGCACCCGGACGTCGGTGAACGACAGCTCGGCGGTGTCGGAGACCCGCAGCCCGATCTTGTCGAGCTTGCGGCCGACCGCCCAGCCCTCCGAGGAGGTGTCGACGCAGAACAGCGAGATGCCGAAGCGCCGGTTGTCCTCGAGTGGCGGCGAGGTGCGGGCGCACACGATGACCCGGTTGGCGAGCACGCCGCCGGTGATGAAGGTCTTGGCACCGTTGAGCACGTAGTGGTCGCCGTCGCGGACCGCCGAGGTGCGCATGCCGGCGAGGTCGGAGCCGGTGCCGGGCTCGGTCATCGCGATCGCCCACATCTCCTCGCCGGAGACGAAGCCGGGCATCCAGCGCTTCAGCTGCTCCTCCGTGCCCAGCTTGAGCAGGTAGGGCAGGCACAGCTCGACGTGCACGCCGGAGCCGCCGAGGTGAATGCCGGCGCGGGTCGCCTCCTCGGTCAGGATCGCCGAGAACTTGAACGAGTGGATGCCGGCGCCGCCGTGTTCCTCGGGAACCTCGATGCCGAAGACCCCGAGGTCGCCGAGCTTGGTGTAGAGCTCACGCGGCACCTGGCCGGCGTCGTACCACTCCTGGTAGTGCGGGAGCACCTCGGACTCGAGGAAGCTCCGGATGGTCTTGCGGTAGTCCTCGTGCTCCTCGCTGAAGACGCTGCGGCGCATGGCACTCCTCTCCTGGTGGCCCTCGCGGGGGCCTCTCCTGACGACGGAGCCCATCGTGCCAGCAGCGCTGTCACGGTCAACGCACGGAGTCGCCGCCGGCCTCTCGCAGGAGCCGCTCGAACGGCGTGGGCGCAGCGAGCTCGTCCTCGACGCTGCGGCGCGCGGCGACGACGGGCTGGTCCCCGGAGCCGATCGTGATCAGCGCCGCCAGCTCGGCGGCCGCCTGGTCGATCCGCTTCTCCAGCAACGAGTCCCCGAAGTCCTCGCTGGCGGCGAAGACGCCGGTGGGGACGATGCTGGCCCGCAGGTGCGAGAAGAGCGGGCGCAGGGCGTGGTCGAGGACCAGGCTGTGCCGCGGCGTGCCGGCGGTCGCTGCCACGATCACCGGCGTCCCGTCGATGGCACCCCGCTCGAGCACGTCGAAGAAGATCTTGAACAGACCCGAGTACGACGCCGAGAACACGGGCGTCACGACGACCAGCGCGTCGGCCGACCGGACCGCGCCCAGCACCTCCGCGAGGTCACCGGTCGCGAAACCGGTGAGCAGGTGGTCGGCGAGGGCGTGGGCAAGGGGCCGCAGCTCGATGTGACGCACCTCGACCTCGGCGCCGCGAGCCTCGACGGCGCGAGCGACGGCCGTCCCGAGCTGGTCGGCGAGGAGCTTCGTCGACGACGGGACCGACAGGCCGGCCGACACGACGACGACGCGACGGGTGCTCATGCGTCGACCTGCACCGGCGTCGCCGCCGCGACCAGCGAGGCGTGGGTCGGAGCGTCCGGGACGTGGTCCGGGCGACCCTCCGCGAAGCCCTTGCGGAGCTCCGGCAGGATCTCGCCCAGCAGGTCCAGCTGCTCGAGGACGGTCTTGAGCGGGAGCCCGGCGTGGTCGACCAGGAACAGCTGGCGCTGGTAGTCGCCGGCGTACTCCCGGAAGGAGAGGGTGCGCTCGAGGACCTGCTGCGGTGAGCCCACGGTGAGTGGCGTGTGCTCGGTGAACTCCTCGAGCGTCGGGCCGTGTCCGTAGACCGGGGCGTTGTCGAAGTAGGGCCGGAACTGCCGGACGGCCTCCTGACTGTCCTTGTGCATGAAGATCTGCCCGCCGAGGCCGACGATGGCCTGGTCGGCGCGGCCGTGGCCGTAGTGCTCGAAGCGCTCGCGGTAGAGGTTGACCATCTGCGCGGCGTGCGAGGCCGGCCAGAAGATGTGGTTGTGGAAGTAGCCGTCGCCGTAATAGGCCGCTTGCTCCGCGATCTCCGGGCTGCGGATCGAGCCGTGCCACACGAAGGGAGCGACGCCGGCGAGCGGGCGCGGGGTGGAGCTGTAGCCCTGGAGGGGCGTACGGAAACGGCCCTCCCAGTCGACTCCGTTGTCCCCCTCCTCGCTCCACAGGCGGCGCAGCAGGGCGTAGTTCTCGATCGCGAGGTTGATCCCCTGGCGGATGTCCTTGCCGAACCACGGGTAGACGGGACCGGTGTTGCCGCGCCCCATCATCAGGTCGTTGCGGCCGTCGGTGAGGTGCTGCAGCTTGGCGTAGTCCTCGGCGATGAGGACGGGGTCGGTCGTCGTGATCAGCGTGGTCGCGGTCGACAGGATGATCCGCTCGGTGAGCGCGCCGATGTAGGCGAGCGTCGCCGTCGGGTTCGAAGCGATGAAGGGTGGGTTGTGGTGCTCGCCGGTCGCGAAGACGTCGAGGCCCACCTCCTCGGCCTTCTTCGCGATCTCGACCGTCGCCTTGATGCGCTCGTGCTCGGTGGGCGTCCGCCCGGTGGTCGGGTCGGGAGTCACGTCACCGACGGTGAAGATGCCGATCTGGATGCCCATGGGAGTCTCCTGCACATCGTCCAATGTAGTTGCCATGTCATCTATCGTCAACGCGACGCCGCTCTCCCCTATTCCGTGCGCCCCGGGGACAGGTCAGGCGCGTTGCAGCACCAGGACGGCGCGGTCGTCGTCGCCCCGGGCGACGAGGTCGACGATGCGTCGACAGGCGCCGGACCAGGAGGTCGACACTGCGTCGCGGGCCGTGGCACGGAGCCACTCGACGCCCTCGTCGATGTCGGCGGAGCGGGACTCGACCACGCCATCGGTGTAGAACATCAGCGCCTCGCCCGGTGCCAGCACACCGGTGCTCTGGACGATGTCGATCGTCGAGGTGACCCCGAGTGCGGTGCCGCGCGCGTTGTCCACGAGCCACTCCGCCGCGGCGGCGGACCATCTCAACGCCGGTGGGTGGCCGGCGCTCCTGATGCCGTAGGCGCCGGTGTCCAGGTCGACCTCGACCTGCACCGCGGTCGCCAGGCTCTCGTCGGACGGCTGCCGGAGGAGGAATGCGTTCGCGGCGACCAGGAGGTCGCCGGGCGGCACCGCCCCGATGAGGCTCTGCAGGGCGCCTGCGAACTGCAGTGCAGCCGGCACAGCCGCCTCGCCACTGCCGCAGACGTCGACGAGCACCATGTGCAGGTGCCGGTCGGCGTCCACCGCCGCCACGATGAAGTCGCCCCCGTAGGCGACACCGTGAGCGGCCAGCACCGCCGACTCGTGGCGCCATCCGGCGGGGAGCTCCGGCATCCGGGCCCGCTCCTGCAGACGGGCGTGCAGCGAGGCGAGGGTGCGCTCGTCCCGGGCCGACTGCATCGCCTCAGCCTACGCAGGTAGCCTCGCGCCATGAGCGAGGCGAAGCGGCCGGGACCGCCGGAGGGCCTGGTCACCGACGTGCTCGGGGAGCCGTGGCTGGCGGAGACGATCGACCTGCGCGCCGACTTCGAGGGCGACGTCGTCGCCACCCTCATCAGCCGGCCGTCCGCGGCCACCACCTCGCGCGCGGTGCTGCACGTCCATGGCTTCTCGGACTACTTCTTCCACACCGAGTACGCCGACTGGTGGGCCGAGCGCGGCCACGACGCCTATGGCCTCGATCTGCGCAAGTACGGCCGCTCGATCCGTAGCCACCAGTCCGCGACCTATGTGGCCGACCTCGATGAGTACTTCGAGGAGCTGGATGCGGCCTGGGAACGGATCACCCGCCGCGACGGCCACGACCAGGTCGTGCTCTCGGCCCACTCCACCGGCGGCCTCGTCTGCTCGCTCTGGGCGCACGCGCGCCGTCCGCCGGAGCTGGCGGGCCTGATCCTGAACTCGCCATGGTTCGACCTGCAGGGCAAGGCGTGGATGCGGTCTCCGGCGGCGACCGCGCTGCTCGACCAGGTCGGTCGGCGCCAGCCGATGCGGATGTTCCCGCGCGAGGTCAGCGGCCACTACGCCCGCAGTCTCCACCGCGAGCACGAGGGCGAGTGGGAGTTCGACCTGCGCTGGAAGCCGATCGAGTCGTTCCCGGTCCGCTTCGGCTGGTTGCGGGCCATCCGTCGGGGTCACGCCCGCCTGCAGGCCGGACTCGACGTCCCCGCGCCCGTCCTCGTCCTCGCCTCCGACCGGAGCACGACGCCCGCGAGCATGACCGACGACGTCTTCTCCTCCGACATCGTGCTCGACGTGGGACAGATCCGGCGTTGGGCGACGGCGGTCGGTCCGCACGTCACCTTCGTGGCCGTGCCAGGGGCCGTCCACGACGTCGTGCTGTCGTGCTCGGAGCCCCGTCACCGGGCCTATCGGGAGATCCTCCTGTGGTTGGACGCCTACGTCCTCGCCAGCCGCTAGTCTCCGGGCCATGGATCCTGTGACCGGCCTCTCACTCGGCCGCATCCTCATCGGCATCGGCGCCCTCGTCGCCCCCGGACCGACCGCGAAGGCCTTCGGCCTCGACCCGGCCCGCAACCCGCAGCTGAGCTTCTTCGGCCGCATGTTCGGCGCCCGCGAGATCGCTCTCGGCGCGGTGACGCTGGCGTCGCGGGGCAGCCTGCGCCGCAACCTGACCCTGGTCGGCGTCGCGGTGGACGGCGCCGACGCGGCCTCCGGCATCGCCGAGCTCAAGGGCGGTGCGGTCCCGAAGCCGGCCGCGGGCCTGCTGGCCGGCGTCGCCGTTGGCGCGGTGGCGGCGGGTCTCCTCGCCGTGGTGAAGAACCGCGGACAGTAGCTCTCAGGGGCTCTCAGTAGGTGTCGTAGCCGTCGGCGACGACGAAGACGCCGATGATGAAGGCGAAGAACAGCACGACGAGCGCGAGCGTCGCCCAGCCGACGATCACGCCGGCCAGTGCCAGTCCGCCGCCCGCCTCGCCGGTGCGGCGGATCTGGCCGCGCGCAACGTGTCCGAGGATCGCGCCCACGATGCCGGGCAGTGCGCCGAAGCCGTAGAAGCAGGTCGTGACCAGGCCGATGCAGCTCACGACCAGTGATGCGATGGCCAGCCCGTTGGTCGGCGTCACCGGGTAGCCCGCTCCGTAGGGCTGGCCGTAGGGCTGCCCGTACGGCTGCCCGTAGGGCTGGGTCTGCGGCTGACCGTAGGCCTGGGTCGGCTCCCCGTAGGGCGGGTACGGCGAGGGCGCCGGCGGCGTCTCCTCGGCTCGCGGCCGCTTGCTGAACGGGTCGGGCTGGTCCTGCCACGACGGGTCGGACATCGATCTCCTCAGCTCGGGTGGTGCGGTCAGCCGGCGAGGATCACGACGACCGCGACCAGTCCGACGGTGACGATGATCCCACGCAGCACGAGCGGGGGCAGACGCCGCCCGACAGCCGCACCGAGGAAACCGCCGATCACGGCGCCCACCGCGATGACGGCGACCAGCTGCCAGTCGACCTCAGCGTCGGGGCCGAGGTCGCCCAGCTCGGCGACCAGCACGAAGAGGAGGCCGGCGATCGCGTTGACGACGGCGACCAGGACGTTCTTGATGCCGTTGAGCCGCTGGAGGCCCTCGGCGATCCCGATGCCGAGGATGCCCATCAGCAACACACCCTGGGCGGCTCCGAAGTAGCCGCCGTAGACGCCCGTGCCGAGCACGGCGACCGGCACCCACCAGGCGCCGATCCCGAGGCCGCCGTCGTCGTCCGGCCGGTCGGCCGGGGCGGCGCGACGCTCGGCGCGGGCGGCGACCGCTCGTGAGAGCCGGGGCTGGAAGACGACCAGGGTGATGCCGAGCAGGATCAGGACCGGGACGACGGCCTCGAACGCGCCGGGCGGCAGCAGGAGCAGCAGCACCGCACCGATGACGCCACCCGTCGTCGAGAAGGCGAGCAACCGCAGCACCCGGCGACGCTGGCCGACCAGCTCCTGGCGATAGCCGATCGCGCCGGCGATCGAACCGGGGACGAGGCCGAGGCTGTTGGACATGTTGGCCGTCACCGGCGGCACTCCCAGCGCGAGGAGCGTGGGGAAGGTGATCAGCGTCCCCGAGCCGACGACGGCGTTGATCGTGCCCGCACCGATCCCGGCCACGAAGAGCGCCAGGAGCTCCAGTGCGCTCACCCGGGCACCGAGCTGCGGTGCTGTCGACGCCGCGCCGCGTAGCGGCCGTCGGGGTGCTGCTCGAGCACCAGCGGCATGCCGAAGGTCGCCGACAGCGCCTCGGCGGTCATCGTGGTCGCCAGCGGGCCCTGGGCGACGACCCGGCCACCGCGGATCATCAGGACGTGGGTGAACCCGGGCGGGATCTCCTCCACGTGGTGCGAGACGAGCACGGTCGCGGGCGAGGCGGTGTCATAGGCCAGCACCGAGAGCGTCGAGACCAGGTCCTCCCGACCACCGAGGTCCAGGCCGGCGGCCGGCTCGTCGAGCAGCAGCAGCTCGGGGTCGGTCATCAGCGCGCGGGCGATCTGCACCCGCTTGCGCTCACCCTCGCTGAGGGTGCCGAACGTGCGGTCGGCGAGATGGGTCACACCGACTTCGCGGAGCAGCTCGTCCGCCCGGCGGTGGTCGACGTCGTCGTACTGCTCGCGCCACCGGCCGAACACGGCGTACGACGCCGACAGCACCACGTTGCGGACCGTCTCGTCGCGGGGGATCAGCTCAGCGGTCGCCGCGCTGGAGACGCCGATGCGCGGACGGAGCTCGAAGACGTCGACGGTGCCGATGAGCTCACCGAGGATCCCGGCGGCACCGGAGCTGGGGAACATCTGGGCGGCTGCGACCTGCATCAGGGTGGTCTTGCCGGCGCCGTTGGCTCCGAGCAGCACCCAGCGCTCTCCCTCGCGCACGACCCAGCTGACCCGATCGAGCAGGAGGGCCTGTCCGCGACGCACGGTGACCTCGGCGAGCTCGAGCACGGCAGACATGCGCGCCACCTTATCCAGTCATAGGGTGCCGCCGTGACTTCCTTGCGGCCCTCTGCCCGCCTCGCCTGGTGGGGAACGGCGTGGCTGGAGGGGCGGATCGGTCCCGATGACTTCCTCGACGGCCTGCTCGACGACCTGGACGGCGGCAGGGACCTCGCGCACCTCGTCGTCGAGGTCGTCGCGGACGGGAGTGGCGTCCCGATCCTGCTCGAGCTCGCGGACGCCCGACGTCAGGGAGCGACGGCCGTGGCCGCTGCTTTTCCCGTGCCCGGGGACCCTGGCGGACTCCGTGGACCGGCGGAGCTGACGGGCGCGGCGATCGAGGCGGGCGAGACGGCGCTCCTCCTCGGCGCGGACCGCGCGCTCGTCCCCCGCGCCGTCGGCCCGGTCGTCGAGTGGGATCGCCTGCCCGCTGCACGCCGGCCGCCACCCGACCTCGCAGCCGCCGACCGGGGGCTGCGATCGGCCGTCCTGGAGGCGGCCCGGGCCCTCGCCGCGCTCGACGTCGCCTCCTGGCGCCCCGAGGTCGCGGACGAGCTGATCGACCTCCGTGCCGGAGTCGCGCTCTCGGCGCCGCCGGGCACGCCGGCCGTGTGCGTCGACCTGGCCGCCCGTGCGCTGCACCTCCTCGCCGTCACCGACCTGGCCCTGGCCGACGACGGAGGCGCGGTGTCGGTCGGCGAGGCGGAGCGACGCCGCGCGGCCATCGACCCCCTCGCCCAGGCCGCCCGACAGGCGCTGACGGCTGCGTGCTCGCCCGACGGCTGGCCACCGCCGCGCCAGGAGCCGGAGGGGCGATAGCCTGCAGCCGCGATGAGCACACACGATCCCGTCGAGGTCCACGACACCCTGCTGATCACGGTGACCGGCACCGACCGTCCCGGCGTCACCTCGGCCGTGCTGGAGACCCTCGCCCGCGCCGGAGTGACCGTCGTCGACGTCGAGCAGATGCTGATCCGGGGCCGGCTCGTCCTCGGCGTGCTCGTGACCGCGCCTCGCGACGGCAAGAAGCTGCGCCGGTCTCTGGAGGCGACGGCGCACGAGCTCGGCATGAGCGTCGACATCGAGAAGGGTCAGGGCGACAACCGCTCGCGGGCGCAGGAGCGGGCGCACGTGACGCTCATCGGCGCGCCACTCAAGGCGTCGGCCATGGCCGCCATCGCCGGCCGGATCGCCGACCTGGGCGGCAACATCGACCGCATCGAGCGGATGGCCCGCTATCCGGTGACGGCCATCGAGCTCAAGGTCTCCGGCGCTGCCCCCGACCGGCTGCGGACGTTGCTCGCCCGCGACGCTGCGACGCTCGGTGTCGACGTCGCCGTCCAACCGGCCAGTCTGTTGCGCCACGGGGTCCGGTTGATCGTCATGGACGTCGACTCGACACTGATCCAGGGCGAGGTCATCGAGATGCTCGCCGAGCACGCCGGCTACGGCGCCGAGGTCGCCGACATCACCGAGCGGGCGATGCGCGGCGAGCTGGACTTCGAGGCGTCGCTGCGGGCGCGTGTGAAGCTGCTCGCCGGTCTCGACGCCTCGGTCATCGACCAGGTCTATGACGCCATCGTGGTCAATCCCGGCGCGCGGACCCTCGTGCGGACGCTGCGCCGCCTCGGCTACCGGTTCGCGATCGTCTCGGGCGGATTCAGCCAGATCACCGATCGGCTGGCGGCCGACCTCGGCATCCACCGGGCGCGTGCCAACACCCTCGAGATCGTCGACGGCCGGCTCACCGGCGAGGTCGTGGGCGACGTGGTGGACCGCGCCGGCAAGGCGCGCGCGCTGCGCGAGTTCGCAGCCGACCTCGGCGTCTCCGAGGCCGCAACCATCGCCATCGGTGACGGGGCCAACGACCTCGACATGCTCGACGCAGCGGGCCTGGGCATCGCCTACAACGCGCGACCGGTCGTGCGGGAGGCCGCGGACACCTCTCTCAACGTGCCCTACCTCGACTCGATCATGTATCTGCTCGGGATCACCCGCGAGCAGGTCGTCGACGCCGACGCCGAGGCCGGCATCGTCACGCCCGCGCCACCGGTGTGAGCGCCTGATCCACCGGCGGCTGGTCAGCCGCGCGCGACGTGGAAGTGGGTCAACCGCCCACTCATCGGGCCGAGCTCGGCCCACTCCCCCGCGATCTCGAACACGGCGGCGGTCGCGGTCGGGAAGCTGCCGCCCTCGGGACCGTCCTCCGGCGCGCCGTCGCCGTCGTCGAGGAGCTGTGTGAGCATGCCAATGGTGGGGTTGTGCCCGACCACGACGGTCGTGGTGACCTCGTCGGCGGTCGCCCGGAGGATCTCCAGCACGCCCTCCTCGTCGGTGACGTAGAGGCTGCCGTCGTAGTGGGGAGCGACGGCCCACGAGGCGGTGGCCGCCAACTCGGCCCACGTCTGGCGGGTCCTGGTCGCATCCGACACCCACGCCTCGTCCGCGACCAGTCCGGACGCCGCGAGCCACCGGCCGAGCTCGGCAGCGTCAGCGCGTCCCCGGTCCGTCAGCGGCCGTTCGGCGTCGGAGGCGGCGAAGGACTCGGCCTGCGCGTGTCGAAGGAGCACCAGCCGGCGCGTGGTCTGCACGATCGCATCGTAGGGGTGTCCGCTCAGCACAGGATCGGCAGGATCTGGCAGAGCGGGTTGCCGCCCTCGCCGCCGCCACCGCCGGAGCCCCCGAGCAGTCCACCGAGCAGGCCGGTCACCGTGTCGAGCAGGTCCGTCAGCACGGAGGGGTCGAGGGTCCCGATGACGGGCAGGCTTCCTCCAGCGACAGCCGCGAACTGGCCGAGGACCTGGGCGATGACCTCACCGAAGAGGGCATCCGTCGGGGTGCCGGCGAGGACGGACAGCAGCTGCTCCGGGGAGAACAGCCCGCCGAGGAGGTCGGCGAGCTCGGCAGCGCCCGGCGCGCCGGCGTCGAAGGCGGACAGCAGCGCCGTCAGCTCGCTCGGGTCGAACTGGTCGGCCAGGCCCGGGAGCAGCCCGTCGAGGAGGGTGGTGAGCTCGTCCAGGTCCAGCGCGCCGGACTCGCCCGTCCCGGCGGCCAGCAGCGCCAGGAGGCCCCCGAGCTGGATCGGGCCGAGGTTGCCGGTGATGCCGGCCAGCAGGTCGGTCAGCGCGAGCAGCTGGGCGGGATCGAGCGGGGCGGGCGGCAGGGTGCCCCCGCCGAGCGCGCTGAGCTGCCCGACGATGTTGGTCAGGAACTCCTGCACCGCTGCAGGGTCCGCCGAGCCGGTCAGCAGGTCCGCGACGTCGCCCGGGTCGAAGCCGCCGCCGAGCAGGCTGGTGAGCTGGCCGAGGCTGAGTCCGGAGCCGGCGTTGAACCCGGTGAGCACTCCGGCGAGCTGCGTGGGATCGAGGTGGCCGGAGATGCCGGGCAGCACCTTGTCGAGCAGGACTGCCAGCTGGGACGCGGAGATCGTGCCCACGGCACCCCCGCCGAGCAGCAGCGAGAGCAGGTCGAGCTGCTGGCCGATCTGGACCTCGGGCTCCGAGGCCGGCTGGGCGCAGGCGGACCGCTTGACGCCCTGCCAGTGCACGACCCTGCGCGCGGCCACCGCGCGTCGCCGATTGGCCGCCGCGAGGTTCCGTTTCCTGGCCCTGGTGACCTTGGCGGGCCTGTCGTTGCGCTGCGCCCGCCGCAGCTCCCGCTTCGCCCTGAGGACCGCCCGGTCCGCGGCGACCTTGTTCCGTCGGGCTCGGGCCAGGGAGCTCTGGGCCCGGGTGCACTCGGCGCTGGGCGCACTGCCAGCGCTGGGGGCAGCGGCCGCGATGGCTGGGGCTGCGGTCGTCGTCGACGGGACGAGGACGAGACCGGCGGTGACCGCCACAGCGGTCAGGGAGACGAGGACGCGCGGGACAAGGGCCATTCGGGGAGTCCTTCCGGGACGGTTCCCCGTCCCATCGGCTCCCCGGACCCCGGTCTGAGCAGTGCGATCCGGGAGGCTCAGGCACCCATCGCGTGGAATCCGCCGTCGACGTGCACGATCTCGCCGGTCGTGGCCGGGAACAGGTCGGACAGCAGCGCGCACACAGCGCGAGCCGTCGGCTGCTGGTCACCGTTGTCCCAACCGAGCGGCGAATTCTGCTCCCACATCGAGTCCAGCTCCTCGAAGCCCGGGATCGCCTTGGCGGCCAGCGTCTTGAGAGGGCCGGCGGAGACGAGGTTGACCCGGATGCCGTCGGGGCCCAGGTCGCGGGCGAGGTAACGCGATGTCGACTCGAGCGCAGCCTTGGCCACACCCATCCAGTCGTAGACCGGCCAGGCGACCGAGGCGTCGAAGGTGAGACCGACGACGCTCCCGCCCTCGGACATCAACGGCTTGCACGCCATCGCCAGTGACTTCAGGGAGTACGCCGACACCTGGACCGCCTGCGCCACGTCCGACCACGGCCCGGTCAGGAACTTGCCGCCGAGCAGGGTCTCGGGGTTGCCGTAGGCGATCGAGTGCACGACGCCGTCGAGGTGCGCATCGGAGCCGAGGTGTTCACGGACCTGCTCCGCGAGACCGGCGAGGTGGTCCTCATCGGTCACGTCGAGCTCGAGGACCGGCGGCAGGACCGGGAGGCGCTTGGCGATCCGGCGGGTGATCCGCAGGGCCTGGCCGAAGTTGGAGATGAGGACCGTCGCGCCCTGCTGCTGCGCGAACTTCGCCACGGCGAAGCCGATGGACGTGTCGAGCGTGACGCCCGCGACGAGGATGGTCTTGCCGGCGAGGATGCCGTTCGGGTTGATGGTGTCGGTCGCTTCAGTCATGTCAGTGCCCCATTCCGAGTCCGCCGTCGACAGGGATCACTGCGCCGGTGACGTACGACGCCGACGGGCTCGCGAGCCAGAGCACTGCTCCCGCGACCTCCGCCGGGTCGGCGTACCGGCCCAGGGGGACCTGGCTCCGGATGCCTTCCTTCTGCTCGTCGGTGAGCACCGCGGTCATGTCGGTGTCGACATAGCCGGGTGCCACGACGTTGGCCGTGATCGAACGCGATCCGAGCTCACGTGCCAGCGACCGCGCCATCCCGACCAGACCGGCCTTGGACGCGGCGTAGTTGACCTGGCCGGGTGAGCCCAACAGGCCGACCACGCTGCCGACGAAGACGATGCGGCCGCGCTTGAGACGCAGCATGCCCTTGGCCGCACGTCGCGCGAGGCGGAACGAGCCGGTGAGGTTGGTGTCGACGACGCTGGACCAGTCCTCGTCCGACATGCGCAGCAACAGCGTGTCGGAGGTGATGCCGGCGTTGGCGACGAGGACCTCGACCGGCCCGTGGGCGGCCTCGGCCGCGGCGAACGCGGCGTCGACGGCGGCCGGGTCCGTGATGTCGGCCTTGATCTCCAGCGCGCCCTCGGGGGCGCCGCCGCTGCGGGTGGTGACGGCCACGTTGTCGCCCGCGGCGATGAAGGCCTCGGCGATGGCGCGGCCGATGCCGCGGTTGCCGCCGGTGATGAGGACGGATCGGGGTTCGCTCACGCCAACGACGCTAGTGGCCGCGCGACGCGCGCCTCACCGGCGGCGAGCACCAAGTTCGCCCAGATCCGTTGTAGGGGTCCGACAAACCCCGCGCAGACCAGTCCGGGCGCGGGCGAGGTGAGGTGACCTACTCGTCGTCCTCGAGACGGAAGCCGACCTTCATGGTGACCTGGAAGTGCTCGACCTGACCGTCCTTGATCTGGCCGCGTACCTGGGAGACCTCGAACCAGTCGAGGTGGCGCAGGGTCTGGCCGGCGCGCGAGACGCCGTTGCGGATCGCCTGGTCGATGCCGTCCGGGGAGGTGCCGACGATCTCGCTGATGCGGTAGGTGCGATTGGACATGGGAGCACCCTACCGAGAACGACCGCGGGCGCGGCCCGTCGCCGTGCGCGGCGTAGGCTGGCAGCATGCCTGCCTCGCGCCCTGCCCGCTCCGGCGACGGCGACGCGATCCGGATCACCACGGCCGGCACGAGCCCCGACGCTGATCTGGCCCGCCGTCAGCGCAAGTACGTGATCGCGATGACGATCCGGACCCTGTGCTTCATCGGTGCCGCCATCAGCGGCGCGGCCGGCCTGCACTGGCTGTGGCCCTTTCTGATCGCGGGAGCGATCATCCTGCCGTACGTCGCCGTGGTCATGGCCAACGCCAACGACAGCCGGTCGACGGAGCTGCCGTTGACCGGCGGGGGCGACGCGCAGCGCCAGCTCGGTGCAGGATCCGACCGTGGCTGAGCCCGACCAGTGCTCGGCGAAGGGGTGCCGGGAGCCCGCCGGGTGGCAGCTGCAGTGGAACAACCCGCGCATCCACACCCCCGACCGGCGCAAGATCTGGCTGGCCTGCGATGTCCACCGCGAGTCGCTCGAGCACTTCCTGGGAGCACGGGGCTTCCTCAAGGACACGGTGGCGCACCGGGCCTGACCCGCCGTCAGCCTCCCTCAGCCGCCGATGGCCGACATCGGTCGGTCGGGCTGGAGGAAGGTCGGGTCGTCGATGCCGTGCCCGGGGGCCTTGCCGAGCATCGCGGTCTGCCACCGCTCGGCGAGCTCGTCGTCCGAGGCGCCGGCGCGCAGCGGGCCGCGCAGATCGGACTCGGTGCGGGCGAAGAGACAGTCGCGGACCTGGCCGTCGGCGGTGAGGCGGACCCGGTCGCAGTCGCCGCAGAACGGGCGGGTGACCGAGGCGATCACCCCGACCGTGCCCGGCCCACCGTCGACCCGGAACAGCTCGGCGGGCGCACTCCCCCGCGGCTCGACGGCCGGGCTCAGGTCGAAGGCCTGCTCCAGCGAGGCGAGGATCTCGTCGGCGGTGACCATCGCGTTGCGGTCCCAGCCGTGCTGGGCGTCGAGCGGCATCTGCTCGATGAAGCGCAGCTGGTAGCCGCGCTCGAGGCACCACTGCAGCAGCTCGGGCGCCTGATCGTCGTTGACTCCGCGCATCAGGACCGCATTGACCTTGACCGGGCCGAGGCCGGCCGCGTCGGCGGCCGCGAGACCGGCGACGACGTCGTCGAGGCGGTCGCGTCGCGTGATCGTGCGGAAGGTGTCGGGACGCACGGAGTCGAGGCTCACGTTGACCCGGTCGAGGCCCGCCGCCGCGAGTGCGGGCGCCGTGCGGGCGAGGCCGAGCGCGTTGGAGGTGATCGACATCTCGACCGAGCTGTCGAGGGCGCGGACCTGGGCGATGATGTCGACGAGCCCGCGGCGCAGCAGCGGCTCGCCGCCGGTGAAGCGGATCTCGGTCACGCCGAGGCGGCTGACGGCGATCCCGATGAGACGGACCAGCTCGGTGTCGGAGAGCTGCTCCTCCCCGGGCATCCAGTCCAGTCCCTCGGCGGGCATGCAGTAGGTGCAGCGCAGGTTGCAGCGGTCGGTCAGCGAGACCCTGAGGTCGGTCGCGACACGTCCGTGGCGGTCGATGAGCGGCTGCACGACTCCAGCATAGGCAGGTGGGGACCGACGTCCACGGAAGAGTGCGCAGGACCTACCGTTATCACGTGCGTTCGTGGTTGGCCTCCTGGCGGTTCCTGCTGAGCCGACGCTGGGTCCTGTTCTTCCTCGCGATCCTCGCGGTCGGCTACGGCACGTGGTGGCTGGGCGAGTGGCAGTTCGGCCGTCTGGACGACCGCAAGGAGCGCAACGCCGTCGTCGTCGCCAACGAGGAGCGCGAGCCGGTGCCGGTCGAGCAGGTCCTCGCTCCGGGCCAGGACGTGGCCGAGGAGGACGAGTGGCGCCTCGTGACCGCCACCGGGGAGTACGACGCCCCGAGCACCGTGGTCGTCCGCTACCGCACGCGCGACTCGGCGCCCGGGGTCGAGGTCGTCGTACCGCTCGTCACGGCGGAGGGCACGACGGTCGTGGTGGACCGTGGCTGGTTCGCGACGGACGACCCGGAGATCGGCTACGCCGAGCTGCCAGCGCCGCCGACCGGGACGGTCACGATCACCGGCTGGGTCCGTGCGGACGGGACGGGCGGCAGCACCGAGGTCCACGACCTCTCGACGCGTGCCATCGCCAGTGGTCCGATCGGGGAGGCCATCGGTCGCGAGGTCTTCACCGGATTCGTGGCGTTGAAGTCCGAGGACCCGGAGCCCGCGGAGTCGCTGGAGCCGATCGAGCTGCCGGAGCTCGGCCAGGGGCCGCACTTCTTCTACGGTCTGCAGTGGTGGTTCTTCGGCGTTCTCGCCCTCGGCGGCTTCGGCTACCTGGCGTGGGACGAGCGACGCAACGGTCCGCGGGGTGAGCGCCGCCGGCCCAACGTTCAGAGCAGGGCTCAGACGGAGCGGGACAGCCCGCCGTCGACCGGCAGCATGACGCCGGACAGGAACGACGCGGCGGGCGACAGCACGAACGCCGCGACCCGGCCGAACTCCTCCGGGTCCCCGTAGCGTCCCAACGGGATCGTGGCGATGGCCGCTGCCCGCGCAGACTCGGCATCACCGGTCGACGCGTCGAGCTCGGCGACCCGCTCGGTCCCGATCCGGCCCGGCAGCAGACCGTTGACGCGGATGCCCCGGGGACCGAGCTCGTCGGCCAGGGTCTTGGCGACCATCGCGAGGCCGGGTCGCAGCCCGTTGGAGATCGCCAGTCCGCCGATGGGCTGCTTGACACTGGTGGACAGCACGAGGGCCAACGAGCCGCCGGACGTGAGCGCGCCCGCCACCTCGCGGGCGAGTCGCACGGTCCCGAGGAAGACCGAGGCGAAGGCGTCGCTCCACTGCTCGTCGCTCATGTCCGTCACCGCTCCGGGAGGTGGGCCGCCGACGCTGACCAGTGCGCCGTCCAGTCGTCCCCACCGCTCGGTCACCTCGCGGACGACGCGCGACGCCGTGCCGGGATCGCCGTTGTCGGCGACGATGCCGAGGACCTGCTCGGGTGTCGCGAGCGCGCCGAGCTCCGCGGCCGTTGTCTCGACCGACGGGGGCGTGCGCCCCGTGATCGCGACCCGCGCGCCGTCGGCGACCAGCGCGGCGGCCGTGGCCCGTCCCAGTCCCCTGGTCGCTCCGCTCAGCAGATAGGCACGGTCGGCGAGTCCCAGGTCCATGGCTCGAGCCTAGGTGGCTAGGCGTCCAGGGAGTCGGCGACGCTCGAGACCGGTACGACGTCCGGCGCCCCCTTGCGTGCGGCGTCGGCGGTGTGGTCGTCGGGCTGTCGCTGGCTCTCCCGCTCCGCCTCGACCCGCTTCAGGTAGTGCTCCAGCTCGCGTTGGTGCTGGTCGACGTCCCAGTGCAGGTAGCCGCGCACCAGGTCCGCGACGTGCGCTGCGGCGGCGGCGCCGCGGTCGAAGGTCTCGAACGAGACCCGCAACCGCCGCGTCAGGATGTCGTCCAGGTGGCGTGCGCCTTCGTGGGTGACCGCATAGACGGCCTCGACCTGGAGGTAGTCCTCGGCTCCGGGCAGCGGCTCGCCCAGCTCGGGCTCCGCTGCCACGAGGTCGAGCACCTCCAGGACCAGGGAGCCGTAGCGCTCCAGCAGGTGCTCGACGCGATTGACCGCCAGGCCCGACTGGGCGGCGAGCGTGCGCCGCTGGTTCCACAGCGCCTGGTAGCCGTCGGCGCCGACGAGCGGCACCGTCTCGGTGACGCACTCGCCGACCTTGCGGCCGAGCACGGACTCCAGGCCGTGGACGGCTTCGTCCACGGCGTCGGCCGCCATGACGCGGTAGGTGGTGTACTTCCCTCCCGCGACGACGACCAGGCCCGGCACGCTGTGCGCCACGGCGTGCTCGCGCGAGAGCTTCGAGGTCGCCGCCGACTCGCCGGCCAGCAGCGGCCGCAGCCCGGCGAAGACGCCCTCGACGTCATCACGGGTGAGCGGCACCTCGAGCACCCGGTTGACGTGCTCCAGCAGGTAGTCGATGTCGCGCGAGCTGGCGGCCGGGTGGTCCTTGGACAGCTCCCAGTCGGTGTCGGTCGCGCCGATCATCCAGTGCCGCTTCCACGGGATCACGAACAGCACCGACTTCTCGGTGCGCAGGATCAGGCCGGTCTCCCCCCGGATCCGGTCCCGTGGCACGACCAGGTGGATCCCCTTGCTGGCTCGGACCTTGAACTGCCCGCGCTCGCGCGCCATCGCCTGGGTCTCGTCGGTCCAGACACCCGTGGCGTTGATGACCTGGGAGGCCCGGATGTCGAAGCGGCGCCCGGTCTCGAGGTCGATCACGTGGGCACCGACGACGCGCTCGCTCTCCTTGATCAGGCCCAGCACGCGGGTCCGCGAGGCGACCGCGGCACCGTAGGTCGCGGCGGTGCGGGCCAGGAACATCGTGTGCCGCGCATCGTCGACCTGGGCGTCGTAGTAGCGGATCGCGCCGACCAGGGCGTCCTTGCGCAGTGACGGGAACGCCTTACGGGCACCGCGCCGACTCAGGTGCCGGTGCACCGGCATGTGGTCGCCATAGCCGCTGGCCTTCGACATGGCGTCATAGAGCGCGACACCGGACCCGGCGTACCAACGCTCCCAGCCTCGGCCGGTGAGCGGGTAGAGGAAGGGCACCGGCCGGACCAGGTGCGGGGCCAGGCGCTGCATCAGCAGGCCGCGTTCCTTCAGCGCCTCCGCGACGAGACGGAAGTCCAGCATCTCCAGGTAGCGCAGGCCGCCGTGGATGAGCTTGCTGCTGCGGCTCGACGTACCGGAGGCGAAGTCGCGGGCCTCGACCAGACCGACGGCCAGGCCGCGGGTGGCAGCGTCGAGCGCCGCACCGCTGCCGACGACGCCACCGCCGATCACCAGGACGTCGAGATGCTGGGTGGCCATCCGCCTGAGCGCCGCGGTCCGGGCACGGGGCGAGAGCGCTGCGGGTTTCATCAGTGGGGTACCTCCACCCAGTCCAGGGTCCGTTGCACGGCCTTCTGCCACTGGGCGTACCCCTTCGTACGCCGTTCCTCGTCCCACTGGGGCTCCCAGCGGACGTCCTCACGCCAATGCTGGCGCAGCTCGTCGGTCGATGACCAGTAGCCCACGGAGAGACCTGCGGCATAGGCCGCGCCGAGCGCGGTGGTCTCGGGAACTACCGGCCGGCTGACCGGGACGCCGAGGACGTCGGCCTGGATCTGCATGCACAGGCTGTTGAGCGTGACGCCACCGTCGACCTTGAGTACCTCCAGCTCGACGCCGGAGTCGGCACACATCGCCTCGACGACGTCGCGGGACTGGTAGCAGATCGCCTCGAGCGTCGCGCGGGCCACGTGGGCGTTGGTGTTGAAGCGCGACAGCCCGACGATCGCGCCGCGGGCATCGGAGCGCCAGTGCGGCGCGAAGAGGCCCGAGAAGGCCGGCACGAAGTAGACGCCGCCGTTGTCGGGCACCTGGCGGGCGAGTGACTCGGACTCGGCCGCGCCGCTGATGATGCCCAGCTGGTCGCGCAGCCACTGGACCGCGGAGCCGGTCACCGCGATCGATCCCTCGAGCGCATAGACGCAGGGCTCGTCCCCCAGTTGGTAGGCCGGCGTGGTGAGCAGCCCCGAGCGGGACCGGACGATCTCCGTGCCGGTGTTGAGCAGCATGAAGTTGCCGGTGCCGTAGGTGTTCTTGGCCTCGCCGGGCGCGAAGCAGACCTGCCCGACCGTGGCGGCCTGCTGGTCACCGAGGATGCCGGTGATCGGCACCTCGCCCGCGAACGGGCCATGGACGCGCGTGACACCGAACGGCGTGGTCGCCGAGGACTCCCGGATCTCGGGGAGCATCGCCCGCGGGATGCCGAAGAAGCCGAGCAGCTCGTCGTCCCACTGGAGCGTCTCGAGATCCATCAGCATCGTGCGGCTCGCGTTGGTGACATCCGTGACGTGCACGCCGCCGTCGACACCACCGGTGAGATTCCACAGCACCCAGGTGTCGGGCGTCCCGAAGAGGGCGTCGCCGCGCTCCGCCGCCTCCCGCGCACCGGACACGTTCTCGAGGATCCACTGCAGCTTGCCGCCGGAGAAGTACGTCGCCGGCGGCAGCCCGGCGCGGTGGCGGATCGTGTCGCCACGCCCGTCGCGGTCGAGCGCCGCGGCGATGGCGTCGGTCCTCGTGTCCTGCCAGACGATGGCGTTCGTGAGCGGCCGACCGGTGCGTCGGTCCCAGACGATCGTCGTCTCCCGCTGATTGGTGATGCCGACGGCGGCGAGGTCTACTGCTGTCAGGCCCGCCTTGCCCAGCGCGGTCTGCACGACGACGGACGTCCGCTCCCAGATCTCCAGCGGATTGTGCTCGACCCAGCCGGCCCTCGGCAGGATCTGCTCGTGCTCCAGCTGGTGGCGGGCGATCTCCGCCCCGGCATGGTCGAACACCATGAAGCGCGTGCTGGTCGTGCCCTGGTCGATCGCTCCCACGTAGCGTGCCGCTGCGGCCATGCGGCACACCCTACGGATGTCAGGGGCGCGTCGGGGCCAATCCCGATGCGGCGCGCGCGGGGCTTTGGCAGGCTGGGCCCATGACGGACGCCCCCCACTCCGCCCGGTCCCCCCTGCCTCCTCACTCCCCCGCTGATCTCGGCGCTGACTCCGGAGCTGACTCCGGCGCTGCTGCCCGCGCGATCGACCTGCACAAGGTCTATGGCGAGGGGGACTCCGAGGTCCGCGCCCTCGACGGCGTGAGCATCGACCTGGTGCGCGGCGAGTTCACCGCGATCATGGGGCCGTCGGGGTCGGGGAAGTCAACCCTGATGCACTGCCTCGCCGCGCTGGACACCCCCAGCGCCGGGCAGGTGCTGATCGGTGACACCGACCTGTCCCGACTGCGCGACAAGGCCCTCACCGCCCTGCGGCGCGAGGAGATCGGCTTCGTCTTCCAGGCCTTCAACCTGATCCCGACGCTCACCGCCCGCGAGAACATCCTCCTGCCGCTGAGTCTCGCCGGGGCGAAGCCGGACCAGGGCTGGTTCGACACCGTGGTCGACACGGTCGGCCTGCGGGACCGCCTGGGCCACAAGCCCTCGGAGATGTCGGGCGGCCAGCAGCAGCGCGTCGCGTGCGCCCGCGCCCTGGTCAGCAAGCCGTCGATCGTTTTCGCCGACGAGCCCACCGGCAACCTCGACAGCACCTCCGGTGCGGAGGTTCTCGGCTTCCTGCGCCGCAGCGTGGACGAGTTCGACCAGACCATCGTGATGGTCACCCACGACGCCGTCGCGGCGTCGTACTGCGACCGGGTGGTCTTCCTCGCCGATGGCCGGATCGTCGACGAGTTCCGCTCGCCCACGCGCGAGCAGATTCTCGAGCACATGACCTCGCTGCAGGCCCGCGCCCACGGGCAGGCCTGACATGGTCGGCCTCACCCTGCGCAACCTCCTCGCGCGCAAGGTCAGGTTGCTGATGAGCGGCCTGGCCGTGGTCATCGGCGTGGCCTTCCTGGCCGGCGTCCTCGTTTTCAGCAACGGACTGTCGACCACCTTCGACTCGATCATCTACGGCTCGACGCCCGACGGCGTCGTCCGCGCCCAGGACACCGACGAGTTCAGCGGCGGGATGTCCGGCCAGTCGGATGCGGTGCTGACCCCCGACGTGGTCGCCGAGCTGGCCGAGCTGCCCGAGGTCGAGCGCGCCGACGGTGACATCTACGGCGCCGGACTCAACCTGCTCGCCAGCGACGGCACCCTGGTCGGTGGCACGGGCGCGCCCACGCTGTCGTTCAACTACCACGACGCGCCCAACATGGACGGCGAGCAGATCCTGTTCCTCGACGCCGGTCGGTGGCCCACGGCCAACGACGAGATCGTGCTCGACGAGGGGGCGGCCGAGGCCGGTGGCTACGAGCTCGGCGACGAGGTCGAGCTGCTGGCGCCGTTCGGCGACGTGAACAGGACCGCCCGGCTGGTCGGGACGGCGGAGTTCAACGGCGGCGGCACGGCAGGCGCGACCCTGCTGATCTTCTCGACCGCCGGCGCCCAGGAGCTCTTCTTCGACGGCGAGGACGTCTTCAACCGGGTCAGCCTCACCGCGGCCGAGGGCGTCACGCAGCAGGAGCTCGCCGACGCCGCACAGGCCGTCCTGCCCGACGGTTTCGAGGCGGCGACGGGCGACCAGGTCGCCGATGAGTCCCAGGACGCGATCGGGTCGTTCCTCGGCATCATCCAGACCTTCCTGACGGTCTTCGCGATCATCGCGGTGATCGTCGGTGGATTCATCATCGTCAACACGTTCACGATCCTGGTGGCCCAGCGCAGCCGCGAGCTGGCCCTGCTGCGGGCCCTCGGCGCCTCACGCGGCCAGGTGTCCCGGTCGGTCCTGATCGAGGCCTTCGTGCTGGCGGTCGTCGCCTCGACGATCGCGATCGGCCTCGGCCTCCTCCTCGCCCGAGGTCTCGCGGCGCTGCTCAGCGTCGTCGGTCTCGATGTCTCGGGGAGTGCGCTCGACCTCACCGCCGACGCCGCGATCACCAGCTATGCGGTCGGCATCGGTGTCACCATGGCCGCGGCCTGGCTGCCGGCTCGGCGGGCCGGCAGGGTCGCGCCGGTAGCGGCGATGCGGGCCGATGCCGCACCTGCGATCGGTGGTCTGCGCCGCCGGGTGATCGTCGGGAGCGTCCTGCTCGCCATGGGCGCCGTCCTGGCCGGCTATGGCGTGGCCCGCAAGGAGACGCTGTGGCTCGGGATCGGCGCCGTGATCTGGATCCTCACCGTCGCCGTCCTCAGCTCGGTGATCGGCAAGCCGCTGCTGCTCGCCTGCCGCAGCCTCTTCGCGGGCCTGTTCGGCACGACGGGGCGGCTCGCAGGGGAGAACGCGCTGCGTGATCCTCGCCGGACGGGAGCCACCGCGTCGGCGCTGATGATCGGCCTCGCTCTGGTGTCGACCATCGGGGTCCTGGCGGCCTCGCTCAACAAGTCGGTCGACGACCTCGTCGACGAGCAGTTCACCTCCGACCTCCTCGTCCAGAGCACGACCTTCCTGCCGTTCTCCACCGAGATCGGCGACGAGATCAGCCAGATCGACGGTGTCGGCGTGATGAGCCGCCAGCAGTTCACGACGGCGAAGATCGGTGACGACACCGCCTACCTCACCGGCGTCGACGACCAGTTCGACGACGTCTACCAGCTCGAGATGATCGACGGCACCCAGGAGATGACCGGGGACCAGACCGTCGTGAGCGAGGACTTCGCCGACAGGTACGACGTCGGCCTCGGCGACAAGGTCGAGCTGCGATTCCAGGGCGGGGTCGCCCTCACCCCCACGATCGTCGGCGTCAGCGCAGGATCCGAGGTCGTGGGTGCGGTCACCGTGCCGCTGGACCAGCTCGGCGACGCCGGCGTGGTCCGGCAGGACACGGCCCTCAGCATCCTGCTCGCGCCCGGCGCCGATGCCGACCGCGTCTACGACGAGATCGACGAGGCCGCGAAGGCCGTCCCGATCGTCGCCGTCTATGACAAGGAGGAGTTCGCCGAGAGCATTCGCGGGCAGGTCAACCAACTGCTCTACATGATCTACGGACTGCTCGCGCTCGCCATCGTCATCGCCGTGATCGGCATCGTGAACACGCTGGGACTCAGCGTCATCGAGCGGACCCGGGAGGTCGGGCTGCTCCGGGCCGTGGGCATGAGTCGGAGCAGGCTGCGGCGCATGATCACGCTCGAGTCGGTCACGATCGCCGTCCTCGGTGCTGCGCTCGGCATGGCGCTGGGCGTGGTCATCGGGGTGCTGCTGCAGCGTGCACTCGCCGACGACCTGACCAGTCTGGCGGTGCCACTGGGACAGCTGGCGGTCTTCCTGGTGATCGCAGTGGTGGTGGGTGTCCTCGCGGCGGTGATTCCCGCCCACCGGGCTGCGAGGCTCAACGTGCTGTCCGCCATCGCGACCGAGTGATCAGGCGAGCGAGACCAGGTCGGCGTAGTCCGGGCTCCAGAGGTCCTCGACGCCGTCGGGGAGGATGAGCACCCGGTCGGGCTCGAGGGCGTGCACCGCGCCCTCGTCGTGGGTGACCAGCACGATCGCGCCCTCATAGCGGCGGATCGCGCCGAGCACCTCCTCGCGCGAGGCCGGGTCGAGGTTGTTGGTCGGCTCGTCGAGCAGCAGGACGTTGGCTGCGGAGACGACGAGTGAGGCAAGGGCGAGACGGGTCTTCTCGCCACCGGACAGGACTCCGGCCGGCTTGTGCACGTCGTCGCCGGTGAAGAGGAAGGAGCCGAGCACCGAGCGCGCCTCGGTGTCGGTGAGCTCGGGCGCCGCGGACTGCATGTTCTCCAGCACGCTGCGACCGACGTCGAGGGTCTCGTGCTCCTGGGCGTAGTAGCCGACCTTCAAACCGTGACCGGCCACGACCTCGCCGGTGTCCGGCTCGTCGACGCCCGCGAGGATGCGGAGCATGGTGGTCTTCCCCGCGCCGTTGAGGCCGAGGATGACGACCCGCGACCCCTTGTCGATCGCGAGGTCGACCGCCGTGAAGACCTCCAGCGCGCCGTAGGAGCGCGACAGGTCGTGGGCCGTGAGAGGCGTCTTGCCGCACGGTGCCGGGCTGGGGAACTTGATCGCCGCGACCTTCTCGGCCTGGCGCTCGCCCTCGACGCCCTCCATGAGGCGCTCGGCACGCTTGAGCATCTGCTGCGCGGCGCTGGCCTTGGTGGCCTTGGCGCGCATCTTGTTGGCCTGGTCGGTGAGCGTCTTCGCCTTGTTCTGGGCGTTCATCAGCTCACGCTTGCGGCGGGCCTCGTCGGTCTCGCGCTGGGTGAGGTAGTTCTTCCACCCCATGTTGTAGATGTCGATGACCTCGCGGTTGGCGTCCAGGTGGAAGACCTTGTTGACGGTCTGCTCGAGCAGCGCGTTGTCGTGGGAGATCACGATGAAGCCACCCTTGTAGGACTTCATCCAGTCCCGCAGCCACGTGATCGAGTCGGCGTCGAGGTGGTTGGTCGGCTCGTCGAGGACGAGGACCTCGGCGCTGGAGAAGAGGATCCGCGCCAGCTCCACCCGACGGCGCTGACCGCCGGACAGCGTGCCCAGCGGCTGCTCCATCAGCCGGTCCGGGATGCCCAGGCTCTGCGCGATCTGCAACGCCTCGGTCTCCGCGGCGTAGCCACCGCCGGCGTCGAGCTCGTCCTGGGCGCGCTGGAACTTGCGGAAGGCCTTATCGCGCTCGTCGGGGTCGTCGGAGGCCATCGCGACCTCGGCGGCCCGCATCCGTCGTACGGCGTCGTCGAGGCCGCGCGCGGAGAGGATCCGGTCACGCACGATCACGTCCGGGTCACCGACGCGGGGGTCCTGCGGCAGGTAGCCGAGCTCGCCGGTGTTGGTGACGGAGCCGGCGGCCGGCAGCACGTCGCCGGCGAGCACCTTGGTGAGGGTGGTCTTCCCGGCGCCGTTGCGACCGACGAGACCGACCTTGTCCCCCGGGCCGACCCGGAAGCTGACGTTGTCCATGAGGAGCCGGGCACCGACCCGGACCTCGAGCTGGTGCACGTTGATCATGACGTGCACCAGTCTCCCACGCGGCTCACGACACCCCCTAAACCGCGGCACGGTGCCCTAGGGTGGCGCTGTGGTGCGATTCAACCCGAAGGCACGGCTCGACCGGTCCCGCGTCAAGGACACCGGTAGGGGTGGCGGCGGAGGCGGTGGAGGCCTCGGCGGCGGCGGAGTGCGGCTGCCCATCCCGGTGGGCAAGGGCGGCATCGGCGGTCTCGTCGTCATCGTGCTCCTGGTGGTCCTCGCGCAGTGCACCGGGCTCGACCTGCTCGGGGGCGGAGGGAGCGGCGGCTCCGGCGGCGCGAACCGACTCTCCAACCTCACCGACCGCTATGCGGAGTGTGAGACCGGTGCCGACGCCAACGACAGCCAGGACTGCGCCCGGCTGGCGATCGAGAACTCCATCACCGGCTACTGGCAGGGCGCCTACGGCGAGCTGTCCGGCTACGACGGCGGGCGGGCCCGGGGCTTCCAGCCGATCGACAGCCTCTACACCTTCACCGGCTCCGTCGACACCGGCTGCGGATCGGCCAGCTCGGCCGTCGGCCCGTTCTACTGCCCGGCCGACGAGTCGATCTATCTCGACACGACGTTCTTCGACGACGTGCTCGAGCGACAGCTCGGTGGACCCGACGGCGGCTTCGTCGAGTTCTACGTCCTGGCCCACGAATACGGTCACCACATCTCCAACCTCATCGGCTCGATGGGACTGGTGACCAGCCAGGAGACTGGTCCGCAGAGCCAGGGCGTCCGGCTGGAGCGCCAGGCCGACTGCTTCGCGGGGATGTGGGCAGCCCACGCCGAGCAGACCGAGGATGTCGACGGCAACGTGCTGATCGAGGACATCACCGACGAGGACATCGAGCTGGCCATCGATGCGGCCGAGGCCGTCGGCGACGACCGGATCCAGGAGCAGACCCAGGGTCAGGCCACTCCCGAGACCTGGACGCACGGGTCGGCCGACCAGCGCCGCTACTGGTTCGACCAGGGATATCGCGGACGCACCTGCGACACCTTCGCGGCCAGGAGTGTCCAGGTCCCCTGACCAGGCGCGGGCCCGGTCACAGGGCAAGCAGTGCCTCCATGTGGCCGAAGGTCCGCTGGAGCGCCCGCAGGTGGGGCGCGACGGCCGGGTGACGATACTTCGACGCCAGTGCCCCCTCCCCGCCTGCGACCCGAGCCAGCGCCCACTCGGCACGACTGAGGGCGGTGTAGACGGCCACGATCCGGGCGCCGAGCACGACCTCGTCCCGATCGGCCAGTTCGTCGGGGAGCCCGAGCAGGTAGGCGTCGAGCAGCGGCTCGAACTCCTCGCGCGATGACAGGGACAGATAGCCGAGGTCGCCCCCGGCGGGCCCGAGACCCAGCGTCCCCCAGTCGATCGCGACGACGTCGTCGCCGTCCCGGCCCGGCAGGTTGTGGTCGGTCGGGTCGCCGTGCTGGGGCACCTGGGGCAGGGCATCCAGCCGGGCTAGCATCGACTCGCGGTGGGACCAGAGGTGGTCGGCAACGTCGGCGACCGTGGTGCGCGCGAGCGTGGGCCAGCCACCGCGCCGGGCGACCCGCTTCAACCGGTCGGCCATCAAGTGGGTCGCCAGAAAGCGGGGGCGGCCCAGGCCGGCCCCGGCGAACCGGCCGAGCGAGAGCGCGAGGAAGAGCCCGCTCGACGCCGACTCCTCGACCCAGTCACGGGTGATGGTGATGCCCGTCGCGTCCTCCTCGACGGAGGCCTGCGCCGCGCGCAGTCCGGGGGTCGCCGTCGTCAGGCCCGTCAGCAGGACATCGGCCTCCCTCCGCCAGTAGCCGACCTGCGCCGGGTCGGACAGCACCGCTGGATCGCCCGGCTCCGGCGCAGCCAGCCTCTTGACCACCACCGGTCGTCCGCCGTGGGCCGTGCGCCACACGCCGACCGTGGACGTGCCCGAGCCGCCGGGGAGGGCCACCCAGTCCGGCTCCGGCTGCCACGGCGACACGCTCGGCATGGTCCGCAAACTAGCCGATGTCGCGCCGAGGGGACCGCCACCACGCCACGAGCAGGCCTCCGGGAGAATGGGCGACGTGCAGATCCAGGTTGACGATCCTCGCCGGCCCGACGTGCTCACGCTCCTCGAGGAGCACCTCGCCGACATGTATGCCACGTCGCCGGCCGAGAGCGTGCACGCCCTCGACCCCGACGCCCTCACCTCCCCCGACATCGTGTTCTGGACCGCGCGCGATGGCGACGACCTCCTGGGCTGCGCCGCGCTGAAGACGCTGTCCGCCGAGCACGCCGAGCTGAAGTCGATGCGCACCGCCACCGCGGCCCGCCGACGTGGCGCGGCGCGGCTCCTGCTCGACCACGTGCTCGCCGAGGCCAGCGCCCGCGGACACCTGCGCGTCAGCCTCGAGACCGGCACCGAGGACTACTTCCGCCCAGCGCGGACGCTCTATGCCGGACGCGGGTTCGTCGAGTGCGAGCCCTTCGAGCCCTACGTGGCGGACCCGCACAGCGTGTTCATGACGCTGCTCCTGGCGCTGCCCGCCCCGGACCGGCGTTGACCACCTCGACGATCACCGCCTGAGCGTCCGCGACCGCACTCTCGAGCACGGCCCGACGGGGTTCCCCCACCAACAGCCAGGGTCCGACGCTCGTGACACCCGCGAGACGTCGGTCGTCGAGGACCTCCGCGACCGCCGTCCGGTCGCCTCCCACCACGACCAGCGGGCTGTCACCGAGGATGCGCACCGCGTGATCGGCGGCGGCCGAGTAGGCCTCGCGCGCTTGGTTGGCGCGGCGCCGGGCGAACCGCTGCTGGGACTGGCCACCGGCCTTCGTGCGCCCCTGGACGTGCCGCTGCCCGACCTTCGACGCCGTGATCGCGTCCGCACTGAGTCGGGCCACGGCGAAGCCGCCCTTGCGCACCAGCAGCACGCCCCAGTCGGGCGGGGGCACGGCTGCCGCTACGAAGTCGTCGGGCAGGCCGTCGTACG
The DNA here is from genome assembly GCF_004912195.1 of Nocardioides caeni. Lineage (GTDB taxonomy): Bacteria > Actinomycetota > Actinomycetes > Propionibacteriales > Nocardioidaceae > Nocardioides > Nocardioides caeni. The sequence goes on from NZ_STGW01000005.1 coordinate 41,445, forward strand.
ACGAGGAGAAGGGGAGCCGGGCGACGAAGGTCGAGCCGTCCTCGGCGCGACCCGAGAGGACGCCCTCCGAGGTCTCCGTCACCACGGAGCCGTGCGACCGGGCGAAATTCTCCACCCACCGCAGCCACCGCGCAGTCGGGACGAGGACGGTCGGCACGGGGATGAACGTACCTGCCGACGAACGAGAACCTGTTCTAGTGTGCCGTCATGGCGACGACCACCCTGCATCCGTGCGACCACGTCGGACTGGACTTCATCGACACCGCATCCCATCGCTTCAGCAACAGCGTCGACCTCGCGATCACCCCCGCCCAGCTGTTCGAGGTGCTGGCCGACGCGACGTCGTGGCCACGCTGGGCGTCAGTGATCACCCATGTCGAGTGGACCACCCCCGAGCCGCGTGGCGTCGGGACGATGCGCACCGTCACCATGCGCGGCGGCCTGCTCGGAGCCGAGGAGTTCATCGCCTGGGAGGAGCACAGCCTGCTTGCGTTTCGCTTCAACGAGGCGTCCGAGAAGCGGATCAAGGCCTTCGCCGAGCGCTACGACGTCGTCGCGACGGCCGATGGCTGCCGCCTGACCTGGACCCTCGCGCTCGAGGTGACCGGCGCCGCCCGCTACACGCTCGCGCCCAGCAAGGCGCTGCTGAACCTCGGCTTCCGGCGCTTCCTCAAGAACCTGCGGAGATACACCGACGAGCAGTACGCCTGAGGCTGCCTTCGCCTACCATCGAGGAGTGCTCCTGCGTCGCGCGTTGCTGCCCGTCCTGATGCTCGCGCTCGTCGCGGCTCCCCTGTCGGGCGCCACGGCACCCGCGGCGGCGGCCTACGACCCCCACTACACGTGGTCCGACAACCCCTCGCCGGTCGTGTTGCTGCTGCCCGAGCGCATGGTGCGGCTGCGCCCGACGACCTTCTGCTGGGAGGCACCCTCCGAGCCCGCCCCCGGAGGGTCGATCGGCACATCGCGATGCGTCGACGGCGCTGAGCCGTCCCGGGCCCGCCTGGCCGACGTCGAGCGGACGGGCAAGATCCGGTTCTGGTTCGGCCGGCCCGGCTGGCGCTGGAGCGCTCGGCTGACCAGCTTCAGCCATCCGCGCCGCGACGCCTGCACCAGCCGGATCCGGCCGGTGCGGGTCTCGGCGCAGCGCTTCGACCTCGCGCCGCCGGCCCTGCGAGGCACCTACCGGGTCCGGATGACCGGACGCGGCCCCGAGGGCGACATGGTCGTCAGCTTCAGCTGGCGCTACGGACGCACACCGGGGCGCTGCTCCTAGTAGTCGATCTGAGGTTTCGAGACGAGCGCGGCCCTGGCCTCAGGTTTCGAGACGATCGGCTCCGGCCTCGCAAGCTCGGCCGGACGCTCCCTCAACCTCTTCGAGCCCACGCAGGGCGCTCGTTCCTCGCGCCCTACTGCTCTCAGACGTTGAAGCCGAGGGCCCGCAGCTGCTCGCGGCCGTCGGGGGTGATCTTGTCGGGGCCCCACGGCGGCATCCAGACCCAGTTGATCGCGACGTCGTTGACGAGGCCCTCGAGCGCGCTGTTGGTCTGGTCGGTGATCACGTCGGTCAGCGGACAGGCGGCCGACGTCAGGGTCATGTCGAGGACGAGGTTCGAGCCTTCGTCGACGTGCATGCCGTAGACGAGTCCGAGGTCGACGACATTGATGCCGAGCTCGGGGTCGACGACGTCCTTCATGGCCTCCTCGATGTCGTCGAGTGCGACGTTCGAGGAGAGGTTGGTCGACTGGGTCAGCAGGCCGCCGGCCTCGGGGACCTCCGGCAGGTCGCTGTGGTCGGCGTGGTGGTGGCCATGACCGTGGTCGTGGTCGTGTCCGTGGTGATCGTGGTCGTGCTGGGTCACTGGTTCTCTCCTCCTGCGATCGCCTGCGCGGTCGCGTCCTTCCATGCCATCCACGACAGCAGCGCGCACTTCACGCGTGCGGGAAACTTCGCCACGCCCGCGAACGCGATGGCGTCCTCGAGCACGTCCTCGTCGGGCTCCACCAGACCCTTGCCCTGCATGAGGGTCAGGAAGTCCTGGTGGATCGCCATCGCGTCGTCGAGCGACTTACCGACCAGGAGGTCGTGCAGCACCGAGGCCGACGCCTGCGAGATCGAGCAGCCGAGCGAGTCGTAGGACACGTCCTCGACGCGGCCCTCGGCGAGGTGCACGCGCAGCGTCACCTCGTCGCCACAGGTGGGGTTGACGTGGTGGACCTCTGCCTCGTGCGGCTCGCGAAGTCCCTTGCCGTGGGGGTTCTTGTAGTGGTCGAGGATGATCTCCTGATAGAGCGCATCCAGGTCTTGTGCCGTCATCGTCAGCCCACCTTGAAATAGGAGCGGGTGTGGTGGAGGGCCTCGATGAGCGCGTCGATCTCGCCCGGCGTCGTGTAGAGGTACGACGACATCCGGGTCGAGCTCTGGACTCCGAACCGGGCGTGCGCGGGCTTCGCGCAGTGGTGACCGGCGCGGACCGCGACGCCGCGGCTGTCCAGGACCTGCGCGATGTCGTGGGGGTGAACGCCCTCCAGCTCGAACGAGATGGCCCCGCCGCGCGACGCCGCGTCGAGCGGGCCCAGGACGGTCAGGCCGGGCACGGTCTGCAGCCCCTCCAGCGCGTAGGCGGTGATGGTCTGCTCATGCAGGTGGACGGCGTCGAGACCCACGTGACCGAGGTACTCGACCGCCGCGCCGAGGCCGATAGCTTCCACGATCGGCGGCGTGCCGGCCTCGAACTTGTGAGGGATGCCGGCGTACGTCGAGCCCTCCATCCGCACCGTCTCGATCATCTCGCCGCCACCCAGGAACGGCGGGAGCGCCTCCAGGACCGCACGCGCGCCCCACAGCACACCGATGCCCGTCGGGCCGACGACCTTGTGACCGGTGAAGGCGAGCAGGTCGGGACGCTCCTCGACCGGCATCGCGGCCAGGTCGATCGGGAGCTGCGGAGCCGCCTGCGAGGCGTCGACCATCACGATCGCACCGACCGAGTGGGCACGGCGGGCGATGTCGGCGACCGGGTTGATCGTGCCGAGCATGTTGGACACCCAGGTCAGCGAGACGACCTTGGTGCGCTCGTTGACCAGCTCGTCGACGTTCGACAGGTCGAGCCGTCCGTCGTCGGTCAGACCGAACCAGCGCAGCCGGGCGCCGGTCCGCTCGGCCAGCATCTGCCACGGCACGATGTTGGAGTGGTGCTCCATCTCGGTGATGAGGATCTCGTCCCCCTCGCCGATCTGCAGCTCTCCGCGCAGTCCGAGCGTGGTGGCCGCCAGGTTGAGCGCCTCCGAGGCGTTCTTGGTGAAGATCACCTCGTCGCGCTCGGGCGCGCCCAGGAACGCCGCGACCTTGTCGCGGGCGGTCTCGAACGCCTCGGTGGACTCAGCACCGAGCTGGTGCATGGCGCGGGCGATGTTCGCGTTGTGCCGCTCGAGGTGGTCGACCATCGTGTCGATCACCACCTGCGGCTTCTGCGAGGTGTTGGCGCTGTCGAGGTAGACCAGCGGCATCCCGCCCGCGAGCGTGCGCTCGAGGATCGGGAAGTCCTTGCGGATGACCTCCAGCTCGGGAAGCAGTCCCTCCATCGCTCGTCCTTTCGTTGGTCGAGTAGCCCGAGCCGCTAGGCGAGGGCGTATCGAGACCTCAGACCGCCGCCGTGAGGAACCGCTCGTAGCCGTTGGCCTCGAGCTCTTCGGCGAGCTCGGGGCCGCCGGACTCGGCGACCTTGCCGGCGACGAACACGTGGACGTGGTCGGGCTTGATGTAGCGCAGGATCCGCGTGTAGTGCGTGATCAGCAGGACGCCCTTGCCGTCGCGCTCGCGGAAGCGGTTGACGCCCTCGGAGACGACCTTGAGCGCGTCGATGTCGAGGCCGGAGTCGGTCTCGTCGAGGATCGCGACCTTCGGGTCGAGCAGGTCGAGCTGGGCGATCTCGTGGCGCTTCTTCTCGCCGCCGGAGAAACCCTCGTTGACCGAGCGCTGCGAGAACGTCGAGTCGAGGTTCATCCGCTCCATCACGGCGTTGACGTCCTTGACCCAGGTGCGCAGCTTGGGCGCCTCGCCGTCGATGGCGGTCTTGGCGGTGCGCAGGAAGTTGGCGACGGAGACGCCGGGCACCTCGACGGGATACTGCATCGCGAGGAACAGGCCGGCGCGGGCGCGCTCGTCCACGGACAGCTCCAGCACGTCCTCGCCGTCGAGGGTCACCGAGCCGCCGGTGATCTCGTAGCGCGGGTGGCCGGCGATGGAGTACGCCAGGGTGGACTTGCCCGAGCCGTTGGGACCCATGATCGCGTGGGTCTCACCGTCGTTGATGGTCAGCGTGACGCCCTTGAGGATCTCCTTGGGGCCGTCGTCGGTCTGGACCTGGACCTGCAGGTCCTCGATCTCGAGCTTGCTCATGATGGGGTCACTCCGTTCAGCGTGGTGTCGACGTCGACGTACACGTAGCCGTCACGTACTTCGACAGGGAAGGTGGCGACCGGCTCGGTCGCCGGGAAGTTCAGGGGCTTGCCGGTGCGCAGGTCGAACGTCGAGCCGTGCAGCCAGCACTCGATCGAGCAGTTGGCGACCTCGCCCTCGCTCAACGCGACGGCGGCGTGCGAGCAGAGGTCCTGCAACGCGAAGACCTCGTCGCCGTCCCGGGCGATCGCCACGTCGTAGCGGTCGACGGTGACGCCGAGCGCCTCGTCGGCCGGTACGTCGGCGAGCGCGCACGCGCGGGCGAAGCTCATGCCAGGTCCTTGAGGACGTTCTTGGCGAGCTCGGTCTCGACGGTCTCCAGCAGCTTCTCCTCGATCGAGGGGATGCCGACCTTGCGGATCAGGTCGTTGAAGAAGCCGTGCACGACCAGGCGCTGCGCCTCCTTCTCCGACACGCCGCGCGAGCGGAGGTAGAACAGCTGCTCGTCGTCGAAGCGCGCGGTGGCCGAGGCATGTCCGGCGCCCTCGATCTCACCCGTCTCGATCTCCAGGTTGGGGACCGAGTCGGCCTGGCAGCCGTCGGTGAGGACGAGGTTGCGGTTCTCCTCGTAGGTCTCGATGCCCTCGGCGACCTTGCGGATCAGGACATTGCCGATCCACACGGTGTGGGCGCCCTGGCCCTGCAGCGCACCCTTGTAGACCACGTTGCTCTTGGTCTTGGGCGCGTTGTGGTCGGCGAAGAGCCGGTGCTCGAGGTGCTGGCCCTCGTCGGCGAAGTAGAGACCGAGCAGCTCGGCCTCGCCGCCGGGGCCGGCGTACTCGACGTTGGCGTGCATCCGGACCAGGTCGCCGCCGAACGAGATCGAGGTGTGCTTGACGTAGGCGTCGCGGCCGACCCGGATCGCGTCGCGGCCGAGGTGAACCGCGTCGTCGTCCCAGTCCTGCAGGCTCAGCACGTTGACCTGGGCACCGTCCCCAATCAGGAACGACGAGATCGCGGAGTAGCGCGCGGAGCCGCTGTGCACCAGGACGATCGTCACCTCGGCGTGCGCGCCTACCCGATAGACCAGCCGGCTCCACACCAGGTCGTCGACCGAGCTGCCGGTGAGCCGGATGACGACCGGCTCGGCGACCACGGCGTCGGCCGGGACGTCCAGCAGCAGGGCGCCACCGGCGTTGGCGGCAGCCAGTGCGGCGGGGCGCTCGTTGGGTGCCAGCTCTCCGAGCTCCACGGCCTGCTCACCGCTGATCTCGGTCAGCGTGACGCCGGCAGGGAGCGTGGTATCCCACTTCAGGCGGGTGTCGGACGCCTCGCCGTCGAGGAGACCGCGCAGCCGCTTGAGCGGGGTGAACCGCCAGACCTCCTCGCGCCCGGTGGGCACGGGGTGGTCGGCCAGGTCGTAGGACGCGGGCGGGTTGAGGTGTGACTCCACACGCTCCACCTCGAGCGCGTCAGTCAGCGTCGTTGTCACGTCATTGCTCTTTCGTAGTCGACTTGTTGGCAGGGACTGTGCCATCGGGCCTTACTCGCGGCCGGCGTGGCGGCGGAGCCGACACGCCAGACGCGGTCAGCCGACAGCGCCCTCCATCTGCAGCTCGATGAGGCGGTTGAGCTCGAGGGCGTACTCCATCGGGAGCTCCTTGGCGATCGGCTCCACGAAGCCGCGGACGATCATCGCCATCGCCTCGTCCTGCTCCATGCCGCGCGACATGAGGTAGAAGAGCTGGTCGTCGGAGACCTTCGAGACGGACGCCTCGTGGCCCATCGACACGTCGTCCTCGCGGATGTCGACGTAGGGGTAGGTGTCGGAACGGCTGATCTGGTCGACGAGCAGCGCGTCGCAGAGCACGTTGGACTTCGAGCCGTGGGCACCCTCGTTGACCTGGATCAGACCGCGGTACGACGTCCGGCCACCACCGCGTGCGACCGACTTGCTCAGGATCGAGCTCGAGGTGTGCGGGGCCGCGTGCACCATCTTGGCGCCGGCGTCCTGGTGCTGACCCTCGCCGGCGAACGCGATCGACAGCGTCTCGCCCTTGGCGTGCTCGCCCATGAGGTAGACGGCGGGGTACTTCATCGTCACCTTGGAGCCGATGTTGCCGTCGACCCACTCCATCGTCGCGCCGGCCTCGCAGACCGCGCGCTTCGTGACGAGGTTGTAGACGTTGTTGGACCAGTTCTGGATGGTCGTGTAGCGGCAGCGGCCGCCCTTCTTGACGATGATCTCGACGACCGCGGAGTGCAGCGAGTCGGAGGAGTAGATCGGCGCGGTGCAGCCCTCGACGTAGTGCACGTAGGCGTCCTCGTCGACGATGATCAGCGTCCGCTCGAACTGGCCCATGTTCTCGGTGTTGATCCGGAAGTAGGCCTGCAGCGGGATGTCGACGTGGACACCCTTCGGCACGTAAATGAACGAGCCACCCGACCACACGGCCGTGTTCAGCGCGGAGAATTTGTTGTCACCGACCGGGATGACCGTGCCGAAGTACTCCTTGAAGAGCTCCGGCTGCTCCTTGAGAGCGGTGTCGGTGTCGAGGAAGAGCACGCCCTGCGCCTCGAGGTCCTCGCGGATCGAGTGGTAGACGACCTCGGACTCGTACTGCGCGGCGACGCCGGCGACGAGGCGCTGCTTCTCCGCCTCCGGGATGCCGAGCTTGTCGTAGGTGTTCTTGATGTCCTCGGGCAGGTCCTCCCAGCTCTGGGCCTGCTTCTCGGAGGAGCGCACGAAGTACTTGATGTTGTCGAAGTCGATCGCCGACAGGTCCGATCCCCAGGTGGGCATGGGCTTGCGGTCGAAGAGCTTCAGGCCCTTCAGGCGCAGGTCGAGCATCCAGCCGGGCTCGTCCTTCTTCGAGGAGATGTCGCGGACGACGTCCTCGTTGAGACCGCGCTTGGCGTTGGCGCCGACGTCGTTCTTGTCGGCCCAGCCGAAGTCGTAGCGGCCGATGCCCTTCAGCTCGGGGTTCAGCTCCTCGATGGAGGTCATGAGACCTGCTCCTTCTTGTTGATTCCTGCGTCGGGGATGCAGGTCGTGCACACCCCGTCGCCATGGGCGATGGTGGCCAGTCGCTGGACGTGCGTGCCGAGGACGCGGCTGATCGCCTCGGTCTCGGCCTCGCACAGCTGCGGGAACTCGTGGGCGACGTGGGAGACCGGGCAGTGCTGCTGGCACAGCTGCTCCCCCACGCTGTGTCCATTGATCGGGGCAAGCTCGCGGACGGTGGCGGCATAGCCCTCGTCGGAGAAGACCATCGCGAGCACCTGTGCCGGGGAGGCCTCCGGGTGGCCTGCCTGGACCTCCGGGAAGCGCGCCTCGATGAACGAGGCCCGTCGCTCGGCGAAGGCCTTGACCGCGTCGGGACCTGCGGTCTCGGCGAGGAAGCGCAGCGCCTCGGTCGCCAGGTCGTCGTACTGCTGGTCGAAGGAGTCGCGACCGCGCTCGGTCAGCGCGAACTCCTTCGCCGGGCGCCCGCGCCCGCGCGCCCCGACCGGTCGGGGGTCACGCGCGTCGACCGCTCCCTCCGCCAGCAGCTGGTCGAGGTGGCGGCGGACGGCGGCAGGCGTCAACTGGAGCCGCTCGGCGAGGGCCGCGGCCGTGGACGGACCGTTGACGAGGATCGACCGGGCGACGCGCTGGCGCGTCGGCTGATCTCCTTCGTCGGGTGTCCGCACGATTTCCACAACGCCAGTGTGCCGTTATTGATTCCGGGCCTTCAAGCAAGGACAGGCTTACTGAGGCGCGCCTAAGAGACCCGCGTCACATCGGTCGCGTGTGCCGCAACCAGGCCAGTCCGGCAAAGGGCAGGACCAGGGGAAGGAAGGCGTAGCCCTGGCCGAAGTGCGACCACACGGTCTTGTCCGGGAACAGGTCGGTGGCCAGGTAGCTCAGGACTCCGACGGAGAGCACGCCGAGCAGCTCCACGGTGACCGCGATGCCGGCGACCCGCCACCCCCAGCGCCCGCCGAGCAGCAGGCAGGTGGTGGCGAGGAGGTAGAGCACGGCCGCGACCAGCGAGAGCGAGTAGGCCAGCGGAGCGCGCTCCGGCTCCATGCCCAGCTGCACCAGTGATCGGCCCGTCGCGGCGACCGCGAAGACGCCGTAGACGAAGACCAGCGCCCGCCCCCAGCCCTCGGCGAGCACCTGGGCCGGCTCAGCCACCGGTCGCTCCCCAGATGTCCCAGACCCTGAGCTCGAGCCCGGCGACCGTCGCGACGGCGAGCAGCAGGATCGATGTCCCGACCCGTGACCGCTCGGCCAGCGAGAAGAAGGCGCCGACGATGGGCACGAGGACCAGGGTCACGAGGTAGCTGACGAACACCACTCCCTCGACCTCACGGTCGGTCCGTCCCAGCGCAACCGCGCCGCCGACCAGCTGCGCGACGAGGGCGACCTCGATCACGCCCATGGCGATGAAGTGGCTGTCCTGGGCGGCTCGGTCCCGGGCGAGGTCGATGGCGAGCACCACGGCGGCGACGCCGCACAGGGCGATGACCACGCCGTAGGACCACTCAGTCACGGGCCTCAGCGTAGAGGTCCCGGCGGCGTTCCACGCCGTCGCACCCGATGCGGGCGCGACGTCACTCGCCGCCTAGACTCCGGGCGTGCCCGCAGGTCCCGCCGTCCTCGTCGACGGCCTGGTGATGCGGTACGGCGACCGCACCGCCGTGGACTCACTTTCCTTCGAGGTCGAGGCCCACACCATCACGGCCGTGCTCGGCCCCAACGGTGCTGGCAAGACCACCACCCTGGAGACCTGCGAGGGCTACCGGCGCGCCCAGGCGGGCAAGGTCCGGGTCCTCGGCCTGGACCCGGTCCGCGACCGGGCCGCGCTGCTCCCCCGGATCGGCGTGATGCTGCAGTCCGGCGGCGCGTGGAGCGGAGCGCGGGCCGAGGAGATGCTGCGCCACTTCGCCCGCCTGCACGCCCACCCGCTCGAACCCGCCGTCCTGATCGAGCGACTCGCCCTGGACGAGTGCGGACGCACTCCCTATCGCCGACTCTCCGGCGGTCAGCAGCAACGCCTCGGCCTCGCGCTCGCACTCGTCGGACGCCCGGAGCTGGTCTTCGTCGACGAGCCCACCGCCGGCCTGGACCCCCAGATCCGCCGCGCGGTCTGGGAGCTGCTCGAGGAGCTGCGCGCAGACGGCGTCACCGTCGTCCTCACGACGCACTACCTCGAGGAGGCGGAGCGGCTCGCCGACAAGGTGCACATCCTCGATCACGGACGCCTCGTCGCCTCCGGCTCCCCGCTCGAGCTGACCCGCGGCGGCACGGTCGCCACCGTCCGGCTGGTCGTCACGCAGCCGTTCCCGCCCGGCGCCCCCGAGGCGCTCGCCCGCAGCCTCGGCGACGGCACCGAGCTCACCGTGCTCGACGAGCTGAGCCTCCAGGTCTCCGGCCCGGCCGACAGCTCCACCCTGGCGCGGGTCGCTGCGTGGTGTGCCGACCACGACGTCCTGCCCGAGTCGCTCTCCCTGGGACAACGCAACCTCGAGGACGTCTTCCTCGAGCTGACTGCTCGCGAGGACGTCCGATGACCACCCCGGCAAGGGCCACGTTCGCGCCGCGCCCGGGCGCGGCGCCCGTGGCCCAGCAGCTGCTCACGCAGGCCGGGATGGAGGCGCGCCTGATGCTGCGCAACGGCGAGCAGCTGCTCCTCGCCCTCGTGATCCCCGTGATGGTGCTCGTCGGCGCCGTCCAGGGCGCCGAACGCGTGGGCCTCGACCTCGACGGGCGACCGGTGGACGTGTTCACGCCCGGCGTGCTCGCCCTCGCCGCCCTGTCCACCGCCTTCACCTCGCTCGCCATCGCGACCGGGTTCGAGCGCCGCTACGGCATCCTCAAGCGGCTCGGCACGGCTCCCCTCTCCCGGATGACCCTGCTCGGCGGCAAGGTGCTCGCACTCCTGGCGGTCCAGGTGCTCCAGTTCGTCGTCATCGGCGGCGTCGGCGTCGCGCTCGGCTGGGACGGACCCGACGGGATCGTCGGCCACCTGGGCGTACTGCTCGCCGCCCTCTGCGGCACCGCGGCCTTCGCCTCGCTCGGCATGCTGCTGGCCGGCACGCTGCGCGCGGAGGCCACGCTCGCCGCCGCCAACCTGGTCTATCTGCTGCTGCTCGGCGGCGGTGCCGTCGTACTCCCGGCGGAGGCATACGGCGGCCTCGAGTCGTGGGTCACCTGGCTGCCCTCCGGCGCCCTCGGCGAGGCGATGAGGTCGGCCTGCGACGGCACCATCGACGCCGGACATCTCGTCGTCCTCGTCCTCTGGGCGGCGCTGGGCACGGCCCTGACCGCCCGAACCTTCAAGTGGGAGTGAATGTGTCGTCCCTGCTGACCCGCGCCGAGACCGGTCTGGGGCCCCGGCTGGTGCCGCTCGCCTGGGCCAACCTCCTCGCCAACATCGGCATCGTCGTCACGGGTGGTGCCGTTCGGCTGACCGGTTCCGGCCTCGGCTGCCCCACCTGGCCGCAGTGCACCGACGAGTCCTACCTGCCACACGGTGAGCTCGGTCTGCACGGCGCCATCGAGTTCGGCAACCGCATGCTGACCTATGTCCTCGTCGCGATCGCCGTCGCGTGCTGGCTCGCGGCGCGCGGCCGGTCTGCGGAGCACCCGCGCGCCGTGCCGCTGACGACGATCATCGCGCTGGGCATCCCCGCCCAGGCGCTGCTCGGCGGCGTCACGGTCCTGACCGACCTCAACCCCTGGATCGTGGCGCTCCACCTGCTGCTGTCGATGGCCATCGTCGGCATCTGCGTGCTGCTGCTCGACCACCTCCGTGGCCCCGACCGCCCGGAAGTCGTCGGTCCGCTGCGGCGCGCCGTGGCTGCGGCCTTCGCCGTCGGCTGGGTGGTGCTCTATCTCGGCACGGTCGTCACCGGCTCCGGCCCGCACTCCGGTGACCTGGAGTCCAAGCGCACCGGACTGGACCCGCAGGTGATGTCCCACGTGCACGCCTGGGCCGTCTACGTGCTCCTCGCGCTGACCCTGCTGGTGCTGTGGTGGTCGCACCGGGCCGGAGCCACGGTCCTTTTCCGTGCCGCCCGGCTGCTGCTCCTGGTCGAGGTCGGCCAGGGCGTGATCGGATTCTGGCAGTACTTCACCGACCTGCCCGAGATCCTCGTCGGCCTGCACATGCTCGGCGCCGGGATCTTCTCCGCCGCCCTCACCTGGACCCTGCTGGCCGCGCGGCCGCGGGGCTAGCACCCGGTCGTCAGCGCAACAGCGGGTCGATCGCGACCGCGAGGAACAGCAGCGACAGGTAGAGGTTCGAGGAGTGGAACAGCCGCATCGGCTGGAGCAGGCTCAGCTCCTCGGTGCTCCTCGCCCGGCGGTGCAGTGCGTGGGCCTGGACGAGGAAGACTGCGCCGAGCGCCACCGCGACGATCGGGTAGACGAGGCCCGTCCCGGCGACCGGCCACAGCACGAGTGAGGTCGCGACCATCACCCAGCTGTAGACGACGATCTGGAACGCGACCGAGCGCGCCGGCTTCACCACCGGCAGCATCGGCACGTCGACCTGGGCGTAGTCCTCGCGGTAGCGCAGCGCCAGCGCCCACGTGTGCGGCGGCGTCCAGAAGAACACCACGAGGAAGAGCACGATCGGCACCCACGACAACTCGTCCTTGACGGCCGTCCAGCCGATCAGGGCCGGGAAACAGCCGGCGATCCCGCCCCACACGATGTTCTGCGTCGTACGGCGCTTCAGCAGCATCGTGTAGACGAACACGTAGAACGCGTTGGCACCGAGCGACAGGCCCGCAGAGAGCCAGTTCACCTGCCAGGCGAGGATCGCGGTCGACAGCACGGCGAGCACGACGCCGAACACCAGCGCCGCCCGAGGGGTCACGATGTGACGGGGAAGCGCGCGACGACGGGTGCGTCGCATCTGCTCGTCGATGTCGCGGTCGTAGACGCAGTTGAACACCGAGGCCGATCCGGCCGACAGGGTCCCGCCGATGACTGTCGCGACCACGAGACGCAGCGGCGGCACGCCGCCCGCGGCGAAGAACATCACGGGCACCGTGGTCAGCAGCAGGAGCTCGATCACGCGCGGCTTGGTGAGGCCGACGTAGGCCATCACGACGTCGCGCCACGAAGCCTGCTCGGCGTCCCGTCGTCCTCCGTCGTCAGCCAGCAGATCGCGGCTGGTCGGGTCGACGTAGGTCACGACGTACTTCCTCGTGGGACGGGGATCAGAGCGGTCCGAGTGTAGCCCCAGCGACCCGTTTGGGAGGCACCGAGGCGATGTCGGCATCCCCGCGGTCACTCAGTAGGCTCGGACACATGATCCCGGAGCTGGAGTGGACCGACCTCGACGACAAGGCGGTCGACACCGCCCGGGTGCTGGCCATGGACGCCGTGCAGAAGGTGGGCAACGGCCACCCGGGCACCGCCATGAGCCTCGCCCCAGCCGCCTACCTCCTCTTCCAGAAGGTGATGCGCCACAACCCGGCCGACCCGGCGTGGATGGCCCGCGACCGGTTCGTGCTCTCGTGCGGGCACTCCTCGATCACCCTCTACACCCAGCTCTACCTGGGCGGCTTCGGTCTCGAGCTCGACGACCTGAAGGCCCTGAGGACCTGGGGCAGCAAGACCCCCGGTCACCCGGAGTTCGGTCACACCGCCGGCGTCGAGGTGACCACCGGTCCGCTCGGCCAGGGAGTGGCCAACGCAGTCGGCATGGCGATGGCTGCCCGACGAGAGAAGGGCCTGCTCGACCCCGAGGCCGGCGACGGACCGTCGCTGTTCGACCACCACGTCTACGTCCTGGCCTCCGACGGCGACCTCGAGGAGGGCGTCAGCAGCGAGGCGTCGTCCATCGCCGGCACCCAGGAGCTCGGCAACCTGACCGTCATCTACGACGCCAACCGGATCTCCATCGAGGGTGACACCCACATCGCCTTCAACGAGGACGTCGCGCAGCGCTACGAGGCCTACGGCTGGCACGTGCAGACCGTCGACTGGACCGGCACCGACCACAACGACCTCGCGAACTACGTCGAGGACGTCCCCGCCCTCCACGCAGCGCTGAAGGACGCCGACGAGGTCACCGACCGACCGTCGCTGATCGTGCTCAAGACCGTCATCGCGTGGCCCGCTCCCAACGCGCAGAACACCGAGGCCGCCCACGGCTCCGCGCTCGGCGCGGAGGAGGTCGCGGTGACCAAGGAGGTGCTCGGCTTCGACCCCGCGCAGACCTTCGAGGTCCCGGCCGACGTGCTCGCGCACACCCGCGGCCTCATCGAGCGGGGCAAGGCGTGGGAGGCGGAGTGGAACACCGCCCGCGACGTCTGGGCGAGCGCCAATCCGGAGGCTGCTGCCCTGCTCCACCGCATCAAGGACCGCCGCCTGCCCGACGGCATCGAGGACGCACTCCCGGTGTTCGAGGCCGACGCCAAGGGCGTGGCCACCCGCGCCGCCTCCGGCAAGGTCATCAACGCGATCGCCCCCGTCATGCCCGAGCTGTGGGGCGGCTCCGCCGACCTCGCCGGGTCCAACAACACGACCATCAAGGACGCGCCGTCCTTCCTGCCGACGGACCGCTCCGTCGAGGAGTGGCAGGGCGACCCCTACCAGGGCCGTGTGCTCCACTTCGGCATCCGCGAGCACGGCATGGGCGCGATCATGAACGGCATCGCCGTCCATGGCGGCACCCGCGTGTTCGGCGGCACCTTCCTCACGTTCTCCGACTACATGCGCGGCGCCGTGCGCGTCGGCGCACTGATGGGCGCGCCGGTCGTCCACGTCTGGACCCACGACTCCATCGGCCTGGGCGAGGACGGTCCCACCCACCAGCCGATCGAGCACGTCGCCGCCCTGCGCGCGATCCCCGGTCTGGACGTCGTGCGTCCCGCGGACGCCAACGAGACCGCCGCTGCCTGGCTCCAGGTGCTGCGCAACAGCGACCGGCCGGCCGGCCTGATCCTGAGCCGCCAGAACGTGCCGACCTTCCCCCGGGGCACCGAGGGTTTCGCCACCACCGACGACGTGGCCAAGGGCGGCTACGTCCTCCTCGACGCCGAGGGCGGGCAGCCGGACGTCGTCCTGCTCGCGACCGGCTCCGAGGTGCAGCACGCCGTCACGGCCCGCGAGCAGCTGGCGGCCGAGGGCGTGCAGGCACGGGTCGTCTCGCTCCCCTGCCTCGAGTGGTTCGACGCGCAGACCCAGGCCTACCGCGACGCGGTCATCCCGCCGACCGTCAAGGCGCGAGTGTCGATCGAGGCCGGCGTGAAGCTGGGCTGGCGTGACTACGTCGGCGACGCAGGCCGCATCATCAGCATCGACCACTACGGGGCCAGCGCAGACGCTGGGACCCTGTTCCGAGAGTTCGGCTTCACACCCGAGGCCGTGGTCACCGCCGCCAAGGAGAGCATCGCCGCCGCGAGCGTCTGACCGACACCCCTTCGGGCACCCATCCCACGAGGAGGATCCATGACCGACCGACTGAAGGCGCTCGCAGACGCGGGCGTCTCCATCTGGCTCGACGACCTGTCGCGGGAGCGGCTCGAGACCGGCAACCTCGCCGATCTCGTGGCGACGCGATCTGTCGTCGGCGTCACGACGAACCCGACGATCTTCGCCGGAGCGATCTCCGACGGCGAGCGGTACGACGCCCAGGTCCGCGGCCTCGTCAGCGACGGCAAGGGCGTGGACGAGGTGATCTTCGCCCTCACGACGGACGACGTCCGCGCCGCCTGCGACGTGCTGGCCCCGGTGGCCGCGTCCACGGCTGACGACGGACGCGTCTCGATCGAGGTCGAGCCGACGCTCGCCAACGACACCGAGGCGACCATCGCGTCCGCGAAGGCGCTGTGGGCCGCCGTCGACCGTCCCAACGCGTTGATCAAGATCCCCGCGACGCTCGAGGGCCTGCCGGCGATCACCTCCGTCGTCGGCGCCGGCATCAGCGTCAACGTGACGTTGATCTTCTCCACCGAGCGCTACGAGGCCGTCATGGACGCCTACCTCGCCGGCCTCGAGCAGGCCCAGAAGGCCGGTATCGACCTGTCGACCATCCGCTCGGTCGCGTCCTTCTTCGTCTCCCGCGTCGACAGCGAGATCGACGGGCGGCTGGAGAAGATCGGCACCGACGAGGCCCTTGCCCTGCGCGGCCAGGCTGCCGTCGCCAACGCCCGACTGGCCTACGCCGCCTTCGAGTCGGTGCACCGCACCGAGCGCTGGGCCCGCCTGGCCGAGGCCGGGGCCAACGCGCAGCGGCCGTTGTGGGCGTCGACCGGCGTCAAGAACCCGGACTACCCGGACACCCTCTATGTCACCGACCTCGTCGTCGCGGACACGGTGAACACGATGCCGGAGAAGACGCTGCAGGCCTTCGCCGACCACGGCGAGGTCGAGGGCGACAAGGTCTCCGGACAGGGCGAGGCGGCACGAGCCGTCTTCGACCGGCTGGAAGCGGTGGGCGTCGATCTGGACGATGTCTTCCTTGCGCTCGAGTCCGAGGGCGTGGACAAGTTCAAGGCGTCGTGGACCGAGCTGGTCGCCACGGTCGAGGCACAGATGGCGGCGGTCACGGACCGCACCGGGGACTGATCCGGGTGGTGGACGCCCCGGTCGACCCGATCACGACGGCAGCCTGGGCGGACCTCCGCGCACTGGCCGACGGCTTCACCCCCGACCTGAGGGGATGGTTCGCCGCGGATCCCGAGCGCGCTACCGACCTGACCCGCACGGCAGGTGACCTCCACGTCGACCTCTCCCGCAACCTGGTCGACGCCGACGTGCTCGCCGCGCTCCTCGCGCTGGCGGAGCAGGTCGGGCTGGAGCGTCATCGCGACGACATGTTCGCTGCGCGACGGATCAACGTCACCGAGGACCGCGCCGTGCTGCACACGGCCCTGCGGCTGCCGCCCGGATCCCGGCTCGAGCTCGACGGCACGGACGTCGTACCCGAGGTCCAGGAGGTCCTGACGCGCTTCCTCGCGTTCGCCGACGACGTGCGCGAAGGTCGCTGGCGCGGTGTCACCGGCGCTGCGATCACGACGGTGGTCAACATCGGGATCGGCGGCTCCGACCTCGGCCCGGTCATGGCCTACGAGGCGTTGAAGCCGTTCGTGAGGGAGGGCCTCGAGTGTCGCTTCATCAGCAACCTCGACCCCACGGACGCCGCGGAGAAGCTCAGCGGTCTCGATCCCGCCA
Source organism: Nocardioides caeni (assembly GCF_004912195.1). Lineage (GTDB taxonomy): Bacteria > Actinomycetota > Actinomycetes > Propionibacteriales > Nocardioidaceae > Nocardioides > Nocardioides caeni. The sequence goes on from NZ_STGW01000005.1 coordinate 58,028, forward strand.
CGACCCTGTTCATCGTCTCCAGCAAGACCTTCGGCACGCTCGAGACCCTCACCAACGCCCGGCTGTGCCGCAGCTGGCTCCTCGACGCCTTCCGGGACGCCGGAGTCATCGAGGCAGGTGCGGACCGCGATGCCGTGGCGCGCCACTTCGTCGCGGTCTCGACAGCGCTCGACAAGGTCGCCGACTTCGGGATCGACCCCGCCAACGCCTTCGGGTTCTGGGACTGGGTCGGTGGCCGCTCCTCCGTCGACTCCGCCATCGGCCTCTCTCTCGCGATCGCGATCGGACCGGACGGATTCCGCGAGTTCCTCGGTGGCTTCCACACGATGGACGAGCACTTCCGCACTGCGCCGATCGAGCAGAACGTCCCGGTCCTGATGGGCCTGCTCAACGTCTGGTACGCCAACTTCCTCGGCGCACAGACCCACGCCGTGCTGCCCTATGCCCAGTCACTGCACCGTTTCCCCGCCTACCTCCAGCAGCTGACGATGGAGTCCAACGGCAAGGGTGTGCGCTGGGACGGCTCGCCCGTCAGCACGTCGACCGGCGAGGTGTTCTGGGGCGAGCCCGGCACCAACGGCCAGCACGCCTTCTACCAGCTGATCCACCAGGGCACGCGCCTGATCCCTGCCGACTTCATCGCCTTCGCCACCCCCGCCCATCCGCTCCGTGACGGCGACCAGGACGTGCACCAGCTCTTCCTCGCCAACTTCCTGGCCCAGACCCAGGCGCTCGCGTTCGGCAAGACCGTCGACGAGGTCAGGGCCGAGGGCACGCCGGAGTCGATCGTGCCGGCACGGGTGTTCACGGGCAACCGACCGACGACGTCGATCATGGCGCCGGCCCTGACCCCCCGTGTGCTCGGCCAGCTCATCGCCCTCTATGAGCACATCACCTTCACCCAGGGCGCGATCTGGGGTGTCGACAGCTTCGACCAGTGGGGTGTCGAGCTCGGCAAGCAGCTCGCCGTGCAGATCGTCCCTGCCCTGGGCGACGACACCGATCTCGCCGCCCACCAGGACCCCGCGACGCGGGCCCTGATCGCCTACTACCGGAAGCACCGATCGTCATGACCGATGTCACCGACCGCCCCGAGGCGCTGGTCGAGGTCCACCCGGACGCCGACTCACTCGCCACCGCCGTCGCCGGCGAGCTCCTGAACCGCATCGCCGATGCCCAGGCCGCGGGCAGCGTGCCCGAGATCGGTCTCACCGGCGGCTCCATCGCCGAGGCGATCCACCGCGAGGTCGCCCGTCTGGCCGACGACTCCGGCGTCGACTGGGGCGCCGTCCAGTTCTGGTTCGGCGACGAGCGGTTCGTCCCCCGGAGCTCCCCGGACCGCAACGCCGGTCAGGCACGTGCGGCGTTCCTCGACGCCGTCGGCGCCTTCCGGGTCCAGGAGGTGCCGGCCGCGGCCGAGGTCGCCACGGCCGAGGAGGCCGCGGCGGCGTACGCCGAGCAGTTCACGACCCAGGGCACCGGCGGCTTCGACATCCTCATGCTGGGCATCGGCCCCGACGGCCACGTCGCCTCCCTGTTCCCCGGGCATCCGGGGCTCGACGTGACGGGCGCGACCACGGCTGCCGTCCACGACTCCCCCAAGCCGCCGCCGGACCGGGTGACCTTCACCTTCGAGGCCCTCAACCGGGCGACCACCGTCTGGTTCGTCGCGAGCGGAGCCGGCAAGGCAGACGCCGTACGACGCGGCCTGGCCGAGAGCGGGAGCGTCGCGGAGACCCCGGCGCGCGGCGTGCGGGGTGAGCGGGAGACGACCTGGTTCCTCGACCACGACGCTGCTGGCGAGCTCTGACCGGGTCTGACCCCCGTCTGACGGCACGGCAGCTTGGCTGGTCCTCCCTGGTGTGATGACGTGGTCCCATGACGACCACCGGAGACGAGACGCAACGGCGCGGAGCGTTCACGAGCCGCAAGGTGTTCATCCTGGCCGCGATCGGCTCCGCCGTCGGCCTCGGCAACATCTGGCGGTTTCCCTACGTCGCCTACGAGAACGGTGGCGGCGCCTTCCTGATCCCCTATCTCATCGCGCTGCTGACGGCTGGTCTGCCGTTCCTGCTGCTCGACTACGCGATCGGCCATCGTCACCGCGGCTCCGCACCGCTCAGCTTCGCCCGGCTCCACCGCCGCACCGAGATGCTCGGCTGGTGGCAGGTCGGGATCTGCTTCCTGATCGCCATCTACTACGCGGCCGTCATCGCCTGGGCCCTGCGCTACACCATCTTCTCCGTCGACCAGAGCTGGGGCGAGGACCCCGAGGGGTTCCTGTTCGGCGACTTCCTCCAGGCCGGTGACCCGGGAGTGTCCACCGAGGTCGTCCTCGGCGTCCTCGTGCCGCTCCTGCTGGTGTGGGTCGCCGTCCTGGTGATCATGTCGCTCGGGGTCGAGAAGGGCGTCGGCCGGCTGTCCCTCTACCTGATCCCGGTGCTCGTGATCGCCTTCGGTGCCCTCGTGCTGCGAGCCGTCACCCTCGACGGCGCCGCGCTCGGCCTGGACGCCCTCTTCTCACCGCACTGGGCCTCGCTGACCGAGCCGAGCGTGTGGGCGGCGGCGTTCGGCCAGATCTTCTTCTCGCTGTCGATCGGCTTCGGCATCATGATCACCTACGCGTCGTACGTCGACCGGCGCAGCGACATGACCGGCTCGGGCCTGGTGGTCGGCTTCGCCAACTCCGGCTTCGAGCTCCTTGCCGGCATCGGCGTGTTCGCCGCTCTCGGCTTCATGGCGCAGGCACAGGGCGTCGCGGTCGATGAGGTGGCCACGCAGGGCCTCGGCCTGGCCTTCGTCGTCTTCCCGGCGCTGATCAGTGAGGCGCCCGCGGGTGCACTGATCGGCGTCCTGTTCTTCGGCTCGTTGGTGATCGCCGGCCTCACCTCGCTGGTGAGCGTCATCGAGGTGGTGATCTCTGCCGTGCGCGACAAGTTCGAGCTCTCGCGGCTGACGGCCTCGCTGGCCGTCGGCGGACCGGCGGCGATCATCAGCCTCGTGCTCTTCAGCACCACCAGCGGGGTCTACGTGCTCGACATCGTCGACCACTTCATCAACCAGTACGGCATCCTGCTCGTCGCAGTGGTCAGCATGCTGGTCGTTGCCTGGGCCCTGCGGGCCCTGCCGGGTCTCGCCGCGCATCTCAACAGGTTCGGCTCGCTACGACTCGACCGCACCTGGTTCGCGCTGATCGGCCTGCTCGCGCCGCTCGCGCTCGCCTACGTCCTGGTCGACGCATTCGTCACCGACCTGCAGACGCCCTACGAGGGCTATCCGTCCTGGATGCTGAACGTCCTCGGCTGGGGCAGCGCCGTCGCCGTGATCGCGTTCGGCGCTCTCGCGACCCTGGTGCCATGGCGCCAGGAGACCAGCCTCACCGTCGCCGACGATGATGCCGATCCACTCACGAAGGAGACAGGCCGATGAGCGCCGACGCAGTGATCCTGATGCTGGTCGCGATGACGATCCTGTGGGGCGGACTGGTCGTGGCCGTCGTCCGGCTCCGCCGACACGGGCTTCCGGACGGCGACGAGCTCCACCGCGACCTCTGACCCGAAGCCGGGTCAGAGCCGTCGGGCGATCAGAAGATGATCTCGCCCGACTTGCGGCGCGAGCGCAGCAGCTGGATGGCCTCGTCGAGTATGACCTCGGCCTCCTTGTCGGAGCGTCGCTCCTTCACGTAGGCCAGGTGGGTCTTGTAGGGCTCGATCTTCGGCGGGGGCGGCGCGTTCTCCGAGTCGAGACCGGCCGGGAGGCCGCACTTGGGGCAGTCCCACGAGTCGGGCACGTTCGCCTCGACCGAGAACGTGATCACCGAGCGGTGCTCGTTGGTGCAGAAGTAGGTGACGGCCTGTCGCGGCGCAGCCTCGCCCCGCTCGGCCTCGCCCATCGGACCCGCGCCGACCCGGCTTCCCCGGATCGCGTTTCCTCCACCAGCCAACGGACTCTCTCTCCTCTGGGTCGATCAGTTCTGGTACGCGAGCAGCAGTCCGAGTGCGATCACGCACGCGAACCAGATCACGCCGATGCCGACCGTGAACCGGTCGAGGTTGCGCTCAGCGATGGACGATCCACCCAGCGAGCTGGAGACGCCACCGCCGAACATGTCCGAGAGTCCGCCACCACGGCCCTTGTGCAGCAACACCAGGAGGATGAGCAGCAGACTCGTGATCACGAGGAGGACCGTCAGCAGCGTCGACAACACGCGGGGAATCCTACGGTAGGGCCCTGATCAGGGCAGAACCGGCATGTCATAGAAGCGGCAGATGCCCCCGAACTCGTCGGCTTCGAGGCTCGCGCCACCGACGAGGGCACCGTCGACATCGGCCTTCGCCATGATGCCCGCGACGTTGGCGGCCTTCACCGAGCCGCCATAGAGCACGCGTACGGCGTCGGCGGCCTCGTCCCCGAAGGACTCGCGGATCTGGCCGCGGATCGCCGCGCAGACCTCCTGGGCGTCGTCCGGCGTGGCGACCTCGCCCGTGCCGATGGCCCACACGGGCTCGTAGGCGATGACCAGGCCGGCGACCTGCTTCTTCGACAACCCGGCGAGGGATCCCTCGACCTGCGCCATCGTGTAGGGCACGTGCTCGCCCGCCTGGCGGACCTCGAGGCCCTCCCCGACGCAGACGATGGGCGTGATCTTCTCACCGAGAGCGGCCTTCGCCTTGGCGTTGACGATCTCGTCGGTCTCGGCGTGGTACTGCCGGCGCTCGGAGTGGCCGACCACGACGTAGGAGCAGCCGAGCTTCGCCAGCATCCCCGCCGAGATCTCGCCCGTGTAGGCGCCCGATGCGTGCGCGGAGACGTCCTGGGCGCCGTACTTGAGCGAGAAGCGGTCGCCGTCGACGATCGTCTGGACCGAGCGCAGGTCGGTGAACGGCGGGATCACCGCCACCTCGACCTTGCCGTAGTCGTGGCGCTTGTCGGACAACAGCCACGCCAGCTTCTGCACCAGGTGAACGGCCTCGGCGTGGTTGAGGTTCATCTTCCAGTTGCCGGCCATGAGCGGGGTGCGGGTCATCGGTTCTCCTCCAGGACGGTGATGCCGGGCAGTTCCTTGCCCTCGAGGTACTCGAGGCTGGCTCCCCCGCCGGTCGAGATGTGACCGAACGCTGCCTCGTCGAACCCGAGCGTGCGGACTGCCGCCGCCGAGTCGCCGCCTCCGACGACGGAGAGCCCGTCGACCTCGGTCAGTGCTGCGGCAACGGCTCGGGTGCCCTCCGCGAAGGCAGGCTGCTCGAAGACGCCCATCGGGCCGTTCCAGAAGACGGTCCTGGCATCGGCGAGCGCTGCGGCGAACGCGGCGCCGGAGTCGGGGCCGATGTCGAGGCCGAGCGCATCGGCGGGGATGGCGGTCGCCGGCACGACGCGTGCCGACGCCTCGTCGCCGAACGAGTCGGCCACGACGATGTCGGTCGGGAGCAGGATCTCGACGCCGATCTCCTTGGCGCGGGCCTGGTAGGAGCGCACGGTGTCGAGCTGGTCCTCCTCCAGCAGGCTCTTGCCGACCTCGTGACCGTCGGCCTTGAGGAAGGTGAACACCATGCCGCCGCCGATCAGCAGCTTGTCGGCCTTGCCGAGCAGGTTGTCGATGACACCGAGCTTGTCGGACACCTTCGACCCGCCCAGCACGACGACGTAGGGACGCGCCGGCTCGACCGTGAGTCGACGCAGCACGTCGATCTCCGCCCCCACCAGCGCACCCATGGCGTGCGGCAACCGCTGGGCGACGTCATAGACGCTGGCCTGCTTGCGGTGGACCACGCCGAAGCCGTCACTCACGAATGCGTCGGCGAGCGAGGCCAGCTCGTCAGCGAAGGCGCCACGCGCTGCGTCGTCCTTGCTCGTCTCCCCCGTGTTGAACCGGACGTTCTCGAGGAGCGCCACCTGTCCGTCGGCGAGGGCCGCCACCGTCTCCTTCGCCGAGGCACCCACGGTGTCGGACGCGAAGGCGACGGGGGCGCCGAGCAGGTCTCCGAGCCGTTCGGCGACGGGCGCCAGGGAGTACGACGGGTCGGGCTCCCCCTTCGGTCGACCGAGGTGCGCCACCACCACGACCCGGGCGCCCGCGTCGGCGAGCGCCTTGATGGTCGGCACGCTTGCGCGGATGCGCCCGTCGTCGGTGATCGTCGTGCCGTCGAGGGGCACGTTGAGGTCCGATCGGACGAGGACGCGCTTGCCGCTGACCTCGCCCAGGCCGTTGTACTCAGTCACAAGCGGCGAGCCTAGGGCATTTTCGCAGGGCGATCAGAGTGAGGTGCCGACGTGGGTGATCAGGTCGGCGAGCCGGTTCGAGTAGCCCCACTCGTTGTCGTACCAGCCCGCGACCTTGACCTGGTTGCCGATCACCTTGGTCAGCGGAGCGTCGAAGATGCACGATGCCGGGTCGGTAACGATGTCGGAGGACACGATCGGGGCAGTCGAGTACTTGAGGTAGCGGCCGTCGGCGGCGGCCTCGACGATCGCGTTGACCTCCTCCACGCTGGTCTCTCGCGCGGCCTCGAAGCTGAGGTCCGTCAGTGAACCGGTGGGGGTCGGCACTCGCAGTGCGTAGCCGTCGAGCTTGCCCTTCAGCTCCGGCAGCACGAGGCCGATCGCCTTGGCGGCGCCTGTCGACGTCGGGACGATGTTGATCGCGGCAGCGCGAGCCCGGCGCAGATCCTTGTGGATGTTGTCCTGCAGGTTCTGGTCGGCCGTGTAGGCGTGGACGGTCGTCATCAGTCCACGGACGATGCCGAGGCCGTCATTGAGCGCCTTCGCCATCGGCGCCAGGCAGTTGGTCGTGCAGGAGGCGTTGGAGATGACGGTGTGGGAAGCCGGGTCGTAGAGCTGGTGGTTGACCCCCATCACGACGGTGATGTCCTCGTTGGTGGCCGGGGCCGAGATGATCACCTTCCTCGCGCCACCACCGTCGACGTGGGCGCGGGCCTTGGTCGCATCGGTGAAGAATCCGGTCGACTCGACGACGACGTCGACGCCGAGGTCGCCCCACTTCAGGGCGGCCGGATCGCGCTCGGCCGACACCTTGATCTCGGTGCCGCCGACGACGATCGCGTCATCGGTGGCCGTGACCTCGGCGTCGAGAACCCCGAGAATGGAGTCGTATTTCAACAGGTGCGCGAGAGTTGCGTTGTCCGTCAGGTCGTTGACCCCGACGATCTCGAGGTCTGCTCCGCTGGCCTGCACGGCGCGGAAGAAGTTGCGGCCGATCCGGCCGAATCCATTGATGCCCACACGAACGGTCACCTGGTGCTCCTCTGATAGGTCGCCGGCAGACCTGGTCTGTCGCCAGCAGCGTTGTGATGCAGGTCATGCATCACCTCGACCCTATCGGCGCGGGCACAGCCGACGCGCCTCTCGGTCCGCGATACGGGCCGGTAGCAGCAGGTGCCGGCTCAGGCGTCGCCGGCGAGCATCTCGGGCGTCAGGGACGCCTCGGTGTCGGGGATGCCGAGGTCCTCGGCACGCTTGTCGGCCATGGCCAGCAGGCGCCGTATCCGGCCTGCGATGGCGTCCTTCGTCAGCACCGGGTCGTGCAGCTGACCGAGCTCCTCGAGCGAGGCCTGCTTGTGTTCGAGCCGCAGCTCCCCTGCCATCCGGAGGTGGTCGGGGACCTCCTCGCCGAGGATCTCCATCGCGCGGTCGACCCGGGCGCCCGCAGTGACGGCAGCCCGCGCCGAGCGGCGGAGGTTGGCGTCGTCGAAGTTGGCGAGACGATTGGCCGTGGCGCGGACCTCGCGCCGCATGCGGCGCTCCTCCCAGGCCATCAACGTCTCGTGGGCGCCGAGGCGCGTCAGCAGCTGGCCGATCGCATCACCATCGCGGATCACGACCCGGTCGACGCCGCGGACCTCGCGGGCCTTGGCCTGGATGCCGAGCCGCCGGGCGACACCGACCAGGGCGAGTGCAGCCTCGGAGCCGGGGCAGGTCACCTCCAGGGAGGACGACCGGCCGGGCTCGGTGAGCGAGCCGTGGGCGAGGAAAGCACCTCGCCACGCCGCGACGGCGTCGCACGCGCCGCCGGACACGACAGCCGGCGGAAGGCCGCGCACGGGGCGGCCACGCTGGTCGAGGAGACCGGTCTGGCGGGCCAGCGCCTCGCCGTCCTTGGCCACACGGACGATGTAGCGGCTGCCCTTGCGGATGCCGTTGCCCTGCACCATGACGACGTCGGAGCTCTGGCCATAGATCTCGGCGATGTCCTTGCGGAGCCGGCGCGCGGCGGCTCCGGTGTCGAGCTCGGCCTCCACGACGATCTTGCCGCTGACGATGTGCAGGCCGCCGGCGAAGCGCAACGTGGAGGCGACCTCCGCCTTGCGGCAACACGCCTTGGTGACCGGAGTGCTGGCCAGTTCCGCCTTCACCTGAGCCGTCATCGCCATGGGGCCGATCCTGCCATGGAGGTCAACCACCTCGGCAGTCAGGAGTCGGCGAAGATCCGTGCGTAGGCCGCGGCGAGTCGCGTGGGGTCGTGGCGGTGGCTGCCGTCGTCCGCTGCGACGTCGTCGACGACCAGACGCGCTCCGAGCGCGGTGACGGTCTCGGCGAGCTCGGCGAGACCTGCGCCCACGGAGGCACGGTCGGCGAGGACGGTGTGGATGACGAGATCCGGTGCGTGCTCGGCCAGCACCGCGAGGTGATCGGCCGGACCGAAGCCACCCGTCTCGCCGTCCTGCTCCGCCAGGTTGAGTACGACGACAAGGCGGGCGTCCGTGCGGACGAGGGCCTGGCGCAGCTGCGGCACCAACAGGTGCGGCAGCACGGAGGTGAACCACGAGCCGGGGCCGAGCAGGGCCCAGTCGGCATCGTCGATCGCGCTGATCACGGCCGGTGACACGTCGGGCACCGCCGGGTCGAGGGCGATCGAGGTGATCACGCCGCCGGTCGTGGCCACCTCCACCTGTCCGCGGACGACGGTCAGTGCATCCGGGTCGTCGGCGATGAGGCCGCGAACCTCGGCGGTGATGTCCATCGGCGTGGCCGCCATCGGCAGCACCCGGCCCCGGGCGCCGAGCAGGCGACCGACCCAGGCCAGGGCGTCGACGTGGTCGCCCAGCAGCTCCCAGAGCCCCACGATGAGGAGGTTGCCGACGACGTGGCCGCGCATCTCACCGTCACCCTCGAAGCGATGCTGGAGGACGCGGGCCCAGGTGTCGCCCCACTCGTCGTCCCCGCAGAGCGCCGCCAGCGCCATCCGCAGGTCGCCCGGCGGCAGCACGTTGAACTCGCCCCGTAGCCGGCCGGACGAGCCGCCGTTGTCGGCGACCGTGACCACCGCAGTGAGCTCGTCGACGGTCAGGTCGTCGAGGAGCAGACGCAGCGACGTCAGCGAGGCGTGCAGGCCGTGGCCGCCGCCGAGCGCGACGACGGCCTGGGCACGGTCACTCACGACCGAGGTCTCGATGCAGTGCCCGCGCAGTGAAGCCCCGCTCGCGCAGCCGCTGGGTGATCTCCTCGCTCATCGCCACGCTGCGGTGCTTGCCGCCGGTGCAGCCGATGGCGACCCGCATGAAGCGCTTGCCCTCGCGCAGGTAGCCCTCGGCGACGACACCGAGCAGCGGGACGTAGGCGTCGAGGAACTCCGCCGCGCCGGGACGGTCCAGGACGTAGGACGAGACCTCCGCGTCCTGTCCCGTGCGCGGCCGCAGCTCGGGCACCCAGTGCGGATTGGGCAGGAAGCGCATGTCGGCGACGTAGTCGGCGTCGATCGGGATGCCGTACTTGAACCCGAAGCTGATCACCGTGACCCGCAGGCCGGTCGTCTCCGACGTCCCGAAGGCCTCGGCGATCCGGTCGGTCAGCTGGTGCACGTTGAGGTCACTCGTGTCGATGACGAGGTCGGCCTCCGAGCGGAGGTCCCCGAGGACGACACGCTCGCGGACGAGGCCGTCGAGCAGCCGACCGCCCTCCTGCAGGGGGTGCGGGCGCCGCGCGGCTTCCTGTCGACGGACCAGCACGTCGTCGCGTGCGTCGAGGAACACGAGGGTGGTGTCGCGGCCGGCGACGCCGTGGGCGATCGCACTGCGCAGTCCCTGGAAGAAGGATCCGGACCGCACGTCGACGACCACGGCCACCGGCTGCATCGGCCCGTGACTCTCGTCGACGAGGCGCACGACGTCGGGCAGCAGGCTCGGCGGCAGGTTGTCGACGACGAAGAAGCCGAGGTCCTCCAGCTCCTTGGCCGCCGTGCTGCGGCCCGCACCGGTCATGCCGGAGACGATGACGAGCTGGCCGGGGACCGTCTCACTCATGTGGGAGCTCCTTCCTGGCGACCTTGGGATCCTTGGGGTCCTGGGCGTCCATGGCGACATTGTCTCCTGCGAGCGCCGCCTTGATCGCCTCGGCGGTCGTCGGGCCGATGCCCGGGACCAGAGCGAGCTCGTCGACGGTGGCAGCGCGCAGCTTGCGGAGCGATCCGAAGTGGCGCAGCAGCGTCCTGCGTCGCACCTCACCAAGCCCGGGCACGTCGTCGAGGAGGCTCTCCACCATCGACTTCGACCGCCGGTTGCGGTGGTGGGCGATCGCGAAGCGGTGGGCCTCGTCGCGCACCCGTTGGAGGAGATAGAGGCCCTCGGAGGTGCGCGGCAGGATCACTGGATCGGCCTCGCCCGGCACCCACACCTCTTCGAGGCGCTTGGCCAGGCCGCAGACGGGGATGTCGTCGATGCCGAGCTCGTTGAGCGCCCGCTGCGCAGCAGCGACCTGGGGTGCGCCGCCGTCGACCACCACGAGCCCCGGGGCGTAGGCGAACTTGCGGGGCCGCCCCGTGTCCGGGTCGACGAGCAGCGGCCCGACTCCCGTCGCGGGGTCGCCCGGCTTGAGCTCGGAGCGCGACTGCTCGTCGAGGAGCCGCCGGAAGCGCCGGGTGATGACCTCGTGCATCGCTGCGACGTCGTCGGAGCCTTCCTGGTCGCGGATGACGAAGCGGCGGTATTCCCCCTTGCGGGCCAGGCCGTCCTCGAACACCACCATCGAGGCAACGATCTCGGTGCCCTGGATGTGCGACACGTCGTAGCACTCGATGCGCAGCGGCGGCTCGTCCAGCTCGAGCGCCTCCGCGATCTCGGCGAGGGCACGGTTGCGTGTCGTCAGGTCACTGGCGCGCTTGGTCTTGTGGAGCAGGAGGGACTCGGCCGCATTGCGGGCCACCGTCTCCTGGAGGGTGCGCTTGTCGCCCCGCTGCGGCACGCGCAGCTCGACCCGCGAGCCGCGCACGTCGGACAGCAGCTCCTCCCACGTGTCCGACTCGGCGGGCAGGGCGGGGACGAGGATCTCACGCGGCACCGCGTCCCGTGCGTCCTCGGGCGCCACGCCGGCGTAGAGCTGGAGCAGGAAGTGCTCGACCAGCGCGGCGGTGTCGCCGTCGTCGGTCCGGTCCGCGACCCAGCCGCGCTGGCCGCGGACCCGGCCGCCGCGGACGTAGAACACCTGGACCGCCACCTCGAGTGGATCCTCGGCCAGCGCGATCACGTCGGCGTCGGCGCCGTCGCCGAGCACGACCGCCTGCTTCTCGAGCGCCTTCTGCAGCGCTCCGAGGTCGTCGCGCAGCCGGGCCGCCTTCTCGAAGTCGAGGGCGTCGGATGCGGCGTACATCTCCTGCTCGATGCGTCTGGTGAACGCCGCGGTCCGTCCGGCCATGAACTCGCAGAAGTCGTCGACGATCGCGCGGTGGTCGGCGGGCGAGATGTTGCCGACGCAGGGCGCCGAGCACTTGTCGATGTAGCCGAGCAGGCAGGGCCGACCGATCTGGCCCGACCGCTTGAACACGCCGTTGGTGCACGAGCGCATCGGAAAGACGCGCAGCAGGATGTCCACGGTCTCGCGGATCGCCCAGGCGTGGCTGTAGGGCCCGAAGTAGCGGATGCCCTTGCGCTTGGCGCCCCGACCGACCATCACCCGCGGGAACTCGTCGCCGACGGTGACCGCGAGCCACGGGTAGGACTTGTCGTCGCGGTACTTGACGTTGAAGCGGGGGTCGAACTCCTTGATCCAGGAGTACTCCAGCTGGAGCGCCTCGACCTCGGTGCCGACGACCGTCCACTCGACCGAGGTCGCCGTGGTCACCATGCTGGCGGTGCGGGGATGGAGGTTGGCGATGTCCTGGAAGTACGACGACAGCCGCGCACGAAGGCTCTTCGCCTTGCCGACGTAGATCACCCGACCCTGCCGGTCGCGGAACCGGTAGACCCCCGGCTGGGTCGGGATCGACCCTGGTGCGGGGCGGTAATTCACGGCGGGTGACACGGCGATCAGCCTACGGACCGGCGCCGACAGCGCCGCGCCGGGCCGTATTCGTCAGGCAGCGAGGATCTTGCCGTCCTTGACGGTGATCTCGACCGTGGCGAGGGCCTCCGGGGCGGGTCCGCCCTGGACCGCCCCCGTCGTCGCGGAGTACGACGACCCGTGGTGGGCGCACTGGATGGTGTCGCCGTCGACGGACGTCACCGTGCGTCCCTCGTGCGTGCAGGTGGAGGTGAACGCCTTGAACTCACCCTCGGTGGGCTGGGTGATGACGACGCCCTCGTCGGCCAGCACGATGCCGCCCCCGACGGGGACCTCACTGGTCGACGCCAGCTCGGCGCCGGACTCCACGCTCGCCCCTCCGTCGCCGCCGTCGTCGCCCCCGGCACATCCCGCGAGCGCCGCGGCCACCCCGAGCGCGCCGAGACCGCTGAAGACGATGCGCCGCGACATCACCGGCGTGCTCCTCGTGGTCCTCGCGGTGCCCGTCATGCCCGGACCACCTGTCCGTCGACCACCTCGACGGCGACCTCTTCGAGCGGACCGTTGGCCGGTCCCCCCAGCACGGAGCCGTCGGTGATCGAGAACGTGCTGTTGTGGCACGGGCAGGTGATGGCGCCGTCGCCGACCGAGCCGACCAGGCACCCCTGGTGGGTGCAGATCGCGGTGAACGCCACGAAGCTGCCGTCGCCGGGCTGCGTGACGACGAGCTCCTCCTCCGACAGGATCACTCCCCCGCCGACGGGGACGTCGGCCGTCGCGACCAGTCCGACGGCGGGTGCAGTCCCCTCCGCGTCGGGGGTCGTGCCGCCGTCCGGCGCCGATCCCGTCGACGTCGGGCTCGTCGACGTCGGTGTGGACGGGGAGGTCGCGTCGGTCGCCGTGCCGTCGTCACTCCCGCTGCAGGCGGCGACGAGTGGCGCAGCCGCGCCCAGGGTCACCGCTCCGCGGAGGGCGTGCCTCCGGTGCATCGCTGAGGTCATGGGAGTCAGGTTACGGCTGGTGGCTGAGAGGAGCCTGTGGCCGGGCGATGCGAACCGGCTCAGGCCTTGGCGGAGCGGGTCGCCTTCTTCGCGGGCGCCTTCCTGGCAGGAGCCTTCTTGGCCGGAGCCCTCTTCGCTGCCGACTTCTTGTCGGGCTCCGGAGCCGGCGCCTTCCGCGGACGGCCGGGCTGCTTCGCGCCGCGGCCGTCGAGCAGGGGAGCCAGGAAGCTGCCGGTGTGGCTCGCTGCGACGGCGGCGACCTCTTCCGGCGTGCCCTCGGCGACGACGGTGCCGCCCCGCGAGCCACCCTCGGGACCCATGTCGATGATCCAGTCGGCGGTCTTGATGACGTCCAGGTTGTGCTCGATCACCAGGACCGTGTTGCCCTTGTCGACGAGACCGGCGAGGACGTCGAGCAGCTTGCGGATGTCCTCGAAGTGCAGGCCGGTCGTCGGCTCGTCGAGCACGTAGACGGTGCGTCCGGTGGATCGCTTCTGCAGCTCGGCGGCGAGCTTGACCCGCTGCGCCTCGCCGCCCGACAGCGTGGTCGCCGGCTGACCGAGCCGGACGTAGCCGAGGCCGACCTCGGTGAGCGTCTTCATGTGCCGTGCGATCGCCGGGACCGCGCCGAAGACCTCCAACGCCTCCTCGATCGGCATGTCGAGCACCTCGGCGATGGTCTTGCCCTTGTAGTGCACCTCGAGCGTCTCGCGGTTGTAGCGCGCTCCGTGGCAGACCTCGCAGGGGACGTAGACGTCCGGCAGGAAGTTCATCTCGATCTTGATCGTGCCGTCGCCGGCGCACGCCTCGCAGCGACCGCCCTTGACGTTGAAGGAGAAGCGGCCCTGCTGGTAGCCGCGCATCTTGGCCTCGGGCGTCTGCGCGAACAGCTTGCGGACGTGGTCGAAGACGCCCGTGTAGGTCGCTGGGTTGGACCGCGGCGTGCGGCCGATCGGCGACTGGTCGACGTGGATGACCTTGTCGACGTGCTCGAGCCCCGTGACCTTCTGGTGGCGCCCGGGGATCGCGCGGGCGTTGTAGATCTGCTTGGCCAGCGACGTGTAGAGGATGTCGTTGACCAGCGTGGACTTGCCGGACCCGGAGACGCCGGTGACGGCGCAGAAGACGCCGAGCGGGAAGGCGACGTCGACGCCCTGGAGGTTGTGCTCCTTTGCGCCGATCACCTTCAGCTCGCGACCGACGGTCCGCGGGCGTCGTACGGCGGGCACGGCGATCTCGCGTCGACCGGAGAGGTACTGCCCGGTCATCGAGTCCGGGTGCGTCAGCAGGTCGGCCACGGTGCCGGAGTGGACGACCTGGCCGCCGTGCTCGCCGGCGCCCGGGCCGATGTCGACGATCCAGTCGGCGACCTTGATGGTGTCCTCGTCGTGCTCGACGACGATGAGGGTGTTGCCGAGGTCCTTGAGGCGGATCAGGGTCTCGATCAGCTTCTGGTTGTCGCGCTGGTGCAGGCCGATCGACGGCTCGTCGAGGACGTAGAGGACGCCGACGAGGCCGGCGCCGATCTGGGTCGCGAGCCGGATCCGCTGGGCCTCGCCGCCGGACAGCGAGCCCGAGGGCCGGTCGAGCGAGAGGTAGTCGAGGCCGACGTCGAGCAGGAAGTTGAGACGCTCCTGGATCTCCTTGAGCACCCGCTCGCCGATCTGGCGCTCACGGGCGGACAGGTCGAGGTCGGCGAGATAGGCGGCCGCCTCGTTGATCGGCAGCGCGCACACTTCGGCGATGTTCTTGCCGCCGGCCTCCCGGGAGCCCAGCGT
Source organism: Nocardioides caeni (assembly GCF_004912195.1). Taxonomy (GTDB): domain Bacteria; phylum Actinomycetota; class Actinomycetes; order Propionibacteriales; family Nocardioidaceae; genus Nocardioides; species Nocardioides caeni. The sequence continues at coordinate 73,035 of NZ_STGW01000005.1, forward strand.
GACCGACATCGACACGGGCTTGAGGCGGCTGCCGGCGCACACGGGGCACGGGACCTCCCGCATGAAGCCCTCGAAGCGCTCGCGGCTGGTGTCGCTCTCGGCCTCGCGGTGGCGCCGCTCGACGTAGGTCCGGACGCCCTCGAAGTCGGCGTAGTAGGAGCGCTCGCGGCCGTAGCGGTTGCGGGTGACGACGTGGACCTTGGTGGGGTGGCCCTCGAGGATCGCCTTCTGCGCCTTCGGTGACAGCTGCTCCCACGGCGTGTCGACGTCGAAGCCGAGCTCCTCACCGAGGGCGATGAGCAGGCGCCCGAAGTAGTCCGCGACGTGGGCGTGGCTCCACGGCTGCAGCGCGCCCTCGGCGAGGGTCGCGTCCTGGTCGGGCACCACGAGCTCGGGGTCGACCTCCATCCGGGTGCCGAGGCCGGTGCAGGACGGGCAGGCGCCGAACGGGGAGTTGAACGAGAACGAGCGCGGCTCGAGGTCGTCGGTCTCGATGGCGTGCTCGTTGGGGCAGGCCATCTTCTCGGAGAACCTCATCTCCTCGCCGCCCCGCTTGGTGCTGTCGACCATGTCGAACACGACGAGCCCGCCGGCGAGGCCGAGCGCGGTCTCGACCGAGTCGGTCAGGCGCCGCTTGGCCGAGTCCTTGACCGCCAGGCGGTCGACCACGACGTCGATGCTGTGCTTGAGCTTCTTGTCGAGGGTCGGCGGGTTGTCGAGGCTGTGCGTCTCGCCGTCGACCCTGACCCGGGAGAACCCCTGGGACTGCAGCTGCCGGAAGAGGTCGACGTACTCCCCCTTGCGGCCGCGCACGACGGGTGCGAGGACCTGGAAGCGGGTGCCCTCCTCGAGAGCCATCATCCGGTCGACGATCTGCTGCGGCGTCTGGCGCTCGATCGGGGCCCCGCACGTCGGGCAGTGCGGTCGCCCGGCGCGGGCGTAGAGCAGTCGGAGGTAGTCGTAGACCTCGGTGATCGTGCCGACCGTCGAGCGGGGGTTCTTGCTCGTGGACTTCTGGTCGATGCTCACCGCCGGGGACAGGCCCTCGATGAAGTCCACGTCGGGCTTGTCCATCTGGCCCAGGAACTGACGCGCGTAGGCGGACAACGACTCGACGTAGCGTCGCTGCCCCTCGGCGAAGATCGTGTCGAACGCCAGGCTCGACTTGCCCGAGCCCGACAGTCCGGTGAAGACGATCAGTGAGTCGCGGGGCAGGTCGATGGAGACGTCCTTGAGGTTGTGCTCCCGCGCCCCGCGGATGATCAGCTGGTCGATCACTGCTTGCCCTTCATGGCTGGTCGGACCCACGACGGATCCGTCGAACACATGTTCGCCATCGTACGACGGCACGGCAAACCGCCACGCCTGGGACCCAGCCTCTCACCCGCCACCGACAACGCTCGTTTCGCGGGCATGATGGTGGTGTGACGCCCCCCGAACAGACCGCCATCGAGGCCGCCACCGACCGCCTCCTCGCCACCGTGGAGGCCCTCCCGGACGACACCTGGCGGGTCCAGAGTCTCTGCTCCGGCTGGTCCCGCGCGCACGTGGTGGCCCACGTCGCGCTCAACGCGGAGGGTCTCGCCGGCGTGCTCGGCGGCCTGGCCGATGGCCGGCCGACCACCATGTACGTCTCGGACGAGCGTCGCGACTCCGACATCGCCGAGCTCGGCGCGGGTCCCGTCGAGGAGATCCGCCGGCGTCTGACGGCGGCCTGTGCCGCCTTCGCGGACGCGGATCAGAGGGCCGGCGTGGTTGCCGCCGGCACCACCTTCGACCGGACTCCCGGCGGCCAGGTGCTCGACGCCTCCTTGATCCCGCTCCTGCGGCTGCGCGAGGTCGAGATCCACCACGGAGACCTGGTGGCCGGCTATGGCCCCGAGGACTGGCCTGCGGAGACGGCCCGGGAGTTCCTGGCGTGGTCGGCACGGCGTCACCGCGGTCCCGGCTTCCACGTCGACGCCGACGGCTGGCTCCTCGACTTCGGCACGCCCGGTGCGGAGGCGCCGACGCTCTCCGGCCCCGTGGCCGCCCTGGCCTGGTGGGCCACCGGTCGCGACCCGGGGCCAGTACTGTCGAGCACGGACGGGACGCTGCCGACGATGGGGGGACGATGACCTACACCGGAGAGGTGACGCCGGGCGGCGCACCCGACGTACGCGAGCTGGCCGACCTGACCATCACGAAGGTCGCGGTCGACGAGAAGATGTCCAACAACTGCTACGTACTGACCTGCCGAGCGACCGGCAGCCGAGTGCTCATCGACGCCGCCGACGCCGCGGAAGAGCTGTTGGCGCTGCTCACCGGCACCAACCTCGGCTCCGTGATCACCACCCATCAGCACTGGGACCACCACCGCGCGCTCAAGGCGGTCGCCGAGGCCACCAGCGCCGCGGTGGTCGCCGGCGAGCCCGACGCCGACGCCATCACGGAGCAGACCGGCGTGCACGTCGACCGACGCGTCGTCGACGGTGACACCATCGTGGTCGGCGAGTGCGTCCTCGAGGTCATCCGGATCACCGGGCACACCCCCGGCTCGATCTGCCTGCTCTACCGCGACCCCTCAGGTCACCCGCACCTGTTCACCGGCGACTCGCTCTTTCCGGGCGGCGTCGGCAACACGTTCGGCGATGACGCGGCGTTCGCGACCCTCATCGACGACGTCGAGACCAAGATCTTCGGCACGCTCCCGGACGACACCTGGTTCTACCCCGGCCACGGCAACGACTCCACCCTCGGCGAGCAGCGTCCGCACCTGGCCGAATGGCGCGAGCGCGGCTGGTGAAGCGCTCGCACCGTCACCCTGCCCTGAGGTCAGCCGACAGCATCCGGGGTCAGCGCCGGACGGTGATCACCCGCGTCGCCGACGACGACGCGTTCAGCGTGGTGGCCCGATAGACCACCGTGACGGTGGCCCTGCCCCTGGCCAGCCTCGGTAGCCGCTGCGTCACCGTCCCGTTGACGAGCGTGCGGGTGGCGACGGACCTGCCGTTCACCCGGATCACCACTCTCCCCTTCGCGGCGACGCCGCCGGCCTTGACCCGAGTGGTGATCGTGGGCCGCGCTCCGACCTTGACGGAGGTCGGCGCAGCGAGAGACGTGATCGTGACGTACTTGGGCACGGTGACCGTCACCGGGACGGCGGTCGAGCTCGCGAAGGCGGGGAAGGGACTCTCGAACCAGCCGATGTAGGTGTGCTTGCCGGGCAGCACACCGGTCAGGGAGCCCGTCCCGGCCCCACCCAAGAGCAGCAGACCTAGGAGGGAGTCGTGGACCTCACGGATCTGGATGCTCGATCCGGCGGGCGGAGCCGGCGTGACCGAGCCCGTGAAGGTCACCTTCTGCCTGCTCACCACCGCCGACAGCGTGGTGAGCGTCGGCTGGGCGTCGACGACGGTGACCTGCGTCTGCGACCCGGCGCAGTAGAGGTACGACGAGCCGTAGTAGAACCGCACGGTGTAGGTGTGGGAGCCGGGCACCAGCGGGAGGTCGGTGATGACCGTCGGCGTCTCACCGGTCGGGTTGTTGACGTTCCAGCGACGCCTCGACCCCACGACGGCACCGACCTCGTCACGCACGATGTAGTAGCCCCTGTCGGCCGGTGGAGTCGGCGTCGGTGGCGGGCCCTCGTAGAAGGACTGGGCGCACGTCGTCGAGAGGTGGATGTCGAACGTTCCCGTGTCGTGGTCCACCGCCGTCCAGGTGGCGCCGGCCGTGGTGCCCGTCACCGAGCCGGCATCGCCGGTGATGGGCGTCGCGTTGGCGATCAGGTCGTTCGACGGCGCTGCCGCATCGGCCCGGGCCGCGCCGAGCCCGACACCGGCCAGGGACGTGGCGACAAGCGCCAGGGTCGCCGACAGCGCACGGACGGTCATGTTGGCACGCTAGCCAGCGGGGAACCTGCCGGGGCAGTAGGGAATCGGCGTAGTCCGCGTGCGGGGGACTACGCCGGGGAGGCGAAGGACGCCCGCGCGTCGCGGACGGCCTCGCGGGTCACGCACCCCTCGACGTGGTCGTTGACGAGGCCCATCGCCTGCATGAAGGCGAAGGCGGTGGTCGGCCCGACGAAGCGCCAGCCGCGCTTCTTGAGGTCCTTCGACATCGCGATGGCGGTGGGCGAGGTGGTGAGCGTCTGCGGGACGGGCACCTCGGCCGGGTCAGGCTCGAAGGACCAGAAGTACGCCGCCAGCGAGCCGCGCTCCTCGATCAGCTCGAGCGCGCGGGCGGCGTTGTTGATGGTCGCCTCGATCTTGCCGCGGTGGCGGATGATCCGCGCGTCGGTCAGCAGGCGAGCGACGTCGGTCTCGCCGTAGGCCGCGACGAGGCTGGGATCGAATCCGGCGAAGAGCTCGCGGAAGGCCGGGCGCTTCACCAGGATCGTGCGCCAGCTCAGCCCGGACTGGAAGCCCTCGAGGCACACCTTCTCGAAGAGGCGCAGGTCGTCGACGACGGGGAAGCCCCACTCGGTGTCGTGGTAGGCGGGGAACTCCGGCGCGGAGACCGCCCACGAGCACCGGAAAATGCCGTCAGGGCCGGGCAGCACGTTCGTCACGCGACGAACTGTGCCACCCGGCCCCGACAGTGCGAGCCCAAGATGGGCTCAGCGCAAGATCAGACCTTGCGGACGTTCTCGGCCTGCGGGCCCTTGGGGCCCTGCGTGACCTCGAACTCGACCTTCTGGTTCTCGGCGAGGCTCTTGAAGCCGGTGCCGGCGATGGCGGTGTGGTGAACGAACACGTCGGCGCCGCCACCGTCCTGCTCGATGAAGCCGAAGCCCTTGTCGTCGTTGAACCACTTCACGGTGCCACTGGCCATGTGAGTCTCCTTGAATCGTCATCCTCGAGCCGTGCCGGTCAAGTCGACCGACACGGGCTGAAACCACTCGAACGGCGTCTCAGCATGACCAAGAGCAACTGCAGTGACCGCTGGTCGACAGGACAGACCGACCGGCGGGAAGGTGCGTGTCACCACGGACCTCCTTCAACACGTCGACGCTAGCACTGACTTGCTCGCCATGGGGCATTGCCACCCCTAGAGTCCCGATCATGGCGTTCACTGCACGGCAGGTCCGGGCGATGGGTCTCATCGCCGACACGTTCGCGGGCAGCACCGACGGCGCGCCGCTGCCGACCGATCTGGGCACCCACGAGCTGGCCCTGAGCCTTGCCGAGCGCAACCCTCGGGCCGGCGAGATCCGCCAGCTCAAGGTCCTCCTCGATCTCTGGGACTCCCGCGCGACCGGTCTCGCGCTCACGGGCCGACCACGCCGCTTCTCGCAGCTCTCCCAGGCAGAGCGCGAGGCGGCGCTGCTCTCGCTGTCGGACTCCTCGATCGGCGCGAAGCGAGCTCTCTTCCAGGGGCTCAAGACGGCCGCGCTCTCGTCGTACTACATGACCGGAGGTCCGCAGGTCTGGGACGACCTGGGCTACTCCGGTCCCCTCGGCGTCCGGCCCGACCCGCCGGCGCCCGAGATCCAGCCGCTCACCATCGACCGGGAGACGGCGATGTCCTGCGACGTCGTCGTGGTCGGGTCGGGCGCGGGCGGCGGTACGGCGGCCGGGGTCCTGGCCGCGGCCGGGCTCGACGTGATCGTCCTCGAGGCCGGCCAGCTCCACGACGAGCGCCACTTCGACGGCGGGGAGGAGACCGGCTTCCTCGAGCTCTACGCTCTCGCGCCCCAGTCGACAGCGGAGGGGCAGGTCGCGCTGGTCGCCGGACGCGGCCTCGGCGGCGGGACGGTCGTCAACTACACGACGTCCTTCCGCACCCCGGACCGCGTGCGGGAGGAATGGGCGGGTCACGGTGTCCCCCAGTTCACCACCGAGGAGTACGCCGCCTCGATGGACGCCGTCTGCGCGCGACTGGGCGGCAACACCGAGCATGACAAGGCCGCGCCCCGTGACGCACTCCTGGAGCGTGGGGCGCTCGCACTGGGCTGGGAGTCGGCCGCCATGCCGCGCAACGTCCTCGGCTGCGACCAGGACGTCGAGTGCGGGCGCTGCGGCATGGGCTGCCGGGTCGGTGCCAAGCAGTCGACCACCAAGACGTGGCTGCTCGACGCGGCTCGCGCGGGAGCTCGCCTCGTGACGGGCGTCCAGGTGCGCCAGGTGCAGACCAGCTTCGGCCGGGCCACCGGGGTGGTGGGAGTCAGCGACGCAGGGCACCGGGTGCGGGTCCGCGCCCGTGCGGTCGTCGTCGCCGCGGGCGCGATCCAGACGCCCGCCCTCCTGCACCGCAGCGGGCTGACCAATCCCAACATCGGACGTCATCTCCGCCTGCACCCCGCGACGGCGGTGTGGGGACGGATGGACGAGCCCGTGCGTGGCTGGGTCGGATCCATGCAGAGCCGCTACGTCGACGCGATGACCGACCTCGACGGCAACGGCTACGGCGTGCTCTTCGAGACCGCGCCCCTGACGCCCGGCTTCGGCACGGGATTCGTCAACTGGCGGGGTGCTGACGACTTCCGCGACCGGATGAAGGACCTGCAGCACATGCTCGGGGTGGCCCTCATCGTCCGTGACCGTGACCCGGGCGGCACCGTCGAGACCGGCAAGGACGGCGAGCCGATCGTCCGCTACCGGCTCTCGCCGCGCGACACCGAGCACCTGATGCAGGGCATGGTCGGGGCGGCCCGCATCGCGGAAGCCGCCGGAGCCCGCTGGATCGCCTCGACGCACCACCGCCCGGTCGACTACGAGCCCGGTGTGCGTGGCTCGGTCGAGTCCTTCGAGAGGGACCTCCGGGCGGCGGGCGCCGCGCCTGCGTCGCTCGCGCTGGCAGCGCTCCACATCATGGGGAGCGCACGGATGGGCGGCTCCCCCGACACCTCGGCCCTGGACCCCGACGGCCGCACGTGGGACGTGGAGGACCTCTACGTCGCCGACGCCTCGTGCTTCCCGACGCCGTCGGGCGTCAACCCGATGATCTCCATCGAGTCGATCGCCCACATGATCGCGATGCGTCTCGCGGCCCGCCTCGGCTGACGAGCGGCCTCAGACCCGGATCCGGGTCAGAGCGCGAGGAGGTGCTCCTCCAGGCTGGATGCCACGCGCGACCCGAGGACCTCGATGCCGCCGGCGATCAGAGGTGTGGCGAGCTTCGCCGCCCCGCGCGGCGTGAACTCGGCGCGATAGGTGACCGTCGTCGAGGTGCCGTCGGACGAGAACGACATCGTGTCGTGCAGGTCGAGGCCACTGGCGGAGCCCACGAGCTCGAATCGCTCGTAGGGCTCGTAGGCGACCACTTCGTAGTCCACCGTTGCCTCGTGTCCGAGAACCTTGCTCACGTTGCGGTAGGTCGTGCCGACGCCACCGTCACCCGACGTCCGGACCGTCGAGACCGTCGGCGGGTCCCACTGCTCCGTGGTCGAGAAGTCGGTCAGATAGGTCCACACGGCCTCGACGGGGCGATCGACCGTGATGGTGCGCTCGACGGAAGACATGCGCTCCCGGTACCCGTGCGCGTCCGCGCCAGTCGGGACCGATGGCCGCCAGGCGGACTTGAGCTCTACGCAAGACAACTGCGAGCGCGGCAGCGTGGCGTCCCGGGCGGCGAAGCCGCATCGGAGGCAAGCATGGGCCCGAAGGGTCCGTGCGCTGCCTTCGATCGGACGACACGCTCGCGCCATTTCAGCTGTAGCTGACCTTGACCGTGTCGGTGAGCGGCAGCGCCTGGCAGCCGAGCCGGATGCCGTCCTCGAGGTCGTCCTTGTCGAGGACGTCGTTGTGGATCATCTTCACGTCGCCCTCGACGAGTCGGATCGCGCAGGCCGAGCACTCCCCCTCGCGGCAGGAGTACGGCGCCTTGACACCCTTCGACTCCAGGAAGTCGAGCATCTTGGTCCGGGGGTCCCAGTCGTCGAAGGTGTGCTCCTCGCCGTCCAGCTCGACCTCGAGCTTGACCGGTCCGGCGGGCAGGTCACCGAAGGCGTCCGCGGCCGCGGCGTCGTCGTCGGACTCGGCCGCGGCGATCTCCTCCTCCGCGGCCTGGATCTCAGCGACGTCGCCGAAGGGGTTGCCGCCGAGGGAGACGAACTTCTCCTGGTGGCGCAGCTCGCGCGGGACCTCGAGCTCCTTGAGGACCGAGGTGACCATCTTCATGAAGGGCGCGGGACCACAGACGAAGGAGTCGAACCCGGCGTACTGCCGGGCGAAGGCCTTCATCTGCTCCTGGGTGGGCAGGCCCTGGACGCTCTCTAGCCAGTGGATGACCTGGAGCCGGTCGGGGTGCTCCGCGGCGAGGCGCGTGAGCTCGTCGGCGAAGATGACCGACCGTTCGTCGCGGTTGGCGTAGAAAACGACGATCCGACCGGCGCCCTCCACCAGCGCGGTGCGGGTGATCGACATGATCGGCGTGACGCCGGAGCCGCCGCCGAAGAGCAGCAGGTCGGCGTTGATGTCCTTCGGCGTGAAGATCCCGGACGGCGGCAGCACCCTCAGGGTGTCGCCGACGGCGAGGTTGTCGCAGATCCAGTTCGACGCGTAGCCGTCGGCGGTGCGCTTGACCGTCACGGTCAGCGGACCACCGTCGTGCGGGCTGCTGGACAGCGAGTAGCAGCGCGCCGCGAGTCCGGTCTGGTCGCTCGGCACGGCGACCGTCAGGAACTGGCCCGGTGTGTAGGCGAACTTCTCCGCCGCACCCTCGGGCACGGCGAAGCTGATGGACTTGGCGTCGGCGGTCTCCTCGACCACGCCGACGACGTCCAGCACAAAGGACTCGATGTCCACGGAACTCCTACGAAACGTTGTGTGGGGCGGGGCTCAGTACCCGTCGTACGCGCCGATCGGGACGTCTCCGGCCCGAACCGCGTCGTCGATGCTAGCCATCATGCGCGGGCACGGCTTGTGCAGATCTCGCCTGCCGGGCCCGGTTCCTCGGCGCTGGAACTCTTGACAATGCGACCGTCCCTCCGTGCTCCATTGCACGGAGGTCTGGTGCTCGCTGTTCTTCTTCACCCGCACCGACGCGAGGCAGTCGAGGCAGGCGACCTCGACGAGGCGCTCCTCGGTGTAGAGGCGCTGGTCCTCGACGGTCTCGGCGCTGGAGGGGACGAAGGAGGCCATCAGTGGTGGGCGTGCTCGCCGTCGGCAGCCATCCGGGCAAGGTTCTCGGCGACCTCGGCGTGCCAGTACTCGTTGGCCTTGGTGGTGTCGACCTCGAACTCGAACCGGTCGGTCATCTCGGGCTTGATGTCGGCGACATCGGTGTAGAACTGCTCGTACCACCGACGCAACTGGTAGACGGGACCGTCCTCCTCGCAGAGCAGCGGATTCTGGACCGCGACCTTGTTCTCCCAGATCGCCACGTCCTGGAGGAAGCCGTCGCCGAAGGACTTGGTATAGGCCTCGGCGATGTAGTCGACCGACTTCTCGTCGAGACCCTCGGGCTTCCGCACGCTGATGCCGTACTGGAGCCGGAAGCTCTCGGGCCCGGTCGGAATGTGACAGTTGATGAGGATGACCTCGGTGACGAAGCCCTTGTAGTCGACCTCGAGCCAGTTGATCATGTACGACGGCCCGTAGTAGGTGGCCTCGGAGCGCAGCATCGAGTCCTCGCCGCTGTAGCCGCCGTCCCCCTTGTCCGGTCGCCCCTTCGACTCCATGAACTGGGTGGCGGTGTGACCCTCGAAGATGTTGCGGAAGCTCGTCGGGAAGGCGAAGTGCACGTAGTAGAAGTGCGCCATGTCCGCGACGTTGTCGATCAGTTCGCGGCAGTGGGAGCCGTTGATCTCCTTCACGTGCCACGACCACGGCGTGTACTTGTCCGTCATCACGTCCGGCAGCTCCGGAGGCAGCAGGTCGTGGTCGGCCGCCGACCCCTCGGGGTCGTTCCAGATCAGCAGCTGCCCGTTGCGCACCGCCGTCTCGTAGCGCTGCGTGCGGGCGCGCAGCGGCACGCGCCGCGCGTAGGGGATCTCCTTGCACTTGCCGTCGCCACCCCAGCGCCAGTCGTGGAAGGGACAGGCGATGTTGTCGCCCTTGACCTCGCCCTGGGTCAGGTCGCCACCCATGTGCCGGCAGAAGCCGTCCAGGACCTTGAGCTCCCCCTGGGAGTCGGCCCACACCACGAGCTTGGTGCCGAAGCCCTCGATCGGGTGCGGCTTGCCGTCGCGGAAGTCCTCGGCGAGGCCGAGGCAGTGCCACCCGCGCGCGAAGCGGATGGGCGCATTTCCCTGATCGAGGGTTCGGGTGTCGGTCATGTAGAACACGTTACAGTTTTGCCGTTACAGTGACAACAACCGGCTCGCCCGGACGCACCACAGACCCGCCACAGGAGATCCGATGCACATCGACCTGGAGCCGCAGCAGATCGCGCTGCGCGAGGAGCTCCGCGCCTACTTCGCCGAGCTCGTCACGCCGGAGATCCGGGCCGGGCTGGCCTCGGCCACCGGCGAGTTCGGCGAGGCCGGCGTCTACAAGGACGTCATCCGACAGATCGGCAAGGACGGTTGGCTCGGTATCGGCTGGCCCAAGGAGTACGGCGGCCAGGCCCGCTCCATGGTGGAGCAGCTCATCTTCACCGACGAGGCTGCCGTCGCGGGCGTCCCGATCCCCTACCTGACGCTCAACACGGTCGGGCCGACGATCATGCGCTTCGGCAGCGAGGAGCAGAAGGAGTTCTTCCTCCCGAAGATCCTCGCCGGAGAGCTGCACTTCTCGATCGGCTACTCCGAGCCCGGCTCCGGCACCGACCTCGCCTCGCTCCAGACGAAGGCGGTCCTCGACGAGTCGACCGGCGAGTGGGTCATCAACGGGCAGAAGATGTGGACCTCGCTCATCCAGTACGCCGACTGGCTCTGGATGGCCTGCCGCACCGAGCCCGACGCACCGCGCCACAAGGGCCTGTCGATGATCCTCGTGCCCGCGGACTCGCCCGGCTTCTCCTACACCCCGGTCCACACGGTGGCCGGGGTGCACACCTCGGCGACCTACTACACCGACGTCCGCGTCCCCGCCGGCAACCTCATCAGCGAGCGCGGCGGCGGCTGGGCCCTGATGACCAACCAGCTCAACCACGAGCGGGTGGCCCTCACGTCCGCCGCACCGCTGCGCCTCTCCCTCGACACCGTCAAGCAGTGGGCGTCCGAGACGCGCAACCCCGACGGCAGCCGCGTGATCGACACCGAGTGGGTCCAGATCGCCCTCGGTCGTGCCCACGCCCGGATCGAGGCGCTGACCCTCGTCAACTGGAAGCTCGCCGCCGACGCCGACCACGGCGTGGCGCTCTCCCCGGCCGAGGCGTCGGCCACCAAGATCTACGGCTCGGAGCTGGCGACCGAGGTCTACCGGACGTTGATGGAGATCGTCGGCCCGCATGCCGGCATCACTGCGGACTCCCCGGGCGCGGCGGTGGCCGGCCGCCTCGAGCGCTTCCACCGCTCCTCGCTGGTCATGACCTTCGGTGGCGGCACCAACGAGATCCAGCGCGACATCATCGGCTACGTCGGCCTCGGCCTCCCGGCCGCGAAGCGATAAGGACACCCCATGGACTTCCTCTTCACCCCTGAGCAGGACGAGGCGGCGGATCTCGCGGCGAAGATCCTCGCCGACAAGACGACCAATGAGCGCCTCAAGCAGGTCGAGGTAGACGAGACGACACCGGGGCGCTTCGACCGCGACCTGTGGAAGGACCTCGGCGAGGCCGGCCTGCTGAGCCTCCACCTCCCCGAGGAGTACGACGGGGCGGGGCTCGGCCTCATCGAGCTCGCCCGGGTCCTGGTCGAGACCGGCCAGCGTGTCGCCCCCGTCCCGCTGGCCGTGCACGGCGCGTGCACCGCGCTGCTCGCCGAGCAGGGGCACGCCCCCTCTGCTGCCGTCTACGCCGCCGCGGTCGCCGAGGAGCGGGCCCATCTGCCGTCCGCGCCCACCGTCACCGCGGACGCGACCGGTGCCCTCACCGGCGTCAAGACGCTGGTCCGCGCCGGCATGGTCGCGGACGCGTTGCTCGTGACCGCGACCGGGCCGGAGGGCGTGGGCGTCCACCTCGTCGAGACCGCCGGGCTGGACCGCCAGCCGCAGAAGACCAGTGACGGCGACGTCGCGGCGCTCGTCACCTTCGACGCCACGCCGTCGACGCGCGTCGGCGATGCCGCGGCCGCGGAGCGACTGGGTCACCTGCTGGTCGCCCTCTCCGCCGCCGAGCAGCTCGGCGTCACGGAGGGTGCGCTGCGCCTCACCGCGGCGTACGCGAAGACGCGCGAGCAGTTCGGCCGACCGATCGGCACCTTCCAGGCGGTGTCCCAGCGCCTGGCCGACGGCTTCATCGACGTCCTCGGCCAGCGCCTGACGCTGTGGCAGGCGATCTGGCGCCTGCAGGAGGGCCTGCCGGCTGCGACCGAGGTCGCGACCGCCAAGCTGTGGGCCGCCGACGCCGGTCACCGGATCGCGCACACGACGGTCCACGTCCACGGTGGTGTGGGCATCGACCTCGACGGCGAGGCGCATCGTTACTTCACCACCGGCAAGCGTTTCGAGTTCCTCTTCGGGGGCGCGACGGAGCAGGCGCTGGCGATCGGCCGCACCTTCGCATGACCGTACGCGAGCAGCTGCTCGCCCGCTCGTCCGACGGCCGCCCCGGCCTGCTCTTCGAGGATCGGCGCTGGTCGTGGTCCGAGGTCGTCCAGGAGAGCGCGGCACGGGCCAACGCTCTCGACGAGGTGCTGGCGTCCGACCGACCGCCTCACGTCGCCGTGCTGATGGACAACGTCCCCGAGTTCGCCTTCGTGCTCGGCGGTGCGGCCCTGGCCGGCCAGGTCGTCGTGGGCCTCAACAGCACCCGCCGGGGCGCGGCGCTCGCAGGAGACGTCGCGCGCACCGACTGCCAGGTCGTCCTGGTGGAGCCGCACCTGCGGGACCTGCTCCCGGACGACCTCTCCGTGCCGGTCATCGACGTCGACGGGGCAGCGTGGCGCGACCTCCTCGAGCGACAGGCCGGCGCTCCGCTGCCCGACCACCGGTCGAGCCCGGACGACCTGCTGATGCTGATCTTCACCTCGGGCACCTCCGGCGACCCCAAGGCCGTCCGGGTCACCGACCAGAAGGTCTCCGGCCCCGGCGTCCTCCTCGGCGAGCGCTTCGGGCTCAGCGCCGGGGAGGAGCAGGACATCGCCTATGTGTCGATGCCGATGTTCCACTCCAACGCGATCATGGCCGGGTGGGCGCCGGCACTCGCGACCGGCTCCGCGGTCGCCCTCGCCCGACGGTTCAGCGCCTCCGGCTTCCTCGTCGACGTGCGGCGCCATGGCGCCACCTACGCCAACTACGTCGGCAAGCCGCTGACCTACGTGCTGGCCACCCCCGAGCAGCCCGACGACGCGGACAACCCGCTGCGGCTGGTCTTCGGCAACGAGGCCAACGAGGCCGACATCGCCGCCTTCGCGGAGCGCTTCGGCTGCGAGGTCGTCGACTCCTACTCCTCGACCGAGAACGCCGTCATCGTCCAACGCCGCCCCGGGATGCCGGCCGGCAGCCTCGGGATGCCGCTCGAGGGGATCAAGGTCCTCGACAGCGAGACGGCGTCCGAGACCGCCGACGCGGTCTTCGACGGCGACGGCGCCCTCCTCAACGCCGACGAGGCGATCGGAGAGCTCGTCAACACGGCCGGCCGGGGCGCCTTCGCCGGCTACTACAAGGACGACGACGCCGAGGCCGACCGGATGCGCGGCGGGATGTACTGGTCCGGCGACCTGGCCTACCGCGACGCCGACGGCTGGGTCTACTTCGCTGGGCGCACCGGCGACTGGCTGCGGGTCGACGGCGAGAACCTCGCCGCCGCCCCCATCGAGCGGGTGCTGCTGCGCCACCCTGCCGTCGCCGAGGCGGCCGTCTATGCCGTGCCCGACCCGAAGGTCGGCGACCAGGTCGCCGCGGCACTGCTCCTGCGGAGTCCCGTCGGACCCGATGAGCTCGAGTCCTTCCTCAGTGCCCAGGCGGACCTGTCACGCAAGGCATGGCCGCGCTTCGTGCGGATCGTCGAGGCACTCCCCCGGACCGCGACCAACAAGGTGCTGAAGCGGACGCTGGCGGCTGAGGGAGTCCCCGCGCCGGGCACCGCGTGGGTGCGGGCCGAGCGCGGCACGTCGTACGACGTCAGTTGAGCAGGTCCTCGACGCCGTTGGTGAGCTCGACGACGAAGAAGCCTCCGGTGCCGTCGGTGTACCAGACCGTGCCCGCCTCGACGTCCCACGCGGGCTGTGACATCGCGGTCGCGCCGTTGCGCGAGGGCTTGTTGAAGTAGGCGACCTCGACGGGGTTCTCGACGTCGCGGATGTCGAAGATCCGCAGGCCCGAGCCGAGCATCGAGCAGGCGGCGAGGTTGGGGTTGTCCCGCGTCGGCACCGAGCAGTAGTGCGCCGAGTAGCCGCCGATCGGCAGCGCCGCACCCGGGTCCTTCATGAGCTCGGCCGTGCGGTTCTCCTTCTGGTGCACCGCGAGGCGGATGTCGGAGACGAGCGCGGGCGCCGAGGAGTCGGTGACGTCGATGATCCGCGCGGCACCGACTGGACTCGTCGCGAAGTCGACCGTCCAGCCGTCGCCGAAGAAGTCCGTGAACTCGTCGACCTCGAGGACGTACTGACGCCCGTCACGCGTGAAGGGCTCGGCCACCTGCGGGATGGAGATGTCGGTCCAGTCGAGCTCGGAGAGCTTGGTGATCTTCGCCGACTTCTGGCGGTCCTGGACCTGCGAGACGTCGTAGATCTGCAGGCTCGGGTTGTCGAGGATGCTGTTGGCCGAGGGCGCACCCATGTTGGCGACGTACATCGTGTCGCCGTCGTCGGAGAAGCGCAGGCCGTGGGCGACCAGGCCGGGGTGGATCAGGATCGGCTTCGGCGACTTCGGGTTGACCATGTCGATCGCGGTGATGGTGAAGCCCGCGGCGCCCGCCGACCAGAAGGTGTTGCCGTCGGGCGAGAAGCCGCTCTCGTGCCCCAGGACGCCGGACAGTGAGGACGACAGCAGCCGCGGCTTGCGGCAGTCCTTGCTGATGTCATAGACGTCGAGCACGCCGGGCGCCGTGAGCAGCGTGCCCATGACGCCGACCAGCAGTCCCCGCTCCTCGTTGAGGAGCAGCGACTCGTGCGGGCTCAGCATGGCCGGCGACATCAGGTTGGCGGTCTTGCGCGGCGCGGCCGGATCGGCCATGTCGAGCACGACGACGCCCAGTCCGGTGCCGTTGAGCAGGTTGCCGACGACGTCGAGCCCGATCATCCGGGTCGAGTCGTAGAACGCGCAGGTGTGTCCCTGGGCGTCGGTGTAGCGCAGCGTCTTGAACCCGCCGGTCGCGCCGTACTTGCCCACCTGGCGGGTGTTGCAGGTGTAGCCCTTGAGCGCGCGGCCCGAGGTGAAGTCGGCCTTGGGGGTGCGTCCCTGGAGCCCGGTCTCCGGCAGCGAGTCGGGTCCGCACGTCGCCGTGGGCACCGCCTGCGGCGGGCCACCGTCCTCTGCGACGGCGAAGGTGCCGCCGATGACGACGCCGGCGGCGGCGACCGCCACCGCCACGCGACGTCGCAGCGGGTTCAGCATCGGTCGAGCCCCCATGGCCAGCTCCTCGTCTCGGGTGACGCGCGTCACTCTAGTGGTGCGTGCGGGCGTCAGCCGCCGGCGATGCCGTCGAGCTTCTTGACGGTGTCCTGGAACTCCGCCACGAGGTCGGCCATGACCTCGGCGACGGGGCGGACCTCGTTCATCCGACCGACGATCTGACCGATCGGCATCGAGATGACGTCCGGGTCGCCGGAGGCGTTGATCCGGTTGTGCGCGTCGGCGACCAGGAGGTTCTGCAGCGGCATCGGGAGAGGCGCGGGAGCACCCTCCTCCTCCCAGGCCTGCGTCCACTTGGTCTTCAGGAGGCGCGCGGGCTTGCCGGTGTAGACCCGGGTGCGCACCGTGTCGGACGACGTCGCGCGCAGGAAGGCGGTCTCCCAGCCCTCGTTGGAGGCGAGGTTGCGATACTCCTCGGTGCCGAGCCAGATCGAGCCGGTCCACACGCCCTGGGCGCCGAGCCCGAGCGAGGCAGCGATCTGCCGGCCGGAGCCGATGCCGCCCGCGCCGAGGACGGGGACGTCGGGACCGACGGCGTCGACGATGTCGGGGGTGAGCACCATGCTGGCGATCTCGCCGGTGTGGCCGCCCGCCTCGTAGCCCTGGGCGATGATGATGTCGACGCCGTTGGCGACGTGGCTCTGCGCGTGCTTCGGCGCACCCGCGAGGGCCGCGACCTTCAGGCCCGCGGCCTGGCACTCCGCGATCACGTCGGTCGGCGGCGTGCCGAGCGCGTTGGCGATGAGCACCGGGCGGTGCTGGAGTGCGACGTCCACGTGGGAGCGAGCCATCGAGTGCAGCCACCCCAGGACGCCCTCGCGCCCCTCGCCCTCCGGGAGCGGCGGGACGCCGAGCTTGAGCAGCGTCTCGTCGACGAACTTCCGGTGGTCCTCGGGGATGTACTGCGAGAGGTCGGTCGAGGTTCCCTCGGTGGGCACCTTCATCGGCATGACGACGTCGACGCCGTAGGGCTTGCCGTCGGTGTTGTCGTCCATCCAGGTCAGGACCCGGTCGAGCTCCTCGGCGTCGTTGAACCGGACGCACCCGAGCACACCCAGGCCACCGGCACGCGACACGGCCGCGGCGACGTGCTCGGAGGGGGTGAAGGCGAAGATCGGGTACTCGATGCCGAAGGCATCGCACAGCGGGGTGCGCATCAGGCGTTCGCTCCAGTGGTCGTGGCGGTTGCGGCGAGGGCCATCTCCTTCGCCTTGGGGTACTGCGCCTTGCCGGTGGCATTGCGCGGGATCTCCGGGACGATCGTCAACGCCCGCGGCAGCTTGTAGCCGGAGAGGTGCGCGCGGAGGAACGTGCGGAGCTCCTCGAGCTCGACCGTGTGCCCCGGACGGGCCTCGACGACGGCAGCGACGGCCTGCCCGTACTTCTCGTCGGGCAGGCCGACCACCAGGCAGTCATAGACGCCCGGGTGGGCCTTGATCGCCTGCTCGACCTCCTCCGGATAGACCTTCTCGCCACCGGTGTTGATGCAGTTGGAGCCACGGCCGAGCAGGGTGATCCGGTTGCCCTCCTCGATCCGGGCGTTGTCGCCGGGGATCGAGTAGCGCACGCCGTCGATCTCGACGAAGGTCTTCGCCGACTTCTCGGGGTCCTTGTAGTAGCCGACGGGCACGTTGCCGGAGCGAGCCGTGCGGCCGACCCGGCCGACGTCCTTGACGGGGTCGAGGAGCTGGTTGTCGTCGCCGAGGATCACGGTCGTCGGCGGGATCGACACGACCGGTCCATCGGTCGACAGGGCGCTGGCGTCCTGCAGGCCGGTGCCTTGGAAGCCGGTCTCGGAGGAGCCGACGGAGTCGGTGAAGACGGCGTTGGGGAAGTGCTTCATCCAGCGCTCCTTGACCGACTTCGAGAAGATCGCGGCGCTGGAGGCGATGGCGAAGAGCGTCTGACCGTCGAAGCCACCGGCCTCGTAGGCGTCGATGAGCGGGACCGCCATCGCGTCGCCGGTCATGAACATCATCTGCACGCCGTGCTTGTCGACGAGCTCCCAGGTGCGGACCGGGTCGAACTTCGGCTCGAGGATCGTCACCTGACCGGCGAAGAGGTGCATGAGCAGCGATGCCTGCGCGCCGCCGTGCATCAACGGGCTGAGCGGCAGCGTGACCAGGCTGTCGTCCTTGGCCTTCTTCGACTGGTCGTACTCCTCCAGCGGCTCGGCCGTCATGAAGTCGATGCCGCCGCCGAGGACTCGCCAGAAGTCCTCGTGCCGCCACATCACGCCCTTGGGGAAGCCGGTGGTGCCACCCGTGTAGATGATGTGGATGTCGTCGGGGCTGCGCTCGCCGAAGTCGCGGGCGTCGGACTGGCCGGCGACGGCCTGCTCGAGCGTGACGCCGCCGAACGACGACAGGTCGCTGGCGTCGTCGGGCTCGAGCGGGTTCGGCACCGCCACGAAGGTCTTCAGGCTCCCGATCTTCGGCGCCACCTCGGCGACCAGCGGGGCGTAGACCCGGTCGTGCACCAGACCGACCAGGTCGGCGTTGTCGAAGAGGTACTCGAGCTCGCCGGCGACGTACCGGAAGTTCACGTTGATCGAGACGGCCCGCACCTTGAGGATCGCGATCAGGGCGATGACGTGCTCGATCGAGTTCTTGGAGTAGAGACCGACGTGATCGCCCTTGCCGATGCCCTGCGACTGCAGGTAGTGGGCGAGCCTGTTGGACTCGGCCTCCAGTTCGGCGAAGGAGATGACGCGGTCCCCCACCTGGACGGCGGGCTTGTCCGGAACGGCGTCGACGGCGTGTTCGAAGAGGTCGGCGATGTTGAGGGCCACGACGCGAGACTAGAACACGTTTCACTTTTTCGCTAGCGTGGTTCACATGACTGATTGCCTCGTCGAGCAGGACGGCCACAAGCTCGTCGTCACCATGAACCGTCCCGAGCGTCGCAACGCGCTGTCGAGCGAGATGCTCCGGATCATGGAGGACGCGTGGGACCGGGTGAACGACGACCCGGAGATCCGCGTCTGCATCCTCACCGGCGCCGGCGGCTACTTCTGCGCCGGCATGGATCTGCAGAAGGCCGACGAGAAGCCGCCGTCGGAGAGCTTCGAGTCGGGTGAGTACGACCCCACCGTGATCAAGGGCCTGCTCAAGGGCTTCCGGCTCACCAAGCCGCTCATCGCCGCCGTCGAGGGTCCCGCCATCGCAGGCGGCACCGAGATCCTGCAGGGAACCGACATCCGCGTCGCCGGCGAGTCCGCCAAGTTCGGCGTCGCCGAGGCGCGCTGGTCGCTCTACCCGATGGGTGGCTCCGCCGTCCGCCTCCCCCGCCAGATCCCCTACACCGTCGCCGCCGAGCTGCTCCTCACCGGCCGCACCCTCCTCGCCCCCGAGGCCAAGGAGCTCGGCCTGATCGGCCACGTCGTCCCGGACGGGTCGGCGCTGGCCAAGGCGCACGAGATCGCCGACCTGATCGCCGCCAACGGCCCCCTCGCCGTCCAGGCCATCCTCAAGACCATGCGCGACTCCGAGGGCAAGCACGAGGAGGACTGCTGGGCCGAGGATGCCAGGATCGGCGCGGCCGTCTTCTCCTCCGCCGACGCCAAGGAGGGTCCGCGCGCCTTCCTCGAGAAGCGCGCTCCGCAGTTCCAGGGGCGGTGATGTGGGTGCGCAATTCACGGGTTGACCCGTGAATTGCGCAGCCCGCATCAACCCACCGAGCGGTCGCCGGTCCAGAAACGGGCGCGCAGGGCCTTCTTGTCGGGCTTGCCGAGGGCGGTGAGGGGCAGCGCGTCGACGGCGATGACGTCCTTGGGTGCCTGGACCGAGCCCTTGCGCTCCTTGACGGCCGCCTGGATCTCGGCGACGACCTCGTCGGTCAGCTCGTGCCCGTCGCGGAGTACGACGACCGCGGTCACGGCCTCGCCGAACTTCTCGTGCGGCGTGCCGATGACGCCCACCTGTGCGATGGCCGGGTGCTCCGCGATCACGTCCTCGACCTCACGCGGGAAGACGTTGAAGCCGCCGGTGACGATCATGTCCTTGGTGCGGTCGACGATGTACCAGAAGCCGTCCTCGTCCTCGCGGGCCACGTCGCCGGTGTGCATCCAGCCGTCGCGGAAGGTCTCGGCCGTGGCCTCGGGCAGCTGCCAGTAGCCGGCGGACAGCAGTGGTCCGGCGACGCAGATCTCCCCCGGCTCGCCGGGCGCGACCGGGTTGCCCGACTCGTCGAGCAGTGCCGCCCTGATGTAGGCCGACGGTCGGCCGCACGACGTCAGGCGGGACTCGATCGGCTGGCCGTCGGCGTCGACGTGGTCGCCCTTCGGGAAGTAGCTGATCACCATCGGCGCCTCGGACTGCCCGTAGTACTGGGCGAAGATCGGGCCGAACCGCTCGATCGCCTCCTTCAGGCGGACCGGGTTGATCGCGCTGGCGCCGTAGTAGACGGTCTCGAGGGAGGACAGGTCGCGCGTCCGCGAGTCGGGGTGGTCCATCAGCGCGTAGAGCATCGTCGGCACGAGCATCAGCGAGTTGATCCGCTTCTCCTCGATCGTCTTCAGCACGTCGGCGGGGTCGAAGCGGGCCGACACGAAGAGCGTGCCGCCCTGCAGCACCACCGGCACGAAGAAGGCGGCGCCCGCGTGCGACAGCGGCGTGCACATCAGGAAGCGCGGCTCTGCTGGCCATTCCCACTCCGCCATCTGGATCTGCGCCATGGTCGAGAAGGCCCGCACGTTGCCGATCACGCCCTTGGGCTTGCCGGTGGTGCCGCCGGTGTAGGTGATCGAGGTGATGTGGTCGGGCTCGAGGACGGCGGCCGTCAGCGGCTGCGGCGTGAAGGTCGCCGCGACCTCGGTCAGATCGGTGCCGACCTCGGCGAGCTCCTCCGGCACTGGACCGATCGTGAGCACCTGCTTGAGGCCGGGGCACTTGCCCAGCAGCTCGACCGCACGTCCGGCGAAGTAGGGGTCGATGACCAGCGTGGTGATGCCGGCGTCATTGATGACATAGGCGTGGTCGTCGGCGGACCCGAGCGGGTGCAGCGACGTGCGCTGGAAGCCCTGCGTCTGGCCGGCGCCGAGGATGAAGAGGACCTCGGGCCGGTTCAGCGCGAGGAGCGCTCCCGGCGTACCTCGGCCGGCGCCGAGGGACTCGAAGGCCTGGATGTATTGCGAGATCCGGTCCGCGGTCTGCTTCCCGGTCAACGTCACGTCGCCCAGGTGCACGATCGGACGGTTCGCGTGGCGCTTGAGGGCGGCGACCATGAGGTGGCCGTTGTGGGCAGGGGTGCGGAGCGAGTCGGTCACGCGCTCACACTAGAACGTGTTCTATTTCGGATCAAGGACCCGGGGATCGGGCCGGCTCAGCTCGCCGGCCGTTCCTCCGCGGGTACGACGAGCGGGCGCACGCCGCCGAGGCGACGCTGGAAGTGGACGTGGCCCTCACGGCTCTCGAGGATCTGCCAGAGCGTGCGGTGAGCGGCCCACGGCAAGGGCTCGTCGCCGCGGCGCCACATCTCCCCGAAACTGACCCAGACCGGCGTCCAGTGGGCGGCGTCGTCCCAGGCGCCCCTGCGTGCCATCAGCAGGGTGCGGCGCAGCTGGAACGCCTGACGCGGACCGTCGGGGCAGATGGGCGCGGTCGCGACCGGCCACACCCGGAAGTCGAGCTCCATCAGCTCGAGCTCCAGGTCGGCCAGCACGTCGGGGTCGACCAGGACGGTCGCGACGTTCTCGTGCGGAGGCCGCGTCATGGAGGAACGCTAGCCCCGGGCCCCGGATCAGGCCAGCAGCTCGGCCACCTTGCGCACCTCGTCGGCGCTGCGGCAGGACAGCAGCAGTGTGGTCACGCCGGTCTCCTCCCACTGCGCGACGCGCTCCTTGACCTCGCTCGGCGTGCCGATGATGTGCAGGTCGTCGACCAGCTCGTCGGGGATCAGCGCTGTCGCCTCCTCCTTGCGTCCGTCCAGGTAGAGCTCCTGCACCTTCGCCGCCAGGTCGCCGTAGCCCATCCGCGTGAAGACCTGGGTGTGGAAGTTCTGCTCCTTGGCGCCCATGCCGCCCATGTAGAGCGAGGCGAACGGCTTCATCGCGTCCAGGGCCTGCTGCTTGGCCGCAGCGTCCGGGACGATCTGCAGGTTGCAGGTCGCGGCGATCTCGAAGTCGGCGCGGCTCCGGCGCGCGCCCGGCCGCGCGAAGCCCTCGTCGAGCCACGGCTGGTACATGCCCGAGCTCTTGGGGGTGTAGAAGATGGGGATCCAGCCGTCGGCGATCTCCGCGGTCTGGGCGACGTTCTTGGGGCCCTCGGCGCCCAGCCAGATCGGCAGGTCGGCGCGCAGCGGGTGGACGATCGGCTTGAGCGGCTTGCCCAGGCCGACTGAGCCGGGACCGCGGTAGGGCAGCGCGTGGTGCGGGCCGTCGTTGGTCACCGGTGCCTCGCGGGCGAGCACCTGGCGGATGATGTCGACGACCTCGCGGGTGCGCGCCAGCGGCTTCTCGAACGGCTGTCCGTACCAGCCCTCGACGACCTGGGGACCACTGACGCCCATGCCGAGGATGACCCGGCCGCCGGTGAGGTGGTCGAGGGTCAGCGCGTGCATGGCGATCGAGGTCGGCGTCCGACCTGACATCTGGACGATCGACGTGCCGAGGCGCACCCGCGACGTCTCGCGGCCCCACCACGCGAGCGGCGTGAACGCGTCACTCCCCCACGCCTCGGCGGTGAAGATCGCGTCGAATCCGGCGTCCTCCGCGGCCGCCACGAGCTCGCCCACGCCCTGCGGCGGCTGCGCGCCCCAGTAGCCCAGCTGCAGTCCCAGTCTCATGCGTCGCATCATGCCGGGTCGCCACGCCGCATTTCTAGAACATGTTTCACTTTTGAGCAGAACATGTTTCACTTCGGGTCATGAGTCGCACCCTCTCGGCGCCCGTGACGGTCGCCTTCGACTACACCCGATCGACCGGCCCCGTCGTCGGTCGCTTCCTCTCCGGACTCCGCGACGGAGTGGTCGTGGGCGGACGGACCTCGACGGGCCAGGTCGTCGTCCCGCCGCTCGAGTTCGACCCCGTCACCCACGAGGCGACGACTGAGTTCGTGGAGGTCTCGCCCGTCGGCACCGTCACCTCCTGGACCTGGGTCCCGGAGCCCGTCAAGGACCAGCCGTTCGACCGGCCGTTCGCCTTCGCGCTGGTCACCCTCGACGGCGCGGACGCGCCGCTGCTGCACGCGCTCGACGTCTCCTCGCCGGCCGAAGTGACCACCGGCATGCGGGTGCGCGTGCGCTGGGCCGCCGAGCGCGTCGGCCACATCAACGACATCGCGTGCTTCGAGCCGCTCGCCCCGGGTGAGGCCGAGGCCGCAGCACCGGCAGCCTCGAGCGAGGAGCCGGTCACCGGCGTCGTCACCAAGGTCTCGCTCGACTACCAGTACGCCGCCTCGCCGGAGGAGTCGCTCTTCTATCGCGGCCTCAACGAGGGCCGGATCATGGGCCAGCGCTGCCCCACCTGCCAGAAGGTCTACGTCCCGCCGCGCAGCGCGTGCCCCTCGGACGGCACGCCGACCGTGGAGGAGGTCGAGCTCTCCCAGACCGGCACGATCACGACGTTCTGCATCGTCAACGTGCCCTTCCTCGGCCAGAAGATCACCCCGCCGTACGTCTCGGCGTACGTGCTCCTCGACGGCGCCGACATCGCGGTCCTGCACCTGATCCTCGGCGTCCCCGCCGACGAGGTGCGGATGGGCATGCGGGTCAAGGCGGTCTGGAAGCCGAAGGACGAGTGGGCGTACTCCCTGGAGAACATCGACCACTTCGCGCCGACCGGCGACCCGGACGCCGACTACGACACCTACAAGCACCACCTCTGAGACGGGAGAAACAGATGCGTGACGTCGCCGTCGTCGGGTTCGCCCAGCGACAGATGCCCCAATTCGACGGGTCGCCGACCTGCGTCGAGCTCCTCGTTCCGGTGTTCAAGGAGCTCTACGAGCAGACCGGCTGGACCCGCAAGGACGTCGGATTCTGGTGCTCCGGCTCCTCCGACTACCTCGCCGGCCGCTCGTTCTCGTTCGTCCAGGCGGTCGACGCGATCGGCGTCATCCCGCCGGTCAACGAGTCGCACGTGGAGATGGACCTGGCCTGGGCCATGTACGAGGCCTGGATCAAGATCCAGACGGGCGAGGTCGACACCGCCCTCGTCTACGCCTTCGGCAAGAGCTCGGCCGGCGTGCTGCGCCGTACCCTCGCGCTGCAGCTCGAGCCCTACACGATGACGCCGCTGTGGCCCGACACGGTGTCCCTGGCGGGCCTGCAGGCCCGCGCCGGCATTGACGCCGGTCTCTGGGACGAGCGCGCCATGGCCGAGGTCGCCAACCGCTCGCTGACCGACGCGGAGAAGAACGATCACGCCATCCGCAAGGGCGGCTCGTCGGTCGAGGAGCTGCTCGCCCGACCGATGTACGCCGACCCGCTGCGCAAGCACGACTGCTCGCCGGTCACCGACGGTGTCGCAGCCCTGGTGCTCGCCGCCGGCGACAAGGCCCGCGACGTCCGCGAGCGTCCGGCCTGGCTCACCGGCATCTCCCACTCCATCGACCCGATGGGCATGGGCGTCCGTGATCTGGCCCGCTCGCCCTCGGCCCAGCGGGCCGGTGCCGCGCTCGACCTCGGCGGCGTCGAGGTCGCCGAGCTGCACGCACCGTTCAGCCACCAGGAGCTCATCCTCCGCACGGAGCTCGGCCTGGGCGACGACGTCGTCATCAACCCGTCCGGCGGCGCGCTCGCGAGCAATCCGATGTTCTCCGGCGGCGGCATCCGCGTCGGCGAGGCGGCGCAGCGGATCTGGTCCGGTGACGCCGACAAGACCCTCGCCCACGCCACGAGTGGCCCCGCCCTGCAGCAGAATCTCGTCTGCACCCTGGAAGCCTCGACCGAAGGAGAGCGGATCTGATGGGCAAGCAGCCTGCAGCCATCATCGGCGTCGGCCAGACGCACCACCGTGCCAAGCGCGAGGACGTCTCCATGGCGGGCCTGTGCCGCGAGGCCATCGACCGCGCGCTCCTCGACGCCAACCTGACGCTCGACGACATCGATGCGATCGTCGTCGGCAAGGCGCCGGACCTGTTCGAGGGCGTGATGATGCCCGAGCTGTTCCTCGCCGAGGCGCTCGGCGCGGCCGGCAAGCCGCTCCTGCGCGTCCACACCGCCGGCTCCGTCGGCGGCTCGACCGCCATCGTCGCGTCGTCCCTGGTCCAGGCCGGCGTCCACAAGCGCGTGCTGACGGTCGCCTACGAGAAGCAGTCCGAGTCCAACGCGATGTGGGCCCTCTCGGTGCCGCTGCCGTTCAACATGCCGGTCCACGCCGGAGCCGGCGGCTACTTCGCGCCGCACGTGCGGTCCTACATCCGGCGCTCGCAGGCACCCACCCACGTGGGCGCGATCGTGGCCGCCAAGGACCGCAACAACGCGTTGAAGAACCCCTACGCTCACCTGCACAACGAGGGCACGACCGTCGAGTCCGTGCTGGCCTCGCAGATGCTGTGGGACCCGATCCGCTACGACGAGACCTGCCCCTCGAGCGACGGTGCGTGCGCGCTGGTCATCGTCGACGAGGACACCGCGAAGTCCTCGCCGAACCCGGCCTGGATCCACGGCACCGTCATGCGCTCGGAGGCCACCACCGCCGCCGAACGAGACCAGGTCAACCCCCAGGCCGGTCGCGACGCAGCAGCCGCCCTGTGGAAGCAGGCCGGCATCACCTCGCCGATCGACGAGATCGACGCGGCCGAGATCTATGTGCCCTTCTCCTGGTTCGAGCCGATGTGGCTGGAGAACCTCGGCTTCGCCGCCGAGGGCGACGGCTGGAAGCTGACCGAGGCGGGCGAGACCGCGATGACCGGCAGGATCCCGGTCAACTGCTCGGGCGGCGTCCTCTCGTCCAACCCGATCGGCGCGTCCGGGATGCTGCGCTTCGGCGAGGCGGCCCTCCAGGTGCGCGGTGCGGCCGGCGAGCACCAGGTCGACGGCGCGCGCAAGGCGCTGGGCCATGCCTACGGCGGCGGGTCCCAGTTCTTCGCGATGTGGGTCGTCGGGGCGGACAAGCCCAGCAACTGACGATTCCCGGCGCGCCGTAGGCTGGGGCCCGTGATCGAGCTTCGTACCCCGACCCAGATCGAGCAGATGCGTCCCGCGGGACGCTTCGTCGCCTCGGTGATCCAGGCGCTCATCGAGAAGGCCGACGTCGGGGTGAACCTGCTCGAGCTCGACGAGCTGGCCCACCGGATGATCAAGGACGCCGGCGCGGAGTCCTGCTACATCGACTACCACCCGTCCTTCGGCGCGAGCCCGTTCGGCAAGGTGCTGTGCACCTCCGTCAACGACGCCGTCCTGCACGGACTTCCGTTCGACTACGTCCTGCAGGACGGCGACCTGCTCTCCGTCGACTTCGCCGCCTCGGTCGACGGCTGGGTCTCGGACTCGGCCATGTCGGTCGTCGTCGGCAACGGTGACCCGAAGGACCAGTGGCTCATCGACGTCACCCAGCGTGCGCTGGACGCCGGCATCGAGGCCGCCCGCGCCGGCAACAAGCTGGGCGACATCTCCTTCGCCATCGGCAGCGTCGCGCACGCCGAGGGACTGAAGGTCAACCTCCAGTTCGGCGGCCACGGCGTCGGCAAGACCATGCACGGCGAGCCGCACGTCCCCAACGACGGACGCGCCGGCCGCGGACTGAAGCTGCGCCCCGGCCTGGTGATCGCGATCGAGCCCTGGTTCCTGCACACGACCGACGAGATCGTCTTCGACCCCGACGGCTGGACGATCCGCAGTGCCGACGGCTCCCGCGGCGCCCACGTCGAGCACACGGTCGCCATCACCTCCGGCGACCCGCTCGTGCTGACCGCCCGCGACTGACCCGTCCCGGCTGCCCGCACGGCGCGCGGGTACAGGACCGGCGTGGGTCGCACCGTCGGAGTCGAGGAGGAGCTGATCCTCGTCGATCCCCTGACCCGGCGCGCCTCACCCCGCTCGCAGCAGGTGCTGAAGTACGCCGCCGAGAGCGGGCTCGCCGGCCACGACGTTCTCGACCACGAGCTGTTCCGCCACCAGCTGGAGACCCGGACACCACCCTGCAGCGACCTCGGGGAGCTGCGTGACCACCTGTGGGCCGGGCGGCGCGCCGCCGCCGTGGCCGCTGCTGGCGTCGGGCTCGGCACGGCCGCATCCGGCGCGGTGCCCATCGAGAGCGGCGAGCCCCGACCGACCCGCGACGACCGCTACCTCGCGATGATCGAGACCTACGGCGAGATCGCCAGGCCCGGCGGCACGTGCGGCATGCACGTGCACGTCAACATCGACTCCGACGACGAGGGCGTGTCGGTGATCGACGCGATCACCCCCTGGCTCCCGGTCCTGCTGGCGATCAGCGCGAACTCGCCCTTCCACCTCGGCCGCGACACCGGCTATGCCTCGTGGCGCTCCCAGTCCTGGGCGCAGTGGCCCAGCGCGGGACCGCCGGAGCGGTTCGGATCCGCACAGGCCTACCACGACGTCCGGCGGCGCCTGGTCGCCTCCGGCGCGGCCGCCGACGACGGGATGCTCTACTTCGATGCCCGCCTGTCCCGCAACCAGCCGACCGTCGAGGTCCGCATCGCCGACGTCTGCACCGATCTGGAGGACGCCGTGCTGATGGCGGCCCTGACCCGCGGCCTGGTCGAGCGCGCGGCGGACGACGATGCCGCGCCCCGGGACGCCGCGTGGAGAGCCGAGCTGCTGCGCGCGGCGCGCTGGCGCGCTGCCCGCTTCGGCCTGGCCGACCGGCTCCTGGACCCCGTCACCGGTGAGCTCGAGCCGGCTCGACAGGTCGTCGAGAGCCTCGTCCGCCACGTCCGGGACCAGCTCGACGACAACGGCGACACCGACCTCGTCGGGACCGGCGTCGACCGCGTCCTTGCCGAGGGCGGCTCCGCTCGGCAACGCGCAGCCCATGAGCGCAGTGACGGCAGTCTCGTCGCGGTGGTGGACGAGCTCGTCCTGCGGACCAACGCTGGGCCCACAGCGCCCTGACCAGCAGCGTCAGCGCCCCCGCGCGGGACTCAGTTGGAGAGGCCCCAGAAGAAGCCGAACACGCCGCAGGCCACGCCCAGGCCCACGATCAGCCAGAGCGAGATCCACGCCAGCGTGTGCATGCCGTGCTGGTAGTGGTTCTCGGAGAACCCGGGGAAGTGCTCGGTGTTGACGTCGCCCATTGCGACCTCCTTAGATCAGCCTGCGTCCTGCCCAACGCTACTGCACCCGGAGCCGACCCGGTCGGCACGCTCAGCGATCGGCGTGGGTCGCGACGATCCCGAAGTCCGCGTCGAGCTCGATGTCCCACTCCAGGCCGTCAGCATCGCGCACCTCGACCTCGTAGGCGACGCCACGGACGTCGCTCGCTTCGACATCGATCACCGTGCTGCCGGGCTTCTCGGTCAGCGCGGCCTTCTCCGCGGCGGTCCGCTCGGCATCACTGAGGACGCGGTCATCGGCGTCCGGGCGCTCGTCGCTGTCGTCGTCGCGGTCGTCGTCGCGGTCGTCATCCCTGTCATCGCGGTCGTCGTCGTGCTCCGTGCTGACGACCTCGAGGTCCTCGTCGAGGAGGACGTCGACCTCGCGGCCGTCCTCGAGCAGGACCTCGACCTCGTAGCCGTCCTCGCCGTCGTCGGCACGTTCGACGTCGAGGGCGCGCCCGCCGCCGGCAGCGGAGGTGGCCGCATCGGCGGCGCGGGTGCGCTCGTCACCGCGGACCTCGTCGGCCGAGGCGACCCACACGGTGCCGCCGACGGCCAGCGCAGCGACGGCGAGCGTGGCGGGGATGACGACCTTCTTGGAGCGCAGACGGGCGATCTTCATGATGTGTCCTCTCGGATGAGCTCTCGTGCCACCGCTCTCGGTGGCCTCGTGGCACGAGCCTGCCGAGGGGGCGCTGAAGCCAGCCTGAAGGCTCCTGAAGGGCCGTTCAGGCAGGGTCAGGCGGGTCTGGCGGGAAGCCGGACGACGAACCGGGCTCCGCCCAGGTCCGACCCGTCGACCGTCACCGAGCCACCGTGGGCGGTGACGACCTCACGGACGATCGCGAGGCCCAGTCCGCTGCCACCGGCGTCGCGGGTGCGGGCGTCGTCGAGCCGGACGAAGCGGTCGAACACCCGGTCACGGTCGGGCTCAGGGATCCCCGCGCCGTCGTCCTCGACGGTCAGGACGACCCCGCCCGACTGGTCACCGAGCGAGACACGCAGCGCTCCCTCGGCGTGCCGCGCGGCGTTGTCGACGAGGTTGCGCACGACCTGACCGAGGGCGACCGCGTCACCCACGACCCGCGCAGCTCCGACACCGGTGGCGTCGACCGTGAGGCCGAGCCGACGGATCCGTCGTACATCGGAGAGGACGAGGTCGTCGAGGTCGATCTCGGTCGGGGCGGTGCGCGGACGACCGTCGCCCATCCGGGCGAGCAACAGGAGCTGGTCGACGATGGCCTGCATCCGCAACGCCTCCTCGAGCACGGTCTCGCTCAGCTCTTCGTGGCCGACCGCCTCGGGGTGGGCGCGAGCGACCTCGGCGACCTGGCGCAGACTGCTCAGGGGCGAGCGCAGCTCGTGCGAGGCATCGCCGACGAACTGCTCCTGCCGGTCCCGCGCCCGCTGGAGCCGGGCCAGCATGTCGTTCATCGTGCGGGCCAGGCGACCGATCTCGTCGTCGGCGGCAGGCTCCGGCACCCGGCGCTCGAGCTCGGCACCGGTGATCAGGTCGACCTCGCGGCGGATCTCGTCCACCGGCCGGAGCGCCCGGCCCACGATCAGCCAGGTCGACAGGCCGAGGACGGCGAGCAGGGCGGGCAGCCCGACCAGCAGCGGCGTCACGAGCGCGGCCGTCGTCTCGTCGACGTCCTCGAGGGAGACCGCTGCCGTGACGACGTAGCCGGGACCGGCGTCGACGGTCTCCCGGGCCACGACGTAGGGGTGGTCCTGCATGAGATCGAAGACCGCTCCATCCTCCTCCGGGAGCACGGTGTCCGCGCCGGACGACGCGACGCTGAACCCTTCGTCTCGGTCGACGACCTGCCAGACAACGTCGTCAAGATCATCCTCGTCGTCCTCTTCATCATCGTCATCGAGGTCGCCTCGCGGTGACGGCGGCACCTGACCGGCCTCGAGCTGAGCGGCGAGCGAATCCACCTGCTGCTCCGCGGCGGACTCGGCACTGTCGCGCAGGGAGTCGCGGACGGCGAACACGAGCGCCGCGGCGCCGACCAGCAGTGCGGCCGCGACCACGAGCACCGCGGCGAGGGTGGTGCGGGTGCGGATCGAGGTGGTGGACCAGCTCACGTCAGCCCCCGTCGCTCGCGAGCCGGTAGCCGGCGCCGCGGACGGTCTGGATCGCGTCCTTGCCGAAGGGCCGGTCCAGCTTGTTGCGGAGGTGGCGGACATAGACCTCGACGATGTTGGGATCGCCGTCGAAGTCACCGTCCCAGACGCCGTCGAGGATCTGGCGCTTGGAGCAGACGTCACCGGCGTGGCGGGCCAGGAAGGCGAGGACGGCGAACTCGCGCGCCGTCAGGCCGATCTCGTCGTCCGCCCGCCAGGCCCGTCGGGCGGCCAGGTCGATGCGGAGGTCGCCGAACCCGAGCTCGGTCGGACGCTCACGTGCACCCCTCCGGGCGACCGCGCGCAGGCGGGCGACGAGGACGGGGAACGAGAAGGGCTTGGTGAGGTAGTCGTCGGCGCCGGTGTCGAGCCCCTCGACCTGGTCCCACTCGCCGTCCTTCGCCGTGAGCATGAGGATCGGCGTCCAGTTGTCCTCACCCCGCAGCGTCTCGCACACCTTGTAGCCATTGATGCCCGGGAGCATCAGGTCGAGCACGATCGCGTCGTAGTCGTTCTCCCGGGCGCGCCACAGCCCGTCCGTGCCGTCGTGGGCGACGTCGACCGCGAAGCCCTCCGCCTCCAGCCCCAGCTTCAGCGATCGCGCCAGCCTCACCTCGTCGTCGACGACCAGGACGCGCATCGGACCTCCGGCAGGGGAATCGACAGGGAAAAGGCAGAGCAGGGCGGCTCCATTGTCGTGGAGCCGCCCTGAATCTGCGCTGAAGGAGTCAGCCGGTCAGGCGTACTTGACCTGCATCTCCTTGATCGCGTTGAGCCACCCCGAGCGCAGGCGACGGGGCTCCTCGGCCAGCTGGATGTCCGGGGCAAGGTCCGCCAGGGCCTCGAAGATCAGCTTGATCTCCATCCGGGCGAGGTTGGCGCCGATGCAGTAGTGCGCACCGTGACCGCCGAACGCCACGTGCGGGTTCTTCTCCCGCGTGATGTCGAAGGTGAACGGGTCGTCGAAAACGGTCTCGTCGAAGTTGGCCGAGGCATAGAAGATGCCGACGCGCGCACCCTTCTTGACCTCCTGGCCGGCGACGACGACGTCGTTCTTGGCCGTGCGCTGGAACACCGTGACCGGTGTCGACCAGCGGATGACCTCGTCGATCATCGTCTCGGGCCGCTCCTTCTTCCACAGCTCCCACTGCTCGGGGTGCTGGAAGAAGGCGTGCATGCCGTGGCTGATCGCGTTGCGGGTGGTCTCGTTGCCGGCGACCGCGAGGAGGATGACGAAGAACCCGAACTCGTCGTTGGTCAGCGCGCCGTGGTCGTCGTCCTGGCCGACGCTGACGAGCTTGGTGACGATGTCGTCCTGCGGGTTCGCGCGCCGCTCGTTGGCGAGGGCGTCGAAATAGACCAGCAGCTCCATGGAGGCGGTGGCCGGGTCGGAGGTGTTGTCCGGGTCGTCGTAGCCCATCATCGAGTTGGACCACTCGAAGATCTTTTTGCGGTCCTCCTGCGGTACGCCGAGGAAGTCGGCGATCGCCTGCAGCGGGAGCTCGGCGGCGAGGTCCTCGACGAAGTCACCCGTGCCGCGGTCGACGGACTCCTGGACGATCTCGTAGGCGCGGGCGCGCAGGTTCTCCTTGAGGCTGGCGATGGCGCGCGGCGTGAAGCCGCGCGACACGATGCCGCGCATCTTGGTGTGGTCCGGCGGGTCGTGGTGGATCAGCATCGCGCGCTGGACCTCGACCTGGTCGCGGGTCATGTCCTCGGCGAAGCGGATGATGACGCCGTTCTCCGCGGTCGACCAGTTCTCGTTGTCCTTGGAGATCTCGCGGACCTCCTGGTGCCGGGTGCAGGCCCAGTAACCGGTGTCGAGGAAGCCGGCCCGGGCCTCGGGCGGCTGCTCGATCCAGCGGATCGGCTCGTTCGCGCGCAGGGCACGGAACTCCTCGTGGGGCAGGGCCGCCGCATTGATGTCGGGATTGGTGGGATCCCAGTCGGTCGGAATGAGGAGCTCGGTCACGCCACGAACCTTTCACTGCAGGTGGACACATGGGGGTTGCTCGAAGGGTGCTCCGTGTCGTGACCCGGGTCACTGGAACACGTTCTAGAGCCACACTACAAAGCATCGCGCGATTACGAAAGGCTTTCGTCCAGCGAGTTGCCAAAGACAGCGGGACGAAACAAGAACGTGTTCTAGTTCGGTGTTATCGTGGGGCCATGGGCACCCCTGTCATCGTCGAAGCCGTCCGCACTCCCCTCGGTCGCCGCAAGGGCCAGCTGGCGGGCATCCATCCGGCCAACCTCCTCGGATTCGTCCAGGCCGAGGTGCTGCGACGGGCCGGTGTCGACTCCGAGCTCGTCGAGCAGGTCATCGGCGGCATCGTCACGCAGGCGGGCGAGCAGTCCAACGACACCGTCCGGCGGGCGTGGATCCACGCCGGGCTGGCCCAGCACACCGGCGGCACCACGCTCGACGCCCAGTGCGGCTCGGGCCAGCAGGCCTCCCACCTCGTCAACGACCTGGTCGCGGCCGGCACGATCGACATCGGCATGTCGTGCGGCGTCGAGTCGATGTCGCGCATCCCCCTGGGCGGCAACGTCCCGGCGGGCCTCGGTGACCCACGTCCCGAGGACTGGAGCATCGACATGCCCAACCAGTTCGAGGCGGCCGACCGGATCGCCCGCAACCGCGGCATCAGCCGAGCCGACCTGGAGGCCTTCGGTGCGGCGTCGCAGGCCAAGGCCCGGGTCGCGGTCGACGAGAGCCGCTTCAAGCGCGAGATCGCTCCGCTTGAGGCCCCCGTCCTCGACGACGAGGGCAAGCCGACCGGCGCGACGCAGGTCGTCGAGGCCGACGGCGGCCTCCGCGACACCACGCTGGAGGGCCTCGCCGGACTGCGCACCGTGCTCGAGGGCGGACTCCACACCGCCGGCACCTCATCCCAGATCTCCGACGGTGCCGCCGCCCTGTTGATCATGGACGAGGACAAGGCGCGTGCGCTCGGCCTGAAGCCCCGTGCCCGGATCCGGAGCCACTGCCTGGTCGGCTCCGACCCCTACTTCCACCTCGACGGCCCGATCGACGCCACCCAGCGCATCCTGGACCGGACGGGGATGGCGATCAGCGACTTCGACCTCTTCGAGGTCAACGAGGCCTTCGCCTCGGTCGTGCTGTCGTGGGCCGGCGCACACCGGGTCGACATGGACCGGGTCAACGTCAACGGCGGCGCCATCGCACTGGGACACCCCGTGGGCGCGACCGGGGTCCGTCTCATCACCACCGCGCTCCACGAGCTCGAGCGCCGCGACGCCTCGACAGCGCTGATCTCGATGTGCGCCGGCGGCGCCATGGCCACCGGCACGGTCATCGAGCGGATCTGACCCCGATCTGACCGACATCCGGTCAGGCCCATTGCCGCGACAGCGTGTCGCGGCAAGACTCGCCCCATGGGCTCCCGTCACCACGTCGTCGTTGTCGGCTCCGGCTTCGGCGGACTCTTCGCCACCAAGGCGCTCAAGCGCCCCGACGTGGATGTCACGCTGATCTCGAAGACCACCCATCACCTGTTCCAGCCGCTGCTCTACCAAGTCGCGACGGGCATCCTGGCGCAGGGCGAGATCGCCCCGCCCACCCGCGAGGTGCTGGCCCGGCAGGAGAACGCCCGCGTCGTGCTGGGTGAGGTCAACGCGCTGGACCTCCGGGCGCGCACCATCACCTCCGACATCCAGGGGCGGGTGCACCAGCTCTCCTACGACTCGCTGATCATCGCCGCCGGCGCCGGCCAGTCGTACTTCGGCAACGACCACTTCGCCGACTTCGCCCCCGGCATGAAGACGATCGACGACGCGCTCGAACTGCGCGGGCGGATCTTCGGTGCCTTCGAGCTGGCCGAGCTCGCCGAGACGAAGGAGGAGCTCGAGCGCTACCTGACCTTCGTCGTCGTCGGCGCGGGACCGACGGGCGTGGAGATGGCCGGCCAGATCGCCGAGCTCGCGCACAAGACGCTGCGCCGTGACTTCCGCAGTTTCGACCCCCGTCAGGCGCGGGTGGTCATGGTCGACGCCGCACCGCAGGTGCTGCCACCGTTCGGCGCCAAGCTCGGTGCCGTTGCCCAGAAGTCGCTGGAGAAGCGTGGCGTCGAGGTGCTGCTCGGCGGCATCGTGACCACCGTCGACCAGCTCGGCATCGAGCTGCAGCACAAGGACGGCTCGACCACGCGGATCGAGGCCGCCACGAAGGTGTGGGCGGCCGGAGTCCAGGCGTCACCGCTCGGCAAGCTCCTTGCCGATCAGACCGGCGCCCAGCTCGACCGCGCCGGACGCGTCGCCGTGAACCCCGACCTCACGCTGCCCGGCTATCCCGAGGTCTTCGTGGTCGGCGACATGATGGCGCTGGACAACCTGCCCGGTGTCGCGCAGGTCGCGATCCAGGGCGGCAAGTACGCCGCGAGGACGATCAACCAGCGTGTCGAGGAGAAGGCGCCCCCGGGCCCGTTCAAGTACTTCGACAAGGGCTCGATGGCGACG
This sequence comes from Nocardioides caeni, assembly GCF_004912195.1. Classification (GTDB taxonomy): domain Bacteria; phylum Actinomycetota; class Actinomycetes; order Propionibacteriales; family Nocardioidaceae; genus Nocardioides; species Nocardioides caeni. The sequence continues at coordinate 107,407 of NZ_STGW01000005.1, forward strand.
ATCTCGCGCTTCAGCGCGGTCGCCCTCGTGGGCAGGCTGCGGCTGACCGGCCTGATCGCCTGGCTGATGTGGCTGGTGATCCACCTGCTGTATCTGACCGGCTTCAAGAACCGGTTCACCGCGCTGCTGCACTGGCTGGTGACCTTCGCGAGCAACAGCCGCTCGGAGCGGACCGCGACCGCTCAGCAGATCTATGCCCGCCTGGCGATCGGTCGTCTCGAGGGAGGGACGGCGTCGGTGGCCTCCTCGCCGGCCCACTGGAACGACCTCCGTGCGGAGCTCGAGGCGAAGGCCGCCGAGGAGACCCGGCTCACCGACAGCGGTGAGCGTGGGTCGCGGGTCGAAGCGGGCTGATCAGGCGCCGTAGACGGGCTCCGGAGCCGGCGCCTCGGCCAACAGCTCGCGCAGGGCGGGACCGACCTTCTCGGCCTCCCACCGGGCGCCGGCGTCGCGGGAGGGACCGTGCGCCCAGGCGTTCTCCACCGTGATCACGCCGCCGTCGACCTCGATGACGCGGCCGGTCACGTCGCCGGCCTCCTCGGAGGCGAGCCAGGCGACGATCGGCGAGTTGTCCTCCGGCAGCGCCATCGCCGAGGTGTCGAAGGCGCCCTCGGTCATCCGGGTCTTGGCGACCGGCGCGATCGCGTTGACCGTCACCCCGACCCGGCTCAGCTCGGCCGCGGCGACGAGGGTCATCGTGGCGATGCCGCCCTTCGCGGCGGAGTAGACGACCTGCCCGATCGAGCCCTGCAGGCCGGCGCCGGACGTCGTGTTGATGACCCGAGCCACCCGCTGACGGCCCTGCTTCGACTCCGCGCGCCAGTAGGCAGCAGCGTGGCGCAGCGTGGCGAAGTGGCCCTTGAGGTGCACCCGCACCACCGCGTCGAACTCGTCCTCGGTCGCGTTGACCAGCATCCGGTCGCGGACGAACCCAGCGTTGTTGACCAGGATGTCGAGGCCACCGAAGGTCTCGATGGCCTGCTGCACCAGGGCGGCGGCCTGCTCGAAGTCGGCGACGTCGGCGCCGTTGACCACGGCCTCGCCCCCCATCGCCTCGATCTCGGCGACCACCTCGTGGGCCGGGCTCTGCCGATCGGAAGGGGCGGTCTTCTCACCGTTGTTGGAGACGCCGAAGTCGTTGACGACGACCTTCGCACCGTGCCGGGCCAGCTCCAGCGCGTGCGCACGTCCGATGCCACGACCCGCGCCGGTCACGATCGCGACGCGACCCTCGAGAAGCTTGCTCACTGGGACTCTCCTTGTGTGTTCTGGGCGTTCTGGGCGATGTGGAGGAAGACGGGCTGCTCGCCGCCTCCGTGGCAGGCGAGCCGCGCTCCCGAGACGTAGGACGCCAGGTCGCTGGCGAGGAACGCGACGACCTGTCCGATCTCGGTGACGTCCGCCATCCGGCCGGCGGGGATGGTGGCCTCGATCGCCACCACGGTCGCATCGCCGCCGTAGTGGTCGGCCGTGTCGGGCGTGCGGACCAGGCCCACGTCGACCGCGTTGACCCGCACCTTCGGTCCCCACTCCTGGGCGAGCGACGCGGTGAGGGCGTCGACGCCTGCCTTGGCGGCGCCGTAGGCGGCCGTCCCCGGCGAGGGACGGGACGCGGAGATGGAGGAGATGTTGATGATCGCCCCGCCGCCGGGCTGGCCCTGCATGACGTGGTTGGCGGCCTGGCTGACCAGGAGCGAGGACATCAGGTTGAGGCCGACGATCTTGTCGTGGAAGCGGGGCGAGGCCTCCGCAGCCAGGGCGTACGGCGCCCCGCCGGCGTTGTTGACGACGATGTCGAGGCGATCGTGCTCGGCCGTGAGGGCGTCGATCAGGGCGGCGACGGACTCGGGGTCCCGCACGTCGCACAGGCGGTGCACGGCCCCGGTCGGGGGCTCGGCCTCGGAGCGTCCGCAGGTCACGACCGTGGCGCCGGCGGCGAGGAGGACCTCGGAGATGCCGCGGCCGATGCCGCGCGCGCCGCCGGTGACGAGGGCGACGCGACCGGTCAGGTCGAGGTGGAGTGGCATGGGCGCCACCCTACCAAGCAAATGCTTGGTAGGGTGCTGGACATGACGATCTCCAGTGAGCTGCGTGACGACGGCATCCGCGTCATCACGATGAACGCTCCCCCGGTCAACGCCCTCACCGTGCAGGGCTGGTTCGACGTCGCGGCCGCCCTCGACGAGGCCGGCGCGGACCTCGCGACGAAGGTCGTCGTGCTGCGCGCCGAGGGCAAGGGCTTCAACGCCGGCGTCGACATCAAGGAGATGCAGAACACGAGTGGCTTCGACGCCCTGCTCGGCGCCAACAAGGGCTGCTACGCCGCCTTCAAGGCCGTCTACGAGTGCAGCGTCCCGGTCATCGCCGCCGTCAACGGCTTCTGCGTCGGCGGGGGCGTCGGCCTGGTCGGCAACGCGGACTGCGTGGTGGCGAGCGACGACGCCTACTTCGGCGTACCCGAGGTCAACCAGGGCGCCCTCGGCGCCGCCACCCACATGGCACGCCTGGTCCCGCAGCACATGATGCGCACCCTCTACTTCACGGCCCGCACCATCCCGGCGAAGGACCTGGTCCAGTTCGGGTCGGTGCTGGAGGTGGTCCCCCGCGACGAGCTCGACGAGGCAGCGCTGCGCGTGGCCCGCGACATCGCCGCCAAGGACACCCGGGTGATCCGCGCCGCCAAGGAGGCGCTCAACGGGATCGACCCGATCAACGTCAACCAGTCCTACCGCTGGGAGCAGGGGTTCACTTTCGAGTTGAACCTGATGGGCGTCAGCGACGAGCTCCGCGACGACTTCGCGGGCACGGACAAGAGCAAGGGAGCCAGCCAGTGACCCGCAAGCCCCGCGACAAGCGGATGTCCATCGACGAGGTGGTCGCCACCCTCGAGGACGGGATGACCATCGGCATCGGGGGCTGGGGCCCACGACGCAAGCCCATGGCGCTGGTCCGCGCGATCCTGCGCTCGGACCTCAAGGACCTGACCATCGTCAGCTGGGGCGGCGCCGATGTCGGCCTGCTGGCCCGCGCGGGCAAGATCCGCAAGGTCGTCTACGCCTTCGTGTCCCTCGACTCGATCCCGCTCGAGCCCAACTTCCAGCGGGCCCGCCAGAACGCCACGATCCCGGAGGTCGTCGAGCTCGACGAGGGCATGTTCCAGACCGGCCTCAAGGCCGCCGCGGAGCGGCTGCCCTTCCTGCCGATGCGTGCGGGCCTGGGCTCCGACGTGCTGGTCAACAACCCGTGGATCAAGACCGTCACCAGCCCCTACGACGACGGTGCCGGTCACGAGGAGCTCGTCGCTGTCCCCGCGCTGAAGCTGGACGTCGCCCTGGTGCACCTCAACCGCGCGGACGTGCACGGCAACGCGACCTACCTCGGTCCGGACCCGTACTTCGACGACCTGTTCGCCATGGCGGCCGACCGGACCTACCTGAGTGTCGAGCAGATCGTCGACACGGCCGGCCTCACCGTCGACACCCCCGTGCAGCGCGTCCTGCTCAACCGGATGATGGTGACCGGAGTCGTCGAGACCCCCAACGGCGCGCACTTCACCAACTGCGTGCCCGACTACGAGCGCGACGAGCGCTTCCAGAAGGCCTATGCCGCCGCGGCCGGCGGGTCCGACGAGGACTGGGCCGCCTTCGAGGAGCGCTTCCTGCCCGGCGACGAGGCCGCCTCCCAGGCCGCAGTCGCGGCGTTCGCAGAGGAGACGAGCCGATGAGCAATGACACCACCACCCGCGCGGACGTGTGCGCCGCCGCCATCGCCGACGCCTTCGCCGACGACGGCGAGATCTTCGGCAGCCCGATGGGCCTGCTGCCGATGCTGGGCGTGCGGCTCGCGAAGCTGACGAGCAACCCCGACCTGGTCATCTCCGACGGCGAGTCGCTCTTCCTCGCCGGCGTCCCGCCGCTCTTCGCCAAGGGAGACGTGGTGGAGGGCTGGATCCCGTTCCGCCGCGTCTTCGACGTCGTCGCCTACGGCAAGCGCCACGTGATGATGGGCGCCACCCAGGTCGACCGCCACGGCAACCAGAACATCTCGGCGATCGGCGACTTCGCCCAGCCGAAGCGTCAGCTGCTCGGCTCCCGCGGGGCGCCCGGCAACACGGTCAACAACCGCACGTCCTACTGGGTGCCGAAGCACTCCCCCCGCGTCTTCGTGGAGAAGGTCGACATCGTCTCCGGCGTGGGGCCCCGCAACGCGAAGGCCGCCGGTCCCGGAGCCTCGCGCTACAACGACATCCACCGGGTCGTCAGCAACCTCGGTGTCTTCGACCTGACCGGCGCCGACGACACGATGCGACTGCGCTCGGTGCACCCCGGCGTCACCGTCGACGAGGTCGTCGAGGCCACGGGCTTCACCCTCGACATCCCCGCGGACGTCCCCGTCACCCGGGAGCCGTCCGTCGAGGAGCTCCTGATCATCCGCGAGGTCCTCGACCCCAAGGGACTGCGCTTCCGGGAGGTCCCCCATGAGTGAGCAGCGCCTGCGCACCGCCTTCACCGACCTGGTCGGGATCCCCCACCCCGTGGTCCAGACCGGGATGGGCTGGGTCTCCGGCCCACGCCTCGTCACCGGCACCGCCGAGGCCGGCGGGCTCGGCATCCTGGCCTCCGCCACGATGACCTTCGCCGAGCTCGAGGCCGCGATCATCGAGGTCAAGGGCCGCACCGACAAGCCCTTCGGCGTCAACCTGCGGGCCGACGCGGGCGACGCCCCGGACCGCTGCCAGCTCCTGATCGACCACGGCGTCAAGGTCGCCTCGTTCGCCCTGGCCCCCAAGCCGGAGCTGATCGCGAAGCTCAAGGAGCACGACATCGTCGTGATGCCGTCCATCGGCGCCGCCAAGCACGCGAAGAAGGTCGCGTCCTGGGGAGCCGACGCCGTCATGGTCCAGGGCGGCGAGGGCGGCGGCCACACCGGCGCCGTCCCCACGACGCTGCTGCTGCCGACCGTGCTGGACGCCGTCGACATCCCGGTGATCGCCGCGGGCGGCTTCTTCGACGGACGCGGCCTCGCCGCCGCGTTGTCCTACGGCGCCGCCGGGGTCGGCATGGGCACCCGCTTCCTGCTCACGCAGGACTCGGCCGTGCCCCAGGCCGTCAAGGAGCTCTACCTGTCCAAGGGCCTGACCGACACGGTCGTCACGGCGAAGGTCGACGGCATGCCGCACCGCATGCTCCGGACCGACCTGGTCGACTCGCTCGAGGAGACCTCAGCCGTACGACGTCTCGGCCCGACCGCGCGCCGGACCGTCGAGTTCAAGAAGTCGTCCGGCATGTCATGGACCGGCCTCCTCAAGGACGGTCGCGCCATGAAGAAGGCCCAGGGCCGCACGCTGGGCCAGATGGCACTCGCGGCCAACACCCCGACGATGCTCCGGGCCGGGCTGGTGGAGGGCGACACCTCGGCCGGCGTGCTCGCCAGCGGGCAGGTCGTGGGTGTCATCGACGACCTCCCCACCTGCGCCGAGCTCATCGACCGCATCGTCACGGAGGCAGCAGCCGAGCTGACCCGTGCGGCGTCCTACGTCGTCTCGTGAACCGTCGGACCGCTGCCCTAGGCTCGATGTCGTGAACGCCCGATGAGCAAGCTCGATGCAGTCCGCGCGATGCGCGAAGCCCGTTTCTCCGAGTCCCAGTCGCGCGCCGGCCAGCCCGCCAGCCGCTCGAAGCCGAGCGCCGACACCACGACGCCGGCGAAGAAGGTGGCGAAGAAGGGTGCGACGAAGAAGGTCGCATCCCCGACGACCCCCGCTGCAGCGTCCGACGACGCCGCCGACGCACTGTGCGGGCACCGCAACATCAGCGGCCGGACCTGCACCCGCGAGCGTGGCCACACCGCCAAGTCGCACCGCTACTCCTGACCGATAGCCTGCACTGGTGAGCCAGGAGTCCCGCCCCCGTCGTCGCCACCTCATGGACCCCAACGCGCCTCGACAGGCGCCGGACCCCGAGGCAGTCGCCCGACTGCAGCGGGTGCAGCGACGGATCATGTCGGCGCTGCTCGTGACGACCGTTCTGCACCTGTCGGTCGGGCTCGTGATCGCAGCCGACCACGTCGGTGACGACCGGCTCGACGCCCAGATCGGCCTGTGCGTCATCGCGGGAGCCTTCATGACGGGCGGAGGCGTGACGACGCTGCTGGTGCTGGGACGTTCGTGGAGGTCGCCGTGGCTGATCGTCGGCTGTCTGCCGACGGTCGTCGGCCTGTGGTGGGTCCTCCGCTGACCCTGCCGTCCCCGTCCGGGACCTCAGGTCCCGGGACCGGCGGCCGATGGGCCAGCCATGACGGAGGTCACCCGTGAGCGAGCCCTCACGCCCGACGTGCACCCTGCCTTGCTCCAGGCCGTGTCCCTGACCCTGCGGCCGACCGCTGGCGAGCCACTGACGATCAAGACCAAGGTGCTCGACATCGAGCCGCGCCCCGACGGCAGCGCCCGTCTCGCCGTCGTCTGCCCGGACGGCCTGGACGCCCGGGAGCACCACTTCGACGCCACGGTGAGCTGGACCTATCCACTGGGCCGGATGGAGTGTGCGATGAGCACCCGTCCCGTGCGCCGCGCCTACGGCGAGGTCTGGTTGCTGACGCCGACCGCCGCGCCGACCCGGATGCAGCAGCGCGCCTTCTTCCGGGCGCGCGTCGCCGTGCCCGTCGTGATCGCCTGGTCCGAGCCGGCCGACGACTCCGACGACTCCGACGACTCCGACGACTCCGACATCGAGGCGACCGAGCCGACCGAGCTGACGGGTGTCGTCGTGGACATCAGTGAGGGCGGCTTCCTGGCCACGCTGCGGGTGGACCCGCCGAGCATCGGGACATCCGTCGACATCACCCTCCGCATCGACGGCACCAACCTGCACCAGAGCGGCCACGTCGTGCGCCATGTCCGTTTCGCCGGCGGCGGCCACGGCGTGGGCGTCGCCTTCGGCGACCCGGCCGTCCACGGCGACCGTATCCGCAAGCTGGTCTTCACCACCGAGCGGCGCCGGCTGCGCTGACCTGGTCAGGACGTGCGGCGGATCCAGCGCAGTCCGATGACACGGCCGGCGACGTAGCCGACGACATAGCTGCCGAGCAGGACGAACGAGAAGTCGGTCGTCGGGTGCTCGTGGAAGTGGTGCTGGACATTGAGGTGGCTCATGGCGGGCCTCCTTCCGGCGGGGAATGACTCATCGGCGGCACGGGGCCGCCGATGAGCCCACTACCGGGCGCTTCGACCGTAGTCAGTCGGGATCAGCCGGGACGCTCGAGCACGGCGTCCGACCGTCAGTCCTCGGGGATGTCGACCTGGTAGACGTCGTGCTCCGTGCCGGCGGCGAGGGTGAAACCCCAGCCTGTCGGGAGCGCCACGTAGGGCCAGATGGCGGGGTGCGCCTCGTGCATCTCCTGAAGGGTGGCCACGGTGAAGCCCACCGTCGTGCGGACCTCCTCGAAGTCGTCGTTGTCGGCGAACACCACCCATCCGGTGTCCCGGCGACCGGCGTCGGCGGGGAAGCGCGCGCCATAGACGAGCAGCGACTGGGGCGTGACGTTCTTGGCCAGCAGTCCGCAGCCCATCGGCCAGGGCGGCTCCGGTCGCGCACCGACGCGGTCGCACACCTCCTGCTGGTCGCCGCGCAGGCGCGGCGGCGCGAGCGGATCGACAGGTGTCGTCGGATCGATCCCCGGATGGTCGGGATCGGACTCCCACCTCGCGAGGAACGCGACGAACTCGTCGTGGTCCGGGATCCGTCCGCCCGTGGCGATCAGGTGGGTCAACGGGATCCGTAACCGGTCATTGGGCAGGAGACGGGTGTGGGTCCCGAACGGCAGGTTGTCCAGCGCGCACTCGACGGTGTCGCCGTCGACTTCCAGCACGATCGCCCACATCCGCTCGACCTGGGTGACCAGGCGCGGTCGACCGGCCTCGTCGTAGGGCGTCAACCGGTCGCGCACGACGTCGGCGATCGTTGCCACGTCGAACGTCGCGCGCACCATGCTGCCCGGGCCCAGTGCGTCGAGCTCGGCCGGCGTCGGCATCTCGAAGGTGTCCGGATTCGCCGCTGCCATCGGTCGCGGATCCACCAGGGCCCAGCCACCGCGCGCCAACAGGTCCCCGAGCTCTGCGTCCATGCGGCCCATCCAAGCACGTGACCCGGATGGTCAGCCCAGACGCTCGATGATGGTGACGTTGGCCTGACCGCCGCCCTCGCACATGGTCTGCAGGCCGTAGCGGCCACCCGTGCGCTCCAGCTCGTTGAGCAGGGTCGTCATCAGGCGGATGCCGGTGGCGCCGATCGGGTGACCGAGCGCGATGCCGCCACCGTTGACGTTGACCTTCTCGTGCGGCGCGCCGGTCTCCTTCATTCACGCCAGGACGACGGAGGCGAACGCCTCGTTGCACTCGAAGAGGTCGATGTCGTCGATGGTGATGCCCGACTTCTCGACCGCGTGCTTCGTCGCGCCGATCGGCCCGGTGAGCATCCAGACCGGGTCGTCGCCGCGGACCGAGAGGGGGACGACGCGAGCGCGCGGCGTCAGGCCGTGATCCTTCACCGCCTGCTCCGAGGCGATGAGCATGGCCGACGAGCCGTCGCAGATCTGCGAGGCGACGGCCGCGGTGATCCGCCCGCCGGGGGCGAGCGGGTCGAGGCCGGCCATCTTCTCCAGCGGGGTCTCCCGCGGGCACTGGTCGGTGTCGAAGACCGAGCCGTCGGCCAGCGCGAAGGGGACGATCTCGTTGGCGAAACGGCCCTCGGCGATCGCCGTACGAGCGCGCTCGTGGGAGGCCAGCGCGAAGGCCTCCATCTCCTCGCGACTCAGGTCCCACTTCTCGGCGATCATCTCGGCGGAGCGGAACTGGCTGACCTCCTGGTCGCCATAGCGCTTCAGCCAGCCGGGCGACTCGGCGAAGGGCGTGGAGAAGCCGTACTGCTGCCCGGCGAGCATGGCGGCCGAGATCGGGATCGCGGACATGTTCTGCACCCCACCCGCGACGACGAGGTCCTGCGTGCCGGACATGACGCCCTGGGCCGCGAAGTGGACGGCCTGTTGGGAGGAGCCACACTGCCGGTCGATCGTGACGCCGGGGACGTGGTCCGGCAGCCCCGCCACCAGCCACGCGGAGCGCGCGACGTCGCCGGCCTGCGAGCCGATCGTGTCGCAGCAGCCGAGGATCACGTCGTCCACGGCTCCGGGGTCGATGCCGGTGCGCTCGACCAGTGCGGCGAGCGTGTGGCCGGCGAGGTCGGCGGAGTGGACGGCGGCGAGGGCGCCGCCGCGCTTGCCGACCGCGGTGCGGGCGGCGTCGACGATGTAGGCCTCAGGCATTGTTGATCCCATCACTAATTCCATCGAGGAGAATCCGGACGTACTGGTCGGCGACGTCGGTGTGGCCGAGTCCGCCGCCGGGTCGGTACCAGCGGACGGCGACCCACACGGTGTCGCGGATGAAGCGGTAGGTCAGCGTCACGTCGAGGTCGGGGCGCAGCGCACCCGCGGCGATGCCCTCCTCGATCAGCGTGACCCAGACCTGGCGGGACTGGGCGTTGCGGTCGGCGAGGTAGCCGAAGCGGTCGAAGCTCCCCAGGTGGTCGGCGTCGTTCTGGAAGATCGCGACCTCGTGCGGGTGCTGGTCGATCGCCTCGAAGGACACCCGCACCGCCCGCTCCAGCTTGGTGCGGGCGTCGTCGCCGCTGGCGAGGATCGCGTCGTACTGGCCGAAGAGCTCGTCCTGGAAGGTCTGCAGGATCTCGTCGACCATCGACTCCTTGGAGTCGAAGTGGTGATAGAGGCTCCCCGACAGGATGCCGGCGGCGTCGGCGATGTCGCGCACCGTCGTGTTGCGGAAGCCCTTCTGCGCGAACTGCTGCGCCGCGATCCGGAGGAGCTCCTCGCGGCGGCTAGGCGTGCTGGCTGCTGACACTGATCACCTCACCGGTCAGGTACGACGAGTAGTCGCTCGCGAGGAACACCATCACGTTGGCCACCTCCCACGGCGCGGCGGCGCGCCCGAAGGCCTCGCGCTGCTTGAGCTCCACCAGCAGCTCGGGCGAGGTGACCTTCTCGAGGAAGGGGTGCATCGCCAGGCTCGGTGAGACCGCGTTGACGCGGATGCCGTGCGGCGCGAGGTCGAGAGCGGAGCAGCGGGTCAGCGCCATGACGCCGGCCTTCGCGGCGGCGTAGTGGGCCTGGCCCTCCTGGGCGCGCCAGCCGATGACGGAGGCGTTGTTGACGATGACCCCCTTCTTGCCCGCGGTCACGAACCGCTGCCCGACCGCGCGGGTGGCGCGCATGGTGCCGGTGAGGGTGATGTCGATGACCCGGTTCCAGGTCTCGTCGGTGACCTCGAGGATCGAGTCCGTGCCACCCAGGCCCGCGTTGTTGATCATGATGTCGACGCCGCCGAACTCCTCGGCCGCGTCGAGGAGCGCCTGGACGTCCTCCTCCTTGGTCACGTTGCAGACGAGCTGGCGGACCCGGTCGGCGCCGAACTCGCCGGCCAGGGCCTCCTCTGCCTCAGCGAGGCGACGCTCGTGGGTGTCGCTGAAGACGACCGCCTTCGCGCCCTCCTCCAGCGCCCGCCGTACGACGGCCGCGCCGATGCCGGCACCGGCGGCCGCGGTCACGACGACCACCTTGCCGGCCAGCAGGTCGTGCCCGGGGACGTAGTCGGGAGTGGGCTGCTCGGGTCGCATCGAGGTCATCTGGGTCAGGCTCCCTTGGGTTCGCGGGGAAGACCGAGCACGCGCTCGGCGAGGATGTTCTTCTGCACCTCGTCGCTGCCGCCATAGATCGTGTCGGCTCGTGAGAAGAGGAAGAGGCGCTGGTGGTCGTCGAGGTCGTAGCCTCCGGCTGGCTGCGTGGGTCGGGCGAGGAGACCCTCCGCGCCGGCGACGTCCATCGCCACCTCGCCGAGCGTGCGGTGCCAGGTGGCCCACGCCAGCTTGAAGATGGACCCGGCGCCGCCGCCGGCCGCCGAGTCCTCGCCGCCCGAGACGAGGGCGAGGGAGCGGAGCGCATAGCTGCGGATCACCGAGAGCTCCGCCTTGAGGCCGGCCAGGCGGTCGCGCACCACCGGGTCGTCGATGGAGCCGTTGGTCCGGGCGCGGTCGACGACCGACTCGAGCTCGCGGGCGAAGCCGACCGTCTGGCCGAGTGTGGAGACGCCCCGCTCGAAGCCGAGCAGGCCCATCGCCACGCCCCAGCCCCGTCCCGGCTCGCCGACAACGAGGTCGCCGGCGGTGCGGGCTCCGGTGAAGAACACCTCGTTGAACTCCGAGCCGCTGGTCAGCTGCTCGATCGGACGGACGTCGACGCCCTCCTGGTCGAGCGGGACCAGGAGGAAGGACAGGCCGTTGTGGCGGGTCGAGCCCGCCTCGGTCCGCGCGACGACGAAGCACCAGTCAGAGAGGTGGGCCAGCGAGGTCCAGACCTTCTGCCCGTCGATGACCCACTCGCCCGTGCTGTCATCGAGCCGGGCCCGGGTCTGGACGTTGGCGAGATCGGAGCCGGCGTTGGGCTCGGAGTAGCCCTGCGCCCACAGCTCGCGCACTGCGACGATCTCGGGCAGGAAGCGGGCCTTCTGCTCCTCGGTGCCGAACGCGATGAGGGTCGGGCCGAGCAGCTGCTCGCCGAGGTGGTTGACCCCGGCTGGCGCGTTGGAGCGTGCGTACTCCTCGTGGAAGATCACCTGCTGCCACAGGCTCAGGCCGCGCCCGCCGTGCTCGGTGGGCCAGCCGACGGCGGTCCAGCCGTGATCGGCGAGCAGCCGGTTCCAGGCCAGCCTCGCCTCGTGCGCCTCGTGCTCGCGGCCGGGGCCACCGAGCCCGCGCAGGTCTGCCCACTCGCCGACGAGGTGCTCGGCGAGCCAGGTGCGCACCTCCTCACGGAAGGCACGGTCCGGGGCGCTCTCGGTCAGGTCCACTCCCCCACCCTACCAAGCATTTGCTTGGTATGCTCCGGTCATGGACACGATCCCTGAGGTCCTCCGCGCCGCTGCGCGGACCCACGGCGACAGGCCGGCCTACGTCGAGGGCGACCGCACGCTCACCTTCGCAGGTCTGCTCGACCGGGTCGAGCGCACCGCTGGCGCCTACCGCGACGCCGGCGTGGCCCGCGGCGACCGGGTCGTCCTGTGGGCCCCCAACAGCACGTCGTGGGTGATCGCCGCCCTCGCCGTGTCCTGGGCCGGGGGCGTCCTCGTCCCGGCCAACACCCGTTACCTCGGGGCGGAGGTCGCCGCGATCGTCGAACGCGTGGCGGCGGCCCTCGTGGTCGTGGAGGACGGGTTCCTGGGCCGCCACCAGGTCGACGAGCTCCGCGCCGAGGGCGTCGAGCGCACCGTCGCGCTCCTCGCCGACGTGACCGCCGAGGACCTGCCACGCACTGGATCCACGGGCGAGGACTTCGACCAGCCCGGCCCCGACGACGTCGCTGACATCCTCTTCACCTCCGGCACGACGGGGCGCCCCAAGGGAGCGATGAGCGCCCACCGCCAGACCGTCGGCGTCGCCCGGGCATGGGGCGAGCTCGGCGGGGTCACCGCCGACGACCGCTACCTCGTCATCAACCCCTTCTTCCACTCGTTCGGCTACAAGGTCGGCATCATCACGGGACTGACCACCGGCGCGACGCTCTATCCGCTGGCGACCTTCGACCTCGAGCGCACGATGGACCTGATCGAGTCCGAGCGGATCACGGTCCTGCCGGGGGCGCCCGCGATCTACCAGTCGCTGCTCTCGGCGCCCGGTCGCAGTGAGCGGGACCTGTCGAGCCTGCGTCTCGCGGTGACCGGCGCCGCCGTCGTACCGGTCGTGCTGATCGAACGGATGCGCGCGGCCGCGCCGCAGGGGCTCGGGATCAACCAGGTCGTCACCGCCTTCGGCATGACCGAGGCCGTGGTGGTGACGATGGCCCGCGACGGCGACGACGCCGAGCTGGTCGCCACCACCTGCGGCCGCGCGATCCCCGGCATGGAGACCCGCATCGCTGCCGAGGACCCAGCACAGGGTGGCGAGCTGCTGGTGCGCGGCGACTTCGTGATGCTCGGCTACCTCGACGACCCGGCCGCGACCGCCGAGGCGATCGACGCCGAGGGCTGGCTGCACACCGGTGACGTCGGGGTGCTCGACGACGCCGGCAACCTGCGGATCACCGACCGGCTCAAGGACATGTACATCTCCGGCGGCTTCAACGTCTATCCCGCAGAGGTCGAGCAGGCCCTGATGCGGCTCGACGGCGTGGACGACGTCGCCGTGGTCGGCGTCCCCGACGAGCGGATGGGCGAGGTCGGCAAGGCGTACGTCGTGGGCGCGGCCACCGACGAGGAGGTCATCTCCTTCGCGAAGGGCCGGCTCGCCAACTTCAAGGTGCCGCGCTTCGTCGAGCACATCGACGCACTCCCCCGGAACCTGTCCGGCAAGGTGCTCAAGACCGAGTTGAGGAAGAACTGACGTGGATCTGCAACTGAGCGAGTCCGAGCTGGCCTTCCAGGCCGAGGCGCGTGCCTGGCTCGCGGAGAACGTGCCGGCCGAGCCGCTGCCGTCGCTCGACACGGCCGAGGGCTTCGAGCTGCACCGCGCGTGGGAGGCGAAGCTGTCGGCCGCGCGCTGGTCGGTGGTGTCGTGGCCCGAGACCTACCACGGCCGCGGCGCCTCGCTGGTCGAGTGGGTGATCTTCGAGGAGGAGTACTACCGGGCCGGCGCTCCCCTGCGGGTGGGCCAGAACGGCATCTTCCTGCTCTCCCCCATCCTCTTCGAGCACGGCACGCAGGAGCAGCAGGACCGGTTCCTGCCGTCGATGGCGACGGGCGAGAAGGTCTGGGCCCAGTGCTGGAGCGAGCCCGAGGCGGGCTCCGACCTCGCGTCGCTGAAGTCCACCGCCCGGCGGGTTTCGACAGGCCCAACCACCGGGGAGAGCGGCTGGGTCCTCAACGGCCAGAAGATCTGGTGCTCCCGCGCCGCTCTCGCGCACTGGGGCTTCGGCCTCTTCCGCAGCGACCCAGAGGCGCAGAAGCACGCCGGGCTGACCTACTTCCTCTTCCCGCTCGACGCCCCCGGCGTCACGGTGCGGCCGATCGCCCAACTCGACGGCGAGGCCGGCTTCGCCGAGGTCTTCTTCGACGACGTCTTCGTGCCGGACACCGACGTGCTCGGCGCCCCGGGTGACGGGTGGCGGGTCGCGATGAGCACCGCCGGCAACGAGCGCGGCCTGTCGCTGCGCTCCCCCGGCCGGTTCACCGCCGCGGCTGACCGCCTCCTGGCGTTGTACGACGACACGGCCGATGGCCCGAACCGCACCGCGGCGACCGAAGCCGTCGTCGACGCGTGGATCAAGGCCGAGGCCTACCGGCTCTACACCTGGGGCACCGTGTCGAAGCTGAAGGACGGCGGCGACATCGGCGCGGCGGGCTCGGTCAACAAGGTCTGGTGGAGCGAGCTCGACGTCGCACTGCACGAGACGGCGCTCGATCTGCTGGGCCCGGACGCCGAGCTCGAGTCCCGCTGGCTCGACGGCTACACCTTCTCGCTCTCCGGCCCGATCTACGCCGGCACCAACGAGATCCAGCGCAACATCATCGCGGAGCGCATCCTGGGCCTCCCGCGCGAGCCGAAGGGACAGCAGCGATGAGGTTCGAGCTGACGACCGACCAGCGGGACTTCGCCGCCTCTCTGGAGTCACTGCTCGCCGCAGCGGACACCGTCTCCGTCGCCCGGGCCTGGGCCGACGGTGACCACGCCCCGGGTCGGAGGCTGTGGGAGCGGCTCGCCGAGCAGGGCGTCACGATGCTGGCGACCGATGCGACGCCCGTCGAGGTCTGCATCGCCTTCGAGGCACTCGGCCGCCACGCCGTGCCCGGCCCCTGGGTCGAGTCCGCCGCCTACCTGCCGATGGCCCTCGGCCGCGAGGTCGAGGGCATCGGCACCGTCGCGGCCCCGCGCGCGCTGGACGCCGACGTCGCCGACGAGGTGTACGTCGTGGTGGACGGTGCCCTCCACGCTGCGACCCCCGGCGCCGCACACGTGTCCGTCCACCGTGGCCGCCACCTGTTCGACGTCACGCCGGGCGAGGCCGTCGACCACGGCGACCTCGCAGCGGCCGACGATCTGGCCATCCTCGCCACCGCTGCCCAGCTCCTCGGGGCCGGTGAGCGGGTGCTCGCCGACGCCGTCACCTACGTGAAGCAGCGCAAGCAGTTCGGCCGCGAGATCGGCTCCTACCAGGCCATCAAGCACGCGCTCGCCGACGTACGGATCGCGCTCGACTTCGCCCGCCCGCTGGTCTTCGGCGCGGCCCTCGCCCCGACCCCTCGGTCCGTCTCGGCGGCCAAGGTCGCGTGCGCGGACGCGGCCTACCTCGCCTCCCGCACGGGCCTGCAGGTCCACGGCGCGATCGGCTACACGCAGGAGTTCGACCTGAGCGTGTGGATCACGAAGATCCGCGCGCTCGTCACCGCCTGGGGCACGCCGGCCGAGCACCGCGCCCGCATCCTCGACTCGCTCGTGGGGGCCTGATGCTGTTCGCACTCAGCGAGGAACAGGCCGAGCTGGCCTCGACCGTCCGCAGCCTGCTGGACAAGCGGGCCGACTCCGCGGCCGTCCGTGCGGCCTCCACGTCGGAGGCGGGTCACGACGAAGCGCTCTGGTCGGCCCTGTGCGAGCAGATCGGTGTCGCCGCCCTCCCCATCCCCGAGGAGTACGACGGCTTCGGAGCCTCGTTCTTCGAGACCGCGGTCGTGCTCGAGGAGCTCGGCCGCTCCCTCGCTCCGTCGCCGCTGCTGGCCACGGTCGTCGCGACCGAGGCACTGCTCGCGGGCGGCACCGACGAGGCGAAGGCCCGCCTGCTCCCCCGGATCGCGGCCGGCGAGATCGTCACGGTCGTGCTCGGTGACGGACCGGTGCTCGACGGCGACCGGGCCGGGATCGTGCTCGCCGTCCGCGACGACGAGCTGGTCGAGGTCGAGGGCGCCGCTGCCACGTGGGCCGAGTCGATGGACCAGAGCATCCGGCTGGCGCACGTCGACCTCTCGACCGCGACCCTCACGCCGATCGGCGACGGCGAGAGCGCCCGTGCGCGCGCCGAGCTGGTCGGTGCGGCCGCGACGACCGCACTGGCGGTCGGGCTCAACGACCGTGCCGTCGCGATGACCGTGGCCTACGCCAAGGAGCGTGTGCAGTTCGGCCGGCCGATCGGCTCCTTCCAGGCGCTCAAGCACCGGATGGCGGACATGCTCGCGCTGACCGAGCAGTCCCGCTCGGCGAGCTGGGCGGCGTCGTACGCCCTGGCGGACGGGGACGCCGATCCCGGCACGGCCGCCTTCCAGGTCCACGCGGCGGCGTCCTACACGCTCGACGCCGCGGCCCGGATCGCCGGCGAGTGCGTCCAGCTCCACGGCGGCATCGCGATCACCTGGGAGCACGACGCCCATCTGGTCTTCAAGCGGGCGCACGCCCTCGGCCAGCTCTTCGGCGCGCCGCACCGGCACCGCGCGCTCATCGACCTCTGACCAGCTCGACGGGCGTTCAGCGCCGCCAGGACACCCGGACGCTCGGCACCAGCCGCGTGACCCGGCTGACCGGGAGCCGACGGCGCGCGGGTTCCTGCGCACGCTCCTCCGGATGCACGACTGCGGTGAAGGCGTCCTCACCCTGGAGCGCGGCCGCGATCGACGGCGCCGCCATCCGCACGACGTCGTCGACGGAGGCGGACGCCAGTGGCTCGATCTTGAGCACGTAGCGGGTCATCGCCAGCCCGATCAGCTGCGACGCGACCAGCTCGGCCTTCATCGCCGACAGCGCGCGGCGCTCGACCAGCGGCTGGAAGCGCGGATTGAGGACGGCCCGGTTGATCCAGCCGTAGAGCCGCGGGCCGCCGGGTCCGAGGCGCGTCGACTGGCGCACCAGCCGGAGCATCCGTTGCCGCGTCCGCGGGTGCTCGCACAGCAGCAGGAACCGCCGCAGCAGGCGGATCGCGAGGTCTTCGGTCGGGTCGAGGCTGTGCATGACAGGACGATGGTGCCCCACCCGATGCCGATCTGGTCAGGCAGTGGGCTGTGTGCAGACCGTGTCCTCGGCCACAGAGCGGTCCCGCGGAAGCGGGCAGGAGAGCACCCGGACCGCCACCGACACCGACGTCCGGGGGGTCCGCAGCCGATAGCGCAGCGCCCCCACGCGAGTCGGTCGGAAGGCGAACTCCACCACACCGTCCCGGTCCGTGCGGGCCACGCGGAGCCGGCGCCAGGGCCCATGCGGACGCAGCCGGATGCTCAGCACCACCGGCGTGCTCGCCCCGGCCCGCGCCCGGAGACGCAGCAGCTGGCCGCGCCCGACCCGCCCCGGCAGTGCACGGAAGGCGACACCGGCACGCGTCACGACCACGCGCCCCGCGCCCGTGACGCCCACGGGTGCCAGGGGACGCGCAGCGCGAGCGGCACCGAGCAGGGTGCGGACCGACCCCGTGAGCGGGGTCGCCAGGAGATACGCAGCTCCGGTCGTCGTACGACGGGACGTGACCGCCCAGATGAAGCCGACCTGCGGGCTCGCCATGGACACGAACCACGGTCCGCCGCTCGCGCCGCCGGTGAGGCCACAGGCGATCGCCGCATCGGTGCCGGTGGCGCTGAACTGGTAGCTCTCGCCCGCGCAGCGTCGCACCGTCTCGCCGTCGTACGGCGCCTCGGCCGGCCAGCCCCATACCCGCACCCCCGTCTCCCGTGCCGGGAAGTTCAGGGCGAGCCCGTTGCCGCCGACGACATCCACGAGCCGGCGGCCGTTGCGGGGCGCCAGCTCGACGAGCGCGTTGTCGTAGGTGAAGGCGTCACACCGCTCCACCCATTCGCGGTGCATGATCGCGCGCGTGCCCACCCAGCGACCGTCGGGCGCCGAGCCGTTGGCGTAGCGCGGCACGAAGAGGAAGTTGTTGTAGGTGCTCCCGGCCGTGCAGCCGCCGAGGAGACCTCTCCGACCGCCAGTGTTGACGCAGTGGCCCGCCGTGATGATGACGTTCTTGTCGGCGGTGTTGACCGTCGCTGCCGAGCACACGTAGTCGCTGGTCCGGTCGGAGAAGAAGAGCTTGCCGACGCTGCGGGGCGAGGTGAGTGCACCGCGGGCGCGAGGGGCTGCCGCGCGGGGCGCTGCGTCGACGGCGTCGCCGTCGGGATCGAGCCCCAGCGGGATGGCCTGCTCCATCCGCTCGGGCGTCCAGTAGGCACCGGGCGCGTCGACGTCGAGCGCCGCGACCAGGGGGCCGACGAGAGCGACACTCGTGCCGTCGTCGCTGCTGTCGTCCGCCGCGGCCTCCGTGCCCGGCGCGGCGACGAGCCCGCCGATCAGCAGCAGTCCGGCCAGTGCGATCCACCCGTGCCGACGTCGGCGCATTCAATCCCCCAGGTTCGTGCTTCCCGGGTTCAACGCCGCTGATCGGCGCAGGTCACGAGTCGGTCGTGCGGTAGCGACCCTTGTAGTAGAGCAGTGGCTCGGTGGAGGTGCCCTCGTCATCCGCAGCGGCCAGGTGCTCGACCTTGCCGATCACCACGTAGTGGTCGCCGCCCTCATAGACCGCGTGGATCGTGCAGTCGAGGTGGGCGAGCGTGCCCGCGATCACCGGCGAACCGGTCACCTCTGCCGGCGACCAGTCGATGCCGGCGAACTTGTCGGCACCCTTGGTCGCCATCTGTCCCGACACGTGCTCCTGATTGGAGGCGAGCACGTTGATGCAGAACCGGCCCGAGCGCTGGATCAGCGGCCAGGCCCGCGAGGAACGCGCCGGGATGAAGAGCACGAGCGGCGGGTCGAGGGACACGCTGGAGAACGACTGGCAGGTCATCCCGACCGGCGCGCCGTCGCTGATCGTGGTGACGACGGTGATGCCGGAGGCAAAGCAGCTGAGCACGTCGCGGAAACGCCGCGCGGCCGCCTGGGCCTCGGGGTCGTCGTGGACCGCGACCTCTTCGCCGGGACGCAGCTCGAAGTCGACCTCGGCGTCGCCCAGCCACGACTGGATCAGTTCGGGGTGCGGCCAGGTCGACTCCGCGTCCGGGCTCATGCCCTCGGGGATGGCGCCCGAGCCACCTGCTGCCGACATGGTTCCCACGCTAGCGCTCAGCTTCCGCCGCCGAAGTTGTGTCCCCAGTACGAGACCGCGGTCGACTCGCGAGCGACCCACCGCTCGTCCTCCACCCGGAGGCCCTCGGTGCCGAACTCGATGTCGAATCCGCCGGGCGACTTCACGTAGAACGAGATCATCTCGTCGTTCATGTGGCGGCCCAGCGTCGCGGACAGCGTCGCGCCGTGCTTGCGGACCCGCTCGAGCGCGCGGCCGACGTGGTCGAGCTCGTCGACCTCGAGCATCACGTGCACGCACTTGGACGCGTTGGGCATCGGCAGGAAGGCGAGCGAGTGGTGGCGCGGGTTGACGCCGAGGAAGCGCAGCCAGATCTTGCTGCCCGGCTCCTTGCCGACGAACTCGCCCGGCATGCTCATCGAGTCGCGCAGCCGGAAGCCGAGGACCTCGGTGTAGAACCGCAGCGCCTCGACGTCGTCCAGCACCGGGACCACGATGTGGCCCATGCCCTGGTCGCCGGTGACGAAGGTGGCGGCGTACGGCGTCACGACGGGTCGCGACTCGTAGGTGATGCCGTGGAACAGCTCGAAGACGTTGTCCCACGGGTCGCGGAAGCGGACCAGCTCCTGGACGCGACGCTCGTCGAGCTCCTCCTTCGTGCCCTCCTCGAACTCGACACCGGCCTTCTGCAAGTGCTCCCGGGCGTTCTGAAGCGCCTGGTGGTCGGCCATCTCCCAGCCGACGCACTCGAGCTGGTCGACTTCGGCGGGGACGACCACGATGCGGGCGGAGACCTCGTCGATGCGCCAGTACTGGTGCGCGGGGTTGGGGCCGCGGCCCTCGGCGAGACCGAGGACCTTGCCCGCGAAGGTCTTCCACTGGTCGAGGTCGGTGCTGGCCACGCGGATGTAGCCCATGGACTTGATGTCGATCGTCATGCCTTGCTCCTCTCGACGTGGCGGGCCAGGAACGCGGTGCAGATCTCGGCGAACTCCTCGGCCGCCTCGATCTGCGCCCAGTGGCCGCAGTTGGGGAAGACGTGCAGCTGCGCCTTCGGGATCTGCTTGAGCGCGACGAGCGCACCGTCGAGCGGGTTGACGCGGTCCTCGCGTCCCCACGTCAGCAGGGTGTGCTTGCGGATCCGGTGCGCCTCGCGCCAGAGCATGCCGTCCTCGGCCCACTCCGGGTTCCAGAAGGACGCGCCCATCGAGCGCATCGCCTCGAGCGAGCCCGGCGCGGTCGCGTCGTTGAAGCGCTCCTCGACGAGCTCGTCGGTGACGAGCGCCTGGTTGACGACCATCGTCGAGATGAACGCCCGCGGCGCCTCGCGGCTCGGGTTCATCGAGAAGTCCATCAGGCGCTTCACGCCCTCGGTCGGGTCGGCGTGGAAGAGGTTGGTCGACAGGCCACCGGGACCCATCAGGACCAACCGGCCGACCCGGTCCGGGTACTCCAGGGCGAACCGGGTCGCCGTACCACCGCCGAGGGAGTTGCCGAGCAGGTGGACCCGCTCGATCTGCAGCTCGTCGAGCAGCTTGACGAGGTACGACGCCGAGTGGCGGAAGTAGTTGGCCCCGACCTCCGGCTTGTCCGACTGCCCGAAGCCCGGCTGGTCGACCAGCAGGGTCCGGAAGCTCGCGGCGAAACGCGGCAGCGCGGAGCCGAAGTTGCTCCACGCCGACGCACCCGGTCCGCCGCCGTGCAGGAGCACGAACGGCAGGCCTCCGCCGACCACGGAGCCGGACGCGGGTCCGGCCTCGTAGTAGTTGAGGGTGATGTCGCCGGCCTTCGCCGAGCGACGGGTCCCCTCCTTGGAGAAGTCGGTGCTGGATTCGCCCACCTCAGTACATCCCCGGGTCGATCTTGTGGCCGAACTGCTGTGCGCCGTACATCTGCAGGGCCCGCTCCGGGTCGTTGGCCGCGTGGACCCGACCGGCGTGGGCATCGCGCCAGGCGCGCTGCAGGTAGGTGCCCTCGGCGAGCGCCCGACCACCGGAGGCCTCGAACAGCGCGTCGATCGCCTCGATCGAGCGGGCGGTGCCGAGGACCTGGTCGCGACGAACGCGCAGACGCAGCTCGAGCGGGATCTCCTCGCCACGGGCGACATGAGCCTGCTCCTCGCGGATGTTGCTCATCAGCAGGGCCCAGGCGGCGTCGATCTCGGAGGCCGAGCGGGCGATGCGGACCGCGGCGAACGGGTCGAGCGACGCCTTCTCGCCGAGGTAGGCAGCACGGACGCGCTTGTTCTGCATCTCGACGTGCTCGGCGTAGGCGCCGCGGGCCATGCCGATGATCGGCGTGGCGATGGTCGAGGTGAAGATCGAGTGGAAGGGCAGCTTGTAGAGGTCGCTGGTGTTGACCGCCTGGCCCGGGCCCTTGCACTGGCCCGTCTCCCCCATCGACAGCGTGAACGCCTCGGGGATGAAGGTCTCCTCGACCACGATGTCGTTGGAGCCGGTGCCGCGCAGCCCGACGACGTTCCAGACGTCGATGATCTGGTACTTCTCGCGCGGCACCATGAAGGTGCGGAAGTCCACGACCTGGCCCTCGGTGTTGAACACCAGCCCGCCGAGCAGGACCCAGGCGCAGTGGTCGGAGCCCGACGAGAAGCTCCACTTGCCGGAGAGCGTGAAGCCGCCCTCGGTCTGGATCGCCTTGCCGGTCGGGGCGTACGACGACGAGAGCCGCACCGACTGGTCCTCGCCCCACACGGCCTGCTGGGCCTCGTCGGCGAAGAGCGCCACCTGCCAGGGGTGGACGCCGACGACGCTGGACACCCAGCCCGTCGAGCCGTCGGCCGAGGCGATGTCACGCACGGCGGTGTAGAACGCCAGCGGGTCCGCCTCGAAGCCGCCGTAGCGCTTCGGCTGGAGCAGACGGAAGAAGCCGGTCTCCTCGAGCTCCTTGATCGACGCGTCGGGGATCACCCGGAGGCGGTCGCCCTCCTCGGCCCGCTCACGGAACGTCGGGAGCAGGTCGCGGACGCCGTCGAGAACGGCGGTGACCTCGGGAGAGAAGTCCTGGTGCATGTGCGCTCCTAGTGGATGGATCGAATGACCCAATATTAGAACACGTTCTTGTTTTGGTCCACGCGCCACTCCCGATGAGTGCGACAACACGTCCCGCGGCGGGCCAGTTGACCGCGAAGCCGCCACCCGATCGCTGGTCGAGTAGCCCGCGAGGGCCGAAGGGCCCCGTCGTTGGTCGATCAGCCACTCGTCGTTGGTCGAGTAGCCGCGAGGGACGAGCGGCGTATCGAGACCCTCTGCGCCGACCCTCCCCCACCGTCCACACCCATCCCCGCGCGCACCGCAATCTGTCGGACCTCCCGTGTTGACTTCTTCCCGTGAGCAATCGGGTGCTCGACGAGCTACGGGAGATGGGCACGACCGACGTCCTGTCCTTCGCCACCACGCGCCACGAGACCCGCCTCCAAGCCGAACGCGAGCTGCTGGCCGCGGCGTATCAGTGGGCGGTCCTGCACAACCCCGACGCGCTGGCCCCGTTCTCCAAGCGTGCCGCCGACCGCGCCCGTCCCGCCGGCGCTGCCGGGACACCGCTGATCACCGAGTACGCCGCCGCAGCCTTCGGCGCCCGCATCCAGACCCCCCCGTTCGGCGCGAAGCGGCTGATCGCGGACGCCGTCGACATCCACCACCGACTGCCCAAGCTCCACGCCGGCCTGGCTGCGGGAAAGGTCCGGGTCGGGCACGCCAGGCATGTCGCGACCGCGACCCGCGACCTGAGTGACGACGAAGCCGCCTGGGTCGACAACGAAGTCCACGAGTC
>NZ_STGW01000005.1:130403-266986 GCF_004912195.1 Nocardioides caeni
CCAGATCACCGCGTTGGCGGGCAACGTTGGCGCGAGCAAGCCGCGGGTGAAGATCTACCTCCACCTCGCCCCCGGCGCCCCCATCGCCCGGCTCGAGGGCCACGGGCCCGTCACCCGCGACTACGTCCGCCACCTCGTGCGCGACATTGCCGGACACGTCCGCGTCCAACCCGTGATCGATCTCAACCAGACCATCGCTGTCGATGCCTACGAGATCCCCCACCGACTCCGTCAAGCCGTCCGGCTCATCCACCCCGCCGACGTGTTCCCCTACGCGACCAACCTCAGCCGGACCATGGACCTGGACCCCCAGATCCCCCACGGCGAAGGCGGAGAGACGTCCACGGACAACCTGGGCCCCGTCACGAGAAGCCACCACCGCATCAAGACCCACGACAACACCAGTCAAGGGTGGCAAGTACGACAATCCAACCCCTGAGATCACCGTCTGGCGAGATCCCTACGGGGCCCACTACCTGGTCGACCCGACCGGCACACGACGCATCACCACCCACACCGACGGTGAAGCCAGCCGATCACGCCTCGAGCTCTACACCACCCAACTCCTCCTCGACCTGGCCGGCTGACGCCGACCCACGCCTCGAATCCTCGAAGGCGTGCGGAGACGTCTTCCCGGCCCCGACCGAGGGGCGTACGTTCACTTCATGCGCACCCGGTTCTCTCCTGCCCTCGCCGGCGGGATCCTGACGATCGCCCTCGCCTCCGGCGGAATCGGATACGCGGCAGGCAAAGTCACCTCGGCGCAGATCAAGGACGGCACGATCCAGGGCCGCGACATCCGGAACGGCACCATCACGGGCACCGACGTGATGGACCGTTCACTGCCGCGCACCAAGGTCAAGCGCGCGTGCGCGGCGGGCGAGCTGCCGGTGTTCGGGGGCTGCGTGCGGTTGCAGGCCAGCGGTCCCACGTCGTACCAGGCGGCCATCGACGACTGCAACCGACGCAACGGCCGGCTGCCGACCACTGCCGAGATCAAGTGGATCGCCGCGCACGACGAGTACGGCTGGGCGGACGGCAACCTCAGCAACTACGAGTTCACCGGCGACTACACCGCGACGAGCCCCTTCACGCCGATCGCCTTCGACCGGGCCGGCAACTCATTCAACAACGCATCTGCGCACCTCTTCTGGCACCACTGCGTCACCTACTGAACCGACTGCGGCGTCCCCGCAGTTCCGTCGGCGCCGTCAGCGCCGTCCCGCGCGCGCCTTCGTGACGACGCCCTTGCCGGCGGAGAGGCCACGGCGGACGAGGCGGTCCGGCCTGCGGTTGGCGAGGTCGAGGAGGGAGTCGGCGATCCCCCAGGTGAGCTTGCCCTCGGACAGCTCCACCAGGGTCTCGAGCGGGAGCCCGACGGTCATGTCCTCCAGCTCCTGCCGCTCCTTCTCGGTGGCGACCGGGGGCAGCTGGCGCACGATCATCGCCTTGAACGCACGACCGGGCAGCGTCGTGGCGAGCTCGAGCACGGTCGACTGACGGGTGAAGGGGCGCTGGGGCCGGTTCTGGGTCATGGGGATTCCTGTCCGGTGGTCGTCAGACGGTGGCGGGCGCGTCCTGCGCCGCCTTGAGCTGCAGCGCGATGTCGATGAGCTGGTCCTCCTGGCCGCCGATCAGCTTGCGCTTGCCGGCCTCGAGGAGGATCTGCGCGCCCGGGACGCCGTAGCGCTCGGCTGCGTTGCCGGCGTGCTTGAGGAACGACGAGTAGACGCCGGCGTAGCCCATCATCAGCGTCATCCTGTCGAGCTGGCACTCCTCCGGCATGGCCGGCTTGATGACGTCCTCGGACGCGTCGACGATCTTGAGGAAGTCGACACCGGTCGTCCAGCCGAGCTTGTCGCAGACGCCGATGAAGGCCTCCAACGGCGTGTTGCCGGCGCCGGCGCCGAAGCGGCGCACCGAGCCGTCGATCTGGGTGGCGCCGGCGCGGGCGGCGGCGACCGTGTTGGCGACGCCGAGGCCGAGGTTCTCGTGACCGTGGAAGCCGACGTCGGCCTGGCCGCCGATCTCCGCGACGACGGCAGCCACGCGGTCGGAGGTCTGCTCCATGATGAGCGCACCGGCCGAGTCGACGACGTAGACGCACTGGCAGCCGGCGTCGACCATGATCCGGGCCTGCTTCGCCAGCACCTCCGGAGTCTGGGTGTGGCTCATCATCAGGAAGCCGACGGTCTCCAGGCCCAGCTCCCGGGCGAGGCCGAAGTGCTGGATCGAGACGTCGGCCTCGGTGCAGTGGGTCGCGACGCGGCAGATCTGGCCACCGTTGTCCTGCGCGGCACGGATGTCGTCCTTGGTGCCGAGGCCGGGCAGCATCAGGAACGCGATCTTGGCGCGCTTCGCCGTCTCGGCGGCGATCTTGATGAGCTCCTGCTCGGGCGTGCGGGAGAAGCCGTAGTTGAACGACGAGCCGCCGAGGCCGTCGCCGTGGGTGACCTCGATGACCGGGATCCCGGACTCGTCGAGGGCGCGCACGATGTCCTCGACCTCCTGGCCGGTGAACTGGTGGCGCTTGTGATGCGAGCCGTCGCGCAGGCAGGTGTCGGTCAGGCGCAGGTCGAGGTGGCCGAACGGCTCGTCGCCGTGGGTGCCCGACCAGGTGCGCGACAGCGCGTTGATCTCGGGGTTCACGAACGTGGTGGTCGTGGTGCTCATGTCAGTTGCTCCCACTCTCGATCAGGTGACGCGCGATGTTCTCGCCCACCTGCGCTGCGGCGGCGGTCATGATGTCCAGGTTGCCGGCGTACGGCGGCAGGAAGTCGCCTGCGCCCTCGACCTCCACGAAGATCGAGACCCGCCGCATCCCCCGCGTGAAGTCCGACGGGCCGTCGAACTGGGGCTCCTGCAGCAGCCGGTAGCCGGGGACGTACTGCTGGACGGCCGTCGCCATCTGGTGGACGGACTCGGCGATGGCGTCGGTGTCGGCGTCCGGGTCGACGGCGCAGAAGATGGTGTCGCGCATGATCATCGGCGGCTCGGCGGGGTTGAGGATGATGATCGCCTTGCCCTTCTCGGCGCCGCCGATGGTCTCGACGCCCGCGGAGGTCGTGCGGGTGAACTCGTCGATGTGGGCGCGCGTCCCCGGCCCGGCCGAGGCCGACGAGACGGACGCGACGATCTCGGCGTAGGACACCGGAGTGACCCGCGAGACGGCGTTGACCATCGGGATGGTGGCCTGGCCACCACAGGTGATCATGTTGACGTTGAGCGCGCCGACGTGCTCGAGGCCGTTGACCGGCGGGATGACCGCGGGGCCCACGGCAGCGGGCGTCAGGTCGATGGCCCGGATCCCGGCCTCGGCGTAGCGCGGTGCGTACTCGCGGTGCACGTAGGCGGACGTCGCCTCGAACAGCAGGTCGGGCAGCTCGTCCTGCTTGAGCAGCCAGTCGACACCCTCGTGACTGACCTCGAGGCCCTTGTCGGAGGCGATCCGCAGACCCTCGCTGGAGGCGTCGACGCCGATCATCCACCGCGGCTCCACCACGTCGGAGCGCAGCAGCTTGAAGAGCAGGTCGGTGCCGATGTTGCCCGGCCCGACGATGGCCGCGGTGAGTTTCTTGCTCGTGCTCATGGTCTCCCTCGACCTACTCGGTGAACTACTCGGTGAAGCTGACGGTCAGGGGCGCGAAGCCGCTGATGGACGCCGTGACCCGGTCCCCCGGGGCGAACGGCACGAACGGGCCCAGGGCCCCGGACAGGATCAGGTGGCCGGCCCGGAGCGGGTCGCCGAAGCGGGCCGCCTGGACGGCGAGCCAGCGCAGCGCCTCGAGCGGGTCGCCGAGGCAGGCGGCGCCGTTGCCGGCGGACCGCTCCTCGTCGTTGATCGTCAGCGACATGACGACGTCGCGGGGCTCGATCGCTCCGTCTCCCGTCAGCGGGCGTCCGTCGCGACCGACGACGAAGAGCCCGCTGGAGGCATTGTCGGCAACGGTGTCGGTGAACTCGATGTCCCAGTCCCCGATCCGGGAGTCGACGATCTCCAGCGCGGGCAGCGCGACCTCCACGGCGTCGCGGACCAGCTCGAGAGTGATCTCGCTCTCCGGGACGTCGATGTCGCGGGCCAGGACGAAGGCGACCTCGGCCTCCACGCGCGGCTGCACGAGCGTGCGCATGGAGATGGGCGCGGCTCCCTCGACAGCACCGTCACTGACGTCCATGTCGGACAGCAGGTAGCCGAAGTCCGGCTGGTCCACGCCCAGCTGCTTCTGGACGGCCTCCGAGGTGGCACCGATCTTGCGTCCGACCACGCCCGCCCCGCCGGCGATCCGCGCCTGCACGAGGCCCTGCTGCACGGCGTACGCCGCGGGGAGGTCGTCGGTGCCGATGAGGTCGCGCACGGCGGCGCACGGGACGCGGGTCACCTGGGCCGTCGCGAGCCGCTCGACTGCTGCCGCGATGGCGTCTGGAGAGGTCACACGGACATACTAGAACCTGTTACAGTTTTTCGCATGAAGGAGTCCTACGACGTCGTCGTGGTCGGCGCCGGTGGCGCCGGCATGGCCGCCGCCCTCGCCGCCTCCCGCAACGGTCTCGACACCGTGCTGATCGAGAAGAGCCCCTACTTCGGAGGCTCCACCGCCCGCTCCGGCGGCGGTGTGTGGATCCCCGGGAACTACGCCATCCAGGCGGCCGGGCAGGAGGATCCCGGTGACCGGGACGCCGCGAAGACCTACCTCGACGCGATCGTCGGCGACGTGGTTCCGAAGGTTCGTCGCGACACGTTCATCGACCGCGGTCCCGAGGTCATGGACTTCATTCGCGAGAACACTCCGCTGGAGTTCACCTGGGTCCCCGAGTACGCCGACTACCTCCCCGAGCAGCCCGGCGGGCGTCCGCGCGGACGTAGCGTCGAGCCGGTCCCGTTGGACGCGCGCTTCCTCGGCGACGAGCTCGAGCGCCTGCACCCGCCCTACACCAAGGCGCCGGCGAACCTGATCGTCATGCAGCGCGACTACCGCAAGATCAGCCTGGGCCTGCGCACCATCAAGGGCCCGCTGACGATGATCCGCGTCATGCTCAAGCGCGTGCTGTCGCTGCTGCTCGGGCGCAAGATGTACGCGATGGGCAACGCGATCGCGATCGGCCTGCGCCAGGGCCTGCGCCAGGCCGACGTCCCCGTCGAGTACGACACCGCACTGCAGGACCTGCTGGTCGAGGACGGCCGCGTCGTCGGGGTCGTGGTTTCGACAAGCTCAACCAGCGGAGAGACGCAACTACGCGAGATCCGCGCAACGCGGGGCGTGATCCTCGGTTCCGGCGGCTTCGAGCACAGCCAGCAGCTGCGCGAGAAGTTCCTCCCCCAGCCCACCTCGACCGAGTGGTCGACCGGCGCGGCCTCGAACACCGGCGGTGGCCTGCTCGCCGGCACGGCCGCCGGTGCGGCCACCGACCTGCTCGACGACGCCTGGTGGGGCCCGACGATCCCGCTCCCGGGCCGCGCGTGGTTCTGCCTCGCCGAGCGCAACCTGCCCGGGTCGATCATGGTCAACGCCGCCGGCCAGCGCTACATGAACGAGGCGCTCCCCTACGTCGAGGCGACCCACGAGATGTACAAGGGCGAGGCGACCGGCGTGAGCCACGTGCCGTCGTACCTCGTCTTCGACCAGACCTATCGCAACCGCTACCTCTTCGCCGGACTCGCCGGCCGCCAGCCCTTCCCGGGCCGTTGGTACAAGGACGGCGTGGTCACCCGCGCGGACTCGCTCGCCGGCCTCGCCGAGAAGCTCGGCCTGCCGGAGGGCGCGCTGGACACGACCGTCGAGCGCTTCAACGGGTTCGCCCGCTCCGGCGTCGACGAGGACTTCCACCGCGGCGAGTCGGCCTACGACAAGTACTACTCCGACCCGACCGTGAAGCCGAACTGCTCGCTCGCGCCGATCGAGAAGGGCCCGTTCTACGCCGTCAAGATCGTCGCGGGCGACCTCGGCACCAAGGGTGGCCTGGTCACCGACGAGCGCGCCCGCGTGCTGCGCGAGGACGGCTCGGTGATCCCGGGCCTGTACGCCGCCGGCAACGTCTCCTCGGCAGTCATGGGCAACACCTACCCCGGCCCCGGCGGCACCATCGGTCCCGCCCTCGTCTTCGGCTACCTCGCCGCCGAGGACATCGCGAAGCAGGAGAACGCCTGATGCCCATCGACCCGTCCGTCGCCATCGGCTCGGAGACCGCGAGCCTGACGTTCTCGTGGACCGAGTCCGACGTCCTGCTCTACCACCTCGGCATCGGCGCGGGGTCTCGCGCCGGCGACAACCTGTCGGCCGCGGCGTTGCGCTACACGCTCGACGACGCCCAGCTCCAGGTCCTGCCGTCCTTCGGCGTCGTGGTGCCGACCTTCCACATGACCGACCCGCCGCCGCTCGACCTGCCCGGATGCGACATCAACCTCGCGCAGGTCGTCCACGGCGCCCAGTCGATCTCGGTGTCGAAGCCGATCCCGACGTCCGGCAAGGGCCACCTCCGCACGACGCTCACCGACATCTGGGACAAGGGCAAGGCGGCCGTGATCTGGCAGGAGGGTGTCGTCACCGACGACGCCGGCGACGAGCTGTGGCGCGTGCGCTCCTCGATCTTCGTCAAGGGCGAGGGAGGCTTCGGCGGCGACCGCGGCTCGGCCGAGGCCGTCGTGGTGCCCGAGCGGGCGCCCGACCACGCGTCGTCGTACGCCGTGACGCCGCAGCAGGCACTGCTCTATCGCCTGTGCGGCGACCGCAACCCGCTGCACGCCGACCCTGCGTTCGCCCAGGGTGCCGGCTTCCCGGCGCCGATCCTGCACGGACTGTGCTCCTACGGCATCGTGCTGCGGGAGCTGACCGACGGGCTGCTCGACGGCGACGCTGCCCGAGTGGGTGGCTTCACCGGCCGCTTCGCGGGCGTGGTGTTCCCCGGCGAGACGATCCGGGTCACGGGCTGGCAGGACGAGGGTCGCATCATCGCCAGCGCCGCCATCGATGGTGGCCCGCGCGACGGATCCCCCGTCCTGGCCGACTGCGTGCTCTCGCTGGCCTAGGAGACTCTCCTGGACCCCGCCGCTACGTTGGGTGGGTCCCACCGTCCCCTTCCTCGGAGGATCCACCCATGCCCACTCGCACCGGACGTACCGCCTGGAACGGCGGCCTGCAGGACGGCACCGGCCAGGTCGAGCTGACCTCGTCGGGTGCCGGCACCTTCGACGTGTCGTTCCCCAAGCGTGCGGCGGACGACGCCGATGGCACCACCAGCCCCGAGGAACTCATCGGGGCTGCCCACTCCGCGTGCTACGCGATGTCGTTGTCCAACGAGATCGCCAAGGCGGGCGGCACGCCGATCGCTCTCGACGTCTCCGCCGAGGTCACCCTCGGTCCGGACCCGGCGGGCGGGTTCCAGCTCACGGCGATCGCCCTGACGGTCCGCGCGGAGGTCGAGGGCCTCGACGAGGACGGCTTCAAGGCAGCAGCCGGCGCCGCGAAGATCGGGTGCCCCGTCAGCAAGGCGCTGACCGGCGTGCCGATCACCCTGGATGCTGCGCTGGAGAGCTGACCTCCCGGACGGTGTCGCCCACGCGCACCGTCCCGCCCTCGAGTACGCGAAACACGGTGCCGGCGCGGCGTCGCAGTGCCTCCTGCGCGCCCGCGCCGATCGTGTCGTCCAGCAGCTTGCAGGGAGCGGCCACCCGCACCACCTCGAGGAGCACGCTCTCACCGATCAGCAGGCGGTCGCCGGGCGTGCGCGTCACGACCCCGTGGCTGATCGTCAGGTTGCGGCGGGTGAGCTCGCTCGACACCGGAGCGCCGTACGACGCCTGCGCCTCGTCGAGCGAGCTGCGGCTCTGCAGCGTGACGTGCCGGTGGCGGGTGCCGTGATAACGGTCGCCCACGATCCCCTTGCCGGTCTCGACCTCGACCCTGCCCTTGGCCTGCATCGGCAGCCGGGAGCCCTTGGCGACGTGGATCGACTCCACGACAGCGCACTCAGGCGGCGAGCTCACGAGCGTGCGGCCGAGGCCTTCTCGCGCAGCGCGGCGACCATCTTGTCCGGGTCGTCCGCGGAGTAGACCGCCGAGCCGGCGACGAAGACGTCGGCGCCGGCCTCGGCGCAGCGCTCGATGGTCTCCAGCGAGACACCGCCGTCGACCTGCAGCCAGGTCTCGACGCCGTGCTTGTCCATCAGGGCGCGCGCCCTGCGGATCTTCGGCAGGCACAGGTCGAGGAACTTCTGGCCGCCGAAGCCGGGCTCGACGGTCATGATCAGCACCATGTCGAGCTCGGCGAGGATGTCCTCGTAGGGCTCGATCGGCGTGGCCGGCTTCAGCGCCATCGACGCCCGGGCACCGGCCTTGCGGATCTCGCGAGCCAGGCGGACCGGCGCCTTCGCGGCCTCGACGTGGAAGGTGACCGACCCGCAACCGGCGTCGACGTAGTCGAGCGCGTTGCGGTCGGCGTCCTCGATCATCAGGTGCGCGTCGAGAGGGACGTCGCTGGCCTTCGCCAGCGCCTCGACCATCGTCGGCCCGAACGTCAGGTTGGGGACGAAGTGGTTGTCCATGACGTCGACGTGGATCCAGTCGGCGCCGGGAATCCGGCGTACCTCCTCACCCAGTCGGGCGAAGTCGCTGTTGAGGATCGACGGCGTGATCTGGATTTCTCCCACGGACGCGCAGTTTACGGAGGAGCATGGGACGACGGGAATCCCGGACCGCTCGGATCGACGCCGACCCGGCCGATGGGTCTCCCGTCACCATTTGAGGTTGCGCCAGTAGGTGGCGACGTCGCGAGCGTCGTGAGACGCGTGCGATGCCAAGACGGCGGAGTGAGGCGTTCTGGTTGACCGTCGATCGACGCCAACGCAGGCAGCGTGCGCGTATCGCGGCGCGCAGCAGGCGCCACCTACTGGCGGAACCTCATAGTCGCTTCAACGAGGAGGCGCACCATGCCGATGATGAACAGCGAGGCCCGCAAGCGGGGCCAGAGCGACCTGACCACGCCCACGGGGATCCCCGATCCGCGGCTGATGGCCCATCGACTGGCCGACCAGTGGGATGCCGAGGCCGACCACGAGGACGCCTGCGGCAACGGCTTCGCTGCCGTGATCCTGCACGCTCACGCGCGGGAGCTGCGGGCAGCGCTCTCCCTTCCGCTCACGGCCTGACCTGCTCCAGAGCCGCCAGCTCGGTCGCGATCGCCGCCACGCCCGCAGCGACCTCGGCGAACGAGGTGGTCAGCGGCGAGAGACCGAGCCGCAGCCCGTCGGGGTTGCGGAAGTCCGGCAGCACGTCGCGACGCCACAGCGCCGTGGTGACGCCGCGCATCGCGGGGTGGTCGATCGTCACGTGGCCGCCGCGCCCGCCCGGCTCGCGTGGTGAGGCGAGCGCCACCTGCGGCAGGTCGCGGTCCACCAGGTCGATGACGTACGACGTCAGGGCGACCGACTTCTGCCGGACGGCGTCGATCCCGACCTCCGCCAGCAGGTCCACCATGTCCTCGAGCGCCAGCATCCCGACGACGGGCGGCGTCCCGCTGATCAGTCGGCGGATGCCCGCCGCCGGCGAATAGCCCTGTCCCATCGCGAACGGGTCGGCGGAGCCCATCCAGCCCCACACCGGCTGGTGGAAGGCCTCGGCCTCGAGGTGCCGCCGAGCGACGTAGCCGAAACCCGGGGCGCCCGGGCCGCCGTTGAGGTACTTGTAGGTGCAGCCCACGGCGAGGTCGACCTGCCAGGCGTCGAGCTCGACCGGCACCGCGCCGCTGGAGTGGCACAGGTCGAGAAGGACCCAGGCGCCAGCGTCGTGCGCGACCCGCGTGATGCCGGCGGCGTCGGCGAGCCAGCCCGAGCGATAGGCGACGTGGCTGACCAGGACCAGCGCCGTCTGCTCCCCCACCACCCCGGCCAGGGCCTCGGGCGTGAGGCCACCGGCCGGCTCGACGTCGAGCCACCGGACGGTCAGGCCGCACTCCCGCGCCACGCCCTCGACCACGTAGCGATCGGTCGGGAAGTTGTCGCGGTCGATCACGATCTCGGTCCGGCCCGGGTGGGCGGTGACCGCGGCGCGCACCAGCTTGTAGAGCAGCACGGTGGTGGAGTCACCGATCGCGGTCTGCCCCGCTGCCGCACCGAGCACGGCCGCGGCCAGCCGGTCGCCGAGCATCAGCGGCAGCTCGAACCATCGCTCGTCCCAGCCCCGGATCAGCCGGCCGCCCCACTCGTCGGTGACGAAGCGACCCATCCGCTCCACCGTCGCGCGCAGCGGACGACCCAGCGAGTTGCCGTCGAGGTAGACGAGGTCGGAGTCCGCGCCGACGAATCGGTCGCGGTGGTCTGCGAGGGGGTCGGCGGCGTCCAGCGCCGCGGGGTCGAGGGTCACCGGGCGAACCTACTCCGGCCTCTCGGCGTTCTCCCCCTGCTCGGCGTTCTCATCCCGCTCGCCCCGCCCCGCCCACTCCAGGAGCGGCGCGATGTCGAAGACGTGGTCGTCGATGTCGTGGTGCAGGTCGCCGATCTCGGCGAACCGGGCCGGGACGGTGCGGATGGTGAAGTCACGCGGGTCGGCGTCGTCGATCTCGTCCCACCGCAGCGGCGTGGAGACGCGGGCGTCGGGCAGTCCCCGCACGGAGTAGGCGGCCGCGATGGTGTGGTCGCGGGCATTCTGGTTGTAGTCGATGAAGACCGCCGCCGGGTCGCGGTCCTTGGTCCACCACGTCGTCGTGGCCAGGGAGGGCGCCCGCCGCTCGACCTCGCGCGCGAAGGCGAGCGCGGCCCGTCGTACGCCCTTGTGGTCGTGGTCCGGGTTGATCCGGACATAGATGTGCAGTCCCTTGCTGCCGCTGGTCTTCGGATAGCCCACCGCGCCGAGCTCATCGAGCACCTCGTGGGCGACATGGGCGACCCGCCGGATGTCGTCGTACGACGCCTCCGGACCGGGATCGAGGTCGATCCGCCACTCGTCGGGCTGCTCCGTGGCGCCGCGCCGGCTGTTCCACGGGTGGAACTCGACCGTCGACATCTGCACCGCCCAGATCACCGACGCGAGCTCGGTGACGCAGAGCTCGTCGGCGGTGCGCTTCCAGCGCGGGAAGAACAGCTCGACGGTCTCCACCCAGTCCGGCGCTCCGGCCGGCAGCCGTTTCTGGTGGACCTTGTCGCCCGTCAGTCCCTTCGGGAAGCGGTGCAGCATGCAGGGCCTCTCCCGCAGCGCGTTGACGATCCCTTCGCCGACCGCGAGGTAGTACTCGACCAGGTCCAGCTTGGTCGCGCCGATCTCCGGGAAGTAGAACCGGTCCGGGTTGCTGACCCGCACGACACGGCTCTCGACCTCGATCTCCACCGCCGGGGATGCCATGCGCGCGACACTAGAGGATCCCGACGACGACACCGGGGAAAGTCGTCTGTCACGCAATCGGATGTCGAGGCGTCAGATGGGTGTGAAGGCAGACCAGCGGACCGAGGAGTTCACCTCCTTCGTCCTCGAGACGGGCACGCAGCTCCACCGCGCCGCGATGCTCCTGACCGGTGACCACCATCAGGCCGAGGACCTCACCCAGGCGACCTATGCCAAGGTCTTCGTCCACTGGAAGCGGATCAGCCGCACGGACAGCCCGCTCGCCTACGCCCGCACGACCCTGCTCAACACCTTCCTGTCCCAGCGTCGGCTGCGCCGCAACAGCGAGCGCCCCACCGACGTCCTGCCCGAGCAGGCCCACCACGGACCTGATCCGGGCATCCGCGTCGACCTCGTGTCGGCGCTCGGGACGCTGCCACCGCTCGACCGCGCCGTCGTGGTCCTCCGCTACTGGGAGGACCGCAGCGTGGCCGAGACCGCCCACGACCTCGACCTCACCGAGTCCGTTGTCCGCACCCGCGCCCATCGCGCTCTGCAGCGACTTCGGCCACTCGTCACCCTGCCCGAGAGGACCTCCCCATGAACGACCACGACCAGCTGCTCGGCCCTGCGCTGCGCGACCGGATGCGCAGCGAGAACCCTGACCTCGAACGCCTTGCCGCCTCCTCGCTGAGCGCGGGAAGGCGCCTGCGCCGGCGGCGTACGGCGCTGGTGGTCGCCGGCACCGCCGCAGCCGTCGCCGGGATCGGCGTCGGTGGCGCGCTGCTGTCCGGCGGCTCCGACGGTACGGCGGTCGAGGACCCCGGCCTCGTCGCGGGCGCGCCCGAGCCGGAGGGACTGGCCGTCGGGCAGGTGCTCGACCTCGGCAACGGGTTGACGGGGACCGTCGTCGCCGAGACGAAGGCTGTCCACATCCTCGGCGCGAGCACCCGCCGCGGTGCCGGCACCGACCTCGCCGTCCTCCTGAGCGGGCCCGTCGCTGCCATCGAGACCTACTGGTCCGGTGGCTTCGGCGACCTCTTCGAGACCTGGCCGGGACTGACCGTCGCCGTCGAGCTCCTCGACGCTCGGGCGCTGAGCATGCTCGGACTCACCGAGGAGATCCCCGTCACCGCCCCCACCGGGTGGACCTGCGAGTGGTTCCTGATGGACGACAAGGCCAGCTGCACGGCCGAGGACGGCGGCGTGGCGGGCCTCGTCATCCGCGACGCTGCCGACCACGCCGCCTGGACGAGCGACCCCGACAAGGGCGCCAACGCCGACGTCTTCGTCACCGACGTCCACGACGGGATCTTCATCTCCGTCCAGGGCGGCCAGGGCACGACCTCGGCCGAGATCCAGGAGCTGGGTGCATCGCTGGAGTGGATCGACTGACGACTCAGCGCCAGCCGAGGGCCGGCGCGACGTGCGTCAGGACCGACTCGAGGACGTGGGCGTTGTAGTCCACCCCGAGCTGGTTCGGCACGGTGAGCAGCAGGGTGTCGGCGGCGGCGATCGCCTCGTCGGCCCGCAGCTGCTCGATCAGCGCGTCGGGCTCGGCGGCATAGCTGCGGCCGAAGATGGCGCGCATGTCGTCGATCTGGCCGATCTGGTCGGACTCCTCCCGGCCGGTGCCGAAGAGGGCGTGGTCCTCGGCGGTGACGAGTGGGAAGATCGACCGACTGACCGAGACCCTCGGCTCGTGGGTGTGGCCCGCCTCGGCCCAGGCTTCCCGGAAGATCCGGATCTGCTCGGCCTGCTGGACGTGGAAAGGCTGACCGCCCTCGTCCTCCTTGAGCGTCGAGCTCATCAGGTGCATGCCCAGGCCGGCGGCCCAGCGGGCCGTGCCGTTGGAGGCGGCTCCCCACCAGAGCCGCTCACGCAAGCCCTCGGAGTGCGGCTCCAGCCGCAGCAGGCCCGGCGGGTTGGCGAACATCGGTCGCGGGTTCGGCTGGGCGAAGCCCTCGCCCTTGAGCACCTCGAGGAGGACCTCGGTGTGCTGGCGCGCCATGTCGGCCTCGGTCGCGCCCTCCGACGGGGCGTAGCCGAAGTAGCGCCAGCCGTCGATGACCTGCTCCGGTGACCCGCGGGAGATGCCGAGCTGGAGCCGACCGCCGCTGATCAGGTCGGCCGCGCCCGCGTCCTCCGCGAAATAGAGCGGGTTCTCGTAGCGCATGTCGATGACGCCGGTGCCGATCTCGATCCGGCTGGTGCGGGCGCCGATGGCAGCGAGCAGCGGGAACGGACTCGCGAGCTGACGGGCGAAGTGGTGCACCCGGAAGTAGGCGCCGTCCGCGCCGAGCTCCTCGGCCGCGACCGCCAGGTCGATCGACTGCAGCAACGCGTCGGACGCCGTGCGCACCTGCGAGTGCGGGCTGGGCGTCCAGTGCCCGAAGTTCAGGAACCCGATCTTCTTCATAATGGTTGAACGGTCAACCTTCTGGGTTCATTCCTTCCGGAGCAGTGCCATGAACATCGCGTCCGTGCCGTGCCGGTGCGGCCACAGCTGGAGCGTGCCCGGCAACGGGCCCGTCGCGTCGCCGACGTCAGGGAGCACCGGAGCCAGGTCGTCGACGACCACTCCGAGGCGCTCCACGGCGCCGGTGACGACGGCCGCCGTCTCCTCGAGCAGCGGTGAGCACGTCGCATAGAGCAGCGCTCCCCCGGGCCGCAGGATCCGGACCGCATCGGTCAGCAGCGCCGCCTGCAGTGCGACCAGGTCAGCGAGGTCTGCGCGTGTGCGGCGCCACCGCGCCTCCGGGCGCCGCCGCAGCGCGCCGAGTCCTGTGCAGGGTGCGTCGAGCAGGGTCCTGTCGACCGAGCCGTCGGGCAGTGGCGCGTGCGTGCCGTCGGCCTGGACGACAAGGACGCCGGGCGCGGGGCCGACCGCTCGTCGTACGAGCGCGGCACGGTGGTGGTGCCGCTCGACCGCCAGCAGTCGCGCACCACGCTCGTCGGCGAGCGCCGAGAGCAGCGATGCCTTGCCGCCCGGGCCCGCGCACAGGTCGACCCAGACCTCGTCGCGTCCCTCGACCGGTGCCTCGACCGCGGCGAGCGCGACCAGCTGTGAGCCCTCGTCCTGCACTCCGGCGCGGCCCTCGGCGACCGCGGCGACATCGGCCGGGTCGCCGCCCGCCAGCGTCACGCCGTACGGCGACAGCGTGGTCGGCTCCCCCGGCAGCTCGTCGCGCGTGGCCCGTCCGGGACGCGCCACGAGCGTCACGCGAGGCGGCACGTTGTCGGCGTCGAGCAATGCCGGCAG
Organism: Nocardioides caeni; assembly: GCF_004912195.1. Taxonomy (GTDB): domain Bacteria; phylum Actinomycetota; class Actinomycetes; order Propionibacteriales; family Nocardioidaceae; genus Nocardioides; species Nocardioides caeni. Next base: position 144,974 of record NZ_STGW01000005.1, read on the forward strand.
CTCGGCTGACGCGCCGCCGAGCGCCCGCTCGAGCGCGGCCACGACCCAGACGGGGTGGCTGTGGGCGACCGCCAACTGGGCGTGACCGGTGCCGGGCGCGACCACGTCGACCCACTCGTCGAGCGAGCGGGCCGCCACCTTGCGGAGCACGGCGTTGCTGAAGCCGGCCGCGCCCTGGTTGACCTTCGCCCGCACCAGGGTGACCGTCGTGTCGATCGCGGCATGCGTCGGCACCCGCATGCCGAGCAGCTGGTGGGTGCCGAGCCGCAAGGCGTCCAGCACCTTGGCCTCGACCTTGCGCAGCGGCCGGTCGACGCACGCGGCGAGGATCGCGTCATAGGTGCCCTGGCGCCGGATCGTGCCGGACGCCAGCTCGGTGACGAAGGCAGCGTCGCGTCCGCTCAGGCCGTGACGGGCGATCGCCGCGGGCAGCAGCAGGTTGGTGTAGCCGTCGTCGACGCGGACCGCCTTGAGCACCTCGAAGGCGGCGAGCCTGGCGGGGTCGGCGCCCCGCGGAGGTCGAGGAGGCCGGCCACGGCCGTCTCGAGACCCCGGTCGGCGCACTCGAACCGCGCCGTCTCGGGCAGGCGCACGCCGCGCGCCCAGTCGGCGGCGCCCATCTGCTTCTTGCCGAACGCCTTCACCTCGCCGAGGCGCACGGGAGTGGAGGCGGTGCCGACGAGGACGTGGTTCTTGCCGACCCGGATCGCACCCGGTGCGAGCGGCTCGTCGCCGCTCTCCTCGATCGCCACGGCACCGAGCTTGACCCGCTCACCGTCGAGGGTCGTCCACGCACCCGGACCGGGCGTGCAGGCCCGGATCCGCCGGTCGACGCCGACTGCCGGCTCGGTCCAGTCGACGCGGGCGTCCTCGACGGAGATCTTGGGGGCGAGGGTGATGCCGTCCGTCGGCTGCGGCCGGGCCTCGATCGAACCGTCGGCGATGCCGTCGAGGGTCGCGACCAGGAGACTGGAGCCGCCCTCGGCGAGCCGGCCGAGGAGGTCGCCGGCCGTGTCGGTCGGTCGGATCCGCTCGGTCATGACCCCGTAGGTCGGCCCCGAGTCGAGGCCCTCCTCGATCAGGAAGGTCGTCGCGCCGGTGAACTCGTCGCCAGCCCAGATCGAGTGCTGCACGGGGGCGGCGCCCCGCCACTCGGGCAGCAGCGAGAAGTGCAGGTTGACCCAGCCGTGCCGCGGGATGTCGAGGGCGCTGCGCGGGATGAGCGCGCCATAGGCGACCACCGGGCAGCAGTCGGGCTCGAGCGCCCGCAGGGCGGCCTGGAACTCCGACTCTCGCGGGTGCACGGGCTTGAGCACCGGCACCCCGAGCTCCTCGGCGCGCTGGGCGACCGGGCTCGGCGTCAGCTTGCGACCCCGGCCGGAGGGCGCGTCGGGCCGGGTGACGACACCGACGAGCTCGTGCGGGGAGGCGGCGATCGCGTCGAGTGCCGGGACGGCGACCTCGGGCGTGCCGGCGAAGACGACCCTCATCGGCGTCATCGGCCGAAGCCTCCCGTCGCGTGCGGCGACACCCTCACCGTCGGGCTCTCCAGCCCGAACCACTCCGACTCCCGGATCTCGCGCATCGCCGCCTTGCGGCCCGCGTCGTCCAGCCGGTCGATGAAGAGGACGCCGTCGAGATGATCGGTCTCGTGCTGGATCGCCCGGGCGAGCAGCTCCGAGCCCTCGATGGTCACCGGGTCGCCGTGCATGTTGAAGCCGGAGGCGACGACCGACAGGGCGCGCAGGCAGTCGTAGGTCAGCTCGGGCAGCGAGAGGCACCCCTCGGGCCCGTCCTGGGTCTCGCTGGAGAGCTCGAGCGACGGGTTGACGAGGTGGCCGACCTCACCGTCGACGTTCCAGGTGAAGACGCGCAACCCGACACCGATCTGGGGCGCGGCGAGGCCGGCTCCGGGGGCGTCGAGCATGGTGTCGGTGAGGTCCGCGACCAGCTGGCGCAGGTCGTTGTCGAAATGCTCGACCTCGATCGCCGGACGGCGCAGGACGGGGTCGCCGAAGAGGCGGATCGGTCGGATGGCCACGTCCGGGATCCTACTGAGCAGATCCGCAGGATCAGATTTCCCATGGGTCGAGGCGGATCCGCACCGGGTCGAGCTTGCGCGCCGAGCGGACCCGCTGGACCTCGCGGAGGGCATGGGCGAGCGCGGCGCCCTGGGCACGCGGCACCCGGACGATGACCCGCTCCTCGTCGTCGGAGAGCCGGACGGGTCCCAGCAGGTCGGCCGCGTCGGGGAGCGCCAGCAGCGTCGTGACGTCGTCCACGGCCCCCGGCTCCCCCGTGATCGTGGCGAGCCGGGCCGCCGGAGGCAGCCGCGCCTCACGCCGCTCATCGGCCTCACGAGCGGCGAACCCGGCCGGGTCCCAGCGCACCATCGCCTGCAGCGCGGGATGGGTCGGGTCGCCGACCACCATCGCCCGCCCACCGGGTCGGACCAGACCGACGGCGTTGGCCCAGCGCCGCAGCGCCTCCTCGGCCGAGCGGAGGCTGTCCCGGCCCAGTGCCCACCACGTGTCGAGGAGTACGACGACCGCGTAGCCCTCGTCCGCGACCGGCTCGGCTCCGGGGGTGGCGACCACGATCCGCGGCTGCGCGCCGACGGTGTCGCGCACCCGGTCGCCCGACGAGGTCAGCACCGGGAAGCGCGGGAAGGCACGGCCCAGCTCGTCGGCGGTGCGCAGGTCGCCGAGCACCGGCGCGCGCAGTCCCCCGGCGCCACACGCGGGGCACGACCAGTCGACGGCGTCCGTGGCGCACCAGCGGCAGTGGGGCGGCGACGTCGGACCGGTGAGCTCCAGCGGGCCGGCGCAGGCGGCGCACCGGGCAGGGGTCCGGCAGCGTTCGCAGGCCAGTCGCACGGCATAGCCGGCCCGGGGGGTCTGGACGAGCACAGGTCCCCGCTCGAGACCCCACCGGATGGCGTCGTGGACCTCCGTCGGGATGCGGGCAGCGTGCGGGTCGCGGGCCCGGGCGCGGTCGGTGGCGCCGGGGATCCCGACGAGCACGCGCTCGCGCAGCGTCTCCCGCGGCAGCGCGAGCTCGCGGGCCCAGCCCGAGCGGAGCAACTGATCGGCCTCGACGGAGCGAGCGAAGGACGCGACGAGCGCAGCCGCCCCTTCCTGCTCGGAGCGCAGCAGGAGCACGTCGCGCAGGTGGGGGTAGGGCGCGCGCGGCTCCGCGTGCAGGTCGTCCCCGTCGTCCCAGATCACCACCAGGCCGAGGTCGCGCACCGGTGCCCACCCCGCCGAACGGGTGCCGACCACGACCCGACGGGAGCCGCGGCTGACGGCCAGGAAGTCGCGGTAGCGGGCGGCGGGCCCGGCCTCGGCCTGCAGCACGACGTGCTGGCCCTCGCCCAGGACGGTCGTCAGGGCGGCGTCCACGCGCGCGACGTCGCGGCGGTCGGGCAGGCAGACGATGCTGCCCCGTCCGGCGGCGAGGGTGGCGGCGACCAGCTCGGCGATCAGGCGGGGCCAGTCCTCGCCCGGGCCCACGCCCCAGACGGCCCGGGGTGCGCCGCCCTCCCGGAGGTGGTCCAGGTAGGCAGCGGCCGCCGGGTAGTCGGCCCAGGCGGCGTCGGCGGACTCCCCGAGATCGGCCGGCGGCGGGACCGCCGGCAGCGGCTCGGCCTTCTCCGCGGTGGCGTGTCGCGCCGGCACGGCCAGGCGACGGACGTCGGCACTCGATCCGGCGTACCGCTCCGCGACGGCGCGGCTCAGCGCGGCGATCTGGGGCGTGAGCACCGGCTCGGGGCTGACGAGCCGGCGCAGCGGCATCAGCCGGCCGTCGTGCTCGCTGGCCGCCGCGCGGGCGAGGACGAAGCCGTCGACGTCCTGGCCACCGAAGCGGACCTTGACCCGGGCGCCCGGGACGGCCCCCTCGGCCATGCCCACGGGAACGGCGTAGTCGAACTCCCGGTCGAGGTGGACCAGCGGCAGTTCGAGGACGACCCGCGCGACCGGGTCGATGTCGGTGATCGCCGCCTCCGCGGCCTTGCGCCGGCGCGTGGCGGCCGCCTTGGCCCGGCCCTCGGCGACCTTGTCGCGCACCAGGCCCGGCAGCTCGAGGGCTGGCTCGTCGGGTCCGGGCGTCATGGGCGCAGTTCTACCAGCGACGCACGCTGGAAATGCACGACGCCCGCCGTCCCTGGGGACGACGGGCGTCGATCGCTTGAACCGTCAGGCGCCGGCGGCAGCCTTGAGCGCGTCGGCGCGGTCGGTGCTCTCCCACGGCAGGTTCGGGCGCCCGAAGTGACCGTAGGCAGCGGTCTGGGCATAGATCGGCTGCTTGAGCTCGAGGTCACGCACGATCGCGGCGGGACGCAGGTCGAAGACCTCGAGGACGGCCTCGCGGATCGTGTCGACCGGGACGGTCTCGGTGCCGAACGTGTCGACGTAGAAGCCGACCGGCTTCGCGACGCCGATCGCGTAGGCGACCTGGACCTCGGCCTTCCTCGCGAGGCCCGCGGCGACGATGTTCTTCGCCACCCAGCGCATGGCGTAGGCCGCCGAGCGGTCGACCTTCGACGGGTCCTTGCCGGAGAACGCGCCGCCACCGTGGCGGGCGTAGCCGCCGTAGGTGTCGACGATGATCTTGCGGCCGGTGAGACCGGCGTCGCCCATCGGGCCGCCGATCACGAAGTTGCCGGTCGGGTTGATGTGCAGCTCGTAGTCCGAGGAGTCGATGTCGTACTGCGCGAGCACCTCGTCGATCACGTGCTTCTTGATCTCCGGCGACAGCTTGTTGTCGAGGTCGATGCCCTCCTCGTGCTGGGAGGAGACGACGATGGCCGCGATCCGGACCGGGTTGCCGGCGTCGTCGTACTCGACGGTGACCTGGGTCTTGCCGTCGGCGCGGAGGTACTCGAGCGGGCCGTTCTTGCGGACCTCGGTGAGGCGCTCGGCGAGGCGGTGCGCGATGGTGATCGGCAGCGGCATCAGCTCGGGCGTCTCGTCGCAGGCGAACCCGAACATCAGGCCCTGGTCGCCGGCGCCCTGCTTGTCGATGTCGTCGCCGGAGCCCGCGACGCGGGTCTCCTCGGACGTGTCGACACCCTGGGCGATGTCGGGCGACTGCTTGTCGAGCGTGATCATCACCGCGCAGGTGGTGCCGTCGAAGCCCTTGTCGGAGTGGTCGTAGCCGATCTCGCGGATGCGGTCGCGCACGACCTGCTGGAAGTCGATCTGGGCGTTGGTGGTGATCTCACCGCCCACGACCACGAGGCCGGTGTTGACGAACGTCTCACAGGCCACCCGGCTGTGCGGGTCCTGCTCGAAGATCGCGTCGAGGATGCTGTCGCTGATCTGGTCGGCGATCTTGTCGGGGTGACCCTCGGTCACCGACTCCGACGTGAACAGACGTCCGGTCATGGCAGTGGAAACTCCTGGTTAAGGGGGGCAGGTGTCGTTCCAACGATACGGACCCGCGGGAGTCATGGCCCCGCGTCTCACCGTTGGGGGATGCGAGCGGCGACCGCATCCCAGATGCGGTGCGCCAGCGCCGACTTCGTCCCGTGCGGTACGTCGACCGCGGACCCGTCGGCGCCGAGGATGACGGCCTCGTTGTCGGTGCTCCCGAAGACCGCTCCCCCGCTGACGTCGTTGACGACCAGCAGGTCACAGCCCTTCCGGGCGAGCTTGGCGCGGGCCAGGTCGAGGACCGAGCCGGTCGCGTCGCCGGTCTCGGCGGCGAAGCCCACGATCACCGCGTCGGGGCGGGCCCGGTCGTGGGCGATCTCCTTGAGGATGTCGGGGTTCTGCTGCAGCGTGATCGACGGGGCCGAGCCGTCGTCGGCCTTCTTGATCTTCGTGTCCGAGGTCGACTCGGGGCGGAAGTCGGCGGGAGCCGCCGCCATCACGACGGCGTCGGCCGTCGCGGCGGCGGAGAGCACGGCGTCGCGCAGCTCGGCGGTCGACTCGACGTGGACGACCTTGACGCCGGCGGGGTCCGCCAGCGACACGTTGGCCGCGACGAGGGTGACCTCGGCGCCTCGCGCGAGCGCCGCCCGGGCGAGGGCATAGCCCTGACGACCCGACGACCGGTTGCCCAGGAAGCGGACGGGGTCGAGCCGTTCGCGGGTGCCGCCCGCCGAGACGACGACGCGCCGCCCCGACAGGTCGCCCAGGTCGGATTCCCCCGACCTCGCGAGCACGTCGCGGGCGATCTCGAAGATCTCCTCGGGATCGGGCAGCCGGCCCTTGCCGGTGTCGGCGCCGGTCAGGCGGCCCTCGGCGGGCTCGATCACGAGCATGCCCCGCGACCGCAGGGTGGCCACGTTGGCGACGGTGGCCGGGTGCTCCCACATCTCGGTGTGCATCGCCGGAGCGACGATCACCGGGCAGCGCGCCGTGAGGAGCGTGTTGGTCAGCAGGTCGTCCGCGAGGCCGTGAGCGGCCTTGGCCATCAGGTCGGCCGTGGCCGGAGCGACGACGACCAGGTCGGCCGTCTGCCCGAGCCGGACGTGCGGCACCTCGTGGACGCCGTCCCACACCTCGGCGGAGACCGGCTTGCCGGACAGCGCCGACCACGTCGGCGCCCCGACGAACTGCAGGGCGGCAGCCGTCGGCACGACCGTGACGTCGTGCCCCGACTCGGTGAGCCGGCGCAGCAGCTCGCACGCCTTGTAGGCGGCGATGCCGCCCGAGACGCCGAGCACGACGCGGGGCCGTGCTGTCGAGGCGCTCGACCCCGTGGACATGGTCGGCGTCAGATCACTCGGCGGCGTCGGCGGCGGGCGCAGCCGGCGCCGCAGCCTGGGCGGCGAGCTCGGCCGGGTCGATGTCCTCGCAGGTCAGCAGGTCGTCGTTGATCTCGCGGAGCGCGATCGACAGCGGCTTCTCCTGGACGTGGGTGTCCACGAGCGGGCCGACGTACTCGAGCAGGCCTTCGCCGAGCTGCGAGTAGTAGGCGTTGATCTGACGGGCGCGCTTGGCGCTGTAGAGGACCAGCTTGTACTTGCTGTCGGTCTTGGACAGCAGGTCGTCGATCGGGGGGTTGGTGACACCCTCGGCGGCGATGTTCGGGGCAGACACGGAGGTCCTCACAGTCGGTGGAACCCGACCATCAAGGCCGGGTGGATGAATCAACCATCAAGGCTACCAACTCCTCGACGGCAGCGTGAACTTCCCGGTTGACGATCGTGACGTCGAACTCGTCCTCGGCCGCCAGCTCCTCGCGGGCGGTGCGCAGGCGTCGCTCGCGCTCCTCCTCGGTCTCGGTGCCCCGACCGACGAGCCGCCGCACCAGCTCGTCCCACGACGGCGGCTTGAGGAAGACGAACACGGCCTCGGGCATGGTCTCGCGGACCTGGCGGGCGCCCTGCAGGTCGATCTCCAGCAGTGCCGGTCGTCCGTCGGCCAGTGCGTCGTCGACCGGGCCACGCGGTGTGCCGTAGCGGTTGACGCCGTGGACGACGGCCCACTCGAGCATCTGGCCCTCGTCGACGAGCCGGTCGAACTCCTCGACCGACACGAAGTGGTAGTGGAGGCCGTCGACCTCGCCCGGTCGAGGCGCACGGGTCGTCGCCGAGACCGAGAGGTAGATCTCGGGATGCAGCTCGCGGATGCCGGCGGCCACCGTGCCCTTGCCCACCGCAGTGGGACCTGCCAGGACGAAGAGCTTGCTGCGCGCGGGGGCGAACTCAGTCACGGGCTGGGAACTCGCGCTGCAGCGCGGCCACCTGCTTGGCGCCCAGGCCGCGCACCCGACGCGACTCGGCGATGCCGAGGCGCTCCATCGTCTGGTGGGCCTTGACCTTGCCCATGCCGGGCAGCGACTGCAGCAGGTCGAGGACCTTCATCTTGCCGATGACCTCGTTGACCTGGCCTGCGTCGAGCACCTCGGTGATCGAGGCGCCCGAGTTCTTCAGCCGGTTCTTCACCTCGGCTCGCTCGCGGCGGGCGGCTGCGGCCTTCTCGAGGGCAGCCTGACGCTGTTCGGGAGTCAGGGGAGGCAGGGCCACGGGTGCGGGATCCTTCTGTCGTCGACGGCGCCGGCGGGTGGGAGCGGGTGCCGCCGGTCAATCTAGCCACTGGTGATCGGCGGCGGCAACGTGGGTCGCGGCCGGCTCACACCCGGGTCAGAGGCTGAGGCGGGTCTGGCACACGTCGCGCACCTGCTGGTCGACGCCGGCGAAGGCCGCGAAGGTCTCCGGGGCGAGGAGTCGGTCCGCCGTACGCTCGATCGTGACCCGCTGCTCCTCACTCAGGTCCTTCGACGGCGACGCCGGGTCGTACGACGCCGGATCGACTCCCGCGTCGTCGAGAGCGTCCTCGAGTGCCGCGATGCGATCGATCACGACCTGCCACTCGTCGTGGATGTCGGAGGGCGCCTCCGCTGCCACCGCCCGCAGGTCGGGCAGGGCGCGGAGGAAGCCGGTGGTCTCCGCCCCGTCGCCGAGGGCCAGTCCGATGGCCTGCTGGTGGTCCTCGACCGCGTCGCAGTAGGCGGCGTAGGGGTCGTCACCGCCACGGGCGAGCAGCCCGCCCGCCACGATGGCGGCCAGGACGAGGGCTGCGACGACAGTGAGCACGGTGGGCGCCGACCACCGGATCGACCTGATCAGGACCCGGGTCCCGTCAGCGCGCGCAGCTCATCGTTGGTGCGGAGCACGGCATCGCGCATCGCGACCGGGTCCGGACCCAGCCGCAGCACGCCGCGTGAGGAGCTGGGGAGCACTCGCGACGCCGCGGTGCCGAAGATCCGGCGGACGTCCTGGACGGTGCCGCCCTGCTCGCCGAACCCTGGCGCGAGGACGGGGCCGTTGAACGCGAAGTCGAGTCCGCGGTCGTCCTCGAGGGTCGCACCGACCACGGCCCCGAAGGAGCCGAGCGGCACGGCCTCACCGTTGAGGGCCCGCAGGTGCTCCAGCACGGTGGCCGCGACGCCACGGCCGCCGAACTCGTCGGTGGTGACGGCCTGTTGGAACTCCGGCCCCTCCTTGTTGGAGGTGGCCGCGAGCACGAACAGACCTGCGTCGAAGCGGGTCGCGGTCTCGACGAACGGGAGCAGGGAGCCGAAGCCGAGGTAGGGACTGACGGTGACGGCGTCGGAGGCCAGCGGCGAGGCGGGGTCGAGGTAGGCGTCGGCGTAGGCCTGGGACGTGGAGCCGATGTCGCCGCGCTTGATGTCGAGCAGCACGAGCGCGCCGGCCGCCCGGGACTCGGAGATGACCCGCTCCAGCACGGCCACGCCGCGGCTACCGAAGCGCTCATAGAAGGCCGACTGTGGTTTGACCACGCTGCAGTGCGGCGCCACGGCCTCGACGACGCCGAGCGCGAAGGACTCGAGGCCCGCGACGTCGTCGGAGAGCCCCCAGGCCTCCAGGAGGGAGGCGTGGGGGTCGATGCCGACGCAGAAGGGGCCGCGCTCGGCCGTCGCGGCGGCCAGGCGGATGCCGAACGTGCTCAACGAAGCCTCCTGAGGGCGTCCGGGGTCAGGTCGGCCAGGGTCGGGTAGCCGTCGACCGCCATCGTCAGGTCGGCCTCGGCCTGGAGGGACCGGATCTGGTGGACGGCGCCGGGCACCCCGCCGAGGGCGAGTGCGTAGACGTAGGGGCGGCCGATGGCGACCGCCGTCGCACCCATCGCGAGGGCCTTGACGACATCGGCGCCCGTGCGGACACCGGAGTCGAACACGATCGGCGCACGGTCACCGACGGCCTCCACGACGCCGGGCAGCCAGTCGAGGGCCGCTCCCCCGCCGTTGGCCTGGCGACCGCCGTGGTTGGAGCAGTAGATGCCGTCCACGCCCTCGTCGAGCGCGCGACGGGCGTCGTCGGGGTGACACACGCCCTTCACGAGGATCGGCATCGTGGTCAGCGACCGGAGCCAGGGCAGGTCGTCCCAGGTGATCGGGTTGCCGAAGGTGCCGACCCAGGTCATCACCACCGTGCCGGGATCCGGGTCCGGTCCGGTCATCTCCTGGAAGATCGGGTCGGAGGTGTAGTTGGCCAGGCACTTGCCGCGCAGCTGCGGGAAGTTGCCCGAGGCGAGGTCGCGAGGACGCCAGCCGGGGACCCACGTGTCGAGGGTGATCACGATGGCCTCGTAGCCCGCGGCCTCGGCCCGGCTGACGAGACTGGCTGCCAGCTCCCGGTTCTTCGGCGTGTAGAGCTGGAACCACTTGGCAGCATCCGGGGCGGCCGCTGCGACGTCCTCGAGCGGGTCGCTCATCAGCGTCGAGCCGATGAACGGCACGCCCGTCGCCGCGGCGGCCTCCATGCCGTGGACGTCACCGTGCTGGTCGGGGGTGCAGATGCCCAGCACGCCGACGGGCGCCAGCAGCAGCGGGCTCTGCAGCCTCCGGCCGAACAGCTCGACCGACAGGTCCCGCTCGGCCTGGGCGCGGAACATCCGCGGCACCAGGCCGTGGTCCGCGAACGCCGCGGCATTGCCACGCTGGGTCGCCTCGTCGCCCGCTCCCCCGGCGACATAGGTCCGCAGCTCCGGTGGCAGGGCCGCGAGCGCGCTGCGCTCGAGCTCGGCGTAGTCGAACGGGTGGGCGGGCAGGACGCCGCCGAGGGCGCCCAGGTAGAGCTCGATCTGGTAGTCGCCATACATGTCAGAGACCTTTCAGGACCTGCCGGGGCCAGCTCGGGCCACCGTAGATCAGCCCGCTGTAGACCTGCACGAGGTCCGCGCCCGCGGCGAGCCGCTCGCGCGCGTCCTGCGGCGTGCCGATCCCACCGACGCCGATCAGCGTCAGTCGGTCGCCGACTCGCTCACGCAGCAGCCGGACCACCTCGGTGGAGCGCTCGCGGAGCGGGGCGCCGGAGAGCCCGCCGGCGCCGCAGGCCTCGACCTTCGCGTGATCGGACCGGAGCCCGTCACGGGAGATCGTGGTGTTGGTCGCGATGATCCCGGCGAGGCCGAGGTCGAGGGCCATGTCGGCCACCGCACTCACGTCCTCGTCGGCGAGGTCCGGCGCGATCTTGACCAGCAGCGGGACCCGGTCACGACCGGTGCGATCCGTCGCGGCGTCCGCGCTCCGTCGTACGTGGGCCAGGAGGGGTGCCAGCTTCTCGACGGCCTGCAGGTTGCGCAGGCCAGGGGTGTTCGGCGAGCTGACGTTGACGACCAGGTAGTCGGCGTACGGCGCCAGCAGGCTCGCCGACGTCTCGTAGTCGGCCTCCACGGCCGTCTGGTCGTCGTCGGGGACCACCTTTGACTTGCCGATGTTGACGCCCAGCACGACCGATTCGCGGCTGCCGCGGCGGTCCCTCCGCTTCGCGAGCCGGCGGGCGACCGCCTCGGCGCCGTCGTTGTTGAAGCCCATCCGGTTGACGATCGCCCGGTCCTCGGGCAGGCGGAACAGCCGCGGCGTGGGGTTGCCGGGCTGCGCCAACGCGGTGACCGTGCCGATCTCGACGTGGCCGAACCCGAAGGCGCCCATCCGGTCCCAGACCTGCGCGGTCTTGTCGAACCCCGGCGCGAGGCCGAGCCGGTTGGGGAAGCGCAACCCCATCAGCTCCACCGGGTCGGTCTCCGGCGGCGCGATCCGCCGCAGCGCCGGGCCACCGGCGCGGAGCGCGTCGTAGGTCAGGTGGTGCGCCCTCTCGGCGTCCATCCGGACCAGGACGTTCTCGAAGACCTTGTCGTAGACCCGGAGGGGCATCAGCGTGCGGCCTCCGCGTGCCACTCCTGCAGCGACGTGACGCCGATCGAGCCCGCACGGATCGCGGCGATCCCCTGCACGGCAGCGGCCAGACCCTGCACCGTGGTGATGCACGGTGTGCCGGTCAGCACCGCCGCGGAGCGGATCTCGTAGCCGTCGCCCCGGGAGTCGCCGCCCCCGGTGCTGCCGTGCGGGGTGTTGACGATCAGGTCGATCTCGCCGTCGAGGATCATCTGCACGGTCGTCTTCTCGCCCTCGGGGCCGGTGCCCTCGAAGTGCTTGCGCACGATCGTGGCCTGGATTCCGTTGCGGCGCAGCACCTCGGCGGTGCCCTGGGTGGCGAGGATCTCGAAGCCGTAGTCCGCGAGGACGCGGGCCGGGAAGATCATCGTCCGCTTGTCGCGGTTGGCGATCGAGATGAACACCTTGCCCTCGGTCGGCAGCGCGCCGTAGGCCGCGGCCTGCGACTTGCTGAACGCGGTCCCGAAGTCGGCGTCGAAGCCCATGACCTCACCGGTCGACTTCATCTCCGGGCCGAGCACGGTGTCGACGAACTGGCCCTCCTTGGTGCGGAACCGGTTGAACGGCAGCACCGCCTCCTTGACCGCGATCGGCGCGTCGGCGGGCAGTGTGCCGCCGTCGCCCTCGGCCGGCAGCGCACCGGAGACGCGCAGCTCGGCGATCGACTCGCCCAGCATCACCCGGGCCGCGGCCTTGGCGAGCTGGGTGCCGGTGGCCTTGGAGACGAACGGGACCGTTCGCGACGCGCGCGGGTTGGCCTCGATCACGTAGAGCACGTCGGCGCCGAGCGCGAACTGGATGTTGATCAGGCCGCGCACGCCGACGCCCATCGCGATGGCCGTGGTGGCCTCGCGGATCCGGGTGATCTCGGCGTCACCGAGGGTGATCGGCGGCAGCGCACAGGACGAGTCGCCGGAGTGGATCCCGGCCTCCTCGATGTGCTCCATCACGCCGCCGAGGAAGAGCTCCTCACCGTCGTAGAGCGCATCGACGTCGATCTCGACCGCGTCGTCGATGAACCGGTCGACCAGGACCGGCCGGTCCGGGCTGATCTCGGTCGCAGCCTCGATGTAGGCCTTCAGCGCGTCGTCGCTGTAGACGATCTGCATGCCGCGGCCGCCGAGGACGTAGGACGGCCGGACCAGCACCGGGTAGCCGATCTGGTGGGCGATCGCCTGGGCGTCCTCGAATGACACCGCAGTGCCGTGCATCGGCGCGACCAGGCCCGCGTCGGCGAGGACGCGGCCGAAGGCACCGCGCTCCTCGGCGAGGTCGATGGCCTCAGGGCTGGTCCCGACGATCGGGACCCCCGCGTCCTGCAGGCCCTGCGCGAGACCGAGCGGGGTCTGCCCGCCGAGCGTCGCGATGACGCCGGCGATCGGGCCGGCCGCGCGCTCCGCCTCATAGATCTCGAGGACGTCCTCGAGGGTCAGCGGCTCGAAGTAGAGCCGGTCCGAGGTGTCGTAGTCGGTCGAGACCGTCTCGGGGTTGCAGTTGACCATGATCGTCTCGTAGCCCGCCTCGGCGAGCGCGAGCGACGCGTGCACGCACGAGTAGTCGAACTCGATGCCCTGGCCGATGCGGTTCGGGCCGGAGCCGAGGATGATCACGGCCTGCTTGCCCTCGGCGCGCGGGAGCACCTCGGTCTCCTCGTCGTAGGACGAGTAGTAGTACGGCGTCTGTGCGGCGAACTCCGCCGCGCAGGTGTCGACGGTCTTGAAGACCGGGCGCACGCCGGCGGTCTGGCGGGCGACGCGCACCTCCGACTCGGTCAGTCCGCGGATGCCCGCGATCTGCGCGTCGGAGAAGCCGTGCCGCTTCGCCAGGCGCAGCGCACTGGCGTCGAGCAGCTCGGTGGCGGCGACCTTCTGCGCGACCTCGTCGATCAAGAACATCTGGTCGACGAACCACGGGTCGATCTTCGTGGCGTCGTGGATCTCGGCCTGCGTGGCGCCGGCGCGGATCGCCTGCATCAGCTTCTGCACGCGCCCGTCGTGCGGGACCTTGATCGCCTCGAGCAGGGCGTCCTTCTCCTCGGGGCCGCCGGGCTCTCCGGTCCAGTGGAAGGGCGCCGCCTTGTTCTCCAGCGAGCGGAGCGCCTTGTTGAAGGCCTCGGTGAAGTTGCGGCCGATCGACATCGCCTCGCCGACCGACTTCATGTGCGTGGTCAGCGTCGTGTCGGCGGTCGGGAACTTCTCGAACGCGAACCGCGGCACCTTCACGACCACGTAGTCGAGCGACGGCTCGAAGGAGGCCGGGGTCTCCCGGGTGATGTCGTTGGGGATCTCGTCGAGGGTGTAGCCCACGGCGACCTTGGCGGCGATCTTGGCGATCGGGAAGCCGGTCGCCTTCGACGCCAGCGCGGACGAGCGCGAGACGCGCGGGTTCATCTCGATGACGATGACCCGGCCGTCGGCGGGGTTGACGGCGTACTGGATGTTGCAGCCGCCGGTGTCGACGCCGACCTCACGGATGATGCCGATGGCGAGGTCGCGCAGGTGCTGGTACTCGCGATCCGTCAGCGTCATCGCCGGAGCGACGGTGATCGAGTCACCCGTGTGGACGCCCATCGGGTCGAAGTTCTCGATCGAGCAGATGATCACGACGTTGTCGGCCTTGTCGCGCATCACCTCCAGCTCGTACTCCTTCCACCCGATGATCGACTCCTCGATCAGCACCTCGGTGGTGGGGCTGGCGGACAGGCCAGCACCGGCGATGCGGTGCATGTCGGCCTCGTCGTAGGCGATGCCGGACCCGAGGCCTCCCATCGTGAACGACGGTCGGACGACGATCGGGAAGCCGAGCTCGCCGGCCGCCTTCTCGACGTCGTCCATCGAGTGGCACACGAAGCTGCGGGCGACCTCGCCGCCGACCTTGTGGACGATCGCGTTGAACAGCTCGCGGTTCTCGCCGCGGTGGATCGCCTCGAAGCTGGCGCCGATCATCTCGACGCCGTACTTCTCGAGGACACCGCTCTCGTGAGCCGCGATCGCGGCGTTGAGGGCGGTCTGGCCACCGAGGGTCGGCAGGATCGCGTCGGGGCGCTCCTTGGCGATGACCTTCTCGACGAACTCCGGGGTGATCGGCTCCACGTAGGTGGCGTCGGCGAACTCCGGGTCGGTCATGATCGTCGCCGGGTTGGAGTTGATCAGGATGACCCGCAGGCCCTCCTCCTTGAGCACCCGGCAGGCCTGGGTGCCCGAGTAGTCGAACTCGCAGGCCTGGCCGATGACGATCGGGCCGGAGCCGATGACCAGGACCGACTTGATGTCTTCACGCTTCGGCATCAGGCCGTCTCCTCCAGAAGCTGCACGAATCGATCGAAGAGGTACGCCGCGTCGTGCGGACCGGCGGCGGCCTCGGGGTGGTACTGCACGGAGAAGCTCTTCAGCCTGCCGTCCCCGTCACGGAGCTCCAGGCCCTCGACGACGTCGTCGTTGAGGCAGACGTGGCTGACCGTCGCGACGCCGTACGGCGTGGTGGTCGGCTCGTCGCGCGGGGCGTCGACCGCGAACCCGTGGTTGTGCGCGGTCACCTCGACCTTGCGCGTGGTCAGGTCCATCACCGGCTGGTTGATGCCGCGGTGGCCGTACTTCAGCTTGTAGGTGCCGAAGCCGAGCGCGCGGCCGAAGAGCTGGTTGCCGAAGCAGATGCCGAAGTAGGGAAGGTCGCGGCCCAGCGCTTCCTGCAGCAGCTCGACCTGGCCGGTGGTCGCGGCCGGGTCGCCGGGACCGTTGGAGAAGAACAGCCCGTCGGGCTGCACGGCCAGCACGTCGTCGATGCTCGCGGTGGCGGGCAGGACGTGGACCTCGATGCCGCGCTCGCTCATCCGCTGCGGCGTCATGTCCTTGATGCCGAGGTCGAGGGCGGCGACGGTGAAGCGCTTCTCGCCCTGCGCCTCGACAACGTAGGCCTCACCGGTCGAGACGGCCTCGGAGAGGTTGGAGCCGGCCATCTCGGCGGACGCCTTGACCTTCTCGAGCAGCTTCGCCGGGTCGGACTCGACCGTGGAGATGCCGACGCGCATGGCGCCGCTCTCACGCAGGTGGCGGGTCAGCGCGCGGGTGTCGATGCCGGAGATCCCGACGACGCCCTGGGCCTCGAGCTCCTCGTCGAGCGAGCGCTGCGAGCGCCAGTTGCTCGGCACGCGCGCGGGGTCGCGCACGACGTAGCCGGCGACCCAGATCCGCCTCGACTCGGGGTCCTCGTCGTTCATGCCGGTGTTGCCGACGTGCGGCGCGGTCATCACCACGACCTGGCGGTGGTAGGACGGGTCGGTCAGGGTCTCCTGGTAGCCGGTCATGCCGGTGTTGAAGACGGCCTCGCCGAAGGTCTCCCCCTCGGCTCCGTAGGCCTCGCCGTGGAACGTGCGGCCGTCCTCGAGGACGAGCAGGGCGGGGCGGATCTGGGTGGTCACAGGAGTGCTCCTTCCAGCACCGTGGGCCTGCCACGCAGCAGCGTGGCGATGACCCGTCCGGTCAGCTTGCGGTCGTGCCAGGGGTTGTTGCGGCTCAGCGAGACGCTGGCGGCACGGTCGACGACCACCTGGGCGGCGGGGTCGACCAGGGTCAGGTTGGCCGGCTCGCCGACGGCGATGGGGCGGCCGTGCCCCTCCAGCCCGGCGATGCGGGCGGGGTTTGCGCTCATCACGCGGGCGACGCCGGCCCAGTCGAGCAGGCCGCCCTCGACCATCACCGTGGTGACGACGGAGAGCGCGGTCTCGAGGCCGAGCATGCCGAACGCGGCATCGACGAAGGAGTGCTCCTTGTCGTGCCGGGCGTGCGGGGCGTGGTCGGTGGCGACCGCGTCGATCGTGCCGTCGGCCAGCGCCTCGCGCAACGCCGCGACGTCCTCGTCCGGACGCAGCGGCGGGTTGACCTTGAAGGTCGGGTCGTAGCCGCTCAGCAGCTCGGTGGTGAGCAGCAGGTGGTGCGGCGTGACCTCCGCGGTCACGTCGATGCCCTGCGCCTTGGCCCAGCGCAGCACCTCGACGGAACCGGCCGTGGAGACGTGGGCGACGTGCACCCGGCTGCCGGTGTGGCGGGCCAGCATCACGTCGCGGGCGACGATGACCTCCTCCGCGATGCCGGGCCAGCCGGGCAGGCCGAGTCGGCCGGACAGCTCGCCCTCGTGGCAGCAGGCCGTCGGCCCGGCGAGGGCCGGGTCCTGGCTGTGCTGGCTGACCACGCCGCCGAACGGCTTGACGTATTCCAGCGCGCGGCGCATGACGCGGGGGTCGTGGACGCACTTGCCGTCGTCGGAGAACACCCGCACCTTCGCGCGAGACCGGGCCATCAGGCCCAGCTCGGCGAGCTCCTCGCCCGCGAGGCCCTTGGTGACCGCGCCGACCGGCTGGACGTCGACCAGGCCCGCCGCACGACCCAGGTCGAAGACGCGCTCGGCGGCCTCGGCGGTGTCGGTGACCGGGTTGGTGTTGGCCATGGCGAGGACGGCGGTGTAGCCGCCGACCGCGGCCGCGCGGGAGCCGGTGAGGACGGTCTCGGCGGCCTCGCGGCCCGGCTCGCGCAGGTGGGTGTGCAGGTCGACCAGGCCCGGCAGCAGCCGCAGGCCGCCGGCGTCGATCGTCTGGTCGGCCTCACCACTGCTGGTCGAGCCCGTCGAGACCCCGACCTCGGCGATCTGACCGTCGCGGACGAGCACGTCGGTCGTCGTACCGTCGGGCAGGGTGGCGCCCTTGATCAGGATGCTCATGCGGTCCCTCCATCGGTCTTGTCGGACTCGCCGGCGAGCAGGTGGTAGAGCACGGACATCCGGACGGCCACACCGCTGGAGACCTGGTCGAGGACCAGGCTGTCGGCGGCGTCGGCGGCGTCCGGGGAGATCTCCAGGCCGCGATTCATCGGGCCCGGGTGCAGGATCGGCGTCCCCGGCTTCAGCAGGTCGAGCCGGCCGCGGGTGAGCCCGTAGCCGATCGTGTATTCCCGCGCCGTCGGGAAGAAGCCGCCGCTCATCCGCTCCCGCTGGACCCGCAGCATCATCACCGCGTCGGCGTCGGGCAGCACGGAGTCGAGGTCCCAGGACGTCGCGAAGCCGGCTTCCTTGGACCAGTCCCCCACGCCCGCGGGCATCAGCGTCGGCGGTGCCACCACGGTGACGCTCGCGCCGAGCTTGGTGAGGCTCTTGACGTTGCTGCGGAACACCCGGCTGTGCGTGACGTCGCCGACGATCGCGACGTGCTTGCCCTCGAGGGTGCCGAGCCGCCTGGTCAGCGTGTAGCCGTCGAGCAGCGCCTGGGTCGGGTGCTCGTGGGTGCCGTCGCCGGCGTTGATCACCGGGACGTCGATCCACTGGCTGATCTGCGCGGCGGCGCCGCTCGCGGAGTGGCGGACGACCAGGCCGTCGATGCCCATCGCCGTCACCGTCATCGCGGTGTCGCGCAGGGACTCGCCCTTGCTGGCACTGCTGCCCTTGGCCGACAGGTTGATCACGTCGGCCGAGAGCCACTTGCCCGCGATCTCGAAGCTCGATCGGGTGCGGGTGGAGTCCTCGAAGAAGAGGTTGATCACCGTGCGACCGCGCAGGGCGGGCAGCTTCTTCACCTCGCGCCGCTGCACGTCGTGCATCTCCGCGGCGGTGGTGAAGATCCGGTGGATGTCGGCGACGTCCAGGTCGTCGATGCTCAGCAGATGGCGGTTCATCGGGTGCTCACTGGATCGTCACCTCGTCCTCTCCGTCGATCTCGCTCAGGCGCAGGCTGACGCGCTCGCTGCGCGCGGTGGGCAGGTTCTTGCCGACGTGGTCGGCGCGGATCGGGAGCTCGCGGTGGCCGCGGTCCACCAGCACCGCGAGCCGTACGACGGCGGGCCGGCCCAGGTCCGACAGCGCGTCGAGCGCGGCGCGGATCGTGCGGCCGGAGTAGAGCACGTCGTCGACGAGCACGACGGTCTTGCCGTCGATGCCGGCGGCGGGGAGCTCGGTGCGGTGGGGTGCACGCGTGGGGTGGGACCTGAGGTCGTCGCGATACATGGTGACGTCCAGCGACCCGGTCGCGACCGTCGTACCCTCGACGGCGGCGATGTTGGCCGCCAGCCGTCGGGCGAGTGGGACGCCGCGGGTGTGGAGCCCGAGAAGCAACAGATCCTCGGCGCCCTTGTTGCGCTCGAGGATCTCGTGGGAAATGCGGGTCAGCGCCCGGCTGATGTCGTCGGCGTCGAGGACGATGCGTCCCGCCGCGGTGCCGTCGTGTGCCTTGGGGTTCTGCGAAGCAGGCAAGACTGAACGACCCTCCTTCTCCGCCTCACGGGACGGCTCCTTAAAGGATGTCTGAACGGGCTCCACCCTAGCGGCTGCCGGGTGCTCCAGCCGAACCGGGTCCGGTGTGCCGCGGGACACGACGAAGGGGCCCCGGTCCCCGGAGCCCCTTCGCGTCGTACCGGCCCGATGGCCGTCAGCTGGCCGTCAGCTGGCGGTCACTTGAAGGCGTCCTTCACCTTCTCGCCCGCCTGCTTGAGGTTGCCCTTGAGCTGGTCGCCCTTGCCTTCGGCTTCCATCTCCTCGTCGTCGGTCGCCTTGCCCACCGACTCCTTGAGCTTGCCCGTCTTCTCCTCGGCGGCGTTGCTGATCTTGTCGTCGAGACCCATGAGGGACCCCCTTCAGTTTCGCGCGGCGAGCTCCTTGCAGCCCGCACGGCCGTGACCTTCCGATACCCCTTTCGGCCGAGGCGATCCGGTCAGTCCCGGTCGGGCAGCGCGAGCCGTCGCAGCCAGGTCACCGTGCCGGCGGCCACCCCGCGTGCCTTGGGCCGCCGCTCGACGGGCGCCACCAGCAGCGGGCAGTCGTCGGGGAGCAGCCACTTCACCTCGTGATAGACCCGCGAGACGGTGTCGTCGGTCTCCACCAGGAGCAGCCCTGTTCCGGCTTCGCGCACCTCGCGCCACGGTCCCGGCGAGCCCAGGACCTCCTGCGCCGCCGATGGGTCGCCGAGCCACACCAGGCACACCTTCATGGCACCGCGGTGCCCCGGAGGCGCAGGTCCAGTCAGAGCGCCGCCGACATCCCGGCGCAGGCACGCAGCCACGAGCGGCGGGTCTCGGTGGACAGCTGCGCGTAGGGCACGACCGATCCGGCCACCAGCGCCGGGTCGTAGGGCACCCGGTAGACGCCGCGGGTGCGCTGCTCGTAGACGGACACCAGGTCACGCGCCAGGCCCTCGTCGACCTTCGGGCTGGGGTCGGAGAGGACGGTCACCGTCTTGTACTTCAGGTTCTCGTAGCCCGCGTCCTGGAGCGCGTCCAGCATCCACAAACCGCTGTAGCCGGTGTCCTCCCGCACCGTGCTGGTGACCACGAGCAGGTCGGCGGCCTCAGCGGCGGCCAGCCAGTTCTCGGCGCGGAGGTTGTTGCCGGTGTCGACGAGGAGGATCCGGTAGAAGCGCTCGAGCAGTGCGTGCACCTCGGCGAAGTCCTTGGCGTGGATGATGCCGCTCACGTCGGCGCGCTCGTCGGAGGCGAGGACGTCGAAGTGGGCGTCGCCCTGGGAGCGGACGAAGGCGCCCAGGTCGCCGATCCGGGACTGGTAGACGTCCTTGAAGCGGCCGAGGTCCTCCAGCAGCTCGCGCGTCGTGTTGCGGTGGGTGCTGCGCGCGCCCCGGATGCCGAGCGTGCCGCGGGTCTCGTTGTTGTCCCAGGCGACGACGCCGCCGCCGCGGACCGTGCCGAAAGTGTAACCCGCGGCCAGCACGCCCGTGGTCTTGGCCGCGCCGCCCTTGGGATTGACGAAGGCGATCGTCCGGGGGCCGTCGAAGTCCTTCTGGATCGCCGCCCGATCCACCTCGTAGGACCGCTCCTTGGGGCCCATCGCCGGCTTGACGAGCCCGCCCGACCAACGCCGGACCCGGCCACGCCAGCCCCAGCTGGCCGGACCGTGGTCCTGCTCCTGGTCACGGCGGTCCAGGAAGTCGGTGGCGGTCATGAAGCGCCGCGGCTCGGCCGGGAGCGCCGGAGGCGCCGTCGGGGGTGCAGACGGGGGTGCGGACGGGGGCGGCCCGACGGGCCGGGGCGCAGCTGTCGCGACCGGCGTCGGAGGTACGGCGGGCGGCGGCCCCTGCGGCGGGCCGCTCGGCGGCGGCGTCACCGGACGGGACGCCGTCGGCGGCCCGGACGGCGGGGGTCCGGACGGTGCGGCCGGCCGGTCGACCGGGATCGGGTCGCTCAGCGGGTCGACGGCCGCGCCGTTGCGTGCGGCGGCGAGCTGGCGCCGAGCGAACTCCTCGAGCTCCTCGGGGCTGTAGAGGCGGTCCGAGGTGTCCGGGTGCGCATCAGGCTGCGCATCAGGCTGCGGACCGGAATTGACGGCGTCAGGGGACGGCTGGCTCACGGTGACCTCCGAGATGGGCGAGTGAGTCGTGGCGGGCGAGGGTCTCTCGTGGACTCTCCCCTGCCGGCTCCGATCAAACCACCCGGGGCGGCAGCGCGGCCAGCGCGGTCTCGATGGCGCGGTGGAAGGTGGGATAGGCGTAGTGCATCGTGCGCAGTCGCGCGAGCGGCACCTCGGCGTGCACGGCAGTGACCAGCATGCCGACGATCTCGCCGCCGGAGGGCCCGACGGCGGTGGCGCCGACCAGCACGTCGCGGTCGAGATCGGCGACGACCTTGATGACGCCCTCGCTGCCGGCCTTGTGCAGCCACCCGCGGCTGGACTCCTCCAGCTTCGCCACCCCGACCCCGACGCGGAGTCCGGCGTCGCGCGCCTGCTTCTCCGTCATGCCGACGGAGCCGACCTCAGGATCGGTGAAGGTCGCCCGCGACACGGCGCGGTAGTCGGCCCAGGGGCCGTCCTCGCCCGTGAGGTCGCGGACGGCGACGTTCGCCTGATACATCGACATGTGGGTGAAGGCGCCCTTGCCAGTGATGTCGCCGATGGCCCACAGGCCGTCCACGCCGGCCACGCGCATCCGTTCGTCGGTCTCGATCGTCCGCGCCGACGGATCGCCGCCGACCGAGTCGAGCCCGATGTCGGACAGGTTCGTCCGTCGTCCGGCGGCCACCAGCAGTGCCTGCGCGGCGATCGACGTGCCGTCCTGCAGCCCGATGGCGAAGGCGCCGTCGTGCGCGACCGTCGTCGCCCCGACGCCGGCACGCACGGTGATGCCCTCCGCCTCCAGGGCCGCCGTCACGACCACGCTGGCCTCCGGCTCCTCCGGTCCGAGGATGCGCTCGCCTGCCTCGACGACGGTGACCTCGACCCCGAACCGGGAGAGCGCCTGGGCGATCTCGCACCCGATGGCGCCGCCGCCGAGCACGACGAGGCTGGTGGGCAGCTCGCGGACCCGGACCACGTCCCGGTTGGTCCAGTAGGGCGTGTCGGCCAGACCGTCGATCGGCGGGACCGCGGGCTCGGTGCCGGTGTTGAGGACCACGCCGCGTCGTACGGACAGCGACATCTCGCCGTCGTCGGTGGCGACGACCACGCGGCCGGGCCCGGCCAGCCGGGCGTGGCCGCGCACGAAGCGCGCTCCGGACTTCTCGAGGCGCTCGACGGCGACGCGGTCGTCCCAGTCGTCCGTGGCCTCGGCGCGGATCCGGTCCGCGACCTGTGTCCAGTCCGGCGTGACCTCACTGGTGCCCGCCAGGACCGGCACCCGCCGGGCCTCGGCCAGCGCGTCCGCGGCGCGGATCATCATCTTCGACGGGATGCACCCGAAGTAGGGACACTCGCCCCCGACTAGGCGTCGGTCGACGCCCACGACGCTCAGGCCCGCGCGGGCGAGCTCCGTCGCGGCGTGCTCGCCGCCGGGTCCGAGCCCGATGACGACGACGTCGACCTCGGTGTCCTGTCGAGAAGCATCCATGCCCAGAGCCTGACAGGCCGCGCCACGCCAGACCAGGGTCGGACCAGGGTCAGACCAGCGTCTCCCGGGAGCGCTGGATGGCACCGAGGACGCCGTTGACGAAGGTCGGCGACTCGTCGGTGGAGAGCTCGCGCACGAGGCCCATGGCCTCGGTCACCGCTACCGTGCCGGGCACGTCATCGGCCCAGAGCAGCTCCCAGACGCCGATCCGCAGCACGTTGCGGTCGATCGCCGGCATCCGCGCGAGGGTCCAGTCGGTCGAGAACTGCTCTAGGACCTCGTCGATCCGGGCGCGGTGCTCGGTGACACCGTGGACGAGCACGCCCGTGTAGGGGTTGCTCGGCGCCGAGCCCTCCGCGGTGATGCGCTCGAGCGCCTCGACGCCCGTCTCGCCGCGCATGTCGGCGGCATACAGGACGTCGAGCGCTCGCTTGCGCGCCTTGGTGCGGGCACCAGTGGCCAAGGGAACCTCAGCCCTTCACGCGGGACAGGTAGGAGCCGCCCTCGCGGGTGTCCACCTTGATCTTCTCGCCCTGCTCGATGAACAGCGGGACCTGGATCTCGGCGCCGGTCTCGAGGGTGGCGGGCTTGGTGCGCCCCGTGGCCGAGTCGCCGACGACGCCGGGCTCGGTGTAGGAGACGGTCAGCTCGACCGAGGCGGGCATCTCGACGAAGAGGACACGTCCCTCGTTGGTGGCGATGACGACGTCCTGGTTCTCCAGGAGGAAGCCGGCCGCGGTGCCGACGATCTCCGGCGTGACCTCGATCTGGTCGTAGTCCTGGACGTCCATGAAGACGAAGTTGGTGCCGTCGTTGTAGAGGTACTGGAACGAGCGGCGGTCGACGGTCGCGGTCTCGACCTTGGTGCCGGCGTTGAAGGTCTTGTCGACGTTCTTGCCCGACTCGACGTGCTTGAGCTTGGTGCGGACGAACGCAGGGCCCTTGCCCGGCTTCACGTGCTGGAACTCGACCACCTGCCAGAGCTGGTTCTCCAGCTTGAGGACCATGCCGTTCTTGAGGTCGTTCGTCGTTGCCATGCGCCAGCCTTGTCTGCAGATGTCGAAGATCGTGTGGGGCCCGGCACCACACCGGACCAGCGGGGAAGTCTACTGGCCGGCCTGCGCAGCGATGAATTCGAGCGCCAGCCGGTAGCCGTCGACGCCCTGCCCGGAGATGGTGCGGGCGGCGTGCTGCTCGACGTACGACGTGTGCCGGAACTCCTCGGGCCGCTGCTTCGGCTCGGAGATGTGCACCTCGACGAGCGGCGCCGTCAGCTGGGCGCAGGCGTCGTGGAGTGCGAGCGAGTAGTGGGTCCAGGCCGCTGCGTTGAGGACGACCGGGATGCCGTCGTCGGCGGCGGCATTGAGCCAGTCGAGCAGCTCGCCCTCGTGGTTGGTCTGGCGCACCTCGACGTCGAGACCGGCGGCAGCGCCCCACTGCCGGCACAGCTCGGCCAGCTCGTCGTGGGTGGTGTGACCGTAGATCTCCGGCTGGCGGCGACCCAGCCGCCCGAGGTTCGGCCCGTTGAGGACCAGCGCCTTCGTCCACGCGGTCACCGGGTCGCCCCGATCGCGTCGTACGACGCCCGCAGGTCGTCCTCGGACGGGCCCGCGAGCACGACGGGACGGCCGATGTCCTCGATCACGACGAACCGCAGCTGGTTGCCGCGCGCCTTCTTGTCGACGCGCATGGTGGCGAGCAGATCCTCGAAGGAGGCCTCCTGCCAGCTGGTCGGGAGGCCGACCCGGCCGAAGGCGGACCGGTGCCGCTCGACGACGTCCGCGGACAGCGCGCCGGCACGACTGGCGAGCTCCGCGACGAAGACACAGCCGATGGCGACCGCCTCGCCGTGCCGGATGCGGTAGTCGGTCGCCTTCTCGATGGCATGTGCGAGCGTGTGACCGTAGTTGAGGACCTCGCGACCGGGGTGGCCGTCACGGCCGCCGGTCTCCTTGAGGTCGTCGGCGACGACGTCGGCCTTGACCTGGATCGCCCGCTCGACGAGCTCCCTCAGCACGGGCGAGTCCGGGGTCAGCTCGCTCGGCTCGGTGGTCTCGACCAGCTCCAGGATGCGGGCGTCGGCGATGAAGCCGCACTTCACGACCTCGCCGAGTCCGGCGACGATCTCCTCGCGGGGCAGCGTGTCCAGCAGGGCCAGGTCGCAGAGCACCCCGGCAGGCTCGTGGAAGGAGCCGACGAGGTTCTTGCCCGCGGGGGTGTTGATGCCGGTCTTGCCGCCCACCGCGGCGTCCACCATCGCGAGGACCGTGGTCGGCACGTGGATGACGGCGACGCCGCGCAACCAGGTCGCGGCGACGAAGCCGCCGAGGTCGGTGGTGGCGCCGCCCCCGAGCGTGACGATCGCGTCGGAGCGGGTGAAGCCCTCCTCGCCGAGAGACTCCCAGCAGGCCGCGGCGACCTCCCAGTTCTTCGCCTCCTCGCCGTCCGGGACCTGCAGCACGATGACGTCCAGCCCCTCCAGCCGCTCGGCGAACGGGTCGAGCAGGCCCTCCAGCGACTCGGGGCTGATGATCGCGACCCGCTGGACACCCGCGGGCAGCAGGTCGCGGAGACGGTCGAGGACGTCATGGCCCACCACGACGTCGTACGGCGCCGCGGTGGCCACGTGAATGACGGTCGGTGCGGTCACGGGGACTCCTCCAGGCTGGTGCCGAGCTCGTCGGCGATGTCGTCGGCGATCTCCTCGGGCTCACGTCCGTCGGTCTCCACCGTCAGTCGGGCGAGGCCCTCGTAGATCGGCGCGCGCTCGTCGAGCAGCTGCTTGACCCGGGAGCGGACGTTGCCGAGCAGCAGCGGGCGCCCGGTGCCGAGCCCGACCCGCTTGACGGCGTCGGCGAGACCGACCCGCAGGAACACCACGGGGCGCCCCTCCAGCAGGGTCCGGGTCGTCGGGTCGAGGACGGCGCCGCCGCCCAGCGAGAGCACGCCGGCGTGGTGCTCGAGCGCCCAGGCCACGGCGTCCCGCTCGAGGCCGCGGAAGGTCGCCTCGCCGTCCTCGACGAAGATGTCCTGGACGGTCTTGCCGGACCGCTCCTCGACCAGCTCGTCGCTGTCGAGGAAGTCCACGCCGAGGCGGGCGGCGAGGAGGCGGCCGGCGGTGGTCTTGCCGGCTCCCATCGTGCCGATCAGGATTGCGCGGGGACCGCTCACGACGGCGTCACTCGTCACCGTCACTTGTAGCGCAGGGTGTCGCGGTAGGACTCGACGTTGCGGCGCGTCTCGGTGATCGCGTCACCACCGAACTTCTCGAGCACCGCGTCGGCGATCACGAGCGCGACCATCGCCTCGGCGACGATCCCGGCCGCGGGCACCGCACAGACGTCGGAGCGCTGGTGGTGCGCCACCGCCTCCTCGCCGGTCGCGACGTCGACGGTGCGCAGCGCGCGCGGCACGGTGGCGATCGGCTTCATGGCCGCCCGCACCCGCAGGACCTCACCGGTCGACATGCCGCCCTCGATGCCGCCGGAGCGGCCCGAGACGCGGCGCAGGCCGTCCTCGGTCGGCACGATCTCGTCGTGCGCGAGCGATCCGGGTGTCGCGGCGACCTCAAAGCCGTCGCCGACCTCCACGCCCTTGATCGCCTGGATGCCCATCAGCGCCCCGGCAAGGCGGGAGTCGAGGCGACGGTCCCAGTGCACGTGGGACCCGAGGCCCGGCGGCAGCCCGTGGACGACCACCTCAACGACGCCGCCGAGCGTGTCGCCGTCCTTGTGGGCCTGGTCGATCCGCGCGACCATCTGCTTCGAGCCGTCGGGGTCCAGGCAGCGGACGGGGTCGGCGTCGAGCCGTGCGACGTCGTCGGGCGACGGCAGGTCCGGGGTCGGCGTGCGGACGCCGCCGAGCTCGATCACGTGGCTGACGATGCGGGCGCCGGTGGCCTGCTCGAGGAAGTTGCTCGCCACGCGGCCCAGCGCAACCCGCGCGGCAGTCTCGCGGGCGGAGGCGCGCTCGAGGATCGGCCGGGCGTCGGCGAAGTCGTACTTCTGCATGCCCGCGAGGTCGGCGTGGCCGGGACGGGGGCGGGTGAGGGGCGCGTTGCGCGCCTGCGCCTCGAGGATCGCCGGGTCGACGGGATCGGCCGCCATGACCGTCTCCCACTTCGGCCATTCCGTGTTGCCGACCTCGATCGCGACCGGACCGCCCTGCGTCCGGCCGTGCCGGACGCCGCCGACGAGGGTCACCTCGTCCGCCTCGAACTTCATCCGGGCGCCACGGCCGTAGCCGAGACGTCGCCGGGCGAGGGCGTCGGAGATGTCATCCGTCGTGATCCCGACGTGGGCGGGAAGGCCCTCGAGGATCGCGACCAGGGAGGGTCCGTGGGACTCCCCCGCAGTCAACCAGCGCAGCATGGGCGCAAGTCTCCCACGTCAGCCGAGACGGGCGAGGACCTGTCCCAGCACCACCGCAACGAGCGCCCCGATCACGAGGAACGGGCCATACGGAAGGTTCGCCTTGAGCGGGCCGCGGGCGCCGGCGCGACGGATCGCGTTGCCCCGCAGGCGCATCGGCACATAGGCGAGCAGCGACAGCACCGCCGCCGCGAGCACGGACAGCAGGAGCGTGCCGGTGCCGAGCGGGCCCAGCGCGAGCCCCAGCAACGCGCCCAGCCGCACGTCACCGAAGGCCATCGCCCGCGGGCTGATGAACCACATCAGCCCGTAGTAGCCGCCCAGCCCGACGAAGCCGATCGCGCTCCACACCAGCACCGCCGGCTCGCCGAGGGCGACGGTCGCGACCACCTGGAGGGCCGCCACGGCGCCGTACGACGGCAGGATGAGGCGCGACGGGAGATACCAGGTCACGTAGTCGATGACCGCCAGCGCCGTCGTGACCGGCACGAGCAACAGGAGCGGCGGCAGCAGCCAGGTCCAGCCCAGCGAGGCCCCGAGGAGACCCGCCGCCACCGCGCCGGCGAGCCCGGCACCCGTGCGCAGGCCACGGCGCCGGGCCAGCTCGGCGAAGGGCACGTGGTCGGGGAACTCCTCCGGGTTCTCCTGCGGGTCGTGCTCGGGCTCGGGGCACTGCGCGATGAGCCACGGCACGACGAGCCCACCGAGCAGGCCGATGGCGGCACAGACGAGTCCGGGGACGATCTCCACGACGCCCGAACCTACCGTCCGGCGAGCGCGGCCTCACCGGCCGCGCGCATCGTCTCCAGTGGTCCGTCGTGACCAGTGAACATCTCGAACTGGAGCAGCGCCTGGTGGACGAGGAGGTCGAGGCCGGTGACGAGCACCTGCTCCCGCGACCGGGCCGCGAGCGCCAGCGGGGTGGGCCACGGGTCATAGACGACCTCGAAGACCACCGCGGCCGTCGCCGTGGCGGCCAGCACCGCGTCGGTCTGCGCCGCCGCGGGGATCGTCGACACCACGATCTCGCCCACCACCGCCCCGACGTCGATCTCGAGGACGTCCACGGCGAGGTCGGGATGCCGGCGCAGCGCTGCCACCGTGTCCTCCGCCCGGGCGGGGTCGCGCGCCAGGAGCCGGATGGACGTCACGCCGAGCTCGGCGAGGGCGAGCCCCGTCGAGGCGGCCGTCGCTCCGGCACCGAGGACCGTGGCGGAGTGGACCGCTCCCGTGTGCCGTTCCCTGATCGCTGCCACGGCACCGGGCAGGTCGGTGTTGTCGGCCAGCCACGCCTGCCCGTCGCGCACCAGGGTGTTGGCACCTCCGGCCAGTCGGGCCCGGTCCGTGACGACGTCGGCGAGCTCGAGCGCCTCGCGCTTGAGGGGCGCCGTGACCGACAGGCCACGCCACTCGGTCCCCAGGCCGGCCACGTGCGCCGCCAGTCCGCCGGACGGCACCCGCGCGGCGTCGTACCGGAACGGCAGGCCGAGCGCCTCGTAGGCCGCGTTGTGCAACGTCGGCGACAGTGAGTGCGCGACGGGGTCGCCCACCACCCCGCAGCGGCTCGTCGGCACGAGGTCCGTCACCTCACCGCTGGGCACCTCAGCACTCGGCGCCGTTGACGGCGTCGTGCTGGTTGTGCTCCTCGAGGGACGAGGAGAACTCCGTGGTGCCGGCGCAGTCGACGGTGACCCAGTAGATCCAGTCGCCCTCGGCAGGGTTGAGCGCGGCCTGGATCGCCTGCTCGCCCGGGGCGCCGATCGGGCCCGGGGGCAGACCGGCGTAGCGGTAGGTGTTGTAGGGCGAGTCGATGACGTCCGCCAGTGGGGCGACCAGCTGGTCGGTGTCGCGGGTCCCCAGGGCATAGAGCACGGAGGCGTCGATCTGCAACAGGCCGTTGGTGCCGCCGCCCGCCGGCAGCTCGAGCCGGTTGTAGATCGCCCGGGCGATCTTGGCCATGTCCTCGCCGCGTCCCTCGGCCTCCACGAGGCTGGCGACCGTCATGATCTCCTCGGGGGTGTAGCCCGCGCCCAGGGAGGCGCCGACCTGCTCGATGTCGTTGTCGCCGAGCGCCTGCTCGTAGCGCCGGACCATCGCCGCCAGCATGTCCGCGGGCTTGTCGTCCGGACCGAAGGTGTAGGTCGCCGGGAAGAGATAGCCCTCGGGGTTGCCGCCGGCATAGTCGGGCAGGCCGATCGAGGCCGGGTCGGCGAGCGCGCGACGGAAGGCCCGCGCCGGGAAGTCGGTGTTGTCGACCAGACGGGCGACGATCTGCTCGACCGTGAAGCCCTCCGGCACAGTGACGGGATCGCCGGCGGCCGCATTCGCCGGGTCCGCCATGTAGGCGAAGGCGTCGGCCGCCTTCATCTCCTTCTTCAGCAGGAACGTCGCCGCCTGGATCATCTGGTCCGGCTTCGCATTCGCCGCGTCGACGAAGGCCTCCGCGGAGGCGACGACACCCAGCTCCTCGAGCTCCGCGCCCATCGACGGGATGCTCTGGCCGGGGTCGACGGTCATGCTGACCTCACCGCTGCCGGGGCCCGGGAAGTCCTCGGGACCGGCGAACATGTCCTTGACGTCGGCGATCATGCCGCGGCCGAACCAGCCGAGGACCGCCACGAAGAGCACGGCGACGAGGAGGACCGGCAGGCAACCGGAGCGCCGCTTGCGCGCGCGCCCGGCACCGGGCGACGGGTCACGGAAGCCGAGGTCGACCTCGTCCTCCGCCGGCAGGGGCGGAGCGGGTCGGGCGGCGAGCCAGAGGGGGATCTGCTCGTCGGGGACCAGGTCGACCGTGAACGCCAGCACGGACAGGGCCCAGCGCGCGGCGGAGCCGTCGCCATCAGGACGCTGGTCGGCCAGCTCGGTGGAGGCCGACCGGAGCGCGCCGTCGATGTCGGCGCCACCCTGCAGGAGGCTGATCAACCGCTCGAAGCCACCGAGCCTCACCGCTGTGACCAGCGCCTCGCTCTGGTCGGGCGACACTTCGCCGGCGACGACGATCGGGTCGAGGGCGGTCGCGAGCGCGCGGTCGTCCTCCAGGACGCCTTCGCCGTGCTCGGTGACGAGGTCGCGCAGGGCGACGTGGACCGGACGCATGGGCGGAATGCTAGCGATCACGTCTCAGCAGCGGGGACGACAACCTCGCCAGGAGGGATGCCGGAGGCCTTCTCGGAGTCGAGAGCCTGCTGCAGGATCACCACCGCGGCGACCTGGTCCACCACCGCGCGACGGGCCGCTCCCTTGCGCTGGTCGCGCAGCATGGCCTCGGCCGTCACCGTCGTCAGGCGCTCGTCGACCATCCGGACCGGGACCGGCGCGATCCGCCGCGCCAGGCGGGCCGCGAAGTCCCGTGCCTTGACCGCCGCAGCACCCTCCGCGCCGGACAGCGAGCGGGGCAGGCCCACGACGACCTCGAGGACCGCCGATTCCTCCGCCTCGGCCCGCAGCAGCTGGTGGATCCGGCGCAGGTCGCCCTTGCCCCGACGTACGGTCTCCACCGGCGTCGCCAGGGTGCCCGACGGGTCGGACCGGGCGACGCCGATCCGCGCGTCGCCGGGGTCGACGCCGAGCCTGACGCCGGACCGCATCGGCGACCTCAGACCGACGCGACCGCCGCGGTGATGGCCGCCAGCGCCTCGTCGATGCGGGAGACGTCGGTGCCGCCGCCCTGCGCCAGGTCGGCCTTGCCGCCGCCCTTGCCGTCGAGGAAGGGAGCCGCTGCTCGCACCAGGTCGCCCGCGGCCAGGCCACGGGCCTGCGCTGCGTCGTTGAGCGCGGCGACGATGGCGGCCTTGCCGTCAGCTGCACCGATCAGCACCACCGCGGCCGGCGCGTCGCCGCTCAGACGTCCGCGCACGTCCGTCGCGAGCGTGCGGACGTCGCCGCCACCCGCGCCGTCGAGCCGCTGCGCGACGAGCCGGACGCCGTTGACCTCGGTGGCGCCGGCGGCCAGCGCGGCGCCTCCGGCGAGGAGCTGGGCGAGACGGACCTTCTCCATCTCCTTCTCGGTCTGCTTGAGCCGGTCGACCAGGTCGGTGACCCGGCCGAGCAGGTCGTCGGGCTGCACCTTCAGCAGGGTCGTCAGCTGTCCGACCACGTCACGCTCGCGGGCGAGGTAGGAGAAGCCCTCCACGCCGGTGAGCGCCTCGATGCGACGGTTGCCGGAGCCGACACTGGACTCGCCGGTGACGACGATGGTGCCGACCTGGCTCGAGTGGTCGACGTGGGTGCCACCGCACAGCTCACGCGACCAGGGGCCGCCGATCTCCACGACCCGGACCTTCGAGTCGTCGTAGGTCTCGCCGAAGAGGGCGAGGGCGCCCCACTCCTTGGCCTGCGGGAGCGTCATGTAGTCCCAGCCGACGGGCAGGTCGGCCCGCAGCGCGTTGTTGGCGACCTGCTCGATCTCATGGACCTGCTGGGCGCTGAGCGCACTGAGCCAACCGAAGTCCAGGCGCAGGTAGCCGGGGCGGTTGTAGGAGCCCGACTGCAGCGCGGTGGGCCCGAGCACGTCCCGCAGGGCGGCGTGCACGATGTGCGTCCCGGAGTGCGCCTGCCGCGCCCCCGTGCGCCAGTCAGGGTCGACCCGCGCGTGCAGGAGGGCCGTGTCGGCCGGCAGCGCGCCGTCGAGGACGCGAACCTGGTGCACGACGAGGCCCCGGACAGGGCGCTGGACATCGAGGACCTCGAGCGTCCCTCCCTCGAACTCGATGACACCGGCGTCGGCGACCTGTCCGCCGGACTCGGCATAGAAGGGCGTGCGGTCGAGGACCAGCTCGCCGATCTCGCCCGGTTCCAGGACGCCGACGGACGCGCCCTCCTTGAGCAGCGCGAGGGGCCGCGACTCCGTCTCGAGCGTCTCGTAGGCGAGCCACTCCGTGGGCCCGTTGGCGTCGAGGATGCCGCGATAGACGCCGGTGTCGGCGTGCTGCCCCTTCTTGGCGCGGGCGTCGGCCTTCGCCCGCTCGCGCTGCTCCGACATCAGCTGCCGGAACCCGGACTCGTCGACCTGAAGGCCCGCCTCGGCCGCCATCTCCAGCGTCAGGTCGATCGGGAAGCCATAGGTGTCGTGCAGCGCGAAGGCCTTGTCACCCGGGATGGTGGAGGATCCGGCCGTCCTCACCTCGCCGGCGGCGAGGTCGAAGATCTGGGTGCCGGCCTGCAGCGTCTTGCGGAAGGCCTCCTCCTCGGCGAACGCCACGCGGGCGATGCGGTCCCAGTCGGTGTGGAGGTCGGCGTAGGTCTCCCCCATCCGGTCGCGCGAGACCGGCATCAGCTCCGGCAGGGCCGGGTCCTGGTAGCCGAGCAGCCGCATGTTGCGCACGGCACGTCGCAGCAGGCGGCGCAGGACGTAGCCGCGGCCCTCGTTGCCCGGCGTCACGCCGTCGCTGATCAGCATCATCGAGGATCGGATGTGGTCGGCGACGACCCGGAAGCGGACGTCGTCGGGGTAGGCAGCGCCGTACTTCTTGCCGGAGAGCTCCTCGGCCCTCTCGATCACCGGGAAGACGGTGTCGATCTCGTACATGTTGTTCTTGCCCTGGAGCAGGTACGCGACGCGCTCGAGGCCCATGCCGGTGTCGATGTTCTTCTTCGGAAGCTGGCCGGCGATGTCGAAGTCCGACTTCGAGCGGACCGCCGAGAGCTCGTCCTGCATGAACACGAGGTTCCAGAACTCGAGGTAGCGGTCGCCCGCGTCCCAGTCCCGGTCGGCGCCGAACTCGGGGCCGCGATCGATGAGGATCTCCGAGCAGGGTCCTCCCGGCCCCGGGATGCCCATGGACCAGTAGTTCTCTTTGGGGGGCAGCCGCACGATCCGGTCGTCGGGCAGGCCGGTGACCTTCTTCCACACGGTCACGGCCTCGTCGTCCCCGTCGAGGACGCTGGGGTAGAGCACGGACTCGTCAAGCCCGAAGCCGCCGTCGGCCTGCGGCCGGGTGACCAGCTCCCAGGCGAGCTCGACGGCGCCCTCCTTGAAGTAGTCGCCGAAGGAGAAGTTGCCGCACATCTCGAAGAACGTGCCGTGGCGGGTGGTTTTTCCGACCTCTTCGATGTCGGGGGTGCGGATGCACTTCTGGACGCTGGTCGCGCAGTCGTACGGCGGCGTCTCCTGCCCCAGGAAGTAGGGCTTGAAGGGCACCATGCCGGCGTTGACGAACAACAGGTTGGGGTCGTCGAGGAGCAGCGACGCCGACGGCACCACCGTGTGACCCCGGCCCTCGAAGTGGGCGAGGAACCGGTGGCGGATCTCCGCGCTGGAGAGATGGCGATCGGTGCCCATCAGTTGCGACGACCTTCCTGGTACGTGAGTTCGGGTGGCTGGGTGGAGTCAGGTGGAGCGGTGAGCTGCTGGGGCCCGTCGTTGCGGCGTCCAGCCTCCAGATCGCGGTAGTGCTGGCGCAATCGGATTTCGGCGTCCGCCTGGCCCTGGGCGACCTCCTCGGCGAAGAGCCGGGCGCCGAGGACCGCGGCACCGATGCGGTCACGCATCCCGTCGGGGGTCAGGGCCTCCGCGAGCCGGCGAGCCTTGACCATGCCGTAGACGCCGGCCGCTGCTCCGGCGGTGAACCACACCGGGCCCCGGATCACGAGGACGCCTCGAGACCTGCGCGCTGCCGCGCCTCCCAGTCGCGGCGGGCCGCTCGCAGCATGAGCTTGCGCTCCCGGCGGGAGCGCTTGACCTCGCGCTTCATCTCGAACCGGATGCGGTTGCGGATCTCGGGTGCCAGCGCCCGGCGGAGACCGGCAGCCAGCGCTGCTGTCTTGATCACGCTCTCGCGCAGGAGGATGTCCGCGAACTGGGGCGCGGGCACGACGCGTGCCGGCACCTTCGGTCCGCGGTCGTTGGACAGGTCGGTGATGACGTACTCGCGGTCGTCGACCCTGGCCACCGGCACCCGGTCCTGCACCGCCTCCGCCGCCTCGGCGCGGACACGAAGCTGCTCCTCGAGGCCGGTGAGCGTCTCACGGAGCGCCTCGGCATCGCTCGAGGCCGCCGCGAGGAGCTCCTCCGTGTGTCGCCGGGACTCGCGCAGGGATCGGGCGAGCACGACGATGGCGACGCCGAGACCCAGCAGGGCGAGAACGGTCGCCACGGCCAGCCAGTCGGGGACGGCGAGCTGTGGGATCACGAGACGCAAGCCTACTTGCCCCGGATGATGCGGCGGACCCGCTCCCACCGTTGCTTCACAGCTGCCTCGGCACCGTGGTCGGTCGGCCGGTAGTAGGACGCTTCACTCACGACGTCCGGTGCGTACTGTTGCTCGGCCACGCCGAAGGGAGCGTCGTGGCTGTAGACGTAGCCCGCGCCGTGACCGAGCTTCTTGGCACCGGCGTAGTGCGCGTCACGGAGGTGTGGCGGCACGGCTCCGATCCTGCCGGCGCGGACGTCGGCGACCGCCTCGCCGATCGCCGTCGTCACGGCGTTCGACTTCGCCGCGACGGCGAGCGCAACGGTCGCGTGCGCGAGCGTCAGTTGTGCCTCGGGCATCCCGATCAGCTGCACGGTCTGGGCCGCGGCGACGGCCGTCGGCAGCGCCGCCGGGTCGGCGAGGCCGATGTCCTCGCTGGCGAGGATCATCAGCCGCCGGGCGATGAACCGGGGATCCTCCCCGGCCTCCAGCATCCGGGCCAGGTAGTGCAGCGCAGCGTCGGCGTCGGAGCCGCGCACCGACTTGATGAACGCGCTGACCACGTCGTAGTGCTGGTCGCCGTCGCGGTCGTAGCGCACGGCGGCCTGGTCGGCTGCCGTCTCAGCGGTGGCGACGTCGATGCGGTCGAGTCCCCGCGAGCGGGCCGCGCCAGCCGCAGCCTCCAGATAGGTCAGGGAGCGCCGGGCGTCGCCGCCGGCCAGCCGGACGAGGTGCTCGCGGGCCTCGTCGTCGAGCTCGAGCTCACCTGCCAGGCCCCGCTCGTCGGAGACGGCACGGTCGAGAACGCCGGCGATGTCGGCGTCGGTCAACGACTCGAGACGCAGCAGCAGGCTGCGGGAGAGCAAGGGCGAGATCACGCTGAAGGACGGGTTCTCGGTGGTCGCCGCGACCAGGGTCACCCACCGGTTCTCCACTCCGGGCAGCAGCGCGTCCTGCTGCGCCTTGCTGAACCGGTGGACCTCGTCGACGAACAGCACCGTCTCCCGGCCGGTGGCCACGAGCTCCCGCCGGGCACCGTCGATGGCGGCGCGGACCTCCTTGACCCCGGCGGACACCGCCGAGACCTCCACGAAGCGACGGCCGGTCTGCTGGCTGATGATGGAGGCGATGGTGGTCTTGCCCGTGCCGGGCGGACCCCACAGCAGCAGCGAGAGCGGCCGGTCGCCCTCGACCAGCTGACGCAGGGGCGAGCCCGGCTTGCGGAGGTGCTCCTGGCCGACCAGCTCGTCGAGGTCGCGGGGGCGCATCCGTACGGCGAGGGGCGCGGCCGCATGCACCGCGTCGCTCAGCGATCCACCGCTCGCCCGCGGCGCGTCGTCGCCGATCTCGAACAGGCCCTCCACGTCGCCGAGCCTATCCAGACCCGGCGACGACACCGAAGGGCACCGATCAGCTGCGGCTGTTGCTGATCATCACGTCCTCGACGAAGTGGCAGGCAGACTCGTGCATGCCGCCGATGTCGGCGCGACTGATCAGCTGCGGCTCCTCCGTCATGCACAGCTGCTCCGCGCGCCAGCAGCGCGTGTGGAAGCGGCAGCCGGTCGGCGGGTTGGCCGGCGACGGGACGTCCCCGGTCAACGTGATCTGGTTGCGCTCGCCCCGCAGCGTCGGGTCCGGCACCGGCACGGCGGAGAGCAGCGCCCGGGTGTAGGGGTGCGTCGAGCGCTCGTAGATCTCGGCGTCGGTGCCGATCTCCGCGATCTTGCCGAGGTACATCACCGCGACGCGGTCGGAGATGTGGCGGACGACCGCGAGGTCGTGGGCGATGAACACGTAGGCGAGTCCGAGCTCGTCCTGCAGCTTCTCGAGCACGTTGATGACCTGCGCCTGCACCGACACGTCCAGTGCGGACACGGGCTCGTCACACACGAGCACCTTCGGGTTGAGCGCGATGCCGCGGGCGATGCCGATGCGCTGACGCTGCCCACCGGAGAACTGGTGGGGGTAGCGGTTGATGTGCTCGGGGCTGAGCCCGACCATCTCCATCAGCTCCTGCACCCGTCGCTTGCGTCCGCCCTCGGGCTTGACGTCGCTGTGGATGTCGAACGGCTCACCGATGATGGCGCCGACGGTCTTGCGGGGGTTGAGCGAGGTGTAGGGGTCCTGGAAGACGATCTGGATCTCGCGCCGCAGCCGCCTCATCTCGCTGCGGCTGGTCTGGAACATGTCCTTGCCCTCGAAGAAGACGCTCCCCTCGGTCGGCTCCTCGAGGCGCATCAGCAGGCGACCGAGGGTGGACTTGCCACACCCGGACTCACCGACGATGCCGAGGGTCTCGCCCGCGTTCAGCTCGAAGGAGACCCCGTCGACCGCCTTGACGTGCCCGACCGTGCGACGGATCACGCCGTCCTTGATCGGGTAGTACTTCTTCAGTCCCTCGGCACGGAGGATGGCCTCAGTCACCGAGCACCTCCTCTGCGAAGTGGCAACGTGACCAACGCCCGGGAACGACCTCGCGCAGCTCCGGATCGTCGGTGCGACAGATGTCCTGGGCCCGCGAGCACCGAGGGTTGAACTTGCAGCCGTCCGGCATCCGCAACAGGCTCGGCGGCAGGCCCTTGATGGCGTAGAGCTCCTTGCCCTTCTGCTCCAGCTGCGGGATCGAGGCGAGCAGGCCCTCGGTGTAGGGATGGGCGGGATCGGCATAGAGCGGCAGTACGTCGGCGGACTCGACGATGCGGCCGGCGTACATGACCGCGATGCGGTCCGCGACGTCGGCGACCACGCCGAGGTCGTGCGTGATGAGGATCAACCCCATCCCGCTCTCCTCCTGGATCTCCTGCAGCAGGGCCATGATCTGCGCCTGCACGGTGACGTCGAGTGCCGTCGTGGGCTCGTCGGCGATCAGGATCCGTGGGTTCAGGGCGATCGCCATCGCGATCATGATGCGCTGGCGCATGCCCCCCGAGAACTGGTGCGGGTAGGAGCGAACGCGGTCCTTGGCGGCGGGGATCTGCACTCGCTCCATCAGCCGGATCGCCTCGGCCTGGGCGTCGCGCCGGTTCATGCCCTTGTGGACGCGGAACATCTCGGCGATCTGCCAGCCGACGGGGAAGACCGGGTTGAGGGCGGAGAGCGCGTCCTGGAAGATCATCGAGATCTCGGGGCCACGGATCTTGCGGCGTTCCTTCGGCGACATCGTGAGCAGGTCGCGGCCGGCGTAGCGGACCGCTCCCCGCGGGACGACAGCGGGCGGCATGTCGAGGATGCCCATGATGGCCTGCGCCGTCACGGACTTGCCCGAGCCGGACTCGCCGAGCACGGCCAGCGTCTCCCCGGCCTCGAGATGGAAGCTGACGCCGTTGATCGCCTTGGCGATCCCGTCGCGGGTGTGGAACTCGACATAGAGGTCGTCGACCTCCAGCAGGGGCGCATCGCCGTGACCCAACGTGGCCACGTCGGTGGACTTGTCGAGGCTCGTCATGTGGTCGTCCGCCCTCTCATCGGGACTTGGGGTCGAAGGCGTCACGGATCGTGTCGCCGAGCATGATGAAGCCGAGGACGGCTGCGCTCAGGAACCCTGCCGGGAACAGCAACGTGTGCGGTGCATTGCGGATCTGCTCGCTGCCCTCGTCGATCATCTGACCCCACGACACGGTCGGGTCCTGCAGGCCGATGCCGAGGAACGACAGCGCCGCCTCGGAGGCGATGTAGACGCCCAGGTTGATCGTGCTCACCACGATCACCGGTCCGATCGCGTTCGGCAGGATGTGACGGAAGGCGATCCGCAGCGGAGAGCCGCCGAGGGCCCGCGCCGCCTGCACGTAGTCGTTGGGCTTGACCTGGAGCACCGAGGACCGCATCAACCGGAACACGCTCGGCCAGCCGAGGATCACCAGGATCAGCACGATCGACATCACGGTCTTGAAGAATCCGTCATTGGGCTGGCTGAACGAGAACAGGAAGATGATCGCGCCGAGCAGCAGCGGGATCGCGAAGAAGACCTCGGCCAGCCGGCTCAACAAGGTGTCGGTGATGCCGCCCATGTAGCCGGCGATCAGTCCGAGGAAACCGCCGACCAGCGCGGTCAGCGTCGCCGTCAGGAGACCGACCAGGATCGACGCCCGCGCGCCGTAGATGCAGCGCGTGTAGAGGTCGTAGCCCTGCAGGTCGCGGCCGAACCAGTGCTCCGCCGAGGGCTTCGCCCATCGATCGGCGAGTACGGCGTCGCGCGGGCCGATGTCGGTGAACAGGCTCGGCCACACCGCCATCAGCAGGAACACGAAGATCACCGTCGCGGAGATCCAGAACATCGGCTTCCTGCGCAGCTCACGCCAGGCCTCGGCACCCGGGGAGCGTGCCGGCGCGGCCGCTCCACCGTCCGGCTCGACCGGTCCGGTCGACAGCGAGCCGAGTGGCACACCGGACTCGGCTGCGGCGCCGGAGGCGCCGGGCTCGTGGTGGGAGAAGTCAGTCATGGCTGATCCTCGGGTCCAGGACGCCGTAGAGCACGTCCGCGAGCAGGTTCATCAGCAGGTAGATCACGACGAGCACCGTCACCGAGCTGACGACGGCGATGCCGTCCTGGTCGGAGATGCCCTGGAAGATGTAGCCGCCGACGCCGTAGATGTTGAAGATGCCCTCGGTGATGATCGCGCCACCGAGCAGCGCGCCGAAGTCGTAGCCGAGAAACGTCACGACGGGGATCATCGAGTTGCGCAGCGTGTGCACCCCCACCACGCGGGAGGGCCCCAGGCCCTTGGCGTTGGCCGTGCGGACGTAGTCGGAGCGGAGGTTCTCCGCCATCGAGCTGCGCATCAGGCGTGCGAGGTAGGCGACGGATGCGGAGGCGAGCACCATCGCCGGCATGAACAGGTCGAACAGGGAGGGTTCGAAGGGCACCGTCACCGGGAACCAGCCCAGCTCGATGCCGAAGAACAGCTGGGAGACGTTGCCGATGACGAACACCGGTATCGAGATGACGAACAGCGTGCTCACCAGCACCAGCGCATCCAGGAAGCCTCCCTTGCGCAGTCCCGCCACGATGCCCGCCAGGATGCCGATCACCGCCTCGATCGCGAGCGCCATCCCACCGAGCTTGAAGGTGATGACGTAGCGCTCGGAGAGCTCCTCGCTGACGGGCAGGCCGCTCTGGGCCTCACCGAGGTCGCCCTGGAGGACGTTGCCCATGTACTTGCCGTACTGCACCAGCAGCGGGTCATCGAGGTTGTACTTCTCGTTGAACGCCGCGACGAACTCCGGCGGGCAGTTCCGCTCGCCGCACTTGCCTGTCGTCGGGTCGCCCGGCAGCGAGAACACCATGGCATAGATCAGGAACGTCGCCCCGAGAGCCACCGGGATCATCTGCAGCAGGCGCCGCACTATGTACTTCCCCACGAATCCTCCAAGTCCGGGGTCCGCCCCGCAGGGCAGGCGTCAGCGACGCCCGCCCCGCGCAGTCGCGTGCAGTGCTGCGTGCCGGCCGCTCGGAGCGGCCGGCACGCAGCCCGTGATCACTTCAGGGTGATGCCGGCGTAGTCCGGGACACCGAACGGGTCGATGTCGACGTTCTCGACACGGTCCGACCAGCCGATCTGGACCGACGGGTACCAGGTCGGGATGACCGGCATGTCGGCGGCCAGCATGAGCTCGGCCTCCTGGTAGAGGGCGTTGGCCTGCTCCGGGTCGGTCGCCGCAGCGGCCTCCGACAGCTTCGCGTCGAACTCCGGGTTGGAGTAGGAGTACTCGTTCGAGTCCGCACCCGTGCCATAGAGCGGGGCGAGGAAGTTCTCGATCGACGGGTAGTCCATCTGCCAGCCGGCGCGGAAGAACGAGACCTTGTTCTGCTCCTTGTAGAGGTTCAGCTGGTCGAAGTCCTTCGTCACCTCGGTGGTGCACTCGATCTCCAGGGTCTGGCGGATCGAGTTGCAGGTCGCGTCGGCCCACGGCTTGTGGTCGGCGTCGCCGTTGACGTAGAGGCCGAGCGCGCCGTCGAAGCCGCCGGCCTCCTCGAGGAGCGCCTTGGCACCCTCGGGGTCGTACTCACAGAACTCGCCGCAGGCGCCGGCCTTGTAGCCGTCGACGACCGGGGAGACCCAGCCGGTGGCCGGCTGGCGGGTGCCGAAGAAGATCGTGTCGACGATCGTCTGCCGGTCGATGGCCATGGAGATGGCCTGACGGACCTCCGGCTTGGCGAGCGCAGCCGCCGCGTCGGCGCCCTGCGGGTCGAAGGCGACCGTCTGGATGCCACCCATGTCACGCTCGTTGTTGCGGCCGTCGAGGTCGCTCTTGTAGTTCGGGAGCTCCGTCGTCGGGACCTGGTTGATCACGTCGAGCTTGCCGCTGACGACGTCCTTGTAGGCCGCGGTGTCGTCGTTGTAGATCTTGAAGGTGATCTGGTCGACGTTGCCGGGGAAGTCGCCGGAGTACTCCGGGTTCTTCTTGACCACGATCTGCTTGGTCTTGTCCCACGAGTCGACGTAGTAGGGACCGGCGCCGACCGGCTTGTCACCGAAGGCCTCCGGGTCCTCGAAGAAGACGTCCGGGAGCGGCGCGAAGGCGGTGTAGCCCAGGCGCACCAGCAGGTTGGAGACCTCCTGGCTGGTCTTGATCGTGAACGTGTAGTCGTCGACGACAGCCAGACCGCTCATGGTCTCGGCCGCGGGGTCCTTGGTGCACGCACCGGCGTCGTCGGTCTCGACGCACTGCACGTCGGCGTAGCCGTCGATGGCAGCAGCGCCGAAGAAGTAGGACGAGGCCTGCGCGTTCGGTTGGTAGGCGGCGTAGTTCCAGGCGTCGACGAAGTTCTTCGACTTGACCTCGGTGCCGTCCGAGAACATGTAGCCCTGCTTGATCTTGACCGTGAAGTTGATGTTGTCGGTCGTCTCGAAGCTCTCGAGGATGTCGTTGACCGGCTCACCCGTCTCGAGGTCGTAGTCGATGAGCTTGGCCGTCGTGACATCCAGGATGTCGCCGCCACAGGTCTCCGCGGTGTTGATGGTCACCAGCGGGTTCTCCGGGTTGCAGCCGCGGACCGTGAGCGCGTTCTCGCTGTCCCCCGACCCGTCGTCACTGCCACAGGCCGACAGACCGAGCGCCATGACTGATGCGCCCAGAAGGGCCACTGCACGAGTTGTCACTCGCATGAAACTCCTCCTCGAGAAAGGTTCAAGGCGCCACACGCGCCACCCGCAGCGAACCTAGGCCCTCGAGGTCACCGGAACGATCACCGACCGATAACGATCTGGTCTCGACCCTGCGCAAGACGTCCGGGGACGCGCCCCTCAGGAGTCGCTTTTCTCCGCCGGAGCGGCATCCACACCGGCTTCCTTCCGCTGCTCGGGCGTGATGGGCGCAGGAGCAGCGGTCAGCGGGTCGTAGCCGCCACCGGTCTTGGGGAAGGCGATGACGTCACGGATCGAGTCGGTGCCGGCGAGGAGGGCGGTGACCCGGTCCCACCCGAACGCGATGCCGCCGTGCGGCGGGGCGCCGTACTTGAACGCCTCGAGGAGGAATCCGAACTTCTCCTCGGCCTCGGCCTCGGCGATCCCCATCACCTCGAAGACGCGCTTCTGGATGTCCTCACGGTGGATACGGATCGAGCCGCCACCGATCTCGTTGCCGTTGCAGACCATGTCGTAGGCCCAGGCCAGAGCGTTGCCGGGGTCACTGTCGAAGGACTCGAGGTCCTGCGGGCTCGTGAACGCGTGGTGCACTGCCGTCCACGCGCCGGCGCCGACGGCGACGTCACCCGCGGCGGTCGCGTCGTCGGCCGGCTCGAAGAGCGGGGCGTCGACCACCCACAGGAAGCTCCAGGCCTCCTCGTCGAGCAGGCCGGTGCGGCGACCGATCTCGAGGCGCGCGGCACCGAGGAGCGCGCGACTGGACTTGACGGCGCCGGCGCCGAAGAAGACACAGTCGCCCGGCTGGGCGCCGACGTGGGCAGCCAGCCCGGCCTTCTCCTCGTCGGTGATGTTCTTGGCCACCGGGCCGGTGAGCTCGCCGTCCTCCTGGATCAGGACATAGGCGAGGCCACGGGCGCCGCGCTGCTTGGCCCACTCCTGCCACGCGTCGAGCTGCTTGCGCGGCTGACCCGCGCCGCCCGGCATCACGACGGCGCCCACGTAGGGCGCCTGGAACACGCGGAAGGGCGTGTCCTTGAAGTAGTCGGTGCAGTCGACGAGCTCCTGGCCCATCCGGAGGTCGGGCTTGTCCGAGCCGAACCGCGCCATGGCCTCGGCGTACGTCATCCGCGGGAAGGGCACCGGCAGCTCGACGCCGATCAGGCGCCACAGCGCCGCCGCGATCTCCTCACCCAGGGCGATGACGTCGTCCTGGGTCACGAAGCTCATCTCGATGTCGAGCTGGGTGAACTCGGGCTGGCGGTCGGCGCGGAAGTCCTCGTCGCGATAGCACCGAGCGATCTGGTAGTAGCGCTCCAGCCCGGCGACCATCAGCAGCTGCTTGAAGAGCTGCGGGCTCTGCGGCAGGGCGTACCAGCTTCCGGGCTGCAGCCGGGCCGGCACGAGGAAGTCGCGCGCGCCCTCCGGCGTGCTGCGGGTCAGGGTCGGCGTCTCGACCTCGATGAAGTCGTGCGCCGCGAGCA
Source organism: Nocardioides caeni (assembly GCF_004912195.1). GTDB lineage: Bacteria > Actinomycetota > Actinomycetes > Propionibacteriales > Nocardioidaceae > Nocardioides > Nocardioides caeni. The sequence goes on from NZ_STGW01000005.1 coordinate 187,505, forward strand.
CGTCGCGGGCCGCCTTGTTGACCTGGCTGCGCAGGCGCAGCGCGTTGCCGGGGGCGGTGCGGCGCAGGTCGAGGTAACGGTGCTTGAGCCGCACCTCCTCCCCCACGTCGACGTGGTCACTGATCGGGAACGGGAGCGGGGCCGCGGCGCTGAGCACCTCGACCTCGGACGCGACGACCTCGATCTCGCCCGTCGGGAGGTTGGGGTTGGCGTTGCCCTCGAGGCGTGCGATGACCTCGCCGACGACCTTGAGGCAGAACTCGGCACGCAACGAGTGGGCAACCGTCTCGTCGCGGATGACGACCTGGACGACGCCGCTGGCGTCACGCAGGTCGATGAACGCCACGCCACCGTGATCGCGCCGGTTGGCCACCCACCCGGTGAGGGTGACGGTCTGGCCGACGTGCTCGGCACGGAGGGTGCCGGAGCCATGGGTGCGGATCACGAGGATTTCCCTTCGGTGGTTTCGGTGTCGTTGCTGGTGATGACGACCTGCGGACGCAGGTCCTCAGTGGGAGGCTGCCATGTCGCCGGGTCAGCGGCGACCTGGTTTCCGGAGCGGATGTCCTTGACCTCGCTGCCGAACCAGACGTAGGGAATCCCACGGCGCTCGGCATGGCGGATCTGCTTGCCGAACTTCGCCGCGCTGGGAGCGACCTCGCACGGGATGCCGTTAGCACGCAGCGAGGTGGCGACGGCGTCCGCCTCAAAGCGGGTGTCCTCGTCGGCGACCGCTACGAGCACCACGCTCGGCACCGAGCGGTCGGCGCTGAGGACGCCGCGCTGTACGAGCGGGACCAGCACCCGGCTGACACCGAGTGAGATCCCCACCCCGGGGTATGTCGTGCGGCCGTCGGACGCGAGGGCGTCGTACCGGCCACCGGAGCAGATCGACCCCAGCGACTCGAAGCCGTCGAGCCGCGTCTCGAAGACCGTGCCCGTGTAGTAGTCGAGGCCGCGTGCGATCGACAGGTCCGCCTCGATCCGGACGGTGTCCGTCGCGAGCGGTCCGCAGGCGCGCACGAGGGTCGCGAGCTCATCCAGGCCCTCGTCGAGGAGCTCGTGCGTCACGTCGAGCGCGCGCACCTGCTCGACGAAGGTGTCGTCGGTTGTGCGGATGGTCGCGAGCGCGAGCGCCTTGTCGGCCTGCTCCTCGCTGACGCCGGCCTCGTCGAGCAGCAGCTGCCGCACCGTGGCCGGGTCGAGCTTGTCGAGCTTGTCGACCAGGCGCATGACCTCGTCGATGGCGTCGCCCGTGACGCCGAGCCCGGCATAGAAGCCCTGGATCAGCTTGCGGTTGTTGACCTGGAGGCGGAAGCCCGGCAGGAAGGTCAGCCGGGCGAGGGCCTCGAGCATGACGCGGGCGACCTCGACGTCGTGGTGGAACGGCAGGTCGTCGCGTCCGACGATGTCGATGTCGGCCTGGGTGAACTCGCGGAACCGACCCTCCTGCGGCCGCTCGCCGCGCCAGACCTTCTGGACCTGGTAGCGGCGGAACGGGAACTCGAGCTTGCCGGCGTTCTCCAGCACGTAGCGGGCGAAGGGCACCGTCAGGTCGAAGTGGAGGCCGATCCCGGCATCCTTGCCGCCGTCGATCTCCTGGAGCCTGCGCAGGACGTACACCTCCTTGGAGGTGTCCCCCTTGCGGAGCAGCTGGTCCATCGGCTCGACGGCGCGGGTCTCGATGTTGGCGAAGCCGTGCAGCTCGAAGGTGCGCGCGAGTGTCGCGATCACCTCCTGCTCGACGTACCGCTGGGCAGGGAGCAGCTCGGGGAAGCCGCTGAGCGGCGCGATGCGGGCCATCAGAGCCCTCGCGTGACGCGGCCGGCGTCACCGCCCTGGAGGAGATCGAGGAGGAAGGGGTTCGTCGCGCGCTCGCGCCCGATCGAGGTCTGCTCGCCATGGCCAGGCAACACCACGATGTCGTCCGCCAGCGGCAGGACCTTGGTCTCCAGTGAGCGGAGCATCGTCGGGTGGTCGCCCCCGGGGAGGTCGGTGCGTCCGATCGAGCCGGCGAAGAGCAGGTCACCCGAGAACATCACCTCGGAGATGTCGGGACCGCCGGCATCCCCCGTCCACGGCGCCCGGAACGCCACCGAACCCGCCGTGTGGCCGGGCGTGTGGTCGACGACGAGGCGCAGACCAGCCAGCTCGAGCTCCGCACCGTCGGACAGCTCCGCGACGTCGTCGGGCTCCGTGAACTCGTACTTCCCGCCGAGCAGCATCGAGGCCGTCTCGCGGGACATCCCCTGCATCGGGTCGGCGAGCAGGTGCCGGTCGCCCGGGTGGATCCACGCCGTGGCGTCGTAGGTGCCCGCGACCGGGGTCACGGACCACATGTGGTCGATGTGACCGTGCGTCAGGAGCACCGCGACCGGCTTCAGCCGGTGCTCCCGCACCACGTCCGCGACGCCCGGTGCAGCGTCCTTGCCCGGGTCGATGACCACGCACTCCGAGCCGGGGCCGGTCGCCGCGACATAGCAATTGGTGCCCCACGGTCCGGCGGGAAAGGCGGCGATCAGCACCACCACAGCCTATCGGGCGGGGCGTGCGGGCAACCCAGCCGGGCAGGGCCTACTAGGATCGGCGATTGTGACTACCTCCGACTGGGGCCGCGTCGGCGACGACGGCACCGTCTATGTGAAGACAGCCGACGGCGAGCGCGCTGTCGGGCAGATGCCCGACGCGACGCCCGAGGAAGCTCTGGCCTTCTACACGAAGCGCTATGACAACCTCGCACTCGAGGTGGACCTGCTCCACCGGCGGGTGCTGACGGGTGTGCTCTCGCCGGAAGAGGCCGCACAGTCGGTCCGACTGGTCCGTGACCAGCTGGCCGACGCGCACGCGGTCGGTGACCTGACCGTGCTCACCGGGAAGCTCGACGAGCTCGGCCCCGTCATCGCCACGCAGCGCGACGCACGCAAGGCGGCCAAGGCCCAGCGCTCCGCCGAGGCCCGCGAGCAGAAGTCCCAGCTCGCCGCCGAGGCGGAGAAGATCGCCTCCGGCCGCGACTGGCGCAACGGCGCCAACCGGCTGCGCGAGCTGTTGGACCAGTGGAAGCAGCTCCCCCGCATCGACAAGGCGGCCGACGACGAGCTCTGGAAGCGGTTCTCCTCTGCTCGCTCGGCCTACACCAAGGCACGCAAGGCTCACTTCGCGGAGCAGGACGAGCGCCGCGAGGGCGCCCGGGGCGTGAAGGAGCGTCTGGTCAAGGAGGCCGAGGCGCTCGCCGACTCGACCGACTGGGGTCCGACGTCCGGCCGCTACCGCGACCTGATGCGGGACTGGAAGGCCGCCGGACCGGCACCGAAGGCCGTCGACGACAAGCTCTGGCAGCGCTTCAGAGGTGCACAGGACCGCTTCTTCGGCGCCCGCGACGCCGCCAACGCCCCGCTCGACTCCGAGTTCGCCGCCAACGCGGAGGTCAAGCAGCAGCTCCTGGTCGAGGCAGAGGCCCTCCTCGCTCCCCTGGCCGAGACGGGCGACATCGCCGCCGCCAAGGCCGCCTTCCGTGTCGTCGCCGACAAGTGGGACGAGGCCGGCAAGGTCCCGCGTGATCGGATCAAGGACCTCGAGGGCCGGATGCGGGCGGTCGAGCAGACCATCCGCAAGGCCGAGGACGACCAGTGGCGTCGCTCCGACCCGGAGAAGTCCGCCCGCGCCGACGACATGGTCTCCAAGCTCGAGGCCGCGATCGCCGAGTCCGAGGCAAAGCTCGAGGGTGCCCGCTCGCGCGGCGACGACAAGCGCGTCCGCGACCTGGAGTCCAGCATCGAGGGACAACGCTCGCTGCTCGAGATGGCGAAGCGGGCGTCCGCCGACTTCAGCTAGCTGGTCACTCGGTAGGCGTCGAAGACGCCGGGCACCGACCGGACGACGCTGAGGACGGTGTCGAGGTGCTTGGCGTCGGCCATCTCGAAGCTGAAGCGCGACTTGGCGACGCGGTCGCGTGACGTCGTCAGGTTGGCCGACAGGATGTTCACGTGGGCGTCTGAGAGCACCATCGTGATGTCGGAGAGCAGCCGCGCGCGGTCGAGCGCCTCGACCTGGATGTTGACGAGGAAGGTCGACTGTCCGGTGGGGGCCCACTCGACGTCGACGAGCTTCTCGGGCTGCGAGAGCAGGTCCTTGGCGTTGGTGCAGTCCTGGCGGTGGACCGACACGCCGCCGCCCTTGGTCACGAAGCCGAGGATCGTGTCGGGCGGCACCGGCGTGCAGCACTTGGCGAGCTTGACCCACACGTCGGGCGCCCCGGTGACGATGACTCCTGCGTCTCCCCCGGCCAGGCTCCGCGGACGACGGGACCGACCGGTGATCGTGACGGCCTCGGCCAGGTCCTCCTGGGCACCCTGGTCGCCGCCGTGCAGCTCGATCACCCGGCGTACGACGGCCTGCGCACCGAGATTGCCCTCGCCGACGGCGGCATAGAGCGCCGAGACATCGGCGAGCCGCAGGGCGTCTGCGACGACGCTCAGGGAGTCGTGCGTGAGGAGGCGCTTGAGGGGCAGGCCCTCCTTGCGCATCAGCTTGGCGATCTCGTCCTTGCCGCGATCGATGGCCTCCTCGCGGCGCTCCTTCGTGAACCACTGCCGGATCTTGGAGCGAGCGCGCGGCGACTTCACGAAGTTGAGCCAGTCCCGCGAGGGACCCGCGCCTTCCGCCTTGGACGTGAAGATCTCGATCACGTCGCCGTTCTCCAGCGTCGACTCGAGCGGCACCAGCCGGCCGTTGACGCGAGCACCGATGGTCCGGTTGCCCACCTCGGTGTGGACGGCGTAGGCGAAGTCGACGGGCGTCGAGCCGGACGGCAGGGCGATCACGTCGCCCCGCGGCGTGAACACGTAGGTCTCGGTCTGGTTGATCTCGAACCGCAGCGACTCCAGGAACTCGCCCGGGTCCTCGACCTCGCTCTGCCAGTCGAGGAGCTGACGCACCCACGACATGTCGTCCCCGGACAGGCCACCGCCGGCGCGCTCCTTGCTGCCCGCGTCGCTCCCGGCGCGCCCGTCCTCCTTGTACTTCCAGTGGGCGGCCACGCCGTACTCGGCCCGGCGGTGCATGCCGAAGGTCCGGATCTGCATCTCGACCGGCTTGCCCTGGGGGCCGATCACCGTGGTGTGCAGCGACTGGTACATGTTGAACTTCGGCATCGCGACGTAGTCCTTGAACCGGCCGAGGACCGGGTTCCAGCGGGAGTGCAGCACGCCGAGCACGCCGTAGCAGTCGCGGTCCTCCTCGACGAGGATCCGGATGCCGACCAGGTCGTAGATGTCGGAGAACTCGCGGCCGCCGACGATCATCTTCTGGTAGATCGAGTAGTAGTGCTTGGGTCGCCCGGTGACGGTGGCCTTGATCTTCGCCTCGCGGAGGTCCTTCTCGACCTGGGAGATCACGCCGGCGAGGAACGAGTCGCGTGACGGCGCACGCTCGGCGACGAGGCGGACGATCTCGTCGTAGATCTTCGGGTGGAGGGTCGAGAACGCAAGGTCCTCCAGCTCCCACTTGATCGTGTTCATGCCGAGGCGGTGGGCCAGCGGCGCGTAGATGTCGAGGGTCTCCTTGGCCGTGCGCTCCTGGCTCTTGGGTGGCACGAAGCGCAGCGTGCGCATGTTGTGGAGACGGTCGGCGAGCTTGATGACCAGCACCCGGATGTCGCGCGACATCGCCACGATCATCTTGCGGATGGTCTCGGCCTTGGCGTTGTCGCCGTAGACCACCTTGTCGAGCTTGGTGACGCCGTCGACGAGCTGCGCGACCTCGTCCCCGAAGTCGCGGCGGCACTCCTCGAGCGTGTAGGGCGTGTCCTCGACCGTGTCGTGCAGCAGCGCCGCCACCAACGTCGGCTCGGTCATGCCGATGCCGGCGAGGATGGTCGTCACCGCCAGCGGATGGGTGATGTAGGGGTCGCCACTCTTGCGCATCTGATCGCCGTGGAGCCGCTCCGCGGTGACGTAGGCGCGCTCGAGGAGCGCGACGTCGGCCTTGGGATGGTTGGCGCGCACCGCACGGAAGAGCGGATCGAGGACCGGGTTGGCGACCTGCGTCCGCGTGCCCATCCGGGCCAGACGGGCCCGCATGCTGCGGCCGCCAGCCGGCTCGGTCGCCGAGGGCCCCGGGGCGCTCGCGTCCGGCGCCATCGGGCGGGACTCGGTGCGCTCCTCGGTCATTGGCCCAGTCTAGTGGCGCGGTCGCGGGCGCTACACCGTCAGGAGGGCAGTCAGCGGTACGTCGCCCAGCGCCGCACGACCATCGAGGAAGCCGAGCTCCATCAGCACCGCGAAGCCCGTGGTGGTCGCGCCGCACCTGGCGACCAGGTCCGCGGTGGCACGGGCGGTACCGCCGGTGGCGAGAACGTCGTCGACCAGCAGGACCCGGTCGCCGGGCGCCAGGGCGTCCTGGTGCAGCTCGAGCACCGCTTCGCCGTACTCCAGCTCGTAGGCGACGTCGTAGGTGGCGTGCGGGAGCTTGCCGGCCTTGCGGACAGGGACGAAGCCGACACCCAAGGCCAGGGCGACCGGAGCCGCGAGGATGAATCCGCGTGCCTCCATGCCGATCACCTTGTCGACGACGACCTGACCGTCGCGGTCCCGCCCCGGGGAGGCGAGACCTGCGACCACGTCGGCGAAGCCCGTCGGGTCCGCGAGCAGCGGGGTGATGTCCTTGAACACCACACCGGGCTCGGGGAAGTCCGGGATGTCACGGACCAGCCGCGACAGGGCGTCCGCCGCCCGATCGATCTGCGCCGGGTCGCCCATCCCTCGGCTACTTCTTGCCGCGCTTGGAGCGGGCCTGGCGCACGGGCTGGCTGCGACCGCTGCTGCCGCCGTCGGTGACCGGCCGGCTGGCCTGCGGCACCGTGCGGCCCTTGCCGAAGGGGTCCTTCGACGTGACCGTGCCCGAGCCGGGTCCGCTTGCGGGTCGCTCGTCCTGGTCGTCCAGGTCGCGCAGCTCATCGGGGTCCTCGAGGTCGGCGCCGCCCGCCCCCGGGCGGCCGACGGCGGTGCCCTCGTCCTTGAACACCGGGACCGCGGCGTAGCGGTCGGCGAGCGCCCGCTGCTTCGCCCGGGCACGCCGGGCCTGCAGCTGCACCTCGGTCTCGCGCATCTTCATGTGCACGAGGATGCGCGGCGCGAGCACGACGGAGGAGTAGACACCGACCGCCATGCCGACGAACTGGACCAGGGCCAGGTCCTTGAGCGAGCTCGCCCCGAGCTGGACGCCGGTGAAGTACAGGATGGTCCCCAGCGGGATCAGCGCCACGATGCCCGTGTTGATCGAACGGACCAGGGTCTGGTTGACGGCCAGGTTGGCCGCATCGGCGTAGGACTGCGTGTTCTTGCGGAGGACGGTGGTGTTCTCCTTGACCTTGTCGAACACGACGACGGTGTCATAGAGCGAGAAGCCGAGGATGGCCAGCAGACCCGTGACCGCGGCCGGTGTCACCTGGAAGCCGGAGAGGGCGTAGACGCCGACGACGAGCGCGATGTCGTGGAACAGTGCCAGCAGGGCCGCCACGGACATGCGCCACTCGCGGAAGTAGGCCCAGATGAAGAACACGACGGCGACGAGGAAGATCACGATGCCGGTCAGTGCCTGCTTGGCCACCTCCGCGCCCCAGCTCGGACCGATGTCCTGCTCGGAGATGTCGCTGTCGCTGATGTCCGGGAAGACCTCGAGGATCACGTCGCGGACGGCGGACGATCCCTCGGAGTCCAGGTCGTCGGTCGTCAGGGTCAGCGCCCGGTCGCCCTCGGTGGTGACCAGCGGCGTGCCGACCTCGGCGTCGGACTCGCCGACGGCGTCGCGCAGCTCGTCCGCCGCGTCCTGGTCAGCATTCCCGGAGCCCACGGACACGGTGAACGTCGTGCCCCCGGTGAACTCGACGCCCATGTTGAGCGGCTTGACGTAGAGCACGAGAGCGGCGAGTGCGATGACCACGAGCGAGATCGCATACCAACGCCACGGGTTGCCCACGAAGTCGACCGACCTACGCCCCTGGTAGAGGTCGTTGCCGAGACGAGACATCTTGCCCATCAGGCGTCCCCTCCTGCCGAGACGGTCGATCGCGACGGCGCCGCATCGATGCCGAGGGTCTCCTTGCTGAGACCCGAGAACCGGTGACCCGAGTTGAACGCCTTGAACTGTGCCAACCACGAGACGGCCGGCTTGGTGAACCAGAACAGGACGGCGAGGTCGATGAGGGTCGTCAGGCCCAGCACGAAGCCGAAGCCCTTCACCGCGCCCGTGGCGAACACGTAGAGGATGAAGGCCGACAGGAGCTGCACCGTGTTGGCGGCCACCCGGGTGACTCGCGCCCGGGCCCAGCCGGTCTCGACCGCCACCCGCATCGACTTGCCCTCACGCATCTCGTCGCGGATGCGCTCGAAGAAGATGATGAACGAGTCGGCGGTGACACCCACGGCGATGATCAGGCCCGCGATGCCGGGCAGGGTCAGCGTGAAGCCGGCCGCCTTGCTCAGCAGCAGCACCATGCCGTAGGTGATCACGGCCGCGACCAGCAACGACGCCACGACGACGAGGCCCAGGCCGCGGTAGTAGAGCAGGCAGTAGAGCATGACGAGCCCGAGGCCGAAGCCGAGAGCGGTCAGGCCGACGGTCAGCTGGTTGCCGGCGAGCGAGGGGCCGATCTCCTCCACGGAGGTCTGGTCGTCGTTGAAGGTGATCGGCAGCGCGCCGAACTTCAGGCTGTTGGCCAGGTCGAGCGCTTCCTGCTCGGTGAAGTCACCCTCGATCTGCGAGCGGCCGTCACTGATGATGCTCGTCATGCGCGGGGCCGAGAGCACCTGGCCGTCGAGCACGATCGCGAAGAGCTGCGGCTCGCTGCTCTCCGAGGACTGCACCAGCTGGCTGGAGATGGTGCGGAAGTCGTCGGCCGCACCGGGCGAGCCCTCGGGCCGCGCCTCGTCCTTGTCGTTGCCCATTTCGATGGCGACGACCCAGCCGATGCCACCCTGCGGGGTCTGGGCACTGGCGTCGTCGAGCTCGGTGCCCTCGATGACGGAGCCGCTCAGCAGGTACTTGGTGGAGACGCCGGTCTCCTTGTCGGGCTGCGAGCAGGCGACGGTCGGCTGGTCGGGGTCGTCCGCGAGGTTCGCCGGCTGGCCGGGCGAGCTCGGGTCGTCGGGGTTGATCGAGTAGAGGACGCCTGCGTCGCAGTAGTAGCTGCTGAAGGAGGCGATCGCCTCCTGGTCGGGGCTCGAGATCCACGCGATCGCCTCGTCCGCTGTCCACTCGGCGTTGTCGTCCGCGGCCGGCCCCTCGGCCGGCGTCCCGCCGTCCGTTGCTCCGTCGGTCGGCGTGGCGCCGTCGGTCGGCGTGGTCGCCGCGGCGGTGTCCGTCGCGGTGTCGGTGGCCGTGTCCGTCGCGGGAGCGGTCGGCTCGGCGTCGTCCGCAAGGGTCAACGGCGCGCGACCCAGGCCGAGCCCCCCGCCGCCGGACGCCGCGAGCGCGCACGGGTCGCTCGAGCGACCGTCAGCGCAGGCCACCAAGCGGAACCGCAGCTGGGCCTGTCGCTTGACGGTCTCCTCGAGCTGCTCGCGGTCGGTCTCCTTGCCGGGGACCTCGACGACGATGTTCTTGTCGCCCTGCGTCGTCACCGCGGCCTCGGCGACGCCGGAGCCGTTGACGCGCTGGTCGATGATGCGGCGGGCCTCGTCGAGGTTCTCCTGGCTCGGCGCCTCCTCCGCGGTCAGCGTGATCCGCGTGCCGCCCTGCAGGTCCAGTCCGAGGGTCGGCTTCCACGGGGTCGCCGAGGAGTTCTGGGCCAGGGCGACCAAGCCGTAGATGATGGCGACACCGAGGAAGAAAATGACCAGGGCGCGGCCCGGCCGGGGACGGCGTGACGCCATGGCTCAGCGCTCCTCGGTGGTGTTGTCGGTGCTGGCGCCAGCGTCCTTGGCGAGGCTGATGCCCTCGTCGGACGAGCCGGCGGCGTCCTCCTCGACCTCGCCGACCTCGTCGACGACGTCACGTCGGACGGAGGCGACCGCGCCACGCATGACCTGGATGACGACGCCGGGGGCGATCTCGAGCTCGAGGTGCTCGCCGTCGGTGCCGACGATGCTCCCGAGGATCCCGGACGTCAACATGACGTCGTCGCCGACGGACAGCGCCGCCTGGAGGTCGGCGGCCGCCTTCCGCTGGCGTGACGCCGGGCGGATGATCAGCAACCAGAAGATCACTGCGATCGCCACGATCGGCAGCAGTGATGCAGCGTTCTCCACGGACACACCTCTCCAGCGGGGCAGACGGAATGGTCCGCCCGTACGACGGCACGGCGGACCGACGGGCAAGTGTAGCCACGACGCCCAGCCGATCGCGGATCGGCATCGGTCCGTGGCCGCGCCTACTCGTCGAACAGGGTCGGCGGGCCGCTGTCGACGGCCGGAGGCGGCGCGTCGAGCCCGAGGTGGGCCCAGGCCGCTGCCGTGGCGACCCGGCCGCGCGGCGTGCGCGCGAGGAACCCGTTGCGGACGAGGAAGGGCTCGGCGACCTCCTCCACCGTCTCCCGTTCCTCGCCGACGGCCACGGCCAGCGTCGACACACCCACCGGGCCACCACCGAAGCGGCGGCAGAGCACGTCGAGGACGGACCGGTCGAGCCGGTCGAGGCCCAGCGCGTCGACCTCGTAGAGGTCGAGGGCCGCTTCGGCGACCTGGCGGGTGACCACGCCGTCCGCTCGCACCTGCGCGTAGTCACGCACGCGCCGCAGCAGTCGGTTGGCGATGCGAGGCGTGCCCCGCGAGCGTCCCGCGATCTCGGCCGAGCCCTCCTCGGTCAGCTCGACGCCGAGGAGTCCCGCCGAGCGGTGCACGATGAGGTCGAGCTCGTGAGGCTCATAGAACTCCAGGTGCGCGGTGAAGCCGAAGCGGTCCCGCAGCGGCCCCGGCAGCAGCCCCGCGCGTGTCGTCGCACCGACGAGGGTGAAGGGAGGGATCTCGAGCGGGATGGCGGTCGCACCCGGCCCCTTGCCGATGATCACGTCGACCCGGAAGTCCTCCATCGCGAGATAAAGCATCTCCTCGGCCGGCCGGGACATCCGGTGGATCTCGTCGACGAAGAGCACCTCGCCCTCGTTGAGCCCCGACAGGATGGCGGCCAGGTCGCCGGCGTGGGTGATGGCCGGCCCGCTGGTGAGTCTCAGCGGGACACCCATCTCGTGGGCGATGATCATGGCCAGCGTCGTCTTGCCGAGTCCGGGAGGACCGGACAGCAGGACGTGGTCGGGCGCACGGCCGCGCTGCCGCGCCGCCTCGAGCACGAGCCCCAGCTGGTCCCGCACCCGCCCCTGCCCGACGACCTCGTCGAGGCTGCGCGGACGCAGGGCCGCCTCGACCGCCCGCTCGTCGCCCTCCGCCTCGGCGGCGGTCAGGGAGCGGAGATGACTGTCCTCGGCGGCAGCGAGATCGTCCTCGTGGAATCCCATCGTCACGCCTTGGACAGTGAGCGCAGCGCGGCGCGCAGCAGGGCGCGAACGTCGGGCACCGGACCGGCCTGGTCGGCGACGGCATCGACGGCCTTCTCGGCGTCACGGGTGGCGTAGCCGAGGCCCATCAGGCCCTGGTGGACCTGGTCTCGCCACGCGGTTGCCGCAGCCGGCACGCCGACGCTGCCGGCTCCGCGGGGGGCGCCGATGCGGTCCTTGAGCTCCAGGATGATCCGCTGGGCGCCCTTCTGGCCGATGCCGGGGACCTTGGTCAGGGTCTTGACGTCGTCGGAGGCGATCGCCGCCCGGACTCCGTCGGGTGAGAGCACCGCGACGATGGCCTGCGCCACCTTGGGCCCGACGCCCGACGCGGTCTGGACGAGCTCGAAGACCGCCTTCTCCTCCTCCTCGGCGAAGCCATAGAGGGTCAGCGAGTCCTCACGCACGACCATCGAGGTCGGCAGGGTCGCCTGCTGGCCGGTCCGCAGCTGGGCCAGGGTGCCGGGGGTGCACAGCAGCTCCAGCCCCACTCCCCCGACCTCGACGACAGCACTGGACAGGGTCAGGTCGGCGACGGTGCCGCGGACGAAGGCGATCATCGGACTCCTCCGGGGAGACGGCTGCGCAGGGGCGAAGCAGCGGGACGGGCACGGGCGACGGCAGCGTCGAGCCTGGCCTGCGCTCCGCCGCGCCAGATGTGGGTGATGGCCAGGGCGAGGGCGTCGGCGGCGTCGGCGGGCTTCGGCGGCGCGTCGAGCCGCAGGATCCGCGCCACCATCGCACCCACCTGCGCCTTGTCGGCACGCCCGTTGCCGGACACCGCTGCCTTCACCTCGCTCGGGGTGTGCAGCGCGACCGGGATGCCGCGACGGGCCGCGCACACCATGGCGATGCCGGCCGCCTGGGCGGTGCCCATGATCGTGCTGACGTCGGAGCGGGCGAAGACCCGCTCGATCGCGACCGCGTCGGGCTGGTATTCATCCAGCCGGGCATCGATGCCCTTCTCGATCGTGACCAGCCGCTCGGGGACGGCGAGATCGGAGGAGGTGCGGACCACGCTCACGTCGACCAGCGTCAGGGGACGGCCGATCGAGCCCTCCACCACGCCGAGCCCGCAACGGGTCAGCCCCGGGTCGATCCCGAGCACGCGCACGTCGTCACCTTCCGTCCGAACATGTGTTCGTACGGAACGTTAGACGACTGTCGCGGAGATGTGGACGCGACACGCGCGAGGCGCCGGAGGCACTCACTCCTCGATCTGGTCGAGGACCTCGTCCGGGATGTCGGCGTTGGAGAAGACGTTCTGCACGTCGTCCAGGTCGTCGACCGCGTCGACGAGCTTGAACACCTTCCCTGCGGCGACGGGATCGGCGACAGGGATGTCCATCGAGGCGACGAACTGGACGTCGGCCGACTCGTAGTCGATGCCGGCGTCCTGCAGGGCGCTGCGGACCGCGACCACGTCGGTGGCCTCGGACTGCACCTCGAAGGCCTCGCCGAGGTCGTTGACCTCCTCGGCGCCGGCGTCGAGCGTCGCCTCGAGGATGTCGTCCTCGGAGACGTCCTTGCCCTCCTGCGCCTTGGCGACGATGACGACGCCCTTGCGGGTGAAGAGCCGCGAGACCGAGCCGGGGTCGGCCATGGTGCCGCCGTTGCGGGTGGCCGCTGTGCGGACCTCCATCGCAGCGCGGTTGCGGTTGTCGGTGAGGCACTCGACGAGCACAGCGACGCCCTGCGGTCCGTAGACCTCGTACATGATCGTCTCGTAGTCGACGCCGCCGCCCTCGAGGCCGCCGCCGCGCTTGACCGCGGAGTCGATGTTCTTGTTGGGGACCGACTGCTTCTTCGCCTTCTGGATGGCGTCGAAGAGCGTGGGGTTCCCGGACGGGTCGGGGCCACCCATCTTCGCGGCGATCTCGATGTTCTTGATCAGCTTCGCGAACAGCTTGCCGCGCTTGGCGTCGATCGCGGCCTTCTTGTGCTTGGTGGTCGCCCACTTGGAGTGGCCAGACATTTCCCGTCCCTCTATCTACCTCGACGACATGCGGCTGCCGAAACAGCCCTGCAACTCTATCCGGCGACCATCTCGAGGAAGATCCGGTGCACCCGACCGTCGCCATCGACCTCCGGGTGGAACGAGGTGGCCAACAGGTGCCCCTGTCGTACGGCGACCGGGTGGCCCTGCGCGCTGGCGAGCACGTCGACCCCCGGCCCGGTTCGCTCGACCCACGGTGCGCGGATGAAGACGGCGTGCACGGGCTCGGCCAGCCCGGCGAACTCGAGATCGTCCTCGAACGAGTCGACCTGGCGACCGAACGCGTTGCGGCGCACGGTGACGTCGAGCCCGCCGATGGTCTCCTGGTCGGCCGTGCCGCCCTCGATCCGGTCGGCCAGCAGGATCATCCCGGCGCAGGTGCCGAAGGTCGGCATCCCGCCGGAGATCCGCTCCCGCAGCGGCTCCAGCAGCTCGAAGGTCCGCGCCAGCTTGGCCATCGTCGTCGACTCGCCACCGGGCAGGACCAGGGCGTCGCACCGATCGAGCTCGCCCGGCCGCCGGACCGGGAAGGCCTCGGCCCCGAGGGCGCTCAGGGCGTGGAGGTGCTCACGAACGTCGCCCTGCAGGGCGAAGACTCCGACGGCTGGCACGGGCCGAGCCTAGGGCCCGGGCCGTGCTCACTCCGCACCGCAGTAGGCGCGCCAGTCGTTGCCGCCCGACAGCGGGTCGCGGTGGACGGGCGTCGTGGTGGCCGTCCCGACGTTGACGCCTCCGGGTGTCGTCTGGGTCTGGACGATGACGTTGAAGTTGCCGTTCTGTCCAGAACCGCCGCTGGTGTCGGGCACGTCGTAGGTGACGGTCTGGCCGACGTTGGTGGTGCTGCCGAGGATCGCCATGTGGGTGAGCGCGTTGTTGTCGGCGCGTCGGACCTCGACGCGGTACTGGTAGCCGTTGCTGGTGTCGATGAAGCTGATGCGGGCGCTGCCGTTGATACCGGTGTTCGTGCAGCCCGGCTGTGCGTGAGGCGCAGCAGTCAGGGTGAAGCCCGACACGAGCGGTGTGGCGGCGTTGCCGGCGGCGTCGGTGGCGGTGAAGGTCAGCTGGTAGGTGCCGGCGGTCATCACCGCGGCGGTGAGGCCGGTGGTGGCGTACTGCGTGCCGGACACCACGGTCATCTGCTGCGGCTGGCACGCGGTGCCGGCCACGAAGACGCTGCCGTTCCAGCACTCGTTACCGTTGCGGACGACCTTCACGAACACCGTCGCGACCCCGGAGCCGCCGGTGTCCGTCGCGGTGACGCAGATCTGGCTGGCCCGCGACGTGCAGGCCACCGGCGCCCAGCCGGCACCGCTCGCGTTGTTCGCGGGCACGGGGGCGGAGAGTACGGGGGGCGTCGTGTCGAGCGGCACCGGGACGCTCGCGGTGGTCCGAACGGACGCGGTGTCGGTCCAGTACGCCGAGGTGAACGCCCAGGGCGCCTGGCCGCCGGCGCCGAGCAGGCCGCCGACGACGATGGCGCCGACGGCACCGGCCGGGACGAGCAGCCGGGCACGGCGCGGGGCGTCCGGGCCGGTGCGGTCCCTGCGCCCGAACCCGAGCCACAGGGCGATGAGGACGACGACGGTGGCGACGACCAGGCCGAAGGGGCTGGTGGCGGCGTTGACGACGTAGCCGAGGTGCGGGATGCCGAGGTCGACACGGTCCGCGGAGCTCACGAGGTAGCGGTCGGCGTCGGGGACGTTGTTGGTGTCACCCTGGAGCGTGAGCAGGAACTGCTCGCCCGCGGGCGCGACGTCGACGATGCGGTGGGTGACCAGGCCGCCGTCGGACGTCGGGACGCTGACGACGTCGCCGACCTCCAGCGATGCGGCAGGCACCTCGCGGGCGACGCCGAGGTCGCCGGCCTCGTAGGCCGGGCTCATCGAGCCGGACCCGAAGACCAGCGGGGTCACGTTGAGGAGCCAGCCGGCCGCCAGCACCAGCAGGCAGAGGGCGCCGAGCGCGCCGGCCACCCAGAGGAAGGTCTCGCGGACGATGCGGGTCGTCGTCGTCATGGCTGCACCTGTGTCGCGGGGAAGGTGAAGGTCACGTCGGACGTCGCACCGGTGGTCAACGCGGTCGCCGACCGCGTGACCTGGATGCACAGGTCGTGGGACGCGTTGGGCGCGAGGACGGGGCTGGCGGCGACGGACAGCGCGTTGATCGCCACCGGGCCGGCGACGACGGTGCCGTTGGTGCACTGCTGCCCCGACAACTGGCCGGCGCGCCTGATGGTGACGGTGAGGTTGCCGCCGAGGGCGCCGGGGTTGGTCGCGGAGCCGGTGATCCGGTAGGTGAGGCTCACCGGTCCGACGGAGTTGTTGCGCACGTTGAGGATCGCGGCTCGTGAGCCCGACGCGGGGATGCCGGTGAGGTCGAGCCCCGACCACGCGACGGCGTTCTCGGGCTTGACCTGCTGACGTCCGTCGAGGTCGATGTGCAGCGCGCCGGCCGTCACCGAGCCGGGGACGACCGTGCCCTCGCTGGTCCAGTACGCCGAGGTCACCGTGGCACCGGTCCCGACGAGCAGTCCGACGGCCAGCAGGGCACGCGTGCGACCGCGTCCGAACCAGCTCCTCCTGCTCCGCTCGACCAGCTGCTCAGCCACGGGACGCCTCCTCGCGCCGGCGCGAGGGGCGCAGCAGCGCGATGCCCGCGCCGATCAGCCCGGCCGCGACCCACAGGGTCGTCCCGGCGATGCCGTTGCCGGTGTCGGGCAGGGCGTCACCGTCGCCGTCACCCTGTCCCCCGGTGCCGTCGCCGTCGCCCTGGCCGTTCCCGTCGCCATCGCCGTCACCCTCGCCCTCGCCGGCCACGTCGCCGTCCTCGGAGAGGGTCAGCTCGACGCGGAAGGGGATGGACTGCAGCTCACGGGTCGACTCCCAGGCGAACGTCGCCCGCAGCCGCACCCGGGTGATGGCGTCCTCCGGGACCTTGAGCTCGGTGACGGCTCGGGTCTCGCCCTCGTCGACCGGCACCCAGGGCCGGTTGCCGACCTTCGCCTCGAGGACGATGTCGCTGTCGGCGAGCAGGAGGTCGGGGTCCTCGGCCACCACGTCGACGGTCAGCACGCCGGCCGACGGTCCGTCGTTGCGGACGAGGAAGGATCGCTCCTCGACGTCTCCCGGCACCACCCGGAAGTCCGGGTCGAACAGCGGCGACGTCAGCTCGTTCGACCAGGTCAACCCGTCGGTGCTGAGCCCGATCTCGTCCGCCGCGTGCGCCGGCGCGGCGCCGACGACGACCACCGCGACTGCGGTGGACGCCATCAGGGCGAGGCGACGGATCACGGTGGACTCCTGTCAGGGCTGGTGGGGCGGATCGGTTGTCAGGTGGATCGGCGCCCTCGGCGCCGGATGTAGGCAAGGAGCAGGATCGAGATCGCCACTCCCCCGGCGACGAGTGCCGGGACCGGCAGGGACGCTGCCGGCGGGGCCTGCGGTGCTGGTGTCGGTGGCTCCTCCTGCGGGGGTTGCTCGTGGAGCTGGGGCTGCTCGTCCTCGGGGCCCTTGCGCCGCCCCCTGCGATCGCGCAGGGAGCCGACGAACATGTAGGCCGCGTAGCCGATCAGGAGGGCCGAGACCCCCCAGACCGCGGTCTGGCGCTGTCGTCCCGACAGTGCCGTGTTCACGTGTCCGAGCCAGGGAACCGCGTACCAGAGCCGGCCCCGGACCTGGACCTCCTCGACCCCGTCGGGGTCCTCGCTGTCGTTGGCGTCGCCCTGGGTCGTGAGCACCGTCTCGCCGTCGAGACGGGCGGAGACCTCGGTGACCCGGTGGGTCACGACGGCCGCCTTGCCCGACTCCAGCTGGGAGGTGATGACGTCCCCGACGGCGATGTCCTCGATCGCGACGGGCTTGACGACGACCAGCGTGCCCGGAGGGTAGTCGGGCCTCATCGATCCGGTGAGCACGGTGTAGGGCGCTGCGCCGGCGAGTCGCGGAATCACCACCGCGACCGCCAGCACAGCCACCACACCGAGGATCACCAACCAGGACAGGACCTGTCCCGTCCAGCCGATGACGTCACGCATGGGCCGTCGGACCGACCGAGGGATCAGGGGCTGTGGACCTGGACCGCGTTGAGCGTGATCGCGTCGAGGTCGGCCGTGGCGAGCTCCGAGTCGATGTTCTCGTCGCCGTACGGGTAGGCCACCGTGATGGTGATCGACACGGGGGTCGGGCCGTCGACGTCGACACCCGTGTCGGCACCCACCGGCTCGGTCAGCACGGCCGAGACGTCCAGGACGTCCGAGCCGAGCGAGATGTCGGCGACCGAGGCCTGGTCGATCTCGACCGTCGCGCGGAGGTGGTCGCCGGTGCCGTCGATCGATGCCGTGCAGGTCTTCTCGATGGTGTCGCCCGGGACGACGAGGTTGACGGTCTCGCCGGGGCCGAGCACGTCGGCGTCGGCGTAGACCCAGTCCTCGCAGGAGCCCGTGGTCAGGCTCAGGTCGCCCGCCGTGACGGACCCGCCGTCGACGACGTCCGAGTCGGTCCAGAACGCCAGCGTGCCGGCGCCGCCCATCAGCAGGACGGCCGCGGAGCCGGCCGCGAGGGCGCCCTTCGTGGTCTTCTTCATCGTGCTTCTCCATTCCCCATGTCCAACGACGCGGTTCGCTCGGTGTGCAGGTGTGGACGAGTGCCACACCTCCTCAACGGAGGGGAACACGAGGCGACACGGAGCGTCCGGAGAATCGGGACTTTGTCCCGCTGGACCATCGGATCCGATAGTCGACCGTCGGATCAGATGGTCACCAGCCGCGCTCGGCGAACTGGATCGACCGCGCCGGCTCGTCGACGTTGATGCCGACCATGGCCTCGCCCAGCCCGCGGGAGACCTTGGCGACCACGTCGGGGTCGTCGTGGAAGGTCGTCGCCTTGACGATGGCCTCGGCACGCTGCGCGGGGTTGCCGGACTTGAAGATGCCGGAGCCGACGAAGACGCCCTCGGCGCCGAGCTGCATCATCATCGCGGCGTCGGCGGGCGTGGCGATGCCACCGGCGGTGAACAGCACGACGGGCAGCTTGCCCGAGCGCGCCACCTCCACCACCAGGTCGTACGGCGCCTGGAGCTCCTTGGCCGCGACGTAGAGCTCGTCGTCGGAGAGCACGGTGAGGCGCCGCAGCTCGCCACGGATCGTGCGCATGTGGGTCACGGCGTTGGACACGTCACCGGTGCCGGCCTCGCCCTTGGAGCGGATCATCGCCGCGCCCTCGGTGACGCGTCGCAGGGCCTCGCCCAGGTTGGTCGCGCCGCACACGAAGGGGACGGTGAAGTCCCACTTGTCGATGTGGTTGGCGTAGTCGGCCGGGGTCAGCACCTCGGACTCGTCGATGTAGTCCACGCCGAGCGACTGCAGCACCTGAGCCTCGGCGAAGTGACCGATCCGGGCCTTGGCCATCACCGGGATGGACACGGCCTCGATGATCCCGTCGATCATGTCGGGGTCGCTCATCCGCGACACGCCGCCCTGGGCGCGAATGTCGGCGGGGACCCGCTCGAGGGCCATGACGGCCACGGCGCCGGCGTCCTCGGCGATCTTCGCCTGCTCGGGGGTGACCACATCCATGATCACGCCGCCCTTGAGCATCTCGGCCATGCCCCGCTTGACCCGGGTCGTGCCCTGGCCGTTGCTCTCTGGCGTGGCGGTGGCGCTGAGGTCCTGCTGCTCGCTCATGGCGTCGATCCTAGACCGACCCGAACGGTGTTCAGGAACCGGTCCCGGGGTCGGTCGTCCCGGTCGCGGCCGCGGCGTCGGCGGCATCGAGGGCGATCGCCTGGCGTCGTACCTTCAGCACGCGGAAGGCCACCGTGTAGGTGCTCGCGAAGGCCAGCGCCCAGAGGGTGACCTCCATGAGGATCGGCAGGTCGAGGAGATCGCCCAGGCCGGTCATCACGAGGATGGAGACGAGGCGGTCGGACCGCTCCGCGATGCCGCCCTTGGCGTCCATGCCGAGCGACTCGGCGCGGGCCCGGGCGTAGGAGGTCACCGAGCCCATGACCAGGCACCACAGCGACAGGTAGAGGTAGATGTCGCTGTCGCCGGGGCCGGCGAAGTAGAGGACGAGCCCGCCGAAGATGGCGCCGTCGCCGAAGCGATCGAGCGTGGAGTCCCAGAACGCACCGAACCGGGAGACCCGGCCCATCTCGCGCGCCATCCGCCCGTCGATCAGGTCGCTGAAGACGAACGCCGTGATGAACAGCACCCCAGCGAGCAGCTCGCCGCGCGGGAAGAACGCGAGGGCGCCGACGCAGACGCCGACCGTGCCCACCAGGGTCACGGCGTCGGGGCTGATGCCGAGGCGGATGAACAGCCGCACGAACGGGTGCAGCAGCGTCCCTGCCCAGAACTCCTTGAAGCGATCCAGCACGGGGACCGAACCTACTGCACCGTCACGGCCGCCACGCACTCGCGAGCAGGTCGCGGGTGTCGCCGAGCAGCTGCGGGAGCGTCTTGGTGCCGCCGATGACGGTCATGAAGTTCGCGTCGCCCGACCAGCGCGGGACGACGTGCTGGTGCAGGTGGCCCGAGAGCGACCCGCCCGCGGCCCCGCCCAGGTTGAGGCCGACGTTGAAGGCGTGCGGCTGGGAGACGGCGCGGATCGTGCGCAGCGAGGCGCGGGTGAGGGCGTTGATCTCGGCGTTCTCCTGATCGTCGAGGTCGAGCAGGTCCGGGACGTGGCGATAGGGCAGCACCATCAGGTGCCCCGGGTTGTAGGGGTAGAGATTGACCACGACGTAGGCGCACTCCCCCCGTACGACGACCAGCTCGTCGTCCGACGAGGTCGACGCATCCGGGGTGATCCGGCAGAACGGGCAGGCCGGTCGCGGGTCGGCGTGGGCCGGCTCCTCCTCCTCGTCACCGGCGGCGCGGACGTAGGCCATCCGGTGCGGCGTCCAAAGCCGCTCCAGCCCGTCGGGACCGCTCACTCCCCCCGCTCCTCGTCGCTGCGGAGCATCTGGAAGAACTCCGCGATGGGCAGGTCCGGCAGACTCACCCCGCGGGTCCGGGCAATCCCGTCGATCTGCACCCAGACGGATTCGCTGAGCACCGCCGCGAAGACCTCGGGCGCGGGCGCGCGGGTGTCGCGCTCGAGCCACCGGCGGACCGCCGCGAAGACGGCCCCGATCAGCCCGAACACCCAGGGGTCGAGGGCAGCGAGGTCGTCCTCGCTCAGCTCGACGCCCAGGGCCATGACGACGACGGTCATGATCCCCTCGATGGCCTCTGCCACCTGTTCGATGGCCTGGCTGAGCGGGCTCGGCCCCCAGTCAGCGACGTCGCGGCCGACGAACCACAGCAGGCTGGGCTGCGCGACAGCCCAGTCGATCAGGGCCCGGATGATGCGGCTGATGACCTGGTCCGGGGTGCCGTCATGGGCCAGGGCGGGCAGGAGCTGCTCCCACAGCTCGTCGCAGATCCGCCGCTGCACGGCGCGGTCGAGGTCGGCACGGTCCTCGAAGTGGCGGTAGACGACCGTCCGGCTCATCCCGGCCTGGTCGGCGACGGCCTGCACCTGGATGTCCTCGCCCGGCTCCTGGCGCATCAGCACCGCGAGCGCAGCGTCGATGATGAGTTGGCGCCGGACCTGGTTGTGCTCCTGCCAGCGACGTCGCCGACCGTCGAGCTCCGGCTCGTCCTCGGTGGCGGTCATGGGTCAAACCTTCTCACGGTCATGGGCGGGGCGCGTCAGCCGAACCGATGGAACCACTTGCCGAGGTCGGCGCCGATGCCGTCGCAGGTGACGTTCTTGTCCCGCTCGCTCTCGACCCACTGGCCCATCACGGCCGGCCCGCCCTGGATCGACCAGTCGTCGCCGCACCGGTTCAGGGCCTCCGCGCGGGAGGTCTGGCCGGCGGCCCGCCACTCCGGGATGCCGCCGAGGCTGAGGTTGCCGACGACGGTCTCGTAGAGGTGCGGCGTGGAGTAGACCCCGATCCGGAAGCCCGCGTCGACGTAGCCGCGCGCCACGCCCTCGATGACCGCGGCGTTGGCCTGCTTGTCGCTGCTCCACTCGAAGGACGGCACCGGCTCGACGTCGATCCACACGATCGGGCTCAGGAGGCCGACCTGCCCCATCGTCCCGATGTTGTAGCGCGCCTCCTGGTAGCCGGCATTGCGCAGCTGCCCGAGTCGCGTGGAGGCGTCGTAGGGGCCATCGGCGCCGTACTCCTGGAGCTGGGCGCGGCTGGGATAGCTCGAGACGGCGTAGACCGCGACGAGCACGTCGTTGTCCTTGGCCCACTGCACCTGACTGGCCAGACAGGGGTTGGGCGTGAACGCCGGGCCATTGGTGAGGCCGAGGATCACGTACTCCGCCTCGGCCTCCGGCATCGGAAGGCCCTTGCCCTGCTTCTCGGGGATGCCGGTGCCGATCGGGCACTGCGGCCAGCTCACGTCGCCGCCGAGGACGTTGCCGTCGCGGGGCGCGATGTTGCTGGTCGGTCCCCCGCTCTCACGGGCGAGCTCCTCGGCGAGATCGGCGAGGTCGCTGGCATCGGCCCCGGGGTCCCCCGCGTCTCCCCCTGGTACGACGCCCGCACTCGGCGACGCCGTCGTCGGCGTGGGCGCCGGGGGCCGGGCGGGGGCCCCTGCGCCGGTGTCGGATCCGCCGCCGCAGGCCGTCAGCGCGAGCGGGCCCAGCAGCGCGACCAGCGCGCCGGCGATGGTCCGCCGCGTCGTCATCTCAGACCTGCGCGCGACTGGCGACGGCCTCGACCACGCGCTCGATCGCCTCGGCGATCGGGACGCCGTTGTCCTGGCGACCGTCGCGGTAGCGGAAGCTGACCGCCCCCTTCTCGACGTCCTCGCCACCGGCGATGAGCATGAACGGGATCTTCTGCAGCTGGGCGTTGCGGATCTTCTTCTGGAAGCGGTCGTCGGTCTCGTCGACCTCCACGCGGACGCCGCGCGCCTTGAGCTGGTTGGTGATCTCGTACAGATAGTCGGTGAACGCATCCGCTACGGGGATGCCGACGACCTGCACCGGCGCGAGCCACGGAGGGAAGGCGCCTGCGTAGTGCTCGACGAGGACGCCGAGGAAGCGCTCGATCGAGCCGAACTTCGCCGAGTGGATCATCACCGGCTGTTGCTTGGAGCCGTCGGAGGAGGTGTACTCCAGCTCGAAGCGGGCCGGCTGGTTGAAGTCGTACTGCACGGTGCCCATCTGCCAGGTGCGACCGATAGCGTCCTTGGCCTGGATGGAGATCTTCGGACCGTAGAAGGCGGCACCACCGGGGTCGGGGACCAGGTCGAGCCCGGACTCGGTGGCGACCTGTTCGAGGATCGAGGTCGCGGTCGCCCAGTCCTCCTCGCTGCCGATGAACTTGTCCTTCTTCGCCTCGTCGCGGGTCGACAGCTCGAGGTAGAAGTCGTCGAGCCCGAAGTCGCGCAGCACGCTGAGCATGAAGTCCAGCAGGTGCTTGACCTCGGCCGGGGCCTGCTCGGGGGTGCAGTAGGAGTGGGAGTCGTCCTGGGCGAAGCCGCGGACGCGGGTCAGCCCGTGGATGACACCGGACTTCTCGTAGCGGTAGACGCTGCCGAACTCGAACAGGCGCAGCGGCAGTTCGCGGTAGGAGCGGCCGCGGCTGCTGAAGATGAGGTTGTGCATCGGGCAGTTCATCGCCTTGAGCTGGTAGTTCGCGCCCTCGAACTCCATCGGCGGGAACATCGTGTCCGCATAGTGCGGCAGGTGTCCGGAGGTGTGGAACAGCCCGTCCTTGGAGATGTGCGGAGTCCCGACGTAGGAGAAGCCCTCCTCGATGTGCCGACGTCGGACGTAGTCCTCCATCTCCCGCTTGATCACTCCACCCTTGGGGTGGAAGACCGGCAGGCCGGAACCGATCTCGTCGGGGAAGGAGAAGAGGTCGAGCTCGCGACCCAGCTTCCGGTGGTCGCGCCGCTCGGCCTCCTCCAGGCGGTGGAGGTGCTCCTCGAGCGCCTCCTTGGTCGGCCACGCGGTGCCGTAGATGCGCTGGAGCTGCTTGTTCTTCTCGTCGCCCCGCCAGTAGGCCGCCGCCGAGCGCATCAGCTTGAACGCGGGGATGCGCTTGGTGGTCGGCAGGTGCGGGCCGCGGCAGAGGTCCTTCCAGGCGACCTCACCCTTGCGGTTGATGTTGTCGTAGATGGTCAGCTCGCCGGCGCCGACCTCGGCGCTCGCGCCCTCGGCCGCATCCGCCGCCGAGCCCTTGAGACCGATCAGCTCGATCTTGTAGGGCTCGTCGGCGAGCTCGACGAGGGCGTCCTCGTCGGCGGTGACCCGACGGTCGAAGCGCTGGTTCTCCTTGATGATCTTGCGCATCGCGGACTCGAGCTTGACGAGGTCCTCGGGCACGAAGGGCACGTCGACGTCGAAGTCGTAGTAGAAGCCGTCGGTGATCGGCGGACCGATCCCGAGCTTGGCCTCGGGCCAGAGCTGCTGCACGGCCTGGGCCAGCACGTGGGCGGTCGAGTGACGCAGGATGTCGAGACCGTCGGCGCTGTCCATCTCGACGCCCTCGACCTCGTCACCATCGGCGAGCGCGTAGGAGAGGTCCTTGAGCTGCCCACCGACGCGCGCCGCGATGACGTCGGACTGGTCGCGGAAGAGCTCCCACGCCCTGGTCCCGTCCGTGACCGTCGACTCCTGACGTGCGTCAGGGGTGAGTACGACGACCTTGATGTCGGGCACGACGAGGGCTCCTTCTGAGGTGTGGTTGCTCCCCGGCTGAGGGCGCGACTCGATCGTATCGGCCGGACCGTCCGCTGACGCAGTCGATTCCCGCGGCGGCTCGGGAGCGGGACCCATCCCTCATGAAATGGCCGGAAGCGGGCACCGCACGGCCATGTCCACTCAGCAGAAGCTCCAGTACACGACTCCCGGACTCGACGAGACCAGCGCCCAGCGGGTCGTCGAGCTGTTGCAGGGCCGCCTGCACGCCGCCAACGACCTCCACCTCACCCTCAAGCACGTCCACTGGAATGTCGTCGGTCCGCACTTCATCGCCGTCCACGAGATGCTCGACCCCCAGGTCGACGCCGTGCGCGGCTTCGCCGACGACCTGGCTGAGCGGATCGCCACCCTCGGCGGTTCTCCGCAGGGCACGCCCGGCTCGATCGTCGATGCCCGGACGTGGGACGACTACTCCATCGGCCGTGCCACCACCCAGGAGCACCTGGCCGCGCTCGATCTCGTCTACCAGGGCGTCATCACGACCTACCGCGATGGCATCAAGGAGCTCGACGACCTCGACCTCGTCACCCAGGACATGTTCATCGCCCAGACCGAGCAGCTCGAGCTCTTCCACTGGTTCGTCCGTGCCCACCTCGAGGACAAGGGCGGATCGTTGGCGACGCAGGGCGCCACCACTGAGGCGGAGGCGGCCCGCGCCGCCTCCTGATCGTGTGTGCCGTCGGGCGGGCTCCGACTGTCAGCGACGCTGCAGGAAGACCCGTCCGATGGCGCCGATCGGAGAGCCGCAGGCTTGACCGATCGTCGCGACGACCTGGGCGTTGCAGGCGCGGAAGCCACGCTCGTAGCCGACCGCCCGGCCGTCGACCCGCAGGTTGAAGTCCTCGCCCACGAACGGCCGGAGGGCGAAGACACCCTCGGCGTTGGTCCGCGCGGTGCGGACCAGCCTGTTGTCACCCGCCCGCAGCAGGGCGACGTCGACGCCCCGGACGGGGCGGCCGGTGCGGGCGTTGACCACCCGACCGCGGATGTAGGCCGGCGTCGCGTTGATCCGGCCGAGCGACGTGCCGTCGGCGACCTCGTCGGCGAAGTCGGGTCCGAACTGCACGTAGCCGCCGCCGATCCAGCCGCCCTGCACCCGGCCGTTGGAGATCACCCTGACGAACGTCGGGCCGCCGATCAGGATCTCCGGGTTGCGCGCGACCGAGAAGCTGCCGTCGCTCCCGGTCGTGGTGCTGCCCAGCAGCGTTCCGCCGGGCTCATCCCAGACCTGGACTCCGACGCCGGCCTCGTAGGTACGCCCGACGTAGTCCCAGATCCGACCGGTGATCGGCGCGGGCGGAGCGACGCCACGCTCCGCGGAGGCACTGACGGGCAGGAGGCCCGGCGCACAGGCGACGGCGAGCAGCAGGACGAGACCGAGGAGTCGCTTCATGCTCACATTGGACGCCCTTCGTCCCCACGGTCGCAGGCGAATCGACAACTTTCCCCAGGCCCTGGTCAGCCACAGTGGTCAAGCAACTCGCCGAGGGCGCGGATCTCGCTGCTGTCGGCGGCAAGGCCCCACCTCGACTTGGTGAGGGTCCACCGGACGCCGTAGGCGCACTGGTAGCCCTGACGGGGGCGCCACGCTGCCGGATCCTCGTCGCCCTTGCTCGCGTTGGTCGGGCCGTCGACCGCGAGCAGGGCGTCGAGGTCGTTGGCATAGGCAGCGCGGCGCTCGGCCGTCCAGTCGCTCGCACCGGAGCGCCAGGCCTCCGCCAGCGGGACGACGTGGTCGATCTGGATCGCCTGGGCCTGCGCGCCGTCCTTGAGGTCGTCGAACGTCAGCAACACCCCGGTGTACGGGTCGAGCCACGATCCCGCCAGCACGTCGTGGTCGCAGGAGTCCTGCCGCTGGACGACGACGGTGCCGGGCAGCACGTCGCGGAGCAGCACGTCGTCACGCTGGTTGCAGCCGTTGCCGTCCGTGTCGGCCCACGGCTCGCCGAAGGCGTCCCGGTCGTACGGCGGCAGGCCGGCCGGGTGGCGCTCGACCACTCGCAGCGTGTCCAGCGCGGCCCGGGCGACGGCGACCTCGGGCTCGGGCTCGGCTCGCGTGGAGGGCGTCGTGGGCAATGTCGGCGTACTCGTCGGCGTCGTAGTCGTCGGCGGCGTCGGCGTCGTGGTCGCCGTGACCGTCCGCTCGGCCGGAGTGTCATCGTCCCGGTGCGGCCCCCGGCTGCACCCGCCCGTCGTGGCGACGATCGCCGCCAGCAGCAGCGCGGCCGTCCTGTCCACTCCCACGGGCGGAGGCTACGTCGGCACTCCGAGCCTGTCCGGCGAACAGCCCGCCCGGCGCGGGCCGTCGTTGGAGACGGCACCTCGGTTCCGATGGAGAGCGCCCACGGCCCCTGCCGTCCGGCTACCGTCCGAGTGGGTCCGGTCAACTGTGCAGTGTCCCCCACACCTGGACCCCGCCAGCCGCCCCGCCGTCCCGAGACCGATGGGGCGGCTGACGCAGGTGGCCGCCCTCTCGCCGTACCCGAAAAGCACTCAGGTCCCGCGCCTGCTCGGCACGGGACCTGCTCCGGATGGTGGGCGATACTGGGTTCGAACCTGTCTCGCTGGTTTCGGTACGTCACTGGGTTGACCAGCGAACTCAAGCGGTTGACCTGCAGAAACGCCGCCCAGTGACGTAATCAGAACGTATCACGATGTTTCAGGATTACACTCTGATTCCGTCCTGATTCCGCACGTATTCCGCACAGAGGACCGCCCATGGCCCGCCCGAAGCGCACGTTCGGCAGCATCCGCAAGCTCCCCAGCGGCCGTTACCAAGCGACCTACTCCGACCCGCGTGGCACCCTCAGCCCGACCACCGGCCGGACAATGCAGCACAACGCGTCGACCACCTTCGACACCCGCGAGGATGCCGAAGCGTGGCTCACCGACGTACGCCGGTCGATCTCCCGCGGAGAGTGGACTCCCCCCGGCGAAGCGGGCGCCGCCCGCAAGGCTCCTGTCACCTTCGCGTCGTACGCCGATCGGTGGCTCGAGCGCCGCACATTGAAACCACGCACCCGCCAGCACTACCGAAAGTTGCTCGACCAGCACCTCGACCCGACGTTCGGCGCAACGGCACTCCGGGCGATCACATCAGAGGACGTCGCAACCTGGCACCACGAGATGGGCAGCGGGACCCCCACTGTCCGAGCACACGCCTACGGCCTGATGCGGACCATCCTGGGCAGCGCACTCCAAGACCAGCTGATCCCCCACAACCCGTGCCACATCCGCGGGGCCGGCAACGCGAAGCGTCAGCACCGCGTGAAGCCGGCAACGCTGGCCGAGCTCGAGCAGATCGTCAGCGCGATGCCCGCCAACCTCCGCGTGATGGTGCTGTTGGCCGCTTGGTGTGCGCTTCGATTCGGCGAGCTCGCCGAGCTGCGGCGCAAGGACATCGACCTGACGAACCGGGTGATCCACGTCCGCCGCGGTGTTGTGCTCGTCGACGGCACCCGGCTCGTCGGGACGCCGAAGTCCGACGCCGGCCTACGAGACGTCGCGATTCCACCGCACCTGGTGCCGCTGTTGAAAGAGCACGTCAAGGAGCACGCACAGTGGGGCCGCGACGGCCTGCTGTTCCCGGGCAAGAGTGGCGAGCAGCTCGCACCCTCGACGCTGTACGGTCGCGCGCCGACCAAGCAGCGGTCGGGAAGCGGGTTTTACGGTGCCCGCGCGGCCGCTGGGCGCCCCGATCTCCGATTCCACGACCTCAGGCACACCGGCGCGGTGCTCGCCGCGCAGACGGGCGCCACGCTCGCCGAGCTCATGGGTCGACTCGGCCACTCCACCCCCGGCGCCGCGATGCGCTACCAGCACGCCGCGCAGGACCGAGACCGAGCGATCGCCGAGGCCCTGTCCGCGCTCGCCACAGGCGCCAGCTCGTGAAGGTCCTCGACGCCAAGATCGTCTGTGATCGGTGTGACCGGCTCCTGGCCCGAATCGGCCACGTCGACGGCCGCGGCTGGGCGTTCTCGGTGCGGCGCCACGCGATCGTCGACCGCTCCACCGTTGACGGCGAGCCGCGCGTGACGTTCGAGTGCCCGCGCTGCCGAAGGACCAACATCCGGTGGAGAGTCGCGACGCTCCACCGACGCGCCGACGCGGGCGAGCGGATCATTGGTGTCTGATCCTGATAGATTCTGACCACTCAAAGTTCATGGGTTGGGGCACAACCTCGAAGGCCGCCCACGCGCAAGCGTCACGAAGCTGATCCGTCTGGGCGGAGCGGCAGCGGAGCCGTACCCGATGAGCACCTCACCCGGCCAGCGCCGTCTGGTCAGCCTCGACGAGGCCGCCAACTACCTCGGTGTCAACGTTCTCACCATCCGCCGACGCATCGCTGCTGGCGAGCTCGACGCGTTCCGTGTCGGCCGAAGTCAGAAGGCGCCAATTCGCGTCGACCTGGCGCAGATCGACAACGAGCTGCTTCGCCCCATCCCGGCCGCGGAGGCCGGGAAGTGACCGGCCCGGACAGCGGCGCGGCCCCCGACCATGCCGAGGTCGAGGACCGCCAGGTACTGCCACCAACCGACAGCGTAGACGCGACCGACCAGCCCTGTCCCCACTGCGGACACGACCCCATCGACGACGTCAGCGCGCTCGAAGCGATCACCGCCGCGAAGAACATGATCGTCCGCCGGCAGGCCACCATCGACGCCTACTACGACGCGTTCGACCAGGTCTGGACGCTCAGCGCGCCGTCGAACTGGCGGCGATCGCTGCGGGGGCTCCTGAACGCAGGCCTCCCCCGCAGCGCCATGGTCGACGCCGCGCGGATCGCCCTGGACGCCGACCACGTCCCGACCAGCCGCCGGTTCGTCTACTTCATGGGCGCGGCCCGGAACAGGCTGCGCGACATGGACGGCTACGCCCTCGAGCGCATGCTGCGGGAGCTCTGATGGGCGCCGCCAACGTCAAGGCCGTCTACCACCTGTGGGGACACCTCGACGGCCTGCCGTTCCGCGTCCTCGTCTACATGGCCCTCGTGGCGAAGGACAAGGACGATCCCCCGCTCTACTTCGCCGGCCACCGCGCGCTGCAGGAGGAGGCACTGCGCCGCTCCGACGTCGGCTCCACGGCGGCCGAGCAGGCGACCAAGCGGGCCGTCCGCGCGCTGACGAAAGAGAAGGCGATCACCCTCCGCAACGACCCCACACGCAGGACATCGACCTACGCCCTGAACCTCGTGCTGGGGGGACGCTCAGCGACCCCCCGAGAGGGGACGCTCAGCGACCCCCCGAATGCTGACACCCCGGTCACTCACCGACCCCCCACCCCCGACGCTGAGCGACCCCCCACCCCGGTCACTCACCGACCCCCCGGGGGGACGCTCAGTGACCTCCCCCAAGAGGAGGAAGAAGGTGAGGAACCACCTGAGGAAGTCACAGAAGGAACCAAATCACCAGACGTAGACACCGTCACCAGGTGCGTCCACTGCCACGGCCGGACGACGATCGACGGCGAGTGTGTGAGCGGATGCGACAGGCGGGCAACCGCATGAAACCCAGCACCCGCCGACGCCGAGAGAACGAGCAGCTCCGTCCCCTCGTCGCCGAGCTGCGAGCAGAGGGCTTCACCTGGGCAGCGATAGGCCGCCAGCTCGGCGTCGACCCACGCCGCGCCCAGACCATCGGCCGACAGACACCGCCACCCACTCCCACCCCACCCAGCCACATCGACTACCCGGACTGGCTGGACGACGACACGGCCAACGACGCCGTACGCCGAGTCATCGAGCGCAAACTGCGCGCGCTCCGCACCACCCGAACCGACGTCCTCGCATGGGCCACCGACCACGGCATACCTACGCCCGACGAACCTGGCGCCGTCAGCCTCGAGCTCCTCGAGCTCTACGCCGAGCGCCACGACCTCGACATCTACCCAGCACAGGCCGCCCACCGATCGCAGCTCGCTGACGCCATGCACTGGGCCCACAAGCACGCATGGGAGCGCGGCAGCCGGGAGGACCGGTGACCCGCCGAGATCGCCCCGTGCGCGGAATCGGGCAAGACCCAGACCGTTTTGGCTCCGGCCTCGGCCGGGAGCCGGCGCCACTCGCGCCGAGTCTCTCTCTCCCCGACCTGGCGGCGCTCGAGCGGGTGCTGCGGATCGGGGTGCAGGAGGCGACCGCGCATCGCCTCGACACCACGGCGGCTATTTCGGTGCTGGGGAGAATCCGCGCACTGCAGGCGCGCGGTGCGCGAGTTTCTGGCGCGGAGCCTCGTGAGTTGCTCAGTCTGAGAGAGGCAGCTCGCCGCGCCGGCGTCTCTGAGTCAACGGCTCGGGGGTGGGTGACGACCAGGGGACTTGAGCCCATCGGTCGGTGCGGCGGGCGGCTCCTGTGGACAGCGGAGGACGTCGTGGAAGCGGCGGAGAGGTTGGGGCGATGACCGGTCTGATGGATCACCTGCGGAGCCAGGTGCGGAGCGTGCTGGATCCGTCCGCGTCGGCGTCGGTTCGGGCGTCCCACGCCCACACGGCGGCCGAGACGGCGTCCGACATCCGTGACGCGATCCGTGCCGGCGAGCTGGTGCTGCGTGGCGCTCGGGTGATGCAGATGCTCGACGGCGGCGAGGGTGCGCGGGATCCGTTGCACGCGCTCGCCGAGTACCGCGACCTGGCCGACTTCCCGGGGCTGCTCCCGACGCACGTGCTGAACGACGGTCTGACCGGTTACGGCCCGGTCCCGCTGGTTCGTGGGTTCGCGCGTCCGTGGCAGACCGGCGACCTGAAGGGCACGACCCCGATCCTGCCGGGGTTCACGACGGCCGGCCCGTTCGCCGGCATCGACCCGACGCTGCCGCTGACGCCGGACACGGACGGGTGGGCGATCGTCGACGTCGCGGCGGGCGAGGCGCGACACTGGTCGATCCTCGGGTTCGACGTGTCGCGGCAGCTGGCCGACTGGATCGGGCCGACCGGGAACGCGCTGCTCGACCAGCTGGTGCTGGACGACGTCGACCTGGCGGCGGAGACGTTCGTGGCCGCGGCGATGGTGACCGCCGCCGGCGGCACCCGGGCCGCCGGTGCGGACCTGGGCGCCGCGCTCGACGAGGCTGAGGGCGCCGCCGGCGTCCGGGGTCCGGTGCAGGCCCTCGTCGTGAACGCGGTCGACTGGCCGGCGGTGCGGCGGGCGGTGGCGTCGACGTTCTTCGACGGTCCACACCCGCAGGTGCTGGTGTCGGCCGGGCAGGCGGCGGGGACGGCGACGTACGTTGGGTACGGCGCGGTGCGGTTCATTGTCGACGGCTACGAGCGCCAGGAGGTCGAGGCGCCGCGGTCGTTCGGGAAGACGGCGGCAGTCGCGCGGCCGTTCTACTTCGAGGTCCGGGACGCGGCGGGCCTGCAGACCGTGACGGGCATCGGAGCGTGACATGCCGATCGTCGTGGAGACCACCGCCGGAGCGGACCCCTACGCCGGGATCACCAGGGCGTCGTCGTACCTCGACGTCGTCAAGGCGCGGGATGCCCTGCTGCGCATGGCTGAGGAGCGGCGGCACGCGCAGACCGGGCGGCGGATCGTGGACAACAGCGAGGCGATGCTGCGGACGCTCGAGCTCGCGAGCGATCTCGGTGTGGCCGGCCCGGTGATGCATCGTGCGGTGACCGGCACGCCGTCTGACATCGCGACGACCGTGGCTCTGGTCCGGGTGCACGTCGAGGAGCATGGGGCCGGCGCCGTCCGTGCGCTCGAGGATCTCGCGATGTCGACCACCGACCGGGCGCAGCGTCTGAACTTCGCCAGGGCTGCGGCCGCGCTACGGGACGTCGACCCGACACGGCTGCGGGCCCTGTCCCTGGCTCACCACCGGCGCCAGTTGCACGCGTTGGCGCCGGACTCATCCCCGACGCCGGCACCGGTGTCGACATCGCGGAGGCGCCGCCGATGAACGCGACCAGCATCCCTTGCCCGCAGTGTCACGCGCCGGCCGGCGAGCCGTGCACGGCAGGCGGCGACCACTTCGCACGCGTCGTCAAGGCCGAGGCGCTCGCGGTCGGCAACGTCACCACGGAGTAGCTCATGGATCCCAGCATCGTCGTACGCGCGACCGGGGACTTCCGGCGCCTGACCAGCGATCTCAAGCAGGCCGAGGGCAACGTCAGCAGCTTCGGGTCGAAGGCCAAGGCCGCGATCGTCGGTGCGGGCCTCGTCGGCACGGCCGCGCTGGTCAAGCTCGGCGCGGCGTCGGTGTCGGCCGCGTCCGACGCGCAGCAGTCCATCGGCGCGACCGAGTCGGTGTTCGGGAAGTACGCCGACACCGTCATCAAGCGGAGCGCGGAGGCGTCGAAGGCCGTCGGTCTGTCGGCCAACGAGTATCGCGAGCTCGCGAACGTCACCGGAGCGTCGCTGGCGTCGACCGGGCTGCCGATGCGGCGAGTCACCGACCTCACCGACCAGCTGACGCGCCGCGCGTCTGACCTGGCCGCGACGTTCGGCGGGACCACGAAGGAAGCGATCGAGGCTGTGTCGTCGCTGCTCCGCGGTGAGGCTGACCCGATCGAGCGGTACGGCGTCAGCATCAAGCAGTCCGACGTGAACGCGCGGCTGGCGGCGAAGGGGCTCGACGAGCTCGAGGGGTCGGCCCGGAAGCAGGCCGAGCAGCAGGCCCGGCTCGACCTGCTGTTCAAGCAGACCAGCAAGAGCGCCGGCCAGTTCGCGTCGGAGTCGGACACCCTCTCTGGTCAGCAGCAGCGGCTCAATGCGCAGGTCGAGGACCTCGAGGCGTCGTTCGGTGAGCTGCTCCTGCCGATCCTGACCGACGTGACGGCGTGGGCGTCGGACAACCTGATCCCGGCGCTGCAGGACCTGCAGGGGTGGGTCGCGGACAACAAGGACGAGATCCGCGAGTTCGCCGGCGAGCTCGAGGACCGGGCGCTGCCGCCGCTTGAGGCGACGGTCGACGTCGTCAAGGAGGCGGTGGGCTGGTTCTCTGAGCTTCCCGGGCCGGTCAAGGAGGTCGGCATTCAGGCCGGCATCGCCGCGCTGGTCCTACCGAAGCTCGCCGCCGGCGCGACCGCCGTCTCCGGCGCCATGCTCGGCGCCTCCGCGGCCACCGGCGGGCTGGCCGCCCGGCTGGCGCAGAACCGGGCCGCGATGTCCTACCAGACCACGGTCATGGGCAAGGCCCGGGAGGCGATGGTGGGATTCGGTGGCGCGGCGCGGACCGCCGCTGGCGTCGGCGGCATGGTCGCGCTGATGCAGTCGACGCAGCAGACCGACGACAAGCTGAAGGTGCTGACAACGACCGCCGGCGGCGCGCTCCTTGGGTTCTCGCTGGCAGGCCCGATCGGCCTGGCGATCGGCGCGGGCGCGGGCGCCCTGGTCGGACTCGCGAGCAGCGTCGACAAGGCCGCCGACGCGGCGACGGCATCGCTGACCGAGTGGAGCAACTACGCCGACACGCTGAATAAGGTCACCGGCGCCGCGACGAAGGTCACGCGCGAGAAGGCCTTGATGGACCTGCAGTCCAAGGAGGGGCTGATCCCTGCAGCGCAGGCGCTCGGGATCGCGCAGCGGGACCTGGTGAGCGCGATGCTCGGCCAGGAGGGCGCACTGGCGCGGGTGAATGCCGCGATCGAGGCGAACATCGGCGTGACCGGGGTGTCGGTCGACGCCTACGGCAACTTTGTTGCGACGCAGAGCCTGCTGGGCGAGGAAGCGCGGACCGTCCAGGAGGCGCTGACCAACCTGTCGGGCACGATCGACGCGAACGCGCAGAAGGTCCGAGACGACGCACTCGCCACCCAGACCCTCGCGGACCTGTTCAAGGGCTTCCCGAAGGCCGTCATCACCGACATGCAGACGGTCGGGATCCCGGACTCCATGCAGGAAGTGCGCCGCATGACGCGGGCGTACAACCTCACCCCGAAGCAGATCAAGACGCTACTGCAGGTCACCGGCGTGGGCGATGCGGTGAAGAACGTCAACCGCGTGAGTCACCGACTGGCCGAGGTCGACGACACCAAGGTGACCCTCAAGGGCTGGCTGACCAGCCTCGAGACCGCGATCGAAGAAGGCGCGCACATCAGCGATCGTGAGCAGAAGCTCATCGGGAAGAAGCTCAAGGCGATCGAGCAGACCAACCCCAACCTCAAGCCGAACGTCGAGAACCTCCGCACGGCCATGCGGGAGTCGAAGACGACGGCGGCCGGCGCGACCCAGGTCGGTACCCAGCTCAAGACGGGACTGCTCAACGGCATGGCCGGCACCGGGCCTGCGCTGACGGCGATCATGACGAGCGCGGTCCGGAACGCGATCGCGGCAGCCCGCGCCGAGGCCGACATCAACTCGCCGTCTCGCGAGACCGAGTACATCGGGCGGATGCTCGGCGACGGCCTGGTGGGAGGGATGCGCCGGACGGCGCCGAAAGCACGCACGGAGGGCGCCAAGCTGATCCGCGCGGTGCTGGGCGGGATCGACGACGGCGCCGAGGGGATCGACCGGTCCCTCGAGCGGATCACGAAGGCAATCCGGAAGCACATCACCGGGAAGAACGAGGGCGCCCGAGAGGCCCGCTACCTCAAGTCGCTGCGGAACGAGTTCCGCGCGCTGAACGACAACGGCCGCGCGCAGGACCGCATCACCCGCAAGCTCGAGGCGCAGCGTGACAAGCTCCGCGAGCTGCGCGACGAGTACGCCGGCTACGCGACGATGATCAAGGACGCCGTGTTGGCGACTGGTGACGTCACGCAGATGGGGCGGCTCGACGACGGGACGGTGTCGCTGTCGGCGCTGCTCAGTCAGGCGGACTCTGCGGTGATCGACGCGGAGCGGTTCACGGTCCTGATGGAGCAGCTGGCCGACGACGGGCTGTCGGAGTCGCAGATCCAGCAGATGCTCGCGGCTGGTCCGGCGGCGGCGTTGGCGACGGCGGAGGCGATCGCGTCCGGTGGGGACACGGCGATCGCGCAGCTCAACGCGTACGCCGACCGGCTGGCGGCCACGGG
Source organism: Nocardioides caeni (assembly GCF_004912195.1). Lineage (GTDB taxonomy): Bacteria > Actinomycetota > Actinomycetes > Propionibacteriales > Nocardioidaceae > Nocardioides > Nocardioides caeni. The sequence goes on from NZ_STGW01000005.1 coordinate 222,654, forward strand.
ACAGTCGCTGTCGAAGAACATGGCGGACCGCTACTACGGCGCTGGGGTGGCGGCGCAGCAGGGCATCGTGGCGGGGCTCGAGTCGGAGGCCGCGAAGCTCGACCGGGCGGCGATCCGGCTGGCGAACCGGCTCGTCAAGGCGGTGAAGACCGCGCTCGGGATCCGGTCGCCGTCGCAGGAGTTCCGCGACATCGCGGACGACATCACCGGCGGGCTGACGATGCAGCTCAAGGCGAACGACACCTACGTGCACCGCACCGGGCAGATCATGGCGTCGTCGTTGGTGAAGGGGTTCGGACAGCCACAGCTCGGGGCTGACGCAGTGCACTGGCAGCGTGCGACCCGTGTCGAGTTCCCGGAAAAGCTCGAGGTGTCGCTCCACCTGTCGGCCGACAATCTCGGCCGTATCAGCCGCGGCGAGCAAATCGTCCAGGACGCATCGGCGTACTTCAGGAGCGGCGGGCGCGCGTTCAGCCGGTGGGGTGGTCCTCTTTGAGCCCCGAGGAACGGCGTGCTGCACTCACCGAGCTCACCGCATGCCGCGACTACATCACCACGCTCTGCATGACCGCCCACGAAGCAGAGCGGCCCGACCCCGACGCTGCAGGGGTCGGGCCGCTCCACCCGGGCGAGGTCCTCGCCGAGCTACTCGTTCACGTCCACTCCCTCGCGACCATCCTGACTCGCATGCTCCTCAAGCCAGCTGGCCGCCCGCAGGAGTGACTCCGCAAGCCCGCGGAGGTCCCGAGGTGTCTCCGGGGCGCCCGGCTCGTACGCCGCGACGTCGGGGCTGATCTGCACGATCGGCGGGTCCATCCGGCCGGCGAGGATCTCGTGCCGGGCGGCGCCCCACACGTGCTCACCGAGCTCGATCGTGTGGTCGACGAGCGGGGCGCCGGTGGTCGCGTCGATGTCGATGTCGTGCACGGCGGGGTCGCTGGCGTGCTGGCACCAGGACGGGCAGGTGATGGTCGTGCTCAGTGTGTCGGGCATCTGGACTCCTTCGATCGGGAGCCAGGTCCATTCCGCACGTCTACCGCACGATCCCCGCAGGTCAGGGCCGGGATTCCGGCCCTGACCTGCGGGTTCTTCGGTGGGCGATACTGGGTTCGAACCAGTGACCTCTTCGGTGTGAACGAAGCGCGCTACCACTGCGCCAATCGCCCGGATGCGGATCGACATGAACCGCGGTCGGAGACTCTAACGCATCTCCGGACCGCGGCTCTCATCGGGAGGCTCAGCCGAGGTGGTGCACCTCCTGGAGCCGGTGGACCGGCGTCTCGATGCCGGCGTGCCGCGCCTTGAGCTGCAGCGCGAGGTAGAGCGAGGAGTGGCGCGACTGGTGCAGGTTGCCGCCGTGGAACCAGAGGTTCTCCTGCTGGGTCGGCTTCCACATGTTCCGCTGCTCGCCCTCCCAGGGACCGGGGTCCTTGGTCGTGCCCGAGCCCAGGCCCCAGACCTTGCCGACCCGGTCGGCGACCTGCTGGCTGATCAGGTCGGCGGCCCAGCCGTTCATCGAGCCGTAGCCGGTTGCGTAGACGACGAGGTCGGCGGGCAGCTCGGTTCCGTCGGCCAGCACGACCGACGTCTCGGTCAGGCGGTCCACCTGCCCCTTGGCCAGCTTCACGTCACCGCTCGCCACGAGCTCGGCTGCACCGACGTCGATGTAGTAGCCCGAACCGCGACGCAGGTACTTCATGAACAGGCCCGAGCCGTCGTCGCCCCAGTCCAGGTCGAAGCCAGCGGCCTCCATCCGGTCGTAGAAGTCCTGATCGCGCTCACGCATCCGGTCGTAGAGCGGGATCTGGAACTCGTGCATGATCCTGTAGGGCAGCGACGCGAAGATCAGGTCGGCCTTCTCCGTCGTCACACCCGCCTCGAGCGCACGCTCGGAGTAGAGGTCGCCGAGGCCGATGTCCATCAACGTGTCGCTCTTGACGATGTGCGTGGACGATCGCTGCACCATGGTCACGTCGGCGCCCGTCTCCCAGAGCGCCCCGCAGATGTCGAAGGCGGAGTTGTTGCTGCCGATGACCACGACCTTCTTGCCCGCGTAGGCGTCCGGTCCTGGGTGTTGCGACGAGTGGTGCTGCTCGCCCTGGAACACGTCCTGACCGGGCAGGGTCGGGATGTTGGCCTTGCCGGACATCCCGGTCGCCATCACGAGGTGCGTCGGCTTCAGCACCAGCGGCTTGCCCTCACGCTCGAGGTGGACCGTCCACTGCCCTGCCTCGTCGTCGTAGGCGGCCTTCGTCGCGACGGTGTTGGACCAGTACGGCACCTCCATCACGCGGGTGTAGAACTCCAGCCAGTCCCCGACCTTGTCCTTCGGCGCGAAGACCGGCCAGTTGTCGGGGAACTTCAGGTACGGCAGGTGGTCGTACCAGACGGGGTCGTGCAGGCAGAGCGACTTGTAGCGGTTGCGCCACTGGTCCCCCGGTCGCGGGTGCTTGTCGATGACGAGCGCTGGTACGCCGAGCTGGCGCAGCCGGGCGCCGAGGGCGATGCCGCCTTGTCCGCCGCCCACGACCAGGACGTAGGGCTGGGTGTCGACCCCGAGCGCGGCGTCCTCGGCCTCGCGGCGCTCCAGCCAGGTCACCCGCTCCCGGGTCGCCCCGTGCTCGGCACCCATCGGGCGTCGTACGCCGCGGGGCTCCTCGTGGCCCTTCAGCTCGTACAGCGTCGTGAGGAAGGTCCATGCCTTCGGGCCGTCTCCGTCACCAGGATCGATGATCCGCGCCAGTCCGCGGCCCCGGCCGATGGCGGTCTCGAACTCGAACCAGGCCGTCGTCACGCCGTCGGCGGTGGCGGCGGGCTCGGTGAGGCGGAAGCCGCTCGGGTCGACGCGGTCGAGGGTGGCCTCGAGCAGGCCGGTGACGCCGTCGGGGTTCTCGACGGTGGTGAGGTTCCAGGAGAAGGCGATCAGGTCGCGCCAGAAGCTGGTCGCGGCGAACAGTCCGGCGGCACGGGTGACGTCACGGGCGGCGAGGGCGTCCTCGAAGGCGGCGAACCAGGCGGTGGCGGGGTCTGCAGTTGCGGTGGTGGCGGCCGTCCGGACGGGCCGTTCATCGAGCTGGGTCATGCCACGAAGTCGACCTCCCGGCAGTACGAGGCGGGAACCGTTGCACGGTGTTGCATGTGGCCCCGGTCACATCGACGTGCCTATCGTGGAGTCATGGCCACGCACGACCTCGCGCTGCGGGCCCGCGACCTGGTGCGGATCCACGACGCGGTGCTCGCCGGCACCGCGCCGCCGGAGCGTCCGCGGGCCGTCGTGTCGCGGTCGTGGTCGCGGGTGATCGGGATGGGCGTGGATCCCGACGGGCGCAACGGGCGCGACCCGTTGCTGCCGGGCGAGGTGGACGAGCGGCGTCGTACCTCCCGCCTGTCGTTGGTGATCGACGAGATCCGCGAGCTCCTGCTCAGTGCCGCCGACGCCTCCAACTACCTGGTCGTCGTGACGGACGCCGACGGCATCGTGTTGTGGCGCAGCGGATCGCCGCGGGTGAAGCGTCAGGCGGACGGCCTCGGCTTTGCCGAGGGCGCGCTGTGGACTGAGGGAGCCGTCGGCACGAACGCGATCGGCACCGCGCTCGAGGAGGGCGCCCCGGTCCAGCTGTTCTCCGCCGAGCACTTCGAGCGCGCCCAGGTGCCCTGGTACTGCACGGCCTCCCCCATCCACGATCCGGTCGACGGCTCGCTCCTCGGGATCGTCGACGTCAGCGGTCCCGCCCTGACGCTCCATCCCGCGATCGAGGCGCTCGTGACCGCGTCCGTGCGTCTGGCCGAAGCGCGGCTGTGGCGCCACCACGGGGAGCGACTCGAGCAGCTTCGGCGTTCCGCCGAGCCGCTGCTGTCCGGGGCCAACGGTCCGCTGCTGGTCGTGGACGACCACGGCTGGGTCGCGGCCCATCAGGGAGTGGCCGTGCGCGACCGAGTCGAGGCGCCCCGTGCCGACCGTGCCCTCGCTGTCCCGGGACTCGGGCTCTGCTTGCCCGAGCGGCTGCGGGGCGGCTGGCTGATCCGGCCGCGAACCAGCGCCGCGAGTCTGCGGGCGACCCTCGATCTGTCGACGTCGCCGGCGACGCTGGAGGTCCGCGGTGGCGATGCCCCCTGGCGGGTGGCCCTGTCGCCCCGGCACGCCGAGATCCTCACCGCGCTGGGAGCCGCCGGACGCGGAGGTCTGACGGCGAGCGTGCTCAGCCACCGGCTGTACGGCGATGGGGAACACCAGGTCACGGTGCGGGCCGAGATCTCTCGGATGCGCCGCGCCCTCGGTGCGCTGCTCGCCACGAGCCCCTACCGGCTCGGCGAGGGCGTCGACCTGAGCGTCGTCGGCGACCCCGCCGACCCCGCCGACCCTGCCGACCCCGGCGATCTCAGCGGTCGAAACCGATGAGCGAGTGCTCGTTGTCGCGCCAGGCCTGAGCGGCGGCCGTGGTCACCGGCCCGGGGGCGACCAGCTCGCGATCGTCCCAGCGGTGCACGCCCTGCACGTCCCGGGTCGTGGAGACGAGGAAGACCTCGTCTGCCGCCTGCGCCACCTCGATCGGCTCGTCCACCTCGACTCCACCGAACCAGTCCAGGACGAGGTCGCGGGTGACGCCCGCGAGGCAGCCGCTCGCCAACGTCGGGGTCCGTAGCTCTCCGTCGATGACGTAGAAGACGTTGGTGCCGGTGCCCTCGCACAGGTGACCGGCCAGGTTCGCGAAGATCGCCTCGGTGGCGCCGGCCTGCCGCGCCGCGGCCAGGGCGACGACGTTCTCCGCATAGGACGTGGTCTTCAGACCAGCCAGCGGCCCGCGCTCGTTGCGCGGCCAGCCGACCGTGACGGCGCTGGTGGTGGGGGCGGCCGGCTCCATCGGCGCCGCCACCACGATGTGGGTCAACGGCTCGTCCCCACGGCCACTGCCCAGCGGCGCATTGCCGCCGGTCACGGTGATGCGCAGACGCCCCAGCGGCATCGCGTCGCTCTCGAGCACGGCGAGCACTCCTCGTCGTACGGCGTCGAGGTCGAGACCGATCAGACCCAGCCCTGCCGCGGACCGGGCGAGCCGGTCGAGGTGACGCTGCAACGCGAACGGTTGACCGTCGACGACCTTGACCGCCTCGAAGACGGCGTCGCCCACCGTCAGGCCGTGATCGGTCACTGGCACCGCGGGAGCGCTCGCGTCGGGCAGCAGCTCACCGTTGATCCACACACGCATGACGCCCACCCTAGAGGCCCCCGACATGCCCAAGTGGACCCCCATTTTGGCGCCGTTCACCGGATCGGCTAATGTTCTCAACCGCACCACAGAGCGGCCGGAAACGGCGGCAAAGCGGTGCGATGCGGACATAGCTCAGTTGGTAGAGCGCAACCTTGCCAAGGTTGAGGTCGCGAGTTCGAGTCTCGTTGTCCGCTCGGAGAGGTCAGGCCCCTGGCTGACCAGGTCAGTCCAGCGTGATTGTCCTGGGCAGGCCTCCGCGGTGGGTTGGCCGAGAGGCGAGGCAACGGACTGCAAATCCGTGTACACGGGTTCAAATCCCGTACCCACCTCCACCACACAACTCCACAGCACCACCTCGGGCGATTGGCGCAGCGGTAGCGCGCTTCCTTGACACGGAAGAGGTCACTGGTTCAAACCCAGTATCGCCCACCAGTAAAGCCGCAGGTCAGAGGCCCTTTTGGGGCCTCTGTTCTGCTTTTCGTGCAACATACGTGCAACAAGGATTCGGCGCGCGCACCTCGTCAGCGGCACTCAGAGTTGCGCTGTGGGCATCTTTTGCGGAGTGGCTTCTAGGTCGTCGAGCTTGATCCGGATGGCCCGCTTTCCGCAGCGGTACGCCGGAAGCGTGCCGGCTGCGATCCAGCGCCGGATCGTCCTGACCGAGACCGACATGGACTCGGCCGCCTCCTCGAGGCTCACGTAGACCGCGATGGCTCGTCGCTCAGCCATCGGAACGCACCTCGACCTGGGTGACCTTGGCGGAGGCCAGGAAGCAACGGGCCTCCGCGACCGTCACGTAGAGCCGGCCAACGCCCTGAAAGCGCGTCCATCGCGGGCCGATGCCACGGCGACGCCAGTCACGGACGGTGCGTTGCGGTGTGCGGATGAGTTCGCAGAACTCCTCGAACAGGATCAGGCCGTTGTCGTCCCAGTCCTCGGGGATCCCGATGGGTGTCACCATCACGTCGCCTTTCGTTGCTGGCCGCCGACGGGTTCGGCGACTCTGGTTGAGAAGCACCGCCCCTCGTGTGGGTCGGACGTCCGCTGACCGCTCGTGTCGAGACCGGCTGCTCCTTGGTCACCTAAGTCGTCTCAGGTCCCGCGAGCGATCACCTGAACGATGGGACTTGGTCAACGACCGATTCCCTGCCCCCGCGGAGGGGTGCTCAGGGGTTGCCGCTCTTCAAGCCGCCGCGGGCGCTCGGCCAGTCCGTCGGTCAGGGCGGCGGCCTGCAGTGATTCGGAATGCGCCAGCGCCCGTGTGCCGTAGCGCTCGATGTCCTCGTCGACGCGGGTCGCTGCGTGTCCTGGGCCGAGGTCGGCTCGATTGCGACTGAACACGCCCGCCCATTGCTCGCGGGCGTCCTCGACAGAATCGGCGACCATGTGGGCGACGTTGCTGTGGCGGCCGCGGGTCATGGCGACGTACGCAGATGCTGCTCCGGTGGTCTCGCCCACGACGAGGTGGGCGGAGTCGACGGTCTCGCCCTGGGCGCCGTAGACGGTCGAGGCGAAGGCCAGTTCGACGTGCCGGTCGGCGTAGGCGGCGGGCAGTTCTCGTTGACCGGCGCGACCGGTGACCAGCAGGCTCCCGTCGTCGCCGATACCGGCGACGGTCCACACGTCGCGGTTGGCGACGCCGAGCTCGCGGTCATTGCGACGCGTCGCGACACGGTCACCGAGGCCGATCCGCTCACCACTGCGGGTGACGGGCTCACCGTTCCGCTCATCACGGGGCTGGCGGTGGTCGCGGATGGCGGCGTTGAGCGCGCCGACCTGTTCGCGGGTGTCGGCGATGATCAGGTCCTCGCTTGCGGCGCCGATGTCCGCGAGGGCGGCGGTGCGTTCGACATCGGTGGCGTGAACGCTGATGAGTCCGCGCTCGAGGAGGGCGTCGAAGACGTCGGCTGGGTGGTCGCCTTCGCGCATCTTCAGGCTGAGGTCGGCGTACTCCGGATCGACGAATCGATGCACGGACTCGAGCTCGAGATGTGCGGTTGGTGGTGTCCAGCGTGCGGCGATGTCGAGTAGCCCGCCGCGACCGACGGCGGGCAGTTGGTGGCGGTCCCCGAGAAGCGCAACAGTCGCGCAGGCGCGGTCGGCGATCGCAAACAGTGCGCGGGCAGTGTCCTGGTCGAGCATCCCGGCTTCGTCGATGAGCAGGACGTCGCCGGGTGACAGCCGTGCGGCGACGTTGATCTGTTCGCGGGCGAGGTTGATGCGTGACCAGTGGCCGTCCTGGTCCCATCGGAAACCATTTTGGTGGATGAGCCAAGCCGCGGAGAACGCATCGGTGCCGACCTGCTGTCGCGCAGCCTGTGCTGCTTTGAGGGTCGGTGTGACGACAAGAAGTCGGCGGTACTGCGCATCGAGGGCAGCGCGGGCGGCGGCGAGGGTGGTGGTCTTTCCGGTGCCGGCCGCACCCTCAATGACGAGGAGGCCGGCGTCGCCGGCAAGTGCCGCGACGACCGCCCGTTGCGCGGCATCGAGGTGGTCGCTGTTCGTGATCCGGCCCGGACGTTGGACCGGTTGCAGTACGCGCGTTGCGATGGCGTCGATGAGTTTCGCTTCGACGTCGAGTACCCGGTCGGAGGTGAGGTTCCTGATGTGGTCCGGCACGTCACCGCGTTCGCGCAACGGCCGGCAGCAGGCGACCGCGCGTGCGGTGAGGTCTTCGGCCAGCTCCGTGCGTGCGGCTCGGTCGGCGATGATGCCGACCGCGGGGATCAGTTTCTCGACTTCGCCGCGAATGTCGGCGGCGTTCCAGGCCGAGCGTTTCGCTCCGAGCCGGGTGAGGACGAGATCAACGGCAGCGTCGCGACGCAACCGACCGATAGTCGTCGCTCGAACCTCGACGGGTTCTATCGGTAGACGGAAGCCGAGGTCGTGCAGCTCGACGTTCCACCGAGTGACAAGGTCGACGCCGTCGGCCGGTACAACCTTGTCGGGACGTGCATCAGCCCACGCGCGACGATCCCACGACTGTCGCAGCTTCGGCCCCGGCTCCTCGCCGGGGTGCTCGGTGCGCCATGCGGCTTCGTAGCGGTCGACGTTGCGGTTGATCTGCGAGGTTCGTTGGCTGAACCGACCGGCGTACGGCGCGAGCTGCTGAATCTCGCCGGAGTCGTCGAGCGTGTAGCCATGTTCGGCGAGCGCGGTGCGGAACTCGGGGTCGCACATCACGGCGGCGTGACCGATGCCATTGAGCGCCTCGATGGAGTCAACAACTCCGACGGAGTGCAAGCCACGCCATGCACCTGCCGCGTGCACGCGCGCGTTTATCTGAACGTGCAGGTGACGGTGCGGGTCACCGGCACGCGATGTGTAGTGCCGCACGACCGCGGCCTCGATCTTCTCGACGGGTACCTGGACCTGGCGTCCGCGCGGACCGACGCGTGTGGTTGCGTGCTGGGCAACCCACCCGATGACCTCCTCGGCCGCGCGGGTCTGTGCCGCTTCGTAAGCAGCAGCGAGATCCGGATGGAGTGCGGCCGCGAGCGACCAGGTCTTGGGTCCATTGACGACCACCTCGACGAACCTCAACGCGCGATCGTCATCGCGCAACCGGCCCTTCGGCTGACCGGTGGACACGTCGTACCCGGCCACCCACTTTTCGTACGTCGGGCCGTCGAGATCGGGACGCCGATCGATGACAGTTCCGTCGCCGCTCACGTTGACGGCGTAGTGCTCGGCAACGCCGCTTCCCTCGGCGAGGTAGTAGTCATCGCCACGTGAGTGGTCGGCCTCGACATAGGAGCGTGCGGCGGCTGCCGAGCCGCGGTAGAACTTCACCCCACCGTGCATGATGTCCTCGTCACCGCCCGTCACGTCTCGTCAAAGACCCCTGAAATGACACCGGTCCGTCCCCCCGGGGGACGGACCATCTACGAACCTTCGTAGCATGCGTGCCGCCCGGTTTCGAGCCTTCCAATCACCTGGTGGGGATCGGGTTTTGGGACTCGCCAGCGTCCGTCAACAATCGTCATTGGGGCTCACAGCTGAATGCAGCAATGAGATGTACTCAGTGATGTCCTCGGGGTCGCACAAGGTGCGACTGCAGGGGCAGACGACCACCAAGCGGGACGTTCCCGGAGGCACAGGGCCGACGGTTCGCGGGCTGCGCGGGCGCCGCGGCAGAAGCTATGTAGAGCTGCCGCGCATGCCGATCGACGACAGCACCGGAGGTCGTCTTGGCGTCGATTTACGTTGACCCAGTCGATCCTCGACGATGAGAATCGATCTAGCGGATGCCGAAGATGTTGGGACCCCGCACCGTCTTCTATCAGCAGTCCCCTGGGCTGCGAACAGCGTGGGTTGTGTAGGCGTTGCGTTTCGCTTGGCCGCCTTCGCCGAGCGCGACCCGCACGATCATGCCAGCGCTCTCAACTGGTCTTTGCGCACTTCCTTGAGTTCAGAGGACGTTCGTTGTCCTGGCTGCTCGGGGACGAGCCGGGAGTCGGCGTCCACCAGATCGGCCCGAATGGGCTCCCCGCGGCTTGCGCATCATCGTGAGTGGCGGTGCTGGCCGGCAGTTTCCACATCTACGACGACATCAGGTCCAGAACTGATCGAGTGACTCACATTCAGTCGCCGATGGCCCCAGGACTTCTCGGGGCCATCGCCATTTCGGACGCGGAGATCTCGCCACCAATCCCGTCTATTCTTCACCGGGCTGTCACGAGGACGTTGCTCATGACCGGCAGCGTGAGGATTGGTCGCTCGCGCCGTGTCGCTCTGCCAGTTGATCCAGCATCTGAGCCAGAGCGTCGGCAAGTCGGCGCGTACCGGCGATCGCCGCTTCGGGACCGGGCCCGAGCTGCCTGAGATCGGTCAGGTCAAGCGGCGGACCAATGTCGATGGTGACGGTGGGCCGTTTGAACAGTTTCGGGCGGCGGCTGTAGGCCGGCAGGATCTCTTCGGCGCCTCGTTGGGCAACGGGAATGAGCGGCGCTCCTGATTCGATTGCCAGCCGCACAGCGCCTGTCTTGAGTTCCATCAAGCCGCCGTCAGGGTCCTTGGTGATCGTTCCTTCGGGATAGACCACGAGCAGTGCACCGCTGCGAAGTGCCGTCAGGGCGGCGCCGAATCCGTCGGCACCATGAGATCGATCCACCTCCACATGTCCGGCCGCACGGAACCACCTCCCTACGATCTTTTCTTCGAACAGGCTGCTCTTCGCAAGAAGCGCCGGGATCCTTCCGTTGGCGAGGACCATCTCGGCGACGAGTAACGGGTCCAGTTTGGAGATGTGGTTCGCGGCGAGTACGGCTGGGCCGCGTGCGGGTATCCGCTCGACTCCACGCCAGTCGCGCCGGCGCACCAGAATCAGAACCGGCTTGCAGATCACGACGGCCACCCACCAGGCAACGCCCCAGTCCGTGTGCCCTCCAGGAGACGTCACAGGATGATTGCCCGGGCCCTGCGAACCACGCGCCGCGCACGTCGCGCATCTGCGGAGGTCATTGTCCTTGGCTCTGCTCTTGTTCGGCGCCGGCGGCGAAGTGACCGGGATCGACCACCACGAAGGTGGCGTCGGCTGATCCGGTCTTCTTGCCGGTTGCATCAGACGCCTCAGCGTGCAGCAGGAGCCGGCGTCCTGTGCGATTCGTGACCTGTACCCGGAATGTGTAGGGATGGTGCAGTAGGAACGGCGCGTGATATTCGACGGTGAGACTGCGCGTGACAGCCAGTGCTCCGACGGTGTAGAGCGAGAAGCCGAAAAGGTCGTCGAAGGCGAGGGCCACAGCTCCACCGTGAGCGATGCCGGGAGCGCCGACCTGGGCCTCGTCGAACGAGTGCACCGCTTCAACGCCTGAGGCGGTGCGAACCGCGCGAAGGTGCAGACCGGCGGAATTGTCTGGCCCGCACCCCGCGCAGTGCGGGGAATGTGGCGGCAGCACCTGGCCGACCTCCACAGTGACCTGACCGGCGAGATGCGCCGCCCATCCAGCGATCAGACCCCCATCGCGGTAGTCGAGCTCTTCGTGCCGGACAACAGATGCGTAGTCGTAGTCGTGGTCCCCCAGTGTCGCCATGTGCGTCGCTCTTTCTTCTCCACGGACTTGATATCGCTCTTGATGCGATCGGTCATCGTGACGGCAGGAGTCGATCAGTGATCACCAGCCAACGACCTGGCAGCAGCCTCCAAGGACTCGACCAGATGCAACTCCAGCTCTGGTAGACGACCAGCGATCAGGACCAGTTGCTCGATCCGAGAGCGTGGTTCGGCGTCGCGTTTGGCCGCGGCGCGCGCGGCGTCGGTCCAGGTCTGCGCACAGCGGGCGGCTTTGGTCGCAAGGTCTGTGGTCGCGGCGTCGCCGGTCAGCCGTGCGACCTCTGCGCAGCCGTCGGCGACCAGACGGCGGAACAGACCGCCGCCGGTTCCTGCCTTTTCAATGAACGCGCCAACGCTGAACAGAAGTATTCCGAGTTCGTCGTCCGGGAGTTCTGCCCAGGTCGCGACGTCTGCGGCGAACAGATCAACGGCCTCCAGGCCTTCAGTACCGAGGGCCGCCGTCGTCGGATCGGCGATGCTGTGGGGCGATGGTTCACGCATGTTGGCGGCGGATTGCCTGAACGCCCCTGCGGCGACTTCCTCGAGGGCGGGAAGCGAGCGGGGCCAGGTGATGCGGTAAGTGCAATGGCGGGTGGGTTGCGGGAACGCCGTGGAGGACCGTGCCCGGGCCAACGCTTCGAGCGGAACTTCCTGGACGTCTGCGCGGTCGTTGTCCACGACGAAGGCGAGCTCCCTCTCCTCGTCGTAGCCGATCACCACGATGTCGTGGCGGCTCATCTGCAGTTGGACCCGCAGGTACGGCAGTTCCGCGATGTCGCCCCACACAAGGCTGGGTCGTCCGGCGTCGAGCTCGTCTCGGACCCACGACCACCCCTCCTCGGGATCATCGGTGGTGAGGACCTGCACCTGCCCACCCAGACGTAGCGGTAGATCTACTTCGAACTCGGCGCCGCGCCCGACCAGATACAGCGGGGGAAAGAGGTCGGTCGATCGGAGGTAGGACAGCCCCAGGGCGCCGCCGAGCGCGAACACCAGACCCTCATCGGGCGGTCCGTCCCATCCCAAGCCGTTCCAGTGCAGCAGGTCGCGCATCGCACCCGAACCGCAGTGCCCTCCCATTCGGTGGGGGTAGTTCTGGATCAGGGTTCTTCGGGGCACGGGACGTCCTTCTCGTATTTGCCGGTTGGTTCAGAGATGCGGGGGTTAGCTGTTCCGGATTCGCTCCAGGTAGGCCTGGCGGGCCCCCATGTCGACGTCGTCGAGGAATACCGAGTCCGTGCCAAGGGCGGAGCCGAGCGCGGTGGCAAGTCGTCCGGGCACGAACTTCATTGCTGCGACCATGCCGCCGGCAACGCGGGTGACGCGTACGAACGGACGGGGTTGCTCGATCAGATCGGCCGTCGCCCGCGCGATCTCCTGCGGCTCGGCGTTACGCAGACCCTTCGCCCCGGACGTTCCAGCGACCAGTTCGGTGTTGGTGAAGGTGGGCCGAACGGTTGACAGGCAGACTCCGGACTTGCGGTACTCCTGGCGGGCCGCCTCAGTGAACCCGATGACGGCGAACTTCGTGCCGCAGTAGGTGGCCAAGCCGGGCACGGAGAGCTCGCCGGCCAACGACGCAGTGTTGATGATGTGCCCGGCGCGCCGCGGCAACATCCGCTGGAGGGCCAGCTTGGTTCCGAAGATCACGCCAAGGACGTTGATCTCCACCTGCCGCCGGGTCACGGTGTCCTCCTCCTCGTGCACGTGCCCGGTGGGCATGATGCCCGCGTTGTTGATCAGCACGTCGATGGGACCGAGTTGCGTCTCGACCATGTCGAGGAAGGCCCGAAAGGAGTCGGGATCGGTTACGTCGAGTCGGGCGACGGAGGAGATGCCGAGCTCATCAGCGGCCTCCTTGGCACGGGCCTCGTCGATGTCGCCGATGGCGACGCGGTGGCCGCGTCCGATCAGTTCCTTGGCCGTCTGGTAACCGATACCGCGGGCTCCGCCGGTGATCGCGATCGTCTTGGCGGGAAAGAGTGTGGGGCGAGTCATCTGATGTGCTCCTGGTGCAGGCCCAGGCGTTGACGCAAGCCGCGACCGGCTACCGTGCGCAACACTCTTCGGGCGATGGCCGTACGCCGGGCGGAGTACGGGTACCACGTGAGTTCTCGTGTCAAGACGGGGAATCGCGGCTCGGTCACCGCTTGCACCCGGCAGTACTTGTGGAGCCCGTCGGCTCCCCCGAGCCGCGCGCCCGTCCCCGACGACTTCCACCCGCTGTGCGGCAGCGTCATCGCGAACAGGTTGCTGAAGACGTCGTTGATGTTGACCGCTCCAGCATCCAGGCGTCGTGCGATGCGCTGGGCCCGAGCGTGGTCACGAGTCCAGACCGTGGCCGACAATCCGTACGGCGAATCGTTGGCCAGTCGGATGGCTTCGTCTTCGTCGGCGACGCGCATCACGGGGATCGTGGGGCCGAAGGTCTCTTCGGTCATGCACGCCATCGTGTGATCGACATCGATCAGGACTGTGGGCAAGTAGTAGTTCCCGGCCTCGCCTCGTCGTCCGCCGGCCACTGCGTTCGCGCCGGACGCTACCGCCTCGCTGACGTGGCGATCGGTGATCTCGACCTGCCTTGCGGTGACCATGGCACCGACATCGTCGCGCGCGCCCACCCCCTGGGTCAGCGACTGCACGCGCTCGGTCAGCCGAGCCACGAACTCCTCGTACACCTGGGCAACCACATAGACGCGCTCGACGGAAATGCAGACCTGCCCTGCATTGAACAAGCCACCCCAGGCGATGCCCTCGGCCGCACGGGCGAGGTCGGCGTCTTCCAGGACGATTGCTGGATCCTTGCCGCCAAGTTCGAGACTCACCGGCTTCAACTGCTCAGCGCAACGAAGTGCGACCGCACGCCCTGTCACTGTCGAGCCTGTGAACTGGACGAAGTCAGCGGCATCCACGACGGCGGAGCCAGTGTCGCTGGCCCCCGTGACATGTGCCAGAACGGGCGGGGCGCCGATCTCGTGCCAGCCTTCGATGACCCGTGCGCAGGTCAGTGGTGTCTCTTCCGAGGACTTCACCAGGACCGCGCACCCGGCAGCCAGCGCGGGAGCTGCGTCCATGAGAAAGAGAGTGATCGGGAAGTTCCAGGGGGTGATCAGGCCGACGAGAGGATGGGGCCGGTAGGTCTTGGAAAGTCGCTTCGGCAGGCTCAGCAGTCCCGCGGACCTGACCCTTTCGTCGGCGAGAAAGTCCTCGGCGTGGTTGGCGTAGTAGGTGATGAATTCGCAGGACGCGGTCGTCTCCACGAGGGCGTCAGGACGCACCTTGCCGGTCTCGGCCTGAAGCAGGTCGGTGAGCTCGTCGGTATGAGCAAGGATCCAGTCCCGCCACTGGTGCAACCATTGTGAACGCTGCCGTGGACCATCCTCGGCCCAGGTAACTTGGGCGAGGCGAAGCTCGGTAGCGATGCGCGTCACGGCGTCACGATCATCTACGGAGATGGTCTCCACCAACCGGCCGTCGGCTGGGTTGCGCACCTCAAGCATGGTCGCTGTGGTTGTTGGGCTCATCGGTCCTCCTGTGGGTGCGCAGACCCGGGTGAAGCGTCAGTTTGGATCTGGCTCGTCGACTTGATGGTGAAAGCGTCGCCAACCGCAGGCGCGGAGGAATCCACCATCGAGCCATAGGTGTGGCGAAGCTCGCTCAGGATCTCGGCCAAGGGCAGGTCGTCGAAGAGGCCACGCTCGTGGACGTACTCCATGTGCTGGATTCCGTCTGCCGTGAAGGCGTGCATGAGTGCGTGGTGCTCACCGTCGAACTCCACCGGAGGAACACCGAAACGAGCACACAGCTCGACGTTGAACGCCGGCGTCGCCTTGAGCCACCTGCCGTCGATGTGGAGACTGCTGTATCCGTGGTAAACGAACAGGTCCGTGCCGCCCATGAGTGTTCGCAGGGTCTGGGTTTGCAGATGGTTGCGGACATCGGCGAAACCCAAACGCGCCGGAATGCCTGCCGCGCGGCACACCGCAGTGAGCAGCACGGCTTTCGGGACGCAGTAGGCGCGACCGGCCTGGAGCACGAAGCTCGCGCGGTAGTGCGCAGGGTCGGCCGACACCGTGTAGGGGTCGTACCAGACCCGGTCGCGGACGGCGGCGAACAGTCGTCTCGCTTTCTCGGTGTCGGTCCTCGCGTCACCGACCGTGGCCGCGGTGAAGTCGCGGACGTCCTCGTGCTCGAAGTCGAGAAATTCCGTCGGCTCCAGGTGGGACGCAAGGATCTGACTCATCGGCGCTCCAGGGTGATCGGCAACCCGTCGACGGGAATCGGTAGTGAGGTGTTGTCCCATCTGACTTCGTAGCCGTCGGGGACCGTCCAGCTGTAGGTGCGCAGCATCTGGTGCAGGATGGCCTTGACCTCCAGGGTCCCGAAGTGGAGACCAATGCACTTGTGCACCCCGCCACCGAACGGGATCCACCCGAAGCGGTGGTGCTGGTCTTCCCGACGCGGCTCACTGAAGCGTCCAGGGTCGAATTTGTCGGGGTCGGTCCAGCATGTCTCGTCGAAGTGATTGGCGGCCGGAGCGATGGCAACCAGCGTGTCTGCTGGAATGTGGCTCCCGGCAATCTCGACGTCCTCGACGGTCTTGCGCATGACGATCGGCACTGGCGCCACCAGGCGCAGCGTTTCCTTGATCACCAGATCGAGAGTCGCCAGCGACTCCAGGTCGACGATGTTCGGGGTCCGGTCGCCGAGTCGGTCGGACTCGGCCCTGGCCTGCTCCTGCCACCCCGGGTGCTTGGCGAGGAAGTAGGCGGCCGCCGCAGTGGTGATGGTCGAGGTGTCGTGGGCGGCCATCATCAAGAAGATCATGTGGTTGATGACGTCCTCATCGGTGAAGGCGTCCCCTTCGGCGGTCTGCGCATGGCACAGTCCCGCGAACAGGTCGCCGCCCTGACCCTCGCGGGCAGCAGGCAGATGTTGTGCGAAGTAGGCCTCCAGCACCGCTCGCCCACGCACACCAGCTCGCCAGCGTGTCCCGGGCAGCGGTATCCGCACGATCGAGCTGGCTGCCCGTACGGTCGACACGAAGGCGTCGTTGATCGCATCGGTGTCCTGGTTCCCGCCGCGCCCCGCCATGAAGACGTCCGTGGCAACGTCGAGAGTCAGGCTCTTGAGCAGGGGGTAGAGCCGGTTGGACGTGCCGGCGGTCCAGCCTTGGATGTTCGCCTCGACGGTCGGTCCGAGTTGGTCGACGTATCCGGCAAGCCGGTCACGGGTGAACGCCTCCTGCATGATGCGTCGATGCATCTTGTGTTCGTCGAAGCTCATCAGCATCAGGCCACGGTGGAAGAACGCGTCGATGAGATAGGTCCAACCGTCCTGGGAAAAGGACCTCGCTTTGGTGGTCAGTGCTTCTTGTGTGGCGTCGGGGCCGGCCACCGCCACCACCTTGGTGCCGAACGCCCCCATCCAGGACACCGGACCGAAGCGCCTGTATCGGGCACGCGTGAAGTCCGACCCGAAGCGGATGTAGTCGACGGTGTGTCCGAGGAGAGGGAGTCCGGCGGTCCCTCGGACGGGCTTGAGTCCGGAGCCTTCCGGAACTGGGGCGAGCTCGTGGACCGGCCACCGGTCGCTGGCCTCGCGCAGGGCCGCGTCCCATCTACTCGGTAGCGACGCCAGGAGCAACGACGAGAGCCGGTCGCGCCTCTTCGTGATTGCTCGTGGGAGGAGGTTCGTCACTTGATGTCCTGTCTATGAGCGTTCCCGGTGGTCAGCAACGGAGGCGTACTACGCCGCTCGGCCTACCCGCGTATGTCGGTCAGATCTGGGACAACCAGCTCCGCCCGTCCCAGCAGCGGAGCACCTTGCGCCAGGAGCCGCTTGGTCAACATGAAGTCACGGGGACGGTTCACGCAGTCCGCGGCGATCAGCACACCGTGGCGGAGGTAGAAGCAGGTGAAGTCGCGGTCTTGACGGGGATCACCGCTGAGCACGACTTCGTCGTAGCCGGTGTTGAGTCCGGCGATCTGGAGCTTGACGTCGTACTGATCTGACCAGAACCACGGAAGCGCAGTGATTTCTTTGGCCTTCCCGCAGAGGGTGGCGGCGGCCACCTTGGCTTGCTCCCCCGCGCTCGGTACGCACTCGAGACGAACTCGACGACCGTGACTGGCCATGGTGCGGCTCGTGCAATCGCCGGCCGCAACGATGCCGGGGTCGCTCGTGCGGGCTCGATCGTCAATCGCGATGCCGTTGTCGACAACCAGTCCTGATGCCGAGGCGAGTTCGGTGTTCGGCTCAACACCGATGCCCACGATGACGAAGTCAGCAGGAATTGATTCGCCGCTCGACAGGAACACTTCGCGGACCTGGGTGTCCCCGGCGATGGCCTCGACAAGTGCATTCGTCCGAATGGAGACGCCCGCATCTCGGTGGATCCGCTCGAAGAATGCTGAGACCTCGGGGGCCGTCACTCGTTCGAGGACACGCCCGGTCGCCTCGAGCACCGTGACATCGAGCCCCAACGCGCGCAACGACGCGGCTGTCTCCAGCCCGACGTAGCCCCCACCGACGATGACGGCTCGCCGTCCGGGCGAGGCGGCTCCACGGATCAGCTCGACGTCCTTGGCGGTGCGCAGGTAGTAGACACCGCCAAGTAGGGCGCCCGGCACGAGAAGTCGTCGCGGCCGAGCACCGGTGCACAGGGCAAGCTTGTCGTAGCCCAGCGACTCGCCGTTGCCCAGCACCAGGTGACCAGCGGTGCGGTCGATCGACTTGATCGTTGCATCCAGAAGCTGGATCTCCTGCTTGGCGTAGAACGCTGCGCTACGGATCGCCAGATCCTCAAGGGTGCTCTTGCCCGCCAGCAGGGCCTTCGACAGGGGCGGGCGTTGGTAGGGCAGCGCCGACTCATCGCCCACCAGGACGACCTCCCCGGTCCACCCCTCCTGGCGCAGACTCGCCGCGAGCTGCGCGCCGGCATGGCTTGCGCCGACGATCACCGCTCGCTGCCCGGTCATGCGCCGGCCTTCGGGGTGAGACGGACCATCAACTCACTGATGCCACGTACGAAGTTTGACTGCACGTACTCCGGCTCGCCCACCACCTCGATCTCCTCGAAGCGCGGAAGCAATTCCTCCCACAGGACCCGCAACTGCAGCTCGGCCAGCCGGTTCCCCATGCAGCGGTGGACGCCGAACCCGAAGGAGATGTGGTTGCGCGCGTTGGCACGGTCGATGATCAGCTCATCAGGCCGATCGAAGACGGCGGCGTCGCGGTTGCCCGAGGCGTACCACATCACGACCTTGTCGCCCTCACGGATGAACTGGCCGTTCAGGATGGTGTCGACCTTGGCGATCCGGCGCATGTAGGCGAGCGGAGTCTGCCAACGGATGACCTCCGAGACCATGTTGGGGATAAGGTCAGGGTTGGCCTTCAGCTTCTCGAACTGATCCGGGAACTGGTTGAGCGCAAGGACACCACCACTCATCGAGTTGCGGGTCGTGTCGTTGCCTCCGACGATCAGCAACACCAGGTTTCCGAGGAACTCCATCGGGCGGTCGATGAGGTCCTTGGTGTTCTCGTTGCTCTGCAACATGGTGATCAGGTCGAAGCCGGGTTCCTCCCCGGCAGCAGTCCGGGCGGCCTTGTCGTGCCAGAGGGCGCTCAGACCTCCCGCCATGTCACGCATGCCACGGAAGACCTCATCGTTGTCCGAGGGACCACCGTTGGCTTGCTCCATCGAGGACGCAAGATCTGACCAGTAGACGAGCTTGTCACGCTGCTCGTAGGGGAAGTCCAGCAACGTGGCCAGCATGCGCGCAGTCAACTCGACCGAGACGCGCTGCACCCAGTTGAACGGCTCACCCACCGGGAGTTCGTCCAGCACCTCGCGAACGCGCTCTCTGATGAGCCCCTCCATCTCGCGCAGATTCTTCGGTGCGACGACGCCTTGGACCGCCTGCCGCTGCAGGTCGTGCCGCGGCGGATCCATCGCGATGAACATCTCGATGTCGAGGAACCGTGGTGGCACGCCGATGACGATCAGGGGTTCGGCAGAGAACGAGTCATGGTCCTTGTCGACCGCGATGATGTCGGCGTGCCGGGTGACAGACCAGAACGGGCCGAAGGGACTGTTGGGCTGGTAGTGCACGGGGGCTTCGGTGCGCAGACGCTCGAAGTAGGACTTCCAGCGACCCTGCCGGTACATGAACGGATTGCTCATGTCGATGTCGGCGAGGTCGATCTCCTCGACCGGCGGGATGGGGCGCTCGACAAACATCTTCTTGCCATTGGTCCCCGTGACCCACCTCCTGGTCTTGTCGTAGAGATGTGCGCCCTGAATCTGCCGCTCCATCGGGATGGTTGCCTGGACCTTGGCGGTGACCGCCTCAGGAATTTTCATCACTTCTGCCCGTTCTCGCTGGTCACATCTGGAATTCGGGGAGTCGGACGGTCAGCCCGTCCCATGCGTCACAGACCGCCATTTGGCACGACAGTCGGGAGGTCGGTTCACGCTCGGGGTTCATCGCGAGCATCTGCTCCTCATCGGGGCCGGAGAGCCCGACCCGCTCGGACCACTGAGGGTCGACAATGACGTGACAGGTTCCGCAGGCAGCTTCCCCACCGCAGTCGCCGTCGACGCCGGGCACCGCGTTGTTGGTCGCGACCTGCATCAACGACTGCCCCGCGTCCAAGGACGCCGTGTGCGTCTCGCCGTCGTGCGACACGAACATCACCACTGCCATGATCAACTCCTGATGCGTCGTAGGGAGGGCACAAGGCCTTGGGTCAACTCTTGCCGCGGACGCCGGTCGTGGCTATGTTCGCCCGGGCCAGTTAGTTGTGAGTTCGGCTCAGGGAAGCGGGTTCGATGAACCTCAATGAAGCGGGAGTGCCCTACACGGCATTCGCGCAGCTGCTCGAGAGCCAGGCACTTGGAGCGGGCGCTGTGGCACGGTTCCGCGCCATCATGGCCCGTGAGGGCGTCACCGAGGCGACCTTGCTGCAGCACGACGGGCAGATCCCAGTGCGGTGGTTCCGGGAGGTCTACCCCACGCTCGATGCCCACCACGCCACCGAACTCGGCCACACGTTCGCAGAACAGGCTCAACTGACCTCGTTCGGCCCTTTGAGTCTCCCCTTGATCAGCGCAGGATCCGTGGCCGAGATCATGGAACTTCTCACCTACCTGCCCTTGATCACGACAGCCGTCACCACACGGTTCCACCCGAACGACGAGGGCCTCACAGTCGGGCTCACGGGTCATATCGGCGATCCGGATCTGGATTGTCTGCTCGTTACCTACTGCGGCTCGGCACTGCGGAGATTGATCCAGATGCTCGTCGGCGACGGGTCGACCGTCAGACTGCACACCAGTTGGCCAGCGCCCGCGTCCGTGACTCAGCACGAAGCCT
Organism: Nocardioides caeni; assembly: GCF_004912195.1. Classification (GTDB taxonomy): domain Bacteria; phylum Actinomycetota; class Actinomycetes; order Propionibacteriales; family Nocardioidaceae; genus Nocardioides; species Nocardioides caeni. The sequence continues at coordinate 243,296 of NZ_STGW01000005.1, forward strand.
CACTGGACGGGCACCTGGTCTTCAAGTCTCCGATGACATTCCTCCACGTGCCCACGGAGACGCTGAATGAGGTCTGTCGGTTCTCCGACCCGGTTGCATATCGCCTCGCGATTGCCGATCTCCGGGAGTCCCTCGAGCACAGGATCGGGCCGACGTCCTACTCGAGCAGGGTACGGATCTCCCTGGACGAGGCTCTTGAACTGAAGACGTGCCAGACGGTCGCCGATGAGCTGTCGATGTCTGCCAGCACCCTCAAGCGGCGCCTCCAGGAAGAGGGCACCACATTCCGCGACCTGCTCGAGACGTCATTGCTGGAGCGCGCCACGCTACGCCTGCTCGACCGATCCATGTCGATCAGCGAGATCGCGGTCGAGCTCGGGTACAGCGACCTCACCAACTTCTCGCACGCCTTCAAGAGGTGGACTGGTCAGTCTCCGAGGCAGTTTCGAGAATCCAGTCACAGTTGGTAGCTGAGACCTTCCGGACGGGCACGCTGATGTCGAACACGGCAGCGGCGGGGAAGGTCGGTTCATTGCGGTTGGCGGTGCCGATCGCTGCCATCGGTCAGGACGGTCGTCCCGGACCCTTGAAGTGCTCGAAGTCAACGGTGACGAAGAGGGCACCCGACCTCGCGACCAAGGCACCGTCGGAGGCCTGGAGGGTGGCGGCCATGTGAATCTTGCGTCCAGCACGTTCCGCGATGCTGGCTTGAAGCGTGTATTCGAGGCCCAGCAGCACCGGGCTCAGGTACTCGACGTCGAGCTTGCGGGTAACGGCGAGGTCTCCGATGGAGTACAGCAGGAATCCGAAGAGATCGTCGAAGACAGTGGCCACTGCGCCACCGTGCGCGATGCCGGGTGCACCCACGTGGCGAGCGTCAAAGGTGTGGGTGGCAACCACCGTGTCGGGGGCGTTGCGGGTCACGACCAGGTGGTGGCCATGTGGGTTCTCCGCGCCGCACCCGAGACAGTGGCTGTGGTGCGATGGCAGGGTCGCCCCGACTCCGCGGGAGACGTCTGGGTCTTGTCGCCATCCGGCGAGCAGGTGGTCGAAGGTGTTCTCACCCATTACGCGTGGGTCTCATCGAATGTGCGTGGCGCCAGTCCGTCGAAGAGGAGTCGCGCTACGGCGTCGGCGATGCTTTCCATCGGCCGTTGACTTCCGACCACTGCCTCCATCAACCCAGCGACCGTGACCGCGCCGAAGATCATGACCGCGTCGGACATCGTGTCCTCCGACGGCAGCAGCGAACCGTCGTCGGCGCCGTCACGGAGCAGCTGTTCGACGGGTTGGTAGAAGGCTGCACTGAGGGCACCGGCGAGTTGAGGGAGGCGGGTTGCGCGACCGAGATCGCCGACCAGGGCTCGGCACGAAGCCGGGTTCTGGAGCATCACGCTCAGCTGGGCACGGATCACTCGCGTCAGGCGTTCCCGCGCGGTCCCTTGACTCTCGACCGCGACACCGACCTCAGCTGCGATGGCCGTCAGCAGGTCGTTGAGCAGGAACGCGAGAATTTCGGCCTTCCCTCTGAAGTGGTAGTAGAGCGTGGAGACGGGTATCCCGGTGACTTCTGCGATGTCCTCGATCTTGGTGTCGTCCAGTCCTCGCTCCGCGATCAGTTCCGAGGCTGCGTAGATCTTGCTGGCTAGTTGTACCGGCAGTGGCTTCATCGGTCCTCCCATGACGCGATCATCCTATGTTTTTGCAGAATTTTGTGTTGGAATCGGATTCCAACATTAGATGCCAAGGAGATCGGCCCATGCCAGCGCCTGTTCGCGGGAACCCGGTCACGTGGCTGTCGAGCACGGCCCTGAAGTTCCCTGCGCTCACTGTCGCCATCTGGCTGGCACTGAGTGCAGTTCTGGTCGTCGTTCCGCCGAGCCTTGAAGACGTTGTCGAACGAGGCACGACCGCATTCCTGCCTGACGGGGCGCCGAGCGTGCGTGGCCTGGACGCGATGGGTTCTGCGTTCGGCACGGGAAAGGCGGAGGCCTACGCGTTCATCGTCCTGGTCAACGACGACGGGCTGAGCAAGGCCGACGGGGCCACCTATCGGCGTCTCGTGGCCGGGCTCGATGCCCATCCGGATGAGGTGGTCGAGGTCCAGGACTATCTGGAGCAACCTCAGTTGCGGACTGTGTTGACCAGCAAGGACGGCCGCGCCACCTACATCCCAGTCGGGTTGAAGGCCCCTATCGGGTCGCCGCGGTCGAACGAGGATGTGGCGCTCCTACGCGGCATTGTCGATGACGCGGGCACTGCCCCGGGCACGAAGGTCCACATCACGGGCGACCCGGCGACGGTGGCTGACCTGACCACGGCGGTCGAGGAGGCCTCGGACAGGATCCACCTCATCAGCGTCGGCTTGCTGGTGCTGATCCTGGCGCTGATCTATCGGCGACTGGTCACCGTGAGGATTCCGCTGGTCACTATCGGGGTGGCCCTGGTCTGCACACGGGGCGTGCTGTCGATCCTCGGTGAGTCGGGGCTCGCACTGTCGTCGTACACCTCGGCGTTCGTGATGGCCATCGTGCTCGGTGCTGGCACTGACTACTCGGTGTTCCTGATCAGCCGGTTCCGGGACGAGTACCGTGACACCGGCCAGGTGGCGACGGCGATCCAGACGGCCACGACGCGGATCGGGACCGCGCTGGTCGCCTCCGCTGCCACGGTGATTCTGGGCGCGAGCACGTTGATCGCGGCCAAGCTCGGCATCTTCTCCACCACCGGTCCGGGGATGGCGATCGCGGTCGCAGTGTCCCTGGCGGCCACCCTCACCCTCACTCCCGTCCTCATTGCCTGGACCGGCACCCGGATCGGACCTGCGCCGGCGATCCGCCCCGAGTCCCTGTGGAGCAGGGTCGGCACGCTCGTCGCAGCACGACCCGCTCGGGTGCTCGTCGGCAGTGTCCTGTTCCTGGGAATCCTGGCAGCGTTCCTGCCCACGATGACGCTGTCGTTCAACACCCGGGCAGCTCAGCCCTCAGACACGCCGAGCAACATCGGAAACGCTGCACTGACCAAGCACTTCGCACCCAACGAGACTCTGCCCGACTACATCTTGGTCACGGCGCAACGCGACATGCGCAACCCGAAGGACCTGGCCAGCCTCAACACCCTGAGCCGTGCCATCGCCAAGGTCCCGGGGGTGACCTCGGTACGCAGCATCACCCAGCCCAGCGGCGAGCCGTTGTCGCAAGCACAGATCAGCAAGCAGCTCACCACCCTGGCAAAGCAGTTGAACAAGGCGGACCGCAAGCTCACCAAGGCACAACCCGGCCTGATCGAACTCAGCGACGGAGCCGCCGAGCTGGACCGAGGCGCCAACAAGTTGGCCGACGGCAGCGTGCAGGCCGTGGACGGCGTCGACCAGTTCGTCACCGGCCTGACCGAACTCAACGAAGGGCTGGAGACTGCCGCAGACAACACCGATACCGCTGCGTCTGGCGCAGGCGACCTCGCCGAGGGCGCACTCCAGCTCGCCCGTGGGCTTCAGAGCGCGCATGACAAGGCCACCCTCGGGGTCGAGGGACTCAAGGCGATCGAGCAGGCGCTTGCCAAGGACCTCCTGTGCGGTGTCGACCCGGTCTGCAATAAGGCGAGAAAGGGACTCAAGCAGATCGTCGATGCCCAGGACGAACAGCTCCTCGGCGGCCTCCAGGAAGCTGCTGACGCCGCCCTGAGCATCGCGAATGGACAAAGCACCCTCGCCGACGGACTCCGCAAGCTCCACGGCGGCCTGGTCCGCGCAGAGAAGGGCAGCGGACAACTCGCCGACGGGCAGAAGGTCTTCCGGACCAAGCTCCTCCAACTCGCGACAGGGACCGAAGAGCTCGCCGCAGGAACCAGTGCGCTGAGCCCGGGCATCAATCAGCTCGCAGACGAGACCTCCCGACTCACCGACGGACTCGACCAGGCAGGCACCTACCTCTCCGACGTGGGCGCACAAGCCAACACTGCGGATGCCGGCGGGTTCTACCTCCCCGCCAGCGCGCTCGAGAACCGGGACTTCGCGCTGGCCCGCACAACGTTCCTCAGCGCCGACGGTCGGGTCGCCCGGATCCAGATCAGCGGCGAGACCGACCCGCTCAGCGTCGATGGCGTCGACCGCTACACCGTCACCCGCGATGCCGCAGCACGAGCCATCCGCGGCACGACCCTGGCTGACGCCGACCTGCTCGCGACAGGAGCCGGCGGGCTGGGAGCAGACCTCCAGGACTACCTCGACCACGACACCCGTTTCGTGGTCGGACTGGTCCTTCTCATCGTGTTACTCATCCTGATCCTCACCCTCAGGTCACTGATCGCTCCCGTCTACCTGCTGGCCTCGGTGATCTTGTCCTGCGGCGCGGCACTCGGCCTGACCACCTTGTTCTGGCAACACCTCATGGGGCAGAACATCGAGTTCAACGTGCCCGTCATCACGTTCGTCCTCTTGGTCGCCGTCGGCGCCGACTACAACATCCTGCTGATGAGCCGGATGCGAGAAGGAGGCCTGAGCCTCAGCCGACGCGACGTTGCTGATGCCGTCACCGCCACCGGCCCCGTCATCACCTCGGCCGGCGTCATCTTCGCCAGTGCCTTCGTCGCGCTGATCGGCTCGTCCGTGCACGGACTGGCTCAAACCGGATTCGCCGTCGCAGTCGGACTCCTCCTCGACACATTCGTTGTCCGCACCCTCGTTGTCCCCGCGTGCGCCGCCCTGCTCGAGGAGCACAACTGGTGGCCCACGCGACCCGGCACTGGTGAGGCCAGCGAGTCCGCGTGATCGCCGATCGAGAGCAGAAGGGACACCTCAGGATGAGCCAACCCGTCAGGATCTACGACCCGTTCGACCCACAGGTCCAACAGGACCCGTACCCGGTCTACGAGCAGTTGCGAGACGAGGCCCCGGCGTACTGGGCCGAGGACGCCAACACTTGGGTCCTGAGCCGTTACGACGACGTCTCCGCGGCTCTCGCCGCTCCAGAGACCTTCTCTTCGGCCAAGGGGATCTTCCCGTCGCCACCCGGCGTCGATCAGTCGGACCTCTTCCTACCGATGCTGATCATGACCGACCCACCACGGCACGCCCAGCTGCGCGCCCTCGTCAGTCGGGCCTTCACGCCGCGACGCATTGCTTCGATGGAGACCTCAATCCGGCAGACCACTGACCACCTTCTCGGGCAGATCAACCCGGGCCCATGGGACTTCGTCTCCGATTTCGCGGGACCCTTGCCTGCGATCGTGATCGCCGAACTGGTCGGGGTTCCCGCCGACGACCGCGAACAGTTCCGGGCATGGTCATCGACCCTCGTGCAAGCGAACCCGATCCACGGAGCGCGCGATGGTCTTGCCGCAGCCGCGTCGCTCTACGAGTACTTCGCCGGCTTCCTCGCCGAAAGACGCCGCACACCCAGGAGAGACCTGATCTCCGATCTGGTCCATGCCGAGGTCGAGGGCGAAAGACTCACTGACGACGAGGTGTTGGGGTTCTGCCTGCTGCTCCTGGTGGCCGGCCACGAGACCACGACGAACCTCCTTGCCAACAGCATGGCCATCCTCACAACCCGTCCCCAGGACCGAGCCCGGATGGCACACGAGCCTGCGGTCCTGGCCTCGGCAATCGAAGAACTGCTGCGCTACGACTCCCCCGTTCAAGGACTCTCGCGGACCCTGACCCGTGACATCACCCTCCACGGCGAGACGCTCCACTCCGGGCAGACAGCCCTGCTCCTCTTCGGCTCCGCCAACCGTGATCATCGAGCGTTCGCCAACCCCGACGAGTTCCAGGTCGAACGCGAGCCGGGACGCCAAGTCGCCTTCGGGCGAGGACCTCACTTCTGCCTCGGAGCCGCCCTCGCCCGCATGGAGACACGGATCGCTCTTCACGCCTTGCTCAACCACACGTCCTTCAAGTGGTTCGCCGATTTACCCGCCGCCAAACGACTTCACTCCGGCCCCATCCGCGGCTACGCATCACTTCCCGTGCAGTAACGGACCCAATCAACGACAGCGAAGGAGGTACCGATGAAGGCCGAGCCCAAACCGAGTCGCGCCAGCGTCCTGCACGCGGTCATCGACACCACGCTTGCCCGACGAGACGGGCAGATCCCTACCGACATCGAGGGTATCGACAACTTCTTCGACGGCATCGAGGACCTTGCAAGCGCACTCCTTCTACGTTGGCACACACGCCTGATCGCATCGCTGGAACGCGGACTGTCCGATGAACCCGAGGATCGCGAGGAAGCCGTCATCGAGGCATGGCGCCACGCCACCTGGATCTACTGGGGCGTGCGAATGGTGATCGACGAACTGACGGAGAACCCACCGACCGAGACCATTGCCGAAGCCGTCCGCATGACCGCCCGCAACGACTGGGCAGCCATGGCCATCGCCGCCGGCCTGGCCAGCGGGTTCGACGAACCCGCCGCCCGCGTCGGCCATCGAATGGAGCTGGAGGCACGCCGCCGCAACCAGCTCGAGCGCAGCACGGCCCGGGACCCGCACGAACGAGGGTTTCTCATCAGACTCAAGGACGCGATCATCGGCCGCGCCTCGACCTCACCGCTCTCCGATACCTAGTGTCCAAGTTCCTGGGGAGTCGGGCCAATGTCATTCGCCGAAGCCACTGATCCGCGCGGCGGGCCCTAATCGAGCCTAGGAGCGGCCGGGGTTGGCGCGTTCACGCCGTCACCAGGTCCCGCGCCGGGACGTAGATGTTCCGGCGGCTCAGCCAGTCAGGCGTCTGTGCGCGGACCCGGTCCGGGGTGAGGAACGGGTGCTCGGGTGTCCACGGCGTGGGCAGCGATGAGCGGATCGACCAGGCCGGCGCGTCGAGTCCTGCCGACTCGAGTTCGTGAGCGACGACCGCAGCCAGCAATGCATCCCACTCGGCCGATCCGACCGAGGCGGGCTCGGCCGCCCATGAATCGAGGAGGATCTGGCGCAGTGTGTCGTCTTGTTCGCCGACGATCGCGTTGAGGTGGTCGCGGCCCTGGAGGAGCATCCGCCAGATCCACTCCCTTTCGCCGGCGAGGAAGTAGCCCCGCATCGCAGCAGCGGTGGCAGGCGCCGACATCAACCCACGGGCTTTCGCGGCGCCGAGAGCACGACCGAGCCGCTGGGCGCGGATGAGGAACTGGGCGAAGGGTCGGGTGTCGCCGGTGAGGTAGGTCGAGAGCCGCGGCGCCGAGGTCCCCAGTGCCCGGGCGAAACCGGCTTGGGAAAGGCCGCTGATGGTCACCGCGTCTCGCAGGAGGGTGATGACCTCGGCGCTGTCGCGGTCGAGTGGCTGTCCCATGCCCGGATTCTACCATTATCTAACTCGGTAACGGCTTCCCTCGCATCGATGCAACCAAGCTCCTCAGCGATCGGTCAGAGGTCCTTCGTGGCCAGGCTCGACAGGGCTTCGGCTATGACCTTGTCGCGGTTCTCGGCCGCGTGCTGATAGCGCAACGCTGCGCCGGCAGTGGAGTGTCCGAGGCGGGACATCAGTTCGGCCAGGGTTGCGCCAGTGCTGGCAGCCAGGACCGCTCCGGTGTGGCGAAGATCGTGGAACCGGAGATCAGGTCGACCGGCGGCCTCCCGGGCCTTGTAGAAGACCCTGTAGAGGGTGGCGGGCGCCAGGTGCTTCGTTGGGTCGCCAGCGGCAGGGAACAGGAGGCCATCGCGGCCTCCGGTGATGTTGTCGCTCAGGTGCGCCTTCACGACGGGGAGAAGGTGCGGTGGAATCGAGACGTCGCGCGTGCCCGCGTCTGACTTCGGCGTGCCGATGATGGACTCGCCCTTCACGCGGACCACGGCTCGGCGGATCTTGACGACGCCGTTGATCACGTCGAAGTCGTGGCGGCGTAGTTCGGTGATCTCTCCGAAGCGGAGTCCGCACCATGACGCGAGCAGGATCATCAGCCGGTAGCGCTCAGGCATCGCCTTCGTCAGTGCCTCGAGCTCAGCCAGGGTCGCAGGGGTGATCTGCTTGACGCGTTTCGTGTTGGCCGCGCCGCGAATGTGACAGGGATTGAAGTCGATCAGACGACGTTGCACGGCGTCGCCCAGGATCGTCCTGAGCAGGCCATAGGCATGTGCAGTGGCGGTCGGGGTCGCCTCCCCCATCCGGTAGTGCCAATCGTCGATCAGATCGGCAGTCACGTGCTTCAGGGCGACGTCGCCGAACGTCGGCAAGATCCGCGCGTCGAGAATCTGGCGATAGTGATAGCGAGTGCGCGGCTTCAACTGACGATGCGTGAGCCAGCGCTCGGCGTGCTCCCCGAACGTGAGTGGCTTAGTCGTCCTAGGCGGCGTCCAGTCCTCGTTGTTGATCTCGCGACGCCGATCGGCGAGCCACGCCTCGGCATCCTCAGCCGTCTCGAATGTCACCGATGCCTTGTGCCGGACTAGGTCGGGACCGAGGTAAGACGCCTGATAGCGCTTGCTTGGAAGCTTCCTGATCGCTCCGAACCCGCGCCTGCGTGGCATGCCCACTCCCCATTTTCGTGCAACAACGTGCAACAAGGATGGCAAAACCCGTGCATTTCTGTCCAGATGCAAAAGCGATACTGGATCCTGTTTCCGCAGGTCAGGGGCGTTTTGTCCACTAATGTCCAGTATCGCCGCATCCCGTGAAACAAGATTCAAACCCAGTATCGCCCACCAGCACGAAGAGGCCCCCGACCTGCGGCAACGCGGTGCGGGGGTCTTTCGCATCTCCCGCTCGTTCTCGTGACAGGCGAGGACGAGCGGCGCATGATGGGGCGATGGGTCGCGAGCATCCCCCGATCCCGCGCACCGGCGCGGCGTACCTGGATGCCCGCGGTGACGGTCGGACGATGCGCGTCAGCTGGCACTCCGAGGCCGACGTCGTGGTGTTCTCGCTGTGGCGCGACAATGTGTGCACCGGCAGCCTGCAGCTCGCCACGGAGGACGTTCCCGGCCTGATCGACCTGCTCGCGGACGGATTCTCCGGGCAAGAGGCGAGCACGGTCGCGGCCAGTCCGCGCTGCGGCTGAGGCGAGGGCGCCGCGCCGGCAAGGTCGGGCTCCACAACCACGAACGCCCCGGCGTGCCGAAGGCAGGCCGGGGCGCCCGGAGTGTCCGGCGGATGTGGGGTACGCCGGACACGAATGGTTGGGGAACCGGGGTCAACGCTACTGGTCTGACCTGTCTCGGCGGTAGAGAATCGCGACATCCACAGGAAACCGATAGGAAATCGAACCCACTGGTCTGGACCAGTTGTCCGGACGCTGAGCACCAGGAGCTGATGTGGCTGTCGTCGTCGAGAAGCAGGGACCGGTGACGATCGTCGCCCTGGACCGAGCAGAGGCGCGCAACGCCGTCGACTCCGAACATGCGGCACAACTGACCGCAGCCTTCACCGCGTTCGACCAGGACGACAGCGCAAGCGTCGCGGTCCTCCACGGGCGCGGCGGCACGTTCTGCGCGGGCGCCGACCTCAAGGCCGTCTCCCGCGGCGACGTCGTCATCGGCGCCCCGGGAGAAGGGCCGGCCGGGATGGGGCCGACCCGGATGCTGCTGAGCAAGCCGGTGATCGCAGCCGTCGAGGGGTACGCCGTCGCCGGCGGCCTGGAGCTCGCAGTGTGGGCAGACCTGCGGGTCGCGGACCCCGAGGCGAGCTTCGGGGTGTTCTGCCGTCGCTGGGGCGTGCCGCTGATCGACGGGGGCACCATCCGACTCCCCCGCCTCATCGGCCAGTCCCACGCGCTGGATCTCATCCTGACCGGGCGAGAGGTCGGGGCCGTCGAGGCGCACGCCATGGGACTGGCCAACCGGATCAGCGCGCCCGGGCAGGCCCTGGAAGAGGCGATCGCCCTGGCCGAGTCGATCGCGGCATTCCCCCAGACCTGCCTGCGGCAGGACCGGCTCTCGACCCACGAGCAGGCGTCATTGGACCTGGACGCCGCGATCGCCAACGAGTGGGAGCGCGGGATGACCTCGATCTCCGACGGCATGGTCGAGGGCGTGACCCGTTTCGCCTCGGGAGCGGGGCGCCACGGACGGTTCGACGAGCACGCGGTCGATCCTCAGCCGTAGGCGGATCCGGTCCTCGGCGACGACTTGACCGGCCGCAGGTTGGCGGCGGGGAGCCACTGGGTGACGATCCGTCCGTCACGCTCGGCATAGCTGACCAGGCCGCGCCAGCCATGCTCGTCGTTGCGCCACTCGAGGAGCAGGCCGGGAAGCTCGATCGGGACGAACTCCGGCCGGACCCACACGTGCCGGACTCCCGCCATGAGCCAACGATAGAACACGTGTTCGAATACGGAACAGGGGCCGTCTCCCTCGGGAGACGGCCCCTGTCGGGCGCTGAGCCGGCGAGGTCAGGCCGGCGGGCCTCCGGCCTCGGTCGTCGTCCCCTCCGGGCTGGGCGCCGGGGTGGGCGCAGCCGTGGGCGCGGGGGCCGGCCTGCTCGGTGGCGTGGCGCTGCTGCGACGAGCAGCGGCGAAGGCGGCGCCGCCGGCGGCGACGAGGCCGAGCAACAGGATCTTGCGACCGCGCTTGCGCTTCTTGGGGAGTTGGTCGGCCACGGTGGCCGGGAGTCGGTCGACGACGTCGTCCGGGATGCGGTCGGCGAGCGCCTCGCCGAGGCGCGTCGCGCGCTCTGCCGCGAGCGCCCGGCCCTGCTCGATGGCGGGCGGCGCCTTCTCCGCAACGGTCGACAGGACCGACTCGACCTTCGGTGCGAGCACGCCCCTCAAGTCCTCGGCCAAGGTCTTCACATCGGCCCTCAGGTCCTTGAGGTCGTGGTTGAGGTCGTGGGCAGTGGCGGCGCGGGTCATGGGCTCCTCCTCGCTGTCGGGTACGACGAGGCAGTACCCGTTGCGGGGATGACAACCCTGCCGACTGCGAACGAGCGTCAGCCGGCGGTGCGGACCAGCGTCAGTTGGCCACCGGCATCTCGGTGGCGCACTCGTTGCAGCGCACCCGGTGCTCGTCGGCGGCATGCGGATGGTCGATCAGCCGTAGGTGCCACCTGGTCTGCTCGGTCCGCTTGTAGCAACTGGGGCACCAGTCGTGCCTGACCCAAGGTCCGTATTCCCTCCCCATGGAGCAAAGCCTGCCCCCTCCACGAGGTCGTTGTCGCCCTCCCACGCGGCAAAAAGTCGACGCCGCAGCAGGTCTGCACGATCGGGGCGCGGAGCGGTAGTCCGTCGGGACCATCCACCCGTGCGGGTGTCCCGGGCCGGGCTTGCCGAGCGATCGGCTCAGTCCCCGTCGGCTCGTCCCCGTCGGCTCAGTCCTGGTCGGCCCGGTCCTCGTTGTGGGTACCGGGCCGCGGCGCCCAGGGGAGCTCCTTGGCCGGGCGGACCACGATGAGCCGGTCACCCCGGGCGAGCAGGGTGACGACCGGGTCGAAGTAGCGATAGACCTTGTCGTCACGGACCACCGCGATGACCTGGTCCGGCAGGGACTGAGGGGGCATGCCGACCTCGTTGACGAGCAGCTCGCGCTCGGCGACCTCGAGGCCCTCGCCATAGGTCAACAGGTCCTCCATGACCGTGCCGAGCGTCGGCGACAGGGTCGACAGGCCGAGCAGGCGTCCCACGGCGTCGGAGGAGGTGATGACCGAGTCCGCCCCTGACTGCCTCATCAGCGGTGCGTTCTCCTGCTCGCTGACCGACGCCACGATCCACGCGTCGGGATTGAGCTGGCGCACGGTCAGGGCGGCGAGCACGTTGGAGTCGTCGCGGCCGGTGGTGATGATCACCTGGTCGGCGCCGGCCACGCCCGCGCGCTGCAGCACTCCCCTGCGCGTGGCGTCGCCCGACACGACGGCGAGCTGATCGGCGTGGGCGTCGGCGAGCGCGACGGGACTCGGGTCGACGACCACGACGTGGTCGCGGTCCAGCCCGTTGTTGACGAGCGTGTCCACGGCGCTGCGGCCCTTGGTGCCGTAGCCGATGACCACCACGTGGTGTCCCATGTTCTTCCTCCAACGGGCGATGCGGAAGAGCTCCCGGCCGCGGGCGGCGAGGACCTCGAGCGTGGTGCCGATCAACAGGACCAGGAAGCCGATGCGGGCCGGCGTGATGATGAAGGCGTTGATCAACCGCGCGCCGTCGCTGACCGGCGAGATGTCGCCGTAGCCGGTCGTCGAGAGCGTGACAGTGGTGTAGTAGATCGCGGCGACCAGCGAGATCGTCCCGAAGGGGTCCTCGGCGGTCGCATCGCCGGTGTCGCGGTAGCCTTCGCGGTCGAGATAGACCAGCAGCACGGTGCCCACGAGGATCCCCAGCGCCAGCAGCAGCCGGCGCCCCAGCTCCCACCAGGGCGAGCGGGCGCGCTCGGGGAGAGCGATCCGGCCCACCGAGGGGCTGTTTCCCGGGCCTGCCGGCACGTCCTCCACGCCGGCGAACCTACTCCACCCGCTCCGCCGGACGGCGCAGGAGGCGGTTCACCAGCTCCCGGCGTGCCCGCTGCGTGGCCTCCTGCGGGAAGACCTCGTCGAAGGCCGCGTTGACGCCGGCGCCGATGAGGACCGCCAACGCCGCGATGTAGAGCCAGACCAGGATGGCGATCGGCGCCGCCAGCGGTCCGTAGATCGAGTGCGAGTCCTGGGCGGTGACGGTCAGGACCCAGCGGAGCAGGTAGGAGCCGCCGATCCAGCTCAGCAGCGAGAACGTCGCCCCGGGCAGGTTGAAGCTCCAGCTGGTCCGGACCGGCACCGAGACGTGATAGAGCGTTGCGAGGAAGCAGATGCAGATGACGACCACCACGGGCCAGTAGAAGGTCGTCAGGAACTCGGCCCGGTTGGGCAGCCAGGTGCGTACGAGCTTGGGGCCGGCGACCATCAGGGGGAGCGTGATCGCGCCGGTGATCACGGCGAGGATGTAGAGCACGAACGACAGCGCCCGCGTCTTGACGATCCCCCGGTGCCCGCCCAGGCCGTGCATGATCGTGATGGTGTCGACGAACACGTTGAGGGCCCGCGAGCCGGACCACAGCGCGAGCACGAAGCCCAGCGAGATGACGTCGAACCGGCCACCCTGCAGCACGTCGTTCATCGTCGGCACGATCACCTTGTTGACCGCCGTGTCGGTGAGGAACGTCGAGAACAGGTCGACGACCGCGCGCCGTACCTCCTCGATCTGGGCGGCCGTGAAGTGGATCGTCACGTAGCCGATACCGCCCGCGAGCGCGAAGATCAGCGGCGGCACGGAGACGACCGCGAAGAAGGCGCCCTCCGCAGCGAGTCCGGTGACGCGGTACTTCAGGCAGGAGCTCACCGTCGTCACGATGAGGCGCCAGCACAGGTGGAGCACCTGGCGCACGCGGCGCGGCAGCCGCCCCCATCCGCGCTGGAGGTACGACGGCCCGGGCTCGCTCCCCGTGTCGTCGACCATGGCGCCACGCTATCGGGCGCCGGCCCCGGGTCCCGGGTGACCGGGCCGGGGTCGGCGCCCGAAGGACGGCCGACCGGTCGTCAGACCGACTGCGGCACCCGCTCCTCGCTCCGCTCGCCCTCGGCCGCGTCCGCCGGCGCCGGGACCTCGGCGTCGGGCTCGTCGAGCATCGTGGACTCGTCGAACGGCTCGGCCCCGGAGAGCACCCGGTCCAGCCGGTCGCGGTCCAGACCGCCCGTCCAGTGGCCGATCAGCACCGTGCCGACGGCGTTGCCAGCGAAGTTCGTCAGGGCGCGGGCCTCGGACATGAACCGGTCGATGCCGACGATGAGGCCGACGCCGTCGACGAGCTCGGGGCGGTGCGACTGAAGTCCGCCAGCGAGGACGGCCATCCCGGAGCCGGTCACGCCGGCGGCGCCCTTGGCGGCGATCATCATGAAGAGCAGCAGCGAGACCTGCTCACCGAGGGCGAGCGGCGTGCCGACCGCCTCGGCGATGAAGATCGCCGCCATGGTCAGGTAGATCGCGGTGCCGTCCAGGTTGAACGAGTAGCCGGTCGGCACGACGACGCCCACCGTGGTCCTGTCGACGCCGGCGTGCTCGAGCTTGGCGATCGCGCGGGGCAGCGCCGACTCCGACGAGGACGTGGCAAGGATCAGCAGGAACTCACGGCCGAGGTAGCGCAGCAGCGCGAAGATGTTGATGCCGGTCGCGACCTTGAGCAGTGCGCCGAGGACGACGAAGACGAACGCGAAGCAGGTGACGTAGAAGCCGATCATCAGCACTGCGAGGCTCCTCAGCGCGTCCACCCCGCCCTGGCCGGTCACGGCCGCCATGGCGCCGAAGGCCCCGACGGGCGCTGCCCACATGATCATCGCGAGCAGCCGGAAGACCAGGCGCTGGAGGTGGCCGACGACGACGAGGACCGGGGCTCCGACCGCGCCCATGCGCTGCAGGGCGAAGCCGACCAGCAGGGCGACGAAAAGCGTCTGGAGGACGCTGCCGCTCGTGAAGGCGCTGAACAGCGACGTCGGGATGATTCCGAGCAGGAACGCCACCGTGTCGCCGTGCCCCTCGGCTGCCTTGTCCTGGGCGGTCGCGGCGGCCTCGGCGGTGATGTTCAGGCCCTCGCCGGGGTGGAGCAGGTTGCCGACCACCATGCCGATCGCGAGCGCCACCGTCGACATCACGAGGAAGTAGACGAGCGCCATGCCGCCGACCCGGCCGACCTTCGCGGCGCTGGCGACGGAGCCGACGCCGAGCACGATCGTGCAGAAGATGATCGGCTGGATCATCATCTTGATGAGGTTGATGAAGCCCTCACCCAGCGGCTTGAGCTCGACAGCGACACTCGGGAACAGCAACCCGGTGCCGATGCCGAGGACCACCGCGACGATCACCGCGATGTAGAGGTAGTGGGTCGCGCGGGAGCCGTGGCGGCTCGGCGCGGAAGTGCTGGTCGTGCTCATGGTGTCTCCCCGTTCGGGCTGGTGGTCAGGCCGTGCTTCCGGGCCGGCCCCCAGCCTCGCGCCGGAGGTGACGACGGTCACCGTTGTGTTCGTTGTGTTCGTGGCGCAGGTCACAGGGCCGCGCCGCCGGTGGGCCAGAATGGCGAGGTGCCCCGCCTCCGCCTGCTCCGCGACCGGCCGGTCGCTCGACAGGTGCTGCTCCTGCAGGTCGGCACGGTCCTGATGCTCGTCGTCACCGGCATCCTGATGGCGTCGTACGACGCCCGGCGGGACTCACGCAGTCGGGCGACCCAGCGCGCGGTGGCCGTCGCCCAGACCGTCGCGGACGCCCCGACGGTCCGGACCGCGCTCGCCTCCCCCGACCCCACTGCGCTGCTGCAGCCGTGGACCGAGGAGGTCCGCCGCGACACGGACACCGACTTCGTCGTGGTGATGGACCTCGACCGGATCCGCTTCACCCATCCCGACCCGGACCAGATCGGGCAGCGGTTCGTCGGTGACCTCGGCCGGGCGCCGGACGGCGAGGTCTTCACCCAGGAGTACACCGGGACGCTCGGTCCCTCGGTCCGGTCCGTGGTGCCCGTGCAGCGCGACGGCGAGGTCGTCGCCCTGGTCTCGGTCGGGATCACGGTCAGCGACATCAACCGCGGGCTGCGCCGCGACATCACCGTCGTCGTGCTCTGCGGCGTGCTGATCCTGGGCCTCGGTCTCGCCGGCGCCTGGCTCCTGGGCCGGCGGTTGCACCGGGTGACCCACGGGATGGGTGAGCAGGAGCTCGCGCGGATGTACGAGTACTACTCGGCCGTCCTGCACTCCGTGCGGGAGGGCCTGCTCCTGCTCGACGGCGAGGGGCGCGTCCAGCTCGTCAACGACGAGGCGCGTCGGTTGCTGGACCTGCCCGACGACGTCCTCGGCCGCCCGGTCGAGGGTCTGGGGCTCGCGCCGGGCCTGGTCGCCGCGGCGCGTGGCCGCACGGCCGAGTCCGACGATCTCTACCTCGCGGGTGAGCGCCTCCTCGTCGTGTCCTCCGCCCCCGCGCGATGGGAAGGGCGGGAGGTCGGCGCGGTGGTCACGCTGCGCGACCACACCGAACTGCGGTCGGTGACCGGTGAGCTCGAGGTCGTCCGCCGCCTGACGGAGTCCCTTCGATCGCAGAACCACGAGGCGGCCAACCGGCTGCACACGGTGGTGTCGCTGATCGAGATGGGCAGGCCGGCGGACGCCGTCGCCTTCGCGACCGACGAGCTGCAGGTCGCCCAGCTGCTGACCGACCAGGTCGTCGACGCGGTGGACGACCCGGTCGTCGCCGCGGTCCTGCTCGGCAAGTCCGCGGAGGCGGCCGAGCTGGGCGTCGAGCTGCGGATCGAGGGAGCGCTGCCGGCCGTGGACGGCATCGCCTCGCGTGACCTCGTCACCGTCCTCGGCAACCTGCTGGACAACGCCTACGACGCCCTGGCCGGCGCCCCGAGCCGGCAGGTCCGCGTGCACCTCGCCCGCGAGGTCGGACAGCTGCGGATCACCGTCGACGACTCGGGCCCCGGCCTCGACGAGGATGCGGCGACGCGCGCGCTGAACCGCGGGTGGACGACCAAGGCGGAGCCGGGCACGGGTCGCGGCCTCGGACTGGCCCTCGTCGTCCAGCTCGCCCGCCGTCATGGCGGCGAGGTCCAGGTCGGGCGCTCCCCCCTCGGCGGCGCCCGGTTCACCGTCACGATGCGGACGGCCGCACCATGACCGTGCGCGTGCTCGTCGTCGAGGACGAGGCACTCGCCGCGGAGGCCCACGCGGCCTACGTCGCCCGCGTGCCCGGCTTCGAGGTCGCTGCCGTGGCCCACTCCGCCCGTGACGCCGTCCGCGAGCTCGATGCCGCACGGGAGCGCCAGCAGCCCGTCGGCCTGGTGCTGCTCGACATGAACCTGCCCGACGGGCACGGGCTCGGGCTGCTGGCCGCCCTCCGCGGCGCCGGCCACCTGTGCGACGTCATCGCCGTCACCGCGGCCCGGGACACCGAGATCGTCCGGAGGGCGGTCGGTCAGGGCGTGGTGCAGTACATCCTCAAGCCCTTCACGTTCGCCACCTTCCGCTCCAAGCTGGAGCAGTACGCCGACTACCGCTCCCGGATGGACGCCGCGCCCGACGAGGTCGTCCAGGACGAGGTCGACCAGCTGTTCGGCGCGCTGCGACCCATCGGCACCGCGCCACTGCCCAAGGGCATGAGCGCGGAGACGCTGCGCAACGTCACCGCAGCACTGCGCGACGCCGCCGGCGACCGGTCCGCCAGCGAGCTGGCCGAGGTGGTCGGCACCTCACGGGTGACCGCCCGCCGCTATCTCGAGCACCTCGCCGACCAGGGCCTGGCCGCCCGCGGGGTGCGCTACGGCGCCAGCGGCGGCCGACCGGAGGTCAGCTACCGCTGGTGCTGATCGCGCGATCAGGACAGGTCGAGGCCGGGGTAGAGCGGGTGCTTGTCGAGCAGCTCGGCCGACGCGGCGCGGATCTTGTCGGCCACACCCTCGCCCAGGACGTACGACGCCTTCGACGGCGCACCCGCTGCCGTGGTGCCGGCCTCGGTGTTCTGCAGGACGTGGACGATCAGGTCCGCGACGGTGTCGAACTCGTCGCCGCCGAAGCCACGGCTGGTCAGCGCCGGGGTGCCGATCCGGATGCCGGAGGTGTACCAGGCACCGTTGGGGTCGGACGGGACGGAGTTGCGGTTGGTGACGACGCCGGCATCGAGGAGCGCGGACTCGGCCTGACGCCCGGTCAAGCCGTAGGAGGACACGTCGAGCAGGACGATGTGGTTGTCCGTGCCGTCGGTGACCAGCTTGGTGCCGCGCTTCTGCAGGCCCTCCGCCAGGGACTTGGCGTTGTCGGCGATCGACTGGGCGTAGGACTGGAAGGCGGGCGTGCGGGCCTCGGCGAAGGCGACGGCCTTGGCGGCCATGACGTGCGAGAGCGGGCCGCCGAGGACCATCGGGCAGCCGCGGTCGACACTCGGGGCATATTCCTCGGTGGCAAGGATGAAGCCGCCGCGCGGGCCGCGCAGGGACTTGTGCGAGGTGCTGGTGACGACGTGGGCGTGCGGGATCGGGTCCTCGTCGCCGGTGAACACCTTGCCGGCGACCAGGCCCGCGAAGTGCGCCATGTCGACCATCAGCGTGGCGCCGACCTCGTCGGCGATCTCGCGCATCTTGGCGAAGTTGACCCGGCGCGGGTAGGCGGAGTAGCCGGCGACCAGGATCAGCGGCTTGAACTCCTTGGCCTTGGCGCGCAGTGCGTCGTAGTCCAGCAGCCCGGTCTCGGGATCCGTGCCGTACTGGTTCTGGTGGAACATCTTGCCGCTGATGTTGGGGCGGAAGCCGTGGGTCAGGTGGCCACCGGCGTCGAGGCTCATGCCCAGGAGCCGCTGGTTGCCGAGCTCGTGGCGCAGCTTCTCCCAGTCGGCCTCGGTGAGGTCGTTCATGTTCTTGACGCCGGCGTCCTTGAGCCAGGGGCCCTCGACACGGTGGGCCAGGATCGCCCAGTACGCCGTGAGGTTGGCGTCGATGCCGGAATGGGGCTGCACATAGGCGTACTCGGCGCCGAACAGCTCCTTGGCATGCTCGGCGGCGAGCGACTCGACGGTGTCGACGTTCTGGCAGCCGGCGTAGAAGCGGTGCCCGACGGTGCCCTCGGCGTACTTGTCGCTGAACCAGGTGCCCATGGTGAGGAGCACGGCCGGCGAGGCGTAGTTCTCACTGGCGATCAGCTTGAGCGACGCCCGCTGGTCGGCGAGCTCCTGCCGGGTCGCGTCGGCGATGCGCGGCTCGACCGACGCGATCACCTCGAGCGCCTGGCGGTAGGCGCTGCTGACGAGTTCACCACTGGGGGCCGGGAGGGACTGCTCGCTCATGGGCCACAGCGTAGTGGCGCGGACCCCTCGCGCCCGAAAGGGTGACGAGCGCAGGGGCGGGGCATGGTTGGCGAGGCCTCCCACGGTGTGACGTGCATCGCAGGCACCTCCCGCGGCACGCCGTACCCACCGGTAGATGTCCACAGTTCGGGACGGCTGTCCACGTCATGAGATTCCGATTTGGTGACGACGCGTCCGAAGGATGAGACTCGTTGACATGGTCACTGCTGCCACCCATGCGCACCTCGTGGTTCGACGCCACGTGGACTTCGGGCGCACGCGCAGCATGATGTGTTGGCCCCGCTGATCACGCCGACCGCCATCCCCGAGCCGCGCGCCTGACATCGACGGGCGCGCCCATCAGCGAAGGACCTCCCGCCCGCATGCCCGATCTGCGCTTCAAGCCCGAGCGAGCCAAGCTCACCGAGATCCCGCGCCCCAAGCGCGCGGAGGGCCAGTGGGCCCTCGGCTACACCGAGCCGCTCAACAAGAACGAGCAGTCCAAGAAGGACGACGACCCGCTCAACGTGCGGGACCGGATCCTCTACGTCTACTCCAAGCGGGGCTTCGACTCGATCGACCCCGCCGACCTCCGCGGTCGGTTCCGCTGGATGGGTCTCTACACCCAGCGCCGGCCCGGCATCCTCGGCAACCAGACGGCTGCGCTCGAGGAGGAGGAGCTCGACGACCGCTACTTCATGCTGCGGGTCCGCTCCGACGGCAAGCTGCTGTCCCCCGCTGCGGTCCGCACGCTCGGCACCATCGGCGTCGACTACGCCCGCGACACCGCGGACGTCACGGACCGCGAGAACATCCAGTACCACTGGATCCAGATCGAGGACGTACCGGCGATCTGGGAGCGCCTCGAGGCGGTCGGCCTGCACTCGCTGGAGGCCTGCGGCGACTCGCCCCGCCCGTTCCTGGGCTCCCCCGTCGCCGGCGTGGCCAAGGACGAGATCATCGACGGCACCTCGGCCCTGGAGGAGATCGAGCGCCTCTACATCGGCAACAAGGACTTCTCGAACTTCCCGCGGAAGTTCAAGACCGCGCTGACCGGCCACCCCAGCATGGACGTGTCGCCGGAGACCAACGACGTCTCCTTCGTCGCCTCGGTGCACCCCGAGCACGGCGCCGGCTTCGACGTGTGGGTCGGCGGCGGGCTGTCCACCAACCCGATGGCCGCGCAGAAGCTCGGTGTGTGGATCCCACTCGACGAGGTCCCCGACGTGTGGGCCGGCGTCGCCGGCATCTTCCGCGACTACGGCTACCGTCGCCTGCGCTCGCGCGCCCGCCTCAAGTTCCTGGTCGCCGACTGGGGCGTCGAGAAGTTCCGCGAGGTCCTCGAGAACGAGTACCTGGGCAAGAAGCTCGACACCCTCGAGTCGCCCGCCGCGCCCGTCGGCCACCGCGACCACATCGGTGTCCACGAGCAGAAGGACGGCCGGTTCTACGTCGGTCTCGCCCCGTCGGCAGGCCGCGTGTCCGGCACGGCGCTGGTCCAGCTGGCCGACCTGATGGACGAGTACGGCGTGCAGGGCGCCCGCCTCACGGCGTACCAGAAGATCGTGCTGATCGGCGTCGACGGTGACAAGGTCGAGGCGCTCCTCGAGCAACTGGACGGCATCGGCCTCACCGCGCGTCCGTCCAACTGGCGCCAGAACACGATGGCCTGCACCGGCATCGAGTTCTGCAAGCTCGCTCTCGTCGACACCAAGGAGCGCGCCCGCGCCCTGACCGTCGAGCTCGAGAAGCGGTTCCCCGACCTGGACACGCCGATCACGATCAACGTCAACGGCTGCCCCAACGCCTGCGCCCGCACCCAGGTCGCCGACATCGGCCTGAAGGGCCAGATGGTGCTCTCCGACGGTGAGCAGGTCGAGGGCTTCCAGGTGCACCTCGGCGGCGCGACCGGCCTGCGGACCAACTTCGGTCGCAAGCTGCGCGCCCACAAGGTGACCAGCGCCGACCTCGACGACTACGTGACCTCCGTCGTCACCAACTACCTCGCCGACCGCAACGACGGCGAGGCGTTCGACGAGTGGGTGCACCGCGCCGACGAGGGCCTGCTGCGCGGCGAGAAGACGCTGGAATCGGTCTGATGTCCGAGTCGGTCGAGCCGCAGGGCGGGCGGGGCGCGCGGGGCGCGTCACCGTTCCACTGCCCCTATTGCGCGGAGACCGACCTGTGGCCGCTGGAGAGCGGCGGCTGGGAATGCCGCGGCTGCCTGCGCTCTTTCAAGATCGAGTACCTGGGGTTCACCGCCCCGTCCGCCCGCACCCCTGAAGGAGGTGCCTCATGACTGCCGCCACCACCCGGGCCGCCCGCGCTTTCCGCGGCGCCCACACCGACGGCCGCTCCCCCGAGGAGCTGCGCGAGCTCGTCTCCCACTGGGGTGCCGAGCTGGAGCTCGCACCCGCCGAGAACATCATCGAGTGGGCTGCCGCGACGTTCGGCGAGCGCTTCTGCATCACCTCCTCCATGGGCGACGCCGTGCTGGCGCACCTCGCCGAGAAGGTCGTGCCCGGCGTCGACGTCGTCTTCCTCGACACCGGCTACCACTTCGCGGAGACCGTCGGCACCCGTGACGCCGTCCAGGCCACCATGAACGTCAACCTGATCAGCATCACCCCGGTCCAGACCGTCGCCGAGCAGGACGCGGCCTACGGTCCGGAGCTCTACAAGCGCGACCCCGACCTGTGCTGCGCCCTGCGCAAGGTCAAGCCGCTCGCCGACTCGCTCGCCGGCTACGACGCCTGGGCGACCGGGCTGCGGCGCGCCGAGACCCACAACCGGGTCATCGCGCCGGTCATCGGCTGGGACGCCAAGAAGCAGAAGGTCAAGGTCTCGCCCATCGCTCGTTGGTCGGACGAGCAGGTCGAGCGCTACATCGCGGACAACGGAGTCCTCGTCAATCCACTGGTCTATGACGGCTACCCGTCCATCGGCTGCGCGCCGTGCACCCGCCGGGTGGCCCCCGGCGACGACCCGCGCAGTGGCCGGTGGGCCGGCACCAACAAGACCGAATGCGGCATCCACTCATGAGGATCCGTACGACGGAAGGGGGGACGTGATGACTGCTCCCGCACTCATCGCCCTGGCCCACGGCAGCCGCGACAAGCGCTCCGCCGAGACGATCACCCAGCTGGTCGACGCCACCAAGGCACTGCGACCCGACCTGCGGATCGAGAAGGCATTCCTCGACCACGCCAAGCCGGGCTTCCACACGGTCGTCGACCGCCTGGTGCGCGCCGGCTTCGACGAGATCGTCGTCGTACCACTGCTGCTCGTCGAGGCCTTCCACGCGAAGGTCGACGTGCCTGAGCTCGTCGCCGAGGCGACCACCCGGCACCCCGGCCTGCGGATCCGCGCCACGGAGGTGCTCGGCCTCGAGCCGCGCTTCCTGGAGGTGCTCGACGAGCGGCTCCGCGAGGCGCTGAGCGTCAACCGGGTCCGCGAGCTCGACGCCCTCGTCCTCGCCGCCGCC
Organism: Nocardioides caeni; assembly: GCF_004912195.1. Classification (GTDB taxonomy): domain Bacteria; phylum Actinomycetota; class Actinomycetes; order Propionibacteriales; family Nocardioidaceae; genus Nocardioides; species Nocardioides caeni. The sequence goes on from NZ_STGW01000005.1 coordinate 265,484, forward strand.
GGCACCACCGATCCGCTGGCCAACCAGGCCGTCGCCCGGCTCGCCCGGCTCTGGGGCGCCCACCACAAGCTGCCCGTCAGCGCCGCCTACGCCTCGGCCGCACCGCCCGCCACCGGCGAGGCCGTGCGCGCCTTCCGGGCGCAGGGCCGCCGCCACATCGCGGTCGCCTCACTCTTCCTCGCCCCCGGCCACCTGGTCGACCGCGCCTCCGAGCTCGCGCTCGAAGCCGGGGCGATCGCCGTGTCCGAGCCACTCGGCGCGCACCCCGAGGTCGCCCGCACCATCCTCGCCCGCTACGCCGTCGGAGCCGTCGAGCTCGTCCCGGTCTAGAGGACCAGCTGCTCCAGCAGGTGCTCGAGGGTGCGGTCCGGGTCCGCGGTGATGCCACCGTGGACCGGGCCCGGTTGGAGCACCGTGCTGCGCGGCGCCTTGAGCAGCCCGAAACGGGTGCCGTGGTCGTCGCGGACCTCACGGACGCCGTAGGACGTCGCGCGGAGTGCCGCGCCATAGGCGGCATGGGCCTTCCCCGCACAGATCCGCTCGATCGCCGCCAGGGCGGCGCGCACCGCATCGATGTCGAGATCGGCCGAGAAGGCCCGCAGACGGTCCGCATCGACGGCGCTGCGCACGCCCAGGAACTCCGCGTCGGGGCAGTGCACCACGACGCCGACGTTGACGAACTCCTCGCGCTCCACGCGGGGCACGCACCGCAGCGCGACGTACTGGTAGGGATTCATCGGCCGACTCCGTCGCCGGCGTCCGTCGGCAGCCACGGGCGGGTGCGCTCCGCGCTGTCGCGCCGCGCGCCGAGGAACCTCACGTAACGATCGCGCAGCTCCTGCGCCGTCGCAGCGCCCGGCACCGGCTCGAGCCAGACGTCGGGGACAGAGGCCAGCACCTCCCCCAGCGCCGCGTCGTCGAGCCGGGCGACCAGAGCAGCGTCCTGGGCCCGCGCCGCAGCGACGTGCGAGCGCAGGATGTGCTCGGAGATGTCGTAGGGCTGGACCGCGAAGCGCTGCGGGTCACCGGGGCTCCCCGGCCACGAGTGATGGAAGTAGAGCGATGCGCCGTGGTCGATGGCCTGCAGGGTGCCGCGCCACACCAGCAGGTTGGGGTTGCGCCAGCTCCGGTCGACATTGGCGGTGAACGCGTCCAGCCACAGCACCCGGCCCGCAAGCTCGCCGTCGGGGATCGTCGTCGGGTCGTAGCCGAACGACCCCGGCAGGAAGTCGATCCCCAGGTTGGGCCCGGCACTCGCGTTGATGAGGTCCTGGACCTCCTCGTCCGCCTCATAGCGGGCGATCTCCGGATCGAGGTCCAGCACCACCTGGTCGGGCGTCGGGATCTCCAGCAGGCGGGCCAGTCCCGCGACGACCACCTCGGCGACGAGCACCCGCGGACCCTGACCGGCACCGCGGAACTTGCACACGTAGGTGCCGAGGTCCTCCGCCTCCACGATCCCCGGCAGGCTGCCGCCCTCGCGCAGCGGCGTGACGTAGCGGG
>NZ_STGW01000021.1:0-12562 GCF_004912195.1 Nocardioides caeni
TCGCCCCGGACGAGGTCGACGCTCTCGAGGACGTCATCAAGCGTGCCCTCGAGCGCGCCGAGGACGAGGAGCTGACGAACGGCGACGGTCTGACCGACGCCGTCCAGGTCGAGCTCACCGACCTCGAGTTCGAGACCGACGAGCTCGGTGACGACCTCGCCCGCGTGGCGGTCGTCGATGGCAGCTATGACGTCTCCTGGGACCCCGACGACCTGCCCGAGCGGCTCTCGTTCCTCGAGGACGAGTCCGGCGACGAGTCCGAGTCGGGTGACCTCTCCGAGCTCTTCGAGGAGGAGTGGGGCGACGACGAGCCGTTCCTCACGACCGTCAAGGTCGGCGGCCGCTGGTACGTCACCCTCCTCGGCTCCGTCGCCGAGCTCGCCTACGACGTCGCCGACGACGAGGTCGACGACCTCGAGACCCCCGACTACGACCTCCTGTCCGAGGACCTCGAGCCGATCACCGGCGACACCCCGGAGGACGTCGTCGAGGGGATCGCCGAGGCGATCAGCGACAGCGATGGCGAGACGCTGATCGCCAGCCTGCCGGGTGACCTCGGTCGTCCGCTGCGGCCCTATGTGGCGCTCGTCGAGGATGCCCTCAACGGTCGCTACGGCGACGACGCCGTCTCCGCGGACGTCGAGGTGAGCGATCTCGACCTCGAGCAGGAGGACATCGGCGACGGTCGGGTCAAGGTCACCGTCAAGGGTGCGCGGGTCGTGGCCACCGGCTACGAGGACGACTACTCCGAGACCGTCGAGATCGAGATCGACGGCAAGTGCGTCACCGGCACGGGCGACGGGTTCGCGACCTACGACTATGTCGACGGAGGGAACTACGACGAGTACGGCTACTACGAGGACGACGGCGGCTACGACGAGTACGGCAACTTCGTCGGCTACGCCGACGAGGAGCTGGTCAGCGAGTCGGAGACCTGGTGCTTCGGCAACGACGACGAGTTCGCCGACGTCGTGCGGGATCTGGACATCGACCAGTACTTCGTCGTGATGCAGGAGGTGGACGGCGGCTACCAGCTCGACCCGCTCGCCACCGCAGCCGAGTACGCGACCCTCGCTCTCGACGCACTGGACGAGGACCTGGTCGAGGATCTCCTCGACCGGTGGGAGGACGAGCTCTGACCATGTTCTGCACCCACTGCGGCTCGGCCCGGACCGACGACGCCCAGCGTTTCTGCACCACCTGCGGTACGCCCTTCCGCGCCGCCGGCGCCGCCCCGGCAGCCCCGGCCGCTCCGGCAGCCCCGGCAGCCCCGGCAGCCCCGATGCCTCCGACGCCGGCCGTTCCCTCCGATCCGACGGTCGCCGGCACGATGGCGGCGGTGCCCTATCCCGACGCCCCGCCCGCTCCCGGCTCCGTGCCGATCGACATCACCGAGCGCGGTGCGCCGCCGATGCTGCCGCCGGTCGGGCCACCGGTCCCGTTGGCCCCGGGTGCTCCCGCGAGCCCGCCCAGCTCACCGGGCCGGGGTGGCCGGGGTGGCCGGGGTGGTCTGCTGGCCGTGCTCGGCGTGGTTGTCGTGCTCGCCCTCATCAGTGCCCTGGTGACGGCCCTGGTGCTGCGCAGCGGATCGGACGACTCGACCGAGGATGCCCGCGACCGGGACCGCGCCGGGCAGGACAGCACCCGCGGCGCCGACCGGGATGACGACGCCGACGACGAGGCCGACGACGAGGCCGACGAGACGGACGCCGAAGGTGTGTCGTCGCCCGATCCTTCGGCGAGCACCGGCGGCACCGCGGTCGTCCTCGACTGCTGGGACGGCACCAGCGCCACCAGCTGCCCGGCTCTGGTCGGCTCGACGAGCTTCTCCTGGGTCTTTCCCGACGCCCAGGAGGCCAACTGTGAGGTGAAGGCCTCCGCCCAACGCTCCCAGGCCAGCTGGTGCGACCTGGGTGGCACGGTCGTGCACTACAGCCGCTGGAACGTCTGGAAGCAGATGGCGCGCAACTACCGGGGGACCGGCTCGCCGGTCGACCTCGGCCGGACCGAGATGGACGCCGTCGGCGCGCCCGGTCCCTGGCAGGCGCAGGGCGCCTACTACGACTACAAGCTCTCGGTGTGGTCGATCAACCGGGACGCCCCCTACTCGGTCACGATCTACACCGACAGTGCGGCCACGGCCCGACAGGTCTTCGCCGACCTCGACGTCCAGCACATGAAGGCCGTCGCCAACGGCGGCACCAGCAGCTGAGCGCCGTGGTGCCGCAATCCGGTCAGTCCTTCGGTCGCTATGACGTCGGCCGGCAGCTCGGGCGCGGCGGGATGGGCATCGTCTTCGAGGCCACTCACCGTGACCTCGAGCGGGCCGTGGCGCTCAAGGTGCTCGCGCCGGAGCTGGCCGAGGACCCGTCCTACCGCAACCGCTTCCTGCGCGAGGCCCGGATCCTCGCCCGGCTGGACTCACCGCACGTCGTGCGGGTCTTCGACGCGGGCGAGCACGACGGATCGCTGTTCCTGGCCACCGAGCTGCTGCCCGACGGCGACCTCGCCGAGCTGATCGAACGGCAGGGTGCTCTCAGCCCGACCCGGGCGGCCGATCTCGTGCGCCAGGTCGCGTCGGGTCTCTACGACGCCCACCGGGCCGGGATCCTGCACCGCGACATCAAGCCGTCGAACGTCCTCCTCAAGCGCCTGCCCGACGGCACCCTGCGCGCGCTGCTGTGCGACTTCGGGATCGCCGCCGTCTCCGACGGTCGCGACCTCACCGCCACGCAGGGCGTCATCGGGACGCCGCCCTACATGGCTCCCGAGCGCCACGACGGCGCGGAGGCGACCATCGCCTCCGACATCTACGCACTGGGATGCGTGCTGTGGTCGACGGTCACCGGGCATGCGCCCTATGAGGGATCGGCGGCCCAGATCCTCCTCGGACACCTCCAGAAGCCGATCCCGCAGCTCCTCGGCGCGACGGCCGAGGAAGTGCAGTTCAACCAGACCCTGCGGATGGCGATGGCCAAGGACCCGGCTGCCCGCTTCCGCAGCGCCGATGCCTTCGGTCGCGCGCTCGGCTACTTCGCCGCCGCCGGCCCGCCGGGAGCGCCGACCCTGGAGCGGTCGACGCCGTCCGCCCCGCCCCCGCCGTCCACCGTGCCTCCGCCACCGTCCGCCGCGAGCACCCAGCTCGCCCAGCCGACTCCGGTCACCGCACCCTGTGTCGTCGGCCCCCTGCAGCGGGCCCGGCGAGGGCGACGGAGGCTGGTCGCCGCAGCGATCGGCGTGCTGGTCCTCGTCGCCGCGACGGTCGGCGGCGCCCTGCTCCTCGTGGGCGGCGACGAGCCGTCGTCGGCCGCCGGGAGCGATCGTGACGCGTCGACCTCCTCGAGCGACGCCACCCCGGTGCCGGGGCCGTCCGCCACCACGAACGCATCCGGCACCGATGGGCCGCTCGCGATCGATGCCGACTTCGTCAACCAGCCCTGCAACGACGAGTTCGTGGTCATCCTCGCCACCTCCGGCGACCGCACCGAATACGAGGAGAAGCTCGGAGCCGCCGTACGCGGCAATCCCGATGCGCGCTATCTCGACGGGTCCGCCTCGTGTGCGGCGTTCCTGCCTGAGGACCCCGCGACCGGTGCGCTCGTCTTCAACGCCTACCTCGGCCCGTTCCCGACGATGTCGGCCGCCTGCCAGACGCTCGCGCGGATCAAGTCGCCGGTGGCCTGGGTACGCCGGCTCGCGAACCCGTCCAAGGTGCGCGAGCTGTGCTTCTGTCTCTCCTCCGCGAGCCAGCAGCCCACGATCGCACCGGGCTACGCCAGCGGCGACTTCCGGCTGCGGCACCAGGTGCGTCAGGCGCAGTGGGCGCTGGCGACGAAGGGCTTGCTGCGGGAGGACCAGATCTACGGCGCCTACACCGACGACCTGGTCGACGCGGTGACGAAGTTCCAGCGCCGCCGCGGGTTCGAGGGCAATGGTTTGCTCGACAGCACGACGTGGCAGGCGCTGCACGCCGACTACTGCCCCGTCGACGCCTACCTGGTCGAGCGGTGACGCGCGGGCGGCGGCTGTGGGCAGCCGCGACCCTGCTGACCCTCGTCCTGGCCGCCTGCTCGGGCGACCCCGCGTCGGAGCCCGCTCCCACCGGCGGCGAGGGCGACGACCGGGTGCGGGCGCCGGCCGCTGCCGCCGCGCCCAACGTGCTGCTGGTGATGGCCGACGACATGCGGGCCGACGAGCTCCAGTGGATGCCGAAGACGCGGCGGCAGCTCGGGGCGCGCGGCCTGGAGTTCCTCAACTCCTTCGCCCCCAACCCGCTGTGCTGCCCGGCCCGGGCCAGCCTTCTCACGGGCAAGTACTCCCACAACCACCGCGTGCTGAGCCACGAGGCGCCCTACGGGTTCGGCGCGTTCGACGACTCCACGACGCTGGCCACCAGCCTGCAGGCGGCCGGCTACCGCACCGCCCTGGTCGGCAAGTACCTCAACGGCTACGGCGAGCAGCCGACGTACGACGGCGACGACTCGCTGCTCTACGTCCCGCCGGGCTGGAACCAGTGGTACGGCTCCACCGACCACGTCTTCGCTCCCGGAGAGAGCCCTGGCGGTGGGACCTACCACTACTTCGACCTCACCTCGAACATCAACGGCGAGCTCGTCAACTTCGCCGGCCAGTACTCGACCGACGTCACCGGCCAGCAGACCCGCGACCTGATCAGGCGCTTCGCCGCGGCCGAGGACGGCGCACCGTGGTTCGTGTGGTGGAACCCGGTCGCCCCGCACCACGGTGGTCCGGCCGAGCCCGACGACCCGGGCACGGTGCCGCGCGCCGACGGCTTCGGCGTGAAGTGGCTGACGCCGGCGCGACCCGCGTCGGTGCAGGGTCGCTTCGACGACGCGATCACCCACGGGCTCGGCATGCCCGCCGACGGGATCGCCGAGGAGGACGTCAGCGACAAACCGGCCTACGTGCGCTCGTTCCCGCAGTTCACCCAGCGCGAGGTCGAGGTCCTCACCGAGGTCAGTCGACAACGTGCCGAGGCCCTCTCCGTGCTCGACGACCAGATGGCGCGCACCCTGCGGATGCTGCGCCGGGTGCCCGGCGGCGAGGACACGGTCGTCGTGTTCACCTCGGACAACGGCTATTACCTGGGCGAGCACCGCAAGCGGCAGGGGAAGATCAACCTGCACGAGCCGTCGATCCGCGTGCCCTTCCTGATCGCCGGGCCGGAGGTCCCGCGCGGGGTCCGCCACGACCCGGTCACGGTGCAGGACCTGGCCACCACGATCGCCGCGTGGGCGCGCGCCGACCTCCCGGCGGTCGACGGCACGGACATCCGCCCGGTGCTGCGCGACGGTGACCGGGGCTGGACGCGGCCGGTGCTGCTCGAGGGCCTGATGCCCGAGTCGACGTACCTGAACGCGAAGGGTCGGCCCGCCGGGATGGGCGATCTCGACACGATGGGCTTGCGCCTGGGGCGATGGAAGTTCGTCATCTACTCGACCGGGGAGGTCGAGGCCTACGACCTCCAGGCGGACCCCCTCGAGCTCGAGAGCCTCGCGTGGGGAGCCGACGACGCGACCCTGACCGCGCTGCACGAGCTGTGGCAGGCCTATGCGACCTGCGCCGGTGACGCCTGCCGGCGACCACTCGCCGACGAATGGGTGGCCGGGACCGACCTCAACCGCGCCATCACCGTGGGTCAGCGCGCTGCGGTGGCCGCTGAGTACGGACAGGGCTGAAGCGGTCGGACCACCGCCCGATATCCTTCGGCCCGTGGCCGAGACCCCGATTGCACCGTCCCGCTCCGCCCTCGACACCGTCGCTCTTGCCGCGTCCGACCCGGACCGTCAGCAGCCGTGGGCCGAGCTCGGTCTCAAGGCCGACGAGTACGAGCGGATCCGCGAGATCCTCGGCCGCCGGCCCACCGGCGCCGAGCTCGCGATGTATTCGGTCATGTGGAGCGAGCACTGCTCCTACAAGTCCTCCAAGGTGCACCTGCGCCAGTTCGGCGAGCTCGCTCAGGAGATCCGGGAACTGCAGACGAACTCTGCTGGGGAGCCGATCGGCCGTGTGCTCGCGGGCATCGGGGAGAACGCCGGCGTCATCGACATCGGCCAGGGCTATGCGGTCAGCTTCAAGGTCGAGAGCCACAACCACCCGTCGTACGTCGAGCCCTACCAGGGCGCAGCGACGGGTGTCGGCGGCATCGTCCGCGACATCATCGCGATGGGCGCCCGCCCCGTGGCCGTCGTGGACCCGCTCCGCTTCGGCCCGCTCGACGCCGACGACACCCACCGCGTGCTGCCCGGGATCGTCGCGGGTGTCGGTGGCTACGGCAACTGCCTCGGCCTGCCCAACATCGGTGGCGAGGCGGTCTTCGACGCGACCTACCTCGGCAACCCGCTGGTCAACGCCGGCTGCATCGGTGTGCTCCGCCACGAGGACCTGCACCTGGCGAAGGCCTCCGGGGTCGGCAACCAGGTCGTCCTCTACGGCGCCCGCACCGGAGGCGACGGCATCGGGGGCGTGTCGGTGCTCGCGAGCGAGACCTTCGACGCCGACGGCCCTGCCAAGCGCCCCAGCGTGCAGGTCGGCGACCCGTTCATGGAGAAGCTGCTCATCGAGTGCACGCTCGAGCTCTACCGGGCCGGCGTCGTCGCCGGCATCCAGGACCTCGGCGGCGCCGGCCTGTCCTGCGCCACCACCGAGCTCGCCTCGGCCGGTGACGGCGGGATGCGCTGCGAGCTCGATCGGGTGCCGCTGCGCGACTCCACGCTCTCGCCGGAGGAGATCCTCATGAGCGAGTCCCAGGAGCGGATGATGGCGGTCGTCGAGCCTGCCGACATCGACGCCTTCATGGCGATCTGCGCGAAGTGGGACGTCGAGGCCGTCGTGATCGGCGAGGTGACGGACTCGGGTCGCCTCGAGATCACCTGGCACGGCGAGGTCGTCGTCGACGTCCCCCCGCGCACGGTCGCGCACGACGGACCCGTCTACGAGCGCCCCTACGCCCGCCCGGACTGGCAGGACGCGCTGCAGGCCGACGGTGCCGAGGCGCTCGCCCGGCCCGCCACCGGCGACGAGCTCCGCGCCACGCTGCTCCAGCTCGTCGCGAGCCCCAACCTGTGCGACAAGTCGTGGATCACCGACCAGTACGACCGCTACGTGCAGGGCAACACCGTCCTGGCCCAGCCCGCCGACAGTGGCATGATCCGCGTCGACGAGGAGACCAACCTCGGCGTCTCGATCTCGACCGACTGCAACGGTCGCTTCGCCAAGCTCGACCCGTACGCCGGCGCGCAGCTCGCCCTCGCCGAGTCCTACCGCAACGTGGCGACGGGCGGGGCGCAGCCGGTCGCGGTCAGCGACTGCCTCAACTTCGGCTCCCCCGAGGACCCGGACGTGATGTGGCAGTTCGCGGAGGCCTGCCGCGGCCTGAAGGACGCCTGCCTCGAGCTCGGGATCCCGGTCACGGGCGGCAACGTCTCGCTCTACAACCAGACCGGCGAGACGGCGATCCTGCCGACGCCGGTGGTCGCGGTCCTCGGCGTGATCCAGGACGTCACCCGCCGGACCCCGTCGTCCTTCCAGGCTGCGGGCGACGTCGTCGTCCAGCTCGGCACGACCCACGAGGAGCTGTCGGGCTCGGAGTGGGCGCACGTCGTCCACGGCCATCTCGGTGGTCGGCCGCCCGCGGTCAACCTCGCCAACGAGCACAACCTCGCGGCGCTGCTGCAGGAGCTGGTCGGCACGATCACCAGCGCCCACGACCTCTCCGACGGCGGCCTCGCCCAGGGCCTCGCCGAGGCGGCGATGGCCAGCGGCATCGGCGCGATCGTGGGTCTCGACAACCTCGACCAGGACGCCTTCGTCGGCCTGTTCGCCGAGTCGACCGCCCGCGCCGTCGTCACCGTGCCGGCGGACGCGCTCGAGGACCTGATGGCCGCCGCCTCCCGCCACGCGGTGCCGGCCACCGTGATCGGCACGACCGGCGGCGACGCCCTCGTGGTCGAGGGGCAGTTCGACGTACCGCTCACGGAGCTCCGGGACGCCTGGACCGCCACCCTGCCCGCCGCACTGGGCTGACGACCGGGTGGTCGAGGAGCTCGCTCCTCGACGACCGGGTCAGGACGAGCGGAGCAAGGTGTCGACCTTGAGCGGCACGGTGATGGTCTGCTTGCCGTCGCCACCGCCCCAGACCTGCAGCAGCGTGAACTCGTAGTCCTGGTCGACCTTGAGCCGCTTCGGGACCTTCGAGCCCTCGACGTCGAAGATCAGGTGGTAGGTCATCAGGCAGCCGCGGGTGGCGTCGGGGCAGGAGCTGCCGAGCCGGTCCTCGATGACCTGGGTGGGCTTGATGTCGCCGAGCCGGAAGGTCGACTCGACGCCGGTCGCGGCATAGATCGCACCGGACTTGCCGTCCTTGGCGAACACGTCCCACCGGCGGAAGGCGGTCGTGACGCTGACGACCAGCCAGGAGTGGCCGTCCTCGGCCCAGGCGCCACCGGCGTAGGGGATCCGCGCCGTGCGGGTCGTCGTGCAGGCGAAGGACGGCGCCCCCACCGGGTCCTTGCCGAAGGTCACGTCGCTCGCGCACGACTGGGTCCGGTCGTTGCGCGACTTGAGCTTGTAGAGCGGCTTCGCGAGGCCGGGGTCGCGCTGACCGGTCGTGAGGTCGAGTGTCTGGGTGACGCCGTCGAAGTCGACGTTGAGCGACGGGCTCTCGCCGGCGCCGTTCACGACGACATAGAACGACTCCGAGCCGACGCCGGTGGGGTTGGGTGGCGGCAGGCGGTAGTTCGCCCCGTCGGCCACGAGGTCGAACACCGGCTCCTCGTCGTTCTCGGTGTAGTCGGCGTAGTCGCCGAAGGTGCCGGCGTCGTACTGCCAGGTGATCGGCACGAAGCTCGCCCCGTCGGGGGCCTCGATCGGCTCCAGCTCGCGGGTGTCGTTGGCGGCGAGGGAGGTGGCCGGCTCGCCCACGGTCACCTCGAGGCGTCCGGTCGGGAGGGTGAGCCGACCGGTGCGGCCCTCCGCGAACTGGTCGTCCTTGCGGGCCGAGATGACGTCGCCGACCGACGCCTCCTCCTCGCCGCCGCAGGCCGCGAGCGCAGGGGAGAGGGCGAGCAGGACGAGGGCGACACGACCGGGGGTCGTGACGCGGGCAGGCAGACGCATGGGGTCATTGTGCCGGTCAGACCCGGGGCCGAGGGCGTTGACAGGGACAATGACCACACCATGCCTGCTCGCCTCCGACCTGCTGCCCCTGACGACGTCGCCGGTGCGCGCTCCCGGATCGCGGCCGCGCTCGCTGCGGACGAGCCTGCCGCCCGCGCCGACCTCAAGCTGCTGACCAAGCACTTCCTGGCCCTTCTCGAGGAGCGCGCACCCGGCCGGTCCGTGGAGGTGCGTGTCCCGCCCTTCGCCGCGGTCCAGGTGGTCGAGGGCGTCCGCCACACCCGCGGTACGCCGCCGGCGGTCGTCGAGACCGACGCCCTCACCTGGCTGGCCCTGGCCGCCGGGGAGATCGGCTGGGCCGACGCGGTGGCCTCGGGGCGGGTGACCGCGAGCGGGGAGCGGACCGACCTGGCGCCGTACCTCCCGCTGGGGTGAGCACGGTCGGCGCAGACGATCGGATTAGGTTGGCTCCATGACCGCACCCGTCACCACCGCAGACCTGCGTGCCCGTCTCGCCGAGCTCGCTCCGGGCGTCCGATCGGACCTCGAGGCGCTCGTCCGCATCCAGTCCGTCAGCGCCGACCCGGCTCGCCTCGACCAGGTCGAGGTCAGCGCGCGCGCGACGGCCGACCTGTTTGCCGCCGAGGGCGTCGACGTCGAGATCGTGCGCGCCTTCGACGGCGCCCCGCCGGCCGTGATCGGCGAGAAACGGGGCCCCGAGGGGGCACCGACCGTGCTGCTCTATGCCCACCACGACGTGCAGCCGGAGAACGACCACGCCGAGTGGGACTCCCCGCCGTGGGAGCCGACCGAGCGGGACGGGCGTCTCCATGCCCGTGGCGCCGCCGACGACAAGGCCGGCATCCTCGCCCACGTCGCGGCGCTGCGTGCCTTCGGTGACGAGCTCCCGGTCACGGTCCGCGTCTTCATCGAGGGCGAGGAGGAGGTCGGCTCCGACACGCTCCCCGAGCTGCTGAAGGCCTATCAGGACCGCCTCGCCGCCGACGTCATCGTCATCGCCGACTCCGGCAACTGGGACATCGGCGTGCCCGCCCTCACCACCTCCCTGCGCGGCCTGGTCCGCGTCGACGTCGAGGTCCGCACGCTGACCCACGCGGTCCACTCCGGGATGTGGGGTGGCCTCGCGCCCGACGCCCTCATCACCCTGTCCCGACTCATCGCGACCCTCCACGACGACGCGGGCAATGTCGCGGTCGCGGGCCTCCACGCCGGTCCGGCCGCCGACGTCGACTATCCGGAGGAGCGGCTGCGAGCCGAGTCCGGTGCGATCGACGGGCTGGAGTGGATCGGCTCCGGCTCCGCGGTCGAGCGCCTCTGGACCAAGCCGGCGCTGAGCATCACCGGCCTCGACGCCCCCAAGGTCGACGGCGCCTCCAACACCCTCGTCCCCGCGGCCCGCGCGAAGATCTCCCTGCGCATCGCCCCGGGCGACACGAGTACCAACGCCCTCGACTGCCTGCGCCGCCACCTCGAGGCCCACGTGCCGTGGGGCGCCCAGCTGACCGTCACGGTCGTCGACACCGGCGAGGCGACGCAGATCGACGCCACCGGTCCCGCGTACGACGCCGCGCGGGCCGCCTTCACCGAGGCCTGGGACGGCACCGCGCCGGTCGACATGGGCGTCGGTGGGTCCATCCCGTTCATCGCGGAGTTCCTCGAGTCCTTCCCCGCCGCCTCCGTCCTGGTGACTGGCGTCGAGGACCCCGACACCCGTGCCCACGGCCCCAACGAGGGCCTGCACCTGGCCGAGTTCGAGAAGGTGCTGCTCGCCGAGGCGTTGCTGCTGCGCAACCTCGGCAGCTGAGCTTCGCCGGGGCCGATTCATCACGGTATGTAGATGAGTGGTCGGTTCCCGAGTGGAGCTCCGCACGGGAAGTGCGTGCTCGCCTGCATACCGTGATGAATCCGAGCCGACTCGTTCACCCCACGTGGCGCGTCTCGCACTCCGGAGAATCCGGTCCGGGCGCTTCCCGCCGGTAGGCTTGCGGCCGTGTGCGGAGTCTTCGGCGTATGGGCCCCGGGTGAGGACGTCGCCAAGCTGACCTACTTCGGTCTCTATGCGTTGCAGCACCGTGGTCAGGAGTCGGCTGGCATCTCGGTCAGCAACGGCCGTCAGATCCTCGTCTACAAGGACATGGGCCTGGTGTCCCAGGTGTTCGACGAGAATGCGCTGGCGTCCTTCGCCGGACACCTCGCGGTCGGCCACTGCCGCTACTCGACCACCGGGGCGAGCACGTGGGAGAACGCGCAGCCCACCTTCCGGCCGACCGAGCTGGGTTCGATCGCGCTGGGCCACAACGGCAACCTCATCAACACCGCCGAGCTGGCGGACATGATGGCGGCGCTGCCCAGCGACGAGGGCGAGCTCGACATCCACGCCCGCGACCTGGAGAAGGCGACCAACGACACGAGCATCGTCACCGCGCTGCTGGCCCACCACCCGGACCAGTCGCTCGAGGCTCGCGCGCTCGAGCTGTTGCCGCAGGTCAACGGCGCGTTCTCGTTCGTGTTCATGAACGAGAACACGCTCTACGCCGCCCGCGACCCCGAGGGCATCCGGCCGCTCGTCCTGGGCCGGCTCGACCGGGGTTGGGTCGTCGCGAGCGAGGACGCCGCGCTCGCCACGGTCGGCGCCAGCGTCGTCCGCGAGGTCGAGCCCGGCGAGATGATCGTCATCGACGAGGACGGTCTGCGCTCCCACAGGTTCGCCGAGCCGCGCCGCAAGGGCTGCGTGTTCGAGTACGTCTACCTCGCCCGCCCCGACGCCACCATCGCCGGCCGCAGCGTCCACGAGGCGCGTGTCGAGATGGGACGCCAGCTGGCCCGCGAGTTCCCCGTCGAGGCCGACCTGGTCATCCCGGTCCCCGAGTCCGGCACCCCCGCTGCGTCGGGTTACGCGCTGGAGAGCGGCATCCCGTTCGGGCAGGGCTTCGTCAAGAACGCCTACGTCGGGCGCACGTTCATCCAGCCGAGCCAGACGCTGCGCCAGCTGGGCATCCGGCTCAAGCTCAACGCGCTCGAGCACATGATCCGCGGCAAGCGGATCGTGGTCGTCGACGACTCGATCGTGCGCGGCAACACCCAGCGCGCCCAGATCCGGATGCTGAGGGAGGCCGGTGCGCTCGAGGTCCACGTACGGATCTCATCGCCGCCGGTGAAGTGGCCGTGCTTCTACGGCATCGACTTCGCCACCCGCGCCGAGCTGATCGCCAACGGCCTCGATGTCGACGAGATCGCCGCCTCCGTCGGGGCCGACAGCCTCGGCTACATCTCGCTCGACGGCATGATCGACGCGACCGGTCAGGAGCAGAGCTCCCTGTGCACCGCCTGCTTCACCGGCGACTACCCCATCGAGCTGCCCGACGAGAGCCTGCTCGGCAAGCACCTGCTCGAGGCCAGCCTG
>NZ_STGW01000021.1:12693-22050 GCF_004912195.1 Nocardioides caeni
TGATGAAGGAGTGGGTCGAGAAGGCCCGCCGGCCCGAGATGCTCGGCGGCCTCGGCGGCTTCGCAGGTCTCTTCGACGCCTCGGCGCTGCTGTCCTACAAGCGCCCGCTGCTCGCCACGTCCACCGACGGTGTCGGCACCAAGGTCGCCGTCGCGCAGATGATGGACAAGCACGACACCATCGGCTACGACCTCATCGGCATGGTCGTCGACGACCTCGTCGTCTGCGGCGCCGAGCCGCTCTTCGTCACCGACTACATCGCCACCGGCAAGGTCGTCCCCGAGCGGATCGCGGCGATCGTCAAGGGCATCGCCGAGGCCTGTGTCGAGGCCGGCTGCGCGCTGGTCGGCGGGGAGACCGCCGAGCACCCGGGCCTGCTCGCCCCCGACGAGTACGACGTCGCGGGCGCCACCACCGGCGTCGTCGAGGCCGACGACCTGCTCGGCCCCGGCCGGGTCCGCCCCGGCGACGTCGTCGTCGCGATGGCGGCCAGCGGCCTGCACTCCAACGGCTACTCCCTGGCCCGCCACGTCTTCTTCACGCAGGCCGGCTGGACCGTGGACAGTCACGTGGAGGAGCTCGGCCGGACCCTCGGCGAGGAGCTGCTCGCGCCGACCCGGCTCTACACCAAGCCCTGCCTGGCGATCGCCCGCGAGACCGAGACCCACGCCATGGCGCACGTCACCGGCGGTGGACTGGCCAACAACCTCGCCCGGGTGATGCCGCCCGAGCTGAAGGCGACCCTCGACCGCGGCACGTGGACCCCGGGTCCCGTGTTCGACCTGGTCCGCCAGGTCGGCAGCGTCCCGCAGCCCGACCTCGAGGCCACCCTCAACTGCGGCGTCGGCATGGTCGCGCTCGTCGCCCCCGACGCGGCCGACGCGGCCATTGCGCGCCTCGCGGAGTTCGGTGTCGACAGCTGGGTCGCGGGCGAGGTCGGCGTCGACCCGGAGCAGCAGGGCACCGTCGAGCTGGTCGGTCAGCACCCCGGCTGGTGACTGTCGGGTGAGCCGCACGGTGAGATCTGCCTCATCGACGGAACGAACCGCCGCCCTGGCGTGCGGGAACAGCCATCGGCCCTGTACCGTTGGGCCCACGAGACTCTGATTCAGCAGTCCGGGGCCCCGAGGGCTCCGGCCAAGTGTGCGAGGGGGCTGGACCCTATGGGCCGCGGCCGTGCGAAAGCCAAGCAGACGAAGGTCGCTCGCGACCTGAAGTACCGCACTCACGACACGGACCTCGGCGCTCTTGCGCGTGAGCTCCATGGTGAGCCGGTCGATCGCGTCGAGGATGACCTCGACGACGCCGACCGGGACAAGTGGTCGGACTACGCCGACCCCCAGCGAGACTGATCCTGGATTGCGCGAGCCGCGCCGCGGTCGTCTCCCGCAGGTCCTGCCTCCGTCTGGCGGCAAGCCGACACGGGCGAGCGTCAGTTACGACGTTCGCGCATGACGACCACGTCGCCGTGGGTCCCGTAGCCCACGAGCGCGCCTCCTGACGGAGACCCGTTGAAGGTGATCAGGCGCCACCCTGCGTCCGGCCCATCCGCACCGTCCGCGCTGCCCGGCTCGTCGGGCGCGGGTGGCACCACGGTCGGCCAGGGGATGTTCGTCGGATAGGGCGCGTCCAGGGTGCCGATCTCGTCCATCGCGAGGTCGAACACGCTGAACCGGCCCCGCACGTCGGGCGGATTGTCGCGCCCGTCGCTGGCGAGCACGCACCACCGCGCGCCGTCGCGGTGGAGGGTCGTGCCCTCGGTCGCCCGTCGATCGGTCGCCGCACCGCGCACGACCAGCTGGTCGAGTGTCGGCCCGGCGGCCACGACCGGGTGGAAGTCGAAGAACCGGCGGGCGCTGACATAGCCGACGAGCCACCCCCGTCCGGCACCGTCCGCATCGTCCGGACCGTCCGGGCCGTGGGGCCGCACCAGGTGTGGGTCCCACACGCCGACGCTGGGGCCGACGGTCGGCAGGGCGAGCTCGCGTGCCGCGAGCACGTGCCGGCCCCGGGTCAGGTCCGCCGTCGACTCTGCCAGGGTGACCGCGACCCGGGCACTCCCGCGCGCCCTGCGCTCGGCCGGGAAGTCCGCCCACGTGCTGGTGGCGACCAGCCACCGGTCGCCGTCGCGCAGCAGGTGGCTGGCGTGGTCGCCGTAGACCCCGGGCCGGTCGGGACGGGTGAAGAACAGGTCGCCCCGGTGCGTGATCGAGTCGTCCGGGTGCAGCGCCCAGACCGAGGTGTGGGCGGTGTCGAAGAAGCCGGGGCCCGCGCTGGTCGCAGTGAACAGCACGCAGTCCTCGCCCTCCGGGCTGTACGGCGACCCGTCGGCCTCGCTGACCAGGCGCACGTCGCGCAGCCCGAGCTGGCCGAAGGCGCCAGCCCGCACCTCGCCCCCGCCCGTCACGGTGTGGCGCAGCCCGGCGAGCCAGCCGGGGTCGCGCACGTCGAGGCGCGGCAGCACCCGCGCGAGGTCGACCCGCGCCCGCACCGTCCACGTGCCGCCCGCGCGGGTCAGTGCCGCGAGGTGGCGGCCGGTCAGGGTGAGCGCCAGCCGCTCCGCGCCCGGTGCCGGCCGGCCGTGACGGCGGCTCCGGTGTCGCCCACCCGCCACGTCGAGCGCGACCCGGCGTCCGTCCCAGACCGCGGCGAGCACCGTGCCGTCGGGGCCGGTGATCGCGATCCGCGCGGCGCCGGTGGCGGGGAGTGCGGCCTCCACGGCACCGTGGGGCGCGAGCAGCGGCAGCAGCCCCTCCGGGGCGACGGGGCCCTGCCCGGCCGCCACGATGTCGATCGGTCGATGGCGCGCGACGATCTCCAGCCGGGGCAGCACGGCCGAAGTCTCCCAGACACCGCTCCGTCTCAGCGGTAGGTTCGGCGACCGTGACCCTCACCTTCCGTGCCCTGTCGGGTGGCCATGGCATGAATCTCGCGTCCGTCCGGCCGGGACCCGACCTGGTCGAGGCCGGCTGGACGGAGGCGGAGTACGCCGCCAGCGGCGTGGTGCACGACGTGCCCGGTGACCGGGAGGCGTCGTTCGCCACCCGGGTGGCGGTTCGTCGGCCGCAGGCGGCGCTCGCGAGCGGCACGCTGGTCGTGGAGTGGCTCAACGTCAGCTCCGGCTCCGACGCCGCGCCCGACTGGACCTACCTCTCCGACGAGCTGGTGCGCAGCGGCCATGCGTGGGCGGGCGTCTCGGCGCAATATGTCGGTGTCGAGGGCGGAGGCGCGGCCGTCGCCGTGGAGGGTGCGGCGCTGCAGGGACTCAAGGGCGGCGACCCCGAGCGCTACGGCGACCTCTCCCACCCCGGCGACGCCTTCGCCCACGGGATCTTCACCGCGGTCGCACGGGCCCTGGCCGCTCCGGGCGCCGACGGTCCGCTGGCCGGGATCACGGTCGAGCGGGTGCTCGCGATCGGGGAGTCGCAGTCGGCGTACCTCCTGACGACGCACGTCAACGAGGTCCACCCGACCGACCGCTTCTTCGACGGCTTCCTCATCCACAGCCGCGGCGACGTCGCCGCCCCGCTGGGCGAGCCCGGCCGCGGCATCGACCTGCTCGCTGCGCGCCGGGAGGGCGCCCCGACGCCGCTGCGCGACGACCTCGACGTGCCGGTGCTCGTCGTCGAGGCGGAGGGCGACCTGGTCGGGCGGATCAACTACCTGCCGGCCCGCCAGACGGACGCCGCACTCCTGCGCGTCTGGGAGATCGCCGGGTCCGCCCACGCCGACCACTTCCAGATCGGCGAGTTCGAGTCCTTCCTCGGCTGCCCCGACCCGGTCAACCGCGGCCAGCAGGCCTACGTGCTGCGGGCGGCCCTGCGCCACCTCGAGGCCTGGTCGCGCGGCGGCCCGGCCGCCCCGGGCGCGGAACCGCTCGAGATCGTCGACGGCCGCTTCGTCCGCGATGACGACGGCAACGCCCGCGGCGGTGTCCGCACCCCTGTGGTCGATGCCCCCGCCGACACCGTCTCCGGCGAGGCCGCCGACGGGGCCTCCGTCATCTGCGGACTCTTCGGCCGCACCATCGCCTGGTCGCCCGAGCAGCGCGCGGCCCGGTGGGCGAGCCACGACGACTACGTGGCGGCGTACACCGCGGCGACGGACGACGCCATCTCCGCCGGCTTCCTGCTGGCCGAGGACCGGGACGCGATCCTCGCCGAGGCCCGGGAGTTCTGAGCCCGTTCTGCCGTTTCACGGATATCGGTCGGAGCCTCGTTCTATGGTCCGAAGGTCCGGCTCGCCGCCGAGACACCTCGGAACAATGCAGGGAGACCACGTCCATGATCAGCTTCGTTCGCGGGCTCGCCGCCTGCTTCCTCCTCGTGCTGGTGGGCAGCGGTTTGGTCGTCAGCCCCGCCACCGCTTCGGGCCTCAACCCCCCGATCATCGTCACGCCGTCCGAGGGCACGATCGTCGCCCATGACTGGACCGGCCCCGTCACCATCGACTTCAGCGGCTCGCCCGCCAACTCGTGGGACGTGGTGATCCGATGCGGCGTGGTCGACGAGACCGAGGAGTTCCGCACCGTCGCCTCGACGACCGACGAGACGACGACCCTGTCATGGACGCTCGACCACCGCCTCCCCCAGCACGTGCCCTGCACGCTGGTGGTCGCGCAGCAGGTCGGTGGCGCCTTCGCGTCCGCGAGCAACTTCGGAACAGGCTTCGCGCCGCTCGCCGCGACGGGGGCGACCGTCACCCCGCGCACGTTCTACCCCCGGGTGGTGGACGGCTACCGCGACACCGCCACCGTGCGGTACTCGCTGAGTCGGCCCGCCTCGGTCGTCATCACCGTGCTCGACGCCGCGGGCCGGACGGTGCGAACCCATGCGCCCGGTGTCCTGGAGCCCGGCCACCGCAGCTGGCGCTGGAACGGTCGGACCGCCGACGGCGGCCGCGCTGAGCTGGGCCGTTATCGGATGCGGGTCACCGCCCGCGCCGCCGGGGTGACCCGGCGGGCGACGAGTGAGACGGTCACGCTGGCGACCAAGACGGTCAACACGACCCATCGTCTCGACAAGGCCGGCCACAGTGGCGCGGCTGCCACCGGTGGCTCCTGCTATGTCACCCGCAGCGCCTACGACGGCACGGCCGACCTGGACTGCTGGGGTGGCCGATTCGCACGAATGCGCTATTCGTTCTCCATCCCGGCCGGCGCTCGCAACTTCCGTTGGGCGGTCACTGGCGCGACGACCGGGGCCGACATCTGCTGCGACGGCACCATCCGCAAGACCGGAAGCAGGCCCGCGGCCCGGCGCTATGTGGTCGAGGTGCGGGTCAGCGGCTGGCGCGCCTACGAGGTCGCCGGGGTGCGGCTCACCTACGCCGTTCCACGGGTCTACTGAGGCGGCCGTCAGGGCTGTCTGACCGGGACCCGCCGCGGCCACCAGAACCGGTCGCCGAGCAGCAGCACCAGGGCCGGGACCAGGACGGTGCGCACGACGAGGGTGTCGAGCAGCACGCCGATGCAGACGATGACGCCGAGCTGGGCCAGCACCACCAGTGGGAGCACGCCGAGCACCAGGAAGACCGCGGCCAGCACGATGCCCGCGGAGGTGATCACCCCGCCCGTGGCGGCCAGCGCCCGCAGGATGCCGGCGCGGGTGCCGTGGCCGGGCAGCTCCTCGAGGGTGCGGCTCAGCAGGAAGATGTTGTAGTCGACGCCGAGGGCCACGAGGAACAGGAAGGCCATCAGTGGCGCGCCGGAGTCGAGCGCGCCGAAGTCGAAGATGGTCGTGAAGATCCACCACGACGCCCCCAGGCTGGCGGCGTACGTCGCTACGACGGTCGCAACCAGCAGAACAGGTGCGACGACGGACCGGAGCAGGACGCCGAGCGCGACAAGGACCAGGCCGAGGATCAGCGGCAGGATGAGCATCCGGTCGCGGGCGGCGCCCTCGTCCTCGTCGAGCGCCTCCGCCTCCTGGCCGGTCACGTGCGTGTCGTCGACGTCGTCGAGCGCCGCGCGTAGGTCCTTGACGGCCCCGCGGGCGCCGTCCGAGCCGGGCTCGACGTCGAGCACCACCGAGAGCTCGGCGACGCCGTCGCCCTCGGTGGCCACCCGGGCCGACGCCACCCCGGGCACGCCCTCGACGAGGTCGAGGACGTCGTCCGGGTCGGCCGCGGTGACGACGGTGGTCGGCGAGGCGACACCCGCCGGGAAGGACTCGCCGATGCGGGCAGCGCCGTCGATGGCCTCGGGGCGGTCGAGGAATTGGTCCTCCACGTCGAGGCCCGTCTGGAGCGAGAGGACGTTGGCGGCGAGCGCGACCAGCACCATGACCGTGCCGACGGCGAAGACGAGGGGGCGACCGGCGACGGCGTCACCCACGCGGTGCCAGATCGTCCGGGGCCCGGCCGCATCGTCGGCCCGGACGGCGCCCCCGACCGCCCCGTCCGGCCGGGGGACGCGTGGCCAGAAGACCCACCGACCGAAGAGCACGAGCGCCGCCGGGAGCACCACGAGGGCGAAGGTCGCGGCGATGACCACACCGAGCGCGCAGGCGACACCGAGGCCGCGGGTGGTCGGGGTCAGCGACAGGGCCAGGGTCAGGACCCCGACGACCACGGTCACGCTGCTCGCGAGGACCGCTTCCGTCGTACGGCGCACGGCGACGGCCATCGCCTCGTGGCGTGACTCCCGTCGTCGTAGCTCGTCGCGATAGCGGGAGATCAGCAGCAGTGCGTAGTCGGTGCCGGCGCCGAAGACGAGGACGGACAGGATGCCGATGGTCGACTCGTTCCAGGCGATCTCGATGGAGGAGTCGAGCGCAGCCAGCAGGTGGGTCGCGCCCACCGCGGCGAGCCGGTCGGCGACGCCGACGACGACGAGCGGCACCAGGAACAGCACGGGGGAGCGGTAGGTGAGGATCAGCAGGATCGCGACGACGCCGGCGGTCGCGCCGAGCAGCTTGAGGTTGGCGCCGGAGAACACCTCGGCCAGGTCGGCCTCGATCGCCGCCGGTCCGGTGACGAGTGCGTCGACGTCCTCGTGAAGGTCGGCGCGCGCGCGGTCGCGGAGGTCGGCCACCTGGTCGGCGACCTCGGTCGACGTCCCGCCTTCCAGCGGGACGACGGCGACGGCAGCGGTCTGGTCCTCCGCCGCCAGGAGGTACGACGGTCCGCCCGACCCGTCGGACGGTGCGCCGGCCGGGACGGCTCCCAGGGCCCGCGCCGCCTGCTCGAGAGCGGCCGGGTCGAGGGGATCGTCACCGGCCGCCTCGTAGACGACGATGGCGGTGGTGGCGTCGGACTCGGGCAGTCGCTCGGCCAGCTCGGTGCCGAGGGTGCTGTCGAGCCCGCGGGGCTGGGAGTCGGTGGCGAGGGGCTCGCGCTCACCCTCCCCGGCGAAGCCGATGATCGCGAGGGCGAGGAGGAGTGGCAGCAGGGCCACCAGCCATGCGGTGCGACGACCGGTGATGAGGGACACCGGCGAGCGGCGGGGGGTGTCGGTCATGGAGGATCTCCTGTGCCGGGCGGACAATGATGGCTAATCTAGTTGATAACTAAGCAGGTGAGACAAATGGGCGACACCGTGACCGGCGGTACCCCGCGGGCATGGCACGAGTCGGGCTCCCTCGAGGCCTTGCGCGACCTGCTGCGTGCCGCGGTCCAGGTGCGCCAGACCGTCAGTCGTCGCGCCGGTCTCAGCGAGGTCGAGCTGGCGAGCCTCGAGGAGCTCAGCCTGCACTCGGTCGGCCCGGCCGCCCTGGCCCGCCAGGTCGACGTCTCGACGGCTGCCGCGACCGGCATCATCGACCGGCTCAGCAGCCGCGGCCACGTCGAGCGGGTGCCCGACCCGGACGATCGCCGCCGCACCCAGCTGCACCTCACCGAGTCCGGGTCCGCCGAGATGCGCCGGCACCTGCTGCCGATGTTCACCCGGCTGGCGGCGCTGGACGCGGACTTCACCGCCGCGGAGCTGGCCGTCGTCGAGCGCTATCTGCGCAGTGCGCTCGACGCGCTCGATGCGGTGATCGCCACCGCGCCGGACGACGAGCAGGACCAGCCCGACCAGCCCGACCGGTCTCAGGCCACCACGTCGTCGAACGTCACCGACAGGTAGTCGAGGAACCGCTCGCTCACGCACTCGCCCGCGAGCACCTCGCGTGGCGCCGGCATCGGCCGGGCCCGGAAGTCGGTGTCGCCGACCGAGCGCGCCGCGAAGTCGTGGTGCAGGATCGCGCCGGTGCCGACGGAGACGAAGTCGGCGCCGCGCTCCAGGCACCAGCGTGCGTCGGCCGCGGACAGCACCTTGCCGGCGACGCCGAGGAGTGCGCCGTGGCGGGGCAGGTCGGTGAAGTGGTCGATCAGCAGCCGCTCCGGATCCCACTCGTCCCAGTCGTCGTACTGGCCGCGCGGCTTCATGAAGACGTCCCACAGCGACATGTCCAGGTAGTCGAGTGTGCCGCTCGCAAGCAGCCGCCGAGCGATCTCGCGGCCGTCGGGCAGCGTGATCCCGTTGCCCTCGGGGGTGAGCCGCAGGCCGAGCTGGAAGTCCGGGCCGGTCGCGTCGCGGATGCCGCTGAGCACCTCGAGGAAGACCTGCAGCCGGCCGTCCAGGGAGCCGCCGTAGCGGTCGGTGCGCCGGTCGCGGCGGGCGTCGAGGAACTGGCACAGCAGGTAGCCGTGGGCGCCGTGGACCTCGACGCCGTCGAAGCCGGCCTGCTCGGCGCGGACGGCCGCGGCGACGAAGTCGGCGACGACCTGCTCCACCTCGGCCGTGGTGAGGGCGGTGACGCCGCGGTCGGGCTCGTCCCAGGGGCACGCCAGGGGTTCGCCGGTGATCGAGGCGTCGGCTCGTCGACCGCCGTGGTGGAGCTGCACCGACGACGTGGTGCCGGTGGCGCGCAGGCTGTCCGCGAGACGGGTGAGGCCGGGGAGGTGCTCGTCGGAGGAGATGCCCAGCTGGCCCTGCCAGGCCTTGCCGGCCGGTGTGGCGTAGGCGGCGCAGGTCATCGTGAGCCCGAAGCCACCGCGTCCGCGGGCGACCAGCCAGTCGTGCTCGGCGTCGGAGAGCGTGCCGTCGGGGTGGCTCTGCGTGTTGGTCAGCGGGGCGAGCGCGAAGCGGTTGGCCCAGCCCGGGCCGTGGTCGAGGGTGAGCCGGTCGGCGAGCTGGGGATCGGTGGCAGTCGTCACCGCGCCATTGTTGCGCGGAGCAGGTGGAGCGCCGCGACCACGGTCCGTCGCCGTACGGCGGCCCGGTCGCCGGCGACGAAGAGCTCGCGGTGTGCGACGGATCCGTCGGTGACCGCGACCGCGATGTGCACCAGGCCCACGGGCTTGTCGGCGGTGCCGCCACCGGGTCCGGCCACCCCGGTCGTGCTGATCCCGTAGGTCGTGCCGAGCCGCTCC
>NZ_STGW01000021.1:22154-39472 GCF_004912195.1 Nocardioides caeni
GCGACCAGCCCCGCCGTGCAGGACTCCGCCGTGGCGACGGTCTCGCCGCGCTCGAGGAGGACCTCGGCGACGACGTCGTCGAGGGAGCGCCCGTCATCGGCATAGATCTGCTCACCGAAGGTGGCGCTGAGGCTCGCGTGGAGGTCGCCGTAGGCGCCGGCAGCCTCGGGGGCGAAGCGGCTGACGATCTCGAGCTCGCCGTCGCGCACGCAGGTCGTGACCTCCAGGCCCGCCTCGTCCAGCGGCCCGTGGGCGTCCTCGTGGACCCGCAGCGCCGCCGCGAGCTCGGCCTCGGGCGGTCCCCAGATCCGGATCTCGGCCTGGCGCAGCTCACTCGCCCGGTCGAGCACGGCGCGGACCGGCGCGCTGGCGATCGCTTCGGCCCACATCGGCTGCAGCTCGCTCGGCGGCCCCGGGAGGACGACGACCGCTGCGCCACCGTCCGCGGCCGGGACGACGAGTCCCGGCGCGGTCCCGATCGGCGTGAGGACGACCGCGCCGTCGGGCACCATCGCCTGCTTCTCCGAGCCCTGGCGCAGGATCTCCGGCGGCGTGGTCCAGCTCCGGCGCGCGGCGTAGCCGGCGACGATCTCCTCGATCCGGTCCGCCAGGTCGCGGTCCAGGGCCATCGCGCGGCCCTGCACCTGCGCGACGACCTCGGCGGTGAGGTCGTCGGCGGTGGGGCCGAGGCCACCGCTGGTGATGACGAGGTCGTGGTCGGCGAGCTGGAAGCGCAGGGCCGTCGCGAGGTCCTCGCGCCGGTCGCCGACGACGACCGTCCGGCCCACGTCGACGCCGAGCTCGCGCAGCCGCTCCGCCAGCCAGGGGCCGTTGCGGTCGGTGACCCGGCCGGTGAGCACCTCGGTGCCGGTGACGACGATCCCGGCCCTGATCGGTCGCACTCCCATGGCACCGATCGTAGGGACCAGACCCCACCCGAGGACGAAGGCCCCCGACGGGATCCGTCGGGGGCCTTCGGTGCCAGTGGCCAGGGGCGGGGTCGAACCGCCGACCTACCGATTTTCAGTCGGTCGCTCGTACCAACTGAGCTACCTGGCCGGGCAGTCGCACACCCTACCGGAGGGTGGCGGCCCGCACGAAAGCGGCGCCGTGTTCCCTGCCGCCGCCGGCCCCGCGGGCGCCCGCCGATGGGCGCGGGCGCGGCGCGGAGCACTATGCTGGCCCGGCTGTGACGGACCCGTTCGTCGCAGTGGGCCCCCATCGTCTAGCGGCCCAGGACACCGCCCTTTCACGGCGGGTACGCCGGTTCGAATCCGGTTGGGGGTGCGGCTCCTTCCGCCAGTGGCTCGGCGATTGGGTGCCCGGCTCGGGCATGGGCTACAGTTCCATCCGCTTGCCGCGCACAGCGCTGGTGAGCAAGCGAGGCCCCGTAGCGCAGTTGGTTAGCGCGCCGCCCTGTCACGGCGGAGGCCGCGGGTTCGAGTCCCGTCGGGGTCGCAGATGCGCCCGGATCCTTCAGGATCCGGGCGCTTTGCCGTTGTCGGCACAATGACCCCGTGCCGGTCGACATCACTCCCGAGGCCTTCGACGCGCTCGTCGACGCCGCCCTCGACGAGATCCCCGACGAGCTCGCGCGGCTGGTGCGCAATGTCGTCGTACTCGTCGAGGAGGAGCCGCCCGAGGGCGAGCCGGACGACCTGCTCGGCCTCTATGACGGGGTCGCGCTGACCGAGCGCAGTGACGCCTGGCTGCCCGAGCTGCCCGACCGCATCTTCCTCTACCGCGGGCCGCTGACCGACATGTGCGACGACCTCGACGACCTCGTCGAGGAGATCCGGATCACCGTGGTCCACGAGGTCGCCCACCACTTCGGCATCGACGACGACCGTCTGCACGACCTGGGCTACGCCTGACGATCCGCTCCGTTGGGGATAGTCCCTGCCCAAAAGCACCGAAATATGGCCGGTTTCGGTGCTTTTGGGCAGGGACTATCCCGCCGCGAGGAGGAACCCGAGGGAGCAGGCCGCGAGTCCGGTGACGATGGTGAGGCCGGCGTAGGCCGGGCCCCGGCGGGGGCCGAGGTCGCGGGTCTGCACCGCCAGCGAGGAGTACGTCGACAGGCCGCCGCAGAAGCCCGTGCCGACCAACGCCAGGGCGGTCCCGCCGAGGGACCAGCCGACGCAGGCGCCCAGCAGCAGGCTGGCCCCGGTGTTGGCGGCGAGCGTGCCGAGGTGCCATCCCGGCCGCCGCGGGTCGAGGCGCTGGCCCAGCAGGTAGCGCAGCGGCGCCCCCGCCGCGCCGCCCAGGGCGACCCACAGGATCGTCATCGCCCGCTCACCGCTCGTCCTCCTCGGGCAGCGCGGGCGCGAGCTGCCCGACGGCGATCGCGGCAACGACGCAGGCGCCGAGGGTCGCGACGAGATAGGTCAGTGCCAGGACCGGCCGATCGTCGGCGAGCAGGGCCCGCCCCTGCTCCGAGGTCGCGGAGAAGGTCGTGAAGCCGCCGAGCAGGCCGGGGCCGAGAGCGGCCGCCCACGCCGCCGAGCGCCGGGCGAGGGGGAGGAGCAGCAGGGCTGCCAGCAGTGCGCTCCCGGCGACGTTGATGGCGAAGGTCGTCCACGGGAAGCCGGAGCCGTCTGCGGCGAGCTCGCCCGCGCCCCAGCGCAGCGCGGAGCCGACCGCGCCGCCCGCCGCCACGGCGGGCAGCAGGCGCGACAGCGGGGGCATGCCCCGATGCTAGTGACGCGAGAACGAGAGGCAGGTCAGACCCGGATCCGGGTCAGAGCGCCCGGGACGGGGCGCCCGAGCCCGCTCCGCCCTGCCACGGCACCGGCGTGGCGCCCGCCGACTGGCGACGGAACTCCCCGAGGAACCAGATCTGGAAGGCCCGCTGGGCGGGGGAGCGCGGCGCCGTCAGCAGGCGTTGGGCACGGCTGAAGTCGTCGGCTGCGTCGAGCAGGTCGACGAGCCCGCCGATCTGCCGCGCGGTCTCGCGCGGCATCCGCAGGCGGAGGTCGACCGTCGTACGTCCGTCGCCGAAGGCGCTGTCGACCTGCTCGCGGCCCATGTTGGAGCGCAGCGGACGCTCGAGCGCGTCGAAGTGCTCCGAGAGCACCTTGGCGAGGGGGTAGTCGGTCTCGTGCGCCAGCGCCAGCAGCCGGATCTCGCGGCGCAGGTCGCGGTGGTGACGCTGGAACTGACCGAACTCGCGCACCGGGACGCCGTTGATCTGGACGGCGACCTCGCCGACGCGCGTGTGGTCCTCGACCAGGGGCGGAGCGCTGGAGGTCTGCTGGTAGTCGGCGCCGACGGTGTCGGAGAGGTCGGTGGCCGGCTCGAACCAGACCGCCTTGCCGTCCTCGTCGATCTCGGCGCCCCAGGCGATCGAGGCCCGGGAGACCAGGTCGAGGCCGCGGCCAACCGTCGTCAGCGTCGACAGCTGCTCCTCGTCGAGCGCGTCGAGCGAGTCGAGGTCGAAGTTGTCGAGGTCGAAGACGACGTCGTTGGCCGAGCGCGGCTGCGGCGGGATCGTCGAGGTGTCGTGCACCTCGAATCGGGGGTGCTCCCGGGTGCCGCGCAGCTGGAGTCGCAGCGGTGGCTCCCCGTGCAGCACGGCGTTGGTGACGAGCTCGGAGATGGCGAGCTCCGCACACTCGGAGAGGTCGGACCGATCGAGATCCTGGCAGGTCTGCACCACCCAGCGGCGCGCCGTCTGCGCGCTGCCCGGACCGGGAGCAAGGTCCAGTGTCTGTCGGTGGTGCACGGACGAGCCTTCCAGTGCCGTGTGAGCCCGAGTCATCAGTGGTGGGGGGTGCCAAGTGTGGTCGGGTGAGGCCCGATCCCGAGTGCGATACCCCACCGACGTGGTGCTTAAACAACCGATCCGGACCGTCCTGGGTGACGGCCCACGCGAGTGTGACCGACCAGACCGCCGCCGCGGTTTGAGGCTCACGGCCCGGACGCGGAACAATGGTGCCCAACGTCCCCACTCCCCGTCAGCAACGCGCCCAGAGGCGCGCGCAGGAGGAAATCCCATGGCCGCAGGCGACATCGCGCCGGACAGCGCCGACAACAGTGCCGACCGCACCGTCGTCCAGCGCTCCGACCGTCACCAGGTCGTGGTCATCGGCTCCGGGTTCGGTGGGCTCTTCGGCACCAAGGCACTGCGCAAGGCGGACGTCGACGTGACCATGGTCGCCAAGACCTCCCACCACCTCTTCCAGCCGCTGCTCTACCAAGTGGCGACCGGCATCCTCTCCGAGGGCGAGATCGCCCCGCCGACCCGGGAGATCCTCGCGACGCAGAAGAACGCGCAGGTCCTCCTCGGCGAGGTCACCGATGTCGACCTCGAGCAGCGGACCGTCACCTCCCACGTGCTGGGCCGCGAGCTCGTGACGCCCTATGACTCGCTGATCGTCGCCGCCGGCGCGGGCCAGTCCTACTTCGGCAACGACCACTTCGCCGAGTTCGCCCCCGGCATGAAGAGCATCGACGACGCCCTCGAGCTGCGCGGGCGCATCTTCGGCGCGTTCGAGATGGCCGAGCTCGGCGCCTCCCGCGGGGAGAACGTCGACCACCTGCTGACCTTCGTGGTCGTCGGCGCCGGCCCGACGGGCGTCGAGATGGCGGGCCAGATCGCCGAGCTCGCGCACCGCACCCTGACCCGCGACTTCCGCGCGATCAGCACCCGCCAGGCACGCGTCATCCTCGTCGACGCCGCGCCGCAGGTGCTGCCCCCCTTCGGCGCCAAGCTGGGCCGTTGGACCGAGGAGAAGCTCGAGAAGCTCGGCGTCGAGGTCAAGACCGGTGCGCTGGTGTCCGACGTCGACGAGCGTGGCCTGGTGGTCAAGTACAAGGACGGCTCGTCGGAGCGGATCGAGGCCGTCGCCAAGGTGTGGGCCGCCGGCGTCCAGGCCAACCCGCTGGGCAAGCAGCTCGCCGAGCAGACCGGTGCGCCGCTCGACCGCGCGGGCCGGATCGCCGTCAACCCCGACCTCACCCTGCCGGGCTATCCCGAGGTCTTCGTGGTCGGCGACATGATCTCGCTCGACAACCTCCCCGGCGTCGCGCAGGTCGCGATCCAGGGCGCCAAGTACGCCGCCAAGGAGATCGACGGCCGCCTCAAGGGCAAGCCGGCGCAGGGCCCGTTCAAGTACTTCGACAAGGGCTCGATGGCCATCATCAGCCGCTTCCGGGCGGTCGCGATGGTCGGCAAGCTCCGCATCACCGGCGTCCTCGCCTGGCTGATGTGGCTGGTCGTGCACCTCTTCTACCTGACCGGCTTCAAGAACCGCGTCACCGCGGTGCTGCGCTGGGCGGTCTCCTTCATCGGCACCGGCCGCTCCGAGCGGACGTCCACCGAGCAGCAGATCTTCGCCCGTGTCGCCCTGCAGCGCCTCGCGCGGGGCACCAAGGAGCTCGTCTCTGAGCCGGGTGAGTTCGAGGAGCGCCGTCGCGCCGAGCTCGAGGCCCGGGCCGCCGAGGAGGCGCGCCTGAGCGACGAGAACAAGCGTGGCGTGAAGACCGGCTGACCGTCAGGCCTCACGCAGCGCTCGCGGCAGGATGAAGACGCCCTCGGCCTCGGCGGTGACGCCGCGCGGACCGATGATGTGCGCCTTGGCCCAGGTCTTGATGCCGTCCTCGCGATCGATCCAGGCCTCCACGCGCAGGTCGCCGAGCGGCGTGCCCTGGCGATAGACGATGGTCAGCGTCCCGGTCATGCCGGGGCGGCCGCCGGCGCCGACCGCGTGGCCGAGCACCTGGTCGAGGACGAGGGAGACGACGCCGCCGTGGACCAGGCCCGGTGGGCCCTCGTACGCCGCGCCGCAGTGGAAGTCGCTCTCGGCTCGGCCGCTGGGGTCGCTGTGGACGACGATCGGCGGGGCGATGGGGTTGCGCAGGCCGATGACGGGGTTGCCCCACGGTCGGCGACGGCCACCGGTGAGGTGCTCCTGGCCGAGCGTCTGCGTGCGTCGCGCCTTGCGCAGGCGGGCGACGGCCGCCTCCACGTCGGCCTGCGCGGCGCGCACCTCGTCCTCCTCGACGGCCGACGACACGCAGAGGTCGACCAGCTCGCGGGCGGCGTCGGCGAGCGGCCGCCACACGCGCGCCTCCGCGTCGACGGCCGCGGCCTCGTCGGCGGGCGGGGCGTCGGAGGGGAACTGCCAGTTCATGGCAGCAGACTAGAACAGGTTCTCGTTTTCTGCCGCGCGGAATCCGGTGGACGGGCGCGCGACGGGGCTGGTGGGATGACGTCATGACCGCACTCGTCGAGCCCGATGTCCGCCGCTGGGAGAGCTGGGCGGCGATGATCCAGGACTTCGGCGACGTCGCGCAGATGCACGGCTCGGGCCACTGGCACCTCGAGGGACCGCCGGTCCCCACCCGCGCCGGTTGTGAGGCGTTCGTGCTGATGACGGAGCTGACCGCGCCCGCGGACCCCGACGGCACGCGGGTGCCCTCGACGTACTTCTGGATCACGGCCGGCGACGGCGGCTGGGACGACGAGGTCGTCGGGTTCGTGCACCTGCGCCATCACCTCAACGACCACCTGCTGGTCCACGGCGGTCACCTCGGCTACGCCGTGCGTCCCTCCGCGCGTCGTCGGGGGCATGCGACGGCCGCGCTCGCCCTCGGCCTGCAGGCCGCCGCGCGGCTCGGTGTCGAGCAGGCGTTGCTGACCTGCGAGGCCGGCAACGAGCCGTCGCGGCGCACGATCGAGCGCAACGGTGGGGTGTTCGAGGACGAGACCGCGGAGGGTCTGCTCCGCTTCTGGGTGCCGACGGCCAGCTGACCGCGCGGATCAGGTGGCGGCGTACTCCTGCTCGACGGCGTGGCCGGGGCGCAGCTCGGGGCGCAGGCGATAGAGCGCCGTCGTGAACCAGTAGGGGTCGACCATCGACGAGGTGATGACGACCAGTGGCAGGCCCGGACGCTCGGCGAGGACGGTCCACTGACGCTGGCCGGGCTCGCCGACGATCGCGATCGGCGTGTAGGGGCTGGCGAGGTCGACGACCTCGGTGTGGCCGGCGCGGGTGATCCGCAGCTGGCCGCGGGTGATGGTCAGCTTGGTGACCGTGCAGCTCGCCCGGACCGCCCACACCACGAGGGTCACGAAGCCCAGGAGGGCGGCGACGCCACCGGCGAGCGCGGTCTGCTCCTGGTAGGCGACCCAGCCGGTGACCGCGGTGGCCGCGAGCGCTGCGACGAGGATCAAGGACATCGCCCGCCGCATCCCCGACCGGATGGGGAAGTCGGCGTCGGTCGAGGCGTGGAGCGAGTCGCGGTGCTCCTCCGGCTCGGTCCAGTTGCCGTGCTTGATCTGGGGTACGCCGGGCGTGCCGCCGTGCTGCGCTGCGGGAGCCGCCAGCCGCTCGGCCTCGGCCGCGCGAGCGGCGGCCCGACGGCTGCTGGTGTCGGCGGACAGGTCGCCGCGATCGCGCGGCGCGGCCTCCGCGGGTCGGTCTGCCGGCGTGATCCGCGGGCGGGTGTCGCGCGGCGCGTCGCCCTGCAGCGCCTCGACGACGGAGCGGCCGGCCGTGGTGCTGTCGGGCGTCGCGCTGCGTGGGGGCCGCGGGACGGTGTCGCCGCCGAGCGCCGCGACGACCGAGCGCCCGGCATCGACGGCGTCGACAGCATCGGCACCGGCCTCGGCGAGTCGAGAGGGAGCGGGGGTGTCAACGGGAGCAGTCATGTGGTCCACCGGTGTCGGGGTCGCCGAGGGCGACGTCGTGGCTGCAATGGCGCCACCGCGCGGAGCGCCGATCACTCGGGCGTCCCTTGCGTAGGTGG
The DNA here is from genome assembly GCF_004912195.1 of Nocardioides caeni. Taxonomy (GTDB): domain Bacteria; phylum Actinomycetota; class Actinomycetes; order Propionibacteriales; family Nocardioidaceae; genus Nocardioides; species Nocardioides caeni. The sequence goes on from NZ_STGW01000021.1 coordinate 29,907, forward strand.
CGCGTTTGTTCAGCCAGGCACGGATCGTCTCCGTGTCGGGCCCGAACTCGTCATTGCTCCCCATGACAGAGTCCTCCCTTCCCCTCTCCCACCTGCGAGGATACTCCCGCCGGCGGCGCCACGTCCTCGGTTCGAAGGACTGCCCGGCATGGTCCGTTCGGGCCATCGCGGATGGGTACAAGGGACCGGTCGGTGGGCCGGGTAGATTGAGAGTCGTTCCCGAGTGTCCGCCGACGTCGACTGAGAGGGAGGGCTCGTGTCCGCAACCGAGGAGCGTCCGACCGCTCTGCGGCCGACCAGGCAGCGGGTCGCGATCACCGATGCCCTGCGCAGCGCCGCCGACTTCCAGAGCGCCCAGGACATCCACGACAACCTGCGCCGGGCGGGGGACAAGGTCGGTCTCGCGACCGTCTACCGGACCCTGCAGGCGATGGCCGAGTCCGGCGAGGTCGATGTCCGGCACAACCCGGCCGGCGAGGCGACGTACCGCCGCTGCAGCGAGGCCCACCACCACCACCTGGTCTGCCGCTCCTGCGGTCGCACGGTCGAGATCACCGGCTCCGCCGTCGAGCGGTGGGCCCACGCCATCGCCGACGAGCACGGCTTCACCGACGTCACCCACACCGTCGAGCTCGTCGGTCTCTGCGCCGACTGCGCGGCCGCCGCGGCGCGAGAGTAGCCCTCGCGCAGAGCGTCGGGGCCGCTCCTCGGGCCGACGAGCCGGGCGGTCGTCGACCAGACTCCGCGGAATCGGGGACGTTGGTCCGCCGAGCGGTGGGTACTGAAAACGCACCTCGACCTACGAGGTGCTGTATCCACCAACGGAGGTAAGTCCATGCCCAGCCTGCTCTGGATTCTCGCGGTTCTGCTCATCGTCGGCGGCGTCGTCACCCTGATCCAGGGGTCCGTCGTCCTGGGCATCGTGCTCATCGTCGTCGGCCTGCTGGTCGGACCCGGCGGTGTGTCCATCTTCAACGGCCGCTCGCACCACGCCTGACGCTGCAGCAGCCACTCCCCGTACGCCCCGCGTGAACTGGTGCCACGCGGGGCGTACGTCTGCCCGGACAGGTGCCTTGGCTAGGGTTCTCGGCGTATGGGGGCGCTGCGCGGGATGCCCGCGGTCCCGGATGCCTTCATGCAGCGGGCCGTTAGCTCAGTTGGTAGAGCACCGGACTTTTAATCCGAGTGTCGTCGGTTCGAGCCCGACACGGCCTACCCGCGCGATGCGTCGAGCGGCCAGTTTGCAGGGCCGACATCGGTGCGTTGCAGAACCTTCACCCACGAACCCAGGTTCGTGGCGTTCAGGTGGTTCCTCTGTCGCCTGACGTTGATAGGGTCGATCCTGCAGCGGCTGCAGTTCTTAGGGTTTGAAAACGCCTGCGGAGTTCGTGGCCGACGGCGTATCTGGTTTGTGGTCTGGAATCACGGGTCGGAGCGACGTGTCATCGCAGCCGCTGCGGGTCGCCGAGGTGGCGGCTCTCGCCCCGACACAAGGAGTAACGAGCAACATGGCTCAGGGCACCGTTAAGTGGTTCAGCGCGGAGAAGGGCTTCGGCTTCATCGAGCAGGAGGGCGGCGGCGACGACGTCTTCGTGCACTACTCCGCCATTCAGTCCAACGGCTACAAGTCGCTGGAGGACAACCAGAAGGTCGAGTTCGACGTCACGCAGGGCCCCAAGGGCCCGCAGGCGGAGAACGTTCGCCCGCTGTGATCCTCCCCAGGATCTGAACCGGACGACGACGTCGTCCCACAGGGCCTCGCCGCTCGGCGAGGCCCTGTGAATTTTTGTCGAAGTTTCAGGGTTCGACTCCCCGAGTTCGGGGGATGATGTTCCCAGGATTCCGTGCAGGTCCGAATGAGGGAGGGGCTGATGATGGATCAGTTCGACGTCACCCTCGAGGACGGGGACCTTCTCGTCGAGGTGGAGCTGACCACCAACCTGATCATCGCGGCCAGCGCCTCGGACGAGCGTCTCTCGGCCGAGGAGATCGACCGCATCCTCGGCGTCGCCCGCGTCGACTAGACCCACTCACCGCGATCGACGATGGGCGCCGTTCTCGCGCGCCCTTGAAATTGATACCCTAGGGGGGTATGGTTTCAACCATGAGTGAACACGAGGGCCACTACGGCTACCTCAAGCGTCAGGACGACTACCTCAAGCGCCTCAAGCGCATCGAGGGGCAGGCGCGCGGGCTGCAGCGGATGGTCGAGGAGGAGAAGTACTGCATCGACATCCTCACCCAGGTCGCCGCCATGACCAGTGCCCTCCAGTCCTTCTCGATGGGCCTGCTCGAGGAGCACCTGAGCCACTGCGTCGTCGGCGCCGCCCGTGCCGGCGACGACGAGGCTCGCGTGAAGATCGACGAGGCGATGGCCGCGATCACGCGGCTCGTGAAGTCCTGACCGCCACTTTCGACAACCCAGCCCGACAGGGAGTACGACGATGAGCACCACCACCACCTGGACCGTCACCGGTATGACCTGCGGCCACTGCGCCGCCTCCGTCACCGAGGAGGTCACCGAGATCCCCGGCGTCGAGGCCGTCGACGTCACCGTCGCGACCGGCACGGTCGTGGTCACCAGCACCGAGCCGATCGCCCGCGAGGCCATCGACGCGGCGGTGACCGAGGCCGGCTACACCCTCGTCTGATGTCCCGCCGCCAGCGGATCGCCGCGTTCGTCGTCGCCCTCGCGGCGGTCCTCGCGCTCGCGATCGGGATCGGGCGCTGGGTCGGGCCGATCGCGACCGACGACGAGGACGACCATGCGCACGACGACCGGACCGTGCTGACCCCCGACGACCCCGACGACTCCGACGACTCCGGTGACGCCGGTGACGCGGCCGCCGCACCGCCGACCACCCTGGACCTCGAGCGGACGGTCCACGACGCCGGCCGGCAGCGGCTCGCGTTCACGATCCGCGACGCTGCGGGGGAGCCGGTGACGTCGTACGACGTCGTCCACGAGAAGCGCCTGCACCTGGTGGTCGTGCGGACCGACCTCGGCGGCTATCGCCACGTGCACCCCCGGCTCGACGCCGCCACCGGTCAATGGGCCGTCGACGTGGACCTGGACACCGGCTCCTGGCGCGTCTACGCCGACTTCACGCCGACCGGTGGCGCCGCGACCATCGCGCAGGCCGATCTCCAGGTCGCGGGCGACTTCACGCCCGTCGAGCTGGGCGCCGACGACGCGACGGCCGAGGTCGACGGCTACGAGGTCCACCTGGCCCGCGACGGCGACGAGCTGGCGCTGCACGTGAGCCGCGACGGTGCGCCGGTGACCGACCTGGAGCCCCATCTCGGCGCCTATGGCCACCTCGTCGCGATCCGGGCTGCGGACCTCGCCTCTCTGCACGTCCACCCCGAGGAGGGGGAGGCCGGGCCCGGGGTCGCGTTCCACGCCGCCCTCGATCAGGCCGGTCGCTACCGGCTGTTCTTCGAGTTCAGCCACGCCGGGGCCGTCCACCGCGCGGAGCTCACCCTGACCGCGGATGTCCCGGGCGACAGCGGCCACAACGATGGCACCGATCACTCCGGTGGCGCCGATGACGAGCACGAGGAAGGAGACGGTGATGAGCACGACCACTGAGTCCGCCGCGACGTCAGCAGTGGAGGTCGACCTCGACCTCACCGGCATGACCTGCGCCTCCTGCGCCAACCGGATCGAGCGCAAGCTCAACAAGCTCGAGGGCGTGACGGCGACCGTCAACTACGCGACCGAGCGTGCCCGCGTGCAGCACGCCGACGACGTCGAGGTGCTGACGCTGATCGAGGCCGTCGAGTCCGCCGGCTACGGCGCCCGCGTCCACCGCGCGACCCCGGAGCCGACCGCCGGTGACCCGGGCGGCCGGGACGACCCGGGCGCGGAGCCGCGCGACCCCGAGCTCGACGCCCTGCGCGCCCGCCTCCTCGGGTCCCTGGTCCTCACCGTCCCGGTCGTCCTGCTCGCGATGGTGCCGCCCCTGCAGTTCGACCACTGGCAGTGGCTGTCGCTGACCCTGGCCGCGCCGGTCGCCACCTGGGGCGCGTGGCCCTTCCACCGGGCCGCGTGGATCAACCTGCGCCACGGCGCGACCACGATGGACACCCTGGTCTCCGTCGGCGTGCTCGCCGCCTTCGCGTGGTCGCTCGTCGCGCTCTTCCTCGGCGACGCCGGAGCGGAGGGCATGCGCCACCCGTTCCAGCTCTTCTCCGGCTGGGGTGAGGCGCCGAGCAGCGGGCTCGGTGACATCTACCTCGAGACCGCGGCCGGCGTCACGACCTTCCTCCTCGCCGGACGCTTCTTCGAGAAGCGCTCCAAGCGCCAGGCCGGCGCAGCCCTGCGCGCGCTCGCCGACACCGGTGCCCGCGACGTCGCGGTCCTGCGCGACGGCATCGACGGGCCCGAGTCGCCGCTGCCCGTCGCGGACCTCGCGGTCGGCGACCTGTTCGTCGTACGACCGGGGGAGAAGGTCGCCACCGACGGTGCGGTCGTCCGCGGTACGTCGTCGATCGACGCCTCCCTGCTGACCGGCGAGTCGGTGCCGGTCGAGGTCGCCGAGGGGTCGCCGGTCACCGGCGCGACCGTCAACACCACCGGGCGTCTCGTCGTGCGCGCCACCCGCGTCGGCCGCGACACCCATGTCGCGCAGCTCGCGCGACTCGTCGAGGACGCGCAAGCGGGCAAGGCGGCCGCCCAGCGGCTCGCCGACCGGATCTCCGGCGTCTTCGTGCCCCTCGTCATCGCCCTCGCCGTCGGCACCCTCGGCTTCTGGTGGGGCGCCGGCGCGGGCGCGGCGGTCGCCTTCACCGCGGCCGTCTCGGTGCTGATCATCGCCTGCCCCTGCGCGCTGGGCCTGGCCACGCCGACCGCCCTCATGGTCGGCACCGGCCGCGGGGCGCAGCTCGGCATCCTGGTCCGCGGCCCCGAGGCGCTCGAGTCCGCCCAGGCCATCGACACCGTGGTCCTCGACAAGACCGGCACCGTCACGACCGGGCACATGGCCGTCAGTGACGTCCGGGCGTTCGACGCCCCCGCCGAGGACGTACGACGGATCGCCGCCACCCTCGAGGCCGGCTCCGAGCACCCGATCGCCCGCGCGATCGCCACGCTCGTGCCCGACCCCGACCGCGGGGCGCTCGACGAGTTCGCCTCGGCGGCAGGGCTCGGCGTCACCGGCACCGTCGACGGCACCCGGGCCGTGATCGGCCGCGCGTCCTTCGTGGCCGAGCAGGGCCTGGACGTGCCCGACGAGGTGAGCGCCGCCGTCGACGAGGCCCAGGCAGCCGGCGCGACCGCGGTCGTCGTCGGCTGGGACGGCCGAGCGCGCGGCGTGGTCGCCGCGTCCGACACCCTCAAGGAGGGCTCGGCCGACGCGGTCGCGCGGCTCAAGGACCTCGGCCTGCGCCCGGTGCTCCTCACCGGCGACAACCGCCCGGCCGCCGACGCCGTGGCGCGGGAGGTCGGGATCGAGGAGGTCGTGGCCGACGTACTCCCGCACGAGAAGCAGGCCTTCGTCGCCGCCCGTCAGGCCGAGGGCCGGACCGTGGCGATGGTCGGCGACGGCATCAACGACGCGGCCGCCCTCGCTCAGGCCGACCTCGGGATCGCCCTCGGCACCGGCACCGACGTCGCCCGTGAGGCCAGCGACCTGACCATCGTCAGCGGCGACCTCCGGGTCGCGGTCGACGGCATCCGCCTGTCCCGCCGTACCCTCGCCACGATCAAGGGCAACCTGTTCTGGGCCTTCGCCTACAACGTCGCGGCCCTGCCCCTGGCCGCGGCCGCCCTGCTCAGCCCGATGCTCGCCGGCGCCGCGATGGCCTTCTCGAGCGTCTTCGTGGTCACCAACTCGCTGCGGCTGCGCTCCTTCCGCTGACCCTCCGCTGGGATAGTCCCTGCCCAAAAGCACCGTTTCGGCACCGATTTCGGTGCTTTTGGGCAGGGACTACCCCAACCGGAGCGTTCAGCAGGTCGCGAAGAGGACCGGGCCGTGGTTGAAGTTCGACAGCACGAAGGCGTCGGGCTCGGGGGCGAGGTCGAGGGTGACGACGCGGCCGCGGGCGGAGGCGCGGGCGACGGTGAAGCTGTCGGCGAAGGCGCCGCCCTGGCCGAGCGCCGGACCGGCGGCGAGCTGGGACCGGCTGTCGGCGTCGGCGCGGGCCTGGTCCTCGTTCTCGAACGCGAGCGTCACCCGGATGTCGCCGTCCGGCCGCGCGGCGATCGCATAGCCGGCGACCGGGTGGATGCCGCCGGCCTCCTCGATCAGCTCCGCCGCGCGGGTCTGGTCGGCGGGGTCCGGCGAGGTCGTCATCGACAGCTCGGCGCAGGTGTAGTCCCCGGTGTAGGCCGAGGCGCTGAGCGCCTCGCCGGCCGCGTCGACGACGTCGGAGATGCCGTCCTCGCGGTCGCCACGGGCGTCGCCGGCGCGGGCGGCGAGGAAGTCGGGGTCGTCGGAGCCCAGCAGCAGGCCGGCGTCCTCGTCGATCTGGATCGCGGCGAGCTCCGGGGTGACCGGACCGCTGAGCCCCTGGAGCAGGTCGGCGCCGCCCCGCCACACGCCGTCGGCGTCGTCGGGCTCCTCGAAGCCCACGCCGCGCAGGCGATTGCGCACCCGCTCGACGTCGAAGTCCTCGGGCAGTCCGATGATCACGACCGCGCCGTCCTCGCCCTGGGCGAACAGCTCCCAGTCGATCGTCGCGGGGGAGAAGCCGAGATCGGCGTGGATCGCGGGAGCCGACTCCTCGAGCGCCGACACCGGCGCAAGGTCGCGGTCGAACGCCTCCAGCAGGAAGTCCTCGATGTCCTGGGTCGAGGAGCTGGCCGAGAGGTCCGCGTCGAGCTCGTCGCGGACCCCGGCCCAGTCGGTCCAGCTGAAGCGTGCCGTCGAGGCCGGAGCGAGGGCGACGGCTTCGGCGAAGCGGGTCCTGTCCTCGCCGCCGACGACGCGCCACACCACGACGGCCGCGACCACGACGAGCGCGAGCGTCAGGCCCACCACCAGCCAGCGGCGCCGTGACCACCCGCTGAGCACACCGATCGACCGCATCTGCGTAGATTAGTCGCGTGCCCGACATCCTCGCCGCTGGCGTCGTCGTGTTCCGGTCCGGTCGTGAGGTGCTGCTCGTGCACCGTCCCAAGTACGACGACTGGTCCTTCCCCAAGGGCAAGCTCGACCGCGGCGAGCATCCCGCGGCGGCAGCGGTCCGCGAGGTCGCCGAGGAGACCGGACTGCACGTGCGCCTCGGGCCTCCGCTGCCCTCGCAGCGCTATCCCGTGGCCAACCGGATGAAGACGGTGCACTACTGGACCGGCCGGGTGGTCGGCGACGACGACGTGACGGGCTACCGCGCCGGCGACGAGATCGACCGGGTGGCGTGGGTCCCGGTCGACGAGGCGCCGGTCGCGCTGAGCTACGACCACGACCGCGAGACCCTGGCCGCGGCGCTCCGGATCCGGCGCAAGACCCGCGCCCTCGTCGTACTCCGGCATGCGCGGGCGCGCTCCCGCACGGCCTGGCGCGGCCCGGACCCCGGCCGCCCGTTGCTCAAGGCGGGGGAGGACGTCGCCGTCCGGCTGGTGCCGCTGCTCGCCGCCTACGACGTCACCCGCATCGTCACCTCGCCGAGCACCCGCTGCGTGCAGACCGTCGCTCCCTATGCCGCCACCACCGGATTCGAGCCCGACCTCAGGAGCGGTCTGACCGAGGAGGAAGCCTCGCAGCGCGCCGTCGAGGAGATCGTCGGCGAGGCGCTGGAGGCCGACGCCGGGACCGTCGTCTGCAGTCACCGCCCCGTCCTCCCCCTGGTGTACGACGCCGCGGGGCTCGGCGCCCGCTCGGCTGCCGTGCCCCAGGAGACCGGCGAGATGCTCGTGCTGCATGTCCGCAAGGGCCGTGTGGTGGCCGTCGAGCGGCACCACCCGGGCGCCTGAGCGGCGCCTGAGACCGGCCCCACAGCGAAACGCCGACTCGACCGGTCCTGTTCACCGTCCGTTCAGGTCGGTCGGTGGGTTGCGTTACCGACGCTGCCTAACTTCTTGGAACGTCCGAAGTACGAACCGAGGGGTCGGTTGTGTTCACGCCCCTCATCCCGAGAGGCAGTTCCTTGAACCTCATTCCGATCCGCCGCGCGCTCGTTCCCGGCATCGCGGCCCTCGCCCTGGCCCTGACCGCCTGCGGCTCCGACGACTCCGAGGGCGGCTCCGGCGATGCCGCCGATCTCTCCGGCGAGCTCAGCATCGGCGGTGCCTCCTCGCAGGAGTCGGCGCAGAACGCCTGGATCGTCGGCTTCAGCGAGATCGCTCCCGACGTCGTCGTCAACTACGACCCCACGGGGTCCGGCACCGGCCGTGAGAACTTCGTCTCCGGCGGCTTCCCGATCGCGGGCTCCGACGCCTACCTCACCGATGACGAGGGTGAGCTGACCGATGCCAAGGAGCAGTGCGGCGGCGAGGTCATCGAGGTCCCCAACTACGTCTCCCCGATCGCGGTCATCTTCAACGTCCCCGGCGTCGAGGACCTGAACCTGACCCCGGAGACCCTGGGCGGCATCTTCGCCGGCAAGATCACCAAGTGGAACGACCCGGCCATCGTCGAGACCAACGCCGACGCGGACCTGCCCGACGCTGACATCACCCCGGTCCACCGCGCCGACGACTCGGGCACGACCGAGAACTTCACCAGCTACCTCGACGCGGTCGCCACCGACGCCTGGGGCGCGGGCGTCCTCGAGACCTGGCCGGCCGAGTACGGCGGCGAGGCCGGCGACGGCACCTCCGGGCTCGTCCAGGTCGTGACCCAGAACGAGAACACGATCGGCTACGCCGACGCCAGCCAGGCCGGTGGCCTGGGCCAGGCCAACATCGCCGTCGGTGACGAGTTCGTCGCACCGTCCGCCGAGGCCGCCGCCAAGATCCTCGACGTGTCTCCGCGCGTCGAGGGCCGCGACGCCGGTGACCTGGCGTTCGAGCTGGACCACACCACGACGGAGGCCGGCACCTACCCGATCGTGCTGACGTCCTACCTGCTGGCGTGCCCCACCTACGAGGACGCCGCCACGGCCGACCTGGTCAAGGCCTACATGGAGTACATCGTCTCGGACGAGGGTCAGGAGCAGGGCTCGGCCGAGGCCGGCTCCGCGCCGCTGAGCGATGAGCTGCAGAGCGAGGTCCAGACCATCATCGAAGGCATCTCGGCTCGCTGAGAACGTCCTCGAGCCGATGAGTGGGGGGAGTCGAAGGACGAGGAGCTGGCCGAGGAGCCTGCCGAGGGTGCTGAGGGTGCTGGGGCGAACCTGGCGTGAGCGCCACCGTGGATCCCACCTCGACCGACCTCACCGGCAACAGCCGCGTCGGCGACACCATCTTCAGCAGGACCGCGCTGCTCGGCGCGCTGCTGGTCATCGCCTTCCTTGCCGGTGTCGGAACCTTCCTGGTCGTCCAGGGCCTTCCGGCACTCGGCGCCCACGAGGAGCAGACCTGGGGCAAGTCGAGCGTCTGGACCCTGGTCGCGCCGCTGCTCTTCGGCACCGTGCTGGCGTCGCTCGTGGCGATGGTGATCGTGACGCCGCTGGCCATCGGCCTG
>NZ_STGW01000037.1:0-1395 GCF_004912195.1 Nocardioides caeni
CCCACCCGCGAAGGCAAGCTCTACGTCTGCGCGATCAAGGACGTGTTCTCCAACAAGATCGTGGGCTACTCGATCGACACCAGGATGAAGTCCTCACTGGCACGGGCCGCGATGCGCAACGCGATCGCGTTGCGCTCACCAGAAGGGACGATCTGCCACTCGGATCGGGGCGGCCAGTTCCGTGCCAAACGCACTCAGCGGCTGCTCGCGAACAACGGTCTGATCGGCTCGATGGGCCGCTCCTACGGTGCTGGTGACAACGCCAGCATGGAGAGCTTCTTCTCGCTGCTGCAGAAGAACGTGCTCGACACCCAGCGCTGGGACACCCGCGAGGAACTGCGTCTCGCGATGGTCCGCTGGATCGAGACCAAGTACAACCGCCGCCGTCGCCAACGCGGCCTGGGGAAGCTCACCCCGGTCGAGTTTGAGATGATCTACGCGACCGCAGCAGCGGCCTGATCACTGCAAACCCCGAGTGTCAACCAACGCGGGGCAGACCCTTCGAGCAGAGGCGAACCGCTCCCGGAGGATCCATGGGTGCTGGCGGCCCGCGCTCTCCGCGGAGCGCGGTACCACGAGTGAAAGCGTCGGGCATTCTGGCTGAGCTGGCGCGCATGCCGCGCTGCAGACAGCGGCAGGTTCCTGCACGCCCAACTTCGAGTGGACGAGACTAGCGGCGTGACTGCGGACGAGAGACCACCCGAGGGCTACAGCGAACCCATCACCGCGTGGTGCGTGGAGTACATCGACCCGCGAGAGCCCGAAGTTGGCTCGCACCAGGTCGGCGCTTTCACCACCGAGACCGAGGCGCACAACCTGCGGCGGCGGTTGGTGGCCGACGGCTTCTTCGCTGAATTGCGCATCAACCTCGTCCCGGTCCACCGAAGCGTCGAAGACTGGGAGTGGGACCGCTAGGGCGAACCGGCCGACTCTCCGCAAGGCCGAGCAGTGCGCGGCATGCTCGGGCGCTGATTCAGTGCGACGTCTCGTGCTTGTGAGCCCAGGCGGGGGCCGTCGCCTGGTCCTGCGACGGCGGGGAGTCCGCAAGGCACACGCCACAGCGGGCGAAGTATTGGCCCGCCTCGTTCCATTGGTGGACATCTCCTGCTTTGACCCAGTCCGGCGACCAGTCGAACTGGAAGGCATACAGGAGCCCGGAGGTCACGCCCTGTGTCAGCCGCTCAATCGTATCGTCGCTGAGCCCGAGGCCGAATCCGCCGTTCGTGATCTGCAGCTCGGTTCTCACGTTGTCTTCGAGCAGCGTGACCACGCGCTTTGCCCGTTCGGCGACTAGGCGCTCATCCGTCATAGCCGCATCGTGACACGGCCGCCTGTCGGCAAGGCCGAGCGGAGCGCGGCATGGTCGGGCGCTCCGTCCCGACAGCGGCATGGTCG
>NZ_STGW01000037.1:1445-1662 GCF_004912195.1 Nocardioides caeni
CGCCATGAGCGGGCGTCAGATCCAGTCAGACACTTCGGGGCCAGGTGCGAAGTTGTCGCTCCAGCCGGTCGCTTCATAGAAGCGGCGGACCTCTGGCTTCGGATACTTCGAGACACGAACGCTCACCAGGCTGGGTGCGCCCTCCATGTCGCGGAGGGACTTGTCCGCTGGGCGAACGGTCAAGTCCCGTGGCGTGGTGTACGAAGTTGATCCTTCG
>NZ_STGW01000014.1:0-92358 GCF_004912195.1 Nocardioides caeni
CGGCGGAGGCCGGCGTCACCTTCTATGACACCGCCGACGTCTATGGCGACGGTCGCAGCGAGCAGATCGTCGGCCGCTTCCTCGCCGACCACGCCGACGATGGCGGCGCCGGCTTCACCGCCGTGACCAAGATGGGCCGCCGGATGGATCAGGTCCCCGCCAACTACGTGATGACCAATTTCCGTGCCTGGCTCGACCGCTCGCGCCGCAACCTCGGTGTCGACACCATCGACCTGGTGCAGCTGCACTGTCCGCCGTCGGAGGTCATCGACGACGACGCGACCTACGACGCCCTCGACGAGCTGGTGACCGACGGCGTGATCGCCGCCTACGGCGTCAGCGTCGAGACCTGCGCGCAGGCCCTGTCGGCGATCCGCCGCCCGGGCGTCCAGTCGGTGCAGATCATCCTCAACGCCTTCCGGCTCAAGCCGCTCGACGAGGTGCTCCCGGCCGCCGCGGCCGCCGACGTCGCGATCATCGCGCGCGTCCCGCTGGCCTCGGGCCTGCTCTCGGGGCGCTACGACGACTCGACCGTGTTCGCGGCCGCCGACCACCGCACCTACAACCGCGACGGCAGCGCCTTCGACGTCGGCGAGACCTTCTCCGGCGTCGACTACCGCACTGGCATCGCGGCCGCCGCGGAGTTCACCGCGCTCGTCCGCTCGACCCTCGGTCCGGACGTCACCCCGGCCCAGGCCGCCATCGCCTGGTGCTGGCAGCAGCCCGGCGTCACCACCGTGATCCCCGGAGCCCGGAGCACGGCCCAGGCGAGCGCCAACGCCGCCGCCGGCCTCGTCGGCCCGCTCCCGGACGCCTTCCTCGACGGCGTCCGGGCGATCTATGACCGCGACCTCCGCGAGGCCATCCACCCGCGCTGGTGACCCCAGCGCGGGTGGATGGCCGCGAAGCGGCTAGCGGACCCGTACGCGCAGCACCGCCCCGTCGCGGGCGACACTGCTCGATCCCGCGTAGGCAGCGGTGATCGTGTGCCGCCCGCGCGGCAGGCGCAGGGTGACGGTCGCGACTCCGGACCGCAGCACGCGGACGGCGACCTGGCGGCCGTCGACCCTCACGACGACCCGTCCGGCGGCGGTCACACCGGCGGGCGTCGTGCCCACGGTGATCCGCAGGGTCAGCCGCTGCCGGGCGCGGGGCGTGGTGTCGGAGAGCCGCAGCCGGACGGTGGCGCCGGCCTTGCGGACGGCCGCCGTCGCCAGCGAGGTCGCCGTGCCCGAGGGGCCGGCGGCGGGAGTCGCCGTGACCCGGACCGACAGTCGGTGGCCGACGTCGCCGCCGCGCACCGTGTAGGACGCCGAGGTGGCGCCGCTGATCGGCGAGCCGTCGCGCAGCCACTGGAACGAGTGGTCCAGGTCGGACTGGTCCCAGGTCCCGGTGCCGGCCGTCAGCCTGCGTCCGACCTGGGCGGACCCGGTGACGGCCGGCCTGGCCTCGTTGACGGGCGCCTCCGGCTCCGGCTCCTCCAGCGGGTCGACGCTGGTGAGCGTCGGGGTGACGACCTGCATCAGCCCGTCCTCGCCGAAGGTGAGCCGGTCGATCGTGGTCTCCCGGTGGGTCCCGTCGCCGCCGGGCATGGCGAAGCGGTGGTAGGCGATGTACCAGTCGTCGGTGCCGGGCGCGTTGACGATCGAGCTGTGGCCGGTGCCGAGGATGCCCTGTGACGCGTCCTTCTGGAGGATGACGCCGCGGTAGGTCCACGGGCCGTCGATGCTCGTCGCCGTCGCGTAGCCGACCCGGTAGTCGGGCGATCCGGTGTCGTCGATCGCGTAGGTCAGGTGGTAGATCCCGTCGCGGTGGTTGACGAACGCCCCCTCGCGGAAGCTGGTCAGTCCGGTGATCGGCGCCAGGGTCTCCGCCTTGATCGACAGCATGTCGTCGGACAGCTCGGCGTAGACCGGCGAGCCGTTGCCCCAGAACAGGTAGTACTTGCCCGTCGCCGGGTCCTGGAAGGCCGCCGGGTCGATCGCCTGGCCCGACGTCACTGCCTCGTTGTTGAGGATCATCGCCTCCGGCTGGGCCGTGAACGGTCCCTCCGGGCTGTCGGCGACGGCGACACCGATGGTCTTGCGGTTGTAGGTCGGGTTGTGGCCCGAGAAGTAGAAGTAGAACTTCTGGCCGCGCTCGATGATCGTCGGCGCCCACGCATTGCCGCTCGCCCACGGCACGTTGCCGTTCGCGCCGTCGAGGGTGAGGAAGGGCTGCTCGGAGCGCTCCCAGTCGACGAGGTTCGTGGACTTCCAGACGTAGAAGTCCTTGCCGCCCCAGCCGGCGAGGCCGTCGGTCGTCGCGTAGAGGTAGAACACGCCGTCGAAGACCGCGATGTTCGGGTCGGCGTAGAGGCCCGGCAGGACCGGGGACCTCATCTCGACCGCGCGCACGGTCCACGCCCGCGTCGCGCCGTCCGGGGCCGTCACCGTGACGGTCCTCGGTGACGAGTGGTCAGCAGCACCGTCGACGTCGAGGATCGAGCCCGCCTTGACGTCGTACGACGGAGCGAGGGCGGTCAGGTCGGTGCCCGGCTCGACCGGCAGGGTGATGGTCGAGGAGGCACTGTCGATGACGGCGGGGACCTTCAGCGACGAGAGCTCGACGCCGAGGATCGCGGTCGGGTCGGCTGCCAGGTCGCGCACCTCGGTGCCGGTCAGGGCCCGGTTCCAGAGCCGGAAGTCCCGCACCTTGCCCTTGAGGTACTTGTCGCCGGTGTAGACCGAGCGGCCGATGTAGTTGGCGCTCGTGCGCCCGTTGCCGATGTCGCCGGGCTCGATGGTGACGCCTGTCTTCTCACCGACCTTCACGCCGTCGAGGTAGATCGTCGCGGTGCCGTCCTGCAGCGTGTAGATCAGCGTCTTCCACGCACCGCGCCCGAGAGCGGCACCACTGGTGGCGGTCTGCTCCGTCGTCCAGTTCCCGCTCGCGATCGACGTGCGGTAGGCACCGTTGCCGGTCGTGAACAGATAGCCGTTGCCGGTCCCGCCGTTGTCGGTGTTGCCCAGGCCCCAGATGAAGTACGGCGTCGGCTGGGTCGTGTCGACCCAGACCTCCGTCGACACGGTGATCGCCTCCAGGCCGGCCATCATGTCGTCGGGCAGCTTCACGTGGCCGTTGGTGCCGCCGAGGGTCAGCCCGCCGTCGGCCCAGGTCGTGTCGCCGGAGACGGTGCCGTCGTAGCCGTGGCCGGAGGAGTCCGCCGCCACCGAGCCGGTGGTCTCGTCGAGCTCGTAGTGTGCGACCAACCCGTCCTCGTCGGCCTCGACCGGCGTCGGCGGCTCGGGCACGACGATGCCCTCGCGCAGGCTGTCGAGCTCGGCCTGGGTGACCGGGATGACCGTGCCGTGGCGCGGGCTGGCGGGCAGGTCGTAGGCCGGGGCCACCTGCCAGTCGGGGTTCTCCAGGTCGTCGGTGCCGAGCGGGATGTAGCCGCGGCCGCCGTATTCGTCGACGAAGAGATAGAAGTTGCTGCCCGAGTCGTCGCCGGGGTTGGCCTCGAAGACGGTCGGGCCCTCGACGGCCGACGTGCCGGCGTTCTTGCCGATGCAACCCTCCTGGAAGGACCACGCCTTGCTGCCCACCAGGTCCGGCTCGGTCAGGGAGTCGTTCTTCTCCTGGATGATGTCGGAGCAGCCGGTGGTGCCGGCGCCCTCGTCCTTGGTGAAGCGGTAGTAGGTGCCGTTGTCCTTGATGACCGTCGAGTCGATCCGGGACGAGCCGATGTCCTGCCAGACCTTCGCCTCGCTGAAGGTCACGAAGTCGCGGGTGGTGGCATAGAGCATCCGGTTGTAGGTGCTGCCGGTGTGGTTCGGGTCGTCCTCGGCATAGATCTTCGAGGCCCAGAACACCACGAACTGCTGCAGGTCCTCGTCCCAGTAGGCCTCCGGCGCCCAGGTGTTGCCGGCCGTCTCGGGCGAGACGAGCACGTGCCGCTGTGCGGACCAGTTCTTCAGGTCGGTCGACTCCCAGACCTCGAGGTGACGCGAGCCGGTGCGCTGCGAGCGGTCCCAGTCGCCGTTGCGGCCGATCGAGAGGTCGGTGGCGATGAGGAAGAACCGGTCGCCCTCGGGGGAGCGGATCAGGAACGGGTCGCGCAGGCCCATCTCGCCCATGGTCGACTCAAGCACGGGCTGGCCGTCGTTGAGCTCGTCCCACTGGAGGGCGTCGTTGCCGCGGCTCGCGGCGAAGTAGATCTTCTCGCCGGCGATCGAGTTGTTGGTGAAGTAGCTGAACGCATAGCCCGCGTACGGCGCCGGCGCGGGCGACTCCCGTACGGTCAGCTCGATCTCGCGGGTGGCCGTTGCGGATCCCACGGTCACGGTGGCGGTGAGGGTCACGGTGGCGTCACCCGCGCCGTGGGCCGGGCGGACCACCACGCCGTCGGAGGCCACCACGGCGGGGTCGTCGCTGGCCCAGTCGATCGTGGAGCCGTTGCTGCCGCTCACCGGGAGGGTCAGGCTGCCGCGGACGTCGTCGGGGTGGACGAGCTCGATCGCGTCGGCATCGGCGTCGGCCTTCTCCTGGTCGCCGAGCTCGACGGGCGTGTCGAGCTCGGCGAGCTGGGCGACCTCGCTCGCGTCGAGCGCCCGGTCATAGATCCGGAAATTGCGGATCCTGCCCTCGAGGCTGTTGTCGGTGGCGTAGTTGGACTCGCCGAGGACGTTGTTGGTGGTCGTGCCGCCGCCGATCGCGCTCGGGAGCACGGTGACCGCGGTGTTCTGCCCCACCTGCGCACCGTCCTCGAAGAGGGTGCCGGTGGTGCCGGTCTGCGTGTAGGTCACCGACTTCCACACACCGCGGGCGAGGTTGCCGCCACTGGTGCGGGCGGTGACCTTCTCACCGGACCAGTTGCCGGTGGTGATGCCCGCGCGGAACGCATTGCCGCTGGCGAAGAGGTAGCCGGTGCCGGCCCCGGAGGTCGCGGGATTGCCCAGCCCCCAGAGGAAGAACGGCGTCGCCTGGCTCGCCTCGACGAACACGTCGACGTGCACGGTGATCGCGTCGAGGCCGGCGGTGATGTTGGCGGGCAGCTGCACGTGGTCGTCGACCCCGTCCAGGGCGAGGCCGTCACCGTCCCAGCTGCCGCCGACGAGGGTGCCGTCGCGGCCGTTGCCGGAGGTGTCCGCGACGGTCGTGCCGGAGGTCTGGTCGAGGTCGTAGCGCAGCACCAGCCCCTCGGTGACGTCGGCGGCCAGCGCCGGGCGAGCTGTCGGGACCAGCAGCAGCAGGGCGCCGACGAGGGCCAGGGCCAGCAGGGCGGGGAGACGGCGCAGGGCCGTCGAGAGATGCGACATCGTTCCTCCGAGTGTGAGCGCTAACAACGGAGTGTGACCCCGATCACCCGAGACGTCAACCCCGTCCTGAACGGCGCTCCGCAAGTTGGGAAAGTCGGCTCGGAACCCTTGACGCGAGATGATTGTTAGCGCTAACAATCGTCCTGTGTCCCCCGTCACATCGCCCCCCGTTCGTCTCGGCCGCCGTCGCAGGACCGCCGTCCAGCGCCCCCTCGAAGCACTCCCCGCCTGCTGCGCGGCGCGCTGCACGCACGCTGGCGGCGTTGCCGTCGCTCGCGAGACCACCAGTCTGGCCGCGCTCCGGCGCCTTGCCATCGCACGCACATCGCGCCGCTCGCGACGGCGTGGAGTGCTTCGAGGGACCGCGGCCTCGCTCTCCCTGCTCGCCGGTGCGCTCGCCGGTGCCACCGGCCTCGGCCTGACCGCCGCCCCGGCCACCGCCGCGGACGCCGTCACCTGGGCCGACGCCTTCGACGGCAGCGCCCTCGGTGGGCGCTGGGACGTCGTCAACCCTGAGCCCTCGGCGCTCGAGGTCAGCGACGGTGCCCTGCACCTGAGCGGCCAGCCGGGGGACACCTGGCAGACCAACAACACCGCGAAGAACCTGGTGATGCTCGACGTACCGGCGGGTGACTTCACCGCCACCGCCGAGGTTGCCGCCCCGGTCACGAAGGTCTATCAGGGCGCCGGGTTGATCGCCTGGCAGGACATGGACAACTACGTCCGGGCCGGCCTGACCTACGTCGGATCCCTGTCCCCGTCGGGGATCTCGGTCGAGACCGACCGTGAGGCGGCCGCCACGTTAAGCGCGGTCGCTTTCGCCGACCGTCCGGCGTCGACCGGCGAGCCCCTGCGGCTGCAGCGGACCGGCGACACGATCACCACCAGCTACCTCGACGAGGGCACGGACGAGTGGGTCACCGCGGCCACCACGACGGTGCCCTTCGACACCACGCAGGTCGGCCTCTATGCGCTCGCCGCACAGGACGGCACCGTCACCGAGGCGACCTTCGAGTCGTTCGAGATCACCCACGCGCAGGGCGCCGACACGGTGCCGGCCGGCAGCTTCACGCTCCAGGCCGACGGCGATGCCGCGCACCTCGTGCGCGACGGCGACGCGCTCTCCCTCACCGCCGACCAGCCCACGTCGAGCCTGCGCCTTCAGGCGACGGACCTCGGTGGGGGCGCGGTCGGCATCACCACCGGCGCCGGCCCGGTCGTCGTCGACGGTGGTGCTCTCACCGTCGGTGACGGTGCGGTCGAGCCGACCCCGCTGCGGATCACCGACGCCGGCGGCGGCAAGGTCGTGCTGCGGATCGGCGGCGCGGCGACCGGCGCCGACCACGTCGGTGTCGACGGCCAGGGCCATCTCGTCGCGGGCGTTGCGGACGACGCCGTGCGCTTCTTCCTCACCGAGGTCGAGGACAGCACCGCGACCCTCGACATCGATGCCGACGGTGAGGGAGCCGAGCTCAACCGCGACATGTTCGGCATCTTCTTCGAGGACATCAACTACGCGGTCGACGGCGGCATCTATGCCGAGCTCGTCCGCAACCGGTCCTTCGAGTTCAACACCACCGACAACGCCTCGTTCAACGCGATGACCGCCTGGAGCCTGGCGAACCGCAGTGGCGGCGCCTCGAGCGCGAACGTCGTCAACGACGCCGGCCGGCTCAACGACATGAACCGCAACTACCTCCAGCTGGTCGCCGCGGCTGCCGGCGACGGCGTCGTCAACACCGGCTTCGACGGCGTCGCGCTGAAGAGCGGCGACGTCTACGACGCGTCCGTCTGGGTCCGTACGACGACAGCGCAGTCGCTCACGCTGCGGCTCGAGAGTGCCGACGGTGCGACCGTCCTCGGCAGCGGGTCCGTCCAGGTCGCCGGCGACGACACCTGGCACGAGCTGGACGTCGCGATCACAGCGACCGCGACCAGCAACAACGCCCGGATCGCCGTCCTGGCCGGGGCTCCGTCGACGCTGGCCGTCGACATGGTCTCCGTCATGCCGCGCGACACCTGGGTCGGCCCGGTCAACGGCCGCTCCGTGCTGCGCAAGGACCTCGCCGAGCGCGTCGCCGCGATGGACCCCGGGTTCGTCCGCTTCCCCGGCGGCTGCGTCACCAACGCCGGCACCTTCAAGACCTACGAGGAGAGCGGCTACGTCGACCGGCAGCGCACCTACCAGTGGAAGGAGACCATCGGCGCGGTCGAGGAGCGGCCCACCAACAAGAACTTCTGGGGCTACAACCAGACCTACGGCATCGGCTACCTGGAGTACTTCGAGCTCGCGGAGGACCTCGGTGCCGAGCCGCTCCCCGTCCTCTCGGTGGGCGCCAACGGCTGTGGCAGCACGATCCCGGAGATGAAGGACCAGGCGAGCATCGACCGCTGGGTCCAGGACACCGTGGACCTCATCGAGTTCGCCAACGGCGGTGTCGACACCGAGTGGGGCGCGGTGCGCGCGGAGCTCGGGCACCCCGAGCCGTTCGGCCTGGAGATGATCGGCCTCGGCAACGAGGAGAACACCACCACCTTCGAGGCGAACTTCCCGCAGTTCAAGGCCGCCGTCGAGGCGGCGTACCCGGACATCGCGATCATCTCGAACTCGGGCCCCGACGACGCCGGCACCCGCTTCGACACGCTGTGGAGCTTCAACCGGGCGCAGGGCGTCGACATGGTCGACGAGCACTACTACAACGACCCGGACTGGTTCCTCGACAACAACCACCGCTACGACAGCTACGACCGCGAGGGTCCGCAGGTGTTCCTCGGTGAGTACGCGAGCCGCGGCAACACCTTCAACAACGCGCTGGTCGAGGCGGCCTTCATGACCGGCCTGCAGCGCAACGGCGACGTGGTGCGACTGGCGTCGTACGCGCCGCTCCTGGCCAACGAGAACCACGTGCAGTGGTCCCCGGACGCGATCTGGTTCGACAACGACGAGTCGTGGGAGTCGGCCGACTGGCAGGTCCAGAAGATGTTCGGCAACAACGTCGGCGACCGGGTGGTGCCGAGCACCTTCGACGGCTCCGTCAACGACCCGCAGGACGTGAAGGGCGGGGTGTTCCTCTCCACGTGGAACACCAGCGCGGCCTACGACAACGTCACGGTGACCAACAACGACACGGGCGAGACCGTCTTCAGCGACGACTTCGCCGACGCGTCGAAGTGGGCCTCCCAGACGGGCTCCTGGTCCGCGACCGGCGGCCGATACGTGCAGTCCTCGACCAGCACCACCGACGCCCGCTCGATCATCACCGACGCCTACACCCAGGACTGGAGCAACTACACGCTCGAGCTCGACGCCACCAAGCTGTCCGGAGCCGAGGGCTTCCTCGTCGGCTTCGGTGCCACCGGCGCCAACAACTACTACTGGTGGAACATCGGCGGCTGGAACAACAGCCGCTCGGTGCTGCAGCGTGCCAACGGCGGCAGCGCCAGCGAGGTCGTGGCTCTCGAGGGCGACAGTGTCACCACCGGCACGACCTACCGCCTCAAGATCGAGGTCGACGGCACCACGATCCGGCTCTTCCAGGACGGCGTCCTCAAGCTGACCTACGACCAGGTCGACGCGAGCGAGCAGCTGTTCCAGGTCGTCACGAAGGACGACGCCACGGGCGACCTCGTCGCCAAGGTCGTCAACACCGCGACCAGCCCGGTCCGCACCCAGGTCCACGTCGCCGACGCCGGCATCGAGCCGAGCGGCACGGTGACCTCACTGACCGCGCCGTCGCGCAGCGCGATGAACACCAAGGCCAGCCCGCAGCTGATCTGGCCCAAGGAGGTGGCGGTCTCGGGTCTCTCGAACGACTTCGAGTACGAGTTCCCGGCCTCGTCGGTGACCTTCCTCCGGATGCACACGACCGACGCCGAGGCGCCGGTGGTCGACGACCTGTCGGTGACGGGCGACGGCGTGCGCGGCTGGTATCGCGACCCCGCGACCGTGCACGTCGCCGCCAGCGACAACCGTGCGGTCGACCACGTCGAGTGGTCGCTCGACGGCGGAACATGGCACGAGGTCGACGGCGCCGAGGCGGACATCGAGGTCGCCGGCGACGGCATCCACGAGCTCGCCGTCCGCGCGGTCGACAAGGCCGGCAACGTCGGCGAGGTGCGGCCGCTCGCGGTCGGCATCGACGCAGCAGCGCCCGTCACGAAGGCGACGCTGGACTCGGCAGCCCGCACGGTCACCTTGACCGCCGCGGACACCGGCGCCGGCATCGGCGAGGGCGGCACGGAGTACCGGATCGACGCCGGCCCGTGGACGTCGTACGACGGACCGGTCGGTCTCGACGACGCCGCGCACGTGGTGGACTTCCGCTCCACCGACGTGTTCGGCAACGCCGAGGAGGCCGGGCGCCTGGCGGTCCCCGCGGTCGGCGCGCTGCCCGCGTCCACCACGGCCGCGGTCGCGCCGGCCTCGACGGTCCGCCTCGGAAGTCTGCTGTCGGTGCGGGTCACCGTCAGTGGCGCGGGCGAGACCCCCACCGGTCCGGTGGTCCTGCGCAGGGGCAGCACGGTGCTGGCCTCCGCCGACCTGACGACCGGGAGGGCGACCCTCGAGGTCACCTCGGCCAGGCTCGGCATCGGCAGCCACACGCTGAGCGTCGACTACGCCGGCGACGCCGCGCACGGCGCCTCGTCCGACACGGTCGCCGTGAAGGTCGTGAAGGCGTCGTCGCGGACGACGCTCGCGCTCTCGCGGACCTCCACCCGGATGCCGCTCGTCACCGTGCGGGTCGCCGCCGCGGTCGCCGTCTCCGGCTCGGTCAAGGTGTCGGTCGTGCGCGATGGCCGGACCGTCCTCACCCGGACCGTGCGGCTGACCAGCGGTCGCGGCCAGGTCCGCCTGCCGCGGCTTCCCCGGGGCAGCCACGTCGTGGTCGCCCGCTACGCCGGCTCGACGACCGTCGACCCGTCCACGACGCGCACCTCGGTGCGGATCCGGTGAGGACACACCCGATGCCCCCTCGGACGACCCCTCGGACGACCCCTCGGATGACCAGGAGACAGCACGTGACGACAACCCACCCCCTCCGGCGGTTCCTCGCCGCCGGGCTCGTCGCCGCCGTGGGCCTCGCGGCCGCGGCCACCGGGCCGACCCCGGTCGCCCAGGCCGACGAGGCCGACGTCGACACCGGCCTGATCGGCTGGTGGAAGCTCGACGAGACCACCGGCACGGTCGCCGCCGACTCGTCCGGCAACGGCCGCGACGCCACGGTCAACGGCACCGCGAGCTGGAACGCCGGCGACGGCTTCACCTTCAGCGGCGGCTCCAGCAGCTCCGGCAACTACATCAAGCTGCCGGACAACCTGCTCGCCGGCGTGGACGACATGACCGTCGACTTCGACGTGCTCGTCGACCCGACGCTGTCCGGCAACTGGTTCATGTACAACCTCGGCAACAGCGCCACCTATCCCAACGGCACCGGCTACCTGTTCACCACCAACGACTCCAGCAGCCGCTACCGCGCCACCGTCGCCGAGGCGGGCTTCGCGACGGAGCAGAGCGCGTCCCGGGCCGGCAAGCTGCAGGCCGGGGTCTGGAAGCACGTCACCTACACGATCACCGGGGGCGCCGTCGGCGCACCCGGGTCGGCGAAGCTCTATGAGGACGGCGTCCTGGTGGCGTCGAACGACAACCTCACCACCAAGCCGTCGCTGCTGGGCACCCCTGACGGCACGACCACGCTCAACCAGCTCGGTCGCTCGGCCTACTCCGGCGACGCGTCGTTCAAGGGCAAGCTGCGCGACTTCCGGATCTATGACCGGGCGCTCACGGCTGCGGAGTCGGCCGATCTCGCCGACGACGTGGTGACGCCGGTGATCGACGCCGACGCGACAGCGCTCACCCTCGGCGACACCAGCGGAGTGGTCGGCAACCTGAGCCTGCCGGCGACCGGTGCGTCCACGACGACGTCCGTCGCGTGGAGCAGCAGCGACCCCTCGCGGGTCAGCAACGCGGGCGTGGTCGCCCGCCCGCCGCACGGATCGTCCTCGGCGACGGTCACCCTGACCGCCACCCTCACCCGCGGCACCGAGACCCGGCCCCGCACCTTCGACGTGACGGTGCTGCCCGAGGAGCTCGACGACACCGGCAAGGCCCAGGAGGCCGTCGCCGCCGTCGAGCTCGTCCACCCCGACGACGTGCGCGGCAACCTGACACTGCCCACGTCCGGCCTCCACGACACGACGCTCGAGTGGTCGTCGGGCTCGCCCGACGTGGTCACCGCCACGGGCGAGGTCACCCGGCCGTCGTACGGCGAGGAGGCGGTCGACGTCACGCTGACCGTCACCGCGACCACGGGCAGTGGCACCGCGACCCGCGACCTCGTCGTGCGCGTGCAGCCGGCCCCGGAGGCGCCGGACTACGAGGGCTACGCGTTCGCGTACTTCGCCGGTGAGAGCACCGACGACGGCGAGAAGATCTACCTCGGTGCCAGCCGCGGCAACGACCCGCTCGACTACGACCAGCTCAACGACGGCAAGCCCGTGCTGGAGTCGACCTTCGGGGAGAAGGGCCTGCGCGACCCGTTCATCATCCGCTCCCACGAGGGCGACCGGTTCTACCTGCTCGCGACCGACCTCAAGGCCTACCCGGCCGTCGACTTCGGCCAGGCGCAGGAGACCGGCAGCAACTACATGGAGATCTGGGAGTCCACCGACCTCGTGCACTGGAGCAACCAGCGCCACGTCAAGGTCTCCTCGGACTTCGCCGGCAACACGTGGGCACCCGAGGCGTTCTATGACGAGGAGGCCGGCGAGTACGTCGTCTACTGGGCCTCGGCGCTCTATCCGACCACCGACACGGCCGGCCGCGACATCAACACGCAGTACCAGCGGATGATGTATTCGACGACCCGCGACTTCGTGACCTTCTCTGACCCGCAGCCGTGGATCGACGTCAAGCGCGGCACCGGCCGCGGCATGATCGACGCGACGGTGGTCAAGGACGGCGACACGTTCTATCGCGTCGTCAAGGACGAGGCGTCGATGACGCCCCGCCAGGAGAGGTCGACCGACCTGCGCGCCACGGTGAGCGGCTCGCTGCCGACCACCACCTCCACGCCCGGCTGGCAGCTCATCAAGGAGCGGATCGGCGTCGGCCAGCCCAACCCGTGGGGCGGCACCTTCACCAACGGTGAGGGTCCGACGGTCTTCCGCGACAACGAGGATCCCGACCGCTGGTACCTCTTCATCGACCAGCCGAGCTATCACGGCGGCCAGGGCTACCTCGCCTTCACCACCGAGGACATCGGCTCCGGCAACTGGACGTCCGTCCCCACGGCCGACCTGCCGAGCAGCCCGCGTCACGGCACGGTGATCCCGGTGACCCAGGCCGAGCTGGACACGCTGCGCGCCGGCTTCCAGCCGGAGCTCGTCGTAGAGTCCGTCGCCGATGTCGCGGTCTCGACGCGGGTCGGCACTGCCCCGACGCTGCCGGCGAAGGTCGCCGCGACCTTCGGTGACGGCAGCACCGGTGAGGTGGCCGTCGAGTGGGACGCGATCGACCCGTCGTCGTACGACGAGGCGGGGACGTTCACCGTCACCGGCACCGTCGAGAGCGGGTCGGCGGACCACCCGGTCGCGACCGTGACCGTCACCGACGCGGCGGACCCGGTGGTCGCCGTGGGCTCGGAGGCCGACGGTGCCGACGGCTGGTGGGTCACCTCGCCGGCGACGGCGGTCGTCTCCGCCACCGACGACACGGGCGTCGCGTCCGTCGAGCACTCCCTCGACGGCGGCGCCTGGGTGCCGGTCTCCGGCGACACGGCTTCCCTCGAGGTCCTCGGCGACGGTGTCCACGAGGTCCGCGCCCGGGCCCACGACGTCACCGGCAACAGCTCCGCCGTCGTCACCGGCGAGGTCTTGGTGGACACCGAGGCGCCGGTCAGCCGTGCGTCGCGGTCCGGCCGCAGCGTCACCGTCCGCGCCGCCGACGCCACCTCCGGTGTCGACGCGATCGAGTACCGCCTCGACGGCGGCGCCTGGACGTCGTACACGGGAGCGTTCGAGGTGGGCGACGACGCCGTCGACGTCGAATACAGGGCGATCGACCGCGCTGGCACGGCCGAGGCCGCGAACACCCTCGTGGTGCCGGCGGCGGGCGACGACCTGACGCCGACGGCCGTGGTCGCCGTCGCCTCCTCGGACGTCGTCCGCTTCGGCACGGACGTGCCGATCACGGTGCGGGTCAGCAGCCCCGACGGCGCCGCGACCGGCAGCGTCCGTGCGATCGCGGGTGGCCAGGTCCTTGCCTCGGCCAACCTCGCTGACGGCCGCGCAAGGATCGTGGTCGACACCGGGAGGCTGTCCGGCCTCGGCAAGCACGATCTCGTCATCCGCTACGACGGCGACGCCACCCACCGCGCCGGCGAGGACCAGGTCCAGCTCACCCTGACCCGGGCCCGCTCCGCCACGGCGCTGTCGGTGAAGGCGCCGGGCCGCACGGGACGGGGCGCGGTCGCCACCGCGAAGGTCACCACCAGCCCCTCGGGAGTGGCCGTCGGGAAGCTGACCCTCGTCCTGCGGCGCGGCGGCACGGCAGTGCGCCGCACGACCGTGAGCGTCCCGATCTCGGGGCGCGTCACCTGGCGACTGCCGCGGCTGCGCGACGGCCGCTGGTCGGTGCAGGCGGTGGTGGCGTCGTCCGTCGTCGCCTCCGGCTCGGCGGCGGTGAGGAGCCTGACGGTCCGCTGACACCCCCCACCTCGCACATGTGAGCGCTCTCCAACAATCCGCCGTGGCGGCCTCCCTCCCCCACTAGGGTGGCCGCCATGGCGGGCGGGAGCGGGAGCGGGAACGGCAGGCGTCGTTCGCCGAGCATGGCGGACGTCGCGGCGCTGGCCGGTGTCTCCCACCAGACGGTGTCGCGGGTCCTCAACGACTCACCGCTCGTCCGCGAGGACACCCGTGAGCGCGTGCATGCCGCGATCGTCGAGCTCGGCTACCGGCGCAATGCCGCCGCACGGCTGCTGGCGACGAACCGGTCGGGACGCATCGGCATGGTGTCGGCCCACCTGGCGCTCCACGGCCCGAGCATGATCGCCGGTGCGGTGCAGGAGGCCGGCCGGGAGGCGGGCTACGACGTGTCCGTGGTCGGCGTCCTGCAGCTGTCCGAGGAGGCGCTGCGCAACGCCGTGGACCGGCTCCTGGACCAGGCGGTCGAGGCGATCGTCGTCGCGGTGGCCCATCGCGACGCCCACCACCTGGTGCGGTCGCTGTCGTTGCCGATCCCCGTGGTGCTGGCCCAGGGTGTGGAGCCCGGGGAGGCCATGGCCGCCGGCATCGACCAGGTCGCGGGCGCTCGTCTGGCGACCGATCACCTGCTCGACGCCGGACACCGCTCGGTCGCGCATGTCAGTGGGCCCACGGACTGGACCGAGGCCGCTCAGCGGTGCGAGGGCTGGCGCCGGGCCCACGAGGCGCGTGGCCTGCTGCCCGGCCCCGAGGTGCCGGGCGACTGGTCGGCGAGCAGCGGCTACGACGCGGGCCGCCGCATCGCGCAGGATCTGTCGGTCACGGCAGTGTTCGTCGCCAACGACGCGATGGCGCTCGGCGTGCTCAAGGCGTTGCACGAGGCCGGCCGGGACGTGCCGGGCGAC
Source organism: Nocardioides caeni (assembly GCF_004912195.1). GTDB lineage: Bacteria > Actinomycetota > Actinomycetes > Propionibacteriales > Nocardioidaceae > Nocardioides > Nocardioides caeni. The sequence goes on from NZ_STGW01000014.1 coordinate 14,909, forward strand.
GTGAGCGTGGTCGGCTTCGACGACATCCCTGAGTCGGACTTCTACTTCCCGTCGCTGACGACGGTCGCGCAGGACTTCCTGGACCTGGGCCGTCGGGCGGTCGAGCTGACCGTCCGGGCGCTCAGTGGCGAGGAGCGGCCCACCGTCGAGCTCGCCGAGCCGGTCCTGCTGGTCCGCTCATCGACCGGGCCCGCTCCGGCCGGCTGAGGCGAACGTGATGTTAACGTTAACATCGTGAATCAGACCCCCCTCGGCGCGATCGTCATCGGCCGTGCGCCCGGCCCCGAGCTGCACGTGCTCCCGGTCGGCGCGACCGTGCAGAGACTCCTGGTGACCTGCGGCGACGGCGTGCGCCGCGACCTGGTCCTCGGTCTCGCCGACGGCGACGCCGTGCGGTCCGGCACCGACTACGTCGGCAGCATCGTGGGTCGCTATGCCAACCGCATCGCCCACGGGCGCTTCGTCCTCGACGGCGCGCAGCACGAGCTGCCCGTCAACGACCGTGGCCACCACCTGCACGGCGGTCCCGACGGCTTCCACACCCGCACCTGGGACGTCGTCGAGCACACGGCCGACGAGCTCGCCCTCGAGCTGGTCAGCCCGGACGGCGATGCGGGCTACCCGGGCCAGCTGACGGTGCGGGCGACCTACCGGGTCGAGGGCGACATCGTCCACCTCGACATCGCCGCCACCACCACGGCGCCCACGATCGTGAACCTGACCAGCCACGCCTACTTCAACCTCCACGGCGCCGGCACCATCGACGATCACCGGCTGCGCGTGGATGCCTCCCGCTACACACCGGTCGACGAGGAGTCGATCCCCACCGGTGGCCACGCGCGCGTCGAGGGCACGCCCTTCGACCTGCGCGCCCCCACCCGGCTCGGCGACGTCGTACGCGCGGACCACCCACAGGTGCGTGACTCCCGCGGCATCGACCACAACCTCGTCCTCGACGGCACCGGCTGGCGGACCGTCGCGGTCCTCGACGGGCCGATCACCCGGACCCGGATGGAGCTCTGGTCGAACCAGCCCGGCCTGCAGGTCTACACCGGCAACTTCCTCGCCGGCACCGCGACCGACCATGCCGGCCGGATGCTCCGGCAGGGCGATGGCCTCTGCCTTGAGCCGCAGCTCGCCCCCGACGCCCCGAACCGTGGATCTGCAGACGGGACGATGGATCCCGACTGGCCCTCCGCCGTCCTTCGACCCGGTGAGACCTACGTCAACCGGATGGCGTGGCTCTTCTCGTCCCTGGCCTGATCGCCCGCACTGGTGGGGGTTTTCGTCTCCCGCCCGTCGGGCCGGACGCTCCCCGGATCCGGGTCAGAGCGCTGCGGCGAGCGCGCCGGCGGGCAGCCCGAAGGCGCGCTCGAGCCGCGTGACCATCCGCCCACTCGGTACGACGCGCGCGGACTCCCAGGTCCGGACGGCGGCCGTGCTGCAGTGGCATCGGCCGGCGAGCTCCGACTGGGAGAGACCCGCCCACTCGCGCAGGGCCCGGACCACGCCCGGGAGGTCCCCTGGACGCCACCGGGCGCGGTCGAGCAGCTGCGGCGGCTCGACCCCAGCGGCTCGTGCGACGTGGGCGACGGGCGCGCCGTAGGCGGCGGCGAGGCGGCGGATCGCGGCGAGCGGCGGCACGCCGGCTCCGCGCTCCCAGCCGCCGAGGGCATGACGATCCACTCCCGCGACCGCGGCAGCCCGCGTCTGGCTGAGCCGCGCTCGGTGGCGCAGGCGGCGCAGTGGGCTCATCGGTGGGCTGGGTCGGTCGCGCACGGGTGCGGGGACGGCGAGGTGGCCGACGAGCAGGTCGGGGGAGAGGTCCAGGGCATCGGCGAGCGCGGGGATCCGCTCCGCCGGGATCCGGGCGCGGCCGGCCTCCCAGTTGTAGACGGTCGAGGCCGGCACACCGACCCGGCCGGCGATCGAGGCGACGGACACCGAGCAACGCCAGCGCAGGTCCCGCAGCGCCTGGCCCCGGTGCCCGTCCGAGGAGGCCGGCGCAGCGGCGGGGGACCGAGCGTCGTCGAAGAAGCGGGCGACGTGGGACGGATCGAGCTCGAGCACTCGCGCGAGGGCGTGGATGTGGGCGGGTCCGGGGAGCCGTTCGCGTCGTTCCCAGCGCAGGATGGACATCGGGTGGACGCCGATCTCCTGGGCGAGGTCGGCGGCGCGGAGGCCGCGGCGGGTGCGTTCGGATCGCAGCAGCGTGGTCACGGTGGCGGCCTTTCGCCGGGGCGCCACCCCGGATCCCGGCCGGATCCAGCCAGATTCAGGGTGAACGCTCACATTTGTTGGGATTCGTGGTCCTGAACCCCTTGACGGCACCGAATGTTAGCGCTCACACTCGTCCTCAGTGACACCGGTCACAGGGCGGACAAGCCCGACGGACTGTGGAGGAATACCCAGTGGTGAAGAAGACCGTGACCGCCGCAAGCGCGGTCCTCATGTGTGCAGCAGCGTTCTCCGCGTGTGGCAGCGACGACGGCTCGAGCGGCAAGGACGGCGAGATCGTCATGGGCTTCGCCCAGGTCGGCGCCGAGAGTGGTTGGCGCACCGCCAACACCGACTCGATCAAGGCCTCGGCCGAGGCCGCGGGCATCGAGCTCAAGTTCTCCGACGCCCAGCAGAAGCAGGAGAACCAGATCCAGGCGATCCGGTCCTACATCCAGCAGAAGGTCGACGTCATCGCGTTCAGCCCTGTCGTCGAGACCGGCTGGGACGCCGTCCTGCAGGAGGCCAAGGCCGCCAACATCCCCGTCATCCTGACCGACCGCGCCGTGGACAGCGAGGACACCTCGCTCTACGAGACCTTCCTCGGCTCCGACTTCGTCCTCGAGGGCGAGAAGGCCGGCGAATGGCTGGTCGAGAACGCCGCCGACTCCGACGTCGACGGTGACGGCGACATCAACGTCGTCCAGCTCGAGGGCACGACCGGCGCCGCGCCGGCCATCGACCGGGCCGAGGGCTTCGCCTCCGCCATCGAGGCCGACTCGTCGATCTCGGTCAGCGCGTCGCAGACGGGTGACTTCACCCGGGACGGCGGCAAGCAGGTCATGGAGTCCTTCCTCAACGCCGACAAGAGCATCGACGTGGTCTTCGCCCACAACGACGACATGGGCCTGGGCGCGATCGAGGCGATCGAGGCCGCGGGTCTCGAGCCGGGCAAGGACATCAAGATCATCACGGTCGACGCCGTCAAGGACGGGATGACCGCCCTCTCCGAGGGCAAGATCAACTTCATCGTCGAGTGCAACCCGCTCCTCGGTGACCAGTTGATGGAGCTGGCGAAGAAGGTCGTCGCCGGCGAGGAGGTCCCGGAGCGGGTCGTCACCGAGGAGACCACCTTCACCCAGGAGCAGGCCACCGAGGTGCTCGCCGACCGCAAGTACTGAGCAGGCCCGGCCCGCGCCGCCCTCCGAGGCTGCGCGCGCCCACCCTTCCGGCGGGTCCGTCACCACCGTGACGGACCCGCCGGGACCGGGGAGACCCGCGGAGCACGGCTCCTGAGAGATCGACCGGAGAGAAGAACGATGACGACGACGCACGAGGAGCGACCGGTGACAACGACGACGCAGAACGCTGGCGGCGTTCCGGCGGCGCAGACCCCCGAGCCGGTGATCGAGATGCGCGACATCTCCATCACCTTCGGCAACGTGCGGGCGCTCGACGGCGTCTCGCTGCGGCTCCTTCCCGGCGAGGTGCACGCCCTGATGGGCGAGAACGGCGCTGGCAAGTCGACGCTGATCAAGGCGCTCACCGGCGTCTACACGATCGACTCCGGCACGATCGTCGTCGGCGGTGAGGAGCACCAGTTCTCCACCCCGGCCGCCGCCCAGGCCGCGGGCATCAGCACGGTCTACCAGGAGGTCAACCTGGTCCCGAACCTCACCGTCGCCGAGAACATGCTGCTCGGCCGCGAGCCCCGCTTCCTCGGCGGCATCAACGTCCGCGCGATGAACCGCCGGGCCGCCGCCACCCTCGAGCGGCTCGGCCTCGACATCGACCCCCGCTCGATGCTGGGCGACCACCCGATCGCGATCCAGCAGCTCGTCGCGATCGCCCGCGCGGTCGACGTCGAGGCGCGGGTCGTGATCCTCGACGAGCCGACCTCCAGTCTCGACGCCGACGAGGTCGAGAAGCTGTTCGAGGTGATGCGCCGCCTGCGTGCCGACGGCGTCGCCATCGTCTTCGTGTCCCACTTCCTCGACCAGATCTACGAGATCGCCGACCGGATGACCATCCTGCGCAACGGCCGCCTGGTCGAGGAGCGCATGGTCGCCGACACCACCCAGCTCCAGCTGGTGCAGCTGATGATCGGTCGCGAGCTCGAGGCCCTCGAGCGCCTCGACCGCGCCGCCACCCACCAGGTCACCACCACCGAGCCCGTCCTCAAGGCCGTGGGGTTGAGCCGCAAGGGCTCCCTCGAGGCCACCGACCTCTGCCTCTATGACGGTGAGGTCGTCGGCGTGGCCGGGCTCCTCGGCTCCGGCCGCACCGAGCTGGCGCGCCTGCTCTTCGGCGCCGACACCGCCGACAACGGCACGCTCGAGATCCGCTCGGCTCGCCGCCGACTGCGCAGCCCGCGCCACGCGATCGACCGCAAGGTCGCCTTCTCGAGCGAGGACCGCAAGGCCGAGGGCGTGATCGCCGACCTCACCGTCGCCGACAACATGCTGCTGGCGCTGCAGGCCTCCCGTGGCTGGCTCCGCCCGATCCCGCAGGCCACCCGCAACCGGCTCGTCGCGGACTACATCGAGGCCCTCGACATCCGGCCCGCCGACCCGAACGCGCTCATGCGCAATCTCTCCGGTGGCAACCAGCAGAAGGTGCTGCTCGCCCGCTGGCTGATCACCGAGCCCGAGCTGCTGATCCTCGACGAGCCCACCCGCGGCATCGACATCGGCGCCAAGGCGCAGATCCAGGCCAAGGTCGCAGAGCTCGCCGGCAAGGGCATGTCCGTCGTCTTCATCTCCGCCGAGCTCGAAGAGGTGCTGCGCCTCAGCGACCGCCTGGTCGTGATGCGCGACCGCCGCAAGATCGACGAGCGCCGCAACCACGACGTCACGGTCAGCGACGTCCTCGAGATCATCGCCGGCCAGGGCGACGCCGCCGGCTCCCGCACCGAGGAGGAGACCTCCCGTGACTGACACCCTGACCCCGCCCGCCGCCGAGCGTGCCGCACGTCCCGGCCCCGGGGCGAGGATCCTGGCGAGCCCGCTGCTGTGGCCCGTCGTGGCCCTGTTGCTGCTCGTCGTCATCAACACGCTGGCGCTGGCCTTCGACTTCGCCGGGCGCGGCGAGACCTCCTTCTTCCTCAACGTCCGGATCCAGGACGGCCACCTCTACGGCAACATCATCGACATCGCCCGCAACAGCGCACCGGTCCTGCTGGTCGCGCTCGGCATGACGCTGATCATCGCCACCCGTGGCATCGACCTCTCGGTCGGCGCGATCGCCGCCATCGCCGGCGCCGTCGCCTGCACCCGGCTCGTCGGCGCGGCCGACGAGGGCGCCGTCACGGCCGCGATCATGGCGTGCACCTGGGCCCTCGCGGTCTGCGTCCTCCTCGGCCTGTGGAACGGATTCCTCGTCGCCGTGCTGGGGATCCAGCCGATCCTCGCGACACTCGTGCTGATGGTGGCCGGCCGTGGCCTCGCCATGCTGGTGACCGACGGCCAGATCACCACGGTCCACAACGACACCTTCAGCGACCTGGCCACCGGCTTCGTGCTCGGACTCCCGGTCGCCTCGCTGATCGCGGTCGGCATGGTCGTCGTCGCGGCGGTCCTCACCCGTCGTACGGCGCTGGGCATGCTCATCGAGGCCGTCGGCATCAACCCCGAGGCCAGCCGGCTGGCCGGCGTGCGCGCGCGCACGATCATCTGGACGGTCTATGTGTTCGGCGCCTTCTGCGCCGGGCTGGCGGGCCTGATCATCGCCGCCAACACGAACTCCGTGAACGCCAACAGCCTGGGCCTCTGGATCGAGCTCGACGCGATCCTCGCCGTCGTCATCGGCGGCACCGCCCTCACCGGCGGCCGGTTCTCGTTGGCCGGCACCCTTGTCGGTGCGCTGTTCATCACCACGCTGGCCCGCACCATCCCCAACGTCGGCATCCCGTCCGAGGCCAACTACCTGTTCAAGGCGGTCGTGGTCGTCGCGGTGTGCCTCCTCCAGTCGCCCCGGGCGCGTGCCGCCCTGCGGGTCCGACGCCGCCCCGTCCCGAAGGGAGCCCACTCATGAACCACCCCACAAGGTTCTTCGCCTCCCCCGCTTCGCTCCGCCGGCTCACAACCTTGAGGGGACCCCGATGAGCGCCGCCACCGCCACCCTCGGCACCACGTCGCTGTGGGACAAGGTCCGCACCTACTCCCCGCCGCCGCGCTTCCTGCCGCTGATCGTCACGATCGCCCTGTTCGCCGGCATGTTCGGCGCCGGCAGCGTGCGCTACGAGAACTTCGGCGACCCGCAGGTCTTCCTCAGCCTGATGATCAACAACGCTCACCTGATCGTGCTCGCGGTCGGGATGACCTTCGTCATCCTCACCGGTGGCATCGACCTGTCGGTGGGCTCCGTGGTCGCGATGTCGACCATGATCCTGGCCAAGACGCTGGAGAAGGGCTGGTCGCTGCCGGTCGCGATCGTGACCGTCCTGCTGATCGCCACACTCCTCGGCACCGTGATGGGTCTGCTGATCCACTACTTCGACATCCAGCCCTTCATCGCCACCCTGGCGGGCCTCTTCCTGGCTCGCGGCGTCGCCTACCTCATCAGCATCGAGTCGATCCCGATCGCCAACGAGACCTTCATGAAGTGGGCCTACGAGCCGATCACGCTCTGGTCGACCTACTGGATCCGCTGGTCGGTCGTCGTCGCCCTGATCGCGGTCGCCGTGGCGGCCTACGTCCTCGCCTTCACCCGCTTCGGCCGCACCGTCTACGCCATCGGCGGCAACGAGTCGTCGGCCATGCTGATGGGCCTGCGGGTGGGCGTGGTCAAGGTCGGCGTCTATGCCGTCAGCGGGTTCTGCGCGGGTCTCGGCGGACTGCTCTTCGCCCTCAACACCCCGTCGGGCAACAGCCTGCACGCAGTCGGGATGGAGCTCGACGCCATCGCGGCGGCGGTCATCGGCGGCATCCTGCTGACCGGCGGTCGGGGCTACGTGGTCGGCGCGCTCGTCGGTGTCCTCGTCCTCGGCGTCATCCAGACCTTCATCATCTTCGACGGCACCCTCACCTCGTGGTGGACCCGCATCGCCATCGGCGTGCTGCTGCTGGTGTTCGTCGTCATCCAGCGCCTGATGACCCGGCGGCAGACATGACCTCACCCCATGGACTTCCCGCGGGGCCCCGAGATGAGTGAGGCGCCTCGCCGCATCCCCGTGATGGCGGACGTGGCCCGGCTCGCCGGGGTCTCCCACCAGACCGTCTCGCGGGTGGTCAACGGCCAGACCAACCTCCGCCCGGAGACCCGGGAGCGGGTGCTGCGGGCGATCGACCAGCTGGGCTACCGGCCCAACACGGCCGCGCGCAGCCTGGTGACCCGACGGTCCGGGACGATCGGCGTGATCGGCTCGCGCAGCGGCTTCTGGGGTCCGAGCACCGTGCATCGCGCGATCCAGGCCGCCGGTCGCGACGCGGGCTACTTCGTCAGCTCGGTCAACGTGCAGCTGCTCACCCGCAACGAGTACGTCGACGCGATCGACCACCTGCGTGACCAGCACGTCGAGGGCATCGTCCTCATCGCCGCCAACGACGACGCCGTCGACGCGGCGCGGGCCCACGCGGGTCGCGGCGTCCCCGTCGTCGTCGTCGAGGGAGACCAGGCCAAGACGGAGTGGACCGTCGGCGTCGACCAGCTCGCCGGCGCCGAGATCGCGACCCGTCATCTCATCGAGCTCGGCCACGAGCGGATCCTCCACGTCTCCGGCCCCTCGGCCTGGACCGAGGCCCGCGCCCGGCTCGCGGGCTACCGCAACGCCATGTATGCCGCCGGACTGCCGCCGCTGCTGCACGTCGAGGGTGACTGGTCGGCCCGGAGCGGCTACGAGGCCGGACGCCTGATCGCCGAGCGCGACGACGTCACCGCGGTCTTCTGCGCCAACGACCAGACCGCCCTGGGCCTGCTGCGCTCGCTGAGCGAGGCCGGTCGGTCGGTCCCCGACGACCTCAGCGTGGTCGGCTTCGACGACATCCCCGAGGCGACGTACCTCATCCCGCCACTGACCACGGTCCGCCAGGACTTCGACGCCGTCGGCCGGCGCGCGATCCAGATCCTGCGGTCCGCACTGACCGACGAGGCCGCACCCGAGCGGCTCATCGAGCCGGAGCTGGTCGTCCGGGCCAGCACCGCATCCCCCCGAGCACGAGACCAACGAGAAGGAGCGCGAGCCTGATGAGCGCGGGCCAGGAGCACTACACGATCGGCGTCGACTACGGCACCCTCTCGGGCCGCGCCGTCGTGGTCCGGGTGTCCGACGGGGCCGAGCTCGGCTCCGCCGTGCACGCCTACGAGCACGCCGTCGTCGACGCGACGCTGCCCGGCACGGGTGAGGCGTTGCGGCCGGAGTGGGCGCTGCAGGTGCCCGAGGACTACCGCCAGGTGCTCCGGATCGCCGTCCCTGCGGCGGTCTCGGCCGCCGGCATCGACCCGGCCGACGTGGTCGGCATCGCGACCGACTTCACCGCCTGCACCATGGTGCCGACCCTGGCCGACGGCACCCCGCTGTGCGAGGTGCCCGACCTGGCCGGCCGTCCGCACGCCTACGTCAAGCTCTGGAAGCACCACGCCGCGCAGCCGCACGCCGACCGGATCAACCGGTTGGCCGAGGAGCGTGGCGAGGCCTGGCTGCCGCGCTACGGCGGCCTGATCTCCTCGGAGTGGGAGTTCGCCAAGGGCCTCCAGATGTTCGAGGAGGACCGCGAGGTCTACGACCGGATGGAGCGGTGGGTCGAGGCCGCCGACTGGATCGTCTGGGAGCTGTGTGGGGCCTACGTCCGCAACGCCTGCTCCGCCGGCTACAAGGGCATCCTGCAGGACGGCGCCTATCCGTCGACCGACTTCCTCGAGGCCCTCGCGCCCGGCTTCGGCGGCTTCGTCGCCGACAAGGTCGAGCACCCGATCTGCGAGCTCGGCGCGACCGCCGGCCGGCTGACCGCCGAGGCGGCCGCCTGGACCGGCCTGCCCGAGGGCATCGCCGTCGCGGTCGGCAACGTCGACGCACACGTCACCGCCCCGGCCGCGCAGGCCGTCGATCCCGGCCAGATGGTCGCGATCATGGGCACGTCGACGTGCCACGTGATGAGCGCCGACGTGCTCCGCGAGGTCCCCGGCATGTGTGGCGTCGTCGACGGCGGCATCATCGCGGGCCGCTGGGGCTACGAGGCCGGCCAGAGCGGTGTGGGCGACATCTTCGGGTGGTTCGTCGACAACGCCGTCCCGGCGTCGTACGCCGAGAGTGCCGCCGCCGCGGGGGAGTCGGTCCACGAGCACCTCACCCGCCTGGCCGCGCAGCAGGCGATCGGCGAGCACGGCCTGGTCGCACTCGACTGGCACAGCGGCAACCGGTCGGTCCTCGTCGACCACGAGCTCTCGGGTCTCGTGGTCGGCCTGACCCTCGCCACGAAGCCGGAGGACGTCTACCGCGCCCTGCTCGAGGCGACCGCGTTCGGCACCCGCGTGATCGTCGAGACCTTCCGCGACAGCGGTGTGCCGGTGGAGGAGTTCGTCGTCGCCGGTGGTCTGCAGAAGAACGCGCTGCTCATGCAGATCTACTCCGACGTCACCCGCCTTCCGCTGTCGGTCATCGACTCCGACCAGGGCCCGGCGCTGGGCTCGGCGATCCATGCCGCCGTCGCGGCCGGCTCCTACCCCGACGTACCGACCGCCGCGAAGGCGATGGGCAAGGTCCGCAAGGCCGTCTATGTCCCCGACGAGACGCGCGCCCAGGCCTACGACCGGCTGTTCGCGGAATATCGAGAGCTGCACGACCACTTCGGCCGCGGCGTCACCGCCATGCGGCGCCTCAAGGCGATCCGGCGCGAGGCCGTGGCCGGCAAGGAGAGCGCACGATGAGCGTCGTCACCGACGTCGACCAGACGATCCGCCAGGTCCGCCGCGAGGTCGCGACGCTGCACGCCGAGCTGCCGAAGTACGGCCTCGTCGTGTGGACCGCGGGCAACGTGTCCGCGCGCGTCCCCGGCCACGACCTGCTCGTCATCAAGCCCAGCGGCGTCTCCTACGACGACCTGACCCCCGAGAACATGGTCGTCTGCGACCTCGACGGCAAGGTCGTCGAGGGCGAGCACGCGCCGTCGTCGGACACCGAGGCGCAGGCCTACGTCTACCGGCACCTGCCGCAGGTCGGCGGCGTGGTCCACACGCACTCGCCGTACGCCGTCGCGTGGGCCGCCCGCGGTGAGGCGATCCCGTGCGTCACCACCATGTGCGCCGACGAGTTCGGGGGCGAGATCCCGGTCGGACCGTTCGCGATCATCGGCGACGACTCGATCGGACGCGGGATCGTCGAGACCCTGCGCGAGAGCCGCTCGCCCGCCGTCCTCATGCAGAACCACGGCGTCTTCACCGTCGGCCCCAACGCGAAGTCGGCCGTCAAGGCGGCCGTGATGTGCGAGGACGTCGCCCGTTCGGTGCACCTGTCCCGCCAGCTCGGGCAGCCGATCCCGATCGCGCAGCCGAGCATCGACGCCCTCCATGACCGCTACCAGAACGTCTACGGCCAGCGCTGATCCGCTGACCGAGCCACTGAGACACCACCACGACGCCCGCCGCGACCTGGATCGGGCGCCTGACCAGCAGGAGATCACGTGACCACCAACCCCACCCCCGAGCAGGAGATCTGGTTCCTCACCGGGAGCCAGTCCCTCTACGGACCGGAGACGCTGCAGCAGGTCGCCGACCAGTCGCGCGCCATCGCCGACCGGCTCGCCGAGCTGTCGGACCTGCCGGTGCGGGTCGTGTGGAAGCCCGTCCTGCTCGACGCGGCCGCGATCCACCGCCAGGTCCTCGAGGCCAACCTCGACCCGGCCTGCGTCGGCCTGATCACGTGGATGCACACGTTCTCGCCGGCCAAGATGTGGATCGGCGGCCTCGACGCCCTGCAGAAGCCGCTGCTGCACCTGCACACGCAAGCCGGCATGGCGCTGCCGTGGTCGACGATCGACATGGACTTCATGAACCTCAACCAGGCCGCCCACGGCGACCGGGAGTTCGGCTACATCCAGACCCGGCTGGGCGTGCCGCGCAAGACGGTCGCGGGCCACGTCGACAACCCCGTCGTGCGCCGGCGGATCGAGGAGTGGGCCCGCGCCGCCCGCGGTCGCGCCGAGCTCCGCCAGCTCAAGCTCGCCCGTTTCGGCGACAACATGCGTGACGTCGCCGTCACCGAGGGCGACAAGGTCGAGGCCCAGCTGCGCTTCGGAGTCTCGGTCAACACCTACGGCGTCAACGACCTCGTCGCCGTCGTCGACCAGGTTGCCGACGCCGACATCGACAAGCTCGTGACGGAGTACGCCGACCTCTACGCCATCGCGCCCGAGCTCCTGCCCGGCGGCGAGCGCCACGAGTCGCTGCGTTACGGCGCCCGCATCGAGGCGGGCCTGCGGACCTTCCTCGAGGACGGCGGCTTCGGCGCGTTCACCACCAACTTCGAGGACCTCGGCGGCCTGCGCCAGCTCCCCGGCCTGGCCGTGCAGCGGCTGATGGCGGACGGCTACGGCTTCGGCGGCGAGGGCGACTGGAAGACCTCGGTCCTGCTGCGCGCCACGAAGGTGATGGCCGAGGGCCTGCCGGGCGGCACGTCCTTCATGGAGGACTACACCTACCACCTGGTTCCCGGCGAGGAGAAGATCCTCGGCGCGCACATGCTGGAGGTCTGCCCCACCCTCACCGACGACCGCGCCTCGCTCGAGGTGCACCCGCTCTCGATCGGCGGCCGCGAGGACCCGGTCCGGCTGCGGTTCACCGCCGACCCCGGCGCCGCCGTCGTCGCCGGCCTCTCCGACCTGGGCGACCGGTTCCGGCTGACCGTCAACGAGGTCGACGTCGTCGAGCCCGACGAGGCGCTGCCGCAGCTGCCGGTGGCCTGCGCGGTCTGGGAGCCCCGCCCGTCGCTGGCCACCTCGGCCGAGGCGTGGCTGATGGCCGGCGCGCCGCACCACACCGTGCTGTCGAAGGCGGTCGGCGTCGAGGTGCTCGCCGACTTCGCCGAGATGACCGGGGTCGAGGTCGCGGTGATCGACGCCGACACGACCCCGCGCGGCTTCCAGCGGGAGCTGCGCTGGAGTGCGGCGTACCACCGCCTCGCCGAAGGCCTCTGATCGATTGATTGGATCGATCCAATAGACTCACCGGGGGTCGCTCAGCCCGCCAGCCGGCGGCCCCCGGTGCATTCCACCCCTTCCCTCCAGGAGACCTGCCGTGACCGGCCTGCTCGATCGTCCCGACCCCGTCATCGACGCCGACGTCCAGGACGCCGCCGAGCGGGTCCCCGCCCTGCCGCGCGGTCGCCGCGCCAAGATCGTCTGCACGCTCGGCCCGGCCACCGCGTCCGAGCGGCGGATCCGTGCGCTCGTCGACGCCGGCATGGACGTCGCGCGGCTGAACATGAGCCACGGGACGCACGCCGACCACTCCGAGGTCTACCGCCGGGTGCGCGAGGCGTCGGAGGCCAGCGGCCACGCGGTCGCCGTGCTCGCGGACCTGCAGGGGCCGAAGATCCGCCTGCGCCGGTTCGCCTCCGCCACCGTGCTGCGCCGCGGCCAGCGCTGGACGATCACCACGCGCGACGTCGACGGCAACGGCGAGATCTGCGCGACGTCGTACGACGGGCTGCCGGGCGACGTCCGCCCCGGTGACCCGATCCTGGTCGACGACGGCAAGATCCGGCTGCGGGTGGTGGAGGTCAGCGAGACCGACGTCGTGACCGAGGTGCTCGTCGGTGGCCCGGTCAGCGACCACAAGGGCATCAACCTCCCGGGCGTCGCGGTCTCCGTGCCGGCGCTGTCGGAGAAGGACGCCGCCGACCTGCGCTTCGCGCTGCGGCTGGGCGCCGACGTGGTCGCGCTGAGCTTCGTGCGCAACGCCTCCGACGCCGCCGACGTGCGCGCGATCATGGCCGAGGAGGGCATCGAGGTCCCGGTCATCGCGAAGATCGAGAAGCCCCAGGCCATCGAGAACCTCGACGAGATCGTGCGCGCCTTCGACGGCGTCATGGTCGCCCGTGGCGACCTCGGGGTCGAGTGCCCGCTCGAGGAGGTGCCGTTCCTGCAGAAGCAGGTCATCGTCGCGGCCCGCCGCAACGCCCGCCCCGTGATCGTCGCGACCCAGATGCTCGAGTCGATGATCACCAACCCCGCCCCCACCCGGGCGGAGACCAGCGACGTCGCCAACGCCGTCCTCGACGGTGCCGACGCGGTGATGCTGTCCGGCGAGACGAGCGTCGGCGCGCACCCGATCACCACGGTCGAGACGATGGCGCGGATCGTCGCGTCCACCGAGCGCAGCGCGCTCGACGACCAGCAGTTCGGGCGGTTCGACCGGATCGAGTTCGACCCGCACACGCGGGGCGGCGTGATCACCAAGGCTGCCGAGGAGGTGGCCGAGCGGACCGGCGCGTCGTACGTCGTCGCGTTCACGCAGTCCGGCGACTCGGCGCGTCGCGTGGCCCGTCTCCGCAGCCGGATCCCCGTCCTCGCCTTCACGCCCGACCCGAAGGTGCGGGCGCAGCTCGCCCTCAGCTGGGGCGTCGAGACCTACCTGACTGCGCCTCCGCTCGACACCGACGACATGGTCACCCAGGTCGACCACGAGCTGCTGCGCACCGGTCGGGTCCTCGAGGGCGACCTCGTCGTGATCGTCGCGGGCAGCCCGCCCGGCGTCCCCGGCTCCACCAACGCGCTCTGGATCCACCGGATCGGCCAGCGCTGACGCTCGTTGCTGGCGGGATCCGCTCGCCCCCGTCGGCGGGGCGGCGTGTCACATCCGTACGCCGCCAGCCCGCGACCGCATCGCCCACAGCAGCAGGTCCCGGGCCAGCAGTGCGACCTCGCGGGCGATCATGCCGTCGCCTCGGCGAGCTCCGCGTGCTCCGCGTCGGTCAGCAGCCGCGACCGAATCAGGAAGCGCACGCCGTGCGGCGCCTCGAGCGAGAAGCCGGCGCCGCGGCCCTTGACGACGTCGATCGTCAGGTGGGTGTGCGACCAGTACTCGAACTGCGCCTTCGACATCCACACCGGGACCGCGCGGTCCAGGCCGACGTCGAGGTCGCCGAGGTGGACGTCGGCGTCGCCGACGAGGAAGTCGCCGTCCGGATAGCACATCGGCGCCGACCCGTCGCAACAGCCGCCGGACTGGTGGAACATCACCGGCCCGTGCGCTTCGGTGAGGGTGCGGAGCAGCTCCGCCGCGGGTTCGGTGACATCGACCCTGCTGGGCACGGGATCCTCCTGGGCTGGTGGTGTCGGTGGTGCAGTGGTCCCCGATGCGGGGGACGGCATCCGTCCCCCGCACCGGATTGACGGTCGGCTCAGAAGAAGCCGAGCGCGTCGGGGCTGTACGACACCAGCAGGTTCTTCGTCTGCTGGTAGTGGTCGAGCATCATCTTGTGGTTCTCGCGGCCGATGCCCGACTGCTTGTAGCCGCCGAACGCGGCGTGCGCGGGGTAGGCGTGGTAGTTGTTCGTCCACACCCGGCCGGCCTTGATCTCCTTGCCCGCGCGGAAGGCCTGCGCCCCGTCGCGCGACCAGACACCGGCGCCGAGGCCGTAGAGCGTGTCGTTGGCGATCTTGAGGGCGTCGGCCTCGTCGTCGAAGCCGGTCAGCGAGACGACCGGGCCGAAGATCTCCTCCTGGAAGATCCGCATCGAGTTGTCGCCCTCGAAGATGGTCGGCGTGACGTAGTAGCCGCCGGCGAGGTCGCCCTCGAGGACGTTGCGCTCGCCGCCGGTGAGGAGCTTCGCGCCCTCCTCCTTGCCGATCTCGATGTACGACAGGATCTTCTCGAGCTGGTCGTTCGAGGCCTGGGCGCCGATCATCGTGGTGTCGTCGAGCGGGTTGCCCTGCTTGATCTTCTCGACCCGGGCGACGGCGTCGTGGACGAAGTCGGAGTAGATGCTGCGCTGCACGAGGGCGCGCGACGGGCAGGTGCAGACCTCGCCCTGGTTGAGGGCGAACATCGCGAAGCCCTCGAGCGACTTGTCGTAGAAGGCGTCGCGCTCGTTGGCCACGGACTCGAAGAAGATGTTGGGGCTCTTGCCGCCGAGCTCCAGGGTCACCGGGATGATGTTCTGGCTGGCGTACTGCATGATCAGCCGGCCGGTCGTGGTCTCGCCGGTGAAGGCGACCTTCGCGACCCTCGAGGACGACGCCAGCGGCTTGCCCGCCTCGACGCCGAACCCGTTGACGACGTTGAGGACGCCCGCCGGGAGCAGGTCGCCGATCAGCTCGACGAGCTTGAGGATCGACCACGGGGTCTGCTCGGCGGGCTTGAGGACCACCGCGTTGCCGGCGGCCAGGGCCGGGGCGAGCTTCCAGACGGCCATGAGGATCGGGAAGTTCCACGGGATGATCTGCCCGACGACGCCCAGCGGCTCGTGGAAGTGGTAGGCGATCAGGTTCTCGTCGATCTCGCCGATCGAGCCCTCCTGGGCACGCAGGGCGCCCGCGAAGTAGCGGAAGTGGTCGATCGCGAGCGGGATGTCGGCGGCGAGGGTCTCGCGGACCGGCTTGCCGTTCTCCCAGGTCTCGGCGACCGCGATGGAGGCGAGGTTGGCCTCCATGACGTCCGCGATCTTCAGCAGGATGTTGGCCCGCTCCGTCGTGGAGGTCTTCCCCCACGAGGGAGCGGCAGCGTGGGCGGCGTCGAGGGCGGCCTCGATGTCCTCCTCCGTGCCGCGGGCGATCTCCGTGAACGGCTTGCCGTTGACCGGCGAGATGTTCTCGAAGTAGGCGCCCTTGATCGGGTCGACCCACTGGCCACCGATGTAGTGGCCGTAGCGCGGGGCGACGGTGACGAGGGAGTCGGGCTGTCCGGGTGCTGCATAGACGGTCATGGTGTGCTCCGTAGTGGTCGTGGTGGGCCGCCCGTGTGACGGCGATCACGACGCTAGGAGTCGGCACGTTGCAGCTTCGTTGCGAGTCCGCAGGCCCCGGTGGTCGAGGAGCCCCGCGAGGAACGAGCGGGGCGTCACGAGACCGCTGTGGTCACCTCGCGGAGGTGGCTGCGGACATCTCGTGACGCTCGCTGGCGCTCGCTCCTCGATGACCTAGCGCAGTTCGCGGTCCAGGCGGGCGATCTGGCCGTCGACGAGGGCGCGCATCGGCGAGCTCGACCCTAGGGCGGCCTGCTGGGCGAGCCACATCTCGTAGTCGTCGCGACCCCAGCCGGACCGGGTCCACGCCGACATCAGCTCCGGGGCCCGGGAGCGGAGCAGGGACTGGCGCAGCGAGGCGGCGAGCCCCTCCCGGATCCGCACGATGCCGGGTGCGGTCGAGCGGGGCAGGATCGGCCCGGCGTAGGCCTTCATCGCCGCGCGGAGGTCGCCGGCCGCCAGCTGGGCCTCGATGGCGAGCCAGTCACCGGTGACGGGGGCGGCGAGCCGGTAGGGGCGGCTGGCGAGCAGCTCGTCCCCCAGCAGGCCACGGAGCCGGTTGAGCTCGGCGCGCAGGGTCGACCTACCGCCGTCCTCCTCGTAGAGCAGCACGCCCAGCTCGTCCCCGGTCAGGCCCGTGGGGGAGGAGGCGAGCAGCGCGACGATCTCGCTGTGGCGA
This sequence comes from Nocardioides caeni, assembly GCF_004912195.1. GTDB lineage: Bacteria > Actinomycetota > Actinomycetes > Propionibacteriales > Nocardioidaceae > Nocardioides > Nocardioides caeni. The sequence goes on from NZ_STGW01000014.1 coordinate 31,702, forward strand.
CGGGAGAGGCGGAGGCGGGTGAGCTTGCCGCGGCCGTCGTCGACAGTCACCAGGGCCTCGTCGTGGCCGAGCAGCTCGAGCAGCAGGCGCAGCCCTGCGCGCCCGTCCGTGGGCGGCCGGGGAGGCGCGACACGGGCGAGCTCGGCCTCGGCGAGCCGGGCGGCCGCGCGCACCATCGCCATGGTCTGCGGCACGACGATCGCATCGCCGCCCGTCACGTCGAGCACGCCGAGCAGCTGGCTGCTGGCGGGGTCGTGGATCGGTGTGGCCGCACAGCTCCAGGAGCGCACGGAGGAGCGGAAGTGCTCCTCACGGGTGATGAAGGCCTCGCGTCCGGTGGCCAGGGCGAGGCCGGGTGCGTTGGTGCCGGCGAGCCGCTCGTCCCAGTTGCTGCCCTCGACGAAGCCGATCCGCTCGGCCTGGCGCAGCTTGTCGGGGTTGCCGCAGACCCACAGCAAGGTGCCGTCGGCGTCGGCGAGGGCCATCACGGCACCGCAGTCGCGAACCTCGCGGCCGAGGACGTCGTCGAGGAGCGGGAACACGCGGGCGAGGGGATGGGCCTCGCGCTGGCCGCGCAGGTCGGGGGTCTCGAGCGCGATCGGCGCCTCGGCCTGGGTGACCTCGACCCCGGCAGCGGCGGAGCGCTCCCAGGAGGCGGCGACCTCGGCGCGCATGCCGGGTGCGTCGCTCCTGCTCATGAGTCCAGTAGACATCGTCGTCCCCCGTGTGACCAGCGTCTCGTCCCGTCTGCCTCGGGCCCACGATCCGCCCGCAACGTTGCATCGACGTTGCACGCCCCGCCGAGGTGCGCCGGTCTCTCGCGCGAAGTGTGGGGCTTTCTCGGTCGAGGTGCGGGCTTTTCTCGGTCGAGATGCGACGAGGCGATGAGTACGGCGGCTGTCGGTGGTCTGAGCGAGCATGGCCGACATGACCCCCGCCCCCCTCATCCTCACCGACGTTCCCGCCGCCGAGCCCACCGTGGTGGAGGTGGCCGGCGACATCCCGGTCGTCCAGCTGCGCCACACCGCCGTCACGTTCGACGACCTCGGCAGCATCTTCGACTCCGGCTACTCCGTCCTCGCCCAGCTCGGTCCGATCGGACCCGGCTACGCGATCTACGACGGCGACATGGACAAGCCGTTCGACGTCACCCTCGGCTTCCCGGTGGCGCAGGTGCCGGCGCAGCTGCCCGACGGCGTCGAGGCGTCGACCTTCCCGGGCGGCTCCGTCCTGCTCGTCTCCCACCTCGGGTCCTTCGAGGACCTGATGCCGGCGTGGGAGCGGTTCGTCGCCCACGAGAAGGCGCCGCAGAGCCTGCGGGCGATCGAGATCTACGTGACCGATCCGTCGGTCACCCCGGTGGAGCAGCAGCGCACCGACCTGCTGCTGCCGCTCTCCTGAGCAGCGCGCCGGTCAGGGTCAGCGGCCGGCCAGGTGCCGGTCCAGCCAGCCGGGGAACGCGGTCAGGTCGTCGAGCACGACGTGCGTGCCGGCGTCCATCAGCTCCTCGCGACTGCACCCGCCCGTCAGCACCGAGACACTGGTGACACCGGCTGCGAGCGCGCCCTCGACGTCGTGGACGTGGTCGCCGACGTAGATCTGCGCACCCTCCCGCTGCAGCGCCGCCGCCTTGCCGATGCCCCACACCTCGCCCTCGATGAGGTCGACGTCGAAGCCCAGGTGGTCGACGTGCCGCTGCACGTTGGGCGTGAACTTGCCGCTGATCACGACGATCCGCCCGCCGTGTCGTCGTACGGCGGCCAGGGACTCGTGCGCGCCCGGGAACGCGCCGACGGCGGGGACGGCGTGGTCGGGGTAGAGCACGCGGAAGCGGTCGACCGCGGGCTGGATGGCCTCCTCGGCCAAGTGCGGCTCGAGCATCATCGACAGCGGCGGGCCGAGCACGGCGGTCATCAGCTCGACCGGGAAGTCGACCTCGAGCTCGGTGCCGAGCGCGCGCAGCACGGCCTGGAAGCCGAGGGTCGTGTCGATGAGTGTCATGTCGAGGTCGAACCCGACGACCAGGTCTCCGCTCACCTCGCTGCGCATGCCCGAACTCTAGGGAACCACTGATCAATCCCGCCTACTGCGCGCCGCGATGCGGCACGCTGGCGGCGCCAGGGACGCTCGAAAGGCGCCCAGCCTGTCTTCGCGCCCCTGGCTTGCCAGCGCACTCGCCTCGCGACGCTCGCGACGGCGCCATTGATCAGTGCTTCCCTAGGTCGCCTCGCACCCGGACCCGGTGTCGCCGGGCGCGATTTCAGCGCCGGTTCGGGCTCCGGTAATGTTCCCCGCGGTGGCGTGTCCGAGCGGCCTAAGGAGAACGCCTCGAAAGCGTTTGTGGGCGCAAGTCCACCGAGGGGTCAAATCCCTCCGCCACCGCCAGCAGCACGAGAAGCCCCCGTCGAGCGACAGCCCGGCGGGGGCTTCTCGCGTCCGCCGGGAGTGGGTGCCCGCCGTCGCCGTACGCTCGAACCATGACGACGCAGGCGACCGGGGCGGCGACGCTCCAGCACCGGTTCGCGACCGCCCTGCCCGAGCTCGCCCTTCCCGCACAGGCGGCCGAGGCGCCTGACCCGCGGCTCGTGGTCCTGAACGAGCCGCTCGCGCGCGAGCTGGGACTCGACCCGGACCGGCTGCGGAGCCCGGAGGGGCTGGGACTGCTGACCGGCACCGTCGTCCCGGAGGGGGCGACGCCGGTGGCGCAGGCCTATGCCGGCCACCAGTTCGGCGGGTTCGCCCAGCTCGGTGACGGGCGGGCGCTGCTGATGGGGGAGCTGGTCGATGCCGACGGTCGGCTGCGCGACCTCCACCTCAAGGGCTCGGGCCGGACCCGTTTCGCCCGCGGGGGTGACGGGCTCGCGGCGCTCGGGCCGATGCTGCGGGAATACGTCGTCAGCGAGGCCATGCACGCTCTCGGCATCCCCACGACCCGCTCGCTGGCGGTGGTCACCACGGGCCGCGGCGTCCACCGCGAGACCGTGCTCCCGGGGGCCGTGCTGGCCCGCGTGGCGAGCAGCCACCTGCGCGTCGGCACCGTGCAGCTCGCGCGGGCGACCGACGACGTCGACCTGCTGTGGCGGGTCGCCGACCACGCCATCGAGCGCCACCACCCGGAGGCCGCGGCCGAGCCGAACCCCTGTCTCGCGCTCTATCGCGCCGTCATCGCGGCGCAGGCCGGGCTGGTCGCACGCTGGATGCTCGTGGGCTTCGTGCACGGCGTCATGAACACCGACAACGTGACCCTGTCGGGCGAGACGATCGACTACGGCCCGTGCGCCTTCCTCGACGCCTTCGACCCGCACACGGTCTTCAGCTCGATCGACGAGGGCGGGCGCTACGCCTACGGCAACCAGCCGCCGATCGCGGAGTGGAACCTCGCCCGGCTCGGCGAGGCCCTGCTGCCGCTCCTCGCCGACGAGCAGGACCGGGCCGTGGAGATCGCGACGGAGGCGCTCGGCTCGTTCCGCGAGGAGTACGCCGCGTCGTACGCCGCCGGGCTGCGGGCCAAGCTCGGCCTGACCGCCTGTGACGACCTCGAGGCGATCGAGCGGCTGGGCACGTCCGTGTTCGAGCTGCTGCAGGCCAGCCACGTCGACCACACCTCGTTCTGGCGCCACCTCGCCACCGCTGCGCGCGGCGACAGCGAGCCGGTGCGTGGCGTGTTCCTCGACCTCGCCGGGATCGACGCGTGGCTCGAGGACTGGCGTGCGCTGTGCCCCGACGCCGACGCGATGGACCGGGTCAACCCCGTGCACATCCCCCGCAACCACCTCGTCGAGGAGGCCCTCGACGCCGCCACGGCCGGGGACCTCGCGCCGCTGGAGCGGCTCCTCGAGGCGGTGCGCTCGCCCTTCGACCCGGTCCCGGGTCTCGAGCGGTACGCCGAGCCGGCGCCCGCCGACTTCGGGCGCTACCGCACCTTCTGCGGCACCTGAGAGTCTCCGCAGCCGCCTCAACCGGTCATCCGTGGCCGGCGGCGCCGACACGGGCGCGGTAGTCGTCCAGGACCAGGCCGACGTGGTCGAGCTCGCGATCCGGCACGTCGTTGGACCGGGCGACGGCCCGCCAGTCCTCGAGCACCTCGGCGATGCGATGCAGCCCCGCGGTCGCCTCGTCCTCGGCCATCCCGAAGTACGCCGCCCCATGGACCAGCGCGCGCAGCGAGGCCTCGCGACGATCGGCCCCGGCCAGGCTGGTGGCGCGCCCTCGCTCGAGGCGCGGATCGATGTTGATGTCGAAGGCCGGGGCCAGCGTCCATCCACCGCGGGTTCGCAGGAACCCGTGGTTGCGGAAGTGGTCGTCGGTGTTGTTGGCCGCGACGGTGAATGCGATCCGGTGCCACGTGGCGCGCAGGTCGGACACGGCGTTGGCCGAGTGGTCCTCGATCGCGGCGACCATGTCCAGATAGTCGTTGCCGGCGCTGCTCCGGGCCTCGCTCAGGGTGCGGACGCTGATGTAGCCGAGGCGCTCCGCCGCTCGGTCGAACCTGGTGAGCATCAGGACGTGGCGGCCACCGACGTCGACCAGGCGTCTCTCGGGGACTTCGATGCCGCATCGCTCGGCCAGGTCGAGGGCGGTCTTCTCCCACGCCATGACGTCCCACTCGTCGTCCTGGTGGGGGAACTTCGCGATGAGGAGCCGGCCCTCGTCCTCGACCGATGCCTTGGGGCGAGCGCCGCCGAGCGTTGTGCTGCCGGCGTCGAGGAGGGTCTTGAGTGCCGCTGCCGTCTCGGGGTCGTCGTCGGCCGCCACCCGGTCCGCGGCAGCCAGCAGGTCCGGAAGGGCGACGAGCTTCGGGACCGTCGCGCCGGACACGAGGAACTCGCCGGTCCCGGGCTCGGCGTACCCGAGGTTGCCCTGGCGGGAGTGGTCGCTGACGCCGACGAGGAAGTCCACGTCCGTCACCGGGGGAGGTGCCTGGCCGGCGGCGGCTGCGTCGAGTCGCAGCTTCTTCTGCACGAGCCGGCGACCCCACCATGTCGCCGTCCCGGCGTGCACCGTCTCGCCGGCCACATCGATGTGACCTCGAGCGCGGTCGGGCGCGGGAGGCTCATCGCGACGGTCCCCGGACCCGCTGCGGCAGGATCTCGTCGGCCCGGGCGCGACCGAGATCGGTCTCGTAGGGATCGGTGGCGTCGATCGCGCGCTCGAGCTGACCGAGGGCGCGCAGCACGTTGAGGTAGGCGCCGACACTCACGCCGAGGTCGCCGGCCTGGAGCTTGCGCCACGTCGACAGGTGGCCGCCCAGCTCCGCGCCGGCGCGCACCAACCGTGCTTGGGGCGGACGCTTTGCCATGCGGTGCCCAGCAGGGTCAACCGCCCGGCAGACTGGGGCGTCGGTAGGGGGAGAAGGAGGAGGTGGCATGGCGGAGCCGAAGTCGGCAGGTCGTCCGCGTCGGGTCACCCGCCGCCGGCTGCTGGGTGGCAGTGCCGCCGTGGTCACGGCGGGAGCCGCGGCGCTGGCCGGCGTGGAGCTCGAGGTGCTTCCGGGCAAGTCGACGCTCTATCACCGCCTGGGCCACGACGGGGAGGACGGCGTCGTACCGTCCGTCGAGCCGGGCCGGCTCGACTCGGGAGCCTTCGCGTCGCGAGCCCGGGGCCGGGAGGTGGGATGGGCGGTCGCCCGGCCGCCCCGGTCCGGCGCCGCGGCGCCCCTGCCGGTCGTGCTCGTGCTGCACGGCCGGGGCAACGACCACCGCATGCCCTTCCAGCGAGACGGACTCGGCCTCGACCGCTTCCTCGCGCGGGCCGTCGATGACGGTCTACCGCCCTTTGCGCTGGCAAGCGTCGACGGTGGCGAGGCCTACTGGCACGACCGCGCCGATGGGGACCGCGCGCAGACCATGGTGCTCGACGAGTTCCTTCCCCTCCTGGCCGACCAGGGGCTGGACACCAGCAGGATCGCCCTCGCCGGTTGGTCCATGGGTGGCTTCGGCGCCCTCCACCTCGGCGCGGTCCTCGGTCCGGAGCGGGTCGCCGCGGTCGCAGCCCTGTCGCCCGCGCTGTGGCACGACTACGACGACACGGCACCCGGCGCCTACGACGACGCCGACGACTTCGACCGGGTCAGCGTGATGGACCGTCAGGCCGATCTCGACGGCATCGCGGTCAGGGTCGACTGCGGCCAGGGAGACCCGTTCTGTGCCGCCGGCCGCGACTACGTGGACGGGTTCGACCACCGACCGGCCGGAGGATTCCAACTCGGCGACCACGATCGCGGCTACTGGCGACGGATGGCGCCCGACGTGTTGCAGTTCGTGGGGGAGGCGCTCGCGGGCTGAGGCGGCGGGCGCCGACCGAGGGTCTCGTCAGTCCTGGGCGGCAGGCACGGCCTCGAGGCCGTCCTGGCCGAGGTCGACCTCGGCGTGCTCAGCCTCCGGGCCCAGGCAGACCGCAACGAGCTGACCGGCGACCTCGCCGCTGAACACGGCCCAGCCCCGGTCGAAGGAGACCACCTCGGTCGCCCCCTCGGGGGTGCGGACGATCGCCTTGCTGGGGATGATCGAGCGGTCGAACCCGGTGAAGGAGCAGCGGTTCTGCTGCATCATCTCGTCGAGCGGGCCCGAGGACATGTCGAGCCGGTCCGACGGAGCGGGCTGTGGCTCGGCGAGCATGTTGAGCGCCCCGAAGCCGGCCAGCAGCGTCAGCGCTCCGACGGTCGTGCCGACCTTGATCGACCGGACGGTGGCCTGGAGCCACGGGGGGATCGCGCGCTCGTACGACATCGAATCCCCCTTTCCGACTGGTGATCGGAGCTCAGCGGGGCCGACGGTCTGCCGTTCCCCTGCTGTGGGTCTCAACGACCTGGACCCGCCGGGGCTACGAGTCCGCGGCTGAGAACTCCCTGTGTGAGCGGCGTCACGGTGACCAGCGGCCGTGCCTGCCGCCGCCCCCGTCACGGTCCCTCTCACCGAGCCGGGTACGCCGGGCCGCGGCTCGCGCGGCAGGATGGGGCCATGAGCACCCCGCCGACCTGGTTCGCATCCCCGGCCGACGCCGCCGCCCGGCTGGGCGAGTCCGGCTATCTCGCCGACGCGGCGACCGCCACCACGGCGTACCTCGCCGGAGCGCTGGAGAAGCCGCTGCTGCTCGAGGGCCCCGCCGGCGTGGGCAAGACCGAGCTGGCCAAGGCGGTCGCCCGGGCCACGGGTGCCGACCTCGTGCGGCTGCAGTGCTACGAGGGTCTCGACGAGGCGCGGGCGCTCTATGAGTGGAACTACAAGAAGCAGCTGCTGCGCATCCAGGCTGCCAACGCCGGCGGTGGCCCCGAGGGCGGCGGCGTCGACTGGGACGCCACCCACGACGACATCTTCTCCGACGAGTTCCTGCTGACCCGTCCGCTGCTCACCGCCATCCGGCGCGAGGAGCCGACGGTGCTGCTGATCGACGAGGTCGACAAGACCGACATCGAGGTCGAGGGCCTGCTCCTCGAGGTGCTCAGCGACTTCCAGGTCACGATCCCGGAGCTCGGCACGGTCACCGCCACCCGCCGCCCGTTCGTCGTCCTGACGTCCAACGCCAGCCGTGAGCTCTCCGAGGCCGTCAAGCGACGCTGCCTCTACCTCCACCTCGACTATCCCGACGCCGCGCGCGAGCACGAGATCCTGCAGCAGCAGGTGCCCGACCTCGACGACCGGATCGCCGAGCAGGTCGTGGCCACCGTCGCGCGGCTGCGCGAGCTCGAGCTCAAGAAGGCGCCGTCGATCGCGGAGTCGGTCGACTGGGCGCGCACCCTCATCGCGCTCGAGATCCGCGACCTCGACAGCACCGCCATCCGCGACACGCTCAGCGCCGTGCTCAAGCACAAGTCCGACCACGAGCGGGCCGTCAAGGAGCTCAAGCTCAACCGAGCCTGAGGCAGACGGAGACGACCGTGAGCACCGAGCCGACCCGTGAACGCCGCGACCAGTCAGGTCTCCTCGACCGCCACCTGGCGTTCGTGGAGGCCCTGCGCGGCGCCGGACTGTCGGTCTCCCTGGCCGAGGATCTCGACGCACTCCTCGCCCTCGGCGCGGTCCGCTGGGACGACCGTGAGACCGTGCGTGACGCCTTCGCCGCCACGATGGTCAAGAAGCAGGCGCAGCGGGTCACCTTCGACGCGCTCTTCGACGTCTACTTCCCCGCGATGGTCGGCGACGGCGTGGCCCGGGAGGGCGCGCCCGACGCCGAGGGCGACCAGGGTGCGGTCCGCGACAACGCCACCGCGCTGCTCGACTTCCGCGAACGGCTCGGCGAGGTCCTGGAGGCAGCCCAGCTCGACCCCGCGGAGATGCGTCGGATGGCGGCGGAGATGGTCGGCCGGTTCGGCTCCATGCCGGGTCGCGGCCCGGGACTGTCGTCCTGGTCGGCGTACACGGCGCTCCAGCGGGTCTCGCCCCAGGAGCTGGTGGACCAGATCATGCAGGCCCTGATGGCCGCCGGCGCCGACGAGGACGATGCCCGGCGGCAGGCCAACCGCCGGATCGGGGCCTTCGCCGCCACGGTCGAGGACGACGCACGGCGCCGCATCGCGGAGGAGAAGGGGCCCGAGCACATCGCCGACGTCGCGATCCGCCCCAGCATCGACAAGCTCGCCTTCATGTCGGCCCGTCGCGTCGACCTCGACGAGATGCGCAAGGAGATCTTCCCCCTCGCCCGGCGGCTCGCGACGCGGCTCGCCAAGGAGCAGCACTCACGCCACGCCCGCACCGCGCCGCTCGACTTCCGGCGCACGGTGCGTGCCTCCATCGCCACCGGTGGCGTCCCGATCACCACGCACCACCGACCCAAGCGGCCGCACCGCACCGACCTCGTCGTCCTCACCGACATCAGCGGCTCGGTCGCCAACTTCTCCCAGTTCACCCTGCTGTTCGTGTTCGCGCTGCGCGAGGTGTTCCAGTCGATGCGCGCCTTCACGTTCATCGACCACGTCCATGAGGTGACCGACCACTTCCGTCCCGGCGCCGACCCGGCCGACGTGATGGCCGACCTCGCCGCGTCCGCCAGCCACGCCGCCCTGTGGGGGCGCACCAACTACGGCCGGGCCTTCGCCAAGTTCAACGAGAACTTCGCCGACGCGCTCACACCGAAGACCACACTGCTGATCCTCGGTGACGCCCGCTCCAACTACAGCGACCTGCACGAGGACGCCCTGCGCCAGCTCGCCGGCTCGGTGAAGCGGTCCTTCTGGCTCAACCCCGAGCACCAGCGCAACTGGGGCACGGGCGACTCCGCGGCCCCGACGTACGCCGACATCGTCCCGATGATCGAGTGCCGCAACCTGACTCAGCTGAGCGAGTTTGTTCACGACCTCGCTTGGTGAGGGCGAAATGAGTTTCGCCGGCCGGCCGGTGAAACTCCCGCGAGCTCAGGCGCTGAACTCCAGCGTCTCGTCCACCACCGGCTTGCGGAAGACGAGCACGTCCTTGAAGTAGTTCATCTTCAGCCGCCACGGGAAGGTCGCGCCCTGCTTGGGCAGCGCGTTGATGGAGCGCATGACGTAGCCGGCCTCGAAGTCGAGGAAGGGCTCCTCCGCCACGGACGGGTCGCGGCGGGGGACGACGGTGCGGGCACCGACCTTGTCCATGTGGGTGAGCAGCTTGGCGACGTACTCGCAGACCAGGTCGGCCTTCAACGTCCACGACGCGTTGGTGTAGCCGATGATGAACGCGAAGTTCGGGATGCCGCTCAACATCAGGCCCTTGTAGGCCATCGTCGACGACGGCTCGACGACCTCGCCGTCGACGGCCAGCGACGCGCCGCCGAAGATCTGCAGGTTGAGGCCGGTCGCGGTGATGACGATGTCGGCCTCGAGCGTCTCGCCGGACTCGAGCAGGATGCCCTTGGGGGTGAACCGGTCGATGCGGTCCGTGACGATGTCGACGGTGTGCTGGCGCAGGGCCTTGAAGAGGTCGCCGCCGGGGACGGCGCACAGCCGCTGGTCCCACGGGTCGTAGGGCGGCTTGAAGTGCTGGTCGAAGTCGACGTCCTTCGGCAGCTGGCGCTCGAGCAGCTTGCGCAGCAGGGCGCGCGACTCCTTGGGCCGTGCCTGGCAGAACTCGTAGAACGCGATCCGGCTGGTGAGGTAGCGGGTGCGGACGAGGCGCTGCGCGACGGCGTCGGGCAGGAGGCGATACATCTGCGCCGACACCTTGTCGTTGGTCGGCTGGCTGATGATGTAGGTCGGCGTGCGCTGCAGCATCGTGACGTGCCCGGCGCCGGAGTTGGCGAGGGCGGGGATCAGCGTCACCGCGGTGGCGCCGGAGCCGATCACGACGATCCGCTTGCCCTCGTAGTCGAGGTCCTCGGGCCAGTGCTGCGGGTGGACGACCTGGCCCTCGTAGTCCTCGATGCCGGGGAACGCGGGGGTGAAGCCCTCGTCATAGCGGTAGTAGCCGGACGCGGCGAACAGGAAGCTCGAGGTGAGCTGGGCGGTCTCGCCGGTGTCGGTGCGCTCGACGGTCACCGTCCAGCGGGCGTCGTCGGTGGAGAAGTCGGCGTTCAGCACCTTGTGGTGATAGCGGATGTGCTCGTCGATGCCGTTCTCGGCGGCCGCATCCTTGAGGTAGCCGAGGATGTCGGGGCCGTCGACGATGGCCTTCGTTCCCTTCCACGGCTTCCAGCTGAAGCCGAGGGTGTGCATGTCGGAGTCGGACCGGATCCCCGGATAGCGGAAGAGGTCCCAGGTGCCGCCGAGGGAGTCGCGCATCTCCAGGACGGCGTAGGACTTGCCGGACCGGCCGACGTGATAGGCGGCATCGATGCCGGAGAGGCCGGCTCCGATGATGAGGACGTCGACGTGGTCTGGGGTGCTCATGATCAGGATTCCTTGGCGTCGGTGAAGGTGAGGAGCTGCTCGATCGGCAGGTCGGGCAGCACGATGTTGCGGCTGGTGACGAGGCCGTCGATCTGCAGCCAGGTGACCTCCGCGAGCAGATCGATGAAGGTGGACGTGTCGGGCCGGAGCTCGTCACGGGAGGTCCAGCTCCGGACGGCGGCCATCACACCGCCCACGAGCAGGAACACCCACGGTGCGAGGGCGTCCTGGTCGTTGTCGGTGATCTCGACGTCGAGCAGGGCGATGATGCCGCCGATGAGGAGCTCGACCTGCTCGGCGAACTGTCCGATCGCGTCGTCGAGCGGCCGTTCGGTGGTGCCGTTGACCTGTTTCTCGGCGAAGCGCAGGAGCGCGATGTTGTCGCTGCCCCAGGTCACGTAGGAGCCGATGACCCGGTGGATGATCTCCTTGACCGTGCCCTCGAGCGTGGTCGTCGAGAGCAGCACGTCTCCGGCCCGGCGGCAGATCTCGCGCTGGATGGCGAGGTCGAGGTCCGTGCGGTCCTCGAAGTAGCGATAGAGCACCGTCCGGTGGACGCCGGACTCGTCCGCGATCTGCTGGACGCTGATGTCGGCGCCGGGCTCGCTCTCCCTCGACAGCACCGTGAGGGCGGCGTCGATCACGGCCGCCCGCCGCTCGGCGTTGTGCTGCTGCCAGCGACGTTTGCGTCCGTCCGTCGTCCCGTCACGGCTGGAGCCCGCCATGACACCTCCTGCGATCTTCACGACCTGTGCCGTCAGGACACCGTACGACGGGACATGATCCGTCGGACGGAGCGGCCGCCGTGGGTGGTCGGTCGGTTCGGTGGGGTCGCGGCCCGTTGCGCGGTCGGATCGGTGATCTTGACGCGGACCCGGCCGGCGGCGTTGCCGGCCGCCCGCTCGGTGGCGTCGAGCAGGCGCCAGTCGGCGAGCCCGGCGACGTGGGGGTGCCTGGTGCGGATGAGGTCGCTGATCGCGGCGTCGGTGCCGGTCGGCTGGGGGAGCCCGCCGTCGAGGTCGTCGAGCAGCGTCGTGACGGTCTCCTGCGCGCAGGACTTGTTGGTGCCGATGAAGCCCGACGGACCGCGCTTGATCCAGCCGACGACATAGACGCCCGGCTCGACACGACCCTGGTGGTTGGGCACCGTGCCGGTCGCTGCGTCGAAGGGCAGGTCGCGCACGGGCTCGGCGCGGAAGCCGACCGAGCGGATGACCAGGCCGGCCTCGAGGACGGTCGACTCGTCACCGGCCTCCGCGCGCACCGTGCCGTCGGGGTCGGTCACCAGGCGGTTGCGCACGACGCGGACACCGGTGACGTGGCCGTCCTCGCCGAGGATCTCGACGGGGGAGGTGGTGAAGGTGAGGACGATGCGGCGGCGGGTGCTGGCCGGGTCGACCGGCCGCTCGGCGATGTCGCGCAGCAGCTGGGAGCGCTGGTCGTCGCCCGTCAACAGGGCGGGGTCGGCGTCGACGATGACGTCGACGTCGGTGAGCGCGGCCAGGCCGATGAGCTCGGGGACGGTGAAGGCCGCCTCGGCGGGTCCGCGCCGGCCGAGGACGACGACCTCGCGGACGTTGCTGTCCCGCAGCTGCTCCAGCGGTGCGGGGGCGAGGTCGGTGGCCGCCAGCACGTCGTGGGGGCGGGTCAGGATGCGGGCGACGTCGAGGGCGACGTTGCCGTTGCCGACGACGACGGCGCGCTCGGAGTCCAGCGGCACCTCGAGGTCGCGGTGGTCCGGGTGTCCGTTGTACCAGCCGACCACCGCGCTCGCGGGCACGGAGCCGACGAGGTCCTCGCCCGGGACGCCGAGGGGGCGGTCTTGGGCGGCGCCGACGGCATAGACGACTGCGTCGTAGTGGGCGCGCAGGTCGGCCAGCGTGAGGCCGTCGGTACCGTCGGCGCCGTCGCCGCCGACCTCGACGTCGAGGAAGTAGCGGAAGCGCTCGTCGTCCTCGATGGCCGCGAAGAGGGTGGTGACGAGCTTGGTCGAGGCGTGGTCGGGCGCGACGCCGTGGCGCACCAGGCCGTGGGGCGTCCGGAGCCGGTCGAAGACGTCGACGGCCTCGACCTCGGGGTGCTTGAGCAGCTCGTCGGCGGTGTAGAGGCCGGCCGGTCCGGCGCCGACGACGGCGACGCGGAACGGTCCGCTGCCGAGCAACCGGCGCTGCGGCGGGACGACCGCGACGGGGCGCCGGTCGGCGTGCGGGAAGGTCGCGTAGTAGTCGGCGTTGAGGGCCTGGAACGGTGCCTGCGACGGGCTCAGCAGACGGTCGGGCACGATCGCCCCCACCGGGCACGCGGTGACGCAGGCCCCGCAGCCGACGCACGAGGCCGGGTCGATGTGGACCATCTCGGCCTCGGCGAAGCCGGGCTCGCCGGGGGCCGGGTGGATGCAGTTGACCGGGCAGGCGACGACGCACGAGGCATCGGCGCAGCAGGACTGCGTGACGACGTAGGGCATGGCTGTTCCAGGGGGATCAGGCTCGGCGATTCAGCCGAGTCAGGCGGGTCAGGCGGGTCAGGCGGCCGCGGAGCTGGGCTCGCTGCGGAAGCGGGAGGCGCGGCCGTCGATGCCCATCGCGCGCCAGATGCGGCGTGAGACCGGGTTCATCAGACCGGCGTTCTCGGTGAGCATCCGCACGTCGCCGAACAGGTCGCGGAGGAACTTCTTCGACTCCGGGGCTCCCCAGAAGAGCTCGTCAATGACCTCTCGGGGGATGTCGAGGTCCCGCTGCATCTGCTTGGTCGGCACGAGGATCTCGTTGCAGAGCCACTTGAGGATCACGGGTACGGCGACCGAGAGCAGGCTGCGCTCGAACCGTCCGAGCTTCGGCGCGGTGTGCTCGATGTAGCGGTGCGCGAAGCCGATGTGACGGGCCTCCTCGGCGACGTGGATCTGCATGATCCGCTGGATGAGCGGGTGCATCTCGTCGCCGGCCCGCAGGATCGACTTCTGCACGTGGTCGATCGGCTCCTCGCCGGCCAGCACGCCGTAGAAGAAGCCGAAGGGGACGATCTTGGCGGCGAGCGGCAGGATCGGGCCGATGCCGCGGAAGAAGCGGGAGCCGCCGGCCGCGTCGGCGCCGGAGCGGTTGACGAACTCCTGGAACATCTGGGTGTGGTGGCACTCCTCGGTCGCCTCGTGGGTGACGTAGCGGAACTCCGGATTGCCGTTCCTGAGGGTGGCGGCATAGGCCATCAGGCCGCCGATGAGGATCTGCTCGAACTGCAGGCCGACCTTGCAGATGTTCGCCTGGCGGTAGATCCCGATCCGGATCTGCTCCTCGAGCGGCAGCGAGCGGTACCACTCGGTCCTGCCGAGCACGTCGACCGACGGCAGGACCCACCGCGGGTCGTCCAGCCGGATCGCGTAGTCGGGGTTGTCCCAGTCGATGTCGACGAAGGCGTCGAAGTGCTGCTCGACCGACGCCTCGGAGAGCAGCCGCAGGGTCTGCTCGTAGTCGAGCTCCTCATTGCTGCTGGTGAGGTCGGTGCGGTGGTCGGTCGTCGAAGTCATCGTCTGGTTCCGTTCTCATCGTCGAAATCGGTGCCTGAGGTCAGTTAGCGCAACACCATGTTGCATACATTGCCCCCGGTTTTGTCAAGCATTTCCCCCGTCGTCGGGACGGAGCCCTTCGTGAGGTACGTCGTGCCACGCCTGCCGCCCGGCGCGATGTGACGTGCGTCGCTCGACGGTGGGCTCAGTGCGCGCGCAGGAAGCCGAGAGCTCGCCAGTGCCCGAGCAGCGCGAGCAGGGCCGGGTGGCTGGAGCGGTCGGCGGCCGTGCCGCCCGCGACCGGCGGCGGCAGGTCGGGTGCCGCCGAGGCGTCGTAGACGACGGTCAGGCGGTGCTCGTCGGAGGCGCTGAGCAGTGACCCGAGCAGCGCGACCGGGTCGCTGTGGTCCTCCAGCGACAGGACGGGTGCAGCGCCGTGCGCTGCCGCGAGGTGGGTGGCCCGCGCGTTGGCCGTGACGACGTGGTCGACCACGACCCGGTCGTCGTCGGCGAGGTGGGCCGCCGCCTCGATGGCTGTCGCGCCACCGGTGCCGTGGCCGACGAGCAGGACGCGGACCTCGCCCTCCCCGCCCTCGCCGCCCTCCTGGCCCAGTGCTCGGGCTGCGGCTGCGACGGTGGCGGCGACGAGCTCTGCTGGCGCGGAGTGATCGCCCGACACCAGCTGCAGGCGACCGGCGCGTCGTGATCGCCCGGCCGGCGCCGCGCGCCCGACCAGCGCCAGCAGGCGTCCGGCTCCCACCTGCACCGTGCGCACCGGGTCGGCGGCGTCGTCGAGCTGCAGCGCCAGCAGGGCGGCCAGACCGTCGGGCGCGGCCGTGGCGGACGGCCTGTCGCGGGACGGCTCGTCCGGACCGGTCGGGGACCGACGGGTGATGGTCGTGTCGAGGTCGAGCGCGACGTCGCGCAGGGCCGAGCCCCACCCGCCGTCGAACGGCGCGATCCCCGCGGCACGCAGCCCGCCCGTGCCGGCTGACCGGCCGGTCTCGCCGCCGAGCAGGCCGACGGTCAGCAGCCCGCGCACCTGCAGGCTGTCGACGAGCCCACCGCCGGTCGCGACGTGGTCCATCAGCTCGGGGATCTCGGCAGCGAGCTCGTGGAGATAGGTGGCGACATCGTCACGCTCGAGCGCGTCGGTCTCGATCAGACCGGCTGCGACCAGGGCGCCGCCGAGACTGACGTGCGGTGCGACGTAGCCCTCGGCGCGCTCGGAGATCGAACCGAGGGTCCGATGGGCGGTCGCCTGCAGGTCGTCGATCCAGCGATAGGTCTCCACGGTCGCCCGGAGCACGACGGCGTCGGCCGCGAGCTCGATCGAGCGGTCCAGCAGTCCCTGCGGCCCGGTCGTCAACGCCCGGACCTCCTCCTCGGCGCGTGCCCAGGTCGCCGGCGACAGGGGAGCGGTGCTGCTGACGTCGGGGTGGACCACCACCTCCCGGGCCAGCGCCGCCCACTCCCGCAGCTGCGCCCCCGACTCCTCGAAGGCCTCGGCCAGGCGCAACATCTGGTCGTGCCGGTCGGCCAGGTCGGCGGCGTCCACCGCATCGATGGCGACGGCCCGGCCCTCCGCGGCGGCCAGCCGCAGGACCACGGCCCCGTCGCCGCCATCGTCACGACGGCCGCTCATCGAGGCCGCTCCGTCGGTGGCCCCAGCAGCCCCGGTCCGACGAGCGGCGCGAGGGCGGGAGCGATGGCCGCGGCGAGATCGCCCGGCTCGACGGCGGCCACCTGGAGGTGGGACTCGCCGTCGACGCGGTGCGGGCTCAGCGCATGCCATCCGTCGGCCAGCAGGGTCCACGACACCACCCCCACCGCGTCCACGCGGGTTCCGGCGGCTGGGCCGGCTCCGTCGGCCGCGACATCGGCGACCAGGGCACGCAGTCGGCCGCGTGCCTCGCCCGACAGCGCCACCAGGAGCCGGACCACCTCCTGGTCGGACAACGGACGCCCGTCGCGGCGTACGGCGCCGGTGTGGCGCGCAGCCAGCGCGGGAAGCAGGTCGGTCCGGCCGGTCTGGACAGCCTCAGCGGCGGCGTCGGCCAGCTCGAACGGCAGGTCGACCAGCGGTGGCACGCCGGAGGGGTGGCAGACGATCCCGTCCGGCAGCGCTCCGACCCGTGCCAGCTCGTCCGCCCAGGCCGAGGTGGCGAACCACGCGATCTCGAACACGATGCCGTCGGCTGTCGACAGCGCGGCAGCGGCGCCGTCGCGGGACCGGTGCCACGAACGCGCCTGCGCGTCGACGATCCGGACGTCCAGGTCGAGCGCGATCCGGGGAGTCGCGAGCAGGCCCAGGGCGCCGGCGAGACCCGGGTCGAGCCCGCCCTCGATCACCAGCCCGCGCCGCTCGAGCGAGCCCGCCGGATCGTGCAGCGCGGCCAGGACGGCCCGGTAGGCCTGGTCGTCGGTCGTTGCCGGACTCGAGCCGAGGCGAGCCTGCAGGCCGTCGGCGACGACCGGGTCCGCGACGTCGAAAGGCAGTGGCGCATCGCCGGCGAGTGCCGCCGCGGCTCGCAGCTCCGGAAGGGTGAGGCCCAGGCGTCGCGGCGAGTCGCCAGAGCCCCCGGTGGCCCGTGGGTCCCGGAGATCGGTCCCGGTCAGGTCGATGGTCGGCACGTCCGCCCCTCACTGCTCATCTCCGGTGGCCGGTCTCAGCGGTCCAGCCCGGGCAGCTCCACGGCCAGCCAGTCGCGGTGACCGCGCGGCGGCGGGGTGAACGACAACAGCTCGGCGTCGCCGGGCTCGACGGACCCGCTCCCCGCGTCACTCGCAGCACGTCGGGATCTCGCCGCCTCGACGAGCCCGTTCGCTCGCCGCTCCCGCGTCGCGATCTCCTCGAGCGCCCGGTCCGCCCCGACGGCATGGGCAGCGAGCGCATCGGCCGCCGTCTGGTGCCGGTCGGCAGCCACGCGCAGATGTCGTGAGCGGTCCAGTACCCGGCCGCGGAAGGCATCGGCGGTCCGTCCCGACCAGCCCAGGTCGTCGAGCCGGGCGACCAGCTCGTCGGCGAGGGCCCGGACGTCCGCGCCCTGGTCGCGCAGCGCGGCGGCCCGACGCCGGACGAGTTCGCTGTCGCCGTACATGCGACCGCCCTTCCCCGTGCGGATGCCCGCAAAACCCCAGCCGACGAGCGTTTCCGAGGGATCGCGCTGCGGACGTGGCGCTGGGATCGGCCGTCGGGGTGGCGGCGGAGGTGGAATGATCGACGCTGCGCCCCGAGGGTGGGCGCGCCCGGCGTCACCACCGGGCGGATCGACACGAACGCCGGAGGCGCACGGATGTCCCAGACCCCCCATCCCGGGGCGGGAGGCAGCGACCTCCACCGCCAGCTGCGCGAGCTCGTCGACCAGGTCGGCGCCGACGTCATCGGCGACCCCCACACCTTCCGTGCCGCACTCGACGACTTCCTGGACGAGCGCGCCGCCACCTCCGGCGAGCTGAACCTGCTCGTCGACGCGGTCCGCCTCGGAGCCCTCGACCGGGCTCGCGACCAGCTCGCCAACGGGGCCCTGCCGGCGATCGTCGTGGACACCCAGGGCGACCTCCTCGCCCGGGACCGGGGCACCGGCGAGTCCCGCAACGCCCGCTGGGCCGTCGCGGCTCTCGGCTTCGCGCTCGGCGTCGTGCCCGAGGGCGAGGTCGTCGCCCGCCGGGTCACCTCCACGGGCCTGGGCTCCGCCAGCGGCGGCGTCCCGGCCGCGCCGCCGCCCGGGGGTCCCGTGGTCTCCCCGCCCGCGCCGCCGCTGCCCTCCTCACCGGCCCAGCAGTGGGGACCGACGCAGCCACCGGCGACCCCGCCCACGCCCGCTCCCCACGTCTCGCCCGCCCACCAGGCGCCCCCGGCGCCGTACCCGTCCCAGCCGGGGGTCCAGCCGTTCGCCTCCCAGCCCTCCGGGGGGACCTATGGCGGCTACGGGCAGGGCGCTCCCCACGCCCCCTGGTCCGGCGGTACGCCGAACCCGCCGACGCACCAGCGGCGCAACACCGGTCTGATCGTCGGGACGGTCCTGGCCGTGCTCGTCGTGATCGGCGGCGCCGTCGCTGCCGTCATCGCCTTCACCGGCGGCGACGACGACCCGGCGCCGACGACCTCCAAGAGCTCCAGCGCGTCGCCGTCGGAGACCGAGACGCCCCGCGACCCGCTGCAGAGCCTGGCCGGCATCGAGGAGCTGGCGGCCGAGCTCTTCCCCAGCTCGTCGACCCCTGACAACAGCTATGCGTCCAGCTGGAGCACCGAGACCAGCAACCTGGTCAACGGCGAGACCCGTCGGCTGAGCCAGTCCGAGCTCGACGGCGCGACCGAGTGGTATGCGCGCCGCGTCGAGGGCGACCAGCGCTTCTATGTCTTCGTGCGCTACCTCGCCCGCGACTCGACCTACGAGTGGGACTGCGCCACGTTCACCTACTGCGACGAGGTGACCTCCGAGGGTGGTCTCGACGCCCTCGTGATCCGCGATGAGGGCGAGCGGGAGGGCGTTGCCACCTACTACCGCGACATCGTCGTCCCCGGCGACGCGGCGGCGGGCATCCCCGAGATCACGATCAGCGAGAACGTCGACAACCAGACCGCCGGACAGGACGCCGACGACTTCATGGCGGGCGCGTCCGTGCTCGATCTCGACACGCTGATCGCCGCCCTCGACGACGAGCGGCTGCGCCCGCCACTGCCCGAGGAGCTGCCGCCGCTGCCGAGCTGGGACGCGTGTGCCTACAACAGCACGCCGCCCGCCGGCTGCCCGGCGGACATCCAGGGCAACTGAGACACGTGATCGACCGTCTCGTGGCCGCCCAGCGTGCCGATGTCCCGCCGTTCCACGTGATGGACCTGCTGGCCGGGGCGGCGGAGCGGCAGCGGACCCACGGCGACCTCGTCAACCTGGTCGCCGGCCAGCCGAGCACGGGCGCGCCGGCACCGGTCAGCGCCGAGGCGGTCCGACTGCTCACCAGTGGAGCGCCGCTGGGCTACACGACGGCGACGGGCATCGAGGAGCTGCGGACGGCGGTCGCCGGGCACTACCGGCGCAGCTACGGCATCGGCGTCGATCCCGACGAGGTCGTGCTGACGACCGGCTCCAGCGGCGGCTTCCTGCTGGCCTTCCTCGCCGCGTTCGATGCCGGCGCTCGCGTGGCGATCGCCCGGCCGGGCTATCCCTGCTACCGCAACGTCCTCTCCGCGCTCGGCTGCGAGGTCGTGGAGATCGCCACGGGACCTGACACCCGCTTCCAGCCGACGGTTGAGCAGCTCGACGACCTGCACGCCGCCTCGCCGATCGACGGGCTGATCGTCGCGAGCCCGGCCAACCCCACCGGCACCATGCTGCTGCCCGAGGAGCTGGCTGCGATCGCGCGGTGGTGCGAGGAGCACGGTGTCCAGCTGGTCTCGGACGAGATCTACCACGGCATCCAGTACGACGTCTCCCGCGCCGCGTGCGCGTGGGAGACCTCCCGGGAGGCGGTGGTCTTCGGCTCGTTCTCGAAGTACTTCTCGATGACCGGCTGGCGGCTCGGATGGATGCTCGCCCCGTCCCGGCTGCGCCGGCCCGTCGACGTGCTGACCGGCAACTTCAGCATCTGTCCGCCGGTCCTCGCCCAGCACGCGGCCGTCGCGGCGTTCGACGACGCCTCCTACGCCGAGCTCGACGCCCACGTCGCCCGCTACGCCCACAACCGGGGGCTGCTGCTCGACGGACTGCGTCGGCTCGGGATCGACCGGCTCGCGCCGGCCGACGGTGCGTTCTACGTCTACGCCGACGTCGCCCACCTCACGGACGACTCGATGGCCTACGCACGATCGCTGCTCGCCCGCACCGGTGTCGCGGTCGCCACGGGCATCGACTTCGACACCCGCGAGGGCGACCACTTCCTGCGGTTCAGCTTCGCCGGCACCAGCGGCGAGATCGAGACCGCGCTGGACCGCCTCGACGGGAGTCTGTGACACCGTCCGTCGAGGAGCTTGCGCAGCAAGCGTCTCGAGACGTCTGGCCGTGGTGCCGGTCCTGGCCCGGTCCGGCGTAGAGGCTGCGGAGGTCTCGAGACGGCCGTGGCCGGCCTCCTCGACCAACGGAGCGGGACGGGCTCCTCGACGACCAGGTGGACCGGTGCCGGTGGCGACCGGACGGGACGACCCCCGCCGGCGCATCGGGGTGCCCTCGGCTGGAAGCAACAGTCAACCCCGCACGACGGTGGCCGAGGGCGGGGTCCCCGCTCTGCGCGGCCGGGGGTCGGCCCGGGAGGCGCCGCAGGCACCGGCCCACCCAGAAAGCCACAGTCCGCCCAGCAGGCACAGCGGTCTCGAGACGGCCGTGGCCGGCCTCCTCGACCAACGGGGTGACGGGACGTCAGCCCGCGCGCAGCGCGGCGGCGGCCTTGCCCGCACGCCGGCCGAAGAACGAGCCCTCACCGAGCTGGGTGCCCGAGCAGTAGCCGTTGCCGTCCTGGGCGATGTTGGAGGCGCAGGCTCCGGCGGCATAGAGGCCGGCCACGACCGTGCCGTCCTCACGGCGCACCTGCCCGTCGACGGTGGTGGCCATGCCGCCGATGGTGAAGCCGGCATAGAGCGCCACACCGAGGGACAGGTCGAGCACGGCCCACGGCCCCTCGACCTGCGGGGCCAGCCAGTCGGGGTGCTTGTGGAGGTCGGGGTCCTCGCCCCGGGCGGCGTGCTCGTTGTAGCGGTTGACCGTCTCGACCAGCACGCCCTCGGGCATGCCGAGGCCGGCCTCCATCTCCTCGAGCGTCTCGAAGCCGTCCTTGAGTGGCACCAGCGGCATGTGGTCCTCGCCGAGGTGGGCGCTGTCGACGATCAGGTAGGCGACCTGGTCGGGCTGCTGCAGCACGTGGTACGACGTCCGCGCGGGGTAGCTGTCCTCCGGGACGAAGCGCTTGCCGTCCTTGTTGACGATGATCCCCTTGACCCGCGAGGACGGCGGGTAGAAAGGCGCGGTGATGAACGGCTCGTCCATGTTCTCCAATGCCGCGCCGACCGACTCCCCGAGGCGGATGCCCAGTCCGTCGTCGTACGTCGACCCGAGGGTGAAGAGCTTGGAGCCCAGTGCGGGGGTGTAGCGGGCCACCATGTCGGCGTTCATGACGAAGCCGCCCGCGGCGATGATCACCGCGCCGGCCCGGACGGTTCCGGTCTTCTCGAACGACTTCCACGCGATCCCGACGACGTCGCCCGTGGCGGTGCCGTCGCTGGTGACGAGGTTGGTCGCACCGGTCTCGTAGCGGACCTCGACCCCGGCCTCCTCGATCTTGGTGCGCAGCAGGTCCATCACGATCCGGGTGCCCTCGGTGTCGCCGGGGACGGGGACCTTGTGGCCGCGCGGCGCCGGCGCGACGTCCTGGCGGAACGGCCACACCTTCTCGTTGCCCGTGAACATCAGGCCCTCGGTGCCGGGCTGGATGACCGCCTTGCCGGGGAAGTAGCTGCGCTCGAACTCGAAGCCGAGGTCCTCCAGCCAGTCGAAGTGCTCGACGGAGCTCTCGCAGTAGGCGGTGATCTTCTCCTTGTCGGGGTCCTTCGTGGACGCCATCAGGTAGCCGATCATCGCCTCGACGGAGTCGTCGTGGCCGGTGGCCTGCTGGACCGCCGTACCGCCGCCGAGGTAGAAGTGCCCGCCCGACATCGAGGACGTGCCGCCATGCACGGCGGCCTTCTCCAACAGGAGCACCCGGGCGCCCGCGCGGGCGGCCTCCAGGGCGGCGCACCCGCCGGCGATGCCGAAGCCGACGACGACGACGTCGAAGGACTCGCCGTCGGCGTCGAGGGCGGTGGTCGGGAGGACGGCGGGAATGGCGAGGCCGGCCGGGATGTTGCTGCTGGTGGTCGTCACGAGGGACAATTTAGAACATGTTCTACCGATAGACTACGTACCCGCCACCCGACGAAAGCCGAGTGACCTTTGTCCTTCGACGTCCACCAGCTCGACACCTTCGTCCTGGTGGGCTCCGCGGTCCTCCTGATGGCGGTGCTCGCGGTGCGGCTGTCGTCGGGCGTCGGGATGCCGAGCCTCCTGATCTACCTGCTGATCGGAGTGCTGCTCGGCGAGTCCGTCGGCGGGATCCGCTTCGACGACGCGCAGGTCGCCCACGCCATCGGCTTCGGCGCGCTCGCGATCATCCTCGCCGAGGGAGGGCTGACGACGAACTGGCGCGAGGTGAAGCCGTCGATGCGCCTGGGTGCCTCGCTGGCCACCATCGGCATGGTCGTCTCCGTCGGTGTCGTCGCCTGCGGTGCGCACTACCTCCTCGGGCTCTCCTGGGAGCTGGCCGTGCTGCTGGGCGCGATCACCTCGGCGACCGACGCCGCTGCCGTCTTCTCGGTGCTGCGCGCCGTGCCACTGCCGAAGCGGATCACCGGCGTCCTCGAGTCCGAGTCGGGCCTCAACGACGCCCCGACCGTCGTCCTCGTGACCCTCGTCTCCAGCGGCGCCGTCGCCGACCACCACCCCGCCGTCATCGCCGGGATCGTCGTCTACGAGCTCGCGGCCGGCGTCGCCCTGGGCCTGGCGGTCGGCTTCGGCGGCGCCTGGCTGATGCGCCGCGCGGCCCTGCCGTCGTCCGGGCTCTACCCGATCGCGGTCACCTGTCTGGCGCTCCTCGCCTACGGCGCCGGACCGGCCCTGCACGCCAGCGGCTTCGCCGCGGTCTACGTCGCCGCGCTGGTGCTCGGCAACACCGACCTCCCGCACCGGGTCGCGACCCGATCCTTCATCGAGGGGCTCGCCTGGATCGCGCAGATCGGGCTCTTCGTGATGCTCGGACTGCTCCTCTCGCCCGACCGGATCACCTGGCACACGATCGTCACCGCCGTCCTCGCCGGTCTGATCCTCACCTTCGTGGCCCGGCCGCTGTCGATCGTCGTGAGCGCCGTCGTCGGGTGGCGACCGTGGCGTGAGCTCGCCTTCCTGTCCTGGGCCGGACTTCGCGGGGCGGTGCCGATCGTCTTCGCCACGATCCCGCTGGCCGACGAGGTCGACGGAGCCGAGAAGCTCTTCGACATCGTCTTCGTCCTGGTCGTCGTCTACACGTGCGTGACCGGTCCGACCCTGCCGTGGATGGCGAAGGCGCTGCGGGTCGCGCGCCGTTCCGAGCCGCGCAGCATCGAGGTCGAGGCAGCGCCGCTGGACCGGGTAGCGGCCGACCTGCTCCAGATCACCATCAGCTCCTCCTCGCGGCTGCACGGCGTCGAGGTCGGCGAGCTGCGCCTGCCGGTGGGGGCGAGCGTGTCGATGGTCGTCCGCGACGGGCGGACGCTGGTGCCGGAGCGCCGTACGGTCCTGAGGCACGGCGACGACCTCATCGTCGTGACGCCGCGCAAGCTGCGTGAGGCCACGGAGCAGCGGCTGCGGCAGGTCAGCTCCGGAGGCCGGCTGGCCCAGTGGCTCGGTGACGAGCCGCCGCAGCGGTCCTGACCGCTCCAGATCACTCCACGTCGTCGGGGCTGGTGCTGAGCGGCGGCGTGCAGACATAGCTGTCGCTCTGTGCCGTGACCGCCGCGCGGCCCTTGGTGACGCGCCCGAACTGCTGGCCGACGACGATCGTGACGCCCGGGTAGCCGGACGGCTGGTCGACGATCTCCACGTCCTCGCCGAGGTACGACGCCAGCAGGATCGCCGCGGGATCGCCGGGGTCGCTCGACCACACCTGCGCCGCCACGGTCCCGGTGTCGGCCGGCGCGTTGCCGATGTCGCCCTCGCCGAAGCCGGCGCCGACGAGGCGGTCCATCGTGTCGCCCGCGAGCCCGTTGCCGCCGCCGGCGTTGAGCACGGTGACCATCACCTGCGGGGGCGTCACCTCCTCGCCGGCGCGGATCAGCGTGTCGGTGCAGGGCGCGGCCTCGGCCCGCTCGGGGAACGGCTCCGTGACACTCGACCACGCCCACGTGATGCTGGCCAGGAAGACCACGGCCAGGATCACCAGCGTCATCGCCGAGCGATTGCCTGCCTTCAGGTCGAGGTCCATGACCACTAGCCTTCCATCCTGATCACCCGGGCGTGCAGCACCCCTCGCTGCTGGAGCGCGGCCCGGAGGGCCCGGTGCAGCCCGTCCTCGAGGTAGTACTCGTCGCGCCACAGCACGACGTGGGCGAAGAGGTCGCCGTAGAAGGTCGAGTCCTCGTCGAGGAGCGACGACAGCTGCAGGGTGTCCTTCGTGGTGACGAGGTCGTCGAGCCGCACCTGGCGTGGCGGCACGGCCGCCCCCCCCCGGGAGGTGAGCCCGTGGTCGGGATAGGGACGCCCGACCCCCCCGCGCTTGAAGATCACGAGTTCGGAGTCTACGGGCGCTGCCGCGCCACGCCCTAGGGTGTGGTGCCATGACCCAGGAGCCGACGCCCGCGCCCGAGAACGCCGCACCGGCAGCCGACCCGATCGAGGCCGCGGTCGCTCCCGGCTATGCCTTCGAGGGCCCCGCGCTCGAGCTCGGCGGCCTGATGACCGGCCCCGACGCCCTCACCGGCAGCGCCATCCGGATCCCGTTGGCGATGCTCAACCGGCACGGGCTCGTCGCCGGCGCCACCGGCACCGGCAAGACCAAGACCCTGCAGCTGCTCGCCGAGCAGCTCAGCGCCGCCGGCGTGCCGGTGTTCGCCGCCGACATCAAGGGCGACCTGTCCGGACTCGCCACTGCCGGCGAGGCAGGCGAGAAGCTGCTCGCCCGCACGGAGTCCGTCGGCCAGAAGTGGGAGGCGACCGCCTTCCCGGTCGAGTACTACGCCCTGGGCGGTCAGGGGATCGGCATCCCGATCCGGGTCACCATCGCCGCTTTCGGCCCGATCCTGCTCAGCCGCGTCCTCGGACTCAACGACACCCAGGAGTCCAGCCTCGGCCTGGTGTTCCACTACGCCGACAAGCAGGGGCTGCCGCTGCTCGACCTGGCCGACCTGCGCGCTGTCGTGCAGCACCTGACCAGCGACGAGGGGAAGCCCGAGCTGAAGGCCCTCGGCGGCCTGTCGTCCGCGACCGCCGGCGTCATCCTGCGTGAGCTCATCGCCTTCGCCGACCAGGGCGCCGAGGCGTTCTTCGGCGAGCCCGAGTTCGACTCCGCCGACCTGCTCCAGCAGGTGCCGGACGGCCGCGGGCTGATCAGCCTCGTCGAGCTGCCGGACCTGCAGGACCGCCCAGCCGTCTTCTCGACCTTCCTGATGTGGCTGCTGGCCGACCTCTTCCACGACCTCCCCGAGGTCGGCGACATCGACCAGCCCAATCTGGTGTTCTTCTTCGACGAGGCGCACCTGCTCTTCAGGGACGCATCCAAGCCGTTCCTGGAGCAGATCGCCCAGACGGTGCGGCTGATCCGGTCCAAGGGCGTCGGCGTCTTCTTCGTGACGCAGTCACCCACCGACGTACCGGACGAGGTGCTGGCCCAGCTCGGCTCCCGGGTCCAGCACCAGCTGCGGGCCCACACGCCCAACGACGCCAAGGCGCTCAAGGCGACCGTCAACACCTATCCGCACAGCGCGTACGACGACCTCGGCGAGGTGCTCACCACGCTCGGGATCGGTGAGGCGATCGTGACCGTGATGGGCGAGAAGGGCGCGCCCACGCCGGTTGCGTGGACCCGTCTGCGTGCGCCGGAGTCGCTGATGGCGCCCAGCACGAAGGAGTCGATGGAGGCGACGGTCAAGGCGAGCCCGCGGATGGCGACCTACGGCGCGGTCGTCGACCGCGAGTCCGCGCACGAGATCCTCGCCAAGAAGCTCGAGGAGGGCGCGAAGGCGGAGGCGGCCGAGTCCGCGGCCGCCGGCGACGCGAAGGCCGGCGACGGTCCGCGGTCGATCCCGCAGGGCAGCTTGAAGCGGAAGAAGGACGACGGCGGTGGCGCCGGCGAGATCGTCAAGGACGTCGTGAAGTCCTCGGCGTTCAAGCAGTTCATGCGCACCGCCGCCGCCGAGATCGCCCGCGGGATGTTCGGGACGGCACGCCGGAGGCGTTAGGCCGTCCAGCGGATGGCGTCGTCGACGAAGTCGGCGAGGTCGTGGACGCCGCGCAGGTCGGTGCGCTGCTCCATGAGTCTGGTCAGTCCCTGGGCGTGGCGGCTGCGCAGGGCGGCACGGCGGGCCATCTGGTCCGCGACCGGGTCGGTCGCAACGGACTCGAGGTGACGTCCCGCGGTCTGGGTCTCAGCAGTGGTCGTCTTGTTCATGCGTTCACTGTGATCCCGTGAGGTTTCCGCAACTCGGCGTCGCGGTTACGGGAGGGTGTCTGCGCCTGTGAGCGTGCTCACGGCCGGAACCGCTCAGGTCCCCACCAGCGCGAACGGTCAGGCGCCGAGGGCGGCCAGCACGTCGTGGGCCTCGACCATCGCCGGCCCGTACCAGGTGAGCAACCGGCCCGACACCAGCTGCGTCGGGACCCGCGCGAAGGCCTCCGGGCCGTCGTCGGTCGTGAAGACGTAGGGCTCGTCGGGCAGCAGCACCAGGTCGATGTCGGCACGGTCGAGGTCGGCCAGCTCGACGTGGGGATAGCGGTCGTCGCCGCCGGCGAACGCATTGGTCCAGCCCAGTCGGCCGAGCAGGTCGCCGGCATAGGTCCGCGCTCCGACTGCCATCCAGGGGTCCCGCCAGATCGGCACCGCGACGCGACCGCGGGGAGCCGGGGCCGGCGCGTCCCACCGGGTCCTCGCCTCCGCCAGCCAGGTCGGCACGGCGGCCGCGAGGGCGTCGGCATAGAGCCGTTGCAGGGAGTCGAGGGCGTCGCCGACGGTCTCGATGTCGGTCACCCAGACGGGGATGCCCGACTCCCGCAGCCGTCGTACGTCGAGCGCCCGGTTCTCCTCCTTGTTGGCCACCACCAGATCGGGGAAGAGCGCGCGGATGGCCGCCAGGTCGGGGTTCTTCGTGCCGCGCACCCGGGTCACGGCGAGGTCAGTCGGGTGGGTGCACCAGTCGGTCGCGCCCACCAGCCGCTCCGGGACGTCGGTGGCCAACGCCTCGGTGATCGACGGAACGAGCGAGACGATCCGGCGCGGCGGGGCAGCCAGGGCGACGGCGTCGCCGAGGTCATCGAGTGTCATCGAGCGGCATCGCTCAGCGCAGCGCGAGGCTCCCGGACACCGCGGGCTCCCAGCCGATCGCGGCGTGCTCGGCGACCAGCCGGTCGAGCCCGGAGGCGATGTCGGACGGCCACGGCGCGGTCTTGCGGTCGGCGATCCGCACGCACAGGAAGATCTCCTCGAACACGCAGGCGACCCGCTGGTTGGTGTCGTCGAGGACGTAGACGATCGCGTGCGCGGCCCGCTCGGAGCGTCCGAGGATCCGCACCCGCACCGACATCTCGTCGC
This sequence comes from Nocardioides caeni, assembly GCF_004912195.1. GTDB lineage: Bacteria > Actinomycetota > Actinomycetes > Propionibacteriales > Nocardioidaceae > Nocardioides > Nocardioides caeni. The sequence goes on from NZ_STGW01000014.1 coordinate 59,301, forward strand.
CGGTCCTCAGCTCGTGCAGGTAGGTCACGTGGTGCTCGGCCGACAGGCACGCATGGCCGCTGAGCATCGGCCAGTTGAACGGGATGCCGATCTGGTGGAGCGACTCGTCGAGCCCCTCGCTGCCGATGCCGAGGTAGTGACGCACGTTGAGGAAGCCGTTGCTGTCCTCGAAGGCGCTGGGGACCGGCTGCACGGCGTAGGCGGGCAGGGTGACGAGCTGGTCGTACGTCGGCTGCGTGCTCATGCTCGGACCCTAGTGCACCACCGGCGTCCCGGATTCCCTCGCGCTCGACACCCGGGCGTACCATGGGGTCAACAGATCCACTCGTGTATCTACCTCGCGCCGGCTCGACCGGCGGTCCAAGGCGGCACCTGACCGCAACGGACCTCGAGGACATGAGCGCTCACTCCCCGTCGCTGCTTCGCGCGACCGGCCCGACGTACTTCCCGATCGCCCTCGTGGCGCGGCTCCCCTACGCGATGATGGTCGTCGGCGTGCTCACGCTCGTCGTCGCCGGTCGCGACTCCCTCGCCTTCGGTGGCCTCAGCTCCGCGATGGTGGGCCTGGGCGCCGCCTGCTTCGGCCCGCTCCTGGGCGCCGCTGCCGACAGGTTCGGTCAGCGGCCGGTCCTGCTGGTCGCCGGCATCGCCTCGACGACGGCCCTCGGCGCGATGGCGTGGGTCGTCTACAGCCCGCTGCCCGGCGCAGCCGTGCTCGCCGTCGCCTTCGTCGTCGGTGCCTCCGCTCCGCAGATCGCCCCGATGTCGCGCAGCCGCTTGGTGCAGCTCATCGCCTCCCGGCTGGCTCCCGCGCGGCGCGAGCGCACGTTCGACACCACGATGGCCTACGAGTCGGCCGCCGACGAGATGGTCTTCATCATCGGACCGTTCCTCGTCGGCATCCTCGGCACCGCCCTCGACCCGTGGGCGCCGGTCGCCGGGGCCGCGGTCGTCACCCTCGTCTTCGTCACCGCCTTCGCGCTGCACCCCACGGCCCAGGTCACGCGCGCGGCCCGTGGGGGCGAGGTCGAGATCGCGCGGGCGGCCGAGCTCGCGCGGCCCGCCCTGCTGGTCGTGATCGCCGGCATCCTCGGTGTCGGCCTGTTCTTCGGTTCGATGCTGACCTCGCTCACCGCCTTCATGGACGACCGCGGCAACGCCGAGGGAGCGGGCCTGGTCTACGGCGTCATGGGCATCGGCTCGGCCGTCTTCGCGCTGGGCGTCGCCCTCTTCCCGGCTGCCTTCTCGCTGCGCGCCCGCTGGCTGACGTTCGCCGGCGTCCTCGTCGCCGGTACGGCGGTCCTGCCGTTCGTCGAGTCCGTGACGGGGCTCTGCGTCCTGCTGCTGGTGATCGGCATCGGTGTCGGCCCGACGATGGTCACGCAATACAGCCTGGGCGCGCTGCGCAGCCCGGTCGGTCGCTCCGCCACCGTGATGACGATGCTCGGCTCGGCGGTCATCGTTGGCCAGGCCACCGCCTCGGCGGTGACCGGGCAGCTCGCCGATCGGCTCGGGACGGGAGCGGCGCTCGTCGTACCCCTGGGAGCGGCGAGCGTCGTGATGGTCGCCGGCCTCGTCAATTGGGTGCTCTCACCCGTGGCGCCGGCACTCCGCGGCGCGGCGCTCGAGGAGCAGACGCTCGTCGGCGTTGCGGGTGCGTGACGCGGCCTCGTCGAACGACAGCGCCGCCGCGGCGTGCTCGCCCGCGCGGGTGAGCAGGTCGCCCCGGACGCTCGGGACGAGCGGGGAGTCGCCCAGTGCGTCGGCAGGTACGGCATCCAGCACCGCCAGCCCGGCTGCCGGTCCGTGGGCCCGGCCGTGGGCGACGGCGCGGTTGACCTCGACGACCGGACCGGGCGCCGCGTCGGCCAGCACGTCATAGAGCCGGGCGATGCGCGGCCAGTCCGTCGCCTCGGCCGTCTGCGCCCGGGCATGGACGGCGGCGATCGCGGCCTGCAGGACGTAGCGACCGATGGGGACACCCCGTCCGGCCAATGCCTCGGCGCGTGCCAGGGCCGCGAGCCCACGCCGGATCAGCAGCTCGTCCCAGAGACTGCGGTCCTGGTCGTCGAGCAGCACGGCCCTGCCGTCACGATCGCTGCGCGCGGGGAAGCGGGAGGCCTGCAGCTCCAGCAGCGCCTGCAGGCCGTGGACCTCGGGCTCCTCGGGCGCCACCTCGGCCACCAGCCGGGCCAGCCGGATCGCCTCGTGGGCCAGGTCGGGACGCGTCCAGTCCTCGCCGGCCGTGGCGGCGTACCCCTCGTTGAAGATCAGGTAGACGACCGCCATCACGTCGTCGAGCCGGTCGATCCGCTCCTGCCCGGTCGGCAGCTCGAAGTCCGCGCCAGCACGGGCGAGCGTCTTCTTGGCACGCGAGATGCGCTGGCCCATCGTCGCGTCGGGGACCAGGAACCCGCGGGCGATCTCGACGGTGGTCAGGCCGCCGACCAGCCGCAGGGTGAGCGCCGCGCGCGACTCGGGCGTGAGCGCCGGATGGCAGCAGAGGAGGACGAGCCGCAGGACGTCGTCCTCGATGTGGTCGATCTGGTCGTCCAGGTCCGGCATCGCACTCACCTCCCCGGCTGCATGCTCCAGCTCGGCGGTCTTGCGGCGCAGCGTGTCGGCCCGCCGGAACGTGTCGACGGCCCGCCGCTTGGCGGTCGTCATCAACCACGCCGCGGGATTGTCGGGTACGCCGCTGGCCGGCCACGCCTCCAGCGCGGCCACCAGGGCGTCCTGCGCGAGATCCTCGGCCATGTCGACGTCGCGCGTCATCCGGGTCAGTGCCCCGACCAGCCGCGCCGACTCCTCGCGCCAGACGGCGGTCACGGTGTCGGTGGTGGTGGTCGTGGTCGGCACCTCCGGCATGGGCGCCAGCCTAGGCACGAGGTGCGCTGGTTTCTCACCCGAGGTGCGTGGGTTTCTCACCCGAGGTGCGCGGGTTTCTCACCCGAGGCGTGGAGGTTTCTCACCCGACGGCGAGAAACCGCCGTACGTCGCGCGAGAAAGCGCCGTACTTCGGGTGAGAAACCACCAGACTTCGTGGTCAGGCGGAGGCAGGCTCCTCGTCGGGCACCTGGCGCAGGGTGGCCACCATCGAGCACTCGGGCCAGTGCTTCGCGTGCAGGTCGGCGAAGTCCTGCTGGCCCGCGATGGCCTCCTCCAGGGTGTCGTACTGCAGGAGGGCCCAGCCACCGACGGCCTCCTTCGCCTCGGCGTAGGGGCCGTCCACGCGCGTGACCTCGCCCTTGCGGACGACGAAGTTCACGGCGTCCTCGAGCCCGAAGAGTCCGCCGCCGTCGAGGAAGTGGCCCTGCTGCGCCTGCTCGCCGATGTAGGTGTCCATCGCGTCGAACAGCGCCTGCGGCGGGTTGCCCTGTCCCTCTTCCATCCGAACGAATCCCATGAAACGCGGCATCTCGATCAGTCCTTCTCGTCTTCGTAGGTGAGTGGTTCCGAACCTACGTCGTACGACCGCGGGCGCTTTCGACATCGACCTCAGACATTTCTCCGGTACTGGCCGCCCACCTCGAAGAAGGCCTCGGTGACCTGGCCCAGGGTGCAGACCCGCGCCGCGTCCATGAGTACGGCGAACACGTTCTCGCCGCTCGTCGCGGCCTCCTTGAGCCGGGCGATGGCCGCGGCGCCGTCGGTGGCGTGGCGGGCCTGGAAGTCGCGGACCCGGGCGAGCTGCGACTCCTTCTCGGTGGTCGTCGCGCGGGCGAGCTCGATGTGGTCGGGGGTGCCGTCGCCGGCCTCCGGGGCGCGGAAGGTGTTGACGCCGATGATCGGGAGGCTGCCGTCGTGCTTCTTGTGCTCATAGAGCATCGACTCGTCCTGGATCCGGCCGCGCTGGTAGCCGGTCTCCATCGCGCCGAGCACGCCGCCGCGCTCGGAGATCCGGTCGAACTCGGTCAGCACCGCGGCCTCGACGAGATCGGTCAGCTCGTCGATGACGTAGGAGCCCTGGAGCGGGTTCTCGTTCATCGCCAGGCCCCACTCGCGGTTGATGATCAGCTGGATCGCCAGGGCGCGGCGGACCGACTCGGTCGACGGCGTGGTGACCGCCTCGTCGTAGGCGTTGGTGTGCAGCGAGTTGGCGTTGTCATAGATCGCGATGAGTGCCTGCAGCGTGGTGCGGATGTCGTTGAAGTCCATCTCCTGCGCGTGCAACGAGCGACCCGACGTCTGCACGTGGTACTTCAGCTTCTGCGACCGCTCGTTGGCGCCGTAGCGCTCCTTCATCGCCACCGCCCAGATCCGACGTGCGACGCGACCGATGACGGAGTATTCCGGGTCCATGCCGTTGGAGAAGAAGAACGACAGGTTGGGCGCGAAGTCGTCGATGTCCATGCCGCGCGCGAGGTACGACTCGACGTACGTGAAACCGTTGGCGAGCGTGAAGGCCAGCTGGCTGATGGGGTTCGCCCCGGCCTCGGCGATGTGATAGCCGGAGATGGAGACCGAGTAGAAGTTGCGCACCTGCTGCTGGATGAACCACTCCTGGATGTCCGCCATGCAGCGCAGCGAGAACTCCGTGGAGAACAGGCAGGTGTTCTGGCCCTGGTCCTCCTTGAGGATGTCGGCCTGGACGGTGCCGCGCACCGACTTGATCGCCTCGTAGGGATCGATGCCGCGCTCGAGCGCCTGGTCCATCACGGTGTTGAGGAAGAACGCCAGCACGGTCGGGGCGGGCCCGTTGATCGTCATCGACACCGACGTCGTCGGGTCGAGCAGGTCGAAGCCGTCATAGAGCGCCTTCATGTCCTCGAGCGTCGCGACGGAGACGCCGGAGGTGCCGACCTTGCCGTAGATGTCGGGCCGCTCGTCGGGGTCGCGGCCATAGAGCGTGACCGAGTCGAACGCCGTGGACAGGCGGGTGGCGGGCTGGCCCTCGGAGAGCAGCTTGAAGCGCTTGTTGGTGCGGAACGGGTCGCCCTCGCCCGCGAACATCCGCGCCGGGTCCTCGTCGGCGCGCTTGAACGGGAAGACCCCGGCGGTGAAGGGGAAGTGGCCCGGCAGGTTCTCCCGGCGCCAGAAGCGCACCAGCTCGCCCTGGTCGTCGAAGCGCGGGACCGCGACGCGCGGCACGCGGTTGCCGGCGAGGGACTCGCGCCCATTGCTCGCTGTGTCCTCGTCGTACGACGCCACGACACCGGGCCACGCGTCGAGCTGGTCGCGCACCTCCAGCGGCAGGTCGTCGTTGGCTCGGGCAGCGGCCGCCTGCAGGTCCTCGAGCTCGGCCAGCTCGGCGGCCACGGCGGTGAAGCGCTGGGCGCGGCGGACCTTCTCGACGAGCGCCTCCGTCTCGGCGTGGTAGCCGCGGACGGTCTCGGTGATCTCCGCCAGGTAGCGCACCCGGTCGGCCGGCAGCACCTGCTGGATGCGCGTCGAGTGCTTGCCCGCGACCGGCGCGAGCTGCCCGTCGGCGGCGTCGAGACCCTTGTCGACGAGGAGGTCGCGCAGGTGCTGGTAGAGCGCGGTGACGCCGTCGTCGTCGAACGTGGCCGCCGACGTGCCGTAGACGGGCATGTCGGAGGGCTGTTGCCCGAACGCCTCACGGTTGCGGACCATCTGGCGGCCCACGTCGCGCAGGGCGTCGGCCGCGCCACGCCGCTCGAACTTGTTGATCGCGACGACGTCGGCGAAGTCGAGCATGTCGATCTTCTCGAGCTGCGAGGCGGCGCCGAACTCCGGTGTCATGACATAGAGCGAGGTGTCGACGAACGGCACGATCGCCGCGTCGCCCTGGCCGATGCCCGGGGTCTCGACGATCACCAGGTCGAAGCCGGCAGCCTTCACGACGTCGAGCACGTCGGTCAGGTGCTCGGGGACCTCGTGCGCGCCGCGGGTCGCGAGGCTGCGGAAGTAGACACGGTCGCGGTCGAGGCCGGTCAGGTCGAGGCTGTTCATCCGGATCCGGTCGCCGAGCAGCGCGCCGCCGCCCTTGCGGCGGGTGGGGTCGACGGCGATCACGGCGACGCGGACCTTGTCCTGCTGGTCGACCCGCAGGCGTCGTACGAGCTCGTCGGTCAGGCTGGACTTGCCGGAGCCGCCCGTGCCGGTGATGCCGAGGACGGGCACGTGGCGACCGGCCGCAGCCGTGCGGATCCGGCCGAGGAACGCCTCGTCGAGCCGCCCGAGCTCAGCGCCGGTGATCGCCCGGGCGAGGGCCGTGCGCTCACCGCTGACCACCTGCTCCGCCGTCACCGCGCCGACCTCCCAGAGGTCGGTGTCGCAGTCGGCGACGACGGTGTTGACCATGCCCGGGAGGCCGAGCCGCTGCCCGTCCTCGGGGGAGAAGATGGTGACGCCCGAGGTGCGCAGCCGGTCGATCTCGTCGTGCACGATGACGCCGCCGCCGCCGCCGACCACGCGGATGTGCCCGGCTCCGCGCTCGGCCAGCAGCTGGGTGAGGTATTCGAAGTACTCCACGTGGCCGCCCTGGTAGGACGACACCGCGATGCCCTGCACGTCCTCCTCGATCGCGGCCTCGACGACCTCCGCCACCGAGCGGTTGTGGCCCAGGTGGATGACCTCGCAGCCCTGGCCCTGGAAGATCCGCCGCATGATGTTGATCGACGCGTCGTGCCCGTCGAACAGGCTGGAGGCGGTCACCAGCCGGACGGGGTGGGTCGGGACGTGCAGGTCGGTCGTGGCCATCGGGTGCGGGTCTCCTCGCGATTGATCGGTGATCCGATAGTAGGACGTCCTACTAAAAAACGCTAGGACGTCCTACGAATTCCGGCCGAGCTCCCGGTGTAGGGTTCGGCGCATGTCCGCGCCCCGGCTCCCGTTCGACCCGATCGACCGCGCGGGCCAGTCGTGGGAGGAGCACTTCGGTCCCGCCACCGCCATGCGGCTCGCGACCTCGGTGATGCGCGTGCAGCAGCTGATGCTCGGCTCGCTCGACGCGGCCCTCAAGCCCTTCGGGTTGACGTTCTCCCGCTATGAGGTGCTCGTGCTGCTCAAGTTCAGCCAACGCGCCTCGCTGCCGCTCAGCAAGATCGGCGAGCGCCTGATGGTGCACCCGACGTCGGTCACGAGCGCGATCGACCGGCTCGAGGCGCAGGGGTACGTCGAACGCGTGCCCGACGGGGCCGACCGTCGCCGTACGCTCGCCCAGCTCACCCCGGCCGGCCTCGCCGCCGTCACCGCGGCCACCGACGCCGTCGAGCAGATCGACTTCGCCGTCACCGGCCTCACCGACCGCCAGCAGGAGGACGCCTACCAGCTGCTCCGTCGCCTGCGGAAGGCCTCGGGCGACTTCGCCGAGTAGCCGTCCGCCCGTGGGTCGAGAAGGCCGGCGTGCTCCCGTTGGTCGAGGAGGCCGGCCACGGCCGTCTCGAGACCGCTGTGCCTGACGGGCGGGACTGGAGTGGGTCGGCGCCTGCGGTGCCGGACGGGACAACCCCCGCCGGCGCATCGGGGTGCCCTCGGCGGGAAGCTGGATCAGGGGCCCGGGACAGTGGCCGAGGGCGGGGTCCCCGCTCTGCGCCGCCGGGGGTTGACCCGGGAGGCGCCGCAGGCGCCGACCCGCCACCCACCCGACCGGACGGACCCTGCATCACGTACCGGCGTCTCGAGACGCTTGCTGCGCAAGCCCTCGACGAACGGGCGGGGCGGTGATCAGTAGGTGTAGAAGCCGCGCCCGGTCTTGCGGCCGAGCAGGCCGGCCTCGACCATGCGGTTGAGCAGCGGCGGCGCGGTGTAGAGCGGCTCCTTGAACTCCTCGTAGAGCGACTCGGCGATCGCGCGGGTGGTGTCGAGGCCGATCAGGTCGGCCAGTGCGAGCGGGCCCTGCGGGTGGGCGGCTCCGAGCACGAAGCCCTGGTCGATGTCCTCGGCCGTGGCGAAGCCCGACTCGAGCATCCGGATCGCCGAGAGGATGAAGGGGATCAGCAGCGCGTTGACGACGAAGCCGGCGCGGTCCTGGCAGTCGATCGCGTTCTTGCCGAGGTCGTCCTGCACGAACGTCCGCGCGCGCTCGGTGGTGGACTCGGCGGTCATCAGGGACGGGACCAGCTCGACCAGCTTGAGCACGGGCACCGGGTTGAAGAAGTGCACGCCGAGCACGTGGGTAGGCCGCTGGGTGGCGACCGCGAGCTTCATGATCGGGATCGAGGAGGTGTTGGACGCGAGGATCGCGTCGGGGTCGGTCACGATGGCGTCGAGGCGGCGGAAGAGCTCGGTCTTCGCGGCCTCGTCCTCGATGATGGCCTCGATGACCAGCTGTCGGTCGGCGAGGACATCGAGGTCGACGACCACCTGGATGCGCTCGAGTACGGCGTCCGCGGACTCGATCTTGCCGCGGCTCTCGGCTCGCTTGAGCGAGGCCTCCAGGCGGTTGCGGGCCGCGTCGACGGCGGCCGCGGACGACTCGACCACGATGACGTCCTTGCCTGCCCGCGCGCTGACCTCGGCGATGCCCGAGCCCATCAGTCCGCCGCCGATCACGCCGACCCGCTGGATGTCCGTCATGTCCTGCTCCCTCGTCTCGTCCGGCTCGGATGGGCCCGATGGGGGCGGCCCGCGGTCAATCTAGGCGCAAATGAGACTGAGTTCCATCCCGGTGACACCAAAGTCCGCAGCGGATCCTTGTCAGGTTCCGACGACGGACCGGAGTCGCTCGACGAGCTGGTCGGCGGTGCGCTCGACCATCGTCAGGACGTCGACGAAGCCGGACTCGCCGCCGTGCCAGGGGTCGGGCACGTCCTCGCCCGTCCCCTCAGGGTCGAAGTCGCGGAAGAGCCGGAGGCGCTCGGGCGTCGCGGGACCGAGCGCCTGGAGGTCGGCGAGGTTCTGGCGGTCCATCTCCAGGAGCAGGTCGACGTTCGCCAACCAGTCGGTGCGCACCTGCTGGGCCCGGTGGCGGGTGGGGTCGTAGCCCTCTCGCGTCAGCAGTGCGGCGGAGCGCCGGTCCATCGCCTCGCCGACGTGCCAGTCGCCGGTGCCGGCACTGACGACCTCCACGACCTCACCCAGACCGGCAGCCGCGAGACGGTCGGTGAGGACGACGTCGGCGGTGGGGGAGCGGCAGATGTTGCCGAGACAGATCAGCGCCACGCGGTAGCGCCCGGCCTCCAGCGGAGGTGGCGCCTCCGTCATCCTCAGTCCTCCTCGACGCCGACGAACGCGTCGAGGAACCACGTCGTGACGCTGATGATGATCGCCCCGCCGACCGCAGGCCAGAAGCCGGTGACGTGGAAGCCGAGGTCGACGAGGTCGGCCAGCCAGGCCGTCAGCTGGAGCAGCAGCGCGTTGAGCACGATCAGGAAGAGCCCGAGGGTGAGGAGGATGAACGGGATCGACAGGATCGTGAGCACCGGCTTGACGAACGCCGTGATCGCGCAGGAGATCAGCGCGACGATCAGCAGCGGCACGATCTTGTCCTCGATCTCCGCACGCCCGTGGCGGGCGCCCTCGAACCAGATGCCGTCCATGATCCAGGCGGCGACGGCGAGGGCGGCGGCGGTGATGCCCCAACGGGAGACGAAGGCCAGCATGGCGTCAGTGTGTCACTCGAGCTGCAGGGCCTCGATGATCTCGATCTCGGCGTCGGCGATGTGCCCGCGCAGGAAGTCGTGAGCGCCACCGGGGCCGTCGAGACGTCCGGCCTCCAGCAGGGCGACCAGGCCCTCGTGCGACTCGGCCTCGTCGTGCGCGTTGCGGTTGAGCCGGTCGACCTGGGCGAGGGCGAGCTTGAGCTCGTCCATCAGTGCCTCGGCCATCTGGGTCAGGCGGACGCTGCCGGTGAGCTCGACGAGGGAGACGTGGAAGGCGAGGTGGCGCTCGTTCAGCTCCTCGTAGGACGCGGTGCCACCGCGGACCGCACCGGTGTAGGCGTCGAGGGTGTCGCGCACCCGCTGTCGTCGTACGTCGTCAGCGGTGGTCCAGGCCCGAACGCCGGCCCCCTCGAGGACCCAGCGCGCGCGGCACACGTCGCGGACCGAGTCGGCCCGCGGGGTCGCGACGCTCACGCCGCGGTGGGGCTCACGGGTGGCCAGGCCCTCCGCCACCAGCACGGTCAGCGCCTCGCGGACGGTCGGGCGCGAGACGCCGAGCGACTCGGCCAGCGCGATCTCGCGCAGCGGGGTGCCGCTCTCCAGCTCGCCCTCGAAGACTGCGCGCCGCAGCTCGGCGGCCACCCTGCTCGCGGTCGACGCGTGCTCGACGGCGACGGAGGCGAACCGCGGGTGGTTGCCCGGCGCTAGCGTTGCCGACATGTGCTCATTGTGCCGCGCGGTCGCGGCGACGGCGGGCCGTCCCATCGGTTGACGGGTGGGCCGCCGCCACCTCGCGGCCCGACGACGGCGACCGCCCAGGATTGGGGCGCGGTGCGGCGGGATAGGTTGAGCCACGTCCCCCGTCCGCGCTGAGGAGCCATCGGTGTCCGACACCCCCCAGAGCCAGCCGCGCTCGATCCTTGCCGTGCTCGGCGTCCTCGTCCTCGTGGCCGCCGTGGTCGCGGGCGCGATCCTGCTCGCGCAGCGGGCCAGTGACCGGACGGCGGGCCCGGACAACGGTGAGACCTCGTCCCCGTCGGACCAGGCATCGATCAACGACGCGCCGACCCCGTCCACCGGCGCCAGCGGCGACGCCAGCGACGAGCTGGCGGACCTGCCCACCATCGACTCCTCGGACTTCCCGACGGTGACGGAGGAGGCGGGCCTGCCGACCGGCTTTCCGACCGACAATTTCCCCGCGCAGTTCCCGACCGACTCGGCCGGCTGGGACGAGTGGGCTGAGGACCAACTGGAGCAGATGAGGCCATGAGCAACTTCGACCCGCCCAGCTACGGCGCCGTTCCCCCGTCCGGCCCTCCGTCCGGCCCTCCGTCGGGCCCGCCGCCGGCCTTCCCGCCCCCGGGCGGCCCTCCTGGCTTCCCGCCGCCGGGCGCCCCTCCCGGCTTCCCGCCCCCGGGCGGGCCGTCGGGCTCCGGTGGCTCGCGCAAGGGCCTGTGGATCACGCTGGCCGTCGTGGGTGTGGTGCTGCTGGTGGGCCTCGCGGTCGGCCTGGTGCTGCTCCTGACCGGTGACGACGACAAGAACGACAAGGACGGCCGCGACAAGGGCAGCTCGAGCGCCGAGCCCAGCGCCAGCGGCAGTGGTGGCGCTGCGGGCGATCCCGCCGACGTCGTCGAGGCGCTCCTCGACGAGGCCGAGGCGGGCGACTGCGACGCTGCGCAGGCCTACCTGACCACGGACGCGCAGGCGGGGGATCCCTGCTCCTCCGAGGAGTTCGAGTTCCTCTCGTCCGGCGACGTCGAGACCGAGGTCGGGGACGCGGAGGTCGACGGCGACACCGCGACCGTGCCGGTCGACTTCACCGAGTCCGCCGTCACCCAGAGCTACGACTTCACCCTCGAGGCCGTCGACGGTGAGTGGCTGGTGGCCGACTGGACCCCGAGCCTGGACCTCCCGCCGCCTCCGTCCTCCTCCACCACGGACGACCCGACCGGTGGCTCCACGGGCGCGCCGAGCGGTGGCAGCACCGCTGCCAGCGTGCCCAACGACCCTGCGTCGGTCGCCGAGGCCCTCTACCAGTCGACCCTCAACAGCGACTGTGCCACCGCCAACGACCTGGTGACCGAGGAGTTCAAGGCGCGTGAGGGCGAGTGCGACCCCACCGACGCCCCGACCGAGGGCTTCGACCCCTCCGACTTCACCATCGAAGCGGGGGAGCCGGTCTACAACGCGGCGCGGGACGAGGCCACCGTGCCGGTCGATCTCGGTTTCATGGGCACCACGGTCCCGACCACCTTCACGCTCATCCAGGTCGACGGGCGCTGGTTGGTCGACGCCGTCGACGGTGAGATGTAGGCAACCGAGCACCGCCGTCACCTCGCCGAAACACGAAGGCTGTCCCTGCTGCCTAGGCTGGCGACCATGTCGATCAAGGTCGCACTCGAGCACCGCACGACGTACGACTTCGCGCACCCGGTCGCGGTCGGGCCGCACGTCGTGCGGTTGCGGCCCGCGCCCCACTGCCGCACACCGATCGAGGCCTACTCGCTGAAGGTGGAGCCGGCCGGACACTTCGTGAACTGGCAGCAGGACCCGTTCGGCAACTGGCTGGCCCGCCTGGTCTTCCCGGAGAAGGTGAGCACGCTCGACATCACCGTCGGTCTCGTCGCCGACATGATGGTGATCAACCCGTTCGACTTCTTCATCGAGGAGCAGGCCGAGCGGTACCCGTTCGACTACGCGCCCGACGTGGCGGCCGACCTGGCGCCGTACCTGCGTGACGTGCCGGACTCGGCCCGGGCGACCGCATGGAAGGACGCCCTCCCGGAGCTGCCGGACGACGGGGTGCCGACGGTCCAGTTCCTGGCCGACCTCAACGCCGCCGTCCACCGCGACGTCGCCTACTCGGTGCGGATGGAGCCCGGCGTGCAGTCGCCGGACCAGACGCTGGAGATCGGCATCGGCTCGTGCCGCGACTCGGCCTGGCTGCTGGTCAGCCTGCTGCGGCAGTACGGTCTGGCCGCCCGGTTCGTCTCCGGCTACCTCGTGCAGCTCGCTCCCGACGCCTACGCGACCGAGGGGCTGGACGGCCCGCCGGGACCGAAGGAGGACTTCACCGACCTCCATGCCTGGACCGAGGTGTTCCTGCCCGGTGCCGGCTGGGTCGGCATGGACCCGACCAGCGCCCTCTTCGCGGGGGAAGGGCACATCCCGCTGTCGGCGACCCCGCACCCGAGCTCCGCGGCGCCGATCGAGGGCGCCACGGACCCGGTCGAGGTCACGTTCTCCTACAGCAACACCGTCACGCGGGTGCACGAGGACCCGCGGGTCACCGCGCCCTACACGCCCGAGCAGTGGGCGCGGATCGATGCCCTCGGCGCCGCGGTCGACCGGCGCCTGGACGCCGGCGACGTGCGGCTGACGATGGGCGGCGAGCCGACCTTCGTCGCGATGGCCGACGCCTCGACGCCGGAGTGGAGCACCGACGCCGACGGGCCGGTCAAGCGGCAGCTGGCGGGCGATCTCGCCGCTCGTCTCCAGGAGCTCCACGCGCACGGCGGCGTCGTGCACCGCGGTCAGGGCAAGTGGTATCCCGGCGAGCCGCTGCCGCGCTGGTCGATCGCGCTGCAGCGGCGAGCCGACGGCGAGCCGCTGTGGACCGATCCCGCGCTGTTCGCCGACCCGTGGTCGCCGGGCACGGCCACCCGACGCGACGCCGAGCGCCTCGGCCTCGAGGTCGTCCGGCTGCTGCGGCTCTCCGCCCAGCAGCTGCGCCCCGCCTTCGAGGACCCGTTCGCCGCGCTCGCCGACCACGTCGCGCAGCCCTACGGCGACCGTCCGACCGCCCGCGAGGACGACGCGACCGAGGACCTCGTCGCCAGGCTCGACGCCGACGTCGTCGAGCCCACCGGATGGGTGCTGCCACTGACGACCGGCGAGACGGGCTGGACCAGTCCGGTGTGGCAGTTCCGGCGCGGCCGGCTGGTGCTGACGCCCGGCACGAGCGCGGTCGGCCTGCGGCTGCCGCTGTCCTCGGTCGACTGGGTCGATCCCGAGTCGCCGGCGCAGCCGTCGTACCTCGAGGCGGGCGCACCCCTCGAGCCGGGCCTGCCCTCGGTGGCGCTGACCGCGCCCGAGGGAGCCGACCGGACCGCGCTCGCCTTCGAGAGCCGCGACGGGCACGTCCACGTGTTCCTGCCGCCGACCACCCGGCTCGAGGACTACGCGGACCTCGTCCACCTCGTGGAGACCGCGGCCTCCGCTGTCGGCGTGCCGGTCGTGCTCGAGGGCTACCAGCCGCCGCCGGACCCCCGCCTGGTCCAGCTCTCCGTGACGCCCGACCCCGGGGTCATCGAGGTCAACGTGCAGCCGACCCGCACCTGGGCCGAGCAGCGGGACCTGACGCAGACGCTCTACTCGCAGGCCCGGCTCGCCCAGCTCACGACCGAGAAGTTCGACCTCGACGGCCTGCACACCGGCACCGGCGGCGGCAACCACCTCACCCTCGGGGGGCACCAGCCGGTCGACAGCCCGCTGCTGCGCCGTCCGGACCTGCTCGTCAGCCTGATCACCTACTGGCAGCGGCATCCCTCGCTGTCCTACCTCTTCTCCGGACGCTTCATCGGGCCGACCAGCCAGGCGCCGCGCTTCGACGAGGGGCGGCCCGAGGCGGTCTATGAGATGGAGATCGCCTGCGCCGAGGTGCTCCGGTTGGTCGCCGACGCGGAGACCGACGGCCACGAGCCCCGGCCGTGGCTGGTCGACCGGGCGCTGCGGCACCTCCTCACCGATCTCACCGGCAACACCCACCGGGCGGAGTTCTGTATCGACAAGCTCTACAGCCCCGACTCGACGCGCGGCCGCCTCGGCCTGCTCGAGCTGCGTGGCTTCGAGATGCCGCCCCACCCGCAGATGGCGCTGGTGCAGGCGCTGTTGGTCCGCAGCCTCGTCGCGATGTTCTGGGACCGTCCGATCGACCCGACGACGGCGCCGCTCGTGCGCTGGGGCACCCGGCTGCACGAGGACTTCCTCCTGCCCCACGGTGCGGTCGCCGACATCAACCAGGTCGTCACCGACCTCGCCGATGCCGGGATCGACTTCGACCCGGCCTGGCTCGCGCCGTTCACCGAGTTCCGCTTCCCCCGCATCGGGTTCGCCGACCTCACCGCCGCCGCGGGCGCGCCGATCCACCTCGAGCTGCGTCAGGGCGTCGAGCCGTGGCACGTCCTCGGGGAGGAGGCGACCGGCGGCGGCACCGCGCGCTACGTCGACTCGTCGGTCGAGCGCATCCAGGTGACCGTCCGTGGGATCGACCCGGGCCGTCACCTCCTCACGTGTCAGGGTGTCCCCGTGCCCCTGACCCGCATCGACGCGCAGGCGACCGGTGTCCCCGGTGGCCGGGTCGTCGCCGCGGGCCTGCCGGGCGACGCGTTCTACGGCGGGGTCCGCTACAAGGCCTGGCAGCCGTGGTCGGCGCTCCATCCGTCGATCCCGGTCGACTCGCCGCTGACCTTCGACGTCGTCGACCTCGACGCCGGGACCAGCCTCGGTGGCGCGACCTATCACGTGGTGCACCCGGGCGGCCGCAACTACGACCACCCGCCGGTCAACGCCAACGAGGCCGAGGCCCGCCGCGCCGCCCGCTTCGAGACCGGTCGTCACACGGCGGGCCGTTTCGACACCGCCGCGCTGCGCCGACAGGCACGCCAGGTCGCGTCCGACGAATACCCGCACACCCTGGACCTGCGTCGGGTCGCTCGTCCTCCGCGGAGCGCTCTTCCGTGACCCTGCTCCGCGACTACGCCGCGGGCCTCAACCAGCCGACCCTGTCGCAGCTGACGCCCGACGGACCGCCGCGCTTCGACGAGGTGATCGGGCCGGACGGGTCACTGCGTGCGCCGTGGAAGCGGCTGGCGGAGGTCGTCGCCAACATCGACGCCGACGACATGCGCCGGGTCGCGGCGGAGATCGACCGCTTCCTCGAGGACGACGGCGTCACGATCTCCCGCCCGGGGGAGCGGCCGACCCGCTGGCGGCTCGATCCGGTGCCGGTGCTCGTCGACGCAGCGTCGTGGAAGCAGCTCGAGGTCGGCCTGGCGCAGCGGGCGGAGCTGCTCAACGCCGTCCTCGCCGATCTGTACGGCGACCAGACCCTGCTGGCCGAGGGCATCATCCCCGCGCCCGTAGTGCTGGCACATCGTGGCTTCACCCGGATCGTGGCGCGCCCGTCCGTCACCGATCCCCGGCCGCTGGTGCTGTCCGCGACCGATCTGGGCCGGGACGCCGACGGGGCGTGGCACGTCCTCGGTGACCGCACGCAGGCGCCGTCCGGACTGGGCTATGCGCTGGAGAACCGGCGGGTTCTCAGTCGCGTGATGCCCGAGCTCCATCGCGAGGCCGACCTGCACCGGATGGCGCCGTACCTCTGGGCGCTGCGGTCCGCGCTCCTGCAGTCGGCGACCGGCGACCTGCCCGACCCACGGGTCGTGGTGCTGAGCCCGGGATCGCACTCCGAGACCTACTACGACCAGGCCGCGATCGCCACGAACCTCGGCTTCCCGCTCGTCCAGGGCAGCGACCTGACCGTGCGTGACGGCTGGGTGCTGATGCGCACGCCGCGGCGTCTCGAGCGGGTCGACGTCATCCTGCGCCGCCTCGATGCCGACTGGAGCGATCCGCTCGAGCTGCGCGGCGACTCCCAGCTCGGCGTCGCCGGGATCGCGGAGGCCGTGCGGCGGGGGCGGGTCAGGGTCGTCAACGGTCTCGGTGCGGGTGTCCTGGAGAACCCGGGACTGCTGCCCTACCTGCCCGCCGCCAGCGAGCACCTGCTCGGTGAGGCGCTGCGGCTGCCCTCGCAGTCGACGTGGTGGTGCGGCGACCCCGACGGGCTCGACCACGTCCTCTCCCATCTCGACGAGCTGACCGTGCGCACCATCGACGGCTCCGACCTGACCCTCGCCGGGGCCTCCCCGGAGCGGATCCGGCTGACGGTGCTCGCGCGCCCGTGGCTGTTCGTGGGGCAGGCGCCGCTGGCGCTGTCGCAGGCGCCGTCGTGGGGTGGCGCGTCCGCACGGGCGTCCGCGATCGCGGTGCGCACCTTCACCCTGCGCTACGGCTCGGCCTATCGGCCGCTGATGGGCGGGCTGGCCAGCGTCCGCGACGGCGGCCGCTCGGTGGCCAGCAAGGACGTGTGGGTCCTCAAGGAGGAGACCGCCGAGGCCGACCAGGGGCTGGCCGACGTGATGCCGATGACCGCTGTCCGGTCGCTGCCGGCGACCGTGCCGCGCGTCCTCGACGACATGTTCTGGATGGGCCGCTACGCCGAGCGCGCCGAGGACCTGCTGCGACTGGTGCTCGTGGTCCACGTGCTCGTCGCCGACTACCGCACCCGACCGCGCACGACGGGAGGCGTCAGCCTCGAGGTGATGATGGACGCGGTGCACCGGCTCACCGGCCGGCAGCACGACGACGATGACGAGGACCTGCGCTCGATCCTCCTCGACGAGGACCGGGTCGGCTCGGCCGCCCACGCCCTCGCCTCGCTGCGTGACGCGCTCACCGGCGTGCGGGACCAGATGTCGCTGGACGCCTGGCGCGCCATGGGCAGCGTCGAGCGCGCGACCGCCGTGCTGGAGGGCTCCCGCCACAGCCACCAGATCGCCGAGTCCGCCGGCCGGATGCTCACGGGTGTGCTCGCGCTGCAGGGCGTCACCGCCAGCATGATCCGGGATGCGGGGTGGCACATCGGCGTCGTGGGCCGCCATCTCGAGCGGGGCCTGCAGATCACCCACCTGCTGCGCCTCACCGTCGAGCGGCGCGGGATCGACGTCGATCGGGAGGTGCTGTCCGCCGTGCTGACGGCAGCCGAGAGCTCGGTGACCCATCGCCGGCGCTACCGCGACTACGTCCGTCCGGCCGGCGTCCTGGACCTGCTGCTCCGCGACCCGGAGAACCCGCGCTCGCTGGCCTTCAGCCTCGACCAGCTCCGCGACCACCTCGCGGCACTGCCGGCGTCGACCGGGTCGACCCGCCCCGAGCGCCTGCTGGACGATCTGGTGGCCGAGCTGTCCGGGATCGACGTGTCGGCGCTCGTGGCGATCGGCGGCGTCCGGCGCCCGCACCTGGCGGCCTTCCTCGACAGCGTCCAGGTCCAGCTGGAGCGGCTCGCCGTCGCCGTCGGCGAGCTGCACTTCGCCACCGGCCCGCGCCCGCGCAGCTTCGGCGCGCTCCCCGTGCGCGAGGAGGTGACGGTGTGACGGAGACGGCCAGCACGCGCTACCGGGTCGAGCACCGCACGACCTACACCTACGACGACGACGTCACCGACAGCCTCGGGGTCGGCCACCTGCTCCCGCGCAGCCTGCCCTGGCAGCAGGTCGGGTCCTACGACGTCACCGTCACGCCCGCGCCCAGCGACGTCAACAGCGACACGGACTACTACGGCAACAGCGTCCTCTACTTCCAGGTGACCTCCCCACACACCGAGCTCCTCGTCGTCGGCGGCGGGGACGTGACGGTGTCGGTGCCGGTCGTTGACGAAGCGGCCCTCGCGCGGCCCTGGGAGGAGCTCCGCCCGCTCGTCCGGCGCGACCTCCCGGGCGCCTGGCAGGCGGCCGACTTCGCGCTGCCGAGCGCCGGGGTGCCGCTCCACGTCGGCGTGCGGGACTACGCCGCCGCCTCGCTCGTGCCCGGTCGCCCGATCGGCGAGGCCGTCACCGACCTGATGCACCGCATCCACGCGGAGTTCGACTACGACGCCACGGCCACCACCGTCACGTCGACCGTCGCCGAGATCCTGGCCAAGCGGGCCGGCGTCTGCCAGGACTTCGCGCACCTCACCCTCGCGGCGCTGCGCAGCCACGGGCTCGCGGCGCGCTACGTCAGCGGCTACCTCGCCACCGAGCCGCCGCCGGGCAAGGAGCGGGTCGTCGGCGCGGACGCGTCGCACGCGTGGGTCCAGGTGTGGCTGGGTGGCGACGACTGGCTGGCGCTCGACCCGACCAACGACCAGTGGCAGAACGAGCGCTACGTGACGCTCGCCTGGGGCCGCGACTACGGCGACGTACCGCCGCTCAAGGGCGTCATCTTCACCGAGGCCACCACCTCGACCCTCGCCGTTTCGGTCGACGTCGCTCCCGTTCCCTCCTAGGGTGGTTTGCATGAGCCAGCCGCCGTACGGTGTCCCGCCCCAGCAGGGCTATCCCGGCCAGCCGCAACCGGGCTACGGCCAGCCCGGACAGGCCCCGCCGCCGGCCTATCTCGGCGGCGGAGCGCCCGCCCCCGCCGGCGCTCCCGCGCCCTACGGTGCCCCGCAGGGCTACGGCGCGCCGCAGGGCTTCGGCGGGCCCGGGCTGCCGCCTCCGCCGGCGACCCAGCCGCGGACCATCGGCCTGGTGATGGGCTTGATCACGACGTTCGCGCTCGTCGCGTTCGCCGTGCTCGTCCTCCTGGTCACCCTCTGACGGCGACGCGACCTGGTCTCGGGCCGTGCGTTCCTTCTCCTGCCGTGCCTGCGGCAATCCGCTGTTCTTCGAGAACTCCGTGTGCGTCGCGTGCGGCACGGCCCTCGGCTTCTCGCGCGGTGAGCGCGACATCGTGCCCGTCGACGACCAGGGCTCCTACGTCGATGCGGCGGGGCTGGTCTGGCACGTGTGCCGCAACCTCAACCTCTCGGGGTGCACCTGGCTGGCGCCGATCGACGGCGGCCAGTGCGAGGCCTGCGACCTGACCCGCACCCGACCGGCGGACGACGATCTCGAGGGGACCTCGCAGTTCCCGGCCGCGGAGGCGGCCAAGAGGCACCTGGTGGTCGAGCTCGACCACTTCGGCTTCGACGTCTCGGGGCTGGTCTTCGACATGCTGTCGAGCAGCGGCGCGGCCGGCGAGGACGTGGTGATCGGGCACGCGGACGGGGTGATCACGATCGACCTTGCCGAGTCCGACGACGCCCGCCGGGAGCGGATCCGTCAGGAGCTGGGCGAGCCCTACCGGACTCTGCTGGGCCATCTCCGGCACGAGGTCGGCCACTACCTGCAGGCGCAGCTGGTCACCCCGGACCGTCCCGAGGTGCTGGCCCGCTGTCGTGAGCTCTTCGGTGACGAGCAGGCCGACTACCAGGCCGCGATCGACCGCCACTACTCCGAGGGGCCGCCTCCGGACTGGGCGTCGTCCCACATCACGACGTACGCGACGATGCATCCCTTCGAGGACTTCGCCGAGACGTTCGCCCACTACCTGCACATCAGCGACACGTGCGAGACGGCGGCGGCCCACGGTCTGGTCACCGTCGACGTGCAGGCCTTCAGTCTCTTCCACGACCTGGTGCGTGCGGTGTGGGTGCCGCTGTCGGTGGCGCTCAACCAGATCAACCGGTCGATGGGCAAGGACGACCTCTACCCGTTCGTCATCCCCGACCCGGTCCTCGACAAGCTGGACTTCGTGGCGGGACTGGCCTCGCGCCACTGATCCGGGCCGGATCGACGCCGAGCCCGTCGAGGTGGTGGCCGTCACCAGGCGTCCGGGTGCGAGCGTCGGGCGTGGCATGATGCGGCCCATCCACGCGCTCATTTCGGCGCGTCCTGCTCGAGGAGAACTCCATGTCCGACCCCAACCAGCCCACCACTCCTCCCGGTTGGTACCCCGACGGCCAGGGTGGCCAGCGCTGGTGGGACGGCACGCAGTGGACCGAGCACACGCAGCCGGCCGCGGGCGGCGCTCCTGCCGCTGGTGACTCCACCGTCTTCGCCCAGGGCGGACAGGGCGGACAGGGCGGACAGGGCGGCTACGGCCAGCAGGGCTACGGGCAGCAGGGCTACGGCCAGCCCGGCTACGGCCAGCCCGGCTACGGGCAGCAGGGCTACGGCCAGCCCGGCTACGGTCAGCCAGCGGGCGGCCAGGGTGGGTCGGGCGGCAACGGCAAGCTGATCGCCATCATCGGTGGCTCGATCGCGGCCGTCCTGCTCGTGGTCATCCTGCTCGTCGTGCTGCTCAAGGTGCTCGGCGGCAACAACCCCGAGTCGGTCGCCAAGAGCTACCTCGACGCCGAGTGGGAGAGCGACTACGCCAAGGTCTGCGAGCTCATGACCGAGGACGCGCAGGACGACGTCTTCGAGAGCGGCGACGAGGACGGCGACGAGTTCGACGACTGCGACGAGTACGCCGACTACCGCGCGCAGCAGGACGAGGACTACAGCGAGGAGTACGAGGACGAGTACGACCTGACGTACGACGACCTCATGGGCGACATCGACCGCGAGCTCGAGATCAAGGATGTCGACGAGAACGGCGACGACGAGGCCATCGTCGAGTACGAGACGTCCTACGAATACACCGGCGACAACGACGACTTCCTCGACGAGGCACTCGAGGGCGACGAGACCTGGGACGAGGAGTCGTCGGTCCTTCTCTGCAAGGAGGACGGGGACTGGAAGGTCCACGACGCCTACTACGACGAGGACTACAGCGAGAACTGCGACGGCGACTCGCCCGACGGTGGTTACGAGGACGGGATCTACTGAGGGTCCGGGAGGGCTGATCCGGTGCGGAACCTGACGGCGTTCGTCCTCGTCGTGCTCGCCACCCTGCTCGCGCCGGTGGCGCTCGGGTCGAGCTGGCTCACCACCCGTGTCGACGACCGGCAGGAGTACGTCGACACGGTCGCGCCGCTCGCTGACGACCCCGATGTCCGGCGAGTGCTCGCGGACGCCTCGGCGTCCTCGGCGATGGCGGCGCTCGAGCAGTACGTCCCGGCCGCGCTGATCCCCGACGCGCTCGCCGAGCTGACCCGGACGGCGGCCCGCGAGGTCGTCGAGAGCCCCGGCTTCCCGGACTTCTGGCGGCAGGCCAACGAGGACCTCCACCGCGATGTGATCGGTCTGCTCGAGGACGAGGACGCCTCCGTCGACGGATCGTTGACCGTCGACGCCAGCCCCCTCGTCGCCCAGGTCCTGCTGCTGGTCGTCGAGGACTTCAACCTCCCGGCGACCCTGGTGCCCGAGATCCAGCTCGAGGTGCCGGTGGTCGCGCGTGCGAAGGTCGCGGACGCCGGCCCCACCTATCGCACCGCGCACGCGGTGGCGAGCTGGACGCCCGTCGTCTGGGCGGTGTTGGTCGCGCTCGCCCTTCTCGTCGCCACGGGCTGGCGCGGCCGACTGCGGACCCTGGGGTTCGGCTTCGTCGGCGTCGCGGCGGCTGCCGGCCTCGTGCTCGTGCTGGCCGATCCGGTGCAGGACCGGGTCGTCGACGGCCTCGCGACGGGGCAGCAGGAGCTGGCACGCGTGATGCTCGACGCGCTCGGGGCCTCGCTGCCGTCGTACGTCCGAGGGTTTCTGTGGGCCCTGCCCGTGGGCATGGTGCTCATCGGACTCTCGCTGTGGCCCCGGCGAGACCGCCACCAGCACCACCCGCACGATCACCCTGCGCACCACGCGCACCCGGCCGGTTGGCCGCCCGAGCACTTCCAGGAGTGACCATGTCCCATGACAACCCCGGATCGACGCCGCCCGGCTGGTATCCCGACGGCCAGGGCGGCCAGCGCTGGTGGGACGGCAGCCAGTGGACGTCCCACACCCAGCCCGCCCAGCCGCCCCAGCAACCGGCCCCGCAGCCCTACGGCGGAGGCGGTGGCTTCGCTGGTCCGGGTGGTCCGGGTGGTCCGGGTGGCGGCTTCGGGGGCGGCTACGGCACGCCGCCGAAGAAGAAGCGCACCGGCCTGATCATCGGCATCGTCGTGGCGGTCGTGGTCCTGCTCGTCGGGGGCGGTGTCGCCCTGGCGTTGCTGCTGGGCGGTGACGGCGACGGCGGCTCCAAGGACAAGGACGCCGCCGACGGCCCGCGCAGCCCCGTCGAGGTCGCCGAGGCCTACCTCAACGCCAACTTCGAGGGCGACTACGGCACCATCTGCGAGCTCGCCGAGGAGAGTGAGCGCTCCGAGGAGCTCGAGGACGCGGACGCCGACGACTGCGACGAATACCAGGACAACATCCAGGAGGACGTCGACGAGCGCAACGACGACTACATCGAGGAGTACGACGAGTCCTACGACGACATCCTCGACGACATCGACTACTCCGTGACGGTGGAGGACGCGGTCGAGGACGGCGACTCCGCCACCGTCGACTGGCAGGAGACCTACGAGTACTCCGGCGACAACGACACCTTCCTCGAGGAGGCGTTCGACGGCGACACGACCTATGAGTCCGACGGCACGATGCTGCTGTGCCGCGCCGACGACGAGTGGTTCGTCAAGGACCCGTACTACGACGAGGACTACAGCGAGAACTGCGACGGGGAGTCGGCCGACGGCAACGACGACGGCGACGACTACTCCGACGGGATCTACTGATCCGCAGCGCCGCACTCATCTAGGCTCACCAGCCGGGAGTGGCCCTCCGCCGCTCGAGAACCGATCCAAGGAGCACGCATGTCTGACCCGAACCAGCCCTCGACCCCTCCCGGTTGGTATCCCGACGGCCAGGGCGGCCAGCGCTGGTGGGACGGCACGCAGTGGACCGACCACGTCCAGCCCGGACCTGGTGACGCCGGAGGTGCGGCCCCGTCGACCCCGTCGGCGCCCGCCGACCCCGGTCCCTCGGCCGGGGACGCCACCGTCTTCGCGCCCAACCGTGCGGCGAACTTCGACCCGGCCGCCGGCCAGCCGGCCCAGGGCGGCTACGGCGCCCCGGCTGCCGGCCAGCCGGCCGGCGCTCCCTACGGCCAGCCGGCGGGCGCGGGCTACGGCCAGCCGGGCTACGGCCAGCCGGGACAGCCGGGACAGCCGTCGTGGGCGCAGCCCGGCGCCGGCGGGACCGGTGGCTCAGGTGGGGGCAAGGGCAAGCTCTTCGCCATCATCGGCGGCGCCGCGGGCGCCCTGCTGCTGGTGATCCTGCTCCTCTTCGTGCTGTTCAAGGTGCTCGGCGGGGGCCCCGGAAGCGTTGCCGAGGACTACCTCAAGGCGCAGAAGCCCGGCGAGGACCCCAAGGCCGAGTGCGAGCTCCGTGCCGAGGACTACCAGGAGCAGCTGCTCGAGAGCTACGACGTCAAGGACTGTGACGAGTACGCCGAGGAGGCCGAGGACGAGTTCGAGGACTCCAAGGACGACGAGGTCTCGGACGACGACGACTGCGAGGTCACGTTCGAGCAGTACTACGACGACATCAAGTACGACGTGGAGATCGGTGACGTCGAGGAGGACGGCGACGAGGCGATCGTCGAGTACGAGGCGACGTTCGAGTACACCGGCGACGAGGACAAGGCCGAGGACTGCGGCGCCGACAAGGACGACCTCACCAGCGAGGAGGACGGTGACCTGCTCCTGTGCAAGGAGGACGGTGACTGGAAGGTCGCGATCGAGGGGTACGACAAGGACTCCGACTACGACTGCGGCAACTACGGCGACTACTACGACTTCTGAGCAAGGATCGGCGCTGGGGTGTCACGGCGTGTTTGCGTGAACGTGACACCTCCAGCGGATCCGGTCTCTAGGCTGCGCCTGTGAGCAACTTTCCGGGCCCGGGCCAGCCGGGCGAGCAGCCTGCGACGCAGGTCGCGCCGGGGGCGGGACCGCCCCCGGCGCCGTACGGTGGAGGCGGCTATCCGCCCCAACCCCAGCAGCCCTCCGGCGGCTACCCGGTGGCGCCCCCGCCCGCCCAGGGCGGCTACGGCGGCGGCTATCCCGGGGGCGGCTACCCCGGCGGCCCCGGCGGGCCGGGTGGGCCCGGCTTCCCCGCACCCCCGGCTGGTGGTGGTGGCAGCAAGAAGGGCCTCGTCATCGGGATCATCGCCGCGGTCGCCGTCCTGGTGCTGATCGCGGGCATCTCGCTGTTCTTCATCCTCCGTGACGACGACGGAGACGACGACAACAGGGCGAGCGACGACTCCTCGGAGACGAGCAGCAGCGACGACCCGTCCGAGGGTGGCTCGAGCGATGCCTCGGACGAGCCGTCGGACGATCCCTCCTTCGAGACCTCCGACGTGACCGACCCCGGCAGCGAGGTCTTCGGTGAGCCGACGACCACGGCCGAGGAGTTCACCGACGCCTACATCGAGGGCAACTGCAGCCTGATGGAGAGCTACTCGACCACGACCTGGTACCAGAACGAGTACGGGTCGGGCTGCGAGACGCTGCCGGACGCCCCCGACATGTCGAGCGCGGAATACACCTTCGACGACCCGACGATCATCGGCACCACCGCCGTGCTGACCGGTGAGCTCTACATCGCCGACTCCGGCGAGACCTACACCTGCACGTGGAACCTCGACGGCACGTCGGGCTACTGGCTCGTCAACGAGTTCTCCTACAACTGATCGACCAACTGATCGACCAACTGAACGACCGAAGCACCCGCTGGACGCAGCTCCAGCACCGGGGCGTGACGAGCGCCATTTGCTCCTCACGCCCCGGCGGCGGGTATCGTGAACCTGACTGTGGTCCGGGTCACATCCCTCCGCCATCCCTGGGGGGAGATCCGGACCGACGACCGATTCAGCCGAGCCGCGGAGACCCCGCCGGCGAGGGTGTGAGGAGTGGCCATGACCGACCCCGTCTTCGGACCTGCGCCCGCGCAGGACACCGACCCTGAGCTCGTCCAGCTCCTGACGCCGGAGGGGGAGCGGGTCCACCACCCCACCTTCGACCTCGACTTCAGCGCCGACCAGGTGCGCGCGTTCTATCGCGACATGGTGCTGGTCCGCCGGCTCGACATCGAGGCGACCGCGCTGCAGCGCCACGGTGAGCTCGGCCTCTGGGCGCAGCTGCTCGGCCAGGAGGCCGCCCAGATCGGCGCCGGGCGCGCCCTGCGTCCCCAGGACTTCGTCTTCCCGACCTATCGCGAGCACGGCGTCGCGTGGTGCCGCGGCGTCGACCCGGTCCGCCTCCTCGCCCTCTTCCGCGGTGTCGACCAGGGCAGCTGGGACCCCGCCGAGCACAACTTCGGGCTCTACACGATCGTGATCGGGGCCCAGACCCTCCACGCGACCGGCTATGCCATGGGCGTCCAGCGCGACGGCGCCGTCGGCACCGGAGATCCCGATCGCGACACGGCCGTCGTCGCCCACTTCGGCGACGGCGCCTCCTCACAGGGCGACGTCAACGAGGCCTTCGTGTTCGCGGCCTCCTACAACGCCCCGGTGGTGTTCTTCTGCCAGAACAACCAGTGGGCCATCTCCGAGCCGTTCGAGCGGCAGTCGCGGATCCCGCTCTATCGCCGTGCCCAGGGCTTCGGCTTCCCCGGTGTCCGGGTCGACGGCAACGACGTGCTGGCGACCTACGCCGTCACCCGGGCCGCCCTCCAGCGCGCGCGCGACGGTCAGGGCCCGACCCTGATCGAGGCCTACACCTACCGGATGGGCGCCCACACCACGACCGACGACCCCACGCGCTACCGGCTGACCGACGACGTCGAGCGCTGGAAGCTCAAGGACCCGATCGCGCGGGTCGAGGCCTACCTGCGCCGCAACGGCCTCGCCGACGACGGCTTCGTCGAGCAGGTCGCGGCCGACGCCGACGAGCTGGGTGAGCGCATGCGCCGCGAGTGCCATGCGCTCCCGGACCCCTCGCTCCACGACGTGTTCGACGCCGTCCACGCCGAGCAGACGGCCGAGCTCGCGGCCCAGCAGGCGTCGTACGACGCCCACGTTGCGTCCTTCGAGGAGGTGACGGCATGAGCATCACCACGATGTCGCTGGCCAAGGCTCTCAACGCCGGACTGCGCCGGTCGATGGAGGACGACGAGAAGGTCGTCGTGATGGGGGAGGACGTCGGCACCCTCGGCGGCGTCTTCCGGATCACCGACGGGCTCAAGAAGGACTTCGGCGACGACCGGGTCATCGACACGCCGCTGGCCGAGTCCGGCATCGTCGGCACCGCGGTGGGCCTGGCGATGCGCGGCTACCGCCCGGTCGTGGAGATCCAATTCGACGGCTTCGTCTACCCCGCCTACGACCAGATCGTGTGCCAGGTCGCCAAGCTCCACTTCCGCAGCCAGGGCCGGATCCGGATCCCGATGGTGATCCGGATCCCGTTCGGCGGCGGCATCGGGGCCGTCGAGCACCACTCGGAGTCGCCCGAGGCGCAGTTCGTCCACACGCCGGGGCTGAAGGTCGTGGCGTGCTCGAACCCGGCCGACGCCTACGCGATGATCCAGCAGGCGATCCGCTCCGACGACCCGGTGGTCTTCCTCGAGCCGAAGCGGCTCTACCACTCGACGAAGGCCGACGTGGACACCGACGCCGACCCGGCGCCGCTGTGGCAGTCGCGGGTCGTCCGCCCCGGCTCCGACGCCACCCTGGTCGCCTACGGACCGACGGTCTCGACGTGCCTCGACGCCGCCCCCGTCGCCGCCGAGGAGGGCCGGTCGCTGGAGGTCATCGACCTGCGCACCCTCTCGCCGCTCGACCTGGTCCCGGTCATCGAGTCGGTCCGGCGCACCGGCCGTCTCGTGGTCGTCCACGAGGCGCACCTGACCCTCGGCCTCGGCGCGGAGATCGCCGCCCGGGTCACCGAGGAGTGCTTCCACGCCCTGGAGGCCCCGGTCCTGCGGGTGGGCGGCTATGACACGCCCTATCCGCCGGCCCGCATCGAGGAGGCCTGGTTGCCCGACCTGGACCGGGTGCTCGACGCCGTCGACCGGACCTTCGGGTTCTGAGGAGGAACGATGACGAGTGTGATGCCGCAAGCAGTGGCCTCCGAGTTCAAGCTGCCCGACGTCGGCGAAGGCCTCACCGAGGCAGAGATCGTGGTGTGGCGGGTCAAGGTCGGCGACACCGTCGCCATCAACGACGTGGTGGTGGAGATCGAGACCGCCAAGTCGATCGTCGAGCTGCCCTCGCCGTACGCCGGCGAGGTGCTCGCGCTCCTCGTCGCCGAGGGCGAGACCGTCGAGGTCGGCACCCCGATCATCCGCATCGGCGACCGCGAAGTGGGAGAAGAGGCTGGGCGAGGTGGGACGGAGGGCGCGGGGTCCGATCAGCGGCCGGGCCCGGAGATCATCGACACCAACGTCCCGCCCGTCGGCCAGGCGACGCTCGTCGGCTACGGCCCGAAGCAGCGGGCGTTGAAGCGCCGCCCCCGCAAGGAAACGTCGGTGGTTGAGGTGCCGCGAGCGCCAGCGAGTGGCCTCGAAACCACCGCACCCCCCGCCCATGTCGCCCGTGCCCTCGCCAAGCCTCTCGTACGCCGGCTCGCGCGTGACCTCGGCATCAACCTCGCCAGCGTCGTCCCGACCGGTCCGCGGGGCACCGTCAGCAAGGAGGACGTCCTCGCCGCCGCCGGCTCCACGTCGGTCGCTCCGGCAGGCCCTCCGGCGGTCGAGGTGCGAGGAGCCCCAGCGACGAGCCTCGAAACCACCGGTGTCGGGGCAACCAGGGAGACCCGCGAGCCGGTCAAGGGCGTCCGCAAGCAGATGGCAGCCGCGATGGTCGCCTCGGCGTTCACGGCGCCGCACGTCACCGAGTGGCTGACCTTCGACGCGACCGCGACCGTCGAGCTCGTCGAGCGCCTGCGCGGTCGGCGGGAGTTCGCCGACATCAAGGTCAGCCCCCTGCTGGTGGCTGCGCGCGCCTGCGTGCTCGCGATGCGCCGCACCCCACTGATCAACTCCAGCTGGGACGAGGCGGCCCAGCAGGTCGTGGTCAAGGACTACGTCCACCTCGGCTTCGCTGCCGCCACCCCGCGCGGTCTGGTCGTGCCCAACGTCAAGGACGCCGACGGGCTCTCCCTCGTCGAGCTCGCCGCGGCCCTCGAGTCGCTCACGGCGCTCGCGCGTGAGGGGCGCACTCCGCCGGCGGACCTCGCCGGTGGCACCTTCACGATCACCAACGTCGGCGTGTTCGGCGTCGACGGCGGCACACCGATCATCAACCCCGGCGAGTCCGCGATCCTGTGCCTGGGCGCCATCAAGCCCCAGCCGTGGGTGGTGGGCGACCAGGTGGTGCCACGGCAGGTGATGACGTTGTCGCTGTCCTTCGACCACCGGCACATCGACGGTGCGACGGGCTCGCGGTTCCTCGCCGACGTCGCCGGCATCCTCCAGGACCCGGGCACGGCCCTGCTCTTCTGACGTGCCGGCGACATCGGTGGAGGACGGTTCGCGTCGGGGGAGCGGATCGGGGTAGAAACGGTCCCGTGTCCCAGCCCCCACATCTCGGCGCCCCGGCCCCGGGCGACCAGATCGGTCCCTACCGGATCGTGCGTGAGCTCGGGCGCGGCGGCATGGGCACCGTCTATGAGGCCGTCGACACGACGCTGCACCGCAACGTGGCGCTCAAGGTCATCGCGATCCCGCTCGCCGGCGACCCCGAGTTCCGGTCGCGGTTCGTCCGCGAGGCCCAGGCGCAGGCCTCCCTCGACTCGCCGCACGTGGTGCAGGTCTTCTCCCACGGGCAGGCCGACGGCCGGCTCTACATCGCCAGCCAGCTGATCCCCGACGGCGACCTGGGGACGATGCTGCGGCGGCACGGCCCGCCGCCGACCGCCATGGCGGTCGAGCTGATCGCCCAGGTGGCCGACGGCCTGTCCGAGGCGCATCGCGTGGGTCTGGTCCACCGCGACATCAAGCCAGCCAACGTGCTGCTGCGCCAACGTGGCACCGACACCGTGGCCTATCTCGCCGACTTCGGTATCGCGCGGCAGGTCGGCGGCCCGCACACGATCATCAGCGCCTCGGGTCCCGTCGTCGCCGGTACGCCGACCTACATGGCGCCCGAGCTGCACCAGGGCGCGCCCGCAGGGCCGGCGAGCGACGTCTACTCGCTCGGCTGCCTGCTCTGGGCGACCCTGACCGGCCAGGCGCCGTACTCCGGGACCTCGGACTTCCAGGTGGTCGATGCCCACGTGCACGGCCCGATCCCGCAGTTGCCGGCTCGCACGGCCGCCGATCGCGAGCTCAACCGGGTGCTGGCGACGGCCTTGGCGAAGAACCCCGGCCAGCGCTATCCGACGGCGGCCGCGGTGCGCGACGACCTCCGCTCCGTCCTCGCGATGTCCGGATCGCCCGGCCGGTGGCGCGCCGGCGTCGTCGCCGCTGTCCTGTCGGTGGTGGTCGCTCTCGTCGTCCTGACGGTCCTGGCCGTCGTGCTGATCGGCCGCGGCGACGACGATCCGGAGGCCGGAAGCGACCCGGTGCCGTCGAGCAGCGGCTCCGGTCAGGAGTCCGGCTCGGCCTCCCCGAGTGGGCAGACCAGTCCCCGGGGGTTCACCGGCTCCGAGGAGGAGGAGACCGCGATCGCCAACATCGCGGCAGCGCTCGAGGCCGACGGCGAGCTCGACGCAGCGGGCGCGGACTGCACCGCCCGCGGCCTGGTCGAGAAGCACGGCATCGACGGGCTGCAGGATGCCGGCCTGCTCGACGACGACCTGGAGTTCAACGAGAGCGGTGGGGGCAACCCCGACGCCACGGTGCTCGCCGACCTGTTCACGATCACCTTCACCTGCCTCTACGAGCAGTCCTCCGCCGCCGAGTAGGCATCAGTCGTCCGCTGGCGACTCCTCGGAGAGCAGCCAGTCGTCGAAGAACGCCGACAGTTCCTCGCCCGTCGTGTCCTCGATCCAGTCGCGGAGGTCCGTGCGGTCGGCCGTGCCGTTGGCCCGCGCGGCAGGCCACTCGCGCAGCACCTCGAAGAAGGCGTCGTCGCCGATCCGCTCACGCAACGACTGCCACATCAGCGCCGGGCCGTAGTAGACGTTGCTGGAGCCGAACTTCTCCGGGTCGTAGGCACCGGGCGGACCCGCATCGGCGCGCAGGTCGGGCTCGAACTCCGCCCAGCCGTCCATCTTCTCCTCGACGCTCGTGCCCTCCTGCTCGGCCTCCCAGACGCCCTGGAGATACATCGCCATGCCCTCGTTCATCCACACGTCGGACCAGTCGTCGGGGGTGACCGTGTCGCCGTACCACTGGTGCACGACCTCGTGGACGATCGTGGCCGCCGACAGGCTGTAGGCCGTGTCGCCCAGCGTGATCATGGTCTGGGTCTCCATGCCGCTGGTGTTGTCGACGACGAGGATCCCGAGGCTGTCGAACGGATAGGGGCCGAGGATGCCTTCCACCCAGTCCACCGCCTCCGGCAGATAGGCCGTCTCGCCGGGCAGTGCCTCGCCATCGACATCGGTCCACACCTGGAGCGGCACGCCGCTCGCCGAGGTCAGATCGGTGTGCTGGAAGTCGCCGAACGCCACGGTGACGAGGTACGACGCCGCGGGCTCCGCGAGGTGCCAGTGGCTGGTCGTGCTGCCTGCGCGGCGGACGGTGTCGACCAGTTGGCCGTTGGCGACGCCCGACCACGGCTCGTCGACGGTCAGGGCGAAGTCATAGAGCGCCTTGTCGGAGGGGTGGTCGTTGACGGCGTACCAGGTGAAGGCGCCGTAGGGCTCCTGCAGGGTCCAGGTCTCGTGCTCGTCGGTGATGCTCCAGCCGAGTCCCTGCTCGAAGTCGCTGCGCTCGCTGGGCGCCGGCGTCGGGGCCGGAGTGCCCTCGTAGGCCAGGGTGAGCTGGTGTTCGTCGTCGGCGGTCACCGGCTGCTCGATGACGAGAGTCGTCCCGGTGTGCTCGAAGTCGACCGGCCGTCCGTCCAGCCGGACCCGTGCGACCTCGAGCTCGCTGCTGAGGTCGAGGGGGATCGTCGTCGACGTCGCGGCGGCCCGGAAGAGGATGGTCTCCCTCCCGATCAGCAGGTCGCGGTCGGGGACCCACGTGAGGTCGAGGTCGTAGTGCAGCGCGTCGACGACCGGCTCGCCGATGGCGGGATAGACCGAGTCCTCGCGCAGGTCGTTGCGGGCGACGCCGTACGGACCGGGAAGCGGGTGGGCCGACGGCGTGCTGGTGACGGTCGGCTCGGGGCGTGGACTCGGCTCGGCCGACCGGAGTCCGGCGTCCGGACCGCAGGCAGCGAGAGCGCCGGTGCCCACCAGGGCGATGACGGCAGCACGGGTCCGGTGCCGGGGAAGTGCCATGACGCCATCATGACCGCCGGCGGGTGAGCGGACACCGTCACTGCGCGGGTTTCCGGACGGCCGAGTCCGGCAATAGGTCAAGAGCCATCCATCATCGATCTCGGGACCACAGATGACTGACTACCTCGCACAGCTGGAGACCTACACCGAAGAAGCCGTCCAGGCCTATGTCGACGCCTGGGTGCATTGGCGCATGGAGGACTGGGGAGCCGACTGGCTCAGCGGCATCCTCGTCAACATCGACCGCTACGGCGACATCGACGGCGGCTGGTGCATGCGCGACGTCATCGCCGGGACGCACGTCAAGTGGCGTTCGCCGACGACGGGCAATGCGCCCGATCCGCTCTATGGCGCGCAGGTCAGCGACTGGACGATCGACGAGGCGGAGCAGGAGTACGAGAACTACGGCAAGATCCTCCGCGACTGGCTGGCGCCGTGGCGCTCGCTGCCGGAGGAGGGTGACCTCGTCCTCGCGTGCGAGACGATGCTCGAGAGCGCCTGGCAGATCAACTGGGAGGACCCCGATCTCGACGTGGTGCCCGATCTCGACACCTGGCTCAAGGACGTCGAGCGGGACGACACCGGCTCCAACTACGGCCGCACGTTCAACGCCTTCTATGACAAGTACGGCGCCACGCGGGAGATCCTCAGCCACAACCTCCGCCACCGGTTGATCGACGTCGCCGGCGTCGGGGCCGCGGACGCCAATGCCATCAACCGTGCGAAGGCCAGCATCCTCGACCTGGTCAAGGCCCTGCGCGACACTCTCCGTGGCGCCAAGCCGGGGGGCAGTGGCTCGGGTTCGGCGGCGTGGGACACGCTCGGACTCGTCACCAGCGTGCTGCCCGGGGGCGGTGTCGTCGATGTCGTCAAGGGCGCCATCGGCGGCGCGAAGGAGGCCTACGGCTCGTCGAGCGGCACGTCGTACTCGTTCTCCGGTGAGCGGCCGGTCGACGTCCACAACAGCTGGGTCGGTGGGCACGGTGGTCTCGAGGAGTTCACCGACGACTTCAACGAGGGCATGGGCGAGCTGGTGCGGGTGTGCGCCGACATCACGACCTCGCTGGAGGATGACACCCGCTCCGCGTTGTCCCCGGCGGTCGAGGGCGACGCGGTCGGGATGGTCTCGATCAGCGACCAGGAGATCGAGGAGACCAAGAGCGCGCTGCTCGACCTGTCCCGGCACGCCAAGGCACCGATCCCCGACATCGCGCTCCACAGCGGGCTGTTCGCCCGGTCGAGCACCCTGACGAACCCCTTCGACACCCTGCGCGAGGGGCAGGAGCTGGTGATCACGAGGCTGCGCCAGATCGGCAACGACCTGACGGACGGCCGCGACGACCTGATCGCGGCGCACCAGCTGTTCCAGCAGACGGACTCCTGGTCGAACGAGGCGTTGAAGACCCTTCTCGGGTTCGTCTGAGATGCGCGACTCCGCGGGGCCTGCCGTGCTCAACGCCGTCGTCGTGGGGACGCTGCTCGTCGGCTCGAGCCTGCCGTTCGACGAGGGGGAGGTCGCCTCGCTGTGGGGCGGGCCTTCCGTCGCCGGTGCGGCGGTCGCTCGCCTCGCCGTGATCGCCCTGGTGCTGGT
This sequence comes from Nocardioides caeni, assembly GCF_004912195.1. Lineage (GTDB taxonomy): Bacteria > Actinomycetota > Actinomycetes > Propionibacteriales > Nocardioidaceae > Nocardioides > Nocardioides caeni. The sequence goes on from NZ_STGW01000014.1 coordinate 92,302, forward strand.
CCTCGTTGGCGTGGCCCTGGGGGGTGCGACGGTGGCTGCCGGCATCCTCCAGCTCAC
>NZ_STGW01000014.1:92465-98532 GCF_004912195.1 Nocardioides caeni
CAAACGTGACAGGGGTTCACTTTTCCCATCACGTTCGGCATGCTCGCTCGTTGAAGGGTGACCGGCGTCACCTGCAGGGCGCCGGCGCCCGGAGAGCGGAGGAGCGGCCATGCCTGGGACGGACGAACGACCTGACGATCGTCGACGGGTGGTCCTGTCGCTTCTGGTGGCGACAGTCGTGGTCGCCACCGCTGTCCTGCTGCCCGGCTCCGGTGGCGGCCAGCTGACGCTCGCCGCGGCCAACGAGCAGCTCAAGTCCGAGCGCGGCGTGCCCCACGACGACGCGCTCCTTGCGCCGCACAGCCACAACGATCCGGCCACCAAGAACGACGTCTCGCGCGGGCTGAGCGTCGACGAGACCGCGATCGACCCGACCACCGCGGTCGACCGCGCGGCTGCCGAGGCGGCGGTCGACCGCCAGCGAGCCCTGCCCGACCCGACGTTGAGGAAGGTCGCGGCCTATCCCACCCGCACCACCGTCCCTGCCAACCGCTACGCCATGGCCGGCGGTTGCTACACGCTGCGGGCCTCCGGCCGGACCTTCGGGCCCTACTACTTCAAGGCCACGCGGCTCGGTGGTTACCTGCTGCACACCCCCCAGGGCGAGCTCGCCATGTCCGGCAACACCGTCGCCACCGTCGCCAAGCCCAGCGCGGCCGCCGACTGGACCGTCACCCGCTCCGGCAACGGCTTCCGGTTCGACGTGGGCGCCGGCAAGGTGCTCACCGTCGTCGGCGGCCAGCTGGTCAAGGGGTCGGGCACGACCTTCGCGCTGCGCACGGCGACCGGCTGTCCGTCGTACCCCGAGGCGCAGGTGAACGTCGCCGGCGACCCGTTCGCCGGCATCAGCAGCTTCCAGGAGGTGCGCGGCTTCGTCGACGCCCACACCCACGGCATGGCCTTCGAGTTCCTCGGCGGCAGCGTGCACTGCGGTCGTCCCTGGCACGAGTACGGCGCTCCGCACGCCCTGCAGGACTGCGTCGACCACACCCTCACCGGCGGCAGGGGCGCGCTCCTCGAGGCCGTGCTGTCGGGCGAGGCCGCGCACGATCCGGTTGGCTGGCCCACCTTCAAGGACTGGCCGGCGCCGGAGTCGCTGACCCACGAGGGCACTTACTGGCGCTGGCTCGAGCGGGCCTGGCGTGGAGGGCAGCGGCTGTTCGTCAACCTGCTCGTGGAGAACAACAAGCTCTGCGAGGTCTATCCGCTCAAGCGCAACTCGTGCGACGACATGACCTCCATCCGCCTGCAGGCCAAGGACATGCGGGTGATGCAGGACTACATCGACGCTCAGTTCGGTGGGCCGGGCAAGGGCTTCTACCGGATCGTCACCTCGCCCTACGAGGCCCGCCGGGTCATCAACAGCGGCAAGATGGCGGTCGTGATGGGGATCGAGACCTCCATCCCGTTCGGCTGCACCTACAAGTCGGTGCTCGGCCAGGACCTACCGGCGTGCAACGAGGCCGAGATCGACGCCAACCTGGACGAGATGCACGCGCTCGGCGTGCGCCAGATGGAGCTCGTCAACAAGTTCGACAACGCGCTGGCGGGCGTCGCCGGTGACGCCGGCGAGGTCGGCGTGGTGATCAATGCGGCCAACTTCCTCGAGACGGGATCGTTCTGGCGCATGGAGCACTGTGAGCCGGCGGACGGCGAGTCGGCCGACAACCCGCAGGTCACGCTGCCCGACATCACGGCCGGCCAGCAGGACGCGCTGTTCGGCGCGATCGGCCAGATCCTCGGCCTCCTGCCCGCGCTGCCGCTCTATCCGCAGCCGGCCCACTGCAACAAGCGCGGGCTGACCGAGCTCGGTGTGCACACGATCGAGGGCCTCGCGCAGCGCAACATGATCTTCGACCCCGACCACCTCTCGGTGAAGGCGCGGGCGGCGTCCATGGACGTCATCGACGACCTCGGCTACCCGGGCGTCATCTCCAGCCACTCGTGGTCGACGCCCGACACCTACCCGCGGATCTACGAGGCCGGCGGGTTCATCACGCCGTACGCCGGGGACTCGACCGGCTTCGTCGAGAAGTGGCGCCGCCACCTCGGCTGGGCGGATCCGCGCTTCTACTTCGGCTTCGGGTTCGGCGCCGACATCAACGGTCTCGGAGCCCAGGGCAACCCGCGCGGCTCCGACGTCCCCAACCCGGTCCGCTATCCCTTCACCGGACTCGGTGGCGTGCGGATCGGTAAGCAGAAGGCCGGGCAGCGCACCTGGGACATCAACGTCGACGGCGTCGCGCAATACGGTCTCTACCCCGACTGGGTCGAGGACCTGCGGCTGATCGCGGAGTCCCAGCACCGGGGCGACGGCGCGAAGATCGTCGACGACATGGCCCGGGGTGCCGAGGCCTACCTGCAGATGTGGGAGCGGGCCGACGGGATCGCGGCCGACTCGTGCCGCAACCCGCGGCTGCGCCTCGGCGTCGGCCGGGTCCGGGCGCTGGTGCGTGAGGGCATGACCGGCCGGGCGGTCATGCAGGCCGTCGGACAGCCCTATCAACGACTCGGACGCACCTTCACGTTCTGCGCAAAGGGCGCGGTGAGGCCGAAGGTGAAGGTCACCGCCACGCTCTCCGCGGCAGGGCGGGTCACCAGCCTGCGGTTCTCGTGAGGCCTTCGTCACGGCACGCGCAAGTTACCAACGGGTAGGATTCAGTCGGTGCGCTCCCGAGCGCGGTGACACGGCGGTCCGGGTAAGGCTTGCCTTGGGTTCGTCGTCGCCACGGTTGGTCATAGGCTCGCCCCGCGCCCCGTGCGTCCCCTGATCCTGCAGACGAGTGGAGAATCGCTGATGCAGACCGTTGCGATCGTCGTTTCGCTGACCATCTCGGTGGTGGCCATCGCCCTCACCGGACGCGCGGTCGTCGCGATGCTCGGCGTCATCCGCAAGGGCCAGCCGGCCCCGGGCCGCACCGGCAACCCGGTCGGCCGCACCGTCACCATGCTGAAGGAGACCTTCCTCCACACCCGCATGCTGCAGTGGACCTGGGTCGGCGCGCTGCACTGGTTCGCGTTCGCCGCGTTCCTCTTCCTCTCGACCGCGGTCGCCGCGGCGTTCCCCCAGCTGTTCGACCCGCACTTCGTCATCCCGATCATCGGCGAGTGGGTCGTCTACGAGTGGTCCGCCGAGATCCTGGGACTCCTCGGCACGCTCGCGATCATCCCGCTGATCTGGTACCGGCTCAGCCACCAGCCGAAGAAGCTCGGCCGCCGGAGCCGGTTCTTCGGATCGACGCAGTGGCAGGCGTTCTTCGTCGAGGCGATGGTGCTGCTCGAGAGCTCGGCGATCCTCTTCATCCGCGGTGCCGAGCACAACCTGCTGCACGCCGAGGGCGACCACCACGCGACCGGAGCGCACTTCCCGATCTCGCAGTACGTCGGTGAGCTCTATCCCAAGGACGACGTCGACGCACTGAAGAACATCATCTTCTTCATCGCGATGTTCAAGATCACCTCCGCGATGATCTGGCTGATCGTGATCTCGACGAACCTCACGATGGGTGTCGCATGGCACCGGTTCACCGCGTGGTTCAACATCTGGTTCAAGCGCGAGGAGACGGGCGGCACGGCGCTCGGCGCCGTCAAGCCGCTGACCTCGGGCGGCAAGCCGATCACGCTCGACGACGTCGACGATCTCGACGAGGACGACGTCCTCGGTGTCGGGTCCATCTGGGACTTCTCCTGGAAGGACATCCTCGACTTCACCACGTGCACCGAGTGCGGCCGATGCCAGTCGCAGTGCCCGGCGTGGAACACCGAGAAGCCGCTCTCCCCGAAGCTGATGATGATGGCGATGCGCGAGGAGGCGTACGCCGTCGCCGGCGGCGCCGAGCAGCGCGCCCTGGTCGGCAAGACGGAGCACGACCAGGCCGACGGCGTCCTCGACTACTTCTACAACCCCGAGGGCGGCGACTTCGTCGTCGACGAGGACGCCCTGTGGGCCTGCACCAACTGCGGTGCGTGCGTCCAGCAGTGCCCGGTCGACATCGAGCACGTCGACCACTTCGTCGACATGCGGCGCTACCAGGTCCTCGTGGAGTCGAACTTCCCCTCCGAGCTCAACGGTCTCTTCAAGGGGCTGGAGAACAAGGGCAACCCGTGGAACATGTCGCCCACGGCTCGCCTCGACTGGGCGAAGGACCTCGACTTCGAGGTCAAGGTCGTCGGTGACCAGATCGAGGACCTCGAGTCCGTCGACTGGCTCTTCTGGGTCGGCTGCGCCGGCGCCTACGAGGACCGCGCCAAGAAGACCACCCGGGCCGTCGCGGAGTTGCTGGACATCGCCGGCGTCTCCTTCGGTGTCCTCGGCAACGGCGAGACCTGCACCGGTGACTCCGCCCGCCGGGCCGGCAACGAGTTCGTCTTCCAGGGCCTCGCCCAGCAGAACATCGAGGTCCTCACCGAGGCCAAGGCGAAGCAGGTCGTCTCGACCTGCCCGCACTGCATGAACACTCTCAAGAACGAGTACCGCGAGCTGGGCATCGAGCTCGAGGTCATCCACCACACGCAGCTCCTCAACCGGCTCGTGCGCGAGGGCAAGCTGACCCCGGTCGCCGACGGCGCCGGTGCTCACAACCGCAAGATCACCTACCACGACCCGTGCTTCCTGGGCCGTCACAATCAGGTCTACACGCCGCCGCGCGACCTGCTCCAGATCCTCCCGGGCGCCGAGCTCGCCGAGATGGAGCGCAACTCCGAGAAGTCCTTCTGCTGTGGCGCCGGTGGTGCCCGCATGTGGATGGAGGAGACGATCGGCGAGCGGATCAACGTCAACCGGACGACCGAGGCGGTCGGCACCGGTGCCGACCAGATCGCCGTCGGCTGCCCGTTCTGTCGCGTGATGCTGTCCGACGGCCTGACCAAGCTGCAGGCCGACGCCGACGCCCGCGAGGAGGTCGAGGTCCTCGACGTCGCGCAGATGCTCCTCGCGTCCGTGAAGGGCGAGCAGGCCACCAAGCTCGCGCCGGGCGAGGGTACGCCGCTGGCCGACCTCAAGGCCGCCAAGGCCGCCGACGCGGAGGCGAAGGCCGCCAAGGCCAAGGCCGCCAAGGCTGCGGAGGAGGCGAAGGCCGCCGAGGCGAAGGCTGCCGAGGCGAAGCAGGACGTCGCGACCAAGGCAGATGCGAAGCAGGCGGGGAGCGCAGCGACCGACGCCAAGCCCGAGGCCGGCGACGTCACCATCACCGACGACACGGTCGTCGCGACCGAGGACGTCGGCCCCGGGGCCAAGGCCTCGGGCGGCTCCTCGATGTTCGACGACCCGTCGTCGATGTTCGGGGACGCACCGGCCGGGAAGCCCGCCGACGAGGCGACCGAGAAGCCCGCGGAGAAGCCGGCTGCCTCCGGTGGCTCGCTGTGCGACGACGCCGGCTCGATGTTCGACGAGCCGGCCGCGAAGGAGGAGGCGCCTGCCCCCGCGGCCGAGAAGCCTGCCGAGGGTGGGTCGCTCTTCGATGAGGGCGGGTCGCTGTTCGACTCCGCTCCGGCGCCTGCCGCGGAGAAGTCCGCGGCACAGCCCGCAGCGAAGGAGCCGGCCGAGCCCGCGGCCGCCGCAGAGAAGCCGGCCGAGACCAAGCCGGCCGAGGACAAGCCGACGGTCGACCTCGGTGCGGGCGGGTCGCTGTTCGACCTCGCCCCGGCCGAGGAGGCGCCGGAGGCCGAGTCCGCCCCGGCCGCCGAGCCCGAGCCGGCTCCGGTGGCCGAGGACGCCGCGACGGAGGAGCGGGCGTCACGAGACCCCGGTGCGGACCGCAACAACGCGGCACCCACGGCCCCGGCCTCGAGTGGCGCAGCCAGCCAGCCCGCGACCGACGTGGACCTCAACACCCTCGACTCGCTGTTCGACCTGGCCGCCCCGGAGGGCGCGGTCGCCGCAGCCCCGGCTGCTGTTGCCCCGGCTGAGCCCACCCCGGAGCCCGAGGTGACTGAGCCCGAGGCTGCTGCTGAGCCGGAGCCGGAGCCCGAGCCCGCGGCTGCTGCCGAGCCGGAGCCGGAGCCGGAGCCGGAGCCGGAGGCTGCCGCCGAGCCCGAGCCCGAGCCCGAGCCCGAGCCCGAGCCCGAG
>NZ_STGW01000014.1:98572-106901 GCF_004912195.1 Nocardioides caeni
GCTGCTGCTGAGTCCGAGCCCGAGCCCGAGCCGACGAAGGCCACGGCCACCCCCGCGGCCTCCTCGGGCGCGACGAACGAGCCGCGCACCGACGTCGACATCAACGCCACGGACTCGCTCTTCGACCTCTGACCGTTTCGGGGTAGTCCCTGCCCAAAAGCACCGAAATCCGACCTCGGACGGTGCTTTTGGGCAGGGACTACCCCGAGCGGGGCACTGTGATCGCGGTCACGGACGAGGCACGATGGCTGCATGACCGAGCTGTCGTACGCCGCCGGGGAGACCACCACACCGCTGCTGGACGAGACGATCGGGGCCAACCTGGCCCGGACCGTGGCGCGCTGGCCGGACCGGGAGGCGCTGGTCGAGGTCGCGACGGGGCGGCGCTGGACGTGGCGTGAGCTCGACGAGGTCGTCGACGCCGCGGCCCGTGGCCTGATCGCCCGGGGCATCGCCGCCGGCGACCGGATCGGGATGTGGGCGCCCAATTGTGCGGAGTGGACGATCGTGCAGCTCGCCTCCGCCCGGGCCGGCGCGATCCTGGTCAACGTCAACCCGTCCTACCGCACCCACGAGCTGGCCTACGCGGTCAACCAGTCCGGTTTGCGGCTGATGATCGCGGCCACCAACTTCAAGACCAGCGACTACCGCGGGATGCTCGAGCAGGTGCGGTCCGAGGGCCAGGTGCCGGGGCTGGAGGACGTGCTGTTCTGCGACACCGAGGACTGGACCGACCTCCTCGCCGCCGGGACGACGCTGCCTGAGGAGGCGCTCACCGAGCGTGAGGCGCAGCTCGCGCCCGGCGACCCGATCAACATCCAGTACACGAGCGGCACCACCGGCCGTCCCAAGGGCGCCACCCTCAGCCATCGCAACATCCTCAACAACGGCTTCTTCGTCACCGAGCTGATCGACTTCAGCGAGATCGACCGGCTCTGCATCCCGGTGCCCTTCTACCACTGCTTCGGGATGGTGATGGCCAACCTCGGGTGCGTCACCCACGGCGCGACGATGGTGATCCCCGCGGCCGGCTTCGACCCGGTGTCGACCCTGCGGGCGATCCAGGACGAGCGCTGCACGGGGGTCTACGGCGTTCCCACGATGTTCATCGCGATGCAGAGCGCCCCCGAGTTCGCCGACCACGACGTCAGCAGCCTGCGCACCGGCATCATGGCGGGGTCGATCTGCCCGGTCGAGGTGATGAAGCGGTGCATCGACGACATGCACATGGCGGAGGTCGGCATCGCCTACGGCATGACCGAGACCAGCCCGGTGAGCTGCCAGACGCGCCCCGACGACGACCTCGAGCGTCGTACGGCGACGATCGGGCGGGCCGCCCCGCACGTCGAGATCAAGGTGGTCGACCCCGTGACCGGCGAGCCGGTGCCTCGGGGCGAGGCAGGGGAGTTCTGCACCCGCGGCTACTCGGTGATGCTCGGCTACTGGGAGGACGAGGCCCGGACCGCCGAGGCCATCGACGCTGACGGGTGGATGCACACCGGCGACCTGGCGGTGATGCGGGAGGACGGCTACTGCACCATCGTCGGGCGGATCAAGGACATGGTCATCCGCGGCGGCGAGAACATCTATCCCCGCGAGATCGAGGAGTTCCTCTATGCCCACCCCGACATCGAGGACGTGCAGGTGATCGGCGTCCCCGACGAGCGCTACGGCGAGGAGCTGTGCGCCTGGATCCGGCTGCGGCCCGGTGCGGCGCCGCTCGACGCAGCCGCCGTCCGTGCGTACGCCGAGGGCCGGCTCGCGCACTACAAGATCCCGCGCTACGTGCTGCTCGTCGAGGAGTTCCCGATGACGGTGACGGGCAAGATCCGCAAGGTGGAGATGCGCGAGCGCTCGACGGAGCTGCTCGGCCTGGGTTGAGCCGGGGCACGCGGTGTGACACGCTGCCGTGACCGGAGTACCACCTCGCTCGTTGGGCCAGCGAACCACCGGGAGAGGGAGACCCCATGAACCGCCACGTCCTCCGTGCCGCGGGCGCTGCCGCCAGCGCCGCGCTCGTCGTCACCACCCTGCTGTCCGCGGGCGCCGAGGCCACCGTGGCGTCGACCCTCCCGGCCGGACCCGTCGCCGTCGACCGTGGCGCCGCGTCCGCCGTCCCCGCTGCCGCACCCGCCGCGCGGTCCGCGTGGAAGCCGCGGCCGGCGAGGTACGCCCAGTCGGTCACCACCAAGGACCTGAAGATCGTGATGGACGACGGCGTCGTCCTGCGCGGCGACCTGATCCGGCCCGCCACCGCGGACGGGAAGCCCGTCGCCGCTCGGCTCCCCACGCTGGTCACCATCACGGCCTACAACAAGTCGGTCATCGGCTCCGGCGCGACAGCCGGTCTCGGTGGTGGCGACACGATGTACCTGGTCAAGCGCGGCTACGCCCAGCTGACCGTCGACGCGCGCGGCACCGGCGTCTCCGAGGGCGTGTGGAAGGCCTTCAGTGCCCGCGAGGGCAAGGACGCCGGCGCCATCATCGAGTGGGCGGCCTCCCGCGGCTGGAGCAACGGCAAGGTCGGCATGACCGGCCCGTCCTACATGGGCATCTCCCAGCTCTTCGCCGCCGCCCGACAGCCCAAGGGGCTCAAGGCGATCTTCCCGCAGGTGCCGGCCGCGGACGTCTACCGCGACGTCGTGGCGACCGGTGGCCAGATCGACGTCGGCTTCATCCCCCTGTGGCTCGGGCTGGTCACCGCGACCGGTGTCATCCCGCCGTCGTACGGCGTCCAGGAGCCGGCCAACGGCTTCAGCATGCTCACCGACCATCTCGAGGGCCTGCTCTCCTTCACCGCGCCGCTGATGCTCAACGCGATCCTCGGGGGCGAGCCCGCCTATGACGGCCCGTTCTATCGCGAGCGGTCACCGATCGAGGTGATCAGCAAGGTGAAGGTCCCGACCTTCCTGATCGGTGGGGAGTTCGACCTCTTCCAGCGCGGGACGCCGCTGGTGTTCGAGGCACTGCAGAAGAACAAGGTGCCGACGAAGTTCATCCTGGGGCCGTGGGACCACCTGCAGGGCTCCGGTGGCGCCGACATCGGCAAGGCCGGCTATGGCACGCTCGAGGAGCTGCAGCTGCGCTGGTTCGACCACTACCTGATGGGCCGGGACACGCACCTGGACGAGATCTCGGCGCTGAGCTACTACGAGCAGGGCTCCGGACGCTGGGTCCGCAAGAACAAGTGGATCGCCTCCGACCTCTCCGCGCGGAGCTATCAGCTGTCGGGCAACGCCGCGATCGGTGGGCAGAGCGGGGCGCTCGTCGCCAGCTCGCCCAAGGCCGGCAACGCGATCGTGCCGCCGATCCCCGTCACCGGTCTGTGCACCCGCTCCGCCAACCAGTGGACCGCCGGCCTGCCCAACCTCCTGCTGTCGAGCCTCCCGTGCTTCTCCGACAACAAGCTCAACGACCTCGGTGGCGTCACCTTCGACACCCGACCGCTGGCGAAGGCGGTGCGTTTCCAGGGGCCCCTCAACGCCCGGCTCTACGTCTCCTCGCCCAGCGGGGACGGCATGCTGTCGGTCGCCGTCGAGGACGTCGCCCCGGACGGCACCGTGTCGCGGATCAGCGGCGGCTGGCAGGTCATCTCGCACCGGGCGCTCGACCGCAGCAAGTCGCGCTACCTCGACGGCCGCCTGCTGCAGGCCTGGCACCCGCACACCAAGGCCGCGCAGAAGCGGCTCGCGTCCGGCCAGATCGCTCCGGTCGACGTCGAGATCTTCCCGACCGGCGCGGTCGTCCGGCCCGGGCACCGGCTGCGGATCGCGGTGCAGGCCTTCGACATCCCGCACCTGCTGTCACCGCTGCCCGACCTGCTCGGTCAGCTGGTGCCCGTCACGGTGCACACCGGCCCGGCCCACCCCTCGTCGTTGACGATGGCGGTGCGCTGACCTCGCAGGTCTCCCTCGTTCGTCGAGGAGGCCGGCCACGGCTGTCTCGAGACGTGGTGAGCCGTCGTAGTTCGTCGAGGAGGCCGGCCACGGCCGTCTCGAGACGTGGTGAGCCGTTGCCGGAACTGTGCCACGCAGCTGACCGGGTCTCGAGACGCGCGTCGCGACCTCGTGCCTCGGTCGCGGCGCTCCTCGACCTCTCCGGCGCGGCCACCCTGCTCGTGCCTCGCAGCGTGGCTCGCTCCTACGATCGTGCCTCGAAGGGTCGTCAGGAGCGCATCGAGACGCCCTCGCGCCAGTAGCCCATGAACGCGACCTGGCCGCGGTCGAAGCCGAGGTCCTTGACCAGCCGCCGGCGCAGGCCGGTGACGACCTTGGACTCGCCGGCGATCCACGCGTAGAGGCCGGCGTACGACGAGCCCTCGGTCGGCACCGCGGTCGCCTCGGCCACGGTCTCGCCGGAGGAGGAGTGGACGGGGGTCTCCCAGAGGTCGGGATCGATCTCGTCCTCGGTGACGACGACGGTCTCGGCGGGCCGGGTGCCGGTGAGGTGGTCGAGGACCGCGGCGTGCAGGTCCTCACCGCGGGGACGGCCGTTGCGGGGGAGCCAGGTCAGCTCGATGCCGGCGGGAGTGGTGACGTCGTCGTAGACGTCACTGTCGCCGGGCACTTCGAGGAAGGCGGCGCCGACGGCATCGGCCGGCAGGTCGCGCAGGATCCCGCGGATCGCCGGCGCGGCGGTCTCGTCGCCCACCAGCAGCAGACGCTGGGCATCGCCGGGCGCCCACTCGATGCCACCGAACTCGTGGCCGCGGCGGGGGCAGAGGATGACGAGGCGCTGACCGGGCTCGGCCTGGAGTGCCCACCGGTTGCCGGCGCCGTCGAGAAGGTCGGCGTCGTCGGACCCGTGCTCGGCGTGCTCGCCTCCGTCGTCGTGGACGACGATGTCGACCACGAGGCGGGTGTCGCTGCCCTCGCCGACGACGTCACGGACCGTGTAGGTGCGCATCGAGCCGCGCTCGTCCTCCGGGATCTCGATCCACGTCGTCCACCACGACTCGTCGGCGTCCGCGAAGGACGGCAACGTGCCCGAGGCGTTCGGGAAGATCAGCTTGATGCGCTGGTCGAGCACGGGCCCGGGCGTGCCGAACTCGGCGAGCTCGGGGCCGGCCAGCGCGATCCGCACGAAGGACGGCGAGACCCGCTCGACCGAGGCGACCTCGAGCTCCGCGAGGATCATCGGCAGGCTGGCGACGTACGTGTTCTCCGCGGTCATGTAGGCAAGCCTAACCTGCGCGCCGAGCCCGCCCTCGTCCGGTCGACCCGTCGATGCGGAGCGCAGCTCAGATGCTGGTGCGGTGGAAGTTCTGGAAGGAGCGCGACGGCGTCGGGCCGCGCTGGCCCTGATAGCGCGAGCCGTACTTCTCCGAGCCGTAGGGGTGCTCGCTCGGCGAGGACAGCCGGAAGAAGCAGAACTGGCCGATCTTCATGCCCGGATAGAGCTTGATCGGCAGCGTCGCGACGTTGGCGAGCTCGAGGGTGACGTGGCCGGAGAAGCCCGGGTCGACGAAGCCGGCGGTCGCGTGGGTCAGCAGGCCGAGGCGCCCCAGCGACGACTTGCCCTCGACGCGGGCCGCGATGTCGTCGGGCAGCGTGACGACCTCGTACGTCGACCCCAGCACGAACTCCCCGGGGTGCAGGATGAACGGCTCGTCGCCCTCCGGCTCCACCACCCGGGTCAGGTCCGACTGGTCGGCGGCGGGGTCGATCGAGGGGTACTTGTGGTTGTCGAACACCCGGAAGAACCGGTCCAGCCGGAAGTCCACCGAGGACGGCTGCATCAGGCCCGGGTCATAGGGCTCCAGGCCGATTCGTCCGGCGTCGATCTCTGCGGTGATGTCGCGGTCGCTGAGCAGCACAGACGGCAGGCTACCCGCCACCGGGCATCATGAGAGCGACCGCCGGCTCCTCTGGAACGACCATCACCGGCATCCCGGCGATCTGGGCGAGCTCCTCCTGCAGCTCGGCCCGACGGTCCCCCAGTGAGCTGGGGTCGATCCCGATCTCGATCCCGGTGCCGTCGTTGCAGGGCGAGGACATGGTCCACCGCCCGGCGATCTGCCCAGACTGCATCGCCTGCTGCACGCGGTTCATGGCGGCACCGGCCTCCTTCAAGGAGTACGGAACCCCCTTGACGACGATCCGACCGCCCTCAGCGAAGGTGAGACTCTCCAGCGCCTGAACCTGCGCGGGCACGGGCTCCTTCCATTGCAGAAGGATCGCGCCGGCCGAGTCCCAGTAGGCGAGTCCGGCAAAGCCCCTGACCTCACGGGTCACCCGCAGCGCCGCCTTCTTGGCCGGCTCGAGCGTCCACTGCCCGACGACGCTGGTCTGGCCGTCCTCGTCGAGCCCGACCGACGGTCCGCTCGCGTCCCAGCCATGCACGACGACCGCGTCGTAGTCGCCCTCGAGAACCTCGCGAGCAGCATCGACGTCCCCGGTGACCAGGACGATCACGCCGAGCCCGGTGACCGTGGCGTGCTTCACCGCGAAGCCGGAGAAGGTGGTTTCCTCGATCGCCTCCAGATCTGCCTCCCACTGCTCTCGCACGTCGTCGGGGAGATTGAGTGACGAGTCGTCGACCGCGCTGTCGGCGCAGGAGAACAGCACGTCCCCGGGATCGGGGGCGGCGACCGGGTCCGCTGCGCGGCGCTGCTCGGGACCGCTGCTCAGCACGGCCGCGACGAGGGCGGTCGCCGCCACTCCTGCGACGCCCGCAGTGGCCACCGCCCGTCGGCGATGCCGTCGCCGTCGTACCTCCGCCGCGATGAGCCCGACCGCGTCGCCGGTGGCGCGCAGTTCACCGCCACGCAGGGCCTGCTGCCACTCCTCGTCCATCTGGTCCATCTCTTTCATCCCTCACACCTCCTCAGGAGCCCGCTCGCGCAGGCGGGCCAGTCCACGGGACAGGTGGGAGCGCGCAGTGCCGGTCGAGCAGCCGAGCCGGGCGGCGATCGTGGCGTGGTCGAGGTCCTCCAGTGCCCGCAGTACTACGGCCGCCCGCTGCTGCGGCGTCAGCTCCGCCAGCGCCTCGACCAGCCAGGCCGGCAGCTCGTCGATCACGTCGACCGGCACCGCGCGATCCGGCGACCGGTCGGTCAGCACCTCACGCCGCCGCCGTCGCGCCCGGTCGATGTTGAGCCGGACCACGACCGTGCGGGCGTAACCGCCCGGGTTCTGCGCAGCCAGACGCCGCCACCGCAGCCCCACCCGCACCATCGCCTCCTGGGTCAGGTCCCAGGCGTCGTGCGGGTTCCCGGTCAGCGCATACGCCAGTCCGAGCAGGCGCGGCGTCTCCGCCCGCGCGAACTCCTCGAACTCCATGCGACTCCTCCTGTCCCCACCCCAACGCAGGACGGCACCGAAACGTTGAGATGGCAGGCGCTGGTCCATCATGGCGTCATGGCCTTCAGCAAGTACGTCGCACTCGGAGACTCCTTCACCGAAGGCGTCGGCGACCCCGACCCGGACCGGCCCAACGGGTGGCGCGGCTGGGCCGACCGGTTCGCCGAGGCCCTCGCGGCCGACGCCGCCACCGCCGGCCACGACTTCGGCTACGCCAACCTCGCCATCCGCGGCCGCAAGCTGCCCGCGATCCTCGCCGAGCAGATCGACCCGGCCATCGCCCTCGGCCCCGACCTCGTCTCGATCCACGGCGGCGGCAACGACGTGCTCCGCCCCAAGGTCGACCTCGACGCCCTCGCCGCCTCCTACGACGACGCCGTCGGCCGACTCGCCGCCAGCGGCGCCCACGTCGTCATGTTCACCATCGCCGACACCGGCAACAGCGGCGTCATGAAGGTGATCCGCGGACGCACCGCCATCTTCAACGAATGGGCCCGCGAGATCGCCGAGAAGCACGGCGCCACCCTCGTCGACATGTGGCGCATGCGCGGCTGGACCGTCGAGGAGATCATGAACGAGGACCGCCTCCACCTCAACGCCGTCGGCCACCAGTCCATCGCCATCGCCGTCGCCGACGCGCTCGGCCTCCAGCACGACCTCCAGCCGCTCCCGCCCGTCGACCTGCCGGTCCTGACGCCCCGCGAGCAGCGCGCCGCCAACGTCGCCTGGGCCCGCGGCCACCTCGCACCCTGGGTGCACCGCCGGGTCACCGGCCGCTCCTCCGGCGACGGGGTGGCACCGAAGCGATCCACCCTCGAACCCATCCGGTAACATCCTGCTTCGCACGGAGACCAGCCCCGTGACCGCCTTTCCGGGGGTCCACGGGGGCGGAGCCCCCGTGTGTGCGGATGTAGCTCAGTTGGTAGAGCGTCAGCTTCCCAAGCTGAATGTCGCGAGTTCGAATCTCGTCATCCGCTCGTTGGATTTGCGCGAGCGCGTCGTCCTGTCGGCGTCGGCCACACGGGCGC
>NZ_STGW01000023.1:0-23747 GCF_004912195.1 Nocardioides caeni
CGAGGCCGCGAGCACCCTGCCCGCCAGCCTCGACGAGACCTCGACCCTCCTCGACAGCCTGGACGGGGTGCTCACCTCGCTGGAGGACACCGCCGACCCGGCGCGCCCCTCGGTCCGCGAGCTCGCGCGGCTGCTCGACCACGCCGACCCGGTGCTGGCCCGGGCCCGACCCGTGGTCCGCAACCTGCGGGGGGTGCTGCGGGACGCCCGCCCCCTCGTCACCACCCTCATCCCGATCAGCCGGGATCTGGACGCCACCGTCGACAACCTGGACGGGCCCGTGCTCGACCGGGTCAACGGCCCCGTCCTCGACGCACTCCTGTCGCCCTGGCACGGCACCGGCGAGTACGCCGGTGGTGGCGCCGACCGACCGCTCTACAAGGAGACCGGCTACATGTTCTCCAACCTGGCCCAGGCCAACATGATGGACGAGAACGGGTCGATGATCTCCTTCCTCCCGGGGATGGGGCCGGGCTCGCTCGCGGGCCTCCCGATCAGCCTGGAGCAGCTCTTCAACGGTCTCGTGAACGGAGGCCGGTGATGAGGCGGTCGCTGACGAAGTTCTGGGAGCGGGCCCGCAGCGAGCCTGGCCTGGGCCGCAACCTGGTGGCCTACGCGGTGCTGGTCGCCCTCGGCACCGCGGTCGGTGGCTACTTCCTCGCCAACCAGCGGTTCAACCCGCCGTGGGAGGACCGCTACACCCTGTATGTCGAGATGGAGGAAGCCGCCGCCATCAGCCCCGGCAACGGTCAGGAGGTCCGGATCGCCGGGGTGCAGGTCGGTGACATCCGGTCGGCGGGCATCACCGAGGACGGCCGGGCCCGTCTGGAGATCCGCATCGACGAGGACCAGGTCGTCCGTGAGGACGCGCAGGTGCTGCTGCGGCCGAAGAGCCCGCTCAACGACATGTACCTGGAGATCAGCCCCGGCACGCCCGACGCACCGGCCCTCGAGGACGGCGACACCATCACCGAGGACCGCACGGTCTCACCGGTCCAGGTCGACGACGTTCTGGCCCACCTCGACGCCAACACCCAGGCGGCAATGAGCTCGCTCTTCGCCGAGTCCGACGTGGCCCTGGTCAACGCCCCCCGGGTGCTGCCGGGTGGCCTGGACCGCGCCAACGAGCTGCTGGAGCAGCTGAGCCCGGTGATGGAACGCCTGGAGACCCGTCGCGAGAACCTGGCTCGTCTCGTCACTGCGCTCGCCGACGTGTCGGAGGCGGCGGGTGCCAACGACGAGCGCCTGGAGCGCATGGCGACCTCGCTCGGCACCACGCTCGGCACCATCTCGGGCGAGCGTGACAACCTCGACGCGACCCTGGCCCAGCTGCCCGCCCTCTCGCGACAGCTGCGGTCGACCTCCAGCAGCGTGGTCCGGTTGGCCCGCCAGCTCGACCCCACCCTGGCCGACGTCCGCGAGGCCAGCGACGAGCTGCCGGCCGCGCTCAAGAGCTTCAACGGCAGCGTCGACGAGCTCGACGACTTCCTGCGCGAGGCCGAGCCGGTGCTGGACCGGGCCGGTCCCGTCGTCGGCGACCTGCGGTCCGCGGCGCCCGACCTGCGCACGATGGCCGGCGACCTGCGGCCGCTGAGCGGGGACGCCCAGCCGCTGACGGCGATGCTCGTGCCGCGCCTCGACGACGTGGCGGCCTTCGTCTACAACACCAACTCGGTGGTCAGTCTCCGTGACGCCAATCGGGGCATCCTGCGCGGTCTCTTCCAGATCTCGCCCGAGACAGTCGGAGGACTGGGCTGATGCGCATCCCCTACCAGGTCGTCCCCAAGCTGCGGGGCCTGACACTCGTCGCGTTCCTCGCGGTGTGCGCGACGATCTTCAGCTTCCTGTGGTTGCAGGCGGGCGGCAAGCTGCCGCTGCTGTCGAAGGCCGGCTACCAGGTCACCGTGCCGTATGACGACGTCGACAACCTCGTCTTCCAGTCCGACGTCCGCATCGCCGGGGTCGAGGTCGGCCAGGTCGAGCGGATCGAGGTCGACGGCGACAAGGCCATGGTCACCCTCGAGCTCGACGAGGACGTCGTGCCGCTCCACGAGGGCGCCACGATCACCGTCCGCAACAAGACGATGATCGAGGAGACCTACCTCGAGATCGTCGACGGCACCGGGGCGGCGTACGACGACGGCGCGACCCTGCCGGCCAGCGTTGCCCGCGGCAGTGTGCAGCTCAACGACGTGCTGACCAGTCTCGACACGACCACTCGCCGTGACCTCTCGCGGCTGATCCGCTCGGGCGGTGCCGCCACGAAGGGCACGCGCGAGGACGTCGACGCGGTCCTGGCCGGTCTCGGTGACCTCGGTGAGAACGCCGGGGCGCTCGAGGCCCTCGCCGCGCAGTCCGAGGACCTCCGCTCGCTCGTGCGCTCCTCCACCACCGTCCTGGACGCCCTCGACGTGCAGCAGGGCCGGATCGTCGACCTGACCCGCGACGCCCAGACCCTCACCGCCGTCACCGCCGGTCACGAGGAGGACGTCAGGGCCATCATGCGGTCGCTGCCGCCGCTGTTGGTCACCACCGAACGGGCGAGCAACAGCCTCGCCGACCTGACAGCCCCGCTCGCGACCGTCTCCCGCAACCTGCGCAAGGCCTCGCCCGACCTGAGTGCAGCACTCCTCGAGCTGCCCGCCACCACGGAGGACCTGCGCGGGATGCTGCCCTCGCTCGACACGACGCTGGACCGGGCGCCGGCCTCGCTGACCCGCCTCAGCCCGCTCCAGGAGGCGACCAGCCCGCTGCTGCAGACCCTCCAGGTGAACCTGGCCGACCTCAACCCGATGCTGGCCTACCTGCAGCCCTATGGTCCCGACCTCGTCTCCTACTGGACGAACTTCATCGGGTTCGTCGGCTCCGCCGACGGCAACGGACCGATCGCGCGGGTCAAGCCGATCCTCGGGGTCAGCTCGCTCAACCTCCCGGTGGGGGCGAGCCCGACGACGATGTACAACCCCTACCCGTCGCCCGGCACCCACCACGGCCCTGCCGAGTTCACGGGCGAGTACCCGCGGATCCACGAGGACCCGATCCCGTAATGCGCAGCTCTCGACGCGTCCTCTCCTCGCTGCGCCCACGACACCTGCTGGTCGTGGTCGCAGCGCTGGGCGCGCTCGCGGCGATGATCGGCGGCCTCGCGCGGGTCGAGATCGAGACCGGTGTCGACGAGTTCGTCCCGCGTGACGACGCCGTCGTGCGAACGACGGCGGAGATGGCCGAGCAGTTCGGCGGCGACCCGGTGGTCGTCCTGATGGAGTCCGCGGAGCCCGGCGAGCTGCTGCGCAAGGAGAACCTGCCCGAGCTGCTCCGCCTCGAGGGTGAGCTGGCCGCACTGCCCCACGTCAAGGCCGTCTACGGGCCCGGCACGGTGCTCAACCAGATCGCCGGCCAGGCGCAGGACCTGCTCGCGGAGCTGGGGGGCTATCGCGACGGTCTGCGTGCGAGGGCCGAGGCGGAGGCGAGGGCGGACGGACGGTCGGCCGGCGAGGTCACCCTCGCCGGCGACCGCGCCGTCGCCGAGTTCGACGAGCGCTACGGCGCCCTGCTCGCGCAGGGGATGCCGGGCGGGCTCCCGACCCTGCACAACCAGACGTTCGTGAATCGGGTGATCTTCAACGACGAGGGGGATCCGCGACCCCAGTGGGACTTCCTGGTCCCCCGGCCGGATGCCGTCGCGCTGCTTGTCCGTCCCGACTCGTCACTGCCGCAGAGTGCCACGGAGGACCTCGTCGCGGCGGTCGAGGCGACGGTGAGCGACAGCGCGCTCACGCCACGGAGCTCCACCGTGACGGGCGTCCCCGCGGTCGTCGCCGCCCTCGGCGAGCAGGTGCGCCACGAGGTCCCGCTGCTCGGCGGCGTGGCCGTGCTGGCGGTCGGCGCCTGGTTCCTCCTGTCGAGCTGGACCCGCCGTCGGCTGCGCCTGCTGCCGCTCGCCGCGACGCTGGTCGGCACCGGGGCGACACTGGCGATGGCAGGCTGGGCCGGACGCCCGCTGGCGCTCACTGCGGTCGCCTTCCTCCCGGTCCTCCTCGGGATCGGCTCCGACTTCATGACCTACCTGCACCGGGGCGCCGGGCGCCGGACCGTGCTGGCGGCGGCGCTGGCCTCCGCGGCCGGCTTCGCCGCGCTGGCAGTGGCCCCCGTTCCCGCCGTCGCCGACCTCGGGACCAGCCTCGCGATCGGCCTGGTGGTGACCGCGCTGGTCTCGCTCGCGGTCCACCGGTGGGGCCCCGGGGAGCCGACCGACGGGCCGGACGAGCCGGTCGTGCCCGCCGCGCGCGCCGAGACCGTGGGCCGCGGCACCCGCCGGGCCGTCCTGCTCCTCCCGGTCCTGGCCGCGGCCGTCGGCTGGGCGCTCTTTCCGTCGCTGACCCTGCAGTCCGACTTCACCACCCTGGCCGACGGCCTGGGGGAGTACGACGACGCCCGCTCCGTCGAGCGCATCGTCGGTGCCTCGGGTGAGGTCGCCCTGGTGGTGCGCGGCGACGACGTGCTCGACGCGCAGACGCTGGCCTGGATGACGACCACCCGCCGGGAGGTCGTGGCGCGCCACGGCGACGAGCTCAACGCCGTGCTGTCGCCCACCGACGTGCTGTCCTTCCTCGGCGCCGAGCCCCGCCCCGGCCAGGTCGACGCCGCACTGCGGCTGCTGCCGTCGTACCTCGCCTCGAGCGTGGTGAGCGAGGACCGCAGGATGGCGGTGATGACCTACGGGGTGGACCTGCGTGACGTCGAACGCCTCCAGGTGCTGCGCGACTACCTCGAGGAGGTGGCCGCGACCGCCCCCGAGGGGGTCGAGGTCGAGCTGGCGGGTCTGCCGATGGTGGCCGTGTCCGCCCAGGAGGCCATGGACGACGAGCGCCTCGTCGGGGCCGTCCTCGGCATCCTCGCCGCCGGCCTCGCGCTCCTGGTCCTGCTCCGGGCACCTCGCGTCGCGCTCGTCGCCATGCTCTCCGCCACCCTCGCCTCCGGGCTGGTCGCGCTCGGCATGGCGATCACCGGGGCCACCCTGACGCCGATGACCGCCGGCCTCGGCTCCCTCACGGCGGCCGTCGCATGCGAGTTCACGGTGCTGCTCGCGCTGGCCCGGCGTCGTGGCGACCGTCGGCTGGCGCGCTCCGTCGACCTCGCCGCGGCGGCGTCGGCCACGGGCTACGCGGTCCTCATGGTCTCCGACCTCGGCCTGATCCGTGGCTTCGGACTCCTGCTCGCGCTGACCGTCGCGGTCGCGTTGGGCGTCTCGCGACTCCTGGTCTGGTCGCTGTTGCCGGACTCCGGCACCGCGGCGCCCACGGACTCCCCGACGACACGGGACGAACGGGAGGCGCCGGTGGGCGCGCCCAGCCTGAAGATCCTGGAGAAGGTGCGATGAGGCAACGGATGCTGGTCGTGGTCGCCGTCCTGGTGGTCGCGGTCGCGGCCCTGGCGGTGTGGCGGCCGTGGTCGGACGACGTACCGGAGGGGACGGCTTTCCGGATCGGCGACGAGGTGGTCAGCGTGGACGACCTCAACGCCCGCAACGACTCCCTCCGTGCGCTCTACGGGATCCAGGAGCCGCTCGGCGAGGAGGAGCAGGACCTCTTCCGGCGTCAGGCGGCCAAGTCGATGGCCATCAGCCTGGTCCTCGACGAGGCGGTCGACGAGGAGGGGATCGAGGTCACCGACGCCGAGGTCGACGAGGCCGTCGCGGCGTTCGTGGACAGCAGGTTCGACGGCGACCGCGACCAGTTCCTCGACTCCCTCGGCAACGTGAACACCTCCGAGGACGCCGTCGTGGAGGAGGTGCGTCGTCAGCTCGAGCTGCGCAAGCTCCTGGCCGAGGTCGCCGGCGAGGTGACGGTCAGCGCGCAGGAGGTCACCGCCGCGTTCGGCGAGCGGAGGCGGGAGCTCGGCGAACCGGAGCGTCGTGTGGTCAGCAACATCGTCGTCGGCACTCGGCGCGAGGCCCGCGCCGTGCGTGCCCAGCTCGACGACGGTGCCGACGTCGCCGTCCTGGCGCGACGGGTCAGCATCGACGCCGCGACCCGCGACCAGGGCGGCCGGCTCGGTGCGGTCGCCCGCTCCGAGCTGTTGCCCGATGTCGCGACCGCGGTCTTTCGCACAGGGTCGGGCCGTGCCTACGGCCCTGTGGAGGGCAGCCAGGGCTGGAACGTCGGAGTCGTCACCGCCGTCCGGCAACCGGTGCCCGCGACCCTCGCGGGCGTCCGCGAGGAGCTGCGCGCGGTCCTGCAGTCGGAGAAGGTGCAGGGCAGGTGGAGCGCCTGGCTCGCCGAAAGGCTGCGCGCGGCCGACGTGCACTACGAGAGCGACTTCCGGCCGCGCGACCCGTACGACGTCACGGCCTGGGAGCAGCCGCTCGGCGGCGAGCCGTCGGGGGTGGCCGAGTGAGCGGCATCCTCGACGCCCTGACCTGCCTCGCCGTGGCCTGCCTGCTGTTCCCGCTGGGGACGTGGGGGCGGGCTCACGCGAGCACGCTGGTCGTCGACGCGATCCAGGGCGAGGAGCGGGAGCACCGGATCTCGGTGCTGCGCCGCGGCGCCCTCACCTGCCAGGTCGTCGCCGGCGTCCTGGCCGTCGTCGCCTTCCTGCTGCTCGCCACCCGCTGACCCCTGCCGGCCGTCGAGGGCCGAGTGGGAGGAGGCGGTCAGGCGAGGTGCAGGTCGCGGATCGCGAGCTGGGCGGCGCGGTAGCCGACCATGCCGTGGGCGCCGGGGCCCGGGGGCGCGGCGGCCGAGCACAGGTAGACGCCGCGGACGCCGGTCCGGTAGGGGTTGCGGCCCGGCCGGGGGCCGAGGAGCAGTGCGCCGGGTGACTTCGCGCCGGTGAGGATGTCACCGCCGACGTAGTTGGCGTTCTGAGCGGTGAACTGCGCCGGGGTCGTGACGTGCTGGTCGACGATGCGCTCGCGGAGGCCGGGGGCGAAGCGCTCGATCTGGGCGATCACGGCGTCGGTCGCGTCGCCGTCGTAGCCGGCCGGGACGTGGGCGTAGGCGTAGATCGGGTGCACGTCCCCGCGCGACCGGGTCGGGTCGGCGACGTGCTGCTGGCCCACCAGCACGAAAGGGCGTTCCGGGAGTCGACCGCGCGCGACCGCCCGCTCGTTCGCCACGATCTCCTCCGGGCCGCCGGACAGGTGGACCGTCCCGGCCCGACCGACCGCGGTGTCGCTCCACGGGACGCCACTCTCGACCGCCAGGTCGACCTTGAAGGCAGCAGGCCCGGGCCGGTGGCGACGGTAGGCACGACGGGTCCCGGCGGGGAGCTGGTCGCCGTAGAGGCGGAGCGCTGCCCCGGGGGCGAGGTTGAGCAGGACGGCGTCGGTTCGTGGCAGCTGGGACAGCGCGGTGACCTCCACGCCCGTCTCGATCTTGCCGCCCAGGTCCACCAGCGCCGCGGCCATGGCGGCCGTGATGGCCTGGGTGCCGCCGACGGCGACGGCCCAGCCGTCGTGGTGGCCGGCCGTCAGGATGCCCACCCCGATGGCGGACGAGACCACCTCGGTGAGGGGCCGCATCGCATGCGCGGTCGTGCCGAGGAACAGGGCGCGGGCGGCGTCCGTGCGGAAGACGCGGGAGAGCAGGGTCGCCGGCAGGACGGTCGGCGCGCCGAAACGGGCCATCAGCAGGGGGTGGCGGGGCAGGTGCACGACGGGACCGAGGATGTCGCCGGCCAGCCGGTCGTAGGCACGCGACGGTGCGCCGAACATCAGGCGCCAGCGCGCTCCGTCGCGACCGAGGCCCGCGGCGGTCGCGTCGACCGAGCGGCGCAGGAGGGCGGCAGGGCCGTCGTCGAGGGGGTGGGCCGCGTCGATCTCGGGCCAGGCCCAGCGCAGTCCGTGGGCGTCGAGGCCCGCGAGGGCCGGCGACTGGTGGGCCATCGGGTGGATCGCGGCGCAGTGGTCGACGAGGATCCCGTCACCGAACGGCTGCACCGTCCTGGTGCCGCCGCCGATCTCGTCCTGCGCCTCCAGGACGGTGACGTCCGCCCCGGCCCGGGCCAGGGTCAACGCAGCGGAGAGGCCGTTGGGTCCGCTGCCGACCACGATCACATCCGCCATGGCACGAACCTACGGTCGTCGTGACCAGCGGCCAATGGTCCGCCGTCATGGAGGTGACCGGCCGGTGTGGTCGTGGCACACAAAGCCGGTGCGGGCCGACTCCTCAGGCGAGGACGGCCGGGCCGAGCCAGTCGCAGGCGGTGAGTGCCAGCTCGATGGCCTGCCGATCGCTGCTGATCGATCGCCCCATGGCCTTCTCGGCCGACGCGATCCGGTACTTCACCGAGTTCTTGTGCATCAGCATGGCCTCGGCGGTCGCCGTGTAGCTGCTCTCGTGCTGGAAGAAGAGGAGCAGGGTGTGGCGCAGGCGCTCGTGGTGCTCGTCGCCGAGAGCCAGGTCGCCGAGGGTGTCGCGGACCCACTCCCGCGTGCTGCGGAGGTCGCCGGCGAGCAGGGAGGCGACCTTGAGGCCGGGCTCGCCGAAGCTGGTGACCGGGCGGGTCGGGTCGTCGCGGACCTGGGCGACCTGCTGGGCCTTCACGGCGTCGTGGTGGGTCTGGCTGAAGCCGGCGAGGCCCGCGCGCGGACGGCCGAGGGCGACCATCGGCAGCGGAGGCCCGTCGATGTCGGCGAGGAGGCTGTGGATGACGTCGAGGTCCGGCTCGACGTCCTCCCGGACGGCGAACCAGGCCCATGCGCTGGCCCGGTCGCGCGGGAGGACGAGCGGGTTGCGCTTGGAGTCGAGGTGCTCGGCGATGGCGTTGGCGGCCTTGGTGAACCGCGCGACCTGGTCCTGCTGGGTGCCGGTCTCGTGCACCCACAGCACGGCGCCCAGGTGGGTGACGCGGAGCCGGTAGCCGATCACGGCCTCCGCCGCGTCGATGTCGGTCTCCGTGCCGGCGAGCAGGGCCTCGATCTTGCTGGCCCGGGCGCTGCTGCGTTCGGCGAGCCAGCGCTCGCGCTCCTCCTCGTAGACGGTGATGACCCGCTGGGAGATCCAGTCGATGTAGTCGAAGGTGACCGCCACGACGCGCTCGAAGCCCGCTGCGCGCAGCTCGGGCTCGGCCTCCATGGTCTCGAACTCCACGAATGCCTGCTCGAGCAGGAACTGCTGGCCCAGGCGGTAGGCGCGGACCAGCGCGCTGACCGGCACGCCACGCTGGGCCAGGCGCCGCGCGTACTCGTAGGCCGCGGAGGGGGGCTCGATGTTGTCGACGGCGATGTCGTGGCGCAGGGCGTAGAAGATGTTCTCGACGTTGCCCTCGATGCTGGCGTAGAGGAGCTCGAAGATCGCGCCCTCGCCCTCGAGCTCGACGATGCGCGTCGAGAGCCGGGACCGCATGGCGTTGCTGAGGTCGCCGACCCGCTCGTGAAGGCTCGCGGCCACCTGGTCGGCCAGGCTGCTCGCGGTGATCTGTTCGGTCATCACGTCCGGCATCTCCGCATCCTGACACAGCCCGAGTGACCTGCGTCACTGTCCGATGGGTACCAACGAACGGGCGGGACCTTGGTCCCGGCGCACAGTCGAGGAGTGGTCATCGCAGGGGGGCGCGCTCGCTCAGCTGCGCCTTGACGAGCTTGCCCACCGCGTTCTTCGGCAACTCGGCCAGAACGTGGAACGCCGCCGGGATCTTGAAGGGCGCCAGGCTGACCGCGCAGTGCCCGCGCAGCTCGTCCTCGCTCAGGGTGAGTCCGGGGCGCGCCGCGACGAAGGCGACCGGCACCTCGCCGAGGACCGGGTCCGGTCGGCCGACCACGGCGGCCTCGAGGACAGAGGGGTGGGTGTAGAGGCACTCCTCGATCTCCTTGGGATAGATGTTCTCCCCGCCGCGGATGATCAGCTCCTTGATCCGGTCCACGATCCGCAGGTAGCCGTCCTCGTCGATGGTCCCGACGTCGCCGGTGTGCAGCCAGCCGTCGCGGAGCACCTTCGTGGTCTCCTCGGGGCGCCCGAGATAGCCGCGCATGACGTTGGCCCCCCGGATGACCACCTCGCCGCGCAGGCCGGTGGAGAGGTGCTCGCCCGTCGCCGACACCACGGCGACCTCCTGGCCGGGCAGGGCGATCCCCACGGTGCCGGGCTTGCGGGGACCGGCGAGCGGGTTGATCGTCGAGGCGACGCTGCCCTCGGACAGGCCGTAGCCCTCCACGACGGGGATGCCGAAGCGGTCCTCGAACCGCGTGATCAGGTCGGCGGGCATCGGTGCGGCGCCGCAGATGGCGAATCGCAGCGACGAGGTGTCGACCGGATGGCCGGTGCGGTCCTCGAGGACGGCGTACATGGTCGGCACGGCCGAGAAGTACGTCGGACGGTGCTCCTCGACGAGCTCCCAGAAGGTCGACGGGGAGAACCGCGGCGCGACGACCACGTCTCCGCCGGCGCGCAGGACCGAGACCACGCCGGCGATCAGGCCGTTGGCGTGGAAGAGCGGCAGCACCAGCAGGCTGGTGTCGGCGGCGGTCAGCTGGAAGTGGTCCACGAGGGACGAGCTCATCGCGGTGATGTTGGCGTGGTCGAGGAGGACACCCTTGGGGCGCCCGGTGGTGCCGCTGGTGTAGATCACCAGCGCGAAGTCGTCGGGCTGGGCGACGGGCGCGTCGTCGGGTCCGGGCTGGCCGACCGGCGGCACGGGGCGCTCGGACGTGGCGTGGATGGAGCGGACGTCGACCCACGCGATGTCGAGGGTGGCGGCGAGGGCGCGGGCGCGTTCGTCGCCGACGACGACGACCGAGGAGGAGTCCTCGAGCTGATAGAGCGCCTCGTCGTCGGTGAGGGCCGGGTTGACGGGGGTGAGTGCCGAGCCGCCGTACCAGGCCGCGAACATCGTGGTCACGATCTCCGCGCAGTTGGGCAGCATCACCGCCACGTTGTCGCCGGGGGCGACGCCGAGCTCGGCCAGGCGCCCCGCCAGTCGTCGTACGGCGGCCGCGAAGGCCGCGTTGTCGAGGGAGCGGCCGCCTTCGCTCAGGCAGCGGCCGCCCGGATCCCGCTCCTCGCGGAGGAATGGGATCCGGGCAAGGCTGTCGGCGGTGGCCGTCGTCGTCACGCGTTGGCCCGCGGCGACGGCGCGAGCTCGGGGTGGTGGTCGGGGTGGCGATAGGTCACCTCGACCGGGACCGGGCCGTCGGGCAGCCACGGCTGCGTCTTCACGCAGTCGGCCACGAGCCACGTCCCGCGCTCCACGATGCCGAGCGCGGCGTCCATCACGAAGTACTCCTGCGTCTTCTTGTGCAGGGGCTGCGACTCGACCCAGACCACCACGAACTCGCCGGGCTCGAACCCGATGCGGCGCTGGATGGCCTCGATGAGCTGGTCGTCGTGCAGATGACCGTCGCCGAAGTTCCAGCCGATGATCGCGTTGCAGCAGAACTCGGCCTCGCGCAGCGAGTAGGTCTCGTACTCGTCGCCCAGGTAGTTCTGCATGACCGAGAACAGGCCGCGGCCCTGGGCGTGCATCGAGCGCCACGCGAGCGTCATCTGCATCGTCATCTCGGCGACGTCGGGCTCGTAGCCCATGCCCTCGACGAGCTGGTCGATCTGGTTCTTCGCGGGCTTCTTGAGTTGGTTGAGCTTCGCCTCGGCGCCGGGCTTGAACGCCCAGGTCGCCGACGCCCAGTTCCCGGAGTACTGGCGCATGGAGGGGAGGAAGGACACCAGGTCGGGACGCAGGTTGCCGAGGACCGGGAAGAACACGAGGACGGCGACGAGCGCGGGCAGCATCCAGCCCTCGCTGAAGTCGCCGATGCCGTAGCCGTCCCCGGCGAAGTGGCCGGCGAAGAGGAAGATGGCGATGTAGGCGAAGACGATGTTCCACTCCAGTGGCACCGCGAGCGGGAACGTCTGGGTGATGAAGAGGTGGAAGGCCACCATCGAGCCGACGGCGAGCAGCGTGATCGTCCAGTTGGTGCTGAACAGCAGCACCAGCGGTACGCCGAACTCGGCCAGCGTGCCGAGGACGTGGGCCATGAACCACGCCAGGCGCGACGGGTTCAGGTCGTCGGGGATGGAGCGGAAGTGCGCGCGCTTGAGGAACTTGGGCACGAACGGGGCGTTCGACACCATCGGCGGGATGACCAGCTCGAACAGCGGGGTGAGCTTGGAGATCGCGGCGCCGACCCAGACGATCACGATGATCACCTTCGCGGCGATGATGAAGTCGGTGTAGGTCAGCACGCTGCCCGCGAGCGTGGAGATGATCAGGATCGGCACGTACTGCTCACCGCGGGCGGCGAGGAAGAGGATCTTGTCGCGCAGGCCGCACAGGGCGAGCAGGCCGGCGGAGACCGCCATCAGCACGGGGTCGACCATCTCGATGCCGCCGAGACCGTCGATCGACGTCGAGCTGCCAGCGAAGATCGCGTAGAGGAAGCTGCCGAGCGTGGCGAGGTAGAGCAGCACGTCGAACGCCGTGCGGTCGTCGCCGCTGGTCAGCGGGACCTGCTTCGGCCACGGTGGCAGCCGGATGGTGCCCGGTCGTGCCCAGTAGGCGATGCCGCCGGTCATGGGCTTGAAGTGGGCGGCGAGCGGACCCCATGTCCCGCCGATGCCGAAGAGCTCCAGGAAGAGCGTCCAGAGCACGATCTTCTGGTAGATGACCGGCTGGTCCCACCAGGACCCGAATTCGAACATCCCGCCGACGTCGGAGGTGAGTGTCGCGATCGCGATGCCGCCACCGATCGAGAGGACGAGCAGCTTGAGGATGTAGATCGTGTGGACCATCTTCGGCGTGCCGAACCCGAACTCGCTCCAGAACGTCGCCAGGACGTGGATCCGCTCCTGTCGTGGCCGGGTGAGGAACTCCGCGGGATCGACGGGAGGCGCGTCAGGCGTCAGGAAAGGCATGGAGGGACTCCTTCGTGGAAGCAGGTCGCCGGGTGACCCGCGTCACGAAGTGTGTCGCCGAAGGCTGGCGTCAGGGCACGGCCACGGCGACCGAAGATTCGGGTCGCCTTTCGTCAGCCGCCGACAAGCCGCGGCATCGCGGACGTGCGGTCAGTCGCCGGCCACGGGAGCGCCGAAGAGCAGGGGCATCGTCCGACGAACCTCCGCCGCCAGCGAGGTGAGGACCTCGCCGGAGCCGCACAGGTGGGCGAGCAGCGCGCGCTGGAAGAGGCCGTCGAGCATGCCGTAGGCCGTGCCCGACGGGACGGCGGGCTCCCGTCCCAGCAGGTCGGCATAGCGTCGTACGACGCGCCAGATCATGTCCTCGAGCGTCTGGTCGATCGCCAGCACCGCCTCGCGCAGGCTCTCCTCGAACATGCTCTGCGCGCGCAGGTCGTACCAGAGACGGTGCATGGGCGCCTCGTCGACCAGCGTGTCGACCAGCTTGGCGGCGAAGGCCTCGACCAGACCTTCGGGCGTCGAGGCGTGCTCGACCACGTCGTCGTAGCGGCGCACGCAGGTGGCCTTGTACTGCTGGACGCAGTGGACGATCAGGTCGAGCTTGTCGTCGAAGTAGTAGTGGACGACGCCGTGGGAGAACTCGGAGTTGTTGGCGATCTCGCGGAGGCTGGCGCGGGCGTAGCCGAGCTCGCCGAGGGTGCGCAGGGCGGAGTCGGCGAGGGCGCGGCGGCGCTCGTCGTGCTTGTCGGCAGGCGTACGACGAGCCGTCGAGGTCGGCGTCGAGGTCGGCGTCGAGGTCGGCATGGAACCAGAGGCTACTGGCCGCGGAGACCTTTGTGGCCGGGTGACAGAAAAAGTCTTGACGCTTGTCCAGATAATTCTTGACGATCGTCAAGGCCGAGCGGTTGTGTGGTGCGCATCACCCACCGACGAAGGAGTCACCTCCCATGACCGAACTCGAACTGGCCGGCCGCAAGGCCCTCGTGACGGGCGGGGCCCAGGGACTGGGCAAGAAGTTCGCCGAGTACCTCACCGCCGCCGGCGCGACCGTCGTGGTCGCCGACCTGCAGGACGAGAAGGGCAAGGAGGTGGCCGAGTCGATCGGTGGCACCTTCGTCCACCTCGACGTCACCGACGACGCCTCCTGGGAGGCCGCGGTGGCCCAGGCCGTCAGCGAGGTGGGAGGACTCGACATCCTCGTCAACAACGCCGGTATCGAGATCGCGAGCCTCTTCATCAACCTCGACGCCGACGTCGCGCGCCGGATCTTCGACGTCAACGTGGTCGGCACGTCGCTCGGCATCAAGCACGCCTTCCGGACCATGGGCCCCGGCGGGGCCGCGGGCAAGGGTGGCGCGGTGATCAACGTCGCCTCGGTCGCCGCGCACATCGCCTTCCCGGCGCTGTCGCAGTATTCGGCGTCGAAGTCGGCGGTCGACAGGATCACCCGCGTGGCCGCGATGGAGGCGGGCAAGCTCGGCCTGGGCGTGCGGGTCAACTGCGTCGCGCCGGGTCTGATCCCCAACGAGATGGGGGCGGGGCTGGCCAACGAGCTGACCGGCATGGGGCTCTTCGAGTCGCCCGATGCCGCCGTCGGCCAGGTCGTCGAGCTGACGCCGTCCGGTGGCCTGGCCACTGAGGAGGACATCGCCGAGGCGGTCGTCTTCCTCGCCTCCGACCGCTCGAAGTTCATCAATGGCGTCGACCTGTCGGTCGA
Source organism: Nocardioides caeni (assembly GCF_004912195.1). Lineage (GTDB taxonomy): Bacteria > Actinomycetota > Actinomycetes > Propionibacteriales > Nocardioidaceae > Nocardioides > Nocardioides caeni. Next base: position 14,566 of record NZ_STGW01000023.1, read on the forward strand.
CGGCGGAATGGGGATGTGACCATGTCCGACAACACTGCTGGCAAGAAGCCCGTCATCGTCTACGGCGCGTCCGGCTACACCGGCCGTCTGATCTGCGAGTACCTGCGCGAGTTCGGAGTCCCCTTCATCGCCGCCGGGCGCGACGAGGGCAAGCTCAAGGCCTCGATGGAGGCCAACGTCGCCGGCATCGAGACCGCCGACTACGAGATCGTCCAGGTCGAGCACACCGTCGAGGCGCTCACCGAGCTCTTCTCCGGCGCGCCCGTCGTGTGCAACACGGTCGGCCCGTTCTCCAAGTTCGGCCCCGCCACCGTCGAGGCCTGCCTCGCCGCGGGCACGCACTACCTCGACACCACGGGCGAGCAGGACTGGCTGATCACCTGCGACGAGCAGTACGGCGACGACTTCGCCGCCGCCGGCCTGCTGCTGTCGCCCGGCATCGCGCACATGTACACGACCGGCGAGATCGCCGCCGAGCTGTGCCTGGAGAAGCCGGGCCTCGACACCCTCGACATCGCGGTGTTCTGGGGCGGCTCGCCCACGATCGCGTCGACGCAGACCATCCTGGTCAACGCGGCCACCTCGAAGGCGCACTACCTCGCCCAGAACCAGTACGTCGAGTTCGACCCGACGCAGGGGCTGCTGCCGCTCGTCGTACCGGGTCAGCACGAGCTCGCGCTCTCCCTGCCGTGGGGTGGCACCTCACACCCGGTCTGGTACCGCAAGGACCCCCGCGTGGCGAACTGCAAGGCGCAGGGGGGCGTGTTCAACGCCGCACTGATGCACGGCGTCCCGCAGATCGTTGCCGGCGCCCTCGAGGCGACCAAGGACATGGACGAGGAGGAGCGGGACGCGACGCTGACCGCGACCGCGGCCCAAGTGATGAACGTGATGCCGCCGCGCGAGAACCCGCGTCTGAACAAGTCGCTCGACTCGGTGCACGCCTCCGGTCCGCTCGGTCGCGCGCACTGCGTGATCCACGGCAACCAGAACTACAAGCAGACCGGGCTGCTGCAGGCGTTCGCGGCGTTCTCCCTGCTCCAGCAGCCGCCGCTGCGGGTCGGCTTCGCGTCGGGTTGCAAGGCGTTCGGGCACCGTGAGCTGCTCGGTCAGCTGCGCGCCTTCGGCCTGGTCGCCGAGCCGGTCCTCACCTACCAGGGCAACTGATGCGGCTGGTCGACCACCTCGACAAGGGGGCGTCGCTCGATCCCGGCGCCCCCTGCCTGGTCTGCGACGGCGAGACGCGGTCCTACGCCGAGGTGCAGGAGCTGTCGGGCCGGATCGCGTCCGCGCTGGTCGCGGACGGGGTCGAGCGGGGGGACAAGGTGGCGATCCTCGCCGCCAACGACCCGACGGCCTTCACCTGCGTGTTCGGCATCAGTCGTGCGGGTGCCGTCTGGTGTCCGATCAACCCGCGCAACGAGGCGGCGGAGAACCGGGACCTGCTCGATCTCTTCGAGTGCTCGGTCCTGATCTTCCAGGCCGCGTTCGCGCCGCTGGTCGACGCCATCCGCGGCGACCTGCCCGGCGTCCGGACGCTGGTGTGCCTCGACGCGCAGGTGCCGTGGGCGATGGGCTGGGAGGACTTCCTCGCCACGGCCGGCGAGCCGGTCGACCGGGCGGCGGAGGACGACCTCGCGCTCATCGTCGGCACGGGTGGGACGACTGGGCGACCCAAGGGTGTGATGCTCACCGGAGCCAACATCGAGTCGATGACGGCGATCACCCTGATGTCGTACCCCTGGCCCGAGCACGGCGAGCGGCCGGTCTACCTCGCGCTCGCGCCGCTCACCCACGCGGCGGGGGTGCTGTGCTTCCCGGTGCTGGCGCTGGGTGGCTCGATCGTGGTCATGAGGCAGCCCGACGTCGGCGGCTTCCTGGCCAACGTCGCGGAGCACGGGGTGACCCACACCTTCCTGCCGCCGACGCTGATCTACATGGTGCTCGACCACCCGGACCTCGCCACGACGGACCTGAGCAGCCTGCACTGCTTCTGGTACGGCGCCGCCCCGATGTCCGCGTCCCGTCTGGAGGAGGCGCTCGGCAGGATCGGACCGGTCATGGCGCAGCTCTTCGGGCAGACCGAGGCGCCGATGATGGTCTCCACCATGGCGCCCGCCGACCACTTCCGGCCGGACGGCTCGGTGGCCAAGGAGCGGCTCTCCTCGGCGGGCCGACCCTCGCCGATGGTGACCGTGGCGATCATGGCCGGCGACGGGAGTCTGCTCCCCCGCGGGGAGCGGGGGGAGATCGTGGTCCGCGGCTCACTCGTCATGCGGGGCTACTTCAAGAACCCCGACGCGACCGCGGAGGCCGCTGCGCACGGATGGCACCACACCGGCGACATCGGCTACCTCGACGACGACGGCTTCCTCTTCATCGTCGACCGCGCGAAGGACATGGTCATCACCGGTGGCTTCAACGTCTACTCGACCGAGGTGGAGCAGGCGTTGATGGCTCACCCGGCGGTCGCGGACTGCGCGGTGATCGGGCTGCCCGACGAGAAGTGGGGCGAGCGGCTGACGGCGGTGCTGCAGGTCCGGCCCGGTGCCACCGTGGATCCGGCGGACCTGAAGTCCTTCGTCAAGGAGCGGATCGGCAGCGTCAAGACGCCCAAGCAGATCGAGGTCTGGGACGACCTGCCCCGCTCCAAGGTCGGCAAGGTGCTCAAGACCGACATCAAGGCGCAGCTGGCCGGCCAGGTCGGCTGAGGCCGACCGACCGACCGACGCGGCCCGCGGCGCCACCCGGACACGGCGCCCGGCGAGGGGGAGGACCCTCGCCGGGCGCCGTACTCATCTCCGGGCACGTGTCGGACGGTGGGGCCCGAAATTCGCCGGACGGATCGTCGCGCGGCGCCCTACGCTCAGCCGATGGGTTGGAAGGACATGGCCAGGGTCGGGCGCGACTGGGCCGAGGCGAAGAAGACCGAGCTGCTGACCACCGACAACCGCACGCGCGACGACGCGCGGGCGGCCGGCGAGGAGGCCGAGCGGGCGGGCAACCGTGAGGCCGTGACCTCGCTGCTCGAAGGCGTGCTCCCCGAGAAGTGGGCGCAGCGGATCACCGACGCCCGTCCCGAGAACGTCGCCCAGCGGCAGGCCGAGCACGACGCCCAGGAGGCCGCCGAGCGGCGTACGCGTCTCGAGGCCGCGCCGACCAACCCCGTCGAGCTGGAGCTGTCAGGAGGCGAGACGGGCAGCCTCTCCGCCGCGCTCCCGGTGACGGTGGAGGAGCGCCCGGCCGACCCGGCGGACGCCGACCCGGATGGTCCGCCGCCGCTGGCGTGGCTCGTCGTCCGCGTCGAGGCGCCCGAGCCGGTGGCGTTCGGGACGACGACCCTCAGCGACCTCTCGGTCGCCGTGCCGTCCTACGCCGGCCCCGGACGCTACGACCTGGTGGACCTCATGCGCCGCGGCGAGGCCGGCGAGATCGGGTGGTGGGAGGCCTTCGACCTCTACCTCTCGCGGGCGGGCGAGGCCGACGACACCACCTGGTACGCCGACCTCTCGGGCTCCGCCGGACCCGCCTGGATCGAGGTCGAGGAGGGCTCGCTGCGCCTCGACCTGCCGCTGCAGTCAGCGGTGAGCGCCGTCCGCCTCGTCGGCACCGTCGCCTGGTCCTGAGGGCGTCGGCCGACCGCTCCGATCCGCGTAGGGTCGTGGCATGACCCGACCCGTGCACGTCCTCCTCGGCGCCGGCCCCGGACTCGGGCTGGCGGTCGCCCGCCGCTTCGCGGCGGAGGGGTACGACGTCGCGCTGGCCGGCCGCGACGACGACCAGGGACGCGAGCTCGCCGGCATCCTGGCCCGCGAGGGCGTGGAGGCGACCGGACGCGGCGTCGATCTCGCCGACCCGCAGGACGTGACCCGCGTCGTGACGGCGCTCGGGGAGTGGCGAGGTCGCATCGACGTCCTGCACTTCAACCCCAGCCTGTGGCGCGAGGAGGGTCCGCTCGAGCTGACCGTCGAGCACCTGCTCACCGATGTCGCCGTCGGCGCGGGCGCGCTGCTGCCGGCCGTCCAGGCCGCGCTGCCGTTCCTCGGCGAGGGTGCCCGGGTGCTGGTCACCGGCAGTGCCGCGGCCGACACCCCGTCGGCCGTCGCCCCCACGCTGGGCGTGCAGAAGGCCGCCGTCCGCAACCTCGCTCTCACCCTCGATGCGGCGCTGGAGCCGCGTGGCGTCCGGATCGCGACCGTCCAGATCAACGGGGTGCTGGCGAAGGAGGGTCCCTTCTCCCCGCCCCCGATCGCCGAGGCGATGTGGCGCGCGATGGCGCGCGGCGCCGACGAGTGGGCGCCGCTGGTGGCCTACGACGGGTGATTCCGTGGCGGGCCGCCGGGCGTCGTACGGCGCGGGTGAGAAACCCGCGCACCTCGGGTGAGAAACCCGCGCACTTCGGCGGGCGCGGCGGGGTGGCGCGGCCTAGGCTGCCGGCATGAGCGAACCCGCGGTCCCCAGCAGTCCGTCCTTCGAGCTCGGCCCCGACCACCTCGAGCTGCGCGACTGGGTCCACGGCTTCGCCGCGGACGTCGTGCGCCCGGCGGCCAGCGAGTGGGACGAGCGCGAGGAGTTCCCGTGGGCCATCGTCGAGGAGGCCGCGAAGGCGGGCCTCTATTCGATCGACTTCGTGCTCGCCCAGTCGATGGACGAGACCGGCCTGGGCTTCCCGGTCGCGATGGAGGAGCTGTTCTGGGGCGATGCCGGCATCGGTCTCTCGATCGTCGGCACGGCGCTGGCGGCTGCCGGCGTCAGCGCCAACGGCACGCCGGAGCAGGTGGCCGAGTGGGTGCCCGCGATGTACGGCTCGCCCGGCGACCTCAAGCTCGGTGCGTTCTGCTCCTCCGAGCCGGACGCCGGCTCCGACGTCGGCTCGATGCGCACCCGCGCCGTCTACGACGAGAAGACCGACGAGTGGGTCCTGAACGGCACGAAGACCTGGGCGACCAACGGCGGCATCGCCGACGTCCACGTCGTCACCGCCGTCGTCGACCCCGAGCTGCGGACGCGCGGCCAGGCGTCCTTCGTCGTCCCGCCCGGGACGCCCGGCCTGAGCCAGGGCCAGAAGTTCCACAAGCACGGGATCCGCGCCTCGCACACCGCCGAGGTCGTGCTCGACAACGTGCGGATCCCGGGCAGCTGCCTGCTCGGCGGCAAGGAGAAGCTGGATGCCCGCCTGGCCCGGGTGCGGGAGGGCTCCGGCTCGCGGGGCAACGCCAGCATGGCGACCTTCGAGCGCACCCGCCCCGCCGTCGGCGCCCAGGCGATCGGCATCGCGCGGGCGGCGTACGAGGTCGCACTGGACTATGCGAAGACCCGTGAGCAGTTCGGCAAGCCCATCATCGAGAACCAGGCGATCGCCTTCGCGCTGGCCGACATGGCGACGTCGATCGAGGCCTCCCGGCTGCTGGTGTGGCGGGCGGCCTGGATGGCCAAGCAGGGCAAGCAGTTCGAGAACGCCGAAGGCTCGATGTCGAAGCTCTTCGCCGGCGAGACCGCCATCAAGGTCACCGGCCAGGCCATGCAGATCCTGGGCGGCAACGGCTTCACCCGCGACTACCCGGTCGAGCGGTGGGCCCGCGACGCCCGCATCTACACGATCTTCGAGGGCACCTCGGAGATCCAGCGGCTCGTCATCGCCCGGTCGATCTCGGGGGCGCCGATCCGCTGAGCCCCGCCCGCTCACCTGAAGGCGCAGCCGGTCGGCACCCCCAGCCTGCGCAGCAGGACCGCTGCGGGACAGAAGCCGGTGACGCTGGACTGCAGCAGGTTGGCGCCGACGAAGGCGGCGAGCAGCAGCCACCAGGTCGAGAGGAGTGCCGCCAGGGTGACGCTGACCAGCACCAGGGTGCCGGCGAGGGCGAGGACGGCGCGGTCGATGGTGAGTCCGGTGGGTCCGGCTGGGGCGCTCACCGGCCCAGGATCCGGCGCAGCCAACCGTCGCCCGGGGTGGCGCCGGGCGCGGTCGATGGGTGGCCGGCGCACCACTGGTCGGCGGCGACCGAGGCCTTGACGGCGGCGACGTGGCTGCCGCAGCCGGACCAGGTGGTCCTGCCGCACTGGCGGCAGCGGACGGGACGGCACATGGCTCAGGCCTCCTGCTCGGCCAGCGAGTCGGCGAACTCGCAGAAGGCGTCGTAGGCGCGGGCGCCGTGGATGGTGGCGGGCCCGCCGTGCATGAGGAAGGTGACGCCGATGGCCTCGGCGGCCTCCTGCTTCGTCGCGCCGGCCCGGGCGGCGGCCTGGGCGTGGGAGGCGATGCAGCCGTCGCAGCCCTCGACGACGCCGATGGCGAGGGCGATCAGCTCCTTGGTCCGCTGCGGCAGGGCGCCGTCGGCGAAGGCGGCCTGGGAGAGCGCGCCGAAGCCGGAGTAGACGTCGGGGATCGCCCGGCGCAGCTGGCGATGCAGGGGCGAGAGCTCGGCGAGGACGGTCTTGCCGTGCGGGGACTCGGTGGTGCTCATGGTTTCCTCTCGGGTGGTGGGGGGCTCAGTCGTGCGCGAAGGTGATGTCCGGCAGCACCCGGCGCAGCCAGGCGGGGGTGTGCCAGGCGGCTCGCCCGGTGAGCCGGAGCAGTACGGGCAGCAGGACGAGGCGGACCAGGAAGGCGTCGAGCAGGACCGCGACGCCGAGCACGACGCCCATCTCCTTCGGCGGGATGGGGCCGGACAGGGCGAAGGTGAAGAACACCGCGACCATGACGGCGCCGGCGGCGAAGATGACCCGGCCGGAGTGGGCGAGCGAGCCGACCATGGCGTCCTTCGGGTCGCCCGAGCGCTCGAAGTGCTCCTTCGCCGAGGCGAGCAGGAAGACCGTGTAGTCCATCGCGATCGCGAAGATCATCGCGAAGAAGAACACCGGCGCCCAGGCGTCGAGGAAGCCCTGGGACTCGAAGCCCAGCAGTCCCGCGCCATGTCCCTCCTGGAAGACCAGGCGGGCGACGCCGAAGGCAGCGGCCGTGGAGAGCAGGCTGGCCAGCGTGCCGAGCAGGGAGATCAGCGGCGCCTGCAGGGCGACGAGCAGCAGCAGGAAGCCCAGCGCCAGCACGACCCCGATCACCAGTGGCGTGGACTCGTCGAGCTGCGCCTTCAGGTCGAGGTTCTCGACGGCCGCGCCGCCGACCTTCGCCGATCCCGGCAGGTCTGCCCGGAGGCGGTCGACGGTCTGGCCGAGCCCGGGATCGGACGGGTCGACGGTGGGCACGGCTTGGACCATCACCAGGTCGTGGCCGTCCTGGGCCGGCGTCGCCGGCATGACCCCGGCGATCCCCGGGTCCGCGGCCAGTACGGCGCGCGTCGCCTCGGCCTGCGCAGTGGAGGCGACCACCTGCAGCGTGCCGGGGGCGCCGTCGCCGAACGCGTCCTGGACCTGGTCGTAGCCGACGCGAGCCGAGGCGTCCTCGGGCAGCACCTTGATCGACGGCATCGCGGTGTGCAGGCCCAGGATCGGCGCGGCGAGGGCGACCAGCGTGACCAGCGCGGCGACGCCCCACACGACGGGGCGCCGCCACAGCAGCTCGCCCCAGGCCTCGAACCGGGGTGAGCGGTGCTCCCCGGAGCGCGACCAGGGCAGGGAGAGCTTGTTGATCCTGTGGTCGAGCTCGAAGAGCACCAGCGGCAGCAGGGTCAGGGTCGCGGCGAGGACGAAGACCACCGACAGCATGATCCCGCCGGCCATCGACCGGAACGACGGTGACGGCACCAGCATCACGGCCGACAGGGAGATCAGAACGGTCAGGCCGGACAGCAGGACGGCCTTGCCGGCGGTGTCCATCATCTGCGCGATCGCCCACGACCTGTCGTCCGGGCGGGCGGCGCGCGCGGCGCGATAGCGGACGACGAGGAAGAGCGCGTAGTCGATGCCGAGCGCGAGGGCGAACATCATCGCGAAGTTCATCGCCCAGATCGAGACCGGCACCAGCTCGTTGATCAGCACCAGCGATCCTGCCGACGCGACGAGGCCGGCGAGGGTGAGGATCAGCGGCAACCCGGCGGCGACCAGCGCGCCGAAGGCGAGGACCAGGATGGCCAGGGTCACCGGCCACGACATGAACTCCGACTTCAGCATCGCCTCGAGGTTGGCCTCGTTGAAGTCCGACCACAGCAGTGACGACCCGGTCGGGTTCACCGTGACCCCGCCGGTGGAGAGCCCCTGCAACTCCTCCTTGAGGTCGGTCGCGACGCGCACCATCTCGTTGGTGTCGGCGCCTGCGCCGGCCAGGACGATCGCGGTGCGACCGTCGGCCGAGAGCGTGGCGCCCGGCATCGGCTGAACCACACTCGCGATCCGGGACTCGCCCTCGAGCACCCCGGTCACGGCGGCGATCACCTCGGCGCCCTCGCCCTCGGTGACGGGGCCGTCGGTGGAGTGCACGACCACCTGGATCGCGTGGGACGCGAGGCCACCGAAGTGCTCCTCGACCAGCTCGCGGGTCGCGACCGACTCCGAGCCGTCGGCCTGCCAGCCGGCGCCCGAGAGCTCGTGCTCGACCTTCGGCGCGACGGCGCCCAGCCCCACGATCAGCAGCACCCACACGAGCGCCGTCGTACGGCGACGAGTGGTGACCAACAGGCCCAGGCGGCCCAGCGGTCCGGGCCTGGCGGTGTCCAGCGACATGGTGATGACTCCTTTGCATTAACCCCCAGGGGGGATATGCTCGGAACCGTAACATAACCCCCCGGGGGGATAGTCAAGTCGAGAGGGAGAACCCATGGACAGCACCGCATTCACGATGAGCGCCACCGTCCCCACGTCGTACGACGCCACGGTGGCCCGCGTCCGCATGCTGCTCGCCGACGCCGGCTTCGGCGTGCTGACCGAGATCGACATCCGCGCCACGATGCGCGCGAAGCTGGACGTGGAGGTGCCGCCGCAGGTCATCCTCGGCGCCTGTCGGCCGCAGCTGGCCCACCGGGCGTTGCAGGTCGACCCGCGGATCGCGACCCTGCTCCCCTGCAATGTCGTCGTCGCCGAGGAGGGCGAGGGGCGCACGCGCGTCGAGGTGTTCGACCCGGCGTTCATGACCCAGGTCGCCCCCGACCCGGAGCTCGGCGCCGTGGCGGCCGACGCCCGCGCCCGGCTGGCGGGGATGATGGACGCACTGACCGGAGCCGACGGCACCGGCACCACCGACGCGGGAGTGGACCATGCAGCTGGAGCCTGAGGAGATCAAGGCGATCATC
>NZ_STGW01000023.1:23815-28546 GCF_004912195.1 Nocardioides caeni
GCTACGCGCTCGTTGCCGCAGGTCTGCAGAAGTGCCTGGTCGAGGGCGGCCCCGACAGCGTCGACACCCAGAAGATGGAGAAGCTCTTCCTCGCCCTGGCGTGAGGCCGACCTTCGGCCTCAGTGCACGAGCTTGAGCCCGACGATGCAGCCGACCAGCCCGAGGATGAGCAGCACCCGCACGAGGCTGACCGGCTCCTCGCCGCTGACCATCCCGAAGGCGACGGTCAGTGAGGCGCCGATGCCGACCCACACGGCGTAGGCGGTGCCCGTCGGCAGGGTGCGCATCGCCAGCGCGAGGCCGGCCATGCTGGCGACGAGGCCGACGGCGAAGACCAGGCTCGGCACGAGTCGGGTGAAGCCCTCGGAGCGGCCGAGGGCGATCGCCCACACCGACTCGAGCACCCCGGAGACCACCAGCACGAACCACGCCACGACCACCACTCCTCGTGGCCGTCTTGTCGCGTTCCGGGTACGGCTCCCTCGTCCGGCGCCCCGCGCCGGAGCGTGTGCCCAGACTACGTCTCCGACGACTCGAAGGGTTGGCTAGCGAGCACCCGGAGGGCCTGCTTCCAGGCCTCGACGACCGCCGTCGTCCCCGCGCGGGGCTGGAGCAGGCCGGCGAGGTGGGAGCCGGTGAGCAGGTCGATGGTGAACTGCACGAGCATCGGCGCTCGCGGGTGGTCGGCGCCGGCCAGACGTGTGACACCGCGGTGCACGGCGCCGAAGATCCGCTCCTGGAGGGGCAGCAGCGCGTCGCGGAGGTCGGGGTCGGTGCGGGCGGCCACCCACAGCTCGAGCGCGGCGGCGAACGGCGGACTCTGCAGCTCGCTCCAGACGAGGTCGACGATGTCGTCCCAGCCGGCGGGCCCGCCGACCGGGCCAACCGGGTCATCGGCGCCGTCCGTCGTCAGCACCTGCAGGCGCCGCTCGACGACGTCCTCGACGACGCCGGCCATCAGCGCGCCGCGGGTCGGGAAGTGGTGCAGCAACGTGCCGCGAGCCACCCCGGCACGCTGCTGGACGTGGCCCACGGTGGTGGCGGCGTACCCGCCCTCGAGCAGGCTCTCGTAGGCCGCCTCCAGCAGGCGGGCCCGGGTCGCGGCCGAGCGCTCCTGCTGCGTACGTCGCGGGGCCGGCATGGCGGCGACCCTACCGCCGGAGCCGGGGTGGCCCCGGCTTGCCAGCGGGCGCACGGATACCGCAGACTGGAAAAACAGTCTGATCGGACGGAAAGTGACCTGATGGCCTCGAGCTCGCCCACCTCCCGCGCCCTGCGCAACCTCCGCAACCTCCGCAGCCTCCGCCTGCTGGCTCCTGTGGTCGCCCAGACCGCACGAGTGGCCGCGAGCGACGCCGTTGCCCGGCTGCGGCCGCGGACCCCGGGTGCCGAGGCGGAGCTGACGTTGCCGGCGCCGGCCGGTGCGGCCGACTTCGCCCGCCACGTCCACGTCCAGGGCGTCGTCCCCGGCTCCCCGGGCCAGGTCGCCGAGCTCGTCGCCGACCTCGACCGCGTCCACGAGTGGCTCACGCTCCACCTGTCGTGGCGCGGCGAGCGTCCGAGCCGGATGGAGGCCGGCGCCGAGTTCGTCCAGCAGATCAAGCTGATGGACATCCCGGCCCAGGCCCGGTGGCGCGTCGAGCGGGCCGACGCCGAGGGCTTCGAGCTCCGGGGGACCGGCCCGATGGGCATCACCGTCGGCCTCTGGTGCACCCTCGCCGCCACGTCTGGCGCCACGTCCGTGCGGCTCGACGGCGCGCTCGACGGGCCGCCCGTCCGCGGCCCGATCGGCCTGACTGCGGTGCGCAGCGTCGAGACCGCGCTGGCGGAGTCGTTGCAGGTCCTCGCCGGGATCCTCGGCGGCGGCTCCCTGGCCCGCATCGCCGAGGAGCCGGTCCGGCACGAGCGGACCGGCCGACTGCTCGACCCCACCACCCCCGTCGTCATCGGCGTCGGTCAGCTGGTGCAACGCGACCCCGACCCGGCCGCCCCCGTCGAGCCGGCTGCGATGGCGGCCCGCGCGCTGCGCGCCGCCGCCGAGGACGCGGGTCTGGGCGACGACCTGCTGGGCCGGGCGGACCTGGTCTATGCGGTCCCCAGCGCCTCGTGGACCTACGGCGACCAGGCGGGCCTGGTCGCCGAGCTGGTCGGCGCTCCCGACGCGGGCACGGTGCAGACCTCGCCGTACGGCGGCGACGGCGCCCAGCTGGCCGTCAACGACGCCGCTCGTGAGGTCGCCGAGGGGCGGGCGCACGTGGTGCTCGTCAGCGGCGCCGAGGCCGGTCGCACGGTGGCCGCCCTGCAGGCTGCCGGCCGGGAGCCGCAGTGGACCCGCCAGCCCGGGGATGCCGCGCCCGACCGGGTGATCGGCATCGACCGCACCGCCAACAACGAGGCGGAGACCAGCGTCGGCCTCGGCGCGCCGATCTATGTCTATGCCCTCCTGGAGTCGGCCCTGCGTGGTGCGGCCGGCACGCCTGATGCGGAGCACCGCGACCGCATCGCCGACCTCTGGGCCCGGCACAGCGCGATCGCCGCGGGCAACCCGTGGGCGTGGGACCGCACCGAGCGCAGCGCCGCCGAGATCGCGACCCCCTCACCCGACAACCGCGAGATCGCCGACCCCTACACGAAGCTGATGTGCGCCAACCTGCAGGTCGACCTCGCCGCCGGCGTGATCGTGGCCAGCGTGGCCGCGGCCCAGGCGCTCGGCGTCCCGCAGGAACGATGGGTCTTCCTGCACGCCGGCGCCTCCGCCGCCGACGAGTGGTTCGTCTCCGAGCGCGCCGACCTGACCGCCTCACCCGCGATCGCCGCCGCCGGCGCCGCGGCCCTCGACCACGCCGGGATCACCGTCGACGAGTTGGGCCCGATCGACCTCTACTCCTGCTTCCCCGCCGCGGTCCAGCTCGGCGCCGGCGCGCTCGGCCTGCCCTGGAACGACCCGGCGCGGCCGCTCAGCGTCACCGGCGGACTGACCTCGGCCGGCGGGCCGGGCAACAACTACGGCCTGCACGCCGTCGCCTCCATGGTCCCGCTGCTGCGTGCGGAGCCCGAGCAGTTCGGCCTCTCCAGCTCGCTCGGCTGGTATGCCACCAAGCACGCTGTCGGCGTCTATTCCGCGACGCCGCCGCGACAGACCTTCGCCCACCTCAAGCCGGCGTTCGACCGGCCGGCGCCCCGTCCCGTGCGCACCGACCTGGAGGGCACGGCAGTCGTCGAGGCGGTCACGGTGCCCCGCGGCCGATCCGGCGACCCGGAGGGCGTGATCGTCTCGGCCATCGCTCCCGACGGCGCCCGCGTCCTGCTGCGGCGCGAGGACCCGGCGGACGTCCTGGCGCTGATCGAGGGCGACTCGCTGCGCCGCACGATCGCGCTCGTCGACGGCCGTGTCGTGCTGACCGGCGAGCGTCAGGAGCTGCCCGAGCCGCCGCCGGCGCCGGTGCGCACCGAGCGGGCCGGGGGCGAGATCCTGGTCGTCACGCTGGATCGGCCACGCGTGCGCAACGCCATCGACGGCCTGACGGCCCGCCTCCTCGAGCGCGCGATCGACGACGCCGAGGCCGACGACACGGTGCGGGTCATCGTGCTCACCGGCGCCGGCGGCACGTTCTGCGCCGGCATGGACCTCGTCGGCGCCCACGGCGGTGCGGTGCCGGTGACCGACCGGCGCGGCCCGCTGGGCCTGACCGCCGAGCCGCCGACCAAGCCGACCATCGCGGCGGTCGAGGGGTCGGCGCTCGCGGGCGGCTTCGAGCTGGCGCTGTGCGCCGACCTCATCGTCGCCGCCGAGGACGCCACCTTCGGCCTCCCCGAGGCCAAGCGCGGCCTGCTCGCCGCCGCCGGCGGCCTGTGGCGCACGGCGGTGCGGCTGCCGCGGGCCGTGGCCCTCGAGCTGGCGATGGTCGGTGACGCCGTGACCGCCGACCGGCTCCACGGCCTGGGCCTCGTCAACGCCGTCGTGCCGACCGGCACCGCGCTGCCCGCGGCCCTCGAGCTGGCCGAGCGGATCGTCGCCAACGCACCGCTCTCCGTCCTCGTCGGCAAGCAGGTCGTCGACGAGGCGCCGACGTGGACGCCCGAGGAGGCGTTCGCCCGGCAGAGCGAGCTCGCGAGCCCGGTGCTCCTGTCCGACGACGCCCGGGAGGGGGTCGCGGCGTTCGCCGAGAAGCGGTCGCCGCGCTGGACGGGACGCTGAGCGGCCCGGTTTGGCGTACCGGTTGCGGGGGGTCTCGTCGCGAGACGCCTGGCCGTGGTGCTGGGTCTGGCCCGGTCCGGTGGACGGGTTGCGGGGGTCTCGAGACGGCCGTGGCCGGCCTCCTCGCCCACCAAGTGGTCTCGACCACCAGCGCGAGCGTCAGACGATGGGCCGCCGGAGCAGGCGGCGGAGCCGGTAGTCCCAGAGGGTGGCGCCGATCGGGAAGTTGCGGACCACGCGGGGGACACGACGGTTGCGGGCGCCGAGGCGTCGTACCCGCTCCTGGAAGCGTCGCTCGTCGTCCGCGGTCCAGGTGAGGTCCATGGCCTCGCGGATCTCGGGCGGCAGGAAGCCGGTGTTGATCCAGCGGTGGAACGGGCCGAGGCGGCGCTGCTGCTCGGGGCTGAGCTGCTTGAGGTCGAGCAGGTCGTTGAGATAGGCCTTGAGCGTGTCGTCGTAGGACACCTTCGCCAGTCCCTCGGCCCAGGCTGCGTCGAACGCGGCCTCGGTGCGCGGCCACGCTTCCTCGGGCA
>NZ_STGW01000010.1 GCF_004912195.1 Nocardioides caeni
GGCGGCGACGGCGGCGGGCGGATCCAGCCCGTCGACCTGCAGGAGTCGATGAAGCGCTCCTACATCGACTACGCGATGGCCGTCATCGTCGGCCGAGCCCTGCCCGACGTACGTGATGGCCTCAAGCCGGTGCACCGGCGCGTCCTCTACGCGATGTACGACGGTGGCTACCGCCCCGACCGCGGCTTCAACAAGTGCGCCCGCGTCGTCGGCGACGTGATGGGTAACTACCACCCCCACGGTGACTCGGCGATCTACGACACCCTCGTCCGGCTCGCGCAGCCGTGGGTGATGCGCAACCCGCTGGTCGCCGGCCAGGGCAACTTCGGCTCGCCGGGCAACGACCCCGCCGCAGCCATGCGTTACACCGAGTGCCGGATGGCGCCGCTGGCCATGGAGATGGTCCGGGACATCGACGAAGAGACCGTCGACATGACCCCGAACTACGACGGCAAGACCGAGGAGCCGACGATCCTGCCGGCCCGCTTTCCCAACCTGCTGGTCAACGGCTCCGCCGGCATCGCGGTCGGCATGGCCACCAACATCCCGCCGCACAACCTGCGCGAGGTCGCCGACGGCGCCGTGTGGGCGCTCGAGCACCCGGACGCATCGCGCGAGGAGCTGCAGGACGCGCTGATCGAGCGGATCAAGGGCCCCGACTTCCCCAACGGCGCGCTCATCGTCGGCAAGGAGGGCATCGAGCAGGCCTACCGCACCGGCCGCGGCTCGATCACCCAGCGCGCGATCATCGAGGTCGACGAGGACAAGTCGGGTCGCACCGTCCTGGTCATCACCGACCTGCCCTACATGGTCAACCCCGACAACCTGCTCGTGAAGATCGCCGAGCTCGCCGACGCCGGCAAGGTGCAGGGCATCAGCGACGTGCGCAACGAGACGTCCTCGCGGGTGGGCCAGCGCATTGTCGTGGTGCTCAAGCGCGATGCGGTCGCGCGCGTCGTCCTCAACAACCTGCTCAAGCACACCGAGCTGCAGACGAACTTCTCCGCCAACATGCTCGCCCTGGTCGACGGGGTCCCGCGGACGTTGACGCTCGACCAGTTCATCAGCAACTGGGTCGAGCACCAGATCGAGGTCATCCGTCGGCGCACGGAGTTCCGGCTCCGCAAGGCCGAGGAGCGGGCCCACATCCTGCGCGGCCTGGCCAAGGCGCTCGACATGCTCGACGAGGTCATCGCGCTCATCCGGCGCTCGCCCGAGGTCGACGACGCCCGCCGTGGCCTGATCGAGCTGCTCGACATCGACGAGCTGCAGGCCAACGCGATCCTCGACATGCAGCTGCGTCGTCTGGCCGCTCTCGAGCGCCAGAAGATCATCGACGAGCTCGCCAAGATCGAGGCCGAGATCGCCGATCTCAAGGACATCCTCGCCAACGTCAGCCGCCAGCGGTCGATCGTGATCGAGGAGCTCAACGGCATCGTCGAGAAGTACGGCGACGACCGTCGTACGCAGATCATCGCGGCCGCCGGCGACATGTCGATGGAGGACCTGATCCCCGACGAGGACCAGGTCGTCTCGATCACCCGCGGCGGTTATGCCAAGCGGACCCGCGCCGACCAGTACCGCACGCAGAAGCGTGGCGGGAAGGGCGTGCGTGGCGCGTCGCTGCGTGGCGATGACGTGGTCGACCACTTCATCTCCACGACCTCGCACCACTGGCTGCTGTTCTTCACGACGGCCGGGCGGGTCTATCGGACGAAGGTCTACAACCTGCCCGAGGCCTCGCGTGACGCCAAGGGCGGTCACGTGGCCGGGCTGCTGTCCTTCCAGCCGGACGAGTCGATCGCCCAGGTGCTGGCGATCCGTGACTACGAGCAGGCGCCGTATCTCGTCCTCGCGACGCGCAAGGGCCTGGTCAAGAAGACCCGTCTGGGCGACTACAACAGCCCGCGCCAGGCCGGTGTCATCGCGATCAACTTCAAGCACGACGACGACGCGCTGATCGGCGCGGAGCTGGTGAGCGGCGACGACGACATCCTGCTGGTGTCGGAGAAGGCGCAGTCGATCCGCTTCCGGGCCGACGACGACGCGCTGCGCCCGATGGGCCGCGCGACCGCCGGCGTGACGGGCATGAAGTTCAAGTTCGCCGACGACGCGGTGCTGTCGATGTCGGTGATCCGCGCGGAGGACGCGGCGCGGGAGGAGAGCGAGGAGAACGTGCAATACGTCTTCACGATCACCGACACCGGCTATGCCAAGCGCACCCCGATCAAGGACTACCGCCTGCAGGGCCGTGGCGGCTCGGGCACGAAGGCGATGCAGCTGATCAACGAGGCGAAGGGCCGTCTCGTCGGCGCGTTCATCGTCGTCGACGGCGACGAGATCCTCTCGATCACCCAGACCGGTCAGGTCGTGCGCTCCCCCATCGACGACAACTTCTCGGCCAAGGGCCGCACGACCCAGGGCGTGAAGTTCGTCAGCCCGAAGAAGGGTGACGCGGTCGCCGTCGTGGCCCGGTCGGGGGAGTCGAAGGACGAGGAGCTGGCCGAGGAGCCTGCCGAGGGTGCTGAGGGTGCTGGGGCGACGGAATCGCCCGATCAGGCTCCGGATGCCACAATCGAGGCAACTGACAACGGTTCGGCTGCCGAGGCGCCCGAGCCCGGTGAGAGTGAGAGCTGATGACCGAGAGCGTCGAGGACACCGCGACCCGTCCCGTCGTGGGCGCGTCGCGAGGTGACGCCTCGACGTCCACGGTCACCGGCCCGAAGAGCGCCCTGACCGGCCCCGGCGGTGCCGTGGCCGCCGCCCCGAGCGGTCCGCGCCCGCCGCGGCGCGCCCGGCTGCGCCTGACCCGGATCGACCCCTGGTCGGTCATGAAGACGTCGTTCCTGCTCTCCATCGCGTTCGCGGTCGTCACCGTGGTCTCGGTCGCGATGGTGTGGCAGGTCCTCGGCGCCGCAGGCGTGTGGGACTCGATCAACTCCACCATCCAGGAGAGCATCGGCGGCGAGGACGTCGCCGGCTTCCGCGTCGAGGACTACCTGGGCACCAGCCGCGTGCTCGGCTTCACGATGCTCGTGGCCGCCATCGACGTCGTACTCATCACCGCGGCAGCGACCCTGATGGCCTTCCTCTACAACATGTCCGCCGCCCTCCTCGGCGGCGTCGAGCTCACCCTCGCCGAGGACGCCTGACCGCCACTGTCGTTGGTCGAGGAGCTGGTCCTGTCGTTGGTCGAGTAGCCGTCCTGTCGTTGGTCGAGTAGCTCCGCGAGCGCCAGCGAGCGGGCGTATCGAGACCTCCGCAGCCCGCTCTCCCAACCCTCGCGACCCCGACCCTCGCCCCGTTTTGTCCCTCCCGCCACCCCTCCGGTAATGTCCGTCCTCGGCTTGCTGCCGCGGGGCTTCCACCCAACAACAGCAAGCCACCCGGGCCTATAGCTCAGACGGTTAGAGCACCACACTGATAATGTGGGGGTCAGAGGTTCAAGTCCTCTTAGGCCCACGAGCAAGCCCCGGCCGCCTCGCGCGGACCGGGGCTTCTTTGGGAGAAGGGTTGGAACAGTGAAGAAGTTGCTGCTCGCAGCGCTGGCCGCACTCGGCGCGGTCGTCGCCAGCAAGAAGCTCCAGGAGAGCAAGGCGGAGAAGGCCCTCTGGGCCGAGGCCACCGACACGCTCCCCAAGAGCTGACTCCCACCACCTCCCGGTCGTCGAGGAGGTCGCCCCGCGACCGTCACGAGACGCCCGGCCACGAGGGGCCTTGGCGCAATTGGTAGCGCACCTGCTTTGCAAGCAGGGGGTTAGGGGTTCGAGTCCCCTAGGCTCCACTTGTGATGAGTCGGGACATAGGTCTCACCTGAGTCCAGACATGAGTCACGTAGGAGATAGCCGACGCCGAGGTGGTGCATCTTTCCGGCCCGACGGAAACTGACCTTGCCCCAGGTGTCGATGTGGTCGTAGCGCAGTCGGTAGTGCCCGATGGGCTGGTCTCGTTTGGGTGGGGTGGCCTTCGGGCGGGCGGCATAGGCCTGGGCCAGGGGCGTCGGGCGTCAGCAGTCGTCACAGACGCCCGACGCGGGCAGTGCGATTCCAGGGTGGTTCGGGCAGTGCTTCCGCTCAGGCTCGGGACGGCTCGCGGACCGAGCCCCGCCCGCCCGCACCACCCCGTCCAGCGACAGCACGAGCAGGCCGTCCTTGCTTCCCCGGTCCTCCGCGCCAGCAGGAGCATACGGAAGCGGGTAGCGAATCTGCGTCTTCATCAGGTCCGCGACGAACTCACCCGACGCGTCGAACACTTGGATCGAGTTCCAATAGCCGTCCTGGGAGAAGTTGTCGCGGAACTCGACGCCGCCCACCCGGTCGATCTCGTCTGCGACCTGCGACCTGGTCGACCCGCTCCAACTTTGGTAGTGGTTGAGGGCCTCGGCACGGTTCATATCGGGCTTTCGGAAGCGGCGGCGAGCCTTCGGGTGGTCTCCGACAGGGGCCGCCTCGCCGTTCGCGCTCATAAAACGTACTCTCGCAGATCCCTCCGTCACATCCCCTCCAAAGCGGCGAGGACGACGTCACCGTGGACGGCAACGACCCACATGTCATGGACACCGTCGAGCGATCGGGCTCGACCGAGGTGAGTGCCGGACGCAATGTCTACGTGTGCAGCCGCGAGGGCGGCGCCGAGCACAGCGTGACCGTGGCCGGGGCGCAAACGGACGCGCTCCTGACGGCGCGGACCAGCTGATCCAGGTCGAGCCGTTGCCGTCGTGCGTCTGGTACAAGGACATGACCGGCTTCGCCGAGGGAATCAGCGACCTGGCGGCGGGCGAACGGCTGAGCGGCACGCTGCAGGCGGAGGGCCTTCCGATGGTTCCGGGACGAGTCCCATCTACGACACCCCGAGCTGAACTGCGTGGGGCACGCCTTCAGTGACGCCCGGGCCCAGGTCCGCGCGGTGCACGTGCCCAGCGTCTCGATCGCGTCAGTAGACGATGCCGAACCACTCGGTGGCGCAGCCGTAGCAGACGGTCGGCTCGAACCGGTGCTCCGGCGCGAGCCGGTCGCCGCAGTAGCGGCACCAGGTGAAGGAGCGGCGACGGCGGGCGAGCAGTGGCTTCACGACGGCGCGGATCTCCTCGTCGGTGAGGTCGCGGCTGACGGGCGTGGGGTCGGTCAGCTCGTAGCCCAGGTGCGCGGGGCCGCTCCACATCCCGCAGGGGACGCCGACAGCGAGACCACCCGGGCCGGCGTCGGTCGTCGCCGCCAGCTGGGCCGGGGTGCCCCAGAGGAACAGGCCGTCATGGAAGCGAACGGCGTCGGTGTGGGTGTCCTCCCACTCGACCCAGCCAGCACCGAACAGCTCGACGAACTCCCTCGGCTCGAAACCACCGGCCAGGGCCAGCCGCTCGACCGGGGACAGTGAGGGCGGAGCCGGAGGCGTCTTGCCGGCGATCTCGATCGACTCCATCGAGAAGGGAAACCGCTCACCCGGCCAGGGTCGAGTGTCGGGTAACTCGGAGACACCTTCCGCGCTCTCTGCCGCGTCGATGAGGCGCCGGCAGAGGACCAACCAGTCCTCGGCGGACCCGGTGATGGCGGCGGGACCGAGCTCGAGGGTGAGGTCGTCGCCGTGCCAGTGGTGGGGCAGGCGGCGCAGGTCAGCGTCGGCCGAACCGGTGCGGAGGATCTGCACGAGCTCGTGGACCGGCACGGTGCAGCTCCACTCGGCCGGCTCCACCTCGACGAGGGTCCAGGCGTGGGGCCACTCGTCTTCGGCGTCCGCGAACGTCGAGACGAAGGTCGTCATGCGGACCCGGAGGTCGGGCTGCTCGGTGAAGTGCATCGGAGTGCCCTTGCTGGTGATCGTGCGGCCACCCTAGGGCGAGGTCCCGACCCTTCCTCGATGAGCGTCGGGTGCGCGGCTACGGGCGTCTCGAGACGCTTGCTGCGCAAGCTCCTCGACGAACGAGGAGGGCGCGTCGCCGTACGCTGGTCCTCTCGCCCCACCCCTGGGGCGGACGGGCTACGGCGGGCTTCGATCCCGTGTGGCGACCGTGATCCGTGAACAGTGGCCCGACCACATCGGCAGGGGTTCCCGGTGGCCCGGCGCGTCAGCTCGACGCGGCCGGCCACCGGTGCCGTGGGATCTCGTCCTCCCGAGACCTACCGGCAGCATCTCTAATGACGTCAATCATGGACATTAGGCTCAATGGATGACGACTGAGGCTGGCCGCGACACTGATGGCGGACTTTCTGGACTTTAGTGGGGGCGAGTCGTACGCTGGGCGGCAGGGCGCGACTAATGACCGTGAAGTCATGCGATAGCGACCTGTAGCTGGCCGCGAGCAGTGGCCATGAACGGAGGCAACGGCGGCATGACTCTGCAACGCAAGTCGCGCATCTCCCCGCGAGACCGTGCCGTGAAGGTCGGCAAATTCGCTGCTGCGGTGGCTGCGCGGCGCCAAGAGATCAACATGTCTCAGATCGACGTGGCCGATCTTGCTGGCGTCGCCCGGACCTCAGTCGCCGCGCTCGAAGCAGGGCGCAACGTCAGCCTCGACACGCTGCTCGCCATCCTCGACGTGCTCGGCCTCCATCTCGAGCTCGCCCGCGGCGCCGCCACCACACTCGGCGTCTCGGCGCAGCTGGAACAGACCTACGACCTCGTCGACAGACCGGACGATGACAGCTGACCGGGACGGCGAAGGGCCGGCCGTGGACGAGGGGCCCGAGCAGATCGCTGCCATGTTGCATCCGGAGCTCGAGTCGCTCAAGGACGTCGACCGCGCCGACGTGTACAAGTCAGGACAGCTCGCCGCTCACCTGACCCGAACCTCTGCGGGGCTCATCGAGTTCGCCTACACCCGCGACTGGATCACCCATGCTGGCCCACCCGTGGCCTCGACCCTGCCCGTCACGACGGATGTCATCACCATGCCGGGAGGTGCACTGCCGGCCTTCTTCACCGGCCTTCTGCCCGAGGGACGCCGCCTGACAGAGCTGCGCGAAGGCGTGAAGACCTCTCCAGACGACGAGCTCAGTCTGCTGCTCGGCGTCGGCAGCGACACCATCGGCGATGTCCAGGTCGTCCCCGAGGGAGCGGAACTGGCGGCCGCGAATCCAGCGCTGAGCATCGTCGGCTACGACCTCCTCAGCTTCAGAGACGTCCTCCGGGCTGCCGGCCTGAACCCCGACAGGGTGGGCTTGCCCGGCGTGCAGGACAAGCTGTCCGCGCAGATGATCAGCCTGCCGGTCGACGCGCGCGGTCGCCGGCAGCTCCTCAAGCTCAACCCACCCAGGGTCAGGCACCTCGTCGAGAACGAGCACTTCTTCATCAACGCTGCCAAGCATGCCGGGATTCGCACGGTTGACGCTCGGATCGTTGCCGACAAGGACGACGAGCTCGGTCTGGCGGTCACCCGATTCGACCGAATCGAGACCCCGGCCGGCGAGACGCTGTCGTTGCCCGTCGAGGACGGCTGCCAAGTGCTCGGCCTGCCGCCCGCGAGCAAGTACAGCATCCGAACGGAAGAGCTCTTGCTCCGCTTGACCGGGCTCTGCGAGGCACCGATCCCGGCCGCGGCCGAGTTCCTCACCCAGATCGTGCAGGCCTACCTCTCGATCAACGGCGATGCCCACGCGAAGAACTTCTCCGTCATGCAGGACCAGACCGGGCGATGGCAGCCAACCCCTGCCTACGACCTCCCCAGCACCTACTTCTACGACGACCACAAGCTCGCGCTGTCGGTCAGCGGAGAGAAGGGCCCGAACATCACGGGCAAGAAGTTCCTCGAGCTCGGAACGACGCTCGGCCTGCGACCCAGAGCGATCGAGAAGATCATCGCCCGGACGTCGGACGCCACCGAGGTCTGGCTCGAGCAGATCGACGTACTGCCGTACCCGCCCGACAAGCTCCACGGCCTCAAGAAGGCCGTCCAGGCTCGGCTGCGGTTCTTGCGAGTCAGGTAGTCGGCAACCTCGGTGGTCGTTTTCAGCCGTCGCTCGTCAGCGCGGCATTGATCAGCAGCACCGCGACCGGTGACAGTGCGCGTCGGTTCGACCGCGGCATCGGTCGATCACGTGGCGCCTCCGCGACGTTGCCGAGCAGGTTGATGACCTCGCGGATGGCCCACTGACCCTGATCCGGGCTGACGGGTCGTCCGTCGCGTTGTCGCCACCCGAGGTGGGTCAGGGCATCGGCCAGGCGACGCTCATGAGCGCCCTTCGGCTCGGAGGCCAGGCACAGCAGAGCCAGCAGTCGGGCCTGTGCCCCGAACGTGTCGCCGGAGCCGTCGACGAGGTGGTCGGCGAGGTACTGCCACAACACCCCGGCGTCGCGCTGAGCGACCTTGCCGGCGCGGGTCAGCAGCAGGCTCCCCTTGAACTTCCGCAGCAAGCCCATCTGCTGCAACGACTGGCGGAACTCAAGGATCGGGACCGTGAGGTCTTCCCGGTTCTTCTTGCCGATCCAGTCGCTCGCCGCTGGTACGACGCCAGCGGCGGCCTCGACCTCGGCCGGCTTCATGTAGCCCGCCGCCGTCAGCGGAATCCCGTTGTCCGCGGCGCGGTCGAGGAACCACTGATAGGCAGCAAGATGCGACCGAACGGTCTCGGCGTCGGGGACCTCGGGCGTGCTGATCGCCACCGCTCGCGCGACCAGGTCACCGCCGACCGGCGTCCTGATGAGCTGGTCGAGCAGGTCGACCAGCTCGCGACGTACTCCCCAGTCCGCGAGACCCGTGGCAGGGGAGACAAGGCGATGGTTGAGGTCGTCGACATCGAATGCCGTCGGGTCCGCGAGGATCTCGGCGAGGTCCTCGGCATCACGAAGACCGCCGCAGTCGTCGGGTGGTGCCGCGCGTTCGCCTTCCAGGCACCGCGCTGCCGGCGTCCCGTCGGTGAGGTCGATGACCTCCTCGAGCCGGATCGTCAGATCCCAGTTGTCGCCGTAGTCATAGACGTAGTGCAGGACGTCGCCCGGGTCGACCAACGTCTCCTCGAGGGTGACGTCGGTGTCGGGAGTGCCCTCGTCCTCGCCCTCCTCCACCTCCCACTCGCACAGGAACCACTCCGCGGCCATGTCGAAGGTGTCCCCGCCGATCGAGAATCGGTGCAGATGCGAATCGGACCAGTCGTAGGCCGTCTGCAACACCTGGTGGACCGAGGCCAGGGTCAGGTCCGACCGGAGGTCGAGGCGGCGCCAGATCGGCGGCTCGGCGTCGTTCAGGTCCACCCGCACCCGGAGGACGACCGGCTCCGTACGTCGAGGGCGGCGCAGGTGGGGGTTGTGGGTGCGCTTGACGAAGCCGCCCGCGATCTGAGCCACGTTGCCGAAAAGCTGGCGGAGATCGCTCAGCTCGGCACCGGACGTCAGGGCATCGAACTGGCGGCGAAGGTCGTCGGCGTCACCTGCGGTCACGCAGCCGATCCTAGGCAGTGCCGGCTCGTGGCGGCCCCGGTAGCGGAGCACCTACGCTGGCGGGATGCTCGACCTGGGTGCCATCGATCTCGACGAGCTCGCGATGGCTCTCGCCGACCAGACCGACTACGAGCATGTGTGGCTGATCGACCCGCAGTCCGGCGAGATCGTGATCTGGACGAGCGACACCGGCATCGACGGCGAGACCCCGTGGACCTCGAGGAGCTGGACCACCTGATCCAGATCGAGCCGCTGCCGTCGTACGTCCGCTATCAGGACATGGTCGACTTCGCCGAGGGCATCAGCGACCGGGCGGCGGGCGAACGCCTGGGCGGCACGCTGCAGGGCAAGGGGGCCTTCCGACGGTTCCAGGACGAGCTCCATCGGCGTCAGGCCGACCGGATCTCCGTGTGGCGCGTCTACAGTGACGCCCGGGGCAAGGTCCACGCGGTGCGATGGCTGGCCGAGCAGGGGCTCATCGATGACGACGCCGCGCAGCAGTTCAGGCGGGTCAATCCGGAGCCCGCACTGCCCTGAGCTGACCGGCCACCGGTGCCGACAGACACGTGAGCCCCGGACCGGTGGTCCGGGGCTCACATGCGTGGGGTGTGGAGGGGCTCAGCCGAACGGCTTGACCGTGATGGAGCTGGTGGACAGGCTGCCGCTGGTCGACGGTGAGGCCGCCGGCGACAGGGTGACCCGGAAGGTCGGGTTCGTGTTGCAGTTGTCGAAGCGGACCCGGAAGGTCCGGCTGTCGCCGGACAGGACCTCGCCACCGTCGGCACCGCCGAGGTAGGTGGCGACATAGGGGCCCTCACCGTTGGCCGGTTGCATCGCCCAGCCGGACGAGTTCACCAGGGTGTGGCGGGTGGCCGCGAGCAGGAGCGCGCCGGGACGCAGCACCTTCTGGTCCACCCCCGGCCCGTTGTTGGCGATGACCACCTGCAGACCGGTCACCGAACCCGTGCCGCCGACGGTCGCGGTGACGTCATAGGTGACGCTTCCCGTGCCCAACAGCGAGGTCTTGGAGATCCGGTTGGCCGTGACGGTCACCGAGGGAGAGCCCGACGTGGCCGAGCCCGGCACTGTCGAGGCGAGGGCGATGGTCGGTGCGACCCAGAGGGCGTGCGCACCGGTGCGGAGCAACGTACGACGTGATACCCGAGACGACGTCGATGCTCGATGAGCAGGCGATTTCGTCATGATTCCGTCCCCCCATGGGACGTGCGATCGCCGGGTCGGAGATAGGGAGGATTTCAGTCGACGACCGCGGTTGCCACGCTAGACCTCGCGCGGGCCTTCCCGGCATGACCGACGGGTTAAATTGTGAGACGCGTCTCAAACCGCTCTCACCGGCCCGACATGGCAAGATCTCCCGCGTGAGGGGAGCGGGGATGGTGGCCGGCGCGTTGGCGCTCGGACTGCTGACGGCGTGCGCCGCCGACCCGGAGCCCGTCCACCAGAAGGTCGACGTGGTCGAGACCCCCGTCCCGGAGTACGACGCCTCGCTCGAGCCGTCCGCCGCCGTACTCCCGCTCGTGCCGGCCGACGTCACCACCATCAGCGTCACCGACTTCGACCAGCTCCGACTCGTCCTCGGCTTCGGCGCGCTCGACAGCGAGAGCCCTGCCGGCGAGCGGGACCGGTTCTGGACCCAGGTGCCGCGGACCGCAGCGCTGTCGACCGGCCTGCTCCGGCCCGTCGACGAGCGACTGCGCGCCGACTTCGGCTTCTCCTCCGACGACGTCGCCTGGGAGGCCACCTGGCCCGAGGCCGAGGAGGGGAGCGTCGCCTGGATCATCGCCTTCCACGACGACACCTCGATGGCCGCCGTCCAGCGTGCGGTGCGCGCCGGGGTCGGCCTGCTGAGCAACGCGGTCGTCGACACCGACCGCCGTCTCGTGTCCTCGGCGCCCCTGCCCGAGCCCGCCGACGCCTGGGGCGCCGACCCCGCGCTCGTCGCGATGTCGGGGCGGACCGCCGTGGCGACGTACCTCCACCGTGGGTGCCTGGAATTCGACGACGTCTTCGGCGACGGCATGGAGGCCCAGCTCGCCGCCGCCCCCGCCGCGACGATGCGGGCGCTCGACGAGCTCGACGCGTTCACCGTCGCCTTCGGCGCCGAGCTCGCCACCGTCCAGCTCGGACCCGAGCGCGGCGACGCCTTCGACCGCGCCCGTCTCGCCGACGTCATGCCGGAGACCGAGCCGGAGTTCGCGCAGGCGCTGAGCAAGCCGGTCGCCGACCCCGCCAGCGGCCGCGTCGGCTACACGATCGGCGACGCCGCCGCAGCCGCCGAGCTGGCGACCGCGCAGACGCTGCCGTTCGCGGTCTGCCCGGGCTGAGCTTGGATTCACCGATTTTCCGCTGCTGCGTGCCACCCGACGGAGCGTCGGCTGCGTTGCCGACGCTCGACAGACGGCCAGTCTGGCTTCGCGCCGGGCGCCTTGCCGCCGCACCCATCGGGTGACGCTCGCGACGCGGCAAACCGGTGAATCCAAGCTGAGCTTCGTTCGTCAGGCCCGCAGCGCGTCCAGCTGCCCCTTGTCGTGGGCGCAGAAGACGGTGACCTCGTCGCCGTGCGTCGTCGCCAGCTCGTGCAGCCGCTCGAGATTGGCGACCCGCGCCCGGTTGTCGACGCCCATCATCCGCTGGAAGGCCGCCAGCGCCGGGGGACAGCTCGGCGACGGATCCATCTGCCCACCGGCGAAGAACGCGTCGCCGGCATGCAGCAGCCAGTGCCCGTCGTCGCGTCGTACGGCGACACCGGCGTGGCCGCGGGTGTGCCCGTGCAGCGGGATCATCACCACGTCGTCGCCGATCGCCTTGGCCGCGGCGAAGCCGAACCAGTCGTCACCGCCCTCCGTGTGCTGCTCCCAGCGCGGCCCGTGCGCCCACTGGGCCTGCACGTAGCGCGCCTTCTCCCGCAACGGCGGGTGCTGGACGGCGTCGTACTCCTTCGCGTGCACGTGCACCCGCGCCCCCGGGAAGTCGCCGAGCCCGCCGGCGTGGTCGAGGTCGAGGTGGGTCAGCACGATGTCGGTGACGTCGCCCGCGTCGAAGCCGCGGGCCCGGACCTGGGCGAGCGCGGTCTCCGCCTCGTCGAGAGCGGGGCGTACGGCGACCTTGAACGGCGCGCCGAGTCGCCTCGGGTTCGCGAGGTCGTCCGTCCCGAAGCCGGTGTCGACGAGCGTCAGGCCGTCGGGGCGTTCGATCAGCAGCACGTGGGCGACCATCGGCGGCGCCAGCGGCGGCCGCATCGTCGCGCAGTTGAGGTGGTGGATGCGCACGGGCTGATCTTGCTGCCTCCGGCCCCCGGGGGGAACCTCCCGCGGTAGGAATCGCTGGTTGAGGTGCCGCGAGCGAGGAACGAGCCCTCTGTCGCTCGTCGAGTAGCCCGCGAGGGACGAGCGGGCGTATCGAGACGTCTGGCCGTGGTGCTGGGACTGGCCCGGTCCGGCGGACGGGCTGCGGGCGTCTCGATACGCGGCACGCTGGCGCTCGCCTGCTACTCGACGAGCGAAGTCGGCCCGACGAGCGAAGTCAGAGGGAGAGGTCGTGGAGGCGCTGGACGGTGGGGGAGGTGGGGACGGTGGCCGGGTCGGGGGCGGTGCCGAAGAGGCGGTCGGCCGTGCCCGCCGAGGTCACGGTGAACCAGTAGTGCTCCGACTTGTAGTGGTGCAGCCGGTGGTTGCGCCAGATCCGCCGGTAGTAGGCGCCCTTCGGCCGGTAGTCGCTGTGCAGCAGGTAGTGCGTCCACTCGTAACCCGACTTGATCGCATAGACCGCGATCAGCAGCGTGAACATCGCCGTCCACGAGCCCGACCAGGACGTCGTCGTCAGCCAGGCGAGTCCCGCCCACGCCGGCGCGAGCCACAACTGGGCCTGCCACGGGATGAACACCAGCGGGATCTCGCGCGGGCTCGCGTGGTGGGCGCGGTGCTTGCGGGCGAGCAGCGGATCGAGGGTCACCGGCCCGACCCGGCGCGGGCGCCAGTGCAGGATGAACACGTGGACCAGCCACTCCACGACGGGCAGCGCCGCGACCAGGCCGACCGGGATCAGCAGCTCCCACCACGAGCCGGGGCCCGCGAGCACTCGTCCGGTGATCGCAGCCGCCAGCGCGGCGCCCAGCAACCACGGGCTCGGGTGGCGCCAGAACTCGGCGAAGACCTCGCCCATCGACTGGTTCGTACGACGCCCGGCAGCCCGCTCCCCGACGTACTTCCCGTCCAGCTTCCCGTCCAGCTTCCCGTCCAGCCGCGCCTCGTCCTCGGCCACCCGCTGCAGCGCGTGGGCGTCGCGGGGGCTCACAGGTCTGCCCCCAGCGCGTCGATGGCCGCGAGCAGCGAGTCGGCGGCGGGAGCGAGGACCCGGCCGGCCGCGGCCCGGGCGGTGTCGGGATCGCCAGCGCGGACGGCGGCGGCGAGCAGCCGGTAGGGCTCGAGCTGCCCGACCTCCGCGGCCAGGACCGACGCCAGCGCGGGCAACGCGGGCTCGTAGGCGATGCGCAGGCTGTTGTACATCAGGCGGAAGACGATGGAGTCCGCGCCGTCGACGAGCAGGTCCCAGTAGTCGAGGGTCAGCTGCTGCCAGCGGACCACGTCGGTGGTGGTGGCGAGCTCGCCGATCACCTCCTCGAGCCCTGCCGCCAGGCCGGGTCCACCGCGCTCCGCGGCCCGGGCGGCGATGCCCGGCCCGACCTCGGAGCGGGCCTCGATCAGGCTGCGGGCGACGCCGGGATCGAAGCTGCCGGCGCGCACGAGCAGGCGGGGGAGCAGGTCGAGACCGGCCGCACGCCGGAAGTCGCGCACCGTCGTGGTGCCGCCCTGGCGCACCTCCACCAGCCCGGTCTGCGCCATCCGCTGCAGCGCCTCCCGCACGGCCGGACGCGAGATGCCGAGGACCTCGGCCAGGCGGCGCTCGCTGGGCAGCGGGTCGCCGACGGCCAGCTCGCCGTCGAGCACGTCGTCGAGGACCTGCTCGAAGACCTGGTCGGAGACGGTCTGCCGGATCACGGGTCGCAAGGCCATGGGCAGGACCCTAGGCGCACCGACAGCACTGGTCAAGTGGTCAGACCAGTGCTAGACCCGCTCGCAGTCGACACCCGCGAGGCGATAGGTCGCGTCGAGGACGGCGCCCGCGTGCGCCAGCCAGTGCGTGTCCACGTCCGCGTGGAGGGTGTGCACGACGACGAGGTCCCACGCCGTGCGCCACGGGGCGTCGACCGACGTCAGCTGCGCGCCGGCGACCCGCACCCGGTCGACGTGCTGGTCCGTGAACGACACCGCCGCCCCGCCGCGTCGGAGGCGCTCGATGATCTCGAGGGCGGGCGACTCCCGCACGTCGGCCACCCCCGGCTTGTAGGCCACCCCCAGCACGAGCACCCGGGCCCCGGCGAGCGGGCGTCCGGCCTCCGCCAGGACGTCCCGGGCCCGCTGCACGACACGGCCCGGCCGCGCCGCGATCGCCTTCATGGTGGCCTCCACCAGCGGAGCGTCGGTCCGGTCGGCCCGCAGCTGCCAGAGCAGGTAGTGGGGGTCGCAGGGGATGCAGTGCCCGCCCACGCCCGGCCCGGGGGTGAACGGCATGAAGCCGAACGGCTTGGTCGCGGCCGCGCCGACCACCTCGGCCACGTCGAGACCCAGCCGCTGGCACACGTCGGCGATCTCGTTGACGTAGGCGAGGTTGACGGCGCGGAAGGTGTTCTCGTGGAGCTTGGTCATCTCGGCCGCCTCGGGTGAGCTGACCTCGTGCATGCGGGGCGCCATCCGTCCGAGTACGTCGACAGCGCGCCGCGTGCAGGCAGGCGTGAGCCCGCCGACGACCCGGGGGGTCGCCTCGACCGGGAAGTTCTCGTTGGCCGGGTCGATGCGCTCGGGGGAGAAGGCGACGAAGACGTCGACGCCGGGCTCGAGGCCCCGCGCGCGCAGCGGAGCCTCCAGCAGGTCGCGCGTGGTCCCGACATAGGTGGTGGAGGTGAGCACGAGGAGCTGGCCGGGGCGAGCCTGCTCGACGACCACGGCGCTGGCGGCGCGCAGCGCCGTCAGGTCGGGAGTCAGGTGCTCGTCGACGGGCGTGGGCACGCAGACGACGACGGCGTCCGCCGTCGCGAGCTGGGTCGGGTCGCCGGTGAGGACGAGCCGGTCGTCGCCGTCCAGGGTGGCCAGCCGGTCCAGGTCGCGCGAGAGCAGGTCCACCTCGCCGCGGGCGATGGCCGCGCGCCGGGCGTCGCTCACGTCGTAGCCGACCACGCGACCGCCGGCGGCCACGAACGCGAGCGCCGTGGGGAGGCCGACGTAGCCGAGACCGACGACGCCGAGCGTCAGCGCGGAGACGGGAGCCGGGACGGTCGCGGTCGCGACCTGGGTCGGGTCGATCGTCGCGACGGTCGGCGGGGGTGCGGGGCGGTGCTGGGTCTGGGACACGCGAGGGGTGATCGGGCGCCGCCGCCGGGACCTGAGGCGACCGGGACCTGGGTCCGTGACCGGCGGGGTCGAAGGTCCCGAACCCGGGCCGTCCCGCGGGTTTCCGCTCAGGAGCCCCGGCACCGGGCCGACCACAGCCCCTGGAACGTCGACACCCAGGAGATCACTTCACATGAACCCCATCACCCGCCGCGTCGCTCTCGGAGCAGCAGCGATCGCCGGCCTCGGTGGCCCCGCCCTGGCGCTGCCGGCCACGGCCAGTCCCTCCCTCACCGTCGTGTGCTCGACGGCTCAGGTCGACGTCATGAGCGGCGTCACGGCGACGTTCTCGCTCGACTGCTCCGACAGCGAGGGCGGTGCCGTGGACTCCTACGTCGTCGTCGCCGGTCCCAGCAAGGCCGCCTCCTTCGACGTCGACGAGCAGACCGGCGAGGTGACCTACCAGTCGACCCCCGCGGCCAGCGGCACCGACTCCTTCACGTTCAAGGGTGTGGTCGTGGGTCTCGGGGAGAGCCCGGTCACCACCGCCACCCTCACCTTCGACAACAACCGCCCCGTGTGCGCGCCGGTCGCGGCACTCAGCGTCGTGCACGACCGCGACCTCGCCGTACCGATCGAGTGCACCGACGCCGACGGCGACGACCTGTCCATCGTCACCGGCGTCACCGGTGCCGCCCACGGGACGGTCGACGTCGACGGCGACGAGGTCAGCTACCGGCCGACGGCCGGGTACGTCGGAGCGGACTCCTTCAGCCTCCGTGCCGGCGACGGCCAGCTGTTCTCCGAGGAGGTGACGGTCGCAGTGACCGTCACCAACCAGGCGCCGGTCTGCACGAGCCGCTCGATCCGCGTCCCGCACGACACCAGCCGCACGATCTCGATCACCTGCACCGACGCTGACGGCGACGACCTGACCCACTCCCTGGCCGCCGCCCCGCAGCACGGCACCGCCACCATCGACGGCGACCAGGTCACCTACCGGCCCGCGGCCCGCTACCTCGGCGACGACTCCTTCCGGGTGACCGCCACCGACGGCATCGCGACCACCTCGGCCGAGACCTACACCGTGCGCGTCTCCAACGTCGCTCCGACCTGCACCGCTCCCCGGACCATCCACCTCCGCCGGGGTCGCGTGGTGCCGGTCCGCGTCGTGTGCCGTGACGCCGACGGCGACGCCGTCCGCCTCGTCGTCGCCCAGCGGCCGCGCTTCGGCAAGGTCGTCGTCCGCGGCACGCAGGTCCTGTTCCAGGCCGACCGCCGCCGCACCGGCCGGGTCGTGTTCCGGATCGCCGGGCGCGACGGCGTCTCCACCGGACGTCCCGTCGTCGTGACCGCCGTCGTCCGACGCTGACCGGTCCCACCCACCACGACCCCTCCGGGACGGACCGTCCCGGAGGGGTCCGCAGCGAAGAAGGAGTTCCCGTGTCCGCACGGCTCGTGGCGCGTCTGGCCGCCGCACTCACGGTGGTCGCGTGCGCCCACGGTGTCGCGTCGCCGGCCTGGGCCGCCGGACCGGTCCGGCCGGGCCCGATGACGGTGTCGACCGTCGCGCAGACCGCCGCGGTCGTCAGCTTCGGCGCTTCGCCCCGTGCCGCCTCCTACGAGATCCGCGCCAACGGCAGGACGGTGCTGTCGACGCGGCGTACGACGCGGGTGCGTGTCCCGCTGCGGTGCGGACGCACCTATGAGGTCAGGGCCGTCGCCGTCGACCGGCGCGGTCGTCGCTCGCAGGCCTCCCCGGGCGCCCGTCTGCGGACCCGCGCCTGCCTCGACCGGACCGCGCCGACCGCGCCGTCCCGGCTCACGGTGACGGCACGGACCAGCACCACCGTCACCCTCGCCTGGCCGGCCGCCACCGACGCCGTCGGCGTCACCGGCTACCTCGTCCATCGCGACGGCGTCGTGCTGGGCGGTGCCCTGGGCCGTTCCTACGTCGCCGGCAACCTGCGCCCGGGCACGTCCTACGAGTGGTCGGTCCGTGCCCGCGACCGCGCCGGCAACCTGTCGGCGCCCGTCGTGGTCCGGGCCGCGACCACCGCTCCGCTACCGGCGACCGGGGATGTCCGGGCCTACGTGCTGACCACCGACGACGAGTCCTTCCGCGACGCGCAGCGGAACTACCAGCAGCTGGACCGTGTGTTCCCGACCTTCTTCACCGTCACCGCCGGGGGCGACATCATCGGCACCGGCCGGCCGTCGATGACGACCTGGTTCCAGGACCGCGAGGTCCTCGTGCTGCCCCGCTTCCACACCGAGGACCCCGCCGCCATCGAGGCCGTCGTGACGGATCCGGCGCGTCGCAGCCACGCGGCCGAGCAGATCGCCCGGGTCGTCTCCGCCGGTGGGTACGACGGCGCCAGCCTCGACCTCGAGATGAACATGCCGCTCACCGGCCTCAACGGCCTCACCGTCGACCAGCGGTGGGACCGGATCCGCAACGGCTACTCCGACCTCGTCGACGAGGTCGCGGCGCGCGTCCACGCCGACGGGGGACTCGTGTCGGTGGCGGTCTCGCCCAACTGGTGCAGCCGCACGGACCCCTCGACCCGCGAGACCGTCTTCTGCACCGACTCCTCCTCGACCAGCACCAAGCGTCGACGTGCCCACCTCTTCGACTACCACCGTCTCGCCGCGGCGGCCGACGAGCTGTGGGTCATGGCGTGGGGCCTGCACTGGTCGACGAGCGAGGCCGGACCGGTCGCCGACATCCGTTGGCTCGCGGCGGTCACCGACTACTACGACGACCTCTTCGAGGACCGCCCCGACCTCATCGCCAAGCTCACCCTCGGCACCAACCTCTACGGCATGGACTGGTCGCAGTACGTGCTGCGCACCGACCGCATCGTCTGGCCGGGGACCCCGTTCCCCGCCGCGCCGGCGTGCCCGGACTCCAGCCGAGCTGCCCGCCCCGACACGTCCTACGAGGGCACGCCCGGTGCGGGGACCCTGGTCGTCGAGTGGATCTGCCTGACCCGCTATGCCGCCACTTGGGAGCACAGCGACATCGATCCCGCCGAGTTCGTCGAGCAGCACTTCGACGACGCCTCGGGCGAGAACGTCCTCAGCGCACCCGATCCGTCGTACGCCGGCGCGCAGCGCCTGCTCTGGTACGTCGACCAGCACACCATCGACCGACGTGCGCAGCTCGCCGCGGACCGTGGCTGGCGGATCGGCTTCTGGCGGCTGGGCCGCGAGGACCAGGACATCTGGCAGTTGCCGGCGCTAGTCGGCACCAACCCGGGGAGCACCCCATGACCGCCGTCATCGAGCCGCTGCACGACCTCACCGGCAGCCGGTCGCGCGCCGACCGAGCGGTGCGTCCCTCGGGAGTGGTCGGCCATCACCGTCCCTGGCGACAGCGCCTCTGGCGGTGGAGCGTGGTCGGCTACGCAGGCGCCCTGCTGGCGTTCGCAGTGTCGCTCAAGGCCGGGGACGCCCTGGCCGGCAACGCGGTCCTGATGGCCTATGGCGCTCTGCTGGCGGCCTACGTGCTGACGCGGATCGTGCTGGCCGGCCTCTATCGCCCCGACCGCACACTCGTCGCCGACGCCGACCTGCCGTCCCTGGTGATCGCGGTCCCCGCCTTCAACGAGGCCGAGCACGTCGAGGACACCATCGACGCGCTCTTCCGCGTCGACTACCCGGCCGACCGGCTGCGGGTCATCGTCGTCGACGACGGCTCGAGCGACGACACCTGGGAGCGGATCCGGACCAGTAGTGCGCGCCACCCCCAGCTCGACGGGCTGCGCTTCTCCCGCAACCGGGGCAAGCGTGCAGCGATGGCGGCGGCGATCCGGGCTGCCGCCGGCGCCGACCTCGTGGTCTTCGTCGACTCCGACTCCGTCCTCGAGCCGCAGGCCCTGCGCGAGCTGGTGAAGCCGTTCATCGGCGACGCGGAGGGACGCGTCGGCGCGGTCACCGGCCACGCCGACGTCCAGAACCCGGGCACCAACCTCCTGACCCGCCTGCAGCAGGTGCGCTACTTCGCGGCCTTCCGCGTCATCAAGGCGGCGGAGTCCCGCTTCGGCGCCGTCATCTGCGCCTCCGGCTGCTTCTCGGCCTACCGGCGGACCGCGCTGCTGGAGGTCCTCGACGGCTGGGAGAACCAGCGATTCCTGGGCCAGGAAGCCACCTTCGGCGACGATCGCGCACTCACCAACGCACTCCTCAGCCGCGGCCGCGAGGTGCGCTACCAGTCCACCGCGATCAGCGCGACGCTCGTGCCCGACCAGTGGCACGGCTTCCTGCGCCAGCAGCTGCGATGGAAGAAGTCGTGGCTGCGCGAGACCCTGCACCTGGTGCGCTTCGCCTGGCGATGGCCGGTGCTCGCGTCCTTCGCCGTCTACGCCAGCGTCGTCTTCCAGCTGGCCGGTCCCCTCGTCGCGCTCTACTCCCTGGTGCTCCGACCGGTCTTCGGTGACGGCTCGCCCTGGCTCTACCTCGTCGGACTGCAGGTGGTCGCCGTGCTCTACGGCCTCCTCTACGCCGGCGTCCGGCGCAGCCCGCACTGGTGGGGCGGGATCGCCTACGCGTTCGCCTACTCCGCCGTGATCAGCTGGCAGATCTACTGGGCGATGCTCACCCAACGCAACACCTCCTGGGGGACCCGGGCCGCGGCAGCGCAGGGACAGGACGAGCCCTTGGCGATCGCTGATGTCGTGGGCGAGCCGGGCGACGCCGGGTTGCCGCTGAGGTGCGCGCCGGGTCGTCGTACGTCGGCAGCGGTGGGGGTCCTGCTCGACGAGCGGCCGCCCGTGCCCGACTGGGACGCCGCCAGCCGCCGCGACTGGGCCATCGGCCTGCTGGCCCTCCCGGTCTCCGCGGTCCCGGTCATGTGGTGGCTGCTGGGTCACTGACCGCAGCGTCCACGTACCCTGACGACGTGGTGCGGTGGTGGAGCGTGCGGTTGTGGGGCGCCCACCTGCTCGGACTCCTCTGCGTCGGCATCGCGGTCGGCATGGGCGTGTGGCAGTACGACGCCTTCCAGCAGCGCCGCGCCGCCGAGCGCCTCGACCTCACCCACGCCGACCCGGTCGCCTTCGCCGACGTCCTCGGCCCCGACGACCCATTCCCCGCCAAGGACGTCGGCCGGCCCGTCGACGTCGCCGGCACGTGGCTGCCCGAGGGCACCGTGCTGATCGCCGGCCGTGCGGGCGAGGACGAGCACGCCGGCGAGGACGGCCGCTGGGTGGTGACGCCACTGACCGTCGGCGGCCCGGACGAGCCGGCCGTGCCCGTCGTCCGCGGCTGGGTGCCCGCCGGCACCGACCTCGCCGACCTCGGCCCGGCCCCCACCGGGGAGGCCGAGGTCCACGGCTGGGTCCAGCCCGTCGAGGGCACCGGCGAGACCGACGACGACCCGAGCGACGACGTACTCCCGCAGCTGCGGACCGCCGACCTGGTCCAGCGCGTCGACGTCGACCTCTACGGCGCCTACGTCATCGCCGAGGAGACGACGACCGCCGACACCGCGGCCGGCATCGTCCCGGCCTCCCTCGACCAGCTACCGCCGGCCAGCCGTTTCACCGGCCTGCGCAACGTCCTCTACGCCGTCGAATGGTGGGTGTTCGCGGCCTTCGCCGCGTTCATCTGGTTCCGCCATGTGCGCGACACCACGCGGGAGCCCGAGCCCGGGCAGCCCGACGGCGGGACGGGCGAGGACGACGCCGTACCCTCGACCGCGTGAAGACGAACCTGCTCGCCTACCGCGTGATGGCGACCATCGTCGGCGTCCTGCTCGTCGTGCTGTGCCTCATCGGTCTGCCGCTGCACTACGGCCACCTGGTCAGCGACGCCGCGTGGCTCGCCGAAGGCACCGGCGACGGCTGGCAGATCGGCTCCGACATCTCCGCCTACCTCGGCGTCGCGCACGGCTGGCTCTACATGCTCTTCCTCATCGCGGCGTTCCTGCTGTCGCGACGGGCGGACTGGACCAACGGCTTCACCGTCGTCACCCTGCTGATGGGCACCGTGCCCGTGCTCAGCTTCTGGTCCGAGCACCGCGCGACCCGGCGGGTCAAGGACGAGTACGCCGCCGAGCTCGTCTAGCTCCCAGGTCATCGAGGAGCGAGCGCCAGCGAGCGTCTCGAGATGCCGGTGCGGACCTGGCGGAGTTGACCACAGCGGTCTCGAGACGCCCCGCTCGTTCCTCGCGGGGCTCCTCGACCACCGAAGTGGGTCAGGCGGGGTCGTCGGCGGAGATCCAGACCTCGTCGCCCCCACCGGCCTGGAGGCGCTTGGCGATGGCGGCGACGGCCGCTCCGAGCACGGCGACCAGCAGCAGCTTCTTCATGCGCCCATCATAGGATCGTGCACGTCGCCGGGCACCGATGCCCGGCGGCCACCCACCACGGAGAAGAGGCAGAACCCCATGGCTGAGAAGGCCGTCCTCAAGACGAACCACGGCGACATCGCCATCACCCTGTTTCCCAACCACGCCCCCGAGACCGTCGCGAACTTCGCGGGCCTCGCGACCGGCGAGAAGGCCAACTCCGCGCGCGCCGCGGGCGAGCCGTTCTATGACGGCCTCACCTTCCACCGCATCATCCCCGGCTTCATGATCCAGGGCGGCTGCCCGCAGGGCACCGGCACCGGCGGCCCCGGCTACCAGTTCAAGGACGAGCCGCACCCCGAGCTCACCTTCGACAAGCCCTACCTGCTCGCGATGGCCAACGCCGGCCCGGGCACCAACGGCTCGCAGTTCTTCATCACCGTCGGCGCGACCACCTGGCTGAACTTCAAGCACACCATCTTCGGTGAGGTCGCCGACCAGGCCGGCCGCGACGTCGTCGACGCCATCGCCGGTGTCGCCACGGGCCGCAACGACAAGCCCGTCGAGCCGGTCGTCATCGAGTCCGTCGAGATCAGCTGAGTCCTCCCGGAGCCATCGCATGACCAACCCTCCGGTCGGGGTGCCGACCTGCTACCGGCACCCCGACCGCGAGACGGGCATCCGCTGCCAGCGCTGCGAACGTCCGATCTGCCCGGACTGCATGAACCAGGCGTCCGTCGGCTTCCAGTGCCCCTCCTGCGTCGCCGAAGGGCGCGCGTCGGTGCGCCAGGCGCGCACGGCGTACGGCGGCGTCCGCACCACGAACCCCGGGTTCGTCACCCTCGTCCTCATCGGCGTCAACGCCCTGGTGTGGATCCTCATCACCGCGACGGGTCGCTACACCAGCAAGCTCTTCGAGCTCTTCGCGCTCGTGCCCGTCGGCAGCTGCCGCGAGGACGACGGCACCTACTACCCGAGCGTCACCGAGCAGGTCTGCTCCTCCAGCACCACGGCCCACTGGGCCGACGGGGTCAGTGACGGCGCCTACTGGCAGCTCGTCACGTCGACGTTCGCCCACGTCGAGCCATGGCACCTCGGCTTCAACATGCTCGCCCTGTGGGTGCTCGGTCCTCAGCTCGAGACGATCCTCGGCCGCACCCGCTACCTCGCGCTCTACCTGCTCTCCGGCCTCGCCGGCTCCGTCGCCGTCCTCTGGCTCTCCGCCGAGCAGAGCAGCACCGTCGGCGCCTCGGGCGCGGTCTTCGGCCTGATGGGCGCGCTCGTCGTCGTCGGCCTCAAGGTCGGCGGCAACGTGCAGGGGCTGCTGATGTGGATCGGCATCAACGTCGTCCTGACGTTCACGCTCTCCAACGTCTCCTGGCAGGGCCACTTCGGCGGCCTCGCCGGCGGTGCCCTGATCGCCGCGATCCTCGCCTATGCCCCGCGCGAGAAACGCACGGAGGTCCAGGTGGCCGGCCTCAGCGCGGTCGGTGTCCTGCTGCTCGTCGCCGCGCTGCTGCGCACCCTCGCCCTCACCTGAGCCTGCCCGGCCCCCGTCGGTCGAGGAGCCCCGCGAGGGACGAGCGGGCGTCTCGAGACCTCTGTGGTTGTCTCCGCAAGGTTCGCACAGGCATCTCGTGACGCTCGCTGGCGCTCG
This sequence comes from Nocardioides caeni, assembly GCF_004912195.1. Lineage (GTDB taxonomy): Bacteria > Actinomycetota > Actinomycetes > Propionibacteriales > Nocardioidaceae > Nocardioides > Nocardioides caeni. The sequence goes on from NZ_STGW01000010.1 coordinate 23,726, forward strand.
CTCCTCGATGACCGGGGGTCCTGCGCTCGCTCCTCGATGAACGGGGATGGCCGGGGCTGGTTCCGCGACGACCGGGTATCAGCAGGTCGTCGTTGTCCCCAGGTTTATCCACTGCTGTGGAGGAATGACACGGGTGTAGTTCTGTCCCCAGCGGTGGAAAACCCTGTGGAAAACGCACTGACCCGGCCAGCATTCGATGCTGACCGGGTCTCGTGACGCCCGACACGGCTTCGTTCCTCAGCCGCGGCGTGCTCCTCGACCTTCGGGCCCTGTCCGCGGCCTCGCAAGCTCGGCCGCGGGGGCCCTCACTCCCAGCGGGTGGCGAAGGCGAAGCCGACGGCCATGAAGCCGATGCCGACGAAGAGGTTCTTCTGACCCAGGTCGACCAGGATCGGGACGTCCTTGGTGTTGTCGGCGTCGCCGGTCAGGAAGATGTAGAACAGGCAGATCCAGACCAGGCCGATGACGAAGCAGCCGAGCATGCCCACGACCACGCCGCGGCCGCGGCCGAGCGGGGTGGACGGGTGCGCGGAGATCATCAGGCCGAGGAAGTAGGCGATGAAGCCGATCAGGTAGTTCTTCATCTCCAGGTCGGCGAAGAAGGACGGACCGCCCGGCTGCAGCGGCTTGCCGTCGGAGCCGATGGCCTCCCAGCCGCCCTCGGGACGGATGCCGAACCAGGTGTAGAGGATCCAGCCGATGCCGCCGATCATGAGCACCAGCGCGATGGCGAAGCGGGGCGACATCACCGGGCCGCGGTCGGGCGCGAGGACGTCGCGCTCCTTGCTCTTCAGGCGGGGCAGCTTCGCCACGACAGGGCTCCTCAGCAGACTTCGACTCGAGTGACGGGGCCTGACGACGTGCCGTGGACCCGTGATGGACACTGTCAGTATGACGGGTACGCAGACGGAGGCACCCGCCGGTCGGCCCCCGGGACGTACGCGGGCCTGGCGGATCGGCACACCGGTCGTCGGCGTGCTCAGTGGAGCGCTGCTCGCGGTCTCCGCCGTCAACGCCGACGGCACCGACCTGCGCCCGGGCCGCTACACCGATCTCGCGGGCCTGGTGCAGGCCGAGGCCGAGGACTACCAGCGCGTCGAGGAGCGCTTCACCGAGCTCTCCGAGGAGGTCGACCGGCTCGGCGCCGACGTCGACGACGAGCGGGTCGAGCAGGCGCGCGACGAGATCGACGACCTCCAGGACCCGGCGGGCATGACGCCGCGCTCGGGGGAGGGCCTGACGATCACGCTGTCCGACTCACCCGACGAGCTCTTCGAGGCCGCGATCGAGGACGACACGATCAACCTCAACCGCTATGTCGTGCACCAGCAGGACATCCAGGCCGTCGTCAACGCGCTGTGGTCCGGCGGCGCCACGGCCGTCACGATCGCGGGTCAACGGGTGATCTCCACGACCGGGATCAAGTGCCGCGGCAACGCCGTGCAGCTGCAGGGTGTCCCCTATCCGCAGCCCTACGTCATCCAGGCCGTCGGCGACCAGGTCGACCTGCTCGACGCCGTCGACGGCGATCCCCTGGTCACGGGCTATCGCGACGACTCCGTCGACCCGGCGATCGGGATCGGCTGGGAGATGGAGACCGAGGACGCGGTCACGGCGCCGGCGTACGACGGCCTGCTCGACCTGCAGTACGCCCGACCGTTGCGCCGCTGAGCAGGCTGAGTCCCAGCCCGCCCGTCACGGAGGGCCGGGATCGACGATGCCCGGGTCGAGCGGGTCGGTCGGGCTGGTGCCGTCGGTGACCTCCTGCCCGTCGCTGATCCCGTCACCGTCGCTGTCGGGGTTGGCCGGATCGGTGCCGAGCGCCGTCTCCTCCTCGTCGGTCAGGCCGTCGCTGTCGCTGTCGACCGGCTCCGGCGGCGGCACGTAGGTGGAGACGTAGATGACCACGTCCTTGCCCTGCTCGAGGGTCTCGTCGGCGCCGGGGAACTGATCGACGACGATTCCCTTCTTCTGCCGGTCGTCGGTGGCGGGCAGCTTGCGCACCACGGGGTTGAAGCCGGCCTCCCGGAGCTGGCGCATCGCCTCGGCCTGGGTGTCACCGACGACGTCGGGGACCTCCTCGGGCCCGTCGGAGACGCACAGCGTGACCATCGCGTCGGTGCCGATCGGCTCGTTGGCGGCCGGCGTCTGCTCGACGACCGTGCCGGCCGGCTCGTCGGAGTCGGTGCACTCGGTGATGGTGATGTTGCGGCGCGGGATCTCTGCCGCCATCAGCGTCTCGATGGCCGCCTTGCGCTTGGCGTCGATCACCGACGGCATCGGGAAGTCGCACGAGCCGGTCGACCAGGTGAGATAGACGGTGGTGCCGGGGTCGGCGTACTCGTTGCGGTCGGGGTCCTGGCGGATCACCTGACCGCTCTCGAAGTCGTCGTTGCACTCGGTCGCGGTGTCGTCGACCTCGAAACCGGCGTCGCCCAGCTTGTCGCGCGCGATGTCCGTCGTGTCGCGCACGACGTCGGGCACCTTGACCTGGGTCGGGGTGTCGTCGAAGAGCTTGGGCAGCACCCAGAACGCCGTGCCCAGCAGCGCGAGGACCACGATGCCGAGCAGGCCCCACAGCCACGCCCTGGTGCGGCGGTGGTCGTCCTGGGTGGGCGGCAGCGGCGGACGCACGGCCGTCTCGTGGGTCGGCGGGGTGGCGAGCACCGGCGCCGGGGCGGCACCGACCGCGGCCTGCACCGGGCGGCCCGCGAGATAGCGCTCGATGTCGGCGCGCATCTGCGCCGCGGACTGATAGCGGTCCTCGACCCGCTTGGCGAGCGCCTTCATCACGATCGCGTCGACCTGCGGGGTCAGGTCGGCCTCGTGCCGCGACGGAGGTACGGCGGGCTCGCGCACGTGCTGATAGGCGACCGCCACGGGGGAGTCGCCGACGAAGGGCGGGCGACCGGTCAGCAGCTCGTAGAGCAGGCACCCGGCGGAGTAGACGTCGGAGCGGGAGTCGACGGTCTCGCCGCGAGCCTGCTCGGGCGAGAGATACTGCGCCGTGCCGACCACGGCCGCGGTCTGCGTCATCGACGACTGGGCGTCGCTGATCGCGCGCGCGATGCCGAAGTCCATCACCTTCACGTCACCCGACGGGGTGAGCATGACGTTGCCGGGCTTGATGTCGCGGTGGATGATCCCCGCGCGGTGGCTGTAGTCGAGGGCCGACAGCACGCCGCTGGTGATCTCGAGGGCCCGCTCGGGCAGGATCTTGCGGCCCTCACGGAGGATGTCGCGCAGGGTGCGCCCGGCGACGTACTCCATGACGATGTAGGGCACGACCTCCGAGCTGCCGTCGGCCTGGACGGTGCGCTCCTCGCCGGTGTCATAGACCGACACGATGGCGGGGTGGTTGAGCGAGGCCGACGACTGCGCCTCGCGGCGGAAGCGGGCCTGGAAGGTGGCGTCGCTGGCGAGGTCGCTGCGCAGGCGCTTGACCGCGACGATCCGGCCGAGCCGGGTGTCGGTGCCCTTGCGGACCTCGGCCATGCCGCCGCGGCCGAGGAGCTCGGCGAGCTCGTAGCGGCCGCCGACGGTGGGGCCGTTGGCGCCGTCGCCGGTGGTGCTCATGGGGTCTCTCCTGGGTCAGAGGCGCTGTCGGTGGGATCGACCGAGGCGGTGTCGCTCGGCTCCTCGGTCGCCGGCGGCGGTCCGTAGTAGAAGACCGTGACCGAGGCGTTCTCGTCGACCACCCCGTTGCGCGAGAAGCTCTGGACGGTGCCCTCCGGGCAGCTGCCGTCGTTGTCGACGGGCGCCCAGTCGACCAGGGTGAGGCCGGCGTTGCGCAGGTCGTCGACCGCGGTCTCGTAGTCGATCGAGCAGATGTAGGCGCTGTCGTCGACGTCGATGGTGACGGCCTCGCTGGTCGTCTCGGTGGTCTCGGGCTCCGACGGCGGGGTGCTGGACGGCGGCTGGCTCGACGGGGTCGAGGCCGAGGAGCTGGTGTCGTCGGCGACGGTGCCGGGCTCGTCGTCGCCGCCGAGCAGCAGCGCCGCGGCCACGATCCCCGCGATCACGAGCAGCAGGACGGCCAGGACGATCGGCCACACGGGCTTGCGGTCGCGCTCCTCCGGCTCATCCGGCCGGCCCTGGTAGGCCGAGGGCTGGTCCAGGCGCCGCATCGGTGCGGACGCGGCCGGGGAGGGCACGGGGATCGGCGCGGGCACGGGCGGGAGGACCTGGGTGGAGCCGCCCGCCGGGGCGGCCGCGGCCCGGCCGGCGTTGCCGCTGCGCAGCGCCGCGGCAAAGGCCGCACCGTCGGCGAACCGCTCGGTCGGCTCCTTCGCGAGCGCGCGGGTCACCACGGCGGCCAGGCCCGGCGGCACGTCGTCGGGCAGGTCCGGGACCGGCTGCTGCAGGTGCGCGAGCGCCGTCGCGACGGGCGTCTCGGCCTCGAACGGGCGGCGGCCCGCCAGGCACTCGAAGGCGACCACGCCGAGGGAATAGACGTCGGAGGCCGGGGTCGACGGGTTGCCGCGCGCCTGCTCGGGGCTGAGGTACTGCGGCGTGCCCATCACCGAGCCGGTGCGCGTCAGCGCGGCCGCGTCGGCGGCCCGGGCGATCCCGAAGTCGGTGATCTTGACGGTGCGGTCGGCGGTGACGAGCAGGTTGGCGGGCTTGACGTCGCGGTGGACGATCCCGGCCGCGTGGGCCACGGCCAGCGCCTCGCCGGCCTGCGCCATCAGGTCGACCACGACCGACTGGTCGAGCGTGCGCCCGGCCGCGCGGGCGTTGGCGATCAGGGTCGAGAGCGGCTGACCCTCGACCAGCTCCATGACGAGGTACGGCGGCAGCTCGCGGCCGCCGAAGTCCGTGCTGGTGCCGCCGGAGCCGTAGTCGTAGACCCCGGCGATGCCGGGGTGGTGCAGGGCGGCGGCGCTGCGCGCCTCCGCCTCGAAGCGGGTGCGGAAGAGCTGGTCGTCGGCGTACTCGGGCTTGAGGACCTTGACCGCGACGGGTCGGTTGAGCCGGGTGTCGGTGCCACGCCAGACGACGCCCATGCCGCCGGTCGCGATGACCGAGTCGAGGTGATAGCGCTGCGCCGGGTCGGCGTAGTCGTTGCCCTGGTTGGTGGTCACTGCTGCAACACCGCTTCCATCACTGCCTTCGCGATCGGGCCTCCGAGCTGGCCGCCCGAGATGTCCTTGCCCGGTGCTTCCTGGATCATCACGGCCACCGCGACCTCGGCGTTCTCGGCCGGCCCGAACGAGACGAACCAGCCGTAGGGCGCCTTGCCCTCGACGCCGCGCTGCGCGGTGCCGGTCTTGCCGGCGACGCTGACACCGTCGATGGCGGCGGGGGAGGCCGTGCCGTTGTCGACGGTCGAGACGAGCAGCTCGGTCAGCTGCGACGCGGTCTGCGACGAGATGGCCTCCCGCAGCTCCTCCGGCTCGGTCGTCTCCAGCACGTCGAAGGTCGCGGTCTGCACCTCCTGCACCAGGTAGGGGCGCATCAGGGAGCCGTTGTTGGCGATCGCGGCCATCACCATCGCCATCTGCAGGGGCGTCGACTGCACCGAGAACTGGCCGAAGCCCGAGCGGGCGGTCTCGGCGTCGTTGAGCTCGCGCGGGTCCTGCTGCTCGCCGTCGATCGTGTCGACGACCTCCTCGGGAAACACCGAGCGCGCCTGCGGGCTGAGGTCCTCGAGGTAGTCGCTGTTGAAGCCGAAGGCCTCGGCCTGCTCGCGCAGCGTCTCCGGCCCCACCTCGACCGCCATCTTCGCGAAGGCGGTGTTGCAGGAGTCCTCCATCGCCGTCGCGAACTCGATGGTCTCCGGACTGCAGCCCGTGCGGCCCTCGTCGTCGATCACGTTGCCCTCGCCGGTCGTGCCCGGCGCCTGCCAGGTCGCGCCCGACTCCCCCTCGTCGTCGGCGTCATAGACACCGCTCTCGATCGCGGCCGCCGCCGTCACGACCTTGAAGGTCGAGCCGGGGAAGAGCCGGGTCTGGATGGCCCGGTTGAGCAGCGGCTCGTGGTCGTTGGCGGCGAGCCGGTCATAGGCATCCTCCCGCTCGGCGGAGCTGTGGGAGGCCAACTCGTTGGGGTCGTACGACGGGAAGGACACCATCGCCAGGATGCGACCCGTGCGCGGCTCGATGGCCACCACCGCGCCCTCGCCCTCGGGACCGACGGTGTCGCGCAGGCTCTGGAACGCCGCGCGCTGCGCCTTCGGGTTGAGGGTCAGCAGCACGTTGCCGCCCTGGTTGGTGTCGCCCTTGAGCAGGTCGACCAGCCGGTTGACGAACAGCCGCGGGTCCTCGCCGGAGAGCACGTCGTTCTGGCTGCGCTCGATGCCCGTCTGGCTGCCGAGCTGGAGGTAGCCGGTGACGTGGGCATAGGGCTGGCGCTGCGGATAGACGCGGAGGAACTCGTACTGGTCGTCGACCGGCTCGCTGCGCGCGACCGGGTTGTCGCCGACCAGGATCAGGCCCCGCTCGCGACTGAACGCCGCCGCCGCGACCCGGGCGTTCTTGGGGTCGGTGTTGAGCTCCTTGGCCTTGAAGAACTGCAGGTAGGTCACGTTGGCCATCAGCGCGACGAAGAGCAGCATGCAGAAGATCGAGACGGTGCGGATCGGCTTGTTCATCGCACTCCCTCCTTGACGACCTTCACGACCTGCGTGGCCTGCTCGTCCACGTCCTCGTCCTCCTGGCTGAGGTCCGGCAGCGGTCGCCGGGCCTGGTCGGAGATGCGCAACAGGATCGCGATGATCACCCAGTTGGCGACGAGTGACGAGCCGCCGTAGGACAGGAACGGGGTGGTGAGACCGGTCAGCGGGATCAGTCGCGTCACGCCACCGACGACCACGAACACCTGGAGTGCGAAGATCGCGCCGAGGCCGGTGGCGACCAACTTGCCGAAGCCGTCGCGGGAGATCAGCGCCGCGCGCAGGGCGCGCTCGACGACGAGGCCATAGAGCAGCAGCACCGCCATCACCGCGGTGAGTCCGAGCTCCTCGCCGATCGCGGCGAGGATGAAGTCGGACTCGGCGTAGGGGACCCGCTCGGGCATGCCCTGACCGAGGCCACGGCCGACCATGCCGCCCCAGGCGAAGCCATAGAGCGCCTGCACCAGCTGGTAGCCGCTGCCGTTGGGGTCGGCGAACGGGTCGAGCCAGATGTCCACGCGGTTCTGGACGTGGCTGAAGACCCGGAACGCGATCGCGGCGCCGCTGAAGAAGAGCAGCCCGCCGACGACCAGCCAGCCGGGTCGCTCGGTGGCGACGTAGAGCATGACGAGGAAGAGGCCGAAGAACAGCAGGCTGGAGCCGAGGTCGCGCTGCAGCACGAGGATGCCGAGGCTGACCAGCCACATCATCAGGATCGGGCCGAGGTCGCGGCCCCGGGGGAGGTCGACGAAGACCAGGCGGCGACCGGCCAGCGCCAGCGCGTCGCGGTGCACCACCAGGTAGCCGGCGAAGGTGATCACCAGCAGCACCTTGGCGACCTCGCCCGGCTGGAAGCTGAAGGGGCCGACCGCGATCCAGATCTTTGCGCCGTTGATCTCGGTGCCCAGGCCCGGGAGCATCGGCAGGCACAGCAGCACGATCGCGGTCAGGCCCGAGGTGTAGGTGAAGCGGGCCAGCAGGCGGTGGTCGGGCAGCACGACCAGGGTGCCGATGAAGAGCGCCACCCCGAGGGTCATCCAGGTCAGCTGCTGGCTGGCCAGGCCGGTGTCCTTGGCGAGGTCGAGCCGATGGATGATCGCCAGGCCCAGGCCGTTGAGGGCCGCGACCACGGGCAGCAGCACCGGGTCGGCGTAGGGCGCGACGATGCGGACCGCGACGTGGGCGGCGACGACCAGCGCGGCCAGCCAGCCGCCGTAGGCGATGAGGTTGGTGGGGACCTCTCCGTCGACGCCGAGACCGACGGCGGCGTAGGCGCCGATCCCGACGATGAGCGCGAGGATCAGCAAGAAGAGCTCCGCGCCCCGCCGGCGGCGGTGCACGAAACCCATCAGTGCGGAGTTGGTCGCCATGTCAGCCCGTGACGATCACTCGGTCGGGGTCGTGTCGTCGCGGGAGCTGTTGACGCCACTGCCGCCGCCGCTGCCGAGACCGGCGCCGTTGCCGGCACCGCTGACCGACTCGCTGGGGGCGGTGGGGGCAGGACTGGCCGGGGGCTCCTCGAGGTCGTCACCGGACTCCTCGGACTCTGCTGCTGCCTGGGCGATCCGCTCGATCCGCTCGCGGGCGGCGTCGGCGTCGTCGGCGTCGGGCATGTCGTCGACCTGCTCCTGCTGGAGCATCGGCAGGTCGTCATAGACGACGTCGGAGCGCTCGTGGACGTGGTTGAGACCGGGCACGTTGACGCCCTGGAAGATGACGACGCGGCCGTCGTCCTCGCCGATGTAGTACTGCTGCTGGCTCCACCAGTAGGCCGTGCCCAGCGCGATCCACACCATCCCGATCAGCACGACGAGCACCATCGCCCGTCGACCCCACACGAAACGCGGCGGCGCCTGCGGCGCATAGCGCATCGCCTCGGGATCGATCAGCGGGTCCTCGGGGATCGCGTGGTCCAGGCCCTCGGGGATGTCGGCGTCGATCGGCTCGATCTCGCCGGTGTCGTTGCGGCCGCGGAAGAGCGGGCGACGGCGCTGCTTGAGCTCGGCCGCTGCGCCGACGACCACGGGTGCGGCGGTGACGCCGTCGGCCGCCGCGCCGTCGAGTACGTCGGCCACGACGCAGGTGACGTTGTCGGAGCTGCCCGCGTCGAGGCTGGCCCGGACCAGCTCCGTGGCCGCGGCCTCCGGCGTCGTGTCGGTGAGCAGGGCCGCGATCTCGTGGTCCTCCAGCACGCCGCACGCGCCGTCGCTGCAGAGGAACAGCCGGTCGCCGACGACGAGCTCGAGCGCGAACAGGTCGGGCTCCACGTCGTGCAGCCCGTCGAGCGCCTTGAGGATGAGGTTGCGATGGGGGTGGACCCGCGCCTCCTCGGGCGTGATCCGGCCCTCGTCGATGAGGCTCTGGACGAAGGTGTGGTCGTTGGTGAGCTGGGAGATCTCGCCGTCGCGCAGCAGGTAGGCACGTGAGTCGCCGACGTGGCCCAGGGCCAGGCGGTGACCGTCGAAGAGGGCGACCGTGGCCGTCGTACTCGTGCCGTTGAGGGAGGGGTCGTGGTCGACCTGCGAGCCGATCGAGACGTGGGCCTCGTGCAGGCCGTCGTTGACGCGCTCGACGAGGTCGACCGACCCGGCGGGCTCGTCGAGCTGGCGCAGCTCGTTGATGGCGGTGCTGGAGGCGATGTCGCCGCGGGCGGCGCCACCGACGCCGTCGCAGACCGCGAGCAGCCACGGCCCGGCGTAGCCGGAGTCCTGGTTGTCCTTGCGGACCCGGCCGACGTCGGAGACGGCGTGGAAGTCGAGGCGCAGCAGGCTCGGGGCGACGGCCGGGTTGTCGACCGTGTCGGGCGACAGCGCACCGATGACCTGGGTGTCGCCCGCGCCACCGGGCTGGGACGGGTCGAGGACGGGTCGCTCGGCGGTGGCGTCCATCGGCGGGTCCATCGGCGGATTCGTCGGCGGGTCGAGGGTGGTCTCGACGGTCGGGTCCGGCTCGCTCGCGGGCGTGGGGTCGGGCATCTACTTCCTCAGCTCCACGATGGTCTTTCCGATCCGGATCTGCGAGCCGAGGCCCACGGGGACGGGCTGGGTGAGTCGCTGACTGCCGAGATAGGTGCCGTTGGTGGAGCCGAGGTCCTCGACGTACCACTGCCCGGAGGAGGAGACGATCCGCGCGTGGCGGGTGGAGACGTAGTCGTCGTCGAGCCGGATGGCCGCGTCGTTGCCGCGGCCGATGAGGATGGGGGCCTGGGCGAGGTCGGCGGTGATGCCGGTGTTGACGCCCTGGACGACGGCCACGTGGGTCGGCTGGCCGCGGCGCGGGGTCGGCGTCTTGGCCGGCTTGGGTGCCTTGCCGGGAGGCGCCGCGGGCGAGGGCACGCGGGCGCCGAACATGTCGGAGCGGATCACGGAGATCGCCGACAGCACGAAGATCCACAGGATCGCCAGGTAGGCGATGCGGACCAGGAAGAGGGTCAACTCAGACATCGTCGGTCACCGGTCCGTCTCCTCCATGAGGCGCAGCACGAGCGAGGTGTGCCCGATCTGGACGCGCGAGCCGTCGCGCAGGGCCGAGCGGGCGACCTTCTGCCCGTCGACCCGGATGCCGTTGGTCGATCCCATGTCGTGCACCTCGACGTGGACGGGGCCGGCGCCCGGCGCGTAGCCGTCGCCGACCTGCGTGGTGATGAGGAACTCGGCGTGGCGCCGACTCACCCCCGGGTCGTTGATCCGCAGGTCCGCCTCGCTGCCCCGGCCCACGACGAGCCCCGGCGCCTGCAGCGGGTGCTGCGTGCCGTTGACCTCGAGCACGGCGCGGGTGCGCTGCGAGCTGGTCTCCCGCGCGCTGCCGGTGACGGCCGCCTCGGCCTGGCTGCGGATCCGGAAGCGGCCCGTGCCGAGGTCGGCCGCGGACTCGAAGACGATCCGGATCGGGCCGGGGAAGACGTAGGACTGGAGCTCGGCATGGTCGGTGAGCTGCTCGGCGAGCTCGGCCGCCAGCGTCGAGTCGTAGGGCGCCAGCCGCTCCAGGTCGCCCGCCGAGAGCTCGACGACGAAGCTGTTGGGCACCAGCCGCCGCTGCCGTGAGAGCACCTGCGACTGGTTGTCGAGCTCACGCTGCAGGGCCGCCGCGATCTCGACCGGCTGGACCGCGCTGCGGAAGGTGCGCGCGAACGCACCGGAGATCGCCTGCTCGAGTCGCTGCTCGAAGCGCTGCAGTCCACCCACGCCGGCCCCTCCTTCCGCGCTCGCCGGACCGACCGGCCCTCGCGGATGAGGGTCCAGCCATTCGCTCGATCGTATCGGTGGGGCCGCACGGACCCCCGCACCTCGCGGCCGACAGCGCGGTTTTGGGCCCTGAGACCGGCTGGGATAGCCTTGCGACGCTTCACGCGCGAGTGGCGGAATAGGCAGACGCGCACGGTTCAGGTCCGTGTGTCCGAAAGGACGTGGGGGTTCAACTCCCCCCTCGCGCACGTGGCGGCGGTAACCCGCTGACCAGCTGAAACACCGGAGAGCCCCGGCCCGAGAGGGCTGGGGCTCTCTGCGGTTCCGGTCCTCATGGACACGGCGTGGACACGGCCGCGAGATCAACGCTCGCTCGTGGCGTCTTATCACCCACGTATGCAACAGTCGGGGCAACGAGGGGAGAACCGATGACAGTAGTCGTCGCCGTGGTGTCATCTGACGGCATCGCGCTCGCGAGTGACAGCGCCACTACTCAGACGCGGACACTGAATGGCGTCACCAGCACAAACAACATCTGGAACAGCGCGAACAAGATCTTCAACCTTCGCAAGACGTGGCCCCTCGCGGCTCTGACCTTCGGTAGGGCTGACATAGAGGGGCTATCGATCGCCTCGCACGCGAAAGACCTGCGATGTCGGCTGACCGGCACAGTCGATGACCCCGACGTGGCGGTACTCGATCCGGCCGCGTTCACGGTCGAGCAAGTCGCGCAAGCCATGGCGGATTACTTCCAGCCAAGATGCGACGCCGAGCCGAATGGCGGAACGCTTGGCTTCTTAGTCGCTGGGATCGGAGCCACCGAGAAGTCCCCCGAGGTCTGGGATGTTCTACTCGACGGCCTCGGAGGCAGGAACATGAATCAAGTTCTTCCGCCCGGCGAAACGGGCATCGTCCATCAAGGGATGACGGACGCGATCACCCGGCTGGTAGATGGTGCTGGGCAAGGTCTAGGGCACGTCCTAGAGGCGATGGGTGCCCTCCCGCCTGGCGCAGGCGAACCCTTCGCGGAGACCGTGCGTGACGGGCTACGCATGGACTGGGCGTGGCCGGGCATGCCCTTGGGTGAGACGATTGACATGGCGAAGTTCTTGGTGGACACCCAGATCAACTTCACCCGGTTCATGCCTGGCGATGCCATAGTGGGCGGACCGGTTGAGATCGCCGCCCTGACTAAGCACGAAGGCTTCAAGTGGGTCGAGCGCAAGCACTACTACCCGCCAGAGTTGAACCCGACGATCCACGGAGGCGAGTGATGGACCAGCAGAACGCGATGCGGGTACGGGTCTCCGGCAAGAGCGGCACGTCCACGCCGCGGAAGGCAGCATCGGCGGTGACCCCAGTGCGGGTGTCGGGGTCCTCAGTCCGCAAGTCTGCCACCCCAGTCCCACCGGTCAGGCTCCGTCAGAAGAAGTCCTGAACCCTGTTCCGTCTCAGACGTCCCACTTCTTGCGGTTGCACGGCTGGCACAGCATCACGCAGTTCTCGGCGACGGTCTTGCCGCCCTTGCTCCACGGCGTCTTATGGTCGGCCTGCATCTGCTCGATCTCGAAGTGCTTACCGCAGCCGGGGCAGATGCCCTTCTGCTGCTCGTAGGCGGTGCGGCGCATCCGGTCATCGAACGCGCGAATGGAGAGTTTGTTCTCGTCGCCGGTCAGGACGTACTCGTAGGCACCCCGGTTGCTGGTGACGTCAGGATCAGCCATGAGCGCGGATACCTGCTTCTCCAGTTCGGCGGGGTCCAGCTTGACGTCCTTGTAGGTGTTGTACAGCGGACCCCACTTGACCGACTTCATCTCCGAGCGCTTCTTTGGAAAGGTGGTCTCGACCCAGTCGATGACGCCCTTGAAGTACAGCCACAGCTCGTTGGCGTTGCTGTCGTCCTGGTGGTCACGCATGTACTCGTCGACCTTGCCGTCGTTGATCCACTCGATGGCGGTCTCCAGATAATCCTGGCGGATGGGCGACCCGGACATGTAGTCGCTGGCGATCTGGTAGGCCGGACAGCCCGTCTTGCTGAAGTACCTCTTCGCCGCCGAGACCCACGGCCCGTGGTAGACCGCGTTTCGCAACTCCTGGTTGGTGAGCTTCTCGCCAGCGATGTTGATTGTCTTGAACCAGTCGAGCTTCTCTGAGTCGGTGCCCTCACAGAGGTAGACCATCAACTCGTAGTCAAGGATCTGTTCCTGCTGGTCGTCCTGGAGGTTGTGAAAGGCCATCTGGTGACCATCGATCTCGATGGAGAAGTCCCCCTCGACGTACTGGCAGATCGAGATGGTGCGCTGCTGGCCGTCGATGACCTCGAAGGTGCCGTCCGGCTCGCCGTCCTTAACGTTAACTGCCCAGTACATGACGTTGAGCGGGAACTTCTTCCGTACGGTCTCGATAACGGCGGCGCGCTGCTTGTCTTTGTAGACGAACTCACGTTGGTAAGCCGGGCGGATGTCGAGGTTCCCGTCATAGCCGGTAACGCCCGCCTCATCGTTGTCCTCGTAGGCCTCGACGAGATCGCGGATCTTGATGCGCTTCAGGTCGATTTCCATCAAGCGTCCTTCCGGCGGATGAAGATCCGCTTGTAGGTTGCCTGGACGATGTGACCGTCGTCGTTGATGAAGTAGTTCTTCTTGCCATCGTTGCCCGCGAGATTGGCGTTCTCGTTGGTCTTTCCGCCGGAGGAACCTGTAGGCGTGCCGTCGGGTCGCATCTCCCGATAATCGTCGTACTTCTTGGTGTCCGGGACCGCATCATGGCAACCGCGCTGTGTCGTGCCGAGGATCTCGAACTGGTCGGGATTGTGCTTGTCGAGGAACGTGACGGGCACACCCATGACACCCGCGTAGTCCTCGGGTATCTCGCTTGTCTTGTTGACCTCGATCGCGTCGTAGTTGTCATACGTCGGATATGTCTTGGGGTCATACTTGCGGAAGAGGAGCAGCTCCTCGTGACGTTTGGCGATGTCGAGGTTGGTGAACCAACATGCGTTGCCGAGGCTGCGCCACGCCTGACCGTGCTCATCGACCCAGTAGCGCGTCTCGCGAGCTTCATAGTGGTTCGGGACTCGGAACTTCATGTCTCCGTTGTTGACGCCCAACCACATCTTGTTGGCCGCGATCAGCGGAAACGTCTCCTTGTAGGTGATCGCACCTTGATTGCCAACGATGAGGAACTTCTTCTCGTGCTGCATCAACTGAGCGACGTATTCGCGGAACAGACTGAAGGGCGGATTGGTGACGACGATGTCGGCCTGCTTGAGCAGCTCTATGCTCTCGGCGCTGCGGAAGTCGCCATCTCCTTGCAGAGGCTCTATCCCAATCTCGTCGGGATCTGGAACACGGTTGTTGTTCTTGTCGCCCTCGTACTCCAGATAGATCGCTCGCTCAGAGTCATACTGACTGAACAGGTCCGCATCCTGGCTCTTGTAGCAGGACGCGATCAGTTTCTTGAGGCCGAGCTTCTCGAAGTTATAGCTGAAGTAGCGGAAGAAGTTGCTCTCCCGAGGGTCGTCGCAGTTGAGGTAGACGACCTTGCCCTTGAAGTGTTTGCGGTAGTGCCGCAACTCCTTCTCGATGTCTGACAACTCTGTGTAGAACTCGTCTTGCTTCGCACCTTTGGCAGCGTTCAAGTGTCGGATCACAGAGCGCGTAGGCGTCGTCACAGTCTGAACCCTAACGCTCTGCGGGGACAGCGGTAGGCGAGCAACGCGCTGCGCGTCAACGACGGGCGTTCACCCGCTTCGGGTCGTTGGCGGAGCCGGGGACAAGCAGGCCGAGCCCCGCGAGACGCTGGGCGCGCGTCCGCTCTCGGGCCGCCTGCCGGACGGCAAGGCGTGCGGGCAATGTGGGGCGAGCGTCGTGCAGGGTGCGGACCACGGCGGGGCGGCCGATCGGCGACCAGATCGCGCCCGGGCCGCTGTCCGGCTGGGCGGTGAGGTCGGCCAGGACCATGCCCACGGCGGTCAGCACGTCGTCATGCGTGCCGGGCGGGTTGCTCATCTTCACCGTGCCCGGACCGGTCTCCACCAGCCGCACGGTCGAGGCCTCGGCGCGTAGCTCGTCGTCGTCTGGCAGCTCTACGGCCCGGTCGCGCAGCGCGACGAACAGCGAGCGCGCCAGCTTGTCAGCCCCGGCCGAGCTGAACACGTACTCAACCGGTCGGACCCCGGCGCGGGCGAGGTTGCCGGTCATCTGCTCGGCCTGCATCCGGTCGAACCGGAGCCGCCGCACCCGGTACTCGCGGCAGAGCCGGAGCGTTGCCGACTCCACCTCGGACAGATCGACCCGGCCGCCCGTACCCTCGCCTGGCCGCCATGAGAGCACGCGGTCAATCACTACGACGCGGCCCGATGCCCGCCGCTCGGCGTGACCCACGGCGAGCCCGGTCAGATCGCGTCGAGTGCCCACGTCGAGCGCCGCGACGTACTCCACCCCTGGAACGGGCGGCAGAGTCAGCGACCCGCCACGGATGCACGCGGCCACGTCCTCGGGCGTGGTCAACGCGTCGTCGCCCTCGGCCCACTCGCAGAGGATGAGCCGCCGCCACTCGCTCGCAGTCAGGTCGGCCCGGGTCGCCTCCACGTCCTCGGCCGTCCACCACGGGGCGGGGCCTGGCCGGAGCGAGGTCCGCCAGTAGGGCGAGGCCGTCGCGTCCTGCCAGACCTTCGCGCCGAGCGAGCTGGGCGAGCCCGCCGTGCCGATCGCCACCAACCGTGAGCCGGGCACCTTGGGAACGGCCGAGCTGATCGCGGCCCACAGCGCGCGATGGTTAGTCGTCGCGGGCCACATGCCCAGCTCGTCGCACACCGTGAGCCACGGCCGCAGCCCGTAGGCCGATGCGCCGTCGCTCGCCTCAACCGCGAGGCTCGCGCCGGTCGCCCGCACCGTCACAGAGCGTGCCGACACCTCAACCGCGCCACCGAGCCCGGAGCGGCCCACGAGCCCGCCGATCGTGTCGAGCAGGATTCGCGACTGCCCGGCGTCCACGGCGTACGCGTGGGAGCGCGAGCGGTCCGGGGCACGGGTGAGCAGCAGCGCCAGGGCAACAGCCGCCGCGTCGGTCGTCTTACTCATGCCCCTGCCCCGGAGCGCGTAGTGCCGTCGAGGGTCGTCGGCGAGCATCGCGGCGGCGTCGTCGCGCTGCCAGTCGGTCGCGCTGCTGCCCCACGTATGCCCCGTGTCCAACACCAGCCCCGAGAGCAGTGCCAGCGGGTCGGGCGCGGTCACGATGCCGCCTCGCGCTCGCGGGCGTAGGCGTCGAGGTGCTGACCGAGCACCTCGGCCGCGAGATCTGGCGCGGCGGTCTCGCGTTGGGCGAGAGCCTGCCGCCCGCGTTCGGCCAGGGCATCGAGGTCCACGGCGAGCACCGAGGCGGCGGCGCGCTCTCGCGCGAGCGCGGCCTCCGAGCGAGGGTCGAGCCCGAGCGTGGCCCGGTGCCGGGCGGCGGCGTTCTCAAGCCGGGTGAGCCAGGAGAGCACGGCCTCGCGCGGCTTGCCGGTGTCGGGGTCGAGCGGCCCCACCTCGGCAACGTGACGGCGCATTAGCGCAGCTTGAGCCTCGGCGGTGGCCCACGCGGCCACCGCCTCGGGGTACGCGCCCAGGTCGGGCCGGTCCTCGGTGAGCCCGGCCGCGAGCCGCTGGGCGAGGTCGCCATAGACCCGAGGCGAGCGAGCGCCCGACGTGGCGCGCGCGAGGTTGCCGGGCGCGAACGGAGGGCGGGTGCCCTTCGCCGGGATGCCGGACGGCGGCCCATGCCCCGGACCACCAGCCGGGGTGAAGGAGCCCTTCGGCCACGTCATGCCACCAACTCCGAGAGGTCGAGGTGGGCCCAGGGCTGGGCGTTCGGGCGCGGGGGCGTCGCGTGGCGAGCGCGAGCGGCGTAGACCAGAGCGCCCCAGCCGGTCAGCCCGGGAACGCGGCCAACAGCGTGGGCGAGCGCGGCGCGCAACCGCTGGGCGGCAGCCTCACGCCCTGTCGCGGTCAGGTGCTCGGCGAGGGCACGCTCAAGCGCGGTCGGTCCCACCGCGCCCACCGAGTCCAGCGCCTCGGAGCACGGCGGGCACACGTGGCCCGTGACGCGCGCCGGGCCACGCTGGCCGCCGAGGTTGCCGGGCGAGGCGGAGAGGGTCCGCCACACGAGCCGCTGAGCAGCCTCGCGACCACCGACCCGGGCAACCTGAGCGGCGGGCACTGTCACCTCTCCGACTCCGCACAGCAGACAGCCGCCGGGCGCGGGCACGTCGGGCTCCCAGTAGTGGACCGTGGGCGAGGTAAGAGCCACGTCCGGCGAGCACTCGGTCAGCCGCTCGCGCAGCAGCGCCGCATAGGCGGCTCGGAGGTCGGCCCGGGCACTCTCACTGACGTGCGACCAGGCCTCGCGCGCGTGCTTGCCCGGCCGTGCGCCCACTTCCCAGCGAGCCGCGCCGCCGGGGTGGGCGAGGTGGCGCAGCAGCGCCGAGAGATCCGCCTCGGTCACCTTCTCCGGCAGCGGCATGCCGAGCAGCACGAGCGCGGAGAGCGCCGCCTCGGTCCGGTCGTCGGCGATGTTGCCGAGCCGCCCGCGCACGGCGGGGTGCGCGTCGAGCAGCGCGCGAGCGCGGTCCCGGAGCGTGCGGCACTCGGCGCAGCGGGTCAGGGGCGCGCTCGCGATGTGACGCCCGATCCGCCCATCCGGCCGCGCCGCGTAGACCGGGACAGTGACCACGGGCTCACCCCGGTCGGGCTCGGTCCGCACCCCGCAGCCGGGGCACGCGTGCTCGGTGAGCGGCGGCTCGGCCGTCGTCGTCTCGGTCATGGCGGGTTCCTCTCGGTGGTCGGCGGGTGCTGAGGTCGTCATGAGCGGCGCACCTCCCGCTCAATCTCGCGGCGCGCGGCCTCGGCGGCCTCGCCACCGATCGACAGCCGATAGCCCCGGATGATCTGCCGTTCCTCGGCGGTCAGTGCCTCGGTCGTGGTGGTCAACTTGGTGAGCGCCTGCTCGCGCTGCGTGTGGTAGCCCCGCGTCGGGGTTGGCGACTTCGGCTTGCGCCGGCGGTTCGGCGGCTGCGGCTTGCGCAGCGGGTCGCGAGCGGGAGGCGCCTCGGGCTGGGGCAGCGGGTCCAGGGCACCGGAGCGCCCCAGCGCCTCCCGGTAACGGTGGGCGGGTGAGGTCGGTTCGCGGCTCATCGTGGGTCCTCTCTGGGGGCTGAATCGGGACGGCTACGTGTCCGTTCACGTGTCCGTTTCGGGCCGGAGTGGTGGACGCTCGCGCGTCTGCGCAGGTCAGTGGATCGCGCAGCGGTACGGGCGCACGGTCGGCAACCGTGCGCGGGGCCGGTCATGGCGGGTCCTCGGGCGCGAACGCCCGGGGGTCGAAGTGCCGCCGGTCGTCGTCGGTGAAGATCGCCGGACAGTCGGGCGCGTGCGTGGTGCCGACCTTGACCGGCAGGACGTGCCACTGGCCGGGGTGCTCCGGCGTCGGTGAGTCCGGGGTGATGCTCGGAACCGCCGAGCACAGCGGGCACCGGCCGGTCGTGTTGCTCACGACGCGCGCGAGGTAGCGGCGGCGTACGTCGAGCGGGGCCGAGGGCAGCAGCGCCGGGAGCGCAGTCAACGGGCCGCCCTCGCCTCCGGCCCGCCAGACGGACCAGCCCGGCGGGGCCGGTGCGTCGGTCAGCCGGTCGAGCTGGGGCCAGTGACCCGGCGGCGCGAGCACGCCCTCCCAGAGCCGCACCAGAGCGGCGCGCGAGTCAGCAACGTTCATCGGTCATCACCTCCGGCCGCGCACGCGCGGCGTTCGTCGGGTCGGTTGATCTGTGCTCGGATCGCGGGCCGCGCGGGACACCCCTCCGGCCCGCACTGCCAGCCCATCCCGCCCCTAAAGGGGGCGGGAATGGCGGGATGGGCTGTTCGGGTGCGCCCCGGCGGTCGGCATCCCGACCCATCCCGAAGGCGGCGGGATGGACGAAACCCGCCGCTGACCAGCGCAGACGCAGCCGGGCCGGGCGATCCATCCCGGCCCATCCCGAGCTGACCCGGATAGGCCGAGCTGGCCGCCCCGCCGGGCAGCCCATCCCGAGCCCTTGGGATGGCCTCAGCAGTCATCGGCGACCACCTCCACCGACCGCCCGCGCTCGCTCTGCGCTCGCTCGACCACGGCCCGGGTCATGCCCGCGAACCGTGGTCCGTCCCCGTGCTCGGCCTTGGCCTCGCGCACGCTCGTCCATGCCTTGTTCATCCCGGCCGACTCCGGCACTCCCAGTTCGGCGAGCAGCGCGCGGGCGTGCGCCAGCGTCTCGCCGTAGGTCGAGCGCGCCGGGTCGAATCGCAGGACCCCGCCCACCATGTGCCGCCGGATCGTGAGCGGCCCGCCCACGGCTCCCGGACGGCCCCGGCGCTTGCCCTCGGTCAGCGTGAACACTCCGGGCTCGCGCTCGTCGGGGGTGAGCAGCCAGGAGTAGCCCACGTCATCGCGCTTGTTGCTCGCGCCGCGCTCGCGCGTGCGGTCCCATCCGGTGTTGTCGGTGCGGATCACGGTCAGCCCCCGCCGCTTCACCTCCGCCGAGGTGTGGACGTAGAGCCGCCGCAACGTGTCGTTGCTGTTCTCGTCGCCCTCGGTCACGCGCTGGGTCGAGTCGAGCACCAGCACGTCACCGGCGCGGGCGTCGTACGAGTCGAGCAGGGCGAGCAGGTCGCGCGCCCCGGCCTCGGTGTCGAGTCCGCGCAGCCGGGGCAGGTGGAACACCAGCAGCCGCGACAGCTCGCCGACGTTCTCCGGCGTCACGCCGAGGTCGGTCAGCCGCTCGGACCAGTCATCGGCGCTGTTCTCCATGTCCACGTAGAACACGCGGCCCGTGAGGCTGAGAGCGCGGCCCGCGAACGTCTCCGCGCCGCGCACGGCGGCCACGGCGAGGGCGAGCACTAGCAGCGACTTGCCCGCACCGGCCGGAGCCACGATCGACACGTGATCGCCCTCGGGCACCACATCGGCCCACACCCAGCGCCGCACCGGCCGGTCAGGGTCCACCAGCGCCGCGAGGTCGAGCACCGGGAAGCGCTCGCGCACTGTGGCGGCGTCGTCGAGCACCACGACGGCAGGCGGCTCGGTCTCGCGGTCCTCTGTCGGGTGGTCAGTTCCCCAGTCCCAGCCGCTCGCGGTCGTCCGCTCGGCCTCCCGACGGTCGAGTCCCAGCATCACCCCGGCATCGGCAACGGCCTGCCGCCAGACCTCCGGCGCGAGGTCGCCGACACGCTCGCGCTCGGGCACCCGCGCCAGCAGTCCGGCCGCCAGCCCGGCGGCCTTGTTGAGTCGGTCGTTTCGCTCACCCACCTCGGCCGAGCCGAGCCAGGACAGCACCCCGGCCAGACGCATCCGGGCAGCTCCGGGAGCGAGGTCGCCAGCGCCGCCAGTCAGCAGCCGCAGCACGGGCCGCTCGTCGGGACGGTCGAGCCGTCGCACGACAGCGGCGAGCAGCGACTCCGGGACGGGCAGCGGGTATGCCCAGGCGACGCACGCCGAACCGTCGTCGTCGGGGTCGGTCACTCCCCGGTAGATCGCCCCGGCGGGCGCGTGGCCCTCGGTGAACTCCAACCGCCCGGCGGTGATCGCGTAACGCATCCCCGAGGGGTGCAGCGACCCGGGCAGCAGGACGTAGCCGCCAGTCCCGCGCCATTCCAGTCCCTCGGTGAGGCGGCCGGTCGGCGGCACGTCGGCGGCGGGCGCGATGCCCCACAGGTGCGCGCGCTCGTCGCACCGCTGGACCCGCAAAGTCTCGGCCGCCCAGTTCTCGGCCTCCGGCCCAGCCTCGGCCAGCAGCTCCGCGAGGTCGCCCGGCTCGCCGTCGAGGTCGAGACAGACCAGCGCCAGCCCATCGGCCAACCCGCGCCCGGTCTGGCCCGTGAGAGCCGCGTACGACGGGCACGAGCACTCCCAGCACGAACCGGCGTAGTCCTCAGCCGAGGCGACCACCTCGGCGGCCGTGGTGAGCCACGCGCTCCGGTGGTTCTCGCCTGCCCCGTGGTGAAGCGGTGCCTTGGTTCCGGGCCGGATCGCCAGCACCGGCCAGCCGTTGCCCGCCACCGAGGCAGCCGTCAACAACGGGTCGGGATGCTCCGTGGGATCGAGCTTGTACATGGTCGGCCGGTCCTCTGCGGTGGTCATCGGGCGACCTCCGGAGACGGGAACGGCCGAGCCCTCTCGGTGGAGAGCCCGGCCGTATTGCCAGCGGCGTCCTGTTCGTGTGGCGCGAGCCCGGCGGCCCGCATGTGCGCGAGGTCGGCCGCCCGCAGCGCCGCCAGAGCCTCGCGCACCAGCGTCTCGGCCTCGGTCATGCCCCACCTCGGACCCGAGTCTCGGTCTCACGGTCCCAGCGCGCCTGAACCGCCCGGCACTCGGCGCAGCGCTGGATGTGCAGCGGCCACAGCGGTGTACCGAGCGCGGTCATGCAGGCGTTGCCCCAGTCGCCGAACGTCTGGCGACGCTGGGCGGTCCACGTCTGTACTGTCGTCACGTCGAGCCCCTTTCCGGCTCTCGCGGCCTCGCCCATCTCACGGGCGGGGCCGCTTCCTTCGGTGGTGCGCCGTCCGGGCCGGTGAGCATCACCAGCAAGCCCGACCCGGACGGCGGTCAGTGGTCGGCCAGGGCCGACAGGTACGCGTCTACGTCGGCGCGTCGCCAACGCAGGTTCTTCGCCGTGACCCGGAGCCCAGGGAGACGGTTCTCCCGGTGGAGTCGGTAGACGGTGTGGAGCGGCACGCGCAGGTAGGCCGCCACGTCGTCAGCAGTCAGCAGCTCGGGCCGGTCGGTCACTGGTGCAGTCGCAGTCATGGCGTGTCCTCGGTCGCGCTCGGTTTCTCTCGAGTGCGTTCACCCTGACATCTAGAGTGCGCATGATCTAGTGCGATAGACTGCGCACATGTCACCGATTGAAAGCAGATGGTCGCGAGGTCCTTGGATTCGACCAGCGGCCGAACCTCCGTCATTCCCCGGATCAGTCGCCCGCGAGATATCTGCTCGCCTTGAGGGCCGTCCGGACGACTCCCGCGTGATGCTCAGCGTCGGCGTCGTGCGCGACCTATTGGCGGCTGCCACCGCCGGGGCTCACGGCTCGCCGGGCGCGCAGATCCACGACCACGACCGAGACGTGACCTACCGAGCTTCGGTCGATCCCGCTACCAGCGACCTTGACCACCTTGAGGTGGTCGTCCGGGGCTGGATTGACGACAACGTGCTCAAGCGTGTTCCGGTCGCTCGGATACGTCGCGAGGTGCTGGCCCAGGTCGCGGAGGACCGGCGAGCGCGGGCCGCAGGGGGTCCCGACGCGCTGACCTTTGTCCGCCCGGGCGGGCTCGTGGGCGGGGACGGCGGTCGCTACTCGCCTCCACCGCTCGATGAGGTCGCCCGCCTCATGCGCGAGGGGCTGGACCGGCACGCGCTCGCCGAACGATTCGGGCGTCCGCTTCGCACCGTAGACGGGTGGATCAGGCGAGCCCGGCAGGAGTACCCGGACGACGTGCCGCCTCGCACCAGCGGGCGACGGCGCTCCACCAAGGCATCCGGCGGCGAGGGCCGCCGGGCCAACAGAGGGAAGGAAGGCAAGTGAACGGATCGGTAGAGCAGTACCGGACTGCCTCGGGCGCGCTGTGGCGCGTGAGGTGGGACCTGCCCGAAGGGTCGAGCGGCCAGCGCCGCCAGCGGTCCAAGCGGGGTTTCCGGACCAAGCGCGAGGCGTCGGCGTTCCTCCGCAACGTGCTCGCAGAGCAGGACCGGGGCCGCGTGTCGGTCCGGTCGGGCCAGAGCCTCCGCGACGCGTGCGCCGCATGGCTGGACCTCAAGCGGGCGCAGGACAAGCGCGCCACGTCGCTGGACAACTGGACCACCGCGCTTGAGACGCACGTCTACCCGCACCTCGGCTCGGTCAAGGTCTCCGACCTCCGGCCCGAGCACGTCGAGCGCCTGTATCTGGACCTGCGGCGGCACGGCAAGCGGGCGGGCAAGTGCCGGACGGCCGGGGTCACGTGCGCCGAGCACGGATGCCGCCCGGAGAATCACCTCGGCCTCGCGCCCAAGTCGGTGCAGCACGTCCACGGGGCGTTGCGCGCGGTGCTGGCCCGGGCCGTCGCCTCCGGCGCGCTCACGGTCAACCCGGCGGATGACCCTCGGGCGCGCGAGGCACTGCCCAAGCGGACCAAGGACACACGGCGCGTGTCGGAGGGCGACTACTGGACCGACGCGCAGGCTCGTGCCTTCCTCGCCTCGGCCGCCGAGGACCCGCTCAGGGTGCTGTGGTCGCTCGCGCTGGCTACGGGGCTCCGGCGTGGCGAGCTGGCCGGGTTGCTTTGGCGGGACGTGGACCTTGACGGCGCATCGCTCAAGGTCCGGCGGTCCACGACGGCCGTTCGCGGCGCGGCGATCAGCACCACGGGCAAGACGGACGCGGCAGCTCGCTCGGTGCCGCTAGGGCCGTCCACGGTCGCCATGCTCCGCACCCACCGCCGCGAGCAGCGGGCGGCGGCGCTGGCGGCAGAGCCCGGCACGTGGACCGACACGGGGCACGTGTTCACCGAGCCGGACGGCCAGCCCGTGCACCCCGACCGGCTCACGAAGCGGTTCAGCGCCGCGAGCGAGCGCGCCGGGCTGCCCCGCGTGGGGCTCCACGGCTGCCGCCACTTCGCGGCAACTCAGATGCTCCGGCGCGGGGTCCCGGTCTCGACCGTGGCCCGCGTGCTCGGCCATGAGGACCCGGCGATCACGTGGAGCACCTACAGCCACGCGGTCCCGGATGACGACAGCCTCGCGGCAGCGGCCACCGAGAGCGCGCTCTACGTCGTGGCCGAATCGGCGGTCTGAGGTGGACACGACGTGGACACGAAATGAGAGCAACGGTCGGGAAGCGATCGAGACCGACCGCAACGCCGAACCTCTCGCGGGTGCCGCCTGACCTGCGGAAACGGCAACTGAGAGCAAGTGAGCGGCAGACAGCGAAACACCCGCAGCCATAGC
The DNA here is from genome assembly GCF_004912195.1 of Nocardioides caeni. Taxonomy (GTDB): domain Bacteria; phylum Actinomycetota; class Actinomycetes; order Propionibacteriales; family Nocardioidaceae; genus Nocardioides; species Nocardioides caeni. Next base: position 47,513 of record NZ_STGW01000010.1, read on the forward strand.
CCGAGACGGTTCAGGTCCGTGTGTCCGAAAGGACGTGGGGGTTCAACTCCCCCCTCGCGCACAACAGCCCCAGGTCTCTGACCTGGGGCTTTGTGTTTGGGGCGGATTCGCGAACGGCTCATGTGTCGAAATGTGCGCCAAGCCTCGGGGGATGGGGCGGGGCGAGTGGTGGCGAACCAAGAGGCGTGATCGGTCGGAGTCCTCGCCTACGGCTCGTCGCCGGCGTACATCGACCCGGCCCCGACCCACTGAGTCGGTGACCGGACGTGGACGTCGCCGCAGTCAGTGGCGGTCGTGGACGAACACGCCCGCCCGGTTGATCTCCACGTACTGGTAGGCCGTGAAGGCGGCGTCGAGCGCGGACCACTGTTGGTCGAACAGGGCGAGAAGATCGCGGGTCGAGATGTTGCCGCAGGTCACGTGGAGGAGTTGCGCGGGCGGCTTGCCGAGGAGATGGGTGATGCGGAAGTCGTCGTCCTTGGTGACGACGAAGCGATCCTCGGAGTCGGCCAGGAGCGCGATCTCCGGATCCGGCATCGTGGTGCCGCGCTCATAGTCCTTGATGTGCCGCGCGTCGTGGCCATGCTCGGCCAGGAAGGTCGCCAGCGCCTTGGGGAGTTGCTGATCGACCAGGAAAGAGGTCACGCCCCGAGGCGCTGCAGCCGGGCCGAGGAGTCCAGTGCGGCGAACTCAAGCACCGCGAGGATGTCGTCACGCTCGAGCTCGTCGTAGTCGGCGAGGATCTCGTCGTACGTCATGCCGGAGGCGAGAAGCCCAAGCACGTCCTGGACGCGCAGGCGCATCCCTCGGATCGTGGGCGCGCCATGGCAGATCGACGGGTCCACGGTGATCCGGTCGAGACGGCTGACGGCGGCGGTCATGGTCGGAGTCTACGCGCTGCCGAGCGCCGCTCACGCTCAGTTTGAGCGTGAATCGGGATCCCTGGCGTCAGGTGACGAGCGTCGAGGCGAGGCCGAGGACCGCACACACCCCCAGCGTCCGCAGGGTCGACCACTTGCGTCCGAAGATCAGTGCGACCGCGACGGCGGTGATCGCGAAGGCGACCGGGTCCCACGACGACAGGACCGGTACGTCGAGCGACGCGGGGCCCCAGGTGAGGGTGCGGGAGCGCTCGAAGAGGTTGTGGAGCGCGAAGAAGACCGCGAGGTTGGCGATGACGCCGACGACCGCCGCGGTGATGCCGGTCAGCGCGGCGGTCAGGTGCTGGTTGCTGCGCAGCCGCTCGACGTAGGGCGCGCCGAGGAAGATGAAGAGGAAGCAGGGCACGAAGGTCACCCAGGTGACCAGGAGCGAGGCGACCACCGCTGCGACCCAGGGGTCGAGCAGTCCCGGGTTGCGGTAGGCGCCGACGAACGCGACGAACTGCACCACCATGATCAGCGGGCCGGGCGTGGTCTCGGCGAGGGCGAGACCGCGCACCATCTCCCCGGCCTTGAGCCAGCCGAAGACGTTGACGGCCTGGTGGGCGACGTAGGACAGCACGGCGTAGGCGCCACCGAAGGTGACCACCGCGGCGCCGGAGAAGAACAGGCCCTGGTCGACGTAGACGCTGTCCCGGCTGAAGACCGCCGCGGCGACGGCCACCGGCGTGAACCACAGCACCAGGCCGAGGAGCAGGATCTTCAGGCCCCGCGCGGTCGACGGTGCGTCATGGTGCAGCGCGTCGTCACTGATCAGCGGGGCAGGGCCGTCGTCGTCGGCGCCGTGACCCTTGCTGGCGGTGAACGCCGGGACGCGGGTCCCGACGACCCAGCCGAGCACCCCGGCGGCGAGCACGACCGCGGGGAACGGGACATGGAAGACGGTCAGCGCGACGAAGGAGACGACCGCCATCGCGACCAGGACGGGATGGTGCAGCGCCCGCTTGCCGACCCGCTGCACGGCCTGGACGACGATCGCGATCACCGCCGGCGCGAGTCCGGCGAACAGGCCGGAGACGACGGCGGTCGAGCCGGCGCCGACGTACAACGCCGACAGCACCAGCAGGGAGATGACGCCGGGCAGGACGAACAGGATGCCCGCGATGAGCCCGCCGAGAGAGCCGTTGAGGAGCCAGCCGACATAGATGGCCAGCTGCTGGGCCTCGGGGCCCGGCAGGAGCATGCAGTAGTTGAGCGCGTGGAGGAACCGCTGCTGCCCGATCCAGCGCTTCTCGTCGACCAGCTTGTTCTGCATCACCGCGATCTGGCCGGCCGGACCACCGAAGGTCTGTAGCGAGATCGCGAACCACGTGCGGGTGGCCTCGCGCAGCGGGATGACGTCACCCTCGCGCGTCCTGCGGGTCCTGGCGGCAGCCACGACCGTATGTAACCACCGCCATGCTCCGTCATGGTGACCGCGGTCCGGGGTATCGCCCACGTCATGACGACGGTCACGGACGAGCACGAGCACTCAGAGCAGTCAGGGCAGTCAAAGCAGTCGGGGGAGCCCGCGCAGCAGGAGGTCGCCACCTTCGGGCGTCTCGAGATCGCGTGGGACCGCCGTGTGCTGCAGCCGCGCCCCTGGACGACAGCACAGAGCCACTGGGCGGCCGCGGTCGAGCCCGCCTGTCCCGCCGGTCCGGTCCTCGAGCTGTTCTGCGGCGCGGGGCAGATCGGGCTGCTGGTTGCCGCCCTGACCTCGCGGCCGCTGATCCAGGTGGACAGCGACGAGGTGGCGGCGTCGTACGCCCGACGCAACGCCGAGGCAGCGGGGATCACCGCCGACGTCCGGACCGCCCGCGTCGAGGACGCCCTGGCCCCGGAGGAGCGGGTGGCCCTGGTCGTGGTGGACCCGCCGTGGGTGCCGACCGATCGCGTGGACCTCTTCCCCGAGGACCCCGAGAGCGCGATCGACGGCGGCCCGGACGGCACCACGCAGCTGGTCCCCGGTCTGGAGGTCGCCCTCGACCACCTGCTGCCCGGAGGCCATGTGATCGCGCAGGTCGGGAGCCACGAGCAGGTCGAGCAGGTGCGTGACCTGCTCGACCGACTCGACCGTCGGGGGTCCGGATCCGGACTGGTCGTGCGCGAGACCCGCGACTACCTGCCCGACGGGGTCCTCGTCCACATCGGGCCACCGCGCTGAGCGGGCCGCGCCCGAGTCAGCTCACAGTCAGCTCACTCGGTCGCGACCTCCGCGGAGTCGACCCCGTGGTTGACGGCCTCGAGCAACGCGGCGGTGAAGGCGGCCAGGTCGTCCGGCTTGCGGCTGGTGATCAGGTTGCCGTCGACGACGCTGCGCTCGTCGACCCAGGTGCCGCCGGCGTTCTCGATGTCGGTGCGCAGGCTCGGCCAGGAGGTGAGGCGCCGGTCGCGGACGACGTCGGCCTCGACCAGCGTCCACGGGGCGTGGCAGATCGCGGCGACGGGCTTGCCGGACTCGACGAAGCCCTTGATGAACGCCACCGCGTCCTCGTCCAGCCGCAGCGCGTCGGGGTTGGCGACCCCGCCGGGGAGGACGAGCGCGTCGTAGTCGTCGGGTGAGACATCGGCGACCACCGCATCGATGTCCACCTCCTCGGCGCGGTCGAGGTGGTCGAAGGTCTGCGCCGAGCCGGTCTGCGTGCTCAGCAGCACGGGCTGGTGGCCGGCGTCGGCCACCGCGTCCCACGGCTCGGTCAGCTCGACCCGCTCGGTGCCCTCGGGGGCGATGAGGAAGGCGATCTGTCGGGACTGGGTCATCTGGTCGTGCTCCTCTTCTGATCGGGTTCGTGGTGACCACGGCAGTACCCGCCGACCGTCGGGCGAAGTCCCCGTGGAGGGTGCCCGATCGGTCTCGTCCCGCAGCGGGTGGAGAGCGGCAGGGCGGGTACCTCCATCGCCGTGGAGATGCAGTACGGCGACACGGAGGACTCGCGGGGCGATCTGTCGATGGCCGAGCGGCTGACCCGCAACTGGAACGAGCTGCTCCAGGAGCTCCGGGTGATGCAGACCGGCGCGCAGATCCTGACCGGCTTCCTGCTCACCGTGCCGTTCAGCGACCGCTTCGAGCACCTCGACGACACCCAGCGTGTCATCTACCTGTGCGTGATGGTCGGCTCGGTCGTCACCACCTGCGTCATCGTGGCGCCGGCGTCCTTCCACCGGGTGCTGTTCCGGCAGCGTGAGCGCGACTGGCTGGTCGCCGCGTCCCACCAGTGCGCCCGCGTCGGGCTCGCCGGCCTCGCGATCGTCAGCACCGGGGTCGTCCTGCTCGTCTTCGACGTCGTGGTCGGTACGACGGCAGGGATCATCGCCGCCACGAGCGTGGTCGTGCTCTTCGGCAGCCTGTGGCTCGGCCTCCCGCTGGTGGTGAGACGCCGGTGAGCGCGGCGGGCCGGGGCCTGCTCGCGCTTCTCGCGGTCGCCGTCGGCCTGACCACCTGGACCGGTTGCGCGGTGGTCGACACCCCCGACGAGTCGGCGTGGCGCGACCAGGCCCGCCAGTCGGTCGAGGACGCGTCGAGCGAGGTCCAGGCGGCCCGGCTGGTGCTGGTGCAGCTCACCGCCGACCGGGTGCCCCAGGCCTATGGCGTGGTGATGCTCGCCGACGCCGAGGAGGCAGCGGGAAAGGTCGAGGAGTCCCTCGCCGCGGTGCAGGCGCCCGCCCCGGTCCGTCGCCTTTCCGACGACGTCACGGCCCTGCTCGGCCGCGCCGTCGACGCCGTCCGCGCCGCGCGGGTGGCGGCCGTCGGCGACACCGAGCCGGCCCCGATCGTCCGCACCGACCTCGCGGACGTCCAGCGGCAGCTCGACGCGATGCTGGGGCAGCTGTGAAGCGCTACCTGGCCGTCGCGCTCGGCATCCTGACCGCGATCGGCGGCTTCGTCGACATCGGCGACCTGGTCACCAACGCCCAGGTCGGCGCGCGCTTCGGGCTGTCCCTCGGCTGGATCGTCGTGATCGGCGTGCTGGGGATCTGCGTGTTCGCCGAAATGTCTGGACGCATCGCTGCGGTCAGCCACCGCGCCACCTTCGACCTCGTCCGGGAGCGACTCGGCCCGCGGATCGGTCTCCTCAACCTCGTCGGCTCCATGGCCGTCACGCTGCTGACCTTCATCGCCGAGATCGGCGGCGTGGCACTGGCGCTGCAGTTGGTGACCTCGATCCACCACCTCGCCTGGGTGCCGCTCGTCGCCGTGCTGGTCTGGCTGGTCCTGTGGCGCGCGAAGTTCTCGGCGATGGAGAACGTCCTCGGACTGCTCGGCCTCACCCTCATCGTGTTCAGCGTCGCGCTCTGGCAGCTCCAGCCCGACTGGGGCGACCTCGGTCGCCAGCTCGCGCTGGCCGACAAGCCGGCTGGGGAGGCGTGGACGACGTACGCGTTCTTCGCGGTGGCGCTCTTCGGTGCCGCGATGACTCCCTACGAGGTGTTCTTCTTCTCCTCCGGCGGCGTCGAGGAGCGCTGGACGGTCAAGGACATCCCCACGATGCGCGCCAACGTGTTGATCGGCTTCCCGCTCGGCGGTCTCCTCTCCCTGTCGATCGCCGGTGCCGCGGCCGTCGTCTACGGACCGCTCGGCATCTCCGTCGAGACGCTGGGCCAGGTGGGTCTCCCGGTCGCGGTCGCCCTGGGCAAGGTCGGTCTCGCGCTCGCCATCGTCGGTTTCGTCGCAGCCACGTTCGGCGCGGCGTGCGAGACGGGACTGTCGGCCGGCTACAGCCTCGCGCAGTACGCCGGCTGGCAGTGGGGCAAGTACGTCAAACCGTCCGTCGCGGGCTCGTTCCACGCCAGCCTCGTGGTCTTCGTGCTCCTTGCGGCCGGAGTGCTGATGACCACGGTGGATCCGATCATGGTGACGGAGATGTCGGTGGTCTTCTCGGCGGTCGCGCTGCCGCTCACCTACTTTCCGATCCTGGTCGTGGCCAACGACCCCGACTACCTCGGCGAGCACACCAACGGCCGCTTCGCCAACGCACTCGGCAGCGGCTACCTCGTGCTCGTCGTGGTGGCGTCGCTGGCCGCGATCCCCCTCATGGTGGTGACGAAGATGGGCACGGCATGACCGCGCGCGGCGGCTACGACGCCGCGCTCCACCTCCTCGACCGACAGATCGTCGACGCCGACGGTCTGCTCGTTGGCAAGGTCGACGACGTCGAGCTGACCGAGGATCCCGACGGCGCGCTGGTCCCGACCGGGCTGCTGATCGGTCTCGCGGCGCTGCTGCCGCGGGTCAGCCCCTGGCTCCACCACCGGTGGGTGCGGATGGCGCCGCAGGAGGCGCGCCGCACCACACCCAGTGCGATCGACATCGACGTCGTCGACGAGATCGCCAGCGAGATCCGGCTCGGGGTCGCCCGCGACGGACTGGTGCGCGCCCGCGCCGACGGTCCCCACGAACCCGTCCGTCGGACGTTGCGGGACCTGCTCGAAATGGACGTGCTCCTGCCCGACCGGACCCTGCGCGTCCTCGACGTCCGGCTGTCGCACCGTGGCGCCGACGACCGGCCCCGCGTCGCGGCGCTGCTCGTCGGCCACGGCCGGCCCGGCACCTATCTCGGCTACGAGCGTTCCCCCGAGCGTGGGCCGTGGCTGGTGGCCACGGTGATCCGGTGGTGGCACCGGGGCTCGCGCTTCGTCGAGCTCGGGCCGGGCGTCGAGCTCGACTGGGAGCGCCGCTGCGTGCGGGTCGCCTCCGACGTACCCCTCGCCGACCCGTGGGAGGCCGACCGATGAGCCGCACGCCCTGGGAGCGGACCGCACCGCCGCGACCCGGCACCGACCTGCCCGACCGTGTCGACACGGTCGTCGTCGGAGCGGGGATCACGGGCCTCTGCACCGCCTTGCTGCTGGCCCGGGCCGGGCAGCAGGTCCTGGTCCTCGAGGCGGGTCGCGTGGGCGCCCTGGCCTCCGGCCTCAACACCGGCAAGGTGTCGCTGCTGCAGGGCACCCGGCTCTCGAGCCTGCTCGCGCGCCATCCCCGCGACGTCGTCCGCGCGCACCTGGAGGCGCAGCGGCAGGGGCTCGACTGGCTCGCCGACTTCTGCGAGGAGCACCTCGCCGTCGATCGTCACGAGCGCACGCCCGCGATGACCTACGCCGCCACGCCGGCCGAGGTCGAGCGGGTCGAGGCCGAGCTGCGTGCCGGTGTCGAGCTCGGTCTGCCGCTGGAGTGGGAGGACCGCCTCGAGGTCCCGTTCGACGTGCATGGGGCGGCGGTGCTGGCGGACCAGCTCCAGCTTGACCCGATGGCACTGGTCGAGGCCCTCGCCGTCGAGGTCGAGAGGCGCGGGGGCCGCATCGCCGAGGACAGCAGGGTCGTCGACGTGTCGTGGGCCCGGCGCCCGACCGTGCGGATCGAGGACGGACGGCGGTTGCGGGGACGACAGGTCGTGCTCGCGACGGGGACGCCGATCCTCGACCGCGGCCTGCACTTCGCCCGGGTCGAGGCGCAGCGCTCCTACCTGCTGGCCCACGAGGGCGCGGGGACCGTCCCGGGCATGATGTTGAGCGCGGGCTCGACCCCGCGCTCGTTGCGCAACGCTCCCGGCGGCGTGCTGCTCGTCGGCGGTGCGGGCCACGTGGTCGGACGGGGCGGCTCCGAGCTCGAGGGGCTGGACGAGCTGCGCGGGTGGGTCGGGTCGACGTACCCCGACGCCCGCGAGACCCACGCCTGGTCGGCTCAGGACTACTCGTCGCACGACGGCCTCCCCTTCGTCGGCGCCCTCCCGCGGGGCCTCGGCCGCATCCACGTGGCGACCGGCTATGACAAGTGGGGGCTCGCCAACGGGGTGGCCGCGTCCCTGCGCATCACCGGCGCGATCCTCGGGGCTCCTCCCGAGTGGGCGCGGCCGCTGGAGCGGGGTGTCACAAGGGTCGCCGGTCCGTCGGCTGCCTGGTCCCTGCTGCGCCGCAATCTCGCCACGGGTGTGGTCGCGACCGATCGCCTCGGCCGGGCAGCCATCCGCCCCGTGTCACCCGACGACACGGCAGAGGTCGAGGGGCAGGTCGGCCGCGACGGCCTCGACCCGCGCCCGGTGGGCGTGACCGGCGAGTGTGCCGTCCGCGCCGTGTGCACCCACCTCGGAGGGACGCTGCGCTGGAACGACGCCGAGTCCACGTGGGACTGTCCGCTGCACGGCTCGCGGTTCACCGACGACGGCCGGGTGATCGAGGGCCCCGCCGTGCGGCCCCTGCGCCGGCTCGACTGACCCTGTGGCCAACGGGTACCTCCAGGTCGACGCCCGACACGAGAGGAGAAGCACCATGGACGCACAGGAGCAGCACGCAGCGGAGACGCAGGAGACCGCACAGGGCCGCCCGGGGACGGACGAGGACGTGCAGAGCGACCCGCACCTCGACGACCCACGCGACCAGCGTGACGAGGACGGCGACGAGCAGACCGACGAGGGAGCCTCGTCGGACTGGAGCTCGGAGGGCGGCGCCACGCCCGACGGACCTGCCACCGCCGAGAGCGCCGCGCACGAGGCGGGCGGATGACGGACGAGGGATCCCGGGAGGCAGCGCACTTCGCGCGGCTGAGCGCCGACCTGCTGCCCGACCTCGACCCGGAGGCCACCGGCGAGCGCGTGTGCCGCCTGGCACTGGTCACCGTCCCGGCGGGCGACTTCTGCAGCCTCACCGTCCGGCGGCGGCGCGGGCGGTTGGAGACGTTGGCGGAGACCGACGAGCTGGCGGGACAGTGCGACGCCCTGCAATACGAGCTCGGCGAAGGCCCGTGCATGGAGTCGGCCCTCGAGGACCAGCCTTTCCTCGTGCCCTCCACCGCGACCGACCCGCGATGGCCCCGGTGGGGCCCGAAGGTCGCCGAGCTCGGCGCGCACGGAATCGTCAGTGTCCAGCTGAAGGCACCGCCCTGGCAGCGCAGCCCGGAGCCGCTCGGTGCGATCAACATCTACTGCCGGGAGCGAGGGGTGTTGAGCGAGGAGGACCTGCGTCGCGCACGGCTCTTCGCTGTCCCCGCCGCGCAGGCGCTGGCCCTGACCCGCCTCGCCCGCGGCCTCGACGAGGCCGTCGAGTCACGGCACCGGATCGGGCTGGCCCAGGGGATCCTCATGCAGCGCTTCGGCATCGACCCCGACGCCGCCTTCGGTCTGCTCGAGCGCCGTGCGAGCGAGAGCAACACCAAGCTGCGTGACGTCGCCGCGGAGATCGTCGCCGAGGGCGGCTTGCCGCAGGCCGACAACGCGCGACCCCGCGGATGAGGCGGCTGAGGCGGCTGAGTCCGTCGCTTCGGCGATCGACAACGGCGGTCACATTCAGTGCTCGATGCCCGAGCGCGGCCGAAACATACGTCTGGTCATTTGCCCGCGAGCAGGACTAGGTTCGAGGCGACACCACCGCTCGTCGGAGGTGTCTTCCCCACTCGCTGCAGCCACCGGCGAGCCATCCCGCCCACCCTCTCGGGAGTGCGCCATGGTTCGTAATGAGTCCCACCCCTCTGCCACCTCCTACGACGACATCAGTCGCGAGGACCGTCGGCGGCTCACCGCCCAGTTGTGGGCCGAGGTCCCGCACGCGGGGCGCGAGGAGCGCTCTGCGCTGATCGACGAGATCATCCTCCTCAACGTCTGCGTGGCGCGCTCCATCGCCGGCCGCTACCGCGATCGCGGCATCGCGCTGGAGGACCTCGAGCAGGTGGCCCAGGCCGCCCTCGTCCGCGCGGCGCACCACTACGACCCGGAGCGCGGCGACTTCCTGTCCTACGTCGTCCCCAGCATCCGCGGCGAGCTGCGCCGCCACTTCCGCGACCACGGCTGGGTGGTGCGTCCGCCCCGGCGACTGCAGGAGCTGCGCCCGCTGGTGTGGGCCGAGAGTGACCGGCAGACGGCCACTGGCGAGACGCCGACCGGCAGGTCGATCGCCGACCAGCTGGGGGTGCCGGCCGAGGAGGTCATGGACGTGCTGGCCATGCAGGGCTGCTTCGTCCCACGCTCGCTGGACGTGACCGTCGGCGACAACGACGACCTGCGGCTGGCGGACCTGCTCGAGGACCCGACGAGTGGCGACGGCGAGGCGGCCGCCGAGGCACGGGTCATGCTGCGGCCCGCGATCGACCGGCTCAAGCCACGCGACCAGCAGGTGCTGCGGATGCGCTTCTTCGAGCAGCTGACCCAGCGCGAGATCGCCGACTCCCTGGGCGTGACGCAGACCCAGGTCTCACGTCTGCTGGCGCGGATCCTGCGCGACCTCCGCCGCTCGATCGACAGCGAGGACGAGCCGGCCACGTCCGCCCCCCGCCGCGTCAGCGGCGGCCACACCACGGAGATCGCCGCGACAGGCTGAGGCTGTCCCCCGCCGGGCGGGGTACCTGAGCAGGGCGCCGGCGCTGTGTGGGGAAGCGCCGGCGTCCGGGGCCACGGTGACCGTGGCGCCCTCCCGTACGCCGTGTGAGGGCACCACGGTCACCGGCCCTCCGCCCGGGGCGCCCGGGCTCGCGGCCCGACTCCCGACCGGCTCAACGGGTATCGGTGGGTCATGGACGACGACCTCCAGTTCCCAGCCCAGCAGCAGCAGCCCCCGGGGTCGACCGAGGCGATGGACCCGGTCCCCGACCACGGCGAGGACTCCTACGTCGGCCACGACCGTCTCGCCGGCCAGGTCGCCCTCGTCACCGGCGGTGACTCCGGCATCGGTCGGGCAGTGGCCATCGCCTACGCCCGTGAGGGCGCCGACGTCGCCTTCACGTATCTCTCCGAGGAGCAGGAGGACGCAGACGCCACCCGCGACCTGGTCGAGGCAGCGGGTCGCCGGGCCCTGCCGCTGGCCCTCGACCTGCGCGAGCGCGCCACCTGTGACGAAGCCGTCCAGCGGACGGTGGCCGACCTCGGCGGTCTCGACGTCCTCGTCAACAACGCCGGCTACCAGATGGCGCGCGACGACACCCTGGAGGACTACGACGACGAGCGGATCGACCGGACCTTCAAGACCAACCTCTATGCGTTGCTGTGGCTGTCGCGGGCCGCGATCCCGCACCTGAGGAAGCGGCCCGGCTGCATCATCAACAACAGCTCGATCCAGGCCTACGACCCTTCCGACAGCCTGCTCGACTACGCCGCGACGAAGGCCGCGATCAACAACTTCACGGTCAACCTGGCCGGACAGCTGGGACCTGACGGCATCCGCGTCAACGCGGTGGCACCCGGGCCGATCTGGACGCCCCTGCAGCCCGCGACCCAGAAGACCGAGAAGGTGAAGCACTTCGGCGCCGACACCCCGCTGGGACGGGCCGGACGGCCGGCCGAGGTGGCGCCGGCCTTCGTCTTCCTCGCCTCGCCGGCCGACGCGTCGTACGTCTCCGGCACGGTGCTGGGCGTCACCGGGGGCAAGCCGGTCTTCTGACCCGGATCCGGATCTGACTGTCGGGTTCGCCACCGGGTACCGCTGACGACACACCATCGAGGAGACGGAGGAGACCCATGCCCGCCGGCAAGCACGGACCGAGCATCAAGGACAACAAGACCTACGACGCGCTCCGCGACGAGGGCGCGAGCAAGGAGAAGGCGGCCCGGATCGCCAACGCCAGCGCCGCCGAGGGTCGCAAGACGGTCGGGCGTCGCGGCGGCAAGGCCGGCGACTACGACGACTGGACCGTCGACGAGCTCCGCAAGCGGGCCGCCGAGATCGGCATCGACGGCCGCAGCAGCATGCGCAAGGGCGAGCTGATCTCCGCCCTCCGCAACCACTGAGCCAAGCCGAGCCGGCCGCTCAGTCCTTGCGCCGCAGCGCCCGATCCAGCAGCGCGTCGATGCCCAGTCGGCGGTCGAGCCGGCCGCCGTCGGTGAGCCGACCCACCCGGTCGAGCAGCCCGCTCTTGGCGGAGGAGTAGGGGAAGCCGGCCACCGCGGTCACGACCGGGAGGTCGACGCGGTTGGCGGTGATCGCCTGGGGACGCGTGTACTTGAGCAGGCCCTGGTCGCCGCCCAGGCGGGCCCCGAGGCCCGACGCCTTCCATCCCGACTGCGGCAGCGGGTGACACAGGATGTGCGTGGCGGCGTCGTTGACGTCGACGGTGCCCGCCTCGAGGCGCTCGGCCACCCGCTCGGCGGCGGCGCGATCGCGCGACCAGACGCTCGCCGAGAGCCCGTAGGGCGAGTCGTTGGCCAGGCGGACCGCCTCGTCGACGTCGGCGACGCGCATGATCGGGAGCACCGGGCCGAAGGTCTCCTCGGTCATCACCGCCATCGTGTGGTCGACGTCGATCAGCACGGTCGGCGGGTAGTGGTGGCCGGGACCGGGGCGTCCGCCGACGAGGGCGGTGGCGCCCTTGGCGAGGGCGTCCTCGACGTGGGCGGTGACGATCGCGTGCTGCTCGGGGGTGATCAGGCCGGTGACGTCGCGGTCGAAGCCCTCGCCCGTCGAACGGAGCGCGCTGACCCGGTCGACGACGCGGCCGACCAGCTCGTCGTGGATCTCGGCGACGGCATAGACGCGCTCGACGGCGACGCACATCTGGCCGGAGTTGAGCAGTCCGTTGAACACGATGCCCGCGGCGGCGAGGTCGAGATCGGCGTCGGCGAGGACGAGCGCGGGGTCGTTGCCGCCGAGCTCGAGGCTGACCGGGATCAGCCGGCGCGCGGCGCGCTCGGCGATGAGGCGCCCGGTGCGGGTGGAGCCGGTGAAGTGCACCTGGTCGACGTGGTCCACGACCGCGGAGCCGGTCTCCCCGGCGCCGTTGACGGCGGCGAACACCGCGGGCGCGCCGATCGCTGCCCACCCGGCGACGAGCGCGTTGGTCGTGAGCGGCGTGTGCTCGGAGGGCTTGAGCAGCACCGCGCTGCCGGCGAGGAGGGCCGGGAACGCGTCCCACAGGCACATCGCGACGGGGAAGTTCCAGGGGCTGATGATCCCCACGACCTCCTGCGGCACGCGGCGCACGCGCATCCTCTTGAGCGAGGTGAGCAGGCTGCTGGGCCGCGGGGTGTCGTCGGCGAGGATCCGCTCGGCGCGGCGGGAGTAGTAGCGCAGCACGCCCAGGCTGGACGCCAGCTCGATCCCGACCTCGGCACGCGGCTTGCCGGTCTCCTCGGCGAGCAGCGCGTCGAGCTCGTCGGCGTGGGCATAGATCCAGTCGCGGAAACGGGCCAGCCAGGCCACGCGCTCCGCGACGGTCAGGACGGCCCACCCGCCCTGTGCGCCGCGCAGCCGGCTCACGGCCGCTGCGACGTCGTCGGGGCCGTCGGTCCGCACCAGGTCGAGGACCCGGCCGTCGGCGGGGGCGTGGACCTCGAAGTGGACGGCGTCGTCGGTGGTGGGCGCAGTCATCGGGTCGACCCTTCGTCGGAGCGCTCGAGCAGGGAGATCAGGTCCGTCGTACGACGTGAGCGCACGAGCACCGCGTCCAGCGCCGGCGAGAGCACGCCGCGCAGCACGCCGAGCGGCGCCCAGGCGCGGGGGCGGGTGACCCGCGCGGCTCGGCGCACGGCGGCGTCGACGATCGCGACCGCGGCCTCGTCGGCGGAGATCCGCTTCTGCAGGACGGCCGGCATCAGGCCGTCGAGCTGGCGACCGACCTCGTGCTCGTCGAGGGTGGCGCGGGCGAGCTGGGTGTCGACGAAGCCGAAGGCCACGGTCGTCACGCCGACACCGTGGGGGGCGAGCTCGAGACGGAAGCCGCGAGCGAGCACCTCGACCGCGGCCTTGCTGACCATGTAGGCCGCCCCGCCCAGCGGTGGTGAGTACGCCGCCGCGGACGCCACGACCACGACCTGGCCCTGCGCGGCGATGAGAGGGGCGGCGGCCGGTTGCACCGCGTGCAGGACGCCCAGCACGTTGACCGCGAGCACGCGGGCGAACTCGTCCGGGGGCAGGTGCCGCAGGGTCGCGGGCCGGGGGGTGATGCCGGCGTTGGCGACGACGAGGTCGAGGCCGCCGAGGTCCTCCACCGCTCGGGCGACGGCCTGCGCCATCGCGTCGGCGTCGGTGACGTCCGCGGTGACCGCGAGGGCCCGGTGGCCCAGCTCGGCAGCGGCCTCCTTGACGCTGACCTCGTCGCGGTCGACCAGGACGACCGAGGCACCGCGCGCGACGAGGAGTCGCGCGGTCGCCAGGCCGATCCCGGCGCCCGCACCGGTCACCAGCGCGACCTTGCCGTTGATCTTGCCGTTGATCTTGCCGTTGATGTCGAGTCCCTTCATCGACCTGCTCCTTCCGTGGCCGCCCCGCGGCGCTCGTGCTGGACGTCATAGCGGTCGGCGTCCCACCGCCGCGTGCGCGAGCGGTATTCGAACGACCAGCCCGGGAAGAGGCCGGAGTTCAGGCCGGAGCCGTTGGTGTAGTAGCTGACGCAGCCCCCCTTGAGCCAGGTGCCGCGGCCGGAGCGGGCGTGCATCTCCTCGACGAACTCGTCCTGCTCCGTGGCGCGGATCTCGAAGCGGGAGATCCCCGAGCGCCCGACCCGGGTCAACGCGTCGACGATGTAGTCGATCTGCGCCTCGATCATCACCACCGCCGACTGGTTGCCGGCCGCGCCGAACGGGCCGAGCACCGTGAACATGTTGGGGAAGCCCGCGTTGGCGACGCCGAGGTAGCTCTGCGGCCGCTCCCGGTAACGGTCGCCGATCGTGCGGCCGTCGGTGCCGCTGACCACCTCGGTCAGGGCCGGCAGGGCCGTGAAGCCGGTCGCGAGGATGAGGACGTCGACCTCGTGCAGGGCGCCACCCGCGACCACACCCGTCGGGCCGACCTCGTCGATCGGCTCGGTCACCAGCTCGACGTTGGGCTCCGCGAGGGCGGGGTAGTAGGCGTCGGAGAAGATCGCGCGCTTGCAGCCGATCATGTAGTCGGGCGTCAGGCGGGCGCGCAGCACGGGGTCGCTCACCTGCCGGCGCAGCTGGAGCCGGCCGAGCGCCTCGAAGGGGTGCCGGAACGCCGTGTTGACGAAGCCCGGCAGCCCGAACGACTCGATGGCGCCGTACCAGGCGGCCCGGGTGGCGCGCTGGCTCAGCGGCAGGCGGCGGTAGAGCCCGCGCTCCACGGCCGTGATCGCGCGGTCCAGGCGTGGCACGATCCAGGGCGGCGTGCGCTGGAAGACGACGACCTCGTCGGCGACCCGCTGCACCTCGGGGATGACCTGGACGGCGGTCGCGCCGGTGCCGATGACGCCGACCCGCTTGCCGCTCAGGTCGAGGTCGTGGTCCCAGTGCAGGGTGTGCATCAGGTCGCCGCCGAAGGAGGACAGGCCCGGCAGGTCGGGGATCGACGCCTCGGCGAACGCGCCGACCGCCGACACGAGAACGTCGGCCGTGAAGTCGCCGCGGTCGGTCGAGACCTCCCAGCGCCGGGTGTCCTCGTCGAAGCGTGCGGCGGTCAGCGTGGTGCCGAGCCGGACGTGCGGGGTGACACCGAAGTCGTCGGCGACCCGGCGCAGGTAGGCGAGGATCTCGGGCTGCGTGCCGTACTTGCGCGACCACTCCGGGTTGGGCGCGAACGCATAGGAGTAGAGCGTCGAGGGCACGTCGCAGGCGGCGCCGGGGTAGGTGTTGCGGCTCCACGTGCCACCGAGGTCGTCGGTGCGCTCGATGATCGTGAAGTCGGTGATGCCCGCCTGGCGCAGCCGCGCGCCGAGGCCGATGCCGCCGAAGCCCGCGCCGACGACGAGGACCGGGGTGTGGGTCGTGCTCATGGGTGGCCTTTCGGAGGGGTCAGGCGTCGAGGACCAGCGGACCACGCCCGCGGGAGAGGCAGGTGAGCACGGACTCCGCGCGCTCCTCCGGCAGGAGCAGGGTGTCGCGGTGCTCCACCTCGCCGTCGAGGACGCGCAGCCTGCAGGTGCCGCAGAAGCCCTGCTGGCAGGAGTAGGCGATGCCGGGCACCTCGCGCCGCAGCGCCGCGAGGAGCGACTCGTCCGCGCCGACCTCGACGGTGCGCCCCGACCGGGCGAGGGTGGCGGTGAAGGGTGCGCCGCCGCGCACCGGCGGCGCGGAGAAACGCTCGCTGTAGAGCCGGCTGTGCGGCGCGAGGGGCCGGATCAGCGCCCGGGCGGCGTCGATCAGCGCCGGCGGGCCGCACAGGTGGACCGCCGCGGGCAGCGTGCCGTCGGGCGCGCGACCGAGGTCGAGGATGTCGGCGGCCGCGGGGATGCCGTGCTGGTCGTCGGTGCGCACGACCACGCGCTCGCCGTACGTCGCGAGCTCGTCGAGGAAGGGCATCGTCGCCCGGTCGCGGCCGAGGTAGACCAGCCGCCAGCTCGCGCCGGCCGCCTCGGCCCGCGCGACCATCGGCAGGATCGGGGTGATCCCGATGCCGGCGGCGACGAAGAGGTGACTCGTCTCGGGCACCATCCAGAAGGCGTTGCGCGGCCCGCGGACCGTCAGCCGGTCGCCGGCCGCGATCGCCTCGTGGACCTCGGCCGACCCGCCACCACCGCCCAGGTCATCCGGCACGCGCCGCACGGCGATCCGGTACGACGACAGGTCGGCCGGGTCGCCGCACAGGCTGTAGCTGCGCTGCGCCCCCGAGGGCAGGACGACGTCGAGGTGGGCACCCGGCGTCCAGGCCGGCAGGTCGCTGCCGTCGGGCCGGCGCAGGATCAGCGCGACGACGTCCGGACAGGGCAGCGTCCGCTCCGCCACCGTGACCTCGAGGTCGAAGCCGGTGCGCCGCACGGGCGCGGGCGGCGACAGCCGCTCGGCCAGCGGGCTGGCGGCGAAGACCTTGAGGTAGCCGCGGTAGCCGGCGAGCGCCAGGTCCACGGCGGGGTCGAGGAGGGCGCTCATCAGCTGGCCGCGGCGGCGTCGTGGTGGCGGATCGGCGCCTCGGCGAGGTAGCGCACGGCCAGCTCCATGCCCGGCAGCTGCGAGGGGTGGAAGTCGGGCCGCACGTAGACCGGGATCTCGGTCAGGAAGCCGAGCATGTTGGGGATCACGCCGTCACGGGTGGCGCCGACGAACTCGGCGACCGGGGCGACGTACCGCTTCCAGGGGTTGCGGGTGGCGGTGCGCGCGGGGTCCTTCGCGACGAGGTAGCCGAGGGTCAGGAAGCCGGCGGCGGCGAGGGCGGCGCTGCCGAGGACACCCATCCGGACGCGCCGGGCATGGCTGCCGTCGACGTGCTGGTAGGCGTCGAAGACGACGCTGCGGTGCTCGACCTCCTCGGCGCCGTGCCACTTCAGCAGGTCGAGGACCATCGGGTGGATGCCGCTGCCGGACAGGCCCTCGGACTCGAGGAAGAACTTCCCCCACACCGCCGTGTAGTGCTCGAGCGCGGAGAAGAGCGCGAGTCGCTCGCACAGCAGCTGGTGGCGGATCCGCTCGTCCGCGACGTCGCCCATGATGACGGTGAGCAGCTGGTCGAGTCGGCCCAGTACCGGGCGGGCGTCGAGGCCGAGCTCGACGAGCCGCTCGAGGACGCCACCGTGGCTGTCGGCGTGGGTCGCCTCCTGGCCGATGAAGCCGACGACCTCCTCCTTCAGCCGCGGGTCCTCGATCAGTGGCAGCGCCTGGGCGAGCGCTGCCGACATCGCCTTCTCGCCCTCGGGCAGCAGCAGGTGCATGCAGTTGTAGACGTGGGTCGCGACCATCCGGCCGGGGATGTAGTGCAGTGGCACGTCGTCCCAGCAGAAGTCCATGTCACGGGCCTGGATGGCCAGCGCCTCGTCGTCGTACGCCTTGCTCGGCTCACTGGGCACGGGGGACCTCTCTGTCGTCGCTGACGGAATCCCGATCAAAGGAAACGCATGTTTCTGATGACTGATGGTCGGCTAGGCTCGGGCCTCGTGTCAAGCAGTGCGGAGGAGGCGTGGCGCGGGACGACCGCGGACGAGCGGGCCCGCCAGCGCCGTGACCAGCTGCTCGCCGCCGGGCTGGGGATCCTCGGCGATGGCGGCGCCCAGGCCCTGACCGTCCGGGCCGTCACCCGGGCCGCCGGGCTGAGTCCGCGCTTCTTCTACGAGAGCTTCGCCGACCGCGACGCGCTCGCGATCGCGGTCTGGGACGAGCAGTACGCCGAGGTCGCGGAGCTGGTCGAGGGCGCGATCGCCGAGGCCGCCGAGGACTTCGCCTCCCGCATCCGTGCCGCCCTGCTCGTCGTGGCGCGCTGGCTGGAGGAGCGGCCGGCGCGTGGCCGGGTCATGCTCAACGAGACGCTGGCCGACCCGTTGCTGCGCCGGCACGCCCGGCGCCGCCTGCCCGAGCTGGTGCTCGGCACGATGGTCGCCTCCGTCGATCCGGTGGCGGCCGCGGCACTGCGCCCCGAGGAGATCCAGCTGACGGTCACCGCGCTGTCGGGCGCGATCGTCAACCTCTTCCTCGAGTGGAACGCCGGCGCCATCGACGTCTCCGCGGACTACCTGGTCGAGGCCGTCGTCGAGGTGGCGACCGCGGGCCTGGAGCGTCTGCTCCGCACCTGACGCTCCGGGTCTGACCCCCATCGGGCGGGTGCAGCGTCGCGTCGTCGGCCGCACCGCTGTCGGTCGCTTGTTGACTCCACGACAAATGCTGTGCACTATCTGTCCCTGAGACAAATAGGCTCACGCGTCGCGATGCCGGCGCCGACGAGGAGGTCCGAGATGGCGGCGAGTCTGTGCGCCCACTTCCAGCAGCAGGTCGCCAGCCGGGGCGACCAGGTCGCGATCCGGCGGCCCGACGGCACCGACGGCTCCGGCGGTGAGTCCGCCGAGCTCACCTGGCAGCAGTACGGCGACCGGGTCCGCACCCTCGCTGGGGGCTTCGCCGGCCTCGGGGTCGGGCGGGGCGACGTGGTCGGCATGATGCTGACCAACCGGCCCGAGTTCCACGTCGTCGACGCGGCCGTCATGCACCTGGGCGGCGTCGGCTTCTCGGTCTACAACACCAGTGCCGCCGACCAGGTGGCCTACCTGTTCACCAACGCCGAGCCGCGGATCGTGGTCACGGAGGCGCAGTTCCTGCCGCGGGTCCTGGAGGCGGCGGCCGGCACGAAGGTCGAGACCATCGTCTGCATCGACCAGCAGCCGGCCGGCACGATCGGCCTCGACGACGTGGAGGCGTCCGCGTCCGACGGCTTCGACTTCGACGCCACCTGGCAGGCCGTCGGCCGCGACGACGTGCTGACCCTGATCTACACCAGCGGCACCACCGGCAACCCGAAGGGCGTCGAGCTCACCCACGGCAACCTGCTCTACCAGCTCGAGGTCGTCACCGACGTCGTCGGCGACCTCACCGGCGGCCGGGTGATCGCCTACCTGCCGGACGCGCATCTCATCAACCGCTGGATCTGCCAGTACGCGCCGATGTACTTCGGCAGCACCGTCACCGACGTCGACAACCCGAAGACCCTCGTGGAGGTGCTCGGCCAGGTGCGCCCGACGTTCTTCGTCGCCGTGCCGATGCTCTGGTACAAGATCAAGGGCGCGATCGAGGCGAAGATCGCCGCCGAGGAGGGCGTGAAGGGCGCGCTCGCCCAGTGGGCCCTCGCGGTCGGTCAGCGCCGCGCCGCGGCCATCGTCGCCGGCCGCAGCGTGCACCCGCTGGACGCGGTGCAGTACGTCGTCGCCGACCGGCTCGTGCTCGCGAAGGTGCGCGCGTCCCTCGGCTTCGACGAGCTCACCGCCGCCGTCTCCGGCGCCGCACCCATCGACGTCGCAGCGCTCGAGTTCATGCTCGCGCTCGGTGTGCCCGTCATGGAGGCCTGGGGCATGTCCGAGACCTCCGCGGTCACGACGGTCAACCCGGTCGGCGCGCCCCGCTACGGCAGCGTCGGCACGGCGATCCCCGGCACCGAGGTGCGCCTCGCCGACGACGGCGAGGTCCTGGTCCGTGGCGGCGGCGTGATGCGCGGCTATCGCAACGATCCCGATCGCACCGCCGAGACCCTCGACGCCGACGGCTGGATCCACACCGGCGACATCGGCACCCTCGTCGACGGCTACCTGTCGATCGTGGACCGCAAGAAGGAGCTGATCATCAACTCCGGCGGCAAGAACATGTCACCCTCCAACATCGAGGGAGCCCTCAAGGCGGCCAGCCCCCTGATCGGCTCGGCCGTCGCGATCGGCAACGACCGCCCGCACGTCGCCGCGCTCATCACCCTCGACCCGGACGCCGTCGCGGCCTTCGCCACGAAGGTCGGACTCGCCGAGCCCGGCCCCGAGTCGCTGGCCGAGGTCGTCGCCCATCCCGCCCTGCAGGCGGCCATCGGGCAGGCCGTCGAGGCCGCCAACGCCCGACTCTCCCGCGTCGAGTCCATCCGCACGTGGGAGGTGCTGGCGTCGTACTGGCTGCCGGGGGGCGACGAGCTCACGCCCACGATGAAGCTCAAGCGCAGCCCCATCAACGACAAGTACGCCGCGCAGATCGACGCGCTCTACACGAAGTGAGGATCCGATGACCGTCGCAGATCGTCAGATCGACCTGACCAGCGAGGACACCCGGGCCGAGCTGGCCGCCGTCTCCGAGTTGGCCCGCGACTTCTTCACCAAGGAGGTCGCGCCCCGCTATGAGGAGTTCGCCGCGGCCGGCGAGCCCGACCGGGCGCTCTATCGCCGCGCCGGCGAGCTCGGCCTGCTGTGCATGTCGATCCCCGAGGAGTACGGCGGGGGCGGCGCCACCTTCGCCCACGAGTCCGTGCTCTTCGTCGAGCAGGCCCGGTCCGGTGAGCTGTCGATGCAGCTCGGCGTGCACTCCGGCATCGTGCCGCACTACCTGCTGTCCTATGCCAGCGAGGAGCAGAAGCAGCGGTGGCTGCCGAAGCTCGCGAGTGGTGAGTGGATCGGCGCGATCGCGATGACCGAGCCCGGCACCGGCTCGGACCTGCAGGCCATCGCCACCAAGGCCATCCGGGACGGCGACGACTACGTCATCTCCGGCGCCAAGACCTTCATCTCCAACGGCGCCACCTGCGACCTGCTGATCATCGCCGCCAAGACCGACCCGTCGCAGGGCGCCTCCGGCCTGTCCCTGTTGGTGGCCGAGGTCGGCCCGGCGGCAGGCGACGTGACCGGCTTCGAGCGGGGCCGCAAGCTCAAGAAGATCGGCCAGAAGGGTCAGGACACGACCGAGCTCTTCTTCGACGAGCTCCGGGTCCCGGCCGCCAACCTGCTGGGCGGCGCCGAGGGTCAGGGCTTCTTCCAGCTGATGGAGCAGCTGCCGCAGGAGCGCCTGATCATCGGCTCCGCCGCCCTCGGTGCGGTGGAGGGCGCCTACGAGCACACGCTGGCCTACGTGCGCGAGCGGCACGCGTTCGGCAAGCCGCTCTTCGCCCTGCAGAACACCCGCTTCGAGCTGGCCGAGATCGCCACCACCCTCGAGGTGCTGCGCTCCTTTGTCGACGACGCCGTCGCCCGTCACGTGCGCGGAGAGCTCGACGTCAAGCGGGCCGCGATGGTGAAGCTGTGGTGCTCCGAGCAGCTCACCGACGTCCTCGACCGCTGCCTGCAGCTGCACGGCGGCTACGGCTACATGGAGGAATACCCCATCGCCCGGATGTACGTCGACGGCCGGATCTCGCGGATCTACGCCGGCGCCAACGAGGTCATGAAGGACCTCATCGCCCGCTTCCTCTGACCCTCCATCTTCGAGAAATCTCCAGGAGATCCTCCATGTCCGACGCCTTCATCTACGAGGCCATCCGCACGCCCCGGGGCCGGGGCAAGAAGTCCGGCTCGCTGCACGGCACGAAGCCCATCGACCTGGTGGTCGGGCTCGTCGACGAGCTGCGGGTCCGCTTCCCCGACCTCGACCCGGGCCTCATCGACGACATCGTGCTCGGCGTGGTGTCGCCGGTCGGCGACCAGGGCGCCGACATCGCCAAGGCCGTCGCGCTCAAGGCGGGCCTGCCCGACACGGTCTCCGGCGTCCAGCTCAACCGCTTCTGCGGCTCGGGCCTGGAGGCCGTCAACACCGCCGCGCAGCGGGTGCGATCGGGCTGGGACCAGCTGATCGTCGCCGGGGGCGTCGAGTCGATGTCGCGCGTGCCGCTCGGCGCCGACGGCGGCCCGTGGGCGCTCGACCCGATCACCAACTACGACGCCTACTTCATCCCGCAGGGCGTCTCGGCGGACCTGATCGCCACCGTCGAGGGCTTCAGCCGCGAGGACGTCGACGCCTACGCCGTCCGCTCGCAGCAGCGTGCCGCCGCAGCCATCTCGGGCGGCTACTTCACCAAGTCGATCGTGCCGGTCCGCGACCTCAACGGCACGATCCTGCTCGACCACGACGAGTTCGTGCGGCCCGACACGACGCTGGAGTCGCTCGCCGGCCTACAGCCGTCGTTCGCGGCGATGGGGGAGATGGGCGGCTTCGACGCCGTCGCGCTGCAGAAGTACCCCTGGGTCGAGCGGATCGACCACGTGCACCACGCCGGCAACTCCTCGGGCATCGTCGACGGCGCCGGGCTGGTGCTGATCGGCAACGAGGCCGCGGGGACGGCCGCGGGGCTCACGCCGCGTGCCCGGATCGTCTCGGCCGCGGTCAGCGGCGCCGACTCCACGATCATGCTGACCGGCCCAGTGCCCGCGACCGAGAAGGCTCTCGCCCTCGCCGGCCTGACGGTCGACGACATCGACCTCTTCGAGCTCAACGAGGCCTTTGCCTCCGTGGTGCTCAACTTCCAGAAGAAGCTCGCGATCCCCGACGAGAAGCTCAACGTCAACGGTGGCGCGATCGCGATGGGCCACCCGCTCGGCGCCACCGGCGCGATCATCACCGGGACCATGGTCGACGAGCTGGAGCGCCGCGGCGCCCGCCGAGCCCTCATCACCCTCTGCATCGGCGGCGGGATGGGCATCGCCACCGTCATCGAGCGCGTCTGAGCGCCCCACTCTTCAGCGAAGGAAACGAACTCATGAGCGACAACATGTTCGGCTGGGAGATCGGCGCGGACCGCGTGCTGGTCCTGACGATGGACGACCCGACCCAGCCCACCAACACGATGACCGAGCGGTGCATCACCGATCTCCGCGCGACCGTCGCCCGCCTGCAGGCGGAGAAGGACTCCTACGACGGCGTCATCATCACCTCGGCCAAGGACACCTTCTTCGCCGGCGGTGACCTCAACCTGCTGATGAACGCCGGCCCGGACGACGTGGTTGCGATCAGCGAGGGGCTCGACGCCTACAAGGAGTGTTTCCGGGCGATCGAGACGCTCGGCAAGCCGGTGGTCGCGGCGATCAACGGCACCGCGCTCGGCGGTGGCTTCGAGGTGGCCCTCGCGGCGCACCACCGCATCGCGCTGGACAGGAAGGGCTCGCTGCTCGGTCTGCCCGAGGTCACCCTCGGCGTGCTGCCGGGCGCGGGGGGCGTCACCCGCGTCGTACGGATGATCGGCATCGTCAATGCCGTCCTCAACGTGGTCGGCCAGGGTCAGCGGATGAAGCCCGCGAAGGCTCTCGAGGTCGGGATCATCGACCAGGTCGTCGCGACCGAGGACGAGATGATGGCCGCCGCCAAGACCTGGATTGCTGCGAACCCCGACGCCGCCCAGCCGTGGGACCGCAAGGGCTACAAAATCCCCGGCGGCACACCCGCCTCGCCGGCGCTGGCCGCGAACCTCCCGGCGTTCCCGGCCAATCTGCGCAAGCAGCTCAAGGGATCGCCGATTCCGGCTCCGATCTCCGTGCTCGCCACCGCCGTCGAGGGCGCGCAGGTCGACATCGACACGGCGTTCGCGATCGAGACCCGCTATTGCGCGAACCTCATCTGCGGCCAGGTCTCGACCAACATGATCAAGGCCCTCTTCTTCGACCTCAACGCCATCAACAAGGGCGCCTCGCGGCCGGCCGGATTCGAGCGACGTGCGGCGGAGAAGGTCGCCGTCCTCGGCGCCGGGATGATGGGCGCCGCCATCGCGTACGTCGTGGCCCAGTCCGGCGCCCAGGTCGTGCTTCGCGACGTCAGCGTCGAGGCCGCCGAGCGCGGCAAGGACTACTCGCGGGCTCTGCTCGACAAGGCGGTCGCCAAGGGACGGATCACCGCCGACAAGCGTGACGAGGTGCTGGCGCGGATCCTCGCCACCGACGACGTGGCCGACGTCAAGGGCGCCGACTTCGTCGTCGAGGCCGTCTTCGAGGACCTGGAGCTGAAGAAGAAGGTCTTCGCCGAGGTCGAGCCCTACCTCGCCGACGACGCACTGATCGCCACCAACACCTCCGCCCTGCCGCTCAGCGAGATGGTCACCGCCGTGTCCCGGCCCCGCGACTTCATCGGGCTGCACTTCTTCTCACCGGTCGACCGGATGCCGCTGCTGGAGATCGTGGTCGGGGAGGAGACCGGCGACGAGGCCGTCGCCCGGGCCTTCGACTTCGCCCAGCAGATCCGCAAGACGCCGATCGCGGTCAAGGACGTCTATGCGTTCTACGCCAACCGCGTCATCGGCGAGTTCGTCGACCAGGCGGTGTCCATGCTCGGCGAGGGCGCCCACCCCGCCAGCATCGAGCAGGCCACTGCGCAGGCGGGCTTCCCGACCGGTGCGCTGGCGCTGCTCGACGAGGTCAACATGCGCACCACCCTGAAGATCCAGCGCGGCGCCGTCGCGGCCGCCGAGGCCGAGGGACGCGACTACGTCACGACCCCCGGCACGCCGATCCAGGAGCGGATGGTCGAGGAGCTCGACCGGCCCGGACGCCTCGCGGGGCGCGGGTTCTACGACTACGCCGAGGACGGCTCGCGGATCGGGCTGTGGCCCGGTCTCCTCGAGCACCACCACCGACCCGAGGTCGAGATCCCCTTCGAGGACATGAAGGAGCGGCTGCTCGTCGCCGCCGCGCTCGAGGCGGCCCGGTGCCTCGAGACCGGGATCGTGCGCACCGTCGCCGACGCCAACATCGGCTCGATCATGGGCATCGGTTACCCGGCCTGGACCGGCGGGACCCTGCAGTACGTCAACGGCTACCAGGGCCCCCTGGGCAACGGGCCGGCCGGCTTCGTCGCCCGCGCCGACGAGCTCCGCGCGCGCTACGGCGACCGCTTCGTCGTACCGCCCGGGCTGCGGGAGCTCGCGGCGACCGACCGTTGCTATTTGTGACAGGCTCCGGGATGTGAGCGCCGAGACGACTGAACCGCGCTGGCGCCGGCTCGGGCCGGACGCGCGGCGCACGGACATCCTGGTCGCGGCCGTGCGGCACTTCACCGACCGGCCGTTCCCCGAGGTGGGGATCGCGGCGATCGCGGAGGACGCCGGGGTCACCCGCGCCCTGGTGCATCACTACTTCGGCACGAAGCGCGGGCTCTACCTGGCGTCGGTGCGGGCGATGATGTTCGTGCCCGCCCTCGACGGGGCGCTGCCGACCGACGTCGGCCGGCCCGAGCGGATCCGGGCGATCGTCGGCTGGCTGATGGACGTGGTGGAGCAGCACGGTCGCAGCTGGCTGGCGATGGCGGGGAGCGGCGCCGGCGACCCCGAGGTGCAGGCGGTGCTCGACGAGGCCGACGACCTCGCCGCCGAGCGGGTGCTCGACTACCTCGGCTTCGCGGGCGATGCCGCCCAGCTGCGCGACGCGCACGCCGCGGTCCGCGCCTTCGGCGGCCTGGCCAAGGCGATGGGCCGCGAGCTGGTCGAGCGCCGCTCGCTCACCGGCGACCAGGCTCGGAGCCTGCTGTCCTCGGCGCTCGAGGCGATGCTCGACGACCTCGACGACCTCGACGACCTCAACGGGCTCGAAGGGCTGGACTGACTGGACCGCACGTCGCCCCCGGCTCGACGTCGAGCCGGGGGCGACGGACGGGGTCACCGGGTCACCGGGTCACGGGGTCACCGGGAGCCAGCGGTCACCGGCACCAGCACGCCGTCGCGTGACGCCCACTCGGTCGGCGCCGCCGAGTCGCCCGGGAGCGTCGGGGCCGCCGGGCGCTGTCGCCGCGGCCAGGCCCGCTCGCCGAGGAGCACCAGGATCGCCGGGAGCGCGACCAGCCGGATCAACGTCGCGTCGACGAGGATGGCCGCCGCCAGGCCCACGCCCATCATCTTCATCTCCAGCATCGAGAGCGTCGCGAAGATCGCGAACACCGAGACCATCACCGCGGCCGCGCTGGTGATCACGCCGGCCGTGTCGGTCACGCCGCGGCGGACGGCCTCGCGGGCCGGGACGCCCCGGTCGACGAGCTCGCGGATCCGGCTGAGCACGAACACGTGGTAGTCCATCGACAGGCCCACGAGCACGACCAGCACGAAGATGGGGATCCAGTCGATCACGAAGCCGGGGCTGGAGAAGTCGAGGAGGCCCTCGCCGACGCCGTGTTGGAAGACGATCGCGAGGATGCCGAAGGCGACCCCGACCGACGCCAGGTTGAGCACCGTCGACACCACGCCCAGCAGGGTGCTGCGGAAGGCGAGCACCATCATCAGCATCGTCAGCAGCAGCACGAACGCCAGCAGGATCGGCAGCCGCTCGGACTGCTTGTCGGTGTAGTCGAGCGAGTCGGCCGCGCCGCCGCCGACGGCCCACTCCGACCCGTCGAGGTCGCCGAGCGCGTCCGGCAGGGTCTCGCCGCGCAGCAGCTCGATCGCCTCCGTGGCCCGGTCGTCGGACTCGTCCCACGGCAGCGCGAGCTCCAGCACCGAGGTGGCGCCGTCGCTCGACGTACGCACGGCGGACGCGTCGTCCGCGGACGCGGCGACCTCGTCCAGAGCGGCCTCGCGGGCGATCCGGTCGCCGCCGTGGACGACGATCCGGGCGGAGGTGCCCTCGTTGGGGAAGGCGTCGGTGACCCGCTGCCATGCCTGCACGGCGGCCAGGTCGTCGGGCAGCGTCTCCGCGCTGGCCTGGTGGGTCCGCATCGAGAGCGCGGGGACGGCGAGGGCGCCGATCACGACGACGGACAGCGTGAGCGCCGCGACGGGGTGCCGCACGACGGGTCCGACGAGCCGGCCGCTGATCGCGCCGGTGCCCATCCGCCGCGTGATCCGCCACAGCAGCGGGATCCGCGGCCGGTCGACCCAGCGGCCCAGCTTGGCCAGCAGCGCGGGGAGCACGGTGATCGAGCCGAGCACGGCGACCGCGACGACCACGATCGACCCGACGGCGAGTGAGTTGAAGGTGACGTCGGTCAGCACGAAGAGTCCGGCCATGGACGCGATCACGGCGGCGCCCGACACCAGGATCGCGTGCCCCGAGGTCTCGGCGGCGATCGCGACGGCGTCGAGGTGGGAGCGGCCGGCGGCGCGCTCCTGCCGCTCGCGCTTGAGGTAGAAGAGGGAGTAGTCGACGCCGACGGCCATGCCGATCAGCACGACCATCGAGAAGACCGTCGGCTCGGCCGGGACGACGTGGGAGATCGCCGCGGTCAGACCGATCGTCGCGCCGACGCTGGTGGCCGCGAGCAGGACCGGCAGGCCGGCCGCGATGAGCGCCCCGAAGGCGAGCAGCATCAGCAGCAGGGTCACCGGCAGGCTGATCACCTCCGCGGAGCGCAGGTCCTCCCCCACCCGCTCGTCGATCGCGGCGCCGATGGAGACGTCGCCCGTCTCCTCGACGAGGAGGTCGGGATGGTCGGTCCGGACGCCGGCGGTGGCGTCGAGCAGGGGCTCGGCGTCGACCTCGTCGGAGGTCAGCTCGACGGCGACCAAGACCGCCTGGCCGTCCGCGCTCGTCACGGGCTCCGCGATGGCGGCGACCCCGGAGAGTCCGGACATCGCGGCGGTCACGTCGGCAGCGGCCGCGGCTGCTGCGCCCGGGTCGAGGTCACCGGCGCGGGCGGTGATGAGCACCAGCTCCGACGGCGCCTCCTCCAGTCCGGCGTCCTCGAGCAGCTCGGCGGCCCGGCCGGACTCGCCGATGCGATAGTCGGCGTCGGTCGCCTCGTTGGTGGGGACGGTGGCAGCCAGGCCGACGGCGATGGCGACGAACAGCAGCCAGCCGCCGATCGCCCGCCAGGGGTGGGTCGCGCTCCAGCGTGCCGCCTGCACGGGCAGGGCGGAC
Organism: Nocardioides caeni; assembly: GCF_004912195.1. Classification (GTDB taxonomy): domain Bacteria; phylum Actinomycetota; class Actinomycetes; order Propionibacteriales; family Nocardioidaceae; genus Nocardioides; species Nocardioides caeni. Next base: position 75,284 of record NZ_STGW01000010.1, read on the forward strand.
AGTGATCTCCTCATGGATCTCCTCATGATGGCTCCTGGGACTCGGGGGGAGGGATGTCTCCACGCTCCCGTCCCGGGGCGTCGCGGTCAGGGGTGGTGCGACCCGAGGAGTGGTGGTGCCTGCACCACTGCCCCGACGGCTGCGGACGGGCAGGATGGGGACGTGCCTGCCACTGCATCGACCGCGCCCGGACCCGCCGGACCCTTCCGGGTCACCGGGTACGCCGTCGCGCAGGTGCTGCTGTTCCCGCTCGCGATCGTGCTCTTCGTGCTGACGGTGGTCAGCGCCGTCCTCGTCGTCGCGTGGATCGGGATCCCCCTGCTCCTCGTGCTGCTGCCGGTCCTGCGGTGGATCGCCGACCTGCACCGCCGGATGGCGGCCCGCACGCTCGGCAGTCCGGTGCCCGCGCCGTACGCACCGCTGCCGGAGGGAGCTCTCGCCGCGCTGCGGGTGCGCGCGACCGACACCGCGACGTGGCGCGACCTGCTCTGGCTGCTGTGGGCGATGACGGGCGGCTTCGTCCTCGCCGTGGTGGTGGTCGTGGTCTTCCTCGCCGTCGTCACCTTCCCGGTGTGGTTCTTCGGCTCGCCGCCGGTCATGCGGATCCGGGCGGCCGTCGACCGGGCGATCCTCACCGTCGGGCGGACCGACCGCCTCGAGGAGCGGGTGCACGCGCTCGCCGAGTCGCGGGCCGACGTCGTCGACCACTCCGCCGCCGAGCTGCGGCGCATCGAGCGCGACCTGCACGACGGCCCCCAGGCCCGGCTGGCCGCCGCCGCGCTGAGCCTCGGGCTGGCCGAGGACCTGTTCGAGACCGACCCGGTCACGGCCCGGCGGCTCATCGGCGAGGCCCGCGCCACGACGTCGACCGCACTGGTCGAGCTGCGCGACGTCGTCCGCGGCATCCACCCGCCCGTCCTCGCCGACCGCGGGCTGAACGGCGCCGTGCGGGCCCTCGCCATCGACATGGCCATGCCCGTCGAGGTCGAGTCGGCCGTCCCGCGGCTGCCGGCTCCCGTGGAGTCGGCGGTCTACTTCGTCGTCGCCGAGTGCCTCGCCAACGTCGGCAAGCACGCCGCCGCCGACAGTGTCCACCTCTCGTTGCACCACGACGGCCGGGTGCTCGCGGGCAGTGTCGCCGACGACGGCCGCGGGGGCGCCGACCCACGGCGCGGCAGCGGACTCCAGGGGATCGCCACGCGGCTGGCTGCCTTCGACGGCACGATGGCGGTGTCGAGCCCGCCCGGTGGCCCGACCGTCGTCCGATGGGAGGTGCCGTGCCCGCCGCTCGCCTCGTCCTCGCCGAGGACCATGCCCTCCTCCGCGCCGGCCTGATCCAGCTGCTCGAGGCCAAGGGCTTCGAGATCCTCGCCGCGGTCGACAACCTGCCGGAGCTGCAGCGGGCGCTCGCCGACCCGCGTGCCGACGCAGCCGTGGTCGACGTCCGGATGCCGCCCACGTTCACCGACGAGGGCCTGCGCGCGGCGATCGAGGCGCGCGCCGCCCGGCCGGGCTTCCCGGTCCTCGTGCTGTCGCAGTACGTCGAGCAGCTCTATGCCCGCGAGCTGCTGGCCTCCGGCGAGGGAGCCGTCGGCTACCTCCTCAAGGACCGGGTCGGCGACGTCACGGAGTTCGTCGACGCCCTGCACCGGGTGGCGGCCGGCGGCACCGTCCTGGATCCCTCCGTGGTGGCGGCCGTGCTGGACCGCCGCCGTGATGCCCCCGTCGAGCGGCTCACGGCCCGCGAGCGCGAGGTCCTGGCGCTGATGGCGGAGGGCCGCGCCAACGCCGGCATCGCGCAGTCGCTCGTGGTCACCGAGAAGGCGGTGGCCAAGCACATCAACAGCATCTTCGCGAAGCTCGACCTGCCGACCGACGCCGACGACCACCGCCGGGTCCGCGCGGTCCTGGAATGGCTGCGGGTCTGACCCGAACCCGACCGGTGGAGTGCCGCGCTCGCGGTCAGCGAGCGAGGGCCGCCACCAGCTCCCGGGCATCGGCGGGCTGCAGCGGCAGCTCCTCGACCCACATCCGGCAGCGGGTCGAGAGCCGCTCGTCGAGCTTGGCCGACAGGTTGTCGAGGTGGGGGTTGAGCTCCGGGGAGCGGCGCGCGAGGGCCACGAGACGGCGCGGCGTCACCTCGGCAGCCGTGCCGCAGGCGGGCAGCTGCTGCTCGAGGAGGTCGGCGGCCGCGGCGCGGCGCATGGCGTCCTCGAGCGCACCGAGCGACGCGGTGCTCCCCGTGCTCTCAGCGCCGTCGGTGCTCCCCGCAGCGCCGGAGGCGAGCTCGATCACCACCAGACCGTGGGTCCGCGACACCTCGCGCTCCGAGGTGTGTCCGTCGGCCGCCGCGCGGTAGAGGTCGGCCACCTGGGCCTGGAGGTGGTGCAGGGTCGCGAGGCCGGTCAGCGGGTCGGCGCAGGTGAGGCACGTGTAGTGCCGCTGGACCGCATCCCCCCAGGCGAGCGCGGCTCGTCGTACGAGATCGGGCGGGGCGGGCATCCCGTCGATCGCCATCAGCGTGGCGTCCAGGTCGCGCAGGCAGACGTCGAGGCTCTCCCCCTCCAGGGCGTACGTCGTCCCGAACTCCTCCGCCGCGACGCCGAGGACGGCGTCGGGGACACCGTCGGGGCTGGCGGTGATCAGGACGGCAGCGAGGGCGCGGCCACCCGCCGGGATGACCGCGCGGGGCAGCGGCTGCGGTGGGACGGCGCGGTGCCTTCCGGGCTGCTGGTCCATGGTCCCTCCGCCTTTCCGGGGCGCTCGGTTCTGGACAGGCCTGACGATGACCTGACAGTGACCTGACACCGCAACCGCCGGTTGATGACGCGACACCCGGGATCGGATCTGGCCCGGTCTGACGCCGGCCTGCGCCGTGTGGTGCGCGTCATGTCCCGAGGCCGACCGGCACTATCCACGGTCTCGTCCGTTGGACCTCTCGTGACGGCTGCACTCTCGGAACTCGACGACGACCGCGCGCTCCTCAGCCGCGCGCGCGAGGGGGACCAGGACGCCTACGCCCAGCTCTTCGCCCGTCACCGCGCCTCAGCCGTCAGCTTCGCGACCCGGCTCGCCGACGCCGACCACGCCGAGGACCTCGTCGCCGAGGCGTTCGCCCGCGTCCTCGACGCGCTGCAGCGCGACCTCGGGCCGACCGTGTCGTTCCGCTCCTACCTGCTGACCTCCATCCGGAGCGTGTGGATCAACACGCTGCGGGCCGAGCGACGCTATGACCTGATCGACGACTACGAGACGCTCCCCCCGACCGAGGAACTGAAGTTCGTCGACGATCCGGAGAAGCGCTTCGACGACCGTGCGGTCGCCGAAGCGTTCGAGCGTCTGCCGCAGCGGTGGCAGGCCGTGCTCTGGTACACCGCGGTCGAGGACCTCCCGCACGGCGAGGTCGCCGACCTGCTGGGCATCAAGCCCAACGCGGTCGCCGCGCTGAACTTCCGGGCACGCGAGGGCCTGCGCAAGGAGTACCTCAGCTCGCACATCGCCGACGCCGCCGACCCCGCCTGCAGCACGTGGGCGCCGCTGCTGCCCGCCCACGCCCGCGGATCCGTCGACCGTCGCAAGAAGGCCGGGCTGACGGCCCATCTCGACGAGTGCGTGTGCTGCGCTGCCGCGCTCGCCGATCTCGACGACGTCAATCGGCGCCTCGGTGCCCTGCTCCTGCCGGTCGTGCTGGGCCCTGGTGCCGGCGGCTTCGCCCTCACCGCGGGCGCCGGAGGGCTCTGGGCCGCGATCGGCGCCTGGTGGCTGGGTGTCGTGGACTGGGGCCGACGCCTGGTCAGCAACGGGTCGCGCTGGGCGCTGGCCGCGGCCGTGGCGGTCGTCGGCGTCGGTGCCGCCGTCGCGGTGCCTCTCGTCGCCGGGGAGTCGGACGAGCGCCCGGCGTCGGCGTCATCGGCCGCGGCGCCGGACACCGCTGACCCCGCCGACACCACCGACACCACCGACGCCGTCGAGGACGCCGCCCGACCGGCGCCGGTCGAGCCGGTCGATGCTGCGCCGACACCGACGGTCGAGCCCGCCCCGGCCCCGACCGTCGGCCGCGGGTCGGTCGACCGCCCCCGCCCGGTCGACCCGGTCGACCCTGCTGTTCCCAGGGACCCGGCGGACCCCACCGAACCCGTGACCCCGACCCCTCCGGCGGCGCCCGTCGTCGACGTCGCGCTCGGTGGGCCCGACGTCGACCAGCTCGCCGTGCTGCGCCACACCCTGTCGCGGGTCGTCCTGCCGGTGCGCAACGTGCCGACCGACTCCGTGGTCACCGTGACGGTCACCAACGTCGTCGGCCTCGCCTGGGCCGGGGGAGCGGGCTGGCGCTGCCCGGCCGCCCTCGGTGGCCTTCCCGACGGGGACCTCCAGACCACCACCACGACGATCACCTGCACGTGGACCGGCGCTCGGAGCGCGAGCGTGGAGCTGCCGATCCGGTTGATGACCTCCGGCAGCTCGGAGCTTGCCGCGCGGGTCGCGCCGCCCGCCGGCCACGACGACCCGAGGCTCGGCAACAACACCGCCACCGCCGTGATCCTGCCCTGATCCTGCGCTGATCGGGCGCTGATCGGGCGCTGATCGGGCGCTGATCGGGCGCTGATCGGGCGCTGAGCCTCGGCTGAGCCCGGGCCCACCGCCAGCAGGTGGCCCTGCTCGTCGCGGAACTTCTGAAATCTTTTTTCCGAAGTCGCGTAAGGAGCGGGCGGGTCGACCGTCGGATGGGGTGAGGGACGCCAAAGAAACGTCCCGTCCGCCCAGCCGACCGAAGGAGTGCGCACGATGTCCCAGTCCCCACGCGTGCCGCACGTCCGGAGAGCAGGCTGAGGTGTCCGGGAAGCGAGCGGCGGGGCGATCCCACTGGTGGCGGGCGCTGACCCGTCGCCGGCCCACGTCGGGCCCGTCGGATCGCGCGGGAGCCCATCGCGCGGTCCATCGTGGCCGTCGCAACCGGACATCGATGGCGGAGGGAGCGGTCGGGGAGCAGGCGGTGGCTGGGGGGGCCCGCCTGCTCCCCGGACCCCCTCCTCCTCGATACTCGGAGGCATGAACCCGGTCGACATCGCCGAGCCGCTCCGGTCCCGCTGGAGTCCGAGTTCCTTCGACCCCACCCACGAGCTGACGACCGCCGAGCTGAGCCGGCTGCTCGAGGCCGCCCAGTGGGCGCCGAGCGGCGGCAACCGGCAGCCGTGGCGCTTCTTCGTCGCGCCCCGCGGCAGCGCCGTCCACGACGTCCTGGTGCCCCACCTCAGCCGCGGCAACTCCGGCTGGGTGCCCCGCGCCTCGGCGGTCCTGATCGCCACCGCGCTCCTGGCCGACGAGGGCGAGGAGCCCGGCGACCCGACCTTCCCCGCCTACGGCGTCGGCCTGGCCGCCGGCCAGGTGGTCCTGCAGGCGCGGGCGATGGGACTGCACGCGCACCAGTTCGCGGGATTCGACCACGACGCCGTGGCCGCTGCGCTGGAGGTGCCGGCGCACGCGAAGGTGCTGACCGGGATCGCGGTCGGGAGGCGCGGCGCACCGGACGGGATGTCGGAGCGCGACGCCGAGCGAGACCACCGCGAGCGCCGCCGCCTCCCGCTCGCCGAGATCGCCTTCGGCGCGCGGTGGGGCGAGCCGTTCCCCGGCCTGCAGGCCTCCGGCCCCACGGTCGCCGAGGTCGCCGAGGCCGCCGAGGACCCCGGTGGCGCCTGACGACCTGCCGCGCACCGGGAAGGTGGTTGCCGGCCTCGTCGTTGCGTTGCTGCTCGTCAACCTCCCGCTCGGTCACCACCTGTGGCAGGAGTGGCGGCTCGACCGCGACGGACGGGACGTCGTCGCGGAGGTGAGCGCCACCGACGTACTCAAGGAGGAGACGGACCCGCACTACGTCGTGCGCTTCCGCCTGCCCGAGGACGTCGATCCCGAGGAGCGGGTCTGGCCGGCCGACGTCACGCGTGCGTCCTGGCAGCGGGCGGAGGACAGCGGCGAGATCCGGGTCCGGGTACTGCCCGGCCGCCCCGGCACCCAGGAGGTCGAGGGCGCCCGCGCCAGCGCCCTGGGGCTGATCGTGGTCGGCGTGGTCGACGGCGTCCTGCTGCTGGTCGCCGCGATGCTCTGGCGCCACCACCGCCGCCGCGTCCACGACGCACCGGGGTCCGACGCGGGACCTGACACACTGCAGGCATGACCAGTCTCCACGACTTCTCCGCGACGTCCATCGACGGCCAGGAGGTCGACCTGTCGTCGTACGACGGCAAGGTGGTCCTCGTCGTCAACACCGCCTCCAAGTGCGGCTTCACCCCGCAGTACCAGGGACTCCAGGCGCTCCAGGACGAGTACGGCGAGCAGGGCCTCGTCGTCCTCGGCTTCCCCTGCGACCAGTTCGGTCACCAGGAGCCCGGCACCGAGGACGAGATCGCCACCTTCTGCGAGCGCAACTTCGGTGTCACGTTCCCGCTGTTCTCCAAGATCGACGTCAACGGCGACGACGCCCACCCGCTCTATCGGTGGCTCAAGGACGAGCAGGGCGGCCTGCTCGGCGGCAAGATCAAGTGGAACTTCACCAAGTTCCTCGTCGGCAAGGACGGCCAGGTCCTCGACCGCTATGCGCCCACCACCAAGCCCGAGAAGCTCGGCGGCGACATCCAGAAGGCCCTCGGCTGAGACCAGCCTCCGGGGCTCGCTCGGGCTGTAACACGCTGTTGGCGGCTCTATGCGACCTGCGTCGGGTGTAACACGTCGTCGGCCGACCTGGGCGGCCTGTGCCGGATGTACACGACCCGTGCAGCGGCGAAATCCGACGACACGGGTCGCCTACATCGATCAACAACGTGTTACAGGCCTGAAAGCCCCCGACAGTCCCGACAGCCCCATCAGCCCCACCGGCAACGCACCGCGCCCCCCGACCATCGGCGGTCGGGGGGCGCGGTGCGTTCGATGTGAGCGGTGCGACGGGTGACGAAGGTCAGACGCTCGCGAGCTCGCGGTCGGGGTCGAGGTCGTCGTCGAGGTCGGCGATGTTGAGCGGCGCCGAGTCGCGCTCGAGCGACTCGCCCTCGATGTCGACGTTGGGGAGGATCCGGTCCAGCCAGGCGGGGAGCCACCAGGCCTTGTCGCCCAGGATGTAGAGCAGCGACGGGATCAGGACCATCCGGACGATGAAGGCGTCGAACACGATGGCCATGGCCAAGGCGAAGCCCATCGACTTGATGATCGCGTCGTCCTCCATGATGAAGCCGGAGAACACGGCGATCATGATGGCCGCGGCCGCGGTGACGACGCGGGCGCTGTTGCGGAAGCCGTCGACGACCGCCTCATGGGTGGAGAGGCCGTGGACGTGGGCTTCGCGCATCCGGGTGACCAGGAAGACCTGGTAGTCCATCGCGAGACCGAACACCACACCGATCACGAAGATCGGGATGAAGCTGACCAGCGGCTGGCCGTCGAAGATCCCGAAGGCACCCTCCTGGAAGACCGCGACGGTCGCGCCGAGCGTGGCCAGGACCGACAGCAGGAAGCCGAGGGTCGCGGTCAGCGGGATCAGGATCGAGCGGAACACCAGCACCAGCAGGAGGAACGCGAGGCCGATGACGACCGCCAGGTAGGTCGGCAGGGCGCCGTTGAGCTGGTCGGACACGTCGGTGGTGATCGCGGTCAGGCCGGTCACGCCCACGACGGTGTCGGTCTGGTCCTCGATCGAGCTCTGGCCGGCCCGCAGGTCGTCGAGCAGGTCCAGGGTGGCAGGGTCGTCGGGGCCGGAGGACGGCGTGAGCTGGATGATCGCACCGGTCGCCGGGCCGTTGGAGGCACCCGTGTCGTCGCGCGGGGCGTTGGTCGCCACCAGCTGGGCGTTGGCGACGCCGTCCTGGCCGGCGGCCCAGTCGACGACCTGCTCGAAGGCCTCGTCGCGCTGGCCGTCGTCGGCGATGTCGCGACCGTCGACCACCACCACGAAGGTGCCCTGGCGTCCGGCGCCGAAGGCGTCCTCGCTCAGGTCGGCGGCCTTGCGCTGGGTGGTGTCGGAGGGGGCGGTGCTGTCGCTCGGGAACGCCAGGTACATCTGACCGATCGGGAGGGAGAGCGCGCCGAGGACGATGACGACGCCCGCCACCCAGGCCACCGGCGCCTTGGCGAGGACCCGCGCCCAGCGCACGCCGTTGTTGAGCACGCGACCGTGGTCGTCGCGGGTCGGACGGTACTTGCGGACCTGGCCGCCGAACGCCTTCGACTTGGTCACGCCGAGCAGGGCGGGCAGCAGCGTCAGCGCGACGAGTACGGCGATCAGGACCGTCGCGGCGGCGGCGAGGCCCATGCTCGTGAGGAAGGGGATGCCCACCACGGACAGGGCGGACAGCGCGATCAGGACGGTGAGACCGGCGAAGACGACCGCGGAGCCCGCCGTACCGACCGCGATGCCGGCTGCGTGCTGGCGGTCGTCGGTGTGGTGCAGCTCGGTGCGGTAGCGGGCCAGGATGAAGAGCGTGTAGTCGATGCCGACGGCGAGGCCGATCATCGAGGACAGGGCGGTGGTGGAGGAGCTGAGATCCATCACGGCGGTCATCGCGCTGACGCCGGCCATGCTGAGGGCGACGCCGAAGATCGCGTTGAGCAGCGGCATCCCGGCCGCCATCAGGGAGCCGAAGGTCAGCAGGAGGACGAACAGCGCGATCCCGAGGCCGATCAGCTCGGCGGTGCCGCCGGGCGCCTCCATCACGGCCATGCCCTGGCCGTTGGCCTCGGCGATCAGGCCGGTCTCGTCGGTGGTCTCGGCGAGGAGCTCCTTGAAGGCGTCGACGGACGCAGCGTCGAGGTCGGCGACCGTCTCGAGGTCCCACTCGAAGGACATGGTGCCGATCCGGCCGTCCTCGGACAGTGGGGAGACAGCGGCGGCGTCGGCCTCGGCAGCCGTGACGTCACCGCCGGACTCGGTGGCAGCGTCGACGTACATCTGGCGCTGGTCCTCGGCGGCGGCCGTCGGGTCGACGAGGCCGGGCTGGACGGCGTCGGGGTCCATCTGGGGCAGGCCGTGGATGGCGTCGATCAGGTCGGCGATGGCGGCCTCGTAGGGGGCCTCGTCGAGCGTGTGGCCCTCGGGTGCGGCGACCACGACGTTGACGGTCGCGTCGTCGAAGGCGTTGCCGGCGTCGGGGAAGAGCTCCTGCTGGATGTCAGCGGCCTCCTCCGACGGGATGCCGGGGATGGTGAACTCGTCGCTGAAGGGCTTGGAGGCGGTCGCGGCGATCGCGCCGACAGCGACGACCAGCACCAGCCATCCGGCGATGAACAGCGGCCAGCGCCGATAGGCGGTCGAGCCGAGGCGATAGAGCAGGCGGGCCATGTGAGGTCTCCTGGGGTGAGGGATGGTGCCGGGGTCTCCGGCGCGGGGAAGGGGTCAGGCGAGAGCGGTACGGGCGTCGGCGACCGTCGCGTCGAAGTGCTCGTTGAAGGTGTGGCTGGTGTCCTGGGCCGTGCGGTCCAGGGCGTCGTCGAAGCAGGTCAGCAGGAGGCGGAGCATCAGGCGGATGCGGACCTCCGGGAAGTCGGCGCCCTCGCGCTGGCGGACAGCGTCGCCGAGCAGCTCGGCGGCCCCCTCGAAGCGCTCGTGCACCAAAGCGATGAGGCGCGGCTCGGTGATGATCGCCTCGCGGATCGCGGTGATCGCGAGGTCCGGGGTCGTCTTCTCGGCCGTGACCTCGTGGGCCATCAGCACCAGGTCGTCGAAGAGGTGACCGGTCGGTCCGCCCCCGACGAAGGTCTCGATGTGGGCGGGGTCGATCTCGATCTCGGGCCCGAGGATGACCTCGGCCTTGCCGGCGAAGTAGTTGAACACCGTGCGGCGGGAGACGTCGGCCGCAGCGGCGAGGTCCTCCATCGTCCAGTTGTCGAAGCCGTGGTCGAGGGTGAGCTGCACGGCGCACGCCTGCAAGCGGTGCGCGGTCTCGAGACGCTTGGCCTCTCGACGGTTGATGCACAGCTCGGTCATAGAGTGCATCTTTGCATCGAAATGCACTTCAGTGCAACTTTGTGACCCCCCTCACATCCTGCGGAGCCCGGGCTGGTGGGCTAGCGTTCGGTCCATCTCCGGCACAGGGAGGGTTCTCGTGAGCATCTACGTCGTCCTCGGCATCGCGGGTCTCGTCGTGCTCGCGCTCTCCCTCCTGGTCGGCGACCTGCTCGACGGCGCCTGGGACGCACTCGAGGCGGACTGGATCTCGACCGCCGCGATCGGCGGCTTCGTCTCGGCCTTCGGGTTCGCCGGCGCGGCCGCGGACGGGGCAGATCTGGCGACACCGCTGACGCTCGCCATCGCCGGCGGCTCCGGCGTCGTCGTCGCCTGGTTCGCGTGGTGGCTGACCCGGCTGGTCAAGGACGGCCCCAGCGACGGCACCGTCTCGATCTCCGACGCGGTCGGTCTCCGCGCACAGGTCATCACCTCGATCCCCGGTGAGGGCTACGGCGTCGTGCGCGTCAACGTCGGCGGTCACACCCTGCAACTCAACGCCTCCGCCGCCCTCCCGATCGAGGCGGGGCGCGAGGTCGACGTCACCGGCGTCCTGTCCCCGACCGCCGTCAACGTCACCGAGGTGTGGCGCCCCTGACCACGGGGCAGGTCACCTGCCTCGGGTCCCGAACGTCCGACCGCCCGCCCACGAACGAAAGTCGACACCATGTCCTCAGCCATCTGGCTGCCGCTCGCCGGCATCGTCGTCCTCCTGGTCCTCCTCGTGCTGCTGGTCACCAGCCGCTACAAGGTCGCCGGTCCCAACCAGGCCTTCATCGTCACCGGCCGCAAGGGCAAGGCGGTGATCAACCCGGAGACCGGTGAGCTGTCGACCGACCTGTCGGGCCAGAAGGTCGTCCTCGGCGGCGGTGTCTTCGTCATCCCGTTCGTGCAGAAGCTCGCCACCATGGACCTGTCCAGCCGACGGATCTCCGTGCAGATCCGCGGCGCCGTGTCCGGGCAGGGCATCAAGCTCAACCTGGACGGCGTCGCCATCGTCAAGGTGGGCGGCAACGCCGACCAGATCCGGCTCTCCGCGCAGCGCTTCCTCTCCCAGCAGGCCGACATCGAGCCCTTCACCCAGGAGGTGCTCGCCGGTGCCCTGCGCTCGATCGTCGGCGGCCTCACCGTCGAGCAGATCATCCGGGACCGCGCGGCCTTCGCCCAGCGCGTCGCCGACGAGTCGGAGAGCTCCCTGACCGGCCAGGGCCTGATCCTCGACGCCTTCCAGATCCAGGACGTCACCGACGACGGCACCTACCTCGCCGACCTCGGCCGCCCCGAGGCCGCCCGCATCGAGCAGGCCGCCTCCATCGCCGAGGCCGAGGCTCGCCGGGCCGCCGAGCAGGCGCGGATCAAGGCCGAGGAGGAGATCGCGGTCGCCCAGCGCCAGCTCGCCCTGAAGCAGGCCGAGATCAAGTCCGAGACCGACGCCGCGGCAGCCCAGGCGGCCGCCTCCGGCCCGCTGGCCCAGGCCGACCGCGACCAAGCGATCCTGCTCGAGCAGGAGAAGGTCGCCGTACGACAGGCAGCGCTGACCGAGCGCCAGCTCGAGACCCAGGTCCGCAAGCCCGCCGACGCCGAGCGCTACCGCGTCGAGCAGGAGGCCGAGGGGCGTCGCAACTCCGAGATCGCCGCGGCGGAGGCCCGCAAGGCCGCGACCATCGCGTCCGCGGAGGCCCAGGCCGAGGAGGCCCGACTCACCGGTGAGGCCGAGAAGTCGCGTCGTGCCGCGCTCGCCGAGGCCGAGGCCATCGAGGGCGCCAAGCGCGGTGAGGCCGAGAAGGCCCGTCGTGTCGCCGAGGCGGAGGCGACCCGGGCCGAGGGTGACGCCCAGGCCGCCGCGACCCTGGCCGTCGGCCAGGCCGAGGCGGAGGCGATGGACAAGCGGGCCGAGGCGTTCGCGCACTACAACGACGCCGCCGTCCTGCAGATGCTGATCGAGGTGCTCCCGCAGATCGCCCGTGAGGTGGCCTCCCCGATCGCCGCCATCGACCAGCTGACGGTGCTCTCCACCGACGGCGCCGGCGCCCTGCCCAAGCAGGTCACCGACAACGTCGTGCAGACCCTGCAGATGCTCAAGACCTCCACCGGCCTCGACCTCGAGTCGCTCATCCACCGCTCCGTCGAGCGGGCCGCCAGCGGCATGGGTGGCCGGCCGGCCGTGGAGGCGTCGGAGGAGCAGGCCTGACCTCCCCGGTCATCGAGGAGCGAGCGTCAGCGGCGAGCCAGCCGGTGGTCGAGGTGCGAGGAGCGCCAGCGACGAGCCTCGAAACCACCGGGCCAACCTCCGCCAGGTGACCACAGAGGTTTCGAGGCCACTCGCTCGTTCCTCGCTCGCGGCACCTCAACCGACGAGGGTCAGCCGCGGTGTGGTGACACGAGGCCGTTGTCGTAGGCGAACACGATGGCGGCGGGGCGGTCGCGCAGGTCGAGCTTGGTGAAGATCCGCCCGACGTGACTCTTCACGGTCAGCTCGGAGATGACCAGCTCGGCGGCGATCTCGCCGTTGCTGCGGCCCAGGGCCATGGCGCGCAGCACCTCGAGCTCGCGGGCGGTGAGCAGGTCGCAGGCCTCCCCCCGCCCCGACGGTACGACGACCGGCGGCGTCGTCCGATAGCGCTCGAGCACGCGGCCGGTCACCGAGGGGTCCAGCCAGTTGCCGCCCTCCGCGACGGTGCGGACCGCGCGGATCAGGTCGTCGGCGGAGGAGTCCTTGAGCAGGAAGCCGGCGGCGCCGGCGCGGAGTGCTCCGGAGAGCATCTCGTCGTCGTCGAAGGTCGTCAGCACCAGCACGGGCGGGCCGTCGCCGCGGGCGGTCAGCTCGGCGGTCGCGGTGATCCCGTCGACGACCCGCATCCGCAGGTCCATCACGACGACGTCCGCCGCGGTGGTGGCCAACAGCGTGGGCAGCTCGGAGCCGTCGGTGCACTCGCCGACCACCTCGAAGCCGTCGCGCCGGCGCAGGATCCGGCGCAGGCCGGAGCGGACCAGCTCCTGGTCGTCGACCAGGACGACCCGGATCAGTCTGGCCAGCCCCGTCGTCGAGGTCTCGGTGCTCATGCCGTCCGCGCCTGCCCGAGGGAGCCGACGGTGCGACCGCACGGCAGCTCGAAGGCACGCCCGCGGGGCGCGGCTCCCAGGCGCACGTCGACGACCCAGTCCTCGCCGTCGGGCCCGGCCGTGAACGCGGCACCGAGCTGTCCGGCGCGCGCGTGCATGCCGGCGAGGCCCGATCCGGCGCCGTCGCCGCGTGGTCGGCCCGCGGGCAGCGGGTTGCGGACCTGGAGGCGGGACCCGGAGCGGGTGACGGCGAGCCGCACGAGCACCGGCCCGCCGGCGCCGTGCTTGGCGACGTTGGCGAGTGACTCCTGGGCGATGCGATAGAGACCGAGCCCGGTGGCGGCCGACAGCGCGGCGGGGTCGCCCTGCTCGTCGTACTCGACGGGCAGGCCGGCCGCGGACACCTGCGCGACGAGGGCGCCGATGTCGGCGGCGACGGGCAGCGCTACCCGCTCGCTCGGGCCCTGCGCCATCGTGCTCACGGTGCGACGGATGTCGGCCATCGCCTGCCGGCCCACGCTCTCGGCGTCGGCGAGCGCGGCGTCGACCTCAGCGGCGGCCCGCGCGGCCTCGGCGACGTCGGGCGCGTCGGTGACGTCGCGCAGGGCGTGCCGGGCGCCGGTGACCTGGAGCAGGGAGACGCTCAGCGAGTGCGCCACGAGGTCGTGGATCTCGCGGGCGATCCGCTCCCGCTCGGCGGTCGTCGCCTGGTCCCAGGCCCGGGCGCGCGCCTGCCGCTCCGCCGCCAGTGCCCGCATCTGCCACCACAGCATGGCCCCGACCACCGCCCCGAGGGTGACCTCGAGGAGATAGACGCCGGGATCGGCCAGACCGACCGTCGCGGTCGTGACGACGATGACGACGGCGCTCACGATCGCCGTCAGCCCCCCGGGGAGGACACCGTCACGCGCGACGGCCTCGGCGGAGAGCAGCGCGAGGATCGCCGGCGCCAGGTCGATGCCGGAGGTCACCGGTGTCGCCATGAGGAGGACCGCGGCGAGGAGCGTGCCGAGCCCGTCGAGCCACCAGGGCAGCCACCCGCCGAGCAGCAGGTGGATGACCGGGGAGATCGCGACGAGCAGGACGGTCGCGACCAGCGGTGTCGGCGTCCACAGGGCGTCGCGCTGGGCGAGCGCCACGAGGACGGCGACGAGCTGTCCGACCACGCACACGGTGGGGATCCACCACGGATAGAGGATGCCGCGCCGCGCCATCGACGACTCGATGCGGGCGTGCAGCCTCGCGTCGACGTCACGGATCCAGCGCAGCATGCCCACCAGCGTAGGGATCGCAGTCGCCGCGGTCATCCGGCCAGGGCAGGCGACGGCCTCCTCCCCAGGTAGGAGACCCGAGGGTCGCGATTGCCTGCTGTCGACCGATGCCCGCGGGGTCGGCGGATCCGTAGCGTCGTCGCTGTCACACCAACGACACCACAGCCGAGAGGTCGGTGAGGACGATGACCTGGACCGAGACGCACCGCCGCTGGCAGATCCTGCGTGCCGTCGAGGAGCTGCTCAACCAGCAGCTGCTCGACGGAGAGGCGCCGCGACTGCCCTGGACCCCGGAGTACGACGAGCTGTTCGGCGACCGCGCCGGACTGATCGCCGCGCTCCGCTACCGGTGGGAGCTGGCCGCGAGCACGCAGCTGGACCAGCAGCTGCCCGAGCACGTCGTCGAGGAGCAGCGCCACCGGCTCCTGCTGCGCTCGCGCGGAGTGCTGCGGTTGCTGGACACGGTGCCGCCCGCGGGGGAGGGTGTGACGCGTGTCGTCGCCTGACCCCCGCGCCCTGCCGGCCCCCGCGGCGTCCCGTCGCGGCCGGACGCGGGAGCTCCTCGACACGCCGCGGTCGTTCGCGGCGTGGACCCTGGCCCACGGCCTGCAGCGGGCCCTGATCCAGCGCGGTGCGCGCAAGGGCGACCTGATCAGCCGGATGGTGATGGACCCCTCCCTGCGCGCCGACCCGTTCGCTGCCTACGAGGAGCTGCGCGGCCGGGGCGTCATCAGCGCCAACGGACTGATCTCGGCCAGCGTCGACCACGCCGTGTGCAACGAGGTCCTCCGCAACGACGCCTTCGGCACCGCCGGCGGCCAGGGCGAGCTGCCCAAGCCGCTGCAGTGGCTGCACCACAAGGTCATCGACCCCGACACCCTCGGTCCGGTCGACCCGCCGTCGATGCTCGCCGTCGACCCGCCCCTGCACACCCGCTATCGCAAGCAGGTCGCGCGGGCGTTCACCGCCCGCAAGGTCGGCCGGATGGGCGACCGCGTCGAGGACGTCGCCGCGGCCCTGCTCGACGACATCGCCGCCGCGGGCGCCGACGACTTCGACCTCATCGACCGCTACGCCTCCCAGCTGCCGGTGACCGTGATCGCCGACCTGCTCGGCGTGCCCGAGAGGGACCGCGGGCGGCTGCTCGAGCTGGGCAACGAGGCCGCGATCACCCTCGACCCGGGCCTGACCTGGCCGCAGTTCCGGCAGGCCGAGCGGGCGCTGCGGGAGATGCACACCTGGTTCCGCGGACACGTGGAGTCGCTGATCGCGAACCCCGGCGACGACCTCATCAGCCAGCTGGTGCTGCTCGACGGCGACGACCGGCTCGACCCCGTCGAGCTGCACCAGGTCGGGCTCCTCGTGCTCGCTGCCGGCTTCGAGACCACGGTCAACCTGATCGGCAACGCGGTCGCGCTGCTCGACCGCCACCCCGACCAGCTGCAGTGGCTGCTGGCCCACCCCGACGGCTGGGGCAACGCGGTCGACGAGGTGCTGCGACACCAGTCGCCCGTGCAGCTCACGCTGCGGATCGCCCTGCGCGACACCGAGGTGGCCGGCAAGCACTTCGCGCCGGGCCACGGGATCCTGCTCTACCTCGGTGGCGCCAACCGCGACCCCGCCGTGTTCACGGACCCCGACGACTTCGACGTGACCCGCGACAACGCCGACGCGCACCTGGCCTTCTCCGCGGGCGTGCACTACTGCCTCGGGGCCAGCCTGGCGCGGCTCGAGGCCGCCGTCGCGCTGCGCGCGCTCTATGAGCGCTTCGGTGACCTGCACGTGAGCGGCACGCCCGAGCGGCGCCCGACCCGGGTCCTGCGCGGCTACGAGCGGCTGCCCGTGCGGGCGTCCGTGACTTCCCGGGAAGCGGTCAACAGCGGCTGATCTCACCACTAGGGTGCGAGCGTGTCGCACCTCGAGCCGGCCAAGCCCGGCGCCGGCCGCTTGGCCACCGCTGCCCTGGCCGCCCTCGTCGTCGCCCTGCTGGTCGGCGCCTTCTGGTGGACCGGCCGCGACGGCGACCCGCAGCAGGCCACGGCTCCCGACCCGAGCGCCACGGCGTCCGGCCCGCCCGCCGCGACCGAGTCGGCCGGCCGCACGGGCGCGGACGACCCGACCCGGGCCACCCGCCCCGCGGACCCGGCACCGTCGGACCTGCCGGTCATCCCGGAGCTGCCGAAGGACGCGCGTGTGGTCGTCGTGTCGATCGACGGCCTGGCGTCGTACGCCGTGACGGAGGAGCTGACCCCCGTCCTGAAGGGGCTGCTCGACTCCGGCGCCGGCACCCTCAACGCCCGCACCGCCGTCGAGATGACGGTGACGCTGCCCAACCACACCGGCATGGTGACCGGGCGCCCGATCCTCACCGCGCTCGGCGGGCACGGCGTCACGTGGAACGACCCGACGTCGCAGAACGTGCGCTCCGGCGTCGACTCGGTGTTCACGACCATCGCGGCGGCCGGGGGCGAGAGCGCGGTCTTCACCGGCAAGGAGAAGTTCGAGATGTGGGGCCGGTCCTGGCCGGGCACCATCGACGAGCTGGTGGTCGACGAGTCGCTCGACGCGCTGACCGACGCGACCGTCACCGATCTCCAGCAGCACCGGCGCGACCTCGTCTTCTTCCACATCGCCGAGACCGACGTCGCCGGACACGCCCACGGCTGGGGATCCCCGGCCTACGAGGACGCCGTCCGTCGCGCCGACTCGGCGCTGGGACAGGTGGTGCAGACCATCGAGGCGGACCCCCGGCGGGCCCGCGAGACCATCGTCGTCGTCACCGCCGACCACGGCGGACTGCGCGGCCAGAAGCGGCATGGCGACGCCGGCGCGGCCGAGGACTACACGATCCCGTTCGTGGTGTGGGGCCCCGGCGTCGTCCACGGCGACCTCTACCGGCTCAACGCCGACGACTACGCCGATCCGGGCAGCGGCCAGCCGTCGTACGACGGACCGCGACCCGTCCGCAACGCCTCGGTCGCCAACCTGGTGACCCGCCTGCTGGGCCTCGGGGCGGTGCCCGGCAGCCTCATCGACACCGACCAGGACCTCGACCTCCGCTGACCACGCCCGCCGGCGGAACTTTACAAGTACCTTCCTCTTGTCAAACGGGCTTTACAAGTCGTACCGTCTTGTCAAGCGGCGACGCGGCCGCGCGAGGAGGCACACCATGACCGGAGCAGGCACCCCCGATCTCGGGACCGTCCCCGACGGCTCGACCGAGCAGTGGCGGGACAAGAAGCGCTACCTGTGGCTCTGGGGACTGATGGTCCCCGGCTTCGGTGTGCTGTTCGCCGTCGCCTACATCGCCTCCGGCGGCTGGTGGGGCTTCACCCTCGTCGCGCCCTTCCTGATCAACTTCCTCATCCCGCTCATGGACCTCGCGATGGGGACCGACCAGAGCAACCCGCCCGACGAGGTCATCGAGGACCTGGAGAACGACAAGTACTACCGCTGGGTCGTCTTCGCCTACGTGCCGATGATGTTCGCGCTCGTCTTCGCCGGCTACTACATCATCGGCGAGGGCAACCCGGTCGCGTGGCTGCTCAACACCGTCGGCCTGGGCGACTGGGGCGACGCCCACCTGAGCGCCAACCTGATGGCCGACCACCTCGAGCTCCCCTGGTGGGAGAAGGCGCTGTGGGCGCTCTCGATCGCCGGCGTCGTCGGCATCGGCATCAACACCGCGCACGAGCTGGGCCACAAGAAGGAGTCCGTCGAGCGCTGGCTCGCCAAGATCACCCTCGCGCCGACCTTCTACGGCCACTTCTACATCGAGCACAACCGCGGCCACCACGTCCGTGTCGCCACCCCCGAGGACCCGGCGTCGTCCCGGCTCGGCGAGAGCCTCTACCGCTTCTGGCCGCGCACCGTCTGGGGCTCGCTGAAGAGCTCGTGGGAGGTCGAGGCCAAGCGCTACCGCCGCAAGGGCACGCACCCGTTCCACGTCGGCAACGACGTCCTCAACGCCTGGGCCATGTCAGTGGTCCTCTGGGCCGCCGTCATCGCGCTCAACGGCTGGCAGGTCGCGGTCTACATCCCGATCACCGTCGTCTTCGGCTTCTCGCTCCTCGAGGTCGTCAACTACCTCGAGCACTACGGCCTCAAGCGCCAGCGGGTCGGCGAGAAGCAGCGTTACGAGCGGGTGCTGCCGATGCACAGCTGGAACAGCAACAACATCGTCACCAACATCTTCCTCTACCACCTGCAGCGCCACAGCGACCACCACGCCAACCCCACGCGGCGCTACCAGGCACTGCGCGACTTCAAGGAGTCCCCGGCCCTGCCCACCGGCTACGCCGGCATGATCAACCTCGCGCTGGTCCCGCCCCTGTGGCGCAAGGTCATGGACCACCGCGTCGTCGAGCACCTCGACGGCGACATCACGCTGGCCAACATCGCCCCCGGCAAGGAGGCGAAGTACTACGCCCAGTTCCCGCCGCCCGCCGAGCACCGCCTGCACGAGGACAACTTCGCCCAGGTCCAGACCGGCGAGATCCTCGCCGCCAGGTGCCCCGGTTGTGGCTACACCTACGAGGTGGCCGCCGGCGACGAGCACCAGGGGTTCGCCGCCGGCACAGCCTGGGCCGACATCCCGGAGGACTGGTTCTGTCCCGACTGCGGAGTCCGCGAAAAGATCGACTTCGTCCCGTTCGACCCCGACAAGGTGGAGGCCTGAGCCATGAAGATCACCGTCGACTTCGACAAGTGCGAGGGACTCGGCATGTGCGAGTCCATGGCCAACGACTACTTCGAGGTCGACGAGGACACCGACCAGGTCGAGGTCCTCAACGACACCCCCGACGAGTCCGACCGGGCGCACGTCTACGCCGCCGTGCAGGCCTGCCCCGTCCTCGCGCTGACCCTCGAGGGATGAGCCGGTGAGGCTGCCGGACCGCTCCGGTCCCGGTCCGGCAGCGCTGCTCCGCAGGCCTGCGGCGGTTCGGTCCGACCGGGCGCGGGCGGGCACACTGTCCGCCGTGACCTCCACCAGCCCGTCGAGCCTGCGCGGCCGGATGCTCGAGGCAGCCGTCCGGCTGACCTCGACCGTCGGATGGGCGAAGGTCACCATGAGCCGCCTCGCCGACGAGGTCGGCGTCAGCCGACAGACCGTCTACAACGAGATCGGCACCAAGAACGACCTCGCCACCGCGGTCATCCTCCGCGAGCTCGACCAGTTCCTCGCCGGAGTGACCCGCTCGTTCGACGAGAACCCCGACGACCTCACCTCCGCCATCCGCGACTCCGCGCGCCGGGTCCTCAAGTACGCGCAGGACAACGCGCTCCTCCACGCCGTCGTCTCCGCCACCCATGGCGCCGACACCGAGCTCCTGCCGCTGCTCACCACCCACGCCGAGTTCCTGCTGGAGGGAGCCAAGGGCGTCATCTCCGAGCGGGTGGCGTCGTACGACGTGGGGATCGGGGCCGAGCGGCTCGAGGCCTGCATCGACATGGTGGTGCGGCTGGTGCTCAGCCACGTCATGCAGCCGTCGGCGGAGCCGGCGAAGACCGCCGACGACATCGCCTGGATCGTCGAGCGCGTCCTGCGCTGAGCGAGGCCAACCGGGTGCTTCGCCGGACGGCCGATGTGGTGCGTATTACGCTGACCTCGGGAGGACTGCCGGGTGGGCCGGTGGCGGGGAAGGGGCCATGGCAGTGGCACGAGCTGCGCAGCGACGCGCGCGACGGACCGCGAAGCGGTGTGTCGTGGCGACCTCCGCCCTGCTCGTCGTCCTCCCCCTCGGCCTCACCGCCTGCGCCGGATCGGCCGGCACCGCCGAGGAGAAGGCCGACCCCACCCGCGCCGCCGAGGAGATCCCCGCCAACGCCGCCGACCCCGACCACGCCGTCGCCGCGCCGGCCGCGTTCGACGGCACGCTCTTCGGTGACGACCTGCTCCTGGTGAGCGAGGACACCATCCCCGAGGACGAGCTGAAGCAGCTCCTCGACGTCACGGTCGGCACCGGCAAGGACCGCAAGAAGGGCATCGCCGCCCACACCGCGCTGTCCTACGGAAACTTCACCGTCGACGGCAAGCTCTATGACATCGCCGCCGTCGACGCCGACGGCTTCCGCGGCTTCACCGGGCAGACGAGTGCCGAGTTCGACGAGCAGTGGGACCGCATCGCCGGCGGCGAGGTCGCGGTCGCCCAGGCGATGCAACGCGAGCTCCCGGTCGACGGCGAGGGCTACCTCACCGTCGGCAAGCAGCGCATCCACGTCGGTGCCTGGTCGCCGAGCGAGGTCGACGGTGTCGACGCCATGGTCAACGCGAAGTGGGGCGAGGAGCTGGGGCTGCGCGAGGGCAACGCGATCCTCATCAACACCGGCATCGCCTCCCCGCAGGCGGTCCGGGACCGGATCGTGAAGGTCTTCGGCAAGGAGCGCTTCTCGATCACCGCCCTCGACATCGTCGCCCAACGTGGCCTCGACCTCGACACCTTCCAGACCGTCGTGCCCGTCGGAGGCTTCAGCGACGCGGTCGGCGTCTTCCGCTACACGCCCATCGGTGGCGGCCGGATCGCCCCCGACCCGGCCTGGGTGAGCTCCCACATCGTCACCGAGCAGGTGCCGATCCTGGGCTCCGTCACGTGCAACAAGTTCATGATGCCGCAGCTCAAGGCCGCCCTCGCCGAGGTCGTCAGCCGGGGCCTGGAGAAGGAGATCCACCGCGAGGAGTACGCCGGGTGCTACTACCCGCGCTTCATCGCCGGCTCCTCCACCCTCTCCAACCACTCGTTCGGCCTCGCGCTCGACTTCAACGTCCCCGGCAACCAGCGCGGCACCGTCGGCGAGATGAACCGCGAGGTCGTCGCGATCTTCAAGTACTGGGGCTTCGCCTGGGGCGGCGACTGGGCCTGGACCGACCCCATGCACTTCGAGCTCGCCAAGATCGTCAACCCTGGTTAGCGCGAGCGAGTCGCCGGTCGTGCGAGACCGCACGGCCGCTCGCTGCGCTCGGGCCGCGGGTATCGCACGACGCGCCTTCGGCGCGGGCGCCGCGCTGCCGCGCTCGCGGTTGGCTCGGGGAGGTCCTGCCTCGGTCTGGCGGCAAGACGGTGCGCGGCGGCTACTGGACGGTAGGGACCGTGACACCACTGGTGTCACGATCCGTGCCATGATGCCGCCCATGACGTACGCACTCGGTCAGGGAACCGGTCCGCTCCAGGGCCTCAAGGTCGTCGAGATCGCCGGCATCGGGCCGAGCCCGCACGCCTGCATGATCCTGGCGGACCTCGGCGCGGACGTGATCCGCGTCGAGCGTCCGGGCGGCCAGATGCTGGCCGGCGGCTCCCACGACCTGCTCAACCGGGGTCGGCCGAGCGTGGCGCTCAACCTGAAGGACCCCGAGGCCGTGGCGACGGTGCTGGAGCTGGTCGCCGATGCCGACGTCCTCGTCGAGGGCATGCGTCCCGGGGTGGCGGAGCGGCTCGGCTTCGGTCCCGAGGTCTGCCACGAGCGCAACCCGCGCCTGGTCTACGGCCGGATGACGGGCTGGGGCCAGGACGGCCCCTGGTCGCAGGCCGCCGGGCACGACATGAACTACATCGCCATCACCGGCACCCTGCACGGCCTGGGCCAGGTCAAGGACAAGCCCCAGTTCCCGGCCAACCTCGTCGGCGACTTCGGTGGCGGCTCGACGTACCTCGTCATCGGGATCCTCGCCGCCCTCCTCGAGGCCAAGGTCTCCGGCCAGGGCCAGGTCGTCGACGCCGCGATCGTCGACGGCACCGCCAACCTCAACGCCATGACCGCGGCCTTCCTCGCCGGCGGCGGCTTCAAGGAGGAGCGGGCCGCGAACCTCCTGGACGGCGGAGCGCCGTACTACGACATCTACGAGACCGCCGACGGCGAGCACATGTCGGTCGGCGCCCTCGAGCCCCAGTTCTACGACCTGTTCGTCGAGCTGCTCGGCATCAAGGACACCGCGCCCGACCGCTGGGACCTCGAGAAGACCGGCGAGCTGCGTGAGCTCATCGCGACCACGTTCCTGACGAAGAGCCGCGACGAGTGGTGCGCGATCTTCGACGGCACCGACGCCTGCGTCGCTCCCATCCTGAAGATGAGCGAGGCCGCCGAGCACCCGCACATCAAGGCCCGCGAGATCTTCGTCGACCACGAGGGCGTCACCCAGCCGCAGCCCGCGCCCCGCTTCTCCCGCACCGGCGCGACGCTGTCCCTCCCCCCGGCCGCTGGTGCCGGTCAGCACACCCGCGAGGCCCTCGCCGCCTGGGGTATCGCCGACGTCGACGGCCTGGTCGAGCGCGGGGTCGCGGTCCAGATCGACGTCTGACCCGGATCCGGGTCTGAGCCCCCGGGGCTCGCCGGGGTGTGCGCTGTAACACGTTGTTGCGCGACCTTCACGACCCGTGCCGGCGATTTCGCGCGCTGCACGGGTCGTGAACATCCGGCGCGGGCACCCGAGATCGGTTAACAGCGTGTTACAGCACCGCCCGAGCGGCCGCACCCACCCGCCGGACCGTAACGAACGTGGCGCAGGACACCTGCTCGCCGATTCCGTCGTACGGCGTCCCGCCCCCTAGGCTCGTCACAGCGATCCGGCCAGTCTTGCCCCGGGTCCCCGCGCACCGCACCAGCCCACGGACCGTGGTCGCGCCTGAGAGAGGCACCGCTTCACCGCTCCCGTCACCGGACGGGACAGCACGGCGAGACGCCCCAGATGAGGGGTCGCGCCGCTCTGCTCGCGCGTCCCCGGAGAGAATTCCGTGACGCACACCTTCGCCGACCTCGGCGTACCCACCTCCCTGCTCGCCGTCCTCGAGCGGGAGCAGATCACCGTCCCCACCCCGATCCAGGCGGCGACGCTGCCCGACTCGCTCACCGGCCGCGACGTGCTCGGCCGCGGACGCACCGGGTCCGGCAAGACCTACGCCTTCGGGCTGCCGCTGGTCGCCCGCCTGCTCGCCGATGGTGGCCGTGAGCCGCGTTCGCGCCGGCCGCGCGCTCTCGTGCTCGCCCCGACCCGCGAGCTCGCTTCCCAGATCTCCGCGACCGTCACCCCGCTCGCCCAGGCCGCCGGTCTGACCACGACCGTCGTGTTCGGTGGGGTCGGCCAGAACCCGCAGGTCACCGCGCTGCGCAACGGCGTCGACGTCCTCATCGCCTGCCCCGGCCGGCTCGAGGACCTGATCGGCCAGGGCCACTGCTCCCTCGCCGACGTCGAGATCACCGTGCTCGACGAGGCCGACCACATGGCCGACCTCGGCTTCCTGCCCGCCGTACGGCGCCTGCTGGACCAGACGCCCAAGAACGGCCAGCGGATGCTGTTCTCCGCGACGCTCGACAACGCGATCGACGTGCTGGTTAAGCGCTTCCTGCGCAACCCGGCGGTCCACGAGGCCGACTCGGCGCAGTCGCCGGTCGCCAAGATGGACCACCACGTGCTGCACATCGAGCGCGACCACCGCCTGCCCGTGCTGCTCGACCTGACCAGCGCCCCCGGCCGCACGGTCGTGTTCACCCGCACCAAGCACGGCGCGAAGGCGCTGGCCCGCCAGCTCAACAAGAACGGCGTGCCGGCGGTCGACCTGCACGGCAACCTCAGCCAGAACGCCCGGACCCGCAACATGGATGCCTTCCACTCGGGCGCCGCGACCACCCTGGTCGCCACCGACATCGCGGCCCGCGGCATCCACGTCGACGACGTGTCCCTGGTGGTCCACGCCGACCCGCCGGCCGAGCACAAGGCCTACCTCCACCGCTCCGGCCGTACGGCGCGCGCCGGCGCCGCGGGCACGGTCATCACGCTCATGACCTCGGACCAGCGCGGCGACGTGCGTGAGCTGACCCGGGCCGCCGGCATCAAGCCGACGACGACCCGCCTCAACGACGCCCAGCACCCGGTGCTGCAGGAGCTGGCTCCCGGTGAGCGCTCCCGGCCGGGCGGCATCGAGCTGACCGCGCCGGTCGGCGCTCCCGGCAGCGGTGCCAAGCGCTCGGGCGGCAACCGACCCGGCAGCCGGGCCCGGGCCCGTTCCCGCGCCGAGGGCGGCGCCGCGCAGGGTGGCGGTCAGCGGCAGGGTCAGAAGCCCGGCCAGAAGTCGGCCCAGAAGCCCGGCCAGCGTTCGTCGCAGGGCGGCCAGGGCGGCCAGGGCGCGCCCAAGGCCGGCGGCCAGGGCGGCAACCGCCAGCGCAACCGCCGCCGCGGCGGCACCGGTGGATCCGGTGGCGCGGGCGGTGGCCACAGCGCCGCCGGCTTCAGCTCCGGCCGCCGCTGATCTCCGGTCCACCAACCATATTTGTCGTCCGGGGACCCCTCAGACGACAAATACGGTTGGTGAGTCGCACCGTCCCGGCCGTCAGCCCACGACCCGCCGCGGCGCGCGGGCCGCTCGCGCGACGGCGGCCTCGTAGGCCGTCACCAGTCCGCCGACGGACAGCGGCTTGAGCCGCTCCATCACCTCGCGGAAGTGCTCGGACTCCTCGTCGTCATAGAGCGGTGCGAGCCGCTCGTGGATGACCGCATAGAGCTCGCGCGCCATCTGCTCCCCGTGCTCCTGATAGACGGCGGCGGCGGCGACGGCGACGTCGCGCGGGAAGCCGAGCTCGAGGAGCCGGATGCCGATGGCGAGCTGGTTGCTGGCGACGAGATAGATGCCGTCGCGGACCCGGATCACGCCGAGGGCCTGCAGGGTCGCGAGGTCGTCGCCCGACAGCGCCCGTCCCGCGCGGGTCTCGAGCTGCCCGTGGTCCATCTCGACCGGGAGGTCGGACTGCCAGGGCGCGAGCATGGTGCGGGCGAGGGCGATGTCCTCGGGGGTGGCGTCGTCGGGGATGCCGGCGACGTAGCGCTCGATCGCGGAGAGCGTGAAACCGTGGTTGGCGAGCTCGAGGACCAGCTCGATGCGCGCGATGTGGATCGCGGAGTAGTAGCCCGACCGGCCGCGGCGGATCGGCGGTGGCACCAGGCCCTTGGTCGTGTAGAAGCGCACCGTCCGGACGCTCAGCCCGACGCGCTGCGTCAGCTCGTCGAGGGTGAGCAGATGGTCCCCGCCTGCGTCTCGGCCGGTGTGGTGCACGTCACCAGTTGGACCCTCGCTCTTGACCATGACAGTAATAGTGTCACAATCGGAGCAGGGACACTTCCCCCGAACGGCGCGCCCGGCCTCCGGCCGGATCCTCGCCGGACTCCACCGCCACTCCACTGGCACCGCACCAGTCATCCGAAACAAGGACGGTCATGGCAGAAGCATTCGTGTACGACCACCTCCGCACCCCGCGTGGACGCGGCAAGGCCAACGGATCCCTCCACGAGGTGAAGCCCGTCGACCTCGCCGTCGGTCTGCTCGACGCCGTGCAGGAGCGCAACCCGGGTCTCGACACCAACCGGATCGACGACGTCATCCTCGGTGTCGTCTCGCCGATCGGCGACCAGGGCGGCGACATCGCCAAGACCGCCGCGATCGCTGCCGGTCTGCCTGACACCGTCGCCGGTGTCCAGCTCAACCGCTTCTGCGCCTCCGGCCTCGAGGCCGTCAACCAGGCCGCGGGCCGGGTCCGCGGTGGCTTCGAGTCGCTCATCATCGCCGGTGGCGTGGAGTCCATGAGCCGGGTGCCGATGGGCTCCGACGGCGGCGCCTGGGCCTCCGACCCGGCGACCGCTTTCAAGGCCGGCTTCGTGCCCCAGGGCATCGGCGCCGACCTGATCGCCACGATCGAGGGCTGGAACCGCGAGGACGTCGACGCCTATGCCGCCGAGGCGCACCACCGGGCCGCCAAGGCCCAGGCCAACGGCTACTTCGACGGCGCGATCGTGCCCGTCACGGACCTCAACGGTGTCACCATCCTCGACCGGGACGAGACCGTCCGCCCCGACACCTCGGTCGAGGGTCTCGCCGGCCTCAAGCCGTCCTTCGCCCAGCTCGGCGCCGACGCCGGCTTCGACGACGTGGCGCTCGAGAAGTACCACTGGCTCGAGAAGATCAACCACGTCCACCACGCCGGCAACAGCTCGGGCATCGTGGACGGCTCGGCCCTGACCCTGATCGGCAACGAGCAGGTCGGCAAGGACCTCGGCCTGACCCCGCGCGCCCGCATCATCGCGACCGCGGTGTCCGGCGCCGACCCGATCATCATGCTCACCGGACCCGCGCCGGCCGCCCGCAAGGCGCTCGCCGTCGCTGGCCTCGGCGTCGAGGACATCGACCTGTTCGAGATCAACGAGGCCTTCGCCGCCGTCGCGATGCGCTTCATGCGCGACATGGGCATCAGCCACGAGATCACCAACGTCAACGGTGGCGCCATCGCCATGGGCCACCCGCTCGGTGCGACCGGCGCGATGATCCTCGGCACGCTGATCGACGAGCTCGCGCGTCGCGAGCTGCGCCGCGGCCTCGCCACGCTCTGCGTCGGCGGCGGCATGGGCATCGCCACGATCGTTGAGCTCGTCTGAGCTCTGCGCTTGCGCAGAACTCAGGAACGAGCCAGGTCGAGTAGCGCCCGCGGCTGAGGAACGAAGCCGCGACGGCGCGTATCGAGACCCAGTCGTCTTCGAACCAGACTTCACTGAACAGGACACAACATTGAGCACCGACACCCAGACCGCCGTGCGCTACGAGCGTGACGCCGACGGCATCGTCACCCTGACCCTTGACGACCCCAACGCCAGCGCCAACACGATGAACGAGCTCTACATCAGCTCGATGAAGGCCGCTGTCGACCGTCTCTACGACGAGCAGGACGACGTCACCGGCGTCGTCATCGCCTCGGCCAAGAAGACCTTCTTCGCCGGCGGCAACCTCAAGGGCATGGTCACCGCGACCCGGGACGACGCCGCCGACGTGATGTCGATGAGCGAGAACGTCAAGGCCGACCTCCGCCGCCTCGAGCTGTTCCCCAAGCCCGTCGTCTCCGCGATCAACGGCGCCGCCCTCGGCGGTGGCTGCGAGATCACCCTGGCGACCCAGCACCGGATCGCCGTCGACGACAACTCCGTCAAGATCGGCCTGCCCGAGGCGAGCCTGGGCCTGCTGCCCGGCGGCGGCGGCGTGACCCGCACCGTCCGCATGTTCGGCATCCAGACCGCGCTGATGGACATCCTGCTGCAGGGCGCGCAGTTCAACCCGCAGGCCGCTCTCAAGAAGGGCCTGATCGACGAGGTCGTCGCCACCCGCGAGGAGCTCGTCCCCGCGGCGAAGGCATGGATCAAGGCCAACCCCGAGTCGGCCCTCAACCCGTGGGACGCCCCGGGCTACAAGATGCCCGGCGGTACGCCGAAGTCGCCCGCCCTGGCCGCCTTCCTCCCGGCCTTCCCGGCCCTGCTGCGCAAGCAGACCAAGGGTGCCGTCTATCCCGCCGCCCGCGCGATCCTCGCGGCCGCGGTCGAGGGTGCGCAGGTGGACTTCGACACCGCCTCGCGCATCGAGTCCCGCTACCTGGCGAACCTGATCGTCAACCAGGGCTCGAAGGACATGATCCAGGCGTTCTTCTTCGACCTGCAGGCGATCAACTCCGGCTCGCTGCGTCCGCAGGGCCCCGAGAAGTACACCGCCAAGAAGGTCGTCGTGCTGGGCGCCGGCATGATGGGCGCGGGCATCGCCTACGTCATGGCCAAGTCCGGTGCCGAGGTCGTCCTCAAGGACATCTCGGTCGAGGCCGCCGAGAAGGGCAAGTCCTACTCCGCCGGTCTGCTCGACAAGGCGATCAGCCGGGGCAAGTCCACCGAGGAGAAGAAGGCCGAGCTGCTCGGCCGGATCACCGCGACGGACAACCCGGCGGACGCCGCGGGTGCCGACATCGTCATCGAGGCCGTGTTCGAGGACCCGGCCCTCAAGGCCAAGGTGTTCGCGGAGGTCCTCCCGCACCTCGCGCCCGACGCCGTCCTGTGCTCCAACACGTCGACGCTGCCGATCACCGAGCTCGCCGCCGGTCTGGAGAACGAGGCCGACCGTCCGCGGTTCATCGGCCTGCACTTCTTCAGCCCCGTCGACAAGATGCCGCTGGTCGAGATCATCGCCGGCAAGGAGACCTCGGACGAGGCGCTCGCCAAGGCCTACGACGTCGTCCTGCAGATGCGCAAGACGCCGATCGTGGTCAACGACAGCCGTGGGTTCTACACCTCGCGCGTCATCGGCTACATGGTCAACGAGGGCCTGGCGATGCTCGCCGAGGGCATCCACCCGTGGAGCATCGAGCGGGGCACCACCTCGGCCGGCTACCCGGCTCCGGTGCTGCAGCTGACCGACGAGCTCAACATGGAGCTGATGCAGAAGATCGCCAAGGCCACCCGCGACGCCGCCGAGCGCGACGGCACGTCGTACGCCGATCACCCGGGCTCGTCCGTCGTCGACAAGATGGTGGAGGCCGGTCGTCCCGGTCGTCTCCGTGGCGCCGGCTTCTACGAGTACGTCGACGGCAAGCGCGGCTCGATCTGGGCCGGTCTGGCCGACCTCTTCCCGGTGTCGGAGACGCAGATCCCGATCGAGGACATCCGCGACCGGATGCTCTTCGCCGAGGCGCTCGAGACCGCGAAGTGCTTCGAGGAGGGTGTCATCACCTCCGCCGCGGCCGCCAACATCGGCTCGATCATGGGCATCGGCTTCCCGCCGATGACCGGTGGTGCGGCCCAGTTCATGACGGGCTACGAGGACAAGGAGTCCGGCGAGATCGGCCTCAACGCCTTCCTCGCGCGTGCCGACGAGCTGGCCGCGGCCTACGGCGAGCGCTTCCAGGCCACGCCGTGGCTGCGCGAGCTCGCTGCCTCGGGCAAGGGCTTCCCTGCCTGATCTCTGCTCTGCTCCACCCGTTCCACCTGCACGGCCCGGCTCGCCTCGGCGAGCCGGGCCGTGCGGCGTCTCCCGGGCCGGGAACATCGTGCCGGGTTCCCGCGCTGTGCCGATGGCGTCCTGGTCGTCACGGCGGTCAGGTCCGTTCGGGCACCGGTAGCCGTCGTACGAGCAGGATGGCGCAGGCGGTGAGCACCGCGCAGGCCGTGTAGAGCAGCCAGTAGTTCTGGCTGCGGTCGTGGCCCACCAGGTCCGGTCCGATGGAGAGCACGACGGGCGCGCCGGCAGTGACGAGCGACTGCGGCAGGGTGCGCGCGACGCTGAAGATTCCGAGGAACCGTCCTTCCTCGCCGGCCCGGAGCACGTGGAGCACCAGGGTGAGATCGAGGGCGTTGAAGATCCCGACGCCGATCCCGGCCAGTGACGTCGCCGCGATGTAGCCGGGCGCCGACGTCGTGAAGGACAGCGCGATGCACGCCAGGACGATGACGCTGAGTCCGGTCACGAGCGCGGGACGGTAGCCGACGTGAGCGACGATCCACCGGGCGAGGAGGCCCGCAGCCAGCAGCCCGAGCAGGGCAGCGATGATGCCCGCGATCCCGACGATCGTCGCCGAGCTGTCGGTGTCCAGGCCGGCACGCCTCTCCAACAGGTGGACGCCGAACAGAGCCGTCGCGGCCCACCCGCTCTGGGCGACGAGGCGTTGGACCCACAGTCGCCAGAAGCCGTCCGGAGCGCTGATCTTGCCGCGCACGCGGGCCGGAAGCGAGCGCCGGCGTGCACGGGAGACGCGTCCCAGGCGAAGCGCGCACGCCGCGACCACGACCAGGGAGACCATCGGAAGAGCCGTGAACAGCACGACGGGCTCCTTCGGCAGCACGGCCGCGACACCCGCGCCGAGCGCGATCGAACCGGTCGCCGAGCCCGCGAACCACGCTGCCACCTGGGGCCACGCGGCCCTGCCGAGAAGGTCGGGGACAGCGCCGTAGAGCGCTGAGACGGCGGCGGTGATGCCGAGTTGGGTCGCGGTCCAGGCAAGGACCATCGCGGCGGGGGAGTCCGCGGCGATCAGGGCGGCCTGGGCGAGGGTCGCCGCAGCGGTGCCGCCGACGATCCATGGCGTGCGTCGCCCCGTAGTGCGATAGGTCCGGTCGCTGAGCCACCCGAAGATCGGAGCGGACAGGATGGCGGCCAGGCCGCCGACCGCGAGCGTCAGGCCCAGGATCGACTCCGCTCGCATCGACGATCTGATGTCGTCGATGCGCACCGGCAGCGCGACAGTGGCGCCGGAGAAGGAGCAGCCGAGCAGGAAGACTTCAGCGACGCAGAGAGTGAGGACCAGCTGTCGCTGTGACGGGTCCGTCACCGCAGTTCCCGGCGACGGTCGCCGAAGAGACCGAGGGTGATCGCGCGTTCGATGGCCGCGTCGCGGTTGTTGACGCCCAGCTTCTTGTAGATCGAGCGGAGCTGGCTCTTGACCGTGTGCTCGGAGACGTGGAGCGCTTCAGCGAGATCGGCCCGGGAGTCGAACCGCAACATCGCCTCGAGCACGATCTGCTCGCGCCGGCTCAATGCCGCGGTGGCCGGCTCGACCAGCTGCCACCGAGCGATGCCCGGAGAGACCCGGCCCGCGAAGTGGGCCACCGCAGCCGGCTCGCCCAG
Source organism: Nocardioides caeni (assembly GCF_004912195.1). Taxonomy (GTDB): domain Bacteria; phylum Actinomycetota; class Actinomycetes; order Propionibacteriales; family Nocardioidaceae; genus Nocardioides; species Nocardioides caeni. Next base: position 106,009 of record NZ_STGW01000010.1, read on the forward strand.
GTCGCTGGCGAACGCACGCAGGGCCGCGAGGTCGTCCGAGGACAGGTACATCAACTGCAGGCGCGGGCCATGGCACTCGTGCAGCGCGGCAATGCGACGCAGCAGCGTGGCGGCCACTTCCGCGCGCTCGGTCTGCACGGCGGCCGCCGCGGCCACGGTGAGGGTGGCCAGTGTGGAGCGGACGGTGTGGCCGGTCCTGGCTTCGAGCGCGGGCAGGTCGCGAAGCACGGCATCAGGGTTGCCCGTTGTCATCCGGGACAGGGCCTCGGCCGGCGCGAGCTGGCCGTTGTGGGTCTGGCGCTGCTTCAGCACGTCGAGTGCCTGCTTGCGGTTGCCGGCCGCGAACCAGGAGATCGCGAGAATGTTGAGCAGGGCAGCCGTGGCGACGCTGTCACCGATCCCGGGAGGGGGCTGTGCGGCGAAGACCGCTTCGTGGAGGCGGTGAGTCTCGGTGCCGACGGCGCCGAGACCGAGCCGGGCGTGGGCGAAGACCCAGTTGATGAGCGGCCAGAACTCGGCCGTGTGGAGGAACGCCTCACAGTCGTCGAACTGAGCGAGGGCGCCGTCGAAGTCGAAGTCGTCGAGGAGGAGCGTGGCCTGCCCGATCCGGCCGAGCGCGTTCATGTAGGAGTGGGCGTGATCGTGCGGCCACTTGTCGGGATCGATCAGGCTCGCGGTGGCGCGAGCGGCGGGAACACGGCCCTCGAACGCGCTGAGCCCGAGGCCGTAGACCAACGTGTAGTTGCGGCTCCACGGGCGGCCGGCTGCACTGATGGCGAGGTCGACGATCCGCTGCGCCTCGGCGAAACGGCCGACCTGGAAAAGCGAGTAGGCGTGGTGGCGCAGCGCCACCGGCCCCACCTCGCCGAGCGCGTCGCGATCATCACGTCCCAGCGAATGGAAGTGAGCCATGCCCACGTCCGCCGCAGCGGCGGAGTCCGCGAAACGACCGATCCAACGCAGGCTGCCTGCCTTGAAGACGTGGTGCAGTGCGACCTCAGTGGCGGAGAGGCCCGCCTGACGCTCCACGGAGTGCAGCGCCGGGGTCCGCAATGCCTCGGCCGCTCCCGCTCGTGTCCCGACATTGCTCAGCTGCGCCAGACCGTAGGCAAAGGCGAGAACCGGAGATCGGAGCAGGACCGAGCGCGGAATCCGGCTGAGGTGGGCGCCGAGACGATCCGTCGTGTAGCTCTCGGGGTTCGCCACCACGACCGTGCGGAAGATCGACTCGGCCAAGGCGTAGTTCGTGGCGTCGATGGNATCTCGGTGGTCGCCGTATCATTAAAAAAGAAGATCGACTCGGCCAAGGCGTAGTTCGTGGCGTCGATGGCCAGTGACAGGGCCAACTCGTGCTCGTCGTTGGCAAGCAGCCACGAGGCGGAGATGCTGGCCGAGCGGTAGAAGGTCCTCGGGTCGTTCTCGCGCAGGTCGGTCAGGAAGACGTCGCGCACCGACTCGACGTATTGGAACACCGACCTCCCCCGCGCGTAGGGGATCCATCGGCCGAACCCGTTCCACTCGAGGTCGGCGATCAGGGCTGCCGCGTCGGCGCCGCCGAGATGCTCGGCGAGCTCCGCGTCGACGTACGGCGGCACCGACGTGCGTCGCACGAACTCGTGGGCCGGTGATCCGGCGAGCTGCTGCTTGAGATAGTCGGCGACCATTGCTCGCCAGTCGACGGTCTCCGTCGTCGGCAGGTCCGCGCGTCGCGTCAACGCGAGGCGCGTGGCTCTCAGGGCGAGGGGGTATCCGTTGGTGTCGAGATGGGCTCGCAGGATCCGACTCTCGCTGTCCTCGGGGCTCACGGCCGACCTCAGAAAGGCCGCGGTCTCGTCGGCAGTGAAGGCGAGCTCGCGCTCGGTCAGCAGCCGGAGCCGCGAGTCCAGTGCCGCACCCCCGTCGGCGAGTCCGGTGCGGCCGCGGGTGGTGATGACGACCCGAAGTTCGGGCGCATGATCGAGCAACCGCAGCAGGTCCACGTCGATCTGGGCGGTGGCTCCGCGGAGGTTCTCGTAGCTGTCGAGCACGAGCACGCGGGGCCCGGCCGCGTCGATGAAGCGACCGACCGCGGGCACCGGGTCCTCGGTGCTGTCGATGAGTTCCGCGAGTTCGCGATCCTCGAACTGCCCCAGCCGTCGGGCAGTGCTCACCACACGGCGCCAGAAGCCAGCCACATTGTCGGAGTCGGCGGCGAGGGACACCCACGCCACCGGCACGGAGGAACCGATGTCGCCGACCCATGAGCGCAGCAGCGTCGTCTTTCCGAATCCGCTCGGCGCGGACAGCACGTACATCTGCCACGAGGTGTCCTCGAGGCGGTCGAGAAGACGGTTGCGCCGCAGGGTCTGGTCGCTCACGGTCGGCTCCCACTGGAGCGAGCCGGGCGGTCCGCCGGAACGGGGCTGAGAGCGAGCATGGGGGAGGGCGTTGCCTTCGTGCGCGGGGACCGTCTGGGCGCGGCCGACCGGACCATCTTCGCGCGCAAGGGAAAGTAAAGGGTGAAAACGCGGATGATGGCCCGGCTTTCATCCTGGCTTTCATCCCGGCCTTCATCGCGGCTCGGTCCCGCTGCCCCTCCACCCGGTCTGGTCGGGGCGGAGACGCGTCAGGCGCGCTGGCGCAGCAAGGCGTCGAGGGCCGCCACGACCTGCGCGCTTGCCGTCCCGTCGCCGTACGGCGATTCCAGGTCGGCCAGTGACCGGATCCACTCCGGATCACTCGCGGCCTCGCGCAGGCCGGTGGCAAGGGAGCCGTCGGGCAGCAGGCGCCGGGCGAACCCGGCATCGATGGCCTCAGGTCGTTCGGTGCTGTTGCGGATCACGATGAGCGGACGCTTCACCACGGTGCATTCCTCCTGCACGCCGCCGGAGTCGGAGACGAGGAGGCGAGCGTGTGCAGCAAGTGCGAGGAAGGTCGCGCTGTCGGTGGGCTCGATCACGTTGATGCCGCCGAGCAGGTCACGCAGACCGAAGGAGTTGACCCGTGCGAGCGTGCGGGGGTGCAGGGGCATGACGACCGGAAGGCCGATGCCCTGCAGCGCGCCGAGGATCGTTGCGAGGTGCTCGGGTGAGTCGGTGTTCTCGGGGCGGTGGATGGTGGCGAGCACGAACCCCTCGTCCGCGACGCCCACACGGGACAGCACCTTCGCCCTCTCCGCGGCGTCGGGGAGCATCTCGAGGGTGGCCTCGATGACGGTGTTGCCGGTGACGACGATCCGCGCGGGGTCGACTCCCTCGGCGAGCAGGTGGACCCGCGCCTGATCCGTCGGAGCGCAGTGCAGGTCGGCCATGACACCGATCAACATCCGGTTGATCTCCTCGGGCATGGCCCGGTCGAACGACCTCAGGCCTGCCTCGACATGGACGACAGGGATGGCGAGGAAGTGCGCCGCCTGCGCGGCGGCTGCAGCCGTGTTGGTGTCGCCCTGGACGATCACTGCCGCCGGTGGCTGGTGCTCGAACGCCGCAGTGAGCTGGTCGAGGATCCGCGCGAACTGGCTGGCGCGTCCGGATCCGCCGACGCCGGTGACCGTGATCTCGGGTCGCGGCAGGTCGAAGCCGTCGAGGAAGACGTTCGACAGGCCCGGGTCGTAGTGCTGCTGGGTGTGAGCGACGTAGCCTCGATCTCCGAGCGCGCGCACGATACCGGCGAGCTTGATGATCTCGGGGCGGGTGCCGAGGACCACGGCCACCCGACCGGCCAGGTCGCCGCTCACGCCAGGCTCCGATCGCGGCGACGAGAGCGATCTGATCCGGCGGCGACGCGGAGCATCAGGAGCACGGCGAGGGTGAAGCCGACGAGCCCGATGACCGTGCCGACGAACTTGTGGCTGACGTCGTAGCCGGCCCAGCCCCACGTCTGGACCGAGAAGGCGATCACGAGGAGCCGGATCTGGTTGGCGATCATCAGCAGGGCGACTCCGGCGATGAGGCCGCCCGCCACGCGGAGCAGTTGGAAGCGGGTGAGGGCGCACAGCACCGCGGCGACGACGACCACGGGGGCGATCAGGAGGATGACGGTGCACTCGGAGGTGATCTGCAGGCCGACGGCCGGGCCATTGACCCACGGGAAGTAGAGGAGGTCCTCGAACCGGCGCACGCTGCCCTCGAGCGGCCCGCCCATCCACTGTTGGGCGATCGTCGCCTCCAGCACTCGGAAGCGGGCCTCCTGGAGTGCGCCGAAGACGGCGGCGCCCACCAGGCTCAGCGCGAACACCCAGCGACCGGCGCGTGCGAGAGGACCGACCTCGTGGACCTCGGCTGACGCGGGACGGCGGTAGCGCTCAGCCATGGTCAGGCCTCCAGGGCCGTGACACCCACGGTCAGGTCCTCGGCGTTGCGGCGGGTCTTCGCCCAGCCCGACCTGCCGCGCATCACCCGATACATCGCACGGGGCACGGTCAGGTAGAGGTAGTAGATGTAGACGAACATGCCGATGCCCCAGGCACAGGCCTTGAGCCAGCTCGCGTCGGGCTCGCACCGCACCTTGTAGACGGGGCCCCACATCGCGAACGGCAGCACACCGAGAACGACCATCAGCAGGATCAGCGGCCACGAGTCACGGCCCCACTCGACGATCCCCGTGGAGCCCTGATCGAGGGTGCCTTGCACCAGGAACCAGGCAACGATCGGCCAGACGACCATGCCGAGGAGCTGGATCAGCGGCAGCAGCAGGTAGTAGCCGGCCTCGAGCACCGCAGCCGAGGTGAAGTGCCGCGAACGGACGATCTCGGGCAAGTACTTGATGCACTGGATGTTGCCCTGCGACCAGCGGGTCCGCTGGGTCACCAGCCGGCGGAAGTCCGTGAGGCCCTCCTGGCTGACGTAGGTGTCGTTGATGTACTTGTTCTCGTAGCCCGCGAGCATCACGTGCACGCCGAGCTCATAGTCCTCGAGCAGCGACCCGTGCCACGGCTCGCCGTAGTGCTGCTTGATCTCGTCGAGCACCGAGAGCCTGGTGAACTGGCCGTTGCCGCCCAGACCGACCGATCGAGTGCGAGCCCGCAGCGCCTGCATGGCCGCGATCGCCGTACGGAACTCGACGTCCTGCATCCGCACGAGATAGCGGGACAGGAAGTTGGCAACCCGCCCGCGGCCCGGCAGCGGAGTGCGGTCATCACGATTGCGCATCCGCACCGAGACCTGGGCCGCGCCGACGCTCGGATCGCCCATCACGGCGTCGGAGGCGACGTGATGGAGGATGTCCGGCGCGAGGTGGCCGTCGGCGTCGACGACGCAGACCACCAGCGCGGTGCGGTCGGTGTCGGCCGGCAGGAATTCGTCCAGCCGGGCGTAGGCGGCATTGAGCGCGTCGCCCTTGCCGGTGCGGGCATCGGGTCGCACGCGGGAGACCAGGTGCACCTGTGGGTCGTGAGCGGCCCGCCCGCGCACGATGTCCCCGGTCCGGTCGTCGCTCGCGTCATCGACGATCCACACGTGGGCTGTCTCGAAGTCCTCACGTAGGCGGTCGATGGTCTGGCCGATCACGGCCTCCTCGTCGCGTGCCGGGACGAACATGTGGAAGTCGAAGTCCTCGACGTTGCCCGGCAGGTTGCGGCCCTGCCGGAAGTAGGACACGACGATCGACGTCAAGTAGGTGAGGAAGATGACCACCAGCAACAGCGACGTGGCCTCGGCCGACCGGAACAGCTGCATCCTCTACCCCTTGCGCCAGGGCCTTGCCGACAGTTCGACGGTCGCGCTCGATGCGGCCGCATTCGCGATGGCGATGCGGTGGGAGCGCACGATCAGCAGTCCTGCCAGGATCAAGGCGAGCGCCAGTGCGATGAAGAGGACCGGGGAGAAGCCGACACCCGTCGCCGGCAGTGCTGCCACGCCTCCGACCGCGCCGAGTGGCCCCTTGCCGCCGTACATGCCGATGTCCCTGCTTCCCACGTCGTCGGGCGTCCCGGGGTAACGCCGCACCCACCGAGGCAAACAGCGCCCCGGGGTGGGGGTGACTGCCTCGGTCAGGCTTTCAGCCGGGTTTCATCCCGAGGGGCGGGAGGATGAAGCTCGGGATGAACGCGATCCCCTTCGACGGACACTGCCATCCGCGGATGCCAGCGTGCTGCGGTGAAGATGCCTCGCCCTCGCCTGAGACGGCTCAGCGCGGGATCGCCCGCCGGCTGGCTGGTCGCACTCGTCGGACTGGTGCTGGCGTTCGTGTTCGTCAGGTTCACCGACGACACTGCCTTCATCACCTGGCGCTACGGCGAACAGCTGGTCGAGCGGGGTTGTTGGTGCTGGAACCCGAACGGGCCGCGCACCGAGGGCTACACCAGTCCGGTCCACGCCTTGCTCGCTGCGGTGCCGGCTCTGGTCGGCATCTCGACCGAACTCTTCTTCAAGCTGGTCGGCGTCCTGACTCTCGCGGGCTATCTCCTCTGGACCAGACAGCTCGGACTGGGTCGGCGGCAGCTCCTTGTGCTGCGCGGAGCAGCACTGCTCAGCCCCGTGTTCTTCATCCAGCTCTTCTCCGGGATCGAGTCAGTTCCGTTCGCGGTCGTGATCGCGGTGGTGTTCGCGCGTCTCTATGTGCGCGGAGGACTCGGGCCGCTGGGGCACCTGCTCTGTTGCCTGCTCGTCCTGCTGCGCCCCGAGGGTCTCGTCTTCGCTCTGGCAGCCGTGGCCTGGGCACTGGCGGTCCGACGCGGGCGCGCACGAGCGGTCGGTGTGCTGACCGTGGGGGGCTTCGCGGCGGCGTACTGGACGGCGCGGGGGGCTTTCTATGGGTCGTTGTGGCCCGACAGCCTCCGCGCGGCGACCTCCGGCGGATCGATCGCCGACCAGGTCGAGACGCCGTTGGTCGCAGCGCTGACGGGGGTCGTGCTGGTCGCTCTCCTCGTGTTGGTGCTGGTGCTCAGCAGGGGATCCACGTCCGCGACCGCGGACGACCAGACGCCAGATGCTCGGACCTCACGGCAGGACATGACCCCGCTCGTGCTGGCGTTGACGAGTGCCGGCGTCCTCCTCGGTTACGGCGTCTTCGATCTCACCACCGACTTTGCGAACCGCTACCTGTGGCAGGCGGCCTTCCCGGTCGCCGCAGTCGTGTTGTCGCGGCCCGTGCGGACCGACCTGTTGCAACGCAGCCTGCGAGGCGGCGACGGCTGGGCCCTGGGCGCCGTTGCCGTGACAGCTGTGGCGAGCATGCAGTCGCTCGGCTCCGCTGCCGCGTCGCAGACCGTCGTCCTCGCCGGCATGGTGATGGTGATCGTGGGTGCCGGCACCCGGCTGGTCAGCAAGGACCACGGCGCGACCGGCATCGCGGCCCTCGGTCTGGTCGTGATCGTGTCGTGGATGCCTGTCGACCACCTGATCTCGGTCGCGACCTATCGGCACCGTCTCGCGGCAGCCCACGAGGCCATCGGGGTGGCGATCCACGAAGCGGGCGCCACGGTCGCTGTCGCCGACGCCGGCGCCCTCTCGTTCGCCCAGGACACCGATGTCGTCGAGCTCCAAGGCCGGACCAACCTTCGTGTCGTGCAGGGGACCTTTGGCGCGAGCGACCTCGAGGCCGCCGGCGTCGGCGTGGTGGTCCTGGCCTCGTCCACGATCGAGCGGACCGGCGAGTTCACCGCGACGCTCGGCCAACGCGTAGCGCAGAGATGGGCTGAGGACAGCGCTTTCGTCTTCTTCAGCGGTCCGGCCTTCGACCGGGGCTACTACGTCAACGTGTGGGTCCGCCCCGACCTGGTCGATCGTCTCCAGCCCGCGATCCAGGCGGCCGAGCGGGACGCCGGCGCTTCGGTCTCGTCGAGCCAGGCGAGCATCCTCGGCACCCATCTGTGGGACTTCTCCTTCCTTCGCTGAGCCTCCGTCCCGGCTCAGGGTGAAAACAAGGCTGAAGACGGTGACCTCCCCATGTCGCCGTCGGACCGTCGCCGTTGAGTTGCCGGAACCGCTGGCCGGTCGCACGTCGGAGACATCCTCCTGCGACGAACCAGCAACGACGAGTTCATGGGAGTGAACGATGAGGAAGATCCCCCGCCGCCTGGCGGCGAGCGCGCTCGCGACGGCCTGCCTGGGCGCCCTGCTCGTGGGTGGTCACCCACCCGCGTCCGCCCAGTATGCGACGGAGGGCAGCGGTGCATACGTCGGCTCGGTCGACTGGTTCGAGTGGGGGGTGGCCGGGCAGGTCCTGACGGCCGGATCACCGTTCACGGTCACCAACACCACCTCAGTCGGCGGCCATACGCTTGCGACGACCTGCACGGTCAGCAATCTGGACCGCAACGTCCGCGTCTACAACCCGACCAGTTGGGGCCGATCAGGGATCAACGCGCTCTATCGCGGCACCGGACTGGTCAACGGTCTGTCGGTTTCGGGTGCGACCGCATCCTTCGACCTCTCCTGCTCGGCGACATTCGACGGCGAGCCCTACGCACTCCCGGGCCTCGTCATGGCCGATGCCGAGCAGTCGGCGAGCAACGAGTGGGTGCAGATCACCGCCCAGTCGCCCGCCACCGTGCAGGTGATCGACCGCACCCGGGCCGCGGGCTGCACGGGCGACATCAACGCCGACGCGACCACGGTGCAGTACGACGAATCGACGACCGGAACGCAGGTCCGCTTCTCCAACACGAGTCTGTGCGCCAGCGGACCGACGGCTGTCTCCTACGTCAGTGCCGACCACGCCAGGGTCGCGATGAAGGGCGGCGGCACCAGTGCTCTCGCGGTCGGCGTCATGCTGCCGCAGGAGTACTCCGACGGACCGACGTCCTACGGCGACGCGGGCTACCTGGTGCGGCCCACCATCACCGGCGGGGTCATCCCGGCGCCGGCCGCCGTGGGCGACCCGGCCGTGCGGACCCCGCTCTTCGCTGGCTTCACGCCGGCCACCTTCACATCGGGGCTGGCCACCCTCGGTGCCGGCCAGACGTTCGAGGGCACGGCGCGGTCCAATGCCACCGCGACCGGCGACAACGACGACGCCTTCTCGACGCCGCCCGCCATCAGCGGCGTCGTCGCTGGGCAGACGTACTCGCTGGCCGTGCCGATCACCCGGCACGGAAACGCAGTCCTGCAGCTCAGGGGATTCATCGACTGGAACGGCAACGGCCAGTTCGAGGCCGACGAGGCTTCGAACCCGACGTCGCAGTTCCTCGCCGCCACGGGGAACCGGACGCTCACCTGGACCGTGCCGGGGGACGTCCGGAGCTCGCCGGAAGGCGGCTCCTTGCTCCGCCTTCGCCTCGCTCAGGCATCGCTCCAGCCGCTCGCGACTGGAGCGTCGGTCGCGAGTCCGGTCGGCTTGTGGGCGCAACCGGTCACCACCACTGGCCAGCTCACCAACTACGCCGGTGAGGTCGAGGACTACCTGATCCCGATCAACGTCCCGATCAACGCGATGGACGACGACTTCACCGCGAGCGCGATCTCCACCGCAGGCGGTACGACGCCCTCCGTGCTCATCAACGACACCGTTGGCGCTGAACCCGCGACCACCGAGAACGTGACCTTCACCCTGACCGATGAGGGTGGCCTCGCTGGCGCGATCCTCAACCCCGACGGCACCGTCACCGTGCCGCCGGGCACCGAGGCGGCCGTCTATGAGCTGACCTACGAGATCTGCCAGACCGCGGACTCGACGAGCTGCTCGACCGCGATGGTGCGCATCAGCATCTTCGACCAGCCCACGGCCGAGCCCGACACGGCGTCGACGGTTGCCGGCGTGCCCCTGACCATCGACCCTGTCACCAACGATCAACCGTCCACCGGCTCCACCTTCGACCCGACCACGCTCCTGCTGATCGACCCGGCGAGCAACGAGCCGGTGACGTCGGTGACGACGACGGACGGCGTCTACGAGGTGGTGGACGGTCAGATCACGTTCACGCCGGCGGAGGGCTATACGGGGACCGATGAGCCGATCGGCTACCAGATCACCGACACCTCGGGCCAGGTCGTTCCGTCGACTCTCACGGTGACGGTCGGTCCGATGGCGGAGTGGCCGATCCTCGATCCGCTTGTCGGATCCTCCCTCGCCGCTCTTGCCCTCCTCGTCGGCGGAGTGCTGATCGTTCGCCGTAGGAGGCAGGTCGAACCGGCTTGATCTGATCAGTCCACGCGTTCCATCCGCACGGCCCGGCTCGCCTCGGCGAGCCGGGCCGTGCGGCGTCTCCCGGACCCGGCAGGATCGGCCCGTGGCGACACGGACGACGGTCGCTCCTGCAACGCGAGCAAGTGCAACGACGAGGTCACCGCATGGATGCGCCGCAAGCGTCTCGATGAGCGGGCCTTCCTCCAGCGCTTCGGCGAGGTCGTCGCCGCGCTACGGCTCGACCCTCCCGCCTGACCCCGGGGCCGCTCGCCGTTGTGGCACCCTCGAGGTGTCGCCGCAGCACTCGGGAGGCCCGATGGCCCGCTACACCGTCAACCACCGTGCCGTCGCGAAGGCCCGCGCCCTCATCGACGCCCGGCAGTACGTCCTCGACAGCGACTGGGGCGACGTGCAGCCCGACGCGGAGGCGGGCAACGGGTTCCTCGAGCGGCGCTCGTGGGAGGAGTACGCCGCCTGGTATCTGGGCCTCACCGCCGGCGCCAACGACGAGACGAAGGCCCGCCACGCCTTCGTCTACGGCGACTTCCGGCGTGTCCACCGCAGCGGGCTGATCGCCTGCGTCTACCGGGCCGCCGAGTGGCGCCACAAGCGGGTCGAGCTCGCCGCTCACGACCTGCTCCAGTACCTCGACCGCGTCGCCGGGATCGTCGACCGACCCGACTGAGCGGCCCGCGCGGTGGACCCGCCCGGCTTGCGCCCCGACCAGCACGGCCGCGAGACCAGCGCAGCGAGGACGGCGCCGGCGGTGTTGAGCAGGACGTCGTCGACCGAGGACACCCGGTCCAGTCGCAGGGCGTACTGCGCCACCTCGATCAGCGCAGAGCCGGTCGCCGCCAGCACGGTGATCCTCCCGATCGACGCCAGCGCCGGGAACCGCAGCGGGGCGAGGAGGCCGACCGGCGCGAGGATCGCCAGGTTGCCGGCCACCTGGAAGGGCGGCATCGTCGCGAGGTCCCGCAGCGGCTCGAGGCTGACCGCGCCGGCCGTCGAGCCGGCATCCGGTCCCGGGACCAGGGTCATCGCGACCAACGGCAGCGTCGCCCAGACCATCGCGACCTCGACCGCCGAGCGCCGCCGCGCCGTTCCTGCGGGCACGTCGTGGCGGCGCCGCCAGCGGGTCAGGGTCCACAGCGCCGCGACCGCGAGAGGGACGGTGGTCAGGGCGATGACGACCAGGCCGGGGTAGGAGTGGACCAGGATCTCCAGCACGTTGCGGCGTTGCTCCCCGCCGGGCTGCCCGGGCGTCACGACTGCAGCCGGGGGTCGGCCGAGGCATCGGCGTACGTCGCCGGACAGCCGCGGGAGACCGCCTCGGGGCGCAGCTCGTAGTGCCAGGGCTCGTTGTCGTACGTGCGGCACAGTCCGTGGCCGGCGCCGTAGGTTTCCAGCCAGTGCTGGGCATCCACCGGGCCGAGGTCGACCGCACCACCCGTCTCATGGACCGAGGTCCCCGGTCGGGCAGCCCACCGACCGGCCTCGGAGCCGTGCTCGGCGAGCGCTTCGTCGTACAGCCGCTGCTGGTAGCGCGTGGATCGCCAGCCGCTGGTCACGACCAGTCGGATCCCGTCCTGCGCCGCGTCGGCTGCCGCCGCGCGAAGCGCGTCGAGCAGATCGGCATCCAGCCGGGACAGGGCCGGGATGTCGTCGAACGGCGACGAACCGTCGGGCACCAGCCCGTCCTCGACACCGAGTCGGTCGACCCCGTCGCGGTGGAGGACGTCCCCGAAGGACGACGGGTCGAGGGCGGCAGGGACGTGCCCGACGGACGCCGCGCACGCCGCTACCAGCGCCGCCGCGAGGACGAGCGGGAGCACGACACGAGTCCGGACGCGTTGCCGGCGAACAGGAGGGACCATGCGGCCAGTCAAGGGAGGTCGGCGTTGCCACAGCGTCTGCGGAAATCGATACGTCGACGAAATGCGGGCAGGGCCTAGGGTCGGAGCCGTGCGCGTGTTGGTCGTCGAGGACGAACCCCTGCTGGCCGAGGCCATCCGCAGTGGCCTGCGCCTCGAGGCGATCGCGGCCGACGTCGCGGGCGACGGTGACGTCGCGCTCGAGCTGCTCGCCACCACCACCTACGACATCGCGGTCCTGGACCGCGACATCCCGGGCCCGTCCGGCGACGAGGTCGCCCGGCGCATCGTCGCCTCCGGGGTCGGCATGCCGATCCTGATGCTGACCGCCGCGGACCGGCTGGACGACAAGAGCTCCGGCTTCGAGCTGGGCGCCGACGACTACCTCACCAAGCCGTTCGAGCTCCGCGAGCTGGTGCTGCGTCTGCGCGCGCTCGACCGGCGGCGGGCGCACCTTCGCCCACCGGTGCGCGAGATCGCGGGGCTGCGCCTCGATCCGTTCCGGCGCGAGGTCTACCGTGACGGCCGGTACGTCGCGCTGACGCGCAAGCAGTTCGCCGTGCTCGAGGTCCTGGTGGCGGCCGAGGGCGGCGTCGTCAGCGCCGAGCAGCTGCTGGAGCGGGCCTGGGACGAGCACGCCGACCCCTTCACCAACGCCGTGCGGATCACGATCTCGGCCCTGCGCAAGCGGCTCGGGCACCCGGCACTGATCGCCACGGTGCCGGGCGTCGGCTACCGGATCGAGGATGCGGTCGGCCCGGGAGCCGAGGCCGACCGGTGACGGCCAGGAGGGGCCCCGTGCGGGCGACCAGGCGGGAGCGGGGGCCCAGCGTCCGGCTGCGCCTCGCGCTCAGCTATGCCGGGTTCGTCCTCGTCGCCGGCGCAGGACTGCTGGCCGTCGTGTGGGTCTTCCTCCTGCGCTACGTGCCGGCGGACGCGGTCACCGTCTCCGACACCGCCGTCCCGGAGGGCCCCGGCTTCCCGGACCGGCCCCTCTTCATCCCCGGTCGCTCCGACCTCTGGGAGGCCTTCGCCCCGAAGGCCGCACTCATGCTGGGCTTCCTGCTCGTGGTCGGACTGGTCGGAGGGTGGCTCCTCGCCGGGCGGATGCTCGCCCCACTGGACAGGATCACCCGGGCCACCCGCCTGGCCTCGGCCGGCTCCCTCTCCCACCGCGTCGACCTGCCCGGCCGTGGGGCCGAGTTCCGTGAGCTCGCCGACGCGTTCGACACCATGCTCGCCCGGCTCGAGGCGCACGTGGCCGAGCAGCAGCGGTTCGCGGCGAACGCGTCACACGAGCTGCGGACGCCGTTGGCGATCACCCAGACCCTGCTGGAGGTTGCGCAGCGCGAGCCCGACCGGGACGTCGACGAGCTGATGGATCGACTGCAGTCGGTCAACGGCCGCGCGATCGCCCTGGTCGAGGCGCTGCTCCTGCTCAGTCGTGCGGAGGCGCGCATCGACGACCAGCCGGTCGACCTGTCACTGGCCGCCGAGGAGGCGGTCGAGACGCTGCTCCCGCTCGCCGAGCGGCGCGGCATCACGATCGAGTCGACCACCGACGCCGCCGTGACACCCGGCTCCCCTGCCCTCGTGGCTCAACTGGTCACGAACCTGGTCCACAACGCGATCGTCCACAACCTCCCGGCCGGCGGGCGACTACGCATCTCCACGGGCATCTCCACGGGCATCCCCACGGGCATCTCCACGGGCATCTCCACGGGGGTCGCCTTCGACTACGCGGCAGCCGTGCTCACCGTCGAGAACACGGGCGAGTGCCTCGACCCCGCCCTGGTGGCGACCCTCGTCGAGCCGTTCCAGCGGGGCAACGAACGGGCCCAGACCGAGCATGCCGGGGTGGGTCTGGGCCTGGCCATCGTCGACCGGATCGTCCTGGCCCACGGTGGGACGCTCTCCGTGGTCGCCCGGGAGGGTGGGGGACTCACGACGACCGTCCGGCTGCCCCTGTCGGAGGGCGGGTAGCCACCGTCGGTCGCCGCTCCCAGCCGGCCGCCTCGGCGAGCGCGGCCGCGACGCCGGGGGCGTCCTCGGGGTGCAACGCGCCGGCGGTGACCCGGACGTGGGGGGCGCCGCCGGGCTGTGCCTGGAAGACCGAGCCGGCAGTGACCCGGATGCCGGCGGCGGCGAGGTGGGTGACGGCCGCCCGCTCGTCGCGCACCGGAAGCCAGAGATTGATGCCGTCGGGCTGCGGCACAGTGACGCCGTGGGCGGCGAGGGCGTCGACCAGGGTGCGCTGGCGGGCGAAGTACTGGCGGCGGGCCTCGCCGACCTCGTCGAGCGGCGTGGACGACGTCAGCAGGTCGAGCAGGATGGTCTGCACCATCCGGGAGGTCCAGCCGGGGCCGAGCATGCGGCGGGCGACGAGGGGATCGAGGAGTGCCGGGGGGCCGCTCATGGCCGCGATCCGCAGGTCGGGGCCGTGGGACTTGGAGTAGGACCGGACGTGCACGACGTGGCCGGGCAGCCACTCGGCCAGGGTCACGACCGGCGCTCCGCTGATGCCGGCGCAGTGGTCGTCCTCGACCACCCACGGCGTCGTGGCCGCCCGCTTCAGCACGCGGGCGATCGCCTCGGCGCGCGCGGCGGTGGTCGAGACGCCGGTCGGGTTGTGGGCGCGTGGCTGAAGGACGACGGCGACCGGCTTGCGGGCAAGCGCCGCCCGCAACGAGGCCGGCCGGATGCCCTCGCCGTCGAGCTCGACGGGCACGACCTCGGCACCCAGCGCCTCGACCAGGTCATAGAACGGCGGGAAGCCGGGGGACTCGAGCACCACCCGGTCGCCATAGCCGACGACCTGCTCCAGCACCCGGGCGATCGCGTCGGTGGCGCCGTCGACGACGGTGAGCGATGGGGCGTCGTAGGGCCACGCGGCGACGAGGACGTCGCGCAGGGCCGGCAGCACGGGCTGCTCCTGGTAGGTCAGCGTCCCGGCTCGTGCGGAGACCCGCTGCAACGCGGGGCCGAGGGCGGGCAGCAGGTCCGGGTCCGGCGTACCGCGGGAGAGGTCGAAGCGGGGATGGTCGGGGCCGGAGCCCATCAGGTCGCGCTGGCGCGGTGAGAGCCAGCGGACCGGCTCGCCGGACACAAAGGTGCCAGCCCGACCGCGGGACGTCACGAGCCCGGTCCGGCGCAGCGCCTGCCACGCGGCCGACACCGTCGCGGGGGAGACGCCGAGCTCGGCGGCGACGTCGCGCACGGTCGGCAGCCGGTCCCCGGACACCAGCTCCCCGGCCCGGATCGCGCGGCTGACGGCGCCGGCGATTCCGCGCGGTGAGCGGTCCGCGAGGTCGGAGAACATGCGACACCTCTTGACAACGGGGAAATGGGAGCGAAATGTTCAATCCGGAAGATAACAGTTCTTCGAGGAGACCCATCACCCTGAAGCGACCCCCCGGGAGGGACCGTGACGATCGTTCGTGCTGCCATCAGCCAGACCACCTGGACCGGCGACAAGGACTCGATGCTGGACCGGCACGAGAAGTTCGCGCGGGACGCGGCCGCCCAGGGAGCGCAGGTGATGTGCTTCCAGGAGCTCTTCTACGGGCCCTACTTCGGCATCACGCAGGACCAGAAGTACTACCGCTACGCAGAGCCGGCCGACGGCCCGATCGTGCAGCGCTTCGCCGCGCTGGCGAAGGAGCTCGGCCAGGTGATGGTGCTGCCGATCTACGAGGAGGAGCAGACCGGCGTCTACTACAACACCACCGTCGTGGTGGACGCCGACGGCACGATCCTCGGCAAATACCGCAAGAACCACATCCCGCACGTCGAGAAGTTCTGGGAGAAGTTCTACTTCCGCCCCGGCAACCTCGGCTATCCCGTCTTCGAGACCGCGGTCGGCAAGGTCGGCACCTACATCTGCTACGACCGCCACTTCCCCGAGGGCTGGCGCGAGCTCGGCCTCGCCGGCGCGCACATCGTCTTCAACCCCAACGCCACCAAGCCGGGGCTGTCCAACCGGCTGTGGGAGGTGGAGGGCCCGTGCGCCGCCGTCGCCAACGGCTACTTCGTGCTCCAGCCCAACCGCGTGGGTCGCGAGGACAACGAGTACGGCGAGGAGGCGGTCACCTTCTACGGCACCAGCCAGGTGATCGATCCCCGCGGCAACTTCGTCGGCGAGCTCGGCAGCAGCGAGTCGGAGGAGTTGCTCGTCCGCGACCTCGACCTCGACATGGTCCAGCAGATGCGCGACGACTGGCAGTTCTACCGCGACCGGCGACCGGACTCGTACGCGCAGATCGCGAAGCCGTGAGCGGGGAGGAGACCCGATGAGCACCATCCTGATCAGCGGCGGCACGGTCGTGAACGCGACCGGCACCATGCGCGCCGACGTCCTCGTCTACGAGGAGAAGATCGTCGCGCTGCTCGAGCCCGGCAACAGCTCGCTCGGGGCGATCACCGCCGACAAGGTGATCGACGCGACGGGCAAGTACGTCATCCCGGGAGGGATCGACGCGCACACGCACTTCAGCCTGCCGTTCGGCGGCACCCAGGCGTCCGACGACTTCGACACCGGGACCCGCGCGGCGGCGTGGGGCGGCACGACCTCCGTCATCGACTTCGCCGTGCAGAAGTACGGCGAGCGCGTCGAGGACGGCCTCGCGACGTGGCACGGCATGGCAGGCGGCGAGGCCCACATCGACTACGGCTTCCACCAGATCATCGGCGGCGTCGACGAGGAGTCGCTCAAGGCGATGGAGACCCTCGTCGACGAGGGCATCACGTCCTACAAGCTGTTCATGGCCTATCCGGGCGTCTTCTACTCCGACGACGCGCAGATCCTCCGCGCCATGCAGAAGGCCCGTGAATTGGGCCTCCTGACGATGATGCATGCCGAGAACGGGCCGGCGATCGACGTCCTCGCCGCCCAGCTGGCGGAGTCCGGCAAGACGGCTCCTTACTACCACGGGATCGCGCGGGCCTGGCAGATGGAGGAGGAGGCGACGCACCGGGCGATCATGCTCAGCGACCTCACCGAGGCGCCGCTCTACATCGTGCACATGAGCGCGAAGCAGGCCGTCGAGCAGGTCGCCTGGGCGCGCGACAAGGGCAAGAACGTCTTCGGCGAGACCTGTCCGCAGTACCTCTACCTCTCCCTGGAGAAGCAGCTCGGCGCGAAGAGCGCGGAGTGGGGCGACTTCGAGGGCGCGAAGTGGGTCTGCTCGACGCCGCTGCGCTCCGAGGAGGAGGGCCACCTCGAGGCGATGTGGCAGGGCCTGCGCACCAACGACCTCCAGATGGTCTCCACCGATCACTGCCCCTTCTGCATGAAGGACCAGAAGGAGCTCGGCAGGGACGACTTCCGCGCCATCCCCAACGGGATCGGCTCGGTGGAGCATCGCGTCGACCTGCTCTACCAAGGTGTCGTCGACGGCCGGATCTCCCTGCCTCGCTGGGTGGAGCTCATCGCGACCACGCCGGCGCGGATGTTCGGGCTCTACGGCAAGAAGGGCGTCATCCAGCCCGGCGCCGACGCCGACATCGTCGTCTACGACCCGCAGGGCCACACCTCCATCGGGGTGGGCGAGGGCAGGACCCACCACATGAACATGGACCACTCGGCCTGGGAGGGCTTCGAGATCGACGGCCACGTCGACGTCACCATCTCCCGCGGCCGGGTGCTGGTCGAGGACGGCCAGTATCACGGCGCCAAGGGCCACGGGCAGTTCCTCAAGCGCGACCTGACGCAGTACCTCGTCTGAAGGAGAGCAAGATGGAATTCGGTGTCGTCCTGCAGACGAACCCACCGGCGTGGCGGACCGTCGGCCTGGCCAAGCAGGCCGAGGAGCACGGCTTCGACTACGTGTGGACGTTCGACTCCCACCTGCTGTGGCAGGAGCCCTACGTCATCTACTCGGCGATCCTCGCCGAGACGAGGCGGGTGATCGTCGGGCCGATGGTGACCAACCCGGCGACGCGCGACTGGACCGTGACGGCGTCGGTGTTCGCGACCCTCAACGAGATGTACGGCAACCGCACCGTCGTCGGCATGGGCCGGGGCGACTCGGCGGTCCGGGTCCTCAACGGCAAGCCGTGCACGCTCAAGGAGGTCCGCGACGCGACCCACGTGATCCGCGAGCTTGGCAACTGCCGCCCCGTCGAGGTCAACGGCGCCACCCTGCAGTTCCCGTGGGCGCGCACGTCCTCGCTGGAGGTGTGGATCGCCGCCTACGGGCCGATGGCGCTCAAGGCCGCGGGCGAGGCCGGCGACGGGTTCATCCTCCAGCTCGGCGACGTCGACGTCGCGAAGTGGATGATCGACCAGGTCCGCACGGCCGCCTCCGACGCCGGCCGCGACCCCGACGCGCTGACGTTCTGCGTCGCCGCTCCGGCGTACGTCGGGGAGGACACGCCCGAGTCGTGGGAGCACATGCGCGGCCAGACCCGCTGGTTCGGCGGCATGGTCGGCAACCACATCGCCGACATCGTCGAGAAGTACGGCGAGAGTGCCGACTTCCCCCAGGTGCTGACGGACTACATCAGGGGGCGGACGGGCTACGACTACAACACCCACGGCAAGGCCGACAACGACCACGTCGACTTCGTGCCCGACGAGATCGTCGACAGGTTCTGCGTCCTCGGCACGCCCGAGCAGCACGTCGCCAAGCTCGAGGAGCTGAAGGCGATCGGCGTGGACCAGTTCGCGGTCTACCTCCAGCACGACAACAAGGAGGAGACGCTGCGCGTCTACGGCGAGTCGATCATGCCGCACCTGCGCGACCACCTGGTGGCCAAGGCGTGACGACGACCTGGACCCGGATCCGTCCCGTCCTGCTCGGCGCCCTCGGCGTCGGGCTGGTCGTGGCGGTCTGGGACCTCTACAAGGCGTTCGGACCGGAAGAGGGGGTCCGGCTCGGTGAGCGGACGCTGATCCTGCCGCGGACGACCGACCTGGCCATGCCCCACTCGTGGGAGATGGTCCAGCGGTTCGGTGAGCCGGTCACGAGCCTCGCGGGCTCGCCGACCGCCTTCGAGGCTGTGTGGGACGCCGGGCTCTTCTCCCTCGGCCTGGCCACGCGGGGGTGGGTGATCGGCGTCGTGATCGGCCTGCTGCTCGCCCTGGTCATGTGCCGCTTCCGGATCGCCGAGTCCGCGATCCTGCCGTGGGTCGTGCTCAGCCAGACGGTGCCGCTGATCGCAATCGCCCCGCTCGTGCGCCGGTGGGGCTCGCAGATCGACCTGTTCGGTCACGTCTGGACGAGCGAGGACTCGGTGGCCGTGATCGCGGCCTACCTCGCCTTCTTCCCCGTGGCCGTCGGCGCGCTGCGCGGGCTCAAGTCACCGGCGCGCACGCACCTCGACCTGATGCACGCCTACGGCGTGGGCTGGTGGCGCACGCTGCTGGTGCTGCGGCTCCCGGCGAGCGTCCCGTTCCTGTTGCCGGCCCTGCGTCTCGGCGCGGCCAGTGCCGTCGTCGGTGCCGTCGTCGCGGAGGTGTCCATCGGCCTCAAGGGCGGCCTCGGGCGGATGGTCATCGACTACGCCCAGTCCGCCAGCGGCGACCCGGCGAAGCCGTGGGCGCCCATCTTCGGCGCGGTCGCCATCGGCCTCGTCGCCGCCGGCGCGGTCGGTCTGATCGGCCTCGCCCTGCGTCCCTTCCGAGTGACAGGAGCCTTCCGATGAGTGCGATCGAGGTGCGCGGCGTCGACCGTGTCTTCACCCGGGGGCGCAACCGGGTCGACGCCCTGACAGCCGTCGACCTCGAGGTCCGCGCGGGCGAGTTCGTCTCCCTCATCGGTCCCAGCGGCTGCGGCAAGAGCACCCTGCTGCGGCTGGTCGCCGACCTGGACGCCCCGACGAGCGGGGCGATCAGCGTCTTCGGCAAGACCACCCGGCAGGCACGGCTCGACCAGGACTACGGCATCGCCTTCCAACAGGCCGGCCTGCTGCCGTGGCGCACGGTCACCGCCAACGTCGAGCTGCCGCTCAAGCTGCACGGCATGGACAAGGCCGCTCGACGGGCCAGGGTCGCGGAGCTGCTGGAGCTCGTCGGGCTCTCGGACTTCGCGAAGAGCCACCCCGACCAGCTGTCCGGCGGCATGCAACAACGTGTCGCGATCGCCCGGGCCCTCGCCGAGCAGCCACGCCTGCTGCTGATGGACGAGCCCTTCGGCGCCCTCGACGAGATCACCCGCGAGCGGATGCAGAACGAGCTGGTCCGGCTCTGCGCCGAGACCGGCGCGGCCGTCCTCTTCGTCACCCACTCCATCCCGGAGGCGGTCTTCCTCTCCGACCGCGTCGTCGTGATGTCGCCCCGCCCCGGCCGGATCACCGGCATCGTCGACATCCGGGCCGACGGGCTGGTGCCCGCGCACGACCGGGCCGCGGGCGTCCGCGAGGAGTCGGGCTTCTTCCGAGCCGTCGCCGAGGTGCGGGCGATCCTGCACGGCGGGTCGGGCATCCCCGCGCCCGACGGCGCCCGCGGGGTGGACCTTCGATGACCAGTCTCGCCGAGACCGGTGCGACCGACGCCCGGGCCCGCCTCCCGATCGGTGAGGTCCGGTGGAGCACCGTGCTCGCCCCGCTGGCGCTGGGGGTGGTGGTGATCGGCCTCTGGCAGCTCGCCGTGGACGCCCTGGAGATCGAGCCGTTCGTGCTGCCGTCGCCGGGCGCGATCGCGGGGGAGATCGGCGCCAACATCGACAGCGTCGTCAGCGGGGCCCGGGCCACCGGCCGCAACGCACTCCTGGGCCTCGTCATAGGCGGCGTCGTCGGCGTGGCTGGTGCGCTCCTCGCCGGGACGTTCAGGGTCGTCGACGAGCTCGCGGCCAACGTTGTGGCGGCCGCTGCCGTCGTGCCGATCGTGGCGCTGGCGCCCGTGCTCTACTCGATGTTCGGCGCCGCCGTCGACACCGGGCGCATCATCGTCGCCGCCCTCTCGGTGGCCGTGCCGGTCTACCTCAACACCCTCCGCGGGTTGCGCGAGGTCCTGCCGGTGCATCGCGACCTGATGGCGGCCTATGCGGCCGGTCGGTGGCAGGTCGCCCGCGAGATCACGCTGCCGACCGCGACGCCGTACGTCTTCACCGGGCTGCGGGTCGGCTCCTCGCTCGCCGTCATCGCGGCCCTCATCGCGGAGTACTTCGGCGGCCCGATCGGTGGCCTCGGCAAGTCGATCACCTCCTCGGCCGCCAGCAGCAACTACCCCCTGGCCTGGGCCTACGTCACCGGCGCGATCGTCCTCGGCCTGCTGTTCTACGTCGCCACACTCACCGTCGAGCAGTGGCTCTCTCGGCACCACCACCCCTGAGAAGAGGAGAGTCCATGAAGATGTCCATCCATCGGTCCCGCGGCTCCGCCCGCCGGACCGCCCGCCTCGGCGCGGCCCTCGCCCTCGCCGGCGCGGTGCTGGCCGCGTGCGGCGACGACGACGGTGGCTCGTCGTCCAACGTCGACGTGAAGGCCGACGAGGACTGCGCTGCGCGCACGCAGGAGGCCCGCGACGCGGGTGAGCTGACGGAGGTGAAGCTGCAGCTGCAGTGGGTCTCCCAGGCCCAGTTCGCCGGCTACTACGCCGCTGTCGCCAAGTGCTACTACGTCGACGAGGGTCTCGACGTCACGATCGTCGAGGGTGGGGTCGACATCGTCCCGCAAGACGTCCTCGCGGCCGGTGACGTCGACTACGCCATCTCGTGGGTGCCGAAGGTCCTCGGCTCGATCGAGCAGGGCGCCAGGATCACCAACGTCGCCCAGATCTACGAGCGCAGCGCCACGACGCAGATCTCCTTCAAGGACAAGGGCATCACCGAGCCCGCCGACCTCGCGGGCAAGAACGTCGGCAGCTGGGGCTACGGCAACGAGTGGGAGCTGTTCGCCGGCATGCAGGACGCCGACGTCACCCTCGACGACATCACCCTCGTCCAGCAGGCCTTCGACATGAACGCCTTCCTCGCCGGTGACATCGACGCGGCCCAGGCGATGACCTACAACGAGTACGCGCAGGTCCTCGAGACCGTGAACCCGGAGACCGGCGAGCTCTACACGGCCGACGACCTCAACGTCATCGACTGGATCGAGACCGGCAGCGCGATGCTGCAGGACGCCATCTGGGCGCAGACGGAGAAGCTGTCCGACACGGCGTACGCCGACCAGACGGTCGCGTTCATCAAGGCCTCCATCGAGGGCTGGGCGTTCGTCCGCGACAACCCGGAGGAGGCGGCGCAGATCGTCACCGACTCCGGCTCGCAGCTCGGTGCCAGCCACCAGCTCTGGATGACCAACGAGGTCAACAAGCTGCTGTGGCCCTCCACCAACGGCGTCGGGACGATCGACGAAGCCGCCTGGAAGCAGACCGTCGACATCGCGCTCGGCACGCAGAACGAGACCGGCGCGACGATCATCAGCAAGGCGCCGCCGGAGACCGCCTACACCAACGAGTACGTCGAGAAGGCGCTCGCCGCGCTCGAGGAGGACGGCGTCGACACCATCGGTGCGGACTACACGCCCATCGAGGTGACGCTCGCCGAGGGCGGCAAGTGAGGCGCCTGACCGCATGACCCATCCCGGCGGGCGGACGCTCAGGGAGTCCGCCCGCCGGCACGGCACCACCAGAACTGCAAGGGAGCAGCCCCATGACCACCCCGACCGGCGCCGAGCTCGACGCCCGCGCCGTCGCGCTCGACCGCGCCCACGTCTTCCACTCCTGGTCCGCCCAAGCGGCGCTCGCGCCCATGGCGGTCGCCGGCGGGAAGGGCACGCGGGTCCACGACCACAGCGGCCGGGAGTACCTCGACTTCTCCAGCCAGCTGGTCAACGTCAACATCGGCCACCAGCACCCCGCTGTCGTGGCCGCCATCCAGGAGCAGGCCGGCCGGCTCGCCACCATCGGACCGGCCACGGCCCACCTGGTGCGCGGCGAGGCGGCGCAGCGGATCACCGCGCGCGCCCCCGACGGGATGGACAAGGTCTTCTTCACCAACGGCGGCGCCGACGCGATCGAGAACGCCATCCGCATGGCGCGCCTGCACACCGGTCGCGACAAGGTGATCTCCCGCTATCGCAGCTATCACGGCAACACCGGCGCCGCGATCAACGCGACCGGCGACTGGCGGCGGATCCCCAACGAGTACGCCCGCGGCCACGTCCACGTGTTCGGGCCCTACCTCTACCGCTCGGAGTTCTGGGCGGGGTCGCCCGAGGAGGAGAGCGCCCGCGCGCTGCAGCACCTGCGGCGCGTCCTCCAGTGCGAGGGACCGGAGTCGGTCGCCGCGATCCTGCTCGAGACGATCCCCGGCACGGCCGGCGTCCTGGTGCCACCGCCCGGCTACCTGCCGGGTGTGCGCGCCCTCGCCGACGAGTTCGGGATCCTGTTGATCCTCGACGAGGTGATGGCCGGCTTCGGGCGCACGGGTGAGTGGTTCGCCCTGGACGCCTTCGACGTACGCCCCGACCTGATCACCTTCGCCAAGGGCGTCAACTCCGGCTACGTCCCCGTCGGCGGCGTCGTCATCAGCAACCCGGTCGCCGCGACGTTCGACGAGCGCGTCTTCCCCGGCGGCCTCACCTACAGCGGGCACCCGCTCGCGGCGGCCTCGATCGTCGCGTCGATCGAAGCGATGGAGTCCGAGGGCATCGTCGCCCACGCGAAGTCCGTCGGCACCGACGTGCTCGGTCCCGGCCTGACCGCCCTCGCCGACAAGCACCCGATCGTCGGGGAGGTCCGCGGCAGCGGCGTCTTCTGGGCGGTCGAGCTCGTCGCCGACCCGGCCACCCGCACCCCGGTGTCGGCCGCGGTGATGGGCCGCGCCAAGGCCGAGCTGGTCGCGCGAGGCCTGCTGCCCTTCATCGCGGACAACCGCATCCACGTCGTACCGCCCTGCGTCGTGACCACCGACGAGGTGGCCGAGGCGCTCGCGATCTACGACGACGTCCTGTCCCTGCTCGACGCCGTTGGTTGAGGTGCGAGGCCGTCCGCGGCCGAGCCTCGAAACCACCGTCCCTCACGAAGGAGTGAAGCCATGACCGAAGTTCTCTACCACTGGATCGGCGGCGGCCCCGTCGCCGGCACGTCGGAGCGCACCGCGCCCGTCCACGACCCGGCCCTCGGCGTGGTCAGCAAGCAGGTCCGCCTCGGCTCGGCCGCCGACGTCGACACCGCGGTCGGGGCGGCGAAGGAGGCGTTCGCCACCTGGGGCCGCACCTCGATCGCCCGTCGCAGCCAGGTCGTCTTCGCGTTCCGCGAGCTGCTCAACGCCCGCAAGGACGAGCTGGCGCAGATCCTCACGTCCGAGCACGGCAAGGTCCTCTCCGACGCCGGCGGGGAGATCGCACGTGGGCTGGAGGTCGTCGAGTTCGCCTGTGCGATGCCGCAGCTGACCAAGGGCGCCTACTCGCTCGGGGTCTCCACCGACGTCGACGTCTACTCCATCAAGGAGCCGCTCGGAGTCGTCGGCATCATCACGCCCTTCAACTTCCCGGCCATGGTGCCGCTCTGGTTCGCGCCGATCGCGATCGCCTGCGGCAACACCGTGGTCCTCAAGCCGAGTGAGAAGGACCCGAGCTCCGCCAACTGGCTGGCCGCGCTGTGGGCCGAGGCGGGTCTGCCCGCCGGTGTCCTCAACGTCGTTCACGGTGACAAGGAGGCGGTCGACGCGCTGCTCACCCACGACGACGTCGCGTCGATCTCGTTCGTCGGCTCGACCCCGATCGCGCGCTACGTCTACGAGACCGGCACGGCGCACGGCAAGCGGGTCCAGGCCCTCGGCGGCGCCAAGAACCACATGCTCGTCCTGCCCGACGCCGACCTCGACCTGGTCGCCGACTCCGCCGTCAACGCGGGTTTCGGCTCGGCGGGCGAGCGTTGCATGGCGATCTCGGTCGTCGTCGCCGTCGACCCCGTCGGCGACGACCTGGTCGACAAGATCCGCGACCGGATGGGCAAGCTGGTCGTCGGTGACGGCCGCCGCAGCTGCGACATGGGGCCGCTCATCACCCGCGAGCACCGCGACAAGGTCGCCGGCTACCTCGACGTCGCCGCGACCGATGGCGCCGAGGTCGTGGTCGACGGCCGTGAGGTCGAGATCGACGGCGCCGCCGAGGGCTTCTGGCTCGGTCCCACGCTGATCGACAAGGTGCCGACGACCTCCACCGTCTACACCGACGAGATCTTCGGACCCGTCCTGTCGGTGGTCCGTGTGGCGTCGTACGACGAGGGGGTGGCGCTCATCAACGGCGGCCCCTATGGCAACGGCACCGCCATCTTCACCAACGACGGCGGCGCCGCCCGCCAGTTCATGCTCGACGTCGAGGTCGGCATGGTGGGCGTCAACGTGCCCATCCCGGTGCCCGTGGCCTACCACTCCTTCGGTGGCTGGAAGGCCTCCCTCTTCGGCGACGCCAAGGCCTACGGCCCGCACGGCGTCGACTTCTTCACCCGCGAGAAGGCGATCACGTCGCGGTGGCTGGACCCCAGCCACGGCGGGATCAACCTGGGCTTCCCGCAGAACCAGTAGTCGAGGGGGAGAGGCAGGGTCCCGGGTCGCATGGTCCGTCGGGACCAGTGGTCCGGGGCGGTCGTCCCGACTTGGTCCGTGGCTCTGGCGTAGCCGGAGCAACCCGCGAAGAGTGGGCTCCATGACGGGGAGGGACCTGCACCTGATCGGTGCCGCGGCGACGGAGGAGACGGGCCTCGGCATCGAGGTGACCGGCCTGCGGGTGCGGTTCGGGAGCGTCGAGGCGGTGGCCGGCGTCGACCTGCGCGTCGAGCAGGGCCAGTCCCTGGGGCTGCTCGGCCGCAACGGCGCAGGCAAGTCCACGACGATGCGCGTGCTGGCGGGCGTGGTGCCGCCCGCAGCCGGATCGGTCGTCGTCGGCGGCCACGACGTGCGAGCCCATCCCTTGGAGGCCAAGCGCGCCGTGGGCTACTGCCCCGACGTCGGCGGCCTGGTGCCGCGGGCGACGCCGTGGGAGCACCTGCAGCTCACCGCACGGCTTCGCGACCTCACCGGGTGGGAGGACCGTGGCCGCGAGCTGCTCGAGCGGTTCGACCTCGGCGACGTCGCCCACCGGGTCACGGCGGGCTTCAGCCACGGCATGGCGCGGCGGCTCAGCGTGGTCCTGGCCGCCCTCCACGAGCCTGCCGTGCTGCTGCTCGACGAGCCCTTCGACGGCGTCGACCCGGTCGGTGTCGAGGCGACCTTCGAGGTGATCGAGGACGCGCGTGCACGTGGGGCGGCGGTGCTCGTCTCCACGCACCTGCGCGACCTCGCCGTCGACGTGTGCAGCGAGGTCGCCGTGCTGCGCGGCGGTGCACGGATGGCGACGATCCCGTCGGGATTCATGGCCGGTGACGACGGAGCGCGGGCCTACCGCGCGCTGCTCGCCGGCTGATCGGCGAGCGACATGGGGTCGGCGGTCGCGGACCTGCGCCACCTGTTGTGGTTCCGCGCCGTGACCGTACGACGACCGCGGGCCGTCCGCGCGGCACTCGTGGCGATCGTGACGGTCGCCGTGGCGGCCGCCGTCGTCCCGGCGCTCGTGGGTGCGTCGTCGGCCACGGTGGACCGCTGGGAGCGGGCCCTCGCGCCGGCGCTGGCGGCCCTGGTGCTGGTCAGCGTGGCTGGTGCCGCGGCGGGGGGCGGTGGCCGTGAGCTGCTGGCTCGCGACCCCGCGTCGATCCACCCGATCAGCCCGGTCACCGACCACCTCGGTGCGTTGGTCCTGGCTCCGCTCAACGCCGGCTGGCTGATCCAGACCGTGGTGCTGCTGCAGCTCGTGGCGCTCGTCGCCTCGCCCGGTGGTGTCGTCGCGGTCGCCGGCGCGCAGCTGGTACTCCTCGCGTGGATCGTGCTGGCGACGACGCTCGGGCAGGCGGTCGGATGGGCTGTCGAATGGGTCCGTCGCGGACCGGCGGGAGTGGCGCGGGTCCGTGTGCTCATCGGGGCGGGGGTGGGCGTCCTGGCCGTGGTCGGCGCCGTGCCCGACTGGCGGGGCGCGCTGGTCGGCTGGCCGGCGCGGTCCACGGCGGACGCCCTGCTCGGCGGCGCACTCGCGCAGGCGGTCGCGGTCGTCGCACTGCTCGCGGGGTCGGCGTTCCTGGTCGTCCTCGGCGCGCACCTGGCGCTGCTCGTCGCACGACGTCCACCGCGTGACGAGGGACGGCTCGAGACCCGCACCCACCCGGCCCGTGACCTGCCGGCCAGCGACCTGGCGATGATGCGGCGGATCGACCGGGCATCGGTCTGGCGCAGCGTTCCGCTGCGCCGCGGGACGATCTTCCTCGCCGTCGCGCCGGGCGTCGTGGCCCTGGCTGGTGACCTGACCTGGAGCGCGCTCGCCCTCATGCCGGGCCTGGTCGCCTCCGGCTGCGTGCTGCTGTTCGGGGTCAACCTGTGGTGCCTCGACGGGCGGGGCCTGCTGTGGCGCGAGACGTTGCCCGTCGCGCCGCGGGTGCTGGTGGCGGCGCGGGCCACCGTGCTCGCCGAGATCCTGCTCGCGGCCGGTCTGCTCACCCTGGCGCTCGGGGGGATCCGGGCGGGAGTTCCCCACCCGACGCAGGCGCTCGCCGTCCTGCTCGCGCTGGTGGTGGTCGTCGGTCAGGCGGTCTCGGCCGGGCTGCGCTGGTCGGCCGCCCACCCGCACGCCGTCGACCTGCGCTCGGCGCGCGCGACGCCGGCGCCCCCGCTGGCGATGGTCGGCTACTCGCTGCGCCTCGCGCTGGCGACGACCTTCACCGGCCTCTTCTTCAGCACCCTCGCCGCCACCGGCCGCGCCGACCTGGCCGTCGCGCTGGCCGTGGTCCTGTTCGCGGTGTCGACCGTCCGCATCCTCCGGGCCGCGCGCCGCTGGAGCGACCCCGTCCAGCGGGCCGGCGTCGTCGCGGTCGTCACCGCCTGACCGGTGGGTGGTGGGTCGGCGGCTGCGGGGCCTCCCGGGGCGTCCCCCGGCGGC
>NZ_STGW01000022.1 GCF_004912195.1 Nocardioides caeni
CAGGTGTCAACCAGACTGGGGGCAGACCCAGGGCGACTTGCGGATGCTGTGACCGGGTTCCTTCGCCAACGTCGGCCTGAGATCGTGTCGTTCACATCGACCTTCCTGCGCAAGACGAAGTCGATCTCGAAGATTGAGGCGCGGCTCCCGGATGGAGTGCGAGTAGTGAAGCGCTACCGGCCGAAGAAGTACGAGGCTTCAGCGCGTCTCGACTGCGAACTGGAAGGGTGGAAAACTTCCTGGCTCTGGCCCAGCGTCATCCGTGACCTTCCCGGGCCGATATGACGCCCTGCCAGTCACGAAGACGTACGGGTCTGATGCCTACCTAACCGCTACGGGTCGGGTGCTCTACCTGAGGCGTGTCGATGGCGGGCTGTTCCTCCCCGAGGGGACCGTGACCACAACGATTGACTCGTTCTC
The DNA here is from genome assembly GCF_004912195.1 of Nocardioides caeni. Classification (GTDB taxonomy): domain Bacteria; phylum Actinomycetota; class Actinomycetes; order Propionibacteriales; family Nocardioidaceae; genus Nocardioides; species Nocardioides caeni. Next base: position 421 of record NZ_STGW01000022.1, read on the forward strand.
GCGCACAACCAACGCCAACCGCCTATTGACGTTCCTTGAGGGCGGGGATCAGTAGGCGACGGTCGGTTGGAGCCTCCCGCCGAGGAAGAGAACCTCTCGGGCTTCTGCGCACAGCGACCGGGTCGAACCCGATGCGCCAGGCGCCCGGGAGTACGAGACGCTCAAGATGGACGAACTCGAGATCCCTTCGTCAGCGCCGTGCCGGTCTCGCCCGCTTCATCCCAGTACGCGACCTGAGCGCACACCGCTTCAGCGAGCGTGGCCTTGACCTTTGCATCGACTGGAACGCTGTCGTCATCAGTGGCGTAGGGCGTGAATCCGACGAGCGCCGTGCGGACCACGGACGATGGACGCCGCAGCGTCAGCGCGCCGACGGTGGCGTTCTCGTCACCGCGGTAGCCGCGGTAGTCGGACAGAGTGGCAAGCGGAGCGAATCCCATGACGACGCCTCCTCGTTGTGATCAACTGGTCAGTATGACGACCAGGGGCGAGCCGGAGCCCAAGATGCGGTTCTGGCACTACTCGCGCATGTGGGCGGTCGTGCCTGTTTGGGTCGCGGCGGTCGTCCCGGTCTTGGCGCTGATCGACCGCGGCATCGTCGATGACCGGATCTTGGTCGTCGTACTACTGGCCGTGATGGCGGGCGGCTTAGTTGCGACCTTCTACGCGAGCAAGGCAGATGAGGCCGCCTTCTGGGAGCGCACGCACCCACCGGCACCAGAGGACCACACCGAGAATCCTCGGAGAGCGTCAAGCAGCAGGGACGACTCAGGTCCGCACTACTGGGCTACTGGCGGTTACGACCCTGAGCGCTATGGAAACTTCGTGCGCAACCACTCGCCGGAGGAGCGCGAGTACATCAGGGACGCGTACGGCGACCTCGACACGTGGGAGAGCAACCGCCCAGACTGACTTGGCTACGCCCCGGGCTTCGCTGTTGCCTTCTTGGCAGCGGCCCGCTTGCGCGGGGCAGCGGCCTTCTTGACGGGCTCCGACGCGGCCTCGGAAGCGAAGTCCGACTCGGCGACCTTCTCCTCGGCGGCGCGGTTGCGGTGCCGGCTGATGAGCATTCCCATCGTGTCCTCCTTGATGGCTGGGGTGGGGGCAGGCAGTTTCACCACATGCCCAGGTGGGTTCGTCACGCGGTGACGATGCGCGCGACCGCGTTGCGGCGGATGCGTTTCACGGCGTAGTGCACGTTGGTCGTGACGACCGTGGTGCGACCGAGGATGTCGCGGTCCTTCTCGACGAGCGGGCGGCGCTTGTACTTCAGGCACAGCGCGTTCCGCTTCATCAGGAGCGAGGTCTTGGCCGGGAGGCGGCAATCGGTCCCGATCCCCGAGGTCGTCGGTCGCCTCACGCACGAGCCGCCAACTGCGCCCGGGTGGGGACGTAGGGCTGGAAGCGGAGCCTCATCCCGGCCTCGGCGGGGGTGCGGTTGCCCTTGCGGCTGTTGCAGGGCTCGCAGGCGGCCACGATGTTCAGCCACGACCACTCCCCGCCTCGCGACGCGGGAAGGATGTGATCGAGCGTCCGGGCCTTGTCGCCGCAGTAGGCGCACCGGTGGCCGTCGCGGATGAAGACGCCGCCGCGGTGCCATCCGGCAGGACGGTAGAGCCACGTGGGGCTGACGTAGCGCAGCAGCCGGATCACGCGCGGCCACGGCCACGGGCCCGCCGTACGTCCCTCGACCGCCTCCTCGACGGCGGCGACCTTGCGGGCCACCATGCGCATGGCTTGCTTGAACGACACCTTCCCGAGCGGCTCGTAGGAGGCGTTCAGCAGCGCGACGGATGTTGCGGTCACCGCTGACACCTCCTCTCCGGATACTGATGAGTGTGCGGCACGTGGGTTACGAGATGTGTTGATCGGGGTGACCGGCGGGAGTCGAACCCGCTGCGCCCTTGCGGGCCCAGGACCACAACCTGGTGAGCCACCGTTGCTCATCGGTCACAGCGCCCTCGCCAGGACTCGAACCTGGATCCCCGGCTTCGTAGGCCGGTGTCGTGTCCCTTGGACCACGAAGGCAGTGGTGGTGTGAGGCGTCTCGGACACGACGAAAGGGCCGCTCCTGCGAGACGTCTGCCTCGGCTGGAGCGGCCCTTCCCGTGTCTGGGTCTGGGTGCGTGAGCGCTCAGCTCACGGGCGGCTCCAGGCGTGCGGAGGGCAGCCACGTGGCGGCAGCACACATCGCACGATCCGCGTTGCCGCGGACCGACGCAGTGAGGCTGCTATGCCTGAGCACCTGTCCATCCTTCGTCTCGCCGGGCCCCGATGGCCCGTGTGCCATCAACGGTAGGCGCAACCCACTGGCGAGGGCCAACGACTTTCGTGCAGGTCAGCGGGCACCGGTGGCCGTGCGCCGGTCACCGCTCGTCTGCAGGTCCGACCGATGCTCAACCGCCCTGGGTGGCCAGCGCGTCCCGGGCGAGCGCGATCGCCCTCTCCTCCAGGGTGTCGGTCGACAGCCCGTGGAGCTGGACCACGACGGTCACGGTGAGGTTGCGCCGGCGTACGTCGACCCGGGCGGCCTGCCACTTCTTCGCGTCGCCGACCCGTCCCTGCAGCCAGGTCGCGTCCCAGCCGACGACGCGGGCCCGCTCGCCGAGGCCGTCGACCGTCCGGTTGTCGTCGGCGTCGTCGAGGGCCTTGGCCGTGTAGGTCCAGGCCCGTCGCGCCAGGCCGACCCCGCTGGTGCCGGTCAGTGTGCTGGACGCGGTCGCGTGCAGGCTGACCTGGACGCCGTCGTGGTTGCCGTCCGCGCCTCCGGTGTTCCACGCGCAGCCCGCGACCCGGCGCTCGGCGTCACCCTTCGGCCGCAGGTCCTTGCCCGCGACGCCGGGAACGAGCCCGGCCACCGAGGGGCCGAGCAGCCGGCACAGGTCGGGCCGCCGTTTCAGGGCCGGCACGTCCGGCACGTCCGGCGTCGGCCGCGTCAGGGTGAGGCCGGCGCCCTCGAAGGTCTCCTCCAGTGCCGCCCAGGCGCCCTCCTCGATCGCATACGGCGTGGCGAGGCCGGAGGTCTCGTAGGACTCGGTGGTCTGCTGCATCGTCAGGTGCACCACGACATTCCTCACCCGCACGAGCAGGCCGACGTTGGTGTCGCGGGCGCCGAGTCCGGCGCCGTGGACCAGCCAGGCCTCGTCGCCCACGCCGGGCAGTCGGACCGCCTTGGTGGCCAGTGGATCGAAGATCGCGCTCCCGGCGACGCCGTTTCGGTGGATGGAGGCCAGGCGCTCGCGCGCCTCGTCGGTCGCATTGCCGCCGTCGCCCGCGAGCGGCCCGCCGACGATGGTGGTGATCGAGAGCTCGCGGCGGGTGCCGTGCGGCTCGACGGTCTCGACCCATTCGCAACGGGCAGGTCGCGGCAGATCGAGCCGGTGGAAGCCGAGGGTGCGCAGCGTCGCGTCCGACAACCGGCAGTCCTCGACGTCGCCGGGTCGCACGTCGCCGTCCTCCCAACGCGACTCGTCGTAGCCCTGGAGGGCGGGCTCCACGTCCCACGGGATGTCGAGATCCTCGGGTACGTCGGGCCCGGCTCCCGGCGCCGGCAGTGCATGAGCCACCAGCTCCTCCTGAGCCTGTACGAGCACGAGGTCGCCGGCGACGCCGGCGAACGTCCGCCCCTCGGTGGCGCCCAGCACCTCGACGTCGGCGACATCGTCGGCAGCATGACGGGTGAGGACCATCTGCCCGAGCGCGCCGTCGTCGACGAGCTGGGTGGCGGCGATCAGCCCGTCGCCCGTGCCCAGGAACTGGCCGTTGGCAGGGAAGGCGGTCGTCACCGGCGTCCCGCCAGAGAGACCGGCGAGGGAGTAGCCCGACACCTGGGAGCCGTGATCGACGAGGACGGTGTCGCCGTCCATGCCCAGCGGTGCCGTGTCGGTGTCGAAGCGGTTGTCGGTCCACTGCTCGCTGATCGGCTCGAGCAGCTTCCCGTTGGTCGGGTCGACGGTCCACAGCAGCCGGTGGCCGTGGTCGGAGATGTCGAGCACCAGCGGATCGGCCGAGTAGATGTGCTCGCCCAGGGCCAGGTCGGGGAACGGTCGGCTGAAGACTCGCCGGCCGGAGTCGGCGTCATAGGGGGTGAGGACGTCCGCGTCGCCGAAGTCGGGGGTCTCCTCCTGCGCGATCCACCGGCCGTCGAAGGCCCAGCTGTCGCAGGCGTAGCCGTCGTTGCCGACCGGGGCGAGCGACGGCAGCGGCCGCCCGGTGCGCAGGTCGAAGCGCCGGAGGCCGCCACAGACGGTGTCCTCGCGGGCCGTGATGGCCCGACGCCCCACGGCGATCGCGTGCTGCTCGCCGTCGGTGTTTCCCCAGATGCTGCCGACGTTGCGCTGCCAGGCGACCTTGCCGGAGCCGGCGTCGACCAGGGCCAGCGTGGTGCATTCCGCTCGACGCTGCCTCCCCTTGGCCTCGCCCCTGGGTGACAGTGCGACGACGACACGACCGTCACCTGTTGGCTCGGGGCGACCACAGACGCCCACTGAGGGGAGCCGCCACTGCCGCTCGCCCGTCGCCGCGTCGAGGGCGACGACGGTCCGGTCGGTCGAGACGAGGACGACGTCGCCGACGGCGAGGACGCTGCGGATCCGGTAGGGATCGACGGCCGTGCTGGTCCACGCCTCCGGGAGCTCGGGCACTCGTGCCGCCTCGGTAGCCCGCGCCGGGGACGAAGCACCGGGCTCCTCGCCACCGGTGCAGCCGGTGAGCAGGATCGCGAGCGCAGTCAACGCCGCCCAGAGCTTCAGTCGACCGATCACGGCAGGGTTCCTGCCCTCGCCCTACCGCGGCAAACCGGGGAGGTGGACGACGCTCGTGACGCGCGCCGAGACCAGCTCGCCGGTCCGCAGGTCGTGTCCGGTGAAGTGGAACTCGCCTTCGAGCGCGACGCGCTCGCCGGTCGGTACGGCGAAGACAAGTACGCCGTCGAGGTCGTCCCCCTCGTCGCCGTCGAGGAGCAGTCGGCCCGTGAATGTGACGTCCTCCTCGTCGATGTCGTGACGGAAGGCGGGCGCGTCCGCCGACTCGTCCGGGAGGTCGTCCCGCAGGGTCCAGCGCACCGGCGCCGACATCGCCGGGCTGACCAGCAGCCACTCGGTGCCCTCGGGCGCCCAGCCCTTGCCCGGGTGGTAGGGCTGCCGGACGTAGCTCAGCTGGCAGACCTGGCTCAACGAGTTGGTGCCGTCGTCGGTCGCGCGCAGCGGTGCGTACGGCGCCGACCACCTCTCCTTGCCGCACGAGTCGAGCCGGGTGACGGCATCGATGCCGACCGTCAGCTCGGCCGCGCGACCGGCGTCCAGCTCGCCGGTCTCCGGGTCGAGGACCTGCGTGAGGCCGTCGTACACGACCTCGATCCGGACGGCGGCGTCCTCGTCGGCGACCGCGACGAACTCGGTGTAGTCGCTGCCGGACCACGACTCCCGGTTGCGGTCGAGGTAGTCGCTGACCCCCGGCAGGGCGTGGCGGTGGTCGTCGGCGACCACGGCGACCTCGAGCGGCACGAAGTCCTCGAACCCGTAGATCGAGGCATGGGTGAGGTCCGGGGTGTCGACCTGGACGCCGACCCAGCCGCCACCCTTCGGGGCCCTGACGTCGCGGGGCTCGTCCGTGCAGCACTGCGGCGGGATCTCCTCGACCACTCCGGTCGCGCGGATCGTGAACCTGCCCCACGGCACGGTGACCTCGGCCGAGGGGCCGGCGCCGAAGTCGTCGTCGGCGAAGTGGGCGAACTGCTCGGTGAGGCCGATCTCGCCCGGCGCCAGCCGGGGGCGGTCGTCGCGGAGCGCGAGCCACGAGCCGGTGGCGACGGCGACGACGAGGACCACGGCCGTGCCGGTGGCGAGAGGGACCTTCACGGCGGCGGAACCTACCCACCCGGGCCGGTAATAGGCCTGGCCGGGTCGACATCGCCCGAAGGAAGGCGTAGCGTCGAGAGCAGTCAGGAGTTCCTCGAGTCCGCCGCCCCTGGCGCCACCGTTTCTGGCCGAACGCGATTGGTTCGGAGATCGGTGCCTGATGACCCTCTTCGCAGATGCTTCGTCGTCATTGAGCTTCGCCGTCCGCGATGACGGCGACGCTGTCGTCCTCGCCGTCCGGGGTGAGTTCGACGCCGCCGCGGTCGCGTTCGTGCGGGATGCCGTCGAGGACTGCCTGGAGCGCGGCGCGCGTGAGGTGGTGCTGGACCTGGCCGGAGTCACGTTCATCGACTCCGCGGGTGCCCGCACCCTCCTCGAGTGCTGGTACGACGCGCTCGCCCGCCGTATCTCGCTGCGGGTCGGCCCGCACAGTGCCGTCGTGGGCCGCGTGCTCGCGGCCAAGGGCCTGGACAGGGTGCTGTTCGGCGAGTGACCCGCATCGGCCAGCAGCCGGTCGGGGTTGGCGACCTGCGGTAGAACGACGGCATGAAGATCATCAGGAGCGCGGCTGCCCTCGGGATCGCCAAGAAGGTCATCACCGAGGCGAAGAAGCCGGAGAACCAGGCGAAGATCAAGGCCGGTGCGGAGAAGCTGAAGGAGCGCACGCGGGGCCGTCGTCCCCAGCGGTGAGCCCAGCCGCGCGCCCATCCTCCGGACGGGCGTGCTGACGACGATGGCCGAGGTTAGGATCACCTAATCCGTACGGCCCGGTCTCGGCGTGGCCGACCAACGCACGAACCGGACCTCGCGATGTCACCTCAGCACCCTCTGCACCTGCGGTGCCCTGCCCGACGGCCCGGGACGCTGCCGTGCGGCTGAGCGAGCTCGAGCCGAGTGCCGCGGTCGCGGACCGGGGCGACCACACGCAGGTCGAGGTCCCCCGTGGGCCGGCCCCTCTCGCGCTGCGGGCCGCCGCGACCGTCATCGACGTCGTCGTGGTCGGCCTCCCGCTGGTGATCGGCGGACTGATCGTGCACTCGCTGCGCGACGCGAACGGCGGCGGTCAGGCCGACCGCGCCGTCTTCGGCTCCTTCGCGGTCGCGGTCGCGGTGGCGCTGCATGTCTGGAACCTGGGCTACGCCCAGGGGCGCCGGGGCCAGTCGACCGGCAAGTCGTGGGTCGGGCTGGTCGCCCGTGGCGCCGACCGCCAGCCCCTCGGCGTCCGGGCCAGTCTGCTGCTCCGCCGCCCCGAGGTGGTCCGCCACGTCACCGCGATGGACGAGGGCTTCGCCCCGATCGAGGTCGTCGCCACTCCCGCCTCCCTGCGCGTACGACGGGTGGTGGGCCTGGTGGCGCTGGTGATCCTGCTGGCGGTCGTCCTGCTCGCCAGCATCGCGGTCGGCGCGCGCCCGCTGTCCTTCGGCGAGATCGGCCACGCCCTCGTGCCGCCGTACGACGGCAGCGCGACCGACACGGACCTGATCGTGCGCGACCTGCGACTGCCGCGGACGCTGCTCGCCATCGTGACCGGCATCGCCCTCGGGCTGGCGGGCGCGCTGATCCAGGGGCACACCCGCAACCCGCTCGCGGATCCCGGGATCCTCGGCGTGAGTGCGGGCGCCTCGTGCGCCGTGGTGCTCGCGATGGCCTACCTCGGCGTCGCCTCGGTGACCGGCTACGTGTGGTTCGCGCTCGCCGGCGCGATGGTGACGAGCGTGCTCGTGTTCGGCCTCGCCTCGGTCGGCAGCCGCACCCTCTCGCCGGTGTCGCTCGTCCTCGGCGGCGCCGCGGTGGCGGCGTTCCTGTCGTCGGTGACGTCCGCGGTGGTCCTGCTCGACCAGGACACCCTCGACTCGTTCCGGTTCTGGGTCGTCGGCTCGGTCGCCGGCCGCGGCCCCGAGATCCTGGTGCCGCTGCTGCCGTTCTTCGCGGTCGGGGTGCTCCTCGCGCTCGGCAGCGCCCCGGGGCTCAACCTGCTCAGCCTCGGCGAGGACGTCGCCCGCTCGCTGGGCTCCAGCATCGCGGTCAACCGCGTCGTGGGCGTCCTCGCGATCACGCTGCTCGCCGGCGCCGCGACGGCCGCGTGCGGGCCGATCGGCTTCGTCGGTCTCGTCGTGCCGCACGTCGCGCGCGCCTTCACCGGCCCCGACTACCGGTGGCTGCTGCCCTACTCCGCTGTCGTCGGCGCCATCCTGCTGACGGTGTGCGACGTCATCGGCCGGGTCGTCGCCCGGCCGGGCGAGCTGCAGGCCGGGATCGTCCTAGTACTCGCGGGCGGCCCGTTCTTCATCGCCATCGTCCGGCGGCGGAAGCTGGCGACGCTGTGACCGCGCTCGTCACCGGCCGGCCGCGCTTCGGCCGCGGCCCGCTGACCATGGTGTGGCGGCCGCGGCTCGTGGCCGCCAACGTCGTCCTGGCCGCCGTGGTCCTGGTCCTCTTCTGCCTCAACGTCGGCCGCGGCGACTACCCGATCAGCGTCGGGGGTGTCCTCGAGGTGCTGGCCGGCGGCGGCACCGACGTCGAGTACTTCATCGTCTGGGACCTGCGGATGCCGCGGTCGCTGGTCGGGGTGATCGTCGGCCTGGGGCTCGGCATCTCCGGAGCGATCACGCAGTCGATCACCCGCAATCCCCTCGCCAGCCCGGACATCCTCGGCATCACCGCCGGGGCCAGCGCGGGCGCGGTGGTGGTCATCATCTTCGGTGCGCCGACGCTGCTGGGCGTGACGCTCGGGGTGCCCGCCGCGGCTCTGCTCGGTGGGCTGCTGACCGCTGCCGCGATCTACGTGCTCGCCTGGCGGCGCGGGGTCGAGGGCTTCCGCCTGATCCTGATCGGGATCGCCGTCAACTCCATCCTCGGAGCGCTGACCACGTGGATGCTCGTGGTCGGCGAGATCTGGGACGTGCAGAAGGCGACGGTCTGGCTCAACGGCTCCCTGCACGGGCGGGAGTGGAGCCACGTCTGGCCGGCCGCGATCGCCGTGGGCGTGGTCGGGGTGGTCGCCCTGGCCTCGAGCTTCCCGCTGTCGGCGCTGCGGCTCGGCGAGGACACGGCACGCGCCCTCGGCGTCCGGGTCCAGCTCAGCCAGGCGGTCCTGCTCATCGCCTCCGTCCTGCTCGCCGCCATGTGCGTCACCGCCGCCGGGCCGATCGGGTTCGTCGCCTTCGTCGCACCCCAGCTGACGGTCCGCCTCGTCGGGACCGCCGGCCCGCCGATGCTCGCCTCCGGGCTCATGGGCGCGGCCCTGGTGGTCGGCAGCGACTACGTCGCCCGCGTCATCCTGCCGATCGAGCTCCCCGTCGGCATCGTCACCACCGCGATCGGCGGTCCCTTCCTGATGTATCTGATCATCCGCACCAACCGGAGGCTGGCCCGATGACCGTCCACCAGATCACCGCCGCGGGACTGCGACTCGCCTACGGCGACCGGGTGGTCGTCGACGACCTCACCACCACGATCCCCGCCGGCCAGGTCACCACCATCATCGGCCCCAACGGCTGCGGGAAGTCGACCTTCCTGCGCGCGATCGCACGCCTGCTCAAGCCGAAGGCCGGCGAGGTGCTCCTCGACGGCAAGGCCATCACCTCGATGCGCACCCGTGACGTCGCCCGGGTGCTGGGCATGCTCCCGCAGTCGCCGACCGCCCCCGAGGGCCTCACCGTCGCCGACCTCGTCGCGAAGGGCCGGCACCCGCACCAGTCGTGGCTGCGGCAGTGGTCGCGTGACGACGAGGCCGAGGTCGACGTGGCGCTCCGGCTCACGGGCATGCAGGCCCTCGCCGGCCGCCCGGTCGACGAGCTCTCCGGAGGCCAGCGCCAGCGCGCCTGGATCTCGATGGCCCTGGCCCAGGAGACCGACGTCCTCCTGCTCGACGAGCCGACCACCTACCTCGACCTCGCCCACCAGGTCGAGGTCCTGGACCTGGTCGACAAGCTGCATGCCGACCTCGGCCGCACGATCGTGATGGTGCTGCACGACCTCAACCTCGCGGCCCGCTACAGCGACCACCTCATCGTGATGCGCGACGGCAAGGTCGTCACCAGCGGCCCGCCCGCGGACGTGATCGACGCGGAGCTGCTGCGCGACGTGTTCGGTCTCGAGAGCCAGGTGCTGGTCGATCCGGTGTCGCACCAGCCGCTCATCATCCCGGTCGGCACCCGTCGTGCGGCCGATCCGGAGGGGGACGTGCCGGCCGGCGCGGACGGCCGGGTCCGGCTGGAGAAGGCGAGCGCGCGGTGAGCCGCGCACGGGGATGAGCTGACGTGCCGACCGAGCCGCTGCACGACAGCCCCCTCGAGGAGCTCGTCGACCACGGCGTCGCCACGGTCGTCGGGACCGCCCGCCGGGTGGCGACCAACCACCTCGACATCGGCGCCACGCAGGCGGCCGGCCAGCTGTGGCCGGCGCACAGCCATGCCGAGCACGAGCTGCTGTGGGGCGTCACGGGCGGACTGACCGTGAGCACGCCGACCGGGTCGCACGTCGTCCCCCGCGGGCTGGCGCTCTGGATCCCGTCCGGCACCCTCCACGAGGTCCACGCCTCCGCCGGAGCCGCGCTCAGCTGCACCTGGTTCGCCGCTGACCTCACCGCGGGACCAGCCGCCGCGAGCGGTACGACGACCAGCATCGTCGTGTCCCGCCTGCTCGCCGAGACCCTGCGCCACCTCGACGACCCCGCTCTCGACGACGAGCGCCGCGGCCGCGCCGAGGCGTTCGCGGGCGACCTCGTCACCGGTCACACCCGTCATCTGCCGACGTTTCCGCTGTCGCTCCCACTGCCGCACTCGCCCGACCTGCGGGCGCTGGCGGACGCGATCCTCGACGACCCGTCCGACACGAGCACGGTCGGCGACCTCGCGGTCGCCAACGGGTTGTCGCCGCGCACCCTGACCCGCCGCTTCCAGGCCGAGACGGGGATGCCGTTGGCCCAGTGGCGCACGCGTGCGCGGATCGGTGCGGCCACGCGGGCGCTCGCCCTCGGCGTACCTCCGACGCGAGTGGCCCGGCAGACCGGCTTCGCCACGCCGTCGGCCTTCGGTGCGACCTTCCGACGGCTCACCGGGGTCAGCCCACGGGCCTACGCCGCGATCGTGCGGCCCCGCGCGGAGCTGTCCGCATGGCCGGATCGCGACATTTCTTGACCGTCGCGCGCTACTGCCGGCGCGACAGCGGCCCGCCGCAGCACCCACTATTCAGGTATGGCTAACCTGACTTCCTTCGGCCGCGTGCTCGCGGCCGGCACCGTCCTGGCCCTCGCCCTGACCGCCTGCGGCAAGGAGCGGGACGACGACGCCGCGGCCGAGGACACGCACACCATCGCGACGGCCTACGGCGACGTCGAGGTGCCCACCGACCCCGAGCGGGTGGTGGCGCTCTCCTACGACACCCCGTGGCAGCTGCAGTCCCTCGGCGTCCGCCCCGTCGCCACCCAGGACTACTCGGCCTACATCGACGAGTTCTCCGAGAGCCAGCAGGACTTCATCGACGGCATCGACTCGATCGGTCCCTACGGCGAGCCGGACCTCGAGAAGATCGCCGCCGCGCAGCCGGACCTCATCGTCGGCGACGTCCACGAGGTCGACGAGGCGACCTTCGAGAAGCTGGCGGAGATCGCGCCGACCGCGATCGTCGGCGGCGAGGAGCGCGGCGACTGGAAGGCCATCGTCGGTGCGCTCGCCGAGGCCGTCGGAGCCGAGGAGGAGCTGGCGCGGACGACGGCGGAGTACGACGCGACGCTCGCCGAGGTCAAGGAGACCTATGCCGAGCAGATCGAGGGCAACACCTGGATCCACTTCTCCCTCGGCAACAGCGAGGGCGAGTTCTCCGTGCAGTACCCCTCCGGCACCACCGGGTCGCTCGTCGTCGACGAGCTGGGCATGGCCTACGGGCCGAACGTCCCCGCCGATCCGGGCGACGGCTTCGGCTACGGCTCCTACTCCGTCGAGCAGATCCCCACGGTGTTCGACGGCGTCACCGCGGCGCTGACGTTCGAGAACACCGACGGCAGCCCCAACCCGCTCATCGACGCCATCGAGAAGAACTCGCTCTTCCAGGCCACCGAGGTCGCCGGGACCGACCGGGTCTTCCACCTGTCCGTCGGCGTCACCGACTTCGCGACCGCGACGCTGTGGCTCCGTCAGGTCGAGGAGCGCGTGCTCAGCCAGCTCTGACCTGGGGCTGACCTGGGACCGACCTGCGTCCCGACCCGTGGATGTCGGCGCGGGGCGCGTGAGGTGAGGCTAACCTTCCTGGGGCGGCCCCGTGTCGACGGGCAGGGTGCCGTGTGGTGGAGCAACGCGAAGGAGTATCCGATGAGCCGATCGACCCGATGGACCCGGCGGTCCGCGCTGACCGTCTCCGGCGTGCTGCTGGCCCTGCCCGCCCTGGCTGCCTGCGGCACCGAGGGCCACGGCCGCGCCGGCGACGGCGAGGGCGCGACCCGGACGGTCACCGGCGCCTACGGCGAGATCGAGATCCCCGCAGACCCGCAGCGGATCATGGCCGACCCGATGACCGTCGACTACCTGACCGCGCTCGGCTACGACACCTCCGTCATCGTCGGCGTCTTCGCCGCCACCGACCACGTCGAGGAGGAGGACCACTACCTCCACGACGCCCTCGACTGGGACGCCATGGTCGACCCGGGCTACACCTACGAGGCCGACCTCGAGCAGGTCGCCGCCGCCGACCCGGACCTCATCCTCGTGCCCTTCGACCAGATCGACGGCGCCGAGGGCCTGGACCAGATGAAGGAGATCGCGCCCCTGCTCGCCGTACCGACGAGCGAGCCGACGGAGGAGGAGGGCCGCTACGGCGGCACGGCCTCCTTCCAGGACTGGCGCGGCACGCTGCGCTCCTACGGCGAGCTGCTCGACCGCGAGGAGGAGGCCGAGGCCTACATCGCGGAGACCGAGGAGCAGCTCGAGACGCTGCGGACCGACCAGGCCGCCGCGATCGCCGAGATCGAGGTGGTGCAGGCGAAGAGCACGCCTGACTACGTGGCGGTCAACCCGCTCACGAGCGACAAGGGCGCGATCGGCGTGACCCTGCTCCGCGAGCTCGGCTTCGAGCAACCCGAGCAGCTGGACGCGATCGAGCCGGACGAGTGGGGGACCATCGACATCTCCCCGGAGAACACCTCGCTGCTCGACGGCGACCTGCTCTTCCTCGAGGTGAGGGACGCCACCTCCCGGCACGAGGACTCGCCCCTGTGGCCGACGCTCGACGTGGTCGCCAACGACCGGGTCGTGACGGTCGGCAACCACTGGGAGTTCGGCGGCGCCGTCGGCGCGCGGGCGGTCATCGCCGACATCGCCGCGGCGATCGACGAGGGGGTGGCGTGACGATGTACGGCGAGGTGATCACGACCCGCGCCCTGAGCCCGCACCTGATGAGGGTCGTGCTCGGCGGACCGGGGCTCGAGCAGTTCGAGTCGACCGGCGACGCCGACCAGTACGTCAACTGCTTCTTCCGCCCCGACGGCGCGCCCTACGAGGTCCCCTTCGAGGACGACGACACCCGCGACCTGCCGCGCGAGCAGCGGCCGTTCCCCCGACGGATCACGGTGCGTCGCTGGGACGACGAGCGGCGCGAGCTCACCCTCGACATCGCCACCCACGGCGAGGTCGGGTACGCCGGGCGCTGGGCCCTCCATGCGCAGCCCGGCGACCGGCTGCAGATGCGCGGGCCGGCCGGTGGCTACTCCCCGCACGCGGAGGCCGACAGCTATCTTCTCGTCGGCGACGAGAGCGCGCTCCCCGCGATCGCGGCCTGCGCCGAGGCGGTCCCACCCGGCCGTCCGACGGTCGTGGTCGTCGAGGTCGACGGCGCTGCCGACGAGATCCCGATCGAGTCCCCAGCTGCCCTGGAGGTGCACTGGGTGCACCGCTCCGACGCCAGCGGCGACCCCGACCGGCTGCTCGCCGACGCCGTCGCCGCGCTGCCACGGGCGGCCGGCGTCGTGAGCGCCTTCGTCCACGGAGAGGCCGCGGCGACCCGAGCCGTCCGCCGGGTGCTGCTCGGCGAGCACCGGGTCGACGAGGAGCACCTGTCGTGCTCGCCCTACTGGCGCCGGGGGCTGGACGACGAGGCCTGGCGCAGCGTCAAGGCCGCCTGGGGCCGCGAGGTCGCGGCCGAGACCTTCCCCCCGCCCCCGGCCGCTCCACCCACCGAAGGAACCACCCGATGAGCACCACCACCGTCCGCCGCCGCTGGCACGCCGCCGCCGCACTCGTCGTCACCGCGAGCCTGGCGCTCTCCGCCTGCGCCCGCGAGGACGACGGAGGCAGCTCGGACAGCGCGTCCGCCACCCACGAGGTCGAGGACTACTTCGGCACGGTGGAGCTCCCGGTCGATCCGCAGCGCGTCGTCGCCGGTGACGGAGCAACGCTCGGCAACCTGTTCGCCCTCGGGGTGAAGCCCGTCGCGGCGGCAGCCAACGCCAACTCGCTGCCGCACCACCTCGCCGAGCAGATGGACGGCGTGGTCGACGTGCGCCAGGGCGACGACGTCAACTGGGAGAAGGTGCTCGAGCTCGGCCCCGACCTCTTCATCACCTTCGCGGGCTCCGAGGACGACGCCTGGAACAAGGAGCTCTACGACGCCGCGACGGCCACGGGCGTGCCCACGTTCGGCTACCTCTACAACTACGTCCACCTCGAGCAGATCGAGCACAACTTCACCGAGACCGCCCGCGCCGTCGGCAAGGAGGACGTCGCGACCGAGCGGCTGGAGGCCCTCCACGACCGGATCGCCGAGCTCGCCGAGCGTGTCGAGCAGGCCGGCCTGGGCGACGTCCCCGTCTCCGTGCTGCGGGTCGGGGAGGACGGCTTCCGGTCGATCCGCATCGGCACGTCGGAGAGCATCGCCTTCCGCGCCCTCGGCATCGCGCAGCCGGAGGGTCAGACCGACCCCGAGCAGTTCAGCATCGACATCAGCGAGGAGAACCTCGACCTCCTCGACTCCGCGCACACCCTGTTCGTCTACGAGGACGACACCGGCGTTGGGGAGCTGGACGAGGTCGAGTCCTCCCCGCTGTGGGAGGGGCTCCCGGCGGTGCAGGCCGGACGCGTCCACCAGGTCAGCTCCGGGGTCTGGAACAGCATCGACATCACCGGCTTCGAGCTGATCCTCGACGACATCGAGGAGTACTTCATCGCTCCGGCGGAAGCCGGGTGAGCGAGCAGACCTCGCCGCTGCACGGCACCGCGGAGCGCCTCGACGCAGTGCACGAGTGGCTGGCCGTCGTCCTCGACACCTCCCCGCGGGACGGCTGGCTGCTCTGCTCGGAGGTCGACGCCGGCGTCATCGCCGACTGGGAGCGGCGCGCCGCCGAGTCGCAGGTCCGCTACGACGGCCGGTCCCATCCGGTCGCGGCCGCCAGCTACGCCCTCGGGTGGTACGCCGACATCGCCTCCCGCATCGGCGGCACCTGCCTGCTGTTGGACCGGCGGGTGCCGCGGCTCGGCCGCGACGCGCTGGCCTTCCGCTGCCATCCGGAGGACCACTACCCCGACGGTGTCGCCTTCCGGGACCCGCGGTTCTGGTGCCTGCCCGACGATCCCGACGCGGACCACCCCGACGCCACGGTCGTCGCGGACGTGACGGCCCTCGGGGCGATCCTCCGCGCCGAGGTGCGGGCGCACGCGGACGACTTCCTGTCGTCGTACCGCCCGGGGGCGCGGTTGCCGCGCCGCGACCTGCTGGGCTCCTTCTTCGACGGTCTCGACGTCGGCTTCTGGCAGGAGGACGCCGACGCTGACGCCGTCGAGGCCTCGATCGCCCTCGCGGCGACGGTGCTGCCGGGCGCGACGCCCGAGTTCGCCGACCGCTCCACCCTCCATCGCGTCGACGACGACCGCGGTGGCGTGCACCTCACCCGCCTGCGGGTCAGCTGCTGCAACTACTACCGGGTGAGCGACATCGGCGAGGCCTGCACCACCTGCCCCCGCACCAGTGCCGAGGAGCGCCGCGAGCGCCTCTGCGCGCCCGCCGAGTGACCGGCACCCTCCCCACCCACGAGAAGAGATCGACCATGTCCCACCCCGCCCCCGCCCGGCGCACCGTGCGTCCCGCCCGCGCCGCCGTCGTCATCGCCGTCGCGCTGGCGCTGCCCCTCGTGGCCGCCTGCAGCCGTGACACGGACCGGTCGAGTGCCGGCACGGACGACAAGGACCGGCCGGCCGAGTCCTCCAGCGCCTTCCCCGTGACCATCGAGCACGCCTTCGGCAGCACCACCATCGAGCAGGAGCCGCAGCGCATCGTCTCCATCGGCTTCACCGACCACGACGCACTGCTCGCCCTCGGCGTGGAGCCGGTGGCCATCCGGGAGTGGTACGGCGACCACGACTACGTGTGGCCCTGGGCCGAGGAGGCGCTCGGCGACCACGAGCCGGAGCTGCTGCCCGCCGACGACCTCAGTATCGAGGAGGTCGCGGCGCTGCAACCCGACCTGATCATCGGTCAGTACGTCGACCTCGAGAAGGGCGAGTTCGAGCAGCTGTCGCAGCTCGCGGACACCGTCGCCCAGCCGGCCGACCACCCGTCGTTCGGCGCGCCCTGGCAGCTGATGACCCGCAACCTCGGTGCCGCGGTCGGCAAGGCGGAGGAGGCGGACGCCCTGGTCGAGGAGGTCGAGGGCCTCTTCGAGACGGCGCGCAGCGAGCACCCGGAGTTCGAGGGCCGGGGACTCGCCTACGCCGGTGTCTACGGCGACAGCAGTGCCAGCTACTACGTCGAGACCGACGGCTCCACGCGGATGAGGGTCCTGCAGGACCTGGGCTTCGTCGTACCCGCGGACCTCGCAGCCTTGGGCTCGGACACCTTCTACCACGACATCAGCGCCGAGAACCTCGACCTCCTCGAGCAGGACGTCGTGCTCTGGGAGCCCGCCAACATCGACCTGCTCCCCGAGGTCCAGGAGAACCGGCTCTACGCCAACCTCGATGTCGCCCAAGAAGGGCGCGACCTCTTCCTGACCGACCCGGTCGTCGCCGGCGCGATGGCGCACGCCTCCGTCCTGAGCCTGCCCGTCGTCCTTGAGGCGCTGCTGCCCGAGCTCACCCGCGCCGTCGGCAACCTGGACCAGTAGGTCAGCTCGCCCACGCCGACAACCACGCCGACAACCACGCCGGCATCCAGGTCGACACGCATCACCTGACCACCAGCACGAGGTCGCCGCCGTCGACGGGCTGGATGCCGTTGACCGCGAGGCGTTCGACGGTGCCGGCGACGGGCGCGGTGATCGAGGCCTCCATCTTCATCGCCTCGATGGTGGCGACGGTGTCGCCGGCGGCCACGGTGTCGCCGACCGCGACGACGGGGGTCACGGTCCCCTGGAACGGGGCGGCGACGTGTCCGGGGTGGGCGGGGTCGGCCCGCTCGGCGCTCGGTACGTCGGCCGCGACCGAGCGGTCGCGGACCGACACGGGGCGCAGGTGGCCGTTGATGGTGCACAGGACGGTGCGGAACCCGCGCTCGTCGGGCTCGCTGGTCGCCTCGACGCCGAGGAGGAGGGTGACGCCCTCCTCGAGCCGCACCTCGTGCTCCTCGCCCTGGACCAGTCCGTAGAGGTAGTCGCGGGTGGGCAGCACCGACACGTCGCCGTAGGCGTGGCGCGCCTCGTCGAAGGCGCGGGTGGGAGCGGGGAAGAGAAGCTCGTTGAGCGTGCGCCGTCGACCCTGCTGACCGGTCGCGAGCGCGGCCTCCTGCTCGGACGTCAGCTCCGCGTCCGGCGGGGTCCACGACCGGCCGGCGAGGGCCTTGGTGCGGAACGGCTCGGGCCAGCCGCCGGGCGGGTCGCCGAGCTCGCCGTTGAGGAACCCGATGACGGAGTCGGGGATGTCGAACCGGCCGGGGTCGGCCTCGAACTCGGCCGGGTCGGCGCCGGCCGCGACCAGGGAGAGCGCGAGGTCGCCGATGACCTTCGATGACGGCGTCACCTTGGGGACGTGGCCGAGGATGCGGTTGGCCGCGGCATACATGTCCTCGATCTGCTCGAACTTCTCGCCCAGGCCCAGCGCCATGGCCTGCTGACGCAGGTTGGACAGCTGCCCGCCGGGGATCTCGTGGGTGTAGACGCGGCCCGTCGGCGCCGGCAGGCCGGACTCGAAGGGGGCGTAGAGCCGCCGGGTGGCCTCCCAGTAGGGCTCCAGCGAGTTGACCCCGTCCAGGGACAGCCCGGTCGCGCGGGGGGAGTGGTCGGTGGTCGCGACGAGAGCGGACAGCGCGGGTTGTGACGTCGTGCCGGACATCGCGGCGCAGGCCGCGTCCACCGCGTCGACGCCGGCGTCGATCGCCGCGAGCAGCGTGGCGAGCTGGCCGCCCGGAGTGTCGTGGGTGTGGAGGTGGACGGGGAGGTCGAACCGCTCGCGCAGCGCGGTGACGAGGGTGCGCGCGGCGGGAGCCCGGAGCAGGCCGGCCATGTCCTTGATCGCCAGCACGTGGGCGCCCGCGTCGACGATCTGCTCCGCGAGCCGCAGGTAGTAGTCGAGGGTGTAGAGCCGCTCGTCAGGCGAGGACAGGTCGCCGGTGTAGGACAGCGCGACCTCGGCGACCGAGGTGCCGGTGGCCCGGACCGCCTCGATGGCAGGCCGCATCTGGTCGACGTCGTTGAGGGCGTCGAAGATCCGGAAGACGTCGATGCCGGTGGTGGCCGCCTCCTCGACGAACGCCTGGGTCACGGCGGTGGGATAGGGCGTGTAGCCGACCGTGTTGCGTCCGCGCAGGAGCATCTGCAGGCAGATGTTGGGGACGGCCTCGCGCAGTGCGGCCAGCCGCTCCCACGGGTCCTCGGCGAGGAAGCGCAGCGCCACGTCGTACGTCGCCCCGCCCCAGCACTCGAGCGACCACAGTTGCGGAGTCACCCGCGCGACGTGACCGGCGACGCCCAGCAGGTCGATGGTGCGCACGCGGGTGGCCAGCAGCGACTGGTGGGCGTCGCGGAAGGTGGTGTCGGTGACCGCGACCTGCTCCTGATCGCGCAACCGGCGGGCGAAGGCCTCGGGGCCGACGTCGAGCAGGAGCTGGCGCGAGCCGTCGGGCGCGGGCGCGGCCAGGTCTGTCGGCGGCAGCTTCGACGCCGGATCCAGCAGCACCGACGCCGACCCGTGCGGCTGGTTGACGGTGACGTCGGCGAGGTAGGACAGCAGCTTGCTGCCGCGGTCGCCGGAGCCGCGCGCCTGCAGCAGCTCGGGATGGGTCTCGATGAAGGACGTCGTGACCCGCCCGGCGACGAAGTCGGGGTCCTCCAGGACCGCCTGCAGGAACGGGATGTTGGTCGAGACGCCGCGGATGCGGAACTCCGCGACCGCACGGCGTGCCTTCTCCGCGGCCTTCTCGAAGGTCCGGCCGCGGCAGGTGAGCTTGGCGAGCATCGAGTCGAAGTGCGCCGAGACCTCGGCGCCGGTGTAGACCGTGCCTCCGTCGATCCGGACCCCACCACCGCCGGGCGAGCGGTACGTCGTGATGACGCCGGTGTCGGGACGGAACCCGTTGGCGGGGTCCTCGGTGGTGATCCGGCACTGCAGCGCGGAGCCGCGCAGCACGATCTCGGCCTGGGCCAGGCCGAGGTCGGCCAGGGTCTCCCCGGCCGCGACGCGCATCTGCGACTGCACGAGGTCGACGTCGGTGACCTCCTCGGTCACCGTGTGCTCGACCTGGATGCGGGGGTTCATCTCGATGAAGACGTACGGTGGGGGGACTTCGTCCCCCCACGCCCCCCTGTGGTTCTCCACGGCCCTGGTGTCCAGCAGGAACTCCACGGTGCCGGCGTTCCTGTAGCCGATCTCGCGGGCGAAGCGCACCGCGTCGGCGCACATCCGGTCCCGCAGCTCCGGGTCGAGGTTGGGCGCGGGGGCGATCTCGACGACCTTCTGGTGCCGCCGCTGCACCGAGCAGTCGCGCTCGAAGAGGTGGATCACCCCGTCGTCGGACCCAGTGCCGTCGGCGAGGACCTGCACCTCGATGTGGCGGGGATCGATCACGGCCTGCTCGATGAAGACGGTCGGGTCGCCGAAGGCCGCCTCGGCCTCGCGCATGCAGGTCTCGATCGCCTCGCGCAGCTGCGCCCGGTCGTCGACGCGGCGCATGCCGCGACCGCCGCCACCCGCGACGGCCTTGACGAACAGCGGCGCCGGGATCGCCTCCGCCGCCGCGACGAGGGCGTCGACGTCGGTCGAGGGATCCACGCTCTGCAGGGTCGGTACGCCGGCCGCCTTGGCCGCCGCGATGGCGCGGGCCTTGTTGCCGGTCAGCTCCAGGACCGTCGAGTCCGGGCCGATGAAGGTGATCCCGGCCTCCGCGCACGCCTCCGCGAGTGCGGGGTTCTCCGACAGGAAGCCGTAGCCCGGATAGATCGCGTCGGCCCCGCAGGCCACCGCCGTCGCGACGATGGACTCGGGGTCGAGGTAGGCCCGCACGGGGTGTCCCCGCTCGCCGATCTCGTAGGCCTCGTCGGCCTTCAGCCGGTGCTCCGAGCCACGGTCCTCGTAGGGGAAGACGGCGACCGTCTTCACGCCCAGCTCGTAGGCGGCGCGGAAGGCGCGGACGGCGATCTCGCCACGGTTGGCGACCAGGACCTTCGTGAACATCGGTGCTCCCGGGGGGTGGTGGGATGTCGGTGTGTGAAGCGGTCAGACCCCGATCGGGGTCAGACCCGGATCCTGTGGATCGGGTCAGAGCACCAGGCGACGTACGTCGGCCGCGAGGTGCGCCACGTGCGCCGTGAACCGGGCCGCGAGGGCGCCATCGATCACGCGGTGGTCGTACGACAGACACAGTGGCAGCATCAGGCGCGGCACGAAAGCCTCGCCGTCCCACACCGGAGCCGTCTTCGAGCGTACGACGCCGAGGATGGCGACCTCGGGGGCGTTGACGATCGGGGTGAAGTGGGTGCCGCCGATGCCGCCGAGGCTGCTGATCGTGAACGTCGCTCCCTGCATGTCCGAGGCGCTGAGCTTGCCGTCGCGCGCCTTCTCCGACAGCTCGCCGAGGTCGCGGCTGAGCTCGCCGATGCCCTTGCGGTCGACGTCCTTGACCACCGGGACGACCAGCCCCTCGGGGGTGTCGACGGCGACGCCGATGTTGACGTAGTCCTTGAGGACGAGGTTCTCGCCGGACAGCGAGCTGTTGAGCTCGGGATATTTCCGCAACGCGGCTGCCGACGCCTTCAGCAGGAAGCTGAGCAGCGTGACCCGGTAGCCCTCCGCCTTCGCGGCGGCGTCGAGCTCGCGGCGGTAGGCGTCGAGATCGGTGATGTCGGCCTCGTCGGCGTGGGTCACGTGCGGGACGTTGAGCCACGAGCGGTGCAGGTGCGGTCCGGACAGCTTCTTGATCCGCGACAGCGGGACGGTCCGGACCGGGCCGAACTTCGAGAAGTCGACCTCGGGGATGGCCGGGATGCCGGCGCCGCCGGTCACGGCAGCGGCGGGAGCGAGGGCCTTCTCGTAGTGGCCGAGCAGGTCCTGCTTGGTGACCCGGCCCTTCGGGCCCGTGCCGCTCACGCCGGCGAGCTCGACCTCGAGCTCGCGGGCGAGACGCCGGACGAGGGGTGTCGCGCGGAGCCCGCCGTCCTCGACCACCGGGGTCGACGCGACCTCCTCGACCACCGGGGTGGGGGCGACCTCCTCGACCACCGGGGTGGGGGCGACCTCCTCGACCACCGGGGAAGCCACCTCGGCGACCGCGATGACGCTGCCCTGGCTGACCTTGTCGCCGATGGCGACGGTGATCGACACGATCGTCCCGTCGACGGGCGAGGGCACCTCCATCGTGGCCTTGTCGGTCTCGAGGGTGATGAGCGGGTCCTCGGCACGCACGACGCTGCCGGGGGTGACCAGCACCTCGATGACGGGTACGTCGGAGAAGTCGCCGATGTCGGGTACGCGAATGTCCATGGTGCTCTCCACAGTTGCTGTCCTCACGCGTGGGCCGGGTCGGGCCGGTCGGGGTCGATGCCGTACTTCTCGGTCGCCTGCGCGACCACGTCGCCGGAGACGGTGCCCTCGGCGGCGAGGCTGCTGAGCGCAGCGACGACGACGTGGTGGCGGTCCACCTCGAAGTGGTGCCGCAGGTTGCGCCGATAGTCAGAGCGACCGAAGCCGTCGGTGCCCAGCACCGTGTAGCGGCCGGGGACGAACGGGCGGATCTGGTCGGCGTACGACTTCATGTAGTCGGTGGACGCGACGACCGGGACGGGCTTCTCACCCAGGCACTGCGCGACGTACGACGTCCGCTGCTCCTCGAGCGGGTGCAGCATGTTCCACCGCTCGGTCGCGAGCCCGTCGCGACGCAGCTCGGTGAAGCTGGGCGCGCTCCACACGTCGGCCTTGATGCCGAAGTCGGCGACGAGCAGGTCGGCGGCGGCGAGCACCTCGTTGAGGATGGTGCCGGAGCCCAGGAGGTTGACCTTCGCGTTGCCGCGGCCCTTGCCGGGCTTGAGGCGATAGAGGCCCTTGAGGATGCCCTCCTCGGCGCCCTCGGGCATCGCCGGGTGCTCGTAGTTCTCGTTCATGAGCGTGAGGTAGAAGAAGACGTCCTCCTGCTCGGCGTACATCCGGCGCAGTCCATCGGCGACGATGACCGCCAGCTCGTAGGCGTAGGTCGGGTCGTAGGCCACGCAGTTGGGGATCATCGCGGCCTGCAGGTGGCTGTGGCCGTCCTCGTGCTGGAGACCCTCGCCGTTGAGCGTCGTCCGCCCGGCGGTGCCGCCGAGGAGGAAGCCGCGCGCCCGCATGTCGCCGGCGGCCCAGGCGAGGTCGCCGATCCGCTGGAACCCGAACATCGAGTAGTAGATGTAGAACGGGATCATCGGGGTGTCGTTGGTGGAGTACGACGTCGCGGCGGCGATCCACGACGACATCGCGCCGGCCTCGTTGATGCCCTCCTGGAGGATCTGGCCGCTGGCGTCCTCCTTGTAGAACATCAGCTGGTCGGCGTCCTCCGGCGTGTAGAGCTGGCCGGACTGGGCCCAGATCCCGAACTGCCGGAAGAGTCCCTCCATGCCGAAGGTGCGCGCCTCGTCCGGCACGATCGGCACGATCCGGTTGCCGATCTCCTTGTCGCGCAGCAGCTTCGTCAGGATCTGGACGAAGGCCATCGTCGTGGAGATGGAGCGGCCGTTGGAGCCGGCGGACTGGCCGAAGGCCTCGGCGCCGGGGACCGTCAGGCTCGCCGACGTGCGCCGCCGCTCGGGCAGGTAGCCGCCGAGCTCCTGGCGTCGGGCGTGGAGGTAGGTGTGCTCCTCCGAACCCTCCGGGAAGGAGAGGTAGGGCAGGTCGAGCAGCTGCTCGTCGCCGATCGGGATGTTGAACCGGTCGCGGAAGGCGCGCAGCGCGGGCTCGGCGACCTTCTTGGCCTGGTGGCTGATGTTCATCGCCTCGCCGGCCGCGCCGAGGCCGTAGCCCTTGACGGTCTTGGCGAGGACGACGGTGGGCGAGCCCGTGTGGGAGTTCGCGGCCGCATAGGCGGCGTAGACCTTCTGCGGGTCGTGGCCCCCGCGGGTGAGGCGCCAGATCTCGTCGTCGCTCCAGTCGGCGACCATCGCCTTGAGCTCCGGGTCGGTGCCGAAGAAGTGCTCGCGGACGTAGGCGCCGTCCTTGGACTTGAAGGTCTGGTACTCGCCGTCGACGGCCTCCATCATCCGGCGCTTGAGCGCGCCGGTGGTGTCCTGGGCGAGGAGCTGGTCCCAGCCGGAGCCCCAGATCAGCTTGATGACGTTCCAGCCGGCGCCGCGGAAGACGCCCTCGAGCTCCTGGATGATCTTGCCGTTGCCCCGCACCGGACCGTCGAGACGCTGCAGGTTGCAGTTGATGACGAAGACGAGGTTGTCGAGCTTCTCGCGGGCGGCCATCGAGATCGCGCCGAGCGACTCGGGCTCGTCGGTCTCGCCGTCGCCGAGGAAGGCCCACACCTTGCGCCCGGCGGTGTTCGCGAGTCCACGCGCGTGGAGGTACTTCAGGAAGCGGGCCTGATAGATCGCCATCAGCGGGCCGAGGCCCATCGACACGGTCGGGAACTGCCAGAAGTCCGGCATCAGCCAGGGGTGCGGGTACGACGACAGGCCCGATCCAGCGGGGCCGCCGGTCTCCTGGCGGAAGTTGTCGAGGTGGGCCTCGGTGAGCCGGCCCTCGAGGAACGCCCGGGCGTAGATGCCGGGGGAGAGGTGGCCCTGCACATAGACGAGGTCGCCGCCGTGCTCCTTGCCGGGCTCCCCGGACGCCGCGTGCCAGAAGTGCTGGAAGCCGACGTCATAGAGCGTCGCCGCGGACTGGAAGCTGGCGAGGTGGCCGCCGAGCTCGGTGGAGTCCTTGTTGGCGCGCAGCACCATGGCGAGCGCGTTCCACCGGATGGCGGAGCGGATCTTGTGCTCGACCGCGCGGTCACCGGGGTGGATCGGCTCGTCCGCGGGCGCGACGGTGTTGACGTAGGGCGTGGTCGCGACGTGCGGGACCCGCGAGCCGAGGCGCTGCGCCTCCTCGAGGACCTGGTCGAGCAGGAACTTCGTGCGCTCCTCACCCTCGAACTCGATCACGGCAGCGAGGGCGTCGCGCCACTCCTGAGTCTCGTCAGGATCGATGTCGGGCATCGCTGGTCCTCCGGTCGGTGGTGATGGGCATCACCATGGTCAGCCGCAGGACCGGAATGCGTCCAATGCCTAGTTCGCGGCTAAATCATGCGTCTGTGACATGGATCTTCCGGCTCGTCCTGAGGGCGTGGTCGCGGAAGTGCGCGGAGGCGGGCGGCAGCTGGCGGTCCTTGACCCAGGCCAGGCCGATCTCGCGAGAGGCCCGCACGTCGGTCACCCGCAGCGACGGCGCCAGGGGTGCCGCGCCGCCCCGGGGCGCGGGAAGCAGCGCCACGCCCAGGCCTGCCGAGACCAGCCCGCGCAGGGTCTCGACCTCCTCGCCCTCGAACCCGATCCGCGGCGAGTAGCCGACCTGCCCGCAGAGCTCCTCGGTCACCGCCCGCAGGCTGAACCCGGGCTTGAGGACGATGAACTGCTCGTCCGCTACGTCGCCCAGTCTCGCCGTACGACGCCCGGCCAGTCGGTGGTCGGGCGGGACGACGAGGCGCAGCGGCTCGAGGAAGAGGCGGCGGCTCTCGAGCGGCGCCAGCTGCGGCCGGTCGCCGGTGATGGCGAGGTCGACCACGCCGGTCAGCAGGTCGTCGACGAGGCCGGCATCGCCGTGCTGGCGCAGGTCGAAGCGCACCTGGGGCCGCTCGGCGCGGAAGGAGCGGATCAGCTCGGGGACCAGCCACGTGCCGAGGGTGTGCAGGAAGGCGAGCGGCACGAAGCCGCCGTCCGGCGCGGTCACGTCCTGCACCGAGCGGAGCCCCCGCTCGTAGGCCTCGAGGGTGGCACGCGCGTGGCGGACCAGCTCGTGTCCCGCCGGCGTCAGCACCAACCCCCGGCCCACGCGCTGCAGGAGCGGGGTGCCGACCTCGCGCTCCAACCGCGAGAGCGCCCGCGACACGGCCGGCTGGGTGCGGTGCGCCCGCTCGGCCGTCTCCGTCACGGTGTGTCCGTCGGCGACCGCGAGGAATGCGCGGATGGTTTCGATGTCCACCCACCCATGTTCTCAGCGCATGGGTGTGTGGACCAGTGTCAGGCCGTGAGCTCGTGGAGCACCGCGGCCCGGAGGTCAGCGAGCCGGTCGCCGACCCCCACCGCGCGCCCGGCAAGGTCGGCGGCGGCCGCGAGCCGGTCGCCGTCCGGGAGGTCGAGCAGGTCGAGCACGTCGGTCGGGTCCCACCGGTCGTAGGCGATGCACTGGAAACGTGCACCCGCGCGGGTGCGGCGCTGCGAGATCCCGACCACCTTGCGGCCCTCGCGCACCACCTCGCCGGGGCCGAGACCGCCGAAGCAGACCAGCCGCCCCCAGGGACTCGGCTCCAGTCCGCCGCGATGGACCGCGGTCTCGATGCCGACGGTCGTGAGTGCGCGCTGCCACGCCTCGCCGAGCCAGTACGTCGACGCGCGGACGTCGTCACTCCACCGCGGATCGGTCCGGGGGACGACGACGTCGATCCAGATCGACGTCGCGGGGTCGACCAGGACGGCGCCTCCGCCGCTGCGGCGGCGCACGACCTGCACGCCGGCCACGGCCACGGCCACCGGATCTGCGGTCGACTCCGGCTGCGCACTCCCCAGCACCAGCCCGCGCTGGTCGGCGTGGAACTCCCACACCTCGGCCTCGGCGAGGTCCTCGGGGATCGGCCGCGCATGGAAGTCCGCCATGGAGCCGCTGATCGCCACGTGTCGCACGGCGCCGATTGTGCCGGACCCCGATGGCCGGCGTCGCCGACGTCGGCCTGCCGGTCAGACCAGCGCCGCGGTCAGGCCGCCGTCGAGGGTGAAGGCCGACCCGGTCACCCAGGTCTGGTCGGGGTCGGCAAGGAACGCGACCGCTCGAGCGACGTCGTCCGGCACGCCGAAGCGGCCCTGCTTGGCCTCGATCACCTCGCCGAACCCGCCGCTGGGCAGGCCGAGGTGTCGCTCGAAGTCCGGCGCCGCATCGGTGACCAGGTCCGTGCCGATGAATCCCGGCAGCACCGCGTTGACGCGGATACCGTGGGGGCGCAGCTCCATGGCGGCCGTCTTCGTCAGGTTGATCACCGCTGCCTTCGCGGCTGCGTAGGACGCGATCAGCGGCGTCCCGGTGGTCCCGCTCACCGAGGCGATGTTGACGATGCTGCCGCCACCGGAGGCGAGGATCGCCGGCGCAGCCCAGCGCAGCGCGAGGAAGACCCCGTCGAGGTTGACCGCCGTGACCTGCCGCCAGGCGGCCAGGTCTGTCTCCAGGATCGGAGCGACCAGCCCGATGCCGGCGTTGGGCACCATCAGATCGAGCCGTCCGTGGTGGGCGACGGTGGCGTCGACGAGCGCCCGGACCTGTGTCTCGTCGCGTACGTCGCAGGGGATCGCGATGGCGCCCTCGAGCCCCTTGGTCGCGACCTCTGCGTCGTCGCCGTTGATGTCGGAGATCACGACGCGGTAGCCGCGGGCCGCGAGCTCGGTGGCGACGCTGAGGCCGATGCCCTTGGCGGATCCGGTGACGATGGCGACGGGGCCGAAAGGTGCGTTCATGACGGGGCTCCTGGGGACTGGTCGGATGCTTCCGACCAGGACGCTAGAGACGGACGCTGCGTGCGGGACCGGTCCGTCGCACCAGAGACGCCGACCGGCTTTGGCCGTTCGTGACAACCCGGCGGGCGCTCAGGGCGCCGGTCACGGACCCCACCAGGACGGCGGTCAGGACCGTCTGCGCGATCTGCTGCACGTCACGCCCCTGCTCGAAGGGGAGGAGCAGCGGGAGCACCAGCACGTAGGCGAGGACAGCGGCGAAGATCCCGTGCAGCACGGGGATCCCGGCCCCCTGGCTGCGCCGCGCCGCCACCGCGAAGGCGAGGACGGCCACGCCCGCCAGCCACACCGCTGCCGCCAGGCTCGACACGATGGTCAGGATCGGTGCGAGGAGACCTCCGATCAGCAGGATGCTGAACCCGGTGGACGCGCCCCGGACCGCGTTGGGCACGTCGATCCGCGGCACGGGCGCGGGAGCGTTCTTCGATGGGGTCTGGGCCATGGCTCGACGCTAGGCCAGCAGGGCCTGCGCGGGCCTCGATAGCAGTTCACAAAACCGTGCAGGGCATTTTGTGACCAGCGACTATGTCACCGGTCACACGTCGCTGAAAGGTTGTGCAGGTCTTCAACCGAGGTAGGCGGTGACCATTCATGGGGAATGCGACACGCAAGGCTGCACCACGAGCGGGAACGCTCGCAGCCGGCGTCAACGAGCTGGGTGAGATGACCCAGCTCGGCGGCTCCGTGGTGTGGATGGCCGTCCGCGGTCCGTGGGACTACTGGCGCGACACCGTCGACCAGATGTTCCTGATCCTCAAGCAGTGCTGGATCCCGATGGCGGTCTCGTGCACCTTCTTCGGGCTCGGCGCCCCCGGCCTCCAGGGCGGCAACATCTACGCGATGTTCGGCATGCCGGAGCGGCTCGGCTCGTTCTTCATCATGGCGAGCATCCGCGAGTTCGCGCCGTGGGTGAACGCGATGGTGGTCGCCGGCGTCGTCGGCTCCGCGATCACCGCCGACCTCGGAGCGCGCCGGATCCGCGAGGAGATCGACGCGATGGAGGTGCTGGGCGTCGACCCGGTCCGCGCCCTCGCGCTGCCCCGCATCGTCGCCGTCACCATCATCACCGGCCTGATGGACATCATCGCGCTCTGCTTCGGCCTCCTGGGCGGCTTCATCGCCGCCGTGCCGATCCTCGGGGCGAACCCCTGGGCGTTCTACAACAGCCTCTTCGCCAACCTGACCACCCCGGACATCTGGGGCAGCGTCGTGAAGACCACCCTCTTCGGCCTGATCATCGGGATCGTCTGCTGCTACAAGGGCATGTACGCCAAGGGTGGAGCGATCGGCGTCGGCCGGGCGGTGAACCAGGCGGTCGTGATCGCCTTCGCCCTGATCTGGGTCGTCAACGTCGTGTTCACCAACATCCTGCTCGGGCTCAACCCCGAGATCCAGGTCTTCAAGTAGGGGCGCCCGCGATGACCGTGACTCCCGACGCCCCCGGTCGCGGCGACCGGCCGAAGGCACCCGAGCCGCAGGACAGTGAGCTGTCGTTCTCCGGAGCGGCCGCGTCCGTGCGCGCTGCGCTCACCACGGGTGGCGAGATCCTCCGCTTCTCCTGGCAGGTCACGCGCAGCCTGCCCGACGTACGTGCCCACTGGACCGAGGTGGTCCGTCAGGCCGCGATCCTGGTGCTGTCGAGCGCGCTGATCATCTGGGCGATGCAGTTCGTCATGGGGACGATGTGCGGCACCGAGGCGATCTACACGCTCAAGCAGGTCGGCGCACCGATCTACTCCGTCAAGCAGGTCGGCGCACCGATCTACTCCGGCATCTTCAACGCCTGGTGCGCGGTCCGCGAGCTGGTGCCCTACATGTGGGGCTACATCCTCGCCGCCAAGATCGGCTGCGGCCTGGTCGCGGAGATCGGGTCGATGCGTATCGCCGAGGAGGTGGACGCCCTCGAGGTCATGGGCGTCGACTCCCGCAGCTACCTGGTCGGCACCCGCGTCGTCGCCGCCTGGCTGTCGATGCCGTTCCTCTACGCCGTCAGCCTCGGGATGATGTCGCTCGGCGAGATCCTCGTGACCGTCTACTACGTCGGCGGCGTCTCGCCCGGCGGCCACATGTACATCTTCTGGCTCTACCAGAACCCGCTCGACTTCATGTACTCGATGATCAAGGGCATGACGATGGGGACAGCCATCGTGTTCGTGGCCTGCTACTACGGCTACACCGTGCGTGGTGGCTCGGTGGAAGTCGGGAAGAACACCGCGAGATCCATGGTCCTCAACATGGTGCTGATCCACATGATCGGCGCTCTCGGGACCCAGCTCTTCTGGGGTCTGTCACCCAACGCGCCCATCGGGAATTAGCTGCGCTCGCCGCGCTCCCGCCCCGTCGTCCCTCCCGCCAGCTCCCTGCAGAGGAACCGTCATGACCACGTTCGCTCCCACGCACGCCGCCCCCGTCCCTCCGGCGGCCGGCACCACCCACTCGATGGAGGTGCGCGACGTCCACAAGAGCTTCGGTCCCTACGACATCCTGACCGGGATGAACCTCAACTTCGTCGACGACGCGATCACGACGATCCTGGGGCCGTCGGGCACGGGCAAGAGCGTCCTCATCAAGCACCTGGTGGGGCTGCTCGAGCCCGACCAGGGCGAGGTGCTCATCTTCGGGCAGGACATCTGGAAGATCAGCAAGGCCGAGCGCTACGAGCTCCGCAAGCGCTTCGGCGTGCTCTTCCAGGACGGCGCTCTGTTCGGCTCGATGAACATCTTCGACAACGTCTGCTTCCCGCTGCGCAAGCACACCGACATGCACGAGAAGGACATCCGCGACCTCGTCATGGACCGGCTCCAGGAGGTCGGCCTCGAGGGCGCGGCGGCGAAGCTGCCCAGCGAGGTCTCGGGCGGCATGCGCAAACGCGCCGGGTTCGCCCGTGCGCTCATCCTCGACCCCGACATCGTCATGTTCGACGAGCCGGACTCCGGCCTCGACCCGGTCCGCACCAGCCTGCTGAACGACGTGATCCTCGAGATGCACGAGCGCCACAAGGGCACCTACATGGTCGTCACCCACGACATGGCCACGGCGCGCAAGGTCAGCGACTACATCGGCGTCGTGTGGAAGGGCAAGTGCATCCACTACAGCGAGGCGGAGGCGGCCTTCAACTCCGACAACGACTTCGTCCGGCAGTTCCTGGCCGGCTCCTCCGCCGGCCCGCTGGGGATGGACTGATGGCGCGCCCACGGCTGAGGATCGCCCCCGGGGTCGCGGCCGGGGTTCTCGGGATCGCCCTGGTCGGTGGCGCCGTCATGGTGCTGGACCAGCGCGACGGCTACCGCGTCAGCGCGGTGGTCCCCAACGCCGGCAACCTCTTCATCGGCAGCTCGGTGATGTACGACGGCTACGAGGCCGGCAGCGTGACCGGCATCGAGGTGCAGGACGGCAAGGCGCTGATCGAGCTCTCGATCGACGACGAGTTCGGCCCGCTCCACGACGGCGCGACGGTCGAGGTCGTCTGGAAGGCGGCGCTCGGCGAGCGGCTGGTCCGCGTCGTCGACGGCGACGAGGGCAGCGCGGAGCTGCCCGAGGGCGCCCTGCTCGCCGGCGTCCAGCGCGAGCCGGTCGAGCTGGACGCGGTGCTGTCGGCGCTCGACGAGCCGACGCGGGCCCACCTCTCCTCGCTCGTCTCCCGTCTCCAGGGCACCCTGGACGGACGGGAGCAGGACGCCAACGCCAGCCTCCACGCCGCCGGGCCGGCGCTCGAGGAGCTCGGCGCGGTCCTCCGCGAGGTCGACACCGACGGCGAGGCGATCAAGCAGATCGTCACCCAGCTCGACGAGACGATGCAGATCCTCGCGTCCCGCGGCGAGAGTCTCGAGCAGGTCGTCACCTCGCTCGCCTCGGCCACCGACACCATCGCGGCGCAGGAGCGCAGCGTCGGGGACACCCTCCAGAAGCTCCCGCCGGTCCTCGACCAGGCGGACACGACGCTGGCCCGCGTGCCGGGCACCGTGGACAAGACGCTGCCGCTGCTGGAGGACCTCGCCCCGGCGACCAGCAGCCTGACCTCGGTGTCGCGCAACCTGCGGCCGCTGCTGCGTGACCTGCGGCCGACGGTCGGCGACCTGCGGCCGACGCTGGACCGGCTCTCGCAGCTCCTCGGCATCACGCCCGGGCTGCTCGATGGCTCGACCGCGGCCGCCCCCGACGCCGACGACGCGATGACGGGCCTCACCCCGGTGCTGGAGTTCCTGCGGCCCTACACGCCCGAGATCGCCGGATGGGCCACCAACTGGGGATCGGCCGCCGGCAACCGGGACAACCAGGGTCACTACGTCCGCTTCAACATCCAGGCGGGCGTCGAGAGCGTCATCCCCAGTCCGACGGGCCAGCCCGGGCCGGGCGTGACCCAGAACCTGACCCCCGACCCGGGTGAGCCGGTCGGGCAGCCCTGGACCGACGCCTACGGAAGCGGCATGCGATGACCCAGTCCACGAAGCGCCTCGGCGATGTCGGCAAGGCAGCCGTGGTCGCCGTACTGATCGCCGCGGGGGTCGCGGGCATCGGCTCCCGCCTCGGCGGCGAGGACGAGAACGACCTGGTGCGTGCCCGCTTCGCCTCGGCAGCCCCGCTGGTCGAGGGCAACGAGGTGAAGATCGACGGCGTGGTCGTGGGCTCGGTCAAGAGCCTCAGCGTCGAGGACGGCATGGCCGAGGTCGGCCTCGAGCTCGACGAGCAGGCGCGCCCGCTGCACAGCGACGCCCGCCTCACCATCCGGCCCGTCAGTCTCCTCGGCGAGCGGTACGTCGACCTGGACCGCGGCAGCCCGGACGCTCCGCTGCTGGAGCGGGGTGAGGTGATCCCGGTGGAGCAGACCGCCACGTCGGTCGGTCTCGACGAGGTCCTCAACACCATCGACGAATCGACCGGCGACGGGCTCCGTGCACTCGTCACCACGTTGGGCGAGGGCATGCAGGGCAACGGCGCGAATGCCGACGAGGCGTTGCGGCTGCTCTCGCCGAGCCTGCGGGACGCGACCGCCATGGCCGCCGTGCTGGACGAGCACAACGAGCTCCTCGCCAGCCTCATCACCAGCTTCGAGCCGGTCGCCAGCGCCCTCGCGACGCGTGACGGGAAGGCGATGGATCAGCTCGTCGACTCCTCCGACCGGGTGCTGAGCGCGGTACGGGAGCGGCAGGTCAAGCTGGAGCGGACGCTTGCGAAGCTCCCCGGCACCCTGCGGGTCCTGCG
This sequence comes from Nocardioides caeni, assembly GCF_004912195.1. Taxonomy (GTDB): domain Bacteria; phylum Actinomycetota; class Actinomycetes; order Propionibacteriales; family Nocardioidaceae; genus Nocardioides; species Nocardioides caeni. Next base: position 32,623 of record NZ_STGW01000022.1, read on the forward strand.
GACCACGTTGGGCAACCTGCGCTCGGCCTCCGACGACACCGCGCCGACGTTGCGAGAGCTGCGGCCCCTGACCTCGGCGCTGCCCGATCTCGCGGACGAGCTGCGCGTCTTCTCCGACGTGCTCGACCCGGCGCTCGCGACCTCCGAGCCCGTGCTGCAGAAGGCCGACCAGCTGCTGCGGGCCGCGGCACCCGTGGCCCGGCACCTCCGCACCGCCGGCGGCGGCCTCGCGGACAGCACCACCGGAGTCGAACGACTCACCGACGAGCTCGCCCGCAACCGTCAGCACCTCTTCGACTACATCCGCTTCTGGGCGCTCACGACCAACGGCCACGACGGCCTGTCGCACTACTTCCGCGCCCACTACGTCGTCGACCCGGACACGCTGCTCGGCCTGCTGCCGGTCGCGAAGCAGAGCGGCACCCAGGGCCGGACCCCGGCCCCGCCCGTCAGCGCCAACCCCGGGGGGAGCGACCCCCTCGACGGGCTCGGTGGCCTGCTCGACGGCGTCGGCGGCGTGCTCGACGGCCTGCTCCAGCCCCGGGGCAGCAGTGCCACCGGTCTCAGCCAGCAGCAGGAGCTCG
>NZ_STGW01000013.1:0-13558 GCF_004912195.1 Nocardioides caeni
AACCTCAGAGGTCAGGTGTCAACCAGACTGGGGGCAGACCCCTGTGACTTCACCGTCATCGCTGGGCGCCCCTGATCTGAGGAGCCGTCATCGCCTGGCCGCAGCTATAGCGCTGGCGCACGAATCACTCACCGACGAAGGATTCATCGGACGCTTTGATGAAGCCGTCGGACATCGGCATCAGTGCGGAGAGACCGCCGTCGTCGATCGAGCAGAGCATCCGCAGATGGCCGTCGGCCTCACTGTCCCAAACAGCCTCGATCTCGATCTGATACCCCTTGCCGTCCGGCGCCTGCACCTTCTCGCAGTCCGGGCTGTCGAGCCACGTATCGCGCAAGGCTTCGAAGGACAGCTGCCGTAGCTCCTCGACCCGCTGCCCGAGGACGCGCCGAGCCTCTCTTCGATCCATGTCCGCATCCTTCCATCGAAGGCCGGAACGGTCTCTCAGACCCGGTCCAGGACCCAGGCGCCGACCGGGTTGTCCGGGTGCACCGCGAGACGCGCCCGAGCCGCCCGTCCCGCACCATCGACGTCGCCCGCGTCGAGTAACAGCAAGGCTTCCGCGGCCTCGGCCGGCAAGGTGATCCCCGACCTGGACTTGTCCGTCATCAGGGCCTTCTCGCGGGAGAGCTGGAGAAGGACGGTCGGATCGGCGATCCGGTCGAGCTCGTCGAGATGACTCTCGAGGGCAAGAGCAAAGTCCCGCACGGCCGGGCCGTCGTCGGGATCGAGGAGCCACGGGCCCTGGAGCATCGCCGTGGGATCCGGCGCGAGTCGGCGCGACCAGAAGCCCATGGCTGCGGTGGGCGGTCTCGATGCCGGGCTGCCGTCGAGGACGAATCGGGTGTGGCAGCCGAGTGTCACGCCGAGGTTGACGTAGAAGGACAGTGGGGCAGCGGGGGAGCGGTGCGCCTGGAACTCCACGACCACCCAGTCGCCTGCACTGAACTCCCGCCGGAAGGTCGTGCCGCGACGGGCGTACCCGCGCCGACGGAGAGCGGGAGCCATGTCGCTGATGAAGCGGCTGAGTGAGCTCACGTCCGACCTCAGGCGACGGGCGCCTCGTTGTAGGCCCCGGCCAGCTCCTGGCCCGTGAGACCGTGGATCGCGGCCATGATCTCGTCGGTCACCTCGCGACGGGCACGTCCCGGCGCGACACCCTCGAAGCGTCCGGTGACGTCGAGGGGATCACCGAACCGGACGGTCACCTTGGCCCGGCGGGGCCAGCGGGAGTCGACCGGTTGCAGCTGGTCGGTGCCGATCAGCCCGACGGGTACGACGGGCACGCCGGCGGTCAGGGCGAGCTGGGCCACGCCCGTCCGACCGCGATAGAGCCGGCCGTCGCGGGAGCGGGTGCCCTCGGGGTAGATGCCGAAGGCCTCACCCCGTCCGAGCACCTCGAGGGCGACGTCGAGTGAGTTGAGGGCGGCGCGGGTGTCGTTGCGGTCGACGGGCACCATGCCGAGACCCTCGAACCACGCCTTGCTGATCCGGCCCTTGATGCCGGCGCCGGTGAAGTACTCCGCCTTCGCCAGGAACACGACCTTGCGCGGCGCCACGATCGGGATCACGACGCTGTCGGCGAAGCTGAGGTGATTGCTCGCGAAGAGGACCGGGCCAGTCATCGGCACGCGGTCGACGCCCTCCACCGTGGGCCGCCACACGGCGCGGGCGAGAGGAGGGACCACGGCATGCAGGGCCTCGTAGAGCACGGCCACAGCCTAGGCCTCGGGAGACGGTCGAGGATGACGGCCATGCCACGGCCGCGTGAAACCATCGGTGCGTGAAGCCCGCCGCAGTCCTGTTCGACATGGACGGAACCGTCGTCGACACCGAGCCCTACTGGATGGCGACCGAGCACGCGATCGCCGAGGCCAACGGCGGCACGTGGACCCAGGCGGACGCGATGTCGCTGGTCGGCAACGACCTGCTGGTCTCGGGCACCTATATCAAGGCCAAGCTGCACCTCGACGAGTCTCCGGAGGAGATCGTCGAGATGCTGCTCGACGGCGTCGTCCGGCAGGTCGAGCAGGCGGTGCCCTGGTGTCCGGGCGCTCGCGAGCTGCTCCTCGAGCTCCACGAGGCCGGGGTGCCGTGCGGGCTGGTGACGATGTCCTACCAGCGCTTCGTCGCGCCGATCCTGGCGCAGCTCCCGCCCGAGACCTTCCGCGTCGTGGTGACCGGCGACATGGTCGCCAACGGCAAGCCCCACCCGGAGCCCTACCTCACGGCGGCGGCCGCGCTCGGCTCCCGACCCGAGGACTGTGTCGCCATCGAGGACTCGCCTCCCGGGGCGGCCTCGGCGCTGGCGGCCGGGATGCAGGTGCTGGTGGTCCCCAACCACGTCGAGGTCCCTCCGCAGCCCGGCTTCCACTACCGCCGCTCGCTGACGGACGTCACGGCCGCCGATCTCGAATCGTTGCCCTTTCGAGACCCTTCGACCGTGAATCTGCCGTAGCCAGCGGCATCCCACCGGAGTATCTTCCGCGTCATCCTGGTCCCTGATCCGCGGGGACCGCTCTCGGGAGATATGGCGGGTACGACTCGTGAATCGGAAATTCCTGGCGATGGCCGGCGCCGCAACGCTGGCGCTGGGCCTGACGGCATGTGGCGACGACAGCAGCTCGTCCGACGGCTCCTGGATCCTCGGCACCACCGACTCGGTGACGGCGCTGGATCCGGCCGGGTCCTACGACCTCGGCTCCTCCACCCTGGAGTACAACCTCTACCAGACCCTCGTGACGGTCCCGGCCGGCTCGACGGACATCGTCGGCGACGCCGCGGAGTCGTGCACCTACGACGACCCCCAGACCTTCACCTGCACGTTGAAGGAGGGCCTCACCTTCTCCAACGGCAACGAGCTGACGTCCTCCGACGTGAAGTACAGCTTCGAGCGGGCCATCACGATCCAGGACCCCAACGGCGCCGCGATCTACCTGCTCGGCAGCATCACCCACAAGGACGCCAAGGACGTCGTGGTCCTCGACGACGGCGCGATCGAGACGCCCGACGACCAGACGATCACCTTCCACCTCAACAAGCCCGACACGACCTTCCAGTACGTGCTGACCTATCCGGGCGCGGGCGCCATCGTCGACGAGGAGACCTTCCCCGCCGACACCAAGCTCGACGACGACAAGGTCGTGGGCTCCGGCCCCTACAAGCTCAGCCAGTACAAGGCCGACGACCAGGCCGTGCTGGAGCTCAACGAGAACTACACGGGCGACAACGAGGGCTCGACCGAGCAGGTCTTCGTCAAGTACTACTCCGAATCCTCCGCCCTCAAGCTCGCCGTCGAGAACGGCGAGGTCGACGTGGCCTGGCGCGGACTGAGCCCGACCGACGTCAACGACCTCGAGAGCAACGACGACGTGACGGTGTCCAGCGGCGAGGGCTCGGAGATCCGCTACTGGGTCTGGAACGTCGCCGGCCAGGTCGGCAAGCAGAAGGCCGTCCGCCAGGCCGCCGCCCAGGTCTTCGACCGCGAGGCCATCGCGAGCACCGCCTACGACGGCACGGTTGACCCGCTCTACTCCATCGTCCCGCCCGGCTACGCCGGTCAGGCCGACACGTTCGAGTCGACGTACGGCGAGCCCGACGCCGCCAAGGCCAAGGCGCTGCTCGACGCTGCCGGTGTCGCGACGCCGGTCAAGCTGACCGTCGGCTGGACGCCCACGCACTACGGCCCGAACGCGGAGGACGAGGCCAACGAGCTCGAGCGCCAGCTGGAGGAGAGCGGGCTGTTCGAGGTCGACCTGAAGAGCACCGAGTGGGAGCAGTACCAGACGATCTACAAGGAAGGCGCCTACGACCTCTGGATGCTCGGCTGGTTCCCGGACTACCCGGACACCGACGACTACCTGTCGGTCTTCCTCGTCGACGGCGGCTTCTTCCAGAACGGCTACTCCAATCCGAAGGCCGACCAGCTGGTCCAGCAGGAGCAGGGCACGGACGACCAGGCGGTCCGCGAGGACGCCTTCGGCCAGCTCCAGCAGATCGTGGCGGACGACGTCCCGTTCATCCCCTCGTGGGTCGGCAAGAACACCGCCGTCTACGGCGCGGGGATGGAGGGCGTCGAGGACACGCTCGACCCGTCGTTCATCTTCCGGTTCTGGCTGGTCGACAAGAGCTGACGTCCTGCATGACCGGCTCCACCGGCACGGGGTCGCTGCCTCGCTACATCCTGCAGCGCATCCTGCTCGTCATCCCGATGATCTGGGTGATCCTCACCCTCGTCTTCGTGATCCTGCGGGTCGCACCCGGCGACCCCGTGTCCGCCGCCCTCGGGGGGAAGCTCGACGAGGAGGCGCTCGACGAACGGCGCGCCGCGCTGGGCTTCGACCGCCCTCTCATCGAGCAGTACTGGGACTACCTGGTGTCCGTGATGAAGCTCGACTTCGGCACCACGTTCAGTGACAACCAGCCGATCCTCCACGTCGTTCGGGACAACGGGGGAGCGACGCTCAGCCTGACCGTCGTCGCGTTCCTCATCGCCCTGCTGGTCGGGATCCCGCTGGGTCTCGTCGCGGGTCGCTACCGCGACTCGGTGCCGGACGTCGCGATCCGCCTGTTCGGGATCCTCACCTACGCGGCGCCCATCTTCTTCGTCGGGTTCCTGCTGCAGGCCTACGTCGCCGCGCCGCTCGGTCTCCCGACCTCCGGCGCGGCAAGTCCCCGCACCGTGTTCACCGTCGAGCCGACGACGCACATCCTGCTGATCGACGTGTTCCTCAGCGGCGACGGCGCGGCGATCGAGGACGTGCTGCTCCACCTGGTGCTGCCGGCCTGCACGCTCGGCCTGCTGATCTGCGGGGTGTTCATCCGCCTCGTCCGGGTCAACATCCTCCAGACCATGCAGGCCGACTACGTCGAGGCGGCCGAGGCCCGCGGCCTGGACCGCCGCAAGGTCACCTGGCGCCATGCCTTCCGCAACGCGCTGGTCCCCGTCGTCACCGTGATCGGACTGCAGTTCGCGCTGCTGCTCGGCGGAGCGGTGCTCACGGAGTCGACCTTCAACTGGCCGGGGCTGGGCAAGAAGCTGGTCGACTACATCAACGAGCGCGACTACGGCGCCGTCCAGGGGATCGTGACGCTCTTCGCCGTGGCGGTCGTCCTGATCAGCGTGCTGGTCGACGTGGTCAACGCCCTCATCGACCCGAGGGTGAGGTACTGACATGGCCGCGCTCCGACGCGTGCTGCGGGCGCTCGCCACGCCCTTCACCCAGACGGCCGGACTCGGTCGCTGGATGCTGGTCATCGGCCTCGTCATCACCGGCATCTTCGTCCTGCTCGCGATCTTCGCCCCGTGGATCGCGCCCTACGGCTTCGCCCAGGCCTCCGCCGACGGCGTGGACTTCCCGAAGGCCGGAGCGCCGAGCGGCGAGCACTGGTTCGGCACCGACCGGCTCCTCTTCGACGTGATGTCGCGGACCATCTGGGGCGCCCGTACGGCGATCGAGGTCGTCATCCTGTCGATCCTCATCTGCGTCGTGATCGGCGTGCCGCTCGGTCTGGTCTCGGGCTACTACGGCGGCTGGCTGGACCGGGTGCTGCTGCTGGTGATGGACGCCCTCTTCGCCTTCCCCTCCTTCCTGCTGGCGATCGTGTTCTCGTTCCTGCTCACCGACCTGTTCGGCGGCAGCGTGCTGGCCGTGGCGATGTCGCTCTCGGCGATCTACATCCCGCAGTACTACCGCGTCGTCCGCAACACGACCGTCAGCGCCAAGGAGGCGACGTACGTCGAGGCCGCGCGCGCGATCGGCGCCAAGGACGGCGTGATCATGCGCCGCTACCTCTTCGGCAACGTGATCCAGAGCGTCCCGGTGATCGGCACCCTCAACGCGGCCGACGCGATCCTGACGCTGGCGGGCCTCGGGTTCCTCGGACTCGGCATCCAGTCGACCGACGCGGCCGAGTGGGGCCACGACCTCAACCGTGCTCTCGCCGACGCCGGGGCCGGGGTCTGGTGGACCGGCCTCTACCCGGGCCTCGCGATCGTGCTGCTCGTCACCGGACTCACCCTCGTGGGCGAGGGCCTCAACGAGACGCTGAACCCGACCCTGCGCAAGCGGCGCCTGCTGCCGGTCGTGATGACCACCCGGGAGGACCGATGACGCAGCCCGAGCTCGACCCCGTCCTGGAGGCGGAGTTCCAGCCCGACGTCACCGGGGACGGACCGGTGATCTCCGCCCGCGACGTCCGGGTCTGGTACGGCACGACCCGGGGCGCGATCCGCGCGGTCGACGGCGTCAGCTTCGACCTCGCTCCCGGCGAGACCCTCGGCCTGGTGGGGGAGTCGGGGTGCGGGAAGTCGACCCTGGGCCGCGGACTGATGGGGCTGCTCCCCGCCGGCGCCAAGCGGGACGGCGAGGTCCGGTTCCGCGGCGAGGACGTCCTGACCATGTCGCCGCGCGACGCCCACCGTCTGCGTGGCAGCCAGCTCGGGATGATCTTCCAGGAGCCGATGACCCGGCTGAACCCGCTGCTGCGGGTCTCCGCCCACTTCGAGGAGGCGATCCGGCAGCACGAGCCGAAGCTGCCGAAGCGGGAGGTCACCCAACGCGCGCTGGATGCGCTGCGGATGATGGGGATCCCGCCCACGCGCTACCGGTCCTATCCGCACGAGTTCTCCGGCGGGATGCGGCAGCGACTGATGATCGCGCTGGCCCTGGTGCTGCGGCCGGCGTTCATCGTCGCCGACGAGCCGACCACGGCCCTCGACGTCCTCGTCGAGGCGCAGATCGTGCAGATCCTCAACGACCTGCGGCGCGACTTCCGGACCTCGCTGCTGCTGATCACCCACAACGTCGGCATCGTCGCGGAGGCGTGCGACCGCGTCGCCGTGATGTACGCCGGCCGGATCGTCGAGCAGGGCCGGGTCGCCGACGTCTTCGCCGCGCCACAGCATCCCTACACGAGAGAGCTGCTGCGCTCGACGATCTCCCTGCGCACCACCGGGCTGAACTTCATCCCCGGCTCGCCCCCGGACCTGATCGATCCGCCGCCCGGCTGTCGTTTCGCCCCGCGCTGTCCGCAGGCCATGGCCGTGTGCGCCACCACCGACCCGATCACCATCGAGCGTCCCGGCGGCGGTCAGGTCGAGTGCTGGGCCGTCGGCCCGACCGACCTGATCCCCGCGGGCGGGACCGCTCGCCTGCAGCAGGAGGAGCTGGCCGTTGCCGACGAAGCCTGACCTCATCGACGTCCGGGACCTCTCGGTGCACTTCGGCCTGCGCGGCGGCACCCTGGGCCGGCTGGTCGGCCGCGACGCCGGCGTCGTCAGAGCCGTCGACGGCATCTCGGTGACGCTGCGCGAGGGCGAGGTGCTGGGCCTGGTCGGGGAGAGCGGCAGCGGGAAGTCGACCTTCGGGCGCGCCCTGCTGGGCCTCGCGCCGGCGACGAGCGGCACGATCGGCTTCGACGGTGCCGACCTGACGTCGATGAGCCGCAGTGAGCTGCGCGCGCTGCGCCAGTCGATCCAGATGGTCTTCCAGGACCCCAGCGCAGCGCTGAACCCGTCGATGACCGTCGCCGAGGCGGTGGGGGACGCCCTGCGGGTGCACGGCATGAAGTCGTCGGTCGAGCGTCGCGAGCGGGTGGTCGAGGCGCTCGAGCGGGTCGGCCTCTCGCCCGTGCAGCTGTTCCTCGACAAGTACCCCCGCGACCTGTCCGGCGGCCAGAAGCAACGCGTGGTGCTGGCCCGGGCGATCGTCATGGGCCCGCGGGTCCTGGTCGCCGACGAGCCGATCTCGATGCTCGACATGTCGGTGCGCGCCAAGATCCTCCAGCTGATGCTCGACCTCAAGCAGGACCTCGGGCTCAGCTACGTCTACATCACCCACGACCTCGCCAGCGCGAAGTTCTTCTGCGACCGGATCGCGATCATGTATCTCGGCCGCATCGTGGAGATCGGGGACACCGAGGAGATCTTCGCGAACCCGCGACACCCCTACACGAAGGCGCTGCTGCGGGCGGCGCCCGACCCGGATCCGGCGCGCGCCGTCGCCAAGGACCTGCCCCGCGGGGAGGTGCCGGATGCCGCCGTGCCACCGCTCGGCTGCTCGTTCCACCCCCGCTGCCCGGAGGCCGTCGCGCAGTGCGGCTGGGAGGCTCGCGACCTGAGGACGCTGCTCGAGACGCACTGGACCCGCCGCACGCCGGAGGAGTACGACGCCGAGTCGGCCGCCGTCGGCTCGCTGGACGCGCTCGCCCGGCCGGACACCTCGGTCCACGTGGGCCGGGGCGGCGCCGACGCGGTGCGGTCGATCCTGGACCGGATCCGGGACGAGGAGCCGGACGAGCCGTTGTGGCGGGGCGTCGCGGACGTCACCGACGACGGGGCCGGCGTGCGGGTCGACTTCCACCCCGGCGTCGACCCGGCACTGCGCCGGGCCGGAGGCGTCGACGTGGCGTGCGTGCTCTATCCGGACGACTCTCCGGACGACTCCGCCGGCGGCTGATCGAGACGGGCGGGCCAGGGCGGCGGAGTGCCGCCGTAGGCGGGGCACAGGTCCTGATGGGTGCACCAGCGGCAGCCGGCACCCGGGCGGGGCAGGAACTCCTGCTGCTCCGTGGCCGTCCGGATGGCGTCCCACACCGCCAGCACCTTGCGCTCGGTGGCCAGCAGGTCCTGCTCGTCGGGCTCGTAGCGCAGCACCTCGCGGTTGCCGAGGTAGATCAACTGCAGCATCGACGGGACGACCCCGCGCATCCGCCACAGCGCCAGCGCATAGAACTTGAGCTGGAAGAGGGCCTTGCCCTCCCATCTCTCGCCAGGGGACGGGCCCGTCTTGTAGTCCACCACCCTGATCGCGCCGTCGGGCGCGACATCGACCCGGTCGACCCCCCCGCGGAGCAGCACCCTGGCGTCGGTGAGCGTCTCGACGTAGAGCTCCCGGTCGGCGGGCTCGAGCCGGGTCGGGTCCTCGAGGTCGAAGTAGGTGCGCAGGCTGTCGCGGCAGGACACCAGCCACGCCGCGATCTGGGAGACGTCGTTGCCGAACATCTCCGCCAGCGCGGGCTCGGCCTCCTGCAGCTCGGCCCACGCCGGCTCGATCAGCAGCTCGGCGCGCTCGGGCAGGCGGTCGGCGGCGGGCAGGTCGAAGAGCTGCTCCAGCACCCGGTGCACGAGCGTGCCCCGGACGGCCGCGGGGGAGGCGGGCTCCGGCAGCCGGTCGATCGAGCGGAACCGGTAGAGCAGCGGGCAGTTGAGGAAGTCGCCGACGCGCGACGGCGACAGCGCGCCGATCACGTCGACGCCGTCGACCCGCGTCCCGCGCCGCTCGGCGGGATCCGCGGGCGCCACCTCTGCTGTCATGCCCCGCACCCTAGGCGGGGGCACCGACACTCCCGGCCGAGTGCGGCTTGGCTAGCCTCGTCACGTGCCTGATCCCTCCTCACCCGCGCCGCCCCGTCCGCCGGTGCCGCGCGGGATGCTGCGGATCGGCACGATCGCCGGCAGCGACGTGCTGGTCTCCACGTCGTGGTTCCTCGTCGCCGCGCTCATCGCCTGGCTGATGGGGCCACGGGTTGACCAGGTGCAGCCGGGGCTGGGCGGCTGGAAGTACGTCGTCGGTCTCGCCTTCGCGATCGCGCTCTACCTCGCGATCCTCCTGCACGAGGGCTCGCACGCCGTGATGGCCCGACGCTTCGGCTTCCGGGTCGAGTCGATCACGCTCCACTTCCTCGGCGGCGCCACCGCGATCTCCGGGGAGTCCCGGCGCCCGCGCCAGGAGTTCTGGATCGCCGTCGTCGGACCGCTCACCTCCATCGGGGTGGGCCTGGCCTCGCTCGGCCTCTGGTTCCTGCTGCCCGACGGTCTGCTGCGCCTGGTCGTCGAGGGCCTCGCGGGGTCCAACCTCATCATCGGCGTCCTCAACCTCGTCCCCGGACTTCCCCTCGACGGCGGCCGGGTCCTCAAGGCCGGTGTCTGGGCGGCGACCGGGAAGATGCACACCGCAACCGTGGTGGCTTCCTGGGGCGGCCGGCTCACCGCGATCGCGGTCGTCGTCTGGGCCGTGCTCAGCGCCGGGACCGGCAGCCTCGTCAGCCCCGTGCTGCTGGCCATCGTCGCGGTCTTCCTCTGGACCGGGGCGAGCCAGTCGCTGGCCTCGGCCAAGGTGCTGCAGGGCCTGAGCGCCGTGGTCGCCCGCGACCTCGCCCGCCCGGCGCTCGCCGCGCCCGGCGACCTGCCCCTGGCCGAGGCGCTGCGCCGGGCCGCGGAGGCCGGCGCCGGCGGCATCGTCACCGTCGACGCAGGCGGTCGCCCCGTCGGTGTCGTCGACGAGCGGGCAGCGACGGCGCTCCCCGACGAACGACGTCCCTGGGTCCCCGTCGCCTCGGTCGCGCGGAGCCTGAGCCCCGGCCTGGTCCTGCCCGTCGACATCAGCGGCGACGACCTCATCGCCACCCTGCGGCAGTCGCCGGCCAGCGAGTACGTCCTCGTCACCGACGACGGCGGCGTCCACGGCGTGCTCGCGGCCTCCGACGTGGCCCGGACACTGCGTCGGAACCGCTGACCGGCACCGCACACCGCACCGGATAGATTGCGCCGGTGAGCGACACGACCCCCGACGTACCCCAGGACGCCTGGTCCGGTGTCCACCGCGGCCCCCTGCGTGAGGGGGAGTGGGTGCGACTGGTCGACGGCAAGGGCCGCAAGCACAACTTCGAGCTCGTCGCCGGCAAGCGCTTCTTCTCCAACAAGGGCCACTTCGACCACGACGAGCTGATCGGCCGCGAGGAGGGCTTCACCGTCACCTCCTCGGCAGGCGGCGAGTACCTCGTGTTCCGCCCGCTGCTCTCGGAGTTCGTCGTCTCGATGCCCCGCGGCGCGGCGGTCGTCTATCCCAAGGACTCCGCCCAGATCGTCGCGATGGCCGACATCTTCCCGGGCGCCCGCGTGGTCGAGGCCGGCGTCGGCTCCGGCGCGCTGACCTGCTCTCTGCTGCGTGCGGTCGGGCCGCACGGCCGGGTGTCGTCGTACGAGCGCCGCGAGGAGTTCGCCGACGTGGCGCGTCGCAACGTCACCCAGTTCTTCGGGGGCGACCACCCCGCGTGGCAGCTGACGCTGGGCGACCTCGCCGAGGCGCTGCCGGCGTCCGGCGAGCGCTGCGACCGGATCATCCTCGACATGCTCGCGCCCTGGGACTGCCTCGACGCTGCCGCGGACGCCCTGCTGCCCGGCGGCATCGTCTGCGCCTACGTCGCCACCACCACCCAGCTCTCGAAGTTCGTGGAGGCCGTCCGCTTCCACGGCGGCTTCACCGAGCCGGCCCCGTGGGAGTCGCTGGTCCGTGACTGGCACGTCGAGGGCCTCGCCGTGCGTCCCGGCCACAAGATGATCGGCCACACCGCCTTCCTGGTGACGGCGCGGCGGATGGCACCCGGCGAGCGGGCGCCGCTCAAGAAGCGCCGGCCGGCCCCGGGCGCCTACGGCCCGGACTACGACGGCCCCCGTCCTCCGGGCGTGCCGGAGCTGCCCGAGGCCCCCACCGAGGACTGAACCTGGAGGCTGCGCCGGCGCAACCGAAACGTTGCAAAGGAATCGCTCGCGTTGCACGTCCGTGTCACACCCGCACGAGTAGGGTCGACGACAGGAGGTGTCCCATGAGCACGAGTGATGGCACGTCAGGCAGCCACCGGTCCCCGAGCCGGGAGGAACTCGAGGACCAGGTCCGCTATCTCGAGGACGAGGTCCACGATCTCCGGCGCCGGGCAGCGGCCGCACCGGGGGGCCCGCCCCACTCGCTGGAGCTGCGCCTCGCCGACACCCAGCGCTCCCTCGCCGCGGTCACCTCGCAGAACGAGCGGCTCGCCTCCACGCTGCGTGAGGCCCGCGACCAGATCCTGAAGCTCAAGGAGGAGGTCGACCGGCTCGCCCAGCCGCCCGCCGGCTTCGGCACCTTCCTGCAGCGCAACGAGGACGACTCCGTCGACGTCTTCACCGGGGGCCGCAAGCTCCGCGTGACCGTCAGCCCCGCCGTGGACCTCGACGCCCTGCGCCGCGGCCAGGAGGTCATGCTCAACGAGGCCCTCAACGTGGTCGCCGCCTTCGACTACGAGTCCGTCGGCGAGGTCGTCATGTTCAAGGAGCTCCTCGCCGACGGCGAGCGGGTCCTCGTGATCGCCAACGCCGACGAGGAGCGGGTCGTGAAGCTCGCCGAGCCGCTGCTGACCGAGACGCTGCGCGCCGGCGACTCGCTGCTGCTCGACGCCCGCGCCGGCTACGTCTACGAGAAGGTGCCCAAGTCGGAGGTCGAGGAGCTCGTCCTCGAGGAGGTGCCCGACATCTCGTATGAGTCGATCGGTGGCCTCGGCAACCAGATCGAGATGATCCAGGACGCCGTCGAGCTGCCCTACCTCTATCCCGAGCTCTTCCTCGAGCACGAGCTCAAGCCGCCCAAGGGCATCCTGCTCTACGGCCCTCCGGGCTGCGGCAAGACGCTGATCGCCAAGGCCGTCGCCAACAGCCTTGCCAAGAAGGTCGCCGCCAAGACGGGCGCCGAGGGGAAGTCCTACTTCCTCAACATCAAGGGCCCCGAGCTGCTCAACAAGTACGTCGGCGAGACCGAGCGGCACATCCGCCTCGTCTTCCAGCGGGCCCGGGAGAAGGCCTCGCAGGGCACGCCGGTCATCGTGTTCTTCGACGAGATGGACTCGCTGTTCCGCACCCGCGGATCCGGCGTCTCCTCCGACGTCGAGAACACCATCGTCCCGCAGCTGCTGAGCGAGATCGACGGCGTCGAGACCCTCGAGAACGTCCTCGTCATCGGCGCGTCCAACCGTGAGGACATGATCGACCCGGCCATCCTGCGGCCGGGCCGGCTCGACGTGAAGATCAAGATCGAACGGCCCGACGCCGAGTCCGCCCGCGACATCTTCTCCAAGTACCTCACGAACACGCTGCCGCTGCACGGCGAGGACGTCCGCGAGTTCGGGGGCGACCGTCAGGCGGCCATCACCGGGATGATCCGGGCGACGGTGGAGCGGATGTACACCGAGACCGACGAGAACCGCTTCCTCGAGGTCACCTACGCCAACGGCGACAAGGAGGTCCTCTACTTCAAGGACTTCAACTCGGGCGCGATGATCCAGAACATCGTCGACCGGGCGAAGAAGATGGCGATCAAGGACTTCCTCGACGCGGGGCTCGACGAGGCCCAGAAGGGCCTGCGGGTCTCCCACCTGCTGCAGGCCTGCGTCGACGAGTTCAAGGAGAACGAGGACCTGCCCAACACGACCAACCCCGACGACTGGGCGCGGATCTCCGGCAAGAAGGGCGAGCGGATCGTCTTCATCCGCACCCTCGTCACCGGCAAGCAGGGCACCGAGCCGGGCCGGTCGATCGACACGGTCAACGACACGGGCCAGTACCTCTGAGTTCTGCTTGGCCGACTCGCCTAGGGTGAGACACGTCCCAGCAGCACCACTTCCTCAAGGAGCCCCCATGGTCAAGAAGCTCGTCGTCGTCGTCCTCGTCGCGCTCGGCGTCACCTCCGCGGTCAAGGTCGCCAAGGGTCGCTGAGCCCAGCTGAGCACACCGAGGGGCCCCGCACCG
>NZ_STGW01000013.1:13691-26448 GCF_004912195.1 Nocardioides caeni
CAGTCGTTGCGCATCCACCAACCACGAGCGACGTGATAGACGCCGTAGCAGCCCAGTCCCGCCGCGATGCCCACCAGCAGCCACGGCCCGAACGGCTCGTCGCGCAGCTCCACGATCGCCCGGTCGAGGCCGCCGGACTCGTCCGGGTCGTGCGTCAGTCCGGCGCGGACGAAGAGCGCACCGATGAGGCCGAAGGCGGCCCCGCGGGCGACGTACCCGGTGCGGGCCAGGACGGTGACGGCGCGTCCGACCTGACCGGTCTGACCGTCCACCTCCAGGTCGCGTCGCCAACGGTCGCCCAGTCCACGCCACGCGCTGGCACCTCCCACGCCGATGACCACCAGCCCGACGGCGACGACGATCGCGGGACCCAGCGGCAGCCGCAGCAGGTCGGCGGTCAGACCGCCGGTCCCGCCCGACCCTCCCGAACCACCTGAGCCCACCGCGGTGCGGACCGCCAGGAAGGCCAGCACGGCGAAGACGCAGCCCCGCACGGCCGACGCTGCGCCGAGTCCCCACCGTCGGGGGCCCTCCTCGTCGCGATGACCGCCGACGGCCTCGAACCCCTGGCGGACCGCCAGCCCGGCCAGCCCCGCGGCCACCGCCCACAGCACGATGCCGCCTGCCGGCTGGGAGGCGAGCTCCTGCAGGGCGCCCTCGCCGGACGCCGAACCCGACGGGTCCCCGAGTGACAGCTGCGCCGCCAGCCACGCCACCAGGAGATAGACCACCCCATAGGCGGCCATCCCGAAGCGAGCCACGTACTCGAGCACCGGGTGGTCACGCGCCTGCCGCGCGAGGTCGTCCGCGCGCCCCCCGCCCGCGTTTCCACCGCGTTCACCGTCGCCCATCCGGACCACCCCCCGTCGTGAGTGCGCCGTACCCCGGACCGGCGCGGTCATGCCCGGGTGGGGGAGCACCACCGTAGGCTGGAGGCATGAGCGTGCGCCGAGTGATGGGCACCGAGGTGGAGTACGGCATCTCGGTGCAGGGGCAGCCGTCCGCGAACCCGATGGTGGCCTCCTCCCAGGTGGTCAACGCCTATGCGACGGCGACCGTCCGCGCCCGGCGCGCCCGGTGGGACTTCGAGGAGGAGTCGCCGCTGCGCGACGCCCGCGGCTTCGACATGTCCCGGCAGGTGGCGGATTCCAGCCAGCTGACCGACGAGGACCTCGGCCTGGCCAACGTCATCCTCACCAATGGCGCGCGGCTCTACGTCGACCACGCCCACCCGGAGTACTCCACCCCCGAGGTGGTCTCGCCGCTCGACATCGTGCTGTGGGACAAGGCGGGGGAGCAGGTCATGCTCGACGCCGCCCGCCGCGCCCAGCAGCTGCCGGGCAACCCGGCGATCGTGCTCTACAAGAACAACACCGACAACAAGGGCGCGTCCTACGGCGCCCACGAGAACTACCTGATGCGCCGGTCCACCCCGTTCGGCGACATCGTCAAGCACCTCACCCCGTTCTTCGTCAGTCGCCAGGTCGTCTGCGGCGCCGGCCGGGTCGGCATCGGCCAGGACGGGCGCGGCAAGGGCTTCCAGATCAGTCAGCGCGCCGACTTCTTCGAGGTCGAGGTCGGGCTCGAGACCACCCTCAAGCGGCCGATCATCAACACCCGCGACGAGCCGCACGCCGACCCGGAGCGCTACCGACGGCTCCACGTGATCATCGGCGACGCGAACCTGGCCGAGATCTCGACGTACCTCAAGGTCGGGACGACATCGCTGGTCCTGGCGATGATCGAGGACCGCTTCATCACCCGAGACCTGACGGTCGAGGGGCCGGTGGCCGCCCTGCGTTCGGTGTCCCACGACCCGACCCTGGCCCACCGCGTCACGCTCACCGACGGCCGGCAGCTCACGGCCGTCCAGCTCCAGCTCGAGTACCTCGACCTGGCCCGCAAGTACGTCGAGGACCGCTACGGCTCCGATGCCGACGCCCAGACCGTCGACGTACTGGCGCGCTGGGAGGACGTGCTGACCCGCCTGGAGTCCGACCCGATGTCCCTGGCCGACCAACTCGACTGGGTCGCCAAGCTCAAGCTGCTCGAGCAGTACCGCACGCGCGACGGCCTCGACTGGGACGACGCCAAGCTCCAGCTCATCGACCTGCAGTACTCCGACATCCGTCCCGAGAAGGGCCTCTACCACCGCCTCGCGCAGGCCGGCCGGATCCAGCGGCTGCTCGCCGACGACGAGGTCCACACCGCGATGACCGTGCCGCCCGAGGAGACCCGCGCCTACTTCCGGGGTCGTTGCCTGGAGAAGTACGCCTCCGACATCGCCGCCGCCTCGTGGGACTCGGTCATCTTCGACCTGCCCGGCCGCGACGCGCTCCAGCGGGTCCCGACCATCGATCCGCTGCGGGGGAGCCGTGCCCACGTCGGTGAACTGATCGACAGCTGCGACACCGCGGACGCGTTGGTCCGCGCGCTGACCCGGTAGTCGATAGGGTTGCGGCATGGCCCAGGAGCAGAAGCAGCCGCGCAAGTCGGAGGAGACCGAGGAGGCGACGGAGGTCGCCACCGAGTCCGACGTCGCCGAGCGCAAGGAGTCGCTCGACGAGGACGTCGACGCGATCCTCGACGAGATCGACGACGTCCTCGAGTCCAACGCCGAGGACTTCGTGAAGTCGTTCATCCAGAAGGGCGGCGAGTAGCGCTGATGAGCGACGCGCGCATCCCGGCCGCCTTCCTGCGGCCGGGCACCTCGTCCTTCAGCGACTTCCTCGCCGAGAACGCGCCGGACCTGCTGCCGGCCCGCCGCTCCCTGCCGGCGGGCAGTGCCGCCGACATCGCCCCGCACGGCACCACCATCGTGGCGGTGACCTTCCCCGGCGGCCTCGTGATGGCCGGTGACCGACGCGCCACGATGGGCAACGTCATCGCCCAGCGCGACATCGAGAAGGTCTTCCCCGCCGACGAGTACTCCGTGGTCGGCATCGCCGGCACCGCAGGTCTCGCGGTCGAGATGGTGCGCCTCTTCCAGGTCGAGCTCGAGCACTACGAGAAGATCGAGGGCACGCTGCTCTCCCTCGACGGCAAGGCCAACCGTCTCTCGGCGCTGATCCGCGCCAACCTCGGCATGGCGATGCAGGGTCTCGCCGTGGTGCCGATGTTCGCGGGCTACGACCTCCAGCGCGGGGTGGGCCGGATCTTCGGCTACGACGTCACCGGCGGACGCCACGAGGAGGCCTCCTTCTTCACGGTCGGCTCCGGCTCACTGTTCGCGCGCGGCTCGCTGAAGAAGCTCTATCGCGACGCCCTGTCGAGCGACGACGCGGGCCGGGTCTGCCTGCAGGCCCTCTACGACGCCGCCGACGACGACTCCGCGACCGGCGGCCCCGACCTCACCCGCCGGATCTTCCCGGTCGTGTGGGTGGTGACCGCCGACGGCGGACAACGGCTCTCCGAGGAGGCCATCGGCGCCCTCGCCGACCAGGTCGTCGGCGCCCGCATGACACGACCCGACGGCCCGGTGGCCCCGCTGCCCGGCGGCGACGAGCGAGGGGAGGCCCGATGAGCACGCCGTTCTACGTCTCGCCCGAGCAGCTGATGAAGGACCGGGCCGACTTCGCGCGCAAGGGCATCGCCCGCGGCCGGTCCCTCGTCGCCGTCCAGTACGCCGACGGCGTCCTGCTGGTCACCGAGAACCCCTCCCAGGCGCTCCACAAGGTCTCCGAGCTCTATGACCGCCTCGCCTTCGCGGCGGTCGGTCGCTACAACGAGTTCGAGAACCTCCGGATCGCCGGCGTGCGGCTGGCCGACATGCGCGGCTATTCCTACGACCGTCGCGACGTCACCGGCCGCGGTCTGGCCAACGCCTACGCGCAGACGCTCGGCACGATCTTCTCCTCGGGCGGCGAGAAGCCCTACGAGGTGGAGATCTTCGTCGCCGAGGTCGGCGAGCGCGCCGCCGACGACCAGATCTACCGGCTCACCTACGAGGGCCGGGTCGCCGACGAGCACGGCTTCGCGGTGATGGGCGGCGACGCGGACACCGTGTCGTCGTACCTCTCCGAGCACTATGCCGACGGCGCGAGCCTGGACGTCGCCCTCGGCGTCGCGGTCGCGGCGCTCGGGCACAGCAAGGACGAGCGCGGCCAGGACGCCGACCGGGTGATCCCGGTCGACGACCTCGAGGTGGCCGTGCTGGACCGCACCCGCACCCAGCCCCGCAAGTTCCGCCGGATCCTCCCGGCGGCGCTGGCCGGACTGCTGGGGGAGCGCGGGCCTGCCGAGCACGCCCCTGAGGCCCACGCGTCGCAGACGCCCCCCGACGACACTCCGGGGGACGGCTCCGGTCCTGAAGAGCCTCCGGTGGCACCACCGCTCGCATAAGGTCGTGTCATGGACCGTCGTATCTTCGGGATCGAGAACGAGTACGGCGTCACGTGCACGTTCCGCGGGCAGCGCCGACTGAGTCCCGACGAGGTCGCCCGCTACCTGTTCCGCAAGGTGGTCAGCTGGGGTCGCTCCAGCAACGTCTTCCTGCGCAACGGTGCCCGGCTCTACCTCGACGTCGGCAGCCACCCGGAGTACGCCACGCCCGAGTGCGACGACGTCGCCGAGCTGGTCACCCACGACAAGGCGGGTGAGCGGGTGCTCGAGGGGCTGCTGCTCGACGCCGAGCAGCGGCTCCACGACGAGGGGATCGCCGGCGAGATCTATCTCTTCAAGAACAACACCGACTCGGCCGGCAACTCCTACGGCTGCCACGAGAACTACCTCGTCAGCCGCGCCGGCGAGTTCAGCCGGCTGGCCGATGTCCTGATCCCCTTCCTGGTGACCCGCCAGATCGTCGTCGGCGCCGGCAAGGTCACCCAGACGCCCCGCGGCACGACGTACTCCGTCAGCCAGCGCGCCGAGCACATCTGGGAGGGCGTCTCGAGCGCCACCACCCGCAGCCGCCCGATCATCAACACCCGCGACGAGCCGCACGCGGACGCGGAGAAGTACCGCCGTCTCCACGTGATCGTGGGCGACTCCAACATGAGCGAGACGACCACGATGCTCAAGGTCGCCTCGTGCGACCTGGTGCTGCGCATGATCGAGGAGGGCGTGGTGATGCGCGACCTCACGATGGAGAACCCGATCCGGGCGATCCGGGAGATCTCGCACGACGTGACCGGACGCCGCAAGGTGCGCCTGGCCAACGGCCGCGAGGCCAGCGCACTGGAGATCCAGGGGGAGTACCTCGCCAAGGCCCGTGACTTCGTCGACCGCCGAGGCATCAGCACCCCGATCATCGAGCGCTCCCTCGACCTGTGGGAGCGCGGGCTGAAGGCCGTCGAGTCCGACGACCTCGGCCTCGTCGACCGCGAGCTCGACTGGGTCATCAAGTGGAAGCTGATCGACCGCTACCGCGCCAAGCACGGCCTGCCGATGAGTCACCCGCGCGTCGCCCAGCTGGACCTGGCCTACCACGACATCCACCGCGGGCGCGGGCTCTACTACCTGCTCGAGAAGCGGGGCGCCGTCGCCCGGGTCACCTCCGACCTGAAGATCTTCGAGGCCAAGTCGGTGCCGCCACAGAACACCCGGGCCCGCCTGCGGGGCGAGTTCATCCGTCGCGCGCAGGAGCGGCGGCGTGACTTCACCGTCGACTGGGTGCACCTCAAGCTCAACGACCAGGCGCAGCGCACGGTGCTCTGCAAGGACCCGTTCCGGGCCCACGACGAGCGGGTCCAGCGGCTCATCGACGGCATGTGAGCCGACCTTCTCCGCCGTGCTTCGCGGCGCTCGGTAAGGTTTGCCCGTGCTGAAGCGCCTGCGACGTCCCACGACCCTGGTCCTGACCACCCTGATCCCGGCCTCGCTCGCCCTGGCGGCCTGCGGGGAAGGTGAAGGCGAGCTCAAGGGATCCGACGCGTTCTCGCTCAGCGGCGAGGTCGGCGAGGCCCCCGCGGTCGACTGGAAGGGCACGCTCGCCCCCGAGAAGGCCTCCAGCACGGTGCTCGTCGAGGGCGACGGCGCGGAGATCAGTGACGGCGACGAGCTGCTGATGGACTTCGCGCTCGTCAACGGCTACACGCACAAGGTCGACTACAGCACCTTCGACGCCGACGCGCTCGCGGCGACGGTCACCGTCGGGGCCACGGAGCCGGAGACCGCGCTCGACGTCCTCACCGCGGCCGTCCGCGACGCCATCGAGCCCGGCCAGAAGCTCGGCACGCGGATCGCGGTCACCGTCGGCAGCGACGTCCTGCTGGGCGACTACCTCGGCAACGAGGCGGTCGCGGGGATGGCCGTGTCGATGGACATCGGCAACGAGGACGGTCTGCTGTTCGTCGCCGACCTGCGGTCCTTCGTCGGGCCCACCGGCACCGAGCAGAAGCCCGCCGCAGGCACCCCGGGCATCGTCGAGAAGGACGGCGTCCCCACCAAGCTCGACTTCGCCGGCATCCCTGGCGACTCCGGCAAGCTGAAGGTCACCAGCCTGGTCGTGGGTGACGGCCCTGTCGTCACCAAGGGCCAGCAGATCATGGTCAACTACCTGGGCCAGACCCGCACGGGCAAGGCGCCGTTCGACGAGTCCTACGCCAGCACCCCCTTCACCGCGGTCGTCGGCGGTCCTTCGGCGAGCGTCGTCAAGGGCTGGTCGCGCGGTCTCGTGGGCCTGCCCGTCGGCAGCCGCGTGATCCTCGAGATCCCGCCGAGCCTGGGCTACGGCAAGGAGGCGCAGAAGGACGACCAGGGCAAGGTGACCATCCCGGCCAACTCCACGCTCTACTTCGTCATCGACATCCTCGACGCTGCCGATGTCGAGGCAGCCGCAGAGCCCGAGCCGTCCGAGTCGGCCTCGGAGTCGACCTCGGAGTCGACCTCGGAGTCGACCTCGCCCTCCGAGACCGCCTCGGAGTAGTCCCCCAGCACGAGGAACCCCCATGCCGGCGCCCAAGAGCGAGCGGTTGCTCAACCTGCTGATCATGCTGCTGGTGCAGCGCCGCCCGATCGGCAAGGACCGGATCCGCGAGCTGCTCTATCCCGACTCTCGCCCGGACGCCTTCGAGAAGATGTTCGAGCGGGACAAGGACGAGCTGCGTTCGCTCGGCGTCCCGGTCGAGGTCGCGACCATCGACCCGCTCTTCGAGGACGAGGTCGGCTACCGCATCCCGCCCGAGGCCTTCGCGCTGCCCTCGATCGACCTGACGGCCGAGGAGGCCGCCGTCGTCGGCATCGCGGCCCGGGTATGGCAGCACGCGACGATGGCCCAGGTCACCTCGGAGGCCGTGCGGAAGCTGTCGGCCGCCGGGATCGATGTCGACCTCGGCGCGCTCGACATCGCCCAGCCCGTGCTGACGGCCGAGGAGCCCGGTTTCGAGGCCTGCTGGCGCGCTGCCTGCGAGCGGATGGTCATCGAGTTCGACTACCGGCGCCCCGGCGCAGACAGCGCGATGCGCCGCCACGTGCAGCCGTGGGGCGTCGTCCGCTCCTCCGGACGGTGGTACGTCGTGGGCTACGACACCGACCGCGGGGCAGAGCGCGTCTTCCGCCTCTCGCGCGTCGAGGGCGACGTGCATGCTGTCGGCACCCCGCGCGCCTTCGAGATCCCACCCGACACCGACATCCGGGAGATCGCGCGCCGGCTCGCGCCCCCGACGGTCCCCGAGCGAGTCGTGCTGCTCGTCCGCAGCGGCGCCGGCGAGTCCTTGCGTCGTACGGCGGAGCAGGTGGCCACCGACGTGACCGGACCCGACGGCTCGGCCGGATGGGACCGGCTGGAGGTCGAGCGCGCCCCGGTCGGGATCCTCGACGACGTGCTCTCCCACGGCCCCGACGTGGTGGTCCTCGAGCCTGCCTCCCTCCGCGCCCGGGTCGTCGCCCGCCTCGAGGGTGCGCTCGCCGGGGCGCTGCGATGAGCCGCCAGCCTGTCGCCGGCGCCGGCGCCCGCGACCAGGTGGCCCGCCTGCTCACCCTCGTGCCCTTCGTGCACCACCGCGACGGCGTCCGCCTCGAGGAGGCGGCCGGACTCCTCGGCGTGTCCTCCGACCAGGTGCTGCGCGACCTCAAGGTCCTCTTCATGTGCGGCCTGCCCGGCGGGCTGCCCGACGACTTGATCGACGTGGACCTCGACGCCCTCGAGACCGACGACGGTGACCTGTTGTCCGACGGCCTGATCCGGGTCGAGAACGCCGACTACCTCGCCCGGCCGCTGCAGCTGAGCGCCACCGAGGCCTCCGCCGTGGTCGTGGCGCTCCGCCTGCTCCGCGACTCCTCGCGCGGTGAGACGGCCCGTCTGGTCGACCGCGTCGTGGAGAAGATCGAGCGCGCCGTCGCGTCGTCGGGCGCGGCCCACATCGATGTCACGCCGTCGCTCCAGGACGCGCAGCAGGTGGCGACCGCGGCGACGGCCGCGCTGATCGAGCAGGCGGTCGCGACCGGCCGGCAGCTGCGGCTGACCTACTTCGTGCCCTCCCGCGAGGAGCAGTCGACGCGCGACGTCGACCCACGCGGCATCGCGCGCCGGGGAGTGTTCCGCTATCTCGACGCCTGGTGTCACCGGGCCGGCGGTGAGCGGCTCTTCCGGCTCGACCGGATCCAGCATGCCGAGGTCCTCGACACCCCCATGGGCACGCCGCCGGCCCCGCCGCGCGACCTGGAGCACGGGCTGTTCACCGATGCGGACGAGGAGAGCAGTGCCGTCGTGACCCTGCGCCTCGCACCCGAGGCGGTGTGGGCGACGGAGTACTACCCGGTCCGTGAGGTCCGGCCGCTGCCCGACGGCGGTGCCGAGGTCGATCTGGTCGTCGTCGACCGACGGTGGCTGGTGCGGCTGCTCCTGCGCCTGGCTCCTGGGGCCTCCGTGGTCGGGCCGACGGAGTTCTCGGAACTGTTCATTGCCCGTACACGGGAGACACTCAGCCTCTACCGGTGACGGGGGCGTAGCATGGAGCCCGTCAGCAAGCACCACCCGCACGTGAGAGTTGGTTCTCGTCCATGTCTTCCCTCATCGGTATGCCGCAGGGAGCCGAGTGGCTCATCATCCTCGCGATCGTGATCCTCGTCTTCGGCGCCGCCAAGCTGCCGGACCTCGCTCGCGGCAGCGGTCAGGCACTGCGCATCTTCAAGGCCGAGACCAAGGGCCTGAAGGACGACGACGACGACGAGAAGCCCGCCGGAGCCTCGGGCCAGCTCAACCCGGTCGACGAGGAGATCGCCGAGGGCGAGATCGTCGACGAGCAGCGCGAGAAGAACATCTGAGCAACGCTCCCTCCACCACCACCTGAATGAGCATCACGGGAGTCGGGCGACTCTTCAGCGGCAAGCCGGTCCACCCCATCGGCGACGACGGCCGGATGGCCTTGTCGGATCACCTGCGGGAGCTCCGCTCGCGCATCATCAAGGCAGCGCTCGCGGTCGTGGTGACCTTCGGCATCGCGCTGTTCTTCTTCGACTGGATCTACGACCTGGTGGTCGATCCCTACTTCGCGGCGCAGGAGCAGCTGCCCGACGGCGCCAGCGAGGCCACCACGTCCGGACCGGCCGGCGGTTTCCTGCTCTATCTCAAGCTATGCGGTCTCACTGCACTGGTCGCGTCCTGCCCGGTGTGGCTCTACCAGATCTGGGCGTTCATCCTGCCGGGCCTGCACGCCAACGAGAAGAAGTGGACGGCGATCTTCGGCGCCATCGCGGGACCGCTGTTCATCGGCGGCATCGTGCTGGGCTACGTCACCCTGCCGAAGGGCCTGGAGATCCTGATCGGCCTGAACCCGGACGGCCTGACCAACCTGGTCGACTTCAACGACTACCTCACCTTCTTCAGCCGCACCCTCCTCGGCTTCGGCATCGCCTTCGAGATCCCCGTCTTCGTGGTGCTGCTCAACATGGCCGGCGTGCTCAAGGGCAAGACCCTGGGCGCCCACCGACCGTGGATGATCGTCGGCACGTTCATCTTCGCCGCCGTCATCACGCCGTCGGGCGACCCGTTCACGATGAGCTTCATGGCCGTGCCGATGATCATCCTGTTCCTGATCTCCGAGGTGATCGCACGCTTCAACGACCGGCGCCGCGCCCGCAAGGGCATCAACGCCGGGCTGTCGCCCGACGAGGCCAGCAGGCTCGACTGAGGTGCCGCGCGCCGTCGTCCTGACCAACCCGTCCTCGGGCAAGGGCCGTGGCGCGCGTGTGCGCGACGACGCCCTGCCGCGCCTCCACGGCGCCGGCTGGACGACCACGAGCCTCGCCGGTCGCGACGCGGACGAAGCGCTGGACCTGGCCCGCCTCGCGGTCGCCGAGGAGCCCGACGCCCTGGTCGTCTGCGGCGGCGACGGACTCGTCAACATCGGCCTCCAGGCCCTCGCGCAGTCGGACGTGCCGCTCGGGATCCTCCCCGCCGGCACGGGCAACGACTTCGCCCGCTACTTCGACCTGCCGCTGGGTGACGGCGCGGCCGCGGCGGCGCGCATCGTCGGCGGTACGACGCGCCGGGTGGACCTGGCCCGCACGGGCGACCGCTGGTTCGGCGGCGTCCTGGCCGCCGGGTTCGACGCGGTCGTCAACGAGCGGGCCAACAGGATGTCCTGGCCGAAGGGCCAGGCGCGCTACAACCTCGCGACGCTGGCGGAGCTGCGGACCTTCCGGCCACTGTCCTACGTCCTCGACCTGGACGGCGTCGAGCACCACCTCGACGCGATGATGGTCGCCGTGGGCAACGGGCCGTCGTACGGCGGCGGCATGCGGATCGCCGAGGGCGCCGAGCTCGACGACGGGCTGCTGGATGTGGTGATCATCAAGCCACTCGGCAGGATGGAGCTCGTGCGGACCTTCCCGAAGCTGTTCGACGGCACCCACGTCACCCATCCCCAGTTCGAGCGCCACCGCGTCCGCAAGGTCACGGTGGCCTGTGCCGGGATCGTGGGCTACGCCGACGGGGAGCGCTTCGGCCCGCTGCCTCTGACGATCGAGTGCGTGCCGGACGCGGTCGCGGTGATCGCATGAGCACGGACGGCGGTGGCGAGCTCAGCCCGGCCGAGCGCTACGCGTCCTACCGGCGCGACCAGGGGCATCCCGTGTTCCGCGACTTCGCAGCGGGCTTCTCCTTCCCCCTGGACGACTTCCAGGTCGAGGGCTGCAAGGCCGTCGAGGACGGCGACGGCGTCCTCGTCGCGGCGCCGACGGGCGCGGGCAAGACGGTGGTGGGCGAGTTCGCCGTCCACCTGGCCCTGGAGACCGGCCGCAAGTGCTTCTACACCACCCCGATCAAGGCGCTCTCCAACCAGAAGTACGCCGACCTGGCGGCCCGCTACGGCAAGGACCGCGTCGGCCTCCTGACCGGCGACACCTCGATCAACGGCGAGGCGCCCATCGTCGTGATGACGACCGAGGTGCTGCGCAACATGCTCTATGCGCGCTCCCGCACCTTGGTCGGTCTGGGCTTCGTGGTGATGGACGAGGTGCACTACCTCGCCGACCGGGCCCGCGGCGCGGTCTGGGAGGAGGTCATCATCCACCTCCCGGAGTCGGTCTCCGTGGTGTCGCTGTCGGCCACCGTGTCCAACGCCGAGGAGTTCGGCGAGTGGCTCGAGACGGTGCGCGGCTCGACGCGCACCATCGTCGCCGAGCGGCGACCGGTGCCGCTCTTCCAGCACGTGATGGTCGGGCGCCGACTCCTGGACCTCTTCGCGTCCTCCGACGTCGACGCGGCCGCGGGCTTCGTCCGCGAGGGCGCGCCCGTCAACGACGAGCTGATGCGGATCGCCCGCGACGACTGGGCCAGCAGCCGACTGATGCGCGACCGGCGCTCGCCCCGCAAGGGCAATCCGGGGTCGTCGAAGAACCCGCGCAACGTCGGCAACGGCCGGCGGGTGTGGATCCCGTCGCGTCCGGACCTGATCGAGCAGCTGCAGCGCAAGCACCTGCTGCCGGCCATCGACTTCATCTTCAGCCGCGCGGGCTGCGACGCCGCCGTCCAGCAGTGCCTCGACGCCAATCTGCGCCTCACCGACGCGGCGGAGCGGGACGAGGTCATCGAGTTCGTCGAGCAGTCCCTGGGCGGGCTGCCGAGCGAGGATCTGGCCGTCCTTGGCTACCACGACTTCCTCGACGCCGCCTCGCGCGGCGTCGCCGCCCACCCCGCCGGCATGCTGCCTGCCTTCAAGGAGTGCGTCGAGGAGCTCTATCCCCGCGGACTCATCAAGATCGTCTTCGCGACCGAGACCCTCGCCCTCGGCATCAACATGCCGGCGCGCACGGTCGTCCTCGAGAAGCTCACCAAGTGGAACGGCGAGACCCACGCCGACATCACCCCGGGGGAGTACACCCAGCTCACCGGCCGGGCCGGCCGTCGCGGCCTCGACGTCGAGGGCCACGCCATCGTGCTCTGGCAGCCGGGCATGAACCCGCGCGAGCTCGCCGGTCTCGCCTCGACCCGCACCTACCCGCTCCGGTCGTCCTTCCGGCCGTCCTACAACATGGCGGTCAACCTGGTCGACGCCTACGGACGGCACCGCGCCCGCGAGCTCCTCGAGCTGTCCTTCGCGCAGTTCCAGGCCGACCGCGCCGTCGTCGGCCTCGCCCGCCAGCTCCGCAAGGCGGAGGACGCCCTCGAGGGCTACGCCGAGGCGGCCCAGTGCCACCTCGGCGACTTCATGGAGTACGCCGGCCTGCGCCGGCGCATCTCCGAGCTCGAGAAGGAGTCGAGCCGCTCGCGCAAGCTGGACCGGCGCAGCGAGGCCGCGGCGTCGATCGAGCGACTCGAGGCCGGCGACATCATCGTCGTACCTGTCGGGAAGTTCGCCGGCCCCGCCGTCGTCGT
>NZ_STGW01000013.1:26543-109457 GCF_004912195.1 Nocardioides caeni
GTCGCGCAGGCGCTGCGGGCGGCGATCCGCTCGCTCCCGCTGTCCACGACCCGCCCCCGGGCCGAGCGTGGTCCCGTGGATGAGGAGGTGGCCCGCCAGATCGCGGCGCTGCGCCAGCAGGTGCGCGAGCACCCCTGCCACGGTTGTGCCGAGCGCGAGGACCACTCGCGGTGGGCCGAGCGGCACGCCAAGCTCGAGCGCGACACGCAGACGCTCGCGCAGCGCATCGAGCGACGCACCAACACCGTCGCCCGCACCTTCGACCGGGTCTGCGAGGTGCTCGACGTGCTCGGCTATCTCGAGGAGGACGCCGTCACCGAGCGCGGTCGCGGTCTGATGCGGATCTACTCCGAGCTCGACCTCGTGGCGGCCGAGGCGCTGCGCACGGGGCTCCTCGACGACCTCGGGCCAGCGCAGCTCGGCGCCGTGCTGTCGTCACTCGTCTATGAGTCCCGCCGGCCCGAGGAGGCCCCGCCCAGCGTCCCCGGCGGTGCGATCGCAGTCACGATCGAGGCCATCACCCGGCTGTGGGCCGACCTGGAGCAGGTCGAGAGGAAGCACCGGCTCGACTTCCTGCGGCGTCCGGACGCGGGCTTCGCGTGGACCGCCTACCGCTGGGCCGAGGGCCAGGACCTCGACGAGATCATCACCCGCAACGACCAGACCGCGGGCGACTTCGTGCGTCAGATGAAGCAGCTGATCGACTTCGCCGGCCAGATCGCCGACGCCGCGGCCGGCACGCCGATCCGCGACACCGCCCGCGAGCTCGTCCGACTGCTGCGCCGCGGGATCGTCGCGGCCGACCAGTGATCAACTGAGCGCGGGCAGGGCGGCGAGCACGCCGGTCAGACGCTCGACCGGGCTGGCGAGACCCCACCGCTCGGTCAGCTCGGCGAGGCCGGCCGGGTCGACGGGAGCCGCCGGCAGCGCCAAGCCGTCGCGGGGGAGGTCGATGTCGCGGGCGACGGCGACGACCGTCGGCGCGACCTCCAGGTAGGGAGCGGCGTCGCGGATCTTGAGTCGAGGGCCGGGGCCGAGGTCGGAGCCGGGGTCCGCCACGGCCGCGACGATGCCGTCGATGTCGCCGTACTTCTGCAGGAGCGTGGCCGCGGTCTTCTCACCGACGCCCTTGACGCCGGGCAGGCCGTCGGAGGCATCGCCGCGCAGGGTGGCGAAGTCGGCGTACTGGTCGGCACGGATGCCGTACTTCGCCAGCACCCACTCCTCGTCGACCCGCTCGTGGCGACCCACACCCTTGCCGACGTAGAGCACCCGCACGCCGGCGGCATCGTCGACGAGCTGGAAGAGGTCGCGGTCGCCGGTGACCACGTCGACCGGCATGCCCGCCCCGGTCGCGAGGGTGCCGATCACGTCATCGGCCTCATAGCCGGGTGCGCCGATGACGGCGAAGCCGAACGCCTCGAGGACCTCGCGGATCACCGGCACCTGGACCTCGAGCGGGTCGGGCACCTCCTCGACATCGGGAGCCTCCGCGACCACCTCGACGACGCGGTGCGCCTTGTAGCTGGGGATCAGGTCCACCCGCCACTGTGGCCGCCAGTCGTCGTCCCAGCAGCACGCGAGGTGCGTCGGCTGGTACTGGTCGACGAGCTGGGACAGGTAGCCGAGGATGCCCCGGACGGCGTTCACGTTGGTGCCGTCGGGGGAGAGGATCTCGGGCGCACCGAAGAAGGCCCTGAAATAGAGTCCGGCGGTGTCCAGCAGGAGCAGTCGCTGCGTCACCGGATCAGCCTAGCGATTAGGCTTCGCCGCGTGAGCCAGAGCAACACGCCGCCTGTCGAGGCAACCGACCGGCAGATCCTGGAGCTCCTGGCCAAGGACGGTCGGATGTCCTACACCGATCTCGGCCGAGCGACCGGGCTGTCGACCTCGGCGGTCCACCAGCGCGTCAAGCGCCTGGAGCAGCGGGGCCTGATCCTCGGCTACGGCGCGACGGTCAACTACGCCGAGATCGGCGTGCCGCTGACCGCGTTCATCGCGATCCGCCCGATCGACCCGTCCCAGAAGGACGACTGCCCCGAGCGGCTGATCACGATGCCGGAGATCGAGTCGTGCTGGTCGGTGGCCGGCGAGGAGTCCTACGTCGTCAAGGTCCGGACCACGACGCCGGCCGAGCTCGAGGGACTGCTGGGCCGGATCCGGACCGCGGCCAACGTCTCCACCCGCACGACGATCGTGTTGTCGACGTACTACGAGAACCGGCCGGTCTCCGGCTGATCGTCGCCTCCGGGGCGGACGTCTCGGCGCGCCGTGTCCGACACGCCGAGGGATCTCGGGTTTTTTCGAGATTTTTCCGTGTCCGGGGCGCGTCGCTGACCTGCGAGAACGTGTATCAGTGCAGGTCAGCGTCCGGTTGACAGTCGCCGGACGGCTGACCAGAGTACGGAACCGTTCGCTCGTGCAGGTCGTGGACAGCGGACCGACGTCCGAGTGGCCGTTCGTTGGGGGAGTAGCACCAGCTCCAGCCAAGGCGGTTCGCGGAGGTCGGTTCGCTCCTCGAGAGTGGACCGGAAGGGCTCGGGTCTCCCTAGACAACGTCGCGCGCGCCGGCAGCCGGTCGGACGCCGCGATGGTCCGAAGGCGGCCCGACCCTTCCGCGCCTGCAGAGCGGGCGCTGCCGACGTCCCTCGACCGGATCAGTAGGCTCACGTCGTGCTGCGGCGGTCGGGTGTGGGGATCCTCGGAGGGCTGCTGCTGTTCGCCGCCTTCGAACCGATCGCGCTGCCCTGGCTGCTTCCGTTCGGCGTGGCCTGCTTCGCCTGGGCGCTCCGGGACCTGTCCGCGCCGCGGGCCGGGCTGATCGGCCTGTGCTTCGGGGTGTCGTTCTACTTCACGCACATCTACTGGATGAGCGAGTCCATCGGCACCGATGCCTGGCTGGCGCTGGCCGGCATCGAGGCCGCCTTCTACGGCGTCCTGGGCGCCCTCGCGCCCCTGCTGCGCCGGCTCCCGGCGTGGCCGCTGTGGATGGCCGCGGCGTGGGCCACGATGGAGACGGTGCGCAGCGGCTGGCCGTTCAGCGGCATGCCCTGGGGCCGTCTCGCCTTCGCCAGCATCGACACCCCGGCGGCCCCGGCGGTCGCGTGGGCCGGGATGACGGGTCTGTCGTTCCTGCTGGCGCTCCTCGGCTTCACCCTGGCCGCCGTCGCCGAGGACCGGGCCCGGCTGCGCATCTGTGCCGTCGTCGCGACACTGGCCGTCCTCGTGCTCCCCGCTCTCCTGTCGTACGACGTGGAGGAGTCCGGCAAGGCGACCGTGGCCGTCGTGCAGGGCAACGTGCCCGGCCCCGGCAACAACATCCTCTACGACCCCCTCGGGGTCACCGAGAACCACGTCGCGGCGACGGTCGACCTGGCGACACGGGTCGAGCAGGGCGACAGCCCGGCGCCCGACTTCGTGCTGTGGCCGGAGAACTCGACGGCCAGCGACCCCTTCTCCGACTCCGAGGTCAACGCCGGCATCCAGCGTGCGGTCGACGCGATCCGGGTGCCGGTCGTCGTCGGCGGGATGGTGTCCGAGGGCTATGACCACGTCCTCAACCAGGGGATCGTGTGGGACCCGGTCAGCGGCCCCGGCGAGCGCTACACCAAGCACCACCCGGTGCCCTACGGCGAATACATCCCCTTCCGCGACATCTGGGACCCCGAGTTCGGCCAGCTGGCCCTCATCTCGCGCGACATGAAGAGCGGCACGCGCACCGATCCGCTCGACATCGCCGGCATCCCCGTCGCGGACGCCATCTGCTTCGACGTCGCCTACGACGACGTGATGCCAGCCCAGGTCCGTGACGGCGCCGAGCTCCTCGTCGTCCAGACGAGCAACGCCAGCTTCATCAACACCTTCCAGATCGAGCAGCAGTTCGCCATCACCCGGCTGCGGGCGATCGAGGCAGGGCGTTGGTTGACGGTCGCCTCGACCAACGGGCGGACCGGCGTCATCGACCCCGACGGCAGTGTCGTCGCGACCGCCGGCATCCGCACCACCGCGGTGCTCGTCGAGGAGGTCGGGCTGAGCACGGGGCTCACCCCAGCCATGTGGCTGGGCCCCTGGCCCACCCGGCTGCTGATGATGATGACGCTGGGCGCCCTCGCGGCTGGCGTGGTCGCGTACCGTCGACAGCGAGAGAACGACACGGATCCGCTGCCGGAGCGGATCGAGGAGCCCGAAGGTGCCTGAGACCAGCAACGACCACCTGCCGGCGCTCGGTCGCGTCGTGATGGTCCTGCCGACCTTCAACGAGGTCGACAACCTGGCGTGGATCGTCGGACGGCTGCGCGCCTGCCAGCCGAGTGTCGACGTCCTGGTGGTCGACGACGGCTCCCCGGACGGCACCGGGGCGGTGGCCGACGCCCTCACGGCGGCGGACCCGCAGGTGCACGTGCTGCACCGCTCCGCGAAGGGCGGGCTCGGGGCGGCCTACCTCGCGGGCTTCGCGTGGGCGCTCGCCGAGGGCTACGACGTGATCGGCGAGATGGATGCCGACGGGTCGCACCAGCCCGAGCAGCTCGGCCGGCTGCTCGTGGGACTGATGGATGCCGACCTCGTCATCGGCTCGCGCTGGGTGCCCGGTGGCTCCATCGTCAACTGGCCCTGGCAGCGCGAGCTGCTCTCGCGCGGCGGCAACCTCTACGTGCGCCTGCTGCTCGGCATCCCGGTCCACGACGCGACCGCCGGATTCCGGCTCTATCGCCGCACGACCCTGGAGAAGCTGCGCCTGGAGAGCGTCCGCTCCACCGGCTACGTCTTCCAGACCGACCTCGTGGCCCGCGCCCTGCACGCCGGCCTCACCGTGCGTGAGGTGCCGATCGAGTTCGTCGAGCGGGTCCGGGGCGAGTCGAAGATGAGCCCCCAGATCGCCGCCGAGTCGCTCGGCCGGATCACCCGGTGGGGCCTGGGGGAGCGGGTCGCCCAGCTCCGGACCCGCGCCACCCGCGGAGGTCGGCCGTGAGCTCGCCGGAGCGGCGCCGCCGCCGGCTGACCGCGGCCGTGCTCCTGGCGTTCCTGCTGGTGCCGATCGCCGAGATCTACGTCCTGATCCAGATCGGGCAGGTCATCGGCCCGTGGTGGACCATCCTGCTGCTGGTCGTCGACAGCATCCTGGGCGCCTGGCTGATCAAGCGCGAGGGCAGGAAGGCGTGGGCAGCCCTGCGCGAGCGGGTCGAGACCGGCGCGCTGCCGGCCCGCGAGCTCGCCGACGGCGCGCTCATCGTCCTCGGCGGCGCACTGATGCTCAGCCCCGGCTTCGTGACCGACGTCGTCGGCATCCTGCTCATCCTGCCGGTCACCCGCCCGCTCTTCCGGGGGCTCATCACGTCGTACGCCGTGCGGCGGGTCGCCACACCCGCCCGCCGGAACGCACCTCGCCCCGGACCAGAAGTGGTCCGGGGCGAGGTGATCGACGACGGCGAGTGAGCCGGCGTCACCTGATCGGGCGGATCAGGCCTTGGCCTTCTTCTTGCGCTGGTTGGCGCGGTGCAGGTGGGCGGGACCGATCTCCCCGCCACGCAGCAGCTCGAGGCGCTCGGTGAGGATCTCCTCGAGCTCCTTCTCCGAGCGTCGCTCGAGCAGCATGTCCCAGTGGGTGCGCTGCGGCTTCTCCGCCTTCACCTCACGCTCGATGCCGGCAGTCGACTCGGCCTCGAGTCCACAACGGGGGCATTCCCACACCGCCGGGACGTCGGCCTCGACCGACATCGTGATCTCGAACTCGTGCCCCTGGGCGCAGCGATAACCGACCTGCTGGCGCGCCGCGAACTCGATGCCGCGCTCGTCCTCGAAGGACTGACCCCCCAGTCGGGCCCCGCGTAGTGTCCGTTCAGCCATGAGAACTCCACCTCCCGTGTTTCGTCTCTGACCTCTCAACGTTACCCGTCGGTCAATGGTTCCACTCCCGGGGAGGTTTCTGTCAGACAATCCGGGCGTTGCCGGCCTCCCGGATGCCCCGCTCGGTGTCGACGCGCAGCAGCAGGAGCCCGCCGATCGCGAAGAAGACGATCAGCGCGAAGATCGCGGGACGGTAGGAGTCGGTCAGCTGGTAGACGAGACCGAACGTCAGGGTGCCGAGCCAGGACGTCCCACGGTCCATCGCGTGATAGAGGCTGAAGAACTCCGCTTCCTTGCCTGCCGGGATGAACAGCGAGAAGTACGAGCGGGCGAGGGCCTGCGTGCCGCCCAGCACCACGCCGATCGCGACGCCGAGCACCAGGAACGGGATCAGGGCCCCGTCCGGGACGGCGAGGGCGACGGTGACGATGCCCATCCAGCCCAGCAGCCCGACGAGGATGACCCGCTTGGCGCCGTAGCGGCGGGCAGCGCGGCCGAAGCCGATGGCGCCGAACACGGCGACGAACTGCACCAACAGATAGGTGCCGAGGACGGTCCCGGTCCCGAAGCCGAGCTCCTTCTCACCGAAGATGGCCGCCGACGCGATGACCGTCTGGATGCCGTCGTTGAAGAACAGGTAGGCGACCAGGAAGGTCAGCGCGACGGGATAGTTGCGCAGGTCCTTCAGCGTCGCCCACAGCTGCCCGAACGAGCGGGCCAACAGGCCGCCCTCGACCTGCTCCACCGCCGCCGGCGCATGCGGCCTGATCCCGCGCCACGGGATGATCGTCCACGCGGCCCACCAGACCGCTCCCGAGAGCATGCAGAGCCGGACGGCCGTCGACGTGCTCAGCCCGAGGCTGTCGTGGAAGGTCACCACGGCGAAGTTGACGGCGAGCAGCAGGCCCCCGCCGGCATAGCCGTAGGCCCAGCCGATGGACGAGACCCGGTCCCGCTCCGACTCCTCGGAGATGAGGGGCAGGATCGCGTCGTTGATGACGGTGGACGCGCCGAAGGCCAGGTTGGCCACGATGAAGACGAGGCTCCCGAACAGCCAGTTGTCACCCACCAGGAAGAACAACAGGCCTGCCGCGGTCGCGCCGGTCCACGCGAAGCCGGCCAGCAGGGCGGGCTTGTGCGCCGTCCGGTCGGCGATCGCGCCGATCAGGGGGTAGAGCAGGGCTCCGAGCACCGTCGACAGGGTGATGACGTACGACGGCAGCGACCCCGGCGAGATCGCGAGGCCGAGCACGTCGAGGCTCTCCCGGCAAGTGCGGTCGTCGTCCCCGACGAAGCCGCAGGCCGCCTGCTCGGCGATCGAGATCAGGTAGGGCGCGAAGAGGACCCCGGCGATGGTCGTCGCGAAGGCCGAGTTGGCCCAGTCGTAGAAGAACCAGGCCCGCTGCTCCTTCCTCCGGTTGAGCGGACCCAGGTCGGCGATGCCGGCGCTGCTCATGTGGTCGTCCCTCCCGACGGCGGCCGCCACTGACCGCGTCCCTCGAGCACATCCTTGAGCAGGTCGGTGCGATCCGTGAAGAGGCCGTCGACGCTGCGGTCCAGCAGCTCGACCATCTCGGCGGGGTCGTCGATGGTCCACACGTGGACCTGGTGGCCGGCGGCGTGCGCGCGCCGCACGAAGCCGGGCGTGACCACCCGGAGGCCCTTGCGACGGTGCGGGACCTGGAAGGCGACGAACCCGTCGCCGGCCAGGCGCCGGGCGATGCCTGCGGTGGGGGAGAGCCGGAACGCGACGACCTGCCACGGGTCGGCCGCGGTCGGCACCCGGCCCTCGGTCAGCGCACGGAAGCGGCGGATCCGGGACCGCGAGAACGACCCGATCAGGACCCGGTCCCACAGGTCCCGCTCACGGACGAGCCGGGCGAGGGCGTCCACCGCGCCGTCGGCCTTGATGTCGATGTTGAACCGCGCGTCCGGGAACGCATCGATCAGGTCGACCAGCGTCGGGATCTCCTCGCGCCCGCCGATCCTGGCTCGTCGTACCTCGGCCAGGGTGAGGTCGCGGATCGCGCCCTTCTGGTCGCACACGCGGTCGAGGACGTCGTCGTGGAAGGCGAGGAGCACGCCGTCGGCGGTCAGGTGGACGTCGGTCTCGAGGTAGTCGTAACCGAGCGCGCTGGCGTGCCGGAAGGCGGCCAGCGTGTTCTCCAGACCCTCGATCTCGGGGTGATAGGCCCCACCGCGGTGGGCGAAGGCGAGGATCCGGCCCTGGGGGAGATAGGGGGACATCTGGTCTCCTGGCTGACTCGGTCTCGGTACGCGCGTCGCTGCCTCGCAGGCTCGGCAGCGGCGCTACTCGACCTGGCCGCTGATCCGCTGCCTCGCAGGCTCGGCAGCGGGCGTCTCAGATGTCCCTGAACGTCTCGATCTCGGCGCCCAGGGAGCTGAGCCTCTCGGCGAGGTCCTCGTAGCCACGGTGGATGACGTAGGTGCTGCGCAGCACCGAGGTGCCCTTGCTCGCCAGCATCGCCAGCAGGACCACGACGGCCGGACGCAGCGCGGGCGGGCAGACCAGCTCCGTGCCGGTCCATGAGGTGGGTCCCTCGATCTGCACGCGGTGCGGGTCGAGCAGCGTCACCCGGCCGCCGAGCTTGTTGAGCTCGGTGAGGTAGATCGCGCGGTTGTCGTAGACCCAGTCGTGCAGGTACGTCGTGCCGTGCGCCACCGCGCCGATGACCGCGAAGAACGGCAGGTTGTCGATGTTGAGGCCGGGGAAGGGCATCGGGTGGATCTTGTCGCGCGGCGCCACGAGGTCGGAGGCGTGGGTCGTGATGTCGACGAGCCGGGTGCGGCCGTTGGCGGCGAGGTACTCCTCGGTGAGGTCGTAGTGGAAGCCCATCTCCTCGAGCACCGCGAGCTCGATCTCGAGGAACTCGATCGGCGCGCGCTGGATGGTGATCTCCGAGCGGGTGACGATCGCCGCGGCGAGCAGTGACATCGCCTCGATCGGGTCCTCGCTGGGGGAGTAGTCGACGTCGACGTCGATGCTCTCGCAACCGGTCACGGTGAGGGTGGTCGTGCCGATGCCCTCGACCTCGACGCCGAGCGCCTGGAGGTAGAAGCACAGGTCCTGGACCATGTAATTGGAGGACGCGTTGCGGATGACGGTGCGCCCCGGGTGGAGGGCTGCGGCCATCAGCGCATTCTCGGTGACGGTGTCGCCGCGCTCGGTCAGGACGATGGGCCGGTCGGGCTCGATCGCCCGATTGAGCTGGGCGTGGTACCAGCCGTCGGTCGCCTTGACGTCGAGGCCGAAGGGGCGCAGCGCCGACATGTGGGGCTCGACGGTGCGGGTGCCGAGGTTGCAGCCCCCGGCATAGGGCAGGTCGAAGGTCTCCGCGCGGTGGAGCAGCGGGCCGAGGAACATGATGACCGAGCGCGTGCGCCGGGCTGCCTCCTCGTCGATCTTGGTGAGGTCGAGCTCCTTCGGCGGGATGATCTCGAGGTCGTTCTCGGCGTTGATCCAGCGCGTCTGGACGCCGAGGCTGGCCAGCACCTCGAGCAGGCGGTTGACCTCCTCGATGCGGGCGACCTTGCGCAGCGTGGTCCGTCCCCGGTTGAGCAGGGAGGCGCACAGCAGCGCGACACCGGCGTTCTTGGAGGTCTTGACGTCGATGCTGCCGGTCAGCGTCGTCGGGCCCTTGACCCGCAGGTGGGTCGGCCCCGCGCCGAGCGCGACGATCTCCGAGTCCAGCGCGGTCCCGATCCGGGCCAGCATCTCGAGGGAGAGGTTCTGATGGCCCTTCTCGATGCGGTTGATCGCGCTCTGGCTGGTGCCGAGGCGTTCCGCGAGCTGGGCCTGGGTGAGGCCACGGTGCTTGCGGGCGTCGCGGATCAGGTTGCCGATGCGACCCTTGTAGTCGTCCGGCTGCTCGTCCTGGGTCATGCTGTCGACGGTAACTCACATATGAGATAAAGCAACACCCGGCTGTCGCCGCGTGTCGCCGGACCGGCATCCCTGACAGGATCGTGCCATGCGCGCCACGACGATCCACGCCGCCCGTGACATCCGCGTCGAGGAGGTGGCCGATCCCCAGATCCGCAAGCCCACCGACGCCATCGTGAAGGTGACCGCGGGCTGCATCTGCGGCTCCGACCTGTGGCCCTATCGCGGGGAGAACCCGATCAAGCCGGGTGCCACGATCGGCCACGAGTGCATCGGCGTCGTCGAGGGGGTCGGGGGAGAGGTCACCGCCTTCCGGCCCGGCGACTTCGTCATCGTCCCGTTCTGCCACTGCGACAACACCTGCCCGCACTGCGCCGTCGGCGCACAGTCGGCCTGCCAGAACCTCGGCATGACCGTGAGCGGCCAGGCGGAGTACGCCCGCGTCACCCAGGCGGACGGCAGCCTGGTGGCCACCGACGGCGTTCCCGACGATGCCCTGCTGCCCTCCGTCCTCGCCCTGACCGACGTGATGCCGACGGGCTGGCATGCCGCCGTGTCCGCGGGCGTCAAGGCCGGCGACACGGTGGTGGTCGTCGGTGACGGCGCCGTCGGCCTGTGCGGCGTCCTCGCGGCGTCCGTCATGGGCGCCGAGCGGATCATCGCGATGTCGCGACACGAGCCCCGCCAGGCCGTCGCCCGCGCCTTCGGCGCCACCCACGTCATCGCCGCCCGCGGCGACGAGGCCCGCGCAGAGCTGCTCGAGCTGACCGACGGCATCGGGGTCGACGCAGCGCTGGAGTGCGTCGGCACCGACGCCGCCATGACGACCGCGATCGAGGCGACCCGTCCCGGTGGCGGCGTGGGCTTCGTCGGCGTCCCGCACGGCGTCAAGCTGCCGGTCGGCACCCTGTTTGCCCGCAACGTCGGCCTGCGTGGCGGCATGGCTCCCGTACGCCGCTACCTGCCCGAGCTGCTGGAGCTGGTCACGTCGGGCAGCATCGAGCCGGGACTCGTCTTCGACAGCACGCTGCCGCTCGACGAGTCGCCGCAGGGCTACGAGGCGATGGACGAGCGCCGCGCGATCAAGGTCATGCTGCGGCCGTAGGGCGCAGCCGTCCGCTCCCGGGTCAGCGCATCTGCGCCCGGCGCCCGGCCCTGCCCGCCACCCACACGACGCCGAACAGCGCGCCGAAGAGCGCAGCGACGAGGAGAGCGGTGGCGAGGACGACGATGGCGACGGTGCTCATGGGCCCACTCTCACATGACGTGGGTCACATTTGCACGCACCTGATCAGCACTCGATGACGTTGACGGCGAGACCGCCGCGCGAGGTCTCCTTGTACTTCGTGTGCATGTCGCGGCCCGTGTCGCGCATCGTCTTGATGGCCCGGTCGAGGGAGACGGTGTGGGCGCCCGTGCCGGCAACGGCCAGCCGCGCCGCGTTGATCGCCTTGACCGCCGCGATCGCGTTGCGCTCAATGCAGGGGATCTGGACCAGACCGCCCACCGGGTCGCAGGTGAGTCCGAGGTTGTGCTCGATGCCGATCTCCGCGGCGTTCTCCACCTGCGGCGGCGTCGCCCCGATCACCTCCGCGAAGCCGCCGGCGGCCATGGAGCAGGCCGACCCGACCTCGCCCTGGCAGCCGACCTCGGCCCCCGAGATGGATGCGTTCTGCTTGAACAGCGCCCCGATGGCGCCGGCGGTGAGCAGGAACCGGACGATGCCGTCGTCGTCGGCCCCGGGGACGAAGCGCGTGTAGTAGTGCAGCACCGCCGGCAGGATGCCCGCCGCGCCGTTGGTCGGCGCGGTCACCATCCGGCCGCCCGAGGCGTTCTCCTCGTTGACCGCGATCGCCCACAGGTTGACCCAGTCCATGGCCCCCAGGGGATCGGCGCCGTCGGTCCGCTCCAGCAGCCGGGCGTGCAGGCCCGGCGCGCGCCTCGGCACCTTCAGTCCACCCGGGAGGATGCCCTCGTGCGCGCAGCCCGCGCTCACGCAGTCCGCCATCGCCGACCAGATCCCGAGGAGTCCCGAGCGGATCTCGGCCTCGGTGCGCCACGACGTCTCGTTGACCAGCATCACGTCACTGATCCGCAGGTCGTGCTCCGCGCAGGCCGCGAGGAGCTCCCCAGCGGTCGCGAACGGATGCCGGACCGGGGTCTCGTCAGCGACCACGCGGTCGGCGCCCACCGCCCGCTCGTCGACCACGAAGCCGCCACCGACCGAGTAGAAGATCCGCTCGCGGACCACGGAGCCGGTGGCGTCGTACGCCGTGAAGCGCATGCCGTTGGGATGGCCGGGCAGCGACCGGCGCCGGTGCAGCACCAGATCGTCGTCGCCGAGGTCGACGTCGTGCCGCCCCGCGAGGCGAAGGCGCCCGGTCGCGCGGACGGCGTCGGCCCGCTCGTCATAGGTCGCGATGTCGACGGTCGCGGGCTCGGCCCCCTCCAGACCGTGCAGGACGGCCTTCTCGGACCCGTGGCCGTGACCGGTCGCTCCCAGCGACCCGAACAGCTCGGCGCGCACCCGGGCCACGGCATCGAGGTCTCCGGCCTCGGCAAGCCCTTCGGCGAACAGGCGCGCGGCTCGCATCGGCCCGACCGTGTGGGACGACGACGGTCCGATGCCGATCGAGTAGAGGTCGAAGACACTCAACGCCACGTCTCCACCGTAGTCCGACGCCGGCTCCGACCACGGGAGGACGACAGGGACCTCCCGGAACCGGCAGGATCCCGCCCATGAGCGACCTGAGTGGACGGACCTTCCTAATCACGGGGGCCAACACCGGCATCGGCAAGGAGACAGCCCGCGAGCTGGCGGGACGGCGCGCACGCGTCGTGCTCGCCGGACGCTCGGAGGACCGGACACGCGCGGCGATGACCGAGATCGCCGACCAGACCGGCAACACCGACCTCGACTACCTGGCCCTCGACCTCGGCGACCTCGACTCGGTGCGGACGGCCGCGGCCACCTTCCTCCAGGCAGCGGAGCCGCTCCACGTCCTCATCAACAACGCAGGGTTGGCCGGCAAGCGTGGCATGAGTGCCAGCGGCTTCGAGCTCGCCTTCGGCACCAACCACGTCGGCACCTTCCTGTTCACCGAGCTGCTGCGCGACCACGTGGTCGACAGCGGGGGAGGGCGGATCGTCAACGTGGCCAGCACCGGGCACTACCGGGCGCCCGGGATCGACTGGGAGGCCGTCCGGCGGCCGTCGGTCACGCGCACCGCCTTCGACGAGTACTGCGTCTCGAAGCTGGCCAACGTCCTGCATGCCCGCGAGCTCGGCCGACGGCTCCGGGGCACGGGCGTCACGACGTACTCCCTGCACCCGGGAGCCATCGCCTCGGACGTGTGGCGGGAGGTGCCGCCGGGCCTGCGGCACGCGATGAAGCTCTTCATGAAGTCGCCGGCGCAGGGCGCCCGCACATCGCTCTTCTGCGCGACCTCGCCGGACGTGGCGGACCAGACCGGCCGCTACTACGACAGCCGGCGGGAGAAGGCACCCTCGAAGGTCGTCACCGACGAGCTCGCGGCGGATCTCTGGGAGCGATCGGAGGCATGGGTCGGCGTCGATCGCTAGGGTCGTCGCCGTGAATCACGCTGCCGACTCCCACGACCTGATCCGCGTCCAGGGCGCCCGCGAGAACAACCTCAAGCACGTCGACGTCGAGATCCCCAAGCGCCGCCTCACCGTGTTCACCGGGGTCTCCGGGTCCGGGAAGAGCTCCCTGGTCTTCGGGACGATCGCCGCGGAGTCGCGGCGGCTGATCGACGAGACCTATTCGACGTTCGTCCAAGGGTTCATGCCCACCCTGCCGCGACCCGAGGTCGACGTGCTCGAGGGCCTGACCACGGCCATCCTCGTCGACCAGGAGCGGATGGGGGCCAACCCCCGGTCGACGCTCGGCACGGTGACCGACGCCCACGCCATGCTGCGGTCGCTGTTCTCCCGGATCGGCGCGCCCTCGATCGGCGGCCCCACGGCCTTCTCGTTCAACATCCCGACGACCACGGTCGGCGGCGCCTCGGTGACGGAGTCGGGCAAGAAGAACGTCATCAAGCAGCAGGTCTACCTCGGCGGCATGTGCCCGCAGTGCGAGGGCCGGGGGACCGTCTCCGACCTCGACCTGAGCCAGATCGTCGACGAGAGCAAGTCGCTGGTCGAGGGCGCGGTGCTGGTGCCCGGCTACACGGCCGACGGCTGGATGGTCGCGGCGTTCAAGGCGGTGCTGCCGCCGGAGAAGCCGGTCGCGAAGTACACGAAGGCGGAGCGGCAGGACTTCCTCTACGCCGAGCCGCGCAAGATCAAGGTCGACAAGATCAACATCACCTACGAGGGCCTGATCCCCAAGATCCGCAAGGCGATGTTCGCCAAGGACGTCGATTCGCTCCAGCCCCACATCCGGGCGTTCGTCGAGCGCGCCGCGGTCTTCGGCACCTGCAGCGCCTGCGACGGCACGCGGCTCAACGAGTCCGCGCGGTCGGTCACCATCAAGGGCCGCAACATCGGTGAGGCGGCGGCGCTGCAGGTCACCGATCTCGCCGAGTGGCTGCGCACCATCGACGACCCGGGAGTGGCGCCGCTCATCGGCAAGCTCCTCCACCTGCTCGACTCCTTCGTCGACATCGGCCTCGGCTATCTCTCGCTGGACCGGCCGTCCGGCACCCTGTCGGGCGGCGAGGCGCAGCGCACCAAGATGGTGCGCCACCTCGGCTCGGCGCTGACCGACGTCACCTACGTCTTCGACGAGCCGACCATCGGCCTCCACCCGCACGACATCGAGCGGATGAACAACCTGCTGCTGGAGCTGCGCGACAAGGGCAACACCGTGCTGGTCGTGGAGCACAAGCCGGAGACGATCGCGATCGCCGACCACGTGATCGACATGGGTCCGGCGGCCGGCAGCGCCGGCGGCGAGGTGGTCTTCCAGGGCACGGTCGAAGGCCTCCGGGCGTCCGGGACCCGCACCGGCGAGCACCTGTCCTACCGGGCGTCGCTCAAGGACGCCGTGCGGGAGCGCAGCGGTGTGCTCGAGATCCGCGGGGCGGACTCCCACAACCT
This sequence comes from Nocardioides caeni, assembly GCF_004912195.1. GTDB lineage: Bacteria > Actinomycetota > Actinomycetes > Propionibacteriales > Nocardioidaceae > Nocardioides > Nocardioides caeni. The sequence goes on from NZ_STGW01000013.1 coordinate 41,356, forward strand.
GCGCGACGTCGACGTCGACATCCCGCTGGGCCTGCTCACGGTGGTCACCGGTGTCGCGGGCTCGGGCAAGAGCTCACTGATCCACGGCTCGGTGGTCGGGCGCGAGGGCGTCGTGGCGATCGACCAGGGCGCCATCAAGGGCTCGCGCCGGTCCAACCCGGCGACGTACACGGGCCTGCTGGAGCCGATCCGCAAGGCCTTCGCGAAGGCCAACGACGTCAAACCGGCCCTGTTCAGCGCCAACTCGGAGGGCGCGTGCCCGACCTGCAAGGGCTCGGGCGTCATCGTCACCGAGCTCGGGTTCATGGACACGGTGTCCACGCCGTGCGAGGACTGCGGGGGCAAGCGCTTCCAGGCCGCGGTGCTCGACTACCGACTCGGCGGGCTCAACATCGCCGAGGTGCTCGACCTCCCGGTGGAGAGGGCGCTCGAGCTGTTCTCGGCCCCCGACACCAAGGTGCCCGCGGCGGCCGACATCCTGAGCCGGCTCGCGGACGTCGGGCTCGGCTACCTGACCCTCGGTCAGCCCCTCAACACCCTCTCCGGCGGCGAGCGGCAGCGGGTCAAGCTCGCCCTGCACCTGAAGGAGAAGGGCGGCGTCTACGTCCTCGACGAGCCGACGACGGGCCTGCACCTGGCTGACGTCGACAATCTGCTGCGCCTGCTGGACAAGCTCGTCGACTCCGGCAAGTCGGTCATCGTCATCGAGCACCACCAGGCCGTGATGGCGCATGCCGACTGGATCATCGACCTCGGGCCGGGCGCCGGCCACGACGGTGGCACGGTGGTCTTCGAGGGCACGCCGGCGGACCTGGTTGCTCAGCGGGCGACGCTCACGGGGGAGCACCTGGCGGACTACGTCGGCGGCTGAGCGGTCGCGCTGGTGCTGGCGCCGCGCGTATTGGCGACGCCGATCCCCGCCAGGGCGACCGTGAGGCCGAGCCACTGCAGCGGCGTCAGCGACTCGTGGGCGACCATCGCACCGAGGAGCACGCCGGTCACGGGGTTGAGCAACCCGATCACCCCCACCTGGCCCGCCCGCAGGTGCGCCAGACCGGTGAACCAGCAGACGAAGGCGAGGGCCGTGCCGAGGACGCTGACGAAGGCGACTCCGGCGACCACCTCGGGCGTCGGCTCGGGCGGAGCCCCTTCGACGGCCACCGCCACCAGTCCGAGGAGGAGGCCGCCGACGGCCATCTGCCAGGCGGTGGTCGCCAGGATGGGCGTGCCGTCGGACCACTTCTTCGCGAGCACGGAGCCGATGCCGTTGAGGGTCAGCGCACCCAGTGAGGCGAGCAGTCCCCGGACGCTGAGCGAGCCGCTGGACGCGCCGATGAGCAGGAGCACCCCGACGATGCCGCTCACGCCGCCGATGACGACACGGGGTGTGATGCGCTCGCCGATCAGGAGCCAGCCGGCGCCCGCCAGCGCCACCGGACTCAACGCCATCACCGACGCGGCGATCGACGACGGCAGGGCCTGGGCAGCCAGGTAGATCAGCAGGAAGAACGCACCGACGTTCAGCACGCCGAGCACGGCCGAGCGCCACCACCAACCGCCGCGGGGCAGTGCACGGGCCAGCAGGAGCAGGAGAGCGGCCGCGGGGAGCGCGCGCAACGCCGAGCCCCACAGGGGGAGCTCGGGCGGCAGCAGCTGCCGGATGACCACGTAGTTCGCCCCCCACGCCAGCGGGGCCACGGCGGTCACGGCGATCCAGCGGGAGGTCATGACGACCCAAGGCCAACCGTGCGGGATTTATTCACCCACCACCGTGATGCGGGTCAGTCGACATGCGGTGGGTTGTCGGTGGTCGCCGGTAGACCAGTGTCATGAGCCGAGACATCCAGGTCACGTTCGACGCCCACGACCCCCGCGCCCTGTCGACCTTCTGGGCCGAGGCGCTCGACTACGTCATTCCCGGTCCGCCCGGGGTCCCGCTCGCTGCCGGCGACGACCCCTGGGCCGCGTGGGAGGCCTTCCTCGAGCAGCTCGGCGTGCCCGCCTCGCAGCGCAACAGCCGCTCGGCCATCGAGCACCCCGACGGCAGCGGGCCCCGCGTGTTCTTCCAGCAGGTGGCCGAGGACAAGGTCGCCAAGAACAGGGTGCACCTCGACGTCCGCGCGGCGCCCGGCCTGGCGGGGGAGGAGCGGATGGCGGCGCTCGAGGAGGAGTGTGCCCGTCTGGTCGCGCTCGGCGCCACGCGGCTCGCCCGTTTCGAGCCAACTCCGCCCATGAGTGCGGGCCACCTGGTGCTCGCCGACCCCGAGGGCAACGAGTTCTGCCTGGACTGATCGACCGTACGAGTCTGCGCAGGTCAGAGCGCTACTTCGCGACCCGGAGGCCCTTCCGTGCCACATCGGTGCCAGACCGGGCGCGCTGTGCCATCGCGGCCCGCAGCAGGTCGTCGCCCTCCGGCAGCGCGTGGCTGTAGATGTCGAGCAGGACGCGCTCGGTGTGCCCGAGAGCGCGTGCCACGGTCGCGGCTGGCACGCCTGCGTTCAGCAGCACCGAGCCTGCCCGGTGGCGCAGGGCGTGCGGCGTCGCGCCGGGCACCTCGGCCTTGATGGCTGCCTGCTCGAACTGCCAGCGCAGCCGGTGGTACCGCACCGGCAACCCGGTGGGCGTCGAGAACACCAGTCGCCCGAGGACGTGGTCGAGAGGCGGAAAGGCGAGCATGTGCGCCGACAGCACCTTCACGAGGTCACGGGGGACTGGCACGGCGCGATCGGACTGCGCCGACTTCACCGGCCCGGCCGTCTTGCCGTTGGGCGCCATCGAGCGGCGCACGTGGATGACCCCGGCCTCGCGGTCGATGTCGTCGACCGTCAGCGCCAGCGCCTCGCCGATGCGCAGCCCGGCGACCGCGAGCAGGGTCACGAGGGCGTGGTACCGCTCGGGCATCGCCTTGCGCAGGGCCTCGACCTGCTCGTCGGTCAGCACCTCCTGCCGGTACGCCTTCGTGCTGCGCCCGGCGGCCTTCACCGTGACGCCCTCGACGGGTGACCACGTGATGAGGCGGTCGTCGCGAGCGCTGGCCATGACGGCGGCGAGGAAGGTGCGCACGTACTTCAAGGTGCTCGGCGCCAGCACCTCGCCGCGCTCAGTCAGCCACTCGCGCACGTGGGTCGGCTTCACGTTCCCGAGCGTCATCCGGCCGAGCGTGCCTAGGCGCGGCGCCGCCGCAGCAACGACACGAGAGAGTGCACGGCGAACGCGACCGCCAGCACCACCACGACGAGGCTCACGACACGAATCCAAGTCGGCGCCTCGGCATCGCGTGCCGAGCCAAGGGCGAACCACAGCACGAACAGGTCGGCGAGCAGCAGGCCGATCGTGGCGTCTGACCTCAGTCGAATGGCTGGCACACGCTGACGATATCGGCTTTTGGCCTGTGCTCGGCGAGACGCTACGGGGGTCGCGCATCTAGCGTTGGACATGCGCCGCGAGGTCTGGTTCCCGAGCGGCGCAAGTGCGGAGTGCGAACACCGCGACGCTCTGACGATCCCCCGGTCCCGGTGCTAGCCGGGCCGGGGGTGACTCGGGCAAGACTGCAGCGAAGGCCGGGCGCCGACGCAGCGGAATCGAGGTTGGCCGGGCGCCTCCTCGCAGATCATCCCGACTGCGATGGAGCCCACCCATGCCCAACGACACCACCAACGCGCAAGAACTGACCCGCGAGCAGGTGCAGGCGATCCTCGTCCGCCCGCTCGAAGCCCGGTCCGTGTTCCTCGCCTCCGGCCCGCGCATCTTCGACGTGACGCACTCCGGCCGCGTCCGCATCCCCCGACTGACCGGCATGACCGCGCCCGGCTGGCACGGCGAGGGCGAGCAGATCACCGAGGCCGAAGCCTCGTTCGACGACGTCATCCTGCTCGACGGCGTGGCCTCGTTGAAGGTCATCACCCGGTACAGCAACGAGTTGGCCCGCTCGTCCGTCGTCGCGCTCGACAGCGCCCTGCGCGACAAGTTGGTGACCGACGTGCAGGCCGTGCTCGACACCGCGTTCTTCGCCGGTGACGGCGCCGTGAACCCCGCCAACGGCCTACGCGCTCCGGTCGGGCTCATCAACTACGCGGGCGTGCAGTCGCTGACCGGCATCGGTGCGATCAACCCTGACGACATCCTCGACGCCGTCGGCCTCCTCCTCGCCGCCAACGTCGACCCCGCCAAGGCCCGCATCTTCATGCGGTCCAACGTGTTCATCGCCGTGCGCAAGTTGAAGGACGGGCAGGGGCGCTACCTCTTGCAGCCCGACCCGACCGCGGACGGCGTCTACCGCATCCACGGCGTGCAGGTGGTCGTGACCAACCGGCTGCCGCAGGTCGCGGGCGCCTCGACGGTCGCCGTCGCCGACATGTCGCAGGTGGCTGTCGCGCGGGACATGGCGCCGAGCGTGACCGTGCTGCGCGAGCGCTACGCCGACACCGACGAGCAGGGCATCCGCGTTGTGGCCCGGTACGACGCTGCGCCGCTCAACCCTGACGCGGTCGTGCTCCTCGAAGGCGTCACGGCGGCCTGAGCATGGCCCTCGTCGAGGCCGAGGCGCTCGTCGAGTACCTCGGCAAGATCAACGCGCCGTCGAGCGCGGTCGCAGTGGCTGACGTGGCCGCTGCGACCGCCTCGACGTACACGCAGGCGTACTGCTCCCGGCTGCGTCCCGGCGAGCCCGCCCCGCCCGTCGTCGCGGCGGTCGCGCTGCACCTCGCCGCCCGCGTCGCGACCAACCCCAAGGCGACGCGCAGCGTCTCCACCGACGGGCAGAGCGCCGACCTGCCTGTGCTCGGCTTCACCTACTTGGAGAGCCTCCTGCTCAACCCGTACCGGAGGCGTACGGCCTGAGCCGGTCGACCGATGCCCGGTGCCGGTCGACCGGCTCGTTGGCGGAGGCAAGGGGAGCGACGTGCCACCCACGTGCCAGATCGGGACGGAATCAGACCGCTAAGCGGCTGTACACCCTGACCTGCGCGGCTAAGCCTGTGTACACACGTTTTCGCAGGTCAGACGCTAAGCGTGTGTACATCGGTCGTCTCTGTGACCTGCACAAACGAGGCCGGGCAACGAGTTCTGCCTGGACTGAGGGATCAGGTGCCGGTCCGCTCGACCCGGAGCTGCTTCTTGAGCCCGGTATGGGTGGCGTCGTACCCGAGGCGGGCATAGAAGCGGAGCGCGTCGGCGCGCTGGTCGTCCGTGGTGAGCTGGGCAAGGGTGGCACCACGGGCACGCCCGTGGTCGTGGGCCCAGTCGAGCATCAGTGCACCGAGGCCCCGGCCGCGCAGGCCAGCGGCGACGCGGACCCCCTCGATCTGCAGTCGGGTCGCGCCGCCGCGGCTCAGGCCCGCGACGATGCTGAGTTGCATCGTCGCGACCACGGAGCCGCCGGCATCGCGGACGACGGCCAAGAACTGAGCTGGGTCGCGCGCGACGCCGTCGAAGGCGGCCTCGTAGCGGGCGATGTCGCCGCTCTCGCGTGCCGCTCCGATCTCGTCGTCGGCGAGGAGCGCGACGACAGCGGGGACATCGCTGCGCCGGGCGCGCTCGATGCGGTAGGTGGTCCCGGCGACGGTGAGGGCCCGCGCGTCATCGGCACGGGCGGCATTCCGGAGGCCCGCGATGAGTCGGTCCAACCAGCGCCCCACGTTGCGGCGGGCCTCGGCGGTGTCCGGGTAGCGGCAGCGCAGGTGCAGCCCGGTGTCGTCGAGCACGAACCAGAGCATCACGCCGTCAGTGAGGATCGAAGCGCCCACATACTGCGCCTCGATCCCGGAGGCGTCGAGGCGAACCGGCAGGCGGCGCAGGTCGAGCCACGAGATCGCGAACATCCCCGGCGCCTCGGGCATCCCACCCCAGGGCACGAGCACCTCGGCGAGCGGCCACGAGCCGAGGTGCACCGCCTCCTTGACGGCGGCCGCGGCGCCGGCCGGCTCCGGGTCGTCACACTCGATCACGGAGTTCGTGATGAACCAGCCGACGGAGTCGTGCCAGGACGGCTCAAAGCGGCTGTGGACGGGGAAGACCGCACGGAGCGGCTCGTCTGCGAGAACCCGCGTGACCCTGGTCATCTCGGCAACGACGATCGAAAGCGTCGAGACTCCAGCTTGCGCGGCGCCGGCACCGAGGGCCGCAGCAGCGTCGACGTCGAGGACGTCGCGGACCTCCACCCGTTCCCGCTGAGGCCCGTCGCTCTCACCGAGGCCCATCGGGAAGCGAGGCATCACGTCGCCGGAGTCGCCGAGGATCTGCGCCCACCGGTCCCGGACGTCCTGGGGCGCCTGGGGGCGCTCGCGCAGCGCCGTCGTGTGAGCCGCGAACGGCGGGGGAGCGGGGTCCCCGGCGAACGGCTCCTGTCCGGAGCGGCGCGCCGCCATGGCTGCGAGGAGGTCCCGGGCGATCACGAGCATCGACCACATGTCGACATGGGCATGGTCGGCGGCGACGACGACCGTCGGCCCGTCGGCGGTCTCGAGGACGCACAGCCGGTGCGAGGGCGCGGCATAGGAGGTGCACGCCGTGTCGAGGACCTCACGCAGCGCCTCGTTGACCGCCTGTCCCGGGGCGATCGGGTGCTCTCGCCAACTGCCCTCGCCGATCCTCACCTCGTGCAGACGCGGGCCGGCGGAACCGGGGGAGAAGGCCGTGCGCAGCGTGCCGTGCCGGAGGACGACGGCGCGCCACGCCTCCTCGATGTCGGCCAGGCCGTGGGGGCCGGTCAGCCGGAAGGACAGCGCCATCCACGAGCCGGCCCGCGTGCCGGCACCCACGTGGCGGCCCTGATCGAAGGAGACGGGCAGCTCAGCGCCCGGCGCCGACACCTGGAGGTCGTAGCCCATCAGCCGGCCGAACGGGAGCCGCAGATGCGCCACGTTCGTCAGCCGCATGCGCCACACTGTAGGGCCAGGGCCACCGCCAGCAGCGCAGCCGGCACATCTGAAGACCCGCGCCGACCAGCGCAGAACTCGCAGGAGCCACCGGTGCCAACGTTCCCCGTGTCCGGTGCGGACCTCGACTGGGAGATCAGCGACGAGGGCGGCGAGCCGGTCGTGCAGCTGCACGGCCTCACCTCGAGCCGCTACCGCGACCGGGTGCTCGACCTCGACCTGGGCCGCGGCCTCAGCGGCACGCGGCTGCTGCGCTACGACGCGCGCGGGCACGGACGGTCCACCGGCAGGACCGTGCCGGAGGACTACCGCTGGGACAACCTCGCCGACGACCTGCTGCAGATCCTCGACCACGTTTTCCCGGGGGAGCAGGTGCACGGTGTCGGGCCCTCGATGGGCTGCGGAACCCTGCTGCACGCAATCACGCGGGCGCCCGACCGCTTCTCCGCACTCACCCTGGTCGTACCGCCGACTGCCTGGGCCACCCGGAGATCGAAGGCGGACGACTACCGGACCGCGGCCGACTTGGTCGAGGCCGGCGGAATGGATGCCTTCATCTCCGCGGGCGCCGCGACGCCGCCTCCGCCGGCGACCGTCGATGCGCCGCCCACCGTGCCCGACGTCGACGTGGCACTGCTGCCCACACTGTTCCGCGGCGCCGCGCTGACCGACCTGCCGGCTCCGGACCTGATCGCCCGCATCGCCGTACCGACGACGGTGCTGGCCTGGACCGACGACCCGTCGCATCCGTTGAGCACCGCCGAGACCATCAGCCGCCTGATCCGCGGCAGTGCGCTGGTCATCGCGCGCACGCCTACCGACCTGGCACGTTGGCCACACCTGCTGCACGAACAGGTCGTGTCGGTCCACCGGTGACGGGTCAGAACCCCTGTTGCAGCGCCGCTCGCACAGGACGGAACCGCAGGACGGACGCGCCGGAGCGGAAGTCATGGCGCGCCACGAGCTCCAGCTGGATGCGCTCCCGCAGGCCGGCGAGCAACGTGGGGCCGCGTCCAGCCAGGACCGGGTGCACCACGAACTCGTACTCGTCGATACTAGAGCGCCGATAAGTGACATTATGTCAGTTCACGCCGAACGGAACGCTTTCAGCGGCGACTTCTCATCCGGATCGGCCCCACTGCCCCGTCCAGATCCACCACGCGTCCCCCCTGCGTCACCTCGACGACGCCGCGCGCCACCAACGACCGGGCCGCAGCGCGCACCGGCTCCATCAGCGCCCGCCAGTCGTCGTCGGCCGCCGCGGCTCGCGCTGCGTCGGACGGGCAGATCGTGGCCCCCGGGCGCCGTTGCGCGAGGAGCTCGAGGATCGTGCGCTCGAGTTGCTCCTCGCCCCGACGTGGTGACATAACGTCTCAGCCCCTCCGTCCGACCCGCTCCGCAAAGGCGTCCAGGGCGTCGATCACGTCAGGCGCGAGCCAGATGCGGTTGCGGCGGCCCGTGCCGATGCGTCGTACGACGCCAGCGGACTCCAGCTGCTCGACGGCTCGCTGTGCCGCCGACAGCGCCACGCCGGTGACCTGCTCGACGTGACCGATGGTGATCGCCGGCTGGCTCAGCAGGTGTGGCAGCAGCCGGCGGGCTGCCGAGCCGCGCCGCGACGGCAGCCGCTCGCCCCAGGCGTCGTGCACGGCCTCGAGGTCGTCGACGAGGTGTCGCCCGTTGTCGATGGCGCGGAAGGACGCGTCGACGAACCGACGGACGATCGGCTCGACCACGCCTTGGCGATAGGCGGTGAGCGCGTCGAAGTAGTCGTCGGTGTCGGTGAGCAGGCCGGCCGAGACCGGGACGGTGAGGGGTTGGGTGACGCCGGCGTGGCGCAGCATCGCGTGCACCAGGGTGCGGCCGATGCGGCCGTTGCCGTCGTTGAACGGGTGGATCGTCTCGAACTGCGCGTGCGCGACGGCGACCTGGATCAGGACGGGCAGGTCCACCCGACCCACGAACGCGACCAAGTCCTCCATCGCCGCGGACACGCGCTCGTGGTGCGGCGGCACGAAGGATGCCCCGTGCGGACTGGGCGCAGAGCCGCCGATCCAGACCTGCTGCTCGCGCAACTCCCCCGGCGCCGCGTGATCGTGCCCGGCCAGCAGCTCACGGTGGGCGGCCAGCAGCGCCGTCACGCTGATCCGGTCGGCCTGGTCGATCGCCCGCTGCATGGCGGCGACATTGGCCGTGACCAGCTGGGCGTTCGGGTCGACCTGGGCGTCGATCGCCGCCAGTGCGAGGGCCCGGGCGCCGGCCGTGACGCCCTCGATCTGGGAGGACGACGCCGACTCGGTCCGCAGCAGCACGGCGGCCAGCGGCGCCACCGCTGCCGGCACTCCCCCTGCGTCCGACGAGTCGGCGCGGCGCCGCCCGATCGCCGTCACCTCGGCGTCGAAGCGCGCGATCTCGCGGACCGCGTCCTCGGCCTCGGCCTGGAGCGATGCGGCCACTGGGACGTCGAGGTCGGCGATCGCAGCCGGGACGGCTGCCCGGTAGGAACCGCGCGCCGCGAGCTGCTGGCGTCGCGACGCCGGACGCTCGACGGACTGCTTCCACTCGCGTTGCTCCCAGGCCACCGCAACGGTGGCCGAGGACTGCGCAGCATGGTCCATCCGGACACCTTACACTACTTTATCGATTAAAGTGGTGTAAGCGACGGGCCGCGCGGGCGGCGGCTAGTGCTCAGTGACGATGCCGCGCTCGACCCGCAGCTCACGGGTCGTCGCGACCGCCTCGAGCATGCGGCGGTCGTGGGTCACGAGCAGCAACGTTCCCGGATAGTCGGCGAGTGCGGTCTCCAACTGCTCGATCGCCGGCAGGTCCAGGTGATTGGTCGGCTCGTCGAGCACCAGCAGGTTCACTCCCCTGGCCTGCAACAGCGCCAGCGCGGCGCGGGTGCGCTCGCCCGGCGACAGGGTGGTCGCCGGGCGCAGGACGTGGTCGGCCTTCAGGCCGAACTTCGCCAGCAACGTGCGCACGGGCTCGGGCGCGCGGTCGGGGACCTGGCGCTGGAAGGCGTCGACCAGCGGCTCGTCGCCCTCGAAGAGCCGGCGCGCCTGGTCGACCTCGCCGACCACGACACCGGGCCCCAGGTGGCCGCTCCCCTGCTCGAGCGGCACCCGGCCGAGCAGGGCCGCGAGCAGCGTCGACTTGCCGGAGCCGTTGGGGCCGGTGATCGCGACCTTCTCCGCCCAGCCGATCTCGAGGTCGACGGGACCGAGCGTGAAGTCGCCGCGTCGTACGACGGCATCGCGCAACGCCGCCGTGACCGCGCCCGAGCGCGTGGCGGTGGCGCTCTCGAGGCGCAGGTCCCACTCCTTGCGTGGCTCCTCGACCTCCTCGAGCCGCTCGAGCGCACGCTCGGACTGCCGCACCTTGGCGGCCTGTTTCTCGCTGGACTCCGTGCGGAAGCGCCGGATCGACTTGTCCGGCTCGTTGTTGATGCTGCGCCGCGCGTTGCGGACGCCCTGGGCCGCCCAGTTGCGCTGCGTGGTGATCCGGCCCTGCAGCGTGGAGACGGTGTCGGCGTAGTCCTCATAGGCCTCGCGCGCGTGACGACGAGCCACTTCACGCTCGGTCAGCCAGGCGTCGTAGCCCCCGCCGTAGAGGTTGACGGAGCGCTGGTGCAGGTCGAGCTCGACGATCCGGTTGACCGTGCGGGCCAGGAACTCCCTGTCGTGGCTGACGATCACCGCCGCGACGTTGATCCCGGCCACGAAGCGCTCCAGGCGATCCAGACCGTCCAGGTCGAGGTCGTTGGTGGGCTCGTCGAGCAGGAACACGTCGTAGCGCGACAACAGCAGGCTCGCGAGCCCGGCGCGGGCGGCCTGCCCGCCGGACAGTGATGTCATCGGCTGCTCGAGCTCCACCGTCAGGCCGACGTCCGCGACCACGGCTTCGGCGCGCTCGTCGAGGTCCGGCGCGCCGAGCGCCAGCCACCGCTCCAACGCCTCCGCGTAGGCGTCGTCGGTCCCCGGCTCCCCCGCCTCCAGCCGCGCCGTCGCCTCGTCGAAGGCACACTGCGCCGCCGCCACGCCGGTACGACGGGCGAGGAAGCCGCGCAGCGTCTCTCCCTCGATCCGCTCGGTCTCCTGGGGCAGGTAGCCGACCGTCGCCGATGACGGCGCGAGCGTGATCGTGCCCGACTCCGCGCTGAGCTCGCCGGCAAGCGTGCGCAGCAGCGTCGACTTCCCCGCGCCGTTGGGGCCGACGAGACCGATGACGTCGCCCGGCGCGATCACCACGTCGAGGTCCGAGAAGAGCGCCGTCGCGCCGTGGCCGGCGGCGAGGCCGCTCACCTTGATCGTCGCGTTCACCCGCAGAGACTAGAGGCCCGCCACCCTCGGCAGCACCTCGTTAACGACCTCGGACGTCCACGCGGCGGGGTCCTCGGAAGCCGGCATGAAGGTCGCGAGAGTGACCCCGAGGTCGGCGTACTGCTCCATCTCGCGGGCGAAGCGGTCGGCCTCGCCGACCGGGTCGCCGAACCAGAGGATCGTCTTGCGGATGGCGTCGTAGTCGCGCCCGAGGTCGTCGCAGTGACGGCGCAGCACGTCGAGCTTGCCGGCCACGCCAGGTACGCCGTCGCCGGTGAACAGGTTGCAGGCGTCGGCGTACTGCGCGACCATCCGCAGCGTCTTGCGCTCGCCCTGGCCACCGATCATCAGCGGCACGCGGCCACGGACGGGCCGCGGCAGGCAGAGGGTCTCCGCGAGCTGGTAGTGCTCGCCGTCGAACGGACCGTCGTCGTCGCTCCACATCTGCTCGGCGATGCGGATCGTCTCCTCCAATCGCTCGAAGCGCTCGGCCAGTGGCGGGAACGGGACGCCGAGGCCGGCGTGCTCGCGGTCGTACCAGGCCGCACCGATCCCCAGCCACGCACGACCCCGCGACAGCACGTCGAGGGTGGAGACGACCTTGGCCAGGAGGCCGGGGTGGCGGTAGGTGACGCCGGTGACGAGGAGGCCGAGGTGCACCCGCTCGGTGCGGGCAGCGAGGTAGCCGAGGGTCGTGTAGCCCTCGAGCATCGGCTCGAAGGGGCCACCGAAGTCGACCATCTGGAAGTAGTGGTCCATGCCGGTGACCAGGGAGATGCCGCCCTCGTCGGCGATCCGCACGGTCTCGTCGAGCCGGTCCGTCAGCGTCGACTGCCAGTCGGGGTGGGTGAAGGTCGCGTAGTGGATGCCGAGGTCCATGTCGGCCAACCTACGCCCGAGGTGCGCGGACCGCCTGCGTACGATGCGCGCCATGCGATCGCGTCTGGCCCTGGCCGCTCCCCTGCTGCTCCTCCCCCTCCTCGCCGCCTGCGGCGACGAGGAGTCCGGCAGCGCCTCCGGACCCGACACGGCGTGCAACTACGTCTCCGGTGGCACCCCCGCGCGAGACGTCACCGCGCCGCCCAGCGAGCCCGAGGTCTCGGGCGAGGTGACCGCGGTGCTGCACACCTCGATCGGCGACCTCACCGCGATCCTCGACGCCGACAAGGCGCCCTGCACCGTCGCCTCCTTCGAGTCCCTCGCCGAGCAGGGCTACTACGACGACACGTCCTGCCACCGTCAGGGCAACGACCCCGGCTTCGAGTTCCTCCAGTGCGGCGACCCGGGCTTCGACCCGACCGCTGCGACACCCGACCCGGCGGTCGGCAGCGGCGGTCCCGGCTACACGATCCCCGACGAGATCGCCGGCGACGAGACCTACCCTGCCGGCACGCTGGCCATGGCCAACACCGGTCAGGACAACTCGGGCGGGGGTCAGTTCTTCATCGTCTTCGGCGACTCGTCGTTCCCGCCGAGCTACACCGTGTGGGGCCACCTCGACGAGGCCAGCCTCGCGACGCTGAAGGAGGCGACCGCGGCCGGCAACGACAGCTACTGGGCCTCGATCGGCAGCAGCGGCGGCCGCCCCAACAACCCGGTCACCTTCGAGAGCATCGAGATCAGCTGACCGGCAGGTCGAGGCCGGTCAGCTCGACCGACCGCTGCCACAGCGACCTCGCCAGCACCTCGTCGCGCGCCAGCAACGACATCCGGGCCTCGCTCGGCCAGCCCCACAGCTCGGTCCGGCCGTGCGGCCCGATGTAGGCGCCGCCCGCCACGTCCATCGTCGCCGCGTGCACCGTGCAGAGAGCGCCGCGCCAGGCCGGCATGCTCACCAGCCGCGAGCCGTAGTGCCCGATGAAGGCGTAGACGCGGTTCGTCGTACCACTGGTGATGTGGGTGGCCGAGGCGCCCGGATGCGCACCCACCGACCGCACGGACGATCCGGCAGCCCGGAGCCGGCGGTCGAGCTCGCCCATGAAGAGCAGGTCCGCGAGCTTCGACTGGGCATAGGCCGGGAAGGCTCCATAGGGCCGGCGCTCCCAACCGAGGTCGTCGAGGTCGATCCGGCCGGAGCGGTGCTCGCGCGAGCTCACCGTCACGACCCGGTCGCCCACCAGCGGCAGCAGGCCCATGGTCAGTGCGTAGGGCCCCAGGTAGTTGGTGGCGAAGTGCATCTCGATGCCCTCCGCCGAACGGCGCAGCGGGAGACCGAGGACCCCCGCATTGTTGACGAGTACGTCGACCGGTCGGCCCTCCGCGACCATCTCGCCGACGAAGGCGCGGACCGAGCCCAGGTCACTGACGTCGAGGCGGCGCACCGTGACCCGGCCCTTGTCGACACCCGGCACCGTGCGAGCCGCCGCCTCCGCCTTCTCCACGCTGCGGCACGCCATCACGATCTCCGCGCCGCGGGAGCCGAGGATCCGGGCGGTCTCGAGGCCGAGCCCGCTGTTGGCACCGGTGATCACGAAGCGCCGCCCGCTCTGGGCCGGCACCTGGGTCCATGGACGCATGACGCGAAAGGTATCGGTTCCCGAGCGACTCGGCAGTGTCCCTAGTGTGGGCGCATGGCGAACGACGCGACCAGTCATTCTCGCAGCCTGACGCGCACCGAGGCCGAGCACCGCGCGCAGGCGCTGCAGGTGACGTCCTACGACGTCGCGCTCGACCTCGCGATCGGCGACGAGACCTTCTCCTCACACAGCACCATCCGCTTCACGAGCCAGGCCACGTCCACGTTTCTCGACGTCAAGCCGCGGACGCTGCACCGGATCACCCTCGACGGGCTGCCGCTCGACCCGGCACTGCTGGACCGCGGCCGCGTGCCGCTCACCCTCGACGCCGGCGAGCACGAGCTCGTCGTCGAGGCGACGATGCCGTTCCGCAACGACGGCGAGGGTCTCCACCGCAGCGTCGACCCCGCCGACGGGCGCGCCTACGTCTACGGCATGTCCTTCATGGACGCCGCCCCGTCGATCTTCGCCTGCTTCGACCAACCCGACCTGAAGGCGCCGTACTCCTTCCGCGTGACGGCGCCCGCCGACTGGTTCGTGGCCGGCAACGCGCCCGCGCGCGAGGCGGGCGGCGACGGCCGCACCCGGCAGTGGGAGCTGGGCCCCACTCCCCCGTTGGCGACCTATTTCGTCACCCTCGTCGCCGGGCCCTATCACCACCTCGCGGCGGAGCACGACGGCATCCGCCTCGGACTCAGCTCGCGACAGAGCCTGGCCGCGAGCCTCGAGAGGGAGGCCGACGAGCTCTTCACCCTGACCCGCCAGTCCTTCGACGAGCTGCACCGGCTCTTCGGCGTGCGCTATGCCTTCGGCGACTACCACCAGGCCTTCGTCCCCGAGTTCAACGCCGGGGCGATGGAGAACCCCGGCTGCGTCACGATCCGCGACCCGCTGCTCTATGACAGCGGCACGGCCACCCGCGCCGACCGCAGCTTCCGCGCCGCACTCGTGGCACACGAGATGGCCCACCAGTGGTTCGGCAACCTGGTGACCCCCCGGTGGTGGGACGACCTGTGGCTCAACGAGTCCTTCGCCGAATACATGGGCTACCGGGTCGTCGCCGACGCCACGGAGTACGACGACGCGTGGCTGCACCAGTCCTACGCCCGCCGCACGTGGGGCCTGACCGCCGACTGTCGCCCCACGACGCACCCCGTCGCCGGCAACGCCGCCGAGGACGCCCTCTCGGCGCTGCAGAACTTCGACGGCATCTCCTACTCCCGCGGCTCCAACGTGCTGCGGCAGCTGGCCACCCGGCTCGGCGACGAGGCCTTCCTCGGCGGTGTGCGCGAGCACTTCGAGCTCCACCGCTTCGGCAACGCGACGATGCACGACCTCTTCGGCAGCTGGGAGCGGGCGGCGGGCGTGGCCGACCTGGACGACTTCGTGCGCGACTGGTTGCTGACGCCGGGGCCCGACACGCTGCGGGTCGAACGCGAGGCGGCCGCTGTCATCCGCACCTCCCCCGCGGCGCATCCAGCCCAGCGCAGGCACCTGCTCGACATCGCGGTGCACCGCGACGGCGGGTGGCAGGTCGAGCCGCTGGTGCTCGACGGCCCCACGACGCCGCTCGCCGCCGGCGACGCGCCGGTGCTGCTGGACGCCCGCGAGACGACGTGGGCCCTCACTCCGCCCGACGCGCTGACGATGGCGGCACTTCCCCGGCTCGTGCCCGCCATGACCGCCCCCCAGCTGCGGGCGACGACGTGGAACAGCGTGCGGCTGGCGTTGTTCGACAACGCGGTCGACGTCCGCGACGTCGCCGAGCTCCTCGTCGCGGCCCCGCCGGTCGAGGACACCGCCGACGGCGTGCGCAACCTGCTGCCGTGGGCGCTCGACACCGCACTCCCCCTCTGTCCCGGCGGCACCACCGGGCGGTTCCACGACGCGGTGCGCGCCGCGACCGACGCCGCGGTCAAGGGGTCCGAGCTGCAGCTGTCCGCCTTCCGCGCCACGATCCTGACCTCGGCCGACGCCGCCGAGCTCGAGCGTTGGGCCGCCGGCGCGAGCCTCCCCGACGGGGTCGCCGGCGACCTGGACCTGCGCTGGAAGGCCCGTCGCCGCCTCGCCGAGATCGGTGCCACCGACCGGTCAGCGCTGGACACAGCGCTCGCCGAGGAGCCCAGCGGCGCGGCGACCGTGCACCACGCCCGCGCCGTCGCCTCCCTGCCCACGGCCGAGGCCAAGGCGTTCGCCTGGCAACGCGCCACGGGCGAGGTGTCGGTGCCCAACTACGAGATCGAGGCGGCGGGCGTCGGCATGTGGCGTCCCGACCAGCGGGAGCTGACAGCGCCCTACGCCGCCGCCTACTTCGAGGAGCTCGACACGCTCATCGCCGCTCACCAGGGCTGGGTGCAGGGAGTCGTCCTCGGCGCGTTCTTCCCGATCAGCCACCTCGACGACGCCACGGCCGCCGCCGCCCGTCGCGCGCTCGAGCGCGACCTCCCGGGCGCCGTACGACGGCGGCTGACGGACCATCTGGACGAGCTCGAACGCCGCCGCGCGGTGCTGAACGGCGGCTGACGGCGCGCCCGGCGGAGTTCCGTCGGGACCCACTGTTTGACTGGACCCATGTTGATCCTCGCTGTGCTCCTCGTCGGTCTCCTCCTCGGAGCGGGACTGGGCTGGCTCGCGCGGCAGGTGACGCTCCCGGTCGTGGAGCCCGTCGCGCCGGCCGACCCGGCCGAGGCCCCCGAGGTGGTCGCAGCCCGGCACGAGCGCGACCTGGCGGCGCTGCAGCACCAGGTCGACCTGGCCAACTCGCGCGCGGAGGTGCTGGTCGCCCAGGTCCGCGAGCAGGAGGCAGCCGCCGTCTCGGGCGTGCGCAGCGACCTCGCGACCGCCGCGGCCCAGGTCGACGAGCTCCGCGCGGCGCTGGCCGACGCCCGGGCCCAGCACCAGGCGCTGCTGGAGTCGCAGCGCCGCGCCCAGGTCGAGCGCGAGCGGACCGAGGGCGGCCACTCCCAGGTGCTCAAGACGCTCTCCCCCGTCGTCGAGCACCTGCGCACCATGCAGGCGAAGGTCGACGACCTCGAGAAGGCCCGCGTCGCCCAGCACACCGAGCTCGCGGCACAGATCCGGCACACCCAGGTCTCGGTCGAGGAGTCCCGCAAGGCCGCGACCACCCTCGCATCGGTCCTCAAGGACAACGCCGTGCGCGGCGCATGGGGCGAGACCCAGCTGCGCACGCTCGTCGAGACCGCAGGACTGCTCAACCGGGTCGACTTCGAGCTGCAGCACACGATGGAGGCCGACTCGGGGGCGCGGCGCCCGGACATGGTCATCAACCTGCCCGGTGGCAAGCAGATGGCGATCGACGCGAAGGTGCCCTACAACGCGTTCATGGACGCCCAGCGCGAGGGCATCGAGCCCGAGTCGCGTCAGCGGCACCTCGAGGCCCACGCCCGCAAGGTGCGCGGTCATGTCGACGTCCTGGCGCGCAAGGGCTACTGGACCGGGCTCGCGGTGAGCCCCGAGTTCACGGTCGCCTTCATCCCCAACGAGCAGCTGCTCAACGCCGCGCTCGAGGTCGATCCCTCGCTGATGGAGCACGCCTTCGCGCAGGGCATCGTCCTCGCCACGCCCGCCAACCTGTGGGGACTGCTCAAGACGGTCGCCTTCACCTGGAAACAGGAGGCCCTGACCGAGGACGCCCAGCAGCTCTTCGAGCTCGGGCAGGTCCTCTACCGCCGGATCCTCAAGCTCGCCGAGCACGTCGACAAGCTCGGCCGGTCCATCCAGCGCAGCGTCAAGGACTACAACGCCTTTGCGGGATCGCTCGAGCGCTCCGTGCTCCCGGCCGCCCGCAAGCTCAACGCCGCTGCTCCGGCCAGCACGACCATCCCCGCCCCGACCGAGGTCGAGGAGGTCCCGCGCGCGCTGACCTCGAGCGAGTTCGCAGCCCTGGCCGACCTGGATCGTGAGGAGCTGACGTTCGACTTCGAGGCGGTCGACGCGGAGATCGTGGAAGACGACGCGCAGGCCGGCTGAAAGCTGGAAGCAGCACCCATCCGGTCGGCGGTTCGCTCCGAACGGAGTGTGACAGCTCACACTCTCGCTCCGGAGGAACCCATGCGCATCCGCAAGCCCACGCCCGCCTTCGCCGTGGCGGTCGGCGCCCTCGTCGTGTCTCTTGGCGGCACGTCCTACGCCGCCCTCGCCATCACCTCCGCCGACATCCAGGACGGGGCGGTGCGGTCCTCCGACATCCGCAACGACAGCATCCGCTCGCGTGACGTCGCCAACGACAACCTGCGCTCGATCGACATCAAGAACGGCACGCTGCGGCGCGTCGATCTGGCCGACGGTGTGCTTGCCGGACAGCGCGGCCAGCGCGGGGCGCGGGGACCGCAGGGCCCCGAAGGCCCGCAGGGTGCGCCAGGAGCGGATGGTACGGATGGCGCCGACGGCGCTCCGGCCCGCTGGGTCCTGATCAACGCCGCCGGGCAGATCGAGGCCCAGTCCGGTGGCTTCACCGTGGCCGCTGCCTACCCGACGCTGGCCAACACGGCCCAGTCGGGCGACAACTCGCTGCGGGCGGCCGGCAACGTCTACATCAACGCCGGTGAGGACCTCTCCGACAACGCGGTCATCGCGACGATCGTGCTGCAGAACCAGACCGACCAGAACGCCGACGGGATCACCAACGGCCGGGCCGCCGGTCCGGACGCCAACCCGGAGTTCTCGGGCGAGATCAGCGCCTCGGTCTGCGGGATCGCCGGCGTCGTGGCCTGCGCCCCGGCCGACACCAACAACGCGTCCCACTTCGTCGTCAGCCCGCGCAACAGCGACGGCAGCGTGACCCAGGACGGCGCCCGGAAGCGGTTCTACGTCGTCATCGCCGGGGGCTGACGCCGGCGGTCCGGCCTGACTGGTGGGCGGGCTGGACCGCCGGGACGGCGGCCGTGACGCTCAGGCGCCTGCGCCGGGGTGGTCGCGGCTGCCGTCCCACTCCGAGCCACTGAAGTCCACGGTCCGTCGGGTGTTGGCCAGCGACGTGACCGTGGCCGTGCCGAACACGCCCGACCGGTCGAACACCTCGGCCGTGCCGACGGCGACGCCGTCGGACGTGACGTGGTCGGTGACGCGCAGTCCGAGCGAGGTGTCCTCGGGCAGCCGCGACAGCGCGAGGCCGATGTCGGTGTTGATGAACTCGACCCCGCCGCGGCCCCAGTTGACGACCATGCTGGTCGCGTCGGCGATGGAGGCGACCGCCTGGAAGGGCGTGCACTCCTCGTCGGCGACGATCGGCATCGCGGTCTGCCAGGTCTGGTGACGGCCGCTGTTCTGGTGCTCGGTGAAGTTGTTGGACCAGGGCCGTTCACTGGCGAAGATGGGCACGTGGTGCTCACCCGCGGCGGGCAGCAGCTCCGGCGGCGGCGGTGTGGGCCGGTCGTCGGGGGACGTCCAGACCGTGGTCGCCGGGGCCTTGGTCGGCTGGAGGAAGGTCGCGCTCGCCCGGGCCATGATCTCGCCGTCCTGCTCGATGACGGCGTCGACGAGCACGAGCCTCGGCCCCTCCCGCACCACGGTGGCGCGCGCTGTCGTCCCGATCATCCGGGCCGGACGGAAGAGATCCACCTGGTAGCGGGCCGGGACGAGGTCGCCCCGACCGAGGTCGTGGACCGCCAGCTCCAGGGTGCGGGCGAGCAGTCCGCTGACGGCGACGCCGTGCATCTGGTCCTCGCGCCACAGGGCCTGGGCCAGCGGCAGGGGGAAAAACAGCTCGCCCTCGCGACGGAACCAACCCAACTGGAACGTGTTCTCGTTTTCGTCCACGGCACCATGATGCCCGGTCGTCACGGGCGAGCGGCCGGTGGCCCTCCGGGGATCGGCGCGCGGGGGTCATAGGGGACGCGGGTCCAGATGAAGGTGGCGCACTCGAGGTGGTTGACGGTGCCGTCCGGGTCGCGAACGACGCGCAGGGTCTCGCCCGCGAGATAGCCGGTGCGGCCGAGGAAGGTGCCGTCTGCTCGGGGCTCGAAGCTCATCACCCGTCCGAAGCCCGCGGGCGGTGCAGCGTGCAGCAGCTGGCCGTCCCACCGCAGCACGTTGGGCGCGTGGCCCCAGTGCCAGGTGCCGACGATCTCCCGGACAGCGTCGGGCACCGAGGTCGTGGGCGCCCACTCCCGTGGCAGCGCCGGCTCGGTGTCCAGCACGAGATGCACGAGCTCCTCGGCCACACCACCCAGACCGTAGGCGCCGTTGGTCAGCACGACGGCACCCACCCGTGCGTCGACATCGATGCAGACACCGCAGCAGAAGCCCGGCATCGATCCGCCATGACCGACGAGCTTGCGTCCACGGGACCGGCTGATCGACAGGCCCAGTCCCCAGGTCTGTCCGGTCCGGTCGTCGGGGTCGCCGACCTGCGGCGTGGCCATCGCCCGCAGCGAGGCGGCGGACAGCACCGAGCGGTCGGCGTCGACGAGAGCCGTGAGCCAGGTGCCGAGATCGGTCACGGTGCTCCACAGCTGGCCGGCCGGTGCCATCGCACCGGTGTCGGGCAGTGGCTCCGGCATCGCCTCGCCCGTCAGGGCATCGACGGCGAAACCCTCGGCCGCCGGCTCGACCCACTGGTACGACGTGCGGGTCATGCCCAGCGGAGTCAGCACCTCGGCCTGCAGCACCGACCACCAGCTCTCGCCCCAGACCCGCTCGACCACGGCGCCGAGCAGGCCGTAGCCGAGGTTGGAGTAGTGCAGCTGTGCGCCCGACGGCAGGACGGGCGTCGCGCCCTCGTGCGCCGCGGCGAGGGCTGCGAGGTCACCGCCCTCGGAGCGCTCCCACCACTCGCCGTGGGGCTCGGCCGTCATCCCGCTCGCGTGGCTGAGCAGCGACCGCAGCGTCGCGTCGCCGAAGGGCGCCTCCGGCCAGAAGCGCCGGACCGCGTCGTCGATGCCGAGCTCGCCCCGCTCCGCCGCGAGCACGACCAACGCGGCGGTCATCGTCTTGGTGACCGAGCCGATCTTGTACTGCGTGTCCGCGTCGGGCCGGGCGTCCGAGTCCCGCCGGACCGTGCGGCCGCGACCACCGGACCAGGCGAGGTCGCCGTCGCGGACGACACCGGCCGCCACCGACGGCAGCCGTCCGTCGGCCTGGGCCGAGGCGACCCGCCGCAGCACAGCGGCACCGGTCGGTTCGAACAGTGCCATTACTCGACGTACTCCTCGAGCGGCGGGCAGGCGCAGACCAGGTTGCGGTCGCCGAAGGCCTGGTCGATGCGAGCGACCGGCGGCCAGTACTTGTCGGGGCTGATCCCGCTCGGGAACACCGCCAGCTCACGCGAGTAGGGCCGGTCCCACTCGCCCACCAGCGCGCGGGACGTGTGCGGGGCGTTGGCGAGCGGCGAGGCGTCGACGGCCCACTCCCCTGCCGCCACGCGGTCGATCTCGTCCTTGATCGCGATCATCGCGTCGCAGAAGCGGTCCAGCTCGGTGAGGTCCTCGGACTCGGTCGGCTCGACCATCAGCGTGCCGGCGACGGGGAAGGACATCGTCGGCGCGTGGAAGCCGTAGTCGATCAGTCGCTTGGCCACGTCGTCCACACTGACGCCCGTCTCCTTGGAGATGTCGCGCAGGTCGAGGATGCACTCGTGCGCGACCAGTCCGGACTCGCCGCGGTAGAGGACGGGGAAGTGCTCCCCCAGACGTGCAGCGACGTAGTTGGCCGACAGCACCGCGACGGCGGTCGCCCGGGTGAGCCCCTCGGCGCCCATCATCCGGATGTAGGCCCACGAGATCGGCAGGATCCCGGCGGAGCCGAAGGGCGCTGCGCTGGTCGCGCCCGTGCCCTCGCGGCGGTCGGCGTCGGGGTGCAGCGGGTGCGTCGGGAGGTACGGCGCCAGGTGGGCGCGGACCGCGACCGGACCCACACCCGGCCCGCCGCCGCCGTGCGGGATGCAGAACGTCTTGTGCAGGTTGAGGTGGGAGACGTCGCCGCCGAACCGACCCGGCTGGGCATAGCCGAGCAGTGCGTTGAAGTTGGCGCCGTCGACGTAGACCTGGCCGCCGTGCTCGTGGACGATGTCGCACAGCTCGGTGATGGTCTCCTCGTAGACGCCGTGGGTCGAGGGGTAGGTCACCATGATCGCGGCGAGGGTGCCGGCGTGCTGCTCGCACTTGGCACGCAGGTCGTCGAGGTCGACCGTGCCGTCATCGTTCGACTTCACGACGACGACCTTCATGCCGACCATGACCGCGGACGCCGGGTTGGTGCCGTGAGCCGACGACGGGATCAGGCAGACATCACGCTGGTCCTGGCCGTTGGCCCGGTGGTAGTTGCGGATCGCGAGCATGCCGGCGAACTCGCCCTGGGCGCCGGCGTTGGGCTGGATGGAGACCCGGTCGTAGCCGGTGACCTCGGCCAGCCAGCTCTCCAGCTGCTCGATGAGCTCGCGGTAGCCGTCGGCGGACTCCGCTGCGACGAACGGGTGCAGGTGAGCGAAGCCGGCGAGCGAGATGGGCTCCATCTCGGTCGTGGCGTTGAGCTTCATCGTGCACGAGCCGAGCGGGATCATGCCGCGATCGAGCGCGTAGTCGCGGTGGGCCAGCCGCGTGATGTAGCGCAGCATCGACGTCTCGTTGTGGTGGGTGTTGAAGACCGGGTGGGTGAGGAAGTCCGTCGTCCGGCGCAGCGCTGGCGGGAGTCCGTCAGCTGGCTGCACGGCGACCGGCGTCACCCCGAACGCGGTGTGCAGCGCTCGCAGCGTCGGCGCGCCGGCGGTCTCGCCGAAGGAGATCCCGACGGTGTCCGCGTCGACCAGGCGCAGGTGCCCCTCCTCGGCCCGTGCTGCCGCCACGACCTCCGCGGCACGACCGGACACGCGCACCTGGAGGGTGTCGAAGAAGGTGTCGTTGACCAGCTCGAGGCCCGCGCCCCGCAGGGACGCGGCGGCGCGACCGGCCAGGTCGTGGATGTCGCCGGCGATCGCCCGGAGGCCGTCGGGGCCGTGATGGACGGCGTACATCCCGGCGGTCACCGCGAGCAGCACCTGCGCGGTGCAGATGTTGGACGTCGCCTTGTCGCGGCGGATGTGCTGCTCGCGGGTCTGCAGCGCGAGGCGGTAGGCCGGGCGTCCCTCCGCGTCGACGGACACGCCGACGAGCCGCCCCGGCAGCTGGCGCTCGAGCCCCTCGCGCACGGCCATGAAACCGGCGTGCGGGCCGCCGTAGAAGAGCGGGACACCGAAGCGTTGGGCCGAGCCCACCACCACGTCGGCGCCGAGAGCCCCCGGCGCCTCCAGGACCGTCAGCGCGAGCAGGTCGGCGGCGACGACGGCGAGACCCCCACGCTCGTGGACGGCGTCGATGACCGGCTTGATGTCGGCGATCCGCCCGGACGCGCCGGGGTACTGGATCAGCACGCCGGAGACGTCGCCGTCCGGCAGACCGGCCGCGAGGTCGGCGACGAGGATCTCGATGCCGATGCCCTCGGCGCGGGTGCGCACCACGTCGATGGTCTGGGGCAGCGCGTCGGCGTCGACGACGAACGGGCCGGACGCCAACCTATTGGCACGGAAGGCCAGCGCCACCGCCTCGGCCGCGGCCGTACCCTCGTCGAGCAGCGACGATCCCGCAGTGGCCAGACCGGCGAGGTCGGCGACCATCGTCTGGAAGTTGATCAGCGCCTCGAGCCGTCCCTGGGAGATCTCCGGCTGGTACGGCGTGTAGGCGGTGTACCAGCTCGGGTCCTCGCGGACATTGCGTCGGATCACCGCGGGGGTGACCGTGGCGTGGTAGCCCAGGCCGATCATCGGCTCACCCGGGACGTTGCGTCCCGCCATGGCCCGCATCTCGGCGGCGGCCCTCTCCTCGTCGACGGCGTCCGGCAGGTGGAGCGGGTCCGTGGAGCGGATGGACTTCGGCACCGCCGCGTCCATCAGCGCCTCGAGCGAGGGGTGGCCGAGACGGTCCAGCATCGTCGCGACCTGCTGGTCGTCGGGACCGATGTGACGGTTCACGAAGGGGGTGCTCATGGGCAGGCAGGTCCTCGGGGATCGAAAAGGAGATCGAGTCCCTCCCCCTCTGTCACCGCAGCGCCGCGGCTCCAGAGTTGCCTGCTCCACACGGTCCGGGCGCCTGAGAGGTTCCGGGGAGGAATTGCCCCTTCGGCGCAGGCCTGCGTCCACGACGCATCCTGACTCTCCCGTGTGGGATGAACAGCGGCTTCAGGGTAGCGCGTCAGCCCACGTTACGCGCAGCGCGCCGCGCGGCGAGCTCATCGCCGGCGATGGTCTCGGTGGGCTCCTCGTCCGAGGCGCTCTCGCTCGGCAGTTGGGCGAGCGTGCCCTCGATCTCGCGCCACACACCGCCGATGGCGATGCCGAAGACACCCTGGCCACCCTGCAGCAGGTCGATGACCTCGTCGTTGCTGGTGCACTCGTAGACCGACGCACCGTCGCTCATCAACGTGACTTGGGTGAGGTCGTCGGTGCCGCGCTCGCGCAGGTGACTGACGGCGGTACGGATGTTCTGCAGCGAGATGCCAGCATCGAGCAGTCGCTTGATGATCTTGAGGATCAGGATGTCGCGGAAGCTGTAGAGCCGCTGCGAGCCGGAGCCCTTGGCGCCCCGCACGCTCGGCTCGATCAGGCCCGTGCGGGCCCAGTAGTCGAGCTGGCGGTAAGTGATGCCGGCCGCGTTGCACGCGGTCGGACCGCGGTAGCCCAGGTCACTGGGCAAGGGCGAGACGTCGTCGGTGAACAGCAGACCCTGCTCCTCCGCGGCCGCGGTGGCGGCAGCCGTGTCCTGGCCGACCTTCTCAGGCTGCTGCTCGTTCACGGGTCCTCCACGGTGCGGGGCTTCACGGTGCTGATGGCGGCGCGTCTCACGGTTGTGATTCGACTCCTCACGGTACGGCCGAGCCGACAGGTGGGTCAAAGACATGACCGGGCGTGTCGCGGAAAACCCTCAGCCTCAACTTGAGGTTGAGCCCGGCTCCTCCTCGCCACCGAAGTCCTCCGGCGAGACATGGTCGAGGAACTCGCGGAAGGCCTCGACCTCGTCGTCCTCCTCGGCCGGAGCGTTGATGCCCGCCTCGGCCAGGACGTCCTCGGCGCAGAAGATCGGCGTCCCGGTCCGCAGGGCCAGCGCGATCGAGTCCGACGGACGTGCGCTGACCTCGACACCGGACGCGAAGACGAGCGTCGCGAAGAAGACGTTGTCCTTGACGTCGGTGATGCGCACGGCGCTCAACTCGTTGCCGGTGGCCTCGACGACATCGCGCAGCAGGTCGTGGGTCAGCGGCCGCGGCGGGACGACGCCCTGCTGGGCGAACGCGATCGCGGTCGCCTCCACGGCGCCGATCCAGATCGGCAGGTAGCGTCCCCCGGACGACTCCCGCAGCAGGACGATCGGCTGGTTCGAGGGCATCTCCACCCGGACACCCATCACGTCGACCTCGCGCATGCGATCAGCCTAGTCCGAGGGTCTAGAGCTTGCGCAGGCCCGCCTTGACCAGCGTCGCGTGCAACCGCACCGACAGTGCGGCGATCTCGCTGACCGTCTCGTCGGCCCTAGCACTCGCCCCGGCGTCACGACCCCTGCGGGGAGTGACCACCTGTTGAATCAGGCCGACCTCCCGGTCGGCCGCTGCCCGGTAGGCACGCAGGTGGCGGGGCTCGATGCCGTAGTCAGCCAGCTCGCGGGCGGTCTGGGCGATGACGAGGGCGTCGGTGTCGTAGTGGCCCGTGGCCGAGGCCGTGATGAGGCCGAAGCCCTCCAGCTCGCCCAGCAGGGTCTCGTCGATGCCGGCCACCTTGATCAGCTCCTTGCGCGAGAGCCGCAGCCGGTCGGTGCGGCGGAAGGACTCGGGCGCCGGCAGGCCGTCGGCGCCGATCGCCACGGTCGGCACGGTCGGCACGACCGGCTCCGGCGACGGCGGCTCCAGGCCACGGTCGATGGCGTCCAGGTGCTCGCGGATGACCTTGTGGGGCAGGTAGTGGTCACGCTGCATCCGCAGGATGTAGCGCAGCCGCTCGATGTCGGCGTCGGAGAACTTCCGGTAGCCCGACGGCGTCCGCTCGGGCTTGATCAGACCCTCCGACTCGAGGAACCGGATCTTCGGGATGCTGATGTCCTCGAAGTCGGTGCGCAGCCGCTCGAGGACCTGACCGATGTTGTAGCGGGAGTCCCCGGCGTCGCGGGCGACGACCGCGGCCACGATCAGTGGCTCTCGTGACCGGCGAAGAAGACCAGTCGATACTTCCCGACCTGGACCTCGTCGCTGTCCTTGAGAGCGGTCTTCTCGATGCGGTCGCGGTTGACGTAGGTGCCGTTGAGGCTGCCGGCGTCGGCCACGGTGAAGCCCTGGCCCTCGCGGCGGAACACCGCGTGGCGGCGCGACACGGTCACGTCGTCGAGGAAGATCCCGCTGTCGGGGTGGCGTCCGGCGGTGACCTCGTCGGCGTCGAGGAGGAAGCGGCTGCCCGCCCCCGGCCCCTTCTGGACCACCAGCAGCGCGTGACCGACCGGCAGTGCGTCGACGGCCGCGGCATCCACCGGGCTCAGCGCACGGTCGGACGTCTCGACGCCCGACGCGCTGCCGGCGCCGAACTGGATGGTCGCGGTCGCGTCACTGACGGCGGGCTGCTCGTCCGGCGCGACGAGGCGCGTGCCGCACTGCGAGCAGAAGCGTGCGTCGTCGGGGTTCTGCCGGCCACAGGCGGTGCAGAACGGCATCAGGCAACTCCTCGGGTCCGAAAACGGGCTCTGCTCGAACCTACCGGATCAACCACCGAGCTGGGCCTCATATCCGGCCGCGTCGAGCAACCCGTCGAGCTCCGTGCGCTCGGACGGCACGACCTCGAACAGCCAGCCGTCGCCGTAGGGGTCGTTGTTGACCAGCTCCGGCGTGGCGTCGAGCGCCTCGTTGACGGCCACGATCGCACCGGTGACAGGGGCATAGACGTCGCTGACCGACTTCGTGGACTCCAGCTCGCCGCACGACGTACCGGCGGTGACGACCGCGCCGACCTCGGGGAGCGAGACATAGACGATGTCGCCGAGGGCGTCCTGCGCATAGTCCGTGATCCCGACGCGCACCGAGCCCGCGCTCTCGCCGGGCTCGCGGAGCCACTCGTGCTCGACGGTGTAAAGCAGCTCAGCAGGGTTGGTCATGCCCGAAGGCTACTGCCCCTGGTCCGGGACGGCGTAGCGAGGCTCGTCGCGCTCGGAGACCGCCTCGATGTCGACCGTGTCGAGCTGACGGACGTCGACGGACCCGCCGTCGTCCTCGATCTGCTTGCGGGGACCGAGCGCGAAGTCGATGGACGAGGACAGCACGCCGGGCTCCCCGATCACGTCGATGACGTACGGCGCCTCGACGGGCTCCCCGTCGACGAGGAAGCCACCCTCGGTCTCCTCGAAGGAGGTCTGGGCGATGACGCGGACGGTGCCGTTGATCGCGATCGCCTCGGCGCCGACGGTCCGCAGCTCCTGGATCGTGTCGAGCAGCGTCTCGAGCTGGATCCGGCCGTCCTGCTCGGTGACGGTGAGGCGGATGCCCGGGCCGGTCACCGGCACCAGCCCGGCCACGATGGACAGGTTCTCCACCGTCGACTCGGCCTGCTCGAGAGCGGTCTGGCGTCGCGTCGTCTCGTCGCGGAGTCCGGCCTGGACCTCCTCCAGCCGGTCGATCTCGGCCTCGGTGCGCTGGCGGGTGCCGGACAACGCGCTGAAGAGGTCGATCAGGTCCTGCTCGCGCAGGCCGGAGTAGGTGTCGTCGGCGCCGGCGACCCGCACCTGGGTGACCGCGGCGAAGCCCAGCACCGCGAGCAGCAGCCCTGCCACGAGCTGCTTGCGCGAGGGACGCAGCAGTGCCGCCTTGAGCCGGTCGGTGGCGCTGGCGCTGGCGGCGTCCTGCTCAGGCATGGAACACGTGCCTGCGGATGGCGGCGGCATTGGTGAAGATCCGGATGCCGAGGACGACGATGACGCCGGTCGAGAGCTGTCCGCCGACCCCGAGCCGATCGCCGAGATAGACGATGCCGGCGGCGATCACGACGTTGCTGAGGAACGACACGACGAAGACCTTGTCGTCGAAGATGCCGTCGAGGTAGGCGCGCAGGGCGCCGAAGACAGCATCGAGCGCCGCCACGACCGCGATGGGCAGGTAGTACTCGAGCGAGGTCGGGACGTCTGGCTGGAAGACGAAGCCGAGCACCACGCCGATGACGAGTCCGAGAACGGCGATCACGGGGCCTCTCCCCTCTCCGGGTCACTGGTCAGGACGGTGGCCGACCTCAGGTTCAGCAGCGACGCTCGCGCGGCCGGCAGGCGCAGCTCGTCGTCATTGTCCATCTCGTAGTCGAATCCGTACTGGGAGGCGATCGCGTCGAACCGCAGGCCGCTGTCGGACTCGACGAAGTTCGCGGCGAGGGTGCGCTGGTCACCGATGGCGAGGATCGTGTACGGCGGAGCGACCCCCGTGCCGTTGACCTCGATCGCGTCGCCGGAGGTCCGGATGGCACTCAGCACGGTCAGTCGCTGGCCGTTGATGGCGATCGCCTCGGCGCCGGCGTTCCACAAGCCGTCGACCAGCAGCGCGAGGTCCGCGTCGCGGACGAGGCTGTCCTCGTCGGCGTAGGGAGGGTTGTCGACGGTGACGCGGACGCCGTCGCCGACGACCCGCTCGAATCCGGTCAGTGCGCGCAGCTCGGCGTTGCGCGCCTGCTGATCGGCGAGTCTGGTGCCGAGCGAGCGGACATTGCGGTCCGCCGTGGCATTGGACGTGCGCAGCTGCGCGGCGTCGTCCTCGAGCGCGCGTACCGTGGCGCGACGCCCCTCGATGCGCTCGATCAGGCCGGCCCTGCTCGCATCGTTGGCGTCGGCCTCCGCCGACGTCTGCACCGCGGCCACCGTCACGAGGGTGGCGAAGAGTGCCAGCACGAGCACGACCCCGATGCGGGAGCCCGCCGCCGGCTGCTCCTCCTCCGTCGCCGCGGCCTTCCGGGCGGCCGCGACCAGGTAGTCGCGATCGAGCGCCTCGGCGGTGATCAGGGACAGCAGTGGCGTGCGAGATCGGTCGAGGCCTCGCTCGGGTCCCGTGGAGCTCTCAGTCATCGCCTGTCGCCACCCGAGACCGCCGCTCGGTGGTCGCGAGCAGGCGGCGGACCTGCCAGGCATAGAGCACACCGGCCCACCAGTAGAGGCCGACGCCCCACAGGGCCAGGGACCAGCCGAACACCTGGGCGAGGGTCGCGCCGGTGCCGTCGCCATCCCCGAGGAAGAGCAGGGGGAACGCGTAGAGCAGGTTGAACGTGGCGGCCTTGCCGAGGAAGTGAACCGGAAGTGCGCTGTAGCCGCGCGTGCGCAGCAGCGGCACCAGGCCCCACAGCAGCAGGTCGCGCAGCGGCAGCGAGAGCGCCAGCCACCACGGGATGACGTCGCGCAGGGCCAGGCCAACTACGACGGCCAGGATGTAGAGCCGGTCGGCGACCGGGTCGAGGAGCCGCCCCAACTCGGAGGTCTGGTTGAGCTTGCGCGCCAGCCAGCCGTCGAGGAAGTCGGTCACGCCCGAGACCATCAGGACGACGATCGCCCAGAGGTCCGCCTCCGGGCCGAGCACGAGCCACAGGAACAGCGGGACGCCGAGGAGGCGGGAGAAGCTGACGACGTTGGGGATCGTGAGCACGCGGGTGGATGCCTCGTCCGCTCGCGTCTCCGGGTCACCCACGAGGGCCACCCTAGTGCTCACGAGGTGGCCGCCTGCTCATCGGAGTGCGCGGCGTCGCGGATCTCGCCGACCAGCTCCTCGATGACGTCCTCGAGGGCCGCCACCCCCAGAGTCGTGCCGTCCTCGGCGACGACCCGCGCCATGTGCGAGCCGCGGCGCTGGAGCACCTCGAGGGCATCGTGCAGGGCGGTGTCGACCGTGACCGTGGCGAACGGGCGGATCCATCGGTCGGCCACCGGGCGCTGCCGTCGCTCCTCGTCGGGCTCGAGCACGTCCTTGATGTGGAGGTAGCCGACGAGCTCCGGCACGGCGGCGTCCGGGTCGTCCACGACGGGGAAGCGGCTGAAGCCGGTGGCAGCGCACAGCGCCTCGACGTCGGCACCCGTCGCGCCCCGCGCGGCGGTCGCGAGCGTCCCGGGCGCCATCATCACCTCGGCGACGGTCTTCTCGGTGAAGCCGAGGGCTCCGGAGAGCCGGTCGTACTCGTCCTCAGCGAGCAGTCCCTCACCGTGCGACTCCTCGACGAGTGCGGCGACCTCCTCACGGGTGTAGGTGCTGCCGACCTCGTCCTTGGGCTCGATGTTGACCAGGCGCAGCAGGGTATTGGCGATCGCGTTGATGCCGCCGATGATCGGGCCGAGGACGAAGACGATCGCGTACATCGGCGGGCCGAGGACGAGCGCGGCCCGGTCGGGCCCGGCGATGGCGATGTTCTTGGGCACCATCTCCCCGAGGACGACGTGGAGGAAGACGACGATCGTCATCGCGATCACGAAGGCCACCGGGTGCAGCCAGTCGTCCGGCACCCCGAGGGCGTGGAAGCCCGGCTCGATCAGGTGGGCGAGCGCGGGCTCGCCGACGGCACCCAGGCCGAGCGAGCAGATGGTGATGCCCAGCTGCGCACCCGCCATCATCCGCGAGACGTTCTCCATCGCGGTCAGCGTGATCTTCGCGAGTCGCGAGCCCGCCTGGGCGCGGGGTTCGATCTGACTGCGACGGGCGGAGATCAGTGCGAACTCCGCACCGACGAAGAAGGCGTTGGCCGCCAGCAGGAAGACGGCGAGCAGCACGCCGGCATAGTCACCCATCGGTCGGCTCCTCCTCGACGCGCAGCGTCAACCGGTCGATCCGCAGCCCGTCCATGTGATCGACGCTGAGCAGGGCCCGACGATTGCGCACGCCGTCCTCGTCCTCCGCCGGAGGCAGCGGTACGACGGCCACCTCGCCGGGATGCGGGATGCGACCGAGGATCTGGAGCACCAGCCCGGCGACCGTGTCGTAGTCCTCGGACTCGGGCAGCGCGACCTCCGTCAGGTCCTCCACCTCGTCGGGGCGCAGCAGCCCGGACAGCGACCACGACCCGTCACGCCGGAGCCGACCGCGCTGGCCGAGACGGTCGTGCTCGTCGGCGATGTCACCGACGATCTCCTCGATCACATCCTCCAGGGTCACGATGCCGGCATGGTCGCCGTATTCGTCGAGGACGATGGCCATCTGGAAGCCGTCGGCCCGCAGGAGCGCGAGCAGCGGGTCGAGGCGCAGCGAGTCTGGCACCACGATCGGCTTCGCCATGAGGTGCTTGACCTTGGTCGTCAAGCGCTCGTGGAGCGGCAGCGCGACGGCGTTCTTGACGTGCACCGTGCCGACGACCGCATCGGTGTCGTCGAGGACCGGGAAGCGGGAGTTGCCGGTCTCACGGGCCAGGTCGATCACCGCGCTGGCCCGCTCGTTGACGTCGAGGGAGCGGGTCCGCACCCGCGGCGTCATGATCTCGCCGGCGGTCCGGGTGCCGAACTCGACGGACTTCTCCATCAGCTCGGCCGTGTCGGCATCGAGGGTCCCCTCGTCGGCCGAGCGCTGGATGAGCGAGGCCAGCTCGGTCGAGCTGCGGGCCGACCGGAGCTCCTCCTGGGGCTCGACGCCGAGGCGCCGGACGATCGCGTTGGCGCTGCCGTTGAGCACCCGGATCGGGCCACGGCAGGCAGCGGTGAAGGCGCGCATCGGCGCCTGCGTGACCCGGGCGGTCGCGAGCGGCAGGGCGATGGCGACGTTCTTGGGCACCAGCTCGCCGATGAGCATCGTCAAGAAGGTGCTGATCGTGAGGCCGAGCGCGACGGCGAGGGGGCTGACCACGTTGTCGGCCACGCCCGCGGACTCCAGGGGGTCGCGCAGCAGCTCGGCGATCGCGGGCTCGGCGAGGAAGCCGATCGCGAGGTTCGTGATCGTGATGCCGACCTGCGCCCCCGACAGCTGGGTGGACAGCGAGCGGAGGGCCTTCTGGAGTCCGATCGCCGAGGGGTCGCCGTCGGCAGCGGCGCGCTCGACCTGACCGCGGTCCACGGTCACGAAGGCGAACTCCGCTGCGACGAAGAGCCCACAGGCGAGGATCAAGAGGATGGCAAGTCCCAGCAGGAGCCAGGCGGTCATCAAGTTCCTTCACGAAGCGGGACGGGAGTCACCACCCTAACGGCCGAGTGCCGCCCGACGTTCCCGGCCGACCCGACGGAACCAGTCGAGCAACTCCGGAGCGTCGACGCTGCCCGGGTCGTAGGCCCCGCCCAGGTCCTGGTCGGCGAGGACCTTCTTGACCGGCACCTCCAGCTTCTTGCCGGTCCGGGTGTGCGGGATGCCGGGCGCTCGGAGCACCTCGTCGGGGACATGGCGTGGGGAGGCGTGGGTGCGGACCGCGTCCTTGATCCTCGCGATCAGCGCCTCGTCCAGGTCGATGTCGTCGTCGAGGACGACGAAGAGCGGCATCCAGTAGCCGCCGCCCTGCTCCTCCAGACCGATCACGAGAGCCTCGCGGATCTCCGGCAGGGCCTCCACGGGCTCATAGATGTCGCCGCTGCCCATCCGGATGCCGTTGCGGTTGAGCGTCGCGTCGGAGCGGCCGTGGATGGCGATCGAGCCACGGTCGGTGACGGTGATCCAGTCGCCGTGGCGCCAGATGCCGGGAAAGGTGTCGAAGTAGGCGTCGTGATAGCGCGCACCGTCGTCGTCGGCCCAGAACATGAGCGGCATCGACGGCATCGGGCGAGTGACGACGAGCTCGCCGACCTCGCCACGAACGGGCGATCCGTCAGGACCGAAGGCATCGAGCGCGACGCCCAGCAGGGGCCGCGACAGCTCCCCGGGCCACACGGGCAGGCCCGGGACGGGGCCGACGAAAGCGCTCACCACGTCGGTGCCGCCGCTGATGGAGCAGATCTGGACGTGCGGACCGAGGTCGTCCTGCAGCGCCTCGTGGCTGGAGGCCGGGAAGGTGGAGCCCGAGATGCCGACCCGGCGCAGCCGGGACAGGTCGTGCCCGGCCGGTCCGACGCCCGCCTTCTGACCGGCCGCCACGTAGCCCGGGCTCATGCCCGTCACCGTGACGCCGTGCCGCGCGGTCAGCGCCCACAGCCCGTCGACACCGGGATGCGCTGGACTGCCGTCATAGGTCACCACGCTGGCGCCGGTCAGCAGCCCACCGACGAGGAAGTTCCACATCATCCAGGAGGGCGTGGTGAACCAGAACAACCGCTCCCCCGGCCCCAGGTCGAAGTGGTAGGCCGCCACCTTGGCCTGCTCCAGCTGGGCGCCGCCGTGGCCGTGGACGATGCCCTTGGGCTTGCCGGTGGTGCCGCTGGAGAAGAGGACCCACAGCGGATGGTCGAAGGGCACCGGCACCGGCTCGAACGGGTGGGGGGCGCCGATGGCGTCCTCCCAGGCCGGGGTCCCGACGGTGAGCGTGGCGCGCAGGCTCGGCAAGGCGTCGCGGATCTCCGCGACCACGTCACGGCGGTCGTGCGTGCGCCCGCCATGGACGTAGGACTCGGCGTGCACCAGCACCACCGGGTCCAGCTGACCGAAGCGTGCCGTGGCCGCCGACGCCGCATAGTCCATGCCGCACACCGACCACACGGCGCCCAGGCTCGCCGTCGCGAGGAACGCCACGATCGCGTCCGGGGTGTTGGGCAGGTAGCCGACGACCCGGTCGCCGGCCCCGACGCCGAGCGCCCGCAGGGTGCCGGCCAGACCGGCGACGCGACGCTCGAGCTCCGCCCAGGTGAGCTCCACCGTCGCGTCCGGGTCCTCCGTGACCCCCACGACGGCCACCTCGCCGGTCGGCCGACCTGCTAGGACGGCCGCGGCGTAGTTGACCCGGGCCTCGGGGAACCAGACCGCTCCGGGCATCCGCTCCTCGGCCAGCGCCGGCCCCGGGAGGGACATGTCCAGGTGGTCGGCCACGGCCGACCAGAAGGAGTCGATCTCCTCGACGGACCAGGCCCACAGGGCGTCGTACTCCTCGAGGGAGGCGACGCCGAAGCGGCGTCCTGTGAGACCGCTGGCGTGCTCGGCGAAGGCGGCGATCCGGCTCGCGGGAGCGCCCGCTGGGCTGCTCATGCCTCCGCGACCTCCCGCTCGGTGTCCGCGGCATCCCGCTCGGCGTGCGCGGTCAGCTCGGCGTACTGCTCGGCGACGGTCCGCACGGTCCGGACGTCGAGGGAGGGCCCCTGCGAGACCCAGCCGATCCCCGGCTCGAGGCGGCGGATCGGGCGAGCCGGCACACCGCCGACGATGGCGTGGTCCTCGATCGTGCCGCGCACCACCGATCCGGCTGCGACCACGACATTGCAGCCGATGGTCGTGCCGGGCAGGATCATCGCTCCGTGGCCGATCCACGACCCGGCCCCGATGCGGACCGGCTGGTGGGCGCCGAACTGGCGGCCCACCGGCACGTCCGGGTCCTGGTAGCCGTGGCTGGCATCGGAGACGAAGACGTCCTGACCGAACCAGACGTCGTCGCCGATCTCGATCGACTCGTGCGCGGTGATGCAGACCCGCGCGCCCAGCACGCAGCGGTCACCAATCACCAGGCCCCGCTCCGGGAGCCGTTCCTGGGTCGGTCCGTAGCCGACGGACAGGGTCGCGTACTTCCCGATGAGCGTGCCCTCGCCAACGTGGATCGACGCGGCGTTGAAGATGACCGACAGCGGGAAGGCGAGGCAGCTCCCCCGGCCGAAGCTGCCGAAGTCGTCGGCGAGATCGGTGTCGGGACCCACGTCCCCGACGCGTTCGACCCACTGCCACGCGGCGTGGATGGAGCGGTTCAGGAAGCGGCGTACGGGGGTGCGGATGGCGGGCACCGGGCGAGGTTACCGAAACGCAACACAGGAGGGGGTCCTCGGTTCGTTCCCGAAAAGGTGGTGGCCCCGGGGTTCGCCGACGTCGCCGCCCTCTATGACGAGCTCGACGCGAAGGTCGTCGTCTACTGCAACAACTCGATGCTCAACTTCAACTCGCTGCTCGACGGCCGGATGCTGCACGTGCACATCAACCACGGGGAGAGCGACAAGCAGAGCATGGTCAGCAAC
The DNA here is from genome assembly GCF_004912195.1 of Nocardioides caeni. Taxonomy (GTDB): domain Bacteria; phylum Actinomycetota; class Actinomycetes; order Propionibacteriales; family Nocardioidaceae; genus Nocardioides; species Nocardioides caeni. Next base: position 76,101 of record NZ_STGW01000013.1, read on the forward strand.
AACGCCAAGGCCTACGACCGGGTCTTCGTCGCCGGCGAGGCCGCCGTGCAGCGCCACCGGACGGCACTCATGGAGCTGGACGAGTCGAAGCTGGTCCGCGTGGGCCGGCCCCAGCTGGACCTGCGACCGGAGCCGCTGCTGGCGCCCAGCGCGCGTCGTACGGTCCTCTATGCGCCGACCTGGGAGGGCGACGCCGACTACAACGACTACACCTCCGTCGACCTCTTCGGGCCCAGCATCGTCGAGTCCGTGCTCGCCGTCACCGACATGCGGCTGGTCTACAAGCCGCATCCGAAGGTGACCACCAGCCGCACCCCGGCGATCCGCGAGGCGCACCGGGCGATCCTGCGCCGGATCGGCCGCGCCGCGCGCCAGGAGCCGGACGCCGGCCACCGGGCCGTCGTGCTCGACGTGCCGATCAGCCGTTGCGCGGACGTCGTGGACGCCGACACCCTGCCGGACCTCACGGACCTGCTCTCCGACCGCCTGGACCACGACGAGCACCACATCGCCCGCGCGGCGATGCGACGTCACTACTTCGACGAGATCGCGGTCGGCGACAGCACCGCGCGGTTCACGGAGGCCGTCACCGGGCTGGTGGCACTGCGGGACACGCTGCAGGGCGCCGCTGTTGTCGGAGCTGCCTGAGACGCTGGGGCCATGCCCAACCACGCATCCGAGGCCCAGGGCCCTGACCAGGACCAGGCGGCCGTCTATGCCGCCGAGGACCAGCTGGGCGACTGGCTCGACCGCGCCAGCCGGACCCCGGGCACTCCCCTGCGGATCACGCTGGGCGGCTCGGTCCAGGAGTTCTCCCCCGAGACCGAGCCGCGCTTCACCGACCCCGCCGGGGTCCAGGCCTACGTCGACCGGGTCCTGACGCATCTCGCCGACCTCGGCGCGCAGTACGTCGACCGGGCCGGCGTCGACCGCGTCGGTGTGCCGCTCGTGGTCCGTCCCCGGCGCGGCCACCGGCAGGCCCACTACGAGCGTCACGAGCTGCCCGCACGCGGAGTGATCGCCATCCCGCCACGGGAGGTGGGCGGCGCCTGGTCGCTGCGCGGCGCGGTCGTGCTCCACGAGGTGGCGCACCACCTGGCCGGTGAGCTCGGCCACGGCCCGGGCTTCCGGACGACGTTCCTCCGCCTGCTCGAGGATCTCGGGCTGCCGGTCACGGCCGACCTGCTCCACGGCGCCTACCGGATCGAGGGTCTCGACGAGGGCCTCGCCGGCGAGGACCGCACCCTGGTGCGGATCGGCCGGCTGCTGCGCCAGGCGGAACGCACCGACAACACCGCCGAGCGCGAGGCGTTCTTCGCGAAGGCGCAGACCCTCGCCACGCACCACCAGATCGCGCTGGCGGTCGCGCGGGCCTCGGCCCAGGCCGAGGAGCGGCGCGCCGACCCGACCTACGAGACCGTGCCGATCGGTGAGTCCGGCAAGCGCTCGCTGGCCCGCTACGTCCGGCTGATGATCGAGATCGCGCGGGCCAACGACGTCCGCGTCGCGATCTACACCAGCAACACCAAGGTCAGCCTCTATGGCTTCGCCACGGATCTCGCGATCGTCAAGGCGCTCTATGCCTCACTGGTGACCCAGATGGTCGCCGACGGTGACGCGCACCTGCGCTCCGGAGCCCACCGCCACGACGTGCGCGAGGTGTGGAACGCGCGCCGGCGGCGCTGGGAGGTCCAACCGGTCCACGGCTCGACCGCCCGCGCCGCCTTCTACGAGGCGTGGGCCGACCACATCGGCCAGCGGCTCAGCAGCGCACGGCACGACGCGCGCCAGTCAGCGATCGAGGCCGACCGCGGCTCCACCGACGCCGAGGGCTCCACGTCGACCGAGATCGCCCTGCGGGCCCGGGAGATCGAGGTCGTCGACTACTTCCCGCGCATGCAGCGCGACCACGGGATCCGCGGCACCTGGAAGGGCACCGCGCAGGCCGGGCACGCCGCACCCGGCTCCCATGCTGCCGGCACCCGGGCCGCCGCGCGGGCCAGGCTCGGCACCGAGCAGGCGCTGCCGGGCTGAGGCTCCGCTCTCAGCCGGCGATGAGGCGGGCACGGCGGCGACGTCCCGCGAGACCCCGCGCCATCTCGCCACCGACAAAGCGGGCGGCCGCGGTGACCGCATGGAGTCCGGGATCGGGTTCCTTGCCGGCGCCGATCCGGGCGATCTGGGTCTCGTACCACTCCGACTCGCCGGCGAGACCGGCCACGGTGGGCAGGGTGTAGCGCGGGAGGGTCACGCCGTCCGCGCCCTCGAGGAGCTTGCGGGTGAGGTCGGGGTCGACCGCGAGCGGTCGACCCAGGCCGATCAGGTCCACGCCGCCGTCCGCCAGCAGCGACTCGATCGCCGCGCGGGTGCGGATGCCGCCGGTGAGCATCAGCGGCACGTGTCCTGCCGTCGTACGGACGCGACGGGCGAAGGCGGCGAAATAGGCCTCCTTGACGCTGCCGGCCGCAGCGTCGGCGAGCTCGGGGACCTCGCCGAACAGCGCGGGGCTCTCGTAGGTGCCACCGGAGATCTCGATGAGGTCGACCCCCTCGTCCACGAGCAGTCGGACCACCTGCTCGGCGTCGTCCTCGGTGAAACCGCCGTGGCGGAAGTCGGAGGAGTTGAGCTTGACCGAGACGGTGAAGCCCGAGCCGGTGGCGGCGCGGGCGGCGCGCACCGCCTCGAGCAGCGCGCGAGCCCGGGAGGACACGTCGCCACCCCACTGGTCCGTGCGCCGGTTCACGTGCGGCGAGAGGAACTGGGCCAGGAGGTAGCCGTGCGCGGCGTGCACCTGGACCCCGTCGAGCCCGGCTTCCTCGCACCGGGCGGAGGCCTCGCCGAACGCCACGACGATGGCCTCGATCTCGGCCGAGGTCAGCTCGCGGGGACGCCCGAAGAGCCCCATCATCGGGACCGCCCCCGCCTCAGCGCTGGGAGCGACCGGCCGTCCGGCGACGAAGCGGTTGGTCTGTCGACCGGGATGGTTGAGCTGGGCGATGACCTTCGCGGTGCCCGCCGCGTCCCGCAGCCGGCGCAGGCCCGCGACGTCGAGATGACGGTCGGCCACGATGTTGCGGCTGCGCTCGAGGAAGCGGCGGTCGACCATCAGGTTGCCCGTGATGAGCAGTCCGCCCGCTGCGCCGTCGGCCCACCGGCGATAGAGCCGCTCGTGCGCGGCGGTCGGCTGGTTGTCGGCATCCGCGAGGTTCTCGGTCATCGGGGCCTTGACGATCCGGTGCGGGACGGTCAGTCCGCTCGGCAGGGTGAGCGCTTCATCGATACGGGGCACGGAGCGCAGCCTAGATGCTCGACGGCCAACGCCAGTGGCCGTCACCCGGCCCTGACGACGTCGTTGTCGGGAGGTGAGCACCCCACGGACCGGCAAGAGCGCGCTGCTGCGTCCGCCCCGGGCCGATCTCAGCGGCCGCGACCCGGAGTTCATCCGTGCGATGCTGCCGCGGCTGTGGCTGGTGGCCAACCTGTGGTTCCGGGCCGAGGTGCGAGGCTTCGAGAAGGTGCCGGACGAGCCAGTCCTCTTCGTCGGCAACCACAGCGGCGGCGCCGGCACCCCGGACACGTTCGTCTTCCTGCTCGCCTACAACACCTACATGACCGTCGAAGGGCGCCCGCTGTTCTCGCTGGGCCACGAGATGGTCACCTCCCTGCCCCTCATCGGCGCGTTCGCCCGCAAGATGGGCGTGGTCACCGCCGACCAGGACGCCGCGGCCAACGTCTTCGCGCGCGACGCATCGGTGCTCGTCTATCCGGGCGGCGACGTCGAGGCGCTGCGTCCCTGGCGCGACCGGCACCGCATCGTCTTCGACGGACGCAAGGGGTTCCTCAAGCTCGCACACCGTGCCGGCGTCAAGATCGTGCCGGTCGTCGCCACCGGTGGCCACGACACCCTCTTCGTGCTCAACGACGGCCGGTCGACGGCGCGGCGCCTCGGCTTCGACCGCCTGCTGCGGATCAAGTCGGTGCCGATGACGCTCAGCATCCCGTGGGGGCTGCTCCCAGGTGGCCTCCCCCAGGTCCCGCTGCCGTCGAAGATCCGGATCCAGCTGCTCGACCCCATCGACCTCCGGGACCGCTTCGGGGACGAGCCGGACTGGGACGAGGCCTACGAGTTCGTCACCAGCGTCATGCAGAGCGGCCTGTCGACCCTGGCCGCGAAGACCGTGATCCCGGTGCTCGGGTGAGCGCGACCGCGCGCGCCCGGGTCCACGTCGACCTGCCGGCCGACGAGCTGCGGGCCTTCGTCCGCGATCCGCACGCGGCGCTGCCGGTGATCACCGGCTTCGGGGACTTCGTCCATCACCGCGACGCCCCCGCAGCGGGGCGACAGGAGTGGGACGTGATCTATCACGTCGGCGCCCTCCAGCTCGGTGGTCGCGTCGAGATCGACACCTCCCGCCACGACGGCATCGACTGGCGCAGCCTTCGCGGCACCCGGCACACCTTCTCCCTCACCGTGACCGAGGACCAGGGTCAGATCGAGGGCGAGGACGACGGCGAGAGCCAGGGCGGGAGTGTGCTGTCACTGGAGATGAGGCTGTCGCTCAGCGGCCTGCTCATGGCCCGGATCGCCGAGCGCACGGGCGCCGGCATCATGCGCCGTCATCTCGAGGCAGCCGCCGAGCAGCTGCGCCATCACGCCGAGTGGTGCCGGTAGGCGTCCCCGTCGGTCGTGAACTCCGCGCCACTGTAGCGACGCAGCACCCGCTCCACCTTGCCCACCAGCCGCCGGTCGGCGTACGACGACAGGACCGGGGTGCGCACCGCGACGGCATAGGGGACGACCTGGGTGGCGAGGAAGGCGAGCGTGCCGACGGCGCGCAGCTTGTCGACCGGCGTCACCGCCACCCCCATCGACTCGGCGCGTGCCTCGTCACCGTCGAGGTAGGACTTCACGAGGAAGAGCTTCGAGGTGCTGCGCTCGAAGCGGACCCGGAAGCTGTTGATCGGCGACTTCTCCTTCTCGATGTCGGCCGCGATCGTGGCGCGGACCAGCCGCCCGCAGGTGTCGTCGTCGAAGTCGCGACGCAGGGTCGCGTGGCGGGTCGCCATGATGTCGACGATCGCCTGCGGCTCGGTCGGCAGCAGGTCCTGCGGCAGACCGAGCAGGAAGCAGCGATAGCGGGCGAACTCGACGCGGGCCCGCTCGTCCGCGCTGAACTCGCTCCGGCCGCGACGCGTCGCCTGGAGGGCCAGGAAGAACGCGCCGGTGAAGCCGGCCGGCATCTGGTCGGACTGCGGGATCGGGACGCCGTAGACGCTGCTGTCCCACGACGTGCGCTTCATGATGTTGAAGCGGACCATCGAGTGCATGAGGCGCACCATCGCCGCTGACTTGAACGCGATGCCGTCGCGGTCGAGCGCGCCCGGCAGGACCGAGGAGAGGAAGAAGGCGGCCGTCTCGTTGGCGCGCTTGCCGGCGGTCGACTCGGACAGTCCGCCGGCGATGGCCATCGGCAGGGCGGCGTACTTGTTCATGAAGGTGCCGAGGAGCGCGCCGCGGATCACGTAGGGCAGGACGTGGGCTGCCAGGTTGCGTTCGAGGGCGGCGCCGCGGCGGACGAGATCGATGTCGATCCAGTCCGGCACCTGCTCCATGTCGGCCAGGAAGGCCGCCAGCTCGGGAGGCGCGCCCTCGACGCTCTCGACTCCGTGGTCGCAGGCCTCGACGAGCATGGTCACCAGGCGCTGGAAGCCGTAGTCGGGGATGAGGCTGGCGTAGGCGTCACCGACCCGGTCGCCGAGCATCGTGTAGGTCGCGATCAGGTCGACCAGCTCGCCGTCGGCCAGCAGCCGCGGCCGCTCGCCCTCCATGTCGGGACGCATCTGCGCCGGGACCGCCGGGTCGGTGGTGAATCGGTGCGGGAGGGCCTCGAAGTCGATCGACCCGTAGATCAGGGGGAGGTCGTCCTTCTGGGACGCGATGATCTGGCGGCGCTCCGGCTGCGTGACGGTCATGGGAGCAAATGTAAGCGATCGCACGCATTTGGTCCGCCAGACCGGATCGCGAGGAAAAACAAGACGGACCCACGTGCGTTCACGTGAGTCCGTCCTCGGTTGATGTCAACGACATCGATCGGTCGGGCTGACAGGATTTGAACCTGCGACCCCCTGACCCCCAGTCAGGTGCGCTACCAAGCTGCGCTACAGCCCGAACACCCCATCCGGGATCGCCGGCGGAGCGGTCGGAACACTACCGCAGGCACTCGGGCCGACCCGAATCGGCCTCCTCCCCGGGCGTGGTGCGGTAGGAATCGGACATGGACCGACGACTTCTTGCGGCGCTCGTGCTGCCGCTCGCCCTGACGGCATGCGGCGACGACTCCAGGTCGTCCGACGACCGCACCTCCGACGACGCGACCACCACCGGGCCTGCGGGGGCGCCCGAGGCCGCAGGGGACCTGACGGATCAGGACGCCGCGGCGATCGAGGAGACGATCCTCGACTTCCTGCTGACCGGCGAGTGCGACCTCGCCACCGACGACTACCTGCGCGACATCGCGCTCTTCGCTGACGACGACGCCACCCGGGACGAGGCGTGCGGCCAGTGGGAGGACGTCTTCAGCGAGCCCCTGTTCACGGCAGACGACGTGGTGCTCAGCGAGCTCAGCGGGGAGGACGGCGTCGCGACGATCCTGGTCGGATCGGACATCGCCCCGGACATCACCACGCTCTACCAGCTGACCCTCGTCGACGGCGCATGGCTGGTCAGCGGGGACGAGTACAACACCGACGGTCTCTGACACGCATCCAGTCTCAGCGGAAGTCCCGCGACGACTGCCGGGCCTCGAGGGGCTGGGCGGCTCCGTGGAGGACGGTGTCGAGGGAGACCACCCGGTCGGCCACCAGGTTGGTGACGCCGTCCTGACGCTCGACGGTCCCCCGGATCACCACGGCGACCTTGTTGCGGGCGGCCTGGCGGTGCACCCGCATCACGCCCTGGGAGCACACCACGTTGAGCATCCCGGTCTCGTCCTCGAGGTTGAGGAAGGTGATCCCGCCGGCCGTCCCGGGGCGCTGGCGATGGGTGATCAGCCCGGCGACGTGCACCCGCCGACCGGCTCGGGCGTTGGCGACGTCTCCCACCGCGAGGATCCCCGCCGCGAGCAGGGCCTCGCGGTAGTGCTCCATCGGGTGCAGGTCGGTCGAGATCCGCGTCGCCCACAGGTCGGCGAGCGTCACCTCCATCGGGCTCATCCCCGGCAGCGTGGGAGGTGCCGGCGCGGGGGTGCTGCCCTCCAGCTGCCCGTCGGACTCGGCGTGTCCCGCCATCCACAGCGCCTGACGCCGGTCGAGGCCGAAGCAGTCGAAGGCGCCGGCGGTGGCGAGCGCCTCGAGCTGGGTCGCGGTGAGACCTGCGCGGCGTGACAGGTCACGGATGTCGACGAAGGGCGACTCGTCGCGGATCGCGACGATGTGACGGGCGAGCTCGCCACCGATGCCCTTGACCTCGTCCAGCCCCAGCCGCACGGCCCACCCGTCGTCGTACCGGTGACGATCGGTGCGGGTCGCCTCGCAGGGCTCGAGGTCGGCGAGTGCACCGGAGCGCAGGAGGTCGGGCCGCAGCACGCGTACGCCGTGCCGGCGGGCGTCGGCGACCAGGGACTGCGGTGAGTAGAACCCCATCGGCTGGTTGCGCAGGAGTCCCGCCAGGAAGGCGGCCGGGTAGCGCAGCTTGAACCAGGAGGAGGCATAGACGAGCAGCGCGAAGGAGAGGGCGTGGGACTCGGCGAAGCCGAAGCCGGCGAAGGAGAGGATCTTGACGTAGATCGCGTCGGCCGCGTCGCCCGTGATGCCCTTGGCCCTCATCCCGTCATAGAGGGTGTCCTTGACCTTCTCGATCCGTTCGATGCCGCGCTTGGAGCCCATGGCGCGACGCAGGAGGTCGGCGTCGTCGGCCGAGCAGTTGCCGAGCGCGACGGCCATCTGCATGAGCTGCTCCTGGAAGAGCGGGACCCCGAGGGTCCGGCCGAGGATGGGCACGAGGGAGGGATGGTCGTAGGTCACCGGCTCCTTGCCCGTGGCCCGGCGGATGTAGGGGTGCACGGCACCGCCCTGGATCGGACCTGGCCGGATCAGGGCGATCTCGATGGCCAGGTCGTAGAAGCAGCGGGGCTTGAGTCGCGGCAGGGTGCCGATCTGGGCGCGCGACTCGACCTGGAAGACACCGATCGAGTCGGCGCGGCAGAGCATGTCGTAGACCTCCGACTCCTCCCGCGGGAGGGACTCGAGGGTCCAGCTCCGTCCGGTGTGCTCCTCGACCAGTCGCATCATGTGGTCCAGCGCCCCGAGCATCCCGAGGCCGAGCAGGTCGAACTTCACCAGCCCCATCGACTCGCAGCCGTCCTTGTCCCACTGCAGGACGGTCCGGTCGGGCATCCGCGCCTTCTCGATCGGGCAGACCTCGCCGATCGGCCGCTCGGTGAGCACCATCCCGCCGGAGTGGATCCCCAGGTGGCGCGGTGCGCCCATCAGCTCCTCGGCGAGGGCGACGACCTGGTCGGGGATGCCCAGGCCCTTCTCGACCTCGCTCCCCCACCCGTCGATGGACTTCGACCACGCGTCCTGCTGGCCGGCGGAGAACCCGAGCGCCTTCGCCGCGTCGCGCACCGCCATCCGCGGCCGATAGCTGATCACGTTGCACACCTGCGCGGCGTTGCGACGGCCGTAGGTGTCATAGACCCACTGGATGACCTCCTCGCGGCGGTCGGAGTCGAAGTCCACGTCGATGTCGGGCTCCTCCTCCCGGTGCTCGGAGATGAACCGCTCGAACGGCAGGTTGAAGTAGACCGCGTCGACGGCGGTGATCCCCAGCGCGTAGCAGACCGCGCTGCTCGCTGCCGATCCCCGGCCCTGACACAGGATCTTCCTGCTGCGGGCGAAGGCGACGATGTCGTGGACGATGACGAAGTAGCCGGCGAAGTCCTTGCGGGTGATGACGTCCAGCTCACGCTCGACCCGCTCCCGGGCCTGGGTCGCGAGCTCGGTGCCGGCGTAGCGTCGGGCGAAGCCGGCCTCGGTGAGGTTGCGCAGGTGCTCGGCCGGAGTGAGCCCCTCGGGGATGCCCAGCTTGGGCAGTTTGGGCGACGCCTTGCGCAGGTCGAAGGCGAGCTCCTCGGCGAGACGAGTCGTCCGTCGTACGGCGTCGGGACGGCGGGCGAACCGCTGCAGCATCTCCTCGCCGCTGCGCAGGTGGGCACCGCCGGAGAGGTCGAGCCAGCCGTCGAGGTCGGCGATGCTGCGCCGGGCGCGGATCGCCGCCATCGCCGCCGCGAGACGGCGCTGGTCGGGCGTCGCCTGGTGGACGTTGCCAGTCGCGATGACCGGGAGCCCCCGCTCGTCGGCGATCCGGGCGAGCAGGTCGTTGGCCTCGCTGCCACCCGGCTGGTCGGTGGCGATCAGCTCCACGACGACGTGCTCCGGCCCGAACCGGGCAGTCAGCTCGTCCAGCGCTGCCGCGGCAGCGCGCGGACCGCCCGTGGCCAGCGCCTGACGGACGCTTCCCTTGCGACAACCGGTCAGCACCATCCAGTGCCCCCGCCCGGTCTCGGCCAGATCGTCGAGGTCGTGGGCGGGGCTGCCCTTCTCCGGAGCCCGCAGACCGGCCTCCGTGATGGCGGCGGACAGCCGGTGATAGCCCTCCACGCCGCGGGCGAGCACGAGCAGGTGACTGCCCTCGGGGTCGGGGATGCCGTTCTGTGAGCGGAGTACGTCGAGGGTCAGCTCGGCTCCATAGACGGTGCGTTGCCCGTGGTCGCTCGCCGCCTCGGCGAACAGCGGTGCGCCGGCGAAGCCGTCGTGGTCGGTGAGCGCGAGGGCACCGAGCCCCAGCCGGACGGACTCCTCGACCAGGTCGCGGGGCGAGCTGGCGCCGTCGAGGAAGCTGAAGTGGCTGTGGCAGTGCAGCTCGGCGTAGGGCACCGCCTCCTCGGGCCGACGGATCTCCTCGGGCTCCACCCGCGGCTGCTTGCGCCGCGACACGGGCGCCTCGAGCGACGGGGCGCGTCCGGACAGGCGCCGCTCGAGCTCACGCCACGGGACCGGCGGGTTGTTCCAGCCCATCAGTCGTAGGCCGCTTCGACGATCCAGCCACCCGCCGACAGCCAACGCACCAGCCAGGCGCGGCCGTCGACGCCGACGAGCTGGAAGCGCGCCGAGCGACCGCCTCCCGATGCGTCGCCCAGCCACCACGACTCGTCGACCGGCCAGGGCCCCGCCCAGGCAGCGACGGGCACCCAGTGCCGGCCGATCCGGTAGCGCGCGGGCTCGGCACTGACCGCGCCTCGCACCGAGACGTCGACCGGCGCATCGCTCAGATCGACCACGTCGGCCGAGAGCGCCTCGGCGAAGACCCGCGTCGGTGCGGGGCCGGGGATCCGTCCCGGCCAGGGGCGGTCGAGCGGGCGGAGGCCGGCGGGCCGCTCCCCCCACGGCACCAGCGCCTGCCGGTCGGCGGCACTGCGGCCGCCCTGGCGGACGGGGACGCGCACGGCGTCGTAGCCGACCATGGCCTGGACCCGCGCCACCCCCCGCACGACCTGCTCCTCGGCCCCGCCGCCCCAGAGCCCGTCGGCGTGGTCGCCGGCCGGCTCGACGATCTCGGGGAGGAAGCGCACCAGCTCGATGGGAGCCGTGATCACCGCGCCCTGGAGCTGCCAGTGCACCCGGTCGACGAGGTCGCGGGAAGTGAAGCAGCGCGGGTGCACCCACCGCCGGGCCGACAGTCCACCGTCGAACTCCGCCTCGATCCGCACCGCGGTCGCCACCAGCTGCCGGGCGGCGAGACCGGCGACGAACTCCTCGGCGGTGCGGCGAACGCTGAAGGTCACGGCCTCGGCCGAGTCGAGGGGCGGCTCGAAGGGCACCGACCGCGCCAGCTCCGGCGGCGGCGTCCGCGAAGCCAGCCGGGTCTGGGACGCCCCGTGCACCCGACGCCACACGTCACTGCCGTAGGAGCCGAACCTGTTGGCGACCTCGCCCGCTCCCAGCGCGGCGAAGTCACCCAGCCGGATCAGTCCCAGCCGACGCAGCAGGTCGGACAGCGCCGCGCCCTCCGGACCGTCGTCGGCCAGTGCCATCACGGGCAGGTCGCGCAGGAAGACCGCCGAGCCGGCGGCCGGGACGCTCACGCACTCCTGTGGTCCGGCCTGGCGCGCCGCCCGCTCCGCGGTGAAGAGATCATCGGCCACGCCGAAGCGGCAGTCCCACACGCCGGCGTCGACGAGAAGCTCGGACAGCAGCGCGGCCGCGGCCTCCTCCCCGCTCAGCGCGCCGCGGGAGAAGAAGCGTCCCGGCGCGGGGACCGCCAGGAGGCCGGGGCGCAGGGGGGCCACGCCCGGCCTGACGTCCTCGACCGCGGCCAGCACCGGCTCGAACCAGCGGGCGTCCCGCTCGGGGCTGTCCGTCAGCAGCACGACCTCGGGGCAACGTGCCTGGGCGTCGCGACGACGTTGCCCCCGGCGGACGCCCTCGGCCCGGGCGGCGGCGTTGCAGACGGTCACCCGGTTCGCCGAGAGTACGGCGGCAGGAGCCTCCGCGGCGACCTCGACCTCGGTCTCGGCGAGCTCGAGCAGGCCGGCCCGCACCGACCAGTCCGGGCACCAGAGCACCATCGTTCTCGTCATCGTTCTCGTCATCGTTCTCGTCATGCGCCCTCGTCGAGCAGGACGGTCGAGCGCGCCGCTGCCCGGCCACCCCGACGGGCGACGAGGTCACCGCGCCGTCCACTGAGCCGGCCCTCGCCCCGTCCCACGCCCAGCCACTCGGCGGACTCGAGACCGAGCCATGCCTCGCACCCCGGCCACTCCCCCTGCACCACGAGCACCGCCGAGCGGGCACGCAGCCGGGCGTCGAGGATGCCGGCGGACTTCGCGTCGACCGGCCCCGGAGGCCGCAGCGCGACGACCTTCACGACGTCGACGAGGGCAGCGGTGACCTCCAGCCAGTGCTCACCGGGGCGGGGCACGAGGACGGTCCGGGCCAGGTCGATGCCACGCTGGTGGGCTGCCTCGACACCGAAGTCGTCCCAGCCGACGAAGCCGACCCACTCACCCGCCTGCGAGGCTCCCGCCACGAGGGTCATCACGAGGCCGGCGGAGTCGGCGCCGTAGACGCTCCCGGTGCGCAGGCGGACCAGCCCGTCGAGCACGGGCAGGACCGGGACGCTCAGGCGGGTCGGCGCGCCCTGCAGCGCGTCGATCCGACCACGCAGCTGCTCGATCCGGGCGACACTCACTCACCCATGATCGAACACCTGTTCGAACATGGCAAGTCCCGGATCAGGTGCCGGTCAGGTCCGGTTCTTGCGCTTCTCCCGGGCCTGGACCTTGATCTCGATCGGCGTGCCGACGAAGCCGAACTCCTCGCGCAGACGCCGCTCCACGAACCGCTCGTAGCCCTGGTCGAGACGCCCGGTGGTGAACAGTTTGAAGACCGGTGGCGCGCTCTGGACCTGGCTGCCGAAGAGGATCCGCGGCTGCTTGCCGCCCCGCACCGGGTGCGGGTGCTCGGCCACGATCCGACCGAGGAAGGCGTTGAGGGCGCCGGTCGAGACCCGGGTCTCCCAGCCCTCGATCGCCCGGTCCAGCGCCGGCACGATTCGGTCGATGTGCCAGCCCGTCCGAGCGGTGATGTTGATCCGCGGCGCCCACTGCACCTGCACGAGGTCGCGCTCGATCTCGCGGTCGAGGTAGTAGCGACGCTCGGCGTCGACGAGGTCCCACTTGTTGAACGCGATGACCAGCGCCTTGCCGGCCTCCCGCACCTCCTGCAGGATCCGCATGTCCTGCTCGGCGATGGACTCGTTGCCGGCCAGGACCAGGACACAGACCTCGGCGCGCTCGATGGCGGTCGACGTCCGCAACCAGGCGTAGTACTCGTGGCCGGAGGCCTCCTTGACCCGCTTGCGGATCCCGGCGGTGTCGATGAAGCGCCAGGTCTGTCCGCCGAGATCGATCAGCTCGTCGACGGGGTCGACGGTGGTGCCGGCGACGTTGTCGACGACGACCCGCTCCTCGCCAGCGAGCTGGTTGAGCAGCGACGACTTGCCGACGTTGGGGCGACCGACGATGGCGATCCGGCGTGGCCCGCCGAGCTCGCCGGGACCGGCCTCGGGGGGCTCGGGGAGGATCTCGAGGGCGGCGTCGAGCAAGTCACCGGAGCCGCGGCCGTGCAGGGCCGACACGACGTGCGGCTCGCCCAGCCCGAGGTTCCACAGCCCGTAGGCCTCCGCCTCGCGACGCTCGTCGTCGACCTTGTTGGCGACCAGGAGCACCGGCTTGCCGGACTTGCGCAGCACCCGCACGACCGCCTCGTCGGCGTCGGTGATGCCGACCGTGGCGTCGACGACGAAGAGCACGGCGTCGGCCAGGCTGACGGCGACCTCGGCCTGCACCTTGATCCGCTCGGCCATGCCCCGGGCATCGGGGTCCCAGCCGCCGGTGTCGACGAGCGTGAACGCCCGACCACCCCACTCGGCGTCGTAGGACACGCGGTCGCGGGTCACCCCCGGGATGTCCTCCACGACGGCCTCGCGGCGGCCGAGGATGCGGTTGACCAGCGTCGACTTGCCAACGTTGGGGCGGCCGACGACGGCCAGCACCGGGACCACCCCGGTCGGGGCAGCTTCACTCATGACTCTCTCCTTGCGGGAGCGGTCCCGGCAAGGATCGCCCCGTCTCGTCCATCGCGCCGGCCAGGCCCACCTGCATGTGATCACGCAGGGCGGCCGACGTCAGACGTACATGATCCCGCGTCCGGGGCCAGGACACCGCATCGACGGCCACCGGCTCTCCCACGACGATGTCGATCCGGGCGCCTCGGGACGGCAACGAGCCGCTGGTCCCTCCCGGATCCCTGCTGCCCAGGAAGGTGAGCGGTACGACGGGCGCACCCGTCACGAGCGCGAGATAGGCGGCTCCGGAGTGGAACACCTCGAGGTCACCCGGGCCTCGGGTCCCCTCGGGAAACACACCGACGCAGCCGCCATCGCGCAGCACCCGCAGCGCGACCCGCACCGCGGCCGGGTCGGTGCGGGCGCGGTCGAGCCGGATCTGCCCAGAGGCTCGCAGGAAGGCGCCCAGCGCCCCGGTGAACATCTCCTGCTTGGTCAGCGCATGGACCGGCCGCGGCGCGAAGATGGCCATCAGCGGGCCGTCGATGAAACCGATGTGGTTGCCGGCCACGACAGCCGGCCCCGTGGCGGGGAACCGCTCCGGGTGGTGCACCCGGACGTCGTACCGCCGGCGGATGAGCCAGCGCGCCGCAGGTCGCGCCCGCTCCAGTAGGCCGCGCCGCGGCAGCCGCGCGCCGTCGCTGCGCGGTCTCTCGAGGTGCGGACTGCCGAGGCTGAGCGCGTTCACGCCGTTTCCATCACCAGGCCCACGACCAGGTCGACGACCTCGTCGAGCGTGCGGTGGGTGGAGTCGATGTGCGCGGCGCCGTCGGCCATGGTCAGCGGGGCGACGGCCCGACCGGAGTCGATCTCGTCGCGGGCGAGCAGCGAGGCCTCGGTCGCCGCGATCCGCTCGGCGTCGTCGGCGCCGTTCTCCAGGGCCCGGCGGGCGGCGCGGGCCGACGGGTCGGCGGTGAGGTAGATCTTGACGGCGGCCTCGGGCCACACGACGGAGCCAATGTCACGACCCTCGACGACGATGCGGCCGGCACCGATCAGCTCGCGCTGGAGCGCGACGAGCCGCGACCGGACCTCGGGGACGGTGCTCACGGGCGACACGGCAGCGTTGACGGCGTCGCTGCGGATCTCCACCGAGACGTCGGTGCCGTCGACGGTGATCGTCGGGCCGAGCGGGTCGGTGCCGGACTCGATCACCGGGGTCGCCGCCGCGGCGGCGACCCCGGCGGCGTCGTGGACGTCGATGTCGTGGGCGAGCATCCACCATGTCATCGCGCGGTACTGCGCGCCCGTGTCGAGGTAGCGCAGGCCGAGCCGGTCGGCGACCGCCCGGCAGGTGCTGGACTTCCCGGATCCCGAGGTCCCGTCCACGGCGACGACGACACTCGACATGACACTGGACGAGGGGGTCTCCGCAGCACTCACGGCCGCAGACTACCGGTGGGTGACCCACCCCTTCGACTCCAGAGCGGACCGCAGCTCCTCGGTCCGCGTGGCGATGACGTCGAGCTCGACCAGGCCGACCGGACGACCGGGGTCGTGGTCGATCCGGACGTCCTCGATGTTGACGCCGCTGGCGCCCACGTCGGCGAACAGTCGGGCCAGCTCGCCCGGGTGGTCGGGGACGGCGATGCGCAGAGCCTCCATCGGCTGCGGCGCGGCGCCGTGCTTGCCGGGGATGGCGCGGGTGCCGGCCTGGCCGTAGGCCAGCAGCGACTCCAGGCCAGCCCGGTCGTCGGTCGCGACGGCCTCGAGGACGAGGTCGAGCCGGTCGCGGACCTCCTGCAGCAGCGCCGTCACAGCCGGGGCGTTGCCGCCGATGATCTGGCTGTAGAGGCGCGGGTCTCCCCCGGCGACCCGGGTCACGTCGCGCACGCCCGTGCCCGACAGCGCCAGGTGCTCCGGGGTCGCCGCCGCCAGGGTGCCGGCGACCAGGGAGGCCATCAGGTGCGGCACGTGGGAGGTTCGCGCGACGGCGCGGTCGTGCTCGCCCGGCGGCAGGATCACCGCGACCGCGCCGCACAGGCGCACCAGCGCCTCGACCAGGCGGGTGGCCCGCGGATCGGCGTCCGGTCCGGGCGTGACCGCCCACGGGCGGCCGTCGAAGAGGGCCGCGCTGGCCGTCAGGGGGCCGGAGTTCTCCGTGCCGGCCATCGGGTGGCTGCCGACATAGCGACGCAGCGCCGGGTGGCCGGCGACGGCGTCCAGGGGCGCGACCTTGACGCTGCCGACATCGGTCACCACCGTCTCGGGGCCGGCGGCGTCGAGCTGCTCGGCGATCGCCGCGCCCAGCGCGTCGGGAGGTACGGCGACCACGACCAGCTGCGGGACGTCGCCCGCCGCCCGGGCCCGGCCGGCGCCCAGCCCGGATGCGGTCCGCACGTGATCGGGGTCGCGGTCGGTGAGGATCACCTCGAGGCCGGCGCGACGGCAGGCCAGCGCGATCGACGTACCGATCAGGCCGGTGCCGACCACCTCGACCGGTCCGTCGAGCCCGCCGCTCACAGGCCCACCAGCTCCAGCAGTTGGCCGAGCTCGTCGTCGCCGAGCTCGCGCAGGGATCCGCCGCGCAGCGTGCCGAGCTCGACGGGACCGAAGCGGGTGCGGCTCAGCTGGCGCACCGGGTGCCCGAGCTCGTCGAGCAGGCGGCGCACGATGCGGTTGCGGCCCTCGTGGATCACGAGCTCGATGATCGACTTGTCGGCCGCGGTATCGAGGACCCGGGCCCGGCGCACCTCGACGGGTCCGTCGTCGAGCGTCACCCCGGCCAGCAGGTCGGCGACGGTGCCCTTGGCGATCCGGCCCACGACCTCGGCGACATAGGTCTTCTCGACCTCGAAGGACGGGTGGGCCATGCGGTGGGCGAAGTCGCCGTCGTTGGTCAGCAGCAGCAACCCGGAGGTGTCGGTGTCGAGCCGGCCGACGTGGAAGAGGCGCTCGGGGCGCTCGGCGACGAAGTCGCTCAGCGTGCGGCGTCCCTCGGGGTCCGCCATCGTGGAGACCACGCCGCGCGGCTTGTTGAGCACGAGGTAGACGTGCTCGGAGACCGGGGGGAGTCGCTTTCCGGAGACCTTGATGACCGCGGTGCGCGGGTCGACCTTGGTGCCGAGGCGGGTGACGATCTCGCCGTCGACCTCGACCTCGCCGTCGAGCATCAGCTCCTCGCACCGACGGCGGGAGGCCACGCCCGACTGGGCGAGCAGCTTCTGCAGACGGATCTGGCCGTCGTCGTCGACGGCGATGTCGCGGGTCACTCGGTGTCCTCCGGGGCGGTACTCGTGGTGGTGCTCGTGGCGGTCTGGATCGGCTCGCTGGCGCCGACGGCCTCGGCCAGCTCGGCCTCCATCTCGGCCAGGTCGGGCAGGTGGGGGGCGAGCTCGGGCAGCTCGTCGAGGGAGACGACGCCGATGCGCTCGAGGAAGTAGGACGTCGTGCGATAGAGCGTGGCGCCGTGCTCGCCGTCGCGGCCGGCCTCCTCGACCAGGCCGCGGCTGATCAGGGTGCGCATCACGCCGTCGACGTTGACGCCCCGGACCGCGGAGACCCGGGCCCGGGAGACGGGCTGCTGGTAGGCGACGACGGCCAGGGTCTCGAGCGCGGCCTGGGTCAGTCGCGCCTGCTGGCCCTCGAGCACGAAGCCCTCGACGACGGCGGCGTAGGCCTCTCGTGTGTAGTAGCGCCAGCCGCCGGCGACGTTGCGCAGCTCGAAGCCGCGGTCCTGCTCGTCGTAGTCCGCCGCCAGGGCGCGCAACGCCTCGGCCACCTCCGGCGCGGGATAGCCGACCGCCGTCGCGAGCGCGACCTCGTCGAGAGGCTCGTCGGCCACCATCAGCACGGCCTCCAGTGACGGCCGCAGCGCAGCCACGGGCACCGGGAGCGACTCCTCAGTCATCGGTCTTCTCCTCCTCGGGGGCGGCGACCGCCCCGTCGAACTCGTCGGTGATCAGCTCGTCGACGTCGACGTCGTCCTCGCCGGTCCAGCGCACGGTCAGCTCCCCCAGCGGGGTCACCTGGTCGAAGGCGACCGCGCCCTCGCGGAAGAGCTCGAGCAGCGACAGGAAGCGCGCCACGGTGGTCAGGGTGTCCGGTGAGTCACCGCACAGCGCCCGGAAGGTCATCGTGCCGCTGCGCCGCAGCCGGTCGAGCACGATCCCGGCCTGCTCGCGCACGCTCACCGTGGGGGCGTGGATGTGGTGCAGGGTGAGCTGCAGCTCGGGCTTGGGGGTCATCGCCTTCGCTGCGAGGGCCGCGAAGGCGTCGAGGCCGATCCCGATCAGGACCTCCGGCAGCAGGCCGGCGAACCGCTCCTCCAGCCCGACGGCACGCGGGAACCGCTTCGACTCGATCTGCAGCCGGGCGTCGAGCACGGCCGCCACCTGCTTGTAGGCCTTGTATTGCAGCAGACGGGCGAAGAGCAGGTCGCGGGCCTCGAGGAGCGCCAGGTCCTCCTCGTCCTCGACGTCGCCCTGGGGCAGCAGCCGGGCCGCCTTGAGGTCGAGCAGCGTCGAGGCGACGAGCAGGAAGGAGGTGGTCTCCTCCAGGCCGGCGTCGTCGAGGCCGGAGAGCTGCTTGATGTGGGCGATGAACTCGTCGGTGACCTTCGACAGGGCGATCTCGGTGACGTCGAGCTTGTGCTTCGAGATCAGGCTCAGCAGCAGGTCGAAAGGGCCCTCGAAGTTGTCGAGCCGGACGGCGAAGCCGGTGCCGGCATCGGCGCCGGTCTCCTGCTCCGCCTGCTCCTGCATGCCCTCATCCTCACTCACGCAGGCGCCTGACCAGCGCGGAGTCCTCCCCTTCGGACTCGAGCCCCGCGAGGACGATGTGGAGGGCCTCACGGACCAGCCGGCCCCGGTCGACCGGGATCCCGAACTGGCCGCGCAGCACCAGCCGTGCCTGCTCCAGCTCGAGCAGCTCGGCGGCCGTGACGTAGACCGTGATCTTCTCGTCGTGCTTGACCCGGCCGCTCGGGCCCTTGGGCGCCTCCGGCGCCACGATCTGCTCCGGGGCGTCCGGGACCGCACGGACGGCAGGCTCCGACGTGGGCCGGAAGAGGTCGTCCGCGGTCGGCAGGCTCACGCGTCGAGGCACCGCAGGGCCACCTCCTTGGCGAGCTGCCGATAGGCCTCGGCACCGCTGGACCCGCTGGCATAGGTGGTGATCGGCTCCCCGACGACCGTCGAGTCGGAGAACTTCACCGTGCGGCGGATGACGGTGTGGAAGACCTGGTCGCCCCACGCCTGGACCAGGCGCTCGAGCACCTCGCGACCGTGCAGCGTGCGGCCGTCGTACATCGTGCCGAGGACGCCGTCGACCTCGAGGCCGGGGTTGAGGCGCTGCTTGACCTTGTCGATGGTCGCCTTGAGGAGCGCGACACCCCGCAGCGCGAAGTACTCGCACTCGAGCGGGACGATCACGCCGTGCGAGGCAGTCAGCGCGTTGACCGTCAGCAGGCCCAGGGACGGCTGGCAGTCGATGAGGATGACGTCGTACTCGGCGATCGCGGGGGCCAGCACGCGCTGGAGGGTCTGCTCGCGAGCCACCTCGTGGACGAGCTGCACCTCGGCGGCCGAGAGATCGATGTTGGAGGGCAGCAGGTCCATGCCGGGCACGCCGGAGGGGACGACGACCTCGTCGAGGGTCGTCTCCGGGTCCATCAGCAGGTTGTAGATCGTCATGTCCATCTCGTGGGGGTTGAGCCCCAGGCCGACGGAGAGCGAGCCCTGCGGGTCGAAGTCGACGAGCAGCACCTTGCGGCCGAACTCGGCGAGCGCGGCACCCAGGTTGATGGTCGTCGTGGTCTTGCCGACGCCGCCCTTCTGGTTGCACATGGAGATCACCCGCGCGTTGCCGTGGGCCGTCACCGGCTTCGGCGTGGGCAGCACGGGCATCGGGCGCCCCGTCGGCCCGAGCTTGCCGGTGACCTCGCCGGCGGGCTCCGTCGCGACCTCAGCCGTGGGCTCGGACGCCTCTGGCGTGGTGGGGAATTGCAGGGTCATCGCGTCCTCCGAGCCGAGCGGGACCTGCACCCGCGGCGGCATGTCGGGTGCACTGGATCCTCCATAGATACCGACCATTGCCCTCACCTTTGTCATCGCGTGTCGTCGAGTGGTTGCGGGCTCCTTCCCCAGAGCCCGGGACCCTTCCATCCAACAATGTCGACACGGCGACATTCGGGAGGCGCGCCGGGCGGGCCGAACGTCAGCTGGTCAGCTGGTCAGGCACTCCATCGCCAGGGTGCGTACGACGGCCTCGCCGGCCTCGTCGCTGGCGGCGAGGTCGACCTCGGCGCGGATCACCCAGTCGTGGTGGCCCTCCGGGTCGTGCAGGGTCTGGGTGGCGACCCACCGCCCGGCCGTCTTCTCGACCTCCAGGAGGGAGGGGCCGCGGGCGTCCGCGTCCGTGAGGAGCCGATCGTGCTCGGCGTAGTAGTCGTCGATCGCCTGGTCCCAGTCGGACTGACCCCAGTCCGCGTCTCCGTGGGCCTGGTCGAGGGCCGCCAGGGCAGGGACGTCGTCGCGGGCGACGAGGTCGACCCGGCGCCACAGGGCGTTGCGGACCATGACGTCGAAGACCCGGCCGCGCTGGCTGAGCGGACGCGGAGGCGGCGGCGGCTCGTGGTGGCTGACGGCCTCCGATGCGTGGGCCGGGTCGTTGAGCGCCTCCCACTCGTCGAGCAGCGAGGAGTCGACCTGGCGGACCGTCTCCCCCAGCCACTCGATGAGGAGCTCGAGGTCCTCGGTGCGGTGGGAGGCGGGCACGGTCTGCCGCAGCGCGCGGTAGGCGTCGGTGAGGTAGCGCAGGACCAGCCCCTCGGACCTGGCCACCTGGTAGCGCGAGACCAGGTCGGTGAACCCCATCCCCTGCTCCCACATCTCACGCACGACCGACTTCGGCGCCAGGGCGTCGGGGGCGAGCCAGGGGTGTCGCTCGCGGTAGGTCTCGAAGAGCGGCTCGAGCAGGTCGCCGAGTGGCTCGGGCCAGGTCACGTCCTCGATGAGGGCCATCCGCTCGTCGTACTCGACGCCGTCCGCCTTGAGCGCCGCGATCGCCTCACCACGGGCGGCGTGGCGCTGGGCCATCAGCAGCGGCCGAGGTGCCTCGAGCGTCGCCTCGACGACCGAGACCACGTCGAGCATGAACTCCGGGCTGTCGGGGTCGAGCACGTCGAGGACCGCCAGCGCGAAGTGCGACAGCGGCTGATTGAGCGCGAAGTCCTCCGGCAGCGCCTCGGTCAGCACGTAGCGGCGACCGAAGCCGTCGACCTGGTCGAGCCGGGTCAGCACCTCGGAGGTCACCAGGCTGCGCGCTAGCCGCACGGCACGCTTGGCCAGGCGCAGCTGGCTCTTGCGGTCCTCGTGGTTGTCGGTCAGCAGCCGCCTCATGACACCGAAGGCGTCCTCCTCACGGGAGAGCACGTTGACGAGCATCGAGTTGTCGACCTTCATCTGCGACTTCAGCGGCTCGGGCCTGCCCTCGACGAGCTTGTCGAAGGTCTGCTCGGTCCACACCACGGTGCCGGCCGGTGGCTTCTTCAGCTGTGCCTTGGAGCCGCGCTTCGCCTGCTTCTCGGCACTCATCGCCGCGTTCTTGGCCGCCGCCTTGGCCTTGGCCTTCTCGTTGTCGATGACGTGCGCGGGCGCCTGGACGACGACGTAGCCCGCCGTGTCGAAGCCCGCACGCCCCGCGCGGCCGGCGATCTGCAGGAACTCCCGGGTCCGCAGCACGCGCTGCCGGCTGCCGTCGAACTTGGCGAGGCCGGTGAACAGGACGGTGCGGATCGGCACATTGATGCCGACGCCGAGGGTGTCGGTGCCGCAGATGACGGTGAGCAGGCCCGCTTGGGCGAGCTGCTCCACGAGGCGGCGATAGCGCGGCAGCATTCCGGCATGGTGGACGCCGATCCCCTGCCGCAGCAGCTTGCTGAGCGTCTTGCCGAAGCCGGCGGCGAAGCGAACGGGGGCGAGCCGCTCGGCGATCTGGTCCTTGCGGTCCCGGGGCAACGCGGTGTCGAGGCGCCCGGGGCCGGCGAGCAAAGACACGGCGTGCTCGACGGCCGCCGCCTGGGTGAAGTGCACGACGTAGACGGGGCCCTGGCCAGTCGTCACCAGCTCGGTGAGCTTCTCCCCCATCGGGTCAAGGGACCAGCTGAAGTCGAGCGGCACCGGCCGCTCCGCCTGGTCGACGACCGAGGTGTCGCGGCCGTTGCGACGAGTCAGGTCGGCGGCGAGCCCGCTGACATCACCCAGGGTGGCCGACATCAGCAGGAACTGGGCCTGCGGGAGCTCGATGAGCGGCGCCTGCCACGCCCATCCGCGGCCCGGCTCGCCGTAGAAGTGGAACTCGTCCATCACGACCATGCCGACGTCGGCGGCCGCGCCCTCGCGCAGCGCGATGTTGGCGAGCACCTCGGCCGTGCAGCAGATGACCGGTGCGTCCGCGTTGACCGCGACGTCGCCGGTGAGCATCCCGACGTCGGCCGCGCCGAAGACCTCGACCAGGTCGAAGAACTTCTCGCTCACCAGCGCCTTGATCGGCGCGGTGTAGAAGGTCACCCGGTCCTCGGCGAGCGCCGCCATCGCCGCGGCCATCGCGACCAGCGACTTGCCGGAGCCGGTCGGCGTCGCGAGGACGACGTTGTCGCCGGCCAGCAGGGAGAGGATCGCCTCCTCCTGGTGGTCATAGAGCGAGAGGCCCTGCTCGTCGACATACTCCAGGATGCGGTCGTAGGCGTCAGGCATCGCGCGCTCTCGGGTGGGCGGTCGCGAAGACCTCGCGCAGGTTGTCGACGGTGACCAGCGTGTAGACCTGCGTCGTGGTGACCGAGGCGTGGCCCAGCAACTCCTGCACCACACGGACGTCGGCCCCGCCGTCGAGCAGGTGGGTGGCGAACGAGTGGCGCAGCGTGTGCGGCGAGACGTCACGGGTGACCCCGGCGCACTCGGCCGCCTTGACCAGCACCGCCCACGCCGACTGCCTGCTCAGGCGCCCGCCGCGGGAGTTGAGGAAGAGCGCGGGGTTGGCCGCGGACACGAGCGCGGGTCGTCCCCGGACGAGATAGGCGGCCAGGGCCGAGCGGGCGTAGGAGCCGACGGGGACCAGCCGCTCCTTGCCGCCCTTGCCGCTCAGCAGCAGCGTGGCGTCGCTGTCGTCGGGATCGGTCAGGTGCCCGACGTCGTCGACGTCGAGGCCCACGGCCTCGGAGATCCGGGCCCCGGTGCCATAGAGCAGCTCCAGCAGGGCGCGGTCCCGCAGGGCCAGGGGCGTGTCGGGCGCGCCCGCCGCCTCGAGGATCGCCTCCACGTCGGAGAGCGGGAGTGCCTTCGGCAGTCGCTTGGCCGGCGTGGGCGGCTTCACCGCGGCAGCCGGGTCGATCCGGGCCAGGCCGTCGGCGACCGCGAACCGGTGGAAGCCCCGCACCGCCACCACCGTCCGCGCAGCCGAGGAGGCGCCGAGGGGCGGGTGGTGGGCGTCGCCCTCGCGCAGCCTCGTCTTGAACTCGGTGACCGTGGCCTCGGTGATCGTGTCGAGATCGTCGATGCCCGAGGCGACCAGGTGCTCGCGGTAGCGGCGCAGGTCGCGCCGGTAGGACGTCAACGTATTGGTCGCCAGCCCCTTCTCGACGGTGAGGTGGTCGAGGTAGGTGCGGATCGCCCGATCGATCGCACCCGGTTGACTCACCCGGTCAGGCTAGCGCGGTCAGCTCAGCGCGTCGGCCAGTGGCACCGACGCGATGCCGACGGCCTCGCCCACGGGGGCGTTCGTCAGCTCGCCGGCGTGGGTGTTGAGCCCGAGCGCCAGGCTCGCGTCGGCCCGGCATGCGTCACGCCATCCCTTGTCTGCCAGCGCGACGGCGTAGGGCAGCGTCGCGTTGGTCAGTGCGTAGGTCGAGGTGTGGGGGACGGCGCCCGGCATGTTGGCCACGCAGTAGAAGGTCGAGCCGTGCACCGGGAAGGTCGGGTCGGAGTGGGTCGTGGGCCGGGTGTCCTCGAAACAGCCGCCCTGGTCGACGGCGATGTCGACGAGCACCGAGCCGGGCTTCATCTGCGCGACCAGGTCGTTGCTGACCAGCTTCGGCGCCGCGGCGCCGGGGATCAGCACCGCGCCGATGACCAGGTCGGCCTCGGTCACCTGCTGCTGGATCGCGAGGCGCGACGACGCCAGGCCGTGGACCCGGTTGTTGTAGCGCCAGAACGACATCCGCAGCTTGTCCAGGTCGGTGTCGAGCAGTGTCACGTCGGCGCCCATGCCGAGCGCGATGTTGGCGGCGTTCTGGCCCGCCACCCCGGCGCCGATCACGACGACCTTGGCGTTGGCCACGCCGCCGACGCCACCCAGCAGCACGCCCCGGCCGCCCTGGGCCCTCAGCAGCGAGTGCGCGCCGACCTGCGGCGCGAGGCAACCGGCCACCTCCGACATCGGATAGAGCAGCGGCAGCGCGCCGGACGGCAGCTGGACGGTCTCGTAGGCGATGCCGGTGACGCGGCGGCCGAGCAGCTCCTCGGTGAGCGGCTTGTCGGCGGCGAGGTGGAGGTAGGTGAACAGCACCTGCCCCTCGCGCATCCGGTGGTATTCCTGCGCGACCGGCTCCTTGACCTTGAGGACCATCTCGGCGGTCCCCCAGACCGCGTCGGCGTCGGGGACGATCGAGGCGCCCGCGGCCACGTAGGCGGCGTCCGCGATCGACGAGCCGGCGCCGGCTCCCGACTGGACGACGACCTCGTGACCGTGGGCGGTCAGCTCGGTCACCCCGACGGGGGTGATGGCGACGCGGTACTCGTGGTCCTTGACCTCAGCGGGGATGCCGACGCGCATTCCGACAAACTACGCCCGGGCCTGCCTCTTGCGCAGCACCTCGCAGGCGAGGACGACCTGGACCACCGGTCCGTCGGCCACGTCGCCGCGCAGGATCGCCTCGACCAGCTCGTCGAACGGGACCCAGAGTGTCTCCAGGTCCGCCTCCTCGTGCTCCAGCACGAAGTCGCCGCGGTCGCCCGCGCCGAGCCCCTCGGCCAGGAAGTAGTGGATCCGCTCGGCCGAGTAGCCCGGGGAGCTGAACGTGGACAGCAGCGGCGTCCACCGCTCCGCCGTCATCGCGGCCTCCTCGAGCAGCTCCCGTCGCGCCACCTCCAGCGGGTCCTCACCTTCGTGGTCGCACACGCCCGCCGGCAGCTCGATCAGCCGCTGCTGCGCCGCGTGCCGATACTGCCGCAGGCAGAGCACCCGGTCGTCGGCATCGATGGCCAGGACCACCGCGGCGCCCGGGTGCTCCACCACCAGGCGGCGGAAGGGCTCCTCGTCGTCGGCCCCGGGCCGTCGTACGACGTCGGCGCGGAGCGCGAGGATCCACGCATCGCGGTGCAGGTCGGTCGACGCGACGACCGGCCACGACGCCGGACTGTCCCGCACGCTCACCGGATCACTCGTCGCCACTACTCGTCGCCACTACTCGTCGACGGGGTCGGGGTGCAGGCCGCTCTCGTCGATCTCGAGGCGCAGCTCGCGCTGACGGGTGATCGCGGCGCCCACGAGACCCGCGAACAGCGGGTGCGGCCGGGTCGGCCGCGAGCGCAGCTCGGGGTGGGCCTGGGTGCCGATGTAGTAGGGGTGCACGTCGCGCGGCAGCTCGACGAACTCGACGAGGTCGAGGTCGGGGTTGAGGCCGGAGAACACCAGCCCGGCCTTCTCGAGGCCGTCGCGGTAGGCATTGTTGACCTCGTAGCGGTGACGGTGCCGCTCCTCGATCATCTCGGCGCCATAGACCTCGGCCGCGATCGATCCGGTCGCGAGACTCGCCGGATAGAGGCCCAGCCGCATCGTGCCGCCCAGGTCGCCGGCGCCGTCGACGATCGACTTCTGCTCCTCCATCGTGGCGATGACGGGCTCCGGCGTCGCGGCGTCGAACTCCGTGGAGCCGGCCTGCGTCAGACCAAGCTCGGTGCGGGCGTACTCGATCACCATGCACTGCAGGCCCAGGCACAGGCCGAGGGTCGGGATGCCGTGGGTGCGCGTGTAGGTCAGGGCGCCGAGCTTGCCCTCCAGGCCGCGGATGCCGAAGCCACCGGGCACGCACACCGCATCGACGTCGGAGAGGTTCCTGGCCGCGCCGGCCGCCGTCTCGCAGTCGTCGGACGGAACCCAGCGCAGGTTGACCTTGGCCTCGTGCGCGAAGCCGCCGGCGCGCAGCGCCTCGGCCACCGACAGGTAGGCGTCGTGCAGGTCGACGTACTTGCCGACCAGCGCGACCGTGACCTCCTCCTTCGGGTGGTGCACCCGGCGGAGCAGGTCGTCCCAGATCGTCCAGTCGACGTCGCGGAACGGCAGGTTCAGGCGTCGTACGACATAGGCGTCGAGGCCCTCGCGGTGCAGCACCTTGGGGATGTCGTAGATCGACGGCGCGTCGGCCGCGGTGACGACGGCCTCCTGGTCGACGTCGCACATCAGCGCGATCTTCTTCTTGATGCCCTCGGGCAGCTCACGGTCGGCACGGCACACGATGGCGTCGGGCTGGATGCCGACCTGGCGCAGCGCCGCGACGGAGTGCTGGGTGGGCTTGGTCTTGAGCTCACCGGACGGCCCGATGTAGGGCACCAGCGAGACGTGCAGGAAGAAGCAGTTGTCGCGGCCGATGTCGTGACGCACCTGGCGCGCGGCCTCGAGGAAGGGCAGCGACTCGATGTCGCCGACGGTGCCGCCGATCTCGGTGATCACGATGTCGACGGCGTCCGTGCCCGTGCCGCGACCCATCGCGAGGATGCGGTCCTTGATCTCGTCGGTGATGTGCGGGATCACCTGCACGGTGTCGCCGAGGTACTCGCCCTTGCGCTCCTTGGCGATGACCGACGAATACACCTGCCCGGTGGTCACATTGGCGATCTGGTTGAGGTCGGTGTCGAGGAACCGCTCGTAGTGACCGATGTCGAGGTCGGTCTCCGCACCGTCGTTGGTGACGAACACCTCACCGTGCTGAAACGGGTTCATCGTCCCGGGATCCACGTTGAGATAGGGATCGAGCTTCTGCATCGTCACGCGGAGGCCGCGCGAACGGAGAAGACGTCCCAGGCTCGAGGCCGTCAGGCCCTTGCCCAGAGAGGAGGCGACGCCCCCGGTGACGAAGAGGTGCTTTGTCTGACTACCGGGCGTCATGCTCACGGGATTCCATCCTAGGGCCTTCCGCGTCAGCCTGCACGCCGGCGCGCCAGGTCCAGCAGTTCTCGGGCATGGGCCAGCGCCGTGTCGGACTCCGCGAGCCCCGCGAGCATGCGCGAGAGCTCACGCTCGCGACCCTCGTCATCGAGGGTGACCAGCCCGGAGCTGGTGACCGTGCCGTCGCTCGCCTTCTCGACGAGGACGTGCCGGTCGGCGAAGGCGGCGACCTGGGGCAGGTGGGTGACCACGAGGACCTGGGCGTCGCGGGCCAGGGTCGCCAGCCGGCGTCCGATCTCGACGGCGGCGGCACCGCCGACGCCGGCGTCGACCTCGTCGAAGACGAAGGTCGGCACCGGGCTG
The DNA here is from genome assembly GCF_004912195.1 of Nocardioides caeni. Lineage (GTDB taxonomy): Bacteria > Actinomycetota > Actinomycetes > Propionibacteriales > Nocardioidaceae > Nocardioides > Nocardioides caeni. The sequence goes on from NZ_STGW01000013.1 coordinate 103,252, forward strand.
GTGCCGGCGAGACAGACCTCCACGGCGAGCATCACGCGGGACAGCTCACCTCCCGATGCACCCTTGTGCAGCGGCCGCGGCTCGCTGCCGCTGTTGGCCGCGAGCAGGAACTCGACGTCGTCGAGCCCGCTGCGCCCGAAGCGCACCCACGAACCGTCGACCTCGACGAGGTCGGCAGGTGGCCGCTCCGCCGCCGGCGGTGCGGGGACTGCCCGCGCCGCCACCCGGATGGTGAGCTCGGCATGCGGCATCGCGAGCAGCGTGAGCTCGTCGCTGACCGCGGTGGCGAGGCGACCTGCCGCCTCCGTGCGGGCCGTCGAGAGCGCGGCGCCCGCCGAGGCGAGCTCCGCGCGCAGCGCGTCGGCGGCCGCGGTCAGCTGCCCGATCTGCTCGTCGGTGGAGTCGAGGTCGAGCAACCGGGCCGACGACGTCTCGGCCCACTCGAGGACGGCAGCCACGCTGTCGCCGTACTTGCGGGTGAGGGCGAGCAGCGCAGCCCGACGCTCGGAGACGGCCGCGAGCCGCAGGGGGTCGGTGTCCACGCCCGAGGCGTACGACGCCACGTCGGCCGCGAGGTCGGAGAGGAGGTAGCTCACCTCGGCTGCCCGGTCGGCCAGCGCGGCGACGTCGGTGTCGTGCTCGCGCACGCCCTCGAGCAGGGCCCGGGCCGCGGCGAGAGCGCCGAGACCGTCGGGCGAGCCGTGCTCGCTGGAGAGCGCCTCGCGCGCCTGCTCGGCGGCGCCGCGCAAGGTGTCGGCGTGGCCCAGCCGGGCCTCCTCCGCGGCGAGCTCGGTGTCCTCGCCCGGCTGGGGCGCGACGGCGGCCACCTCGTCCACGCCGAAGCGGAGCAGGTCGGCCTCCCGGGCGCGCTCGCGGGCCGACGCGGTGACCTCGGCGAGCTCGCGCTCGGTGGCGACGAGACGATCGTGGACGTCGGCGTACTCCGCGTGCAGGTCGGCGAGGGCGCCGAAGCGGTCCAGGGCCTCCCGCTGCGTGCGAGCCTTGAGCAGGCGGTGCTGGTCGGACTGCCCGTGGACGGCGACGAGCGGCTCGGCGATCTCGGCGAGCGTGGACACGGGCACGGCGGCGCCGCCCGCGAAGGCTCGGGAGCGTCCCTCGGCGCTGACGTTGCGGGCCAGCACCACCGAGGAGTCCTCGACCTCGCCCCCGGCCTCCTCGATCGCCTCGGTCAGCCCCTTGACCGCGCGGGCGGCGACCAGGCCCTCGACCCGGGCCTGTCGGGCACCGGCCCGCACGGCCCCGCTGTCGGCCCGACCACCCAGCAGCAGTCCCAGGGCGGTGACGACCATGGTCTTGCCGGCACCGGTCTCACCGGTGATGACGGTCAGGCCCGGTCCGAGCTCGAGGGTCGAGGAGTCGATGACACCCAGCGAGCTGATGCGCAGTTCCTCGATCACTGCGGGTCCTCCCCTGCCACGGTGTCGATCTCCCGGGTGCGGTGGCGCTGCTCCGCCGTACCTCGCCAGCCCTCGACCGACAGCCCGAACTTCGCGACGAGCCGATCGGTGAACGGCGCCTGGTGCAGCCGGACCAGCCGGATCGGCCGTAGACCGCGACTGACCTCGATGCGGGCGCCCGGCGGCAGGTCGACGCTGCGGCGACCGTCGCACCACAGGACTCCCGAGCCCTGGTTGCCCTCGAGGACCTCGATCGCGATGACCGATGAGGGCGCGACGACCATCGGCCGCGCGAAGAGGGCGTGGGCACTCAACGGCACGATGCACAGCGCCTCGACCTGCGGCCACACGATCGGCCCGCCGGCGCTGAAGTTGTAGGCGGTGGAGCCGGTGGGCGTGGCGCAGACGACGCCGTCACAGCCCCAGCGTGAGAGCGGTCGGCTGTCGATCTCGACGACGACCTCGAGCATCCGCTCCCGGGCGGCCTTCTCGACGCTCGCCTCGTTGACCGCGAAGGTCGTGTAGACGAGCTGGCCGTCGACGAAGGCCCTCACATCGAGTGTGAGCCGGTCCTCGGTGGTGTAGCGCTGGTGGACGATCGCGTCGATCGTGGCCGCGACGTCCTCCTGCTCGGCCTCGGCGAGGAACCCGACGTGGCCGAGGTTCACGCCCAGCACCGGTGTCAGCCGGGTGTGGGTGACCTCCGCGGCGCGCAGGATGCTGCCGTCGCCGCCGATGACCACGGTCAGCTCGCACCCGCGGCTGGCGTCGGTCTCGGAGTCGGTCAGCTCGACCGCGGGGTGATAGGCCTCCGGGTCGAGATCCAGGTCGTCGGCCTCCGCCTGCAGGAGGCGGACCACGATCCCGTGGGCGCTCAGCTCGCGCACGAACGATCGCGCGACGTCGCGCGCCTCCGGGCGCCTGGTGTGCGCGAGCACCAGGACGCGCCGCGGGGAGCTCGCCGGGACCGTCGTCATGGCGCCACCCTCTCATCCGCGTCCGACGTGCCGCGGCGGACCACCGCGGCGATCGTCTCGTCGTCGACGACGGACGGCCCGCGACGCAGCCACAGGAAGAACTCGACGTTGCCCGACGGGCCCGGCAGCGGGCTCACGGTGACGGCCTGCGCACCCCACCCGCGCGCGGCGGCTGCGTGCGCCACGCCGAGCACGGTCTCCGCCCACAGCTCCGGGTCCCGGACGACGCCGCCCTTGCCGAGCCGGTCCTTGCCGACCTCGAACTGAGGCTTGACCATCAAGGCCAGGTCGCCGTCCGCCCCGGTCACGCCGAGCAGGGCATCCAGCACCAGGGTCAGGGAGATGAAGGACAGGTCGCCGACCACGAGGTCGACGGCACCGTGGATGACCTCCGTGGTCAGGGTGCGGACGTTGGTGCGGTCGTGCACGACGACCCGCTCGTCCTGCTGCAGCGACCAGTGCAGCTGTCCGTAGCCGACGTCCACGGCCACGACCTGCCGGGCGCCCGCGCGCAGCAGGACGTCGGTGAAGCCACCGGTGGAGGCGCCGGCGTCGAGACAGCGACGGCCCGTCACGGACAGGCCGAGCGGGGCGAACGCCGCGAGGGCGCCTGCGAGCTTGTGGGCGCCACGGGAGACGTAGTCCGGGCCGTGCGCGCCTTCGACGACGACGATCGCGACATCGGTGGTCACGCCTGTCGCGGCCTTGGTCGCGACGCTTCCGGACACCTTGACGCGACCCTCGGCGATGAGCTGGGCGGCCCGTTCGCGCGAGGGCGCGAGCTTGCGGCGGACCAGCTCGGCGTCGAGCCGGAGACGGCGAGGGGGCACGGTCAGGGGGCGGCGTTCGGCGCGGAGCCGGGCGGGGTGTCGAGCGCCGCGCGCAGGTCGGCATGGGCTGCCTCGAGCACGCCGGCGTGCTCGGCCAGCGGGCGGTCGGCCAGGCCGGCGACCAGGTCGAGCACGCGGTCGACGGCGTCGACCCCGGTGGGGGTGGGCGCCGGAACAGGTACCTCGGTCATGGCCCGAGGCTATCGCGCCGGAGGCGTGGGATCCGGTACGTCGAGGTCCGAGATGTCGACCACGTCCCCCGAGGCGTCGAGGTGCTCCCAGGCGGCGGCAGCGGCGGCGCGCCACCAGTCGTCGACGGCCGCGTCCGGCGCGGTCGGGTCGAGCACCAGTCGACCGTCGTCGACCCGGGCCGACCAGCCGCCGGCTGCCCAGCCGGCAGTCGACCCGGCCCGCCCCGGGGTCGCACGGACCGGCGCGGCGTGCGCCTCCACGAGCCCGGCGAGGTCGGGTGCGAGATAGGTCGGTCGCTCGTCCGGACGTGCGGCGACCAGCTCTGGCAGCCCGGTCACCCCCGTGAGCACGAGCAGGGACGCCATCCCCGCGCGATGGGCGCCGGCGATGTCGGTGTCGAGACGGTCGCCGACCATGAGCGGGCGGCGGCCTCCCGTACGCCGGACCGTCTCGTCGAGCAGCGGCCGCTCGGGCTTGCCGGCGACGAGGGGCTGGACGCCGGTGAAGGACGACAGCATCGTGACGAGGACGCCGTGGCCGGGCGCCAGGCCGTCGGGCGTGGGAAATGTCGCGTCGGTGTTGCTGGCCACCCACGGCAGCCCGTCCCGGATCCGGATCGCGACGCGGGTGATCTCGGCCCAGCGCACGTCCGGGCCGTAGCCGGACGCGACGGCGACTGCCTCCGCGTCGACCGCCACGGGGATGAGCCCGGCCTCACCCAGTGCGGCAGCGAGGCCCGGGCCGCCGAGGCACACCACGGCCGCCCCCTGCCCCCACCTGTCGACCAGGAGTCGGGCCGCGGCCTGCGCGCTGGTCACGACCTCGTCCGCCGCGGCAGGGATGCCCAGCTCGGTGAGGTGCTGTGCAACGACCGACGCCTCCCGGGACGCGTTGTTCGTGATGAACGCGAGCCGCAACCCCAGGGTGCGCGCCCGGGAGAGGTTCTGGGCCGCGCCGGGGACCGCCGCCGGGCCGACGTAGACCACGCCGTCCAGGTCCAACATCGCGAGGTCATGGTCGTCGGTCAGCGGACCGCGGGAGGAGCGCAACACGGCTCCACCTTGCCATCCCCGCGCAGGGCCACATCCGTACGATGGTCCGAATGGACGCCAGCACGCTCGTGACGCCGCCGTACGTCGCCGGCCCCCTGCGTCTCGAGCCGTTCCCGGCGCTCCGACTCGCTCCGGCGCGGGTCGGCAACCCGACCACCGGGCGCGCCTTCGCACGGCCCTACAAGGACGTCTCGGCCCGTCTCTCCCGGTGGCAGGGGCGGGGATACCTGCGTCGGGATGCAGAGCCGGCTCTCTACCTGCACGAATACACCGCTGGCGGCATCACCGTGCGCGGGCTGGTCGGCGCGCTCGACGTCTCACACCGGGCGACCCGCCCTGAGGAGCGTGCGGTCCTGCCCCACGAGGGGATCCATCCGGCACAGGCCGACGAGCTCGCCGACCGCATGGAGGAGATGCAGCTCAACCCCGCCCCGATCCTGCTCGTGCATCGTGGCACCGAACGTCAGCGCCGGCTCCTCGCCGAGGTGGCGCAGCGCGCTCCCGACCACGCGTTCACCGACCGCGGACAGCAGCAGCACCGCATCTGGGCGATCCGGGAGCCTGAGCTGCTGGTCGGCATCGCCGAGGAGCTCGCGCCGAGCCGGGTCCTGATCGCCGACGGCCATCACCGCTACGCCGCCTACCTCCGTCTCCAACGGCGCCAGGCCGCCCAGCACCGCTCCGAGACCGCCCCGCGGACCAGGGACTTCGGCCTCGCGATGCTCGTCGACCAGGACGACACGCCGCTCTTCCTCGGCCCCATCCACCGCACGCTCACCGCCACCTCGCTGTCAGACCTCCGCGACGCGGTCCTGGCCGTCGGGCAGCGCTTCGAGGCCGTCGCCCAGAGTGATGCGGTCGCCGCGCTGTCGCCCACGTGTCTGGCCGCCACGGACGGCAGCACGTGGGCGATCATCATGCTCGACCTGGACGACGGTGAGGCGGCCGTCGAGATGCTGCACCGCAGGATCCTTCCCGAGCTGGCGCACGGGCCGGCCAGCATCGGCTACCACCACAGCGTCGAGGACGCCCTGGCCAAGGCACGGCCGGACCAGGTCGCCGTCTTGATGCCCGCTCCGAGCGTCGATCTCGTACTCGCGATCGCCGCCCAGGACCGCCTCCTCCCGGAGAAGGCCACCTCCTTCCAGCCGAAACCCAGCCTGGGTGTCCTCATCCGGACGCTGCACGCCGGAGCCGGCGGGCCGTCGTGACCTCGACCTCGACCCGCGACGCCGTCGACCCGCCCGCGCGATAGAAGCGGCGGCGCAGCGCACCCGTCACCTCGACCTCGTCTCCCGGTGACCAGGCCGACATCGACCGACGAGCCCGCGCCGACCATCCGGTCAGGTCGATCACGTCGACCGAGGGCGCCTTCCGGCCCGACGGCAGAATGCGGGTCTCGGGCCGCGGCACCACCAGGCGGCCCAGGCACAGCTGGTCGCCGCTGGGAAGGGCACGTGTCTCCGGCGCGGCCGACACCCGACCGACCAGTCGGACCTCGTTGGGGTTGTTGGAACTCATCTCGCTCTCCTTGTCGCTTTCTCATGGGACAACGAGACGAGACTCCCGAAGCGCGCCGACTCCACCCCTTCAGTCCCGGAGCGGCCTGTGGACAGGAGCCTCGGAACTGTTGGCTGTGGACACGAAAGGGCTCGAAAAAGCACCAAGGGCCAGCACGCGAAGTGCTGGCCCTTGGGCAATGTTTGTCCGGCGGCGTCCTACTCTCCCACATCCTCT
>NZ_STGW01000002.1:0-1242 GCF_004912195.1 Nocardioides caeni
GCCCGATGAGGCCCTCGAACTGCTCCGTGTCGTCCCGATCGGGACACCCGTGATGGTCGACAACGACTGACCGGGCCACCAGACTGCAACTGCGACAAGTGATGACTATGAAGGGAAACCCCATGAAGAAGACAAGGACCCTGGCCTCGGTGGCCGGTGCCCTCGCCCTGGTGACCGGCGCCGCGTCGGTCGCTCTCCTCGGCGGCGGCAACGCCGTCGCCGCTGGAGTGCCCTCCTCGGCCTTCGGCCTCGACCTCTCCCTCGCGGGCAACGCGGTCGTCGAGAAGACCCCCTTCGTGGAGTCGACCGACGGCAGCGAGGTCACCGACACCCTGATCGACGTCCCGCTCGCCCCCGTGGCCGAGGTCGGCGCCGTCAACGTGTCGGCGGAGAACGGCGCGGCACGCTCCAGCGTCGCCGACCTGAGCGCCGTCCTGCTCGATGGTGAGCTGGCCGCGCTCGACACGCTCGGCGAGCAGCTCGCCCCGCTGTGCGACGTCCTCGACCAGATCCCGCTGGCCGACGCCGTCAACCAGGTGACCGGCCTGCTGCAGGAGAACCTGCTCGGCCCGCTCGTCGAGGCCGTCGACCCCGCGCTCGACCTGAGCCTGCTGACTGCCCTCAACCTGGACCAGCTCCTGCCGGCGCAGCTCGGTGACCTGTGCGACTTCGCCCTGTCGGGCAACCTGCTCGGCGCCTCCGCCGTCGTGGCCGAGTGCTCCGGCGACACCGGCACGACGACCATCGAGGGTCTCAACGGCCTCGTCGCGTCGCTGGTCGACACCAACGAGCCGAACTCGTCGATCGCCATTCCCGGCGTCCTCGAGGTCACCGTCAACCGCCAGACCGCCAACGCGGACGGCACGTTCACCGTCGACGCCCTCTACGTGAACCTCCTCGACCAGGTCGAGCTCACCGTGGCCTCGGCCACCTGTGGCGAGGTCACGGGCGACGAGACCGACCCGAGCGACGCTCCGACGCCGACCCCGGTCGAGACCAACGTCCCGGTCACCGGCTGATCCTTCACGACACCACTTGTCGGCACCCGGCCGGCCGCAGCGCACCCCGCTGCGGCCGGTCGGTCGTTTTTCACCGGCCCGCGGCGGATCAGCCGGGGGGGTCGAGTAGCGCCGCGAGCGAGGGACGAGCTCGCGACGCGCGTATCGAGACCCGGCGACGTCGAGGGCCGAGGACTCCCACCTCGCGGCGCACGGAGTCCCACTTCGCGGCGCACGGAGTCCC
>NZ_STGW01000002.1:1264-40202 GCF_004912195.1 Nocardioides caeni
TGGGGTGAAGTCAGCCCACGAGCCGCGCGTGCCAGGCGACGGCGCTGGCGTCGGTGAGCGAGGCGACCTGGTCGATGACGACGCGGTGCCGGGCATCGTCGTCCGCGGCGGCGTACCAGTCGGCGGCACAGGCCTCGTCGAGCAGGTCGGCGCCACCCGAGACGAGGACCTCGACCAGCTCGGCCAGCAGCTCGCGCTGGCGGACCTGCAGGGCCAGGCGCGAGGCGTCCTGCATGACGTAGTGAGCGGCGATGCCTTTGAGCACCGTGATCTCCGCCCAGGTGTCGGGCGGGATGACCAGATCGGCGCCGTAGCGGACGAAGGGGCCCGCGCCAGTGGCGAAGGTCGCCTGCTGGACCGCTCCGCAGAAGCGACCGATGAGGTCGCTCGTGAGGTTCTTGAGCGCGGCCAGACCGGCCCGCCGGCCGTCGTAGGAGCCCGTGGGCCAGCTGCCCACCGCCCGGAGCCGGTCGAGGACCTCGTCGAGCTCGGCGTCAGTGGCGTCGGGGCGGTACCAGTCGCGCACCGTGTCCCAGACGGCCGGGGCGTCGAGACCGGTCAGGTCGATCTTGCCGGCGACGACGCCGTCCTCGACGTCGTGGACGGAGTAGGCCACGTCGTCGGCCAGGTCCATCACCTGCGCCTCCATGCACCGCTTGCCCGCGGGAGCACCGGCCCGCAGCCAGGTGAAGGCGGGCAGGTCATCGTCATAGACGCCGAACTTCCCGGCCGCCGCGGTCGGGGCTTCGAGGAGCGGCCACGGGTACTTCGTGCAGGCGTCGAGCGTGGCCCGGGTGAGGTTCAGCCCGGCCGACTCCCCCGCCGGGTCTGCCGTCTTCGCCTCCAGCCGGGTCAGCAGCCGCAGGGTCTGGGCGTTGCCCTCGAACCCGCCGATGTCGGCGGAGAGCTCCGCCAGCGCACGCTCCCCGTTGTGCCCGAACGGCGGGTGCCCGAGGTCGTGGGCCAGCGCCGCCGTCTCCGTGATGTCGGGGTGGGTGCCGAGGGCACGGGACAGGTCCCGCGCGATCTGGGCGACCTCGAGGCTGTGGGTCAGGCGGTTGCGGACGAAGTCGTCGCTCTGCGGGCCGACCACCTGGGTCTTCGCTGCAAGGCGCCGGAACGACGCGGCATGGACGACGCGGGCCCGGTCGCGCTCGAAGGGCAGGCGCTCGGGCGCATCCACCCGCTTCGGCGGCTCGGGCACGATGCGTTCGCGCGCGTGCTCGTCGTACTCCCGCTCGACCTGGTCCACCCGTGGGACCCTATCGGCCGGCGCTCAGTAGGTCGTGACGTGCACGTGGTCGTAGTGGTTGGCCGTCGCGGAGCCGCGGTCGGACATGCCACGCCACCCCTCGCCGGAGCGCTCCACGGACCAGATCTGCTGCGAGTAGATCAGGTAGCTGACACCGAGTGCCTGGTAGTTGGCGCGGATGAACTCCGCGATCTCCCAGCCCCGGTCGCCGGAGACCATGATGTCGACCGCGATGCCCTGCGAGTGCTCACCGTCGCCACGGAACGTGCCGTAGGTGGTGATCTCGGGGAACGCGGCGCACACGGCGGCGTGGACCTTCTTGATGTTCTCGCTGACACCGGACGGCACCGACGTGCCGTTGGTGCAGTCACCGCCGAGCGTCGGCGGCTTCTCGTCGGTGAGGTAGCCCTCGGTGACCCAGCGCGCCTTGCCGGCGACGACGATCTCGACACGCTCGCCGAAGGAGCGGCCGGTGACGAGGACGCGCTCGCCGTCAGCGATCTCGCCGACCTTGCGGGCCTTGTCGCCCGGCGTGGTCCACAGGTTGAGCGCCTCGGTGGTCCAGCGCTTCTTCGTGGCGGACTCGACGGCCTTGGCCACGGCGTCCGGGGCCATCAGGTCGGAGAGCGGGCTGGTGACGGCCGCTCTGCGGCCACTACCTCCTCGCGAGAGGGTGACCCGGCTGCGGTCGCCGGCGTCGGCGACCGAACCGGCCGCCTTCGTCGCGTCGACCGCGAGGAGATCGGCCTCGGGGGCCGCTGAGTTCATGACGCCCGTCGACACGACAGCACTGGTGGCCAGTGCTGCCAGGGAGCCGGCCAGGAGGGCGGCTCGGGGGGTACGTCGCGCGGTTTCCCGCTTGTGGCTGGTGGCCACGGCGCTGATTCCTTTGCTGTCGCTGTCAGGGACGGAGGGCGCTAACTATTGCAAGCACCGACGTTCGAGTGAAACACATGCTCGAGCGTGCCGCCGAATCAGCACGTCGACAGGGTACGTGATACCGGTCACCCGCCGGTCGTCTCGGTCACCTCCTCCAGGATCCCCGCACCGTCGGCGGCAAGACCGTCGGTGTCGTCGAGCCAACCCTCGGGCAGCACGACCTTGTGCCGCGGCGCACCCTGGCGGCCACGCGGAGCCCCCAGCTCGGTGGTGGGGAACGGCTCGTCGGGGTCGAGCTCGGCGAGCAGCCGGTCCAGCGCTGCAAGAGAGTCGACGAGACCGAGCGAGCGGCGGAGCTCTCCCCCGGCCCGGAAGCCCTTGAGGTACCAGGTGACGTGCTTGCGGAACTCCTTGCAGCCCCGCTCCTCGCCCATGTGCTGGCTCAGCAGCTCCGCGTGGCGACGCATCATGGCGCCGACCTCGCCGAGCGTCGGCAGCGTCGCGACCTGCTCGCCCTCGAACGCGGCCGCGAGGTCACGGAAGAGCCAGGGCCGCCCGAGGCAGCCACGACCGACCACGACGCCGGCGACACCGGTCTCCTCGACCATCCGGATCGCATCGGCGGCCTCCCAGATGTCGCCGTTGCCGAGGACGGGGATGTCCACGTGGTCGACCAGCGCGGCGATCGCCTCCCAATCGGCCTGCCCCGAGTAGGCCTGGGCGACGGTCCGGCCATGCAGCGCGATCGCTGCGCAGCCGGCGTCCTGGGCGATCCGCCCGGCGTCGAGGTAGGTGAGGTGGTCGTCGTCGAGTCCCTTGCGGGTCTTCATCGTCACCGGGACGTCGTACGGCGCCGCTGCGGCGACCGCCTCCTCGAGGATCCTCCCGAGCAGGTTGCGCTTCCACGGCAGCGCCCCGCCGCCACCCTTGCGGGTCACCTTGGGCACCGGGCAGCCGAAGTTGAGATCGACGTGGGCGACACCGAACTCCTCGCACAGGATGCGCGTCGCCTTGCCGACGTAGACCGGGTCGGTGCCGTAGAGCTGCACCGAGCGCACGGTCTCCGCCTCGTCGAACACCAGCATCCGGCGGGTCGTCTCGTCACCCTCGACCAGCCCGCGACTGGTGATCATCTCGCAGACGTAGAGGCCGGCACCCTGCTCGGCGCACAGCGTCCGGTAGGCCGCGTTGGTGATGCCCGCCATCGGCGCGAGCACGACCGGGGTCGGCACCTCGAGCGAGCCCAGGCTCAGCACCGTCACGACGGTCCCGGGCTGGGCGACTGGCTGGTCGAGGGGCTGGTCGAGGGGCTGGTCGGTTCGCTGGCGGACCCGGTGGCCTCCGGGCTCTGGGAGCTGCTCGCCTTCGGGCCGCGGCTCGGGCGCGGCGTGCTGACGGGGCTGAGCTCACCGCTCCAGGTGAGCGGCTCTGCGCCGGCGGGTGGGACGAAGGAGACCGCGACGAGCTCGCGGTCCGGCGCGATGAAGTAGACTTGGCACAGCTCGGCGACCGTGTCGGTCGGGAAGGTCTCCGGCAGCACTCCGCCGGGGCAGGCGGCCAACTGCTCCGCCGTGTAGGAGTTGGGCGCCTCGAGCGTCGAGCCGTCGTCTGCCCAGAGCACGGAGTCGAGCCCACGGCCCCCGGGGTCGCGGGTGCCGAGGTTGGTGACGGTCAAACGGACGAAGTAGGGCGTGCGGGCCGCGGTCGTCGCGTCGATGTCCCATCCCGGGAAGGACTCCTGGAACGACGTCCGCTCGATCCGGTCGACCGAGACGCCCAGCACGATCGCATCACCGTTCTGGTCGATCCGGAAGGCGATGACGCCCTCGTCGCCGAGCTGCAGCGCCGTGCCGGGCTCGGTGAGCGTCACGCCTGCGGGCACGGGCAGGTAGCTCCCGGGAGCCGCCGAGGACTCGACGGCGTCCGGGGTCGGCGTCGCGGACGTCGTGTCCTTGCTGCCCTTGCTGTCCTTGTCCTCGTCTCCGGACCCGCAGGCCGCGGCCGTGGCAGCCACGCACAGCGCGGTCGCCACCGCCGCGAGGCGGGCCCGGACGGTCAGCATCCGACGAGCCGCTCGGCGAAGTAGGTGGTGAGCTTGTCGAGCGCCACCCGCTCCTGCCCCATCGAGTCGCGCTCCCGGACCGTCACGGCCTGGTCGTCGAGGGTGTCGAAGTCGACGGTGACGCAGAACGGGGTGCCGATCTCGTCGTGGCGGCTGTAACGCTTGCCGATCGAGCCGGCGTCGTCGAAGTCGATGTTCCAGATCGCACGCAGCTCGGTGGCCACGGCCTTCGCCTTGGGCGTGAGGTCCTCGTTGCGGCTCAGCGGGAGTACGGCGACCTTCACCGGCGCCAGGCGCGGGTCGAGCCGCAGCACGGTGCGCTTGCGCACGCCGCCCTTGGTGTCGGGCGCCTCGTCCTCGGCGTAGGCGTCGACGAGGAAGGTCATCAGGCTGCGCGACAGGCCGGCGGCCGGCTCGATGACGTAAGGCGTGTAGCGGGTGTTGGTCGCCTGCTCGAAGTAGGACAGGTCCTTGCCCGAGTGCTCGGCGTGGGTCGACAGGTCGAAGTCGGTGCGGTTGGCGATGCCCTCGAGCTCACCCCACTCCGAGCCCGAGAACCCGAACCGGTACTCGATGTCCGTGGTGCCCTTGGAGTAGTGCGACAGCTTCTCCTTCGGGTGCTCGAAGAGGCGCAGGTTGTCGCGCTCGATGCCGAGCCCGACGTACCACTCGAGGCGCTCGTTGATCCAGTACTGGTGCCACTCGTCGTCCTCGCCCGGCTTGACGAAGAACTCCCTCTCCATCTGCTCGAACTCGCGCGTGCGGAAGATGAAGTTGCCCGGCGTGATCTCGTTGCGGAAGCTCTTGCCGATCTGGGCGATGCCGAACGGCGGCTTCATCCGCTGGCTGGTGACCACATTGGCGAAGTTGAGGAAGATGCCCTGCGCGGTCTCGGGACGCAGGTAGTGCAAACCGGACTCGTCCTCGACCACACCGAGGTGGGTCTTGAGCATGCCGGAGAACTGCTTGGGTTCGGTCCACGCGCCGCGGGTGCCGCAATTGACGCAGACGACGTCCTTGAGGTCGACGGCGGCGGGGTCGTCGAGCCCCTTCTTCTCCGCGTACTCCTCCTGGAGGTGGTCGTAGCGGTAACGCTTGTGGCACGACTGGCACTCGGTGAGCGGGTCGTTGAACGTGGCGACGTGGCCGGAGGCCTCCCACGTCTGACGCGGGAGGATCACCGAGGAGTCGAGGCCGACGACGTCGTCGCGGCTCTGCACCATCGAGCGCCACCACTGGCGCTTGATGTTCTCCTTGAGCTCGACGCCCAGCGGACCGTAGTCCCAGGCGGAGCGGGTGCCGCCGTAGATCTCCCCGCAGGGGTAGACGAAGCCTCGGCGCTTCGCGAGCGAGACGACCTGGTCGATGGTGGACGGAGGCGGCTTGGCCACGGTGATTCCTTCTATGGGTGAGCCCGGCTGGCTGCCGGGCGGGCTGTGCGGTCGCGGAGCGACGGCCCCGGTAGCAACGGCCTAGGTTACGCGAGGCTCGGCGACGTTGAGCACGCTATCGGGCTCGACCAGCTCGTAGGCGCTGGGCTCGTCGAGCGCGCTGATCATCAGCGGGAGCCCGTGCAGCTTGAAGTCGTAGGTCGACAGGGCCCGGCGGTAGGCCCCGGTGCTCTCCCAGCGCGTGGTCAGCACCCACAGGTCGGGGTCGTCGAGGTTGCGGCCGACGTGGCCCTCGACGTAGCCCGTCGAGCCGGCCAGCAGGTCGTGCACGACCCGAAGGTCGGCGCGCAGGTCCCGCGGGTCGCCCGCGGGGGCACGGAAGCGGTTGACGACGAGCACGCCCGCACTCTACGCAGGCCGTGTCCGACGATTTGACCTCCCGCGTCGCTCGAATGAGAATGATTCTCATGCGCTTGATCCCCGGACTCGCCCTCGTCAGCTGCGTCGCCCTGCTCGGAACGGGGTGCTCCGCCTTCAGCGACAGCGCCTCCGACGACGGCGAGGTCACCGTCGCTGCCGCCTTCTACCCCCTGGCGTGGGTCACCGAGCGGGTCAGCGAGGACACCGGCACCACTGTCGAGCTGCTGACGCAGCCGGGCGGCGAGGCCCACGACCTCGAGCTCGGTGTGCAGGAGACCGCCATCGTCAGTGGGGCCGACCTCGTCGTGCTGCAGGCCGACTTCCAGCCGGCGGTCGACGACACCGTGGAGCAGAACGCCACCGGCGTCGTGCTCGACGTCAGCGACGCCGCCGACCTCCTCGCCGTGGAGGAATCGGCCGAGAACCACGAGGAGTACGCCGGGGAGACCGAGGAGGAGCACGCCGAGCACGCCGACGAGGAGGGCCACGACGAGCACGGCCACGATCACGACCACGGCGACGCGGACCCCCACTTCTGGCTGGACCCGCTGCGCGTGGCCGACGTGGCCGACACCGTCGCAGACCAGCTGGCCGACGTCGACCCGGACCAGGCCGACACCTATCGCGGCAACGCCGACGACCTGCGCACCGAGCTCGAGGCACTCGACGACACGTGGGCGACTGGCCTGGCCTCGTGCGAGCGTGACACGATCGTGGTGTCCCACGACGCCTTCGGCTACCTGGAGAAGTACGGTCTCCACGTGGCCTCCATCGTCGGACTGTCCCCCGACGCCGAGCCCACGCCCGCCGCCCTGGGGGAGCTGCAGGAGCTGATCGAGACCGAAGGGATCACCACCGTGTTCAGTGAGCCCCTCAAGCCCGCCCTGGGCGAGAACCTCGCTGCCGACCTCGGCCTGAGCACCGCGACCCTCGACCCGCTCGAGGGCCTCGCCGATGCGAACTCGGACGACGACTACCTCAGCATCATGAACGCCAACCTCGCCGCGATCCGCACCGCACTCGACTGCTCATGACCACACCGCAGCCGGGCACGGCCGTCTCGATGCGGGGAGGCAACGTCTCCCTCGGCGGCCGACCCGTGCTGCGTGGCATCGACGTCGAGGTCGGCCACGGCGCCTTCCTCGCCCTGATGGGCGCCAACGGCTCGGGGAAGTCCACGCTCGTCCGCGCCCTCGTCGGCCTCAACGCCCTCACCGCGGGTGAGGTGCGGCTCTTCGGCACGCCGCTCGCGTCGTACGACGCCTGGGAGCGGATCGGCTTCGTCCCTCAGCGCGCCACCGCGACCTCCGGCGTACCCGCGTCGGTGTGGGAGGTCGTGGCAGCGGGCCGGCTGACCCGCCGACGTCTCCTGCGGCCGCTGTCGCGGACCGACCGCGCGGCGATCGACGAAGCCCTCGAGGTCGTGGGGCTCGCCGACCGCCGGCGTGACGCCGTCAGCAACCTGTCGGGCGGGCAGCAGCAGCGCGTCCTCATCGCACGTGCGCTGGCCGGACAGCCGGAGCTCTTCTTCCTCGACGAGCCGACCGCCGGCGTCGACCTGCCCAACCAGCAGGTGCTCGCCGACACGCTCGCGCTCCTCAAGGAACGAGGGGCGACCATCGTCCTCGTCGCCCACGAGCTCGGCCCGCTGGCGCCGCTGGTCGACCGGGCAGTGGTGCTGCGCGACGGCCGCGTCGCCTACGACGGCCCGGCACTGCGCGACCACGAGGTCCACCAGCCGTGGTTCGCGGAGACCCACACGCACCACCACCATCACGAGCCGCACCACACGGCCCCGGGCACGGCGCCCGTGCAGGTCGACCACGTCCCCCACGTCGCCTCGCCGATCGACCGCAACGGAGGCGCCCGGTGAGTCCCGCGGAGCTCTTCGCCCAACCCTTCATGCAGCGGGCCCTCATCGCCGCGCTGCTGACCGGGCTGGCCGCGCCCGCCATCGGGACCTTCCTGGTCCAGCGCCGGCTCGCGCTGATGGGCGACGGCATCGGCCACGTCGCCGTCACCGGCGTCGCCCTCGGACTGGCGACGGGCGCCTCGCCGCTGTGGATGGCCGTCCTCGTCGCCGTCGTCGGCGCGGTGCTGATCGAGGTCATCCGCGAACGCGGCCAGACCAACGGCGACGTCGCCCTGGCGCTGCTGTTCTACGGCGGTCTCGCCGGCGGCATCTTCATCAGTGGGCTGTCCGGCGCGAGCGGCGCCGCCCTCAACCGCTACCTCTTCGGGTCGCTGACCACGATCTCCCCCCAGGACGTACTGGTCACGATGGTGCTGGCCATCGCTGTCGTCGGCCTCTGCGTCGGCCTCGCGCCGCAGCTGTTCGCTGTCGCCCAGGACCAGGAGTTCGCCCGCGTCGCGGGCCTGCGGGTCCGGTTCTACAACGTGCTGGTCGCCGTCCTCGCCGCCGTGAGCGTCACGGTCGCCATGCGCACCGTCGGCCTCCTGCTGGTCTCGGCGCTGATGGTCGTGCCCGTCGCGACCTCGCAGCAGCTGACCCGGTCGTTCCGCACGACGCTCGCCGCCGCCATGGGCCTCGGCGTCCTGGCGTCGGTCGGAGGCCTCGTGGTGGCCACGCTGGCGTCGTACCGAGCCACGGTGGCGCCCGGCCCGACGATCGTGCTCCTTGCGCTCGGCTGCTATGTCATCGCGTGGCCGATCGGGGGCTGGCTGCGGCACCGCGCGCGCCTGCGCGAGCCGTTCGCCGAGGGACAGCCCGACCTGCACGAGCGGACCGGCGAGCACCCCCACGACCACGGCCCCGGCTGCGGACACCTGGCCGTGCCCCACGACGACCACGTCGACTACGTCCACGACGGCCACCGGCACGCTGCCCACGGCGCCCACTACGACGAGCACTGAGTTGAACTGCGCGAGCGCGTCGTCGCTCCGCTCCGCCGCGCTGCTGCGCCACGTTGACTGACGCAGGACCCACCCCCGCTCCCCGTTGGTCGAGGAGGCCGGCCGCGGCCGCCTCGAGACCACCGCAACCCCTGCACCGGACCGGACAGGTCCGGCGCAGGAGGCACCGGCGTCTCGAGACGCTTGCTGCGCAAGCTCCTCGACGACCGGGGGCTGCGTCAGCGGCCGATCAGGCTGCCGAGGCCGAGGTCCTCGAGGATGTCGGCCAGGCCGAGCATCTCGAGCAGGTCCACGACGCCGAGCTCCACGAGCAGCTGCGGCAGGCCCAGCATCTCCAGCAGCGGGGTGAGGCCCAGGGTGTCGAGCAGGTCGAACAGCTCGATCTCGGAGGGGCTCTCGCTCATGCAGAGCTGGTGGGCGACCCGCGCCGCGAGCACCTTCTTGCGGGCCGGGACGGCGCGCTCATTGAGCGTGGTGAGGCGGCCCCGCTCCACCCGGACCTCCGCCTTGGCCGCGCGCAGGGCACGGACCTTGGCCGGCGTGCGGTGCGACCGGATGCTGCGCTCGAGGCGGGCGACGCGGCGCTGGTCGACGCCGAGACGCTTGATGACCTTGGCGCGCCGCTCCCGGATCTCGGTCAGGCGGGCCGAGGTCTGGGTGACCGTCGCCTTCGTGACCGTGCACTCGGTCGCGGCGGAGGCGGGCGAGCCGGAGCCGATGACGAACGTCAGACCGGTGGCGAGCGCCAGGGCGACGGCGAGTCGGACGAATCCGGTGGGCGCAGAGATGCTCCGCGAGATGGACATGGGTTCCCTCCTGTCGAGGCACTGCCACCCCATGGCGGCAGTGCGGACAGGACTCAGGTCGACACATCCGGCGACAACATCCCCATGACGAGTCCCAAGGCAGAATCTAGTGAAGGTTCACCACACGAGGCGAGACCTTCGTCCCGACCTTGGACGTGATCTGGATCACTGGCGACTCAGGCAGGCGCTTCGGGGTTGGGCTCGGCGCCGCCGTAGCGGCGGTCGCGCCGGGCGTACTCGTCCACGGCCGCCCACAGGTGTCGCCGGTCGACGTCGGGCCACAGCACGTCGGAGAAGACGAACTCGGCGTACGCCGCCTGGTAGAGCATGAAGTTCGACAGCCGCTGCTCCCCCGACGTCCGCCAGATCAGGTCGGCCTCGGCGAGCTCGGGCACGTAGAGGTAGCGGCCGAGGGTGCGCTCGTCGACCCGGTCGGGGTTGACCCGGCCGGCGGCCACGTCCTGCGCGAGCGCGCGTGCGGCGTCGCCGAGCTCCGAGCGACCGCCGTAGTTGACGCACATCGTCAACGTCAGCACGTCGTTGTGCCGGGTCATCTCCTCGGCGACCTGCAGCTCGGTGATGACCGACTTCCACAGACGCGGCGCCCGGCCTGCCCAGCGGACCCGGACGCCGAGCTCGTGCATCTCGTCGCGCCGACGGCGGATCACGTCGCGGTTGAAGCCCATCAGGAACTTCACCTCGTCGGGACTGCGCGACCAGTTCTCCGTCGAGAACGCGTAGGCGGAGATCGCCTTCACGCCGATCTCGATGGCACCCTCCACGACGTCGAAGAGGCTCGACTCGCCCTCCTCGTGGCCCCTCGTGCGCGGCAGTCCACGCTCCTTGGCCCACCGACCGTTGCCGTCCATCACGATCGCGACGTGATGGGGCACGAGCTCGGCCGGGATCGCCGGCGGACGCGCGCCGGACGGGTGCGGTGCCGGCGGGCGGACCTCGGTGCGCCGGGCGGCAGCGGCCGCTGCGGCGCGGGTACGACGGGAGGCGCGTGTCACGGCGTCAGTCTGTCAGGGCCCGGGGCTGGTCGGCCCAGCCACTCACCGCTCGACGTAGGCGAGCGAGCGCAGGCCCCGCTCGAGCTGCCACTGGACGAAGGCGGCGATCAGCCCACTGCCCTCCTTGACGTGGCGCGGCTCCGCGGCCTCGATGACCGGCCAGTCTCCGGCGAGGAGCGCCCCGAGCAGGGTGAGCGTCTCGGCGGCGGGGCTCGCGGACCCGGGCACCCGGCAGGTGGAGCAGAGCACGCCCCCCATCGACGGGTTGAACCATCGGTGCTGGCCCAGCACGCCGTCGGCGTTGACCGGCGGGCGGCCGCAGTGCGCGCACTCGACGAAGGCGGGCGCGTAGCCGGCGACCGCGAGGGCGCGCAGCAGGTAGGAGTCGAGCACGTGGTGGGGACGCCGCTCCCCCGAGGCCATCGCCGCGAGTCCGCCGAGCAGCAGCGAGAACTGCTGGCGGGCGGGCTCCCGCTCCTCGGAGACCAGCCGCTCGGCGGTCTCCAGCATGGCCGTGCCGGCGGTGTAGCGGTCGTAGTCGGCGCCGATCGACGCGCCGTAGGTGCCCCGGGTCTCCGCCTGGGTCACCGTGTCGAGGTTGCGGCCGATGGCCAGCTGGAGGTCGACGTGCGTGAACGGCTCGAGACGCGAGCCCCACCGCGAGGTGGTCCGTCGTACGCCCTTGGCCACGGCCCGCACCCGACCGTGCTGGCGGGTCAGGAGGGTGACGATCCGATCTGCCTCACCCAGCTTGTGGGTGCGCAGCACGATCGCCTCGTCCCGGTAGAGCACCCGTCCATTGTGGCGGGCGGGACCGACACTACGGTGGCGCCACCCCGCGAGGTCCGCTCGATCAGACCCGTCGGAAGAGGTCCCGCCATAACCGGTCCGCAGGCCTGACCGTTGGGCCTTCCGTGCGCCGACTCGTCACCGCCCTGGCCCTCCTGCTCGCGGTCCTGCTGCTCGGTCCGGGGCCGATCACGGCCGTCCCCGCGCACGCGGACGGCGGCACACCGCCCTACGCCCCGATCGACCGGCCCGGCCCGCGGCTGACCGTCCCGGCCCGGACCCTGGACGCCTCGCTGGACTGCCACGGCAACCCGCGGACCGGCCCGCGCCCGATCCTGCTCAATCCGGCGACCAGCGTGACGCCGGAGGAGAACTACTCCTGGAACTGGGCGCCGCTATTCGCGAAGGCAGGCCGCTACTACTGCTACGTGACGATGCCGCACCACACGTTCGGGGACATCCAGGTCGCCGGGCAGTACCTCGTCCACGCGATCCGCACGATGTATCGCACGACGGGGCGCAGGATCGCGATCCTCGGTCACAGCCAGGGCGGGATGAGCCCCCGGTGGGCTCTGCGCTTCTGGCCCGACACCCGCGCCAAGGTGGCGGAGCTGGTCGGCATGGCGCCGTCCAACCACGGCACCCGCTCCATCCCTGGCTGCCTCGTCGGGCTGACGACGTGCGTGCCTGCGGTGTGGCAGCAGCAGGCCGGGTCGAGCTTCATGAACGCGCTCAACAGCAGGGCGGAGACCTTCGCGGGCATCGACTACACGAACGTCTACACGATGCTCGACGAGGTCGTGACGCCGCCGCCGTCGTCGGGACTCACCACCGGCAGGGGCCGCATCGCCAACATCCGCGTTCAGGACGTCTGCCCGCTCGACCCCTGGGAGCACGTCACCACCGGGACTGTCAGCCCAGCCACCTACGCCGTCGTGATGGACGCGCTGGACCACGCCGGTCCGGCCCGGCTCTCGCGGATCGACCGCTCGCTCTGCGGCCGCCTCCACATGCCGGGCATCGATCCACTCGACGTCGCGTCGTTCACGCCGGTGCTCACCGCGCTGCCCAGCCTCGTGAGCACGGTGGTGCCGTTGGTGACCTTCAGCGGCGCCCCGCTGCTGCGGCGCGAGCCCGCCTTGCGCTGCTACGTGTACGCCGCAGGCTGCTGACCCTGCGAGGCACGCTCGTCCGTCCGTCTCAGGCGCCGGTCGAGCGGGGCCGCCGCGACCGCAGCGAGGACTTGGTGCAGTCGCGTGCGAACCGGGTGACGAGCAGGTCGATCCGCTCCGGGCGCCGCCGCCACTCCAGCGCCGCCT
Organism: Nocardioides caeni; assembly: GCF_004912195.1. GTDB lineage: Bacteria > Actinomycetota > Actinomycetes > Propionibacteriales > Nocardioidaceae > Nocardioides > Nocardioides caeni. Next base: position 14,070 of record NZ_STGW01000002.1, read on the forward strand.
CGGCCCGCTCGAGGGTCGCGCCGGGGATTTCCTCCGCGACCATCTCGGCGTCACCGACCGGGTGGAACGGGTCCGCCGGCCGGGCCAGCACGAGCGTCGGCACCGTGAGGGCGGCGCGCTCCTCGTGCGAGGGCGCGAAGCGGCCGAAGAGCACGCCGTGCAGCAGGGCGGCAACCGGCGCCGGTCGGGCGTCGAGGGTGTCGCGGACCACCCGCAGCCACGCCGGCAGCAGGCGCCGCGGCACGGGCCGGGTCGCCAACCGCACGGCGTTCATCGCGAGCGGCGCGTAGCGGGCGGCGTACATCGACGGCGCGAGGACCGCGAGCTGGAGCGCAAGGGCGTTGTCGAGGACGGGCGCGTCGAGCACCAGTCCCGAGACCCGGTCAGGCGTGGACGCGGCGACCTCGAGGGCGACGTTGGCGCCCCACGAGCTGCCACCGATGACGGCCTGCCTGGCGCCGACCTCGTCGAGCAGGGCCACGACCTGCCTCGCGAAGGACGTCACCGAGTAGGCCAGCGGGTCCGCCGGGCGGTCCGAGCGCCCGTGGCCCAACAGGTCGAGGACGACCACGTGCAGGCCGGCCGCGGCGAGGGTGCGCGCGGTGTGGGCGTGGACGCTGCGCGGCACCAGCAGCGGGGGCAGGAGGACGAGCCAGGCGTCGCCGGAGCCGTATTCGGTGAACTCGAGCCGGTCGCGTCCGCGCCGGCCCTCCACGAAGAGCTGGCCGACCTGCTCCGAGGCGAGCGCAGCCCGTCCCCCCGCCATGTCAGCCGCCCGCCGGGATGGTCTGCGCCTGGGCGCGGTTGGCCGCGCACACCACCGCTCGCAGGGAGGCAGTGACGATGTTGTGGTGGATGCCGATGCCCCACACGATCTCGCCGGCGATCTCGCACTCGACGTAGGCCGCCGCCATCGCGTCGCCCCCGGAGGACAGCGCGTGCTCGGCGTAGTCGAGGACGCGGATGTCCGACCCCGCCTGGCGCATGCCGTCGACGAACGCCGCCACCGGACCGTTGCCCATGCCGGTGAAGGACTGCTCGTCGCCGCGGACCCGCAGGCGGACCTCCTGGCGGTCGTCGCCGTCCTGGTCGGTCGTCGAGGAGAAGGCGACCAGGTCGTAGGGCTCCTCGCGGTCCAGGTACTCGGCGCGGAAGATCGACCAGATCTCCTCCGGCGTCACCTCGCCGCCCTGGGCGTCGGTGCGCTGCTGGATGACCCGGCTGAACTCGATCTGTGCCCGACGCGGCAGGTCCAGACTGTGCTCGGCCTTGAGCACGTAGGCCACGCCGCCCTTGCCGGACTGGCTGTTGACCCGGATGACCGCCTCGTAGGTCCGCCCGACGTCCTTCGGGTCGATCGGCAGGTAGGGCGCCTCCCACGGGACCTCGCCGACCGGCTTGCCCTGCTCGGCGGCGATCCGGTCCAGGTCCTCCAGACCCTTCTTGATCGCGTCCTGGTGGGAGCCCGAGAAGGCGGTGTAGACCAGGTCGCCGGCCCAGGGGTGCCGCGGGTGCACCGGCAGCTGCGTGCAGTACTCGACCGTGCGGCGGATCTCGTCGATCTGGGAGAAGTCGACCTGCGGGTCGATGCCCTGACTGAAGAGGTTCATGCCGAGGGTGACCAGGTCGACGTTGCCGGTGCGCTCGCCGTGCCCGAAGAGGCAGCCCTCCACGCGGTCGGCGCCGGCCATCAGCGCCAGCTCGGACGCCGCCACGGCCGTGCCCCGGTCGTTGTGCGGGTGCAGGCTGATGATCGAGTGCTCGCGCCGGCTGAGGTTGCGGCCGAAGTACTCGATCTGGTCGGCATAGGTGTTGGGCGTCGACATCTCGACCGTCGCCGGCAGGTTGAGGATGATCTCGCGACCGGCCTCCGGCTGCCACACGTCGGAGACCCGCTCACACACCTCCAGCGCGAAGTCGGTCGGCGTCTGCGTGAAGATCTCGGGGCTGTACTGGTAGCCGAAATCGGCGTCGCCCAACAGCTGGTCGGCGTACTTCATCACCCACTCGGTGCCACGGGTGGCGATCGCGATGCACTCCGCCTCGGTGACACCGAAGACGACCCGCTGGAACAGCGGCGCGGTCGCGTTGTAGAGGTGCACCGTCGACCGCGCGGCGCCCGCCAGCGACTCGACGGTGCGGGCGATCAGGTCCTCGCGGGCCTGGGTGAGGACGGAGACCCGGACGTCCTCGGGGATCCGGTCCTCCTCGACGAGCTGGCGCACGAAGTCGAAGTCGGTCTGGCTCGCGGCCGGGAACCCGATCTCGATCTCCTTGTAGCCCATCTGCACCAGGAGCTCGAACATCTTCAGCTTGCGCGAGGGGCTCATCGGGTCGATGAGCGCCTGGTTGCCGTCGCGCAGGTCGGTGGAGAGCCACCGCGGTGCGCGGGTGATCTTCTGGTCGGGCCAGGTCCGGTCGGGGACCGTGACGGGCTCGAAGGCGGTGTAGCGCTGGAACGGCATCCCGCTCGGCTGCTGCTGCGGGACGGTGACGTGCTTGATGGTCATGACTTCCTCGGCTGGTGGTGTCTCAGAGGTGGGCGCCGGGCGCACGACTCACTCCGCAGCGAGGGGGTCCGGCTGGTTCAGACCTCGCTGCGGCCGCTAAGAAGGAGGGCTCGCATCATGACGGGACCAGACTAGCAGCCGCCGACCGTAGTCTGGGACGGTGCCGAGACTCCTCGTCGTCCACCACTCCCCCAGCCGCTCGATGCAGACCCTGCTCGAGCGAGTCGTCGCCGGAGCCCAGGACGACGACCTGCAGGCGAGCGGCGGGGTCGAGGTCGTCGTACGACCGGCGCTGGAGGCGAACGCGGACGACGTGCTGGCCGCCGACGGCTACGTCCTCGGCACCACCGCGAACTTCGGCTACATGTCCGGGGCCCTCAAGCACTTCTTCGACTCGACCTTCCTCGCCGTCGGCGGAGCGCTCGACGACTCCGGTGCGCCGGCGGACGGCGCCGGCGCGCCGGGGTCGTCGAGCGCGGGTCGCCCCTACGGCCTGTGGCTGCACGGCCGCTACGACCTGACCGGCGCGGAGCGCTCGGTCCAGTCGATCGTCGGCGCCCTCGGCTGGCGCCAGGGGTACGACGTCCTCGGGGTGCTCGGTCCGGTCGACGAGGTCGCGGAGGCGGCGGCCTACGAGCTGGGCGCTACCATCGCGGCGTTGCTGCTGGACTGACGCACGGGGGGTGCGCGGCCGGGGGCCGGGCCACTCCGGCACAGCGAGATCGGCAGCGGGACGGACGAGGAGGGACACGATGACGCCACGGCGCGCCCTCGCCACCCTCGCGCTCGCCGTGGTCGCGACGCTCCTCGGCGCCTGCGGCACCGACGACCAGGGCGACAACACCGACCCCGAGCTGGTCGACTCCCAGGAGGTCCCCGAGACCGGCCTCTGCCGGCAGCTGACACCCGAGGACGTCGCCCTGCCGGCGAACGCCACCCGCGCCGTGGCCTGCACGGAGGAGCACACGGCCGAGACCTTCCTGACCGGCGAGCTCCCCGAGTCCTTCGACGATGCGGACTACGAGGACGAGGCCCTGGGCCGGTTCGCCTACCGCACCTGCTCGGCCGGCTTCGCCGAGTTCGTCGGCGCGGACGCGAGCCTGGTGCTGCGGACCACCTTGAGCTGGGCCTGGTTCCGGCCGTCCGAGAAGGCCTGGGACAAGGGTGCGCGCTGGTATCGGTGCGATGTCATCGGCGGCAACAGCGCCAGCACGTCGTACCGCCCACTGCCGGAGACCGCCCGCGGCATGCTCGAGGGCCGCCCGGACGACGCGTGGCTCAGCTGCGCGCGCGGTCCGTCGGTCGCCGACGGCGAGAAGGTGCCGTGCTCGCAGAAGCACGACTGGCGTGCGGCGACCGTGGTGAAGATCGGCGAGCCCGAGGACGACTACCCCGGCGACAAGGTGATGGAGAGCCGCACCCAGGCGTTCTGCAACCGCTCCCTCTTCGCCTGGCTGAACTACCCGGCCGAGTTCGACTACGGCTACACGTTCTTCCACCAGCCCGAGTGGGAGGCCGGCATCCGGCACTCGGTGTGCTGGGCGAGGACCAGCGAATGACCCGCGCGGGAGGCCGTCCGGCCCTGCCTCTGCGGGCTGCCGTCGCTGCCCTGCTCATGGTCGCCGTGGGCGCGCTCGCCGGGTGCGGCGAGGACACCCCCGAGCAGCCCGATCCCTCACCCACCACTCCGAGCGCAGCCGCCGACCCGCCGGCCGGCCCGGCGTCGCGGGCCTGCTACGCCCTGCCGTTCGACAGCGCCGTCGCCCCGACCACCGAGGCAGAGCCCGTGCCCTGCACCGGTCCGCACACCAGCGAGACGGTCGCCGTCGGCGAGATCGACGCCGTCGTCGACGGCCACCTGCTGGCCGTCGACTCCGAGCACGTCCAGGCGCGGGTCGCGGCGTCCTGCCGTCCGGCGCTCGAGAAGTACGTCGGCGGTGGGCAGCGACGCCTGCGGTTGAGCATGATCCGGCCGGTCTGGTTCACCCCCACCGTGGAGGAGTCCGACGCTGGCGCCGAGTGGTTCCGCTGCGACGCCGTGGTGCTCTCGGGCACGGAGACCCTCGCCGAGCTGACCGCGAGCGTCCGCGGCGTGCTGGCCGATGGCGTCCCCGACCGCTTCGCGATGTGCGGTACGGCGGCCCCCGACTCCGCCGACTTCGAACGGGTCCGCTGCTCGGAGGAGCACCGGTGGCGGGCGATCGACGTCATCACCTTCGAGGCCACGAAGTACCCGGGCGCGAAGGCCGCGAAGGCCGCCGGGCAGAACCGCTGCGAGGACGCTGCGGCCGAGCGGGCGGACGACCCCCTGTCCTTCCGCTGGGGCTATGAGTGGCCGACGCGCGAGCAGTGGCAGATGGGCCAGAACTTCGGCCGCTGCTGGGCCTTGGACTGACGGCTTCTCGGTCGTTCAGAACCCCAGCTTGCGCAGCTGGCGCGGGTCACGCTGCCAGTCCTTGGCGACCTTGACGTGCAGGTCGAGGTAGACCGGCGTGCCGAGGAGGGCCTCGATCTGCTGGCGGGCCACGGTGCCGACCTGCCGCAACCGGGCGCCCTTCTTGCCGATGACGATGCCCTTCTGCGAGTCGCGCTCGACGTAGAGGTTGGCGTGGATGTCGAGCAGCGGCTTGTCCTCGGGCCGGTCCTCGCGCAGGCCCATCTCCTCCACGACGACGGCGATGGAGTGCGGCAGCTCGTCGCGCACACCATCGAGGGCGGCCTCGCGGATCAGCTCGGCGGCGAGGATCTCCTCGGGGGCGTCGGTGAGGTCACCGTCGGGATAGAGCGGCGGACCCTCCGGCATCAGGCCGACGAGGAGGCTGCCGAGCAGGTCGATCTGGTCGCCGGCGACCGACGACACCGGGACGATCTCGGCCCACTCGGTGCCCGTGGCGGCGCCCAGCGCGGTGATGTCGAGCAGGTGCTCGGCGATCCGCTCCGGGGTGGCGAGGTCGGTCTTGGTGACCACGGCGATCTTGGTCGTCCGGCGGACCTTTGCCAGCTCGTTGACGAGGAAGGTGTCGCCCGGGCCGATCTTCTCGTCGGCGGGGAAGCAGACGGCGACCACGTCGACCTCGGCCCAGGTGGTCTTGACGAGGTCGTTGAGGCGCTCGCCCAGCAGCGTCCGGGGCCGGTGCAGGCCCGGGGTGTCGACCAGCACGAGCTGGCCGTCCTCACGGTGCACGATGCCGCGGACGACGGTGCGGGTGGTCTGCGGCTTGTCGGAGGTGATGACGATCTTCTGCCCGACGACCGCGTTCGTGAGCGTGGACTTGCCGACGTTGGGACGACCGACGAAGCAGGCGAAGCCGCTGCGGTAGCCGTCGGGGACCTCGCCGGTCGCGAAGACCGGTGCGGCCGGCGGTGGGAGCGCCCCGAGGTCCTCGTCGAAGTCCTCGTCGAGCTCGTCGTCGAAGTCGTCACCCTCGTGGTCGAAGTCGCGTCCGCTCACTGCTGTGCTCCCTGTGCTCCCTGTTGTGCCGCGTCGTAGTCGGCCCAGATCTCCTCGTCGGACTTGCCGGCAGCCTTGCCCGCGCGCCAGATCGGTCCCGGATCCACTGCCCGGGGTTGGCGCTGCGCCACGGAGCGCCAGTAGCCCATCACGTCGTAGTGGGTGCTCGGCAGCCCGCGCTCGCGCATCAGGTGCTTGCGGATCGCCCGCATCTGCGCGGACTCCCCCGCCATCCAGAAGTATCCCGGGCCGTCAGGGAAGTCGATGGCCCGGACGGCCTCGGCCAGCCGGCTGGGACCGTCGCCGGGCAACCAGGCGACCTCGACGCCGTCGGCGAAGTAGTCGGTGATACGGGAGTCGGCCGGCACCTCCGCGTGGATCCGGACCGGGAGCCGTGCAGCGTGCTCGCGCCCGATCCGCGCCATGGCGGGCAGGGCGGTCAGGTCGCCGACGAGCAGCAGCCAGCCGGCGTCCGGCGGCGGGAGGAAGGATCCCTTGGGCTCCGTGAGCGTCACCCGCTGGCCGACCGGGTCGTCCTTCGCCCACTCGGTGACGAGCCCGACGTCGTGGACCACGACGTCCACCTCGATCCGGGCGTCGTCGATCGAGCGCACGGTGTAGTAGCGGCTCTGGAACTGCCCGGGGACGACGAGACCGACCCATTCGTCGGCGATCCCCGTGGACACGAAGTCGGGCGCCTCGAGGACCAGGCGGACCAGGTGCGGCGTGAGCTCGGTGCGCGCGGTGACGCGGGCGTCGTACTGCTGGGCGCGGGTGCTCACCGCAGCAGGTTAGTGGGCGGTCGGCCAGGCTCCGAAGTCGTGGACCGGGCGCAGGCCGCCGCGGGCCGGCGATCTGCGGGGGCGGCGTGGTCAGATCACCGTGGTGAGGGCGATGGTGCCGCGGGCATCACCGAGGTGGACCGTCACGCCGTCGGCCCCCCGGAAGTCCGTCAGTACGGCGCCGTCGGGCGCCGCCAGCTCACTCCCATCCCCCAGCACGACACAGGCGTCGACACCGCTGGAGCCCGAGGCGAGCGCCATCGCCACGACCGCCTGGACGGCCGTGAGCTGCAGGGACGGCAGGTCGACCGTCGCGGCGGCATAGGTGCGCCCGTCGGTGTCGCGGACCGCGGCGCCCTCCGCGGCCTGGATGCGCGCGCGCGTGGCGCGGGCGAGGGTGACGAGCTTCTTGTCCTCGCTGGAGAGGGCGGAGAGGTCGGTCATGGGGTGATTCTCTCAGCCGGGCATCGCGTCGGGCAGGATGCCTCCATGCCTGCCTACTGGATCAGCACCTACCGCGAGATCAGCGACGAGCAGAAGCTGGCGGCCTACGCCGCGCTGGCCGGCCCTGCGCTCATGGACGCCGGCGGCACGTTCCTCGCCCGCGGCATGCCGGCGAAGGTCTATGAGGCCGGGCTCGAGCAGCGCTCGGTGCTCATCGAGTTCGAGAGCGTCGAGGCCGCGATCGCCGCGCACGACTCCGCCGCCTACACCGAGGCGCTGGCCGCGCTCGACGGCGGCGCCGTCCGCGACCTGCGGATCGTCCCCGGCGCCTGAGCGTCGGCCCGGACTCGGCGTGGACTCGGCTCGGGACTCAGTCCGCCGCCGCGGGTTCGGGGACCGCAACCCGCGAGATCAGGACGGTGCCGATCCGGTTGCGCCGGCCCTCGGCCTGCTCCGCCTCGAAGCGCAGGCCGTGCGCCTCGACGACCGAGCCCGGGATCGGGACCTTGCCCAGATGCTTGGCGAGCAGGCCACCGACCGAGTCGACGTCCTCCTCCTCGATCTCGAACCCGAAGATCTCGTCGAGGTCGTCGACCGGATAGCGAGAGGAGACCCGGACCAGCTCCGCGCCACCCCCGTTGCCCGCGGCCAGCTGCTCGACCTCGACCGCCGCGGCGTCGTACTCGTCGGTGATCTCGCCGACGATCTCCTCCAGCAGGTCCTCGATCGTGATGAGGCCCGCGGTGCCGCCGTATTCATCGACGACCACGGCGACGTGCTGCCGGTTGGCCTGCATCTCGCGCAGCAGGTCGTCGACGGGCTTGGACTCCGGCACCCAGTGCACCGGGCGCATGATCTCCTCGACCCGCTGCGTCAGCTCGACGTCGGGAGCCTCGAAGTCACGCCGCACCACGTCCTTGAGATAGACGATGCCGCGCACGTCGTCGAGGTTCTCGCCGATGACGGGCACGCGGGAGAAGCCGGAGCGCAGGAAGAGCGACATGGTCTGGCGCAGGTTCTTGTGGGCCTCGATCCACACGACGTCGCCGCGCGGGACCATCACCTCGCGCACGGTGGTGTCGCCGAACTCGAAGACCGAGTGGATCATCTTGCGCTCGTCGGCCTCGATGAGTTCGCTGGCCTCGGCGATGTCGACGAGCTCGCGCAGCTCGGTCTCCGTCTGGAACGGTCCCTCACGGAAGCCGCGGCCCGGGGTGATCGCGTTGCCGACGAGGATCAGCAGCCGCGGGATCGGGCCGAGGACCGCGGTCAGGACCGACAGTGGCCAGGCCGACCAGATGGCGACGGTGTCGTCGTGCTGACGTCCGACGGTGCGGGGCGCGACGCCGATGACCACGAAGGTGACCACCAGCATCGTCCCGATCGCGATGAGGGCCCGCACCCACCAGGCCTCGTCGACCCGCTCGTCGATGTGCAGCGTCACCACGACGACCGCCGCGATCTCGCAGAGCAGCTGCAGCAGGAGCGCGGTGTTGAGGTGGCGCGGCGCGTCCTCGAGTACGGCGAGAAGGCGCGCCGCTCCCCCGCGACCCTCCTGCGCCATCTCCTGGGCGCGGGCCCGGGAGAAGCCGGCGAGGGCCGCGTCCGCGGCGGCGAAGAGGCCCGCGAGGACGACGAGGACGGAGGCCGCGACGAGCGGCCAGAGACTGTCGGCGATCATCGGGTCACGAGTCCCGCGGCTGATCGCGCCACTGCGCGAGCAGCTGGTCCTGCAGCCCGAACATCACCTTGTGCTCCTCGGGCTCGGCGTGGTCGTAGCCGAGCAGGTGCAGGATGCCGTGGGTGGTCAGCAGCTCGAGCTCGGCGAGCGTGCCGTGGCCGGCCGCCTCACCCTGGCGCTCCGCGACGGTCGGGCAGAGCACCAGGTCGCCGAGCACACCCTCCTCGGGCTCCTCGTTGACGAGGCCGGGCCGCAGCTCGTCCATCGGGAAGGCGAGCACGTCGGTCGGGCCCTCCTTCTCCATCCACTTCTCGTTGAGCTCGGCGATGGTGTCCTCGTCGACAGCCTTGATGCAGAGCTCGGCCTGCGGGTGGACCCGCATCCGGTCCATCACGAACCGGGCGAGACGGGAGAAGTGCTTGACGTCGAGGCCGCTGCCGGACTCGTCGAGGATCTCGATGCTCACTCCGCGTCCTCCTCCTTCCGGGGCCGGGTGGCCTTGGCCCCCAGCCGCCGTTCCTGGCGCACGTCGCGGCGCACCTCCTGCTGGGCGTCGAAGTCGTCGTAGGCCGCGACGATCCGGGCAACCAGCTTGTGGCGCACGACGTCCTGGCTGGTGAGGCGCACGAACGCGAGGTCCTCGACCCCGTCGAGGATGCCCTCCACGATCCGGAGGCCGGAGGACGTGCCCGACGGCAGGTCGACCTGGGTCACGTCCCCGGTCACCACGATCTTGGAACCGAATCCCAGCCGGGTCAGGAACATCTTCATCTGCTCGGGCGTGGTGTTCTGCGCCTCGTCGAGGACGATGAAGGAGTCGTTGAGCGAGCGGCCGCGGAGATAGGCGAGCGGGGCGACCTCGATCGTGCCGGCGGCCATCAGCTTCGGGATGGTCTCGGGGTCGAGCATGTCGTGCATCGCGTCGTACAGCGGGCGCAGGTAGGGGTCGATCTTCTCGCTGAGCGTGCCGGGCAGATAGCCCAGCCGCTCGCCCGCCTCCACCGCAGGGCGGGAGAGAATGATCCGGGTGACCTGCTTGGCCTGCAGCGCCTGCACGGCCTTCGCCATCGCCAGGTAGGTCTTGCCCGTGCCGGCCGGGCCGATGCCGAAGGTGATCGTGTGTGCGTCGATGGTCTCGACGTAGCGCTTCTGGTTGAGCGTCTTGGGACGGATCGAGCGACCGCGGTTGCTGAGGATGTTGTGCGAGAGGACGTCAGCCGGCCGCTCGGACGTCGCGGTCTCCGCGCGGAGCATGGCCTCGACGCGCTCGACCACCTCGGCGGTGATGCCCTGGCCGGTGCGCAGGATGGCGATCAGCTCGTTGATCAGCTTCTCCGCGAGCTCCAGCTCGTGTGACTCGCCGCTGAGCGTGACCCGGTTGCCGCGGACGTGGACCTCGACACCGAGCCGACGCTCGATGACACCGAGGTGCTCGTCGCCAGGCCCGAAGAGGGTGACCATGTCGATGCTGGTCGGCACGACCACGGTGTGGCGGGGGGGGACGGGGGTCGAGGGGTTGCTCTCGGTCATCGATGCCCGGGACGGGCGGCCTTCCTACGTGCGGACGAAACCCCTCCATCGTACGCCCGGGCCCCGCGCGGCCGCCTCCCGATAGTTCGATACCGAGGCGGGCGGCGCCGGACCGCGCGGGTGATCAGCCCGCGGCGAACGCCACGGCGGGCAGGGGCGTCGCCGTCACCTGGGCGGCCATCGCGGACACGTTGCCGTCGTGATCGACACTGGCGACGGTGAACCAGTGGGGCACGCCGTTCGGGGCGGAGACCTGGACACTGCTCGAGTTGGTGGTGGCGGCGATCGTCCAGCCCGAGTCCGCGGTCCGCATCAACACTTGGTAGTGGGAGAGGTCTGCCGACAGGACCGGGATCCACGTGAGCTGGACCGTGCCATCGCCGGGCGCAGCGCTCAGCCCGGTCGGCACCGGCGGGGCGGTGAGATCGACGCCGGTCACAGTGCGGGTCGACGACTGCGCGGCGGCGGCTCCGCGGTGGGCCAGCACGACCGCGCGGTAGGAGGTGTCGCCGAGTTCGGCGGGCAGGGAGAAGCGCGCACGCCCGTAACTGTTCAGGACACTGGTGGCCACGGTCGTCCAGGAGCCCTCGGACCACGTCCGCAGGGCCACCGGCCGGCCGGACCGGATCGGCGTCATGGTGACCAGCGCACGAGCCTGCTCGCCTGCCTCAACCGTGTAGTTCGCGAAGCTGAGGACGACCTGCTGGCGCTGGATCCGGAGCGACCTCGCCTGGCTGCTGGCGCCGGAGTACTTCCTGTTGCCCTTCGTGACCGCTTTCACGACGGCTCGGTAGGCCGTGGCAACGCCCGGCGCCCTGAAGGTCGCTGTGGTCCTGCCGCTGGTCGCCGTCGTCCTTGACGCGAAGGACCTCCAGCGTCCGTCAACCTTGCGCTCGATCACGACCCTCCGGCTGATGGCGGGGCGCACCGACACCGCGATCTTGAACGACTCACCGGCGATCCGGGTCGTAGGGCTAACCGTGAGGCTGACCGCCGAACGGACGACGGCGACCTGGGGCTGCGGGGTCGGCGCGTCGGGCAGGGACGTCCCGTAGTAGTAGGGCCCCGGGTTCGACTCGCACACCACGCCGTCGCCGTCGCTGTCCAGACGATGGGGGTCGGACTGAGGACCCCCGTTGTTCAGGAAGAAGATCTGCGCCGCTCGCTGACTGCTGAAGTCTCCGCAATCGCGGTCGGCAGCAACGGCCGCTGAACCCGTGACGACACAGGTGATGCCGGCGAGCAGGACGGCAAGAAGTCCGAAGGCAGTGCGGCGAAACAAGGGAATCCTCCAAGGCGGGGGGCACGAATCCCCGGAGGCTATGTCACGTGCGTCACACTTGTCCGGCGAACTCTTCGATTGCCGGCTCCGCTGCTCGGCCTGGATCCCGGCTCAGGCGAGGTGCTCGTCCATCGACCGCCCGGCCAGCACGTGACCGTGGGTGTGGAAGACGGTCTGCCCCGCGCCCGCGCCGGTGTTGAAGACCAGGCGGTAGTCGTCGTACCCCTCGGCGGCGGCGACGGCCCTGGCCGTGGCGGCGATGTCGGCGAACGCCGCAGCGTCGTCGGCAGCCGTCGCGGCCGCGTTGGGCTGATGGCCCCGCGGGACGACGAGGATGTGGACCGGGGCCTGCGGGTTGATGTCGCGGAACGCGACGGTCCGCTCGCCGCGGTGGACGAAGTCGCCCGGGATCTCGCCGGCGATGATCTTGCAGAACAGGCAGTCGGGATCGGCGCTCACCCCGCCACCCTCCCAGATCGCGCCACGCGGGCGTCAACCACCCGCGGCCCTCGTGCGTCTGACTAACGTGACCATCCATGCAGTGCTCGGCAGCTCGGTGCTCCCGGCCACGCCCCGGGCCGTTGCGGGGTGGTCGGCGGTGAGCCCCGACGAGGCGGTGGAGTTCCTCTACGTCGAGCACTGGGACCCCCTGGTCCGCCTGTCCGTGCTGCTCGTGCGCGACAGCGGGCTCGCCGAGGAGATCGTCCAGGACGTCTTCGTCGAGCTGCACCGCCGCTGGGAGCGGATCGCCGATCCCGCCGCCGCACCGGCCTACCTGCGTCGTGCGGTCGTCAACCGCTCCCGATCCGCGCTGCGGCACCGTGGCGTCGTGCAGCGCTATCTGGCCCGCCAGCACCAGGTCGACCTCGCGGCACCCGCCGACGCGCCGGTGCTCGCCGACGACCGTCGTCGCCAGGTGCTCGACGCCCTTGCGCAGCTGCCTCGGCGCCAACGCGAGGTGCTCGCCCTGCGCTACTACCTCGACCTCTCCGAGGCCGAGATCGCCGACGCCCTCGGCATCAGCCGTGGCTCGGTCAAGGCCCACGCCTCGCGCGGCTCCGCCGCCCTCCGGCCACTGTTGGCCGCTCATCGCCTCGAGGAGGGGTCGTGATGTCCCCCGACCAGCACGACGACGACCTGCGGGCGCTGCTCCACGGCGCGGTCGACGACATCGACCCCGCCGACCGCCTCGGCGAGATCCGGCGCCGTACGGCGGCACGGAACCGCTCCCGCCGGCACTGGCCGCTCGTGCTCGTCGGCGCCGGGACCGCCACGGCGGCCGTCGTCGGCTTCGCGGCGCTCGCCGGCCAGCTCGGCGGTGGCGATGAGCCGGGTCCGGAGCCGGCGGCTCCGAACCCGCGGCAGGCAGCCGTGGCGGCGTACTTCATCGACGACACGTTCGTCGACGGCCAGCGCCTCTTCCGCGAGTTCCACGCCGTGGCGCCGAGCGACGAGCCGGCGGTGCTCGCGCTCGAGGCGCTGCGGCTGCTCGAGGTCGACGCCGGGCCGCTGGACCCCGACTACGGGACGGTGTGGTCCGACGGTTCTTTCGTCGACGTCTCGCTCACCGATGACCGGATCGTGGTGACGCTCGACAGCGCCCGGCCCACGGCTTCGGCCGTCGCGCTGCAGCAGGTGGTCTTGACCGTGCAGGCCGCGTTCGCAGTCACCACGCCCGTCACCTTCGCCGCTCCGGGCGCAGCCGATCAGGAGGTGCCCCGCGACCCGTCGCTGCTGGCGGCGGTCAACATCACCGACCCCGTCGAGGGCCACGAGGTCGACGACCTGCTCACACTGCGCGGCATCGTCGGCCCGGACGCTCGCGACCTGCCGGACGTCGCCTGGCAACTGCGGGCCGACGGCGACGCGGTCGTGCGCTCGGGCAGCGCACCGATCGACAACGGCACGTGGGAGGTGACGACCGACATCGCCGACCTCGCCGACGGCGACTACGAGCTCGCCGTGACGGTGCAGTACGGGGTCGACAGCATCCACACCGACACGCGGACCGTCACCGTCCGTTGACCCGCCAGCCGACCACGAAAGGATCGCCCCCATGAGCCACCCCCTCAACCACGGGCTTCGTCGCACTGCCGCGGCCCTCGCGGGCGCTGCGCTGGTCCTCGGCCTCGCCGCCGCCTGCGGCGACGACGATCCCGCAACCGACGACGTCAGCTCGGACAGCACGGACTCCGCCGAGGAGCCGACCGACGCCGCCCCGCCGACGCCGAGCGAGCCGGCGGGCACGCCCACGGACATCGAGGTCAGCGTCGTGCCGGTCTACTACGTCGGCGACACCCCGCAGGGCGATGCGCTCTTCCGGGAGTTCAGCCAGGCCAGCGGCATCGACCCGCTCGTCGCCTCCGCCGCGGCCGTCACGGCAGGCGACCCGGTCGACCCCGACTACCGCACCCCGTGGCCCCGCGGCCGCTTCGTCTCCGTCGTGGAGACGAGCGACGCCATCGTCGTCGAGGTCCCCGAGGCCAGCTGGCTCGAGGCGGACGACCTCGACGCGGAGCTCGCCGAGCTCGCCGTCCAGCAGCTCGTCTACTCGCTGCAGGGCACGATCGGCAAGCGTCTCCCCCTCCGCGTGGAGTACGACGGCCAGCCGGCGCCGACACTGCTCGGGGTCGACGCGAGCGCCGGCCTGACGGCGAAGCCGGAGCTCGACGTGCTGGCCCTGGTCAACGTGACCGAGCCCGCGGAGGGCACGACGGTCGGCGGCACGTTCACCGCCAACGGGCGCGCCAGCTCCTTCGAGGCGACGGTGCCGTGGCGGATCGAGGACAGCACCGGCGAGGTCGTGCTCACCGGCTTCTCCACCGCGGACGGCTGGCTGGAGAAGCTCTATCCGTGGGAGACCGAGGTCGACGTGAGCAGCCTCGCGCCGGGCTCCTACACCTTCATCGCCGCGACGGACGACCCGTCGGCCGGCGAGGGCGGTGGCCCGACCGAGGACTCCAAGCGGATCACGGTCGAGTGACGTCGATCCTCAGCCGCCGCCGGCTCAACCGGACGCTGCTGTTGCGCCAGCACCTGCTGGAGCGCGCCACACTGAGGCCCGAGGAGATGATCGGCCACCTCGTGGGTCTGCAGGCGCAGGAGCCGCTGCCGCCGTACCTCTCGCTCGCGGCGCGTCTCACCGATGTCGACCCGTGGGCGGTGAGCGGGGCGATCGAGGACCGGTCGCTGGTGCGGGTGCTGAGCCTGCGCGACACGGTGCACCTGCACGTCCCCGAGGACGCGCGCACGCTTCCGGTCTGGGCGAGTCCGGTCCGTGAGCGGGAGCTGCGGGCCAGCCAGACCATCGGCGAGGCGCGCGAGGTGGACCGGGACGCCTTCGCTGCAGCCGTGCGCGAGGTCCTCGCGGACGGACCGCTGCCCCAACGCGAGCTCGCGGCGGCCCTGGCCGAGCGCTTCCCCGCCCACACCGCCGCCCAGCTCGGCCAGGTCGCCCGGGTCACGGAGGTGCTCGCCCAGCTTCCGCCGCGCGGATGCTGGAAGCCCGAGGGATCGACGTCGGTGTCCTACGACTTCGTGGAGCGCTGGACCGGCGCGCCGCTCACCCCGCCGGACGTGCCGGAGGTCATCCGGCGCTACCTGCGTGCCTTCGGGCCGGCAACCGCGGCCGACGTGACGGCCTGGTCGGGCATCACCCGGCTCGGACCGGTCGTGAAGGCGATGGACGATCTGGTGCGCCACGAGGACGAGGACGGCAGGCCGCTGTGGGACCTCGCTGACGCTCCTCTCGCCGACGGGGAGCAGCCGGCGCCGGTCCGGCTGCTCGGCAACTACGACAACCTCTGGCTCTCCCACGCCGGGCGCGACCGCGTGACCACGCCCGAGCGGCGCAAGGCGTGGATGGGCGTCAACGGCTCGTGGATGATGACGATCTTCGTCGACGGCTGGCTCGAGGGGCTCTATCGCCTTGTCGACGGCCGGGTCAGCGACATCGAGCTGCTGCGACCGCTCACCCGCTCCGAGCGCAGCGATCTCGACGACGAGGTGGCCCGGGTCGAGGCACTGCTCGCCCGCTGACCCGGATCCGCAGGCTTCAGGACCAGCGCCCGGTCCGCGACAGCAGTGCGGAGACCGCAGCGACGCCCGCAGTCGAGGTCCGCAGCACCTCCGTGCCGAGACGCACCGACACCGCACCGGCCCCGACGAACGCGGCCACCTCGGCCTCGGTGAGCCCACCCTCGGGGCCCACGACCACCAAGAGGTCGCCGTCGTCGGGCAGGGCCAGCGCGCCGATCGGCTCGACGGCCTCCTCGTGCAGGACGATCGCGACGTCGGCGCCGGCGATCAGGGCGAGGACGTCGTCCGTGGTCGCCATCGGCGGCACCTGCGGGTGCCACGCACGGCGCGCCTGCTTCGCGGCCTCGCGAGCCGTGGCCTGCCACTTCGCAAGAGACTTGGCCGCCCGCTCGCCCCGCCACACGGCGACGCTGCGCTCGGCAGCCCAGGGGACGATCGTGGCCACGCCGACCTCGGTCAGCACCTCGACGGCCAGCTCGCCCCGGTCGCCCTTCGGCAGGGCCTGCACGACCGTGACGCGGGGCCTCGGCTCGGCGACCTCGCGGATCTCCTCCACCACGACGGTGAAGGCGCGCTTGGCGGTCTCCTCGACGGTGCCGAGTGCCACCCGGCCGACACCGTCGGTGAGCTGCAGGCGCTCCCCCACCCGCAGGCGTCGTACGACGACGGCGTGGTGGGCCTCGTCACCCTCCACCTGCACCCGTCCGCCCGGGGCGGCGTCGGCGAGCGAGGGCACCAGGTGCTGCGGGAGGGTCATCGCGGGGCCGTCGAACTCAGACCGGGTCAGTGGGTGAAGGCGTCGCGCAGACGGCCGAACATCGAGCGGTGCGCGGCCCGCACCTCACCCATGGGCTGCTCCTCGCCCCGCAGAGCGGCCAGCTCGCGCAGCAGCTCCTCCTGGCGGGCGTCGAGCCGGGTCGGGGTCTCGACGGCGACGGTCACGATCAGGTCGCCGCGACCGCCCCGCAGGCCGGGCACGCCGCGTCCGCGCAGCGCCACCTCGTGGCCGGTCTGGGTGCCGGCCGGGATCGCCAGCTCGAAGCCGGTCTCGAGCCCGGAGCCCGCACCCTCGTCGAGGTCGGCCTCGAGGGTGGGCAGGGTCAGCGTCGTGCCGAGGGCGGCCGCCGTCATCGGTACGGTGACCGTGCAGTGCAGGTCGTTGCCGTGGCGCTCGAAGGTCGGGTGCGCGGCGACGTGGATCTCGACATAGAGGTCGCCGGCGGGCCCGCCGCCGGGGCCGACCTCGCCCTGCTCGGTCAGCTGGACGCGGGTGCCGGTGTCGACGCCCGCCGGGATCTTCACCGTGAGCGTGCGACGCGAGCGCACCCGGCCATCGCCCGCGCACTCGCGGCAGGGGTCGGGGATGACCGTGCCGAAGCCGCGACACGCTGCACAGGGCCGCAGCGTGCGGATCTCCCCGAGGAACGAGCGCTGCACGTGGGCGACCTCGCCGTGACCGTGGCAGGTCTCGCAGGTCACCGGCTCCGAGCCGGGCGCGGCGCCGCTGCCGGCGCAGCTGGAGCAGTGGACGGCCGTGTCGACCTTGAGCTCGCGCGCGACGCCGAAGGCCGCCTCGGCGAGCTCGACCTCGATCCGGATGAGCGCGTCCTGGCCGCGGCGCACGCGGGAGCGCGGCCCCCGTCCCCCGCCGCCGCCCCCTCCGGCGTTGCCACCGAAGAAGGCGTCCATGATGTCGCTGAAGGAGAAGCCGGCGCCCTGGCCGCCGAATCCACCGCCGAAGGGGTCACCCCCACGGTCGTACGACGCCCGCTTCTGCGGGTCCGAGAGGACCTCGTAGGCGGCGGACACGTGCTTGAACCGCTCCTGGCTCTCCGGGTCGGGGTTGACGTCGGGGTGCAACTGGCGGGCGAGCTTGCGGTAGGCCTTCTTGATGGTGTCGCCATCCGCGTCGCGGGCGACACCCAGCAGCTCGTAGAGGTCCTGGGTCACTTGATGCTCACTTCGTTGTTCTCGGCTCTCAGCTCTCGTCGAGGACGCGCGACACGTAGCGCGCCACTGCGCGCACCGCCGCCATCGTCCCGGGGTAGTCCATGCGGGTGGGACCGACGATGCCCAGCGCGGCCAGCGCATCGTCGGGGCCGTAGCCGGTCGCCACGACACTGGTGGCCGACAACTCCTGATAGGGACCCTCCGCGCCGATCCGCACGGTGACGGCACCGCCCGTGGTGGCCTCGCCGAGCAGGCGCAGCAGCACGACCTGCTCCTCGATGGCCTCCAGCAGCGGCCGCACGGAGGTGTCGAAGCTGTCGCCGTAGCGGGCCAGGTTGGCAGCGCCGCCCACCGCGACCCGCTCGTCGGAGCGGTGGTCGCTCATCGCCTCGACGAGGACGTCGACGACGGCCGAGGTCGCACGGGAGGGGGCGGGCGCGCCCGCCTCCGCCGGCCGCACGAGCGCCTGCAGGGCGGCGACGGCGTCGGCGATGACCTCACCGGTGGCGGCGAGATTGACCCGGGAGCGCAGCGCCCCGAGCTCGTCGTCGGCCAGCGCACCGTCGAGCTCGGCCAGCCGCTGCTCGACGCGGCCGGTGCTGAGGATCAGCACGACCAGCAGGCGGGTCGGGGCGAGGGCGACGAGCTCGATGTGGCGCACCGTCGACCGCGACAGGGTGGGGTACTGCACGACGGCGACCTGTCGGGTCAGCTGCGCCAGGAGCCGCACGGAGCGGTTGACGACGTCGTCGAGGTCGACGGCTCCGTCGAGGAAGCCCGAGATGGCGCGTCGCTCGGCCGCACTCATCGGCTTGACGGTGGAGAGCCGGTCGACGAAGAGGCGATAGCCCTTGTCGGTGGGCACCCGACCTGCGCTGGTGTGGGGCTGGGTGAGGTAGCCCTCCTCCTCCAGCGCCGCCATGTCGTTGCGGATCGTGGCGGGCGAGACGCCCAGCTGGTGCCGCTCGACCAGGGCCTTGGAGCCGACGGGCTCCTCGGTGGACACGTAGTCCTCGACGATGGCTCGCAGCACGGCGAGCCTGCGCTCCTCCTGCACCGCCACCTCCTCAGGTCGAGCTGTCCTCGGGTCCGTCCTGGCACTCCGCCACGACGAGTGCCAAGCCTACCGCCGGGTCGGGCGATTCCCCGCGACCGCGGACACGGGTTCCCAGACGACGTACCATCAGATATGGTTAGGCTCACCTAAGCCACTCGGAGGAGATCGCGTGACACTCGACCCTGGCCTCGACACCGGACGCACCGACGTCCACCGTCTCGCCGCGGCCGCCCGCAGCATCCTGTCCTGCCCCGCCGAGGTGCAGCTCGTCGTCGACGGCATCGACGATCTCGCCGGCGCCGCCGGTGGCGATCCGCTGGAGATGCAGGACCACTCCGGGCGGCCGGTCTTCACCTGTCCCACCAACTCGGCGCTGGCCATGGCAGCCGCTGAGCGGCGTGGCGCCCTGCTGAGCCTGGACAGCGGCCTCGGGCGCGCCGACTCGATCGACCGCGACGCCACGTTGACCCTCTCCGGCCGCCTGGAGGTGCTGGGCCCGGAGGCCTGTCCGTGCTGCGACGAGGTCCGCCTGCGCGTCGCGATGGCCCTCGACTTCGCCGTCCTGACGCGCACCAGCGCGCCGGCGACCGCCCCCGAGGAGACCCGCGTCCGCGTGCCGCTGGCGGCCTTCACCTCCTCCGAGCACGACCTCAACCGTGGCCTGTTGCAGCGTTCCGTCGAGCACGCCAACTCCTGCCACCAGGACGAGCTGCGCCGCGCGATCGCCACCCGGACCGACACCCGTCTCGGCAACATCGTCGGCGTCCACCTCGCCGACCTCTCCCCCGAGCACGTCGTGCTGCAGTGGGTCGACCTCACCGGCGCTCACCAGGCCACGCTCACCTTCCCCCGCACCGCCGCGACCAGCCACGAGCTCGGCGAGCTCCTGCGCACCGAGCTGCACTCCGGCCTCTGCTGATCACGAAGTGTGGTGGTCTCTCGCACGAAGTGCGAGGGTTTCTCGGTCGAGATGCGGAGGTTTCTCGCGCGAGCGTTCTCGTAGGGTGTCCGCGTGCCCTTCACCGAGATCGCCGACCGTGTCTGGGTGCTGCGCCACGAGTGGTTCGACCTCAACGTCAGCGTCGTGGGCGGTGAGCGCGGGCTCGTCGTCGTCGACACCCACGCCTCCGCCACGGCCGCACGCGAGGTGATCGACGAGCTGCGCCGGCTCGACCGCGGTGCACCGGTCGCGATCGTCAACACGCACGAGCACTTCGACCACACCTTCGGCAACGCCACCCTCCTCGCCGCGTACGACGACCTCCCGATCCACGCGACCGACGAGGCCGCCGCGCGGACGATCACGGCGGGCGAGCGGATCCAGGAGGCCTACCGCACCTCCGACGACCCGCGGGCCAGCGAGGTCGTCGCAACGACGATCCGGCCGGCCGACCGCACCTTCTCGAGCACCGCGGTCATCGACCTGGGTGACCGCCAGGTCGAGCTGGTCCACCCCGGCCGCGGCCACACCGGCGGCGACCTGGTCGCCCGGGTCGGCGATGTCGATGTCCTCATCGCCGGCGACCTCATCGAGGAGTCGGCTCCCCCGGCGATCGGCGCCGACTCGTACCCGCTGGAGTGGCCGCAGACCCTCGACCTGGTCCTCGGCCTGCTGACCCCGTCCTCCCTCGTCGTGCCGGGCCACGGTGCCGTCGTCGACCGGCGCTTCGTGGAGGAGCAGTGCGACGAGCTGCGGGCCGTCGCGGAGACGCTCCGGGAGCTCGCCTCCCAGGGCGTGCCGGAGGACCAGGCCCTCGCCTCGGCCGAGTGGCCCTTCCCGATCGAGGGTCTCGAGAACGCCGTCCGGCGGGCCTATTCGCAGCTCCCACGGGCGCGCCGACAGCTTCCGCTGGCCTAGCCGAACTACGGTGATCCATCGTGGATCGCTATGGGACCGACGTACTCTCCGGGGACTGGAAGGTGCCCAAGCGCGGGCGCGCCGTCGAGGCGCCGGCCGACCTGGGTCTGGTCGTCGAGGAGGTCACGACCGACTGGTGTGGCGAGATCGTCGCCGTCGACCGTGACCTGCACACGCTGACGCTCGAGGACCGGCGCAACAAGCGCCGCACCTTTCCGCTCGGCCCCGGCTTCCTGCTCGAGGGCAAGCCGGTCATCCTGACCGCTCCCGTCCGCGCCGCTGCGCCGAAGGCACCGACACGCACGGCCAGCGGCTCGGTCGCCGTCCACGACGCGAAGGCCCGGGTCGCCCGCGCCAGTCGGATCTTCGTCGAGGGCCGGCACGACGCCGAGCTGGTCGAGAAGGTCTGGGGCGACGACCTGCGGATCGAGGGCGTGGTCGTCGAGTACCTCGGCGGAGTCGACGACCTCGCCGACCACCTCGTCTCCTTCAAGCCCGGGCCGGAGCGGAAGGTCGGCGTCCTCGTCGACCACCTGGTCCGCGGGTCGAAGGAGTCGCGCATCGCCGACGCGATCGCCCGCAGTCCACAGGGCCAGCACGTGCGCATCGTCGGCCACCCGTTCGTCGACGTCTGGCAGGCCGTGAAGCCCGACCGGATCGGGCTGCGCGAGTGGCCGACGATCCCCCGCTCCATCGAGTGGAAGAAGGGCGTGTGCCAGCACCTCGGCTGGCCGCACCGCGATCAGGCCGACATCGCCCGCGCCTGGCAGCAGATCCTGTCGCGGGTCTCGTCGTTCGCCGACCTCGAGCCCGAGCTGCTCGGGCGGGTCGAGGAGCTCATCGACTTCGTGACCGTCGACTGACCCGCCAGGTCAGGCCAGCAGGTCCCGGACCACGGCGTCGGCGAGGAGACGACCACGGTCGGTCAGCACCAGCCGATCCTCGTCCTCGCGCAGCAGGCCGTCCGCCAGCACCCGCGGCAGCGCCGCGCGGCCGTGCTCGTCGAGGACGTCCAGCGGCAGACCCTCGGCCAGCCGGATCTCCAGCAGCACGCGCTCGACCCGCCGCGTCTCGGCGTCGAGGAGCTCCCGCCCGTGACCGGGGCTGGCACCGCTCGCCAGCCGCTCGGCGTAGGCCTTCGGATGCTTGACGTTCCACCACCGCACGCCGCCGACGTGCGAGTGGGCACCGGGCCCGATCCCCCACCAGTCCGCGCCGCGCCAATAGGCGAGGTTGTGGGCACATCGCGCGGCGTCGTCGCGCGTCCAGTTCGACACCTCGTACCAGCCCAGCCCGGCCGCGCGCAGCCGCTCGTCGGCCTGGACGTACTTGTCGGCGAGGTCGTCCTCGTCGGGCATCGGCAGCTCGCCGCGCCGCACCCGCCGGGCCAGCGCCGTGCCGTCCTCCACGATCAGGGAGTACGCCGACACGTGGTCGGGCTCGCAGGACAGTGCCGCGTCGAGGGTCTGCGCCCAGTCGGCCGCGCTCTCCCCCGGCGTCCCGTAGATCAGGTCGAGGCTGATCTGCTCGAACCCGGCCCGGCGGGCTGCGTCGACCACCACCGGGACCCGGTCGGGGTCGTGCGTGCGGTCGAGCACCGCGAGCACGTGCGGCACGGCCGACTGCATGCCGAAGGAGAGCCGGGTGAAGCCCGCCTCGCGCAGCTGCTCGAGGTAGGCGAGGTCGACCGAGTCCGGGTTGGCCTCGGTCGTCACCTCGGCATCGGGCGCGAGACCGAAGCGCTGCTGGATCGCCCCGAGGAGACGGCCCAGGTCCGCGGCGGGGAGCAGGGTCGGCGTACCGCCGCCGAAGAAGACGGTCCGCACCTGGGGCGCCTGGCCGCCCAGCACGCGCCGGGCCAGCTCCACCTCGCCGATCGCCTGGTCGGCGTAGGACGAGCGCGAGACACCGCCGCCGAGCTCCTCGGCGGTGTAGGTGTTGAAGTCGCAGTAGCCGCAGCGGACCCGACAGAACGGGACGTGCACGTAGAAGCCGAGGTCGCGGCGGCCCACCTCGGCGAGCGCCGCGGCCGGCAGGCCGCCGTCGGCGGGGACGGGATCCCCCTCGGGCAACGCGGACGGCATCCGCCCATCCTCTCAGGCGGTCCTCGGAGGACGTCAGACGCGGTCGGACCCGGATCAGACCGGGACGTTGAGGGTGAGGACGTAGCCGTCGTCGACCGAGCCGGTCAGCTTGCCCATCTGCAGCGAGTGGCCGTCGGAGAAGATGCCGTCGCTGTCGAGGCTGACCTGACTGAGGTTGCTCTGCGACGACTCGTAGCCGTCCGCGCCGTCGTAGACGGTCTGGCAGACGTCCTCCGGGAAGGCGATCTGCGAGGTGCGCAGCTTGTTGCTCGCGCGGGTCGCGTCGTCGACCGAGCCGTAGACCTCGAAGTGCAGGTGCGGCCAGCGGCCGGAGTAGCAGGCCGGGAAGATGCTGGTGAACTCCAGGGCTCCGTCGGCGTCGGCGACCTGGACGCCGCGCAGGTAGTTCTCGTTCTCCACGCCCGAGGAGTAGAGCGAGTAGCGCCCCTCGCGGTCGCAGCTCCACAGATAGATCGCCGCACCCTCGTAGGGCGTCATCCCGTCGGCGTTGTTGTCGTAGACCTTGAGCCTGATGGTGAGCGGCACGCCCTCGGCGACACCGGAGGCGTCGCCGAAGCTGCGGGTGATGTCGCTGCGGACGATGCCCGACGCGGTCAGGATGTTGACCCCGTTGGTGCCGTCGGCCGGATAGGGCCCGCCGGTCTCCTCCGGGATGTCGCCGTCGTCCAGCCCGTCCTGCGAGGTCTCCATCCCCCCGCCGCCGGACGGCGGCCCGCCCACGCCGCCCTGGCCCGGCTGCCCGGACTGGCCGGCATCGGTCGTCGTACCTGAGCTGCCGGTGGTGCTGGTGTCGTCACCGCAGCCGGCGACCAACGCGACGCCCAGGCCGGCTCCGATCCCGAGCAGCCCGCGCCGTCCCCACCGGCGCGCGACCATCCCCTTGTCCTGCAGGACCGGCAGGTCGTGCGCCAGCCCCTCGCGGTGCTCGTCGTGGTCGTGTCCGTGGCTCGTCGTCATGCCACCAGTGAAGCCGGCGAGCCTGTGGGCTGACTGTGCGCCACCTGTCGGGTCCGCGTGGGGCGCCTGCGGTGTCGTCCGGACCGACCGCGCGGGGCGCCTGCGACGCCGGACGGGACGACCCCCGGCGCCGCACCGGGGTGCCCTCGGCTGGAAGCAGGAGCCGGCAGGAAGCGCGGTGGCCGAGGGCGGGGACCCCGCTCTGCGCCGCCGGGGGTTCGTCCCGGGAGGCGCCGCAGGCGCCCCGCGCACTCCAAGCGGGAGGCGCCGCAAGCGCCCCACCCACCGGAAAACGCCGGAGGCGCCCCTCCGACCCAGTCGAAGAGGCGCCTCGGGCGACTCAGGCGTAGAAGGAATCCAGAAGTTGTTGGTTGTTGGACTCCACCACGTTGCGCTTCACCTTCAGCGAGGGCGTGAGCTCACCGGACTCGATGGTCAGGTCGTGGTCGAGCAGGCGCCACTTCTTGATGGTCTCCCAGCGATTGAGCTGGGTGTTGAGCTCGTCGACGTAGCCACCGACCATCGCCTTGACGGCGTCGTCGTTGACGAGCTCGGTGTAGGTCAGACCGGCCTTGCCGTTCTCGGCGGCCCACCCGGCGATGGCGTCGGGGTCGAGGGTGATCAGCGCGGAGACGAAGTTGCGCTCGGCCCCGAAGACCATGAACTGGCTGACCAGCGGGCAGATCGCCTTGAACTTGGCCTCGATCGCGGGCGGGGCGATGTACTTGCCGCCGGAGGTCTTGAAGAGCTCCTTGATCCGGCCGGTGATCTTGAGGTAGCCCTCGTCGTCGAGCTCGCCCTTGTCGCCGGTGCGCAGCCAGCCGTCGGCGGTGAACGCCTCGGCGGTCGCTTCCTCGCGGTTGTGGTAGCCGGCCATGACGTGCGGACCCTTGAGCTGGACCTCGCCGCCGTCGCCGATGCGGACCTCGGTGCCGGGGAAGGGCAGGCCGACGGTGCCGATCTTGTAGGCGTCGGGGTGGTTGACCGTGGCGCCGGCGGAGTTCTCGGTCATGCCGTAGCCCTCGAGGATGAGGATGCCGGCGGCGTGGAACCAGGCGGCGATCTCGGCGTTGAGGGCGGCGGAGCCGGAGATGAAGAACTTGACCCGGCCACCGAAGCGGTCGCGGACCTTCGAGAAGACGAGCTTGTCGAAGAGGCCGTGCTGCAGGTTGAGCAGGAACGGCACCGGCTTGCCGGCGCGCTTGAGCTCGTCGACCTGGGTGCCGACCTGGAAGGCCCGGTTGAAGAGCTTCTCCTTCAGACCGCCCTCGGAGGCCTGCATCGTGATGATGCGGGCGTAGGCCTTCTCGAAGATGCGCGGCGCGGCACCCATGAAGGTGGGCTTCACGACGCCCAGGTTGTCGACGATCTTGTCGACCCGACCGTCGATGGCGGTCGCGAAGCCGCAGGCCAGCTGGGTGGAGAGCAGCACCTTGCCGAAGGAGTGGGCCATCGGGAGCCACAGGAACTGCAGGTCGTCGTCGTGGAGGATGCCCTGCGCCTTGATGGCCTCGCCCTCGAAGACCCAGCCGCGGTGCAGGGTCCGGACGCCCTTGGGCTTGCCGGTCGTGCCGGAGGTGTAGATCAGGGTGGCGAGCTGGTCCGGCTGGATGTCCGCGGCCAGCGCCTCGACGGCGCCCTCGTGCGCGGCGAGGTGGGCGTCACCGAGCGCGGCCAGGTCGTCGAGCGAGATCACCCAGTCGCCGTCGGCGATCGAGGCGTCGAACACGATGACCCTCTCGACGGCCGGGAGCTCGGCCTTGTGGTCACGCAGCTTGGTCAGCTGGTCGGCGTCCTCGGCGAAGACGAAGCGGCTGCCGGAGTCGCTGATGATGTAGGCCGTGTCGTCACCGCCGGTCGACGGATAGACCGTGGTCGTGGCGCCGCCGGCGCAGAGGATCGCGAGGTCGGCGAAGATCCACTCGTAGCGGGTGGACGACGCGATGCCGACGCGGTCCTCCTGGGCCAGGCCGAGGGAGAGCAGGCCGGCCGCAAGGCTGCGGACCCGGTCACCGGTCTCCGCCCAGGTGATGGAGGTCCAGCTGTCGCCCGCCGGATAGCGGAAGGCCTCGCGGGGCCCGCTCTTCTCGACGCGGTCCCAGAACTGGATGGCGCAGTTCTGGGGCATGTGCTCCAGGAAACTGGTGTCGTGGCTGATGGGCATGTCGCTCCTGCATGCTCGTCCGAGATCGACCTAACTGGGAAGTAACCTAGATCACGACTGGTGACTCCGGTAGCGCACCCCCTGCTCGTCAGGCGTGCTTCTCCACGGTTTCACGGGCCTTCTGGGCCAATCCGTCGATCGCGAGCAGCTCCGGCAGCCGGCTCCGGTCGAGGTTGAGGGCGGTGAACATGTCGGCCACGCTGACGCCGTGGCCCGGGCGGTGGACGACCGCGACGGCGTCCCCCGCTCGGATCGTCCCCGTGCCCAGCACCCGGAGGTAGGGACCGGGGCGGCCCGCGAGCGCGAACCTCTTCACCCAGGCCG
>NZ_STGW01000002.1:40300-166048 GCF_004912195.1 Nocardioides caeni
TCGCCGAACTGGCCGTTGCGGATCGGCCTCCCGAGCTGCTCCTCCCACCAGTCGAGGTCCTCGCGCGCATAGGCGTAGATCGCCTGATCGGGCCCGCCGTGGTGCTGCGTGTCGCTGACCGTGTCGCCCTCGATGCCCAGCTCACCGACGCGGGCCGGTCCGGACACGTTGGTCTTGTCGATCGAGGTGCGGCCGATGCCGGCCCACTCCTTGACCTGCGGACGACCGGTGCTGATGGCGATGACGGTGGGCACGGTGGACACCGCCCGATTGTCGTGCATGGATCCCTGGCCCTGGGCCGCTTTGACCATCAGTCCTGGACCGCTTTGGCGATCGCGATGCAGGCGGTGACGTGGTCACGCTCGTCGGCGTCGAGTCGACGGCCGGCACGGACGGCGTCCTCGTGGGCCCAGTGCGCGTTGAGGATCGAGCGCACGACCACCCAGTCACGGGCCCGGTGCTCGTCGAAGCCGGCGCCGTCGAGGAGGGTGTGGAAGCGGCGCCGGATGCCGTCACGGACGGACCCGAAGGCACCAGGAGCGGTGTAGTCGTCGAAGCGATCGAGCAGCATCGGCTCGAGCTCGTAGTGCGGATCGCCGTTGGTGGGCTTCGGGTCGATCGCCAGCCACGTCGTCTCGCCGTCGCGGCGTCCCTGCAACACGTTGGCGTAGTGCAGGTCACCGTGGATCACCGACCGCGGCTCCTCCTGGCACAGGTCGCGTGCCAAGGAGAGCGTCTGGTCGACCAGGCGCCGCGGCACCGGGACCTCGTGGGCGTCGCGGCGCAGCGCCTCGGCCCACCGCTCGACGTACGACGCCTGGGGGCGCAGCTGCGGCAGCGGCGCCACGTGCAGGTCGGCGTAGAGCCCCGCGACCACCTCGCAGGCCTCCTGGTCCCACGCGTCGGTCAGGTCGACACGGTCGAGCCGTTCGAGCAGCAGCGCCCGACGGCCGGGGTCGGCACGCAGCAGCCGGACGGCGCCGCGACCGTGCCAGTGCTGGAGGGCGACGTGCTCGTGCTCGGACTCACCCTCGGGGAGGGCGATCTTGAGGACCGCCGGCGTGCCGTCGGCCGTGGTCACCGGCAGCGCCAGGGAGCAGAAGCCGTGCCAGGTCTCGGCTCCGGGCGCGAGGTCCCACTCGTCGAGCAGGTCGCGGGCCGACGCCGGAAGACGATCGAGCCAGGTCGCCCAGTCCGGGCCGAGACGACGACGCGCGTCGAGCTCGACGGGTACGACGACCGGCCGCACTACTTCTTCGGCTTGTCGCCGGCCGGGCCGGTGGTCGAGAGCGCGGCGACGAAGGCCTCCTGGGGCACCTCGACGCGGCCGACCATCTTCATCCGCTTCTTGCCTTCCTTCTGCTTCTCCAGCAGCTTGCGCTTGCGGCTGATGTCGCCGCCGTAGCACTTGGCGAGCACGTCCTTGCGGATGGCGCGGATGTTCTCCCGGGCGATCACCCGGGCGCCGATGGCGGCCTGGATGGGCACCTCGAACTGCTGGCGCGGGATGAGCTCCTTGAGCTTGGAGGCCATCATCACGCCGTAGGCGTAGGCGGCCTCCTTGTGCACGATCGCGGAGAATGCGTCGACGGGCTCGCCCTGGAGCAGGATGTCGACCTTGACCAGGTCGGCGGCCTGGTCGCCGGCGAACTCGTAGTTGAGCGAGGCATAGCCCTTGGTCTTGGACTTCAGCTGGTCGAAGAAGTCGAAGGCGATCTCACCCATCGGCAGGGTGTAGCGCATCTCGACGCGATCCTCGGAGAGGTAGTCCATGCCGAGCAGGTTGCCGCGCTTGTTCTGGCACAGCTCCATGATCGTGCCGATGTAGTCGCTCGGGCTGAGGATGGTCGCGTTGACGATCGGCTCACGGACCTCGGCGATCTTGCCGTCGGGGTATTCGCTCGGGTTGGTGACCGTCAGCTGGCTGCGGTCCTCCATGACGACCTCGTAGACCACGTTGGGGGCGGTCGAGATCAGGTCGAGGTTGAACTCGCGCTCGAGCCGCTCGCGGGTGATCTCCATGTGCAGCAGGCCGAGGAAGCCGCAGCGGAAGCCGAAGCCGAGCGCGCCGGAGGTCTCGGGCTCGTAGGTCAGCGAGGCGTCGTTGAGCTGCAGCTTCTCGAGGGCGTCACGCAGCTCGGGGTACTGGTCGCCGTCGATCGGGTAGAGCCCGGCGTAGACCATCGGGTTGGGGTGGTCGTAGCCGCCCAGCGGCTCGGAGGCGCCGTGGTGCTGGCTGGTCACCGTGTCGCCGACCCGCGACTGGCGCACGTCCTTCACGCCGGTGATCAGGTAGCCGGTCTCGCCCACGCCGAGCTCGCCGGCCTTCATCGGCTCGGGGCTGATGACGCCGACCTCGAGCATCTCGTGGACCGCGCCGCTCGACATCATCTTGATCCGGTCGCGGTGCGACAGCTTGCCGTCGACGACCCGGACATAGGTGACCACGCCGCGGTAGGTGTCATAGACGGAGTCGAAGATCAGGGCCCGCGCCGGAGCGTCCGCGTCACCGACGGGCGCCGGGGTCTGCTTGACGATCTCGTTGAGCAGCGCCGTCACGCCGACACCGGTCTTGGCCGACGTGAGCAGCACGTCCTCGGGCTCGCAGCCGACGAGGTTGGCCAGCTCGAGGGCGTACTTCTCGACGTTGGCGCTCGGCAGGTCGATCTTGTTGAGCACCGGGATGATGTGGAGGTCCGCACCCATCGCGAGGTAGAGGTTCGCGAGGGTCTGCGCCTCGATGCCCTGGGCCGCGTCGACCAGCAGGATCGCGGCCTCGCACGCCTGCAGCGACCGGGAGACCTCGTAGGTGAAGTCGACGTGCCCGGGGGTGTCGATCATGTTGAGGATGTAGGTGCCGGCCTCGGTCTCGTGCTCGGCAGCAGCCTCGTCGGTCACCGTCCACGGCATCCGGACGGCCTGGGACTTGATCGTGATGCCGCGCTCGCGCTCGATGTCCATCCGGTCGAGGTACTGCGCACGCGCCGCGCGCTCATCGACGACACCCGTCAGCTGCAGCATCCGGTCCGCGAGCGTCGACTTGCCGTGGTCGATGTGCGCGATGATGCAGAAGTTGCGGATGATCGCCGGGTCGGTGCGACCGGGCTGCGGGGCGGAGGCTGCGGGCATGGTGCGCCCATTCTCCCCAAAGGGCGCCCGGTTCGCTAAACCTCGTCCAACCCGCCGGGCCCCGGGGCGACGTCGTTCAGAGCACGTCGAGCAGGGCCACGGCCAGCTGCTCGCCGGTGTTCTCGTCAGGGACGCCCGTCACCCCGACCAGGTAGTCGCCGTCGACCGCCACGAACTGGCTGCCGCTCGGCTGCCAGTAGGCCTCCTCGCCGACACCGGGCACCGGCTCGAGGGCGTCCTCCCCGAAGTGGTCCCGGATGCCGTCGAGCGTCGCCTCCCAGTTGCCGGCGACCTCGACGGCGAGGATCAGGCCCGAGGCGAAGGTGCAGACCTTGCGCTGCGACGGGTCGACGGCCTGCAGCGAGCCCGCGCCGGGGTCGCTGCCGGACAGGCTCGCCAGCTCGTTCGCCGCGAGCAGCGTGCACGGGTCCGGGATCTCGCCGGTCGGGCCCTCGGCGGTGCCGTCGCCGGAGTCCTCGCTGGAGGCGCTGGAGGCGCTGGAGGCATCGGAAGCGCTCGGCTGGCCGTCCGGCTGATCGTCATCGTTGCCGCCACAGCCGGTGGCGACGAGGGCCAGGGCAACGATCGCGAGGGCGGGGCGACGGGAGCGGCGCGGACGCGGGAGGGCCATGGCCGGAGCCTAGGCCGTGTCTCCCATTCCTCGGCGGATGCCAGCGTCGCTCAGGTGGTGTGATCGCAAGGCGCCGGCGCGAAGCGAATACCGGGTTGTCTTTCGAGCGTCGGCAACGCCGCGAGCGCGCCAACTGGGCGGCGCTGACGCCGCCATGGGAATGGGAGACACGGCCTAGTGAGATCCATACCTGCCGGTGGGGAATCATGGCCGCGTGCCACTCCCCGTCCTGCCGCACGGCCGCACCGCCCGTCGCGTCGCGTGGTCCCACCTGCCACCGACGGTGCGCAGCGGGATCGAGCAGCGGATCGGCGCGCCCGTCGTCGACGCGATCTCGCAGGACGGTGGCTTCACCCCGGGCTTCGCCTCCGTGCTCGCCGCCGCCGATGGGACGCGGCACTTCGTCAAGGCGGCCGCCACGATCGCCCAGCGCCCGTTCGCCGAGTCCTATCGCGAGGAGGTCCGCAAGCTGCGCCTGCTGCCCGCGGCCGCGCCCGCGCCGCGGCTGCTGTGGGCCGACGAGATCGACGGCTGGTACGTCCTGTCGACCGAGTACGTCGACGCGCGGGCGCCGCACCGTCCCTGGACCGACGACGACCTCGCGGCCGCGTCCGCCGTGACCCTGCAGGTCGCCGACCTCTTCACCCCGGCTCCCCCGCTGGACTCGGCGGTGGACGAGTTCGCGGCGTGGCCGTCGTACTGGCAGCAGGTGGACCACCCGCGCGCCGCCGAGCTGCGGGCGCTCGCCGCGGGCTACGCCGAGGTGGTCGCCGGGGAAACGCTCGTGCACACCGACGTCCGTGACGACAACCTGCTCATCCGCCCCGACGGCTCCGCGCTGCTGTGCGACTGGAACTGGCCGGTCGCGGGCGCGAACTGGCTGGACTCCCTGATGCTCCTCATCGGTCCGCGCGGCGACGGGCTCGACGTCGAGGCACACATCACAGCGCATCCGCTGCTGTCCGTCGTGCCACCCGGGCACGTCGACGTGGCCCTGGCCCTCCTGCTCGGCTACTTCGCCCACCACGCCAACCAGGCGGTGCCGCCGTCCTCGCCCCATGTGCGGAGGGCCCAGGCCTGGCAGCGCGACGTGGTGGACGGCTGGCTCGCGGAGCGTCGTGGCTGGTGACGTCCGACGACGATTTGGGGCGCCGTTGCACCACTGTTAGCCTTGCTGGTCGCGTCTCCTGCGTTGTCGCCTGCCCTCCGGGCCGGGCCAGCAGGAGTCGTGCTCCGGACCAGACCAGCATCCACACGACACAAGAGGGCAATCACTCGTGGCGAACATCAAGAGCCAGATCAAGCGCAACAAGCAGAACGAGAAGGCGCACGAGCGCAACAAGGCCGTCAAGACCGGCCTGAAGACCGCGGTCCGCAAGTTCCGCGAGGCCGCCGAGGCCGGCGACAAGGACAACGCCGTCGCCCTGGCCCGCGAGGCCACCAAGAAGCTCGACAAGGCCGCCTCCAAGGGCGTCATCCACAAGAACCAGGCCGCGAACCGCAAGTCGTCGATCGCGAAGCAGGCTGCCTCTCTCTGAGCGCACACTCCGGTCCCGGAGCCAAGGGAGTCCCCGACGTCGGGGGCTCCCTTTTGTGTTGCCCTGCCGTCGCCGTCAGGACCGGCGCAGGGCGGTGACCGTCAGGACCAGCCGCTCGAGGGCGTAGGACGCGTCGCTCGCCGCCCCCTTGATGTCGGCGTCGGCCTGCGCGACCGCCCGGATCGCCCGGGCCAGGCCGGGCTCCGACCAGCCGCGCGCCTGCTCGCGCAGGCTGCGCAGCTTCCACGGCGGTACGCCGACCTCGCGGGCCAGGTCCGCGTCGCGCATCCCCCGCGGGGCGCTCACCAGGCGGGCCAGACCGCGGGCACTGCCCGCGAAGGCCGAGGTGATGAGCACCGCGGCGGTCCCGGAGTCGAGCGCCCACCGCAGCTCCTCGAGCGCGGCCCGGTCACGCCCGGCGAAGGCGGCGTCCGCGACGGCGAACGACTTGGCCTCCGCGCGACCGCCGAAGTAGCGGCGCACCTGGGACTCGGTGATCCGCTCGCCGGGGAAGTCGTTGGCCAGCTGGCTGGCGGCTCCGGCGAGCGAGCGGAGGTCGCGGCCGATCGCCTCCAGCAGCACGTCGGCGGCGTCCCGGTCGATGGTCGCGCCGTGGCGTCGTACCTCGTGGGCGACGAAGTTGGGGAAGTCCGACGGCTTGAGCTCCTCGGACTTGTGCTCGGTGACGGCAGGGAGCTTGCGCAGCTTGGTGAGCACGCCGCTGCCCTTCTGGCCGCCGCCGTGGACCAGGACGATGGTGACGTCCTCGACCGGTGCCGCGGCATAGGCCAACAGACCCTCGACCGACTCGTCCGGCAGGTTTTCGAGGTTGCGGACGACCACGCAACGCACCGCCGAGAAGAGCGAGGGCGCCGACATCTCGCCCAACGTGCCCTGGGTCAGGTCTGAGGCGGGCGTGTCGGTGAGCTCGGCCTCTCCGTCGTGCTCGCGGACCGCGGCGCGGACCTCGTCGACCGTCCGGGCTCCGAGGTATTCCTCCTTGCCGGTGACGAGGATGACCCGTCCGAGCACCTCCGCCGCGCGCATGCGAGAAGCCTGCCACAGCGCCCCGACCCCGCCGACGAGTGGACGGTCAGTGCCGGGTCACGAGGTCGAGCGCGCCCTCGGTCATCGTCACGGCGAGGTCGCCGCCGAGATCCGTGCGGCCGACCTCGGCGCCCGCGGCCTCGAGACCGTCGAGGACGCGGCCGGACGGGTGGCCGTAGTCGTTGTCGGCGCCGACGGTGACAAGGGCGACCTCGGCTCCCAGCGACGTCAGCCAGGCGAGATCCTGGTGGTCGCTGCCGTGGTGCGGGACCTTGAGGACGTCGACCTCGAGGTTCGGCAGCATGCGGGCGAGCTGGCCCTGGCCGGGTGGCTCGAGGTCCCCGGTCAGCAGGAGCCGGACCCCGGCGATCTGGGCCAGGAGCACGACACTCGCGTCGTTGGCCGACTCGCCGGTGCCGGACCCGGTCGTCGGCTCGACCGACCTCGGGTGCAGGACCTGCAGCGACAGCGCCCCGACCTGACGGGTCGATCCGCTGGGTGCGATCGCGACCGGGACCCCGCGCGCGGCGGCGACCTCCTGGACGTCCGCGGCCGCCTCCGGCGGGTCGAGCACGGCCGTGCTCTCGATCCCGGCGACCTGCCGACCGCGCAGCACTCCGTCGAGCCCCGCGACGTGGTCGGCGTGGAAGTGGGTCAGGACGAGCAGGGCGATCTGCTCGACGCCGAGGCGGTCCAGGCAGTCGTCGACCGCGTCCCGGTCCGGCCCGACGTCGACGACCACGGCGGTGTGGGCGAGTCCGGTGGCGAGGACGAGCGCGTCACCCTGACCCACGTCGCAGGCGACCACCAGCCAGCCGGCCGGCGGCCAGTCCGTCCAGGACTCCGGCCAGATCCGTCCCGGGACGCCGAGGACGACCAGCAGCGCGAGGACCGCCACGGGCACCGCCCATCGGGGTCGGCGCACCACGAGGTGGAGCACCGGAACCAGAGCCACGCAGATCACGATCAGGAGCGTGATCGCGACGGGACCGCTCCCCCAGGGGATCGCGGCGAGCGGGAGACCGGCACCGGTCTGGGCAACGGCGATGATCCATCCCACGCACCACCCGGCGACCGTCCCGACGAGGCGACCGAGCCCCTCGTCGAGCAGGCCCACCAGGCCCCCGAGCAGCCCGAGCACGGTGGCCGGCCCCACGAGGGGCCCGGCCAGCATGTTGGCGACGATCGCGATCAGGCTGACCTCGCTGGACAGCACGGCGACGACCGGCGTGCAGGCGAGCTGCGCGGCCGTCGGCACGGCGATCGCCTCGGCCAGCCCACGTGGCAGCCAGCGCCGCAGCCCGCTGGCCAGGGGCGGGCCCACCAGCACGATGCCGGAGGTGGCGAGGACCGACAGCACGAAGCCGGCCGAGACCGCCAGCCACGGATCGATCAGCACGAGGCCCACCACAGCGACCCCGAGGGCGCGCAGCCCACGCCGCCGCCCGTCGGTGCCGAAGGCGAACAAGCCGACAGTGCCCATCGCCGCGGCCCGCAGGACGCTGGGCTCGGTGCGAGCGAGCAGGATGAAGCCGACGATGCCGAGCGCGCCGACCAGCGTCAGCCAGCGCCGGCGCACCCCCAGCGACCGGGCGAGGAGGAGCAGCGCGCCGACGACCAGGGTCAGGTTGGTGCCGGAGACGGCGGTCAGGTGGGTCAGACCGGTCGTCCGGAAGTCGGCCTCGACCTCGGCGGGCAACCCGGCGTCGTCTCCGTCGACCAGTGCGGGGACCAGACCGGCCGGCGCCGGTGCCAGGTGCGCCGTCGACGCGCGGATCGACTCCCGCAGTGCCGCCGAGGCACGCCACCAGGGATCCGGGTCCCTCAGGTGGACCGGCGGCCCGGTGCCGCGCAGCAGTGCGGCGACATGACCGTCCTCGGGCTCCGCCAGCCGACCTTCGGCCACCACCAGCTCGCCCAGCGTCACCTCAGCCCAGTCGGGCTCGCCGATCAGCACCACCGTGCCACCGACCCGATGGCGCTCCCCACGCGCCGCCGCCTCCCGGACCCGCAGTCGGACGACGACCTGATCGGCCCACATGCCCTCGACGGCGCGAGGGTCGGAGACGACCGTCGCGACGATGTCGACGGTGGCGCCCTGCTCGGCCCAGCCGTGCAGCGGGCTGGCGGTCACTGCCTGCTCCCGCAGACCGACAGCCACGACGGCGGCTCCCGCGACGCAGAGCCCACCGAGAGCCAGCCGTCGCGCACCTTCCCAGGTCCGTGCGACAAGGGCGACAAGGGCGACGAGGGCGACGAGGCCGACCACGACGACGGCCACCGCGGTGGTCGCCAGGGCAGCCCAGCGCACGCCGAGGTGGATGGCGGCAGCAGCGGCGAGCCACCCGCAGAGACCGAGGACCGCGGCCCGGACGTCGTGCCGCCCGCTCATGGCACCCAGCTGCGCGCCACCGGGCGAGGGCCCGGGCGACGTGCCCTAGTGTGCCGTCGGTGAGTCGCTACACCGCACCGGAGCTCGCCCGCGGCGCCGCGGGCGCCCTCATCGGCATCGCCGTCGCCGGAGCCACGGCACGGGCCGTGCCCGGCGGGCCGGCGATGTTGCCGTTCATCGTGGCGCCGATGGGCGCCTGCGCCGTGCTGCTCTTCGCCGTGCCGGCCAGCCCGTTGGCGCAGCCGTGGCCCGTGCTCGGCGGCAACGGGATATCCACCGCCGTCGGACTCGCCGCACACGCGCTGGTCGACGACGTCCTGTTCGCCGCCGCGCTCGGGGTGGGGGTGGCCATCGGTGTGATGATGCTCCTGGGCTGCCTCCATCCCCCCGGCGGGGCGTGTGCGCTGCTCGCGGCGACTGCGACGCCGGTGATCGACGAGCAGGGCCCGCTCTTCGTGCTCACCCCCGTGCTGGTCAATGCCGCCGCCCTGCTGGTCGTGGCCATCGCCGTCAACAACCTCACCGGTCGCCGCTACCCCCACCGCCCACCCGCACCCGCACCCGCGGATGCTGCGGCCGCACTGGGCATCACGACCCCGGACGTCGAGAAGGCGATGAAGCGGCTCGCCGACCGCCTCGACGTGCTCCCCGCCGACGTCGTCGCGATCGTCCGCGACGCCGAGACCCACGCCCTCGACCGGCGGCTGGGGTCGATCCCCGTCGCCCGGATCATGAACCGCGAGGTGGCCGTCGTCCACCCCTTCGAGTCCATCTATCGGGCCCGCACGCTGCTCGTGCAACGCCAGGTCAAGACGCTGCCGGTCATCGGCGACGACCGGCGGGTGATCGGGGTCGTGTCGATCATCGACCTCTTCACCCGCGACATCGTCGAGCTCGAGGCGGTGGAGTCGATCATGCGCAGTGAGGTGACGACGATCCGCGAGGACACCCCGGTGGCCGAGCTGGTGTCGGCGATGACCTCGGAGGGCTACAAGAACGTGCCGGTCGTCGACGACGACGGCCGCCTGGTCGGCATGATCACCCGCGGCGAGTTGATCGCCGTCCTCCACCGGGCCCTGCTCGGCTCCTGACAGGTCCGGGGCCCCTGACCGGTCCGGGTCCCCGTAGGCCTGGTCGCGCCCGTCAGACGGTGACATGGGGCGCGATCGTCTCCAGGGTCTTCGCCCCGATGCCGTCGACCTCCAGCAACTCGTCGACGCTCGTGAAGCCGCCGTGCTCGTCGCGCCAGGCGACGATCGCGGCGGCCGTGACCGGCCCGACCTCCGGAAGTCCCTCGAGCTCGGCGACACCGGCCAGGTTGAGGTTGACCAGCGCCCCGACCGGACCGCCCGACGGCCCACCCGCCGGGCCGGCCGGAGCGCTCCCGGGCCCGGCGGCCGGGGCGCCGACGACGATCTGCTCTCCGTCCACCAGGATCCGGGCGAGGTTGACGCTGGTCAGGTCGACGCCGCGCCGCGCTCCGCCGGCAGCCTCGAGCGCGTCGGTCACGCGCGCACCCTCGTCCAGGACGACGATGCCGGGCCGGCGGACCTTCCCGGCGACATCGACGGTGACCGTCTCACCCCCGCCCGCCGCGTCGTCCGGCATCGAGGCGTCGGCTGCCAGCGGCTCGAGGGGTTCGAGCGGCTCCCCCGACCCGGCAGCGATCTCGGCCGGGCCCGATGACGTCTCGGCCCGGTCGCGCACCACCCACCAGGTCGTGACGGCGAGCGCCATCGCGACCGCCAGCGCCACGACGGTCACGTGACCCGGGCGCAACACCGGGAGTCGCTCGGCGAGGCTCCGGCCTGTCAACGGACCCAGCACCGCCCGTCGCGCCGCATGACGCCCGGGTCGCGGAAGCACAACGGGCTCCGGACCGTCCACCGGCGGGGGCGCGACCTGCTCGGCCTGCGGACCCGCCCGTCCGACGGCCACCCGGGTGTGGTCACGCCACCACGGATCGGGCGCCGGATCCGGCTGAGCGGCCGTGGCGGCCGTGGCGGTCGTGGCGGCCGGCACGGTCCCCCCTGCGCCCTGGGCGATCTGCGCCAGGCGGCGGGCCGCCTGGTCGGGCGCGGCACGCTCCTGGCCGCCCGCTCCTCGTCGTGGATGCATGCCGCCACCGTGACACCGTCACGCCGGCGACAGCGGTGGAGCCGACAGCACCTGTGCAGACCCGTTGTCCGACCGCCGGCCTGTGGACGGCACCCGGCAGGCTCAGGGAGCGGTGGGCACGGTGGGAGCCGACAGCGGCGCCACGCAGATCGCGAGCATCCCCGGCCCGACGTGCGCGCCGAGCACGCCACCCAGCTCCACGCAACGCACCGCCGGCTCCTCTGCGGCAACGACGGCCGATCCGGCAAGCCGCTCCCCGAACGCTTCGGTCAACCGCTCCGCCATCGCAGCGGCCCGGTCCGGAGCCGTCAGGTGGGCGACGCACACCTCGACCGCACCGTCTCCCGACGCCTCCATCGCGAGCGCCTCGAGTCGGGCGATCGCCTTCGCTGCCGTCCGCACCTTGGCCTGCGGAGCCACGACGCCGTCGACGATGCCGAGCAGGGGCTTCACGGCCAGGGCGCCCCCGAAGACGGCGGCCGCCGCCCCGACCCGACCACCGCGGCGAAGGTACTCGAGCGTGTCGACGTAGAACAGCGACGTGGACGCCGCCGCCCGAGCCCGGGCTGCCTCGGCCGCAGCGGCCGTGTCGCCGCCTTGCGCGAGCACGGCGAGGGCCGACTCGACGGCATAGCCGCCCGCCACGCCGACCTGCCGCGTGTCGACGCAGGTGACCGGCACTCCCGCGTCGCGGGAGGCCACCAGCGCCGACTCGTAGGTGCCGCTCATCTCGGCCGACAGGTGCACCGAGAGGATCTCGGTCACCCCGTCGGCCGCCAGTCGCTCATAGAGCTCGGCGAACACCGCCGGAGCAGGGCGCGACGTGCTGACGGCACGCTTGCCCTTCAGCGCCGCCGCCACCTGGTCGGGCGTCGCCTCCGGCGCGCCCTCGTCGAAGACCTCGTCATCGATCACCACCTGGAGGGGCACCACCACGACGTCCGCCAGCGCCTCGACCTCCGGACGCAGCAGCGCTGTCGAGTCGGTGACGAGGGCGACCCTCCTGACCGCAGCCATGGCTACCGTCCGCCCTCGAGCTCACCTGGTTTCGAGGCCACTCGCTCGTCCCTCGCTCGCGGCACCTCAACCACCGATGACCACGTTGACGAGCTTGGGCGCCCGCACGATGACCTTGCGGACGTCGCGTCCGTCGATCGCCTTGACGACGCCCGGGTCGGCGAGCGCCAGCGCCTCGAGGTCAGCCTCGGAGATGTCCGGCGCGACCTCGAGCCGGGCCCGGACCTTGCCCTGGATCTGCACGACGGCCGTGACCGAGTCCTCGACCAGCAGCGCCGGGTCCACCGTCGGCCACGCCGCCTGGGCGACCGACGGCTGGTGACCGAGACGCTCCCACATCTCCTCGGCGGTGTAGGGCGCCACGAGGGACAGCAGGATCGCGACCGCCTCGGCCGCCTCCCGCACGGCGGGATCGGCGGCACCGCAGCCGGAGTCGATCGCCTTGCGGGTGGCGTTGACCAGCTCCATGGTGCGCGCCACGACCACGTTGAAGCGGTAGGACTCGAGCAGCTGGGCGGCGTCGTGGATCGTCTTGTGGGTGACCTTGCGCAGCGCCGTGTCGCCGGCGGCCGCGTCGTCGCCCGCGGCCGAGGCCACGTCGCCGGCCAGGCGCCAGGCCCGCTGCAGGAACTTCGAGGCGCCCGACGGCGAGACGTCGGCCCAGTCGATGTTGTCCTCCGGCGGGCTCGCGAAGACCAGGGTCAGCCGGACCGCGTCGACGCCGAACTTCTCCAGCTGCTCACCCAGGTTGACCCCGTTGCCCAGCGACTTGCTCATCTTGCGGCCACCGTTGATGACCTTGCCCTGCGAGAGGTACGCCGAGAACGGCTCGTCCCAGTCGATGAGCCCCAGGTCCCGCAGCACCTTGGTGAAGAAGCGGGCGTAGAGCAGGTGGAGCACGGCGTGCTCGTCGCCGCCGATGTAGAGGTCGATCGGCCCCCACGCCTTGGCGAGCGCGGGGTCGAACGCCTGGGTGGCGTCGTTGGGCGAGAGGTAGCGGAAGAAGTACCACGACGAGTCGACGAAGGTGTCCATCGTGTCGGTGTCGCGCTCGGCCGGGCCGCCGCACGACGGGCAGGCGACCTCGACCCACTCGCGGGCCCCGCCGAGCGGCGAGGTGCCCTTGGGCTTCAGGTCGGCGCCGCGGAGCTCGGGCAGCTCGACGGGGAGCTGGTCCCCGGGCACGGGCACCTCGCCGCAGGCGGCGCAGTGGATGATCGGGATCGGCGCACCCCAGTAGCGCTGGCGCGACAGCAGCCAGTCACGCAGCCGGAAGTTGACCGTGCCGGTGCCGGTGCCATCGGCCTCGAGGAGCTCGATCACCCGGTGGATGCCCTCGGCCTTGTCGGTCAGGCCGTCGAGCGGTCCGGAGCTGACGTAGGTGCCGTTGCCGGAGGTCGCGACGCCCGTCTCCTCCGGGTTCTCGTCGCCGGTGTCGACCACCCGCCGCACGGGCAGGTCCATCGCCCGGGCGAAGTCGAGGTCACGCTGGTCATGGGCGGGCACCGCCATGATCGCACCGGTGCCGTAGTCGGCCAGCACGTAGTCCGAGGCCCAGATGGGGAGCCGCTCGCCGTTGACCGGGTTGACGGCGTACGTCCCGAGGAAGACACCGGACTTGGGCCGGTCGGTGGCGAGACGGTCGATGTCTGAGGCCTTGCGCACCTCGACGAGGTAGTCCTCCAGGGCCTGGGCCTGCTCGGTGGTGACCAGCTCGCCAGCGAGCTTCGCGTCGGCGGCGACGACCATGAAGGTCGCTCCCCACAGCGTGTCGGGCCGCGTCGTGAAGACGGTGATCGGATCGTGGCCCTCGACCGCGAAGCTGACGTGCGCACCCTCGCTGCGGCCGATCCAGTTGCGCTGG
Organism: Nocardioides caeni; assembly: GCF_004912195.1. Classification (GTDB taxonomy): domain Bacteria; phylum Actinomycetota; class Actinomycetes; order Propionibacteriales; family Nocardioidaceae; genus Nocardioides; species Nocardioides caeni. The sequence goes on from NZ_STGW01000002.1 coordinate 54,037, forward strand.
GCGTTGACGACCTTGCCGATCCAGGAGTCCTGCAGGTCGTCGAGGCAGTCGTGCAGCTCCTGGGCGTAGTGCGTGGTCCGGAAGTACCACTGCGTCAGCTCGCGCTTGGTGACCTCGGCCCCGCAGCGCTCGCACGTGCCGTCGGCCAGCACCTGCTCGTTGGCGAGCACGGTCTGGTCGTTGGGGCACCAGTTGACGGGCGAGTTCTTGCGGTAGGCCAGCCCCTGCTCGCGGAACTTCAGGAAGAGCCACTGCGTCCAGCGGTAGTACTCGGGGTCCGAGGTGTGGAGCCGTCGGGACCAGTCGAAGCTGACGCCGTAGCGCCGCATCGACTCGAACTGGGTCTCGATGTTGGCGTAGGTGTAGGTCGCCGGGTGCTCGTCGTTGCGGATGGCGGCGTTCTCGGCCGGCAGGCCGAAGGAGTCCCAGCCCATCGGGTTGAGGACGTCGTGGCCCCGGAAGCGCCAGTAGCGCGCCAGCACGTCGTGGATGGCGAAGACCTCGGCGTGACCCATGTGCAGGTCGCCGCTCGGGTAGGGGAACATCGTGAGGGCGTAACGCTTCTCCCGCTCCCCCGAGAGCGCGGCGGCGTCGTCGGCGCGGAACGCGTCGAGCCGCTCCCAGACCGGCAGCCACTTCTCCTCGACCGCGTGGACGTCGTAGTGGGCGTCAGTTTCACTCACGGCCAGATGATAGTTGCCGCCGATGAGCGCTCAGGCGGTGGCCTCGCCCGTCTGCACGGCCCACAGCGCCGCATAGGAGCCGCGCTGCGCGACCAGCTCGTCATGGGTCCCGGCCTCGATGACCCGTCCGGCGTCCAGCACCCAGATCCGGTGGGGGTGGCGCACCGTCGACAGGCGGTGGGCGACGACGAGGGTCGTGCACCGCTCCCCCGCCCGCCGCAGCGAGGACTGGATCGCCGCCTCGGTCTCGTTGTCGACCGCGCTGGTCGCCTCGTCGAGCACCAGGAGGGCCGGATCCCGCAGCAGGGCGCGGGCCAGCGCGATCCGCTGGCGCTGACCGCCGGACAGCGTGACGCCGCGCTCCCCGACCCATGTCCCGTAGCCCTCCGGCAGGCTCGCTACGAAGTCGGCGATCGCCGCCGCCTCGGCGGCCGCCTCGATGTCGGCCTGCGACGCGTCGGGACGGCCGTAGGCGATGTTGTCGGCGATCGAGCCCGAGAAGAGGTAGATGTCCTGGGCGACGTATCCGACAGACCCACGGAGCGAGTCCCAGTCGAGCTCGCGGACGTCGGTGCCGTCGAGCAGCACCTCGCCGGAGCGTGGGTCGTCGAAGCGCAGCACCAGCCGCAGCAGGCTGGACTTGCCGGCACCGGTGCTGCCGACGATCGCGTGGGTCTCACCGGCGGGGATGACCATGTCGATCCCGTGGAGTACGTCGGGCCCGTCGGCGTAACCCGCCCGGACTCCGCGCAGCTCGACCCGGCCACCGACCGGCTTGTCGAGCCGGGCCGTCCCTGCCGGCACCGCGACCGGCACCGCGAGGAGGGCGAGGATGCGGACGGTCGAGGCGCGACCGCGCTGGTAGAGGTCGAGGACCTCGGCGACGTCCGTGAGCGGCCAGAGCAGTCGCTGGGTCATGAAGACCAGCACCGAGTAGAGACCGAGCTCGAGGTCACCGTCGAGCGTCTGCCACCCGCCGAGGAGCAGTGTGCAGGTGAAGCCCGCGAGGATCGCCATGCGGACCAGCGGGACGAACGCGGCCGAGGAGCGGATGGCGGTCAGGTTGGCCTGCCGATAGGCGATCGAGAAGCCGGCGATGCGGTCCCGCTCGCGATCCTCGGCCGTGAACGACTTGATGGTCGCGATGCCGGAGAGGTTGGCACTCAGCGCACCGGACAGGTCGGCGACCCGCTCGCGGACGTCGTCGTAGAGCGGCTCGAGGCGACGCTGGAACACCAACGATCCGATCACGATCAGCGGGATCGGCAGGAAGGCATAGAGCGTCAGCTGCCACGACGCGACCGCGAAGACCGCCCCCACGAGGACGACGTTGAGGACGGTCTGGAGGATCGCGGGGAAGCCGACATCGAGGAGCCGCTCGAGCTGGTTGACGTCGTCGTTGAGCGTCGCCAGCGTGGTGCCCTGGGGCCGGGTCTCGTGCCACCCGAGATCGAGGTGCTGGGCGTGGTCGTAGGCCTCGACCCGCAGGTCGTGCTCGATGCCCTGTGCCAGTCCGCGCCACAGCACGCCGGCGGCGTACTCCGACGCGGACTCGATGATCCACACCACCACGTTGATCGCGGCCAGCCAGCCGAGCTGGGCATAGCGTGACTCGACGCCGAGCACGTCGCCGATGAAGGAGTCGGAGCCTCGCACCACGACGTCGACGGCGGCGCCGATGAGCAGCTCCGGCACGACGTCGGCGACCTTGTTGAGCGTCGACATCGCCACGGCGAGGACGAACCGCCCGCGATAGCGGCGGTGCCGCTCCCAGAGCGCGCGGAGGGGACGGGTGGTGGGGTCGGCGGACAACCGGGCTCCTCCAGACGAACGGAAACTAAGGCAACCCTATGTCTCGCGGGTCCCCCGACCCGCGACGCCCCCCTGAGAGATCGCGATCTCTTATCCAAGCGAGCGTTCGGAATCTGGCTTGCCTCCGCTACGGTGCCTCCATGACTGCCACGGACTCCCGCGACCTGTTCGACCTGTTCCGCCTCGACGGCAAGGTCGCCGTCGTCACGGGCGCCAGCTCGGGCCTCGGCGTCGACTTCGCGCGCGCCCTGGCCGAGGCGGGCGCCGACGTCGCCATCGGGGCGCGCCGGGTCGAGCGACTCACCGAAGCCGCCGCGCTCATCGAGGGCGCGGGCCGTCGCTCGCTGAGCGTCGCCACCGATGTCGCCGACCCCGCCTCCTGCCAGGCGCTGGTCGACGCGGCCGTCGCCGAGTTCGGTCGGGTCGACATCCTCATCAACAACGCCGGGGTCGGGACCGCCGTACCGTCGACGCGGGAGACGCCGGAGCAGTTCCGCGACGTCATCGACATCAACCTCAACGGCAGCTACTGGATGGCCCAGGCCTGCGGCCGGATCATGCAACCGGGCTCGAGCATCATCAACATCTCCTCGGTCCTCGGGATCACGACCGCCGGTCTCCCCCAGGCCGCGTACGCCGCATCGAAGGCCGGCGTCATCGGCCTGACCCGCGACCTCGCCCAGCAGTGGACCGGCCGCAAGGGCATCCGCGTCAACGCGATCGCTCCCGGCTTCTTCACCTCCGAGATGACGGACAGCTACCCGCCGGGCTACCTCGAGCAGCAGCAGGACCGCATCCCCGCGGGCCGCAAGGGCGACCCGCGGGAGCTCGCGGCCACCGCCGTCTTCCTCGCCTCCGACGCGGCCGGCTACATCACCGGCCAGACCCTCGCCGTCGACGGCGGCATGACGATCGCGTGAGGCCACCTCAGGTGGTCGAGGAGCCGCCGAGGAACGAGGCGGCGTCACGAGACCCCGGTGCGCACCTGCGTGAGGTGGCCCCGGGCATCTCGTGACGCTCGCTGGCGCTCGCGCCTCGATGACCTGGTGACGACCTCAGCGGTCGCGGTAGGCGACGACCACCGAGGGGCGCGGGAAGTCGTCGGTGTGCGGCCAGGTGCTGGCCGGCTCCTCGAACGTCGCGCCGGCGATCTCACCGGGGTGCTGGACGGCGACGAAGAGCGACCGGTCGCGGTCGGCGATGAGCGGGCCGCACGCCTCGGCGCCCTTCGGCACGGTGCAGAACTGCTGCACCTGCCCCCGGTTCGCGCCGGCGACGGGCACCCGGAAGACCCCGTCGTTGCTCCCGAGCACGTTGCCGTCGGTCGAGATCCAGAGGTTGCCGAGGCTGTCGAACGCCACGTTGTCCGGGCAGCTGATCGGGCTCACCTTCGACTTGTCGAAACCGCCGAAGTAGCTCTCGGGCGCCTCGGGGTCACCGCACACCAGGAACAGGTCCCAGGTGAAGGTCCGCGCCGTGTGGTCCCGGCCGGTCGGGGTCATCTCGAGCACGTAGCCGTTGCGGTTGCCGCTGGCCGGGGTCAGCGGCGCGGCGAGGTTGGCCCGCACCATCGACGACGAGAGCGGGTTGGCCTCGTCAACGGCCATCGACCCGCCCCGGTTGGAGTTGTTGGTCAACGCGGCATAGACCTTGCCGTTGACCGGGTTCGGCTCGACGTCCTCCGGGCGGTCCATCTTGGTCGGCGCGACCTTGTCCGCGGCCAGCCGGGTGAAGAGCAGTACGTCGGCCACGGACATGCCGTCGACGAACGAGCGCTTGTCCGAGCACAGCGGGATCCACTCGCCCGTGCCGTCGTGGACGTCGTCCTCGAGACCGTCGCCGGTGAGGCGGGCGACGTAGAGCGTGCCCTCGGTGAGGAGCGTCTTGTTGTGCCGGCGAGCAGCCGCACCCTTGCGGTCGCTGAAGCGCTTGGCCGAGACGAACCGGTAGAGGTAGTCACCGCGCTCGTCGTCGCCCATGTAGGCGACGACCTTGCCGTTGCGGGCGACGGTGACGTTGGCGCCCTCGTGCTTGAAGCGGCCGAGCATCGTGTGCTTGACCGGGGTCGAGCGCGGCTCGAGCGGGTCGACCTCGACGACCCAGCCGAACCGGTGCGGCTCGTTGGGCTCCACGGACAGGTCGAAGCGCGGGTCGACCGTCCCCCAGCCGCGGGTGCCGGTGCCGGTGATCCCGTAGCGGGCGTAGGAGTCGGCGAGCTCGGCGGGAAACTCCGAGGCGCCCTTGTCGAAGTACTGGTTGAAGTTCTCCTCGCCCGAGAGCACCGTGCCCCATGGCGTCATGCCGCCGGCGCAGTTGTTGAGCGTGCCAAGCACGACACGGCCGGTCGGGTCGGCCGTCGTCTTCAGACGGTCATCGCCCGCGGCCGGACCCGTCACCTTGAACCGGGTGCGGATGTGGATGCGCCTGTTCTGCGGCGCCTTCTTGAGCTCCTGGCGCCGCCAGGAGCCCGGCGTGCTCGCCCGGGTGAGCCGGACGATCGACATGCCGTGGTTGACCATCGAGATCCGCTTGATCTCGTCGTCGGTGTAGACCCCGGCCGGGAACATCAGGTTCTCGTCGGTGTAGTCGTGGTTGACGACCAGCAGTGCCGCGTCGGCGCCGAGCGGCACGAAGCCGACGTAGTCGCAGTTGTAGCCGAACTGCTTCTCGGCGGCGGCAACACTCTGCCGGTAGGGGTCGAAGCGCGGCGCGCCCGAGACGACCGCGTCGCCCCAGCGCATCACGACCCGGTGGCCGAAGCCCGTGGCCGTGGTGAAGGCGTCCCGCTTGTTCGGCACCACCGGACGGAAGGGCGCCGTGCCCAGGACGCCCTTGCGGCGCAGGTCGCCGGCGAGCGGAGCGGCGGCGGCCTCCCCGGTCAGCACGCTGCCCACCACGAGGGCACCGGCTCCGGCCGCGCCACCCGCGAGAACGCCCCGACGCCCGACCGCCCGGGTGATCTCGTCGCGGATGTGAGCGTGGTCGGTCGGGTTGGGCTCGGGCTTGTCACAGGCGTTGCCGCAGCGGAAGAAGCAGGTGAGGTAGGAGCGCGAACCGTGCCGGTTGCCGTCCGGGACGACGGACAGGAGCGGGCGGTTGTCGGGGGCCACAGAGGTCATGGCCGCAGCCGACCAGTGGCCGGTGAACCGCCACCGTCGACGAGGTGGACCGCCGGTGAAGCGCGGGCGGAGCCTCGTCTACGTGGAGGGCTCAGCGAGGATCAGGCCGGCACGTCGGTGATGTCGGCGTACTCCGGGTGCTTGGCGATCCACTTCGCCACGTAGGGGCAGTGCGGGATGATCCGCTTGCCCTCGGCCCGGACGTCGGCCAGGGCGAAGGCGACGAGCTCGCCGGCGATGCCGCGGCCGCCGTAGGACTCGTCGACCTCGGTGTGCACGAAGTCGACGTGGACGTCGTCGGGCAGCCGGTATTGCGTGAACCCGATGACCGCATCGTCCTTGTCGCGGTCACGCACCTCATAGCGGTTGAGGTCCGGGGCGTGGACGTAGGTGATGCTCTCGGTCGAGGTCTCGTCGCTCATGACATCCATCGTGCCGACCGGCGACAAAAAAGCAACGGAGGCCGCCCCGGTCGGGACGGCCTCCCTTTGCTGGCTGACGCTGGAGGTCAGGCCAGGTCGAACCGGTCGAGCTCCATGACCTTGACCCACGCCGCGACGAAGTCGCGCGCGAACCGGTCCTTCGCGTCGTCGCTCGCATAGACCTCGGCGAGCGCCCGCAGCTGCGAGTTGGAGCCGAAGATCAGGTCGGCGCCCGTGGCGGTCCAGCGGACCTCACCGGTGGCAGCGTCGCGGATCTCGTAGACGTGCTCGTCGCTCTCCGACGCCTTCACGACCGCGCCCGGGGCGAGCAGGTTGGTGAAGAAGTCGGTCGACAGCACGCCGGCGCGCTCGGTCAGTACGCCGTGTGCGCTGCCACCCACGTTGGTGCCGAGGGTCCGCAGACCGCCGAGGAGCACGGTCATCTCGGGCGCAGTGAGGTCGAGCATGTAGGCACGGTCGAGCAGGAGCGTCTCCAGCGGCAGCTTCTCGCCGGGGCGGACGTAGCTGCGGAAGCCGTCGGCGCGGGGCTCGAGGACCTCGAACGACTCGGCGTCGGTCTGCTCCTCGGTTGCGTCCGTGCGGCCGGGCGTGAACGGCACGGTGACGTCGAAGCCACCGTCCTTCGCGGCCTTCTCCACCGCCGCGGAGCCGGCGAGGACGATCAGGTCGGCCAGCGAGATCCTCTTGTCCCCCTCGGCGTCGAACGCGGCCTTGATCTCCTCGAGCTTGCCGAGGACGGTCGCGAGCTGCTCGGGCTGGTTGACCTCCCAGTCCTTCTGGGGCGCGAGGCGGATGCGCGCACCGTTGGCGCCGCCGCGCTTGTCGGTGGAGCGGAACGACGCCGCCGAGGCCCAGGCGGTCGAGACGAGCTCGGCCACCGTGAGACCGGAGTCGAGCACCCTCGCCTTGAGAGCCGCCACGTCAGCGTCGTCGACCAGCGGGTGGTCGACGGCCGGCACCGGGTCCTGCCACAGCTGCGCCTCGGGCACCCACGGGCCGAGGTAGCGGTCGACCGGACCCATGTCACGGTGGAGCAGCTTGTACCAGGCCTTGGCGAAGGCCAGCGCGAACTCGTCGGGGTTCTCGAGGAACCGGCGCGAGATCTTCTCGTACGCCGGGTCGAAGCGCAGCGCGAGGTCGCTGGTCAGCATCGTGGGCAGCTTGTTGGGGCCGCCGTGGGCGTCGGGGATGATCGCCTCGGCGTCCTTGGCGACCCACTGCTTCGCTCCGGCCGGGCTCTCGGTGAGCTCCCACTCATGGCCGAAGAGGATCTCGAAGAAGCGGTTGCTCCACTGCGTCGGCTTGTCGGTCCAGGTGACCTCGAGGCCGGACGTGATCGCGTCCCCGCCCTTGCCGGTGCCGTGCGTCGACAGCCAGCCGAAGCCCTGCGCCTCGAGCGGAGCCGCCTCCGGCTCGGGGCCGACGTGGTCGGCCGGGCCGGCGCCGTGGGTCTTGCCGAAGGTGTGACCACCGGCGATGAGGGCAACGGTCTCCTCGTCGTTCATCGCCATCCGGCCGAAGGTGTCGCGGATGTCGCGCGCCGAGGCCAGCGGGTCGGGGTTGCCGTTGGGGCCCTCGGGGTTGACGTAGATCAGGCCCATCTGGACCGCGCCGAGCGGGTTGGAGAGATCGCGCTCACCGCTGTAGCGCTCGTCGCCCAGCCAGGTGTCCTCGGTGCCCCAGTTGATCTCCTCGGGCTCCCACACGTCGGCGCGGCCGAAGGCGAAGCCGAAGGTCTTGAATCCCATCGACTCCAGCGCGACGTTGCCGGCGAGCACGAGCAGGTCGGCCCACGAGATGCTCTGGCCGTACTTCTGCTTGACGGGCCACAGCAGGCGACGGGCCTTGTCGAGGTTGCCGTTGTCCGGCCAGCTGTTGAGCGGCGCGAAGCGCTGGGCGCCGTCGCCGGCGCCACCGCGACCGTCATAGATGCGGTAGGTGCCCGCGGCGTGCCAGCTGAGGCGGATCATCAGGCCGCCGTAGTGGCCGAAGTCGGCGGGCCACCAGTCCTGAGAGGTCGTCAGCACCTCGGTGACGTCGCGCTTGAGCGCCTCGACGTCGAGCTTCGCGAACTCCTCCTTGTAGGAGAAGGCCTCGCCCAGCGGATTGCCCGCCGGCGAGTGGGCGTGCAGCACCGACAGGTCGAGCGCGTTGGGCCACCAGTCCTGGATGGTGCGGGGACGGGGGGTCTTCGGCGTCGGCGAGGACAGCGCAGGGTTCTCGCTCTCGCTGCCGTCATGGGCGACGGGGCAGCCAGCCTGGTTCTCGGACATGCTCAACCTTTCGGGGGTGATCGGTCAGGTGCGGACGGAACATTCGGAGCAGGTGCCCCAATAGATGACCTCGGCCTCGTCGACGACGAAGCCGCGGGAGTCTGATGCGGTGAGGCAGGGCGTGTGACCGACAGCGCAGTCGACGTCGGCGATCGAGCCGCAGGACCGGCACACCACGTGGTGGTGGTTGTCGCCGGTGCGCGTCTCGTAGCGGGCCACGGATCCGGCCGGCTTGATGCTGCGCACCAGACCGGCTGTGGTCAGCGTGTGCAGCGAGTCGTAGACGGCCTGGTGGGAGACCTCGGGCAGGATGCCACGTGCCACAGCGATCACCGTCTCGGTGTCGGCGTGGGGGTGGGCGTGGACGGCTTCGAGGACGGCGAGCCGGGGCCGCGTCACCCGCAGCGCGACGTCGCGCAACTGCTGGGAGAAGTCGGGGTTGCTCACGACGCCCATCTTGCCATCTTTCTTGAACTAGTCAAGAAACGGCGCGCCGAGGCCCCCGACCGACCTCGCGGGCGGGCGCGAGGTGCGACGCCACTACGGTCCTCCCATGGCACACCAGATGCGGGTCCGCCGCACCCTCGCCCGCAGCCTCCTGCGCCTGACCCGCTGGCGCTTGGTCGGCGAGGTCCCACCCTCGGGCGGCATCTTGGTCGGCGCTCCGCACACCTCGCAGTGGGACTGGCTGGTGATGTTGATGATCGCCTGGGCCAACGGCGCGCGTCCGCGCGTGCTCATCGCCGCCCACTACTTCGACGGCATGCTCGGCCCGGTGCTGCGACGCACCGGCGGCGTGCCGCTCGACCGTTCGAGCCCGGGGGCCACCATTCGCGCACTGCTCCAGGCAGCCGCAGCGGACCCGAGCTTCCAGCTGGTGATCGCCGCCGAGGGCACCCGGAGCAAGGGCGAGTTCTGGAAGGCGGGCTTCTACCGGATCTCCCAGCAGACGAAGCTCCCCATCACGTTGGGCTTCGTCGACGGCCCCACCCGCACACTGGGCATGGGCCCGACCTTCCATCCCAGCGGCGATGTCGTGGCCGACATGGACCTCGTGCGAGCCTTCTACGCCGACAAGCACGGCATCCGCCCGGAGAACCGCACCGAGCCTCGACTGCGCGAGGAGGAGACCGGGCTGCCCCCGGTGGACTGACTCGTCAGGCAATCCCCCCGGCTGTGAACCTCTCCCAGGCGCGGTGCGCGCCGAGCAGCTCGAGGAGCTCGGCGACCACCCCCGCGGGGTCGGTGCCGGTGACGACACCGGCCTCGTCGTCCGCGAGCCCGATCTCCGCCAGGGCCGACACCCCGTCGCCGCTCGCGCCGACGGCCTTGGCATGGCGGAAGCACTCCTGCACGAGGAGCACCACCCGTGGATCGAGGCTGACCGCCGGCGCGGCGGCCTTGGTGTCGCGCACGGGAAGCGCGTCGGGGGCCGGGGGCGGGCTGCCCAGCATCAGGACCGCGTCGAACTCGACCGAGCGCGTTGCGCCGAAGGTGCGCTGGATCGGCGTCCCGTCACTCAGCTCACCGCAGTGCGCGGCAACGACGAGGGGGACGGCGCCGGCTGCGAACACCGCGTCGATCACCCCACTCAGACCGGCGAGCCCCTCGTCCGCCTCCTCCGCAACGACGATCCCGACGGTGCGCCCCTCGGCCGACCACGTGCCCCCGAGCTGGGAGAGCGCCGCGCTGGGAGCGGGCTCGGCCAGCGGGACCGTCGGCTCGGGAGCAGTGAGCCCGAGCCCGGCAGCGACGCGCGCACAGAGCTCCGGGTCGACGTTGGCGAGTGCCTGCAGCTGTCGCTCCCGGATGGCCGTCTCGTAGCAGCGGGACAGCTCGAAGGTGTAGGCGAGCACGATGTGCTCCTGCTCGACCGGGGTCATGCTGACCCAGAACAGCCGGGCCTGGCTGAAGTGGTCGTCGAAGGAGGGCGGTGCACCTCGCTCCTTGACACCCGCGGCGACCGGCGCCGGGATGTCGACGAAGGCATGGTCCCGTGTGGCACTGCCCGCGAAGAACGGGCAACCCCCGTCCAGCGAGTTGGGCTTGTAGGGCGCCGCGCCGGCGTGCACGGCGTGCTGGTGGAAGCCGTCGCGGAACATGTCGTTGACCGGCACGTGCGGCCGGTTGATCGGGATCTGGTTGTGGTTCGGTCCGCCGAGGCGCAGCAGCTGCGTGTCGACGTACGAGAAGAGCCGCGCCTGCATCAGCGGGTCGTCCGTGACGTCGATGCCGGGCACCATGTTGCCGACGTGGAAGGCGACCTGCTCGGTCTCGGCGAAGTAGTTGGTGGGGTTCGCGGTGAGGGTGAGCAGTCCGACGGCCTGGACCGGCGCGAGCTCCTCGGGCACGAGCTTGGTCGGGTCGAGCAGGTCGATCCCTTCGAAGGTCTGCTCCGGGGTGTCCGGGAAGACCTGCATGCCCAGCTCCCACTGCGGGAACGCGCCGGACTCGATGGCGTCGGCGAGGTCGCGGCGATGGAAGTCGGGGTCCACCCCGCCCAGCAGCTGCGCCTCCTCCCAAGTCAGCGAGTGGACGCCCAGCCTGGGCTTCCAGTGCAGCTTGACGAGGGCGGTCTCGCCCTGCGCGTTGACCGTCCGGAAGGTGTGGACGCCGAACCCCTCCATCATCCGGTAGGAGCGCGGAATGCCCCGGTCGGACATGTTCCACATCGTGTGGTGCTGGGCCTCGGTGTGCAGCGAGACGAAGTCCCAGAAGGTGTCGTGGGCGCTCTGCGCCTGCGGGATCTCCCGGTCCGGGTGCGGCTTGCCGGCGTGGATGACGTCGGGGAACTTGATGCCGTCCTGGATGAAGAAGACGGGGATGTTGTTGCCGACCAGGTCGAAGTTGCCCTCGGAGGTGTAGAACTTCGTCGCGAAGCCGCGGGTGTCGCGCACGGTGTCGGCAGAGCCGCGGGAGCCGAGCACCGTGGAGAAGCGCACGAACACCGGCGTCTCGACGTGGCGGGCGAGGAACGCCGCCTTGCAGACCGGCTTCGCGTTGCCGTAGCCGACGAACACCCCGTGCGCCCCCGCCCCGCGGGCGTGGACGACGCGCTCAGGGATCCGCTCGTGGTCGAAGTGGGTGATCTTCTCCCGCAGGTGGTGGTCTTGGAGAAGGGTCGGCCCGCGCTCGCCGGCCTTGAGCGAGTGGTCGGAGTCCTGCAGCCGCGCTCCGGTCGACGTGGTGAGGTGGCGACCCTGCTGCGCGACGTCTGCGGGGGTCACGAGCGTCTCCGCGCCCGTCGCCGTACGACGCTCCGGGCCGCGCTGGTCGAGCTTCGGCGGGAACGGATCGCTAGGCTTCACCGGCTCATCGACCGGTGGCGTCCTCGACGCCGGGGCGCCGGGGATGCGTCCCCCGCCGGACGCCTCGACCCACGCCATCGCCACCTCCGCCGCTTGCGTGACCGTCCCCTTCACGGCCTTCCTGATCACTCGTGCCGCCTTGCTTGCATCAGCCATTGCTGCCTCCTCGAATAGGTGCTGCCGATATCCGTCCGCCCTCGGGCCGACGCGTTGAAGTGACCATCACGGCGTGAAGACGACCTTGACCATGCCGTCCTCCTTGGCCCGGAACTTCGCGTAGGCGTTGGGGGCCTCCTCCAGCGGGAGCCGGTGGGTGGCGAAGTCCTCCGTGCCGAGCGGGTCCGTGTCGTCGAGCACGAGCGGCAGGATCTCCTCGGACCATCGACGGACGTTGGCCTGGCCCATCCGGATCTGGACCTGCTTGTCGAACATCTGCATGAGCGGCAGCGGACTGGTGGCGCCGCCGTAGACGCCGACGACGGAGACCGTCCCGCCGCGGCGCACCGCGTCGATGGACCCGGTCAGGGCTGCCAGGCGGTCGATCCCGACGTTGAGCATCAACTTCTCCGCGGCGGCGTCCGGCAGCAGGCCGACGGCCTTGATGACCTTCTCCGCCACCGGGTTGCCGTGTGCCTCCATCCCGACGGCGTCGATGACGGCGTCGGCGCCGCGGCCGGAGGTGCGGTCGCGGACCTCGTTGCCGAGGTCGTCGACGGCGTCGATGTCGACGGTCTCGGCGCCCCGGGCCCGCATCCGCTCCAGCCGCTCGGGCACCCGATCGGCGACGATCACCCGGCGGCCTTCGTGCAGGGCGATCCGGGCGGCCATGTCCCCGATCGGCCCCGCGCCCATCACCAGGAGCACGTCGTCGTCAGAGACATCGGCGTACCGAACCGCCTGGTAGGCGGTGGGCAGCACGTCGGAGAGGTAGACGAACCGGTCATCGGAGGGCCCCTCGGGCACCTTGATCGGCAGGAAGTCCGCGAACTGCACACGCAGGTACTCCGCCTGCCCTCCCGGCTCGGCGCCGTAGAGCTTGCTGTAGCCGAGCAGGCTCGCACCGGTGCCGTAGTCGCGGTTCTGGGTCGTCTCACACTGGCTGTGAAGTCCTTGGCCGCACATCCAGCACTCGCCGCAGCTGATGTTGAAGGGCACGACCACGCGACCGCCGGGGGCGAGGTCGGTGACGGCCGAGCCGACCTCCTCGACGATGCCCATCGGCTCGTGACCGACGATGTCCCCGGGGGTCATGAAGGGGGCCAAGGGTTCGTAGAGGTGCAGGTCGGAGCCGCACAAGCCGGTGGTGGTGACCCGGATGATGGCATCCGTCGGCTCGATGATCGTCGGATCCGGCACGTCTTCGACGCGGATGTCGCGGGGGCCCTGCCAAGTGACTGCTCGCATGCGGGACCCGTACCCGCACCACCCGGAACCCAGCCGGAGCCGGGCGAGATCCGGGTCAGAGCGTCGGCATCGCGCGCAGCCGGTCGAGCAGCCGGGCGCAGGCGGCCGCGGTGGTCTGCTCCAGGACGCTGGGCGGGTCGCCCTCGAACAGGTGCCGGGTGACATCGATGCGATCCTCGACGCAGGTGGCGATGAAGACCGTCCCCGGGGGCTCACCCTCCTCCTCGCCGGGGCCTCCGACCCCTGTGACCGCGACGGACGCTCGGGATCCGAGCAGCGCGTTCACGCCGCGGGGCATCTCCTCGGCGCAGGAGGCGGTGACGACGGGACCTTCGGCGACGCCGAGGACCTGGAACTTCACCTCGCTCATGTAGGAGACGACGCCACCGGCGAACCACGAGGCCGCGCCCTCACCCCGCGCCAGCGCGCTGGCGATGGCACCGGCGGTCAGGGACTCGGCACAGGCGACGGTGAGGGACCGCTCCGCGGCGATCGAAGCGATCTGCTCGACCACGTCGCCGACCACTGCGTCCTGCTGCACGACCACGCTCAGGGCCCCGGCGGGAGCCGGCGTTTGTGCGCCGTGCGTCGATAGGCGTCCTCGATCGCCGTCCTGGCGCGCTCGCCGACCTCGTCACCCACCAGGTAGGCATCGATCTCGGCATAGGTCACGCCGTAGGCGACTTCGTCCGGCAGGGCGGGGCGCAGGTCCTCCAGGTCCGCCGTGGGCACCTTCTCCACCAGGTGGGCGGGAGCGCCCAGCTCACGCCCGAGGGCGAGCACGCGGGCCTTCGTGAGCCCCAGGAGGGGGCCGACGTCGAAGGCACCGTCGCCGTACTTGGTGAAGAAGCCCATCACCGCCTCTGATGCCTGATCCGTGCCGACGACGAGGCTGCCGAGCCGGCCGGCGACGGCGTACTGCGCCGCCATCCGCTGGCGCGCCTTGATGTTGCCCTTGACGAAGTCGGCGAGCTCGACCGTGACGTCGCCGGTGTTGATCGCAGCGTGCAGCGCATCGACAGCGGGCTTGATGTCGATGGTCACCGTCGTCGTGGGACCGATGAACGCCACCGCCGCCGCGGCGTCGACCTCGTCGCGCTGGACGCCGTAGGGCAGCCGCACCGCTGTGAAGGATCGGCCGAGCCGGTCGCAGGCGATGCTGGCGAGCCGGCCTGCGACCGTGGAGTCGACACCCCCGCTGATCCCCAGGACGTATCCGGCGGCGCCGGACCGCTCGAGATAGTCGGCCAGGAAGTCGATTCGCCGCTCGACCTCCGTGGTCGCGTCGAACTCGTCAGCGACCCCGAGCGCGGCGCGGACGGTCGTCTGGTCGACGATCTCCTGCTCGGTCGACTCACGCACCTGACGCACGTCGACCTCACTCACGCGTGGGGTCGACGGCCTCGGCGATGTCGGCCGGCGTGGCGTCGACGGCGGTGGTGTCCGCGGCGGCGTCGATCCCGGTGACGGGCTTCGGCGCCGGCCGGCGCTTCTTAGGCTTCGCGACCGGCGCGGGGTCGAGGCCGAGCTCCTCGGTGACGTTGACCGGCTGCTCGGGGTCGACGGCGACCGCGGTCTCGGTCGGGGGCGGCGCCGTCGATGTCGGGGCCGGTTGTCCCGTCTCGGGACGCCCGCCGGCGAGCGATCCGACGACGCCCGTGATCCGGTCGGCCGCGGTCTTCGCCAGCCCCACGGCCGCACCGGTGGCGGCCGCCGGGACCTTGAGGGTCTCCCCGGCGAGGTGCTTGATCTTGTCGAGCGTGGTGGTGTGGGTCACAGGTGTCTTTCCCTTCGTGATGGCGGACGGTCGCGCGGATCAGGGGGTGTCGTCGGCGGGGGCGTCGTCCGAGGGATCGTCCTCGGAGGACAACCCCGGCTTCTTCTCCGTGAGAAGGCCGTCGACGGTCTCGCCGTCGGGGAGGCCCTCGGCCAGCGGGTTGTCGTCACTGGGCACCAGCTCGTCGGGCAGCTGGTCGTCGGAGATCCCGACCGCGCTCTCACGCTCGCCGGCCTGCTGGCTGTCATCCGTGCCATTGCTCATGGCCCACCGGTACCCGCCAGCCGCGAGCCAGACCGGGGTGTCGATCGGCATCGGGAAACGACGAAGGTCGACCTCCAGCGGAGATCGACCTTCGTCCCATTCCTCGGTGGAGCTGAGGGGACTCGAACCCCTGACCCTCTGCATGCCATGCAGATGCGCTACCAGCTGCGCCACAGCCCCATTCACTTGTGCGACCTGCCGAAGCGGGCCAACTCGCGAAATATTAGCCAACCGCGTCCGGCAAGGTGAAATCGGGGGGCAGGTTGTAGGCCGACAGGGCCCACTCCCCCGTCTCCCGCTGCTCGAGGACGACCCGGCCACAGTTGCCGAGGGCCCGGAAGTCGCGGGCCTGGGCCAGCGGCCAGCCGAGGAAGTGCACCAGGCCGGTGCGGGGCGCGGCTCCGTGGGACACCGCGACCCCGGTCTCGCCCGGCGCGAGCACCGCGGCGAGCTCGCGCACGGCGGCGGCATAGCGCTCGGCCACCGCGAGCGGCGTCTCTGCCCCCGGGATGCCCTCCCACTCCCCGCGCCGGAAGCGCGCGAACGCGTCGGCGTCCCGGGAGGCGAGCTCGGCATGGGTCAGGCCCTGGAAGTCGCCGAGGGCGAACTCCCGCAGCCTCTCGTCGTACGTCGGGACGAGACCGCACTCCTTGGCGACCTCGTCCGCGGTGACCCGGGCACGGCTCAGGTCGCTCGACCACACCACTGCGGGGTGCAGCGCCGCGACGGCCGGGGCGACGGCCCGCGCCTGCTCCAGGCCGACCTCGTCGAGCTCGGTGTCGAGCTGCCCCTGGATGCGGTGCGCGGCGTTCCACGCCGTGCGGCCATGGCGCAGGAGGACGAGTCGGCGGGGGCTCACTCGGCCGGCGGGGGCGGCACCGGGCCGTGGATCTCGGCCGGGAGGTCGATCGTCGGGCAGTCGCGCCACAGGCGCTCGAGGGCATAGAACTCGCGCTCCTCGGAGTGCTGCACGTGGACGACGAGGTCGCCGTAGTCGAGCAGCACCCAGCGTCCGTCGCGGTGCCCCTCGCGGCGGATCGGCTTGACGCCGAGCTCGCGGAGCTTGTCCTCGACCTCCTCGACGATGGCGCGGACCTGGCGGTCGTTGGCGCCGGTAGCGAGGAGGAAGGCGTCGGTGATGGCCAACTGCTCGCTGACGTCGAAGGCCAGCTGGTCGGTGGCGAGCTTGTCGGCGGCGGCGAGGGCCGCGGCGCGGACCAGTTCGACGACGTGGTCGGTGGCAGTCATGGGTCTCCGGGTCAGTGGGTGGGAGTCGGGTAGAGGCCGTGCTTGGTGATGTATTGCACGACCCCGTCGGGGACGAGGTACCAGACGGGCTGTTCGGCGCGCTGCCGCTCGCGGCAGTCGGTGGAGGAGATGGCCAGGGCCGGCACCTCCACCATGGTCACGCGGTCCTGCGGGATCCTGGCGAGGGTGTCAGGGTCCATGTCGGCCCCGGGACGGGTGCAGCCGACGAAGTGGGCCAGGTCGAAGACGTCGTCGGCGTCGCGCCAGCTGAAGATGTCGGTGAGCGCGTCGGCGCCGGTGATGAAGTAGAGATCGGCGTCCGGGCGTTCGGCACGGAGGTCCCGCAGTGTGTCGATCGTGTAGGTCGGTCCGTCCCGGTCGATGTCCACCCGGCTCACCTTGAACCGCGGGTTCGCCGCGGTGGCGATCACCGTCATCAGGTAGCGGTGCTCGGCGGGCGACACCTCACGGTCGGCCTTCTGCCAGGGCTGTCCGGTGGGGACGAAGACGACCTCGTCGAGTCCGAACCAGCCCTGCACCTCCGACGCGGCCACGAGGTGTCCATGGTGGATGGGGTCGAACGTCCCGCCCATCACCCCGATCCGCGTGCGCCGGCCCGACGATGGCTCGACAGGAGCCGGCGACGTCATCTCAGGACTCAGCTGTGCTCACGCCCGCCGCCGAACCAGACGAGGGCCAGCAGCAGGAACAGGAGGAATCCCAACGCCACGCCGCCGATGACCCACGGGTTGACGGCGGCTTCGCCCGACTCCTCCGCGGCGCTGACGACGGCGAGGGCAGCGAGGTTGATCTGGCTGAGCATGGCCGCATCGTATCCAACGTCAGTGGAGCGCGAAGTCGGCGCCCAGGAAGAGTGCGGTGAACCTGATCGTGCGGCCGACGAAGACCGTGGGGATGAACGCCCACATCGGCATCCGCAGCAGCCCGGCGACGACGGCCATCACCAGCAGCGGCGGGATGCCGACGGAGGAGGCCAGGAAGATGATGGCGATGCCGTACCAGGGCCGCCCCTGCATCCGCTCGGTCCAGCGCTCGTAGCCCGCCTTGACCTTGGGATTGGACAGCTTCTTCTGCGCCCAGGCGGAGGCCGAGCCGCGCCGCGCCGCCTCGTACCAGATGATCTTGCCGACCGTTGCCCCCGCGCCGGCGGCGATGCCGAGAGCGAGGGCCTCGGAGGTGGAGCGCTCCACCGTGCCGGCACCGACGATGTAGACCTCGATGGGCAGGAAGGGCAGCAGGGCCGACGCGATGCTGAAGGCGAACGTCGTCAGCCACAGGATCATGCCGACGCTGCCTCGTCCGGGCTGGACGCGCCGGCCTCACGCGGCGGCACCGGCACTCCGAGCTGGAGCAGCCAGCCCAGCGACACGCATTTGAGCACCAGGAGCGCGACCGCGATCACGACGCCGAGCCAGACCCAGCCGGTGACCAGCAGGATCACGGCGAAGGCCCCCGAGTTGGCGGCCTTGCCCACGCGCGACCAGTTCCAGAGATAGATCCGGCGGTCGATCACGTGGAAGTAGTTGGGGCTGCGGATCGGCCAGGCGAGGAAGGCCAGCGACAGGTACATGTCGATGACCATGAACTCGAAGAGATAGATCGCGATCGGGATGCCGATCCAGGTCATCGGCTCGTCGCTGATCCATCCGCCCGGCTGGAGCCAGATCAGCCCGACGTAGAGGGCGCCGCAGCTGAGCCGGTCGCACATCATGTCGACGACGGCGCCGATCCTCGTCTCGCAGTCGCGCCACCGCGCCCACTCGCCGTCGATGCTGTCGCCGATCCAGTAGGTGACCAGCCCGATGACGATCCAGGTCAGGCTCTCGTCGTAGGCGGCCCACACCGCGATGGCCAACGTGATGACCGTCCGGACGAACGTGATGATGGTGGCCCCGGTGAAGAGCCTCTCCACCGAAGGATCGGCATAGATCCGGTCCGGTGAGCCTGCCATGCGCGCAACCTATCGTGCAGTGGGAGCGTCTCCACGCACCCGTCGATGAACGGCAGTCGACGGCTCGACCAGCGGCCGTCGACGCCGACGGTGTCAGCGGATGTGACCGTCCCCGATGACGACGTACTTCGTCGACGTCATCTCCGGGAGCCCCATCGGGCCGCGGGCGTGCAGCTTCTGGGTGCTGATGCCGATCTCGGCACCGAAGCCGAACTCGCCTCCGTCGGTGAAGCGCGTCGAGGCGTTGACCAGCACCGCCGCGGAGTCGACCTCGGCCACGAAGCGTCGGGCGGCTCCCTGGTCCTCGGTCACGATGGCGTCGGTGTGCTGGCTGGACCAGCGACGGATGTGGTCGAGGGCCTCGTCGAGGTCGGGTACGACGCGGGCGGCGAGGTCGAGGGGGAGATACTCCCGCTCCCAGTCGTCGTCCGTGGCCGGCTCGACGCCGTCGAAGGCACCGAAGGCGTCGTCGCCGTGCAGGGTCACGCCCTCGGCCTGCAGCGCTGCCACCACACGCGGCAGGAAGACGTCCGCCACGTCGGCGTGGACGAGCAGCGACTCGGCGGCATTGCACACGCTGGTGCGGTGGGTCTTGGCGTTGAGCACGATCGCCAGCGCCTTGTCGAGATCGGCCGACCGGTCGACGTAGACGTGGCAGTTGCCGACGCCCGTCTCGATGACGGGGACGGTGGACTCGTTGACGACCGACTGGATCAGGCCGGCACCACCGCGGGGGATGAGGACGTCGACGTCTCCACGCGCCCGCATCAGCGCCTTGACGCTGTCGTGGGTGTCGCCCGGCACCAGCTGGACGATGTCGGCGTCGAGACCGCTGGCAGCGACGGCGTCCCGAAGCACCGTCACGATCGCGGCGTTGCTGGACCGCGCCGAGGAGCTGCCCCGGAGCAGTACCGCGTTGCCGGACTTGAGGCAAATGCCCGCGGCATCGGCCGTCACGTTGGGTCGGGCCTCGTAGATCATCCCGACCACCCCGAAAGGGACCCGCACCTGGCGCAGCTCCAGGCCGTTGGCGAGCACGCTGCCGCGCACGACCTCACCGACCGGGTCCGCCAGGCCGGCCACGTCGCGCAGGCCCTGGGCCATGCCCTCGAGCCGATCAGTGGTCAGGCGCAGCCGGTCGATGATGTTGGCCGGGGTGCCGTCCGCCTCCGCGCGGGCGACGTCCTCGGCGTTGGCGGCGAGGATCTCCTCCGCCCGGGCGAGCATCGCCTCGGCCATGGCCTGCAGCGTCGCGTCCTTCTGCGCCCGCGTGGCCAGCGCCAGAGTCCGGCTGGCGACCCGTGCGCGCTGGGCGACTTCGCGGACCTCGACCTCGATCGTCATGGCCACAGGATAGAGGCGGCCCACCTCTCCCCCGGTGTCGGCATGTTGCGGATTACGCAACCAAACCGGTGTCTGTGACGTCATGATCAGCAAGGCATCGTCCGGCTCGGGACGGCGCACGTCACCTACGGAGGAAAAGTTGAAGTTCCGTCTCCCCGCCGCGATGCTCACCGCCGCGGTCCTCACCCTCACCACCCTCGCTCCCCAGCAGGCCTCGGCGGAGCCCACCGGCCCGCCGCTGCAGCTGACCGGCGCACCGACCGTCACGACCTGGTCGTGGGACGGCTACGTCGGGAGCCTGGGCCTCAACCTGGTCGCCCCCGACACCGCGTTCGAGGTGCACTCGACGCGCGCGAACTGGAAGAGCCCGATCGTCGCGACCTGGCAGTCGCCCTCCGGCCCCGTGGCACTCCCCGAGATCGCCGGCAGCTCCTGGGGCGGCCTGGGCAAGTTCGTGCGGGTCACTGCCAAGCGCGCCGACGGCACGATCGCCGCCGACCGGCGCATGGACATCTGCCTGAACTCCTGGAACACCCAGCGCACCAGTCCCGACGCGCCGCTGCGTTCGCCCTACCCGACCGGCTGTCCCTACCACCCCTACACCAAGGGATCCGTGCAGGGCATCCAGGAGGACTGGCTCGCCAGCGTCGAGATGTGGGACCGGCCCTTCCGCCTGCGACCCGGCACCTACACGATCACGGCCTCGATCACGTCCGCCTATCTGCGGGCACTGGGCATGAGCGCGACCGAGGGCCGTCACACCTACACGCTGGTGGTCAAGGACGGCGAGGAGTCCGAGGAGCACCACGGGCGTGCCGCCCGGGCACGGGTGGCCCAGCCGACCGCCACTGAGCCGAGGGCGGCGCGCGCCGGCGCCCCGGGCGACGACCTCGCCGACCTGCAGTCGCTGCCGGCGTACGGCATGACACTCTCGCCCAACGGCAAGGTCCTGCGCTTCTCCGCGACCGTCTGGAACGCCGGCAACAGCCCGATGATCGTCGACGGCTTCCGCGGCAGCAACGACGACGAGATGGACGCCTACCAGGTGTTCACCGACGCCGACGGCAACCAGACCGGCTACGAGAAGGTCGGCACGATGATCTGGCACGACGCCGAGAGCCACCATCACTGGCACTTCGAGGACTTCGCGCGCTACTCGCTGCTCAACGCCGACAAGACCGAGGCGGTGCGCTCGCGCAAGGAGTCCTTCTGCCTCGCCAACACTGACGCCGTCGACTACACGGTCCCGGGGGCGGACTGGCAGCCGGACAACACCGACCTGCACACCTCGTGCGGCGACGAGGGCTCGATCTCGCTGCGGCAGGTGCTCTCGCCGGGCTCGGGTGACACCTACGCCCAGTTCCGCGCCGGCCAGGCCTTCCGCGTCGACAACCTGCCCAACGGCATCTACTACGTCGCCGTGCAGGCCAACCCCGACGGCAACCTCATCGAGACGAGCACGACCAACAACGTCGCGATGCGGCGGATCCGGCTGAGTGGTACGCCGACCAACCGGAAGCTGTCCGTGACCCGGCTCGGCGTGATCGCGGAGCCGCCGGCCGAGGAGTACTGACCGCGGATGCACGAACGCCGCGGCACCCTCGAGGGGGCCGCGGCGTTCGCGTTCAGCCAGCCGGATCGGCTGGCGACGGCTGGTGATCAGCCCTTGCGCTTCTCGATCTCCGCGGTCACGGCCGGAAGGACCGCGTGGAGGTCACCGACGACGCCGAAGTCCACGAGCTCGAAGATCGGGGCCTCCTCGTCCTTGTTGACGGCCACGATGGTCTTCGAGGTCTGCATGCCGGCCCGGTGCTGGATGGCGCCGGAGATGCCGTTGGCGACGTAGAGCTGCGGCGAGACGACCTTGCCGGTCTGGCCGACCTGGAAGGTGTGGGGCTTCCAGCCCGAGTCGACGGCGGCACGCGAGGCGCCGACCGCGGCACCGAGCGCGTCGGCGAGACCCTCGACAGCGGTGAAGTCACCACCGGTGCCACGACCACCGGAGACCACGATCGCGGCCTCGGTGAGCTCGGGACGGCCGGTCGACTGACGCGGCTGCGCAGCCACGATCTGCGCGGTCTTGGCGGCGTCGGAGATGGTCGCGGCGAACTCCTCGACCGCACCGGCGCCGGCACCCTCCTCGGGGGCCGCGGCGTTGGGCTTGACCGCGATGATCGGCGTGCCCTGGGTGACCTTGGCCTCCACCGTGAAGTTGCCGGCGAAGACCGACTGGGTGGTGACGATGTCGCTGCCGTTGACCTGCACGTCGACAGCGTCGGTGATCAGGCCCGACTCGAGCTTGATCGCGAGACGACCGGCGATCTCCTTGCCCTCGGCCGAGGCCGGGATGAGGATCGCGGCCGGCGAGGCGGCCGCGGCGATCTGCTGCAGGACCTCGGCCTTCGGGGCCACCAGGTAGCCCTTGATCTCCGCGTCGTCGACGACGTAGACCTTCTCGGCGCCGTAGGCCTTCACCGCGTCAGCAGCGGCGGCGGCCTTGTCGGCACCGCCGATGAACACGGCCGACGGCTCGCCGATGCGCTTGGCGATCGCGAGCAGCTCGTAGGTCGGCTTGCGGACCGCACCGTCGACGTGGTCGACGAGAACCAGAACTTCAGACATGTCGTACTCCTCCAGACTTTCCGCGGCCGCTCAGATGAACTTCTTCGAGGCGAGGAACTCGACCAGCGCCGTGGCGCCCGAGCCGTCCTCGTCCTTGACGATCTCACCGGCGGTGCGCGGCGGGCGGGCGGTGACCGACTCGACCGACGTCCAGGCGGCGTCGAGGCCGACCTGACCGGCGTCGACGCCGATGTCGGAGAGCGACAGCGTCTCGAGCGGCTTCTTCTTGGCGGCCATGATGCCCTTGAACGACGGGTAGCGGGCCTCGCCCGACTGGTCGGTCACGGAGAGGACCAGCGGCAGGGTGCCGCCGATGACCTCGGTGGCGGTGTCGCCGTCACGCTTGATGCGGACCTGGTCACCCTGGGTCTCGACGACCGCGGCGAGCGTGACCTGCGGCAGGCCGAGGCGCTCGGAGAGCATCGCCGGGACGACGCTCAGGCCACCGTCGGTCGACGCGAGGCCACCGACGATGAGCTCGGGAACACCGATCTTCTCGATGGCCTTGGCCAGCACCAGCGAGGTCGCGACGGCGTCGGAGCCGGCGATCGCCTCGTCGGAGACGTGGACCGCCTTGTCGGCGCCCATCTGCAATGCCTTGCGGACGGCGGTCTCGGCCTCGGCCGGACCGACGGTCAGCGCGGTGACGGTGATCTCCTCGTCAGCGCGCTTCTCCTTGATCTGCAGGGCCTGCTCGACGGCGTACTCGTCCAGCTCGGAGAGGAGACCGTCGACACCGACGCGATCGACGGTGTTGTCCGCCTCGAACTTGCGGTCGCCCGTCGCGTCGGGGACGTACTTCACCAGGACGACAATGTTGGAGAGAGTCATGGTTGTGGCCGGACCGGCCCCTTCCTGTGCATTCGTGGCCTCGCCCCACAGATGGAGGCAGGGAACATCAGCGGTCCGCTGAGGACAGCGTCTCGCAGGCTACCGCCCGGTCACCAACCGCGGTAACCGCGTCCACGTGGACTCGGTCACATCGATCGCGCCACGCGGGAGCCGGTCGCGACGGTCAGGGGCGGATGATCCGCTCCAGCACGCGTCCGATCACGAGATAGACCACCGCGGCCAGCCCGTAGTTGAACAACGCGTTCTTCGTCACGGCGTTGTCGCCGGTGAACTCCTTGACCGGGTTGTCCAGGTCGAAGAAGCCGAGGTCGAAGGCGTCGGCGAGGTCACGGACGAGCTTGACGAGCCCGTTGTCGTCGTTGGCCTCCAGTGCGTAGGTGAAGGCGGCGACCGCCACCACCAGCGCGAGGGCCACGCAGACTCCCCACACGGCCCGGGCCGCGAGGTCCCGGCCCCTGGCGATCGCGAGCGAGCGGCTCGCGTGTCCGGGCTCGTCGACCGGTTCGGTCTGATCGGTCCTGTCGCTCATCGGCTGCTCACCGCCCCTCGAAGACGGCCTTGCCGGGACCGTTGTCGATGAACGACTGCATCCCGATCACCCGGTCCTCGGTCCCGAACACGCCGGTGAACAGCTGCCGCTCGAGATGGAGCGCCGCCTCGATGTCGGTCTCCAGGCCACGGTCGACAGCGTCCTTGATGGCTCGCAGCGCGTAGGGAGCTCCGCCGGCGAAGGTGGTCGCCCAGGCGAGGGCCTCGGAGTAGACGTCGTCCGCCGGGACGACCCGGTCGACCAGCCCGATGGCGAGCGCCTCCTCGGACTTCACGAACCGGCCGGTGAACATCAGGTCCTTGGCCTTGCTCGGTCCGACCAGGCGCGAGAGTCGCTGGGTGCCGCCGGCGCCCGGGATGATGCCCAGCAGGACCTCGGGCTGTCCGAGGACGGCGTTCTCGGCCGCGAAGCGGACATCGGCCGCGAGCGCGAGCTCACAGCCACCGCCCAGGGCGTAGCCGTTGACCGCGGCGACCACGGGCTTGGGGATCCGGGCCACGGCGTTGACCGCACCCTGCAGGGCGTCGACACGGTCGAGCATGTCCGTGTAGGACATGGCCGCCATCTCCTTGACGTCGTTGCCGGCAGCGAAGACCCGCTCGCCGCCCCAGATCACGACGGCCCGGACGTCGTCGCGCTCGGTCGCCTCGGTGGCGGCCAGCAGCAACTCGTCCTGGACCTGGACGCTGATCGCGTTCATGGCCTTCGGGCGATCGAGGCGGATCGTGCCGACTCCGTCGGCGACCTCCAGGCGTACGAACTCGGACGTCATCTGTTCCCTCTCGTCGTGGTCGGGGACGAAGTCGCGCAGGTCCCCGCCTGCATTGTGCCGCGCCATCGTGTCGTCGGTCACGCCAACCCTCCGCTCCACCGTCATCCCGCCGGCAGCCAGTCGTCAGGAACAATGGGGCGGGTGAGTCCTGGCATGTGGCGATCCCTCGGTGAGCAGACCCCCGTGTGGCCCGGTCGCAACTGGCCACTGGGCGCCACCTGGTCACCGGAGTCGACCAACTTCGCCGTCCACGCGCCCCACGCGACGGGGGTCTGGCTCTGCCTGCTCGATGACGGGCCCGGCGAGGGCGAACGGCGCTTTCCGCTCACCGAGCAGTCCTTGGGGATCTGGCACGGGGCCCTGCCCGACGTCGCACCCGGCACCCGCTACGGCTTTCGGGCCGACGGGCCGAACGAGCCCGAGCAGGGACTCCGCTTCGATCCGGAGCACCTGCTGCTCGACCCCTACGGTCTGGCCGTGTCCGGGACGGCCGAGGCCTGCCAGAGTGTCGTCGTCGACCCTGCGTTCGACTGGGACGGCGACACGCCGATGCGCCGACGCTGGCGCGACACCGTCGTCTACGAGGTCCACGTCAAGGGATTCACGCAGCTGCACGACCGAGTCCCCGAGGAGATCCGCGGCACCTACGCCGGGCTGGGGCACCCCGTCGTCACGGACTACCTGCGCGACCTCGGCGTCACTGCCGTCGAGCTGCTGCCCGTGCACCAATTCTTCTCCGAGCCCGCGCTGGTCGACCGCGGCACGGTGAACTACTGGGGCTACAACTCGATCGGGTACTTCGCGCCGCACGCGGCCTACTCCGCGTCCGGCGACCGGGGCCAGCAGGTCACCGAGTTCAAGGAGATGGTCCGCAGCCTGCACGCTGCCGGCATCGAGGTGATCCTCGACGTCGTCTACAACCACACCGCCGAAGGCGGTCCCGACGGGCCGACGTACTCCTTCCGCGGCCTGGACGACCGCGGCTTCTATCGCCGGGTGCCCGATCCCGACGGCGGGTACGACGACACGTACTGGGACGTCACCGGTTGCGGCAACACGGTGAACTCGGAGGATCCGCTCGCGCTGCGCCTGATCCTCGACTCGCTCCGCCACTGGGTGACCGAGATGCACGTCGACGGATTCCGGTTCGACCTGATGTCCGCCCTCACGCGCACCGCCGGCCCGGACGCGATCCGCGTCGACATGGCCTGCAAGCTGCTGATCGCGATCGGCCAGGATCCCGTGCTGCGCCACGTGAAGCTGATCGCCGAGCCCTGGGACACCTCCATGGACGGCTATCTGGTCGGTGGGATGCCGCCGCCGTGGGTGGAGTGGAACGACCAGTACCGCGACACCATCCGCGACTTCTGGCGCGGAGGGTCGGAGGGCACCCACGCCGTGGCGACCCGGCTGGCCGGCTCCTCCGACCTCTACGCCGACGACGGGCGCTCGGCCTACAACTCGGTCAACTTCGTCACCGCCCACGACGGCTTCACCGTCCGCGACCTGGTCTCCTACGACCACAAGCACAACGAGGCCAACGGCGAGGACAACCGCGACGGCACCGACAACAACCGCTCCTGGAACCACGGCGCCGAAGGTGAGACCGACGATCCCGCCGTCGTCGCGCTGCGCCGGCGCCAGGCCGCCAACCTGATGGCGACGCTGTGCCTGTCCAACGGCGTCCCGATGCTCACCGCCGGCGACGAGCGCGGCCGCACCCAGCGCGGCAACAACAACGCCTACTGCCAGGACAACGAGATCTCGTGGGTCGACTGGCGAGCCGACGACGCGTGGCTCGACGTCTACGCCGTCACCCGGGCAGCCCTGCAGTTGCGCCGCGAGCACCCCGCGCTGCGCCAGCGCCACTGGTTCGAGGGCCGGCCGACGATCGTCGGTGGGCCGAAGGACCTGGCCTGGCTGCACCCGTCGGGGCGGGAGATGGTCGACGACGACTGGTGGGACGCCGGACTGCGCACCATCGGCACGTTCGTGTCCGGACGGCCGCTTCGCCAGCCGGGGCCGCGCGGCGAGCAGCAGATCGACAGCTCCTTCCTGCTCTGGTTCCACGCCGGCGCCGAGCCGGTCGACGTCTACCTGCCGGAGAACGACTGGGTCCGCGCCGGGGAGATCGTGCTCTCCACCGATCCCGGCCTGCCCGTCGGCACGCGCGGAGAGGTGGGTGGCGTCGTGACGATCGGCCCCCGCAGCGTGGTGGTCATGCAGGAGACCGACGCCTGACGGGCTTCCCAGCCTCCCTTCAGGCGAGCGCCACGACGCCCAGCTCGGCAGGCGCCACGAGGAGCGGATGCCTCGGCACGACCCGCACGGTGTAGCCGAACGGACCGGGGCGGCCGAGCTCGAGATCGCCGTCGAAGCGGTGCCGCCCGCCGTCGTACGACTCGACGATGCGGAGCGGCGCGACGGCGGTGTCCACCAGGTCGTCCTCGGCGTCGACGCGGCCGTGGACCAGCTGGACCTCGACGTCGTCGGGGGCGAGCTCGCCGAGCGCCACGTAGGCGTGCACCACGAGACCGGCGCCCACCTCGACGGTGTCGCCGATGCCAGCGGCCTCCACGTGCTCGACGCGGACGTCACCCCAGGCACTGCGGACGCGGGCCTTCCACGCAGCAAGGTCGCGGGCACCGTCGGGCGTCTCGGCGAGGAGTCGGGAGTAGGCGGCGGCCGGAGCATAGAGCTTCGCGATGTAGTCGCGGACCATGCGGGTGGCGAGGACCTTCGGGCCGAGCTGGGCCCAGGTGTGGCGCAGCATCTCGACCCACCGGACCGGCACGCCCTCACCGTCGACGTCGTAGAAACGGGGCGCGACCTCGTTCTCGATCAGGTCGTAGAGGGCGGCCGCCTCGAGGTCGTCGCGCTTGTCGGAGTAGTCCTCCAGGCCGTCGGCGGACGGGATCGGCCAACCGAACTCCGGCTCGTACCACTCATCCCACCAGCCGTCGAGGATCGACAGGTTGAGGCCGCCGTTGAGCGCGGCCTTCATGCCCGAGGTGCCGCACGCCTCGTAGGGCCGCAGCGGGTTGTTGAGCCACACGTCGCAGCCGGGATAGAGCGGCAGCGCGAGCGCGATGTCGTAGTTGGGGAGGAACACGATCCGGTGCCGCACGTCCTCGGCGTCGGCGAAGCGGACCAGCTCCTGGATCAGCCGCTTCCCGCCCTCGTCGGCGGGGTGGGCCTTGCCGGCGACGACCAGCTGGACCGGACGCTCGGGGTGCAGCAGCAGCGCCTTGAGCCGCACGGGGTCACGCAGCATCAGCGTCAGCCGCTTGTACGACGGCACGCGACGCGCAAAGCCGATGGTCAGCACGTCCGGGTCGAGCGCGTCGTCGATCCACGCGAGCTCGGCCGGCGCCGCGCCGCGCTTCTCCCAGGACCTGCGGAGACGACGACGGGCGTCGGCCACCAGCCGCTCGCGCAGTGCGCGCTTCGTGCTCCACACCTCCCTGCCGGGCACCTTGTCGAAGGCCGCCCAGAACGCCTCCGCGTCGTCGCCGTCGGCATCGGCGCCCTGCGCGGTCGCGAGGCCCACGACCTCGGGAGCGACCCACGTGGGCGCGTGCACGCCGTTGGTGATCGAGGTGATCGGCACCTCGGCCTCGTCGAACGCCGGCCACAGACCGTTGAACATGCCGCGGCTGACGTGGCCGTGCAGCTGCGAGACGCCATTGGCGCGCTGCGCGAGCCGGAAGCCCATCACCGCCATGTTGAACACCCCGGGGTCGCCGCCCTCGTA
This sequence comes from Nocardioides caeni, assembly GCF_004912195.1. Classification (GTDB taxonomy): domain Bacteria; phylum Actinomycetota; class Actinomycetes; order Propionibacteriales; family Nocardioidaceae; genus Nocardioides; species Nocardioides caeni. The sequence goes on from NZ_STGW01000002.1 coordinate 82,234, forward strand.
GTCCTCGGCACCCAGGCCGAGCACGAGGTCGACGGGCACGCCGGGGGTCGCGCCCTGGTCGCCGAGGTACTGCTCGACGAGCGTGCGCGGGAAGCGGTCGATGCCCGCGGGGACGGGCGTGTGGGTGGTGAAGACGGTCGACGTCCGGCCGACCTCGAGGGCGGTCGCGAAGTCGAGGCCGCCGGCACCCTGCTCTCCGGTGGTCAGCTCACGGATCCGCTCGACCCCGAGGAAGCCGGCGTGACCCTCGTTGGTGTGGAAGACCTCGGGCGTCGGAGCGCCGGTGATCCGGGAGAAGGCGCGCAGCGCGCGCACCCCACCGACACCGAGCAGCAGCTCCTGACGCAGCCGGTGCTCGGTGTTGCCGCCGTAGAGACGGTCGGTGACCAGCCGGTACGGCTCGGGGTTCTCCTCGAAGTCGGTGTCGAGGAGCAGCAGTGGCACGCGCCCCACGGACGCGACCCAGATCCGGGCCAGCAGGTCGGGCCCGCCCGGCATCCGCATCGAGATCGTGGCCCGGCTGCCGTCCTCCTCGTGCAGGAGCGAGATCGGCAGCCCGTCGGGATCCAGCACCGGATAGCTCTCCACCTGCCAGGCCTCACGGGAGAGCGCCTGCTTGAAGTAGCCGTGGCGATAGAGCAGGCCGACGCCGACGATCGGCGCACCGAGGTCGCTGGCGGCCTTGAGGTGGTCGCCGGCGAGGATGCCGAGGCCGCCGGAATACTGCGGCAGCACCGCGGTGATCCCGAACTCCGGCGAGAAATAGGCGATCGACGCCGGCCACGTCTCGTCCGGCGCGGCCGCGGAGGCGCGCTGGTACCACCGCTCCCCCGTGAGGTACGACGCCAGGTCGGCCCGCACGTCGTGCACCCGGGCCACGTAGGACTCGTCGGCGGCCAGCTCGTCCCACCGGGTGGCCGGAACCTCGCCGAGGAGACGGATCGGGTCGTGCCCGACCGACGCCCACCGCTCGTCGTCGATCTCGGCGAACAGCGCCTGGGTCGGTGGGTGCCACGACCAGCGCAGGTTGGCGGCGAGCTCACCGAGCGGGGCGAGCTCGACGGGCAGGACGGGGCGGACCGTGAACCTCCGGATGGCGCGCATGGATCGACGGTAGCCAATGCGACTTGAACGTTCCAAGGATTCGTCCAGGAACCTCCGTAACCCCCCTCCGCAGTGGGCGTTGGTAGGGGTACAGACGGGCGAGGCGGGTCATGGGGGCTGCCTCGCCCGTCAGGCTGTTCACCGCCCAGCGACCCTGCGAGGTACGAGCAGGGTCGCTGACCAGGCGGGGAGGTCGAGTAGCGCCGCGAGCGAGGAACGAGCTCGCGACGCGCGTATCGAGACCGGTGCACGGGCGCGACACAGTCCGAGCACCGGCTGCGGGCGTCTCGATACGCGGCTCGCTGGCGCTCGCCTGCTACTCGACGAGCGATAGCTAGGCTGGCTCCCGATGAGCACCTCACTCCGCTCCGCCGCCGACCACCAGCGGCAGGTCGCCGCGCTGATCGCCTCCCGGCACGCCGATGGCTGGCCGGCCGAGGTGGTGCCGTTGACGCAGTCCCGCGACCGGATCCTCGCCGAGCCGGTGGCGTCGGCCGAGCCGCTGCCCGCCTTCGACAACTCCGCGATGGACGGCTATGCCGTGCGGTCCGCGGACATCGCCGGTGCGACGGCGCAAGCACCGGTGCGGCTCCCGGTGGCCGGCGACATCCCCGCCGGGGCGCCGGTCGGTGACCTCGCGCCGGGGCAGGCGATGCGGATCATGACCGGGGCCCCGCTGCCCCGTGGCGCGGACGCGGTGGTGGAGGTCGAGGCCACCGACGGCGGCACGACGACCGTGACGATCAACGAGGAGCGCGCGTCCGGGAGCTTCGTCCGCACGAGCGGGGCCGACGTGGCCGTCGGTCAGGAAGTGCTGCCGGCCGGCACGCTGCTCGGACCGGCCCCGATCGGCGTGCTCGCCGCCCTGGGGGTGCGTGAGGTGAGCTGCCGACGTCGGCCGCGGGTGCTCGTCTGCTCGACGGGCTCCGAGCTCGCCGAGGACCCCGATCCGACCGCCGGCCAGATCCGTGACGCCAACGGCGCCCTGCTCGCGGCCGCCGTCGAGGAGGCGGGCGGCGAGGCGCTGCGGACGCTCTGGGTCGCCGACGACGTGCCGGCCTTCCTCGCGCTGCTCGACGAGGCCGTGGCGCACGGCGATCTCGACCTCGTGCTGACCTCCGGTGGGGTCAGCGCCGGCGCCTACGAGGTCGTCAAGGACGGGCTCGGGCCGCGCGGCGTGGAGTTCGTCAAGGTGGCGATGCAGCCCGGCATGCCCCAGGGATCGGGCACGGTCGGCGGCGTCCCCGTGGTCTGCCTGCCCGGCAACCCGGTCAGCGCGCTCACGTCCTTCGAAGTGTTCGTCCGTCCCGCGCTGCGCGCCGCGGTCGGCCATCCCGTCGAGCAACGGGCCACGGTCCGCGCCACCCTGACCGAGGCGCTCACCGGTCCGCCCGGCAAGCGACAGCTGCGCCGCGCCCGCCTGGATCGCCGTACGGGCGAGGTCAGTCCCTGGGGTCCGGCCGGATCGGGCTTCCTCGGGTGGTTCGCCGGCGCCGACGCCCTCATCGACCTGCCCGCCGATGGCGGACCGGTGGCGGCCGGGTCACTCGTGGATGTGTGGGACTTGCTCGCTCGGTAGGTTCGGACCATGGTCGGACGCATTCCTGTGATCGACGTGACGCCCGTGCTCGATGGCGCGCGACCCGCGAAGGCGAGCGTCGGCGAGGCCTTCCCGGTCGCCGCGACCGTGTTCCGCGAGGGGCACGACCGGCTCGGAGCCGAGGTCGTGCTGCGCGACGCCGACGGCCAGCAGCGACCACCGGTGCGGATGGCACCGACGCCTGCGACCGACCGGCACAGCGTCGACCGTCACGTCGCCTGGGTGCCCCCGGACTCCCCCGGCGCCTGGACCTTCGAGGTGCAGGCCTGGTCCGACCCGGTGGCCACCTGGCAGCACGCCGCGGGCATCAAGATCCGCGCGGGCATCGACGTCGAGCTGATGTTCACCGAGGGAGCGCTGCTGCTGGAGCGGACGGTGAAGGCCGGCGGTCTCAAGCGACCCGAGCAGGCCGTCCTTCGTGCCGCCGCCAAGGCCGCGCGCGACAGCAAGCGGCCCGCCGAGGCGCGGCTCGCGCAGCTGGAGGCGCCCGAGCTCCGTGCCGTGCTGGCGGCCCATCCCCTGCGCGAGCTCGTCACCGTCGCCGGACCGTTCCCGGTCTTCGTCGACCGTCCCCGCGCCCTGTTCGGCAGCTGGTACGAGTTCTTCCCCCGCTCCGAGGGCGCCTCCTACGACGCCACGACGGGCGACGTCACCTCCGGCACCTTCCGCACCGCGGCCGAGCGGCTGCCCGCGGTGGCGGCCATGGGCTTCGACGTCGTCTACCTGCCCCCGATCCACCCCATCGGCGAGGTCAACCGCAAGGGCCCCAACAACGCCGTGCTGCCCGACGGTGAGCCGACCCCGTCCGACTGGAGCGGCTCCCCCTGGGCCATCGGCAGCCGCCACGGCGGCCACGACGCCGTGCACCCCGACCTCGGCACGATCGCCGACTTCGACGCCTTCGTCGCCCGGGCCCGCGAGCTCGACCTGGAGGCCGCCCTCGACCTGGCGCTGCAGTGCGCGCCCGACCACCCGTGGGTGCCCGCGCATCCGGAGTGGTTCACCACACGCGTCGACGGCACCATCGCCTACGCGGAGAACCCGCCGAAGAAGTACCAGGACATCTACCCCGTCAACTTCGACGCGCATCCCTACGACCACCCCGACAGCCTCGCGACGGAGGTGCTGCGGGTGGTGCGGCACTGGATGGCCCACGGGGTCCGCATCTTCCGTGTCGACAACCCGCACACCAAGCCGGTCGCGTTCTGGCAGTGGTTGCTCGCCGAGGTCCGGGGCACCGATCCGGACGTGCTGTTCCTGTCCGAGGCGTTCACCAAGCCGCCGATGATGCAGACCCTCGGCGCGATCGGCTTCCACCAGTCCTACACCTACTTCACCTGGCGCACCGCCAAGGTCGACGTCGAGGACTACCTGGTCGAGGTGTCCTCGGAGTCCGCGCACCGGATGCGGCCCAACTTCTTCGTCAACACCCCCGACATCCTCCACGAGTTCCTGCAGTACGGCGGCCCGGGCGCCTTCCGCCTGCGGGCCGCGCTCGCGGCGCTGGCCTCTCCCTCGTGGGGCATGTATGCCGGCTACGAGCTCGGCGAGCACGTGGCCGTGCGCCCCGGTAGCGAGGAGTACCTCGCCTCCGAGAAGTACCAGATCCGCGTCCGGGACTGGGCCGCAGCCACGGCCCCCGGCACGGTCGGCGCCGACCTGACGGCGTACGTCACGATGCTCAACGACGTGCGGCGCCGTCATCCGGCGCTGCAGGCACTGCGCAACCTGCGAATGCACCAGGCCGACGACGACCACGTCGTGTGCTTCAGCAAGGTCTCGACTGGGCTCGAGGCTCGCGGGCCCGCACCTCAACCGGCGGCGTCGGCCGATCGCGTCATCGTCGTGCTGAGCCTCGACCCGCACAACGCACGGGAGGCGATGGTGCATCTCGACCTCGCCGCACTCGGGCTGCCCCCCGGCACGACGTTCACCGTCCTCGACGAGCCGACCGGGTCAGAGTGGACCTGGTCGGAGCACAACTACGTGCGTCTCGACCCCAGCCAACCCGCCCACATCCTGGTCGTGAAGGAGCATGCGTGAGCCGACCCGCGAGCACGGTCCTCAACGAGGAGCCGGAGTGGTTCAAGACCGCGGTCTTCTACGAGGTGCTGGTCCGCGCGTTCCGCGACTCCAACGCCGACGGCACCGGTGACTTCCGCGGCCTCATGGAGAAGCTCGACTACCTGCAGTGGCTGGGCGTCGACTGTCTGTGGGTGCCGCCGTTCTTCACCTCGCCGCTGCGCGACGGTGGCTACGACGTCGCGGACTACACCGGCATCCTCCCGGAGGCCGGGACGGTCGAGGACTTCCACGCCTTCCTCGACGCGGCGCACGAGCGCGGCATCCGCGTGATCATCGACTTCGTCATGAACCACACCAGCGACGCACACCCGTGGTTCCAGGCCTCGCGGAGCGACCCGGAGGGGCCCTACGGCGACTTCTACGTCTGGTCCGAGACCGACGAGCTCTATCAGGACGCGCGGATCATCTTCGTCGACACCGAGCCGTCGAACTGGACGTGGGACCAGGCCCGCGGCCAGTACTACTGGCACCGCTTCTTCCACCACCAGCCCGACCTCAACTTCGACAACCCGAAGGTGCAGGAGGCGATGCTGGAGGCGATGGCGTTCTGGCTCGACATGGGCCTCGACGGCTTCCGGCTCGATGCCGTGCCCTACCTCTACGAGCGCCCCGGCACGAACGGCGAGAACCTCCCGGAGACCCACGAGTTCCTGCGCCAGGTGCGGCGCTTCGTCGACGACAACTACCCCGGACGGGTCCTGCTGTGCGAGGCCAACCAGTGGCCGTCCGACGTCGTCGAGTACTTCGGCGACCCGGCGGTCGGCGGCGACGAGTGCCACATGGCCTTCCACTTCCCCGTCATGCCGCGCATCTTCATGGCGGTGCGGCGGGAGTCGCGCTTCCCGATCTCGGAGATCATGGAGCAGACGCCGGCCATCCCCGACGGCTGCCAGTGGGGCATCTTCCTGCGCAACCACGACGAGCTGACCCTGGAGATGGTCGCCGACGAGGACCGCGACTACATGTGGGGCGAGTACGCCAAGGACCCCCGCATGAAGGCCAACATCGGCATCCGCCGCCGGCTCGCTCCGCTGCTGGACAACGACACCAACCAGATCGAGCTGTTCACCGCGCTGCTCCTGTCGTTGCCCGGCTCCCCCGTCCTCTACTACGGCGACGAGATCGGGATGGGCGACAACATCTGGCTCGGTGACCGCGACGGCGTGCGTACGCCGATGCAGTGGACGCCCGACCGCAACGCAGGCTTCTCCGCCGCGACCCCGGGAAAGCTGCACCTGCCGGTGATCCAGGACCCGGTCTTCGGGTACCAGAGCGTCAATGTCGAAGCCCAGCTCGAGAACCCGTCCTCGCTCCTGCACTGGACGCGCCGCATGATCCACATCCGGCGCCAGCACGAGGCCTTCGGGCTCGGCACCTTCGACGACCTGGGCGGCTCCAACCCGACCGTGCTGTCCTACGTGCGCCAACAGACGCGCGCGAGCGACGCGGGCGGCGACGACGACGTCATCCTGTGCGTCAACAACCTCTCCCGCTTCCCGCAGCCCGTCGAGCTCGACCTGCGCCGCTTCGAGGGGCGGGTGCCGGTCGAGCTGATCGGCGGGGTCCCGTTCCCGCCCATCGGCGAGCTGCCCTACCTGCTGACCCTCAGTGGTCACGGCTTCTACTGGTTCCGGCTCACCGATCCCGAGACGACCGGGAGGCCGGTGCTGTGACCGACGTCGATCCCGCCTTCACGGACTTCCTGGCCCAGAGCCGCTGGTTCGGGGGCAAGGGCCGCGACTTCGAGGTCACCCGCGCCGAGGAGATCGGGCGGGTGCCCGGTCCTCCTGACGTCGTGGTGGTGCTGGCCGAGGTCGACTACGGCAGCGGCGAGACCGAGTCCTACCAGCTCCCGCTGGCGCTGTACGACGAGGAGCAGCCCCACATCGACCGGGCCCTCGTGGGGCGCTGGCCCGCCGGCGACGGCCGCTTCGCCTACGACGCCGTCCACGACCGCGTGGCGATGGCGGCCTACCTGCGGGCGTTCGGCGACGCCCCTTCGACGGGCGCCGCCGGGAACGAACTCACCTTCGTCCGCCTCCCCGGCCACGAGCTGGACCTCGACGCGGCAGCCAGCCCGTTCAGCGGCGAGCAGTCGAACTCGTCGGTGTTCTTCGGCGAGGACTGCGTGCTGAAGATCTTTCGCAAGGTGACGCCCGGAGAGAACCCGGACGTGACGACCCACCGCGTCCTGACCGAATCGGGCTCGACCCACATCGCCCACCTCTACGGCTGGGTGGAGTCTCCGTTGGTTGAGGTGCGAGGAGCGCCAGCGACGAGCCTCGAAACCACCCACTTGGCCATGCTCCAGCAGTTCCTGCGCACCGCCAGCGACGGCTGGGAGATCGCGCTCGCCAGCGTCCGTGACCTCTTCGCCGAGGCGGACCTGCACGCGGCCGAGGTCGGCGGCGACTTCGCGAGCGAGGCCGCCCGCCTCGGGGAGGCACTGGCCGAGATCCACGGCCAGCTGCGCGACGCGTTCGGCACGGACACCGTCGATGCCGGCTTCGTCGCCGACCAGATGGCGGCCCGTCTCGCAGCGGCCATCGAGGTCGTGCCGGGCCTGGCGGAGCACGCCGACGGCGCCCGGACCGCGTTCGGAGCGCTGGCCGGTCTCGGCGAGATCCCCGTCCAGCGGGTGCACGGCGACCTCCACCTGGGCCAGACCCTGCGGACGGTGCTGGGCTGGAAGGTCGTCGACTTCGAGGGCGAGCCGGCGAAGCCGCTGGCCGAGCGCCTGCTGCCCGACAGCCCGTGGCGCGACGTCGCCGGCATGACCCGGTCCTTCGACTACGCGCCGCACGCCGTCGCGGCCTCCCTGCCCGAGGACGACCCGGACGTGCGACACCAGCGCGCCACACGGGCCGGCGAGTGGGCTCGTCGCAACCGGCGGGCCTTCCTGGCGTCGTACTGCGGCGAGGCGGGGTTCGGCGCCACCGACCGCACCCTCCTGACCGCCTACGTCGTCGACAAGGCGGTCTATGAGTGCGTCTACGAGGCGCGCAACCGGCCCACCTGGCTGCCGATCCCCCTGGAGGGCGTCGCCCGGCTCGTGGCGGGCTGAGCCGGGTGGCCTGGCCGTCCGCGTTCCTGGGGATCGCGCACGTCCTGCGGCGCCCGGTGTTGTGGCTGTCGCGCCACATCGGCGGCTTCGCCGAGCTGGAGCACGTCGGACGTCGCAGCGGTCGCGCCTATGCCACGCCGGTGCGCGCGGTCCGGCGCGGCGGCCAGGTGGTGGCGGGCGCCAGCTTCGGCGTCACCTCGGACTGGGTCCGCAACGTGCTGGCAGCCGACGGCTGCCGGATCGGGATCGGCGGCGAGCTGCTCGACCTCACCGGTCCGCGCATCGTGGCCTTCGACGAGGCCCGCGCACTGCTCCCACCCGTGACCCGCTTCATCCTGCGGCGCCTCGCGCGCGCTGAGCAGTGCCTGCTGCTGGATGTCGCCTGAGCTTGCTCAGACCCGGGTCAGAGCAGGTCGACCGGCTCCCGCCCCTCCGGCGCGTCGCCGACGGCGCAGTCGCGGTCGCCGAGGGCGCAGTGCCAGGCCCAGCACAGCTGGCCGGCACCGACGAGGACGAGTGCGGTGACCGCGAAGCCGAGCGCGGAGGAGCCGACCACCGGCACGACCGCGACGGCAGTCACCGCGTTGAGGAGCAGCGCCAGGAAGGACGACAGCGACATGACGGCGCCGCGGCGCTCGGGGAACTCGTCGAGCATCAGCAGTTGGAGCGTCGGATAGGTCATGCCGTTGCCGAGGGCGATGACACTGAGCCCGACCACGGCCCACGGGAGATCCGTCGCCACGGGAGTCGCGGCGACCAGTACGGCGGTCACCCCGCCGGCGAAGGCGATCGAGCAGCCGACGCTCACCAGCCGTCGGGCGGTGATGCGCCCGGCGGCGCGGCCGCAGATCCACGACCCGAGCATCATCGCGCCGATCATCGGCACGAACAGCTTCCAGAAGTCGAGCTCGCCCTCGCCGAGGACGTCGACGACGAAGATCGCAGCGCCGCCGATATAGAGGAACTGCGCCCCGAAGATCAGCGCTGTCGACCACGCGAGCCGCTGGAACCCGGCTCGACGACCGACCAGCAAGAGCCCGCCGACGACATCGCCGACCCGCAACGGCACCCGCCGCTCGCGGGGATGGGTCTCCGGCAGGAGGACGACGACGAGCGCCGCGAGCACGACGCCGAGCGCGGCGTGGAACACGAAGATGAGGGGCCAGTCACCGACCTGGAGCAGCAGTCCGCCGATGATCGGGCCGATGGCGGGGGCGATCCCGAAGATGACCGAGACCCGGCTCATCAGCTTCTGGGCCATCGGTCCGTCGAACACGTCGCGGATCACCGTGCGGCTGACGATCGTCGCACCACCCGCGCTGAGCCCCTGGAGGGCGCGGAAGACGAGCAGGGTCGCGAGGTCCGGCGCGACCGCGCAGCCGACCGACGCGACGCCGAAGACCGCGAGCGACACGAGCATCACCGGCCGTCGGCCGAGGGCGTCGGAGAGCGGGCCGTGCAGGACGCTCATCGCCGCGAAGGCCGCGAGGTAGGCGCTGACGACCAGCTGGAGCTGGTCGTGGCCGACGTCGAGGTCGCGCTGCATGTCAGGGAAGGCCGGGAACGGCGTGTCGATGCTGAACGGTCCGACCATGGACAGGCAGGCGAGCACCACCGGGACGAGGAGGACCATCCGGCGCGTGGCGGGAGCGTCGGTGCCGGTCGAGTGGCTCGGCGTGGTCGTCACCCCGACATCCCATCATCTCGGCGGCGGGCTCTCCTCAGGGGTGCTGGCTAGACTCAAGAAGATGCTGTCCCCCGAGCACTCCACACTCGGCGCGATCGATCTGCACCTGATCGCCGAGGGCCGTCACGAGCAGTTGTGGCAGGCGCTGGGCGCCCATGTCCGCACATCGCCCGAGGCCGGCACGTCGTTCGTCGTCTGGGCCCCCAACGCCCGCGCCGTCAGCGTCGTGGGTGACGTCAACGGCTGGGACGGCAACAGCGACCGCATGTCGCCCGTCGGATCCGGCCTCTGGGAGCGCTTCGTCCCCGGCGTGACGTCGGGCGCCGCCTACAAGTTCGTCGTCGAGGGAGCCGACGGCGTGTGGCGCGACAAGGCCGACCCGATGGCCTTCCACGCCGAGGTCCCGCCCCGGTCGGCCTCGCGGGTCTTCGCCTCCCAGCACGTCTGGTCCGACGACGACTGGCTCGCCGCGCGGGCCACCCGCCAGCCGGTGAACGAGCCGATGGCGACCTACGAGCTCCACCTCGGCTCGTGGAAGAAGCACGCCGACGGGTCCTTCTGGAGCTACGACGAGCTGGCGGACCCCGACACCGGCCTGCCCTCCTACCTGGCCGACCTCGGCTTCACCCACGTCGAGCTGATGCCGGTCATGCAGCACCCGTTCGGCGGCTCCTGGGGCTATCACGTCACGTCCTACTTCGCGCCCGACGCGCGCTTCGGCGACCCCGACGGCTTCCGGCGCCTCGTCGACGCGCTGCACGCTGCCGGGATCGCGGTCATCCTCGACTGGGTGCCGGGCCACTTCGCGACCGACGAGTGGGCGCTGGTGCGCTTCGACGGGACGCCGCTCTATGAGCATCCCGACCCGCAACGCGGCTGGCACCCCGAGTGGGGCTCCCACATCTTCGACTTCGGACGCCCCGAGGTGCGCAACTTCCTGGTCGCCAACGCGCTCTACTGGCTCGAGGAGTTCCACGTCGACGGCCTGCGTGTCGACGGCGTCGCCTCGATGCTCTACCTCGACTACGGCCGCAACGACGGCGAGTGGACGCCCAACCAGCACGGGGGTCACGAGCACCTCGAGGCCGTGCAGTTCCTGCAGGAGCTCAACGCCACCGCCTACAAGCGGGTGCCGGGCATCGTCACCATCGCCGAGGAGTCGACGGCGTGGCCGGGCGTCACCGGCGCCACCTCCGGCGGCGGACTGGGTTTCGGCTTCAAGTGGAACATGGGCTGGATGCACGACAGCCTGCGCTACCTGCAGCACGAGCCCGTGCACCGCGCCCACCACCACGGCGGGATGACCTTCTCCCTCGCCTACGCCTTCTCGGAGAACTACGTCCTGCCGCTCAGCCACGACGAGGTCGTGCACGGCAAGGGCTCGCTGGTCACCAAGCAACCCGGCGACCGCTGGCAGCAGCTGGCCACGTTGCGGGCCTATCTCGCCTACATGTGGGCCCATCCGGGCAAGCAGCTCGTGATGATGGGCACCGAGCTCGGCCAGGTCCGCGAATGGGCCGAGGCCCGCGAGCTCGACTGGTGGCTGCTCGAGCAGCCCGAGCACCGCGGACTGCAGGACTTCGTCCGCGACCTCAACGCCCGCTATCGCGACCAGCCCGCGCTGTGGCACCTCGACAACGACCCGGCCGGTTTCGCGTGGATCGACGCCCAGGACGCCGGGCACAACGTCTTCCCGTTCGTCCGCCGCGCCGGGAGCGACGACGCGGCCGACGCGCCCGACATCGTGTGCGTCACCAACTTCGCAGCCGTCCCCCACGACTACCGGCTCGGCCTCCCGGTCGCCGGCGACTGGGTGGAACTGCTCAACACCGACGCGGCGTCGTACGGCGGCAGCGGGGTGGGCAACCTCGGCACGGTCCACGCCGTCGCGGCCGGTCCCCTCGAGGCCCGCGCCCCGGGCGGCAGCCCCGCCTACGCGGATCTCGTGCTTCCGCCGTTGGCGACCTTGTGGCTCCAGTCGCCGCCTCCCGGCGGTTGAGGTGCGAGGCCGCCCACCGCCGAGCCTCGAGACCATCGTCCTACTAGGGTTTGGGTCGTGCCCGCCCCCTCCATCAGTCAGCGCACCGTCGACGACGGCATCGCGCGCCTGACCTGGACCTCGGGGCTGACCGAGCACGGCTGGCAGGCCGCCGTCGACGTGGTCCGTCGCCAGGTCGCCGCGGCGCTCACCGACCACGAACGCGTCGAGGTGAAGGTCGCCATCGACGATGCGGAGGGCCAGCGGATCGCGACCTGGTCGGGCATGCAGCGCGAGGGCGTCGAGCGGGGCCGCGCCGGCGACGTCATCGTCTATGCCCGCCTCATCGACGACACGCCCGTGCACGAGCCGGGTGGTTTCCGGGCGCTCCTCAACTCGTTCCTCCCGCGCAAGCGCGGCATCAGCCAGATGCTGATCCGCGATGACAGCACCGATGGCGACGGGCAGCCGCGGGTGCTGATGTGCCACCTGACCTACAAGACCGACTGGGACCTGCCCGGCGGGGTGGTCGAGGTCAACGAGTCGCCGCGGCTCGCCGTCAGCCGCGAGGTCGAGGAGGAGCTCAGCCTCGACATCACCGCAGGCCGGCTCGTGCTCACCGACTGGCTCCCGCCGTGGGGTGGCTGGGACGACGCCATCTGTCTCGTCTTCGACGGCGGCATCCATCCCGCCTCGATCGTCGAGCGGATCGTGCCCCAGGCCCGCGAGATCCAGCGCGCGGCCTTCCTGACGCTCGAGGAGGTCGAGGAGCGCGCGGCCGACTTCACCGCGCGCCGGGTCCGGGCGGCACTGGCGAGCCTGACAGGAGCCGGTCCGGGCTACACCGAGTCCGGGCGCTGACCGGACGCACCAGGCCCTGGGCGACCAGCACCCCGAGGACGAGCACCGCGCCACCGGCCAGCTCGCCGGCGGCCGGCACCTCACCGAGGAGGAGCCACGCCGATCCGATGGACACCGGCGGCACGAGCAGGATCCACGGCACGACCGCCGCGGACGGGTGCCGGCCGAGCAGGCCGTTGAAGATCGCGTAGCCGAGCAGGGACGCCAGCCCGGCGGTGTAGAGCGTCGATGCGGCCGCGTGCCAGCCGAACGCCGCGGCGCCCTCGGCGAGCACCCCGGGGCCGTCCACGGCCACGGCGAGTGCCACGAGCGGCGCCGGGACGACGAGCGCCGACCAGACCGTGAGCGACAGCCCGCCGCTCCTGCTCGACGCCCCCGAGGCGCGCGCGACGACATTGCCGATCGCCCACATCAGCGCGGCCATCAGGCACAGTGCGAACGCCGTGAGCGGCACGTGGCCGCCCCGTCCGACGGCGACGATCCCGAGGCCGAGCACGCCGAGCGCGACGCCGGCGACCTGGGCGCGGTTCGGGCGCTCGTCGAGGGCCCCGGCGGCGATCAGGATGGTCAGGACAACCTGCGCCTGCAGGACGAGCCCGGCCAGGCCGGCGGGCATCCCGGCCGCCATCGAGACGTAGAGGAAGCCGAACTGGCCCAGCGACATGAAGGCGCCGACGGCCAGGATGACGCGCCACGGCACGTCCGGCCGGGGCACGAGGAAGATCGCCGGCACGAGGACCACGCAGAACCGGGCGGCGAGGAAGAGCAGCGGCGGCACGTCGCCCATGCCCCAGTCGATGACGACGAAGTTGAAGCCCCAGAGGAGGGCGACGAGAGCGGCGAGAGCCTGGTCCTTGCGTGGCACCCCACCAGCATGGCCAGCAGCACCATGAAGCACCAGCGAATACTTCTGCCTCATTTCATGTAGCGTTGCTGCATGATCGATCTGGACGCGCTGACCGGTCTTCGCGCCGTCGCCACCCACGGCTCCGTGGTCGCCGCCGCGACCGCCACGGGCTACACCCCGAGCGCGATCTCCCAGCAGGTCAAGCGCCTCGAGCGCCAGACCGGCGTGCCCCTGCTCGAGCGCGTGGGTCGTGGCGTCATGCTGACCAGCCACGGCCAGCACCTCGTCGAGGCGGGCGAACGGGTCCTGGCCGACCTCGAGGAGCTCGAGGCCGGCCTCCAGCGCCGCGCCGGCGTCGTGGCCGGCCGGGTCCGCCTCGCTGCCTTCTCGACCGCGATGCGCGGCCTCATCGCCCCGATCGCCCGCTCGTTGCGCGACGCGCACCCCGACCTCACGCTCACCCTCACCGAGCGCGAGCCGTGGGACACCGTCGACCTCGTCGCGAGCGGGCAGGTCGAGCTAGGGATCGTCCACCGATGGGGCGGGGTGGCGCTCGCGGTGCCCGAGCACGTCGTCAGCACGCCCGTCGCCAGCGACCTCGCCGACCTGGTCGTCCACCGCGACGACCCGCTCGCGACCCGGTCCAGCGTGACACCGCACGACCTCGTCGACGCCCCCTGGATCGCGACCCCCGAGGGCACCATCTGCCGCCAGTGGCTCTCCCGGATGTACGACGGCACCGGCCGTCCGCCGCGCATCGCCCATGTCTCGGCGGAGTTCGACTCGCACCTGGCCCTCGTCGCCGCCGGGCTCGGGGTGGCGCTGATCCCGCGGATGGGACGGGCAGCGCTGGGCGAGGACCTGGTCGCCGTACGGGTCAGGGAGCCGGAGCCGGTGCGTCTCGTGGACGCGCTGCACCGGCGGACGATGGCCGAGTCCCCCGCCGTGGCCGCCGTGCTGGCAGCCTTCGCTCAGCTCGGGGGCGGGACGGGCGGAGCAGGAGGAACGGGTGCCACGACGATGTCGCCGGAGGCGGCCCGGTCGAGGGCCTCACGCGCGAGGTAGGTCGCACCGGCGACGGCGGCCGGCATGACGAGAATGCCGCCGAAGGGGATGAGGAAGCAGGCCTGCACGCAGACGCCGAAGCCCAGCATGGCCCAGGGGTGCTCGGCGAGCAGCTCCTTGCGGGCCGCGCGGTCCATGCCGCGCGCCTCGAGCGGACGCGAGACGAGCTCGGCCGCGAGCACCCGCCCGGCGACGACCAGGCCGAGGGCCGCGGCGACGACGGCGCCGACGATCGGCAGCAGGCCGATGAGGAACACCATGATCGCGGTGGCGATGCCGGTCAGGACGAGCACGAGTCCGTCCAGGGCGCCGCGGAGCCAGCCGACGCCGTGGTCCGGCACGTCACCGCCGAGGGAGAGCTCGACCTCCTTCCAGATCTTCTCGTAGAACGGATCGCCGACCGCGAGGGTCAGGCCGGTGAAGGTGACGACGCTGAGCATGCCCGCGCCGAGAAGGACCAGGACATAGAGCACCGCGCGGAAGAGGTCCCGCACGGTCTCGTTCCAGTCGTCGGCGAACGGCGTCGCCCAGCCGATGAGGTCGTCGGCCTTCATCACCAGCGCCACCAGGGCCGCCACGACGAGGATCGTGACGAAGATGGCGGGCACGAGGCCGAGCAGCATCAGCCGGGGTCGCTCCCGCCACAAGCGCAGGCCGTCGCGCAGGAAGCCGGCGCCCTGCCCGAAGCCCATCGCCCGGGGCTGCATGGTCGTCGCGCCGTCTCAGTAGAGCGCCGAGGCCAGCGCCTGGCGGCCCTTGAGGACCCGCGGGTCGTCGTTGCCGACGGCGCCGAAGAGACCGAGCAGGTGCTCGCGGGCACGGTCGCGTTCCTTGCCCGTCGAGCGCCGGACCAGCTCGACGAGTCGGGCGAAGGCGTCCTCGACGTGTCCGCCGAGCATGTCGAGGTCGGCGACCAGGGTCTGGGCGTCGACGTCGTCGGGCTGGGCGGCGGCCGCGGCCCGGGCCTCGTCGAGGTCGACGCCCTGGGTGCGCTGCAGCACCTTCGCCATCGCCAGGCCGGCAGCGGCCTCGTGGTCGGCCGGGTTGGCGGTCACGAGCTTCTGGTACTCCGCGACGGCGGCGTCGATGTCGCCGGCGGCGAGGGCGTCCTGAGCGGGGGCGTAGCGCGGGTCGACCTCCGACTCCTCCCCCTCGGCGCCGTCCGCGGGACCGGACGCCCCGAAGGCGTTGGGCTGGTGCCGTCCGGAGATCCCCTGCGCGGTCAGCTGCTGCGCGAGCTGGTTGAAGAGCGCGCGGATGTCGTCGATGGGCGCGGCGCCGGGGATCGGCTGGGTCGCCGGGCGGCCGTCGAGGATCACGAGCATCAACGGCACCTGCGGGATCTGCATCGCCTGGGCGATCTGCGGCACGGCGTCGACGTCGATGGTCGCGGCGAGGAAGCGACCGTCGTACTCGTCGGCCACGGTCACGACGTCGCGCGCCAGCTGCACGCTCTCCGGCGACTGCGCGGCGGAGTGGAAGACGAGCACGACCGGCGCCGTCATCGACGCCTCGAGCACGGTCTGGAAGTTGGCCTCGTCGACGGCGACGGAGTACGCCGAGGTCGCGCCACCGGCGGCGCTGCCAGCACCGGCGGAACCGGCCGCGGGGGCGCCGCCACTGCCGGCCCCAGCGGGCGCCGGGCGGTTCTTGAGGGCCGACAGGTCGATCGCGCCAGGACGGGAGAACGGCTGCTGCGTCATGCCCGCAATCCTACGAAGAGCGCCTCGTGGGGGGTCAGCCTGGTGCTCAGTTGGGGACGCGTGGGCCCCGGAGGCCGGAGCGCTGGACCACCCGCTGGATGGAGAGGTCGCGGTCGTCGGGGCGGCCGACGTAGCGGATGTCGCGCAGGCCCTGCTCCTGGGCGGCGGACTCGAAGCAGAAGTGGCCGAACCCGAGGAGCCGGCCGTGCAGTGGCTTGCGGACCGAGATGTCGAGGATCCGGCTCAGCGGCATGGTGGCCAGGCTCTGCGACAGGACGCCGTGCACCCGGAAGACGCGCATGTTCGTGATGACGAAGCGGTCGCGCAGCACCGCGAGGCCGCCCCACGAGGCGTGGGTCAGCAGGGCAGCGGCGACGACGATGAGGAACCAGCCCACCTGCACCGAGACGAACCAGCTGCCGACCAGCAGGATCATCGCGAGCGCGGCCTCGAGGGCGGGCCGGACGTAGGCGAACCAGTGATGGAGGACCTCGTCGACGACGACCTCGCCCTCCTCACGCAGCAGGTGCTTGCCGATCCTGGGATCGCCCAGCCAGCGCACGACACCCGTGACGGGACCCATCGGGGACCGGACCTAGCCGAGCGCGCCGACGAAGTCGATGATCCCCGCGAAGGCCTGGCTCGTCAGAGCCCAGCCCTCGGAGCCGGCGCTCTTGGCCGTCTCGGCGAGGCCGTCGGGGTCAGTGAACATCCAGAAGCCGAGAAACACGACGGCCAGGACAGCGATGAGCTTCTTGGCGTCCATCAGCGGGTGTCTCCATCCAGGGTCCGGGTGCGCCCGGCGGGGGCACAGAACGACACATTGGTATCAAACACCCCACCCGTCACGCGGGAGGCGCGCCCGACAGCGCTCACTCCACCCTGGTTCGCCGCTGGGTCAGCACTCCCCCGCGAGGCCATTCTCCGCGGTGCCGTCGGGGACGCCACCACCGAGCCAGGCGTCGAAGAACGGGGTGAGCTCCTTGCCCGTCTCGGACTCGGCGAACGCCTCGAAGTCGGCGACCGAGGCGTTGCCACGGCGGTGCTCGGCCGCCCAGGCGCGCAGCAGGTCGGCGAGCCCGGCCGGCGTGATCACGTTGCCGAGCGCCGCGAGCACCATCGCCCCGCGCTCATAGACGGCGTTGTCGAAGATCTGGGCCGCCCCCGGGTCACGCAGGTCGACGGACCACAGGTCGTCGCCCGGCGTGACGCAGTAGCTGTCGTACTGCCCCTGCAGCCACGAGTCGACCGACGGGCCGCCGTGGTGGGCGTCGTAGAGCACCTCGAAGTAGGTCGCGAAGCCCTCGTTGAGCCAGATGTCGCGCCACCGCTCGACCGCGACGCTGTCGCCGAACCACTGATGGGCGAGCTCGTGGACGACGATGCTGCGATAGATCCAGGAGCCGTAGGTGGGCCGCGACTGGTTCTCCAGGGCGAAGCCGACGTCCAGCGAGGTCACCACGCCGCCGGTGCTGGAGAAGGGGTAGGGACCGAGCCGGGCCTCGAGCCAGTCGGTGATCTGACCCGTACGACGCAGCTCGCGCCAGGCGCGGGTCCGCTCGCCCGACGACAGGCGGCGCGACACCGCGTTGACGACGGGCGTGCCAGCCGGGGTCCGGCCGGCCTCGACCTCGAAGTCGCCGGCGGCGAAGAACGCGAGATAGGTCGTCATCGGCTGCACCATCCGCCAGTGGGTGGTCTGCCTGCTCCCGGCGATCCTCGTCGAGACCCGCACGCCGTTGCTGACCACCCGCTTGGCGCGCGGCACGGTGACCCGGATGTCGAAGGTCGCCTTGTCGCCGGGGTGGTCGTTGGACGGGAACCACCACGGCGCCATGTGCGGCTGGTTCATGGTGACGACCTCGCGAGCGTCGGCCAGCCAGTTGCGCTCGCCGGCATAGCCGTAGGACGCAGGTCGCCCCGCATAGACGACCTGGACGGTGAAGGTGGTGCCTCTCGGGATCGCCTGCGCCGGGCGGATCCGCACGTCGTGGCGACTGGTGCGGGTGACCCGCGCGGCGCGCCCCGCCACCCGCGCGCTGCGCACCGGCAGCAGCAGGTCGAGGGAGAAGCTGGCGAGGTCCTGGGTCGCGCGCAGCCGGATGGCGCTCGTGCCGCGCAGCACGCCGGTCGCGAAGTCGTAGGCGACGCGCACGTCGTAGTGCAACGCGTCGGTGCCGCCGTTGCCGTCGGCCGGCCAGTACGGGTCCCCGCCGCCCGTCGCCCCGGGCGAACCTGCCCGTCCTGTCGTGCTCCTCGACGGCGCCGCGGCAGCCGTGGTGCCGGCGACCGGGCCGGCAGTGACGACCGCACCCGACTCGGCCTCCGCGTCGGCCGCGCACGCGCCGAGCGCCGGCAGCACGAGGGCGAGCAGGGCCGCACCGATCACCGCACCACGCCGACTTCCGGGTCGATCTCCGCGTCGCATTCCCTCAATCTACGCACCCGTAAATGGGTTGCCCATCGCCGATCGGCCCCTCATCCTTGGAGCTGTGCCTCGCCGTCCGGCGAGGCCCGTCGAGAGGAGCGTGACATGACCATCACTGTCATCGGCCTGCCCGCGCTCAGCGGCCCCGCCCGATCCCTCTCGACCCACAGGAGCACCTGTCGTGTTTTCGGAGTTCCCCTCCACCTCACCTGATCACCTCGATCACCCGCACATCCCCTCGAACGACCTCAACGACCTCGACGAGCGGTTCGTCGTCGACTTCGTCGCCTACGACGACCTCGATCCCGGCCAGCGCTGGTCCACCTGGCTCGACGTCGAGCCGCTCAGCCGCGGCCCCGAGCCCCGTCCCGACTGGGTGGTGACCTCGCAGGGCGCCATCGACACCGAGCTCGGCATCCTCAAGACCGGCAAGGAGGCCGACGTCTTCCTGCTCGACCGCACCGACCCGCACCGACCCGACGAGCCGGGGCACTCGGTGGTCATGGCGGCGAAGCGCTACCGCTCCTCGGAGCACCGCACCTTCCACCGCGCTGCGTCCTACACCGAGGGCCGCAGCATGAAGCGCTCCCGCGACGAGCGGGCCATCAAGCGCAAGAGCACCTTCGGTCGCCAGGTCGCGGCCGGCGAGTGGGCGGTCTCGGAGTGGTCCGCGCTCAACCGCTGCTGGCAGCTCGGCCTGCCGGTCCCCTACCCCGTCCAGATCGACGGCACCGAGATCCTGATGGAGTGGATCACGGACGGCGACGGCGAGACGGCGCCGCGGCTGGCCCAGACCCGTCCGGACGCGGAGCTGCTGGCGTCGTACTTCCAGCAGCTGCGGGACGCGCTCGCGACCATGGTGCAGTCGGGTTTGGTGCACGGCGACCTGTCGCCCTACAACATCCTCGCGGCCGGCGAGCGCCTGGTGATCATCGACCTGCCCCAGCTCGTGGACCTGGTCGGCAATGCCCAGGGCTTCGACTTCCTGCTGCGCGACTGCACCAACGTCTGCTCGTGGTTCGCTCGGCGCGGCCTCGACATCGACCCGCAGGAGCTGTTCGGCGAGCTGATGGCGCACGCGTTCTGACCCGGTCTGACGCTCGGGTAGCGTCCGGGCGGTGAGGAGCACGCGCGCCCGGACGCTGGTCGTCCAGTCCCACACCGCCACCCACGACGACACCGACCGGGTCGTGGAGGAGGGCGCCCGCGTCGCGGCCGACCGGCACCTCGCCGGGCTCGACCTCGAGCGGCGCGCCCTCTACACCGCGGACGAGCTCTATGACACGGCCGACTACGCCGCGTCGTACGACGGCCGCGCCCATGCCTGGGCGATCGCGACCTGCGGCCCTGCGGAGGCGCTGGCCGAGGTGCTCCACGACCAGGCGATCGACGAGGCGCTGGGGGCCTGGGTGCGGGAGCGCTCGGTGGTGGGCGTGATGGGCGGGCACGCCGCCGAGCGCGGTAGCACGGCCTATGCCGAGGCAGCGCGGCTCGGCTCCCTGCTGGGAGCCCGCCACGTCGTGGCCACCGGCGGCGGACCGGGCGCGATGGAGGCCGCCAACCTCGGCGGACGGCTTGCGGGGCTCGGCCCGGACACCCTCGACGAGGCGCTGCGGCGGGTCGCCGAGGTGCCGTCCTTCCGTCCGTCGATCGACGCGTGGGTCGCGGCCGCGCGCTCGGCCCTGGAGCGCGCCCCCGATCCCCGGCCGACCCTGGGCGTGCCGACCTGGCACTACGGCCACGAGCCGCCGAACCTGTTCGCCACCGCCATTGCGAAGTACTTCCGCAACGCGCTGCGCGAGGCGATCCTGCTGCAGGTCTGCGACGCCGGCATCGTCTTCCTGCCGGGCGCCGGCGGCACGGTGCAGGAGATCTTCCAGGACGCCTGCGAGAACTACTACGCCACCGAGGAGGCCGTGGCCCCCATGGTGCTGGTCGGGCGTGCCTACTGGACCGAGCGGCTCCCTGCCTGGCCGCTGCTGCAGGCCCTCGCCCGCGGACGCCCGATGGAGCGCCACGTGCACCTGGTCGACACGGTCGAGGAGGCCGCGGTCCTGTTCGCCTGACCCACGAAGTGCCCCGGTTTCTCACCCGAGGTGCGAGGGTTTCTCACCCGAGGTGTGGAGGTTTCTCGGCTCAGGCAGCGCGGCGGGTGGGCACACCGGCGGCGAGGTCACCGATGACCGCGCGATAGTGCGTGAGCAGCTGCTCGTTGATCGCCGACCACGACCGCTCCTGGACCGCCCGCACGGCGGTGACGCCCATCCTCGTGCGCAGGCGCTCGTCGCCGACGAGCCGGTCGACGCAGGCGGCGAGGTCGGCGCCGTCGCCCGGCTCGTAGAGGAGGCCGGTGGCGCCGTGGGCCACGACGTCGATCGGACCGCCGGCGGCGGGCGCGACGACGGGTACGCCGGAGGCGAGCGCCTCTTGCGCCGACTGGCAGAAGGTCTCATAGCGGCCCGTGTGGACGAACAGGTCGAGGGAGGCGTAGGCCCGGCTCAGGTCGTCGCCGTGCAGCAGGCCGAGGAAGTCGGCGCGGTCCCCGAACAGGCCCCGCAGCCGCGCCTCCTCCGGTCCCCCGCCGACGATGACCAGCCGCAGGCGCGGGTCGTCGGCGATGTGGAGGAGCAGCTCCAGCTCCTTCTCGGCGGCCAGCCGTCCGACGTACCCCACGAGCAGGCGGCCGTCGGGCGCCAGCTCGCGGCGCAGCGCGTCGTCGCGGTGGCGCGGGTGGAAGGCGACCAGGTCGACGCCGCGGCCCCACCGGTGGACGTTCGGTACGCCGAGCGCGTCGAGCTGGTCCATGCTCGCGGTCGACGGCGCGAGGGTCCGGTCGACGAGCTGGTGGATGCGCCGGGTCAGCCCGGCCATCGCCCGGACCCCGCCCGGCAGGTCGTAGCGCTCGGCGAACCCGACGAGGTCGGTCTGGTAGATCGCGACGGTGGGCACGCCCAGCTCGGCCGCCGCACGTGCCGCCGGATAGCCGAGGGTCGCCGGCGAGGCGATGTGCACCACGTCGGGCCCGAACTCCGTCATCACGTGGCGCAGCCGGCGGCGCGTCTCCAGGCCGACCCGGAAGTCCGGATAGAAGGGCAGGTTGGCGCCGCGGGCGCGCCGGACGCGAAAGCCGACGTAGGTGTCCGGCCCCGTCGGCGCGACCAGCTCGGCGCGGTGGCCCTCGGCGGCCAGGTGCTCGAGCACGCGGCGCACGGAGTTGGTGACCCCGTTGACCTGCGGGAGGAACGACTCGGCCACCACGAGCACACGCATCGGGTTCTGGTCCATGGCTGCGACGCTAGGAACGACGTCACAACGATCGCCGACACCGATGGGAGTGGCGGGCGACCGGCACGTGAACGTCAGGGTGCAGAGTCTTCACCAAGAGCGACGTGACCCGCGTCACCAGCGGATCGTTGGGTTGCCGTGGAGATCTCACGTCGCGACCTGATCCGCCAGACCGCCGCCGGAGGCCTAGCCGCCGCTGCCCTCACCATGCCGGGCGTCATCCGGTCGGCAGCGGCCACCTCCAGCACGCCGCCGAGCCCGACCGGGACGGTCGGCCGGACCTTCACCACGAGCGCCGCGGGCGCCCAGGGCTACCGCAAGGTCATCACGGCGTCGGGCGAGCAGCACCTGACGCGCCCCGGTCTCGGCATCACCGCCGACGCGGGCCGTGCGAGCCGCCGGACCGGCCTGATCTCGTTCGTGCAGCTCAGTGACGTCCACATCGTCGACGCCCAGTCGCCGCTGCGGCTGGAGTGGACCGACCGTCTCGACGACCCCAGTCCGCTGCCCGCGATCGGGTTGTTCAGCTCGTCGTACCGTCCGCAGGAGATGCTGACCGGTCAGGTCGCGGACGCCATGGTCCGCGCGATCAACCAGATCGCCGTCGGCCCCGTCACCGGCAAGCCGTTCGCCCTGGCCATCCAGACCGGCGACAACTCCGACAACTCGCAGCTCAACGAGGTGCGCTGGAACATCGGCGTCCTCAACGGCGGGCAGGTGCGCGTCGACTCCGGCAACCCGACCCGCTGGGAGGGTGTCGCCGACAGCTTCGCCGCGACGTACGACGCCGCGTACTGGCACCCGGACGGCAACCCCGCCGGCAAGCCGGTCGACCGCCCCCGCTCCGAATACGGCTTCCCCGTGGTCCCCGGTCTGCTCAACGCCGCCCGCGCCCCCTTCCAGGCGCAGGGCCTGCAGATCCCGTGGTACTCGGTCTTCGGCAACCACGACGGCCTGGTCCAGGGCAACTTCCCGACCAGCACGCTGCAGCTCAACCTGCTCGCGCTCGGCGCGCTCAAGATCGTCTCGCCCCCGATCGGTCTCGACCCGCAGCAGCTCGCGCAGGACCTGTCGACCAACCCGGCAGCCCTGCTCACCAACCTCCTCGGGGGCGCCGCGAACACCTCGGTCCGGCTGGTGACCCCCGACCTCAACCGCCGACTGCTGACCCGCAAGCAGGTCGTCGAGCAGCACTTCACGATGGGCGGCGCGCCGTTCGGCCACGGGTTCACCGCGGACAACCGGTCCAAGGGCACGGCCTACTACCACTTCGACAAGGCCCAGTTCCGCTTCGTCGTCCTCGACACGGTCAACCCCAACGGCTATGCCGACGGCTCGCTGGACGCGACCCAGTTCGCCTGGCTCAAGGCGCTGCTCGCGCAGTCGGGCGACAAGGTGGTGATGGTGTTCAGCCACCACACCTCCGACACGATGGGCAACCCGCTCGTCGCCACCGGCGGCAGCACGGAGCTGCGCACCACCGGCGGCAAGGTCCTCGAGACGCTGCTGGCCCACCGCCAGGTCATCGCCTGGATCAACGGCCACACCCACGTCAACACGATCACGCCGCGGCCCGGACCCACCGGCGGCGGCCTGTGGGAGATCACCACGGCCTCCCACATCGACTGGCCGCAGCAGGCCCGCATCATCGAGATCGCCGACAACGCCGACGGCACCCTGTCGATCTTCACCACGATGGTCGACCACGCCGGACCGGCGTCCGACGGCGCCGGCCTCGGCTCGGCCACGGCACTCGCCGGCCTCGCCCGTGAGCTGTCCGCCAACGACTGGCACGACCACACCAAGGGCCTGGGCACGCCGCAGGACCGCAACGTCGAGCTGCTGGTGGCCGACCCGCTCGCCTGAGCGGGCGCCAGCGAGGGCCTACTCGGAGGCCGCGAGCTGTCCGCAGGCGGCGTCGATCTCGCTGCCGCGGGTGTCGCGCAGCGTCGTGGAGATCCCGAAGTCGTTGAGGCGGCGGACGAACTCCGACATGTCCTCCTCGGCCGACCGGGTGAACCGGGAGCCGGGGATGTCGTTGAGCGGGATCGGGTTGACGTGGACCCAGCCAGTGCCACGGCCGTCGCCCGCCAGCACCTCGCCGAGCAGGTCGGCGCGCCACGCCTGGTCGTTGATGTCCTTCATCAGGGCGTACTCGATCGACACCCGACGGCCGGTCTTGGAGAAGTACTCGTAGGCCGCGTCGACCGTCTCGGCGACCGAGAAGCGGGTGTTGATCGGGACGATCTCGTTGCGCAGCTCGTCGTCGGGGGCGTGCAGCGAGAGCGCCAACGTCACCGGGATGCCCTCGTCGGCCAGCTGCCTGATCCGCGGCACCAGACCGACGGTGGAGACCGTCACGTGGCGGGCGGAGAGGCCGAGGCCCGCGGGCGGCTCCTCGATCAGGCGTCGTACGGCGCCGAGCGTCGCCTTGTAGTTGGCGAGCGGCTCGCCCATGCCCATGAAGACCACGTTCGACAGTCGACCGGGCCCCCCGGCGACCTCGCCGGAGGCCATCGCCCGGGCACCGACGACGACCTGGTGCACGATCTCCGCGGTCGACATGTTGCGGGTCAGGCCGCCCTGACCGGTCGCGCAGAACGGGCAGGCCATGCCGCAGCCGGCCTGGCTGGAGATGCAGATGGTGGCGCGGTCCTTGTAGCGCATCAGCACGGACTCGACCAGCGAGCCGTCGAAGAGCTTCCACAACGTCTTGACCGTCTTGCCCTGGTCGGCGCTCTGCTGCCGGATCGGGTCCATCAGGTCGGGCAGCAACGCTGCGACGAGCTCGGCGCGCTGGGCGGCCGGCAGGTCGGTCATCTCGGCCGGATCGTGCACGAGCCGACCGAAGTAGTGAGTGGACAGCTGCTGGGCCCGGAAGCCGGGCAGGCCCATCTCGGTGAGCAGCTCCTTGCGCTCCGCGGGCGTCAGGTCGGCCAGGTGGCGGGGTGGCTTCTTGCGTCCTCGCGGCTCCGCGAGGACGAGGGGAAGCGGGCGCGGGCCGGGCTGCTCGGTCATCGTCGCCGATTCTCCCACCCGGAGGCGGGCCGGCCCAACTGCGCGGCGCGGTGACCTGGCGCTCAGGCCCGGGTCAGCCCGGTCAGGTGTCCTTCTGGAGCAGGAACCACAGCACGCCGACGGCCACGCCGACGACGACCACGATGGTGCACACGATGCCGAGCAGCATGTAGCGCGCGAACCGGCGGGTGCGGTGCGGGACCAGCAGGCCGATCGGTACGACGAGGGTGAGCAGCACGAACGGGAACAGCTCCTCGGCGCGCTCGTAGCCGGCGATCGCCTTCACGATCGCGGCGTAGGCGCCAGGGACCACGATGATCGACACCATGCCGGTGAAGAAGCCGGCCAGCGGGAAGAAGACCGGGTGCCCGCGATGGAACCAGTCGGGGCGGCGCGACCTGTCGGTCGCGTCGCTGTCCTCGTCGGCCGCGTCGGGTGCGCCCGCCGCGGCATCGATTCGCTGATCCATGTCCGGGCGATCGTAGCCAACGAACCCTGCAGGACCATGGTCGAGGGGCCATGCTTGATCCCGTGGCGACCTCGGACCAGCACCCCTCCCTGACCTACAGCAGCTATCTCGCGCTCGACGACGTGCTCTCGGCGCAGCATCCCCGCTCCGACGAGCACGACGAGCTGCTGTTCATCGTCATCCACCAGGTCTACGAGCTGTGGTTCAAGCAGATGCTCCACGAGCTCGCCGGGCTGCAGGTCCGACTGGAGTCCGGCGACGCGCCCCGAGCGCTGCACACCCTCGGCCGGATCCTCACCATCCTGAAGGTCGCCGTGGCGCAGGTCGACGTCCTCGAGACGATGACACCGCGCCAGTTCACCAGCTTCCGCGGACGCCTGGACGCCTCCAGCGGCTTCCAGTCCGCCCAGTTCCGCACGCTCGAGGCGACGCTGGGGCGCCGCGACCCGCAGGTCCTCGCGCACTATCCGGAGGGCACCGCCGACCGGGCGATGGTCGCGGCCGCCATGGACCGCCCCTC
The DNA here is from genome assembly GCF_004912195.1 of Nocardioides caeni. GTDB lineage: Bacteria > Actinomycetota > Actinomycetes > Propionibacteriales > Nocardioidaceae > Nocardioides > Nocardioides caeni. The sequence goes on from NZ_STGW01000002.1 coordinate 107,948, forward strand.
CCTGTTCGACTCCTACCTCCGCCACCTCCACCGCCAGGGGTACGACGTCCCGGCGGCCGCGCTCGACCGGGACCTCACCGTGGCGTGGGAGCCGTTGGAGCCGGTCCAGGACCTGCTGCTGGCCGTCTATGCCGACGACGGCGCGGCCGCGCAGGTCGCCGAGCGCCTGGTCGACCTCGACGAGGGTCTGCAGGAGTGGCGCTACCGCCACGTGAAGATGGTCGAGCGCACCATCGGCGCCAGGCCCGGCACCGGCGGGTCCAGCGGGGCCGGCTACCTGTGGTCGACCGTGACCCGGTCCCTCTTCCCCGACCTCTGGGCGATCCGGAGCCGGATGTGATCCCCGACCCGCGTGACCTCGCCCGGCACTATTCGCGCTTCGCGGTCGACGACCGGCTGCTGCTGACCGGGCACTCCCACCAGGCGTGGCCCGACGTCGCGCGCGAAGGAGTCCTCGACGCGTTCGACGACGCCGCCGAGGTCGTGGACCTCAAATGGGCACGCGCCGAGGAGCGGGCCGAGCGGCTGCGGGCCGCCGTCCGGGAGCTGCTCGACGACCCCGCCGGCGAGGTCGCCCTCGGCGCGAGCACCCACGACCTGCTGGTCCGCCTCCTGTCCTCCCTCGACCTGACCGCGCGGCCGCGGCTGGTGACCACCGACGGCGAGTTCCACTCGGCGCGACGCCAGCTGGCGCGGCTCTCCGAGGCGGGCCTGGAGGTCGTGCGGGTCCCGGCGCAGCCCGCGGCCACCCTGGCCGCCCGGATGGCCGACACGATCGACGCCCGGACGGCCGCGGTGATCGTCTCCTCGGTCCTCTTCGAGACCGCCCAGGTCGTGCCCGAGCTCGATGCGCTCGCGGTCGCCTGCGCACGCCGCGGAGCCGAGCTGGTCGTCGACGCCTACCACCAGCTCGGCGTCGTCCCGCTCTCGCTGGAAGCCGCCGGCCTGCGCGACGCGTGGGTGCTCGGCGGCGGCTACAAGTACCTCCAGCTCGGCGAGGGCAACTGCTTCCTGCGCCTGCCCTCCCACGCCGCGGGTCTGCGTCCGCTCGTCACCGGCTGGTACGCCGAGTTCGGCGACCTCGCCGACGCGCCCGGAGGCGCCGTCGCCTATGCCGTCGGCGCGGCCGGGTGGGCCGGGTCGACGTACGACCCGACGAGCCACTACCGCGCCGCGCGGGTGCTGGACTTCTTCGCCGACCAGGGGCTCACTCCCCCGGTCCTGCGGGAGGTCTCCCTGCACCAACGGGCGCTGCTGGTGCAGGCGTTCGACCAGCTCGACCTGCCGGACACGCTGGTGACCCGTGACCGCGACACCGACCCGTCAGGCTTCGCGGGGTTCCTGACGCTCTTCAGCGACCGGGCCGCCGAGCTGCAGACCGCGCTCGCCGCGCGCGGTGTGCACACCGACAGTCGAGGGCCGCACCTGCGGTTCGGACCCGCGCCGTACCTCCGCGACGACCAGCTGCTCGACGCGATGGCCGCTCTCGGGGAGGTCGCTCAGAAAACCGCGTAGTGCAGCAGGAGCCAGATCGGGGCGATGGTCGCGAGCAGTGAGTCGAGGCGATCCATCAGGCCACCGTGTCCGGGGATGACCTGGCTCATGTCCTTGATGCCGAGGTCGCGTTTCATGACCGATTCGCACAGGTCGCCCAGCGTGGCCATGACCACCGTGATCAGGCCCAGGGCGACACCGATCCACCAGTCGCCGTCGAGCAGGTAGACGACCAGCGCGACACCGGCGCCGACGGTCGCGAGCGCCGATCCGGCGAAGCCCTCCCACGACTTCTTCGGCGAGATCACCGGCGCCATCGGGTGCTTGCCGAAGAGGACGCCGGCCACGTAGCCGCCGATGTCGGAGGCGATCGTGACGAGGATGAACGTGATGATGCCCTTGACGCCGGGGTCGTCCAGGCCGCCTCCCGTGCGGCCTCCCTCGGCCAGCATCAGCGCGACGAAGGAGCCCAGGAAGGGCACGTAGACGAGGGTGAAGACCGACGCCGTCGCGTTCTTGACGTAGCCGTCGACGCCACGGCGCAGCAGCCACAGCATGATGACCAGGGCACTGACGGCGGTCGCGGTGACCAGCGCGGCCGAGCCCCACAGGTAGGCGACGACGACCATCACGACGCCGCCGACCATCAGCGGCTGCTCGGGGAGGTCGATCTCCTTGGCGAGCAGGCCCTTGCGCATCTCCCAGACCGCCACGACCACGGCGATCGCGACGATCACCATGAAGGCCGGCTTCCAGAACACCAGGGAGCCGGCGATCGCGCTCAGCAGCACGACGGCGGAGCCGATTGCCGCCTTCAGGTCACGGCCGGCGCGGCCGTGGTCCTTCTTCGGGGCAGCGTCGGACGAGGAGGGAGTCGAGGACGTCATCGAGGGCGGCGAGGAGTCGAGGTCAGACCTCGAGCAGCTCGGCTTCCTTGTTCTTCAGCATCTCGTCGATCGCGTCCGTGTGCTTCTTGGTCAGGCTATCGAGCTTCTTCTCGGCGCCGGTGACGTCGTCCTTGCCGACCTCGCCGTCCTTCTCGAGCTTCTCGAGGGCCTGCTTGGACTTCTGCCGCACCTGCCGCACGGCCACGCGACCGCCCTCGGCCTTCTCCTTGGCGATCTTGATGAACTCCTTGCGGCGCTCCTCGGTGAGCTCGGGGAACACGCAGCGCAGCTGCTTGCCGTCGCTCGAGGGGTTGACGCCCAGGTCGGAGTCACGGATGGCCCGCTCGACGTTGCCGAGCGCGCCGACGTCGTACGGCGAGACGAGGATGATCCGCGCCTCCGGAGCCGAGAACGACGCGAGCTGCTGCAGCGGCGTCGGCGTGCCGTAGTAGTCGACCATGATCTTGCTGAACATGCTGGGGTGGGCGCGACCGGCGCGGATCGCGGCGAACTCCTCGCGGGTCGCGTCGACCGACTTGCCCATCTTCTGGTCGGCCTCGTTGAGGGTCTCGTTGATCACCGGTTCTCCTTCGTCGTGGGGCGGATCGTGCGTGTCGAGGACTCAGCCCGCGCTGACCCGCGTGCCGATCCTCTCACCCTGCACGACACGCAGGATGTTGCCCTCGGGCTCCATGCCGAACACGATCATCGGCAGCTTGTTCTCACCACACAGCGCGAACGCCGTCTGGTCCATGATCCGCAGACCCTCGCCGATCGCCTGGTCATAGGTCAGCTCGTCGTACTTGGTGGCGGTGGGGTCGAGGTGCGGGTCGGCGCTGTAGACGCCGTCGACGCCGCTCTTGGCCACCAGCACCACGTCGCACCGGCTCTCCAGCGCCCGCTGGACCGCGACGGTGTCGGTGGAGAAGTAGGGCATGCCCATGCCGGCGCCGAAGATCACGACGCGGCCCTTCTCCATGTGCCGGATCGCGCGCCGCGGGATGTAGGGCTCGGCGACCTGCCCCATCGTGATCGCGGTCTGCACGCGGGTGTCGACCCCCTGCTTCTCCAGGAAGTCCTGGAGGGCGAGGCAGTTCATGACGATGCCGAGCATGCCCATGTAGTCGGCCCGGACCCGGTCCATGCCGCGCTGCTGGAGCTCGGCGCCACGGAAGAAGTTGCCGCCGCCGGTGACGATCGCGATCTGGACGCCGGCGTCGACGACGGCCTTGATCTCCCGGGCGATCGCCTGCACGACGTCCGGGTCGACACCGACCTTGCCACCGCCGAAAACCTCGCCGGAGAGCTTCAGGAGGACTCGCTTGTAGCCGGCCACCGGGGTCCTTCCATGTCGTTGTCGGGGAGCGCAGCCGAGGTTACCGTGACGCGCCGTCGACCGCGAAGCGGCCCGCGCGCGCAGTCCGCAGGGCTCAGCCCTGCGGCGGGCCCTGGATCCGCTGCACTCGGTGACGGTGGTTGCCGCTGTTGTCGCCGTCGATGTCGGAGTCGCGGGTCCGGGAGATGTGGTCGACCTTTTCCTCGCCGCCCTGCACCGGCTGCGCCTCGATGAGCGTGTCCCGCTCGTACTCGTGCGACTTGTCGGTGTTGCGGTAGTAGCGATAGAAGGCCCAGTACGTCGCCACTCCCCCCGCCGGTCCGGCGGCCAGCAGCCAGATGGGTGAGTCGTCGCCGGCCATCGCCACGACCTGGCCGATCAGATCGATGCTCATCTCCCGTCCCCCTTCACGCCGTCGCCACCAGGATCGCGCCGGCAATGCCCTCGAGGAAGGTGCCGACCGTGAACGCCGCCAGCAGCAGCTTGGGCTGGGAGACCGGGATGCTCCCCATCGTCTCGCCGGTGCGTGCGTTGACCGCGATGTAGTGCAGGAGACCGTTGCTCTCCTGCTGGTAGGAGTAGAGCCACACCGGGAGATACATCGCCACCCAGCGCGAGCCGCCGACGTCGATCTGCTCCTGCTCCCAGCGCACGCCCCGGTCGAACCGACCGAGCGATCCGCGGACCTCCGAGCGGCCGATCGAGAGCAGCTGGTCCTCGAGCTTCGGCTTCAACGCCTCGACGTTGAGGTTGCGCTTCTCGCTGGAGAAGCCCACCAGATAGCTGGAGTTCCACTTGACGGCGTTCTTCGTGTCGAACGGCAGGATCGAGTTGATGATGTTGTTCGTGTTCTCAGGTCCGACCTGGGACCGCTCCGACGAGCTCTCCATCGTCAGGTCGTCGACGGTGAACGCGACCTGCCGGGCGAGCTGGTAGACGTCGGCTGCGTAGTAGGTGGTCGTCCGCTTGTTGTCGCCGCTTCCGGTCGTCTCGGTCCATCGCCTGGTCTGCACCTCCCCCTTGCCCCAGTACTGCGACTCCGCGCGGGCGTCGATCACGAGGTAGGGCAGGTAGACCCCGAGCACGTTCTCCGGGACGAACTCCTTCTTGAACCGGCGGTGGGCGAACAGTCGCCGCTTGGAGGCGAACTCACGGATCTTCGCGGTCGCCTCGTCCTTGGTCAGCTTGAAGGGCAGCACCGCGTCGGGCACGGCGCCATTGGGGATCTGCTGGTTGACGTTGAGCGTGTGGCGGCACCAGTGGCAGCGCGCGTTGAGGGCGTGGGCCGTGTCGACCACGACCTCCGCACCGCACGACTCGCACTTGAACGTCAGCGTGTCCGCGGCGTCGGCGGCGATGTCACCGGCCCCCGTCGCCACGACCGTGCCGTCGAGCTCGTCGATGCCCTCGCCGAGGCCGAACTCCTCCTCGACCCGCGCCTCCTGCCACTCGTGACGGCAGAAGAGGCAGACCAGCTGGCCTGTCGAGCCACGGAGCTGCATGTCGGTCGAGCCACACTTCGGACAACGGTTGAGTCCGTCCCTGAGGGACTCGTTGACCGTGTCGATGCTCGGTCCCGGCTCAGGCTCCGCCCGGGCGGCCGCCAGCTCCTCCTCCAGCGACAGCGGCGGGCCGTCGAACGTCGGCTGCTGTGGCTCGGCTGCTTCCGGTGCCTCCGGTGCCTCCGGTGTCTCGGCCATCAGAGACCGAGCGCCTTCGCCTTTGCCGCGTCGTAGTCCTCCTGGGTGATGAGGCCGGCGTCGAGCATGTCCTTGGCGCGCTTGAGGACAGCCATCGGGTCCTCCGCGGCAGGCTCGGCAGCCGCCGGGGCCGCCGGGGCCGCCGGGGCCGCGGGCGCTGCGGGCGGCGCGGTCTGTGCCGGCGTCGCCGGGGCGCCGGCCGGCGGGACCGGCTGCTGGAGCCCACCCACGCCGAGGCCACCCACGCCCATGCCCATGCCGATCAGCCCGCCCGGACCGGCGTTCTCGCCGGCGCTCTCGATGCCCGCGGCCACCGAGGCCTGGAGGTTCGAGTTGCCGCGCGAGCCGGAGAGGGCGTCGGCGCGCTGGACGTTCTTGAGCAGCTCGCGCGTCGTGGCGTCGTACTCGATGGAGATGATGGCGGTCTTGACGATCTCGAGGCCGCGATCGGTCTTCCACTGGTAGTTCTGCTCGACGGCGGCGGACAGCGACTGGGCGAACCCGATCGAGTCCTGTTGCAGGCGGGCGATCCGGTTCCCCTTGGCGGGGTCGTTGGTGTACATGGAGAACGCCGGCGCCAGCGAGCCGACGACCTCGTTGAAGAGCTGCTCGCCCGCGGGGTTGTCGATGTCGGTGAAGTCGAACACGCCGCCCCCGCCGATGACGCTGGCCGGGAGGAAGTTGCGGATGAAGGTCAGCGGGTCGGTGATCTTCAGGGTGTAGGTCCCGCGCGTGATCGCGCCGACCTGGGTGTTGAGGAAGGCGTCGTCCCAGTAGATTTCCGACTGGGTGCCGAACTTGTTGTTGGGCAGCTCCTTGAGCGTCACGAACACAGCGGACTGCTGGGTCGAGGGACGGCCGCCGAACTTGAACCGCTCCCAGCTCTGCTTGATCACGGAGTCGACCAGGCCGCCGCCGGAGAACACCGACTGCGACGCGGGCTCCTCGGAGTTCCAGATGTAGGCGCCCGGCTCGGCGGCGAAGCCGGTGAAGGCGCCGTCCTCGAGAAGCACGAGGCCGTAGCCCTCGGGAACGACGAACTTGGAGCCGTTGGTGATGACGCCCCGGGAGCCGTCGGTGTTGCTGCCCCGGCCGGCGTTCTGCCCCTTGGCCACGGCGGGGAAGACCGCCGCGGTGGACGGGAGGCCATCGGGGACGCCGTAGAAGTCGAGCCACTGGTCACCGAGCGTGCCGCCGACCGCGCCGATCGCAGCCTGAATGAGTCCCACCTGACGTCTCCTTCACGATTCGAAGCGCTTCCGCACGGGCGCGGAAGCAGTCCCCGGGCCTTCGTGCCCCAGCGAGGCCGCGACAAACCTACACCGGCCCGGACCGTCGTACTGGCGAAAAATCGCCACGGCCGGCACCACATCGTGGTGCCGGCCGTCGGAGTGCTTCAGGTCAGGCGCCGACCTCGAAGCGGGCGAACCGCTTAACGGTGGTGTCGGCGGCGTCGAGGACCTGCTTGACGGACTTCTTGGCCTCGAAGACCGACTCCTGGTCGAGCAGGACGATCTCCTTGAAGAAGGCGTTGATCCGGCCTTCGACGATCTTGGAGACGGCAGCCTCGGGCTTGCCCTCCTCGAGCGTCTTCTTGGTCAGGACGTCCTTCTCGGCCGCGACGATGTCGGCGGGGACCTCGTCGCTGGTCAGGTACTGCGCCTTGAGGGCAGCGGCCTGCTGAGCAGCCTGCTTCGCGGCGGCCTCGTCACCGTCGAACTCGACGAGCACACCGAGCGTGGGCGGCAGGTCGGAGGCCTTCTTGTGCAGGTAGACCGTGGTCGCACCCTCGAAGTAGGCGACCTCGCCGAGCTCGATCTTCTCGCCGATCGTGCGGGCCAGCTCGTCGACGGTCTCGCCGACGGTCGTGTCACCGAGCGACGCGGCACGCAGGGACTCGATGTCCCCGGCCTTGCTGGCGTCCGCGGCGGCGGCGATCGCCTGGGCGGCGTTGATGAACGCCTCGTTCTTCGCCACGAAGTCCGTCTCGGCCTTGAGGCTGATCAGGGCGTTGCCGGAGGCAGCGACCAGACCGGCGGACGCCTCACGCTCGGCGGCGCGAGCGGCCGCCTTGGCGGCACCCTTGACGCGGAGCAGCTCGACGGCCTTGTCGAAGTCGCCGTCGGTCTCGTCGAGCGCCTTCTTGCAGTCCATCATCCCGGCGCTGGTGAGCTCGCGGAGCTTCTTCACGTCGGCGGCAGTGAATGCCATGGATCCTCCCTCGGATCAGGTCAGAAGTGAGTGGTGACGGGGTGCTCAGGCCTCGGCCGGAGCGTCCTCGGCGGGAGCCTCGACCGGGGTCTCCTCGGCGGCGGGCGCCTCGGCGGCCGGCTCCTCAGCGGTCTCGGTCTCAGCCGGAGCGGCCTCGGCCGGAGCGGCCTCGGCAGCGTCGGCAACCGGCGCCTCGGAGGTCTCGAGGAGCTCGCGCTCCCACTCCGCCAGCGGCTCGGTGGCGGTCTCGGACGTGCCGACACCGGCGCGGGCCATCGGACCGTCGGCGACGGCGTCGGCGATCACGCGGGTCAGCCGGCCCACGGCGCGGATGGCGTCGTCGTTGCCCGGGATCGGGAAGTCGACGTCGTCGGGGTCGCAGTTGGAGTCCAGGATGGCGATGATCGGGATGCGCAGCTTGCGCGCCTCCTCCACCGCCAGGTGCTCCTTGTTGGTGTCGACGATCCACACGGCCGACGGCGTGCGGCCCATGTCACGGATGCCGCCGAGCGTCTTCTCGAGCTTGGCGTGCTCCCGCTTCATGTGAAGCAGTTCCTTCTTGGTGCGGTTGGAACCGGCCACGTCGTCGAAGTCGACGTCGTCGAGCTCCTTGAGGCGGTTGATCCGCTGGCTCATCGTCGAGAAGTTGGTGAGCATGCCGCCCAGCCACCGCTGGTTGACGTAGGGCATGCCGACGCGGGTCGCCTGCTCGGCGATCGACTCCTGCGCCTGCTTCTTGGTGCCGATGAACATGATCGTCCCGCCCTTGGCCACGGTCTCCTTGACGAAGGCGTAGCTGCGGTCGATGTAGGCCAGGGACTGCTGCAGGTCGATGATGTAGATGCCGTTGCGGTCCGTGAGGATGAATCGCTTCATCTTCGGGTTCCAACGACGGGTCTGGTGTCCGAAGTGGACGCCGCTCTCGAGGAGCTGGCGCATGGTCACGACAGCCATGATGGTGTTCTCCTGTTGTGTTTCAGTTGGGCCTGTCGTCTGCGCGCGACCCGACCCGCCGGAATCCGGCGGGACTGAGGATCGACGCCCACGGGCGATCGGAGCCGGAGAGCTCCGTCGTGGTCTGCGGACGAGCGAATTCCGGTCCAGGGCGGACCGGTGAGTCCAGCGTACGGCGTGGAGCACCGGGCGTGCCAATCGTGACCGTCGGGCGTCCACAGGGGCCCGCGGTGCGTCCGCCGTCCCCAACGACGGCTCCTACCCGGGCCGCGTGCGCGCCCAGCGGACGACGATGGCCCGATGAGGTTGCTGATCGCCGCACTCGCGCTCGCCGTCGGGGTCGATCCGACGGGAGTCTGGCCGCTGCTGCCGGCTCCGGAGGTCGTCCGCGCCTTCGACCCCCCGGCCGAACCCTGGGGGCCTGGTCACCGCGGCGTCGATCTCGATGGCCGGGTGGGACAGCCGGTGCGCTCCGCGCTGCCGGGTCGCGTCGTCTTCGTGGGTCGCATCGCTGGACGCGGTGTCGTGGTCGTCAGCCATGGCAGCACCCGGACGACGTACGAGCCGATCACCGCCCGGGTCGAGAAGGGCGACGTGGTGTCGGCCGGGACGACGATCGGCGCGCTGGACCTCGCCGGCTCGCACTGTCTGCCCCGGGCCTGTCTGCACTGGGGGTGGATCGAGGGTGACACCTACTTGGATCCCCTGCGACTGGTCGGTCTGCGCCCGATCCGCCTGCTGCCGCTGTGGCAGTCCGCGATCATCGGGCTGCCGAAGCCGCGGGTCACGCTCGCGGATGTGCTTGCTGGTAGGCCCGCCGCAGTCGGTCCGTGGTGACGTGGGTGTAGCGCTGGGTGGTGGCGAGTGAGGCGTGACCGAGCAGCTCCTGGACCGAGCGGAGGTCCGCGCCGCCCTCGAGCAGGTGCGTGGCTGCCGTGTGCCGGAGGCCGTGCGGGCCGAGGTCGGGGGCACCCGGCACCTCGGCGAGGCGGCGGTGGACCACCGTCCGGACGGCCCGCTGGTCGATGCGGGCGCCGCGAGCGCCCAGGAAGAGGGCCGGTCCCGACCCGGGACGCGCCAGCCCCGGCCGACCGTCGGTGAGCCAGCGGTCGACGGCGCGCGCCGCCGGTCGGCCGAACGGGACGGTGCGCTCCTTGCGGCCCTTGCCGAAGACGCGCACCACGTCGCGATCGCGGTCGAGGTCGTCGACGTCCAGCCCGCACAGTTCGCCCACGCGCATGCCCGTGGCATAGAGCAGCTCGAGCAGCGCGACGTCGCGGACACCGACCGGAGTGCCGTCGTCGGCGCGGGCGGCGGATGCGGCGATCAGCTCCCGCGCCTCATCGACGCGCAGCACGTCGGGCAGGGTGCGGTGTGGCTTCGGCGATCCGAGCGCCACCCCGGCATCCTCCGCCGCCCGGCCAGTCCTCGCCAGCCAGGCGGTGAAGACCCGAGCAGCGGTGGCTCGTCGGGCGAGCGTCGTGCGCGAGAGCCCCATGGACTGCTGGCGAGCCAGCCAGCTGCGCAGCCCGCGCAGATCGAGGGCCGCAGGATCGTGCAGCCCGAGTCGGCCCGCGTGGTCGAGGAGGTCGGCGATGTCGCCCAGATAGGCACGCACGGTGTGCGGCGCGAGGTCGCGCTCGGCGACCAGGTGCCGCTCGTAGTCGGCCAGCGTCCGGGCATGCGCCTCGGACAGATGGGCCGGCTCCTCGCTCACCTCTCGATCGTACGGGCGGAGTGGCTCAGGACGTCGGAGCGCACACCGCATAGACCGTGACGGCGGCACCGGCGTTGTTGCTCCAGTACCAGGACGTCCACGCCTGCGGAGCGGTCGTGTCCGGCGCTCCTGACGCGTCGCTCGGGTAGGAGTCGTACCACCACACCTGGGAGCCGACCTGGTGGGCGCCGTACTGGCCTCCTCCGATGGCGATCTCGCCGACCTGGCAGTTGGCCGTGACACGCGTTCCCTCCGGATCGGGCGTCACGCCCGAGGCCTGGGCCGTGCGGTAGGTGATCCCGGAAAAGCTCCCCGCCGGACCGGCTGGGCCCTGCGGACCCGCATCGCCCGCAGGCCCCTGCACTCCTGGCGGACCCGGGACACCCTGGGGGCCGGTGTCGCCCTGGGGACCGACGTCGCCGTCGGCACCGTTCTGGCCGGCGGCACCGTTCTGGCCATCGGCACCGTTCTGGCCATCGGCACCGTTCTCGCCGTTGATGCCATCGACACCGTTCTCACCGTTCACACCATCGACGCCCATCAGCCCGTCCAGCCCGTCCAGCCCGTCCACACCGTCAAGGCCGGCAGGACCGCGCAGGCCCTGAGGACCGCGCTCTCCGTCCTGCCCCCGCACCCGCCAGGCGATCCAGCTCTCGCCCGACCGGCACTTGCGCTCGCCGTCCTTGCTCGCCCACTCCTCGGCCGTGACCAGGCGCATGACCTTGGTCTTGTTGTTGACGCACGCGACGTACTTGTCGTCGACGGTGGCGCGGGCGACGCTCGTGGAGCGCGCGGTCGACGGGCCGATGATCCCGACGAGCAGGACGGCTGCCACGGCGAGGACTGCGGCGCGCGGGCTCAGGCGGTTCAGGGGACGAGGGGGTCGAGGCATCCTGTGATGCTAGGTGTCGCTCGGCCAGCCGGTGGTCGGGTCGGCCATGATCGGGACGGCGTCCCGGCAGAGTCGGCCGATCGGTCATCCGGCCACGTCTCCCACCAGGCGCCAGCCACCACCGACCGGCTCCACGAGCCGATGGGTCGAGAGGCGACCGAGCTCGACGTGCGCGACCTCGGCCGCCACCCCCGCCACCCGCGCGATCGACGAGACGGACGCTGCGGTCTCCACCGGGACGGCGTCGAGGACCTGACGCGTTCGAACCGCCAGACCGTCCCTCACCGAGACTGGAGCACGGACCTCGGCGACGACGTCCTCCCCGCTCTGCCCCACCAGCTCGAGGACATCGGCACCACTCGTGACGAGCGTGGCAGCTCCGGAACGGATGAGCTGGTGCACGCCCTCCGAGGCGACGCTGGTGAGAGGCCCGGGGATGCCCATCACCACCCGGTGCAGACGATCGGCCCACGTCGTGGTGTTGAGCGCCCCGCTGCGGATCGCCGCCTCCACGACCACCGTGCCCCGCGTCAGCGCAGCGATCAGCCGGTTGCGCGCGAGGAAGCGGATGCGGAAGGGCGCGGCGCCGGGCGGCGCCTCGGAGACCACCACATGGTGCTCCGCGAGGTGGCGCAGCATCTCGCGATGGGCCTCCGGGTAGACCCGGTCGACCCCGCAGGCCAGGACCGCGACCGTCTGGCCGCCCGCGCTCACCGCACCGCGGTGGGCCGCGTAGTCGATGCCGAAGGCACCGCCCGAGACCACGGGGCGCCCCGCCGCCGCCACCACGGCGGCGAGCTCGGACGAGATCTGGTCGCCGTAGCTGGTCGACGAGCGGGAGCCGACGACGGCGACCGCCCCAGCGAGCCCGTCGAGCCGGACGGGCCCGCGCACCCACAGTCCGACCGGGACCGCGCCACGCTCGTGGAGCGATCCTGCGCCCGCGAGGTCGTCGAGCTGGCACGGCCACTCGGCGTCGCCTGGCACCACGAAGCGGATGCCTCGCGCCTCGGCTCGGGCCAGCTCACGCTCGGGCTCGACCTCGGCCAGTCGGCCCGCGGCGGCGGCGAACTGCGACCGGAGGTCCGGATGCTCGCGCAGCACCTCGAGGAAGCGGATCCCCCCGATCTCCTGGGTCAGCGCGAGCGACCGGACGTCGCCGGGCTCGGCGACCATGCTGATCGTCGCTCGAGCGAGCCGCTCCTCGTGGCTCGGCGGGGTCCTCATGCGACACCCTCGTCGCGAGGCCGGAGCGAGGACAGGTCGAGCGGCTTCCCCTGCCGCAGCCGCAGCGCGGTTGCCACCTCGTCCACGCCGGGACGGAGGTCGGGTTCGCCGGCGCGGGTACGGAGGTCGGCGATCGTCCAGGCCACCCGGAGCACCCGTACGGCGCCCCGGGCGCTGAGCCTGCCCGCGTAGGTCTCGGCGTCGACCAGCCGCTGCGCATCGGGCTCGACCGGCCAGGTGTCCTTGAGCCGTGGGCTCGGGATGTGCGCGTTCAGACGCCATCCCCGCCCGTCGAACCGCTCCGCCTGCCGTTGGCGTGCCGCGGTCACCCGCTCCCGGACCAGCGCCGAGGTCGTCGGCGCCACGAAGGGATCGTGGCTCGCCGGGAAGGCCGGCTGGACGTGGCGGATGATGTCGATCCGGTCGGCGACGGGACCCGAGATGCGGGCCTGGTAGAGCCGCCGCACCCGCTCCGCACATTGGCACCGATTGGTGCCGGCGCGTGCTGTCCAGTTGCCACACGGGCACGGATTGCTCGCGAGCACCAGCATGCCGGCGGCGGGGAGGGTCACCGACTCGTCACGCCGGGCGACCGTCACCTCGCCACTCTCGAGTGGTTGCCGCAACGCGTCGATCACGTCGGAGCGGAAGAGGGGGAACTCATCGAGGAAGAGGACGCCGGCGTGGGTCCGACTGACCTCGCCCGGCTGGACGCGGACGAGTCCGCCACCGATCACGCTCGCCTTGCTCGCGTCGTGGTGGGGCGCCGCGAACGGCGGCCGCACGATCATGCCCTCCCCTGCCCGCAGGGTCCCGGCGAGTGAATGGAGGGCCGTCACCTCCAGCGACTCCTCGCGGGTGAGGTCCGGCAGCAGGGTCGGGATCCGCTCCGCGAGGCTGGTCTTGCCGCAACCCTTGGCTCCGGTCAGCAGCACGGCATGTCCGCCGGCGGCGGCGACCTCGACGGCGTACTTCTCGTCCTCCATCCCCCGCAGGTCGGCGAGATCGAGCTCGTCCAGTCGCTCGGAGCCGCGCCATGTCACCAGGTGGCTGGCAGAGGCCGCGGCGACGGGCGGAGCCGCCGGACACTCCTTGTCATCGAGTGCGGCGACCACCTGGCTCAACGAGCGGACCGGCACGACGTCGATCCCCTCGACCAGTCGGGCCTCGTCCGCCTGGGGCTCGGGCACGAAGATCCGCCGCACTCCCCGCTCCCTTGCTGCGAGCACCATCGGGAGCACGCCGATCGCGGGACGCAGTCCGCCCGCGAGGGTGAGCTCGCCGATGAAGGCGACGCCGCTGATCGCCGCGAGCGGGACCTGCTGGTTGGCAGCGAGGATGCTGACGGCCATGGCGAGATCGAGGTGGGTGCCGGCCTTCGGCAGGTCGGCCGGGGACAGCAGGATCGTGATGCGGTGGCCGGCCGGCCACTTCAGGTCGCTGTTGCTGATCGCCATCCGCACCCGGTCGACGCCCTCCCGCTGAGCGGCGTCCGCCCGCCCGACGACCGTGATGCCGGGCTGCCCGGAGGAGACGTCGGCCTGCACGTCGAGGAGATGGCCCATGGCACCGATGACCGTGACGGAGTGGGTCGTCGCGAACGGCATCAGAACAGCCCCCGCACGTGGTCGACGATGGCTGGCCCACGCCGGGGCCGGAGCACCGCGACGAGGTCGATCCGGATCCCGTCCGGCTCGACCTCGTGCTCCCGGGCCCAGCGCTCACCGAGCCGCTTGAGCCGGTCGAGCTTGGCGTCGGTGATCGCCTCGTGCGGCGTGCCGGCCGAGAGACTCGTGCGGGTCTTGACCTCGCAGATCACCAGGGTCGCGCCCTCGCGGAGCACCAGGTCGATCTCGCCCTCGCCGCACCGCCAGTTGCGCTCGACCAGGACGAGCCCGGCCTCCTCGAGGTGGCGGCAAGCCACCTGCTCCCCGTAGGCACCGAGAGCCTGCCTCGCCTGTGCTGTGGTCGTCATGGCCCCAGCGTGCAGCGAGACCTGCACGGCAGCCGGTGCGGACGGCGCGGCCTGTGGACGACCTCAGCCCTGCACAGCGAGCAGCCCCGTCAGCGGCCCGGTTGGTGACGCAAGTGACGCGATGGTTCAGCCGACGAGCTTCACACCCGCGCAGACCGGCCGCCCGTGCATACGCACATCGGCAACGCCGAGCTTCAGCCCCAGGACACTCGTGAGGGTGTTGAAGATCGGGGTGAGAGCGGTGTTGAGGAGCGCGACCACGGGATTGGCGATCGGGACCACCACGCCGCTCAGGACACTTGCCAGAACCGGGTTGAGCACGCTCAGCAGGCCCTGCTGACCCAGTCCGAGCTTGACGTGGTCCACCTGCACTGTGAGCGCCTGGGCGACACCGGTCTCCGGGAAGGTGACGACCGGCGGCAGCTCCGGCGGTTCGGGATACAGGATCCGTCGGCGCTCCTCGGTCACTGAGACGCCACCGCGAAGGGCGACGTCCAGGTCGACCCGGTTCAGGCCCAGCAGGTTGAGAGCCAGCGACAGGACTGGACCGAGCGCCGGGATGGAGTTGAGGAACTTGCTCATCGTGACACCGAGCTCCACCTGTCCCTGGGACGGCGGCACCGGGGGCAACACATCGACGGCCGCCGTCCTCGTCCTCATCGTGACCACATCCGGCAGGCACTCGAGGTCAGCATCGATGGTCGCCGTGGCTGCGCCGACGATCACCGACAGGTCGACGGTGCTCTCCAGCAGCCAGGGAAGTGCAGCACTGAGCAGGGACGGTGCCAGACGAAGCCGGATCTGACCGGATTCAGCCGTGGCTCCGCGCGCGCCGCAACCCGTCTTGGGCGGCTCGATGATCGTGATCTCGGTGACGCCAGGCACCGACACGGCGATGGCGTTCTCGCCGTTGGCGGCAACGATCCCGGCCCCGATGATGTCGAGGACGTTGAGGTCGACGTCGAGCCCGGAGAGGTCGGTGGCGGTGCCGACGTCGAGGATGTCGCCCAGCGGGATGTCCAGGCCCGGGACGGTGAGCGTGATGCCCTCCAGGATCTGCGCCGCGGCGGTATTGCCCTCAGCCCGCAGCACGTCAGCGGTTGCCAGCATCAGGTTGAGGAGGCTGACATTCGTCGTCGCAACCTGATCGATGCTGCCCACGTTGAGCTCGACCAGCAGGTCGACGAGCGGAACGGACACGTTCTTCACGTCGACCAGGCCCTCGTAGCCGATCGCGCCCAGGTTGGCCTGGAGGATCCCGTTGAGAAGCGGGCCGAGCGCGCTCTCCGCAGTGTTCAGCGTCAACGTCTTGGCGCCGACGGAGAAGCACACGGACGGCACGGCCCTCCGCGCGATCGCCGTGCGAGCGGCATCGCCCTGGGTCACACCGGTGACCCCCCCGAACTGGAAATCCACGCTCGTCCCGGCACTCACTCGGACGGCGCTGGGCACGTCATCGTCGCTGAGCTCGACGAAGTCGCTGCCGTCCATCCGGCCGAGGTCCCAGTCGAGCTCGGGCGCGTCGCCGAGGGTGTCGCCGTTGCGGGCAACGCTGCGGGCCATCTCCGTGTTCATCGTCGCGGCGAGGCCCGAGACCGTGCGGCCGTCGAGCTGGCGAGCGAGGTCGAGCGCGACGAGGTCGGCGAGTGCCTGCATGTCGCGGCGGGTGGCCCGCTGCATGCCGAGGTCGACGCTGAAGGCGGCGATGGCGACCAGGACGAGGGTCAGGCCGATGCCCATCAACACGGCGGCCGCGCCCCGCTCGTCGCGGCGCCGGTCGTGCAGGAGGCCGCGCAGCCGGCCCCCCAGCCGGCGCATCAGCTGACCCTCGCGACCGCGGTGTAGCTCAGGTTGTCGGGCAGTGCGATCCCGACCAGGGGCACGGGCAGGAGCGGGTTGGCGTCGTAGTCGTAGTTGACGCTGACCTCGGCACAGTCGGCCGAGGCGTCGTTGTCACAGGCACCGACCTCGACGCCGCAGGTCCCGACGGTCGCATCGTTGCGTCGCAGGGGGCCGTCGGGGCCGGCGCAGGTCACGCCGTAGCTGTCGAGCGCCTCGTTGAGCGCGTCGATCGCATCGCTCTCCTGGCTGCCCGGGTCCTGGGACACGGCGGCGGCGCGGGCGCCCTCCGCGGCACCCTGGCTGATGGCCTGGCGGAAGCTCAGCATGTAGCCGTAGCTGATGATGCCGAACACCAGGATCAACAGGATCGGCATGATCAGGGCGAACTCGACCGCCGCGGCACCCCGCACGTCACGACGTGCGACCACGCCACTCCACAAACCCGAACGCCTCATCGGCCGGCCTCCCCGCCTTGCTCCCATGACGCCCCCGAGCGGCGTTGGACCAACAGTAGTGCTCCCCTGGAC
This sequence comes from Nocardioides caeni, assembly GCF_004912195.1. Lineage (GTDB taxonomy): Bacteria > Actinomycetota > Actinomycetes > Propionibacteriales > Nocardioidaceae > Nocardioides > Nocardioides caeni. The sequence goes on from NZ_STGW01000002.1 coordinate 124,710, forward strand.
AACGAAGGAACGCTTCCCGGGTCATTCTGCTCGTCCGGATGGGGCGGCGTAGTCCTTTCGGGCCAGACGGTCGAGGAATCGTGTCGATCTACCCGATGAGCCGCGGCGTTCCGCAGGTGACCCCCACGCCGTACACGTCGGCGCCGGCCAGACGGAGGCCGATCATCCGTGCCACCGGGCCGATGAACTTCTCGTTGATGTTGTCGACCAGCGGGGTGAGGGTCTTCTCGACGAAGCCCTTTCCTGTCGTCACCAGGGTGCTGAGGATCGGGTTGGTGATGGCGGTGACGGAGGCGAGACCGGCGCTCTTCCCGTTGAGCTTGACGGCGGTCACGGTGGGGATGATCGAGTTGACGTCGAGGTTCATCGAGCCACCCGTGGAGACGGGAGTGACGTCGTTGGGAGGTATGGCCAGGTCGGCGCGGGTCGTGCCGCCCGACGTCTGCGAGCCGATCACCAGGTCGACCTCCACCTCGAGTGAGATCTTGTTGCCGAGCAGCAGGATGTTGCCCAGGAGATTGGTCAGGACCGAGGTCAGGCCGAGGCCCAGCAGGTCTGTGAGCCGAACCTCCGCCGCGACCGTCACGTTCGTCCTCAGCCGATACGACGCCAGGCCGGTCTGGACGTCCACGCTCATCGTCGACGGGTCTCCGGCGGACCCGCTGCCGCAGTAGACGTCAGGTGGGGCGACCAGGCGCCCCGTGCCGCTTCCTGCGACGACGGACAGCGTGCCGCCCCCCTTCGGTGTCTGCAGGGAGCCGAGCGGGGGGACGTTCAGCGACGGCAGGTTCGTGAAGGCGATCCCGACCGTGCCGTCGAGCTGGGCGGTGTCGGCGACGGCGTCGGCGGAGTTCGCACGACCGCAGGCGAGCTCGGCCGCGGACACCAGGGTGATGCCTCCAGTGAACTGGAACCCGACTCCGGGGACCTGGGCCTGGATGTTGGGAATCCCGAGGAAGTGCTGACCGTCGGCGAGGCGAGCCGTGCCCACGATGTCGAGGACCGACAGGGCGACCTCCATCGCCGCCCGGTCGGTGGGCGTGACGTGGAGCACGTTGGAGAGGTGGATCTGTCCGATGGCCGCCGTCACCTGGGAGCTGGCGATGCGGGTCAGCGCCTGGATCGCGACGGCGTTGCTGCTCGCCGACTCGCGACTGAGCGCCTCGATCATGGCGGTGACCAGCTCGGCATAGGTGATGCCACCGGAGAGCAGCTCCTCGGGACTGCCGATCACGGAGGTCGCCGTCAGCTGCGACAGGCGGAGGTCGGCCACGGCCAGACCGCGGTAGGCGACGAGGTCGAGATTGACCCCGAGCAGGTCGTTGAGCGGCGCGAGGACGGTGCTGTCGCCCGCCCGGATCGCCGCGACGAAGGTTCCAAGACGGAAGCACGCGGTCGACAGGTTGTCGGCGACCGCGCTGCGGGCCGCGGCACCGGACTCCTGGCCGGTCACCCCGGCGAAGGCGAACGGGACCTCGGTGGAGGCCGTCACCTTGACGGCGGTCGGGGCCCCCGCGGCCATGGCCGCGAAATCACCGTCGACCTCGATGTCACCCAGCTCGACCGAGATCTCCGGCACCTCGTTGCCGACGATGTCGGAGTTGCGCTCCAGGCTCTCCTCCGCCGCCGCGTCCATCGCCGAGGCGAGGGTCGCGATCGACCGGCCGTCGAGCTCGCGCGACAGGTCCAGGGCGACCACATCGGCGATCGCCTGGAGGTCCGCCCGCGCGACCCGCTGCAGGCCGAGGTCGACGACGAAGGCGCCCGCGACCATCAGGACGGCGAGCATCACCGTCATGAACAGCGTGACCGTGCCACGCTCCCCTGCCGTGCGCCGATGCCGCATGGCGCCCTCCCCCGGTCTCCTGATCCCTCCGTGGCAGGTTCGGCCGGAAAGCGGTCGAACTCCAGCACGACGGCCGCAATCAGGACAAGGTCCCTGGGGATCAGGACTTCGGCAGATCCAGGTCCGAGGTCGCGAGCTCCTCGACGTTGACGTCCTTGAAGGTCAGCACCTTGACGTTCTTGGCGAACCGGGCCGGGCGATACATGTCCCACACCCACGCATCGGCGATGGTGACCTCGAAGAAGACGTCACCGCCCTCCGACCGCGCCTTCACGTCGACCGTGTTGCACAGGTAGAACCGACGGTCGGTCTCGACGACGTACTTGAAGATGCCGACGACGTCGCGGTACTCCCGGTAGAGGTTCAGCTCCTGCTCGGTCTCGTACTTCTCGAGCTCCTCGGCACTCACGACGTCGACTCTAGCGGTTCCGCTGGCTCCAGCCCGGCCGCCCGGCGCACGTTGACGAAGCGCATCCGGTGCACGGGAGAGGGCCCGTGCAGCTCGAGTGCCTCGGTGTGGGTGGCGGTGATGTAGCCCTTGTGGGTCTTGAAGTCGTAGGCCGGCCAGTCACGGTCCATCTCGACCATCAGCCGGTCCCGCGTCACCTTGGCGAGCACGGAGGCGGCCGCGACGCACGCGACGACGCGGTCCCCCTTCCAGACCGCGAGGCCCGGGGCGCCCAGCCCGTCGACGGGGAACCCGTCCGTCAGGACGTACGACGGCGGCACGGACAGCTTCGCGACGGCCCGTCGCAGCGCCTCGACATTGGCCACGTGCATCCCGAGCCGGTCGCACTCCCCGTGCGGGATCACGACGACCGACCAGGCGACGGCGCGTTTGAGGATCTCGTCGTAGCAGCGCTCCCGAGCGGCCGCGGTGAGGAGCTTGGAGTCGGCGAGGCCCGGGACGACCCCGGCCCTGCCGGGCGGCAGGATCGCGGCGCCGGCGACCAGGGGGCCCGCGCAGGCCCCACGTCCGGCTTCGTCCACACCGGCGATCGGCTCGAGTCCGTGCCGCCGCAGGGCGCGCTCGTAGCCGTAGATGCCGGCGTCACGCCGGACCGTTGCGCCGCGTGGCAGGGTCGACATCAGTCCACCGCCTGCCTGCCTCAGCTCGGGCCGAGCTCGTCGGGCCGCTTGCCTTCCCGCGTGGCGAGGAGGGCGGCGGAGGGGCCGTCGGGCACGTCGGCGAACGCCTCGGGCCGCGAGATCCAGCGCCAGCGGTCCTGCGGCCAGATGAGGGTGAACACCTTGCCCACGACGAGGTCCTCGTCGACCCACGGGCTCTGGGTGCAGTAGTCATCGTCGATGCCGCACAGGTGGACCCGGGAGTCGGCGGAGTGGCCGCGGTTGTCCCCGAGGACGAGCAGCTTGTCGTCGGGGATCGGCCCGACCGACCAGCCGCACGGACGCACCTGGCCCTGGACGTCGTCGGGGTTGCCGCTCTCACCACCGAGTTCGGTCTCGGCCAGGTCCCCGGCCTGGGTCAGGTCCTCCGAGATCGGGGCGCTGCACACGCCGGGATCGGGCCCCAGGTAGTCCGACTCGTCGATGGCCTGGCCGTTGACCTCGATCCGCCCCTCGTCGTCGCAGCACACGACGACGTCACCCTCGACGCCGATCACCCGCTTCACCAGGTGACCGCCCGTGGGATAGAGGCCGACCTTGGACAGCAGCCCGGTCAGGCCCGTCGGGGCAGGGGTGTCGGTGGCACCGAGCCACTCGCCCGGATCCTCGAAGACGACGACGTCGCCCCGCTGCGGGCTGCCGCCGAACCAGTAGGAGACCTTCTGGACCAGGATCCGGTCGTCCTTGACCAGACCCGGCTCCATCGACTCCGACGGGATGTAGAACGCCTGCACGAACAGCGCCTTGATGAGCACGGCCAGTCCGAGCGCGACGGCCAGCAGCAGGATGCTCTCCTGCCAGACGGGCAGGTGCTTGCGCGGCTCCGGCGTCCTCGAGGACGCGGCGGGCCTGGTCTGGCTGCGCCCGGCGGGCGTCGCGGGTGCCGTCACCGCCGGCTCCTCGCGAGGGTCGGCCGACTCCTCCTTGCGATGGGACGCCTTGCGCTCCCCGCGATGGGCCCCGGCTGCTCGCTTCTCGGTTTCCGCGCCGCCGTCGGAGGAGTCGTCACTGGTCACGATGGTCGAGTCTAGGCAGGTCCTGGGGACGGAACGCACGAAGGCCCGACCAATGGGTCGGGCCTTCGTGGAAGCGGTCGGCGGAGATCAGATCTCGCGACGCTCCTTGATCTTGGCCTTCTTGCCAGTGAGGTTGCGCAGGTAGTAGAGCTTCGCGCGGCGCACGTCACCGCGGGTGACGACCTCGATGTTCTCGAAGATCGGCGAGTGGAGCGGGAAGGTCCGCTCGACACCGACGCCGAAGGAGACCTTGCGGACGGTGAACGTCCGGCCGATGCCGGAGCCGTGGACGCGGATCACGACGCCCTGGAAGACCTGGACGCGGGAGCGGTTGCCCTCGACGACCTTGACGTGGACCTTGACGGTGTCACCGGCGCGGAAGTCCGGGATGTCGTCGCGCTTGGCGGCGTTGCCCAGGTCGGTGACCAGGGCGGGGCTCGTGTTGCTCATGATTCTCCTCGCGAATGCGCACAGGTCAGTCGCGGTGGTTGGTGATGGATCGGAAGGCGTGTCGCGGTCGGCGATTCCCCTGTGGCAGAAGCGTCCGTGACACCGACCAGCGATCTTCCCACACGCGTGTCGTACGACGGAAATCCCAGCCGCCGACCACGGGCTGGCTGCGAGAATGCCGGTCATGACCACCACCGGGGCGACGCCCGTGGCGAACGACTGGCCGGCCCACACCTTCGACGTCCGGCCGTGGCGCCAGAGCTCACCGCGCGGACCGCGCGTCGACCGGCTCCGCCGGGAGGTGACGGTCGCCCTGCCGCCTCTGATCGCGGAGCTGGACTATCCGATGGACCGCTCCCTCGGTGCGATGGTCGCAGCCTGCGCCGGCGACCTGGGTCACCTCGACCTGGTCCACGGCCGGACGCTCGCCGCGCTCAACCACCTCCAGCTGCGCACGGAGGCGGTCGACTCCTCCAAGATCGAGAACGTCGACGCCAGCCTCGCCGACTACGGCCGCGCACTGCTGGGCGTCGGGGCCAACGCCTCAGCGGTCTCGATGGCCTCCGCGACCGCCGCCCTGTCACGGATGATCCGCGACGCCGACACCACCCGGCGCCTCAGCCCGGAGGCGATGCTGCAGGCGCACCACGATCTCTTCCGCCGCAACGCCGACGAGGCCCACCGGGCCGGCCGGTTCCGCACGACACAGAACTGGGTCGGCGGCAGCGACTACGCGCCGCGCGGCGCGCTGCACGTGCCGCCTCCGCCCGAGACCGTGCCCGACTACCTCGACGACCTCTTCGCGTTCTGCAACCGCGACGACCTCCCGCCCGTGGTGCAGGTCGCGATCGCCCACGCCCAGTTCGAGTCCATCCACCCCTTCATCGACGGCAACGGCCGGATCGGTCGCACGCTGATCCACGCGATCCTGAGGCGCCGCCGCGCCACCCGACACCTCACGGTGCCCATCGCCTCGGCGCTGGTCTCACACCGCGACACCTACTTCGCCGCCCTCAACGACTACCGCTCCGGCAACGCCCGCACGATCGTGGCGATGATGGCCACCGCCATCCGGATCGCGACCGCGGAGTCGTGGGCGACGGCGACCAACGTCCTCGCGATCCGTGACCGCTGGGGCGCGGCCCTGCCCGACGCTCGCCCCGGAGACTCGCTGTTCCGCCTGCTCGACCTGCTCGCCGAGGAGCCGATCCTCAACGTCGATCTCGCAGCCCGTCGGCTCGGTCTCGACGAGGACGCGGCATCGCAGGCGATGGACGCCGCGACGACGGCCGGTGTCCTGACCCGGGCGCGGCGGACCAGGAAGGCGCCGGTGTGGCTCGCCCACGACGTGCTCGACGAGGTCGAGGACCTGAGCGCGCGCATCCAGGCCTCCGCGCGCCAGCTGCGCGGCTGACGCCAGACGCCGACAGGCCCGCCCCGGCGTACCGGGACGGGCCTGTCGGATGGAGCAGATGGAGCGGATGGATCAGTCGTTGAGCGCGTAGCCCTCGCCGTGGAGCGCAAGGTCGAGCCCGGCGACCTCGTCCTCCTCCTTGGCACGGAAGCCGATCGTCTTCTCGATCGCCATCGCGAAGATGAAGGTCACGATGAACGAGAAGGCGATCACGGTCAGCGACGAGAGCAGCTGGGCGAGGAAGAGCTTGGTCTCTCCACCGAACGCCAGGCTGCCACCGGTGAGGGCCTCGGCACCGAAGATGCCGACCCAGAGGCAGCCGATGAAGCCGGCGACCAGGTGGATGCCCACGACGTCGAGGGTGTCGTCGAAGCCGAGCTTGAACTTCAGGTCGACCGCGAAGGCACAGATCGCACCGGCGACGAGACCGAGCACCATGGCCCAGATCGGCGTCAGGAAGGCGCAGGCCGGGGTGATCGCGACGAGGCCGGTCACGATGCCGGAGGCGGCACCCACGGCGGTGGCCTTGCCGTCCTTGAGGGCCTCGACGACGATCCAGCCGAGGAGCGCGGCAGCCGGGGCGACCAGGGTGTTGAAGAAGATCAGCGAGGTCTGGCCCTCGTCGGCGCCGAAGACGCCGGTGTTGAAGCCGTACCAGCCGAACCACAGGATCGCGGCACCGATGAGCACCAGCGGGACGTTGTGGGCAACGGTCTCCTCCTTGGAGAAGCCGACCTTGCGCTTGCCGAGGACCAGCGCCAGGGCAAGGGCCGCGGCACCAGCGGACTGGTGGATCACGGTGCCACCGGCCCAGTCGAGCGCACCCTGGCCCAGACCCAGCACGTCGGTGGACAGCCAGCCCAGCTCGCCGTCCTCGTTGATGCCCCAGATCCAGCGGAAGGTCGGGAAGACCACGAACAGGGTGAACAGCGCGGCGAACAGCATCCACGGCCAGAAGCGGGCACGGTCGGCGACGGCTCCCGAGACCAGCGCGACCGTGATGATGCAGAAGGCGACGAGGAAGGCGTGGCCGCCGAAGGCGTTGGCGGCCTCACCGCCACCGACACCGGTCATCAGGTCGGACATGCCGACGTCGTTGAACGGGTTGCCGAACAGCGCCGGGCCACCGCTGGCGCCGTTGGTGATGCCCGTGCCGCCGACGAGGACGTAGAGCAGCGTGACGACGGCGATCGAGCCGAAGCTCAGCATCATCATGGACACGACGGACTTCTGCTTGACGAGGCCGCCGTAGAAGAACGCCAGGCCAGGCGTCATGAAAAGGACGAGAGCAGCACAGATGAGCTGCCACGAAAGTTCGACAGACATGCAGGTCCTCACAAGTCTCGGGAGTGGGTCTGGCCGGGCAACGTTGCTGGCCGTGTGCCCCGCATACTTCCGAGCGGTCGTTTCGTCAGTCCCCGGCTGAGGTTTCGACCGTGTTACAGGTTCGCCCAGACGGTGTCAGGCCCGTAAATGCAGGCTCACCGACGAGGTTTCGTGAGCACCACGGCGCCCGGGGGCGCCGGCAGGTCGGGTCGGATCCGGAAGCCCGCCTTGCGATACATCCGCTGGTTGCGGGCGCTCGCCTCCCCCGTGAACAGGACGTACGACGCCGCCTCCGTGGGCGCCACGCGCTGGACGTGCTCGAGCAGCGCCCGGCCGAGCCCCGCCCCCTGCAGGTCGGGCGCCACCATGATGCGCCCGATGTCCCAGGCCTCGCCCTCCATCCGGCCGCGGACCGCAGCGACCAGCCGGCCCGCGCGCCGGATCACCCAGGTGTCCCAGACGTCGAGCCAGGCCCGCACGTCGTCGTAGGACTCGTGGAGGGCGGGGATGTCGAGCGAGTCGTTGGCGAGCGCCTCCTGCACCCAGCAGGCGCGCTGGAGCGTCAGCAGCTCCCCGGCGTCGCCCGGCGTCGCCCGGACGATCGGCGTGCCGTCGTCGAGCTGCGAGGGGTGGAGCAGGTCGGGACGCCGCTCGGCAGTACGGCGCACGGCCTGCTCGTGCCGCCATGCGGCGACCTTGCCGTGGTCGCCGGAGCGCAGCACGGCAGGGACGTCGTGTCCCCGCCACTGCGGCGGCTTGGTGTAGACGGGGTATTCGAGCAGGCCACCCTCGGCGTGCGACTCCTCGACGAGCGAGGCGGCATTGCCCATGAAGCCCGGCAGCAGGCGAACGACGGCCTCGGTGATCGCCAGCGCAGCGACCTCTCCCCCGTTGAGGACGTAGTCGCCCAGGCTGATCTCGCGGACCTCGGCCCGCTCCCCTGCGTGGTCGATGACGCGCTGGTCGATGCCCTCGTAGCGGCCGCAGGCGAAGACGATCCGCCCGCGGGTCGCGAGGTCCGCGGCCAGCCGCTGGTCGAAGGGCTCGCCCGAGGGCGTGGTGAAGACGACGGTCGTCCCCGCGTCCACGCCGAGCGCGTCGAACGCCTCGCCCCACGGCTCGGGCTTCATCACCATGCCGGCACCGCCGCCATAGGGGGTGTCGTCGACCCGGTGGTGCTTGTCGTGCGAGTGGCCGCGCAGGTCGTGGACGTGGAACTCGACCAGGCCCTTGTCCGCCGCCTTGCCGGGCAGCGAGAGGTCCAGCGGCGCGAAGAAGTCCGGGAAGATCGTGAGGTAGTCGAGCCTCACGCCTCGTCCTCCCCCTCGTCCGTGTCGTCGGCGAACGGGGTCACGAGCCCGGGACGGTCGGCGATCACGACCCGGCCGGCGGCGACGTCGACCTCGGGCACCAGCGCGATCACGAACGGCACGAGGGCCTCTCGTCGGTCGACGGTCCTGATCCGGAGCAGGTCCTGCGCGCCGTGCACCAGCCCGGCCACCTCGCCGAGGTGGGTGCCCTCCACGTCGTACGCCGCCAGCCCGACGAGCTGGTGGTCGTAGAACTCGTCGGGATCGGCCGGCGACTCGTCGGGCGACACGACGGCCCGCAGCACCACGCCGCGGGCCGACTCGGCCGCGGTGCGGTCGGCCAGCTCGGCGAAGCTCGCGAGCAGCACGCCCTGGTGCCACCGGGTGCGGGAAACGGTGAGGGTGCGGGCGGCGAAGGCGGAGCCCCGCGGCGCCTCGGCCTGCAGGACCGCGCCGTCGACGTAGCGCCGCTCGGGCTCGTCGGTGCGGACGTCGACCGTCACCTCGCCGCGAATGCCGTGCGGCTTGCCGATCCTGCCGACGACGACCTCGATGCTCTCCACGAGTGTCATTGTCCCGAAATGCCGGCAGCCCCGCACATCGGTGCGGGGCTGCCGGATGATGCCGTGCTCAGCGCTTGTCGGTGTCGACGAAGTCGATCCGGGTGCTGCTGTTGCCGGCGATCGCGGAGATCACCGTGCGGAAGGCGGTCGCCGTGCGGCCGCCGCGGCCGATCACCTTGCCGAGGTCGTCGGGGTGGACCCGGACCTCGAGCACGGCGCCTCGACGCAGCTGCTTGTCGCGCACGACCACGTCGTCGGGGTGGTCGACCACCCCGCGGACGAGGTGCTCCAGCGCGTCAGCCAGCACCGTCTCAGGCCTCGGTGGTCTCGGCAGCCGGCGCCTCGTCGGCGGCGGGCTCCTCGGCGGGGGTCTCCTCGGCGGCGGCCTCGGCCGGCGCCTCCTCGACCTTCTCGGCCTTCTTCTTCTCGGCCTTCTTGGTCACCGCGGCGCCCTTGGGCTCGTTGGCGGCCTCCTTGAGGGCCTCGTTGAAGATCTCGAGCTTGTCGCGCTTGGGCTCCTTGACCTTGAGGGTGCCCTCGGCGCCCTCGAGACCCTTGGCCTTCTGCCAGTCGCCGGTGATCTTGAGGATGGCCTCGACGGCCTCGGTCGGCTGCGCGCCGACGCCCAGCCAGTACTGCGCCCGCTCGGAGACGACGTCGATGTACGACGGGTCCTCCTTGGGGTGGTACTTGCCGATCTCCTCGATCACGGCGCCGTCGCGCTTCTTGCGCGAGTCGACGATGACGATGCGGTACTGCGGGACCCGGACCTTGCCCAGGCGCTTCAGGCGAATCTTGACGGCCACGTTTGTGGTGTCTCCTTGAGAATGGTGGTGGGTGAGGCGCGGGCGACCAGGTGGGGAACACCGGGACCCGGACTCGGATGGGCGCTGCACCCACCGGTTGAGAGGGACCGGAAGGCGCAGAACTCAGCCGCCAAGTCTGCCAGACCTCTCGCGCGGAGAGAAATCAGGCCACGACCCTGCCGCGCAGCACGACGCGCGAGGGCTCGAGCAGCACGGACAGGTCCTCGACGGGATTGCGCGGATAGACGACGAAGTCGGCCGGATCGCCCTCGTCCAGTCCGGGATTCCAGCCGAGCCAGGCGCGACCGCGCCACGAGGCCGCGCCCACGACGTACTCGTTGGACAGGCCCATGTCCGCCATCGCGCGGATCTCCTCGTGGAGCACGCCGTGGCGCTGCGAGCCTCCGCCGTCGCTGCCGACATAGAGCGCGACGCCGGCCTCGTGAGCGCTCATCAGCACCTCGCGGCGGCGGGCGAAGAGCTGCTCCATGGTCGCCGCATAGTCGGGGAACTTGGCGCGACCGGCGTCGGCGAAGCCGGGGAACTTCGAGGTCTGCAGGACCGTCGGTACCAGAGCGACGCCGCCAGCGACCATCTGATCGATGTGGGTTGCCGTCAGGCCGGTGCCGTGCTCGATGCAGTCGATCCCGGCGTCCAGCAACGGGGCGATGGACTCCTCGCCGAAGCAGTGGGCGGTCACCTTGGCCCCGAGCGAGTGGGCCACGCCGATCGCCGCCGCCACGGCGTCGCCGGGGAAGGACGGCGCGAGATCTCCCTCGTCCCGAGAGATCCAGTCGCCGACCAGCTTCACCCAGCCGTCGCCCGCGCGCGCCTGCTCGGCCACGACGTCGACGAGTCCGTCGGGCTCGACCTCGTGGCCGTAGCCCTTGAGGTAGCGCTGCGTGCGGGCCACGTGGCGACCGCATCGGATCAGGCGCGGCAGGTCCTCGCGGTCCTGGACCCACCGGGTGTCGGCGGGCGACCCGCAGTCGCGGGTGAGCAGCACCCCGTTGTCGCGATCGAGGATCGCGGTCCGCTCGATCTCGGCGTCGTCGACCGCTCCACCATCCTCGAGCCCGAGGTGGTTGTGGGCGTCGACCAGGCCCGGCAGGATCCAGCCCTCCCCTGCCGTCTCGGCGCCGGTCAGGCCCGCCGGGCGCTCATAGGTGACCCGCCCGTCGACGACGTAGACGTCGCGCACCTCGCCGTCGGGCAGGACCGGGCCGGAGAACCGCAGCGCACTCACCCACCCGACGGTACCCGGGCGGACCCGGATCAGAGGCGCGACAGCAGCCAGGTCGGCGAGAGCGTCGTCGCACCGACACCGTGGACGCGGGCGTCGAGGGCCCGGTCCGCGGTCACGACCACGGTCCGGCGGCCGGCCTCGACCGCCTTGCGCGCCTGCTCGACGATGGCGGCGTCGCCGTCCCTGGCCGCGTGCACGGTCGTGACGTGGGCATCGCGCCCGGCCCGGACCCCGCCCTTGGCCTGCCCCTCCAGCACGAGTACGACGGCGTCGTACTCGACATCGGCGACGAGCAGCTGCTCGTGGAGCCGGGCCGCGGCTCCCGGGCGGTCCTTCCACCACCCGTCGGGGCGCGCGCCGACGACGTTGGCGCCGTCGACGACCAGGGTGGACCTCATCGGCCCGCTCCGCCGGCAGGGGCGAGGTGGCCGAGCTCCCAGAGGGCGAGCTGGAGGGCGACGAGCTCGGCGCGGTCGAGCGTGAGGTCGAGGCTGCGTCTGCGGGGTCCCTGCTCCCAACCTGTCCAGGTGGTGCGGAACGGCCCGGCTGCGCGGGCGTGCACGGTGATCCGCCGGCGGCCCGAGCAGAGCTGGAGGTAGGAGCCCACCCGGACGTCGACGCTCTCGTAGCTCTCCCCCGAGCCGGAGGTGCCGGCAGCGACCGCGCCGTCGCCACCGTGGACCTTCGCGAGGTGGCGGTCGAGGTTGGCGCCCTTGACGCCCTCGGCGCACACCGGGCAGGGCACCTGCGCATCGATGCGCAGGGCGGCGAGCCGTCGTGCCCGGTTGGCCGTGGTCATGACGAGGTCACTTCAGGAACTTCGAGAAGTCCTTCGGCAGCTGCAGGTTCTCGGCCGCGGCCTCGTAGTCGATGTCCTGTCCGATGCCGAACGGGTTCGGCTTCGACTCGGCGGCCTTCGCCTGTGCGGCGGCGGCGTCCTGGGCGGCCTTGGCCGGGTTGCCCGACTTGCGCGCGCCCTTGCCCTTGGTCTGCTTGGCCTTCTGCTTGGCGCTGACGCGCTTGCCGCCGCCGGGGCCACCCATGCCCGGCATCCCCGGCATGCCGGGCATCCCGGGCATGCCGCCACCGCGCGCCATCTGCATCATCATCTTGCGCGCCTCGAAGAAGCGGTCGACGAGGCCGTTGACGTCGGAGACGGTGCGTCCCGAGCCCTTCGCGATGCGGGCCCGGCGGGAGCCGTCGATGATCTTGGGGTTGTCGCGCTCCGCAGGCGTCATCGACCGGATGATCGCCTCGACGCGGTCGATCTCGCGCTCGTCGAAGTTCTCGAGCTGCTCGCGGATCTGTCCCATGCCGGGCAGCATCCCGAGGATCTTCTGCATCGAGCCGAGCTTCTTGAGCTGCTGCATCTGCGACAGGAAGTCGTCGAGGGTGAAGTCGCCGCCGGTGAGCTTCTCGGCGGCGCGCATCGCCTCTTCCTGGTCGAAGGCCTTCTCGGCCTGCTCGATCAGGGTGAGGACGTCGCCCATGTCCAGGATGCGCGAGGCCATCCGGTCGGGGTGGAAGACGTCGAAGTCGGTCATCTTCTCGCCGGAGGAGGCGAACATGACCGGTCGGCCGGTGACGTGCCGGATCGACAGGGCGGCGCCACCGCGGGCGTCGCCGTCGAGCTTGGTGAGGACGACACCGTCGTAGCCGACGCCGTCGAGGAAGGCCTGCGCGGTGATGAGCGCGTCCTGACCGATCATCGCGTCGACGACGAAGAGCACCTCGTCGGGCTGGACGGCGTCACGGATGCCGGCGGCCTGCGCCATCATCTCCGCGTCGACGCCGAGGCGGCCCGCGGTGTCGACGATGACCACGTCGTGGAGCCTGCGCTTCGCCTCCTCGATCGACGCCTTCGCGACGGAGACCGGGTCGCCCGTGCCATTGCCGGGCTCCGGGGCGAAGACCGGGACGCCGACCTTCTCGCCGTTGACCTGCAGTTGCTGGACGGCGTTGGGGCGCTGGAGGTCGCAGGCGACCAGGAGCGGGGTCTTGCCCTGCTCCTTGAGCCACAGCGCGAGCTTGGCCGCCAGCGTGGTCTTTCCGGCGCCCTGGAGGCCGGCCAGCATGATGACCGTCGGCCCCGACTTGGCGTAGCGCAGTCGCCGGGTCTCCCCGCCGAGGATGGCGACGAGCTCGTCGTTGACGATCTTGACGACCTGCTGGGCGGGGTTCAGCGCACCGCTGACCTCCTCGCTCCGCGCCCGCTCCTTGACCGCGGCGACGAAGTCCTTGACGACCGGCAGGGCGACGTCGGCCTCGAGGAGGGCGATCCGGATCTCCCGGGCCGTGGCGTCGATGTCGGCCTCGGAGAGCCGTCCCTTGCCGCGAAGGTTCTTGAAGGTCGCGGTGAGGCGGTCGGACAGTGTGGCGAACAAGTGCGGTCCTCAGGAACTGGTGCGTCTGCGTCGTCGGGCGGGTCAACTGTAGTTGCAGCGCCGTAGACTCGCGGAATGACCGTCGTCCTGCTCGTCGCGGCAGGCGTCGCGCTGCTCGTCGGCGTCGTCGTGATCGGGCACCGGATGATCGGCTCCGAGTCCGCGACCGGCACCTTCACCGACGGCATGGGCAGCTTCATGAACGTGTTCGACCCGGCGCGGGAGCGGGCCGACGACGCCCTCCGGTCGAAGAAGACCCAGGGCGAGATGCTGCCCAGCCCCGACGACGACCACCCGCCGATGACGGTCGACCTGGCCCGCGGGGTGGCGCGATTGAGGAGATCGCGCGGGTAGGTGGCGTCGAAGCGAGCGTCGTGAGGTGCGTGCGATGACAAGGCGGCGGAGTGAGGCGGCCTGGTTGGCCGTTGATCGACGCCAACGCCGTCAGCGTGCGTGCATCGCGACGCGCAGCCGGCGTCACCTACCCGCGCGGCCTCCCCACGCCTGTGATCGCCTCGCGCACCGCGTGCGCGGCTTCGGCCGCCCGGGTCTCCGACAGCGCGCCGGCCGAGGCCTCCTGGACGTAGAACACGTCGACGGCCTGCGGTCCGAGCGTCGACACGTGGGCCGAGCGCACCGTGACGTCGAGCGCCGCCAGCGCAGCGCTGACCTGGTGCACGACCCCGATCCGGTCAGCGGCGCGGACCTCGATCACCGTGGCGTGGTCGCTCGCCTCCGGACGTACGACGACGGTCGGCGCGAGCTCGCCCTCGCCCGCCGTCCGTGCGGCCAGCCGGCGGGCCGGGTCGACCCGGCGCTGCACGATCGCGTCCAGCTGGTCGCGCAGGGCCCCGGGGTCGAGGTAGTCGTCGGCCACGTCCCACACCGAGACCCCGACGGCCATGCCGACATCGTCCTGCGACCACACCCGCGCCGCGCGGACCGGGACCCGGCGCAGGGCGAAGGTCGCCGCGACGTCGGCGAGCAGGCCGACCCGGTCCGGCGCGACGACGCTGACCCGTGCACCGTCCTCGAGCCTCTCGACGTCGATCGCGAAGCCGCCTGCGCGCACGCTGTCCGGGACCGGGACCTCCTCGGCGCGCAACGGGGCGGGCACGCTCCCCCGTCGCAGCGCCACCTGGGCGCGGCGGGAGAGGTCGAGGATGAGTCCGGCCCGCCACGACGACCAGGCCTTGGGCGAGGCGGCCTTGGCGTCGGCCTCCGTGAGCGCGGTGAGCAGGGCCAGCGCCTCGGGCGTGCCGACGCGATCGGTCAGCGCGTCGATGGTCGCGGGGTCGTCGGGGTCACGCGTGGTAGCGATGTCGGCGAGGAGCAGGTGCCATCGGACGAGCTGGGTGATCAGCTCGACCTCCTCGGGGGCGAAGCCCATTCGCACTGCGATCTCGCGGGCGATCGGCGCGCCGGCGACGCTGTGCTCGGTCAACCCGCCCTTGCCGATGTCATGGAGCAGGGCGGCGACCACCAGCACGTCGGGCCGCGCGACCTCGCGGATCAGCGCCGCAGCCTCGACGCAGGTCTCGACGACGTGCCGGTCGACGGTGAACCGGTGGATCACCGAGGCGTGCGGGAGCAGCCTGATCCGCTCCCACTCCGGGAGGATCCGGACCAGGGCGCCGGTCTCCTCCAACGTCTCCCACACCCCGAGCAGACCGCGGCCGGAGGCGAGCAGGCGGACCATCTGCTGGCGCGCTTCCTCGGGCCACGGCTCCGGGAGCGGGGGGCAGTCCCGCACCAGGCGCGCGGCCGTGGGTGGCGCCAGGACGACGTCGCGGACGGCGGCCTCGGCGGCCGCCCGGAGCAGCAGCACCGGGTCCTTGTCCGGTCGCGCGCTGCGATCGAGGACGACCTCACCCTGCGAGAGCGCGACACCCGGCGCGAGCCGCTCGAGCTCGGGTCGGCGGGGCTTGGCAGCCGGAGCGCGACGCAGCACGTCGTCGGTGCGGCGCCAGGCAAGCCGGGACAGGTGGGTCAACCGGCGGCCGAGCTCACGGACGTGCCTCTGGGCGGCATCCTCGTCAGGGAGTCCGAGTCCGTCCGCGAGCGGATCCCAGTGCTCCGGCGCGATCCGGTCGGTGGCACGGCCCGCCGCGCCGTGCAGGACGTCGCGCACATCGAGCAGCTGGTGGCGACAGCGCTCCAGATCGGCGGCCGGGACGTCGACCAGCCAGCTGGCGGTCAGGCTCTTGAGGACCGTGGCGTCCCGCAGACCGCCCTCGGCCTCCTTGAGGTCGGGCATTGACAGGTGCGCCAGCTCCCCGACGAGCCGGTGCCGGTTGCGCACCACCTCCCGCAGCTCGGGAAGCCGCTGCCGGGCCTGCCGGCGCCACTGGGCCAGCATCGTCGTGCGCAGCTGCAGGGCGACGTTGTAGTCGCCGGCGAGGTGACGCACATCGAGGAGACCGGAGGCGACCCGGACGTCTCCCTCGGCCGCCGCGAGCATCTCGGGCAGCGTCCGCACCGAGTGGTCGAGCTTCACGCCCGCGTCCCACAGCGGGTACCACACCTGGCCGGCCAGCTCGACCCAGTCGCTGAGCGCGATCTCGTCGTCGGCGACCAGCACCACGTCGAGATCGGAGTACGGCGCCATGTCGCCGCGTCCGAAGCCACCGACCGCGACCAACGCCACCCCGCTGTCGGGCATCCCGGCGCCGGCGTACGCCTTGCCGCACAGGTCGTCGGCGGCGTCGGTGCGCTCGGTGCGCTCAGCAGCGGTCATCGCATCTCAGACAGCTGCGGGCCCACTGTCGCCCGTGCGCACCCGGACGACGGACTCGACCGGGCTGACCCACACCTTGCCGTCACCGACCTTGCCGGTCTGGGCAGCCCGCAGGATCGTGTCCACGATCTCGTCGACCGCGGCGTCGTCGGCGACGATCTCGATGCGGACCTTCGGGACGAGCGCGATGTCGTACTCCGCGCCGCGGTAGATCTCGGTGTGGCCCTTCTGGCGGCCGTAGCCGCTGACCTCGCTGACCGTCATCCCGGTCACGCCCACGACCTCGAGCGCCGAGCGGACGTCCTCCCACTTGTGCGGCTTCACGACCGCCGTGACGAGCTTCATGACTGAAGGTTGCCAGTCTCGGGACCGAAATGGAGCCGGGCCCCGCCGGTGGTGTGCAGGTCGTAGGCCGTTTCGGCGTGGATGACGAGGTCGACCCCTGCCATCTCGTCGTCCTCGTCGACCCGGAAGCCCATCGTCTTCTCCAGCAGGAGGACGAGCAGCACCGTGGCGGTGAAGGAGTAGGCCAACGTGGCGCCGGCCGCGACGAGCTGCTTGCCGAGCTGGTCGGCGCCCCCGCCGTAGAGCAGTCCGTCGACGCCGTTGACGGTGGAGGACGCGAGGAAGCCGATGAGGATCGTGCCGACGAGCCCGCCGACGAGGTGCACGCCGACGACGTCGAGCGAGTCGTCGTAGCGCAGCTTGTGCTTGAGGCCGATCGCGACGGCGCAGATCGCGCCCGCGGCGACACCCACGGCCATGGCGCCCAGCGGGGTCACGAAGCCACAGGCCGGCGTGATGGCGACCAGGCCGGCCACGACACCGGAGGCGGCGCCGAACGAGGTCGCATGGCCGTCGCGGAAGCGCTCGACGGCGAGCCAGGCGAGCAGGCCGGTGCAGCCCGCGAGCAGCGTGTTGACGAAGACGATCGCCGCGGTGTTCGTCGCGCCGAGCGCGGAGCCGGCGTTGAAGCCGAACCAGCCGAACCACAGCAGGCCCGCGCCGATCATCACCAGGGTCAGGTTGTGCGGCTTCATCGGCTCCCGTCCGAAGCCGACGCGTCGACCGAGCACCAGCGCGGCCGCGAGACCCGCCGCGCCCGAGTTGATCTCGACCGCCGTGCCGCCGGCGAAGTCCAGGGCACCGAGCTCGTTGGCCATCCAGCCGCCGACGTGGTCGCCGGCGCTGAAGTCGAAGATCCAGTGCGCGACCGGGGCATAGACGACAACGGTCCACAGGCCGGCGAAGACCAGCCAGGTCCCGAACCGGGTGCGATCGGCGATGGCGCCGGCGATGAGACCGACGGTGATGACGGCGAAGAGCCCCTGGAAGGTGGCGAACAGGGTGATCGGGTACGGCGCCCCGGGCACCTCCTCCAACATCCCCTTGAACGCGGCGTACTGGGTCGGGTCGCCGACGAGGCCCCCACCCAGGTCGTCACCGAACGCCAGCGAGTAGCCGACGAGGATCCACACGACCATCACGACGGCGAGCGCACCGAAGACCATCATCATCATGTTGAGGACGCTCTTGGCGCGCACCATGCCGCCGTAGAAGATCGCCAGGCCGGGCGCCATGATCAGCACGAGCGCGGCGGCGGCCAGCAACCAGGCCGTGTCGCCGGAGGCAGTGGTCGGATCCACCGCCACCAGCGGCAGTGCGGTCGAGAGCATTTCGGGCATCGGGTTCCTCACGTCGATTCGAGAGCCCGACCACTCTGGGGAACGGATGTTTCGTCGGTGTAACAGACCCGTGCGCAGGCGTTACACCGACGTGAAGCCGGGGTCGGCCCCACCGCCGACCCCGGCTACGCCAGACTCACAGGGCCTCGGAGTCCCTGTCGCCGGTCCGGACCCGGACCACGGTCTCGATCGGGCTGACCCAGACCTTGCCGTCACCGATGCGTCCCGTGTGAGCGGTCTTGGTGATGATGCCGACGATGTCCTCGGTGTCGGGATCGTCGACGACGATCTCGATCCGGATCTTGGGGACCAGCGCGATGTCGTACTCCGCTCCGCGGTAGACCTCGGTGTGGCCCTTCTGGCGGCCGTAGCCGCTCACCGCGCTGACCGTCATCCCCGTGACGCCGAAGGACTCCAGGGCCTCCCGGACGTCCTCCCACTTGTGCGGCTTGATGACCGCGGTGACCAGCTTCATGCGATTGCCTCTCGATGCCGTGGACGGTCGGCGGGTGGTCGCCATCCTTCCTTCGGCGAACACTGTCCGAGGATGGTTTCGCCGTGGCGGGCCTTGTGTTTCGCCGAGGTAACGAGTTGCCAGCGGTCCCGTTGCCGTCCGGCCGTCAGCCGAGCAGGGCGTCCACGAACGCCGCGGCGTCGAAGGGCGCCAGGTCGTCGGGGCCCTCCCCCAGGCCGACGAGCTTGACCGGGACGCCGAGCTGGCGTTGCACCGCGACGACGATGCCGCCCTTGGCCGACCCGTCGAGCTTGGTCAGGACGATGCCGGTGACGTCGACGACCTCGGCGAAGACCTTGGCCTGGATCAGGCCGTTCTGGCCGGTGGTGGCGTCGAGGACGAGCAGCACCTCGGTCACCGGCGACTGCTTCTCGATGACCCGCTTGACCTTGCCCAGCTCGTCCATCAGGCCGGCCTTGTTCTGCAGCCGGCCGGCGGTGTCGACGACGACCGTGTCGACACCGGTGTCCCGGCCCTCCTTGACCGCGTCGAAGGCGACGCTCGCGGGATCACCGCCCTCGGGGCCCCGGACCACCTCGACGCCGACGCGCTCCCCCCAGGTGGACAGCTGGTCGGCCGCGGCGGCACGGAAGGTGTCGGCCGCGGCGAGCAGCACCCGGCGCTCGTCGGCGACCAGGATGCGCGCGAGCTTGCCGACGGTGGTGGTCTTGCCCGTGCCGTTGACGCCGACGACGAGCACCACACCGGGCGCCTCGCCCTCGCCGCTGACGCGCAGGGTGCGGTCCATGGCGGGGTCGACGAGCGCGATGAGCTCCTCGCGCAGGACGGTGCGGGCGTCGGGGCTGCCGCCCTCGACACGCAGCCGCTCGCGCAGCCGCTCGACCAGCTCCTGCGTCGGGGCGACGCCGATGTCCGCGGCGAGCAGGAGGTCCTCGATGGCCTCCCAGGTGTCCTCGTCGAGCTGCTCGCGGCTCAGCAGACCCAGCAGGCCGCGTCCCAGCGCGTTGGACCCGGCCAGGCGCTGGCGCAGACGCACCAGGCGGGACGCCGGCTTCTCGGGCTGCTCGAGCGTCGGCGCCGTCGGGGTCGCCGGGGTGGCCGTGTCGGGCTCGACCTCCGGCTCGACGGTGGGCGCCTCGTCGGTCTCCGGCGTGGTCGGCGCGGGCGCGGGAATGCCCGTGCGGTCGGCCGGGAGACGCTCGGGCCGGCGCAGCCGGGTGCCGACCAGGCCGACGAGCGCGAGGACACCGACGATCGCGATGCCGATGACGAGGTAGAGCCACTCCATGGGGCTCATCCAATCAGCACCCGGAAGCTGTCACTGCATCCGCAGCAGGTCCCGCTCCTCGTCCTCGATCACGGGCGCGGCATCCACGGCCCTGGCCATGGCGTCGCCCAGCCAGGGCGCCAACGGGAGCGACTCGCCACGGTGCGGATAGGCGACGTAGAGGACGACCACGCCGGAGACGACGAGGCTGAGCAGGACGGCAAAGGCGACGAACAGCACCGGTGACTCCTCCGAGATAGGGATCTGCTCCCATCCTGCCGAACGGCTCCCAACCGCCCGAATCCCCGGGGATGTGATCTCGGTCGGACCCGGCTCCGAGTCAGACGACCAGCGGAGCGACGGCCTCGCGGATGACGTCGGGGATCGGGGTGACCGGACGAGCAGGGTCGTCGTTGTCGACGTAGACGTGAACGAAGCGTCCCTCGGCGCACGCGAGCGCACCGTCGTCGGCCGGATCGCCCTGGAAGAGGCCGACGCGGTAGATGACCGACGACGTGCCGAGCCGCTCGACGGCCAGGCCGAGGTCGATGGGCCGCGGATAGCCCATCTCGGCGAAGTAGCGGCACGACACCTCCGCGACCACGCCGATCGCCGGCAGGGTGCGGATGTCGAGGCCGGTCGCGTCGTGGAGGTGGGCGTTGACCGCGGTGTCGATCAGGTCGAAGTAGCGGGCGTTGTTGAGGTGGCCGTAGACGTCGTCGTCGGACCAGCGGGTGGTGGCCGTGCGCCAGGCCCGGTAGGCCGTCCGGTCAGGACGCTCCGTCACCATCACGCGGACTCCTCGCGCAGTCGCTGGCTGATCACCGCGGAGACACCGTCGCCGCGCATCGTCACGCCATAGAGGGCGTCGCCGACCTCCATCGTGCGCTTCTGGTGGGTGATGACGAGCAGCTGGGAGTTCTCGCGCAGCTCCTCGTAGATCTCCAGCAGGCGGCCGAGGTTGACGTCGTCGAGTGCGGCCTCGACCTCGTCGAGGATGTAGAACGGCGAGGGCCGCGCCTTGAACAGGGCGACCAGGAACGCCACGGCGACCAGGGACCGCTCACCGCCGGAGAGCAGCGAGAGGCGCTTGACCTTCTTGCCGGGAGGACGCGCCTCGACCTCGATGCCGGTCGTGAGCATGTCGCTGGGGTCGGTCAGCACCAGCCGGCCCTCGCCGCCCGGGAACAGGCGGGCGAAGGTCTGGTCGAAGGCCTTGGTCACGTCGGCGTAGGCCTCGGTGAAGACCTGCTCGACGCGGGCGTCGACGTCCTTGACGATGTCGAGCAGGTCCTTGCGGGTCGCGCGCAGGTCCTCCAGCTGCTCGGAAAGGAACTGGTGGCGCTCCTCCATCGCGCTGAACTCCTCCAGCGCGAGCGGGTTGACCTTGCCGAGCATCGACAGCGCCCGCTCGGCGGACCGCAGTCGCTTGACCTGCTCCTCGCGGACGTAGGGCACCGTCCGCGGCTCACGCTCGGCGTCCTCGGCGTCCTCGCCGCTCTCGGCGTCCTCGGCCGCCGGACCGGTCTCGTCGTCGGCGGTCTCGAGGATGGGCACCGGCTGGTCCGGTCCGTAGTCGGCGACCAGGCCGTCCGGCTCCATCCCGAGCTCCTCGAGTGCCTTGACCTCGATCTGCTCGATCCGCATCCGTTGCTGCGCGCGGGCCATCTCGTCGCGGTGCACCGAGCCGACCAGCTGCTCGAGCTCGCGGCCCAGGTCACGCAGCGACTGGCGCACCGTCATCAGCTCCTGCTCGCGACCACGGCGGGAGTCCTCGACCCGCTGCCGCTCCTCGGCGGCGAGCGCGATGGACGACTCGAGGCGGGTCAGCGCGTGGGCGACGGCGACGCCGACCGCCCGGCCGGCCCGCCCCTCGGCGAGCAGGCGCGCGCGACGCTCGGCCGCACGGGCGCGAGCCACGCGCTCGGCCTCGGCGGCCTTGCGGATGCCCTCGACGCGACCGTGCAGCGCCCGGGCCCGCTCCTCGGAGGTGCGCAGGGCCAGCCGCGCTTCCATCTCGGCGGAGCGCGCTGCCCGGGTCGCCTCGACGAGGTGCTCCTGCTCGGTCGTGTCGGGCTCCTCGTCGCTGGCCTCCTCGGCCGAGGCCAGACGCTGCTCGAGCTCGGCGAGGCCCACGAGGGCCTGCTCACGGGACGTCTCGGCCTGCGCGATGGCATCCGCCATCCGCTCGGCCTCGGAGCGGGCCGACCGGGCGAGCGACCCGTGCTGGCCGAGCTCCTCGGCGACGGCGGCGAGGGTGGCGTCGGACTCGTGGAGCCGGGCGAGGGCCACGTCGACCCGCTGCTGGGCGTCGGCCCGCTCGTTCTCCAACCGGGAGAGGTCGAAGCCGAGCCGCTCCGAGGCGGCGACGGCGTCGGCCAGCGCGGAGGTGGCCTCGTCGACCGCGGCCTGGATCTCGATCAGGCTCTGCGTGGCGTGCGAGCCGCCCGACGCGAAGTGCGCACCGAGGAGATCGCCGTCACGGGTCACGGCGACGACGTCGGAGAGGTCGGCGACGAGCGAGCGAGCCTCGGTGAGGTCGGCGACGACGGCCACCTTGCGCAGCAGCCGGTCGAGGCCCGGTCGGACCTGCGCCGGGCACTCCACCACGCTGGCGGCGTACGACGCCCCGGCGGGCAGCGCGGGCCAGCTGGCCGTGTCCTCAGCCGGTCCCCCGCCGAGGAGCAGGCCGGCGCGCCCCAGGTCGTCGCTCTTGAGGTGGTCGATGGCGGCGAGCGCGCTGTCGGCGCCGGTCACGGCGACGGCGTCGGCCGCGGCACCGAGGGCGGCGGCGACCGCGCCCTCGTAGCCCGAGCGCACGGTGACCAGCGCCGCGACGGAGCCGAGCAGGCCGGAGACGGTGTCGGTGGCGGCGAGCAACGCTCCCGCGCCGTCCTTGCGGGAGAGGCCGAGCTCGAGCGCCTCCTTGCGGGCAGCGAGACCGGCCTTGTCGCGGTCGGCCTGCTGGAACTCCGCGCGGACCTTGGTCAGGCGCTCGTCGAGGTCGTCGAGGGCCGCGACCGCGGCCTCGTGCTCCGCATCGAGCCCCTCCTCGCCGGCGTCCAGCCCGGCGACACGGGTCTCGAGGGCGGTGAAGTCGCGCTGCGCCTTCTCCGCCCGGGCGAGCGCGTCGGTGCGGGCGGTGGCCAGGCGGCCGATCTCCTCCTCGGCGGCGCTGGCGCGCGAGCGCAGCGTGTTGACCTGGCCGTGCAGTCGGGCGAGGCCCTCCCGGCGGTCGGCTGCCGCGCGCAGGAGGCCGGCGCCCCGCCGCTCCTCGGTGGCCGCGGCGTCCTCGGCGTCGCGTCGGGACTGCACGGCCTGCTCGAGGGCGCGCTGCTGGTCGGTGACCTGCGCGACGATCTCGTTCTCCTGCTCGGTGAGGCGGGCGGCCTCGGCGTCGAGCTCGTCGGGGTCGCGGCCGGTCTCCACGTCGGTCTCGGCGACGCCCTCGGCGTTGCGCACCCGCTCGGCCGCCAGGCTCTGCGTGCCGCGGAACCGCTCGCGCAGGGCGGTCAGGGCCGACAGAGTCTCCTGGGCCGTCGAGAGGGCGGGGAGGTCCTCACGCAGGGCCGCCTCGAGCCGGGTCTCCTGCTCCCGGGCCGTGGCGACGGCGCCCTCCACCTCGGCGCGGCGGGCCAGCAGCACGCTCTCGTCCGCGAGCTCCTGCTCGAGCGAGGTGCGAGCGGTGACGAGGTCGTCGGCTAGCAGGCGGGCGCGGGCATCACGGACGTCGGCCTGGACCGTCGCCGCGCGCCGGGCGACCTCCGCCTGGCGGCCCAGCGGCTTGAGCTGACGCCGGATCTCGCTCAGCAGGTCGTTGAGCCGGTTGAGGTTGCCCTCGGTCGAGTCCAGCTTGCGCAGCGCCTTCTCCTTGCGCTTGCGATGCTTGAGGACACCGGCAGCCTCCTCGATGAACCCACGCCGGTCCTCCGGCGTCGCGTGCAGGATCTGGTCGAGCTGGCCCTGCCCGACGATGACGTGCATCTCCCGGCCGATGCCCGAGTCGCTGAGCAGCTCCTGGACGTCGAGCAGGCGGCAGGTCGTGCCGTTGATGGCGTACTCCGAGCCGCCGGTGCGGAACATGGTGCGGCTGATCGTCACCTCGGCGTAGTCGATCGGGAGCGCGCCGTCGGAGTTGTCGATCGTGAGCACGACCTCGGCCCGGCCCAGCGGCGGACGCCCGGACGTGCCGGCGAAGATGACGTCGTCCATCTTCCCGCCGCGCAGACTCTTGGCGCTGGCCTCGCCCATCACCCAGGCCAGCGCGTCGACGACATTGGACTTGCCCGAGCCGTTGGGGCCGACGATGCACGTGATGCCGGGCTCCAGCTGGAGGGTCGTGGCCGACGCGAAGGACTTGAACCCCTTGAGGGTCAGGCTCTTCAGATACAACGCGGGCTCCCTGTCATCAGGTCACGAGGATGGGGCTGCGCGGACTCGACGGGGTCGAGCACCTCGGGGGAAGCCAGCGCGCCCACCCTACCCGTCGAGTCGGCCGTCCATGGGGAGCCGAACCCATTCCGGCCGGTCTCGCGCGCCTCTACCCTAAGCCGCGTGACCAACTCCCAGCAGCCGCCTCCGGGCTGGTACCCCGATCCGAGCGGCCGACCGCGGTGGTGGGACGGCACCGCGTGGGGTGGCTACGCGACGACTCCCGACCCCGCGCCGACCACGAGCCCGGACGCCGGCACGACTCCGCCGGCTCCGCGGCGACGCCGCCGGGCGGTCGCGGTCATCGCCGCCTGCCTGGCCGCCGTCATCGCCGGTGTCGGGATCGCCTGGGTCGCGTTCGACCGACCCGACGAGGATCCCGCCGACGAGGAACGTCCCGGCCTGACGGCGATCGGCTACGCCGGCGTCGACCTCGGCGACTCCCGCGCGACCGTGCTGGAGAAGCTGGACTACCTCGACGAGGACGAGGTCGCCGAGACCGGCATCGCCTCCGTCGCGGTCGACGACGGCGAGATCGTCCTCATCGACGGCGAGGTCGTGGAGATCCACTCGACCACCGACGACTTCGCGACCCCCGAGGACGTGCGCCCCGGCGACGACCTCAGCGCCGCGGACGAGGAGTACGCCGTCTACGGCTCCGACGGCGAGGAGAGCCGGACGGTCACCGACTCCACCGTCACCTACGTCGCCGACGTCGAGGCCGAGACCGGCTACCGCTTCACGTTCGAGCCGGACGGGAGCTCCACGATCGACCAGCCGTCGGGCGAGATCACCGACATCGCGATCGTCAACCACATCCCGACCTTCACCTCGGCCCCCGTGATGGTCGTGCTCGACTCCTCGGGATCGATGGAGGAGACCGACGTCTATCCGTCCCGTTGGGACGCGGCGGTCGGCGCGACGTACTCGCTGATCGACGCGATGCCAGCGCGTCACGAGGTGGGCCTCACCGTCTATGGCGCCGGCGAGAACTCCTACGACGAGTGCCAGGACGTCAGCGTGCCGATCCCGGTGTCACCGCTCGACCGCGAGTCCTTCAAGTCGACCCTCGCCAACTACGGTCCCGTGGGCCTCACCCCGATCTCCCTCGCCCTCAGCCAGGCCGCCGCCCAGCTGCCGACCGGCGAGGAGGCGACGATCGTGCTGGTCTCCGACGGACTCGACACCTGCGAGGTGCCGCCGTGCGAGACGGCCGCCGACCTCAAGGAGGCCAACCCGGACCTCACCATCCACACCATCGGCTTCAGCGTGGACGGCGGCGCGCGGGCCGAGCTCAGCTGCATCGCCGAGGCGGGTGGCGGCGTCAGCGTGCCGGCCGACAACCAGGCCCTGCTGGCCTCGCGGCTGGCGGCGCTCTTCAACTCCGAGGCGGCCGAGACGAGCCTGCGGCCCGACAGCTACGAGGGCGTCGAGCTCGGCGACGAGCTGAGTGAGCTGCAGGGGCAGCACGGCGGCGCGTTCGACGACGTGGCGGCCACCGGGCGCGTGGAGGTCGTGTTCATCGACTGCGTCGTGGTGATCGAGGACGGCGTCGTGGTCGAGATCCAGTCGTCGGGAGCCCGGACCCGCACGGTCGACGACCTGCGGGTCGGCGACGACATCGGTCGAGCCCACGAGCTCTATGCCGGCTCCTACGCGCCGCGGGTCGAGGACGGCTCCATCACCTACGTCGCCGATCCCGTGCAGCGCACCGGCTATCGCTTCGACTACGAGCCGGACGACGGCTCGAGCAGCGAGGACCCCCACGGCCTGATCCGCAAGATCGTCATCTGCCGCTGCGTCGACGACCTGCTCCCCGAGCAGGAGGGCATCTTCCGCGTGCAGGTCGCCTTCACCGGTGAGACCTTCGTCAACATGCGCAAGGCACACCAGCTCGACCGCATCAGGACCAAGGCCAACGAGCGTGCCTACGAGGAGGCCGTGCTCGAGGTGGTCTGCTACGTCGAGGGCTTCACCTACCGCTCCAAGGAGCTGGGCCGCTCGAGCAACCTCTTCGCCAGGGTCGCCGACTCCGACCTCTACGTCGCCACGCTCTTCCTCAGCGACGACTACGGTCAGCCGATCGAGGACGACGTGGACTTCCCGGCCTGCTGAGCCCGTGATGACACGGTCAGCTCCGAGAAGCTTGCGTCAGGCGGGCTGCAGGTCCTGCGCGTCGCTGTTGAGGATCTCGGCGGCGCGCGCCGACATCAGCGTGTCGTTCTCCTCGGAGAGACGACGGACGAGGGACTCCAACTCGGCGACCCGGTTGCGCAGGCGAGCGTTCTCGAGCGCCAGACGGGGATCGCGGAGGTCGCTGTTCAGGTGACCGATCAGCGCCTTGGCCATGAAGTGAGCCTTCCGGTTCGAGAGATGGGGGGACCCGTGACCGGGCCGTCTACAAGAGTCCCACTTCAGCGGGCGCGGGTCAACGTGGCGCGACGTGGCACGGGCTGGCAGCGGGGGCAGAAGTACGACGACCGGTTCATGAACGCGACCCGCCGGATCGGGCGCGCGCACCGGTCGCACGGCTCGCCCTCCCGGCCGTAGGCGTGCAGCGACCGGTCGAAGTAGCCGGACTCGCCATTGACGTTGACATAAAGGGCGTCGAAGGACGTACCGCCCTGGGCCAGCGCCGCCCTCATCACGTCGCGGGCGTGGCCGAGCAGGGTGACCGCCTGCTGGCGGGTCAGCCGCTCCCCCGGGCGTTCACCGTGGATGCCGGCGCGCCACAGGGCCTCGTCGGCATAGATGTTGCCGACGCCGGAGATCAGTGTCTGGTCGAGCAGGAGCCGCTTGACCGCGGACGTGCGGGTCCGCAGGCGCGCGACGAACGCGGCGTCGTCGAAGTCGGGGTCGAGCGGGTCCCGCGCGATGTGGGCGATCTCCGGCGGCAGGTGGGCCCCGCCGACGGAGACCGACAACCCGCCGAACATGCGCTGGTCGACGAACCGCAGCTCGCGGCCGTGCTCGGTCCCAGTCAGGGCGAAGCGCACCCGCAGGTGTCGCTCGGCGGGCGCGTCGACCGGCTGCACGAGCATCTGACCGCTCATCCCGAGGTGGGCGAGGATCGCGTCACCGGTGTCGGGGTCGTCCAGGGGCAGCCAGAGGTACTTGCCGCGCCGCCGGGCACCGACGATCCGGCGACCGGTCAGGTCGGCCGCGAAGCCCGAGGCGCCGCCGGCGTGTCGGCGTACGGGCCGGTCGTGGAGCACGTCGACCGCAGCGATCCTCGCGCCGACCACGTGGCGCTCGAGGCCGGCGCGGACGACCTCAACCTCGGGGAGCTCGGGCACGGCAGGACCGAGGGAGGGTCAGCTGCCGCCGGCCGGACGGCCGTGCAGGTCGAGGCCGAGGGCGGCGGCGATCTCGCCGTAGGCGGTCTCGGCGGCGCCCTGCTCGGCTTCCTTCTTGGACCGGCCCTTGCCGTTGCCGTAGAGGTGGTCGCCGACGCGCACCTGGGCGGTGAAGGTCTTCATGTGGTCGGGGCCGTCGTCCTCGATGACGTACTCGGGGACACCGAGGCCCTGGTCGGCCGACAGCTCCTGGAGCGAGGTCTTCCAGTCCAGTCCGGCACCGAGGCCGGAGGCGACGTCGAGAAGCGGGTCGAAGAGTCGGTGCACGACCTCGGCCGAGACCTCGATGCCCCCGCTGAGGTGGACCGCACCGATCACGGCCTCGAGGGTGTCGGACAGGATCGACGCTTTGTCGCGGCCCCCGGTGGCCTCCTCGCCGCGTCCGAGCTTGATGTGGGCGCCCAGGCCGATCCCGCGAGCGACGCCGGCGAGCGCCCGGGCGTTGACCACGGCGGCCCGCAGCTTGGCGAGCCTGCCCTCGGACAGGTCGGGGTGCGCGAGATAGAGCGTCTCGGTGACGACCACCCCGAGGACCGAGTCCCCGAGGAACTCGAGCCGCTCGTTGGTCGGCAGCCCGCCGTTCTCGTAGGCGTACGAGCGGTGGGTCAGGGCGCGCTCGAGCAGCGCGGGGTCCAGCGTGGGACTCCCGAGCGCTCGGCGCAGCTCGTCGTAGCTGCTGACCTCGGTGGCGATGCCGGCGGCCTGGACGTCAGGCGGGTCGGATCAGAGAACCTGGCGACGGTCGCCGCGGGCGCCGTACTGACCGCAGGTGCCGCAGGCACGGTGGGGCAGGTGCTTGGCACCGCAGGCCGGGTTGGCGCAGGTGGCCAGGGTCGGCGCGACGGCCTTCCAGGCAGAGCGACGGTGACGCGTGTTGCTGCGCGACATCTTCCGCTTCGGGACAGCCACTGTTATCTCCTCGTCAATGCATGCAGCCAGGCCTACAGCCAGGCAAACTGAAGTCTTCTGCCCTCCGACCGCGGTGACGCAGCCGATCAGGCAACCGGACAATCCTACGAGACGCTCACCGAAGAGCGTTATTCCTCGCCGTCCGCGAGACCGACCAGGCCCGACCACCGGGGGTCGATCGGGGCGTCGTGGTGGTGCTCGGGGTCGTCGGCGAGCCGGGCACCGCACTCCACGCACAGGCCGGGGCAGTCCTCGGAGCACAGGGGCTGGAGCGGCAGCGCGAGCACGATCGCGTCGCGCACGGCGGCCTCGAGGTCGAGCAGGTCGCCGTCGAGCAGGCTGACCTGCTCGTCGTCCTCCTCGACACTGGCCGCGTCGCGACCGTCGTCGTAGAGGTAGAGCTCCTGGAAGGTCACCTCGACGTCGTCGGTCAGCGGCTCGAGGCAGCGGACGCACTCCCCCTCCAGCGGCGCGCCGACGTCAGCCGTGACCAGCACGCCCTCCATCACGGCCTCCAGCCGCAGGTCGAGCTCGACCGGGGCGCCCTCGGGCACACCGAGCACCTCGATGCCGAGGTCGGCCGGGGCGGGGACCGTGCGGCTCAGCTCACGCTGGGACCCGGGTCGGCGACCGAGGTCGTGGGTGTCGAGCACCAGGGGTGCTCGGGGATCAAGGCGCTTCAGGGCTCTGCTCTCACTGGCTCTCGGGGGCGTGGTTCGGGACGACGCAAGCCTATCGTCCGAACCTCTCAACCCAGCTTCGCGCGCAACCTGTCGAGCACGGCGGCCGGGACCAGGTCGGAGACGTCGCCCCCCAAAGAGGCGACCTCCTTGACCAGGCTGGAGGACACGTAGCCGAGGCTGGCCGTCGTCGGGACGAAGACGGTCTCGACGCCCGTGAGGTGGGCGTTCATCTGCGCCATCGGCAGCTCGTACTCATAGTCGTTGCCGCCGCGCAGGCCCTTGACGATCGCCTGGGCGTCGATCTCCCGGCAGAAGTCGACGATGAGGCCGGTGAAGCCCATCACGGTCACATTCGGCAGATCGGCGCAGGCCTCGCGCAGCATCTCCAGACGCTCCTCCGGATCGAAGAGACGCGACTTGGAGATGTTGGTGCCCGTCGCGATGACGAGCTCGTCGAAGAGCCCCGCGGCTCGCCGGAAGATGTCGACGTGACCATTGGTCACGGGGTCGAACGAGCCGGGGCACACCGCGCGGGTCATGGGCCAAGGCTAGTGGTCATCGGCGGCCGACAGCACGGCCGCCTCGGCCAGCCAGAGCGTGGTCTCGCCGTACTTCTTCTGGCGGCGCTTGCCGGCCAGCGGTTCGAGACCCGCCGGCCAGGTCGGCTCGGGGCCGCGCCGGGAGCGTTCGACGACCACGAGTGCGCCGTCCGCCAGCCAGCCGTTGGCCACGAGCAGGGCCAGGTCGGCGGCGAGCGCCTCGTCGGTGAGCGGGTAGGGCGGGTCGGTGAACACCACGTCGTAGGACGCCCGGGCCGGCTCGGCGAGCACGGACGCCACCGCGCGGGCCACCACCTCGGCGGCGTCGCAGCCGATGCTGCGGGCGTTGGCACGGATCAGGTCGGCCGTGCGACGGTCGGCCTCGACGAGGGTCGCGCCGGCCGCGCCGCGCGACCACGCCTCCAGCCCAATGGCGCCCGAGCCGGCGTAGAGGTCGAGGAAGCGCAGGTCGTGGAGCGATCCGGCCCACGCCTCGATCGCGGAGAAGAGCGCCTCACGCACCCGGTCACTCGTCGGCCGGGTCCGGTCGCCGGTGGGGGTCTGCAGGCGGCGACCGCCCGCGACCCCGGCGATGATCCGGGTCATCGGCACTCCTTCCTGACAGGGCTCATGGCGTGAGGTTCATGACTTGTCGACGAACTCGGCCTGCTGGGACAGCTCGAGATCGCGGACGGCGGTCGCGAGCTCCGGCACCTGGGCCAGCTCGGCGTCGGTGTCCAGCAGCCCCTCGGCGGCGGCGCGGGCGGCGACGATCGTGTCCTCGTCACGCAGCACCCGGAGGTTCTCCAGGCTCGAGCGCCGTCCGGCCTGGGAGGCGCCGAGGACATCGCCCTCGCGACGCTGCTCGAGGTCGACGCGGCTGAGGTGGAAGCCGTCCGTGGTGGATGCGACGGCGTCGAGCCGTTCGCGGGCGGGGCTCTCGGCGTCGGCTCCCGTGACCAGCAGGCACAGCCCGGGCAGGCCACCACGTCCGACCCGGCCACGGAGCTGGTGGAGCTGGGAGATGCCGAAGCGGTCGGCGTCGAGGATGACCATCGCGGTGGCGTTGTGGACGTCGACGCCGACCTCGATCACCGTCGTCGCGACGAGCACGTCGATGGCGCCGGCG
This sequence comes from Nocardioides caeni, assembly GCF_004912195.1. GTDB lineage: Bacteria > Actinomycetota > Actinomycetes > Propionibacteriales > Nocardioidaceae > Nocardioides > Nocardioides caeni. The sequence goes on from NZ_STGW01000002.1 coordinate 155,410, forward strand.
GCGAAGGCGCGCATCGTGGCGTCCTTCTCGTCGGCGGCCATCCTGCCGTGCAGCCGACCCACCCGGAGTCCGCTGAGCGGGCCGGCACCGAGCCGCTCGACGACCTCCTCGACCGCAGCGGCGCCCGGCGGTGCGGCGGAGGGCGCCTGGTCGTCAGGGTCCTCGGGATCGGGGAGGTCCACGACGTCAACCTGTCCGGCCTCCTGCTCGTCGCCGGAGATCCGGGGACAGACGACATAGACCTGGTGGCCCTTGCCGACCTCCTCGCGGACCCGCTGCCAGATGCGGTCGAACCACGCCGGCTGGTCGGCCAGCGGCACGACATTGGTCTGGATCGGCGCCCGACCGGCGGGGAGCTCGCTCAGCGTGGACACCTCGAGGTCGCCGAAGACCGTCATCGCCACGGTCCGCGGGATCGGCGTGGCCGTCATCACCAGCAGGTGCGGCGGCGCCGTCGCCTTGTCGGTGAGCGCAGCGCGCTGCTCGACGCCGAAGCGGTGCTGCTCGTCGACCACGACGAGGCCGAGGTCGGCGAACATGACCTGGTCCTGCAGCAGGGCGTGGGTGCCGATGACGATGCCGGCCTCGCCGCTGGCGATCCGGGAGAGCGGCCCGGTGCGCTGCGTCTTGGTCATCGAGCCCGTCAGGAGCTCGACCCGGGTGCCGTCGGCGGACCCGAAGATCGTGCCGCCCTCGGCGAGCTCGCCGAGCATCGTGACGATGGAGCGGTGATGCTGCTGGGCGAGCACCTCGGTGGGTGCCAACAGTGCCGCCTGGCCGCCGGAGTCGACCACACGGAGCATCGCGCGCAGCGCGACCAGGGTCTTGCCGGAGCCGACCTCACCCTGCAGGAGGCGGTTCATCGGGTGGGGACGAGCCAGGTCTGCCTCGATCTCGGCGCCCGTGCTGCGTTGTCCGGCCGTGAGGTCGAACGGCAGGCGGGCGTCGAACGCCGCCAGCAGCGTGCCGTCGCCGCCGGAGCGGACGGTGGCGGCGAGCTCGCGGTTGGCACGACGACGACGCCCGAGGACGAGCTGGGTGACCAGGGCCTCCTCGAAGCGGAACCGGTGGTGGGCGCGGGCGACCTGGTCGCGGGTGTCGGGCCGGTGGACCCACTCGTAGGCGTCGTCGATGCCGAGGACGTCGAAGTCCTCGCGGATGCGGTCGGGCAGCACCTCGACGATCGGCTCGATCACCGACCGGGCGAACTTCACGGCCCGGGCGACGTCCCAGGTCTGCAGGCCCTTCGTCAGCGGATAGATCGGATAGAGGTCGCCGAACTCGAGGACCTCCTGCACCGCGCTGTCCTCCTCGTCGTCGGCCATCCCGAAGATGCTCAGCTGCGGGTTGGTCAGCTGCCACTGGTCGCGGAACCGCCCGGCCTTGCCGAGGAAGACGCCGCGGTTGCCGACGGCCACCCGATCCGCATGCCAGTCGGCCATCTTCTGGTGCTTGGCGAAGAAGGTCATCTTCAGGCTGGGGCCGCCGGTGCGCAGCGTCGCCTCGACCCGGAAGGCGGGCCGCCCGCTCCGACGGTCGGTGTAACGGTGCTGCTGGCACTCCGAGATCTCGCCGACCACGCAGAGGAGCTGGCCGATGCGCAGGTCCGCGACCCGGGTCAGCGAGCCGGTCTCGAGATAGCGACGTGGGAAGTGCCGCAACAGGTCACCCACCGTGCGCAGCCCGAGCCCGTCCTCGAACCTCTTGCGCTGGGTGGGCGTCGCGGCCCCCAAGGCCGCCGTGAGGGGTGAGTCGAAGGTGATCGCCACCGGTGTCGTGCCTCTCCTGATGCTACTCGACCGACATGAGGAGCGGATAGCGCTCCTGACCACCGTCGTACACCACGACGTCGACATGGGGGTGGTACTCCTCCACCCATGCCGTCGCGCGCTCGGCCAGCTGCCCGCCCCCGTCCCTGCCACTGACGAGCGTCACGAGCTCGCCACCCGCGGCCAACAGCCGGTGGAGGACGATCTCGGCGACCGCGCCCAGGTCGTCGCCGACGACCGCGAAGTCGCCGGCGATGACGCCGAGCGCGTCGCCGACCTCGCAGGGACCGGCCATCGTCATCGCCTGCCGCGCGGCCACCGTGACGGCGCCGTGGCGGACGTGCCGGGCGGTGGCCGTCATCTCCGTGACGTCCTGGTCGAAGGCGCGGCCCGGCTCGTGCACCGCCAGCGCGGCGAGGCCCTGGACCTGGGCGTGCGTCGGGATCACCGAGACCCGCAGCCCGCGCGCCGCGTGGTCGACCTCGGCCGTGCTCGCGGCCGCCAGCGCTGCGGCGACCGACGGCTCGTCGTTGGGGAGTACGACGACCTCCCGCGCGCCGCACTCCGTGATCGCCTCGAGCAGCTCGCCGGTGGACGGGCGACGTCCGGGACCACCGGTGACGGCGACGGCGCCGGCCTCCTCGAACAGCGCGGCGAGGCCGGGACCTGCCGCGACGGCGATGATCCGGCGGCCCGAGAGGGTGGCTGGTGCCGCGGCCCGCTGGGCCGCGATCTGCTCGGCGAAGTGGGTCACCCGGATCCGGTGCGGACGGCCGAGGTCGAGGCCGGCCTCGATCGCCGCACCCACGTCGTCGGTGTGGACGTGGACGTTCCACAGACCCTCGCCGCCGACCACCACGACGGAGTCGCCGAGCTCGCCGAGCCGGGCGCGCAGCGCGGCAACGTCCTCCTCGGTCTCGCATCCCTGGGCGTCGAGCAGGTACATGACCTCGTAGGCCGGACCGTCGGCGCTGAGGTGGTCGACGCCCGACATCGACTGGGGCACCGGGATCGCGTGACTGCCGAGGGGCGCGGTGACGGCGATCGGCCGGCGCCCGGTCAGGACGGTTTCCGCAGCGTCGAGGATCACCGACAGCCCACGTCCGCCCGCGTCGACCACCCCCGCACGGGCCAGCACGTCGAGCTGCTCGGGGGTGCGGGCGAGGGCCTCGCGCGCCGCCGCCGCGGCGTCGGCGAGCACCTCGCTGCTGCGCGCGCCGTCCTGCTCCGCCCGCCGGGCCGCCCCGCCGGCAGCGGCCTTGAGGACGCTGAGCATGGTGCCCTCGACCGGCTCGCCCACTGCCGCGTAGCTCGCCGCCGAGGCCTGGGCGAGAGCCGCCGCGAGGGCGCGAGCGTTGGGCTCCGTCGGGTCGGCGGCCGCGAGGCGTCGTACGGACGCACCGAGCATCTCCGAGAGGATCACGCCGGAGTTGCCGCGCGCGCCGAGCAGGGCGCCGCGGACGAGTGCCGCCAGCACCGCCGACCGGTCGGCGTCGGGCCGGTCCAGCGCCTCGCGGATGGCGTCGCGGGCGGCCACGACAGTGAGGTACATGTTGGTGCCCGTGTCGCCGTCGGGGACGGGATAGACGTTGAGGGCGTCGATCTCCTCGCGCGCGGTCGCGAGGGCGTCGACGGCGATGTCGACGAACCGGACGACCGCGTCGAGGTCGATCCCGCCGCCGCTCCCCATGGCTCCCCCCGTCGCGGGGCCCGTCGTCGCGTCCATCGGCATCACCCTAGTGTCCGGACGCGGGCGCTCGGCGATTTCGGCCCGGCACTCCCCCTCGGCTATTCTCTTCCGGTTGCCCGAAGCACCCTGGCCCGACCAGTGGGTGCGCGGGCCGATGAACTTCGATCCGCGATCTCTCAGGAGTTATCCATGGCCGCCGTGTGCGACATCTGCGACAAGAAGCCGACCTTCGGCAACAACCGGCCGTGGTCGCGCAAGATCACCAAGCGCCGCTTCGACCCCAACATCCAGCGCGTGCGCGCCGTCGTCAACGGCACCCCCAAGCGCCTCAACGTGTGCACCGGCTGCATCAAGGCCGGCAAGGTCACCCGCTGACCCGCTGACTCTTCCCGTCGGAGGCCGCCACCCACTCGGGTGGCGGCCTCCGCGCATTTCGGTCGGAGGCCACTCTCAGAAGTGCGACCACCCCGTCGGCCCGTCGTACGACGCCCCGTCGACCGTGACCCGAGGGGCTCCCTCGTCGGCGGACGTGGCGTGGACGGTGCCGATCCGCTGCCAGCCGTCGGGCAGAGGGCTGCCGGAGGGAAAGGTGGCGAGGAGCGCGTGGTCGTCGCCACCGCCGAGGACGAACTGCAGCGGGTCGGCGCCGAGCGCCTGCCCCACGGCCACCAGCGGCTCGGGGATCTCGAAGCAGGACGTCTCGACGTCGATGGCGACGCCGGAGGCGGTGGCGAGATGCCCCGCCTCGGCCAGCAGTCCGTCGGAGATGTCGATCATCGAGGTGGCGCCGGCTTCTGCGGCGACCGGCCCCGCAGCGTAGGGCGGCTCCGGACGCCGGTAGGCCTCGACGAGGACGCGCGGCGAGCGGAAGCCCCGGCCGAGGACCGCGAGGCCACCGGCAGCCCAGCCCTGGCGTCCGTGGAGGGCGACGACGTCGCCGGCGGAAGCGCCCGACCGGAGCACCGGCGAGACCGAGCACGCCCCGATCACGGTGACCGACACGACCACCTGGTCGGCGCGACTGACGTCGCCGCCGACGAGCCCGGCGCCGACGCCGGCACACTCCTCGGCGAACCCGCGCGTGAAGTCCAGCGCCCACTGGGCCGGCAGGTCGGCGGGGGCCGCCAGTCCGACCGTCAGCCACTGCGCCCGCCCGCCCATCGCGTTGATGTCGGAGAGGTTCTGGGCGGCCGCCCGGTGTCCGATGTCGGCCGCCTCCGCCCAGTCACGCCGGAAGTGCCGCCCCTCGACCATGACGTCGGTCGACACCACCACATGGCCCTTGCGGACCCGTAGGACCGCCGCATCGTCCCCGGGGCCGACCAGCACGTCGTCCCCGGGCGCGGTGGCACCGACGATGGCGGCGATGCGGTCGATGAGACCGAACTCGCCCAGGTCGGCGATGCTGGCGGCGGGATCGGGGGTGACCATGGCTCCATCCCACCAGAGGCGGTCGCGAGGAGTTCTGCGGGCACGCCCGGAGGGAGTAGGTTGGACCGTCCGGCACGTCCGAATCGACCCGAACGGAGCTGACCCATGACGGTTCAGGCCTACATCCTCATCCAGACCGACGTGGGCAAGGCCGCCGACGTCGCCCGCGAGGTCGGCGCGATCGAGGGCGTCAAGCTGGCCGAGGACGTCACCGGTCCCTACGACGTGATCGTCCGGGCCGAGGCCCGCAACGTCGACGAGCTCGGCAAGCTCGTGGTCTCGAAGGTGCAGAACCTCGAGGGCATCACCCGCACGCTGACCTGCCCGGTCGTCCACATCTGAGGTGCGTCCGCGCCTCCTGCTCGCCACGGCCCTGGCCGCGACGGGCGCCCTGACGGCTGCCTGCGGTGGCCCGGTCGAGGTCGACGTCCCCGAGCTGACGGCCGCCGAGGCCGACATCTGCGCGGGCTTCGCCGCCGACCTCCCCGACGAGCTCGCGGAGGAGCCGCGGGGCGACATCGAGCCGAGCGACGCCCCCGCAGCGGCCTACGGCGACCCCGCCATCGTAGTGCGCTGTGGCGTCCCGGAGCCGGATGGCTTCGACCTGACCGCGTCCTGCGAGAGCGCCAACGGCGTGGGCTACTACCTGCCCGACGAGCAGTACGAGGACCAGGACCTCGACCTCACGATCACCACCGCCGGCTACGAGCCACGGATCGAGATCGTCGTGCCCTCCGACTATCGTCCCAACGGCGGGGCTGCCGCGATGGCCGCGCTGGCGCCCCTCGTGGAGGCACACCTCACGCTCGTGGAGCCCTGCGACTGACCCACCCCGATGCTCAGCGCAGGCCGGTGGGTCGCCGCAACGCCAGCTGCAGCAGCCGGTCCACGAGCCCCGGGTAGTCGACGCCCGTCGCCGCCCACATCTGTGGAAACATCGACAGCGGCGTGAAGCCCGGCATCGTATTGAGCTCGTTGATGACGAGCGAGCCGTCGGGCATGAGGAAGAAGTCGACGCGAGCGAGTCCCTCGCAGCCGGCCGCGCGAAAGGCAGCGGCAGCAAGGTCCTGCATGCGCCGGGTGGTCTCCTCGTCGAGGAGCGCCGGTACGTCGAGCTCGGTCGCCTCCTCGGGGAGGTACTTCGCCTCGAAGTCATAGAACTCGTGGTCCCCGGTGATCCGGATCTCTGCCGGCACGCTCGTCTCGAGCTCTCCGTCGAGGGACTCCAGGACACCGCACTCGATCTCGCGGGCACCCTCCGCGGACACCTCGACCAGGACCTTCGGGTCGTGGACGAGCGCGCCATCGATCGCCGCGGCCAGCTCGTCAGGCCCGTGGGCCTTGGCGATGCCGATGCTGGAGCCGCCGCGGGCCGGCTTCACGAACAGTGGATAGCCGAGCTCGTCGCAGCGGCTGCGGACCGTGTCCATCTGCTCCGCCCACTCGTGCGCGGTGATCGTGATGCCGGCGGTCACCGGCAGCCCGGCAGCCTGCAGCGCCACCTTCATGAACGCCTTGTCCATGCACACCGCCGAAGCCAGCACGCCGGAGCCGACATAGCGCACGTCGGTCATCTCGAAGAGGCCCTGGATGGTGCCGTCCTCGCCCCACGGGCCGTGCAGGAGGGGGAAGACGACGTCGATCTCGTCGAGGGTGGCGCTGTCGAAGCGCGGGCGCTCCCCGTCCACGGCGGGCAGCTCGCCGGGACCGGTGATCCGCAGCCGCTCGGGGTCGTCGGCCTCCAGCACCCAGCGGCCGTCGGTCGTGATCCCGACCGGCACGACGTCGTACGTCCCGCGGTCGAGGGCCTGCAGGACGCTGCCGGCCGTCACGCACGAGATCGCGTGCTCGCTCGAGCGGCCGCCGAAGACGACAGCGACGCGGATCCGGCGGCCAGTGGGAGCGTTCATCGCCCCTGACCCTACCGTTGGGGCATGTCCGACTCCGGCCCCGTCCCCCAGCCCCTGCGCCCCGCCACACTCGCCGTCACGGCCGGTCGGCCGCCGCACGAGCCGGACCAGCCGCTGAACGTCCCGGTGACGATGACGTCGACGTACGTCGCGACCGGCGACCTCGAGTACGGCCGCTACGGCAACCCGACCTGGTCGGCCTTCGAGGAGGCCCTGGGCGCCCTCGAAGGGGGCCGCGCGCTGGCCTTCTCGTCAGGAATGGCCGCTGCCACGGCACTGTTCGACCTGGTCGGCCAGGGCGGCAGCGTGATCGCGCCCCGCCACTCCTACAACGGCACCGTGGCCGCCCTCGCCGACCTCGAGGCGCGCGGCCGGCTGCGGGCCCACCTGGTCGACATCACCGACACGGCCGCGGTCATCGCGGCGATGGACGGCGACGAGGACTGCTCGCTGCTCTGGCTCGAGTCGCCGACCAACCCCGCGCTGGAGATCGCCGACATCGCCCCGCTGGCCGAGACCGCACGCGCCCTCGGCATCCCGGTCGTCGTCGACAACACCTTCGCCACTCCCCTGCTCCAGCAGCCGCTCGCCCTCGGCGCCGACATCGTGCTGCACTCGGCGACGAAGTTCATCGCCGGCCACAGCGACGTGCTGATGGGTGCGGTCGTGGTCCGCGACGACGCCCCGGGCGCCGAGATCTTCGACGCGGTCAAGGGGCGCCGCGACCTCGCGGGCGCGGTACCCGGCCCGTTCGAGGCCTGGCTCGCGCTGCGTGGCCTGCGCACCCTGCACGTCCGGCTCGAACGTGCCGCCGCCAACGCCGCCGAGCTCGCCGACCGGCTGGCCCGCCATCCCGCCGTCGCCGAGGTGCGCTATCCCGGCTTCGGCGCCATCGTCGCGCCCGTGCTGGCCGGCGGCGCCGACGCCGGCGACTTCTTGGTGCGGGCCACCTCCCTGTGGGTCCACGCGACCTCGCTCGGAGGCGTCGAGTCGACCTTCGAGCGACGCCGCCGCTGGAAGCTCGAGCCGACCACGATCCCCGAGGGGCTCGTCCGCATGTCCGTCGGCATCGAGGACGTCGAGGACCTCTGGGCCGACCTCGCCCAGGCCCTCGACCGCATCAACGCCTGAGGGGCAGGCCGACTCTGGGGGTCGGCGCCGCAAGCCCCGACGCTGGGGCCGTCCGTCCGGCGCCACAGCGCTCCTTGCTTGCAGAGTCCCCTAACTCAGCTCGGCCTTGGTGTCGCGGTTGATGAAGGCCTCCATCAGGCCGGCGGTGGTGAGCCGGCCCTGGACGACCTCGTCGACGGCGTCGACGATCGGGACCTCCACGCCGACCTCGTGGGCGAGGGCACGCAGGGAGGAGCACGACTTCGCGCCCTCGGCGACCTGCCGGGTCGAGGCATAGATCTGCTCGACCGTCTGCCCCTGGCCGAGCTTCTCGCCGAAGGTGCGGTTGCGGGACAGGGGCGAGGAGCAGGTCGCGACGAGGTCGCCGAGGCCGGCGAGGCCCATGAGGGTGAGCGGGTTGGCGCCGAGACGCATCGCGAGCCGCGCGGTCTCGGCGAGGCCGCGGGTGATCAGTGAAGCGGTGGTGTTGTCGCCGAATCCGAGCCCGACGGCCATGCCGACGCAGAGGGCGACGACGTTCTTGTAGGCGCCGCCGAACTCGCAGCCGAGCACGTCGACGCTGGTGTAGGGACGGAAGGCCGGCGAGTGCATCCGCTGCTGCAGCGTCGTCGCGACGGCCTCGTCGGCGCAGGCCACCACCGATGCGGCGGGCTCGCGGCGGGCGATCTCGCGGGCGAGGTTGGGGCCGCTGACGACGGCGATCCGGTCGGTGGGGACGTCGCCGACCTCGGCGATCACCTCCGACATCCGCTTCTGGGTGCCGAGCTCCACGCCCTTCATCAGCGAGACGAAGACCGCGTCGCTCCCGACGTACGGCAGGAAGGTGGGGAGGTTGTCACGCAGCGACTGCGACGGCACGGCCAGGACCACGACGTCGGCGCCGGCGAGCGCCTGCTCCGCGTCGGTGGTCGCAGTGATCGTGCGCGGCAGCTCGATGCCGGGAAGGTAGTCGGCATTCTCATGGCCTTCGCCGATGGCGTGCGCCAGCTCGTCACGTCGGGCCCAGATGCACACGTCGTTGCCGGCGTCGGCCATCACGATCGAGAAGGCGGTCCCCCACGATCCCGCTCCCAGGACGGCGACCTTGCCCTTGGTGTCGCCTGCTGCCGATCCGCTCACCGTCGTCACTCCGCCTTCTTCTTCTTGAACCGATCGCCGCGGACGGCCATGTCGTAGCGCTCAGCGGGTGCCGTTTCGTCACGGACGAGCTCGAGCTGGGCGGTGATCGCCGTCATGATCCGCTCCGTGGCCTGGTTGACGGTGGCCGGTGTCAGGGGCGCGTCGCGCAGGTCGTCGAGCGGCACCGGGGTGCCGACGCGCATGGTGACCGTGCGGCGCGGCAGCAGGTAGGGCTTCTTCGTGTAGGGGGGCAGGATCTCCTGCGCGCCCCACTGTCCGACCGGGATGACCGGACAGTTGGTCGCGAGCGCGATCCGTGCGGCGCCCGACTTGCCCTTCATCGGCCACAGGTCGGGGTCGCGGGTGATCGTCGCCTCTGGATAGATCACCACGCACTTGCCGGCACGCACGGCCTCGACGGCGGCGGCGTAGGCGCCCACGGCGTCGGAGGTGTCGCGCCTGACGGGGATCTGGCCGGCACTGCGCAGGAAGAAGCCCAGGAGCTTGTTGTTGAACAGACCGGACTTGGCGAGGTAGCGCGGGATGCGGCCGTGGTCATAGACCAGGTGGGCCGCGGTGAGCGGATCGACGTGCGAGATGTGGTTGAGCGCGACGATGAACCCACCAGCCTGCGGGAGGTTGTCACCGCCGATCCAGCGCCGACGGGTGAAGGCGACCAGCAAGGGCTTGAGGATGATGACGCCGAACCCGAAGGCCCAACCGCGTCGCTCCTGCAACTTCCGCACCGTCACGAGGATGCAGGCTACCGCTTGTGGGTGGTCTGTCCGTGCTGCTGCGTCGGACGGCCCCCGCGTGCCGCGCACGGGCCGGCTGAGAGGATGGCCGGGTGTCAGAGCGGCGCGACCACGTGGTCATCATCCCGGTGAAGTCGCCCGGCACGGCGAAGAGCCGGTTGACCGCGGTGTCCCGGGAGCAGCGCGCCAGGCTGGCCGCGGCCTTCGCCACCGATGTGGTCGACGCGGCGCTGAGGACGCCCGGCGTCGTGGCGGTCTGGGTGGTCAGCGACGACGACGGATTCGCCCACCTCCTCGCGTTCCGCGGTGCGCGGGTCTGCGCGGATCCGGGCATGGGGCTCAACGCTGCCCTGCGGGCGGGAGCCGCGGCCGCGCGGGCCGTCCACCCCGCGGCCCGTCCCGTGGCGCTCTTCGCGGACCTGCCGTGCCTCACCTCGGACGACCTGGCCGCCGCGCTCGCCGAGCTGGTCGACGGGATCGCGGCCTTCGTCGCCGATGCCGACGGCAGCGGCAGCAGCCTCTACTCCGCGGAGTACGACGACTTCGATCCGTGCTTCGGCGTGGACTCGGCCGCCGCCCATCGTGCGGCGGGCGCCGTCCCGCTGCAGGGCACACTGGCCACACTGCGTCGCGACGTCGACGACCTCGCCGGTCTCGCCGACGCGATGACGCTCGGCGTCGGCCCGGCCACTTCGGCCGTCGTCGCCTGATCCGGTCTCGCGGCCCGGAAATGCCGAACGGGCCGCACTCGCGATGAGTGCGGCCCGTCCGGGTGAGGTCACTTCTTGGCAGCGGCCTTCTTGGCGGGGGCCTTCTTGGCCGGAGCCGCCTTCT
>NZ_STGW01000002.1:166183-210860 GCF_004912195.1 Nocardioides caeni
AGCCACGGCCTTCTTGGCCGGAGCAGCGGCAGCCGCGGCCGCCTTCTTGGCCGGAGCAGCGGCCTTCTTGGCCGGCTTCGGCAGCGCCGGGAGCTTCTTCGCGCCGGAGACGACGTTCTTGAGGTCGGCGCCCGCGCTGAACTTCGGGACGGACTTCTTCTTCGTCTTGACGCGCTCGCCGGTCTGCGGGTTGCGGACCCAACGAGCGTTGCGCACGGCCTTCTCGAAGGAGCCGAAGCCCGTGATGGCGACCTTCTCGCCCTTTGCGACCTGGCGGGTGATCGTGTCGAGCACCGCGTCGAGCGCGTGGGCGGCGTCCTTGCGGCTTCCCTCGAAGCGGTCAGCCAAGGCGTCGATCAACTGAGACTTGTTCACTACCTGTCCTTCCGAAACGCACCTCAATGGGCGTTCCTTTGGGCCTGCGGCCGAACCCACGCCCAGCCGTCCTTTCAGCGAACGCTAGGCACTAGTGGGCACAGTCACAATCACCACGCCGAGGATTTGGGGAGTTTTTCGCGGAATCTCGCGAAATTCGGGCCCTTTGGCGCTCTTCAGGACGTTGCGCCCGGCCACATCCGCGCCAGCACGTGGCGTTGGCCGATCGAGAAGTCGTATTGCACGAGGCGCATTGCGTCGATCAATTCCTCGGCGTCGGGCGACAGGTCACCCGGATCGACGACGCTCCCGGAGGTGTCGAGCATGCGTCCCTGCTGCAGGGCCGGGATGCTCTCGTGCACGCGCTGCAGCAGTGCGAAGTACGGAGGAATGGGGGCATTGGCGAATTCGTAGAGCATCGGCAGGAAGAACACCGGGCTCGTGATCGGCGCCTGGCGGGGCTGGTTCGTGCCCGGCTGGTTGCTCCACAGGAAGAACGGCGTCTCATAGAGACCGAGGCCCGCGTTGTCGTTCTTGGTGCCGGAGCCGTAGATGCCCGGCAGGTGGTCGCCGTAGAAGAGCACCACCGTCTTCTCGTCGCTGTCCTGCAGCGCGGCGAGGAAGTCGGCCAACGCCTCGTCGGTGTGCGCGAGACCGCGGGCGTACTGGCCGACCCGCTCGCGTTCGGAGCCGTCGAGACCACTCACGCCGATCGGGTCGTCGTAGGCCCCGTTGACCGGGATGTGGTTCTGCATCGTCACGAGGTTCACCATCAACGGCCGATCGTGCTCGTCGATCTGGTCGAGCACCTCGCCGAACGCCGAGGCGTCGGAGATGTAGTCGCCGTCGCCGATCATGTCGTGGTCGTGCATCGTCGTGTCGTGGATGAAGTCGTCGAAGCCGAAGCGCTCATAGACCTGCTCGCGCTTGTACATCCCCACCCGGTAGGGGTGAACGGCGACGGCATCGTGGCCGTGGGACTTGAACCAGCCGACCGCGGACGGATAGTCGGCGTGCTCGGGCACCAGCATCTGATAGGGCGAGATCATCTGCGGGCGGAAGAGCGCGAGCGACTGCCCGGTCAGGGTCTCGAACTCCATGTTGGCGGTGCCACCGCCGTACATCTGGGCGAGCATGCTGCCGGACGTCGTGGTCTGCATCAGCGCACGGGTCCGCGGGATCGGATCCTCGTCCAGGTCGAAGCCGTCGAGACGCGTCGGGTCGGTGAACGACTCGCTGAGCACGATCACGACGTTGGTGTCGGCCAGGGACCCGGTCCGGGTGCGGTTGATCCGTGCGGCCACGGTCTCGTACTCGTCGGCCAGCGCAGCCATCCGTGCGGCGTCGTAGCCGGCCGGGGTGGCCATCGCCTCGACCGGCATGTTGTAGAGGAAGCCGCCCACGAAGCCGTTGGAGCGGTAGTTCGTCTTCTGTGACCAGGGGCGCCAGTGGTCGCCGCGCAGCTCGTAGAGACCGCGCCACACGTTGCCCGGTTGGTTGAACTGCGTGGCCTGGACCAGCAGCAGCGCGGTGACGACCCCGAGCGCGACGCGCGCCCCGGCCAGCGCGAGCGCCTGCTGGCGCGGGAGGCGGCGGATGCTCAGCCGGGGATAGCGGGTGGCCTGACGTCGTCCGATCCGCACGGCGGCGACCACGATCGCGACCACGATCCCCACCGCGACCACCAGGAAGATCGGCGAGACCATCGACATCAGGAAGTCGGGCTCGCGCACGAAGTCCAGGTCACTGGGATAGAGCGGCTCCTCCCGCACCCGGATCTTGACCAGGGTGGCGGCGCCGACGACGACCGCGAGGGCGAGGACGACGCCGATCGTCCACCACAGGCGCCCGATGAGCGCCCACAGGAAGCCGATGAGCACCCAGACGACGAGGGTGTCGATCCACAGGGCCCCGCCGTCGAACACCTGGTCCTTGAACCAGCGCGGATAGAAGATCCCCAACGTCGACGCCTCGAGAACGAGGGTGATGACGAAGGCCGCCAGCAGACTGCCGATCAGGCCTCGGCGCAGGACCTGCGCGGGCGTGGCGGGAGGTGGTGCGGGGACCGGCTCGCTCGCCTCAGCCGCACCCGTGAGCTCGGGCTCGACCGACGTGGACACGGGGTGAACAGTAGTCGTCCACCCCGTGCCACCTCACATCGTTGAGGACGCTCAGGCGCCCTGCGTGACCGGCTTCCAGCTCGGTCGCCGTGCCTCGTAGGCCGCGATGTCGGCCTCGTTGCCGAGGGTGATGCCGATGTCGTCGAGACCGTTGAGCAGCCGGTAGCGGGTGTAGTCGTCGATCTGGAAGGGCGCGACCAGGTCGCCGCACGTGACGGTGCGGGCCTCGAGGTCGACGGTGAGCTCGGTGGCCGGGTCGGCCTCGATCGCCGCCCAGAGCTGCTCGATGACGTCCTGCTCGACCGGGACCGAGAGGAGGCCCGCCTTGCCGGAGTTGCCCCGGAAGATGTCGGCGAAGCGGCTCGAGAGCACGACCTTGAAGCCGTAGTCCATGAGCGCCCACACGGCGTGCTCCCGCGAGGAGCCGGTGCCGAAGTCGGGGCCGGCGACGAGGATCGAGACGCCTTGGTACTCCGGCTTGTTGGCCACGAAGTCCGGGTCGTTGCGCCAGGCCGCGAACAGGCCGTCCTCGAACCCGGTGCGGGTCACGCGCTTGAGATAGACCGCCGGGATGATCTGGTCGGTGTCGACATTGCTTCGGCGCAGCGGCAGCGCCCGGCCGGTGTGGGAGGTGAACTTGTCCATGGTCAGACTCCTGCAGGGACGAGGTCGGCGGGCGAGGACAGGGTGCCGCGGACGGCGGTGGCGGCGGCGACGGGCACCGACACCAGGTGGGTGCGGCCGCCCTTGCCCTGGCGTCCCTCGAAGTTGCGGTTGGACGTCGAGGCGCTGCGCTCCTGCGGCTGCAGGGTGTCGGGGTTCATGCCCAGGCACATCGAGCAGCCCGCGCCACGCCACTCCGCGCCGGCCTCGATGAAGACCTGGTCGAGGCCCTCCTCCATCGCCTGGAGGCGCACCCGCACCGAGCCGGGGACGACCAGCAGACGCGTGCCCTCGGCGACCTTGTGGCCCTTGATGATCTCCGCCGCGAGGCGCAGGTCCTCGATGCGGCCGTTGGTGCAGGAGCCGACGAAGACCGTGTCGACCTTGACCGAGCGCATCGGCTGGCCGGCCTCGAGACCCATGTAGTCGAGGGCGTTCTCGCACGCGAGCTTGTCGGACGGGTCGCTGAAGTCCTCCGGGCTCGGGACGTTCGCGCCGAGCGCCACGCCCTGACCGGGGTTGGTGCCCCAGGTGACGAACGGGGTCATCGTGGAGGCGTCGAGGACGATCTCCTTGTCGAAGGTGGCGTCGTCGTCGGTGACGAGGGTCCGCCAGTGCTCGACGGCCGCGTCCCAGTCGGCACCCTTGGGCGCCTCGGGCTTGCCCTCGATGTAGGCGAAGGTCGTCTCGTCCGGCGCGATCATGCCGGCCTTGGCTCCCCACTCGATCGACATGTTGCACACGGTCATCCGGCCCTCCATGGAGAGCTCGCGGATGGCCTGGCCGCGGTATTCGACGATGTAGCCCTGGCCACCACCGGTGCCGGTGTGCGCGATCAGGGTGAGGACGAGGTCCTTGGCGGTGACGCCCTCGGGGAGGCTGCCGTTGACCGTGACGGCCATCGTCTTCGGCTTGGCCTGCGGCAGGGTCTGCGTCGCGAGGACGTGCTCGACCTCGGAGGTGCCGATGCCGAAGGCGATCGAGCCGAAGGCGCCGTGGGTGCTGGTGTGCGAGTCACCGCACACGATCGTCATGCCCGGCTGGGTCAGGCCGAGCTGCGGGCCGACCACGTGGACGATGCCCTGCTCGATGTCGCCGAGCGGGTGCAGCCGTACGCCGAACTCGGCGGCGTTCTTGCGCAGGGTGTCGACCTGCGTCTTGCTGACCGGGTCGGCGATCGGCTTGTCCCAGTCGAGCGTCGGGACGTTGTGGTCCTCGGTCGCCAGGGTCAGGTCGGGGCGACGGACCTTGCGGCCGGCGAGTCGCAGACCGTCGAAGGCCTGCGGGCTGGTGCCCTCGTGGATGAGGTGGAGGTCGATGAAGAGGAGATCCGGCTCTCCCTCGGTCGATCGGACGACGTGCTCGTCCCACACCTTCTCCGCCAGGGTCTTGCCCATGACTCGCTCCTCACTGTTCTTCCGACCTGTTTGACCGGTATCACCATGCTAACGCTTGCATCCCAAGATCCGAGACGGCAGTATTGCCATATGGACAACTCGAGCGGCGTCGGCGTACTCGACAAGGCGGCCCTGGTGCTGACGGCACTGGAGTCCGGACCAGCGACGCTGGCCGGCCTGGTGGCGGGCACCGGACTGGCCCGGCCGACCGCGCACCGGCTCGCGGTCGCGCTCGAGCACCACCGACTGGTGGCCCGCGACATGCAGGGCCGTTTCGTGCTCGGCCCGCGTCTCGCCGAGCTGTCGGCAGCGGCCGGCGAGGACCGTCTGCTCGCGACCGCGGGTCCGGTGCTGGCTCGACTGCGCGACATCACCGGCGAGTCCGCGCAGCTCTGGCGGCGCCAGGGCGATCACCGCGTGTGCGTCGCCGCCGCCGAGCGGCCCTCCGGGCTGCGCGACACCATCCCGGTCGGCTCGCAGCTGACGATGCGTGCCGGCTCCGCCGCCCAGGCATTGCTGGCCTGGGACGACCCCGAGCGGATCCACCGCGGCCTCCAGAACGCCGCCTTCTCCGCGGCCGAGCTGTCGGCGATCCGCCGCCGCGGCTGGGCCCAGTCGGTCGGCGAGCGCGAGCAGGGCGTCGCGTCCGTCTCCGCGCCGGTGCGTTCCCCTGGCGGCAAGGTCATCGCCGCCGTGTCGGTGTCCGGTCCTCTCGAGCGGCTCTCCCGCCAGCCCGGTCGCATGCACGCGCCCGCCGTACTCGCCGCCGCCGAGCGGCTGTCCGAGTCGCTGCGCCGCGCCGCCGCGGAGTAGTCGCCCCGGCCCGTGCCTCAGGCGGACGCTGCGGGAGCCGTCTCGTCCAGGAATGCCGCAACCCGCTCCGCCAGCTCGACGGGCGCGTCCTCCGGCACGAACGTGCGCGCTCCCGGGATCACGGCGAACCGCCCGTTCGGCATCGTCCGCGCCAACCGTCGTCCGCCGCGACGGGAGAACCACAGGTCCGATCCGCCCCACAGCACCAGCGCCGGACGATCGAAGTCCTTGAGAGCGCGCGCTGCCGCGAGCGTGTGCCGGGGACGCGTCCCGCGGAAGAAGCGGACGAGCTCGTCGCGGATCCGGCGGTCCTCGAGCATCGGCGAGAGGTACGACGCCCGGATCCCTGCCGGGAGGGGACGACGCGCGACGGACCAGAAGAACGGGCCATGCACGACGCGACGACCGAACGACCGGGCGATCGCGTCCCCGAGCCCGGTGGCCGCGAGCCACCGCACCGGCTTGAGGTAGCGCGGCGGGAACTGCAGGTGCTGGTCGCACGACGTCAGCACCAGCCGGTCGATCCGCTCGGGATGGGCCGCGGCCAGCATCTGGCTGATCGCACCGCCGGCGTCGTTGGCGACGATCACGACCCGGTCGAGCCCGAGCTCATCGAGGAAGTCGACGATGATCCGCACGATGCCCGGCGGCGTGACGTCGGCACCCGGTCGCATCGGGTGACGGTGCGAGCCCATCGGCCAGTCGGGGCTGATCAAGCGATAGGCACCGCGGTCCCGGAGAGCGGGCACCACCTCGCGCCACAGGTCGGCGTTCGCGAGGCCGCCGTGCACGAGCACCACCGGCAGGCCCTGACCGCACACCCGGTAGGCGATCGGACCGGCCGCGAGCTCCACGACGTGCTCCTCGCCCAACACCTCGGAGATCGCCATCAGGCCACCGCGGCCCGGTCGAGGCGGCGCTCGGCGCGCGCGAAGGCCAGCGCCACGCGGGGCGATCCCAGCAGCAGGCGCAATCGCGAGCGCCAGGTGGCGGCGGCCCGCACCACGAGGAAGGTCTCCGCACGGTGCTCCACGACCAGCCCGTCGGCGCCGAACGTCCAGGACTCGATGCCGCGGCACGCACCGCCGCCACCGAAGCTGCCCTCCCACCGGTTGACGACCGTGGTGGCCGAGGCGGCGACCACCGTCTTGGTGACGGCGAAGCCACGTTCACCTCCGGCCTCGAGCACGATCCGCCACGCCCGCTCGATCGCGTCACGGCCGTGGTGCCACTCCACGGCACCGTCCGTCACGAGCTCGAGGCTCGCGTCCTCGGCATAGACCCGCGCCGCTCCAGCGGCGTCGTGGGCGTTGGTCAGGCGCTCGGCCTCGGCGACGAAGGCAACGGCGTCGACCGACAGGGCCGGGGCGATCGACGGTGTCACGGCAGGCGTTCCGGACATCACGACTCCTTTTGCAATGGTTACAAGAAGTGCGAGAGTAGTCGGATCCGACACTTCTTGCAATGATTGCAAGATGGACCCCCGCACCCAGCGCACCCGTGAGGCACTGCTGTTGGCCGCCGAGCGACTCTTCCTCGACCGCCGGCTCGACGAGGTGACCCTCGACGAGATCGCGGCGGCGGCGGGCGTGGCGGTCGGCTCGGTCTACAACCACTTCGGCTCCAAGGCGGGCCTGCATGCCGCCACCGTCGAGCAGGCCCTCGAGGTCGACCGCGCCCACATGGACCTCGCCTACGTGGAGGACCGCGGCCCGGTCGACCAGATCCGGTCGGCGGCCGAGCAATACCTGGAGTTCGCTCTCGCGCATCCCGAGCACTTCCAGATGCTGGCCTTCCCGCGGGAGCCCGGCCGCTACGAGGCCGGCCGCCGGACCGCCGAGGAGCTGGCCGACCGCGTCCGCGAGCAGAACGACCGACTGGTCGCGGCGATCCGGGGCGGCATCGCGGCCGGCGAGCTGCGCACGGTCGACCCCGAGCTGACCGCGACCGCCCTCTGGGCCGCATGGAACGGCATCATCGGCCTGGCCTGGCGGCCCGACGGGCTGCGCCGCGACGAGGCCGAGCTGCGCGAGCTGCTCCGGGCAGCCACCGACCTCGTCGAGCGGGGCCTGCTCGCGGCGCCGTGAGGCCCAGCGCCCACCACTTCCATGCCGCACGGGTTTCGACGCGCGATCACGACCTCGCAAGCTCGGTCGTGCGCTTGCTCAACCTGCCCTCGTTTTCTGAGGGCGCTCGTTCCTCGCGTCCTCAGAAGAGGGCATCCTGCTCGAGCTCCAACAGGGTCTGCTTGCGCTCGAGTCCCCCGGCGTAGCCGGTCAGCGTGCCGTTGGCGCCGATCACCCGGTGACAGGGGATGACGATCGGGATCGGGTTCGCGCCGTTGGCCACGCCCACTGCCCGTGAGGCGGCATTGGTCTTGCCCAGCCGGGCTGCGATCTCGCCGTACGACGCGGTCTCGCCGTAGGCAATGCCGAGCAGCTGGGTCCACACCGCCTGCTGCCACTCGGTCCCGATGGGGGCGAGCGGCAGGTCGAACTCGGTGCGGTCGCCGGCGAAGTACTCCCCCAGCTGACGGGTCACCTCCCGGAGCACCGGGGCGTCGTCGCCGCGCTCCCCGCGCGGTCGACCGTCGCCGTCGCGAAACGGCGAGAACTCGATCGCGGTGATGCTGCCGGCCTGCTCGACGAGGCGGAGCGGCCCGATCGGTGAGTCGATGACGGTCCACATGGTTGGTTCATCCTTCCAGCGAGGTCCACAGATGCAGCAGGGCGTAGGAGCGCCACGGCGCCCAGGTCTCCGGCACCACGGCGGATCCCGGATGGCCGGCCAGTGCGTTGCGGACGCCGACGTCGGTCGGCAGCCACACGTCCGGGTGTCCGAGCGCGCGCAGCGCGATGTAGTCGGCCGTCCACGGTCCGATGCCGGGCAGCGCGAGCAGTTGCTCGCGGACCTCGGCGCGGTCCGGGCCACGGTCGAGGACGAGGTCACCGCTGGCGAGCGCGGCGGAGAGGCCGACGAGGGCTCGGCCGCGAGCGCGTGGCATCCGGAACTCGGCGGGATCCAGGCCGGCGACGATCGCGGCGTCCGGGAACAGGTGAGTGAGTCCGTCGACGTCCGTCGCCACCGGCCGGCCGTGCTGGGCGACCAGCCGCGCGGCTGCGGTCCGGGCCGCCACCACGGTGACCTGCTGGCCGAGGACCGCGCGGACCGCGAGCTCGGCCCCGTCGACGTGGCCGGGGACGCGCAGTCCCGGTCGCCGCGCAACCAGTGGCGCGAGCAGCGCATCGGCGGCGAGGTGCAGGTCGATGGCCACCGGATCGGCATCGGCATCGAGCAGCGCCCGCATCCGCGCGACCGCGGCTGCCGTGTCCCGAAGGTCGTCGAGACCCAGCCGCAGCCCGACGTACGACGTCCCGGCCCCGTCGAGGTCGGCGAGCTCGACCCGCGCGGTGCCGGGGCCGTGCGGCAGATCGAGGGTGCGCGCGTAGTAGCCGGAGCCGTCGTCGCGGACCTCCGCGACCTCGATCCCCGGGACGGCACGGTCGGCCAGGAACCGGAGCAGCGCGCTGCCCCGGAACGGCGTGCGGACGGCGATCCGCAGCTCGATGCCGCCGGGCGAGGACCTGCCCGCGGCGGCGCGTCGACCGCGGAGCTCGCTCGGTGTGGCGGCGTAGACCTCCTGCATCGTCTCGTTGAACTGACGCACGCTGGAGAACCCGGCAGCGAACGCGACGTCGGTCAGACCGAGCGTGGTGCTCTCGACGAGCGCCCGCGCGGTCTGGGCCCGCTGGGTGCGGGCGAGCGCGAGGGGGCCCGCGCCGAGCTCGGCGGTGAGCAGTCGGGACAGGTGGCGCGAGGTGTAGCCGAGGCGGGCCGCGAGGCCCTGCACGCCCTCACGGTCGACGACGCCGTCGCCGATGAGCCGCATGGCGCGCCCGGCCACTGTCGCGGCCACGTCCCACTCGGGGCTGCCGGGGGTCGCGTCGGGCAGGCATCGCTTGCAGGCGCGATAGCCGGCGGACTGCGCGGCGGCCGCGGTGCGGTGGAAGGAGACGTTGACGGCGGCCGGCGTACGCGCCGGACAGGACGGCCGGCAGTAGATGCCGGTCGTGCGAACGGCGGTGTAGAACACGCCGTCGAAGCGCCGGTCCCGCGACTGGACGGCCGTGTAGCAGCGGCCGAAGTCGAGCTGCCCCGGCTCGCCCGCCTGCTCGGTCGTCGTGTCCATGACCACCATCCTGCCCGTCGCCACCGACTGTCACTGGCGGAAATCGGACACGGCGAGTTTCGCCACGACGGTGCGCGCGTCTGTCACGCTGTGGACATGGCGGAAGCGCTCAACCCACTCGACCTCCTGGTGAAGTCCCAGCAGGTCGCTCTCAAGCTGACCACCGACGTGCTCCGCACGGTCCGCGACACCGCGGTCACCGGGGTCACCCAGCCCGACGAGCTCGCGAAGCAGGTCGGTGAGCTCGCTGGCGCCGTGGCCGGCATGGCCACCGCGGTCACCGGCATCGCCGGCGCCACCGCCCAGCCGCTGCAGGACTTCATCGTCCGGCAGCGCGAGCTCGCTGACACCGTGCACACCCTGGCCGAGGCGCAGGCCGAGCTCGCCGGCGTGGTCGCGAAGCTCGCCGAGCGGCATGCCGACGCCGTCAGCGCCCTGGAGAAGGTCACCGCCCCGGTGTTCGCGATCGTCGGTGCGGAGCCGACCCCGCCGAAGACGCGGGCGGCGAAGAAGACCGCGGCCGCAGGCAAGGGGGCCGCGGTCCCTCCAGCGAAGTAGGCAGCTCCCTGCCCGGCGTCAGCCCGGGAAGCGGGATGCGAGGTTCGCGAGCAGCTCGGCGTGGATCCGACCGAGGCCGAGGGGCGCGAAGGTCTTCTCGAAGAACCCGCCGATGCCGCCGGCTCCGTCCCACGTGGTCGTGACGGTGACCTTGCTGCCGGGGCCGTCGGAGGCGACGGCGAAGGTGGTGACCATGGTCGAGTTGCGATCGGTCTCGACGACGGTGTCGGCGGCGACCGTGACGTCGGCGATCACGTGGCGCACGCGCTTCTTGGTGGCCTGGAGCCGCCAGGTGACGACGGTGCCGTCACCCACGCCGTTCTCCAGCACCTCGTAGGCCGAGTAGTTGGCCGGCTGGATCTCAGGACGCACGACGGCGTAGTCGGCGAGCGCGGCGAGCACCTCCGCATGCGGTGCAGGAATGGTCGCGTCGACGGTTGCGGTCACCTGTGCCATGGCGACGACGCTACCGGTGGCCGGACTGACGAAAGCAGCAGGGCCCGGTCCGATGGACCGGGCCCTGCTGGGGTTCGTACCCCCGACCGGATTTGAACCGGCGTTACCGCCGTGAGAGGGCGACGTCCTGGGCCGCTAGACGACGGGGGCAACATGCTGTCGTGGCCGTTGGCCCTGACAACGATGAGTACTTTAGGGGATCGCCGCGACCGCCACAAAATCGGGGCCCCGCCCGCACCTAGGATGCCGACATGAGTGCATCGTCCCTGCCCCGCGCCGCCAAGGTGGTCGCCGGGGCGTTCACCGTCAGCGGCATCGTCCACCTCGTCAAGCCCGACGTGTTCGAGGTCGGCATGCCCTCGTGGGTGCCGGCCCACCGCGAGGTCATCGTCGCCAGCGGCGTCGCCGAGCTGGCCTGCGCCGCGGGCCTCGCGTTCCCGCCGACGCGGCGCCTGGCGGGCTACGCCAGCGCCGCCCTGCTGGTCGGGGTCTATCCCGCCAACCTGCAGATGGCGGCTGATGCACTCAAGACCGACAACACGGGCCTCAAGGCCCTAATGCTGGCCCGGTTGCCACTGCAATGGCCGATGATCAAGGGCGTCCTCGCCGCCGGCAAGTCCGCCTGAACCGCCCACGACGACAGAGGAAAACGCAGCGAGCCGGGCGAATGCCCGGCTCGTCGGCGTTGAGTGGCTGGTCTACTAGGACTCGAACCTAGACTGAGGGAATCAGAATCCCTAGTGCTGCCAATTACACCATAGACCACCGTTGCGGACCGCCTCCAGAAGGCAGCCGGAACGATCAACAACTCTACACAGGCCCGCCGCGCGCAGCCAAAACGCCCGGCCCGGTCCGGGTCTCGATGCCGCTCCGGCGGGCAGCCCACAGCACCAGGAGCAGGAAGCTCACCGACTGCGTCAGGGTCACCGGGATGGACCACCACGAGCCGCCGGTCGGCTGGAGCGCCTCGGTCATGTCGCCGTAGGCCAGGGCGAGGCCGAAGGCGAGGAAGTTGTTGAGGACGTGCATCGCGATGCCGGCCTCCAACCCGCCCGTCAGGAGCACGAGCGCGCCGGCGACCACCCCGAAGGCGAAGCGGTCGAAGAAGATCGGGACGTCCTGGCTGGCGCCGTGGGCGAGCGCGAACAGCGCCGCCGGCAGGGCGACCGCCACCGCTGCACTGGCCCGCGATCCCCAGCGGGAGACCAGGCCACCGAACGCCTGCGCGAGATAGCCGCGGAAGACGTACTCCTCCCCCGCAGCCTGCAGCGGCGTCAAGAGCACGATCACGAGCAGGAAGTCGCGCGTGGCCGACGTCCAGGCGTTGACGGTGCCGTCCATCTCGACGGTCGCGTCCCCCTGGTCGGGCAGCAGCGACGACGCCGTCAGCGTCAGGATCAGTGCCACGACGGCCAGCACCAGGCAGGTGGCGAACCAGCGCCAACGCAACCGGCCGGCCACCGAGGCGAGGAAGCCCTGCGGGATCAGGTGCAGCGAGCGGGCGACCACCCAGGTGATCGGGATCGCCACTGCCCAGCCGAGGTTGACGTAGGCCAGGAAGGCCGGGGTGACCGGGTCGCCACTCAACAGCTCCGTGACGTCGTAGCTGTCGTCGGAGAACAGCAGTCCATAGATGCCGAACAGTGCACTGAGCAGGAGTTGGCACAGGACGAACAGCAACGCCACGAGCACGATCCCCAGCAGCGGTCGCCAGGTCCCGCGTGGGCCGAGGAGCTGCAGCTCGTCGTAGCGCCGTCCGCCGGAGCGGCCGGGTGCCTCGTCAGCCGAGGGCACGCTGCAGTCGCCCGAGGCTCCGCTCGCGCCCGAGCAGCTCCATCGACTCGAAGAGCGGCGGCGAGATCCGCTTGCCGGTGATCGCGACGCGCACGGGCCCGAAGGCGTTGCGCGGCTTGAGGCCGAGGCCGTCGACCAGCGCTGCCTGCAGGGCAGTCTGGATCGCGTCGGTCGACCAGCTCGACAACGCCGACAGTGCGTCGTACGACGCCTGCAGGACCGGCTTCCCCGCCTCACCGAGCTGCTTCTCGGCGTCCTCGGGGTCGACCTCGAAGGCGTCCTCGTCGACGAACAGGAAGGCAAGGAGGGCGCCGGCCTCGGTGAACTTGCTGATCCGCTCGGCGATGAGCGGCATCGCGAGCTCCAACAGCTGCGCGTCGGCGTCGTTGACGGGATCGGCGACGACGCCGTCGGCCTTGAGGAACGGCAGCGCGCGGTGGGTGATCTCCTCGATCGAGAGCCGGCGCATGTGCGCGGCGTTGATCGCGTCGCACTTCTTGAGGTCGAAGCGCGCGGGGTTGGCGACGACGTCGCCGATCTCGAACGCCTCGACCATCTCGTCGAGGGTGAAGATGTCGCGGTCGGCCGCGATCGCCCAGCCGAGGAGCGCGAGGTAGTTGAGCAGGCCCTCGGGCAGGTAGCCCTGGTCGCGGTAGGCCAGCGCGTGCGCCTCGGGGTCGCGCTTGGAGAGCTTCTTGTTGCCCTCGCCCATGACATAGGGAAGGTGGCCGAACTGCGGCGTCACCTTCGCGATCCCGACCTCCTTGAGGGCCTCGTAGAGCGCGATCTGACGCGGCGTGCTCGACAGCAGGTCCTCGCCGCGGAGCACGTGGGTGATCTCCATCAGCGCGTCGTCGACCGGGTTGACCAGGGTGTAGAGCGGGTCGCCGTTGGTGCGGGCCAGCGCGAAGTCGGGGACGTGCTTCGTCTCGAAGGTGACCTCGCCGCGGACAAGGTCGTCCCACGTGATCGAGCCGTCGGGCATCCGCAGCCGCGGCACCGAGGCCCGGCCCTCGGCAGTGAAGGCGGCGATCTGCTCGCTGGTGAGGTCACGGCAGAAGCCGTCGTAGCCCATCACCGGGGCCTCCGGCTTCTCGCCGCCCGTTGCCGCGGCCTTCTTGGCCTCGTCGTAGGCGGCCTTGCGGACCTTGAAGCGCGCGTCGACCTCGTCGTTGGTGCAGTAGCAGCGATAGACCCGCCCGCTGCCCTCGAGCCGGGTCAGCGCGTCGGCGTAGAGCTCGCCGCGCTCGCTCTGGCGGTAGGGGCCGTGGGGGCCGCCGACCTCGGGGCCTTCGTCCCAGTCGAGCCCGAGCCAGCGCATCAGGTCGATGATCGAGCTCAACGACTCGTCGGTGCTGCGCTCCCGGTCGGTGTCCTCGATGCGGAACACGAACGTCCCGCCGTGGTGGCGGGCGAACGCCCAGTTGAAGAGCGCCGTGCGGACCAGGCCGACGTGCGGGCTGCCGGTCGGGGACGGGGCCATCCGGACTCGTACGGTCATGCGCGTGCTTCCACCTTGTTCGTGAGCGTGCCGAGGCCCTCGATCGAGATCTCGATCTCGTCGCCGGGGACCATCTGGCCGACACCCTCGGGGGTGCCGGTGAGGATCACGTCGCCGGGCAGCAGGGTCATCACGCTGCTGACGTGGGCGACGAGGGTCGGGATGTCGTGGATCATGTCGGCCGTCGAGCCGTCCTGGACGACGTCGCCGTTGAGGAAGGTCTGGATCCGGCGGCCCTGCGAGAAGTCGTGCGGGTCGAGGTCGGTCTCGATCCACGGGCCGAGCGGGCAGAACGTGTCGAAACCCTTGGCCCGTGTGAACTGCCCGTCGGACTTCTGCAGGTCGCGCGCGGTGACGTCGTTGGCGATCGTGTAGCCGTGGATCACGTCCGTCGCCTGCTCGGGCGGTACGTCGCGGCAGATGCGGCCGATCACGACCGCGACCTCGCCCTCGTAGGAGATGAACTCCGACTGGCGCGGGTGGACGACGGCGTCGCCGGGACCGACGACGCTGGTGTTGGGCTTGAGGAACATCAGCGGTTCCTTCGGCGCCTCGCCACCCATCTCCGCGGCGTGGGCCGCGTAGTTCTTGCCGATGCCGATCACCTTGCTGCGCGGCAGGACCGGCGCGAGCAGACGGACGTCGTCGAGCCGGTACTCCTTCTCGAGGAGCTTGATGCCGACGTAGAGCGGGTCGCCGGCGAGGCCGACGATCACCGCGTCGTCCTCCGGCTGGCCGTAGGCGTCGAGGTCGCCGGTCAGGACGCCGTAGGACGGCTCCTCGCCTGTCGTGAATCTGACGATGCGCACCGTGTGAGCCTATCCACCTACCCTTGGCTGCCGTGGAGGTGATGGACCGCGGAGCGTGGCAGGAGCGGGCCGCGTCACACGCCGAGCGCATCGACAGGTACGTCGCCCCTCACCTCGCCCGGCGCGAGGCGCGGGTGAAGCACCCGGTCTTCGACTTCCTCTTCACCTACTACTCCCACCGGCCCACCCAGCTGCGTCGCTGGCACCCCGGCTTCGGCGAGGTGCTCGCGGACGCGCCGGAGTACGCCGACCTCAAGGGCTACACGACGACTCCGTCGGGGGCGACGGTGTCCTCGTCGTACGTCGTCTCGCAGCGGCCGGTGCTCTCCTCACTGCTCGACCTGCTGACCGCGACGTCCTCTCGCGCACCCCACTTCGGCTGCTTCGGGCTGCACGAGTGGGCGATGGTCTATCGCCTGGCCGAGGACGAGACCCGCCACGCCGACTGGCCACTTCGTCTCGGGCCTGCCGGCACCGACCAGGTCGTCGAGGGTCATCGCGTCGCGTGCTCGCACTTCGACGCCTACCGCTTCTTCACTCCCCCGGCCCGTCCGCTCAACATGCTGTCGCCCGGGAGGGACGATCGCCCGGCCTTCGAGCAGCCCGGCTGCCTGCATGCCGGGATGGATCTCTACAAGCACGCTTTCCGGCTGTCGCCGATGATCAGCTCCGACCTGGTTGCCGACTGCTTCGAGCTCGCCTGGGACATCCGCACCCTCGACATGCGCGCGGCGCCCTATGACCTGGCCGACCTCGGCTTCGAGCCGGTCAGGATCGAGACCGCGGAGGGCAAGGCGGCGTACGTCGAGGCGCAGCGCGAGTTCGCCGAGCGGGGTGCGCCGCTGCGGGCGCGACTGATCGAGGAGACGACGCGACTCCTCGCCTACTGACTGAGCGCTGCCCGAACTCGCTCCGGCCACGGAGCGGCGGCACCGTCCTCGACCCAGACGTAGGTCATCGTCACCGTGCAGCAGTGACGGTCGTCGACGCGGACGTCCAGCTCCAGCGACAGGCTCGTCCGGCCCAGCGAGGCCAGCCGTGCGTCGACGGTCACCGTCTCGCCCCAGCGGGCCGAGGAGCGCCAGGACAGCGCCGCGGCCTTGACCATCGTGTCGCCGCCGACAGCCAGCTCGTCGTAGGGCATCCCGACCGCGATCCACCACGCCGTCGCGGCCTCGTCCGCCCACGTCAGGTAGTGACCGTTGAAGACCACGCCCTGCTGGTCGCACTCGGCGTAGCGGACGGGGGCGCTCCAGACAGCGGTCAGGTCGGTCACGGCGGCGAGTGTCCCATGCCTCTGTGGACAACGGTCGGCGACGGCAGGGTTGTGTCGGTGCCTCCGTGTTGACTCTCCTCATGAGCAATCGGGTGCTCGACGAGCTACGGGAGATGGGCAAGACCGACGTCTTGTCCTTCGCGACCACGCGCCACGAGACCCGCCTCCAGGCCGAGCGCGAACTGCTGGCCGCGGCGTATCAGTGGGCTGTCCTGCACAACCCCGACGCGCTGGCCCCGTTCTCGAAACGCGCCGCGGACCGCGCCCGGCCCGCCGGCGCGGCCGGGACACCGCTGATCACCGAGTACGCCGCCGCAGCGTTCGGCGCCCGCATCCAGACCACCCCGTTCGGGGCGAAACGGCTGATCGCCGACGCGGTGGACATCCACCACCGCCTCCCCCGCCTCCAGGCTGGGGGCGCTGCGGGGACGGTGCGGGTCGGGCACGCCCGGCATGTCGCGACCGCGACCCGCGACCTGAGCGACGACGACGCAGCCTGGGTCGACGCAGAGGTCCACGAGGCGGCCGACGGGCGGCTCGGGTGGGCCCGGTCCGAGGCACTCGTCGAGGGCAAGGTCGCCGCTGCAGCCCCCACCACCGCAGCCGCGAAAGAACGTGCTGCTGCGCTCGAGCACGGCATCCGCCACCCTCACCGTCCGCGGCGACGCCGCCACCATCATGAGCATCGCGCACGCCGCACGGCAGCGCGCGAAGGAACTCGAACCCGACCTGCCCGGCACGACGTTCGGCCAACGCCAGATCACCGCGCTCGCCGAAGGACTCGGGCTCACCGGCACCGGCACCGGCACCGGGAAGAGGAATGGGCCGCGGGTGAAGATCTACCTCCACCTCGCCCCCGGCTCTCCCATCGCCCGAATGGAAGGCCACGGGCCCGTCACCCGCGACTACGTCCGCCACCCCGTGCGCGACATCGCCGGACACGTCCGCGTCCAACCCGTGAGCGACCTCAACCAGACCATCGCCGTCGACGCCTACGAGATCCCCCACCGACTCCGTCAAGCCGTCCGGCTCATCCACCCCGGCGACGTGTTCCCCTACGCCGTCAACCTCAGCAGGGAGATGGACCTCGACCACCAGATCCCCCACGGCGAAGGCGGAGAGACGTCCACGGACAACCTGGGCCCCGTCACGAGAAGCCACCACCGGATCAAGACTCACGACAACTGGGAAGTACGACAACCCAACCCCTGAGATCACCATCGGGCGAGATCCCTACGGGGCCCACTACCTGGTCGACCCGACCGGCACACGACGCATCACCACCGACACCAGCAGTGGGGCCAGCGGCTCGCGCCTCGAAGCCCACTTCACCGCACGGCTGATCAGCCAACTGGCAGCGTGAGCTCACCCTCCTCGACAGCGGCGCGCTCGGCCTTCTCGCGACCCCAGGCCGCCCAGGCGATCCGGGAGACGAAGCCGATCCAGCCGAGCATCAGCGCGAGGTCGAGCCACAGCGGCAGATCACCGAAGGCGCCGACGATGGTGACCGCGTTGACCAGGATCACCAGGCCACCGACCATCGCGCCCATCGGGGCGTGGGGCAGCCGGCCGGCCAGTCGGGCGGCGATCGGGGCGACGCAGACGCCGCCGAGGACGAGACCGAGGACCGGGAGCCACGGGATGTCCTGGTGGGCGGCGCCGGTGATGAACCCCGTCGAGACCGAGACGGCGACGACGAACTCGGCAGCGTTGGTGGTGCCCACGACCTTGCGCGGCTCGTGTCGCGTGACGGTCATCAGGCTCGGCGTCACGACCGGACCCCAGCCGCCACCGCCCGTGGCGTCGACGAAGCCACCCAGCAGGCCGATCGGCGAGAGCCAGCGGGCGGTGTGGCCGCCCTTCGGGACCGGGATGATCCGCAGACCGAAGCCGAAGCGCACCAGGATCACGACACCGAAGAAGACCAGCAGCCCGGCCATCGACGACTTCGCCGCCTCGAGGCTGATCGAGGTCAGGATGACGGCGCCGAGGAAGCCACCGATCGCGCCGGGGATCGCCACCCGCAGCAGCACCGCGCGGTCGACATTGCCCTCACGCCAGTGCGACAGGCCGGAGATCAACGTGGTCGGCAGCTTCGCGGCATGCGTCGCCGCGCTGGCCGTGGCCGGGGCGACGCCGAGCGCCAGCAGCACGGTGGCGGAGGTGACCCCGAACCCCATGCCGAGTGTGCCGTCGACGAGCTGCGCGAGACCGCCAGCGAGGGCGAATGCTGCGACCAGCCACATGAGTGGACCCCCATCGCCAAGTTACGATTGGTGATAAAGACTACCTATCAACGTGACAATGTCCAGTTTGCGCCTTCGTCCGCACTTCACCGAGCGGCGATGCCGTCGTACATCACCGCCCGGATGGCCGCGCTCAAGCGGGCCTGACGCTCCGGTGTCGGATCACGGAGCGCGGCGAGGACCGAGCCGAGGATCATGCCGTTGATCGCCTGGCCGGTGGATTCCACGTCGAGGTCCGCGCGCAGGTAGCCGAGTCGCACGCCGTGCTCGAGGTAGGCCGCGGTGAGCGGCGTCGTCGTGTCGAAGAGATCGAGCATCCGCTCGCGCATCGCGTCGTCGATGCCGGCCGCGGAGAGGAGCAGCTGCGCCACCCGCGGGTCCTCGCTGAAGATCCGCGCGAGGCCGGCACCGATCCGCTCCGACTGCGCGCGATAGTCCTCCAGCGTGCTCACCGCGTCCGGCGCGTTCTCGGCAGCGAGCGTGGCCACGATCCGCTCGATCAGGTCGTCGATGACGTGCTCGACGATGTCGCGCTTGTTCTCGAAGTAGCGATAGAAGGTGCCGTGGCCGATCCCGAGCCGCGTGGCGATGTCGGCGATCCCCGTGGCGTGATAGCCCTGCTCGGCGAAGCAGGTGAAGGCCGCGTCGATGATCTCGCGCCGCGTCTCGGCCTTGCGCCGCTCCACCCGCGAGAGCCCGGGATCCACCGTCGTCATGCCGTCGAGCCTATTGCAGCGCCGGCGAAAATGACGATACGTTCCGAAACTGACATTCCATTCCGTTCGGTCAGGGGGACCTCGTGGGACGTGCCTTGGTGATCGGGTGCGGCGGCACCCTCGGCTTCGCGTGGACGGCCGCCGTCCTCGCCGAGCTGGAGCGGCAGGGCTGGGACCCGCGCACTGCCGACGTCCTCGTCGGTACGTCGGCCGGTGCCGAGCTCGTCGCGATGCTGGGCTCGGGCATCCGGGCCTCGGCGATCGACACCGCCGCCGACCGCACGGTCGCCGCGCACCTCTCCTCCCCCGACGCCCCGGGCAAGCTGCCCGGCCTTCCCCGGCCCTCACTGCCCGGGATCGGCTTGACGCTGGCCGCCCTGCGCCGCCGGGTCGACCTGCTCGCCGGGCTCTCCGGCCTGCTTCCCCGCGGCGGCGGCGATGCGCACTGGCTCGTCGACCTGGGGGACGCGCTCGCCACCCGGAGCGGCTGGACGAAGCACCCCGCCACGTGGCTGGTCGCGGCCGACGCCCGCACCGGCGAGCGGGTCCCGCTGGGCCACCCCGACGCACCCGCGACCACGCTCGGCACCGCCATCTCCGCGAGCTGGGCGATCCCCGGCTGGTTCCCGCCGGTCAAGGTCGGTGGCCGACGGCTGCTCGACGGTGGCGCCGTGTCCCCGACCTCGGCCGACCTGCTGCTGCCCGAGGTCGCCGACGGCCGGATCGACGAGGTCGTCATCGTGGCGCCCATGTCGAGCCACGGCGGCGCGCCCGCGCGCGGCCTTGTCCGCGGGGAGCGGCTGCTGCGCCACCCCATGACCCGCCGCGTCGACCGCGAGGTCGCGGCGCTGCGCGCCGCTGGAGCCCGCGTCGCCCGGATCGAGCCCAGCCGCGCCGACCTCGACGCGATGGGTGCCAACTTCATGGATGCCGCTCGTCTCAAGGACGTGCGCGCCACCGCCCGGGCCTCGGCCCCCACCCTCGTCTCCCGACGCCTCACGACCCTGGAGCCCCTGTCATGACCCGACCCACCCGCATCGATCTCGACGGCGCCCACGTCGTCATCACCGGCGGCGCCCGCGGCATCGGCCGTGCGACCGCCGAGGCCTTCCTCGCCCGCGGCGCGCGTGTGTCCATCGGCGATCTCGACCTCGACGCCGCCACCGCCATGGCGACCGAGACCGGCGCCAGCGCCCACCACGTCGACGTGGCCGACGCGGCGTCGTACGACGCCTTCGTGGATGCTGCCGAGGCCGAGCACGGTCCGGTCGACGTGCTGGTCAACAACGCCGGCGTGATGCCGAGCGGCGCCTTCCTCGACCAGACCCCGGCCGTCGACCGGCTGACGATGGAGGTCAACGTCCAGGGCGTCCTCAACGGCATGCGCCGGGTGCTGCCCGGCATGGTCGAGCGCCGCCACGGCCACGTCGTCAACATCGCCTCCCTCGCCGGCAAGTTCCCCGTGCCGGGCCTCGCGGTCTACAACGCGAGCAAGTTCGCCGTCGTCGGTCTCACCGCCGCGACCCGGCTGGAGATGGCACCACACGGCGTCACGCTCACCGCGATCCTGCCGAGCGCCGTCGACACCGACCTCGCCTCCGGCTTCGACATGAAGCCGATCCCCAAGGTCGCGCCCGAGGACATCGCCCACGCGGTGATCGCCTCCGTCGCCAACCGCGCCGCGGAGATCGCCGTCCCCCGCTACGTCGGGGCGCTGGCCGCCGGCAGTCACCTCGTCCCCGTCCCGGTGCTGGACCGGGTCCGCAAGGTGATCAAGGGCGACCGCGCCCTCCACCCCGACGAGTCGGCGCGGGCGTCGTACTCCGCACGTCTCGACCATGCTGCCGGCGCCACCCGGAGCAACGACAGCACCGATCGGAGCAACGCATGAGTGCCGCGACCCACGTCCACGACGCCGTCATCGTCGGCGCCGGCTTCGGCGGGATGGGAGCCGCCATCCAGCTCAAGCGCCTCGGCCACGACGACCTGGCGATCCTCGAGCGCGAGGACGACCTCGGCGGCACGTGGCACGTCAACCGCTATCCCGGCCTCGCCGTCGACATCCCATCGGCGACCTACTCCTACTCCTTCGAGCCCAACCCGCACTGGTCGCGTCTCTTCGCACCGGGGCCCGAGCTCAAGAAGTACGCCGAGCACGTCGCCGACAAGTACGACCTGCGTCGGCACATGCGCTTCGACACCGTCGTCGACGGCGCCCGCTGGGACGAGGAGAGCTCGACCTGGCACGTCAGGCTCACCACCGGCGAGACGGTCGTCGGCCGCTTCCTGCTGACCGCGACCGGGTTCCTCTCGCAGCCGAAGCTGCCCGACATCGCGGGCATCGAGGACTTTGCCGGCACGGTCGTGCACACCACCCGGTGGGACGACGACGTGGAGCTCGAGGGCAAGCGGGTCGGCATCATCGGGACCGGCGCCACCGCCGTGCAGCTGATCCCCGAGCTGGCGAAGATCGCCGGCCACCTCACCGTCTTCCAGCGGACGCCGATCTATGTCAGCCCGAAGCTGGACGGCCCCGTGCCGGGACTGGTCCGCGGCGCCTTCGCCAAGCTGCCGCTGACGCAGCGGGTCGCCCGCCTCGCCGGTACGTCGATCCTCGAGCTGATGATGGTCGCCGGGGTGCTGCACTTCCGGAACCTGCCGGCCGCCAACCAGATCGGCAGGCGCGCCTGTGAGGCGCACCTGCGGCGCCAGGTCAAGGACCCCGAGCTGCGCGCGAAGCTGACGCCCGACTACGACTTCGGCTGCAAGCGACCCACCTTCAGCAACACCTACTACCCGACGCTGACGCAGCCGCACGTGCACCTCGAGACCACCTCGATCGACCACGTCGACGCGACCGGCATCGTGACCGCGGACGGCGAGCGGGCCGACCTCGACGTGCTCGTCCTCGCGACCGGCTTCGACCTGTGGGAGACCAACTTCCCCGCCATCGAGATCATCGGCCGCGAGGGCCGCAACCTCGGCACGTGGTGGCGCGAGACCCGTTTCAGCGCCTACGAGGGCATCGCGGTGCCGAAGTTCCCGAACTTCTTCTCGCTCAACAGCCCGTACTCCTACTCGGGCCTGTCCTACTTCACGACCATCGAGACGCAGATGGCGCACATGGCACGCCTGCTCAAGGGAATGGAGAAGAGGGAGGCGGAGGTCTTCGAGGTCACCGAGCAGGCGAACACCGAGTTCCTCGACCGGATGACCGGTCTGCTCGACAACTCGGTGTTCAACGCCGGCCAGTGCTCGACCGCGCGCAGCTACTACTACAACCAGCACGGCGAAGCCGTGCTACTGCGCCCGACCTCGACGCTGTCCGCCCACCGCGAGGCCGCGCGGTTCCCGTTGGACGACTACGAGTTCCGCACGGCCTGACGCGGCTCGCTCAGCGGTAGGCGATCGGATCGACGCTCTGCCGCAGGTTGTCGTCGGCCGAGGTCCCGCCTCCGCACGCGTAGGGCGTCGCGAAGTCCCAGCAGTTGCGGTAGCGGATGCTCGTGTTGAGCAGGGTGACCTCGACCGCTGCGACCGTGGCGGTCGTGAACGGCACCCGCATCACCGCGTCGCCCCGAGCGTTGAGCGGCACCAGGGTGGTGCTGCGTGTGCCGTTGCGCCTGATCGTGGTGACCGCGGCGAAGGAGCCGCGGACCCTGTTGTCCAGGTTGAAGGCGAGCTTGAGCTTCCAGTTGCGCGCGGTCAGGCCCCGCGGGACGTAGCGCACCGTGGCCGAGGTGAGGTGCCGCATCCGCGGCGCGTACGCCGCCGGGTTGCTGCCCCGTCGGGTGGCACTCACGTTGACGGCCCTCGCCGGCGCGACCGGATAGGAAGCTCCCTCCGCATAGGCCCTGCGGGAGTTGCGGTTGGCGACCGCGAACAGGGCGTACTCCCGCTGGAAGGTCGTCCCGCGAGCCTTGAGCACGCGGGTGATGGCCCCCATCGAGAAGTCGTCGACGGCACCGGCACGCCCGTCCAGGCGGTTCCAGATGTCGCGGACGATGGTCGGGAGTCCGCCCTGAGCTGCGGGGAAGCGCTCGGAGAGGCGACGGAAGAAGATCCAGTTGCCGTAGTGCGTGCTTCCGCTCCAGGTGTCGAGCGAGACCGACGGCCGTCGGAGCTGCCCGGCGGACAGGTACTGCCGGTTGTCGTTGACGTCGTCGTAGAGCTCGTCCTCGGCCCAGGTGGCCGTGGCCTCCATCAGCCAGCCGTCCTCGAGGAAGTCGTAGGCGTACTGCACGGCATGGAAGTACTCGTGGGCGACCGTCACCCGGAGGCTGTCCAGCGGCGGTGCGCCGAACTCCTCGACCGAGAAGTCGTTGTCGAGGGCGCAGTAGGCGGACACGTCGTAGCCGGGCTCCAGCGATCCCGGCTGGGTCTTCGGATCGTCGCTGTCGCAGTAGCCGTAGAGCGACTCGTCCTCGTTGACCAGGTCCTCGAGGTAGACGTCGAGCCTGCCGTCGCCGCCGTTGTCGGGCGAGTCGGCGTCCGACAGCGGGGGCCGGTAGCCGGCGTCGACGTAGGTCTGCCGCACCTGATCGACGGTGGCGAGCACGGTGTCGACGTAGTCGGGAATGCTGTTGCCGCTGTTGTCCACACTGGCCACGGCGTCCTCGCCCACGGTCGTGTAGTGCACGCACGTGGAGGCACTGCAGACGGTCTGTGGCCCCAGGGGGCGGGCGAGCAGCGCTCTCGCCACCGCGCGGTCCGCGCGGGGCAGATCACCGAGCGCGACCCGCAGGTCGCGCAGCGCCAGGGTCGCGGAGCGGGACGGATCGCCCGCGGCCGGGCCCTCGAAGGCGGCCTCGGCCCTGGCCAGGGTGGCCGACGCGGCTGCCTGGCGGGCGGTGGGGCCCGACGCGGCGCCGGGCCCCTTGCCGTCGTCGGCGTGAGCGGCGGTCGGGATCACCGGGAGGGCGAGGGCAGCGGCAAGGAACGCGCCACCGAGCGGGCGCAGACGTGAAGACATCACAACCTCTTCAGAAGGGAACCAGGGGGTCAGCCGGCAGCCTTCCAGAGTGGGCCGACGGTGACAGGCGATTCTGCGGAGAACCGATCCGTCAACCCGTCGCGTTCGGGTCGCGCCAGGCGCGTTCGAACGGCAGCCGCCAGGCATAGGGGGCGATCAGCTGGTGGATCTGGTTCGGTCCCCAGCTGCCCTGACGGTAGGGCCGCACGACGGGCGGGTTGTCGAGCAGTGGCGCAGAGACCTCCCACAGCCGTTCGATGCCCTCGGCGGAGGTGAACAGCGTCTGGTCGCCGCGCGCGGCGTCGTAGATCAACCGCTCGTAGGCCTCCAGGACGGAGCCGGCCCAGGTGGTGTCGGTCATCGCGAACTGCATGGAGAGCTTGTCGAGCTTCATGCCGGGACCCGGTCGCTTGCCGTAGAAGGACAGCGACATCTTGGCCTTGTCGGCGAGGTCGAAGGTCAGGTGGTCGGGCCCGTGGTCGCCGACGCCCGAATTGCTCGGGAACATCGACTTCGGGGGCTCCTTGAAGGCGATCGAGATGATCCGCGCGCCCTCGGCCAGCCGCTTCCCCGTGCGCAGGTAGAACGGCACGCCGGCCCAGCGCCAGTTGTCGATGTAGCACTTGAGCGCGATGAAGGTCTCGGTCTCCGACTCGGGTGCGACGCCGGGGATGTCGCGGTAGCCCTGGTACTGCCCGCGCACCACGTCCGCAGGATCGATCGGCAGCATCGAGCGGAAGACCTTGTTCTTCTCCTCGTTGATGGCGTGCGGCGTCAGCTCGGTCGGCGGCTCCAGCGCGATGAAGGCGAGCACCTGGAAGAGGTGGGTGACCACCATGTCCTTGTAGGCGCCGGTGGACTCGTAGAAGTTGGCGCGCTGGTCGAGCCCGAGCTCCTCGGGGACGTCGATCTGGATGTGGTCGATGTTGTTGCGGTGCCAGATCGGCTCGAAGAGACCGTTGGCGAACCGGAACGCGAGGATGTTCTGGGCCGCCTCCTTGCCGAGGAAGTGGTCGATCCGATAGATCTGCGACTCCTCGAAGGTCTGGTGCAGCTCGGCGTTGAGCGCCTTGGCGGACGCAAGGTCGACGCCGAACGGCTTCTCCATGATGATCCGGCTGCCCTCGACGAGGTCGGCCTCGTCGAGGGTCTTCACGACCGAGAGCGCGGCCTTGGGCGGGACGCTCAGGTAGTGCAGGCGGATCCGGTCGCCGTCGCGCCCGGACTCGGCCTTCTCGACCGCGGCCCGCAGGCCGGAGGCACCCTCGGCGCCGGGCGCCCAGTGCAGCTGCTGGGCGAACTCAGGCCAGGCGGCCATGTCGCCGTCGTCCCCGGAGAACTCCTTGACCGCCTCGTGCACGAACGCGACGAAGGACTCGGTGGTGTGGTCGTCGAGCGACGTACCGACGATGCGCAGGTCGGGCAGCAGGCCGGTCTCGAACAGGTGGAGCATCCCCGGCAGCAGCTTGCGGCGAGCCAGGTCGCCGGTCGCCCCGAACAGGACCACCGTCACCGGCTTCTGCGTCCTCGATGCCATGTCCTCCACTGTGCCTCCTCGGTGTTTCCGCCACGATAACGACAAGCGACCCCCGGCTGGCTGACGCGAAGCGGAGAGCCGGCGTCAGCCGAGGCGGGCGCGGAGTCCGGCGAGCACGACGGTCAGGCCGACGTGGAAGTCGTCGGTGTCGTAGGCGCGGTCTGCCGTCGGTCGGCCCTGCTGCTGGAGCTGCTCGTCGATCACGTGGCCGAACACGAAGTGCTGCAGCGTCCGGGCACCCACGCGCGCGAGATCGCCGTCCGCACCCGCCCGGGACAGGGCATCGGCCATCCGCTGCTCGGGACCGGTGGCGCCCAGGCCCAGGGCGTGAACGCGTGCGACGAGGGCGGCGCCGTCACGGCAGGCGAGCATCGCGTCGCGCAGCTCGGCGCAGACCAGGCGGAGCTCGGCGTCCCAGGTGACGATCTCGGCGCCCCGGCGGCCACGGACGAGCAGCTCCTCCGCGATCGCAGCGAGCAGGGCGTCCTTGTTGGTGAAGTGGTGATAGAGCGCGCTGGGCTGGATGCCGAGGTCGGCGGCGAGCTTGCGCATGGACAGCTGGTCGACCCCGGTCGAGTCGAGCAGGGCGATCGCCCGGGCGACGACGTCGGTCTTGCGGTAACGCATCTCCCCCTCCCCCTGACTGGCCCGATCTGAGACCCCACTCTAACCTTAACACCGTTCAGTCCGGGCCGAGCCTCGGCCGGCCCCGCTCACTTCGACGAAAGCATCTCCATGACCCGCCGCCCCCTGATGGACGTCGCCCTCATCGCCGCCTTCGCCGCGCTCATCGCGGTGTGCGCGATCCTCCCCGACATCAAGACCGGGGTCGGCGTGCCGTACTCCCTGCAGACCTTCGGCGTCCTGCTCGCCGGCGCCGTCCTCGGTCCGCGCCGCGGCTTCCTGGCCGTCGTGCTCTATCTCGCCCTGGGCCTGGTGCTGCCGATCTACTCGGGCGGCTCGTCCGGCATCGCGCACTACAGCGGCGTGACGGCGGGCTACCTCGTCGCCTTCCCGCTCGCGGCGGCGCTCTGCGGCTACCTCGTCCACCGCAACGCCGCGCGCGCCACGGACTTCACCCTCGTCTTCACCTGCGGCCTGCTCAGCAGCTTCGTCTTCGTCCACACCCTCGGCCCGCTGAACCTCGCCTGGCGGGCGGACCTGAGCATCCGCGAGGCCTTCACGTACGACGCCGCCTACTTCCCCGGTGACATCGCCAAGAACATCGTCATGGCGCTGGTCGCCACGGCCGTGCATCGCGCCTTCCCGGACCTGATCGCCCGCCGGCGGCGCCCCGTCGACGTCACCGAGGAGCTCAGCCCGGCATGAGCCGGATCCAGCTCGAGCGGGTCGTCGTCACCGCCCCGACGCCGGGTGGACCGGCGCCGGAGGTGACGATCCTGCGCGAGACCAGCCTCGAGCTGACCGAGCAGCGGATCGCCCTGATCGGCCCCAACGGCTCGGGGAAGTCGACGCTCGCCCGGTTGGTCAACGGGCTGGTCGAGCCGACCGCCGGGCGGGTCGTGGTCGACGGCCTGGACGTCGCCCGCAAAGGTCGGGACGTACGACGCCGCGTCGGCTTCGTCTTCACCGACCCCAGCGCGCAGCTCGTGATGCCGACGGTGCTCGAGGACGTCGCCCTGTCCCTGCGCCACCGCGTCCGCGGCCGCGAGGCACGCAGCGAGGCCGCCCGGACGGTGCTGGCCGGCTACGGGCTGGCCGAGCTCGCAGATCGCAGCGTCCACACGCTCTCCGGCGGCCAGCGCCAGCTCCTCGCCATCGCGGGCGTGCTCGCCACCGATCCGGCCATCCTCGTGGCCGACGAGCCGACCACCCTGCTCGACCTCCGCAACGCCCGGCGCATCGGCGACCTGCTGCTCGGGCTGCCACAGCAGCTGGTGCTCGCCACCCACGACCTCGACCTCGCGCAGCGCTGCGACCGCGCCCTGCTGATCGACGACGGCGCCGTGGTCGCCGACGGCGCGCCGGCCGAGGTCGTGGCGCACTACCGGGCCCTCGCCGTCACCCCGCAGGACACCTGATGGCGGCCAGCCCGATCGGGGACTACCAGCCGGGCACCACCGTGCTGCACCGGCTGCCGGTCGGCGCGAAGCTGTCGGGCCTGGTCGTCCTGAGCGTGCTGGCCGTCGTGTTCCGCGGCGTGCCGACCACCAGTGGCCTGCTGGCACTCGCCCTGGTCCTCGCGTTCGTCGCGCGCGTGCGGCTCGGCCGGGCCGTGCGGGCGCTGCGCGGAGTGCTGATCGGACTGGTGCTGCTGTCGGCGTACCAGACCTGGCAGCGGGGTCCCGAGCATGCCTTCGTCGTCGTGGGTGCGCTGGTGGCGATGGTGCTGCTCGCGACGGTCTTCACCACGACCACGTCGGCGGAGCAGATGATCGACGCGGTCACCCGGTGGCTCGAGCCCTTCCGCCGCTTCGGGGTCAGCCCGGAGCTGGTGGCGCTGGCGTTCTCGCTGACCATCCGCAGCATCCCGCTCACGCTCGAGATCGCCGCCGAGACCCGCGACGCCGCGCGGGCGCGCGGCCTCGAGCGCAACCCGCGCGCGCTGCTGACCCCGTTGGTCATCCGGGTGGTCGCCCACGCCCGCGCGACCGGGGACGCGCTGCACGCGCGCGGGCTGGGTGACGACTGAGACGGGTGGCGTAGGCCATCGGGCCTCACGTATCCTCTCGACCTGAACACTGTTCAGTTCGGCCGAAGGAGCCCCATGAGCATCGACTTCAACGCGTTGGCGACCCGCATCCTCGACGGCGGCCCCGACAGCGAGGCCACCGAGGCCGACGCCCTGGCGGTCCTCCAGGCGCCCGACCTCGAACTGATGTTTCTCGTCGCGGCAGCCGGTCGGCTGCGCCGCCAGCACTTCGGCAACACGGTCAAGGTCAACTACCTGGTCAACCTCAAGTCGGGCCTGTGTCCGGAGAACTGCAACTACTGCAGCCAGGCCGTCGGCTCCGAGGCGCCGATCCTCAAGTACTCCTACCTCTCCA
The DNA here is from genome assembly GCF_004912195.1 of Nocardioides caeni. Classification (GTDB taxonomy): domain Bacteria; phylum Actinomycetota; class Actinomycetes; order Propionibacteriales; family Nocardioidaceae; genus Nocardioides; species Nocardioides caeni. Next base: position 194,614 of record NZ_STGW01000002.1, read on the forward strand.
AGGAGGAGACCCTCGAGCAGGCCGGCGCCGGCCTCCGCGGCGGCGCCACCCGCGTCTGCATGGTCTCCTCGGGCCGCGGGCCGTCGAACCGCGACATCGACAAGGTCGTGGAGATGACCGAGGCGCTGAAGGATGAATACGAAGGCGTCGAGGTCTGTGCCTGTCTGGGCCTGCTCAAGGACGGCCAGGCCGAGCGACTCAAGGACGCCGGGGTCGACGCCTACAACCACAACATCAACACCGCCGAGTCCCACCACGACAACATCGTCCAGACCCACACCTACGAGGACCGGATCGACACCATCGGCAGGGCCAAGTCGGCCGGCCTGTCCCCCTGCTCCGGCCTGATCGCCGGACTCGGCGAGACCGATGAGCAGCTGGTCGAGGCCCTCTTCGCGCTGAAGGCGCTGGACACCGACTCGATCCCGGTGAACTTCCTGATGCCGTTCGACGGCACGCCGTACGAGAACACCTGGGAGCTCTCCCCCACCCGCTGCGTCAAGATCCTGACGATGGCGCGCTTCGTGTGCCCCGACAAGGAGATCCGCATCGCCGGCGGCCGCGAGCTGCACCTGCGGACGCTGCAGGCGACCGCGCTGCACGTCGCGAACTCGATCTTCCTCGGCGACTACCTCACCTCCGAGGGCCAGGACGCACTCGCCGACCTGCACATGCTGCGCGACAACGGCTTCTCGATCCTCGGCCTCGACGACGCCGGCTTCGCCGAGCTGATCGCCACCCACGAGCTCAACGCAGCCAACGCCGCGACCGTGCACCGGTCGCACGCGGTGTCGACCACGCCGTGCGGCTCGTCGGCGGGCACCGGGTGCGGCGACGGCTGCGGCGGCTGCTCGATCGCCCAGGCGCCCGCCGAGGACAACAAGCCGGTGATCCGCGCCCGCGGCGCGGGCACCGAAGTCGCCGCCAACGCCTGAGGACCACGCCCGTGCTCGCGACCGCCGAAACCCTCGCCTTCGACCGCGAGCACCTCTGGCACCCCTACACGTCGATGACCGAGCCCACCCCGGTGCGGCTCGTCACCGGCGCGTCCGGCGCACGGCTCACCCTCACCGACCCGAGGCTCGGGTACGACGACCGCGAGGTCGTCGACGGCATGTCGTCCTGGTGGGCGGCGATCCACGGCTACCGGCACCCGGTCCTCGACGCGGCCCTCTCCCGGCAGGCCGGCGAGTTCTCGCACGTGATGTTCGGCGGGCTCACCCACGCGCCTGCAGTGGAGCTCGGGCAGCGGCTCGTGTCGATGACCCCGGAGCCGCTGGAGCGGGTCTTCCTCGCCGACTCCGGGTCGGTGTCGGTCGAGGTCGCGATGAAGATGGTGCTGCAGTACCAACGCGGGCGCGGGCGCCCCGAGCGCACCCGGATGCTCACCGTCCGCGGCGGCTATCACGGTGACACCGCGCACCCGATGAGCGTCACCGATCCCGAGGGCGGGATGCACGCGATGTGGCAGGGAGTCCTGCCGACGCAGGTCTTCGGGCAGGTCCCACCGCGGATCGGCGCGGGGCCGGGCTACGTCGAGATGTGGGCATCGCATCTGGTGAACGAGATCGCCGCGCACCGCAGCGAGCTCGCCGGGATCATCGTCGAGCCGCTGCTCCAGGGGGCGGGCGGCATGTGGGCCTACGACCCCGAGTGCCTCGTGGTGCTGCGCGACCTCGCCGACGAGCACGACCTGCTGCTCGTCTTCGACGAGATCGCGACCGGCTTCGGCCGCACCGGCCACCTCTTCGTCAGTGAGCTCGTGACCCCCGACATCCTCTGCGTCGGCAAGGCACTGACCGGCGGCTACCTCACCCTCGCCGCGGTACTGACCACCGACGAGGTCGCCCGCGGCATCTCCGCGAGCGAGGCCGGCGTGGTGATGCACGGCCCGACGTTCATGGGCAACCCGCTGGCCTGCGCGGTCGCGAGCGCGTCGATCGACCTGCTGGTCTCCTCCGACTGGGCCGCCGACGTGGGCCGGATCGCCGACCGGCTGACGGCCGGGCTGGAGCCGCTGCGGGAGGCGCCGGGCGTGGCCGACGTGCGGACGATCGGCGCCGTGGGCGTCGTACAGCTCGACCACGACGTCGACGTGGTGGCGGCGACCGACGCGGCCATCGAGGCAGGCGTGTGGCTGCGTCCCTTCCGCGACCTGGTCTATGCCATGCCGCCCTACGTCATCAGTGACGACGAGCTGGACACGCTCGTCGCGGGGATCGGAGCGGCGGTGCGAGCCGGATGAAAATCACCCCACGACCTTCTTCTCCTCCGCTGCGCTCCCCCGAACAACGCCGCGGGGACCCCGGAAAAGCCAGCGCTTGGCAGCAGTGGCTGGCCGACGAGGCGAGCACGCGCGAAGAGGCGGGGCTGACCCGGCGGCTGCGCGAGCGGCCGGCCGACGACCCGACGACCGACCTCGCCGGCAACGACTACCTCGGCCTCGCCCGCGATTCCGCCGTCCGGCGGGCGGCCGCGGATGCCGCGCTGGAGTGGGGGTCCGGCGCCAGCGCCTCGCGGCTCGTCACCGGCACCTTCGCACTGCACGCCGAGCTCGAGCAGGAGCTGGCCGACTACCTCGGGCAGCCGTCCGCGCTGGTCTTCTCGACCGGCTACCACGCCAACCTCGCGATCGTCTCCGCGCTCGCGGACCGCACCACGCGGGTGATCTCGGACGCGCACATCCACGCCTCGCTGGTCGACGCGGTCCGGCTCTCCCGCGCGCAGCTGACCGTGGTGCCGCACAGTGACGTGGAGGCCGTCCGCGCCGGCCTGGTCTCCGCCGCGGAGGCGGGTGAGCGCGCGATGGTGCTCGCGGAGTCCGTCTACTCGGTGCTCGGCGACGCCGCTCCGCTGGTCGAGCTGGCCGCGCTCTGCGAGGAGTACGCCGCCCTGCTGGTCGCCGACGAGGCCCACGGCGTCGGCGTCCACGGCCCCGGCCTGGTGGCCGAGCTGGGGCTGGCCGGTCTGCCGCACGTCGTCGTCAGTGCGACGCTGTCGAAGGCGCTGGGCAGCCAGGGCGGCGCGATCCTCGGGCCGGTCGCCCTGCGCGAGCACCTGGTCAACCGCGCGCGGCCGTTCATCTTCGACACCGGGCTCGCCCCCGCGTCGACTGCCGGTGCGCTGGCGGCGCTGCGGGAGATCCGGCGTCGTCCCGAGCTGGGCGCGACCGTGCGCGCGCGGGTCGCCGCGCTGGCGGACGCGCTCGGCGTGGTCGCGCCCGCGGGCGCCGTGCTGTCCGTGCCGATGTCCTCGCCGCAGGCAGCGGTCGCCGCGCAGGCTGCCGCACTCGAGGCCGGGCTGCGGGTCGGCTGCTTCCGCCCGCCGTCCGTGCCCGACGGCATCTCCCGGCTGCGGATCACGGTCACCGCCGGCGTGCCGGCCGACGACTGGGCGCGTGCGGTCGAGACGCTGGTGGCACTCGTGAAGGAGCACCAGTGACCCGCGTGGTGGTGGTGACCGGCACCGACACCGGGGTCGGCAAGACCGTCGCCACCGCCGCGCTCGCTGCCCGAGCGGTGGCCGCCGGCGAGCGGGTGCTCGTCGTGAAGCCGGTGCAGACCGGCATCGGCGGCGCGCACCCCGACGTGCCCGACGTCGCCACGGTGCGGGGGCTGGCCGGGGTGGAGGCCGTGCAGTTCGTGGCGCTCGACGAGCCACTCGCGCCGGACACCGCCGCCCGCCGCCAGGGGGTGCCGATCCCGCCCGTGCGCGAGCACGTCAGCCGCATCCGGGAGCTGATCGCCGGGGCGTCGTACGACCTGGTCATCGTCGAGGGCGCCGGCGGCCTCCTCGTCCGACTCGACGCCGAGGGCGGCACCCTGCTCGACATCGCCCGCGACCTCACCTTCGCCCTGCGCCGCCGGGGACCCGACGACGTCGTCTCCTCCCCCGTCGAGGTCGTCGTGGTCACCCGCGCCGGCCTCGGCACCCTCAACCACACCGAGCTCACCGTCACCGCCCTGCGCGCCGTCCAGGTCGAGCCGGCCGGCCTGATCATCGGCGCCTGGCCGGCCGAGCCCGCGCTGGCTGAGTCCTGCAACCGCGACGACCTCCCCCGCATCACCGGCGTGCCCGTGCTCGGCGTACTCCCGGCAGGCGCCGGCTCCCTCGCCCCTCCCGATTTCCGGGCCGCGGCGCCGGGGTGGTTCGGGCTGTAACACGCTGATCGCCGGCCTGGCAGCCCTGAGTCGGATGTAACACGTCGTCGGCCGACCTTGGGGGACCGTGTCGGATGTTCGGGGACCGTGCAGAGCCTGATTTCGCCGACACGGGTCGCGTAGGCGGGCCAACAACGTGTTACATCCGACTCGGGTCGCCCTGATCGGCCAGCAACGTGTTACATCACCACAGCGGCGGCCGCCGGCCCCGCCACGGCTGCGCGGCCTCGAGCTGGGCGGCGAGGGAGAGCAGGACGCCCTCCTCGGCGGGGCGCGCGGCGAGCATCATGCCGATCGGCAGCCCGGTCGACGACTGGTGGAGCGGCAGCGAGATGGCGGGCATGCCGGTGACGTTCCAGGCGGAGGTCCACGGGGTGAACCGCTTCTGCGCCTCGAAGTCGGCGGCCGGATCGGTGTCGTCGCGGATCGCGCCGACGGGCAGCGGGACGGTGGCGAGCGTCGGCGTCAGCACGGCGTCGTACGGCGTGAGCGCGACGAGCGCGTCCGCCGCATGCCGTCGCAGCTGACCGATCGCCAGCCCGAACTCCGGGCCGGACACCGCCTCCCCGCGCTCGCCCAGCCACCGGGTCAACGGCCGCAGCGTGCCGCGCTGCTCCGGCGTCAGGGTCACGGTCGACAGGGCCGTCAGCACGGCCCAGCAGGTCTCGAAGACGCCGACGGCCTCCGGCGGGATCGGGACGGCGATGTCCTCGACCACGTGGCCGAGCGAGGACAGCAAGGCGGTCGTGGCGTCATAGGCCGCCCGTACCTCCGGGTCGATGTCGACCTCGGCGATCACGGGCGCGTCGAAGCAGGCGATCCGCAGGCGTCCGGGCTCGCGCCGGGTCGCTGCCAGGAAGGTCTCACCCGCCGCGGGCGCCCATGTCGGGTCGCCGATCCGCCGCCCCGCCTGCACGTCGAGCAGCGCGGCCGCGTCCGCGACCGACCGGGCGATCGAGCCCGACGTGGCGAGACCGACCGGGTCGCCGTACATCGGGAAGCCGGAGATCCGGCCGCGGGTCGGCTTGAGGCCGACCAGGCCACAGCAGGATGCCGGGATCCGGATCGAGCCGCCGCCGTCGGACCCCTGCGCCACCGAGACCAGTCCGGCCGCGACCGCCGAGGCGGCACCACCGGACGAGCCGCCGGCCATCCGGGTGGTGTCCCAGGGCGTCACCGCAGGCGGCCGCCCCTCCGGCTCGGTGTAGCAGGGTGAGCCGAACTCGGGCGTGCTGGTCTTGCCGAGGCTCACCATGCCGGCGTCCTCGATCGCCAGCGTGACGCCGTCCGACACCTCCGGCACGTAGCCGGCGAAGGCGGGCGAGCCGAAGGCCGTCGGCACCCCGCGGGTCAGGTTGAGGTCCTTGATCGCGGTCGGTACGCCGGCGAGCGGTGACGCACCGTCGCCCACCGGACCCACCGCGGCGACCTCGCGGGCACGCCGGCGCGCGGCGTCGGGGTCGAGGAACGCGAACGCGCCGTCGACGTACTCCGAGGAGACGGCGGCGGCGCGTTCGATGCGCTGCAGGTAGTGCTCGGTGAGCTCGACGGGGCTGGTCTCGCCGGAGCGGATCAGCTCCCCCTGCTCGAGGGCGGTCAGGTCGTGGAGTTCGGCCACGCCCCGACCCTATGCCGGTGGTTGAGGTGCGAGCTTGCGAGCCTCCAAACCTCGGGGACGTCAGGCGGCAGAGACCGCCGGCGCGAACTCGGCCAGCGTCGTGACGGCGGCGACCAGCTTGGCGCGGACGTCGGCGTCGGTGGTGGGGTCGACCTCGATGGCCGACTGGGAGACGGTGACCTCCTCGACCACGACGGCTCCGGCGATGCCGGCCGAGCGCACGGTGTCGGCGTGGGCCCACTTGCCGCCGTAGGGCGTCGGGGTCGCCCCGACGACACCGAACGGCTTGCCGACGAGCGCGCCCGCGCCGTAGGGCCGCGAGAGCCAGTCGATGGCGTTGTTGAGGACAGCCGGCATGGTGCCGTTGTATTCCGGCGTGACGGCGAGGACGCGGTCGGCGCCGGAGACGCGCTCGCGCAGGGCGACGGCCGCGGCCGGCGCGGAGGCGGCGTCGAGGTCCTCGTTGTAGAACGGCAGCTCGCCCAGGCCCTCGACGATGTCGAGCTCGACGCCGGCGGGCGCCTCGTCGCGGAGCAGCTCGGCGAGCTTGCGGTTGAGGGAGTCGGCGCGGAGGCTGCCGACGAGGACGGCGATGCGGGTGGTGTCAGTCATGACGGGCTAAACGGACCGTGGTCCGCTTTCATTCCCGCGCCTCCGATCCTTTTCCCGGGCGGGTGTCGGAGCCACCGCCTAGGCTGACGCAACCATGTCGAAGGACCTCCCGCTGCTCGTCTCGGCGCCCGCGGAGCGGCGGGATGCCGCCCGCAACCGACGGGCGCTGCTGGACGCGGCGGCGGAGCTGATGGGTGGCTGTGGCGCCGAGGCCCTGACGATGGACGCCGTGGCCGCGAGGGCCGGCGTCGGCAAGGGCACGGTGTTTCGCCGCTTCGGCAGCCGCGAGGGGCTGATGGCCTCGCTGCTCAACCACCGCGAGGAGGAGTGGCAGGCGGCCGTCATCAGCGGCCCGCCGCCGCTCGGCCCCGGCGCGGAGCCGATGGACCGCCTGCTGGCGTTCGGCGCCTCACGTCTGCGCCTGCACCTCGACCAGGGCGCACTCATCGAGGCGGCCGGACGGACCTGGGGCGAGAACTACGCGGTGCTCGGCTTCGCGAGCATGCACGTGCGCATCCTTCTCGGCCTCCTCGGCGTCGAGGGCAACCTCCCCTACCTCGCCACCGCGATCATCGCTCCCCTCGGCATCCCGGTCCTGCGTCAACAGATCGACCATGGTGGGATGACCGAGGAGCAGGTGCTCGCCGGCTGGTCCGAGCTGGTCCAGCGCATCGTGAAGGGAACTCCATGATCGACGTCCAGCCGCCGGCCCCGCAGCCCCGGCGCAGTCGACGCCGCCCGATCGCCCTCGCCACCGCCGGGGTGCTGCTGCTCGGTTCGGCGGCCGCGTTCGGCGCCTGGTGGCTCCAGCGCGAGCCCGACCACCCCGACAAGTGGGATCCCCGGGTGGTCGAGTTCGTGGACTTCGTCGAGGACGAGCGCGGCCTCGACTTCGAGCATCCGGTGTACGTCGACTTCCTCACCGACGAGGAGTTCGACAAGGAGGTCAGCTCCGACGACTCCGAGCTCACTGACGAGGACCGCGAGGAGATCCAGCAGTCGGAGGGCATCCTGCGCGCCCTGGGCCTGCTCCCTCACGACGTCGACCTGCTCGACGCCACCAACGACCTGCTGACCGGCGCCGTCATCGGCCTCTACGACCCCGAGGACAAGCGGATCCGGATGCGGGGCACGAAGCTGACACCCGAGGTCCGCTCCACGCTGGTCCACGAGCTCACCCACGCCCTCCAGGACCAGCACTTCGACCTCGAGGAGAAGGCCGACGAGCACGAGGAGAGCGACGACAGCAGCGCCGCGGCCGTGTGGAGCGCGATCGTCGAGGGCGACGCCGACCGCGTCGAGGACGCCTGGGCGGAGTCCCTCTCGCCCGAGGACCGCAAGGAGCTGACGCGGGCCCAGGCCGACCAGTCACGCGACGCCGCCGACGACCTCGCGGACGTCCCGCCCTTCCTCACCACGCTGATCGGGTCGTCGTACGCCCTCGGCAGCATCCTGCTGGGCCTCGCCGACGAGCTCGACGGCACCGACGGGATCGACGACCTCTTCTCCGACCCACCGGTGAGCGAGGAGGCGTTGGTCGATCCGTGGACGGCGTTGGTCGACGACGAGTCAGCCACCTCGGTCGATGAGCCGGACATCCCCGACGGCGCCGAGGAGATCGACGCGGGCACCTTCGGCTCGCCCTCGCTGCTCTTCGTGCTCGCCGAGCGGATCTCGCCCCAGGTCGCGCTGGGGGCCGCGGACGGCTGGGGCGGCGACCACTACGTCGCCTACGAGCAGGACGACCGCACCTGCATCCGCGTCGACTACGTCGGCGACAGCCGGCGCGACGTCACCGAGCTCCGCTCCGCCCTGCGCTCGTGGATCGCCGAGGGTCCGGGCGGTACGGCGAGCGTCTCCGACCACGACGAGGGCCTCCGCTTCGAGTCCTGCGACCCCGGCGAGCGCTCACGAGCGGGCAACGGCGGATCGGCCGATGCGCTGCAGCTGGCGGCGGCGCGCGGGCAGATCGCGATCGAGGTGCTGCCCGGCGGCGCGCCGGAGGAGTTCGCGCGCTGCTACGCCGACGTCCTCGTGCGCGAGCTGTCGATCGCGGAGCTCAGCAGCAGCCAGGCCTCGTCCGAGCTGCAGAGCCGGGTGGAATCGCTCGCCCAACGCTGCCTGTGAGCCGCTGCTCGGTCCCCGATCAATCCTCGTGGTGGCGCAGCAGACCGTAGGTGAGCCCGTCGGCCAGTGCCTCCCACGAGGCCTCGATCATGTTGGCGCCGACCCCCACGGTGACCCACGAGGACTCCCCGTCGGAGGTCTCGATGAGCACGCGGGTGATCGCGTCGGTGCCGTGCCCCTGGTCGAGGATGCGGACCTTGAAGTCGATGAGCTCGAACTTCGCGATCTCCGGGAAGGCCTGACCGATCGCCGAGCGCAGCGCCTGGTCGAGCGCGTTGACCGGACCGTTGCCCTCACCCGTCACGACATAGCGGACTCCACCGGCGTGCAGCTTGACGGTGGCCTCCGACACGGCCTCCTCGCCCGGCTGGGCGTTGGTCAGCGTCTCGGTGATGACGCGCCAGCTCTCCACGTCGAAGTACGACGGACGCCGGCCCTCGACCTCCTCCGCGAGCAGCAGCTCGAAGGACGCGTCGGCCGCCTCGAAGGTGTAGCCGCGCGACTCCAGCTCCTTGACCCGCGCGGTCACCCGGGTCACCAGCTCGGGTGAGTCGGACAGGTCGAAGCCGAGCTCCTTGCCCTTGAGCTCGATCGTGGCGCGACCCGCCATGTCCGAGACCAGCAGGCGCATGTCGTTGCCGACACCGGCCGGGTCCATGTGCTGGTAGAGGTCGGGGTCGATCTTGATGGCGCTGGCGTGCAGGCCGGCCTTGTGCGCGAACGCCGACGTGCCGACGTAGGGCTGACGCGCGGACGGCGGCATGTTGGTGACCTCCGCGACCGCGTGCGCGATCCGGGTCGCCTCGGACAGCAGGCCCGGCGGCAGCACCTGCCGGTCGAGCTTGAGCTCCAGGTTGGCGACCACGTTGACGAGGTCGGCGTTGCCGGTCCGCTCGCCGTAGCCGTTGATGCAGCCCTGGACGTGCGTCGCGCCGGCGTCGACGGCGGCCAGCGTATTCGCGACGGCGAGGCCGGTGTCGTTGTGGCAGTGGATGCCGACCCGGACGCCGGTCGTGCCCACCACGTCGTTGACCACGTCGGCGACCCAGCCGGGCAGCATGCCGCCGTTGGTGTCACACAGCGCGATGACCTCCGCGCCCGCGTCGTAGGCCGTGCGCAGCACCTCGAGCGCATAGGAGCGGTCGAGCCGGTAGCCGTCGAAGAAGTGCTCGGCGTCCAGGAAGACCTGCTGTCCCTCGGCCCGGAGGTGACTGACGGTGTCGCGGACCATCGCGAGGTTCTCCTCGGGAGTGGTCCGCAGCGCCTTCTCGACGTGGCCGATGTGGGACTTCGCGACGAGGGTGACGACGCCCGCGCCGCTGTCGCGGAGCGCGGCGACCTGCGGGTCGTCGGCCGCGCGGATGCCGGCCTTGCGGGTCGCGCCGAAGGCGGCGAGGCGGGCGTGCTCGAGGTCCAGCTCCGCCGCCGCGCGACGGAAGAACTCGGTGTCCTTCGGGTTCGCTCCCGGCCAGCCGCCCTCGATGTAGCCGACGCCGAGCCCGTCCAGGTGACGCGCGATGGCGAGCTTGTCGGCGACCGTCGGGTTGAGGCCCTCCTGCTGCATGCCGTCGCGCAGGGTGGTGTCGTAGACGTGGAAGGAACCGTGGAGGTCGAGCTGCTCGTTCATCGCGGGCTCAGTCTCCCACGTGGGTGAGACGGGCGTCTCACAGGTCGAATCACCAGCCGAACGGGCCGGTCGACCACGGCATCCAGTTGACGCCGCTGATCGCGAGGAGGCCGAGCACGACGGCCACCGCCAGGAGTCCCGCACAGACGAACAGCCAGGAGCCGGTGCGTTGGCACGCCGGGTGCAGGACCCGTGAGATCGGCGAGCGGAAGCGGCTCGCGCCCGGGCCTGACCACAGCGCGACGCCGAGCGTCGTCCCCGTGATCAGCAGCGTGCTCCCGACGTCGAGGGCCAGGGCGTAGCAGAGCAGGCCCGCGGCCAACCCCAGGCCGACGCTCCACGACACCAGCACCACCGTCCCGGTGATCGCACGGACCAGGTGCCACGGGCTCGTCGAGATCCAGCGCAGGGCGTCGTACCACTTGACCCCGCGGACCGTACGGCGATCCGCCACCGCCGACGTCGCGAGGGAGCCGGCGCGCAGCAGCCAGACCGCGATCACCACGACGACGCTGGCCACCCACGGCACGGCCGCGAAGCCGGCGCCGAGTCCGACGGCACCGATCCCGATCGCCACCCACTGGCGCAGCCGCTCCGGCAACGGCGCCTTCGGCGCCGGGCCCGGCTCGACGAGGCCGTAGGCCTGGTCCCACTCCTGCTCCATCCGCGTCATCGCGTCGGTGCGGGCGACGGGCGCGGCGAGGGTGGGCGGCAGGGTCGGTGGTGGCGGGGACGCCGGACGCGACGGAGGCGGCGCGGCTGCCGGCATGGCCGGGGCCGGTGGCAGGGGTGGGGCCGGCGTCGCCCGGACCGGCGCAGGCGGGCGTGGCGGTGTCGCGACGTCGAGGCCACCCGCGAGAGCCAGCGGCAGCGTGAAGTCGTCGTCCTCGGGCGGAGGCGGCGCGAAGAGCACGCCCGGCGGCGCCACCGACGGCAGGTCGGGCCGGGTGCTCAGTGGGCGCAGCCAGGCGAGGATCTCGGCGAGCAGCGGCCGCTCGAGCGGATCGGGGTGGAGCGCCGCGGCGAGGACGTCGGCGAGCGGCTGCTCGATGCCGGCCAGGTCGTGCTGGCCGCGGCGGGTGCGGTCCATGATCGCCGCCGACGGACCACGGCCGTAGGGCGCGCGTCCGGTCGCCGCGTAGGCGACGGTGGCGGCCCAGGCGTGCACGTCGGCTGCGGGGGTCGCGTCGTCGCCGTAGAGGATCTCGGGCGCCAGGTAGCCCGGGGTGCCGAGGAGCCAGCCGGTCTGGGTGAGACGTACGTCGTCCGCGACCCTCGCGAGGCCGAAGTCGATGAGGATCGGCGGACGCCCCTCCATCAGCACGTTGCCCGGCTTCACGTCGCGGTGCAGCACGCCCACGGTGTGCACGGCCGCGACGCCCTCGGCGAGGCAGCCGGCCAGCCAGTGCAGGTCGCTGCCGACCACTGGCCCCTCGGATTGCACGTGCTCGTGCAGCGACAGGCCGGGGACGTAGCGGGTGACGACATAGGGCACCTCGGCCCACGGGTCGGCGTCGATCATCTCGGCGATCCACGGGCTGCGCACCCGCTGCAGCGAGTTGACCTCCCGGGCCAGCCGTCCCCGCGCCTCCTCGTCACCGGCGACCTGGGGGCGCAGGAGCTTCAGGGCGACCCGGCGGCCGTCGGCGCCCTGCGCGAGGTGGACGATGCCCATGCCGCCCTCGCCGAGGCGGGTCAGCAGGCGGTAGTCACCGACGTACGTCGGGGGCTCGCCGGGTCGGGTCGTCACGCAGCGAGGTTACTCGGACGACGCGTCCAGCTCGGCGATCAGCCGCTTGCCGGCGACGAGGCGGAACGACGCGTCGAGCAGCTCGCCCACCTCGTCCCAGTCGGTCCGCTCGTCGGCGAGGTCGAGGGCACGCCACCCGGCCGGACCGTAGTAGGCGGGCACGAAGAAGCGCTCGTCCTCGTCGACGGCGGTCAGCTCGGCCGGGTCGATCTTGACCAGGAGCGCGGTGTCGACCCGATGGTGCTCGCCGGGAGCGCGCTTCTCGCCTCCGCCGTAGACCGCGAAGACCTTGCCCTTCTCCCCCGCCTTGAAGTTCGGTCGGCCGTGGCTCACGAACTCCACGGCCGACGGCAGGGCGGCGCAGGCCTCCCGGAGCCGGATCAGCTCCGGCTCGTCCCCGCTGAACATGATCGGGTGCGCCACGGGCGAGCCTCAGACGACCTTGTGCATCCAGCCGAAGGTGTCCTCGTTGCGGCCGAGCTGGGTGCCGACGAGTGCCTCGCGGATCCGCATGGTGAGGTCCTGGCTCGCGGGCGCGGGTGTCTCTCCACCGGCGTACTTCAACGAGCCGACGGGCGTGACGACCGCGGCCGTGCCGCAGGCGAAGATCTCGGTGATCCGGCCACTCGCGACGTCGTCGCGCCACTCGTCGATGCCGAAGCGGCGCTCGGTGACCTGGTGGCCCATCTTGCCGGCGAGCTCGATGATCGAGGCGCGGGTGATGCCCTCGAGGATGGTGCCGGTCTCGGGGGTGACGATGGAGCCGTCGTCGTAGACGAAGTACATGTTCATCCCGCCGAGCTCCTCGACGTACTTCCCCTCCTGCGCGTCGAGGAAGACCACCTGGTCGCAGCCCTCGGCGTAGGCCTCCTGCTGGGCGACCAGCGACGAGGCGTAGTTGCCGCCCGTCTTGGCGGCGCCCATGCCGCCGCGTCCCGCGCGGGTGTAGTCCTCGGTGAGCCAGAGCGTGACGGGCTTGATGCCGCCCTTGAAGTAGGCGCCGGCAGGGCTCGTGATCACCATGAAGGTGACGTGCTGGGCCGGGCGCACGCCGAGGAACTTCTCGGAGGCGAACATGAAGGGCCGGATGTAGAGGCTCTTCTCGCCGCCGTCGGCGTTGCCGGGCACCCAGCGGGCGTCGACCTTGACGAGCTCCTCGACCGCCTGGATGAAGTCGGGCACCTCGAGGACGGGCAGCGCCAGGCGGTGGCTGGAGCGCTTCATCCGCTCGGCGTTGGCCTCCGGACGGAAGAGCCACAGCGAGTCCCCGTCGGCACCGTCGTGACGGTAGGCCTTCATCCCCTCGAAGGTCTCCTGCGCGTAGTGCAGGACAGCCGCCGCCGGGTCGAGCGTGATCGGTCCGTACGGCGTGATGCGCGCGTCGTACCAACCCCGCTCGGGGGTCCACTCGACCGTGAACATGTGGTCGGAGAAGTGGGTGCCGAAGCCGGGGTTGGCCAGGATCTCTGCCAGCCGGGCGTCGTCGGTGGGGTTCGCAGAGAGCGTGGTGGTGATCTGCATGGTCATCAGGTTAGTCCTCGTTAACGCGGGTCGGGAGTGGGCCGTCTGCCCGCGCTCAGGGGGATTCCCCTGAACCGGGCTCAGCCTGCTACTCGCGCGGCGATCGCGTCGCCGACCTCCGGCGTACGACGCTGCTGACCCGGCTCGCGTGCCTCGAGGTCGGCGAGCACGGCGGTCTCGACGCGGGCGGCGGCCTCGGGGTGGCCGAGGTGGTCGAGGAGCAGCGCGCCGGAGAGGATCGCGGCGGTGGGGTCGGCGATCAGCTGACCGGCGATGTCGGGGGCGGAGCCGTGGACGGGCTCGAACATCGACGGCGCGGTGCGGTCGGGGTTGACGTTGCCGGAGGCGGCCAGGCCGATGCCACCGGAGATGGCGGCGGCGAGGTCGGTGACGATGTCGCCGAAGAGGTTGTCGGTGACGATGACGTCGAAGCGCTGCGGGTCGGTGGTCAGGTAGATCATGACCGCGTCGATGTGGCAGTAGTCGGTGGTGACGTCGGGGTACTCGGCGGCGACCTCCTGGAAGAGGCGCCACCACACCTGGCCGGCGTTGACCAGCACGTTGGTCTTGTGGACCAGCGTCAGCAACTTGGCTGGCCGCTTCTGGGCACGGGCGAAGGCGTCACGGATGACGCGCTCGACACCGAAGGCGGTGTTGACGGAGACCTCGGTGGCGACCTCGGCAGGGGTGCCGACGCGCAGCGCGCCGCCGTTGCCGGTGTAGGGGCCCTCGGTGCCCTCACGGACGACGACGAAGTCGACCTCGCCCTTGGCCAGCACCGCGTCGGAGAGCGGCGCGACCGAGCCGGGGTAGATCCGCGACGGCCGCAGGTTGACGTAGTGGTCGAGCTCGAAGCGCAGCTTGAGAAGTAGCCCCCGCTCGAGGATGCCCGGGGGCAGGTTCGGGTCGTTGGGCTTGCCGCCGACGGCACCGAGCAGGAGGGCGTCCTGGCCGCGGATCTCCTCCAGCACGCTGTCGGGGAGCACCTCGCCGGTGCGCAGGTAGCGCTCGGCGCCGAGGTCGTAGGACGTCTGGGCGAACTTGAGGTCGGACGGGGCCGCGACCTCGAGGACCTTGAGCGCCTCGGCGGTGCCCTCGGGGCCGATGCCGTCGCCGGGAATGACGCCGAGCGCCACCTGTCCGGTGGTCACGGGCGTGGTCGAGGATGCGGTGGAGTCGCTCATGACCGAAAACCCTAGTTGTCGTCCGGACGGCGGTCGTCACCGTCTCGCAGGTCAATCCCGTGGGCCGGCGTCTCGAGGACCTCGAGGTGGAGCGGGTGGTCGGGGTCGTGCTTGGCCGGCCCCCACTCGCGGGAGTCGAGGTAACGGGCGGTGCTGCGACGGGTCGTGCTGGCGGCAGTGGTGAACATGCTGCTGGTTTCCTTCGGGGCTTCGATCGAACGGGAGTCGAGAAGCCCACGCGGTGTGGGAACGCCGCAATCACCGCGGCGAGGTGGCCTCTCTCAGGCCTCGCCGCGGCGCACGATTACGAGGAAAGCGCTCCGCATGGTGAGGAAAGCGTAGGACATGCGCGACGCCCTGTCCCGACAATCCGTGCGGGTGTTCGCGATGCGAGACCCCGGTCCGTGGCGTTGGTACGGCGGGTGAGACTCGATCCATGAGCGCGCCCCCGGAGCTTCCCGACGTCGTCACCCGCGCGTTCGACGTCTCCCGGCGCGCCGGCTACGTGTCCTTCTGCCGCAACGAGACCGGCCGACTGCTGGCGACCCTCGCCGCGACGCGTGAGGGCACGATGGCCGAGTTCGGCACCGGCTGCGGTGTCGGTACGGCGTGGCTGCGCTCGGGCGTGCGCAACGACAAGGCCCGCATCCTGACCGCCGAGCTGGACCCGAAGCTCGCCGCGGCGGCCGGCGAGATCTTCGACGAGGATCCGCTGGTCGACGTACTCGAGGCGGACTGGTCGACCCTCCTCGACAAGGGGCCCTACTCGCTGCTGTTCCTCGACTCGGGCGACCGGGAGGCCGTGCGCGTCGACAAGATCGCCGACCTCGTCGAGCCAGGCGGCATCGTCGTCCTCGACGACTTCTTCCCCTGCGAGATGTGGCCCCCCATCACCGGCGGCCGCGTCGACACGCTGCGTGAGGAGTGGCTGACCGACGAGCGGTTCACCACCGTCGAGGTGATGGTCGCCGCCGATGCCTCCGCGTTGATCGCCACCCGTCGCTAGCGCGTCGTCCCGGGCGAATCTGTCGTCACATCGCCCGGAAGGGAGCAGATTCGCACGGGAGGACGGGCTCACACCTCGCCGGGCTGGGCCTTCCTGAGGGCGATGCAGGTCCAGGCGCCGAGGAAGACCCGGTCGTCGGGTCCGAGCTCGCGCTTGGCGCCGGCGGCGATCGGGGCCTTGGGCAGCTGCCCGACGGCCGACCCGACATAGGTGCCGTTGGAGGAGCCGAGGTCCTCGACCCACCAACGCGAGCCGTCGGTCGTCAGCTGGCAGTGGCGGCGGCTGATCCCGTTGTCGGTCGTGAGGTCGATGTCGGGGTGGATGCCGCGGCTGCGGGAGGTGCGGCCGACGAGGACCGACGTCGCCCGCAGCGGTACGACGGCGGGCACGCCCGCGGACGGCAGCGGATCGCTCGACTCCTGCTCGGCGTACCAGTCGGGATCGATCCAGACCTCCGCGACCCATCCCGAGGTCAGGGGCGGCGCGACGGACGCTGCGGGAGCAGCAGGGGTGGCCGGGGTCGCGAGGTCGAGGACGTTGTCGAGGTTCGGGGGCGCGACCGGGCGGGGCATCGCACCGGTGGTGAAGTCGTAGCCGCAGGCCTCGCAGAAAAGGGCGTTGGGCGGGGTGCTCGCCGCGCAG
>NZ_STGW01000002.1:210988-267802 GCF_004912195.1 Nocardioides caeni
GGTGTCGAGCGCCATCTCGTCGGCCTTGTCGACCGTGCGCTTGAGCCGCACGGTGCCGTCGGCCTCGCTGTCGATCTCGACGACCTTGCGCAGCTTGCTGGTGGCCTCGTCGTTGCCGGTCGCCGCGGCGAGCTGGACCGCGCGGCCCAGCTTGGTGGTGGCGGTCGCCTCGTCGCCCGCGGCCTTCGCGGCCAGGCCGTCCTGGATGGCCTGGGCGAGCTCGGTCTGCCCGGTGTAGTGGGCGACCTGCTGGTCGATGCGGGTGGTGAGCTCGGAGTTGCTCGACCAGGTCGCCTTGACCAGCGCCTGCGTGACGACGTCGTCACCGAGGGCGAGCTGGACCCGGGCGGCGAGCTGCTCCTGCCCGATGGCCTTGGCGGGCACGCGCACGGCGACGTGGTAGTCGCGGGACTCGTCGGCCCACGCGCCCGTCGGGTAGTCGCCGGTCAGCGGGTTGACCGGCGTCCGCCGGTTGGTGAGGTCCTCGACGGTGGGCGAGACCTGGCGGACGAACAGGACCTGCGCGCCCTGCGGCGTCCAGACCCGCAGCGAGGCGTCCGCGACGCCGCGGGCCATCGAGGCCCGCATGATCTCCTCGAACTGGGCCTTCATCTGCGCCGGGCTCGGGATGATGTCGACCGTGCCGAGCAGGGCCTGCGCGATCCGGCGGATCTCCGCGACCTGCCAGTCGGTGCCGGCGCCGCGGCAGTCGGCCTGGAAGTAGCCGGTGGCGCGGTTGATCGCGTCGTCGAGCTTGCCGGGCCGCTCCCTGTTCTCCCCGTCGGTGAGCAGCAGCACGTGCCGCTGGGTGACCTCCGCGACGGAGGAGAACAGCTGACCGGCGAGGTCGAGCCAGGTGCTGATCGCCGTCCCGCCGCTGCCGACGAAGCGGGCGATCGCGGCGGATGCCTCCGCCCGCGTCCGGGAGTCCATCCGCACCAGGCCGGGCCCGCTGGAGACCTGCGGGTAGGCCAGCATGGCCCGGTCGGCGCCCGCGATGACGCCGAAGTAGGTGCCGTCGACGATCTCCGAGAGCGCGGCCTGGGCTGCTTCCTTGGCCGCTGCCATCGTGGGCGGGTTCATGGAGCCGGAGGTGTCGACGATGATGATCTCGCCGGCCGAGCCCGAGCCGGACTGCCCGGCGGTGCCCGCGCCGGAGCAGGTGATCGTGACGATCGCGTTGACGTCCGTCCCGCCGTCGGGCAGGAACTCGTTCTGGTAGACGGCGGCGCTGAAATCAGCCATCGGTCGGCTCTCCTCCTGGGATCGGTGGTGGTGCCAGGGTCTGGTCATTCTGCCCGACCGCGGGCTGGTCCACCCGGGCCAGTGCGACGGTGATGTTGTCGTGTCCGCCGGCGGCATTGGCGAACGCGACGAGGGCGAGCGCCAGCGCGGCGGGGTCGGTGGTGCCGGCGGCACGGACCTGCTCACGCAGGGCGTCGGGCTCGGAGGCGTAGTTCCACAGTCCGTCGGAGCAGGCGAGCAGCCAGCCGTCCTCGGGCAGGTCCATCGCCCCGACCATCGGCACGATGTCCTCGGCGTCGCGGCCCAGCCACTTCGTGATGGCGTGGGCCTGCGCCCCGGTCTCGGCGACCTCGCGGGCGACCCCGGCCGCGATCTGGGCCTGGGCCACCGAGTCGTCGACGGTGAGCTGGGCGGCAGGTCCGTCGTCGGGCAGCCAGTAGGCCCGGGAGTCGCCGAGACCTGCCCAGGTCGCGCGCCGCCCCTCCAGGACGACGGCGACGAACGTCGCGGACGCCGGGTTGGGGGACGCGGGGTCGGTGACCGCGACGATCGCGGTGTTGGCCGCCTCCGCAGCTCTGGCCATGACCTTGGCGACCGCTGCGTCCCGGCTCTGCGGCGTACCCATGCCCGCCGGCAACGGCATCCGCAGCACCTCGCGGGCGGCCCGCGCACCGGCGAGGGACGCCACGTCGGAGTCGATCGAGTTGGAGACCCCGTCGAGGACGACCAGCACCGCCCGCGATCCGGCCTCGGCGCCAGCGAGCAGCGCCATCGCGTCCTCGTTGCGGGTCTTGCGGACCGCGCGGTCACAGACCCCGGCCACCCAGGTGGCCGGCTGCTCGCGGAAGTGGTCGCGCTCGCTGGGCGCCTTGGTCCCGCACTCGAGGCAGTAGAGGTCGGGGCCGACCTCTCCCCCGCAGTCGCTGCACGGGCGCCGTCCCGCCGCCGGCGGATCGGGCAGTGCCGCGGAGGGCTTGCGCGTCGGTGCGCTGATCGGGGCGTTGTCGAGCGGGTGCCCGGAGCTCGCGGCAGGCTCGGTCGAGACGGCCGCAGCGCCGCCGACCTGCGGAGCGCCGTCGACCTGCGCACCACAGCCTTCGCAGAAGCGCGCGCCCACGCCGAGCCCGGCGCCGCAGGACGGGCAGACCGGCGTGCCGACCTCGCTCACGTCAGGCTCCAGTTGCGCACACCGTTGGCCCGGTTGACCAGCTCGACGCGCTCCTGGAGATCGATCGCGTCGCGGGCCAGGGAACGCAGCGCGTTCTCGAGCCCGTCCCGGACGCCGACCTCGGTCGCGGCCACCGAGCCGATCCGGGCGCCGTCGGGCAGCTTCGCAGTGGTGACAACCGGCAGCGCCTCGCTGAGGATCCGCACGACGAACTGCTGGCGCACCTGCGGTGCCACGCTCGATGCCTCGATGGTGCGCATCGCCTGGTCGAGGACGGCGATGTCCTGCGAACGCCCGGACAGCAGCATCTCGGCGCGCAGCTGACGGCTCTCGGTGTAGCCGCGGCTGGTCGCCGGCACCAGGTCCAGCGCGGTCACGGCACCCGGCGCGTCACCGCGCTGCGCGCGCACCCGCGCGACGCCGAAGGCCGCCGGGGCGACGTACGCCGCATCCGTGGCGGCACACGTCTGGTAGAGCCCCTCGGCGACCTCGGGCAGTCCGCCCTCCTCGCACGCAAAGGCCAGCGCCAGCTTGGGCGCGAGCTCGCCGGGCACCTGCTGGTAGACAGCGTTGAACGACGCCATGGCCGTCGCCCAGTCCTTCGCCTGGACGGCCGCCAGGCCCTCGACCCACAGCGCCCGCCACTCCCACGGGTCGTCGGCGAGGAGGGACTGCGCGTGGGCTCGCGCCACGACCGGGTCGCCGAGGTCGAGCCCGGCACGCGCCCGGGCAAGCCACACCTCGGCGGTGTCCTCGGGCGCCTGCTGCAGGTCCGTCAGCCGCTGGCGCGGGTCCTCGGCGCTGATCGTCGACAGCCAGCTCGCCTGGGGGTCGGTGCTGTCCTCGCGCAGCCGCGGCAGCTGGCTCCACTCGGTGATCGGCCGTGCGGTCGCCGGCGACTCGAAGAGCACCGACGACGCGGAGGTGACCGCCGTGCCCTGGCGGTCGCGCGCGACCACCTCACGCAGCACGCCGAGCACCTGGGTGCGCAGCTCGTCGACCGACGCGAACCGGTCGGCGGGGTCGGGCGCACAGCACTTGGCGACGAGTTGGTAGAGGGAGTCGTGGCTCTGGAAGAGCGGCGTGCCCTCCACCGGTGGCAGCATGTGGAGGTAGGTCCCCTGATAACCGCGGAACTCCATCGTCAGCACCACCAGGGTGCGGCCGATCGTGTAGATGTCGGACGCCACCGACGGACCGACCTCGGCCACCTCGGGCGCCTGGTATCCGACCGTGCCATAGATCGCCGACTCGTCGTCGTCGAGGCGACGAACACCGCCGAGGTCGATCAGCTTCATCGCGTCGCCGACCTGGATCATGTTGTCCGGCTTGAAGTCGCAGTAGACGAGGCCGAGGTCGTGGAGGTACTGGAAGGCCGGCAGCAGCTCCAGGATGTAGGCCAGCGCCTGGTCAACCGGCAGCGGGTCGTAGGCGCCGCCCTTGGCGGTCATCCGCTGCTTGAGGATCTGCTTGAGGGACTTCCCGCCGACGTACTCCATGACGATGTAGCCCGCACCCTCGTGCGTCACGAAGTTGTAGATCTCGACGATCAGCGGGTGCTCGACCTGGGCGAGGAACTGCTGCTCGGCGATCGCCGCCGCCAGCGCGTCGGGGTCCCCCGAGTTGAGCAGGCCCTTGAGGACGACCCACCGGTTGGAGACGTTGCGGTCGCGGGCGAGGTAGATCCAGCCGAGCCCGCCGTGCGCGAGGGCTCCGGCCACCTCGTACTGGCCCGCGACCAGGTCCCCGGGCCGAAGCTTGGGGGTGAACGAGAAGGACTGGCCGCAGTTCGGGCAGAAGCCCTCCGAACGACCGGGCTGCCCGTCGATGCTGCGTCCCACCGGATTGCCGCACTTGGAGCAGCTGCGC
This sequence comes from Nocardioides caeni, assembly GCF_004912195.1. Lineage (GTDB taxonomy): Bacteria > Actinomycetota > Actinomycetes > Propionibacteriales > Nocardioidaceae > Nocardioides > Nocardioides caeni. Next base: position 215,271 of record NZ_STGW01000002.1, read on the forward strand.
TTGGACTCCGGGACCTGGGGGTCGGCCATGATCGCCTTGGCGGCGTCCACCGGCGGCTCGGGAGGTACGACGGTCAGGCCGGCGCCCAGCCGGGCCGACCGCATCCGCTGCGACCCGGTGCGGGTGCGTCGGGTGACCGCGCTCCCCGAGGCGCCGGCGCGCTTCGATCCGATGGCCGCCGACTGCACCCGGCTGCCGGCGGTCGCGGCGGTCGAGTCCTGCCCGGACAAAGGCTGCGCCTCCACCAGCGCGGTGGCCTCTGCCACGCGGGCGCCCGGCACCGCGGGCGAGCCGCAGACGTCGCAGTAGCCGTCGAGGAGCGCGCCCGTGCAGCCCGGCTGGCCGCAGGCGGCGCCGTTGCCGACGGCTGCAGACGGGGGTGCGGCCGGTGCGGCCGGTGCGGCGGGTGGAGCGGACGCGGCGGCTGCGGGCACGGCCGTCGTACCGCCGGCGCCGGGCATGCCGCAGACGTCGCAGTAGCCGTCGAGGATCGTGCCCGAGCACCCCGGCTGGGTGCAGGTCCCTGCGTTCATGAGGCGATCTCCTTGCCGATCCAGGTCTGGTAGGTCGCCACGAGCTGCCGCGCGATCTCGAGCGGGCACGGCCGTCGCTCGAGCAGGTCGCGTGCGGCCTGCTGGGCGTGGACCACGTCCGGGCGGTCCGCGACGCCGGATGCGGTCGCCTTGGCGGCGTAGGCGTCGAGCAGGTCGACCAGCTGGGCGTGCTCGGCGAGCGCGTCGGCGTAGGCGTGCTGGGCCAGCTCGAGGGCCTGCGAGACCCGGTCGAGCCGCTGCAGGTAGGGCCCGATCTCCTCGCCCGTCACCGGCACCGGCCCGAGGGCGTCGAGGTCGGGCACGGCGTAGCGCGGCGCGGGATCGACGGTGGCGACGCAGGTCGCGGCCAGCTTCGCCAGTGCGGACGCGCGAGCCTCGAGGTCCGCGCGCAGCTCGCGGGCCGAGATGATCTGGTCGCGGGCGTCGCGGCGTCGGGCGTTGCCGACGATGAGGTCCCGCTCGAACGTGGTGGCCTCCGCCTCCAGGGGCCCGACCATCCCGCCGACGTCGGCGCCTCGCTCGGCGCGGGCGGCGAGGTCCTGCAGGCGGGCCATCAGCCCGGCGAGGCGGTCGACGGCCGCGTCGCGGGTGAGCGCCGGCTCCAGCGCGACCTGGTCGCGGATCCGCTCCAGCTGGGCGCGCAGGTCGCGCACCCGCGCCGAAGCGGCGTCCGCCCCGGGCACCAACGCCAACCGCGAGCGCAGCTGCCCGGTCAGGGCGTCGCACAGGCGACCGGCCTCGGGCAACGACACGGCCAGGCCGCCCGGCAGCTCGGCGGCCCCGTCGAGGCGGCCCCAGATGAGGGTCGAGATGCGCTCGCGCTCCTGGCGCAGGACGCGCCCGCCGTCCCAGGTGGCGAAGACCAGCTGGTAACGGTCGGAGATCGCCTTCCACAGGGCCAGCGCGAGCGACATGTCGCCGGCCAGCTCACCGCCCCGGCCGACGGCGAGGGCCGCCTCGTCGAGCTCGGCGAGCTCGCTGCGGCGTACGCGCACCCAGGTGTCGAGCGCGCCCAGGTAGGTCTGGATGACCGCTGGGTCGAGCGCATCGCCCAGCTGGCCCGGGGCGACGGGAGCGGTGGTGGTCGTGATCGGCACGGTCGACGTCACCGGCTGTGGTCCGGGGTCGGCGCCTTCACGTCGACGCCGAGGTAGGGCTTCAGCCAGGTGTCGTAGGACCGCTTCCACTCCCCCGTGCTGACGCGGTCGGCGAGGACGCTGTTGACGAACCGGATGAGCGCGATGTCGTCAGCGTTGACCCCGATGCCATAGGGCTCGTCGGTGAGCTTGTCCTGCTCGGGGACGACGGCGTAGGGGTCCTGGGCAGCGAGTCCGGCCAGGACGGTGTCGTCGCCGGTGATGGCGTCCACCTCGCCCTGCTGGAACTTGACCAGGCACCCGGTGTGATTCGTCGCCGCCACCGCCTCGGCGTCCGGCTGGATCTCGGTGATGTTGTCGATGCTCGTCGATCCCCTCGGCGCGCACACCTTCTTGCCGGCGAGCGAGGTGACGCCCTCCCGCTCGAACGCCTCGGCGTCGTCGGCGCGGACCAGCACCTTCTGGGTGGCGTTGTAGTAGACCGCCGAGAAGCCGATCTTCGACCACCGGTCGCAGTTGACGGTCATGTTGCGGGCGACGAGGTCGATCTCGCCGGCCTGCAGCAGCGAGACCCGATCGGCGGCCGAGATGACACGCAGCTGCAGCCGCACGCCGAGGGCCTCGGCGATGTCACGCGCAACATCGATGTCGAAGCCCTTGATCACACCGTTCTCGATCGGGTTCGACCAGCCCATCTGGAAGGTGTCGGCCGAGACCCCGACGACCAGCCGGCCCTCGTTGATCAGCTGTGCTCGTGCGGCCTCCGCGTCCCCGCTCGGGGAGTACGACGCCAGCGGGTTGTCGCACTCGACCGGCTCGCCGGCCGCACCCGGCTGCGTCGGTGCGGCGTCCGGCTCCGGCACCCTCGTGGCGTCGTAGCCACAGGAGGTGAGGACGAGGAGGGCGGCCAGCGGGGCGATCCACCGTCGCGTGGCGATCATCGGGATCCTCATCCGGGGTCCCCGCGGCGTTGTTCGCCGGAGGAGCGAAGCGGGGGAAGGCGAAGAACGTCGTGGGGTGGTCATGCGAATTCCCTCCGTCGTTCGCCGACTCCTCGGGCGACCGCGACGGCGGCGACGATGCCGAGCAGCAGCGTGAGCACGCTGACGGTCAGGGCGAGCCAGCGTCCGCTGCGCAGGTCGTCGGTGACCTTCGCGCTCTCGGTGTCGACGATCGCCTGCGACTGGCCGTCGAAGGCGTCGAGGTCGTCGGTCGAGCCGTCCGCGTCGTCGGTCGTGGCCAGGTCGCGGGCCTGCTCCCAGTCGCCGCCGTCGTCGAGCTCGACGATGTCGGCGTGTGCGTCGGCGTAGGCGTCCCAGGCGTCGCCCGTGTCACGGCGCAGCGCATCCTCCGCGACGGCCGCGGCTTCTGACCAGGCGGTCTCGTAGTCCGCGCCGGAGCCGCGCTTGATCAGCCGCAGGCTCTCGTTGGCCTTGGCGTCGTTGGCGGCCGTGCGGGCGGTGGCCTGGGAGACGGCGACGGCGAGGCTGCCGTCGCGGAGCCCGTCGTTGGAGGAGTCGCGCGCCCAGGCGCCGATCACGGCGACCACGGTGACGCCGACGACGATCGCGGCGGCGATCGCGATGCCCTTGTTGATCCGGCGCCGGAAGTGCTGGGCCAGCTGCTGGTTGAGCCAGAGCAGGCCAGCGAGGGCGAGGAGACCGATGGCCAGCAGCCAGAACGGGTGCTGGCCGTTCATCGCTCCTTCGGCCCGGTCGGTGTTGGCCGCGACGAGCGCCTCGAGGATCGGGATCGCGTCGGCGCGTAGGGCGGTGCTGGCGCCGGTGAGGTATTCCGCGCCCACCGGATAGCCGAGTCGGTTGAAGTCGCGGGCCCGGGCCACCGCGCTGTCGTAGTCGTTGATCGCGACGTTGAGGTCCGCGAGCACGTCCTGGTCGGCCGGCTGGGCGTCGGCCGCCGCGGCGATCTGACGCAGGACGGAGTCGATCGCGGCGTCGTACTCGGCGCGGTCGTCGGTGTCCTCGAGGCCGCCGACGAGGAAGGCGTTGGTTGCGAGGGCGTCGGCGCGCAGCAGTGTCGACTGGATCTCCTGCACCCGCAGCAGCTGCTCGGTGTCGTCGGCGGCCCGGCCGTCGCTCTGCCAGCCGACGAGCTGGACCAGCGCGCTGAGGACCGCGAACACGATCGCGACGCTCATGCCGATGAGCTGCCAGCGGTTGAGCAGCGCCGGGGTGTCGACGTACGACGGAGCCGGCTGTCGTGCGGCGGCCGGCGTCGTCGCCGGCTGGACGACGGGTGGCGCGGGGGCCGGTGTCGGCGCTGCCTGCGTCACGGCTGCTCCCCGCTCTCCTCGTCGGCGCTGTCCTGTGCTGCCTCAACCGGCGCGACCGGCTCGACCGGTGCGACCGGTGCGACCGGCTCGAACGGCTCGACGGTCTCGGCGGGCGCGGCGTCTGCGGGAGGCGCGAGCTCGGTGGCCTCGAGTGGATCGGGGTCCGGCACCTCGTTGGGGTCGACGACCAGGTCGTCCGGCTCGAGGGTCCGCAGCTGCTCCAGCGTGGGCTCCGCGATCTCGCGCAGGCGCCAGGCGTGGTGGCCGATCGCCGCCTCCATCAGGTTGCGCACGAAGCGGGCGTTGCCGAAGGACGGCCCGCGCGGCGCCTCAGCGAGGATCGTCCGCAACCGCGCGAGCACCTCCTCGCCAGCGTCGTAGTCGGCGCCCTTGATCATCGAGGCGAAGATCCCGGCGAGCTCGTCGTCGGTGTAGTTCTGGAAGTCGATGGTCGTGCGGAAGCGGCTCTCCAGGCCCGGGTTCTCGGAGATGAACACCGCCATCGGCAGCGGGTAGCCGGCGACGATGACGACGAGGTCGTCGCGCTTGTCCTCCATCTCCTTGACGAGGGTGTCGATGGCCTCCTTGCCGTACTGGTCGCCGGAGAGCGCGTAGGCCTCGTCGATGAACAGGACGCCGCCCTCCGCCGACGCCACGACCTCGGCGGTCTTGGCGGCGGTCTGGCCGAGGTAGCCGGCGACGAGCTCGGACCGGTCGACCTCGACGAGCTGACCCTTCGACAGCAGGCCCAGGGCGCGGTAGATGCCGGCCACAAGGCGCGCGACCGTGGTCTTGCCCGTGCCGGGATTGCCGTTGAAGACCAGGTGGCGGGTGATGGTGGGGCTCTCCAGACCTGCCTTCTTGCGCAGCCCCTCGACCCGCAGGACCGCCGCCTGGCGGTGGATCTCGCCCTTGACGTTGGCCAGGCCGATGAGCGCGTCGAGCTCGGCGAGCAGCTCCTCGACCGACTTGGTCGGCTCCTCCGGCTCCGCCTCCTCGACCGGCGGTGTCGCCGGCTCGGCGGACTGGGTCCGCGCGCCAGCGTCGGTGGCCGCTCCGGTCGGCGGTTGAGGTGCGAGGTCGCCCCGCGACCGAGCCTCGAAACCCGGGGTCTGGTCCGCGTCGGCCGGCAGCGGCGGCGCCGCGTCGTTCAGCGCGCCGAGCTGGCGTCGTACCTGCTCACCGACCCGGCGGACCTGGTCGAGCATCTCGTCGCCGAGACCGGGCGCGGGCTGTCGATCCGGGAGGTCGAAGGCGCCCGGGCCGCCGGTGGGCGGGACCAACCCCGCGCTGCCGCCGCCGAGCTGGGCGGTGGTGACGGTGGTGGCGGCACCGACCGCGTCGGGACCGGGCTCGCCGAGGCGGGAGCCGGCCAGCGCGACGTCGGCCAGGGCGCCGGCGTAGTCGGCCGACGCGGGCGACTTGGCGAGCAGCAGCTGCGCCATCAGCGGCGTCGGCCCGGCCCGGAAACGGTTGCCGCGCTTGGCCGCGAGCTGGTGCTCCTCGGCCGACACGGCACGTCCGGTCTGCTCGGACCACACCACGAACGCGCCACGGGATCGCGCGGACACCGTCGCGGCCACCGCCTCCCCCTCGGCTCGCGCGGTCGCCTCGTCGAGACCGGCGTCCCGGGCGACCGCGGCGAGGGCGTCGAGGGCCTCACGCAGCGTGCTCACGGGGCCCCCAGTCCGAGGTCGCCGCCGGTCGAGCTGTGCCCGAACTTCGCGTCGAGGAAGCGGCCGTGGGCGACCAGCTCCTGGGCATCGGCCCGGTTGGCGGCGTCGAAGATCTGGTCCATGGTCGCTCCCAGGAGCTCGAGCTGCTCGATGAGGATCATCAGGGCCGTCTTCTGCCCGTCGATGGGTCGGGTGTCGGCCCAGTCCCGCGGCAGCCGGAGGTAGCCGGTGACCGCCTCGGGCAGGTAGTCGGTCGCCGTCGCGACCACCGAATAGGCCTCGAGGCTGCCCAGCCCCATCTGCTTGAGCCGCGGCAGTGTCTGGTGGACGGTGCGCGCGATCCGCACCACCCGCGAGATCACCACCGGCGGGGCATTGCCCTCGGTCAGCATCGCGTTGACCCGGTTGAGGGCCGCGAGGATGTCCTGCTCGGTCGGTACGCCGGGGGCGCTGACGACCGGCTCGTCGTCAGCTCGTCGCCCGCGCAACCACGATTTCAACCCCACCGGAGGATCTCAGCCGATGTCGAGCGTGCCCGCGGCGTTGCGCGCGTCGTGCTGCTGGACCCGGTCGAGATAGTCCTTGGACTTCTGGACCTCGTTCTCCAGCACGCCGATGGTCGTCGACATGTTGTCGAGCGCCTTGAGCTTGAACTCGTCGATCGAGTCCATCGTGGCGTAGATGTTGGCGAAGGCCGCCTGCAGCTGCTCGATGCCGATGGTCGAGGACGCCGCCTGCTCCTGGATGGCCGCCGAGTTGTCCTTCAGCATCTCCGAGGTCCGCTGGATCATGTTGGACGTCGTGGTGTTGAGCGCGGTGATCTGGTCGAGCACGAGCTTCTGGTTGCTCAGCGCCTGGGCCACGATGACCGCGGTCCGCAGCGCGGAGATGGTCGTCGTGGTCGCACGATCGACACCCTTGATCAGCTCGATGTTGTTCTTGATGATGATGTCGATCGCCAGGTAGGCCTGGATCGAGACGGCCAGCTGCGTGAGCAGGTCCTGGTGCTTCTGCCGGACATAGAACAGCACGTCCTGCGACAGCGTCTTGGCCGTCTCGGGATCGCTGAGCTCCAGCTGGGCGATCTGGGCCGCCAGCTTCGCGTCGAGCTTCTCGGCGACGTAGATGTATTGGTTGAGGCGGCCCATCACGGCCCAGAGGTTCGTCTTCTCCAGGTTGAGCGCCACGTTGTCGCGGGTCAGCTCGTCCTGGCCGCTGCGCAGCGCGTGCAGGATCGAGTTGAGGTGGCTCTGCGAGGACTGGTACTTGCGGAAGTAGTCTTCGAGCTTGTCCGTGAAGGGCAGCTTGCTCCACCACTTCTTGCCGGCCGACTGGCCGGGGTCCAGGTCCTCGACCGTGCGGCGCAGGTCCAGCAGCGTCTTGCCGACACCCGAACCCTCCGCGAGGCCGCCCTCACGCAGCGCCGTCACCGGCTTGTCGAGCATCCGGTTGGACGTCTCAGCCGCCTTGCGGATGTCGGCGTCTCCCATGGTCCGGACGTTCTCGGCCTGGGCGGCGAACTCGGGGCTGCCCGCCTTGGTCGAGGTGAGCGACGTCAGGAAGTTGTCGACCTTGGCGTCGAGCTCGGGCACCATCGCCGCATCGACCTGGGGGGCCATCTTGGGGGCCTGGGTCTCGGCGACCGGAGCCGGAGCCTCCGGTGCCGTCAGCTGGATGACGGGCTCGGGCGGAGCGAGCGGGGAGGGCTCAGGGGCAGTGGTCATGGACCCGAGCCTATCCAGCCGAGCCCGCCTTCACGCAGGGTCGTGCGGGGAATTCAGGGACGGGCCGGGGTCGTCCCGGGGAGGGGGACGAGGAACCAGGGCAGCATCAGCTGCGCCAGCGGGCCGATGGCGAGCGCGTAGATGACCGTGCCCAGCCCCAGGACACCGCCCAACGCCAGGCCGATCAGCACGACCGCGACCTCGAGGCCGGTGCGCACCACTCGCAGGGACAGGCCGGTACGCCGGTGCAGGCCCGTCATCAGGCCGTCGCGAGGCCCGCGGCCGAGCTGTGCTCCGATGTAGAGCGCCGTGGCGAACCCACAGAGCAGCACACCCCCCACCATCAGCGCCGCCCGGATAGCGAGGGCGTCGGGTTGCTCCAGCAGCGCGAGGGTGACGTCCGCGGAGAGACCGACCACGAGCGCGTTGGCGATCGTGCCGATGCCGGGGGTCTCGCGCAGCGGGATCCACAGCAGGAGGACGACGAAGCTCATCACCACGACCGCCTGGCCCAGGGTGAGCGGGACGTGGCGGATCAGGCCGGAGTGCAGGACGTCCCAGGGCGCCAGGCCCAGGTCGCCCCGGACCATGAGCGCGAGGCTGACGCCATAGAGCCAGAGACCCACGAACAGCTGCGCCAGTCGTCGGGTCAGCCGCCCGGCGCGCACCTGCGCCACGGGGCCGAGGTCGGCCAGGACGGTCGCGGCGGCGGGCGGGCGGACGGCGGTGCTCATGCATCAAGGATCGCCTCGATTGGACTGTTGCCAAATAGCCAATCGTGATTCACTGGCCTGCATGGAGCAGTCCATTTCCGCCGCACGTCTCGCCGAGCTCGTCGGCACCTTCGACCGTTCCCCGGCCTACGCCGGACTGGCGGAGGCCGTGCGGGAGCTGATCGGCGACGGCCGGATCGGCTACGGCACCCGCCTGCCCAGCGAGCGCGATCTCACCGACGCCCTCGGTGTCTCCCGCACCACCGTGACCCGCGCCTACGCCGTCCTGCGCGACTCCGCCTTCGCGGAGGCACGCCAGGGCTCCGGCACCTACACGCGCCTCCCCGGCGGCCGGACCCGTGCGCTCGATCGCGCGCTGTGGCCCAGTGACGTCGGCCGGGGTGTGATCGACCTCGTCTGCGCCGCCGCCACCGCGCCGCCCGGGATGGCCGCCCTCTACGCCGAGGCCGCGGCCGAGCTCCCCGCCCACCTGGGCGGCCACGGCTACTTCCCCGCCGGCATGCCCGCCCTGCAGGAGGCGATCGCGGCGACGTACGACGCGCGCGGGCTGGCGACCGGTCCCGACCAGATCATCGTCACGGCCGGGGCACTTGCCGCCAGCGCCGTGATCGGCAGCGCCCTGGCCGGCACCCGCGACAAGGTGCTGATGGAGTCGCCGACCTATCCCAACGCCGTCCAGGCGCTGCGCGCCGGTGGCGGACGACTCGTGACCATCACCCTCGACCCGACCGGCTGGGACCTCGACGCCGTCGGCGCGACCGTCGCCCGGCACCGGCCGCGCCTGGTGCACGTGATGCCCGACTTCCACAACCCGACCGGTCTGGTCATGGCCGACGACGATCGGGCGGCCTATGCGGGCCTGCTCGAGCGGTATGGATCCGTCGCGGTCGTCGACGAGGCCCACCACGCCCTGTCGCTCGATCCGCCGCACGTCGCCGGCCGGCCGTTTGCGTCGTACGCCCCCGACGCGGTGTGCGTCGGCAGCGCCAGCAAGAGCGTGTGGGGTGGGATGCGCCTGGGCTGGATCCGCGCGCCGCGCCCACTCGTCGACCAGCTCACCCGGGCCCGCGTCGGCCTCGACCTGGGGGCTCCGGTCCTGGAGCAGGTCGTGCTGACCCGCCTGCTCACCGGGGACGCCGACGCGGTCCTCGCCCTCCAACGCGACCGGCTGCGCGAGCAGCGCGACGCCCTCGTCGGCGCCCTCGCTGCCCGGCTGCCCGACTGGCGCTTCCGGATGCCCGCGGGAGGCATGGCGCTGTGGTGCCACCTGCCCACCACCGCGTCAGGAGCGGGCGCGACCGCGCTGTCGCTGGAGGCGGAGCGGCACGGCGTCCTGCTCGCCCCGGGCCCGTCCTTCGCCCCCGCCGGCGGCCTCGACCGCTATGTCCGCCTCCCCTACGCGATCGCCGCCGACCAGCTGGTGACCGCCGTCGACCGGATCGCCGCCGCGTGGGCGGTCGTCAGCTCCGGCCGGGCCGGGTCGCGCGCACCGGTCTCCGGCAGCGACCCGGTCCTGGTCGCCTGACGTGGCCGGGATGGGTGGGGTCGGCGCCTGCGGCGCCTCCCGGGACGACCCCCGGCGGCGCAGCGCGGGGCCCCCGCCCTCGGCCACCGTGGTGCGCGGCTGACCGTTGCTTCCCGCCGAGGGCACCCCGATGCGCCGGCGGGGGTCGCCCCGTCCGGCACCGCAGGCGCCGCCCCGTCGTACGGCACCGCAGGCGGCGCCGCCCCGTCGTCCGGCACCGCAGCCGCCGCCCCGCGCCCTCACCCTGCAGAGTCGGCTTGCCGCCAGACCAAGGCCGGACCTACGCACGACAACCGCGGCGCGGCAGCGCGGCGCCCCAGCGGCGAAGCCGCGTCGGGGCCGGTCCGCGGGCCGAGCGCAGCGAGCGCCCGGGCGGCCGGCCCCGACAGGGCGACGCGATCGCGCAGTTGGGCGCTATGCCAGGTCGACGGCGCGGATCGAGGTGGCCTCGATCGCGGCCGAGATCTCGCTGAGCGTCTCCGACGGGATGGCGGAGTCGACGGAGAGCGCGACGAGGGCCTCGCCGCCCTTGGTCTCGCGGGAGACCTGCATGCCGGCGATGTTGACCTGCGCCTGGCCGAGGATCTGGCCGACGGTGCCGACCATGCCCGGGCGGTCGACGTAGGTGAAGAACGCGATGTGGTCGGTGGGCTCGATGTCGATGTCGAAGCCGTTGACCTCGACGATGCGCTCGCGCTGGTGGATGCCGACCAGGGTGCCGCTGACGGAGACCTGGGTGCCGTCGGCGAGGGTGCCGCGCAGGGTGATCAGGTTGCGGTGGTCGGGGCTCTCGCTGTCGGTGACGAGGCGGACGGCGACGCCGCGCTCGGCCGCGAGGAGCGGGGCGTTGACAAAGGACACCTGCTCCTCGACGACATGGGCGAACACGCCCTTGAGCGCGGCGAGTTCGAGCACCTTGACGTCCTGCTCGGCGATCTCGCCGCGGACCTCGACGTCGAGACTCTGGGCGACCTCGCCGGCGACGCCGGTGAAGATCTGGCCGAGCTTCTCGGTCAGCGGGATGCCGGGACGGACGTCCTCGGCGATGACGCCGCCCTGGACGTTGACGGCGTCGGGGACGAGCTCACCGGAGAGCGCGAGGCGCACGGACTTGGCGACGGCGATGCCGGCCTTCTCCTGGGCCTCGTCGGTGGAGGCGCCGAGGTGCGGGGTCGCGACGACGTTCTCGAGCTCGAAGAGCGGGCTGTCGGTGCAGGGCTCCTTGGCGAAGACGTCCAGGCCGGCGGCGGCGATGCGGCCGGTCTTGAGGGCGTCGTGGAGCGCGGCCTCGTCGACGATGCCGCCGCGAGCGGCGTTGACCAGGACGAGCGACGGCTTCGCCTTCGCGAGCTGGTCGGCGCCGATGAGGCCGACGGTCTCGGGGGTCTTGGGCAGGTGGACCGACATGAAGTCGGCCTCGGCCATCAGGGTGTCGAGGTCGACGAGACGCACACCCATCTGGGCGGCGCGGCCCGGCTGCACGTAGGGGTCGTAGGCGATGACGTCCATGCCGAACGCCGCGAGGCGCTGGGCGACGAGGACGCCGATGCGGCCGAGGCCGACGATGCCGACGGTCTTCTCGAACAGCTCGATGCCGGTGTACTTCGAGCGCTTCCACTCGCCGTTGCGCAGTGCGGCGTGGGCCGGCGACACGTGGCGGGCCGCGGCGAGCATCAGCGCGACGGCGAGCGCGGCGGCGGAGACGATGTTGGAGGTGGGCGCGTTGACGACCATGACACCGGACTGGGTGGCGGCCTTGACGTCGACGTTGTCGAGCCCGACGCCGGCACGGGCGACGACCTTGAGCTGCTGGGCCGCGGCGAGGGCCTCGGCGTCGACCTTCGTGGCGGAGCGGACGAGGATCGCGTCGACGTCGGCGATCGCGGGGATCAGCTCGGCGCGGTCGGCGCCGTTGCAGTGGCGGATCTCGAAGTCCGGGCCGAGGGCCTCGACCGTGGCCGGGCTGAGCTCTTCGGCGATGAGAACGACGGGACGTGCGGTCTGGGCAGTCACAGCGGTGTCCTAGGGGAGTTTCGTGCGGGTGGAAGTGGAATCGAGAGACTCGCGTGCACGACACTGTGCCGCCGGCAACACTACCCGGCGAACCGGCGTGTTTCCAACGTGTGAACGGGATGCGGGACGGTGCCGTCGAGCAGCCCGAACACGTGCCACGGGCCGCCCGGCCATGCCCTAGGGTCGGGGCATCGGAATCATGGGACGAAGGAGTCATGGCGATGCGGGTGTTCACCACGTTCGACGAGGTTGCCGAGGCGGCAGGAACCGAGCTCGGTACGAGCGACTGGGTCACGATCGACCAGCGTCGGGTCAACCAGTTCGCCGATGCGACCGGTGACCACCAGTGGATCCACGTCGACCTCGAGCGCGCCAAGAACGGCCCGTTCGGTGGCACGATCGCGCACGGCTATCTCACGCTGTCACTGGTGCCGTGGCTGGGCAGCCAGATCTTCACCTTGCAGACCCCGGGAGCCAAGCTCAACTACGGCGTCAACAAGGTCCGCTTCACCAACCCGGTCCTCGTGGGCAAGCGGATCCGCCTGCACGTGGCGATGGGCGAGGTCGTCGACATCCCCAAGGGCAAGCAGCTGACGGTCAAGCACACGATCGAGATCGAGGGCGAGGAGAAGCCGGCCTGCGTCGCCGAGACCGTCGTCCTGCTGCTGGCCTGATCCGGTAGGTCAGACCTCGCGGCTGGACTCGCGGCTGGACCAGGCCTGCTCCAGCGCCTGACCGAACAGCTCGGTCGGCTGCGCTCCCGAGATCCCGAAGCGACCGTCGACGACGAAGAACGGCACGCCGCTGGCTCCGTAGGCCTGCGCCTGGGCGATGTCGGCCATGACCTCGTCGCGGTATTCGGTGCTGCCCAGGACCTCTTCGACGCGCGCGGCGTCGAGTCCCGCCGCTGCGGCCGCTCGACGCAGCACGTCAGGATCGCCGAGCGACTCGCCGCGGGAGAAGTACGCCGCCAGGACTTGCTCCATCAGCTCCTTCTGGCGGCCGACCGACCGGGCCAGGTGCAGGAGCCGGTGGGCATTGAGCGTGCGGGCATGGAGCGCGTCGGCGTAGCCGAACTCCAGGCCCTCGGCCGCCGCGAGCTCGTCGACGCCGGCCATCATCTCCCGTGTCGCGGCCTCGTCCTTGCCGAACTTGCGGCCCAGCACCGTGACAGTCGACTCGCTGCCGACCTCCGGCGCGAACGGGTCGAGCTCGAAGGAGCGATAGACGACCTCGACGTCGTCACGGTGCGCGAAACCGGCGAGCGCCGTCTCGAACCGGCGCTTGCCGATGTAGCACCACGGACACACGACGTCGGCCCAGATCTCGATACGCACGCCCGACCCAACGCAGCGGATCCCTGATTGCTTCCCCCGACTGGCCTCAGGGTCGGCTCAGGGGTGGCTCCGGGGGTCTGCCCGAAGCGCAGACCGGGCGTCAGCCGACAGGCTTCCGGTCATGATCACGATCGACGCACTGACCAAGAGGTACGGCGGCTACACCGCCGTCGACCACGTCACCTTCACGGCCCGGTCCGGGCGGGTCACCGGCTTCCTCGGCCCCAACGGCGCGGGCAAGTCCACCACCATGCGTGCCATGGTCGGACTGACCGACCCCACCTCCGGCACCGCGACCGTCCTCGGCCGTCGCTTCGCCGACCTTCCCAATCCCGGTCGCGAGGTCGGGGTGCTGCTCGACGCCTCGGCGCAGCACGCCGGTCGCACCGGACGGGAGATCCTGACGCTCGCGACACGCATCGTCGGCGTACCCCGGACCCGGGTGGACGAGCTGCTCGACATGGTGAGCCTCACCGACGAGGAGGCGGGGCGCCGCGTGCGCAACTACTCCCTCGGCATGCGGCAGCGCCTCGGCATCGCCACCGCGCTCGTCGGCGCTCCGGAGGTCCTGATCCTCGACGAGCCGGCCAACGGGCTCGACCCGGCCGGCATCCGCTGGATGCGTGACCTGCTGCGCCGCTTCGCCGACGACGGCGGCACGGTCCTGCTCTCGTCGCACCTGCTGCACGAGATCGAGGTCATCGCCGACGACCTGGTCGTGATCGGCAACGGCACGATCGTCGCCCAGGGCACGAAGGACGAGCTGCTCGCCACGGCCGGCACCCTGGTCCGTGCCGAGGACCCGGCCGCACTGCGCGCTGCGCTGAGCGCCGCCGGTCTCACCATCCACGCCTCCGGCTCCGACGCAGTGCGCGCCGAGGCCGACCTGGCCACGGTCGGTCGAGTGGCGTTCGGCGCCGGCGTCGCCGTGACCGAGCTCCGCGCCGCCGACGGCGCCGGTCTCGAGGAGATCTTCCTCGAGCTCACCGCCCAGACCCAGCGCGAAGGAGTCGCAGCATGAGCATCGACACCACCACCCCGCCCGCTCCCCCAGCCCCCGCGACCGTCGGGCGTCGGGCACGTCCCGAGCCGGCAGCGATCCCGACGTCGCGGATCCTGGCCGTCGAGCTGCGCAAGATGTTCGACACGCGCTCCGGCTTCTGGCTGATGGCCAGCATCGGCATCCTGTCGGTCGTGGCCACCGGCGCGACGATCATCTTCGCCGCGCGCGAGGACCTGACGTTCGAGTCCTTCGCGACGGCGATCGGGATCCCGATGAACGTCGTACTGCCGATGCTCGCGGTCCTAGCGGTCACGAGCGAGTGGAGCCAGCGATCGGGGCTGACCACCTTCACCTTCGTGCCCGACCGGCGACGCGTGATCACCGCGAAGGCCGTCGTGACGCTCGCGATCGGCATTGCCGGCATGGTGCTCGCCCTCGGCGTCGGCGCGGTCGGCAACCTTGTCGGCACGGCCATCGCCGGCGTCGACCCGGTCTGGAACATCAACCCGCAGGAGTTCGCACAGATCGTCCTCGCCAACGAGATCACGATGCTCATCGGCTTCACCCTCGGCGTGCTGCTGCGCAGCTCGGCGGGCGGGATCGTGGGGTACTTCGTGTTCTCCTTCGTCCTGCCGGGCGTCTCCGGCGCCCTCGCCAGCACGCAGCAGTGGTGGGCCGACAACGCCGCCTGGTTCGACCTCAACACCGCCACCTTCCCGCTGTTCGACTCCGAGATGACCGGCGAGGCGTGGGCCCAGCTGGGTGTCACCAGCCTCGTGTGGCTGGCCATCCCCCTCACCGTCGGACTTGCGATGCTCATGAGGTCCGAGGTGAAGTGACCGAGCGGCACCTGCCGCGGACGCGCTAACGTCGTCGGGCCCGGGAGTGGACTGCTCCCGGGCCCGACGACGTCTCGTCCCCGGAGCAGGAGGCACCATGGAGCTCGGATCCGCCTGGTGGTTCTGGGCTCTGCTGTCCGCCCTCTTCGCCGCGCTCACGGCGATCTTCGCCAAGGTCGGCGTCAAGGAGATCGACTCGGACGTCGCGACCTTCGTGCGGACCATCGTGATCCTGATCAGCCTGGGCCTGATCCTGCTGGCCCTGGGCAAGTTCCACTCCCCGGGCGAGGTGAGTGGCCGGACGTGGCTCTTCCTCGTGCTCTCGGGCCTCGCCACCGGTGCCTCGTGGATCTGCTACTTCCGGGCGCTCAAGGTCGGCGACGCCTCTTTGGTCGCACCCGTCGACAAGCTCAGTGTCGTGCTCGTCGCCGTCTTCGGGGTCACCCTCCTCGGCGAGCGCCTCTCCCTGCTGCAGTGGTCCGGCGTGGCCCTGGTCGGCGCGGGCGCGATCCTGCTCGTCGTCAGCGGCTGAGCTCGTACGACGACCGGCGCTCAGCCTTCGCGGTTGAGGTCGGGCTCGAAGTCGGGCAGCAGGTCGGCCACAGGCACCTGGAGCACCTGGCTCAGCGAGACGAGCGACCGCAGCTGCAGGTTGATCGGCGTTCCCGGACGTGACTCGCCCTTCTCGTACTTCTGGTACGTGAAGCCGGCCATGCCCGCCAGATGGGCCACCCGCTCCTGGCTGAGGCCTCGAGCGGCGCGGGCCCGGTGCAGGTTGTGCCCCAGCTCGGCCGCGTAGGCCGCCCAGCTCCGGTCCGCCCGCTTCGCCACGCGCCCATCATTCTCAGATGGTCATCCGCTGACGACCATACTTGTATGGGATTCGCCGCCTGTGGACAGGCGCCGTCGCGACGGCCGAACTGTCCGGGGCATTCCCTATCGTCACTCGGACCAACGACAGGGGCAGGCAATGACGACCGATGACAGCCCGACCTGGCTGACCGAGCCGTGTCCATCCTGGTGCGCCCGCCAACACCACGAGGGCGACCATCCCGAGGACCGCTTCCACCAGAGCACGCCGTCCACGATCGACGCGATCGCCGGCACCGGGGACGCCGTGCCCCTCACCTCGACGCTGCACGCCTGCGAGATCGTCGTCCGCCGCGGTCGCCACGTCGGCGATGCACGCGAGTGGCTCTCGATCGAGAGCGCGGAGCACCCCCAACCGCGGATGGCCCTGACGGCGGAGTCTGCTCAATCACTGACGCGCGCCCTGCTGATCCAGCTGGGCCATCCGCAGATCTGACCCTTCGGACAGTTTTCTCAGACCACTCTCAGATGATCATCCTCGTATGGCAGGCTTGGCCCGCCTAGCGATGGACCACAGCGGACCAGCCCTCCCGTCCGGACAGGTGAGTCAACGTTGCACCACAGGAGCACACACATGAACAGGAAGCTGTCGAAGGCGATTCTCTTCGGGCTGCCCGCCCTCGTCTTCCTCGCCTGCACGGGCGAGGACGGCGAGGAGAGCACCGGCAAGAAGGACGCCGGCGAGTCAGCCGCAGGCGAGGTCGGCAACTGGGACATCGTCACCGACCCGGTCTTCAAGAAGGACTCGCTCGGCACGTTCGCGACCACCAAGATCAAGGTCAAGAACGTCAGCGACGACAACGACACGCCGTGGTTCGAGATTCGCCTCACCGACAAGGCCGGCGATCTGGTCGCGACCTATGACTGCATCGGCGACGAGGTCGAGCCAGGTCAGCAGGCTCAGATCGAGTGCATCAGCACCGACGAGTTCGCCCAGTTCAAGGACTACGAGATCAAGAACGCGTTCTGATCGCGTCGCGCGACCGCGAGCGCCCTCGGACCACACGGTCCGAGGGCGCTCGGCATTTCACGGTGCCAGGCCGCCGTCGCAATCGCTGGTTCGCGCGTTCACGCCAGCGCGGAGCCGAGGTCGGTCCTGGCGAAGTCGTCACCCTTGAACAGCAAGGGCTCGTCAGCGAGTGAGGCGACGGCATAGACCATGCAGTCTCCGAAGTTGAGACCTGCCGGGTGCCCACTGCCGCGGCCGTAGCGCTCCCAGGCGCGGCTCGCCTCGGCGGCGTGCCGAGCGTCGAAGGGGACGATTTCGGCGTCGATCCTGCGCAGGAGGCTGGGCGTTCGGCATTCGCGCTCCCCTTGGGGAGCCCTCCCCATTGGGGAGTCCGACCCATCGACGTCTCCGCATGACCGTCCCTAGCCTCGGCGATCACAGCGCCGGACAGCTCCCGTCCGGCCGGGACACATGGGGGTAACCATGCACCAGCACCGCTTCCGCAAGGCCTTCGCCGTCGCGACCGTGATCGGCACCTCGACCCTGGCCCTCACCGCCTGCAGCAGCGAGCCCCGCTTCGCCGAGGGCGACTGCGTCACGCTCGACCCCGGCCTCGTCGACGCCGAGCTCGAGGAGGCCGACTGCAGCAACAACGCCGGCGTGCTCACTGGCGACGAGGCCGTCTATGAGGTCTACGAGGTCATCGACGGCACCGACGGGAGCTGCTCCAGCCCGCAGGGATTCTTCCCCGTCGAGTTCACCGACGAGCCCGACGACGCGATCTACTGCCTCGTCCTGGCCGACGGCAGCTGAGGGGACGCTCGTGACCAGGCGACCACGCTGCGCCGCGCCGCTGCTGCTGCTGACCGTCCTCGCGGCCGGCTGCGACACCGACGCCACCGCGGGCGCAACGCCGCCGGCTCGCACCGCCGACAGTTTCTGTGCGACCTACTGGCAGGAGAAGGACGCCTACCTCGCCAAGTACGGCGCGCGCAGCGACACCGTCGACCAGCTCAGCGCGGACGATCCGCTGGCGGCCTTCCTCGTGTCGGTCAGCTCTCTCGGCGAGGCGCTGGGCGACGTCGTCATCATCTTCGACAAGCTCGAGGCAACCGCTCCCGACGAGATCCAGCCCGATGTCGCGAGCATCCGCGACTCGCTCCAGAAGTCCATCGACAGCTCGGGCGACGCCGTCGACAACCCCTGGGGAGCGCTGCTCGGCAGCCTCGTCCAGGGGCTCACCACCCAGGGCTCGTGGCAGCGCCTCGGCGACTACGTCGTCGACACCTGCGGCGAGACCCCCTGAGCAGCTCCCACCGAAAACGAGGTCATCACCATGAACGAACCGCAGTCCGCACCGCGACCGAGCTACGTCCACCCGGGCCGCGCGAGCACGCCTCCGCCCGCACCAGTGCACCCACCCGCTCCCCCGGCTGCCGGACCGGCGGCACCGGACACGCCGCCTCGCGAGGAGAGCACGACCCGCAAGGTCCTCGCCTTCGCCGGCGAAGGCATCCTCTTCGTCATCGGCGGCATCTTCGGGGCGATCATGGACTTCCTCGGCTTCTGGTTCATGATCGCCCTCTACATCGCGCTGATCATCGGCGCCTCGCTGATCCATCCGACACTCGGCGCCGTCGTCCTCGGGCTGATCATCCTCGGCCACCTGCTCCCCGTCCTGATCGCGTTGGGCGCGGCCGGCAAGGGCGCCGTCGACTCGGTGCGGAGGCGTGAGCGGTGAGCGCGGCATCGATGGCACGCACCGGAGCGCCCGCCGTCCTCACGGCGCTCCTGCTCTCCCTGTCGGCCTGCGGCGGTGGCGACGAGCCCGGCGCGGACTCCGGACCGGGACCGGGGCAGCCCGAGACCGTCGAGGAGGTCGCGATCGCGTTCGCCGAGTCGTCGAGCTGCGAGGAGCTCGAGCGCTTCCTCGCCACGGAGGCGGAGTCCGACCGCGTCGACTTCGACAGCTGCGACGACAGCCAGTACAGCGGGCCCGGCTCGGTCGGCGGCAACATCATCACCTACGCGCACAACGACGACTGCACGGTCGTCGAGACGGAGTCCGACGAGGACGACGGCGTTCCCTCCGCCAAGGTCACCTTGAGCTGCCAGCGCGGCGACATCCACGACGACAGCCACGGGGTCTACCTCGTCGAGCTCGACGGACGGTGGAAGGTCGTGAGCGTCAACTCCTGACAACGAGCTCCGCCCCGGCTCCTCGCGGAGGCCGGGGCGGAGTTGCGTCGGTGCAGAAGGTCAGCGCGCGGCGGAACCCTCGGTGTAGTCGTCGTCTTGCTGCTTCCACGAGAAGTGGCCGCGCAGGGTCTTGCCGACGGCCTCGATCGGGTGGGCGGCGCCCTTGGCACGCAGCTCGAGGAACTCCTTGCCGCCGTTGTCCTGGTCGGCGATGAAGCGCTCGGCGAAGGCGCCGGACTGGATGTCGGCGAGGACGGCCTGCATGTTGGCCTTGACCGACGGGTCGATGACGCGCGGGCCGGAGACGTAGTCGCCGTACTCAGCGGTGTCGGAGACCGACCAGCGCTGCTTGGCGATGCCGCCCTCCCACATGAGGTCGACGATCAGCTTGAGCTCGTGGAGCACCTCGAAGTAGGCGATCTCGCCCTGGTAGCCGGCCTCGGTCAGCGTCTCGTAGCCGTACTGGATCAGCTGGGACACACCACCGCAGAGGACGGCCTGCTCACCGAACAGGTCGGTCTCGGTCTCCTCGGTGAAGGTGGTCTTGATGACGCCGGCGCGGGTGCCGCCGATGCCCTTGGCGTAGGACTTCGCGAGGTCCCAGGCCTTGCCCGAGGCGTCCTGCTCGACGGCGATGATGTCCGGGATGTCGCGGCCGGCGACGTACTCGCGGCGCACCGTGTGGCCGGGGGCCTTCGGCGCCACCATGATGACGTCGACACCCTCCGGGGCCTTGATGTAGCCGAAGCGGATGTTGAAGCCGTGGCCGAAGACGAGGGTGTCGCCCGCGGCGAGGTGGGGGGCGATCTCCTCGGCGTAGATCGTGCGCTGGAACTGGTCGGGCGCGAGGATGACGATGACGTCGGCCTCCTCGACCGCCTCGGCGACGGGCAGGACCTTGAGGCCCTCCTCCTCCGCCTTCGCGATGCTCTTGGAGCCCGGGCGCAGGCCGACGCGGACGTCGACGCCGGAGTCGCGCAGGTTCAGCGCGTGGGCGTGGCCCTGGCTGCCGTAACCGATGACGGCGACGTGCTTGCCCTGGATCAGGGACAGGTCGGCGTCGTCGTCGTAGAACATCTCAGCCACTGGGGCTCTCCTTGCTGGGTTGGGGTTGGTGCGGATGCTGCGGGCGTCTCGTGAGGCAAGCTGTGCAAGCTCCTCGACGACCGGTGCTGCAGGAACGGGTCAGGCGTGGGCGGCGCGGGGCACGGGGACGGCGACTGGCTTGCCGCGCTCGGAGATCGACCGGGAGCCGCGGCTGATGGCCACCATGCCGGACTGGACGAGCTCGCGGATGCCGAAGGGCTCCAGGACCTTGAGGAAGTCGGCGATCTTGGCCGAGTTGCCGACGACCTGGACGGTCACGGCGTCGGGAGCCACGTCGATGACCTTGGCCTTGAAGAGCTGGACGACGTCGAGGACCTCGCTGCGGTTCTCGTTGGTCGCCCCGACCTTGACCAGCACCAGCTCGCGGGTGACGGAGGCGGCCGGGTCGAGCTCGACGATCTTGATGACCTCGACCAGCTTGTTGAGCTGCTTGGTCACCTGCTCCAGGGGCGAGGACTCGACGTTGACCACGATGGTCATCCTCGAGATCTCGTCGTTCTCCGTCGGGCCGACTGCGAGGGACTCGATGTTGAAGCCGCGACGGCTGAACAGCGCGGAGATCCGGGCCAGGACGCCGGGCTTGTCCTCGACGAGGACGGACAGGGTGTGCTGGGCCATCTCTACAGGTCATCCTCGTCGAACTGGGGCGCGAGGTCGCGCGCGTACTTGATGTCATCGTTGCTGGTGCCGGCGGCGACCATCGGCCACACCATCGCGTCGCGGTGCACCCGGAAGTCGACGACGACCGGCACGTCGTTGATCTCCATCGCCTTCTGGATCGTGGCGTCCACGTCCTCCGGGGACTCGCACGCCAGGCCCACGCAACCGTAGGCGTCGGCGAGCTTCACGAAGTCCGGGATCCGCTTGGAGTGCAGGTCGGTGTTGGAATAGCGGCTGTTGTAGAACAGGGTCTGCCACTGCCGCACCATGCCGAGCGACTCGTTGTTGATGATCGCCACCTTGATCGGGATGTTGTTGATCGCGCAGGTGGCCAGCTCCTGGTTGGTCATCTGGAAGCAGCCGTCGCCGTCCACCGCCCACACCGTCTGGTCCGGCATCGCGACCTTGGCGCCCATCGCTCCCGGAACCGCGAAGCCCATCGTCCCCAGGCCGCCGGAGTTGATCCAGGTGTTGGGGCGCTCGTAGTTGACGAACTGCGCCGCCCACATCTGGTGCTGGCCCACACCCGCGGTGTAGATCGTGTTGTCACCGGAGATCACGCCGAGGCGCTCGATGACGTACTGCGGGGCCAGACCGCCGTCGGTGGGCTTGTCGTAGCCGAGGGCGTACTTCTGCTTGACGCCGGCGCAGAACTGGACCCAGCCCTCGTAGTCGCCGGTGTTGCCGGCGTCGGCCTCGGTGCGCAGGGTGGTGATCAGGTCGACCAGGACCTCGCGCACGTCGCCCACGATCGGGACGTCGGCGTGCCGGTTCTTGCCGATCTCCGCAGGGTCGATGTCGGCGTGGATGATCTTCGCGCCGGGCGCGAACGAGTCGAGGTTGCCGGTGACCCGGTCGTCGAAGCGGGCGCCGAGGCTGATGATCAGGTCGCTCTTCTGCAGCGCGGCGACCGCGGCGACCGTGCCGTGCATGCCCGGCATGCCGAGGTGCTGCGGGTGGCTGTCGGGGAACGCGCCGCGCGCCATCAGCGTCGTGACCACCGGGATGCCGGTGAGCTCGGCCAGGGTCGCGAGCTCCTTCGACGCACCCGAGCGGATGGTGCCGCCGCCGACGTAGAGGACCGGCTTGCGGGCGTCGAGGATCAGACGGGCCGCCTCGCGGATCTGCTTGGCGTGCGGTCGGGTCACCGGTCGGTAGCCCGGCAGGTTGATCTCGGTGGGCCAGTCGAAGCCGGTCGTCGACTGCAGCGCCGACTTCGTGACGTCGACCAGGACCGGGCCGGGTCGACCGGTCGAGGCGATGTGGAACGCCTCCGCGATCTTCGTCGGGATCTCGGCGGGGTCGGTGACCAGGAAGTTGTGCTTGGTGATCGGCATCGTGATGCCGCGGATGTCGGCCTCCTGGAAGGCGTCCGTCCCGATCAGCGCCGCGCCGACCTGGCCCGTGATCGCGACCATCGGGACCGAGTCCATGTGAGCGTCGGCCAGCGGGGTGACCAGGTTGGTCGCGCCCGGGCCGGAGGTCGCCATGCACACGCCGACCCGGCCCGACGCCGAGGCGTAGCCCTGCGCGGCATGGCCGGCGCCCTGCTCGTGCCGGACGAGGATGTGACGGATGCTGCTGTCCATCAGGGGGTCGTAGGCCGGGAGGATCGCGCCGCCCGGGATCCCGAAGATGTCGGTCACCCCGGCTGCCTCCAGCGAGCGGACGAGACTCTGCGCCCCGGTGATCGACTCGCCCGAGCCCTGCTGCTCAGTCATCCGGCTGTTCCTTCTCTCCTGGGTGCTGCGTGGCGCTGCTGGTCACGACTATCAGATCTTGCTCAACAAAAAACCCCTCGGTTGCGAGGCAACGAGGGGTGGACGCGCAGGCCGATCGGGTCAGCGGGCGCGTCCGGTGCGTACGAGGAGCTGGTCATGCATGCAAGCCAGCGTACGCCGTTGCACGTCGTGCCGTCGAATAAGTGTCCCACCTGGTCCCAGATGGCAAGACGGCGGTCTCAGATCCTGTCCCGGCGATCACGACCCCGACGAACGCCGGCGCGGGCCGGTGTGACCGCGCCCACACCTGCTCGTTGGTCGGGCATGCCCCTGCGGACCCCCTCCACCCTGTTGACCCTCGCCGGCCTGCTGGCCGCGCCGCTGATCGCCGCCGCCGTGCCCGGCTCGCCCACGGCTGCCGCGGCGCAGGCAGCCCCGGTGGCGGCGAAGGCAGCGCCGCCCCGCTATCAGGAGTACGTCGCGCTCGGGGACTCGTGGTCCGCGGACGTGGTCCTCCTCGACGCGAACGGCCTCCCGGACACCACCCACGTGCCGATCGACTGCGTGCAGTCGCACACCAACTACCCCAAGCTGGTGGCACGCCGGCTCGGCGTGAAGACCTTCCGCGACGCGACCTGCGGCTCGGCGACGACGGACCACTTCACGAAGCCGCAGAGCCTGCCGCTGGGCGGGAAGAACCCGCCTCAGTTCGACCGGCTGACGCGGCGCACGGACCTCGTCACGATGGGCATCGGGGGCAACGACGCCGGCATCGCCAGCGGTGCCCTGTCCTGCATCTCCCTGCTCCCGATCGGGATCCCCACGCCGACGCTGCCGCTCCCGGACATCGTCCCGCTGATCGGCAACTCCACGCTCCCGCTCGGGGCCTGCAAGGAGCGCTTCACCGCCGGCGGGGTCGACCGCCTGGCCGCCAACATCGCGCGCTCGGAGAACAAGGTCGTCCGCGCGCTGCGCGAGGTCCACCGTCGCTCACCGAAGGCGCGGATCCTGCTCGTCAACTACCTGGACGCCATCCCCGCCCAGGGCTGTTGGCCGATCGTCCCGATCACCAACTCCGACATGGCCTACCTGCACGGCGTCTTCGCCAAGCTCAACCGCATGCTCGCCCGGGCCGCGCGGCGGGGCGGCGCCGAGCTCGTCGACACCCACCCGCTCAGCCGCGGCCACGACGTCTGCGCGCCGGCGACGGAGCGCTACGTCGAGGGCCTCGGCGTCCTGTCGCTCAACGACCTCGCGATCGCGGTGCCGGCCCACCCCAACTCCGCGGGGGCCCGGTCCCAGGCCGCGTCGGTGCTGCGGCAGCTGCGCCGCTGACGACCAGCGGTCAGGGCAGCACCGACTGCCCGATCTCGCCCGGGTTCCACGCGATCTCCCACCGGAACCCGTCGGGATCGGCGAAGTAGCCGGTGTAGCCACCCCACTCGCGTTCGGTCCCCGAGGACACCTCGGCGGCTCCCGCCGCTCGGGCCTCGTCCAGGACGGCGTCGACCCCTGCGGGCGTCGCGACGTTGTGGGCCAGTGTGATCGGCGGGATGCCGCCCGTGGCCACGGCGCCGCCCACCTCGGCGACGAACTGGTCGCGGTCCCACAGCGACAGCACGAGCCGCTCCCCCGCGCGGATCATCAGCACCTCGCCCGGGACGTCGAGCTCCGGTCGCCAGCCGAGTCCCTCGACGTAGAAGCGACGGCTCGCGTCGAGGTCGGCGACGGCGAGGGTGACGAAGCTGATCCGCGGGTCCATGGGACCGAGTCAAGCACCGACCGCGGACAGCGCGGTCCGCTGCACCCCGTCGTCGTCGAAGTTCGACGGCGCCAGCCACGCCTCGTGGGCCGACCGCACGGCCGGCCACTCGTCGTCGGTGACCGAGAACCAGTCGGTGTCACGGCTGCGGCCCTGGGTGACCATGTGGTGGCGGAAGCGACCCTCGGCCACGAACCCGAGCCGTGCCGCCGCGCGCCGGGAGGGCTCGTTGAGGCTGTCGCACTTCCACTCGAACCGCCGGTAGCCGAGGTCGTCGAAGGCATGGCGCATCAGCAGGTGGATCGCCTCGGTCGCCGCCCGGGTGCGCTGCAGGGTCCTGCCGAGGAGGACCCCCGCCACCTCGACCTGGCCGTGCGCCTCCTCGATCCGGGCGTACGACGCCACCCCGGTCGCCCGACCGGACCGCTCCCCCTCCAGCGGCACGAGCGCGAAGGTCACCAGGTCCGGCGACTCGAGCAGCCCGGCGAGGTGCATCCACAGTGTCGGCAGCGTGGTGGGGCGCGGGACGGGGCGGTAGGTCCACAGGTCGCCGTCGTCCTCGCCGCAGGTGGCGGCGAAGAGGTCGGCGTAGTGCGCCGAGGTGAGGGGCCGTACCTCGACGTACCGTCCCGCGAGCACGGCCGGCTCGGGTCGCGGCCGGGGCTCCCACCCCGGCACCGGGGCGCCGACGGGCTGGACCTGGTCGCCGGTCGTCATCAGGACGACTCGACGGCCGGCTCGACGGGCGGCTCCACGGGCGGGTCGAAGTCGTAGGCCGGGAGGCCGTCGATGCTGGTCCGGTTCTTGCGGCGCCGGTAGTCGGCCGAGCCCTCGACGCCCTGGCGCCCGAAGTAGGACTGCAGCAGCTCCCGCTCCCCGACGTAGTCCATCAGCGGCACGCCGTAGCCGCAGGAGTCGGAGACGCGCTCGATGTCGACCACGACGACGGCGCGGGCGCCCGGCAGGTCGACGAAGAGCGGCTCGAGCAGGACGTACTCGTCGTCATAGCGGGTCACGATGCGGCCCTGGCCGTGGAAGCGGACGATGTTGGGCGCGCCCTCGAAGGCGCAGAACATCACCGTGACGCGACCGTTCTCCCGCAGGTGGGCGATGGTCTCGCTGCCACTGCCCGAGGTCTCGAGCCAGGCGAAGGTGTGCTCGTCGAGCACCCGGAAGGTGCCGGGGATGCCCCGGGGCGAGACGTTGACGCGGCCGTCCCGGGCGAGCGGGGCGGTCGCGACGAAGAACATCTTCTGGCTGTCGACGAACTCGCGCAGGCGGCCGGAGACGCTGGGGTGGACCTTCACCAGGATGTCACCGCGCCGACGGCGGCGGACTGGACGGTGCGGGCGTACTTGCCGAGCACCCCGCGGGTGTACTTCGGGGGAAGCGGCTCCCAACCGACCCGGCGCGCCGCGAGCTCGGACTCGTCGACGGCGAGCTCCAACGTGCGGTTGGCGACGTCGAGGGTGATCCTGTCGCCGTCCCGCACGAAGGCGATCGGACCGCCGTCGACGGCCTCGGGGGCGATGTGGCCCACGCAGAGGCCGGTCGTGCCGCCGGAGAAGCGACCGTCGGTGACCAGCACGACGTCCTTGCCGAGTCCGGCTCCCTTGATCGCGCCGGTGATGGCGAGCATCTCCCGCATGCCGGGGCCGCCCTTGGGGCCCTCGTAGCGGATCACGACGACGTCGCCGGACACGATGAGGCCCTGCTCCAGAGCGTCCATCGCCGCGCGCTCGCCGTCGAAGACCCGCGCGGTGCCGGCATAGACCGAGTCGTCGAAGCCGGCGCTCTTGACGACCGCGCCCTCCGGAGCGAGCGAGCCCTTGAGGATGGTCAACCCACCGCTCTGGTGGATCGGGGCGTCGAGCGGCCGGATGACCGTGCCGTCGACAGCCGGCGGCGCGAGCGCCTCGAGGTTCTCGGCCATCGTCCTGCCGGTGACGGTCAGGCAGTCGCCGTGCATCAGGCCGGCGTCCAACAGGGTCCGCATGACCATCGGGATGCCGCCGATCTTGTCGACGTCGTTCATCACGTACTTGCCGAACGGCTTCATGTCGGCCAGGTGCGGCACCTTGTCGCCGATCCGGTTGAAGTCGTCGAGGCTCAGCTCGACCTCGGCCTCGTTGGCGATGGCGAGCAGGTGGAGGACGGCGTTGGTGGAGCCGCCGAGGGCCATCACGACGGCGATGGCGTTCTCGAACGCCTCGCGCGTCATGATCTGGCGGGCGGTGATGCCCTGGCGCAGCAGGTTGACCACAGCCTCCCCCGACCGGTGCGCGAAGCCATCACGGCGACGGTCCACTGCCGGCGGAGCGGCGCTGCCCGGCAGCGACATGCCCAGCGCCTCGCCGACCGACGCCATCGTGTTGGCGGTGTACATGCCGCCGCAGGCCCCCTCGCCCGGACAGATCGCCCGCTCGATGCGGTCGACCTCCTCACGCGTGATCTTGCCCGCCAGACACGCGCCGACCGCCTCGAAGGCGTCGATGATCGTCACGTCCCGGCCGTCGACCTGACCGGGCATGATCGAGCCGGCGTAGAGGAACACGCTGGCGAGGTCGAGCCGCGCCGCCGCCATCAGCATGCCGGGCAGCGACTTGTCGCAGCCCGCGAGCAGGACCGAGCCGTCGAGCCGCTCGGCGTTCATGACGACCTCGACGGAGTCGGCGATGACCTCACGAGAGACGAGCGAGAAGTGCATCCCCTCGTGGCCCATCGAGATGCCGTCGGAGACCGAGATGGTCCCGAACTCCAGCGGGTAGCCGCCGGCCGCGTGCACGCCGTTCTTCACGGCCTTGGCGAGCCGGTCCAGCGACAGGTTGCAGGGGGTGATCTCGTTCCAGCTGGACGCGACGCCGATCTGCGACTTGGCGAAGTCCGCGTCACCCATCCCGACCGCGCGGAGCATGCCACGGGCGGCCGCCTTCTCGAGGCCGTCGGTGACGTCGCGCGAACGGGGCTTGATGTCGGGGGCGTCGCTCATGCCCCAAGGCTAGAGGAGTGTCTGGACGTCGTACGGCGCCGGATCAGTCCGGGACGCGCCGGTAGGCACCGTCGGACGCGGCCGTGGCCATGGAGGCGTAGGCGCGCAGGGCTGCGGACACCGGCCGCTGCCGGTCGAGCGGGGTGTAGGGCCGCTCGCGCTTCTCCTGCAGCACCCGGCGCTCGGACAGCGTGTGGTCGTCGATGTCGAGGTGGATCGAGCGGTTCGGGATGTCGATCGAGATCGGGTCGCCGTCCTCGATGAGGGCGATCAGGCCCCCGCCGGCCGCCTCGGGTGAGATGTGGCCGATCGAGAGCCCGCTGGTGCCGCCGGAGAAGCGTCCGTCGGTGATGAGCGCGCACTTCGCACCCAGACCGCGTCCCTTGAGGAAGGCCGTCGGATAGAGCATCTCCTGCATGCCGGGGCCGCCCTTCGGGCCCTCGTAGCGGATGACGACCACGTGGCCGGCGTCGACCTTCTTGGCCAGGATGCCCTCGACCGCGTCGTCCTGGGACTCGAAGACGATCGCGGTGCCGTGGAAGGTCAACGCCTCCTCGGCCACCCCGGCGGTCTTGACGACACAGCCGTCGACGGCGACGTTGCCGGTGAGGATCGCGAGACCACCGTCGGCGGAGTAGGCGTGCTCGACGTCGCGGATGCAGCCCTCGGCCGCATCGGTGTCGAGGGTGCCCCAGCGGTTCTCGGTCGAGAACGGCTCGGTCGTCCGGACACCGCCGGGCGCGGCCTGGAACAGCTCGAGCGCCTCGGCCGACGGGGACTCCGCACGGATGTCCCACCGGCCGAGCCAGCTGTCGAGGTCGGGCGAGTGGACGGAGTGGACGCCCTCCTTGAGCGCGCCGCCGCGGCGCAGCTCTCCGAGCAGGGCAGGGATGCCGCCGGCCCGGTGGACGTCCTCCATGTGGAACTTCGGCGAGTTGGGCGCGACCTTGCTCAGGCAGGGCACACGCCGCGAGATCGCGTCGATGTCGTGGACGTCGAAGTCGAGCTCGGCCTCGCGGGCGGCGGCGAGCAGGTGCAGCACGGTGTTGGTCGAGCCGCCCATCGCGACGTCGAGCGCGACGGCGTTCTCGAAGGCGTCGCGGTTGGCGATGTTGCGTGGCAGGACCGACTCGTCGTCCTCGTCGTAGTAGCGGCGACACAGGTCCATCACGACCCGGCCGGCCTCCTCGAAGAGGGCGCGACGCTTGGCGTGCGTGGCCAGGGTCGAGCCGTTGCCCGGCAAGGAGAGGCCGATCGCCTCGGTCAGGCAGTTCATCGAGTTGGCCGTGAACATGCCCGAGCAGGAGCCGCAGGTCGGGCAGGCCGACCGTTCGATGGTGTCGAGGAGCTCGTCGCTGACGGCGTCGTTGGCCGACGCGGCCATCGCGTCGACCAGGTCGAGCTTGGAGTGGACGATCCCCTCGATCGCCGTGGTCTTGCCGGCCTCCATCGGGCCGCCGGAGACGAAGACGACCGGGATGTTGAGCCGCAACGCGGCGAGCAGCATGCCGGGCGTGATCTTGTCGCAGTTGGAGATGCACACGATCGCGTCCGCGCAGTGCGCCTGGACCATGTATTCGACCGCGTCGGCGATCAGCTCGCGGCTGGGCAGCGAGTAGAGCATCCCGCCGTGACCCATCGCGATGCCGTCGTCGACGGCGATGGTGTTGAACTCCTTCGCCACGCCTCCGGACGCGACCACGGACTCCGCGACGATCTTGCCCAGGTCACGCAGGTGGACGTGACCGGGGACGAACTCGGTGAAGGAGTTCGCGATGGCGACGATCGGCTTGCCGAAGTCCGAGTCGGTCATCCCGGTCGCGCGCCAGAGGGCACGCGCACCGGCCATGTTGCGGCCCGAGGTGGACGTCGCTGAGCGCAGGGTGGGCATGCTTCAAGGCTACGCGGGCCTGCCCCGGTGATCTCCCTCAGGCCTCGGCGGCGGCCTTGAGCGACGCCAGCCCCTTCTGGAAGTCCTTCGCGATGGCCTTGTCGAAGAACAGCTTGCCGAGGACTGCGAACACCACGCTGCGCTCGCCGCTCATCGTCCAGGCGACTCGCGTGCGGTCACCGACCTCGGTGAGGTCGAAGGTCACCACGTTGCGTGCCTTGAACGGCTTGAGGAACTCGAGGTCGACCACCACCTGCTCGGGAGCGATCGAGGTGTAGCTCATCCGGCCCTCGCCGGCCTTCTTGTTGCCCGACCAGGCGTACGTCGCGCCGACGCCCTGGCCGTCGTAGGTGCGCTTCAGGTCGGGGTCGAGGCCCTCCCAGGGGGACCACTTCGTCCACTCCGGGAACTCGGCGACCAGCGCGTGGACGGTGGCGACCGGCGCCGCGATGGTCGTCTCATGGGTCTGGGAGAAGGCGGGCATGGCGCGACCCTACTCAGCCCCGGATCGGAACGATCCGACCTTCACCGACATGACGTCGGGGAGATCGGCCGCGATCTGCCGCCAGCTCTCGCCGTCGTCCGCAGACGCCCAGACCGAGCCGTTGCGGGCGCCGAAGTAGAGGCCGGCCGGGTCGCCGGAGTCGACGCACATCGCGTCGCGCATGACGCCGACGTAGAACGCGTCCGGCAGCCCCTCGCCGTACGACGCCCACGACTCCCCCGCGTCGTCGGAGCGCCACACCCGGGCCCGGGCCTCGGGCGGGTAGCGACGCTCGCCACCGCCGAGCGGGAACACCCAGATGGTGTCCGGCCGGTGGGGGTGGACGACGATCGGGAACCCGAAGTCGCTGGGCAGCTCGTCGCCGATCGAGGTCCACGACCCGCCCTCGTCGTCGGAACGGTAGACGCCGCCGTGGTTCTGCGCATAGAGGCGCTCGGGCCGCGCGGGATGGCGGGTGACCTTGTGGACGCACTGCCCGAACTCCGGGTAGCGCTGCTCCTCGGGCAGGAAGTCGGCGCGGATGCCCTGGTTGCGCGGCGCCCAGGAGCCACCGCCGTCGCGGGTCTGGTAGACGCCGCCCGTGGAGATGGCGACGGTGAGCGAGTCGGCGTCGGTGGGGTGCGGCAGGACGGTGTGGAACGCCTGGCCGCCGAAACCCTCGCCCCACTCAGCACGGTGCGGGTGGTTCCACAGGCCCTCCTCGAGCGCGAAGCTGGCGCCGCCGTCGCGGGAGGTGAAGACCGCGCCCGGCTCGGTGCCGGCGTGCAGGACGCCGGGGTCGGTGCCGGGGACGATCTGCCAGATCCGCTCGAGGGTGGCGCCGGCGCCCTCGGGGAACCGGACGGCACCGTTGGGTGTCTCCTGCCAGGTCTCGCCCAGGTCCTCGGACCAGCGCAGCTGGGGGCCGAGCCAGCTCGACGACGCTCCGGAGAAGAGCCGTGGCGTCGCGCCGCGGGTGTCGACCAGGCAGGAGTAGACCTCCTCCATGTCGTGGTGGGGCCCGGTGAAGCTCCAGTCGGCGCGGTCCTCGGACCGTCCGACCCACAGTCCCTTGCGGGTCCCGATCATCAGGATCGTCGTCATCGCAGTCTCCTCGCCGTCGCTCGCTCGTAGGCCTCGACCAGACTGACCGACGACGGCGGTCGATGTCATCGGTCGAGCGCGAATTGCGCTCGACTTGTTGTCTACGTGGTCTCCACGGATGTACGACGCCCGCGCGGCCGGGAGCCTTGATGCATGACCACGCTGGTGCTGACCCTCGGCCTCGACCCGGACCGCAGTCCGGCGACCCTCGAGCGCCTCCGGGCCGAGGTGGCGCCGTGGCTGCGCCGCCTCCCGGGGTTCGTGACCAGCCGCTGGCTGCTGGGCACCGAGCGCGATCACTGCACCGTCGTGATCGACATCGCGGAGGCGACAGACCCGGCCGAACCGGCTGACGAGGACCGGCCGACCTCCGTCGAGGTGATCCGCAAGGCGCTCGAGGCCCGCACCGCCGACCCGGCGCGATCGTGGTGGTGCGAACGGGTCGAGGTCGCCGACGACCTGCACCTCGCCGAGCGCCCCACCGTCGCCATGTAGCCACCGCATCGGGTGGGCCGCGGCCATGTGGGGACCGCGGCCCAGCCGATGCCGGCCGATGCCGGCTGATGCCGGCTGAGTCAGGACACCAGGCGCGCCAGGCCCGCGCGATCGGCGCAGCCCGTCCGGTGCAGCAGTCGCGTCACGTGCGTCTCGACGGTGCGGACCGAGAGATGGAGCCGGGCCGCGACGTCCTTGTTGGACAGACCGGTCACGACGAGCTCCAGTACGTCGTACTCCCGGGCCGTGACCCCCAGTCGCTGCAGCTCGACCGGCACCCGGCCACTGCCGACGGCCTTGCGGGGGACGGCGAAGCCCGCGTCGCGCATGGCCACCCGGCACACCGAGGCTGCCCCGGCGAGGCCGTAGTCAACGAAGCCGTCGAGGACGTGGCGGAACCAGCGCTCGGGATCGCCCCAGCCGTCGCGGGCAGCCGCGCCGGCGACGAGGAAACGGGCATTGAGCTCGAGCCACGGCTCCCGGCCCGGCATCGCCCACTCCGCGTCGGCGAAGGCCTGCTCGGCCTCGACGGCGCGCCCCTCGCGCCCCAGGGCGATGGCATCGGCATAGCGCAGTGCGAAGTGGTTGTGGGGGCTGTTGGACTGCGGCCCGGACCGGATCTCCTCGCGGGCATCGGCACCGTCGCCGGTCAACGCGGTCTCCAGCAGCGCCCACAGCCCGCGCAGGGAGAACGGGGTCGACGGCACCTCGCGGTGATAGGTCATCGCCTCACCCAGCTGGGCGAGAGCGTCCGCGTGGCGGCCGTGCGCGAGCGCCACCAGCCCCCGGACGTGCCCCGGGACCCCGACGCGACGGATCCCCTCGTCCATCGGGTGGGAGCGGGCGCGCTCGATCTCCGCCTCCATCTGGTCGGCCTCGCCCGCGAGGCCGTGGGTGGCGGCGCGCAGCAGGTGCGCGGTGGCGAGATCGGGCAACCGGAGGCGCGCCATCATCTCGATCGCGTTGTCGATCGCCGTCTGGGCAGCGGCGAGGTCCAGGTAGCGCAGGCGGACGAGGTTGAGCTCGAGCTCGATGCGCGCAGCGGTGGCGATCGCCCCGAGCTCCAGGGCCGCCGCCCGGGCGGCCACCAGACGCTCCTCGGTCGGACGGCGACCAGCGAGCTCGAGCGCTCCCAGGGCGGCCAGGAGCCGACAGCGCCACAGCGGCAGCCCGTGCTCGTCAGCGAGCCGGAACCCGGACTCGAAGGCCTCCTCCGCGCCCACGTAGTCACGCGCCCGCAGCGCGCGGCCCAGCACCTCCCACGCCTCGCACGACACCTCGACACGGGCGCCGTCGGCGACCTCGAGCGCCAGGCGGGCCTGCTCGACCGCACGTCGGTCGTCCTGTCGGCCCAGCGCCAGCCGTGCGGCCAGGACGGCCTCCTCGACCGGATCGTGCCCCGTCACGGCACCCAGCGCTGCCGCCGCCTCGTCCCACCGGCCACCGGCGAGCAGCGCCCGCGTCAGCCGTAGTCGCGCGGCGGCCAGCCGTGGCGGGTCGTCCACCAGGTCCGCGACCAGCTCCTCGCCCGCAGCCACCGCTCGCGGCACGTCACCGGCCTGCGCGTGCACGCCCATCTCGATCTCGCGGGCCGCGATGTCGAGTACGCCGCCGGCAGGCAGCAGCCGACGGGCGCGGCCCACTGCGTCGAGCGCCGTCGTGAGGGCACCGCGGGCGGCCGCCTGACGAGCCGCCTCCAGCCAGTGACCGGCCGCGCGCTCGTCCTCTCCGGCCGTCTCGGCGAGCTCGGCGAGCAGCCGCGGCTCCGGGGCGCCGTCACCCGCGACGGCCAGCGCGTCGGCCAGGCTCGCCGCCAACCGGGACCGATCGGGCGCGAGCAGCCCGTCGAGAACGGCCTCGCGGGTCAACGCGTGGCGGAACGCGAAGCCGTCCGGCACGACGATGTCGACCAGTCGTTGGGCCCGCAGCTCACGGAAGGCGTCCGCGACCGCGGCCTCGCCGAGTCCGGTGGCGTGGGCGACGACCCTCCAGTCGAACTCCGTGCCGAGCATGGCGGAGGCGGCCGCGACCTCGCGGGCATCCCCACCTGCGCGGGAGAGCCGGTCCTCGACCGAGCGGACGAACGGACGAGGCACCACCAGGTCGAGCTGCTGGGCCAAGTGCCAGGCGCCGTCCTCCTGCACCAGCACGCGGCGGTCGATCAGGTCGGCCAGGATCTCCTCGGCGAAGAGCGGATATCCGGCACCGAACCGGCCGACCCAGGCGAGCAGCTCCTCCGGAGCGTCGGCGGCCAGACAGGCGCGAGCCAGTTCCGCGCCCTCGCCCGGTGTCAGGGGCCCCAGGGTGAGCGTCTCGGCGGCGCCGCGCGCCGTGAGCGCGCCCATCAGCGCCGTCACCGCAGGTGTGTCGTGCTGCCGGGCGGTCGCCACGACCATGAGCGGCAGGTCGACGGCGTTGTCGGCGACGTACTCGAGCACCTCGAGCGTCTCCGGGTCCGACCAGTGCAGGTCCTCGAGCACCAGCAGCATGCCCGGACCCGGCAGCGCCCGGGCCAGTCGCAGCAGGCCCTCGGCGATGAGCATCACGGGCGCGGAGCCGTCGTCGGTGCCCTGTCCGAGCTGGGGCACCAGCCTCCCCAGCGCCGGGAGGTACGGCGCCAGGTGGGCGTCGTCCGGGACCTCGGCCGTGCGCGACCACCGCAGCAGCGCCTCACCGAGCGGACGCAACGCGGCGGGGGTGTCGGCGAGGACGGCCCGTCCGGTGAGGACGGTGACGCCGGCCGACGCGGCATCGGCCGCGACGGTGGCGACGAGCCGGGACTTCCCGATCCCGGGGTCGCCCAGGACGCACCACACCGATCCGCGACTCCCGGAGAGCGCGGCGAGGCCGGTCCCGAGTCGCGCGAGCTCGGCGGTGCGGGACACGAGCACCGGACTGCGCACGGATCGCATCGTAGGGCGCCGCGGCCGTTCGCGGGTGCTGCCGGTGACGTTGGCTGCGTGGTCACCGGCGTTGGTTGCGTGGTCCACGCGGATGTGGACCGCGGTCCCGGACGACGAGTCTGGGGTCATCTCCACCGACAGGCCACGGATGTCCCGTGAGAAAAGTGCAAGGTCCGTCGGTCAGGACGCTCCCACCAGCAGGTCGGACACCAACCCGGGCCGCCCGACCCGGCCCTCCCAGCGAAAGGCACCCCCCATGCGCACCAAGGTCCTCGGAATCGCCGCGGCCGCTGTCGCCGCCAGCTCACTCACGCTCGGCCTCCACGCAGCCCCCGCCGGCGCCGCCGCCGGGATCGACGGCGGCAACATCAGCCTGGTCGGCGCCCTGCCCACGGAGGTGGACGTGACGGCGACCGCGCCCGGCAACGCGGTCGCGGTGTGGGTCAAGCCGGTCGTCGGCGGCGAGCGGATCTATGCCTCCCACGCCGTCCGCGGCTCGTGGGGCCTGCCGATCAACGTCATCCACAGCGTGGCGACGGCGGTCGAGAACCTGCACGTCGTGGGCAACGAGAAGGGCGACGTCGCGGCCGTGTGGACCCAGACCATCAACGGCGAGGAGCGGGTGCGCTCCGCGCGCTACGTCGGCGGCGGCCAGTGGGACGGCCCCGCGACGCTCAGCGCGTCCGACACCACCGGCATCAACGACACTGCGGCGGCCATGGACGCCTCCGGGCGCGTCCACGTCGTCATCGAGGCGGAGGTGGACTCCGCCGACCCGGTCCGCTCCGCGCTGTGGGCCAAGGAGGCCGCCCCGGTGCTCGGCGAGGTGAGCGGGCGCGGGACCGACCCGTCGCTCGACGTGGCACCTGACGGGACGGCGCTGGTCGGCTTCCACGACTCCAACTTCGGCTCACCGGAGGTCGAGGTCTCCCGCCGCACGCCGGGCACCGACTGGACCGACCCCGACCCGGTCCTGTGGCCGGACGACGCGCGCGCTCCGCAGGTCGGCATCGCCGACAACGGCACCGGCACCATCGTCTTCCGCGGCACGGAGGGCGGCATCGACCGTGTCGTGTCGGCCAAGGTCACCGCGGCGGGCCTGGCGGGCGGCCCAGACATCGTCTCCGCCCCCGGCATCGACACCTCCCGTCCTTCGCTCGACGTGACGGCCGCCGGAACGGCGATCGCGAGCTGGTCGCAGTTCGACGGCTCGAACTACTCGGTCCTCGCCGCGACCCGGCCGGCGACCAGCGACTTCGGCAACCCGGTCGTCTACGAGGCCGACGCGGGGACGTCACCGTTCACGATCCCCTTCACCTCCGACGGGAGCCGGCGGGTCGTCGTCCACGACGGCAGCAACCAGCTGACCTTCCGCTACCGCACCAGCGCCATCCAGCCCCTGACCACCTACGCCGGCGGCATCTCCGAGGGTGAGATCGCAGCGGACGCCGACGGTCAGGGCAACGTGGTGGCGGTCAGCATCGTCGACAACGGCGGCGCGTCCTACGTCCAGGCGGACTACCTCGACGTCTCCGGACCGGTCTCGGCCCCCTCCACCGCGATCAAGGCACAGACGCTCAGCACCAGCTTCCCGGTCGGCTGGACCGCCACCGACGCTCTCTCCCAGGTCGAGTCGACCGACGTCATCGTGAGCACCTCGGCGTGGAACCAGGCGGGCTTCACCGACCCGGCGGTGGTCGGCAACAACCTGGCCAACGGACCGTTCGACTTCACCGGAGCGCTGGGGCGCACCTACTGCTTCGAGACGCAGTCGATCGACAGTGCCGACAACCTCGGCTCCCGCTCGGCGCAGCGCTGCACCACCGTCCCGCTGGACGACAAGCAGCTCGCCGGCTCCGGCTGGACCCGCGCGGCCAAGGCCGGCCACTTCCAGGGCACCCTGGCCAGCACCACCACCAAGGGACGCCAGCTCGTCCGCTCCGGGGTGAAGGCCCGCCGTCTCGCGCTGGTCGCGACCACCGTCGCCAACGGCGGCACCGTCCAGGTGCTCTGGAACAACAAGGTCATCAAGACCATCAGCCTCAAGGGCAAGACCACCAAGAAGAAGCTCATCCCGATCGCGACCTTCCAGGGCGTCCGCTCCGGCACCGTCAAGATCCGGGTCACCAGCCCGACCGGCCGCCCAGTGCACATCGACGGGCTCGTGGTCGCCAAGTAGTCCATCCGCTCCCACGACCCGAGTGGCCGGCTCCCCCGCGGGGCCGGCCACTGCGGTGTCTCCGGGGCGTCTACGGTGGGAGCCGTGTCCGAGCGTCCCCCACCCGGCCCGTCGTGGCCGGTGGCCGTGGGCCTCGTCCTGATCGGGATCCTGTCGGTCCAGTTCGGCGCCGGATTCGCCAAGCGGCTCTTCGCCGACCTCGAGCCCGACGGCGTGGTCTGGCTGCGCCTGGTGACCAGCGCCGCCGTCCTGCTGCTGTGGGCCCGTCCGCGGCTGCGCGGCCGGTCACGCACGGCGTGGCTGGTGGCCGCCCGCTACGGCGCCTGCCTCGGCATCATGAACTGGGCCATCTATCAGTCCTTCTCCCGCATCCCGATCGGCGTCGCGGTCACGATCGAGTTCATCGGCCCGCTCATCCTGGCCGCGGTCGGCTTCCGCCGACCCCGGGACCTGGCGTGGGTGGGCCTGGCCGCCGTCGGCGTGCTGCTGCTCGGCTTCGAGCGCGGCCACCTCGACCCCGTCGGCGTCGCCTATGCGCTCCTGGCCGGCGCCGCCTGGGCGGGCTACATCCTCTCCAGCGCGGCCACCGGCCGCGAATGGCCCGGGATCGACGGCCTCGCCGTCGCGAGCGTCGTGGCCGTGGTGCTGATCTCGCCGCTCCTCCTCGGCGTCGATGCCGGTGGGCTCACCGACGGCCGGGTGCTGCTCTTCGGCGCCGCGGTCGGCCTGTTGAGCTCGGTGGTGCCCTACACCGCGGAGCTGTCGGCGCTGCGCACGCTGCCGGCCGCGACGTTCGGCGTCCTGATGAGCCTCGAGCCGGCCGCCGCGGCGCTGGCCGGTGCGCTGGTGGTGTCGGAGGAGCTCGCCGCCGTCCAGTGGGGGGCGATCGTGTGCGTCGTCGTCGCCAGCATCGGAGCGACCCGGGCCACCAGCCGCCCGTTGGTCGGCGCCTGACGTCGGAGGGGTCCGACTTCGGGCAGAATCGCCCGCATGGCGACCTCTGCTCCCCGCCCCGAGGAACGCGTGCGACCGACGTCGCTCGAGTTCCGCGACATCCTGTCCGACGACGGCACCCACGTCCGGGCGTGGACCAACGACCCCGACGGCGTGATCGACGGCCCCACCGTCGTGCTCTGCAACGGTCTCGGCACCAACGCCCTGCTCTGGCCGTGGCTGCTCGACCCGGCGTGCGGGATCCGGGTCGTGTCGTGGAACCACCGCGGCGTCGGCGGATCGGAGCGGCCACGCGACCGCCGCCACCTCGAGATCGAGCACTTCGTCCAGGACGGCCTGTCGGTCATGGATCACTTCGGCATCGACAACGCCGTCCTGATGGGCTGGTCGATGGGTGTCAACACCGCCTTCGAGATGACCTACCGCCACCCCGAGCGGGTCCGCGGCATCTTCGCCATGGCCGGCGTGCCCGGCGACACCTTCTCGACGATGCTGGGGCCCTTCCACCTGCCGCGGCCGGTCGCGCGTCTGGTGACCGTCAACGCCTGCCGTTTCGCCAAGTACACCGGCTGGATCGCCAGCCCCCTGGTCCGCCGGATCCCGGTCGGCCCCGGACTCATCAACGCGATCGGTCGCACGGGCTTCATGTTCCCGATGCCGGATCCCGAGGCCACGGCGATCGGCGTGCAGGAGTTCCTGACGACGCCGGTCGAGTGGTACGCGCGGCTCGCCCTCGGCACGTCGCGGCACCCGCGGGTGCGGCTGAGCCAGATCCACGTGCCGACGCTGTTCGTCGCGGCGACGTACGACCTGCTGGCGGGGGCACGCGACATGGCGAGCGCCTCGGCGCGTCTCGCCGAGCGCGGCGAGGAGACCGAGTACGTCGAGCTGCGCGGCTCGCACTTCATCCAGCTGGAGCAGCCCGAGCGGGTGCACGAGCTGCTGCTCGACTTCGTGCGGCGCGTCGGATGAGGCGCCCGCACCGCACCCCGGCATCGGCGACCGCACTCGCCTGCCTCGCGCTGGCGCTCGGCGCCTGCGGCCAGGGCGGCAACGAGGTCGATGTCGACGTGCAGGGCACCGCGACCGCGGCGCCGACCGGCACCGTGCAGAACGGCGAGCTCACCTTCGCCGTCGACGGCGTTCCCGACGTCGTCGCCACCATCGCCACCGGCCTGACCACGCCCTGGGGCGTGGCCTTCCTGCCCGACGGTCGGGCGGTCGTCACGGAGCGCGACACCGGCCGGGTGCTGGTCGTGACCGCGCCCGCCGTCGACGGCGAGCCCACCGAGGAGCCGGGCGAGGTCGTCGAGATCGGCACGATCGCCGAGACGCAGGCCCGCTCCGAGGGCGGCCTGCTGGGCGTGGCCGTCTCCCCGACGTTCTCCTCCGACGGCCTGCTCTTCTTCTACGTCTCGACCGCCGACGACAACCGGATCGTCCGGGCCACCTTCGACGGCGAGTCGCTCGGCGCCACCGAGCCCATCGTGACCGGAATCCCCGTCGCCGAGCGCCACAACGGCGGCGCCCTGACGTTCGGGCCGGACGGCTTCCTCTACGCCTCGACCGGCGATGCGGAGGACGGCGCCCGGGCGCAGGCGCGGAAGTCGCTCGGCGGCAAGATCCTGCGGATGACCGCCGACGGCGAGCCGGCACCGGACAACCCGTTCAAGACGTTGGTGTGGTCGATGGGCCACCGCAACGTCGAGGGCCTGACCTTCGACATGGACAGCCAGCTGTGGGCCTCGGAGTTCGGCGACCAGACCGCCGACGAGCTCAACCGCATCCTTCCCGGCGCCAACTACGGCTGGCCGCAGGTCGAGGGCGACCGCGGGCCGGCGAAGTTCACCCGGCCCTCGCTGACGTGGAGCGCCGAGGAGGCCTCGCCCGCGGGCGTCACCTATGCCGGCGGCTACCTCTGGATGGCGGCGCTCCGAGGCGAGCGGCTGTGGCGGATCAAGGTCGCCTCCGGGCAGGTCAGCGACCCGGCGGCGTACTTCGCCCCGGCGGCGGAGGACGAGCAGACCTTCGGCCGCCTCCGCACCGTCGTGCGGGACCCCAGCGGACGGCTCTGGCTCACCACCAGCAACACCGACGGCCGGGGCGAGCCCGGCGAGGGTGACGACCGGATCCTGCTGGTCGAGCCCTGACGGGCTGCTACCGCCGCACGATCCGGGCCCGGCGAGCGGCCCGGCGCAGGGTGGTGAGCACGGCCGGGCCGAGCAGGATCAGGGCCAGCGCCGTGGTCAGGGCGCGGCCGGTGTCCCAGCCGGCGGTCGACGTCAGCAGGGTGTAGAGACCGAAGCGGTGGAGGTTCTCCCCCACCGACGCGTCGGGGGCATAGGAAAGTGACGTCGAGTCCTGGCCGGGGACGTCGAGGCCGACGATGAACGGCCAGCCCTGCAGGTTCATCAGCAGGCCGTAGGCATAGGCCGCGAGCACGCCGTAGACCACGAGCAGCGCGATCTCCCGACGGCCGCGGGGACCGCGCGGCAACAGCCCCGCACCCATGCCGACCCAGCCGGCGCACAGCATCTGGAACGGCAGCCACGGCCCCACCCCGGCGGTGAGCAACGCGGAGGCGAACATCGACAGGCAGCCGAGCACGAAGCCGAAGCCCGGCCCGAAGACCCGCCCACCGAGGATCAGCAGGAAGAACACCAGCTCCAGCCCGGCCGTGCCGGCGCTCAGCAGCCGGAGCACCGCGTTGACGGCGGTGAGGACGCCGAGGATCGCGAGGACCCGTGAGTCGATCCCGCCCTCGCTGAGCTCGGCCATCACGACCGCGAGGACCAGCGGCAGCAGCGCGAGGAAGAGGAAGGGCGGATCGACGCGGTTGGCGTCGGGGTCGACCTCGAGGAAGAGCGGCCAGGCGAGCATCATCGCGCCCATCACCGATGTCAGCGCGAGGACGGCCCCCGACCGCAACCCGAGCGGTACGGCGGCGCGGGCGTCGCTCACGCGCTGCGGCTGAGGCCGCGGCTCGGTCATGGCAGTGCCTCGCGGACCTGGTCCACCGTCAGCC
This sequence comes from Nocardioides caeni, assembly GCF_004912195.1. GTDB lineage: Bacteria > Actinomycetota > Actinomycetes > Propionibacteriales > Nocardioidaceae > Nocardioides > Nocardioides caeni. The sequence continues at coordinate 255,358 of NZ_STGW01000002.1, forward strand.
AGCCCTCGCCGAGGACCTTGGTGACCTGCGGCGCGAAGGCCGGTGACTCCCCGACGGCCCGGGCCACCGGAGCGTGGGACACGATCTCGCCCTCGGCGAGGACCGCGAGGTCGTCCGCGGCGCGCGCGACGAACTCGACGTCGTGGGTCGCGACGAGGACCGCACGCTCGGCCCCGGGCTCGGCCGCGAGGTCGCGCAGCACCTCGGCCAGCGCCGCCTTGGCCGGGTAGTCGAGGCCGCGGGTCGGCTCGTCCAGCAACAGCACCTGCGGGCTCGCGGCCAGCACGATCGCGACGGCCAGGGCGAGTCGCTGGCCCTCCGACAGGTCCCTCGGATGCTGGTCGGGGTCGATGCCGGGGGCGAGCCGGTCGAGCAGCTCGCGGGTCCGTCCGGGCCGTCCGGCGTCACCGTCGGCCGCCGCGCACTCCTCGGCGACCGTCTCCAGGTAGAGCAGGTCGGCCGGGCTCTGCGGCACGAGGCCCGTCGTGGCGCGGCGCTCCTCGGCGCTGCGTCCGTGCGGGTCGGCACCGGCGACGACGACATCGCCCCGGTCGGGGCGCAGCCGCCCCTGCAGGGTCCACAGCAGCGTGGACTTGCCGGCGCCGTTGCGGCCCATCAGCGCGGTGACCGTGCCGCGCTGGAGCTGGAGGTCGATCTCCCGGAGCACGGGCACGTGGGCGGGCCCGCCGACGAGGCGTCGTACGTCCACGACCGGGGTGGTGTCGACGACCGGCGGTCGCGGCCGCACCGGAGGTTCGCCGAGGTCGGCGAGCAACGGGCGGGCGCGACGCCGGGCGTCACGGACCGTGAGGGGCAACGGCTGCCACCCGGCGGCCCGACCGAGCTCGACGATCGGCGGCGCGATCGGCGCGTCGGCGAGCACCTCGGCCGTCTCACCGACCCGCAGGAGGCCCGGGCGGTCGATGTCACCACCGAGCAGCGCCATCCTGTCGGCGAACGGCACGACCCGCTCGAGCCGGTGCTCGGCCAGGAGCACCGAGACGCCGAGGTCGTGCACCAGCCGGGTCAGCGTGGCCAGGACGTCCTCGGCGGCCGTCGGGTCGAGGGCCGACGTCGGCTCGTCGAGCACGAGGAGCCGGGGATGCATGGTCAGCACCGAGCCGATCGCGACCCGCTGCTGCTGCCCGCCGGACAGCGTGCGCAGGTCACGCTGGCGCAGCTCGGCGATGCCCAGCAGGTCGAGGGTCTCCTCCACCCGGCGACGCATGGTCGCCGGCGCGAGGCCGAGCTGCTCCATGCCGAAGGCGAGCTCCTCCTCGACCGTGTCGGTGACGAACCAGGCCGACGGGTTCTGGCCGACGAAGCCGATCGCGTGCGCACGCTCGCGGGCGGGCAGCTCCAGGATGCTCCCGCCGTCCAGCAGGACGTCGCCGCTCACGGTGCCGCCGCTGAACGCCGGCACCAGGCCGGCCACCGCCCCCAGCAGGGTCGACTTGCCCACGCCGGTCGGGCCGGCCAGCAGGACCAGCTCGCCCTCCTCGACCGTCAGGTCCACGCCGTCGAGGATCCTCGGGCCGTCGTCGTAGGCGAAGGTCAGGTCGCGCAGCTCGATCATCGCGCGGCCACCGCCTCGGCCGGGGCGCGCAGTGCTGCCGTCGCGGTCGGCTGGGTCGACGCGGTGAGCGGTGGCGGGGCCACCCAGACGGGCAGTACGCCGACCAGGATCACCGCGACGGCGCCGAGGCCGATCTCCGGCACCTCCAGGACACCGGGGTGCGCGACGTCGACCTGCCACCGCTGCACGGCCCACAGGCCGGCGCCCGCGACCACCCCGGACAGGGCGACCAGCAGCTCCGGCAACCGCCACCGGTCGGCGCGATAGCGGGTGCGGCCGACGCGCCGGCCCGCGCTCGCCATGCCGACGAGTGCGACAGCGGTGCCGGCCACGACGAGCGGGACCGCCAGCACGCGGGGAGCCGTCGCGTCGAGGACGGCATAGACCCCGACGCACACGCCGGACAGCCCGACGAGCATGAGCGCCCCGGTGGTCCGCCGCTGGGCCGGGGTGCTCTCACCGGTGCGGCCGTAGCCGCGCGCGTCCATCCCGGCCGCCAGGGCCAGTGAGCGGTCGAACGCGTCCTCCAGGATCGGCACCAGCAGTCGTCGTACGCCCCGGATGCGGCGGAAGCGCCCCGCCGCGGCGCCGCGCAGCTCCTGCGCCGCCCGGACCCGGCGGGCGCTGTCGGCGAGCTGCGGCACGACGCTGATCGCGACGGTCATGGCCGTGCCGACCTCATAGAGCGCGGGCGGGAGCGACTTCATCAGGCGCTTGGGGTTCGCGAGCGCGTTGGCGGCGCCGACGGCGATCAGCAGCGCGGCCAGCCGCAGCCCGTCGTACGACGAGGCGAGCAGCTCCTCGCGCGTGAACGGTCCGAGCAGGCTGATGCCCGCCGCGACGTCGGGCAGCGGGATGTCGGGCAGGCGAAGGATCACCTGGCCGGGCACGTCGCCGCCGAGCACGATCCGGAAGAGGATCCGGGTCACGATGACCAGGGCGCCGATCCAGACATAGAGCCGGAAGGAGCGGGCCCATGGCTGGTCGCCGCGACAGCTCAGCACGGTCAGGGTGACGACGGCGAGCAGGATCGCGAGCAGGAACGGGTTGGTGGTGCAGGTCGCGCCGACCGCCAGGCCGATCGCCCACACCCACCACGCCACGGGATGGAGGTCCCGCGGGATCCGTCCCGCCATCGCCAGCTCCCGTCCCGCCGGCTCAGCCCGCGCGGCGCCGGATGATCGGGACGGCGCCGGCCGCTCCGAGCACCAGCACGGCCAGGCCGATCCCGACCCAGGCGGGGAAGCCACCCTCGTCGTCGTCCGGCTCCGCCGCCGGGGCGCCCTCGGGGATCTCGTCGATGCCGGGAAGCTCCGTGGAGGCGGACTCGTCGGCGGCGTCGTCGGTCGCCGTGGGTCGCTCGCTCGCGGAGGCCCTGGCCGACGGGCTGCCGGTCTCACCCGGCTCGCCCGTGGGCGTCGCCGAGCTCGGGTCGGCGGGTGATGCGGACTCACCAGCGGACGGACCGGGGCCCCCGGACCCGTTCGAGCCGCCGCCCTTGCCGCCACCCGTGCCACTGCCGCCGGTACCGCCGCCCGTGCTGGGCGTGGGCTCGGCCTCCGCGACGCGGGCGCTGGGGGTGACCGCAGGGGCTGCCGCGCGGCCGCCGCCCTGGTGCCACGCGAACGCGACGTAGCCGCCCTCCGCGACCCGCTGGCCATCGACACCGCTCTGCGCATAGGACCAGGACTCGGCGGTCCCGTCGGCGGTCCACAGGCTCCAGTAGGCGTTGACGGGGGGAGTGTCCGCGCAGGCCGCGTCCGACGGCTTGCCGCTGACACGGCACACGAAGCTGGGGCTCGACGTGACGCGGGTGAGGCCGAAGTCGGCCCGCTTGAACAACTCGGCGGCCGTGCCGCCGTCCGCCGAGCAACCCTTGGTGACGCCGCCGCCCAGCTCGGCGAAGTCGACGACGACGATGACGCCGTCACGACCCTCGCACGAGCTCGCCGGATCCGCGGCGGCGCTGACCGGGACGACCGTGTGAGCGGCGACCAGGAGGCCGGTCGCGGCGATGAGACGCGCCGCGACCGACCCGAGCCTCCTGGGGATCGTCATCGTCAGACCACTCGGAACGTGACCGCGCCGCGGCGGGTGTTGAACAGCCCTCGGCCGGTCACGGTCTTGGTGCCCTTGGCGCGCCCCACCGCGAACGTCACGCGGAAGGCGCCGTTGGCGTTGGCGACACCGGTCCCGACGACGACCTTGCCGTAGCGGATGGTGGCCTTCTCGCCCGGGACCAGGCCGGTGATGCGCACGGCCTGCTGGCCGCCGGCCGCGACCCGCGACGTGCCGCGCAGGACCGTGAGGACCTTCGGCGCGAGCGCAGTGACGGGCGTGGTCAGGTTGGCGCCGCCGACGGTGCGCAGCGCGGCCTTGTAGTTGCGGGTCGTGGGAGGAACGGCGATGGAGGCCGAGCCGTTGCCGTCGGCATCGCCCACAGCAGCGCCGTTGCCACCGGCGAGCACGACACAGTCACGCTCACCGGGAGCGAGCCCCGCGGCCCGCACGGTGACCGACGTCCCGGCCTTCACCCACCGCGGGGCCTTGATCGTCACGTCCCCGGTCGCTGCGGGCGCGAGCAGGAGCACCGGGAACGCCTGCGCCGTGGCGCTGATCGCGCGAGCGCGGTCGGTCACCCCGGATCCGAGCTCGTCGGTGAGCGCCTGGTCGGAGTAGCTGAGCATGCCCGCCTCGGCGACGGCTGCGCCGTCGCAGGCGAGGCCGGTGAGCTGGTGGCGGCGCACCCAGACCGCGGCGGCCTCGGCGGCGTCAGCAGCCGACTCGGTCGTCCCGGCCTCGCTCAGCGCCCAGCCCGCCAGACCCGTGGAGTTGGTGTTGAAGGGCGTGAAGAAGGTCTCGCCGAACGAACCGTCCGCGGCCTGCTGGCCCTCGAGGTAGGCCACGCCCTCGGCGATCGCCGCTGCGACGTCCTCGTCGTCGTTCTGCGAGACGAGGCCGAGGAGGGCGACCGCCGTCGTGTCGGCGTCGGCGACACAGGCGGGGTTGCCCGGATCGGTGAACGTGTCGAGATAGCCCCATCCGCCGTCTGTGGCGCACTGTCCCGCGAGGAGGAACTCGGTCGCGGCGTTGGTCTCCTCGCTGCCCACGGCATCGAGCGCCAGGACCGCAGCCGACTGGTTGAAGTAGTCGTCCCCACCCCAGTCGTTGTCGAGACCGCCGTCGTCTCCCACCACGGTCTCCAACCGGTCCTGGAGGTCGATCTCACCGCGGGTCAGGGACTCACCGGCCAGCGCGTAGAACGCGGCGGCCTTCGCGACGCGGGCCGACTTCGCCAGATCGCCGGAAGATCCGACGTAGGTCGCCAGGGCACCGTCGACCCCGTCGACGATGCGCGCCAGGACGTCGCCATCGGCGCCACTGCGGGCGAGCCCGACACCGAAGTCGATGGTCGCGGTGACATTGGACGCCTCGGTGCCGAAGACGTCGTCCTCGGTCAGCTGCGCCTCGAGCCAGTCGACGGCGGCGACGGTCGGGGCGTTGAGGACGAGCGCGTGCGCGCTGCCCGTCGGTCCGGCGGCGACCAGGCCGGAGGCGACGACGGCGCCACCGGCGACGACCGCGCCGAGACGGCGCAGGTTGATCGAGGACATGTGGATCCTTCCCGCTGCACTCAGCGGGAGGGACGGCGCCAGCCGATCACCCGCTGCTCTTCCACGACAGCGTTGGTGTCAGGACGTGTCGCAACAGGTGCTCCGGCTCGCCGCCCCCGATGGCGGCCTACGGTTGCGGGTCAGCGCCGGACTCGGACCGGCTTCCCCCACCGCGAACGTGCTTGATGTGTCGGCCGCAGCCTACCTTCTGCGCGCCGCCCCGCCGATTCCGGCGATCGGACGCGAGAAGGTGGCCGGGTCGGACCCGAGCGATCAGCGCAGCTCGTAGACGTTGGAGTACTGCAGGTTGGCCCAGATGTCGGCCTGCGCGGACAGGGTCTCGGTCTGGAACTCGAACGTCGACACGGTGCTGACGTAGTTGTCCTTGAGGATCGCGATGACCGTGGCGGTCAGCGGGAAGGACTGGCCCTGGCTGCTGATCGTGCCGGCCATCGTGACCTTGGCGGTGTCGTCGGCGTCCAGCGCCGCGAACTCCTCCGTGGTGACATCGAGGTCGAAGGTGACGTCATCGACGGTGGACAGGACGCGCGGGCAGGAGCCGAGCTCGTCGACGAAGTCGGCGAACTCGTCCTCCACATCGGTGCTGTAGTAGGAGATGCCGACCTCGATACTGCCCGGCAGCTCGACGTTGCTCTGCTCGTACTCCGTCTTCGCCTCGACCGCGGGGTCGCCGACCTTGTCGTCGAACTCGCCCACGTCCGCCAGGCAGGTCCCGGCGAACGGGTTGTCCTCGTCGTCCTCTTCGTCCGACTCGTTCTCGTCGCCCGTCGCCTGGAAGCCCGCGGGCACCTGGTCGGCGCTCAGCAGGGCGGCCTCGAGGTCCTGCTCCGAGGGACCGTCACCGGATCCGGCGTCGTCCGAGTCGTCGTCGGAGCCACTCTCGGACGCGTCGTCGGAGCCGGTGTCACTCGACTCCTCCGAGCTCGATCCGTTGTCGCTAGAAGCCTTGTCGTCGGAGTCCCCGTCGTCGCCACCGCAGGCAACGAGCGTGAGACCGAGGAGCAGAGCAGCCGAGGCGGAGCCGAGTCCGCGACGCAGTCGAGAAGTCATGGCCGGGACCCTACCCGCCATCGCGTACGACGACCGGCAGTGCCCCGACGCCGTCAGCTCAGCTTCTCGAGGACCAGCTCACGCACCCGGGCGGCGTCGGCCTGACCGCGGGTCGCCTTCATGACCGCGCCGATGATCGCGCCGATCGCACCCATGTTGCCGCCGCGGATCTTGTCCGCGACGTCCGGCTGGGCGGCGAGCGCGTCGTCGATGGCGGCGAGCAGCGGGCCGTCGTCGGAGACGAGGGCCAGACCGCGCTTCTCGATGATCTGCTCGGGCGTGCCCTCGCCGGCGATGAGTCCGTCGAAGACCTGGCGGGCGATCTTGTCGTTGATCGTCTTGGCGTCGACCAGCGCCTGGACCTCGGCCACCTGCTGCGGGGTCACCCCCACCTCGGCCAGCTCGACGCCCGCGTCGTTGGCGCGACGGAGCAGCTCGGCCACCCACCACTTGCGGGCCGACTGGGGAGCCGTGCCCTGGGCGACGGTCTCCTCGATCAGCCCGAGGGCGCCGGCGGCCCAGACGTCACGCATCTCCAGGTCGGAGAAGCCGTAGTCGGCCTGCAGGCGGGCCCGCTTGGCGGCCGGGTTCTCGGGCAGCGTGGCCCGCAGCTCCTCGACCCACTCACGGCTCGGCGCGACCGGCACCAGGTCCGGCTCGGGGAAGTAGCGATAGTCCTCGGCGTCGGACTTCTCGCGGCCCGACGACGTGGAGCCGTCGTTCTCGTGGAAGTGCCGGGTCTCCTGCAGGACGAAGCCGCCCGCGCCGAGGATGCCGGCGTGACGCGACATCTCGAAGCGCACCGCCCGCTCGACCGAGCGCAGCGAGTTGACGTTCTTGGTCTCCGATCGCGTGCCGAGGACGTCGGAGCCCTTGGGGGCCAGCGACAGGTTGACATCGGCCCGGATCGAGCCCTGGTCCATCCGGGCGTCCGAGACACCCAGAGCGACGATCAGGTCGCGGATCGCCGAGACATAGGCCTTCGCGACGAGCGGCGCCTTGTCACCCGTGCCGAGGATCGGCTTGGTGACGATCTCGATGAGGGGGATGCCGGCGCGGTTGTAGTCGACCAGCGAGTAGTCGGCACCGTGGATCCGGCCGTCGGAGCCACCGACATGGCTGGACTTGCCCGTGTCCTCCTCCATGTGGGCCCGCTCGATCTCGATCCGGAAGGTCTCGCCCTCCACCTCGACGTCGAGATAGCCCTCGAAGGCGATCGGCTCGTCGTACTGCGAGGTCTGGAAGTTCTTCGGCATGTCCGGATAGAAGTAGTTCTTCCGGGCGAAGCGGCACCACTCGGCGATCTCGCAGTTGAGCGCCAGGCCGATCCGGATCGCCGACTCGACGGCCTTGCCGTTGACGACCGGCATCGCACCCGGCAGTCCCAGGCAGGTCGGGCACACCTGCGTGTTGGGCTCGCCGCCGAAGGTGGCGGGGCAGCCACAGAACATCTTGGTGTTGGTGTTGAGCTCGACGTGGATCTCCAGCCCCAGGGCCGGGTCGAACTTCTCGATCACCTCGTCGAACGGAACGAGTACGTCGGTCATCGCGCCACCTCCAGGGTCGGAGCCTTCGCAAGGATCGGACCACCCCAGCGGGAGGTCAGCGCCGCCTCGACGGCCGCACCGACCCGGTAGAGCCGGTCGTCGGCGAGCGCCGGGGCGAGCACCTGGAAGCCGACCGGGAGGCCGTCCTCCTCGGCGAGACCGGCGGGCACCGAGATGCCGGGGACTCCGGCGAGGTTGGCCGGGATGGTGGCCAGGTCCTGCAGGTACATCGCCAGCGGGTCGTCGAGCTTCTCCCCCAGCGGGAACGCCGTGGTCGGCGCGGTCGGCGAGACCAGGACGTCGACCTGCTCGAACGCTGCCGCGAAGTCGCGGGAGATGAGCGTGCGCACCTTCTGGGCCTGGCCGTAATAGGCGTCGTAGTAGCCGCTGGACAGGGCATAGGTGCCGATCATGATCCGGCGCTTGACCTCGTCGCCGAAGCCGGCGTCGCGGGTAGCCTTCATGACGGCCTCGGCTGACGGGTCGCCCTCGGGCACGACGCGTAGGCCGTAGCGCATGGCGTCGAACTTGGCGAGGTTGGAGGAGCACTCCGCCGGCAGGATCAGGTAGTAGGTCGCCATCGCGTGCACGAAGGTCGGGCAGGAGATCTCGGTGACCTCCGCGCCCAGCTCCTTCAGCAGGTCGACGGTCTCGGCGAAGCGGGCCATCACGCCGGGCTGCCAGCCGTCGCCGGCCAGCTCCTTGATGACGCCGACCTTCAGGCCCTTGAGGTCACCGGTCGCTCCGGCGCGGGCCGCCTCGACGTAGGCGCCCACCGGCACGTCGACCGAGGTGGAGTCGAGCGGGTCGTGCCCGCCGATGAGCTCGTGCAGGAGCGCGGAGTCGAGGACGGTCCGGGTGACCGGACCGACCTGGTCGAGACTGTTGGCGAGGGCGACGAGGCCATAGCGGGAGACCCCGCCGTAGGTCGGCTTGACGCCGACCGTGCCGGTGACCGCGCCGGGCTGGCGGATCGAGCCGCCGGTGTCGGTGCCGAGTGCCAGCGGCGCCTCGAAGGCCGCCACGGCCGCGGCCGAGCCGCCGCCGGAGCCGCCGGGGATCCGGGTCTGGTCCCACGGGTTGCGGGTCGGGCCGTAGGCCGAGTGCTCCGTCGAGGAGCCCATCGCGAACTCGTCCATGTTGGTCTTGCCCAGGATGGGCAGACCGGCGTCCTTGATGCGGCGCACCACGGTGGCGTCGTACGGCGGCACCCAGCCCTCGAGGATCTTCGAGCCGCACGTCGTGGGCAGCCCCTGCGTCGCCAGCACGTCCTTGACCGCGATCGGCACGCCGTCGAGCAGGTGCCGAGTCTCGCCGGCCGCGCGGCGGGCGTCGGACTCGGCCGCCTGCGCAAGGGCACCCTCGGGGTCCACGTGCAGGAAGGCGTGCACGCCCGCGTCGGCGTCGCCGTCCACGGCGGCGATCCGGTCGAGGTGGACCTGGGTCAGCTCGACCGAGGTGGTCTCTCCCGCGGCCAGCGCATCGGCCAACTCGGCGGCGGTCCTCGTGATCAGCTCGTTGGGCACGCTCACTGCTCCTCCCCCAGGATCCGCGGCACGCGGAAGCGCTGCTCCTCCGCCGCGGGGGCTCCCGCCAGCGCCTGCTCGGCGCTCAGCCCGGGCACCACGACGTCCTCGCGGAAGACGTTGGTGAGCGGGAACGGGTGTGAGGTAGGCGGGACGTCGTCACCGGCCACGCCGCTGATGGAGGCGACCGCCTCGAGGATCACGTTGAGCTGGGGTGCGAGGTGGTCCAGCTCCGTGTCGTCGAGGTCGATCCGGGCGAGATCGGCCAGATGGGCCACCTCGTCGCGGGAGATCTCAGGCATGGCCCTATCGTCTCAGGTCCGATCGTCGCGCGCCCGTGGGGGATGCCCGCACGATCGTCGCCGTCGTCAAGGGAGCCGACGGCCGCCCTTTCAGCACATCCCGGGAAAGAAGATCGAATGACTGCCATCTCCATGCGCCGGCGGCTCGCCACCGGCATCGCCAGCGCCTTCGTGGCCGCCACCGCGCTCGTCGCGACCAGCGCCGGCACCGCCCACGCCGGCGTGACGGCGTGCGCCACGTCCGTGACGCTCAAGGCGTCGTACAAGACCAACGAGTTCAGGGGCTACAACTCGCTGACGGCCGACACCACGTCCTCCGGCGCCGGCTGCACCGACCCCTACGTCGGGAACACCGTCATCCAGCGATGGACCGGCAGCGCGTGGGTCAACGTCGCCATGAACAGCTCGGGCGGGTCCTACGCCTACTACTACGGCGCCGACAAGTTCAACGCGACCACGACCTACCGCGCCGTCTACGGCGGTGGCGCCAACAGCTCCTACAGCTGGTCGGGGTCGGCCTCGGCGAGCCTCCGGGTCAACGTCATCCGCAAGGTCGCCGTCGCCGACCGCAGCACCCGTCGCGCCAGCGCGGCCCTGTTCACGATCAAGCCTGCCGCGAGCATCAAGGGCAAGCGCGCGCTGTTCCAGGTCCGCAAGGGCGGCGCATGGCGCACCTACAAGCGCGTCACGGTGCCGAGCACGGGCCGTTTCGTGACCACGTTCGCGAACTCCCGGACCGGCATCAAGTACCGCATGATCCTGCCGGCCGGCAGCGGCTTCGCGAAGTCGGTCCACGGACCGTTCACCGCGACGCGTCGCTGACGACGCAAGCGTTCGTCGTCCGAGGGGTCGGGCCTGGCAGCGATGCCGGGCCCGGCCCCTCGGTCGTCCCACGCCGCGGTCCACGACCTAGACTCCGGCCGTGCCCTTCCCCGTCCCCGCTCCGCCGCGCGTGCCGCAGCGGGTCCTGGTCGCTGCCGCGCCCGGCCCGGCACTGAACGAGGCCGTCGAGCGACTCGCCGGGATGCTCGACCTGCCGCTCGTGCTCGCCCAGGATCTCGGCGCCCGCGACGCGGCCCGGCTCGCTGCGTTCGATGGCTGGGTGGCCACGATCGAGGACGCGGTTGCGGGCCTCTACCTCCTGCCTCGTGCCGACCTGCTGCTGCAGGTCCAGGTGGAGGTTGCCGGCACCCTGCGCGGCTTCGTCCGCCGGACCGTACGACGGATGCGCTCCGACACCGCGCCCGAGATCGACCTGTCGTGGATCGACACCGTGGCCACCAGCCACCCCGAGCTCCCACTGGTCCGACTGACCGGACCCGAGGAGATCGCCGCCTGGCTGGACGGGATCGAGGGATTGTCGCGGGGTTCTGCCAGCAGCTGATGCCTCAGCGCGTGACGCCGATCAGCAGCATCTCGCTGCTGTCGTCGGCGAGGGTGAAGGCGGCCGTCCCGGCCTGCCCCGCGCCGTAGACGAGCAGCTTGACCTCGCCGGTGCTGCGGTCGAGCGTGACGATGTCGGTCACGCCGTCGCCGTTGACGTCGGCGGCCACGGCGCCGACGGAGTCCACGTCCGCCACCTCCAGGCCGATCCCTCGGGCCGCGTCGACCACCAGGTCACCGCCCTCGTTGACGAGGATGACCAACTGGATGTCGCCGCCGACCTCACGACGCACCACGACGTCCGCGTCACCGTCGCCGTCGAAGTCACCGACCATCGGATGGGTGTCCTCCCAGGCCCAGTCGGACCTGAGGAAGGCCCCGGTGTGGGGCGCAAAGCCGTCGCCCTCGGAGCGGAAGAGCCGGAAGTCGACATCGAGGTCCGAGCGCTGGCTCGGCTGTCCCTGCTCGATGTAGTCCGCGCGGCCGTCACCGTCGAAGTCGCCGGCCGCGGGCTTCATGTTGGCCAGCAGCCAACCGACGGCTGTCGCCCACTCCCGTGCCGGCCCGAAGCCGGAGCCGTCGGACAGCGCGACATCCAGGCGCACGTCGTTGCCCGCCTGGACGGCATAGGCGAGGTCGTCGCGGCCGTCGCCGTCGAAGTCACCGGCCGTCACCTTGAACGTCTCCGGCAGTCCCGGTGACGCCCAGCGCTCCGCCTCGCCGAAGCCGTTGCCGAGGGAGCGAGCGACCTCGACCCGGTCACGCTCGACCGCCGCCAGATCCGCCCAGCCGTCGCCGTCGAAGTCGCCGCGCACGACCTTCGCCGAGCCGTAGGAGCTCTGCGACCACTCCTGCAGGCTGCCAAAGCCGCTGGCGGCGCTCGCGTCGCCGGTGAGCAGCAGTGTCCGGTCGGCGAGGTTGTCGACGATGAACACGTCGTCCAGGCCGTCTCCGTCGGCGTCGGCCGCGGTGACCGGACGCTCGTCGGGCCCCGGGCCCGACGCCTCGGGGTCGCTTCCCCCGTCGGCGGGAGCGACGGACTCGGTGGCGCCGTCGCTGATCCCCGCGGTCGGGTCGTCCGTCCCGCCCCCGTCGTCGCGGGTGAAGTGCCACAGGGCGCCGCCGCCGACCCCGAGGATCAGCGCGAGCAGGACGGCGACCGCGGCGAGCCACGGCCGGCTCCGGCTCCCGTCGGCATCGACGCGCGTCGAGGTCGGCGTGTGGTGCGACGGCTGCGGCAACGGTGACACCGGCGGCAGCGGAGAGGCATGGGGCACTGGCGATGCGTACGGCACTGGCGATGCATAGGGCACCGGGGAGGCGTAGGGCACCGGGGAGACCTGCGGGACGGGCGAGGTCGGCGGCACCGGGGAGTACCCCGGGGGCGGGGACACCGGGGACACCGGGGACACCGGGGACACCGGGG
>NZ_STGW01000002.1:267835-300139 GCF_004912195.1 Nocardioides caeni
ACACCGCCGTGCGGTGGGGGGACGGCGAAGCGCTCGGCCGGCAGCTGACCGGAGCGGCGGATCGCCCGCAGGTCGGCGGCGGCCGCCGCCGCGTTGGGGTGGCGCGCCGCGGGGTCCTTGGCCATCGCCCGGCGCAGGAAGGCGTTGAGCACCTCCGGACCACCGGGCAGCTGCGGGATCGCGCCGAACTCGTGCTGGTGGGCGAGCTGGACCAGCCCGCCGTCGTACGGCGGACGACCGGCGAGGAGGAACCACACCAGGCAGCCGAGGGCGTAGATGTCGTTGGCCGGGGTCGCGGGCTCGCCGCGCACCCGCTCGGGCGCGAGATAGGCGTAGGTGCCGGCCACGACCCCGGTCTGGGTGAGCGAGGAGTCGTCGTCGCGGGCGATGCCGAAGTCGCACAGGTAGGCGTGGACCTGGCCCTCCGTGGAGCGGAGGAGCACGTTGTGCGGCTTGACGTCGCGGTGGACCACGCCGACGGCGTGGGCGTCGGCGAGCGCCGAGGCGACCTGGGCGGCGATGTCGAGGGCGACGTCCGGCGTCGGCACGCCGTCCTTCTCGACGCGCACCGCGAGGTCCCCGCCGGGGACGAACTGGGTCGCGAGATAGAGGCAGCCGTCCTGCTCGCCGTGGCTGTAGACCTGGATGATGTGCGGGCTGTCGCTGCGCGCCAGCACGGTCGCCTCGCGCATGAAGCGCGCGCGGAACTCGTCCTGGTCGGCCAGCTGGACCGAGAGCACCTTGAGCGCGACGCGCCGCCCGAGCCCCTCCTCGGCAGCCTCGAAGACGACGCCCATGCCGCCGGCACCGAGCTCGCGACGGATGACGTAGGGGCCGAGACGGTCACCGACGCCGGGAATCCGTGCCACCGCTGTCGTCCTCTCGCCCGCCCTACCCTGCTGGAGTAGGCCTCCGGAGGAAGCCTAGTGGTGCCGATGGGTCGTGGTGGGCCGAATCAGGCGGTGCCGAGATGCTGCGTCAGGAAGGCGCCGGTGCGCTCCATCGAGAGGTCGAACTGCGGGCCGAAGGCGTGGCCCTCGCCCTCGTAGATCCGGAGTGTGACGTCCACGCCCGCGCGCCGCATGGCCGCAGCGGTCTCCCGGCTCCACCGCACGGGGCAGCTGTCGTCGGCGGTGCCGTGGTGGATGAGCACCGGCTCGGTGATCTGGTCGACCTGGCTGCGGGCGCTGATGCCGTCCCAGAAGGCGGGCTCGTCGGCGGGCTCGCCATAGCGACGCAGGATCCGGGCGGCGACGTCGTCGCGGGCCGGATCGGGGCGGATCCACCGCTCGAAGTTGTCGACGGCGTCGGAGCTGACCGGCGCGAAGACCACGCCCGCGTCGACGAGTCCCGGCTGGGCCACCAGTGCGTTGTAGACGACCCCGCCTCCCATCGACCGCCCGACCAGGCCGACGCGCTCGTCGTCGACGGGGCCGTCCCAGGCCCGCAGCGCGAGGACGGCGTTGATGACGTCCTCGGTGTAGCCCATCCGCATATCGAGTCCACCGCTGCGGTCGGGGCCGGACTCGGCGTGGCCGCGGTAGTCGACGTGCAGGGCGACATAGCCGTGCTCGCCGAACCACTCCCGCTCCCGCGTCATCCCCTGGCCGTTGACGTAGACGGCCGGGTCGATGTAGCCGTGTGCCAGCACGACGGTCGGGAACGGCCCGTCACCGTCGGGTACGGCGAGCCGCCCCGAGACCCGCAGGTCGCCGCTGCGATAGTTGACGGCGTACTGGGTGTGCCCGGCGGTGCGGGCCACCTCCTCGCCGAGACGCAGGTCGCCGCCGTTGAAGTCGGTCTGGGCGAGCGCGGCCAGGGACACCGGGTGGGCCGCGGGGGCCGGGGTGGCCGTCTCCGTCGCCCCGTCGGCCGAGGAGGTGGCCGCGCCCGTCGGCGGCGACGGGGTCGGCTCGCTGCCGGGCTCCTCGGTGCCCGAGCACGCACTCGTGGTCAGCACCAGCGCGAGCACCGCGACGAACCGCCTCACCGCACCAGTGTGCCTCAGGCCTCGGAGCCGTCCGGCTCGGCGGCCGGCGGCCCGTCCTCCAGCAGCGACTTGAAGCCGTCCTCGTCGAGGATCGGGACGCCCAGCTGCTCGGCCTTGTCGGCCTTGGAGCCGGCGTTGTCGCCGATCACGACGAAGTCGGTCTTCTTCGACACCGATCCGGCGGCCTTGCCACCGCGCGAGAGGATCGCCTCCTTCGCCGAGTCGCGGGAGAAGTCCTGCAGGGAGCCGGTGACGACGATGGTCAGACCCTCGAGGGTACGTTCGACGGACTCGTCCCGCTCGTCCTCCATGGACACCCCGGCGGCCGCCCACCGGTCGACGATCGCGACGTGCCAGTCGACCTCGAACCACTCGATGACGGCTCGCGCGATCGTGGGCCCCACGCCCTCGGCGGCGGCGAGCTGCTCCTCCGTGGCTGCCCGGATGGCCGCCATCGAGCCGAACTCCTGGGCGAGTGCACGCGACGCGCTGGGCCCGGTGTGACGGATCGAGAGCGCGACGATGACCCGCCACAGCGGCACGTCCTTGCGGGCGCCGAGGTTGGCGAGCAGCTTCTCGCCGTTGGCGCTGAGCTGCGGGCCGTCCTCGTCCTTCTTCGGCGCGCGGGTGAAGAGGTCGGTGGCTCGCAGCCTGTCGGCATCGAGGTCGAAAACGTCGCCCTCGTTGGTGATGACGCCCGCCTCGAGCAGCGCGACGGCGGCCTCGTAGCCCAGACCCTCGATGTCGAAGGCGTTGCGGCTCGCGACGAAGAACACCCGCTCGCGGACCTGCCCCGGGCACTTCTCGTGGTTGGGACAGCGGCGGTCCTTGTCGCCCTCCTTCTGCTCCACCAGCTCGGTGTCGCAGGCCGGGCAGGTCGTCGGCGCCACCCAGGGCGCGAGGCCCTCGGGGCGCAACGGCAGCACCGGGCCGAGGATCTCGGGGATCACGTCGCCGGCCTTGCGCAGGATGACGGTGTCGCCGGGCCGGACGTCCTTGCGCTCGACCTCGTGGAAGTTGTGGAGGGTGGCGTTCTCGACCGTGGAGCCGGCGACCTTGGTCGGCTCCATCACGCCATAGGGCGTCACCCGGCCCGTGCGGCCGACATTGACTGCGATGTCGAGGAGCAGCGTGTTGACCTCCTCCGGCGGGTACTTGAACGCGATCGCCCACCGCGGCGCCCGGCTCGTCGAGCCCAGCCGTCGCTGCAGGGTGACGTCGTCGACCTTGATCACGACGCCGTCGATCTCGTAGGGCACGATCGAGTGGCGGCGCTCCCCCACGTCGGTGATGAAGTCCTGCACCTCGGCCAGCGTCGGCAGGACGCGCACCTGCTCGGAGACCGGCAGCCCCCAGGCGGCGAGCGCGCGGTAGGCCTCCGACTGCGCCGACGGCGCGAAGCCCTCCCGGGCACCGATGCCGTGGCAGACCATGCCGAGCGCGCGGGTGGCGGTCACCCGGGGGTCCTTCTGGCGCAGTGAGCCGGCGGCGGCGTTGCGCGGGTTGGCGAAGGCGGGCTTACCGGCCTCGGTCATCGCGAGGTTGAGGGCCTCGAAGGCCGTGGCGGGCAGGAACACCTCACCGCGGACCTCCACGAGGTCCGGCACCGGGAACTCGTCGGTGCCGGTCAGCCGGTGCGGGACGGCAGCGATCGTCTTGACGTTGGGGGTCACGTCCTCGCCGGTGCGCCCGTCGCC
Source organism: Nocardioides caeni (assembly GCF_004912195.1). GTDB lineage: Bacteria > Actinomycetota > Actinomycetes > Propionibacteriales > Nocardioidaceae > Nocardioides > Nocardioides caeni. The sequence goes on from NZ_STGW01000002.1 coordinate 271,523, forward strand.
ACGGGTCAGGGCCCGCACCAGGCGTCCCTTCTCGTAGAGCAGGTTGATCGCCAGGCCGTCGACCTTGAGCTCGCACAGCAGCGCGGCGTCGGTGATGCCGTCGCGGCCCAACCGCGCGTGCCAGGCCCCGAGCTCGTCGAACGAGAAGGCGTTGTCGAGGCTCTCCATCCGCTGGAGGTGGTCGACGGCGGTGAAGTCGGTGGACACGGCTCCGCCGACCTTCTGGGTCGGCGAGTCGGGCGTGCGGAGCTCGGCGTACTGCTCCTCCAGCTCCTCCAGCCGGCGCATCCTCCGGTCGAAGTCGGCGTCGGAGAGCGCCGGGTCGTCGAGCACGTAGTAGCGCCAGCGCGCCTCCTCGACCTCCTCGCTGAGGGCGGCGTGCTCCTCACGGGCCGCAGGAGGTACGACGGGGAGGTCGGCGTCGCTCATGGGGACATCTTGCCGCGTGCCACCGACGGTCGCGCACCGCCTTCGAGCGCGACCCGGTTTCGACGCGCGGTCGCGACCCCGTTCCTCGGTCGCGCGCTTGCTCAACCTGCGCGGGCCCACGCGCCGCGCTCGTTCCTCGCGCGGCGCTGCCCGCTTGACAGAACGAAACCGTTCCGTACTATCTATGTGGAACGAAACCGTTCCGTACCGTCCAACCCTCCGGAGTCATCATGGTCCCCCGCCTCCCCCGTCGCGAGGCCGCGAGCCGCCCACGCGTCGAGGGCGACCGCGAGCAGGAGATCCTCGACGCCACCCTCGACGTGCTGACCGACGCCGGCTACGACCGGCTCACGATGGACGCGGTCGCCACCCGCGCGAAGGCGTCGAAGGCGACGCTCTACCGTCGCTGGCCGAGCAAGGCCGCGCTGGTCATCGACGCCATGACGTCGCAGAAGGAGGAGCCCGGGCCGGCGCCGGACACCGGCAGCTTCCGCGAGGACCTGATCGCGATGTTCTGCGGACCCGGCCACCTCGCCGATGCGCGTCAGAGCGCCCTGCTCGCCAGCGTCATCACCGCGATCGGCCGCGACGAGGAGTTCGCCGAGGCCTTCCGCGTCCAGTTCATCGCCCCCAAGGCCGCTCGCGCGCGCCTCATCTACGAGCGGGCCCAGTCGCGCGGGGAGATCTCCTCCGACGTCGATCTCGACCTGCTCACCGCCGCCCTGCCCGGCATCGTCCTGCACCGTCAGTTCCTGCTCGGCGAGATGCCCACCACCGACCTGATCGCCCGTGTCATCGACCAGGTGATCATCCCCGCCGCCACCCGCGGCTGATCCCTCCTCACACCCAAGGAATCCCAGTGACCGACACCCAACCCTCCGGGCTCCCCGACGAGGTCGCGGCCGACAAGGCCCCGACCGAGGCCCGCACGCGTCACGCCGCGTGGGCCCTCGTGCTGATCTGCAGCGCCCAGCTGATGGTCGTGCTCGACAGCACGATCGCCAACATCGCCCTGCCCTACATCGGCAAGGACCTCGACATCGACCAGGCGAACCTGTCCTGGATCGTCACCGGCTATGCCCTGGCCTTCGGTGGCCTGCTGCTCCTCGGCGGTCGTCTCGGTGACCTCTTCGGCCGTCGCCGGGTCTTCATGGTCGGCGTCGTCCTCTTCGCCGTCGCCTCGGCACTGGGCGGCCTGGCCACCCACGAGTGGATGCTGCTGACCTCCCGTGGCCTCCAGGGCCTCGGTGCCGCGCTGGCCTCCCCGACGGCACTCGCGCTGATCACCACGACCTTCCCGGCCGGACCGCAGCGCAACCGGGCGTTCTCCGTGTTCGCCGCGATGTCCGGCATCGGCGCCGCGATCGGCCTGGTCCTCGGTGGCTGGCTGACCGGCCTCGACGACGAGCTGGGCTGGCGCCTGACCTTTCTGATCAACGTGCCGATCGGCCTGGTCGCGGCCTACTTCGCCCCGAAGCTGCTGCCCGACACCGACCACCACGCCGGCAAGCTCGACCTGCCCGGCGCCGTCCTCGGCACCGGCGGTCTGCTGGCCCTCGTCTACGGCATCACGCGCACCAGCAACACCGACCCCGACACGGTCACCCTGGCCAACCCCGCCGGCACCACCTACGGCTGGGGCGACTCGATCGCGCTCGGCGCGATCGCCCTCGGCGTCGTGGCCCTCATCGCGTTCGTGCTCTACGAGACCCGCGCCCGCCAGCCGCTGATGCCGCTGTCGATCTTCGCCAGCCGCAGCCGCGCGGTCGCCATGGTGTCGATGATGATGACGCCCGCCGCGATGTTCGCGATGTTCTTCTTCCTCTCGCTCTACGTCCAGGACGTGATGGGCTACGAGCCGCTGCAGACCGGCTTCGCCTTCCTGCCCTTCGCATTCGGCATGGTGTTCGGCGCGACGGCGTCCTCCAAGCTGGTCTCGAAGGTCGACCCGCGCTACCTCGCCGGGACGGGCACGATCCTCGCCGGCACCGCGCTCTTCGCCTTCTCGCGCATCGAGTACGGCGCGGAGAACTACTGGACCGACATCATGCCGTTCGTCGTCCTCATGTCACTGGGCATGGGACTGACGTTCGTGCCGATGACACTGGTGGCCCTGCACGGCGTACGCGCCGAGGACGCCGGCATCGGCTCGGGTGTCCTCAACACCATGCAGCAGGTCGGCGGAGCGCTCGGTCTCGCCACCCTGTCGGCCGTCGCCTCGCACTATGCGACCGAGAAGCTCGGCGACCTCGCCACCAGCGGCACGGCCGGCCCCGACGCAGGCCTGCAGGCCTTCGCCGACGGCGCCACCCACGCCTTCCTGGTCGGTGCGTTCATGATCTGGGCCGCCTCCCTGATCATCTGGGCCCTGCTCAACGTCAAGCACACCGAGCTCGCGACCGACGAGGCGCCGGAGGGCGTGCACGTCGGGTGAGCGGGTGCCTCGTTCACGGGTCAACCCTGTGAATCAGGCACCGCCAGACAGCGACCGGGCCACCGAGCGTACGAGCTCGGTGGCCCGTCGTGCTTCGGCGGGCGTGGCTCCGGCGAGACCGCAGGCGGGGGTGATGACGAGGTGGGGGCCGACGACCTCGGGGTCGAGGCCGAGCAGGTCGAGCCAGCGCAGCACCCGCTCCACCACGACCGCGTCGGAGGGCATCTCCCCCCGCGACGGTACGACGCCCGCCGCGATCGTCGTGCCCGCCTCGAGCGCCTCCGCGGCGTGCTCGAGCCCGTCGGCAGCGAGCAGGGAGAGGTCGATCATCACCCCGGCCGCGCCGGCTCCGCGGAGGAGGCCGATCGGCACGTCGGGGGCGCAGCAGTGCACCCACGGGGTGGCGCCGCTGCCGGCGATCGAGTCGGTGAGCCACGCGAGGTGCTCGCTGACCTCCGGCGGGTGGATCGCGCGATGTCGCCCGAAGCCGGACGCCGTGGGGATGCCGGCCGCCAGGACCGCCGGCAGGGCGGGCTCGTCGAGCTGGACCACGACCTCGGCGGCGACGGGGACCCGTCGGCGCACGTCGGCGACGTGGCCGGCGATCACCTCGGCCAGACCCTGCGCGAGGTCCCGCCGCGCACCGTGGTCGGCCAGCAGCTTGTCACCGCGTGGACGCTCGACCGTCGCGGCCAGCGTCCACGGGCCGACGACCTGCACCTTGATCGGTCCGGCATGGCCCTGCGCGTGCTCCTCCAGCGAGTCGAGGTCCTGGGCGAGCAGGCTCGCTGCCCGCCGCTGGTCGACGGCGGGCGCACCGGCGGTGCCGGTCAGCCGCCAGCCCGCCGGCTGCAGGTCCGCGTCGAGGACACCGCTCAGCAGGCCGAGCGTGCGCCCGAGCATGCCGGACGGCGCTCCGCGCCCGGGCACCTCGGGCAGGTAGGTGATGCCGTGAGCGTCAGCCGCCAGCTCGCCGAGGACGATGCGGAGGGCCTCGTCGAAGTCGCGCTGCGTCGCGCCCGGGAAGGACCCGACGCCGCTCCCCCGCACGCTCACCCGCCGACCCCGCCGACGCCGGGCGCCCCGACAGCCGCGACCCGCCGGCTCCGCGTGATGGTCGCCGAGCCGATGACCCGCGTGCCGTCGTAGACGACGACGGCCTGGCCCGGCGCGATGCCGTCGGCGTGGTCGAGGAGCTCGACGTCGAGTGTGTCGTCGCCCACGGCCACCCGGGCGCGGTGCTCGGCGCCGTGGGCGCGCAGTTGGACGGTGACGGCGTCACCGTCCAGGACGGTGCCGGCGGGGAGCGAGGCGCCGCACCAGCGGAGTCGGTCGCCCTCGATCCGGTCGACGGCCAGCCGCTCGCGGGGGCCGACGGTGACGGTGCCGGAGACGGGCTCGATGTCGAGGACGTAGCGCGGGCGACCGTCGGGCGCGGGCCGGCCGAGCCGCAGGCCTCTGCGCTGGCCGATCGTGAACCCGTAGGTGCCGTCGTGGCGGCCCAGCACGTCACCGGTGGCGTCGTCGCGGATCTCGCCACCGTGGTTGGGGGCGCGGTCGCCGAGCTTCTCCTTGAGCCAGCCGACGTTGTCGCCGTCGGCGACGAAGCAGATGTCGTGGCTGTCGGGCTTGTCGGCGACGAGCAGCCCTCGCCGCGCAGCCTCCTCGCGGACCCTGTCCTTGGTGGTGTCGCCGAGCGGGAAGAGTGAGTGCCGCAGCTGGCGATCGTCCAGGACGCCGAGGACGTAGGACTGGTCCTTGGCGCCGTCGACCGCGCGGTGCAGCTCGATGTCGCCGCCGGACTCGACGACGGTCGCGTAGTGCCCGGTGGCGACCGCGTCGAAGCCGAGCGCGAGCGCGCGGTCGAGGACTGCGGCGAACTTGATCTTCTCGTTGCAGCGCAGGCACGGGTTCGGCGTCTGCCCGGCCGCATAGGTGTCCATGAAGTCCTCGACCACGTCGGTGTGGAAGCGGTCGGAGAGATCCCAGACATAGAACGGGATGCCGATGACATCGGCTGCCCGGCGGGCGTCGTTGGCGTCCTCGATCGTGCAGCAGCCGCGAGCCCCGGTGCGATAGGACTGCGGGTTGCGTGAGAGGGCGAGGTGGATGCCAGTGACCTCGTGCCCGGCCTCCACGGCACGGGCGGCGGCGACGGCGGAGTCCACTCCCCCGGACATGGCGGCGACGACCTTCATGACGACGTGACCCGATCCGGCTCAGGCGCGGGCCGCGCGGGCCCGCTCGACGCAGGCACCGATCGCCGCGGCCAACGCGTCGACATCGGTCTCGGTGCTCGTGTGGCCGAGGCTGAACCGCAGCGAGCTGCGGGCCTCCTCCTCCGAGCGCCCCATCGCCAACAGCACGTGCGAGGGCTGGGGGACGCCGGCCGAGCAGGCCGACCCGGTCGAGCACTCGATGCCGCGGGCGTCGAGGAGCATCAGCAGCGAGTCCCCCTCGCAGCCGGGAAAGCTCAGGTGGGCGTTGCCGGGGAGCCGGTTGCCGTCTGCACCGTCAGGTCCGTTGAGGACGGCGTCGGGGACCTCGACCAGCACGGTGTCGACCAGGCGGTCGCGCAGCACGGTGAGACGGGCGGCGTGCTCGGCCTGGTGCTTGACCGCCTCCTCGACCGCGGCGGCGAACCCCGCGATGGCGGGCACGTCGAGCGTCCCGCTGCGCACGTCGCGCTCCTGTCCTCCACCGTGCAGCAAGGGAGTCAGGCTCACCTCCCGTCGTACGACGAGGGCGCCGACGCCCTGCGGCCCGCCGACCTTGTGCCCCGACACGGCCAGCGCGTCCACGCCCGAGGTGGCGAAGTCGACCGGCACCGCGCCGATCGCCTGGACGGCGTCGGAGTGGACCGGGATGCCGTGCTCGGCGGCGAGCGCGACGACGTCGGCGACGGGCTGGAGGGTGCCGACCTCGTTGTTGGCCCACATCACGGTGATCAGGGCGACGGTGTCGGGGTCGCGCTCGACCGCGGCGCGCAGGGCGTCGACGTCGAGCCGCCCGGCGCCGTCGACGGCGACGAGCTCGACCTCGGCCTGCTCGTGCTCCTCGAGCCAGAGCAGCGGGTCGAGGACCGCGTGGTGCTCGACGGCGGAGGCGAGGATCCGCGTGCGGCGCGGGGACTCCGCGCGCCGTGACCAGAAGAGCCCCTTGAGGGCCAGGTTGTCGGCCTCCGTGCCGCCAGAGGTGTAGACGACCTCGCCCGGGCGGCAGCCGAGGGCCTGCGCGATCGTCTCGCGCGACTCCTCGACGATGCGGCGAGCCCGTCGGCCCGCGGCGTGCAACGAGCTGGCGTTGCCGACCTCACGCAGCTGGGTGGTGAGTGCCTCGACAGCGACGTCGGTCATCGGCGTCGTCGCAGCGTGGTCCAGATAGACCCGGCGGGTGTCGTTCATGGCAGGTCCCAGCGTACGGCGCACCCGCGAGCCTGGCCCAACCCAGCGTCTCGGGACCGGTCAATCCGCGCGGCGCACGACGATCGCCACCAGGGCCCGGTGGTCGGTCCCGTCCAGCGTCACCGTCGTCGTGTCCGTGGCGGTCATCGTGGCGCCGACCAGGACGTGGTCGATGGCGACGCTCGCGGGGATCGGCCATCCCCGGAAGCCCGCCGTCGGCCAGGTCGGCTGCCATCCCGCGTTGACGAGGGGCGCTGCGTCGCTGAGGCCGGTGTCGAGGATCGCCCGCATCGGCGCGTGGTCGGGCGAGGCGTTGAAGTCGCCGGCCACGAGGTCGGGCTGCTCGTCCTCGACGGCGTCGCGGACGATGGCGAGCTCGGCTCCCCAGCGGTCGTCGAGCGGGTAGGCGGGATGGACGGCCAGGACCCGCAGCCCGGCCGTGGTCATCGCCCACGAGCCCATGACGGTGTCGAGCCGGCGGACGTCGGTGACGGGGCTCCGGGAGAACACGAGCGTGCCGAGCGCTCCCCGATCTGCTTCACCTGCCCGGTGCGGCAGATCGGTGTCGATCCCGGCGTCCTCCAGCGCCGCGAGCACGTGAGGCGTCACCTCCTGCAGCACGAGCAGGTCGACGTCGTGGTCGGCGACGGCGTCGGCCACGTCCTGCGCCTCCGCCTCACCGAAGCGCAGGTTGGCCGTCATCACCGTCAGCGGCTCGGCCGACGGATCGGGGTCGGGCGCGCTCCCCCACCACGACGGGGCGAACCAGGTGACATGGAGGACGAGCCCGAGACCGGCGAGGGTGGCCGCGGTGGCGACCGGTCGTCTCCCGGGGCGATGGGTCGCCGGCCGCACCAGGAGCGCACCGAGGAGGAGTACGACGAGCAGGTAGGCCGGGATGGCCCACGGCGCGAAGGCCTGGACGATGGCGATCTGACGGTGCGCTCCCCCGATCAGGCGCGCCACGGTCAGCACGACGGCCGGTAGCGCGACCACCGCGGCCGTGAGGCAGACGCCGGCACGCAGGCGGAGGCGCATGGGGATCCCGATCAGAGCAGCACGAGGTCGTCGCGGTGCACGACCTCGCGCTCGTAGCCCGCTCCCAGCTCCCGTTTGAGGTCCTTGGAGGAGCGTCCGAGCAGGTCGGGGATCTCGGCGGCGTCGAAGTTCACGAGACCGCGGCCGACGAGTCGCCCGTCGGGGTCCAGCAGGTCGACGGGGTCGCCGGCCGTGAATTCGCCCTGGACGCCGATGATCCCGGCGGCGAGGAGCGAGGCACGACGCTCGACAACGGCCCGGACGGCGCCGGCGTCGAGCACGAGCGCGCCCTTGCCGTCGGTCGCGTGCCGCAGCCAGAGCAGCCGGGTCGGGCGGCGCTTGCCGGTCGCGTGGAAGAGGGTGCCGGTCGGCTCGCCCGCCAGCGCGGCGCCGGCGTTGTCGGCCGATGTCAGGACCACCGGGATGCCGGCGCCGGTCGCGATGGCGGCCGCCTCGACCTTGGTGACCATCCCGCCCGTCCCGACCCCGGCGGCACCGATCGCCCCGACCACGACGCCGTCGAGGTCGTCCTCGGACCGCACCTCGGCGATGAGCTGGGCGCCGGGACGGGTGGGCGGGCCGTCGTAGAGGCCGTCGACGTCGGAGAGCAGCACGAGGAGGTCCGCGTGCACCAGGTGCGCGACGAGCGCGGCGAGGCGGTCGTTGTCACCGAAGCGGATCTCGCTGGTCGCCACCGTGTCGTTCTCGTTGACGATCGGCAGGACGCCCAGCTCGAGCAGCTTGGTGACGGTCTGGTGGGCGTTGCGGTAGTGCGCACGCCGGGTGACGTCGTCCAGGGTCAGGAGCACCTGGCCGGCAGTCAGGCCATGGCGTGCCAGCTCCTCGGTGTAGCGGTGCACCAGCAACCCCTGGCCCACGGACGCGGCGGCCTGCTGGGCGGCGAGCGCCCGCGGGCGGCGCTTGAGCCCCAGGGGCGCCAGCCCGGCGGCGATCGCGCCGGAGGACACCAGGACGACCTCCACCCCGCGCGTCCGCGCATCGGCGAGTACGTCGACCAGGTGGCTGATCCGCGCCGGGTCGATGCCGCCCTCGGCTGTCGTCAGCGACGACGAGCCGACCTTGACCACCACGCGGCGCGCAGCCGTCACGGTGGCGCGAAGGTGGTCAGTCACGGGACTGCTCGGCGGGCTCCTCGCCCGGGTCGTCCTCGAGCCACGCGTCCTGGTCGGCGGACTCCGCCGTGTCGGGGTCCTCGTCAGAGCCGATCTCGTAGGAGGTCGGGCCGTAGACGTCGGGCTGGTCGATGCGCCGGGCCACGTCGGCACGGGTCTCGCCCTCGGCGCGGTCGGGCAGCTGCTCCTGGATCTCGCGACGGCGGGCGGCCGCGGGACGGTCCTCGTGGAAGCGGTCGTCCTCGCCGCGGCGCGAGAGGTTCTCCGCGCCGGCGTCGATGCCCGGCTTGAAGTCGAAGACCACGGAGTTGTCGACGGGGCCGATGAGGACGGCGTCGCCCTCCTCCGCCCCGAGCTGCAGGAGACGGGTCTCGACGCCGAGGCGGTTGAGCCGGTCGGCGAGGTAGCCGACCGCCTCGTCGTTGCTGAAGTCGGTCTGGCGGACCCAACGTTCCGGCTTCGTGCCGCTGACGCGCCACCCGGCACCGGTCCGCGTGACCGTGAAGCCGTCGTCGTCGACCGCCTTGGGGCGCACCACGATCCGGGCGGGGATCTCGGATGCCTTGGCGGCGCGGGCCTCGGTGACGAGCTCGGCCATCGCATAGATGAGCTCGCGGGTGCCCTCGCCGGAGACCGCGGAGATCTCGAAGACCCGCAGGCCGCGCTCGCGCAGCTCCTCGACGACCAGCTCGGCGATGCCGCGGCCGTCGGGCACGTCGACCTTGTTGAGGGCGACCAGACGCGGCCGGTCGTCGAGCCCGCCGTAGCGGCGCAGCTCGTCCTCGATCACGTCCAGGTCGTCGACGGGGTTGCGGCCCGGCTCGAGGGTGGCCGTGTCGAGGACGTGCACCAGTGCGGCGCACCGCTCGATGTGCCGCAGGAAGTCGTGCCCCAGGCCGCGGCCCTCGGCCGCACCCTCGATGAGGCCGGGTACGTCGGCGACCGTGTAGGTCACCTCGCCCGCGGTCACGACACCGAGGTTCGGGACCAGCGTCGTGAACGGGTAGTCGGCGATCTTGGGTCGAGCCCGCGAGATCGCTGCGATCAGGCTCGACTTGCCGGCGCTCGGGAACCCGACCAGACCGATGTCGGCGACCACCTTGAGCTCGAGGACGACCTCGAGCTCGTCACCAGGCTCGCCGAGCAGCGCGAAGCCGGGGGCCTTGCGCGACTTCGACGCGAGGGCGGCGTTGCCCAGACCACCGCGACCGCCCTGCGCGATCACGAGCTCGGCGCCGGGGCCGACCAGGTCGGCCACGACCTCGCCGTTGCGGTGCTTCACCACGGTGCCGGAGGGCACCGGCAGCACCAGGTCGGCGCCGTGGGCGCCGTTGCGCCGGTCACCGGCGCCATGACCACCGTGCTCGGCCCGACGGCGCGGGCTGTGGTGGTAGTCGAGGAGGGTCGTGACGTCGGGGTCGACGCGCAGGATGATCGAGCCGCCCGGGCCACCGTTGCCGCCGTCGGGTCCGCCGAGGGGCTTGAACTTCTCACGGTGCACGGACGCCACGCCGTGGCCGCCGCGTCCGGCGGCGACGTGCAGGGTCACCCGGTCGACGAAGGTGGGGACGGCCATGGGTTCATCTTTTCAACTCGGTGGTTGAGGTGCGAGCTTGCGAACCTCGAAACCAAATGGACGAAGGGCGCCCCACACGGGGACGCCCTTCGATGCCGGAAGCAGGGTGAGCGTCAGCTCACTCGCCCGGGAGGATGTTGACGACCCGACGGCCGCGCTTCTTGCCGAAGTCGACCGAGCCGGGGATCAGCGCGAACAGCGTGTCGTCCTTGCCCCGACCGACACCCGAGCCCGGGTGGAAGTGGGTGCCGCGCTGGCGGACGATGATCTCGCCGGCGTTGACGACCTGGCCGCCGAAGCGCTTGACGCCGAGGCGCTGGGCGTTGGAGTCGCGGCCGTTCTTGGTGGACGCTGCGCCCTTCTTGTGTGCCATGTTCAGTCCTTCGAGGGGTGTGTCGAGCCCGGGTGGGACTCAGAGCGAGATGTCGGTGACCTTGACCTGGGTGTACTTCTGGCGGTGACCCTGGCGCTTCTTGTAGCCGGTCTTGTTCTTGTACTTCTGGATGATGATCTTCGGGCCCTTGGTGCCACCGAGGACCTCGACCGTCACCGACGCCTTGTCCAGACCGGTGGTGGTGCCCTTGTCGCCGTCGTCCGCGAGCAGGACCGGCAGGGCCAGCGTCTCGCCGCCCGGCGTCGCGACCTTGTCGATCTCGATGACGTCGCCGACGGCGACCTTCTCCTGCTTCGCGCCTGCGCGCACGATCGCGTACACCACCGCGGGCTCCTTCAATCGATCTTCATGAACGTCTACGTCTGCAGCACACACAAGCCATCCGCTTCACCGAATCGGTGATCCGGGTGCCGGCAGAAACGGCGCGCCTCGGCAGCGCACCGACGATCAATAGTAGGGGTCGGGCCTCGTTCCACCAAAACGCGAGCTCGCACGCTCGGTGGACCGGGGCTCAGCGCTTGCGCGCACCCTTCTTCTTGATCGGCACGTGCTCGACGTGCGGCTCTGCCGGCGTCTCGACCGGGGCCTCCCCGGATGATGCCGCCGACCCCGCGGGCTCCGCGGCGCCGTCGCTCGTCGGAGGTCCCGCCGGTCGCGTGGCCGCGCGGCGACGCGTCCGGGTCACCACCGTGGTGACCGGCGCCGCCGGGGCCGGCGGCTCCTCCGACTCCTCCGCCTGCACGGGCTCGACAGGCTGCTCGGGTTCGACGGGCTGCTCGGGCTGCTCGGGGGCCTGTGCCGCTGGCTCCTCGGCTGGCTCGGGGGCCGACTCCTCGGGGAAGGTCGGCACGGCGGCCGTCTCCACGGTGGGCTCCGCGACCGGCTCGGTCGCGGGCTCCTCCGTGGGCTCGGGTGCCGCGTCGGGGACGACCTCGGCGGCCGGCTCGGCGGCCGGCTCGGCGGCCGGCTCGACCGCGCTCTCCTCGGGCGCCGGCTTCGCCATGGCAGCGATGTCCTTGGGCGACGGCACCGGTTTCGCGCTCGCGTCCGGTGCGTCCTGGCCGCCGCCGGAGCCGTCCTGGCCCTGACCGCCCTTGCCCTTGCCCTTGCGGCGACCGCGGCGGGGCTCCTCCTCGCCGGCGACGCTGCCGCGCTTGGGCTCGACCGGGAGGTCGTGGACCACGATGCCGCGACCCTGGCAATGCGAGCAGTTCTCGCTGAACGCCTCCAGCAGACCCGTGCCGATGCGCTTGCGGGTCATCTGGACCAGGCCCAGCGAGGTGACCTCGGCGACCTGGTGGCGGGTGCGGTCACGGCCCAGGCACTCGACGAGGCGACGCAGGACGAGGTCCCGGTTGGCCTCCAGCACCATGTCGATGAAGTCGACCACGATGATGCCGCCGATGTCGCGCAGCCGCAGCTGACGCACGATCTCCTCGGCCGCCTCCAGGTTGTTCTTGGTGACGGTCTCCTCGAGGTTGCCGCCCGAACCGGTGAACTTGCCGGTGTTGACGTCGACGACCGTCATCGCCTCCGTGCGGTCGATCACCAGCGATCCACCCGAGGGCAGCCAGACCTTGCGGTCGAGGCCCTTGGCGATCTGCTCGTCGACGCGGTGCAGCGCGAACAGGTCCGGCCCGTTGGCCGGGTCGTGGCGCTCGAGGCGCTCCGCGAGGTCCGGGGCGATCTGGTCGACGTACTCCTTGACCGAGCTCCAGGCCTCGTCGCCCTCGACGACGAGCTTGGCGAAGTCCTCGGTGAACAGGTCACGCACGACCTTCAGGGTCAGGTCGGGCTCGCCGTGGAGGAGCTGGGGTGCGTTGCCCTTGGCGACCTTGGCCTCGATGGCCTCCCACTTGGCCTTGAGCCGCTCGACGTCGCGGGTCAGCTCCTCCTCCGAGGCGCCCTCGGCGGCCGTGCGGACGATGACGCCGGCCGACGCGGGCACGGCCTCCTTGAGAAGTGCCTTGAGGCGCGCACGCTCGGTGTCGGGCAGCTTGCGGGAGATGCCCGAGGTCGTGCCGTCAGGCACGTAGACGAGGAAGCGGCCGGCCAGGCTGACCTGGCTGGTGAGCCGGGCGCCCTTGTGGCCGATCGGATCCTTGGTCACCTGGACCAGCACGGCCTGGCCGGACTGCAGGACCGCCTCGATCTTGCGAGGCTGGCCCTCCTTGTGACCCAGCGACGACCAGTTGACCTCGCCGGCGTAGAGCACGGCGTTGCGGCCCTTGCCGATGTCGATGAACGCAGCCTCCATCGACGGCAGGACGTTCTGGACCCGACCCAGGTAGACGTTGCCGATGAGCGAGGTCTGGGACTCCCGGGCGACGTAGTGCTCGACGAGCACCTTGTCCTCGAGCACGGCGATCTGGGTGAGATCCTTGCGCTGGCGGATCGCCATGACCCGCTCCACCGACTCACGGCGGGCCAGGAACTCGGCCTCGCTCACGATCGGTGCGCGGCGGCGTCCGGCCTCGCGACCCTCGCGGCGGCGCTGCTTCTTGGCCTCCAGGCGCGTCGATCCCGCGATGGACGTGATCTCGTCCTCCGACGAGCGCGGCTTGCGCACCCGGGTCACGGTGTTCTCGGGGTCGTCGCCCGAGTCGTCGCCGCTCCCCTCGCCGCCACCCTCGCCCGCACGCCGGCGTCGGCGCCGACGGCGCGAGGACGACGAACCGCCCTGGCCGCCCTGGCCCTGACCACCCTGGCCGTTGTCGTCGTTCTCGTCGTCGGTGTCGTCGGCGGCATCGGCACCGTCGTCGCCCTCCGACTGGACGGCCTGGCCCGACGGACCGGACTGGCCGGCCTTGTCGCCCTTCGCGGGCCCACCGGACTGGTTGTTCCTCGTTCGCTGGTTGCGCTGGCCGCCCTGGTTGCGCTGGTTGCCCTGTCGGCCCTGCTCAGCGGAGTCGGCGCCGTCGGTGCCGTCAGTGCCCTCGGTGTCGTCGGAACCGTCGACAGGAGCAGAGTCGGCCGAGTCCTCGTCCTCGTCCTCGCCGTCGTCCCCGGCACCGTTCGCGCCCGCCGGCTTGCGACGACGACGACCACCGCGGCGACGACGACGACGCGGTGCCGAGGACGTGCCGTCCCCTGCCTCGTCCTCGTCCTCGTCGGACTCGTCGGACTCGTCGGTCTCGTCCGTGCCGTCCGTGGCTTCGGTGGCCACGTCCGTGGCCTCGGCGGGGGTCTCGTCCGCGGCCTCGGCAGTGGCCGCGGCAGTGGTCTCGTCGGCAGTGGTCTCGTCCGCCGCACCTTCGGTGACCTCCTCGGTCACCTGGTCCACGGTCGTGTCAACGGCGTCCGGCACCGGCGCCTCGGCAGCGAGCGGCTCAGCCGTCGCGGCCTCATCCCCCGTCGGCAGGGCGAGCTGATCGGGATCGACGTCGGCCGGCTTCGCAGCGGTCTTCTTGGCAACCGTCTTCTTGGCGGCCGTCTTCTTGGCGGCCGTCTTCTTGGCAGCGGTCTTCTTCGCCGCCGTCTTCCTGGCCGGCGCCTTCTCCGCTGACTTGGTCGGCGTCGCGCCGTCCTCCTCGCCAGACGCGGCAGCCGCAGCGGTCTTCGCCGGCGCCTTCTTCGCGGCCGTCTTCTTCGCAGCGGTCTTCTTCGCCGCCGTCTTCTTCGCCGGCTTCGCGGGCTTCTCGGGGGCGTCGACCCCGTCCGCCTCGGCAGCGGGCGGCTCGGCCCGGGTCTCGGCGGCCTTCTCGGCGACCGGCTCGGCCGGGACGTCGACCGGAGCGGCGGCTGCCGGCTGCTGGTCGGCGTTCTCCGCCGCCTTCTGGTCCTCGGCGGGGGTGTTCGTGGGCGCGTCACTCATGGCGCTTCTCCTCCACCCGGGCGACTCGCGTCCGGGGTGTCATTCGGCACTCACGCGACGCGCGGTGCCGTAAGCCTTCGTGGGACGACACCCTCCGCGGAGCGTCACTGGCCGCCGGTTCCTCGCCTGCCGCGGTCGCGGGGTGCGTCGCGTCGGGCGGGGGCCCACCGTCCACTGTGCCGTCCGGTCAGCGAGCTGCCGAGCGGCGAGAACGTCGTCGGATCTCACTCCGCGCTGTCCGGTAGGACGCGCAGGGTGGATCTGTGGCGAGTATCGCACACCGGATCGGCGCGTCCGGCATTCGTCGACCGCTCAGCGAGCCTCGAGCGGGTCGCCGATGGTCCCGGTGTCCCGGTCGAGGACGCCCTGGGCGGCACGGGTGAGCAGGGCCGTGGCGGGCGTCGCGAGAGCGCCGGTCTCCCGCAACCCGGTGAGCACGTCGTCGGGACGGACCGCGGGCACGGTGTGGGCGAGGAGCAGGTCCAGGGCGGCGCCGACCGAGCCGTCGACGACGTCCATCCGCGCGACAGCGGCGCGGCAGTCGAAGGACCGCAGGCCCTTCTTCGTCATCCGCTCGACGGTGACCGACTCCGCGGCGAGGAAGGCCTGGACAGCGGGCGCGACGACCTCGACGGCCAGGTCGCCGAGGTCGATCTGCCAGCGGCTCGCGGTGAGGAGGTCGGAGAGCGATCCTTCGAGCGAGGTGGCAGCGTCGACGACAGCGACGACGTCGAGTCCATCGGGCAGCGCAGCGTCGAGAGCCGCGCCGACCTCGGCGGGATCGCGGACCGCGGCGAGTCCCAGCTCGACGTACTCCGACTCACTGGCCGCCCCGGTCGGGGCTGCGCCGGCGTAGGAGATGCGCGGGTGTGGGTGGAAGCCCGAGGAGTAGGCCATCGGGATCTCGGCGCGGACCACCGCACGCTCGATCGCCCGGCTGACGTCGCGGTGGCTGGTGAACCGGAGACGGCCCCGCTTGGCGTACCGGATCCGGAGCCTCTGGACCGGCGGTGCCTGCTGCTCGGGCTGCTGTCGACTCACGCGGGCCAGCCTAGGCGCAGGAGCCGGTCCGACCCGAACCGCCGACGGGTGGCAGACGCGGTCGCTCGACTGCATCTAGGCTGTGCCGGGTGAGCGATCCCTACGGCAACAACCCGTACGGCAACGACCCCTACAGCAAGCCCCCTCAGGGCGGCCAGGGACAGCCGGGCCAGAACCCCTACAGCCCGCCGGCCCAGCCGACCTACGGCGGCGGCAACGGTGGCGGCGGTTACGGCGGCGGCTACGGCGGTGGCGGCTATCCGGGCGGCTCCGACCCGATCGGCCCCAAGACCGACGGCATCTCGATCGCTGCGCTCGTGCTGTCCTTCCTCTGCTGCCTCGCGCCGATCGGCGTGATCCTCGGCATCGTCGGGATCAGCCGGACCAAGGGCGGGCAGCGCAAGGGTCGCGGGCTCGCGATCGCTGCCATCGTCGTCGGCATCCTGATGTCGATCCTCGTCGGCGTCCTGGTCGCGGTCGGCGTGTTCTTCGCCAACAAGGTGGTCACCCCCGACAACGCCGAGGTCGGCCAGTGCATCGACGTCGATGAGAACGACGACACCGTCTTCCTCTACGACAAGGACTGCGACGGGGACCACGACGCCGAGATCATCGGGGTCGAGGACGTCACCAGCGACAACATCGACACCATCAACAGCGACATGGTGGGCTTCTGCGACACGCTGCTGTCGGACGAGGACAGGGCCAAGCTGGCGGAGGTCGCCAACCTAGAGATCAGCGCCGTCACGGAGGACCCGGACGACATCTCGACCGGTGACACGATCGTCTGCTACGCGGAGGGTGACCTCGACGGACCGATCCTCTGATCGGATGAGCAGTCCGCACGACGGCGGCTACCACGGCTACCAGCCGCCGTCGAACCCTTACGGCGGCGAGCCCGGGCCCTACGGCCAGGGTCCGGCTCAGCCGTACGACGGCCTGTCGATCGCCGCGCTCGCGGCCTCACTCACCTGCTGCGCGGGCCCGATCGCTGTCGGGCTCGGTATCGCCGGGATCGTGCGCACCCGCGCCGGAGCCCGACGTGGACGGGGCCTCGCCGTCGCGGGCCTGGTGGTCGGGGTGCTCGCCTCGGTCGCGCTGGCGGCCGCGCTGGTCGGGTTCGTGTGGATCGGCTTCAACACCGTCCCGGAGGACGAGGCCGAGGTCGGCGACTGCATCGACGTCAGCACGCTGTTCGGATCCAACGACCTGTGGTCGGCAGACTGCGACGAGGACCACGACGCCGAGGTCTTCGTCGCCGAGCGGATCGACTCGGAGGCGACCGACCGCCTCGACCTGGTCAGCCTGACCACCTTCTGCGAGGAGCTGGTCCCGGCGGAGTACGCCGCCGTCGTCCAGGACAGCACCTACCGCGTCGACTGGTCGACGGACGCCTTCGATGATGCTGACCCTGACGTCGGCGACCACCTCGTGTGCTACCTCGAGCGGACCGACGGGGAGAAGCTCGACGAGCCGCTATTGCGCTGACCGCGGAGCAGAGCGGAGGTTCAGACGACGCTGAGCGGCAACAGCTTCTGCCCCGTCGGGCCGATCTGGATCTCGGTGCCCATCTCCGGGCACACGCCGCAGTCGTAGCACGGGGTCCAGCGGCAGTCCTCGACCTCGATGTCCTGGCCGTCGGCCGCCGCGAGGGCGTCCTCCCAGTCGGCCCACAGCCAGTCCTTGTCGAGACCGGAGTCGAGGTGGTCCCAGGGCAGGACCTCGTCGTAGCCACGCTCACGCGTGGTGAACCAGTCGAGGTCGACGCCGGTGCCGGCGAGCGCCGTCTCGGCGGCCGCCGCCCAGCGCTCGTAGGAGAAGTGCTCGCTCCAGCCGTCGAACCGGCCGCCATCGCGCCACACCTGCTCGATGATCCGCCCGACCCTGCGGTCGCCGCGGGAGAGGAGTCCCTCGATCTGGCCGGGCTGGCCGTCGTGGTAGCGGAAGCCGATCGCGCGGCCGTAGCGCTTGTCCTCCCGCACCGTGTCGCGCAGCTTGCGCAACCGCTCGTCGGTCGTCGTCGGGTCGAGCTGCGAGGCCCACTGGAACGGAGTGTGCGGCTTGGGCACGAACCCGCCGATCGAGACGGTGCAGCGGATGTCGTTGCGCCCCGACACCTCGCGGCCGGTCGCAATGACGCGCTTGGCGAGGTCGGCGATCTGCAGCACGTCCTCGTCGGTCTCGGTCGGCAGGCCGCACATGAAGTAGAGCTTCACCTGCCGCCAGCCGTGGGAGTAGGCCGTCGCGACGGTGCGGATCAGGTCGTCCTCGGAGACCATCTTGTTGATGACCTTGCGCATCCGCTCGCTGCCGCCCTCCGGCGCGAACGTCAGCCCGGAGCGGCGTCCGTTGCGGGAGAACTCGTTGGCGAGGGTGATGTTGAAGGCGTCGACACGCGTGCTCGGCAACGACAGGGAGACGTTGGAGCCCTCGTAGCGGTCGGCGAGACCGGAGGCGACGTCGCCGATCTCGGTGTGGTCGGCCGAGCTCAGCGAGAGCAGGCCCACCTCCTCGAAGCCGGTCTTCTTGATGCCGTTGTCGACCATCGCGCCGATCGTCTCGATGGAGCGCTCGCGCACCGGGCGGGTGATCATCCCGGCCTGGCAGAAGCGGCAGCCGCGGGTGCAGCCGCGGAAGATCTCGACGCTGAACCGCTCGTGCACGGTCTCGGCGAGCGGCACGAGTGGGTTGCGCGGGTAGGGCCACTGGTCGAGGTCCATCAGCGTGTGCTTGCGGACGCGGACCGGCGCCTCCGCGTGGTTGGGTACGACGGCCACGAGCATGCCGTCGGCGTCGTACTCGGCGTCATAGAAGCGCGGCACGTAGACCGTGCCCGAGACGGCGAGGCGGCGCAGCAGCTCGATGCGCCCGCCCGGGGAGCCCTCGCCCTTCCACTCGCGCACGACCTCGGAGATCTTGAGCACGACCTCCTCGCCGTCGCCGAGGACGGCGGCGTCGACGAAGTCGGCGATGGGCTCGGGGTTGAACGCCGCATGGCCGCCGGCGACGACGACCGGGTGGGTCTCGTCGCGGTCGACGGCGTGCAACGGGATGCCGGCGAGATCGAGGGCGGTGAGCAGGTTGGTGTAGCCGAGCTCGGTCGAGAAGCTGATGCCGAAGAGGTCGAAGGCGCCGACGGGGCGGTGGCTGTCGACGGTGAACTGCGGGATGCCCTGCTCGCGCAGGACCTTCTCCATGTCGGGCCACACCGCATAGGTGCGCTCGGCGAGGATCCAGTCGCGCTCGTTGAGCACCTCGTAGAGGATCTGCACGCCCTGGTTGGGCAGGCCGACCTCATAGGCGTCGGGATACATCAGCGCCCAGCGCACGGTCGGGCCGCCGTCCTCGGACGCGGCGGCGCAGTCCCAGTCCTTGGTGACCATGTTGAGCTCGCCACCGACGTACTGGATCGGCTTGGAGACCGACAGCAGATGGGGCTCCAGCCGGGGGAAGACGGACTCGACGGACGCGGCGGACATGGGTCGGATTCTACGGCCGGCCCGGTCCGCGGCGGACATCCGCGGATCAGACGGTCACGACCCGCTCGATAGGATCGCGCCATGAGTGCCTCCACCTCGGGTCGGCTCGGGTGGACGGTGTTCACCCCGCCGATCGCCGCCATCGTGCTGGCGTTCTCGTGGGGCACCCACCCC
Source organism: Nocardioides caeni (assembly GCF_004912195.1). GTDB lineage: Bacteria > Actinomycetota > Actinomycetes > Propionibacteriales > Nocardioidaceae > Nocardioides > Nocardioides caeni. The sequence goes on from NZ_STGW01000002.1 coordinate 290,439, forward strand.
GAGCCGGTGGTCGCGGCCCTCATCGGCATCGCGCTGATCGGCGCCGTCCTGGCCGGCGTCCACCATGCCGAGGTCGTCGCCCACAAGGTCGGCGAGCCCTTCGGATCGTTGCTCCTCGCCGTGGCGGTGACGGTCATCGAGGTCGGCCTGATCGTGATGCTGATGGTGTCGGGCAACGGCGAGACGTCCACCTTGGCGCGCGACACCGTCTTCGCTGCCGTGATGATCACGGTCAACGGCATCGTGGGGCTCGCCCTCGTGGTCGGCGCGCTGCGCCACCACCTCGCGGTCTTCAATCCCGAGGGCACGGGGTCGGCCCTGGCGACGGTGATCACCCTGGCGGGCCTCACCCTGGTGGTGCCGACCTTCACCACCAGCGAGTCGGGTCCGGTCCTGACCGGCTCCCAGCTGACCTTCGCCGCGCTCGCGTCGCTCGGGCTCTATGGCTCCTTCGTCTTCACGCAGACGGTGCGTCACCGCGACTTCTTCCTGCCCAACACCACGGCCACGCCCGGCGGCTGGACGCCCGACGACGATGCCGACGGCGACGGACATGCCGATCCACCGACCAACCGCGAGGCATGGACCAGCGTCGGCCTGCTGGTGCTCTCGCTGCTGACCGTGGTCGGGCTGGCGAAGGTCGAGTCCTACTCGATCGAGGACGCCGTGGACTGGTTCGGCTTCCCCCACGCCGTGGTCGGCGTCGTGATCGCGCTGCTGGTGCTGGCGCCCGAGACCATCGCCGCGGTGCGGGCGGCCGTGCGCGACCGCGTGCAGATCAGCCTCAACCTCGCCTACGGCTCGGCGATGGCCTCGATCGGCCTCACCATCCCCGCCATCGCCGTCGCCTCCATCTGGCTCGAGGGCGACCTGGCGCTGGGCCTGGAGCCGCTGCAGCTGGTGTTGCTGTTCCTCTCCGCCGTCGTCGGCGTCCTGACGGTGGTGCCGGGTCGCGCGAAGCCGATGAACGGCATCGTCCACCTGATCCTGTTCGCCGCCTTCATCCTGCTGACCGTCGCGCCATGACCCGCGGCCGCAGCCTGAGCCTCGCCACGGCGGCACTTCTGGCGCTGACCCTTGCCGCCTGCGGCGACGACGAGCCCGTCAATGACGGCGACAGCAGCGACCGGATCGTGCTGACCCCGCCCGAGGAGGGTGCCTCCCACATCCACGCCCCCGGCCAGGAGCACGGCGGCGCGCCGCTCGGCGACGGCACCCGGGCGACGGCGGGCGGCTACACGATGGCCGATGTCGCGCTGCCCGGCGCCGACCAGCCGGGCGAAGTGGCCTTCCGGATCCTGGGCGAGGACGGTGAGCCACTGACGTCGTACGTCGAGGAGCAGACCAAGCTGCTCCACCTCTACGTCGTCCGCGTCGACCTGGGCGGCTTCCGCCACCTGCATCCCACTCTCGACGACGACGGCACCTGGCGGGCCCAGGTCGACCTGGACGCACCGGGCCAGTGGCGGGTGATCGCCGAATTCATGCCGGGGGGCGCGGCCCAGGCCGTCGTGGTCGGCCAGCAGCTCAGCGTCGCAGGCGACACCTCCGCGCCCGCGGAGATCCCCCGCGGCGATGAAGGACTGACCAGCGACGACGGCGTGGCCCGCGTCGAGGTGCTCGGCGGAGCCGCGGTCGACGACAACGGCCGACTGCAGCTGTCGGTCACCGACCTCGACGGCGCGCCGCTCACGCTCGGGAGCTACCTCGGCACGTCGGCCCACCTGACCGGCTTCGCGCTCGACACCGACGCGTTCGTCCACGTGCATCCCTATGGCGCTCCCGAGATCACCGACGACGGCACGGTGCTGACGTTCCACACCACGTTCACCACGCCCGGCGACTACCGGATGTTCCTGCAGTTCCGCGTCGACGGCCTGCTGCACCAGGTGGCGGTCACCGTGCCGGTCAGCGACTGACGCTGACCTCGAGCGTCGTCACGGGGGACGTGAACTCGTCGACCGGGACGCTGACCTGCAGGTCCCACGTGCCAGCGACCGGGAACACGACGTCGGCGGTGTAGGTGCCGGTCGCGCTCGGCACCAGCGGGATCTCCCCGAGGTCGATGGTCTCCGAGCGCAGCTCGACGGCGGGCGCGTCGTAGAGGTCGAGCGGCTCTCCGGCGGGGTCCTGGACCTGCACGATCAGTCGGCGTTGCAGACCCGGCCCGGCGTCGAGCACCGCCAGCACGCGGTGGTCCTCCCCCGCGGCCGCGGCCACGACGCCGGTGTCGGCGGTCGCCGGCCCCGCCTCCCCCGTGCCGCCGGGCGGCTTCTGGGTGAGGAAGCCGGTCACGGCGAGCACGGCGACCAGCAGGCCGGCCTCGACCACCACGACCCGTCCCACGCAGGCCGCGGCGCGACGACGGCCGTCGTGCCCGCCCTCGGCCCGCACGAGCGGCACCAGCCGGAAGCGGTTGTAGGCCGCAACGGCCACGAGCACGGTCACCAGCGCGAGCTTGGCCAGGAGCAGACGTCCCCAGGTCTCCTCGACGAGCCCCGACCAGCTGCCGAGGATCCGCCAGCCCATCAGCACACCGCTGACGCCGAGGACGGCGAGCAGGCCGGCGGCCACGGTGGAGAAGCGGGTCAGCAGCAGCGCGGCGTCGCGCGGACGGCCGGCGATCGCGGGCAGGCTCAGTGCGAGCCCGACGAGACCGCCCAGCCAGACCGCCCCCGCCGAGAGATGGAGGGCGTCGGTGACGACCAGCAGGGCGCTGGGCTCGTAGGCGCGGGTGTGGCCCACGAGCGCAGGCGACCAGACCGCGAGCGCGGCCAGCAGGTCGCCGGTGAGGGTCGAGCGCTCGCGTCCGGCGAGGGCGACCGCGACGCCGAGCCCGACGGCCTGCAGCAGGAGGACGACGATGTCGTCGGTGACCAGCGCCGGGTCGACGACCGCCGGGTCGAGGAGACCGGAGAGGCCGGAACCGAGCTGATAGGCCCCCGCCAGGGGTACGGCGAGCGCGGCCGCGGTGACCGCGACGACCGCGGCAGCCCGCAGCAGGCGAAGCAGCCGGCGTCGTACGGGCTCGGGCAGGCGCACTCCTCGCGCCGTCCAGCCGAGGAAGACCACCAGCCCGCCGGCGAGCAGGAGCGCGACGTAGTCGGCGGCGTGGACGACCGCCTGGACGGTGGCCAACGCCCCCGGGTCGGCCGGGGCGAGGTCCGGGGGCTTCACCTCGAGGCTCGGCTCACCGACGTGGAACGTGAGCGAGCCGGCGATCGGGTGGCCGTCGGCGGACACCACGCGCCACGTGACGACGTAGGTGCCGTCGCCCAGCTCGCCCGGCAGCTCGCCCGTCACCTCGGCGCCGGAGGCCGCTGCGTCGATCTCGACCGGCTGCCCGGAGGCGTCGAAGGCCAGCAGGCCGTCCGGGACCAGCTGGACGGCCTCGTCGAACGTGAACGTCACCGACGACGGCGCGCCGGGCAGGATCGCCCCCTCGGCCGGGTCGGAGGAGACGAGTGTGGCGTGTGCCGACGCCGGCACCGCCGTCCCCAGGACCGCGAGCACGGCCCCCAGGACGGCGAGCAGCAGCGCCGGCACACGCCTCATCGATCAGGCCCTGCGGCCGGAGCGGGCCAGGGCCACGCCACCGAGGGCGAGACCGCCGATGCCGGCCACGAGGCCGCCGATGGCCAGGCCCTGGGCCGAGTCGTCGTTGTCCTCGGCCGCGGCGTCGGCGTCACCCGACTCGTCGCCCGACGCGTCGGATCCCTCGGCGTCGTCCGTGTCGTCGGAGTGCCCGTGGCCGTCAGCGGAGGCCTCGGTGATCGTCAGCACCGGCGCCGGGCTGGCGAGCTCCTCGGCGTCCTGGCCCTCGGCGGCGAGCTCGGTCCAGCCGGTCTGGCCCTCGACACAGGACTGGACGACGGGGAAGGCGAGCGTCTTGCCGGCCGCGTCAGGCAGCTGGACCTGGAGGGCGACCGTGTCGCGGTAGCCGTCCTCGAGCGGGGTCTTCGCGGTGTAGACGACCTGGCTGACCCGCTCGGTCAGCTCGTTGCCGTGGGCGTCTTGGACCGGCTCGTCGAGCTTCTCGACGACTTTCTCGATCGTCCAGCCCGGGTTGATAGTCGGCGTGACGGCCGGGATCTCCTCGGGCAGCTGGATGGCCAGCTTCGTGGTGGGCGATCCCTCACAGCCGTGGCCCACGCTGAAGGTGAGCACGGCATAGGAGCCGGCTGCCGTCGTCGACGGCGTGACGGTGACGTGGGCGCTGGCGGCACCCGCGCTGAGCGCGACGATGCCGAGGGCGGCGGTCGTGGCGGCGATGGGCAGGGCGGTACGTCGGAACTGCATGGAAAGGGGTCCTCTCGGGAGGGTTGCTGGAGACGTGCGGGCAGCGGCGACTCGCCTGCCCCACGGCGCCAGGTCATCCCGGGCGGTTCAGGTGGGTCAGGCGGTCGCGAAGCGGTCAGCCGGAGGACCGCGGGTCGGCGCCGTCGCGAGGGCCCGGGCCCGGCGGACCGGGCCGTCAGTGGATCGGGACGTCGGGCGCGGCCTGTCGGGCACGCGGGCGAGGACCGGGTCGGACCACGCCACGACGATCGCGACGGAGCGGCGCCGCAGCGCCCACATGCCTCCGGCCACGACGACAGCCAGGACGTGGGCGACCAGCATCGCCGGCGAGAGGCCGAGGAGGCCTCCGGTCATCGCGCCCGTCACGCCGGCAGCGCCCGTCGCGGCCAGGTGGGCATCGTGGTGGCCGGGACTGAGCGCCACCAGCCACGCGTGGCCGAGCACCTGCGCGACCAGGAGCAGCGGTCCCACCGTCCGGATGCTGGCGCGATGGCGCAGCACGGCCACGCTGGCGCCGTAGACGAGGACGCCGAAGGCGGCCAGCCAGGCCGCGGACGGGACCTCGCCGCCAGCGGCCGCGTGGGCGAGGGCGAGGGCCGTCACGCTCTCGAGGGTGCTGAGCAGCGCCGGGATCGCCACGCGGGAGCGCGGCAGGCGGCGGACGGTCAGCACCCCTCCATCTTGCCGGATGCCCCTCGACCTGTCGGCATCGACGGTCCGGCCTAGAATCAGGCCACGTGACTGCTGCCTGGGGCTTCGGCCTGACCACGTACGCCGCCGACGGATCCGTCCTCGACACCTGGTTCCCCGAGCCGCGGCTCGGCGACAAGCCCGCCGACACCGCCGCACCGGAGGCGCTGACGGCCCTCGAGGGAACCGACGAGGCCCGCGGCGTCACCCGGTCGGTGACCCTGGTCGAGGTGGCGGACCTCGACGCCGCGCCGGCGACGACCGCCGAGGTGTGGCTGCGCCTCCACCTGCTCTCGCACCGCCTGGTCGCCCCGCACGGGCAGAACCTCGACGGCATCTTCGGCCTGTTGACCAATGTCGTGTGGACCTCCGCCGGGCCGTGCGCGGTCGACGGCTTCGAGCTCACCCGCGCCCGCCTCCAGGCCGCCGGCCTCAACGTCACCGTCTTCGGCGTCGACAAGTTCCCCCGGATGGTCGACTACGTCGTCCCCGCTGGGGTGCGGATCGCCGACGCCGGCCGGGTGCGGCTGGGCGCCCACCTGGCGAGCGGCACGACCGTCATGCACGAGGGCTTCGTCAACTTCAACGCCGGCACCGTCGGCACCTCCATGGTCGAGGGTCGGATCTCGGCCGGGGTGGTCGTCGGCGACGGCTCCGACATCGGTGGCGGCGCCTCGATCATGGGCACGCTGTCCGGTGGCGGCAAGGAGGTCATCGCGATCGGTGCCCGCTGCCTGCTCGGCGCCAACGCCGGCATCGGGATCTCGCTCGGCGACGACTGCGTCGTCGAGGCCGGCTGCTACGTCACGGCCGGCACCAAGGTCACCGTGCTGGAGCCCGGCAAGGACGCCCGCGTGATCAAGGCCCGGGAGCTGTCGGGAGCGAGCAACGTGCTCTTCCGCCGCAACTCGGTCTCCGGCGCGATCGAGGCCGTCCCGTGGCAGGGCGAGGGCATCGCCCTCAACGCGGACCTGCACGCCAACTGACGACGCCGACCGGGTGGTCCGGGAGGGTCACGCCCGGGCGGCTTGGCCTGATCAGGACACTGGTGCCGTGAAGCGCAACGGAGCAGCGATCGTCGTCGGCCTGGCGGCCGTCGCGACGGTCGCTGCCGTCGGCATCGCCGTCTTCCACGTCGCCGACGAGCTCGTCGGCGGCCCCGACGGCGACTGCGAGGTGACCGTCGGCGAGCAGAAGGTCGAGGTCAGCGGCGAGCAGGCCGAGAACGCCGCGCTGATCTCCGCCATCGCCGTGCAGCGGGGCCTGCCGGCCCGCGCGGCGTCCATCGCACTGGCGACCGCCTACCAGGAGTCGAAGCTCGTCAACATCGACTACGGCGACCGCGACTCGATCGGCCTGTTCCAGCAGCGGCCCTCGCAGGGCTGGGGCACCCAGGAGCAGATCCTCGATCCGGTCTACTCGACCAACGCCTTCTACGACGCGCTCGTGCAGGTCGACGGCTACGAGGACATGGAGATCACCGTCGCCGCCCAGACGGTGCAGCGTTCGGCCTACCCCGACGCCTACGCCGACCACGAGGCCGACGGCCGCGCGCTGGCCTCCGCGCTCACCGGCCACTCCCCCGCGACCTTCACGTGCGACCTCGACGGCGGCGCGCCGTCCGCCGACGAGGAGCTGACGCCGAGCGGACTCACCGCCCGCGCGGAGGCCGTGCGGATCGAGCTGCTCGACACCTTCGGGCGGCTCTCCCTCGGCGGCTACGAGCCGGGCGGCGTCAGCTCGGGGCACATGGAGGGATCAGCGCACTACGACGGTCGGGCCGTCGACGTGTTCGTCCGGCCGGTCAGCGACGCCAACAACGCCAAGGGCTGGGCGATGGCCCACTGGGCCGTCGCCAACGCCGCCCGCCTCGACATCCGCACCGTCATCTTCGACGACCGGATCTGGACCGCGGGCCGCGAGGGCTGGCGCGACTACGACGTGCCGTCGTCGTCCTCGGGCGACCAGGCCATCCTCGAGCACCGCGACCACGTCCACATCGACGTGTTCCGCTAATTGGGTCGAGCGCGTCTCCGGTGCGATGACGGGGGCAGCAAGCTGCCGTCGCGCACCTCCCGCCGCGCTGCCGACCGGTGTCGCTCGTGGGTCCTTCTCGAACGCAGGTCAGGCCAGTCGCGCGACCGCGGCGTCGATCCGCTCGTCCGATGCCGTGAGTGCGATCCGGACGTGGTGCGAGCCGGCGGCGCCGTAGAACGCGCCCGGCGCGACGAGGATGCCCTGCTCGGCGAGCTCGGCGACGAGCTGCCAGCAGTCCGGTCCCGCGGGCCCCTTGGTCGTCCAGAGGTAGAGCGAGGCCTCGGAGTGCTCGATCGTGTAGCCCGCGGTCTCGAGCGCCGCGCGCAGCCGGGAGCGCCGGGCGCGGTAGCGCTCGTGCTGCTCCGCCACGTGGGCCTCGTCGCCGAGCACCGCGGCCATCGCGTGCTGGGCCGGGCCGGGCATCAGCAGGCCGAGGTTCTTGCGGACCGCCAGCAGCTCGGCGATCACGGCACGGTCGCCGGCCACGAAGCCACAGCGGTAGCCGGCCAGGTTGGACCGCTTCGACAGCGAGTGGACGACGAGGATGCCGTCGGACGATCCGCCGCAGATGTCGGGGTGCAGGACGGACAGGGCCTCACCCTCCCAGACGCAGTCGAGGTAGCACTCGTCGGAGACGAGCAGCACGCCCCGCTCGCGGCACCAGTCGACGACCTTCTTGAGATGCTCCTTCGGGAGCACCCGGCCCGACGGGTTGGACGGCGAGTTGATCCAGAGCAGCTTCGGCGTCTCGGGACCGAAGGTCGTCAACGCGTCGGTGGCGACGGCCTTCGCGCCCACCAGCGCCGCGCCGACCTCGTAGGTCGGATAGGCCAGGGCGGGATAGCCGATCACGTCGCCCGCGCCGAGACCGAGGAAGGTCGGGAGCGCGGCGATGAACTCCTTGGAGCCGATGAGTGGCAGCACCTGGTCGGCGTCGAGGCCGGTGACCCCGTGCGTGCCGGCGAGCCAGTCGACGACCGCCTGCCGGACCTCCACCGTCCCGACCGTCAGCGGGTAGCCGGGCGAGTCGGCCGCCTCCACGAGCGCGCGCCGGGCGACCTCGGGCGTCGGATCGACCGGCGTGCCGATCGACAGGTCGACGATCCCGTCACCGTGGGCGCGCGCCGTGGCGGCGTACGGCGTGAGCTGGTCCCAGGGGAAGTCGGGCAGCCGCTGGGAGACCGGTTTCGAGGCTCGCTGCGCTCGCACCTCAACCATCGGTGAGGTGCTCAGTGGTCCTGGTTCTGCGGCTCGAGGCCAGCGACGAACTCGGCATCCTTGTCGATCTCGCCCATCTTGGCGGCACCGCCGGGCGAGCCGAGGTCGTCGAAGAACTTGACGTTGGCGTCGTAGTAGTCCTTCCACTCCTCCGGCACGTCGTCCTCGTAGAAGATCGCCTCGACCGGGCAGACCGGCTCGCAGGCGCCACAGTCGACACACTCGTCGGGGTGGATGTAGAGCATCCGCTTGCCCTCGTAGATGCAGTCGACGGGACATTCATCGACGCACGCACGGTCCTTGACGTCGACGCACGGCTGCGAGATGACGTAGGTCATCGATCCTCCTGAGACCAAGCAGAGACTGCGGGGATGAGGGTGACACGAAAGTGTTTCGTGTTCGACGCCAGCCTAGTATCCCACCCGTGGCAGACGTGCGAGGACCCCACGATTCGGGCAAATCGACTGCCGAGGGCATCGGGCAGCACCGACTGGGTCCCCACGTCGTCGGTCAGCGCGTGGTCGTCCGGCGCGTCGTCCGCGGGGAGACCGGTCCGACCGGCGGCCCCGCCTTCACCGACCTGCTCGGCACCTGCCTGGCGTGGGCGGACGGCGTGTGCCGGGTGCAGCCCGAGGACGGCCCTGCGGTCAGCATCGCCGTCGCCGACATCGTGTCGGGCAAGCCGGTCCCGCCCCGGCCCTCCCACCGGCTGCGGGTGAGCGCCCGGGAGGCCGAGCTGCACACGGCGACCCTGTGGCCTGCCGTCGAGCGGGTCGCGCTCGGCGAGTGGCAGCTGCGATGCGATCCGGCCCCCACCGGCCGCGTGCTCAAACGCGCCAACTCCTGCCTGGCCATGGGCGATCCCGGCCAGCCCGTGCCGTCGGCCCTCGACACCGTCCGATCCTTCTACGCCGAGCGGGGACGGCAGCCGCTCGTGCAGGTCGAGTCCGGGTCGGCCGTGGAGGACGAGGTGCTCGCCGCCGGCTGGACGGCCGTGCCGCAGGGCGAGTCCGAGCTCTGGCTCGCCTCCGTCGCCGTCGTACGACGCTCGCTGGGCGCCGTCCCCGACCGGGTCGAGCTGGAGATCAGCGGCCCACGCGCCGTCGCGTCCGTCGGCGATGCCTGCGATCCGCTCGCCGAGGGCCGGGCCGCGGTCGACGGCGACTGGATCGGGTTGCACGGCCTGCTCGTGGACCCGACGCACCGTCGACGCGGTCTCGGCCGGACCGTGGTCGCCGAGCTGCTGGAGTGGGGGGCCGAGCAGGGCGCCCTGACGGCGTGGCTGCACGTCGAGACCGACAACGACGCCGCGCTCGCCTTCTGGGAGGGCCTGGGCGTCCTCCCCCACCACGGCTGCCGCTACTACGTCGCTGGTTGAGGCTTCGGGTGGGGCGGCGCCTGCGGCGCCTCCCGTGACGACCCCCGGCGGCGCAGAGCGGGGACCCCGCCCTCGGCCA
>NZ_STGW01000002.1:300250-341157 GCF_004912195.1 Nocardioides caeni
GGTGGCTGACTCGTGCTTCCCGCCGAGGGCACCCCGATGCGCCGGCGGGGGGCGCCCCGTCCGGCGCCCCAGGCACCGCCCCTCCCAGGTGGCCGACGAGCCCGCGAGGAACGAGCGGGCGTCAGTGGCCGGTGGCCTCCGCCGGGTCCTTGCGGAAGGGCAACGCCGCGATGATGCCGACGACGACCAGGCCGACGGCGAGACCGACGACGGCGGAGATGCCGGTGTTGGCGAGCCAGGCGAGGACGCTGCCGAGGACGCCGTGGATCGCGTGCTCGATGTCGTGCTCGATGCCGTGGACCCACTCATAGGGGGCGTGCCACCAGCCGGCGTCGTCGAGGTTGACCAGCAGAATGTGGCCGCCGACCCAGAGCATGGCGACGGTGCCGACGACCGAGATCACCGACAGCAGCCTCGGCATCGCGTTGACGAGGCCCATGCCGACCCGCTTCGAGAGCGCTGACTGTCGTTGGGCGAGGGTGAGGCCCACGTCGTCCATCTTCACGATGGCGGCGACGACGCCATAGACGGCGATCGTGATGACGAAGGCCACCACGACGAGGATCGCGAGCCGCGACCAGAAGCCCTCGTCCTCCACGCTGGCCAGCGCGATCACCATGATCTCCGCGGAGAGGATGAGGTCGGTGCGGATGGCCCCGGCGATCATCGTCTTCTCGGCCTCGGGGCCGATCGTGGTCGCCGGCGCCGCGTGGTCGTCGTGGTGGGTCAGCAGGTGGACGACCTTGTGCGCGCCCTCATAGGCGAGGAAGGTGCCGCCGATCATCAAGATGATCGGCAGCAGGTCCGGGAGGAACTCGCTGAGCAGCAGGGCAGCGGGCAGGATCAGCAGCAGCTTGTTGCGGATTGAGCCGATGGCGATCTGCTTGACGATCGGGAGCTCGCGCTCGGCGGCGACACCGTGCACGTACTGCGGCGTGACCGCCGTGTCGTCCACGACCACGCCTGCGGCCTTGGCCGTCGCCTTGCCGGCGGCGGCCCCGACGTCGTCGATGGAGGCGGCGGCGAGCTTGGCGATCGCGGCGACGTCGTCGAGGAGGCCGAACAGTCCGGCGCTCATCGGCGGGATCCGCTCTCGGGCGCGGCGCTGGGCGCGATGCTGGGCATGGCGGAAGGCTACCGGCCGCCCCCGGCCCCCGCCGTGCTGACCTCGCCGTCGTCCAGGCTCAGCAGAGCCAGATCGACCGCATCGTCCACGCGCCGCTGCGCCACGTGGAAAGGATCGACCACGGGGTCGAGGAGGCGTCGGACGGGCGCCGAGGCCAGGGCGAGTGCGATCGCGACGCCCAGGAGCGTGGCCGATGCCACGCTGGCCACTGCGTCGGCCGTGCCCGAGGACGGCAGCGCGTCGCCGATGCCGGCGTAGACCAGCGCCTTCACCACGAAGCCGTGGGCGAGGTAGACCACGATCGTCGCCGCCCCGACCCGGGTGAACCAGCCGTCCCACGACGGTACGAGCGCGAGGAACGCCATCGTGCCGACCGCGCCGACGGTGAGCACGAGCAGGCGCAGACTGACCGAGTGGCCGCCGTCCTCGCCGGTCAGCTCATAGGCACGGAAGTACAGGAAGCCCGAGTCGATCCAGCGGTCGGACGTCGCCGCCAGCACAGCGATCCCGGCGAAGGCGACCACTCCGAGCGCCGCGGGGAAGCGACCGCGCAGCCACGCCAGGTGCGCAGGTGTCGTCTTGAGGCCGAGCACGAAGAACGGCAGGAAGCCCAGGATCCGCGCGAGGTCGAGCAGCCGCGAGGTCTCGTGGTCGATCAGACCCGCCACGAGGCTGATCCCGACCGCGACGACGACGCCACCCCGCATCGGACGGAAGAGCGGCGTCAGGAGCCGCCAGGCGATCAGTGCCGGCAGGAACCACAGCGGGAAGTGCGGGTCGGCGAAGACGTACTGCAGGTCCTCCCCACCGACGTGGATCCGGAAGAGGGCGAGCGACGCCTCGAAGACGACGTACGGCGTGGCGAGGGTGGTCACCAGGTCCCACAGTCGACGGCGCTCGTAGCCGAAGCCCCGGGACAGGTGGCCGGCGAGGAACACGAACGCCGGCATGTGCCACAGGTAGAGGAAGTCGTAGACGTCGCCCTGGATCCGGCTCGGCGGGACCAGCTCCCACAGATGACCGACCACCACGAGGACGATCAGGGTCGCCTTGGCGTTGTCGAGCCAGGGGTCGCGGGAGGCGGGCATGCGCCGCGCCGTACCCGACGCTGGCGACGACAGACCGTGACGAGTCTCTCAGCCCGCCCTCGGTGCTCAGTCCTCGACGAGACCCAGGCGCAGGTACTCCGCGGCGTAGGTGCCGTGCAGCAGCAGGGAGGCATAGCGGCCGACCTCGCCGACCGCCTCGGAGGAGACCCGCTCGACGCGGACGTCGTGGGTCGCGGCCGCCTCCTCGAGACGGATCCGCTCGTCGTGGGCGACCGGGTCGTCGACCCCGTCGTCGAGGATCACCAGCACCGGACGCCGGTCGCCCGCGTCGTCGGCGAAGGGGTCGGCGAAGACGTTGCGGATCCGCGCCGCCCGGATCACCGGCAGGAGGTGCTCGGCGTCGCCGGCCAGCGCCGCGCGCCCGGAGGTACGACGGATCGACTCGGCCACCCGCCGCGCCGCGCGCGCGGCGAGCACGGAGCCTCCCCACAGCAGCGGGTTGGCGTCGGCCAGCGAGATGGCGAGCATCTTCGCGGGGTTGATGGAGATGTCGCGGTGGGGGGAGCACGCGATGGCGATCGCGTCGAGCGCGTCCGCCACGGTGTCGGGCTGCGTGCTGGGGCCGAGCTGCACCTGCGCGAGGAACGAGAGCATGGCGACAGCGGTCGCGAGCTGGTCACCGGTGCTGGTCGGCAGGATCGTGGTCCAGCGGCCGGTCGCGTGCTCGGCGACCAGCGAGTCGCGGGGCGTGGCGACGACGAGCTGACAGCCGCGACGTGCGGCCTCCGCCACGGCCGATGCGGTGCCGGCGTCCGACCCCTCGGGGGCGAGCACGACGACCAGGTCGAGGCTGCCGGCCCAACCGGGCAGCGCCGGCGAGGGCCATGCCACGAACGGGACCGGGCAGAAGGGCTCCAGCACGGCGCGCAGGAGGCGCGAGTCGGGGCCTGCCGCGATCACCGCCCGCGGCCGGGACTCCAGGGAGCGGCCCACCGCCTCGGCGATCGCGTCGGCGGCGTCACCGACCTCGCGTCGTACGCGCGCACCTGACTCGGCCAGTGTGCGCAGCCGCAGGTCAGCGGTGCCGAGCGCCGCCTCGTCGTCCAGCCGGGACTCGTCGAACCAGGCCATGGCGGCGGGTCAGGCCGGCTTCCGGGCCTCGTCGACCAGCAGCACCGGGATCCCGTCGCGGACCGGGTAGGCCAGTCCACAACCGCCGCAGACCAGCTCGGTCGCCTCGCCCTGCGGGGTCACGACGAGCTCGCCGTGGCAGGCCGGGCAGACGACGATCGCGAGCAGCTCGGGCGAGATCCCTGCCTGCTCGGCGGCGCTCATCGAGTGCCCCGGATGAGTGCGAGGGCCTCGTCGCGGATCTCGGTCATGGTCGCCTCGTCCTTCCCTTCGACGTTGAGCCGCAACAGCGGCTCGGTGTTGGAGGCGCGCACGTTGAGCGCCCAGTCGGCGTGGGCGATGGTGAGCCCGTCGAGCCGGTCCAGGGTGACGCCGTCGCGGGCGCCGTAGGTCGCCTCGAGGGCGGCCAGCACGGCACCCTGGTCCTCGACCGTGTTGTTGATCTCGCCGCTGAGTGGATAGCGGGCATAGGACTCCAGCAGCTCCGAGAGCGGGGCGTCGGCCTCGGCGAGTGCCGCCATGGCGTGCAGCGCCGCGAGCATGCCCGAGTCGGCGCGCCAGAAGTCGCGGAAGTAGAAGTGCCCGCTGTGCTCGCCGCCGAAGATCGCGTCGGTCTCGGCCATCGTCGCCTTGATGAACGAGTGGCCGACCCGGGTGCGCACGGGGGTGCCGCCGAGCTCGGTGACGATCTCCGGGACGGCACGGGAGGTGATCAGGTTGTGGATCACCGTCGCCCCGGGCTCCTTGGCCAGCTCGCGCGCGGCGATGAGCGCGGTGAGCGTGGACGGCGAGACCAGCTCGCCGCGCTCGTCGACCAGGAAGCAACGGTCGGCGTCGCCGTCGAAGGCGAGACCGATGTCGGCCCGCTCCGCGATGACCCGCTTCTGCAGGTCGACGAGGTTCTCCGCCTCGATCGGATTGGCCTCGTGGTTGGGGAAGGTGCCGTCCAGCTCGAAGTACATCGGGACCAGCTCGACCTGGTCGGCCAGCCGGTCGAACACCGCGGGAGCGGTGTGGCCGGCCATGCCGTTGCCGGCATCGACCACGACCTTGAGCCGGCGGCCCCGCACGGGGGCGAGCGCGAGCAGGTGGGCGGCGTAGGCCTGGAGCACGTCGTGGGAGGTGACCGAGCCGGTCCGGCCCGACGGTGCAGCCGGGGCACCCGTCGCCACGCGGTCGCGGATCTCCGCGAGACCGCTCTCCATGCCGACCGGAGACGCGTGGGAGCGGCACATCTTGATGCCGTTGTAGGCGGCCGGGTTGTGGCTCGCGGTGAACATCGCGCCGGGCAGCTCGAGGTGGCCGGAGGCGAAGTAGAGCTGGTCGGTGGACGCCAGACCGATCATCGTCACGTCGGCACCGGCGCTGGTCGCACCGTCGGCGAACGCCCCGGCGAGCTCCGGCGAGCTGGGCCGCATGTCGTAGCCGACGACGACCGCGTCGACGCCGAGGACCTCGACGTAGGCGACGCCGGTGGCGCGGGCGAGCTCCTCGTCCAGCTGCTCTCCCACCAGACCACGGACGTCGTAGGCCTTGAAGACCTTGCTCAGGTTGTCAGGGGAGGTCGTGGCGCTGGCCATGGCGCGACCCTAGTGCACGCGGACGACCGGGCTGACCCCGGATCGACCTCGCATCGCACTCCAATCACTCGGAGGTGAGCATCCGCAGATGACCCTTGCGGGCCACCTCCCGGCCGCTCTCGCGGACGGGCTCGGCCACCGGCGCCGGGATGGGGCGGGCGGCCTCGCGCACGGCGTCGGCCAGGGCGAGCAGGTCGTCGCCACTGGGCCCGGGTTGGGGGCTGCCGAGCGCCAGGCGCACGACCTCCCAGCCACGGGGCGCGGAGAGCCGCTCGCTGTGCACGTCGCACAGGTCGTAGGCATGCGGCTCCGCGAAGGTCGCGAGCGGGCCGAGGACCGCGGTCGAGTCGGCGTAGACATAGGTCAGCGTCGCCACGGCCCGCCGCGCACAGGCAGTGCGGGAGCAGGTGCGGAGCCCCTGCCGGGCCGGAATCGCGCTCACGACCGCGACGCTACCGCCCGGGCGCCGCGAGGCTGGATAGGCTCGCGGATCGTGGAGACAGAAGGTCCGGAGACGTCGGCCGGCAGCACCGCGGCCGGTCCGCGGCGACGCGACCGGCGCGGGCGCGGGCAGCGTGGGCCCGCCGTGCAACCGCTGACCGCGGACCACCGTCCGCCCCGCCCGTGGTCGCGCCGAGAGCGCTTCGACCGGATCCTGCTCGACGTCGTCAACGACATCGACGTGCGCTGGTCCGACCGGCTCGGGCTGGTGGAGTACGCCGTCGAGGACACCCCGCAGCTGCCCGACGACTGGGACTCGGGGCGGGTCCCCCTCTCCTCCCTCGTGCGAGGGTCGGGCACCACGCCGACCCGGCTCGTGGTCTTCCGCCGCCCCCTCGAGCACCGGGCGGCCGATCGCGCCGACCTCGAGGCGAGCGTGCTGACCATCGTCGTCGAGCAGGTCGCCGAGCTGCTCGGCATCGAGCCGCACGAGGTCGACCCCCGCTATCCCGCCGACCCCGACTGACCCCGACTGACCCGACGGCCCGACTGCCCGACTGCCCTACTGAGGGGCGACGACCGGGATCCGGGCGCTGAGGTTCGCCGGGAGCAGGCGCAGCGTCGCCAGCCCCGGCGCGGACCCGGATCGCGGCAGCGTGACGACGCCGCCGACGGAGGTGTTGCGGGGCTCGACGGTCACCAGGACGCCGGCTGCCGGCAGCGCGAGCCGCGAGGCGCGTCCGGGGCCGACCTCGACCCGCTCGTCGGCGAGCACCGTGCCGTCGGCGCCATGGGAGACCACGTGGACGACGCCCGTGCGCAGCGCGCGGCCCAGAACCAGGGTCTTGTCCCCCGTGGGCAGCACGACCGCCGTCGGGTCCCGGAAGTCCGGGACCGGCGCCAGCAGCACGATGTCACCGGCCGACTGGAGCCGCAGCGAGGACACGATCGGCGCCGACGCCACGAGCTGCACGCCGACGACGCCCTGCGCCTTCTCCTGCGACAGCAGTCGCTGCAGCGACACCGAGCGTGAACCCTGCGGAGCGAGGGTGATCTCGGGCGCGCCGGTCGGCGTGAAGACCGCGTCCTCGGTGACGAGTCGCGTCGTCACCCGGACCTCGTCGTCGCCCGGGTTGGCGAGCGTGAGCAGCGCACCGGTGCGCTGCTGCGGCAGTCCGAGGATGACACCGTCCTCCGACGGCTCCGCGACCGCGGGCAGGTAGTCGGCCGTGACCCGGCCCCGGCCGAGCGAGTCGATCCGGTTGATCGCGGTCGCGCTCACCCGTCCCCGGACGACCGTCAGGTGCGCGGTGAACGTGCCCCCGCGCGGTGCGACCTGCGACAGGTCGACGCGGCGGACGCTGTGCGGCGGCACCTGGAGCCCGCGCAGCGCCGGCTCCTCGACCATGCCGGAGCCTCCGTGGATCGCGAGGTCGACCACGGCCTCCCCGTCGTCGGGGTTGACCAGCTCGACGACCGTCGCATAGCGGGCCGACGCGCCGACGCTCACCAGCCATTCGTCGTACGACGGGGCGCGGCACTCGCCGACCGCGAGGGCGTCGCCGCGACCCGCGACCAGCCCCGGAGCAGCGCCGCCACGCGCCTGGAGCACGGTGGCGCCGGACGAGCCGGCGACGGCGGCCGGTGCGTCGACGACCTCGACGCTCTGTCCCTCCACCAGCTGGCTCGGGCCCGCGGCGTCCCCGGCCCGATCGCCCGGGTCGATCAGCGGAGTCGAGCTCGCGTCGACGTCGCCTCCCGCGACGCCGGGCACGCGGCCCAGGGTCACCGTGCTCCGCGGGCCGGTGCCGGAGGGGCACACGACGGTGGCGGAGGTGAGCGGGGAGACCGTGGGCGCCTGCGGGCCGGCCAGGGTGTTCTGCTCGTCGCCGATGAGCATCACGGCCACGGCCACGACGGCGGGCAGGGCGACGGCGAGCCCGACCAGCAGGTCGATCCGGCGCGTCGGGACCCCGGCGCGTCGGCCCGGGCCCGGGGTCGAGCTGGGGGTCGGGGTGGGCTCAGTCATCACGGTTCCTTCGCAGCGGCGGGAGGGCGAGGACGACCAGGGTCGGGATCGCGGCGAGCTGGACGAGCAGCAGCAGCCAACGCAGCCACGGCGTCGGGTCCGGCAGCGGCTCGGGGGCGGTGCTCACCTGCCAGGCGCGGGTCCCCCGCGGGGCGCTGGCCTGCTCCAGACCACTGGTGGCGTCGAGTCCGGCGGCGATCTCGCCGTCGGAGGGCGGCGCCAGGACGACGTAGAGGATGCCGCGACGGGACAGGTCGGCGACGGCGTCGGAGTCGGGGGCGGTGACCAGTGCGCTGATCACCTCGGTCACCGCCGGGTCCTCGGGGGTGAGGGCGGCGATCTCGTCCTCGCCGACCGTCGGTCCGTCGCCGCGGTGCACCTCGTAGCGCACCCCGTCGTCGACGTTGCCGCGCAGCACGAGCACACCGTTCTCGTCCGGCGCCCGCTCGGCGCGCTGGGCCATGTAGACCGGCACGTCGGACGGAGGCTGGTCGGCCTCGTCGTTGCCGTCCTCGCCACCCCAGCCCGCGAACCAGACGAGGCCCACGGCCGTGGCGGCCAGGCCGGTCAGTGCGACCAGCGCGAGACCGGCCTGGACCGGCACGGGGCGCTGCCCCAGGTGGTGGAGGGACAGCCCTCCGATCACGGCGGCGGTGAGCCAGGCGCCGTGCAGGACCAGCAGCACGGCACCCACACCGGGCTGCTGGGAGGCGACGCCCGGGAGATCGACGCTGGTCATGGCGAGCGGGACGCCGACCACGGCGGTGACGGCGGCCACCACCCAGCACACGACGACAGCGACCCGGCTGGAGGCCGGCACCAACGCGGCCACGGCGAGCACGGGAAGCACCAGGCCCACCCAGCCGGGGGCGCCGAGGTCCGCGAGCCGGCCGGCGAGCAGGTCCCAGCCCGAGGTGGCCGCCGTGGGCCACCGGCCGATGTCGAGCACGGTCGCCGCGAAGCCGCCCTCGAAGAGCGAGGGCAACCACCACGGGACGAGCACGAGCAGCGGTACGGCGAGCGCCGCGACCGGCGGACCCCACACCGAGCGCTCCTTGGCCTCGGTGGGCAGCAGCCGCACGGCCACGGCGAGCAGGACGCCGATGAGCGCCGCGAGGACCAGCCACGAGGTGGGCGCGACGGCCGTCATCAACGCCAGGCCGAGTCCGGTGCGCCAGCCGGCGCGCCAGCGGTGATCGGCGTCGGGGTCGGCGAAGCCGAGAGCGGCGTGGGCCAGCCAGGGCAGCACCGCCGCAGCGACGACGATCCCCCAGCGTCCGCCGCCCCAGGCACCCGACACGAGCGGCACCAGGGCCCACGTCACCGACCCCCAGAAGAGCAGCCACCGCGGGGCGCCGTGGGGCGTCAGGAAGCGGGCGACGACGCTCAGGAACCGCCACGCCCCCCACAGTGCGACCGGCGCGGCGAGCGCCATCAGCAGCGACATGAGGAGCGACGGCCCGACCGGGATGCCGAGCAGGGCGAGCGGGAGGACGTACGCCGGGGCCGGCAGGTCGCTGCCGAAGCCGACCGCGTGACGGGCCTCGGTGACCAGCGCCCACCAGTCGCCGACGCCCTCGGGTGCCGGCGACAGCGCGCCCCCGCTGATCCCGCCGACGACGTCGCGCACGCCGACCAGCAGGGCGAGGACCACGAGGGCGGTGGCGACCGCCGCCGGGTTGGTGAGGAAGCGCACCACCCAGCCCGAGTCGGCGAACTCCTCGTCCTCGTCGCGATGGCGGGCAGCGGGTGGGGCCGTGTCGGCGTCGCGCTCGGCCGCTGCGGCCCGTCGACGCTCGGCCACGTCGGCCGCCTGGTTGGTCGCCGCGGCGACGAGGTCGCCGAGGAAGTCGAGACCGTGACGATAGGGCAGCCACCATGGCGCCAGCAGCCGCCGGACCCTGGAGCGGTCGGGTCCCTCGTCGCCGCGGAGGCCGCGCAGCGTCACGGCGCGACGCCGGCGCGCCTCACGGATCTGGCCGGGGTGCCGCAGCACCGAGACCGCGGCAGCCAGCTCGTCGAGAGCCTCACCGACGGCGCGGACGCACAGCAGCCCGACCATCCGGACCAGCGAGCCCAGCAGCAGCCGGACGGCCTGGAGCGGCAGCGTCACGCCGCGGGAGTTCGCCAGTAGCGTGAAGAGCGCTGCCCGGCGCTCCTGGAAGTGGGTGTGCCGTCCGGTCAGCGGCGTCCGACGGACGCCGCGGTGCGCCGCCTCGGCGTGGAACACGACGGCGGACGGGACCACGATCGTGGTCAGGCCCGCGGCCGCAGCCCGCCAGCCGAGGTCGAGGTCGTTGCCGAAGATCGGCAGCGCCCGGTCGAAACCACCGAGCTGGGCGAGCACCTCGCGTCGCACCAGCATGCCCGCGCTGTTGACCGCGAAGACCTCATGGACCGCGTCGTGCTGCCCCTGGTCGTACTCGCCGCGCTCGAGGCCGGTCTCGCGCCGACCGGTGCCGCTGAGCGTCACCCCGACCTCGAGCAGGCGCCGCAGCGAGGGCCACTCCCGGAGCTTGGGCCCGAGGATCGCGGCCTCCGGATGCGTCCGGGCCGCCGCCAGGAGCTCCGCGAGGGCGCCGGGCGCGGGGGTCGAGTCATCGTGGAGCAGCCACAGCCACTCGGGGGCGCCGGGCCCGTCCAGGGTCACGAGCGCGTCGGCGACCGCATCGGGGAAGCCGGCACTGGCCGGCAGGCGCCGGGACGTGACCGGGAGGTGCCCCTCGAGGCCGTCGACGACCAGCTCGAGGCTGCCGTCGACGCTGCCCGTGTCGACCGCGACGACACGGTCGACCGGAGCGGTCTGGGCACGTAGGCCGTCGAGCACCGTCGGCAGCCATCCGGCACCGTCGTGACTCACCAGGACGACGGCGACCCGCGGTTGCTGCGACACGGCGAAGGAGCCTACGCGCCGGGGTTCGAAGGGGGCGAACCCCGGCGCCTGCTCACTTCGGCGATCGCTGCTGCGGAACTGCTGCTGCGGACCTGCTGCTTCGCAGATACTCAGCTGGTTTCGACGCGCGGTCGCGACCTCGTTCCTCGGTCGCGCGCTTGCTCAACCCGCGGTCGACCTGAGGTGCGCTCGTGCCTCGCGCCCCTCAGACCGCGCGTTTCTTGAGCTTGCGGCGCTCGCGCTCCGACAGTCCACCCCAGATCCCGAAGCGCTCGTCGTTGCCGAGCGCTGCCTCCAGGCACTCCAGCCGGACGTCGCACGTCTGGCAGACCTTCTTGGCCTCTCTCGTCGAACCCCCCTTCTCGGGGAAGAAGGCCTCGGGGTCGGTCTGCGCGCACAACGCGCGCTCCTGCCACCCCAGGTCCTCGGATTCGGCTTCGACCAGGAACAATTCCCTCACGATTCATCCCCTTGCTGACATGTTGCGCCTCGACCCGGTGCCCGAACGACACACGTGGAATTACATACGTGTCATACCCAAGGAGTCAAGGCCGAATCTGCTATACGCAGCCCAACGGGACCTTCGTCTCGACCACAAGGCACAGTTGACCCCCGTGGACACGACACCGACGAGCAGTGCTGCAACACCCCCCGGCCGGCGCGAGCCGCTGAGGCACCTCACCGTCCTCTCCGGCGGCATGGGCGGGGCGAAGTTCCTGCAGGGCCTCCTCCACGGCATCGCCGCCGGCACCCTGCCCGGTGTCGCGCCGGACGCAACGGTGACCGTCATCGCCAACACCGCCGACGACTGGTGGATCCACGGCCTCAAGGTCTGCCCCGACCTCGACACGGTGATGTACACGCTCGGCGACGGGATCGACCCCGAGCGCGGGTGGGGGCGCCGCGCGGAGACCTGGAGCGCCAAGGAGGAGCTGGCCGCCTACGGTGTCGAGCCCACCTGGTTCGGCCTCGGGGACCGCGACATCGCCACCCACCTCGTGCGCACCCAGCTGCTCGACTCCGGCTATCCGCTGTCCCGGGTCACGCAGGCCCTCTGCCAGCGCTGGCTCGCTCCGACGTACGGCGAGCGCCTGACCCTGTTGCCGATGACGGACGACCGCGTCGAGACGCACGTGGCGATCGCCGACCCCGAGGCCCCCAGTGGCAGGCGGGCCGTGCACTTCCAGGAGTACTGGGTGCGCCTGCGCGCCGAGGTGCCGGCCGAGCAGGTCGTGTTCGTCGGACTCGACGCCGCGACACCCGCCCCCGGCGTGCTGGAGACGATCGCCACCACCGACCTCCTCGTCCTCCCCCCGTCGAACCCGGTCGTGTCGGTCGGCACCATCCTCGGCGTGCCGGGTGTGCGCGATGCCGTACGCGCCACCACCGCGCGGGTCGTCGGCCTCTCCCCCATCGTCGGCGCCTCGCACGTGCGCGGCATGGCCGAGCAGATGCTCACCTCGATCGGCGTCGAGGTGAGCGCAGCGGGCGTGGGCCTCAACTACGGCGCGCGCGCCAACGGCGGCGTGCTCGACGGCTGGCTGATCGACGAGCGCGACGCCGACCAGGTGTCCCGGCTGGAGGCCGAGGGGCTGCGCTGCGCCGCCGTACCGCTGATGATGACCGACCACGACGCCACCGCGGCGATGGCCGCTGCGGCCGTCTCCCTGGTCGTGGACGGCGCCGGGCCTGCCTGATGGGCGACCTGCACGTCTGGGCGCCCGAGGGCGTCGGCGAGATCACGGAGGGCGACGACCTGGCCGCCGTGCTGCTCGCCGCCATCGACGACCTGCGCGACGGCGACGTCCTCGTCGTCACCAGCAAGGCGGTCAGCAAGGCCGAGGGCCGGGTCCGGCCGGGCACGCGCGACGACTGGCTCGCCGGCGAGACCACACGTCTCGTGGCGCGCCGCGGCCCCACCCGGATCGTGCGCAACCGCCTCGGGCTGACCATGGCCGCCGCCGGCATCGACAACTCCAACGTCGAGGCGGGCAGCGTGGTCCTGCTTCCCGAGGACCCCGACCGCTCGGCGCGCGAGCTGCGCGAGGCGGTCGCCGGGCGTCGCGACGTCAACGTGGGCGTCGTCGTCACCGACACCGCCGGCCGCGCCTGGCGCGACGGCCAGACCGACATCGCGATCGGGGCCGCCGGGCTCGTGGTCGCCGAGTCGTTCGCCGGCCGCGTCGACGCCCACGGCAACGAGCTCGCGGTCACCGCGCCCGCCGTCGCCGACGAGCTCGCCTCCGCCGCCGAGCTGGCGCAGGGCAAGCTGGGCGGCCGGCCGTGCGCCGTCGTGCGCGGCCGCGCGGACCTCGTCCTCCCGACGGGCGAGCACGGCACCGGGGCGGCCGCCCTCATCCGGCCCGACGGCGCCGACCTCTTCGGCTGGGGCGCCCGGGAAGCCGTCATCCGCGCCGTCGCGGGCGCCGCGGCCGACCGCGGGCCCTTCGGCAGCCCGGTCAGCGCCGAGGAGCTCGCCGACGCCCTCCACGACGCCGGTCTCGCCGCGCGGGTGACCCACGCCGACGGCGTGACCGCGGACGGCAGCCGGGCGGACGCCGTCCGCATCGTCGCCTTCGCCCACGGCTGGGAGGTCGACGGATCGGACACCGACCTGCGCCTGCGCCCAGTCAGTCCGTAGACTCACCGCGATCCGCGCCGACCAGCCGGGTCACCCACCAGCACCAACCCACCAGCACCCCGAGGTACTCGCCACCGTGGCCAAGACCAGCAAGTCCGACAAGTCGGACCGCCAGAAAGTCATCGATGACATCCGGCGCAAGCAGAAGGGCGCCGAGAAGCGCCAGGGTCTCGCCATCGTCGGCGTCTGCGTCGTCGTCGCGCTCGGCATCATCGGCATCGCTGCGTGGGGACCGATCACCACGGCCATCCAGAAGGCCCGGTGGGCCGGCACCGACCTCGAGGACATCGGCGCCGGTGCCGACGTCTGCGGAGAGGTGACCGAGAAGGACGCCACGGGCACCGGCGAGCACGTCCCGTTCGAGCAGCAGGTGACCTACCCGGACTCGCCCCCCGCCTTCGGTCCGCACTGGAACGAGGCCAACATCGCTCCGGCGCCGATCAACGACCGGTTCTACACCAAGGACTCGCGCCCCGAGCTCGAGTCACTGGTCCACAACATCGAGCACGGCTACACGATCCTCTGGTACGACGAGACGATCGCCGACTCCTCCAGTGAGCTGGGCGCCATCAAGGCGATCGCCGCGAGCCTCGACGCCAACGACACCAACCAGCGCCTGAAGTTCAAGGCCGTGCCGTGGACCGAGGAGGACGCCAAGGAGTCCGCCGAGGCCGCCGCCGCCGAGGCCGAGACCCCGGAGGCGGCCCCGGAGGGCGAGGAGCCCACCGAGCCGGTCCCGCCCAAGGAGTTCCCGGAGGGCCAGCACATCGCCTTCACCCACTGGCGCCTCGACAGCGCCACCCAGACGCAGTACGGCGTGTGGCAATACTGCTCCAAGACCAGCGGCGCCGCGCTCAAGCAGTTCATGACGGACTACCCGTTCACCGACTCCCCCGAGCCCTTCATCTACTGAGTCCGGTGGGCGCCCCCTCGCTCGTCCGGGTCAGGTCAGGTCGGCGCGGCCCTGCTCCTTGAGGGCGGCGACGATCGCCTTGACGTCCTGGGCACGCTCGCGGGTGGTGACGAGCAGCGCGTCGGGCGTGTCGACCACGACCACGTCGTCGAGGCCGATGACCGCGACCATGCGCCCCGAGCCCGGGACCACGAGGCCCGTGACACCGGCGGTCTGCACCTGGTCGCTCGCGCCGAGGACCACACACTCCTCCTGGTCGCCGAGCAGCGTGGCCAGGGAGTCGAAGTCGCCGATGTCGTCCCAGCCGAAGCCGCCGGGCACCGTCGCCACCTTGCCGGCGGCCGCGGCGGGCTCGGCGATCGCGTGGTCGATCGCGATCTTCGGCAGCTTCTGCCACAGCTCGGGCAGACGCTCCGGCGCGGCCGCGATCGCCCGCAGGGTCGCCGCGAAGCCGGGGTCCTGCTCGGCCAGCAGGTCCAGCAGCACCGTCGGACAGACCACGAACATGCCGGCGTTCCAGCGGTAGTTGCCGCTGGCGACGTACTCCTCCGCGACCGGGACCGACGGCTTCTCGACGAACTCGACGACCGCACGGGCATCGGGGTGACCGTCGAGCACGGCGCCCTGGTGGATGTAGCCGAACGCCGAGGACGGGAACGTCGGCTCGATGCCGATCGTCACCAGCCAGCCGTCGCGGGCCGCGGCGACCGCGGCGGCCACGGCGGAGCGGAAGCGCTCGGGATCCGCGATCACGTGGTCGGCCGCAAACGAGCCCATCACCTCGGCGCCGCGCCGCTCCAGCACGGCGGCGGCCAGCCCGATCGCCGCCATCGAGTCGCGGGCCGATGGCTCCGCCAGGACCACGTCGTCCGCCAGCGCTGCCAGCTGGCCGCGCACCGCCTCGAGGTGCGCAGCACCGGTCACGACCATGAAGCGGTCACCCACGATCGGCGCCAGGCGGTCGTGGGTCTCCTCCAGCAGCGTGCGCCCCGAGCCCGTCAGGTCGTGCAGGAACTTCGGCGAGCCCGACCGCGACAGCGGCCACAGGCGGGTGCCCGCCCCACCGGCCGGCACCACCGCCCAGAAGCCCGGGATGTCGGTCACTGCGGGGGTTGCGCCGTCCGGCTGGTCACTGGCCATGCGCGGCACCCTATCCTCGCTGGCGTGACGACTGTTGCCGGCTCCAGCTCCGCATCGACCTTCCCCGACGTCCTCGCCGCGCGACTGCGCGCCGAGCCCGGCCGGCCGCTGGTGACCTACTACGACCACGCCACCGGCGAGCGGGTCGAGCTGTCCACCACCACGTGGGCCAACTGGGTCGCCAAGGCCAGCTCGCTGCTCGTCGACGAGCTCGGTCTCGAGCGCGGCCAGGAGATCCGGATCGACCTGCCGCCCCACTGGCTGGGCACCGTGTTCCTCGGCGCCGCGTGGAATGCCGGCCTCGCCGTGTCAACCTCCGAGGACCCCCACGACCTCGACGCCGTGGTGTGCGGGCCGGACACCCTGGACCGCTGGGCGCCGCACGCGGCCGGCCCGCACGTCCTCGCCTGCTCGCTGCTCCCCCTCGGCGTCCGCTTCGCCGAGCCGGTCCCCGCGGGCGTCCACGACGTCGGCGTCGAGATCTGGTCGCAGCCCGACGCCTTCACGCCGTGGGACCCGCCGACGGCGGACGACACTGCGATCACGGTGGGCGGGCGCCCTGTCACCCAGGGCGAGCTCTGGGCGGAGGCGGCCGCAGGCCGGATCGTCGGCAGCGGCCGCCTCCTCACCGTCGCGAACCCCGTGCAGGAGCCCGTGACGCTGAGCGAGCCGCTCGCCCTCGGCGGCTCACTCGTCCTGGTCGCCCAGACCGGACAGGACACGCTCGAGGCGACCTACGTCGCCGAGCACGCCACCGCCCGCTTCCCCGCCTGAGCGACCAGGACCAGCTCTCCTCTTCCCCGTCACGCCCCCAGGTCGACCTGTGGGAACCGTCCCAACGAGAAGCGCGTCTTCTGCCAGCCGCCGCCGGCGCCCGAGAGGATGAAGACCTCCTTGGTCGACGACGTGCGTGCGAAGTAGTCGGAATACCGGTTGTTGTTGATCCGGCCCGCCCCGATCAGCCAGTCGTAGCCCGCCGCCGAGACCTCGAGGGTCTTGCCCGACGTCCAACCTCCCGGACCGTTGCCGAGGTAACGAACGATCGTCCGCCCGTTGCGCACCAGCGCATCAGGAGCGCCGTTGGTGTCCACGAGACCCGCCGGGACGACCGCGCTGCCCGACACGGCGCCGTACGCCGGATAGCCGGGCGCCACGTTGTGCGTCGACGTGCCCAGCCCGGCGCCGCCCTTGCCCGGGAAGATGTACATGCGGCCCGAGCGCTGGCCCATCAGGTCGGGGAAGCCGTCACCGGTCACGTCGCCCGGAGCCGACAGCAGCGCGACCGTCGAGAACCTGTTGCTCAGCAGCACGGGGGCCGCGAACCTACCCCGCCCCTGGCCACGCAACAGGAGCAGCGCCTTGTCCGACCGGCGCACCGCGAGGACGTCGTTGTTGCCGTCGCGGTCCCAGTCGCCGGCCCGCAGGATCCGCGAGGCCCACGAGATGTCGATGCCGGTGTTCTTCTTCGCCGTCACCGCCCACGTGCCGTCCGCGCGCTGGTTGACCGCGAACACGAAGAGCGTGCCGTCACTCGTGCGCCGGGTCAGCAGGTCCGGCGTACCCGTGCTGACGTACTGGCCGGCCACCTCCCGACCCGACCACCCGCGTTGCGCCGCACTCGCGAGCTCACGGATCTGTGGCAGCTTCGCGTAGAGGTAGCGCCCCGGGCAGGCCGTCGAGCCCGCGTCACGGTGGCCGTTGATCGCCTGGAACACCTTGGAGCCGATCCGCTGGCGCGTCGAGCCCGCGTCGACACCGTGCAACGACAGCTTCCAGGCGAACAGCGCGCCATAGGCCGACACCATCCTGGCGCTCGGCCGCGCCGTGTCGAAGTTGCCGATCGCCGACATCGCGAACGCGTAGTTGTTGTAGCCCAGCGTGTGGGCACCCACCACCGCGCGGTCCACACCGCCGGCCCGACCCTCCCAGATCCGGCCGAAACGGTCGACGAGGAAGTTGTAGCCGATGTCGCTCCAGCCGCGGGTGTTGACGTGGTAGGCATAGATCGCCCGGAGGATCCCCGGCACCTCGCTGGCCGTGTAGTCGTTGGCGTTCACCGTGTGGTGGACGAAGCCGCCGTGCACCTCGTAGTAGGTCAGCGACCCCTTGTCGCGCAGCCGCTCGTTGGCGCCCCACTGGGCCCGCGAGTAGATCTTCGGCTTCGGCGTGAAAACCCCCGCCTGGAGCTCGAGGGAGTCATCGCCACTGTCCGTGCCCTCGGTCCCGCCGTCCGTCCCGCCATCGGTCGTGTCGTCGCCCGACGGCGCCGTGCCGTCGGTCGCGCCCAGCTTCGCCGTGTCGATGGCCGGCGCCTGCACCGTCGTCGTCGCGCTCGTGCCCGGGTCGATCACGGCCAGCTTCATGTCGGCCGGCGCGGCGTCCTCCGTCGCGACCTTCACCTGCACCGCGTCGACGTCACCCACGAGCAGCGCATCCGTCCCCGGGCGAGCGTTCTTCCCCTCGGCGCTGGCCGGGTCGGGCCCGTGCTCGTCGTGGTACTCGGCGTCCTCCCAGCCCGACCATGCACCGTCCGTGCGGGTGCGCACCTGGACGCCGATCGCGTCGTGCCCGACGACCTCGTCGTGCGCCCAGGTCACCCCCACCGCGCCGTAGCCGTCGACCGGGACGACGTCGCTGAGGACCTGCTCCTCGCCGCCGGCTGCCACCTTCGCGGTGGCGCGCGTGCTCGCCCGGGCCTGCCCCTTCCCGGCAGGCGCGGTCAGCGCGTATTCGTCCACGTCGGCGGCCACCGGCCCGGTCGGAACCTTCGACGGGAAGTCCGCGGCCCGCAACGCGACGTCAGTGGGCTGCACCTGCACCGGCTGCGCCGGCTGGACGTCCATGGTGACCGTGCGCGCGGCCGGCGTCAGCACGGCGACCACGACCGCGAGCGCCAGCAGGTGCTGGCACACGGTCACGAACCGCAGGCGCCCCGGCCGATCGTGGTGGCCGGGGCCGCTCACGGCGGCCGTGTCCGGGTGCTCCGGAAGGTACGACGACATGGTGCTGCTCCAGACGTGTGTGCGGGGAAGTTGTCACACGAGTAGCAACTTTCACATGCGTCACACCCGTCAGGGAAGGGCTCGTGAGTAACTACAAACGTGTAGTTTCCACTCGACACGCCGCGCGTTCCCGAATTTCCGAATCGGCGTTGGTCGCGGCCGCCTGAGGGGTCCGGGGTGGGTGGGTCGGCGCCTGCGGCGCCTCCCGGGCTTCCCTTGGTGTCGGCGCCTCCGGCGCCTCCCGTGCCGGCTCTGGGGTCGGCGGCGCCTGCGGCGCCTCCAGGGCTCCCCTCCGTGCGCTTAGGAGCGGGGACCCCGCCCTCGACGCACCCTGCTTCGCGACCTGATTCTGGCTGCCACGTCGAGGGCACCCCGAAGCGCGCACGGAGGGGATCCTTCCGGCGACGCAGGCGCCGACGGTTGGGTTTCGCCCCTCCGGCGCCGCAGGCGCCGGCGAGTGGGTTGCCCGTCCGGCGCCACAGCACTCTCGCCCTGCAGAGTCGGCTTGCCGCCAGACCAGGGTTGGACCTACGGAAGACAACCGCGGCGCGGCAGCGCGGCGCCGCCGACGCCGCACGGGGAGGCCGGCGTCGGGTGAGCGCAGAGAGCGAGGAACGAGCGACCGGAGCGAGGCCGGTGCTGACCTCCCCGCAGGCGTCGATCAGCGGCGACGCGCTCGCGCCATCAAATGTCGTTGCCGATCTCGTCGTCGGTCTCGAGCTCGTCCTCGTCGTCGGTGCGGTCGTACTGGAGGTAGTGGATGGCGTCGGCGACGTCGCCGTCGAAACCGAGGCGGCCCTTCTCGAGCACGATGCCGCGGGTGCACATCTTGGCCACGGCGCCGGGTGAGTGGCTGACGAAGACGAGGGTGCGACCGCTGTCGCGGATCTCGCGCATCTTGCGCATGCACTTGACCTTGAAGGGCTTGTCACCGACGGCGAGGACCTCGTCGGCGAGGAAGATGTCGGAGTCGACGTGGACGGCGACGGCGAAGCCGAGGCGGGCCTTCTGGCCGGACGAGTAGTGGCCGACGGGGGCGTCGAGGGTGCGGCCGAGATCGGCGAACTCGACGATGTCGTCGTACTTGCGCTTCAGCTCGCGCTCGGACATCCCGAGGATGGCGGCGTTGAGGACGAGATTCTCGGTGCCGCTGAGCTGGGGGTGGAAGCCGGCGCCGGTGGCGATGAGTCCGGCGATCCGGCCGCGGGTGAGGGCGGTGCCGGAGTCGGGGCGCATGACGCCGTTGATGACCTTGAGCAGGGTGCTCTTGCCGGAGCCGTTGAGCCCCATCAGGCCGATCGACTCGCCCTCCTCGACGGTGAAGGAGACGTCGTCGATGGCATTGAACTTCTCGCTGGTCTTCTGGCCCTTGGCCTTGGCGACGGTGATCTCGCGGAAGGTGCGGTGGTAGCGGAGCGTGAACTCCTTGACCACGTTCTGCAGGACGATTGCTTCGGCCATGTCAGAGACGCTCCGGGATCTTGTTCTCCAGGCGGGTGAAGACCCACTGGGAGATGCCGAGGATGACGAGGCATCCGAGCAGGGCGAGGACGCCGTTGGTCACCAGGTGGTCGGGCATCAGCACCTGGCCGTCGGCGGCGACCTCCGCCTGCTTCTCGTCGCTGATCGTGCCGATCCAGAAGGCCCGCTGGACGAGGAGCACGGCGTCGGCGAGGGGGTTGAGGAGGTAGTAGGGGGCGAAGTCGCCGAAGCGCTCCTCGACGATCGCGTAGGGGTAGATCATCGGGACGCCGAAGCGGACGAAGTTCGTCATGACGTTGACGATGTTGCCGAAGTCGCGGAAGAAGACGTTGGCGGCGCTGAAGAGCAGCGCTCCCGAGAGCCCGATCGCGGCGATGATCAGCACGCCGAGGACGAGGCAGGCGAGGCCGACGGGATCGGGGCTCCAGCCGGCGAACAGGCAGGCGACGAGCAGGATGATCAGCTGCGGCCCGACGTGATAGAGCGAGACCAGCATCGTGGCGACGGGGAACATCTCGCGCGGCATCGACATCTTCGCCACGAGGGCCTTGTTGCGCACGATCGACCGGGTGCCGGCCGCGAAGGTCTCGTTGAAGAAGTGGACGACGATGAGGGCCGCGAAGATGTGGATCGCGAAGTTCGGGATCTCCTGGTGCAGCTGCAGCAGGAAGCCCATGACGAACCAGTAGATGAAGAACTGGCTGAGCGGGTTGATGTAGGACCAGATCAGGCCGAGGAACGAGCCTTGGTAGCGGGCGCTGATCTCGCGCTCCACCAGGAGCCTGAGCAGGTAGCGCTGCTGGAAGACCGCGAGCAGGCCGTTGCCCGCCGACGGCGGCGACAGCGGCGGCCGGTCCGCGGCGGGCGCCGCGGTGGCCTCACTCATCCGCGGTCCCGTCCAGCCAGGGCGCGAAGGTCCTCTCCCAGGTCTCGGGCGAGGTGATGTCGCCCAGCGCGGCGCGGTAGTCGGCCGCCAGGGAGTCCCAGTCCTTGCGGAAGCGCAGGTGCAGGTCGGCGGTGCGCTTCATCAGGTCGCGGAAGCGGTCGCGGTCGCGGACGTAGAGCGCGGCCGACGTGCCGTCGTTCATCGACACGACGGCGGAGTCGAACGAGGCCAGGCGATACCACTTGGCGTCCATGGCGCGGATCTCGACCTCGGGGTGGCTGGCCGACAGCTCGCGGGGCTTCTTCATCTGCCGCAGCGGCGCCAGTCCGGCGGTGATCAGCTGGGACCTGCGGCTCGGGACGTCGCTGAGGTCCTTGCCCTTGCGGGCCGGCTTCTCCCGCCGGATCGACGGGAACGCGTCCGGGTCGGCCTGCAGCTGGGCGTCGGTGAACTGCTTGCGGAAGGCGTTGACCTCCGGCAGGCGGGTCGCGAGCATGTCGTGGAGGCCGTGCGGGCCGGCGAGGACGTCCTCCATCGCCATGAGCCGCAGCTCGGCGGTCGAGTACTGCATCGAGACCAGGTGCGCGACCTGGTGGTTGAGGCTCTCCCGGATCAGGCGGCCGCCCTTGGGATAGGTCGAGTGCAGCAGCGCCGCGACCAGGCGGTTGCGCAGGTGGAAGTAGGCCTGCCAGTCGACGGCGTCGTTCTTGTCCGTCCACGGCACGTGCCACACGGCGGCGCCGGGGAAGGTCACCGTCGGGTAGCCGGCTGCCTTGGCGCGCAGGCCGTACTCGGAGTCGTCCCACTTGATGAAGAGCGGCAGTGAGAGGCCGATCTCCTCGATGACCTGGCGCGGGACCAGGCACATGAACCAGCCGTTGAAGTCGACGTCGAGACGCTTGTGGAGCCAGCGGGCCGAGCGCAGGTTGCGCGAGCCGAAGTCCCAGTCGTTGAACGTGTCGAGCGGCGACATCCACCAGAAGCGCCACGGCTGGATGATCTCGCCGAAGCTGTGCAGCCGGCTCTTGGCATAGAGGCTGAACATGTGGCCGCCGACGATCGTGGGGCGGCGGGCCAGGTCACCGAAGGTGACCGAGCGGATGATGCCCTCGGGCTCGCAGACGACGTCGTCGTCCATCATCATCGTGTAGGTCGCGGTGCCCTTGCGGACCGACTCGAGCTGGCCGCGGGCGTAGCCGCCGGAGCCACCGAGGTTGCCCTGCTCGAGGACGCGGAGCTTGTCGCCCAGCGCGGCGCGGGCCGCCGGGAAGCGCTCGCTGTCGGTGACCTTCTGGGTGCCCTGCTCCATGACGAACACGGTGTCGAGGTAGGGCGCCAGCTCGGCCACGCCCAGCTGGGCGAGCAGCTCGGCACAGAAGTCGGGACGGTTCATCGTGGTGATCGCGAGGTCGACGGTGCCGGGCTCGGCGCGGTCGGCCGGCACCTCGGCGCTCCACTCGGCGCCCTCGACGACCACGTCGCCGTGGCCGGCGACGACGTCGTACCAGTACCAGCCGCCGTCCACGAACGGCCCGAGGCTCAGGTCGAAGGTCAGCGTGGTCGGCCCGTCGCCGTTGGTGGTCTGGCTCTCGACCTTCTGCTGCCGGCCGTTGGCCATCGACTTGTTGACGATGACGGTGGCGCCGGCCCCGTGGACGGTGACGGCGAGGCGGACCTCGGAGACGACGGTCCAGCGGCGCCAGTAGCTCGCGGGGAAGGCGTTGAAGTAGGTGCCGAACGACAGGTTCTCGCCCGACGGGACGCGCACCGAGGTGCGGGTCAGGATCTGGTCGGGGCGCACCACCCGGCCGGTGGCGACCTTCTGGCGGATGGAGGCGTTGTTGAGCTCCTTGGCCGCGCGCGAGCCGCCGACGACGTACTTGTCCTCGTCGAGGTTGGCCTCCTCGGGGTCGAGGTAGAGCGGCAGCACGTCGACGTCGCCGTCGGTCGGCATGATCTGCCGCTGCAGCAGGCGGCGCACCGTGTCACTCACCGTCGACGCCCCCGCTCTTGAGCTCGGCGCCGTCCGCGAAGTGCGGGCGGAGCTTGTTGTCGTACATCGACAGCGCGGCGGCGATGGCCATGTGCATGTCGAGGTACTTGTAGGTGCCGAGGCGGCCGCCGAAGAGGACCATCGGCTCCTTCGCGGCGAGGTCGCGGTACTTCAGCAGCTTGGCGCGGTCCTCGGCGGTGTTGATCGGGTAGTAGGGCTCGTCGCCCTCCTCCGCGAAGCGGCTGAACTCGCGGACCACGACCGTCCGGCCCGGCGTGTACGACGCCGCCCGCTCCGGGTGCAGGTGCTTGAACTCCAGCTCCCGGGTGAACGGGACGTCCGCGTCGTTGGCGTTGACGACACCGGTGCCCTGGTAGTCGTCGACGTCGAGGATCTCGGTCCTCAGGTCGACGGTGCGCCAGGACAGGCGCCCCTCGGAGTTGTCGAAGTACTCGTCGACCGGGCCGGTGTAGACGATCGGGACCTTGCCCTTGAACTCGTCGGCGACGCCATCAGCAGAGAGGAAGTCGGTGTTGAGACGCACCTCGATGTTGGGGTGGTCCGCCATCCGCTCGAGCCACGCGGTGTAGCCGTCGACCGGCAGACCCTCGTACTTGTCGTTGAAGTAGCGGTTGTCGAAGTTGTAGCGGACCGGGAGCCGGGTGATGATGTCGGCGCTCAGCTCGGTGGGATCGGTCTGCCACTGCTTGGCGGTGTAGCCCTTGATGAACGCCTCGTAGAGCGGGCGCCCGATCAGGCTGATCGCCTTCTCCTCGAGGTTCGTGGCGTCCTTGGTGTCGATCTCGCTGGACTGCTCGGCGATGAGCGCGCGGGCCTCGTCGGGCGTGTGGCTCTTGCCGAAGAAGCTGTTGATGAGGGCGAGGTTCATCGGCAGGGAGTAGACCTGCCCCTGGTACTTGCCGAACACGCGGTGCTGGTAGTTCGTGAAGTCGGTGAACCGGTTGACGTACTCCCACACCCGCTCGTTGCTCGTGTGGAACAGGTGGGTGCCGTACTTGTGCACCTCGATGCCGGTCTCGGGCTCGAACTCGCTGTAGGCGTTGCCGCCGAGGTGGTGGCGGCGCTCGAGGACGAGGACCTTGAGGCCGAGGTCGGCCGCGCAGCGCTCGGCGACGGTCAGGCCGAAGAAGCCGGAGCCGACGACGACCAGGTCGGGGAGCTCAGTGGAGACAGACACGGTCGGTCAGTCTACGGATGCCGACGGCACCTTCCGCATCCGACGCGCGTCCCGCACGGCGCGGGTGACATTGCGCACCTCGGCCTGTCCGCCGCGCAGCGGGCTGAGGAGGACCACCGTCAGGGCGATCAGCCACGGCTTGAGCCGGACCAGGAGGTTCTCGCCGTAACGGAAGTGGACGGCGAACAGGTTGCGATACATGTAGTACCCCTTCCAGCCCGCCAGGTCGTGCTGCTGGTCGAAGTCGAGCTGGCGCACCAGCACCGCGTCGCGGACGGCGAGGATCGGGAAGCCCGCGCGCCGCGCCCGGATCGCGAAGTCCACGTCGTCGTAGAAGATGAAGTAGGACGGGTCGGGCAGGCCGATCGCGTCGATCACGGCCCGGCGGACGAAGAAGCCCTCGAAGGCGACATTCTCGACGGGGACGGTGGCCGGCATCTGCGACCTCCGGGAGTACGTCGAGTCGACGCTCGCCGTCTTGGGGCGGATCGCGAGCGGGTTGGCGAGATCGAAGCGCACAGCAGCCTTCTCGACGAGCTGCCCGCGGCGGTCCTCGCGCACGGCGATGAGACAGGGACCGTCGACCTCGAGGAGACGGGTGAGGCAGTCGGGCGCCGGGACCACGTCGTCGTCCATCAGCCACATGGCGTCGTGGCCGTCGGCGTGGGCGCGCTGCAGGCCGAGGTGGAAGCCGCCGGCGCCGCCGAGGTTGTCGGCGCTGCGGATCGGGACCAGGCCCGGGAGCGTGGAGCGGGCGAGCACGTCGGCGGTGTGGTCGGTGCTCGCGTTGTCGACGACGTAGACGGCGTCGGGTGCGCGCTCGAGCCGGCCCAGGCCGGCCAGCATGCCCTCGAGCAGGTCGGCGCGGTTGAAGGTCACCACCACGACGGCGACGCTCTCGGCGCTCATCGCAGGAACCTCCGGTGGCCGGTGAAGTCGCCGCGCAGACCGGCCGCGGCCGCGCGTGCGCTGAGCGGGATCCGGCCCGGCTGCGGCCTGGTGAACAGGTAGAACCAGATCGTCTTGGCCCAGAAGAGCAGCACGTGGATCCACCCGCGGTAGGCCCGCAGGTTGAGGGTGTTGTTGCGGGCCATGCAGTAGTGCTTGAGGTCGCTCGCCGTGTGGTTGTAGGTCGTGCGGCCGAACATCATCGGCGTGCCGAGGTCGTCGGTGGCCGGGTGCAGGAAGTGCGCGTCGACGACCGTCGCGATGCGGGCACCGGCCCGCTCGGCGCGCCAGAGGTACTCGACGTCGTCGCCCCAGATGAAGAACTCCTCACGCGGCAGGCCGATGCGCTCGACCAGGTCGCGGGTGACGAGGACGCCGTTGAACGGGATGACGACGTCGTCGATGAGTCCGTCGCGGGCGGCCGCCTCGACCGCGCTCATCTCGTGCACGACCTTCGTGCCGCCGGGGAGGCGGATCGGGAAGCAGAGCCGGCCGGGATCCTGCTCGGCGAGCACGGCCGGCCCGCAGAACTCCAGGCCGTCGCGCTCGACCCGCTCCAGCAGCAGGGGCAGGCAGTCGGCGTCCGGCAGTCCGTCGTCGTCCATCAGCCAGACCAGGTCCGCGCCCTCGTCGATCGCCCAGCCCAGTCCGGTGTGGAAGCCGCCGGCGCCGCCGGTGTTGGTCGGCAGGGTGCGGTGCTCGACGCCCTCGGCACGCAACCACTCCCCCGTGCCGTCGGTCGAGGCGTTGTCGACGACGAGGATCCGCTCCAGGCCGGCCTCCTGGCGCAGCCGCGGGACGAGACGCTGCAGCATCGCCAACCGGTTGAAGGTCACGACGACCGCCTGCACACGCACGGCCCCGACCCTACTGAGTCCGGAAGGTCTAGAGGTGATCGGGAACGATCAGCGCGTCCGGGTCGAGTCGGGGCGGCACGGCGGCGAGCGCCGCCTGCACCAGCGCCGTGCGGACCTTGAGCAGGGCCGCCCGGCGGATCCGCCCGCCGCCCTCCTGCCCCGGCAGGCCCGCGATGACGTCGGCGACCTCCTTGTCGGAGTACGCCGGACGGGTGCCCGGCTCGACGTCGACGTCGGGCAGGGCCACCAGGACCGGCAGCACCTGGCTGCCCAGGGAGTCGAGCAGTTTGAACCGCTGATAGCGGTCCATCGAGTCCCAGAACTCGTCGACCGGGACGCCGCTGCGGCGGACCTTGCGGTCGGCAGCCAGCACCGTCTTCGCCGCCCCGGCCAACGCGGCCGTCAGCTCGTGCTCGGTGAATCGCATGGGTCCCAGCATGGCCGATGGCCCGCCCGAAGGCCCGCCCGAAGGCCCGCCGGGCAGCCCGACTGACAGCCCGATAGCGTGATCCCGTGGACACCGCTGCCGTGCTCTCGCTGTTGCAGGACGTCGCCGCCCAGGTGATCACCCCACGCTTCCGGGCCCTCGGGTCCGGTGAGGTCTCGGAGAAGAACCCCGGCGACCTCGTCACGGTCGCCGACCACGAGTCCGAGGCGCTCATCACCGCCGCGCTCCGCGACGCCCATCCCCGGGCGCTCGTCCTCGGCGAGGAGGCGATGGCCTCCGACCCGAGCCTGATCGAGCAGTTCGCCTCCGCCGAGCACGCCTTCACCGTCGATCCCGTCGACGGCACCAAGAACTTCGTGCACGGCTCCCCCGATCACGCGGTGATGGTGGCCGAGGTCCGCGGCGGCGAGGTGACGCGCGGCTGGATCTGGCAGCCCCAGCACGAGGCGTCGTACGTCGCCGAGCGCGGCGCGGGCGCCTGGTTGAACGGCGAGCGGCTGACCGTCACGACGAGTGTCACTGCGCCGTACCGCACCGCCCGGAGGGCGTGGGTGGGCCGCGACCTGCCCTGCCTCGGCACCCTGGAGCTGACCTGGGCCTGCTGCGGCGTGGACTACCCCCGACTCATCGCCGGCGACGCGGCCGCGCTGGTCTACAGCCGCAGCATGCCGTGGGACCACCTGCCCGGCAGCCTGATCCTCACCGAGGCTGGCGGCGTGATCGGCGACCACGAGGGCGGGCCCTACCGCCCCCAGGCGCCGTCGTCGGGCCTGATCGCCGCGCCCGACCGCGACACCTACGACGCCGTGCGCGCAGCGCTGACTGCCTGCCCCCTGGTGGTCGAGGAGCCCGCGAGGGACGAGCGGGCGTCTCGAGACCCCTGTGCGGACCTCGTTGAGGTGACCACAGACATCTCGTGACGCTCGCTGGCGCTCGCTCCTCGATGACCTCGATCTAGCAGGCCGCGGCGACGTCCTCGGTCTCGTTGGCGGCGTAGCCGTCGTTGCGGGACCCGAGGGAGCCGCCGGTGACCTTGCCCGACCCCTTGCGCTTCGTTGCCTTCTTCGTGCCCTCGGCGCGGTCGATCGCGTCGGACACCATCTGGCGGACGAGATCGATGTCGGGGTCGGCGGTGTTGACCCGGGGCGGCACGAGCGACACCGTCGAGACCTTCTCGCCGCGTGCGCGCAGGGCGAGCTCGACGAAGTCGTTGAGCGCGCCGCCGGGGATGTCGGTCTGGAGCATGGCGCTCGACGCCTCGGCGATCTCCTGGAAGTTGGTGAGCGCACGGCGCGGGTCGACCTGGGTCAGTAGCGCGGTCATCACGCACTTCTGGCGGGCCATGCGGGAGTAGTCGTCGCTGCCCTCGCGAGCGCGGGCGAACCACAGCGCGTCGTGCCCGTTGAGCGTGCGCTCGCCGGGCTCGATGTAGCCGGTGACGTCGCTGCCGAGACCGCCGACGGGGATCCGGTCGCGGACGTTGAGGGTGACGCCACCGAAGGCGTCGACCAGCCGTCGGAAGCCGGCCATGTTGACCATCATCCAGTAGTTGATGTCGAGGTCGGTGATGCCCTCGATCGCCATGATCGTCGCGTCGATGCCCGGGGTGTCGGAGGCGAAGAGGTCGGTGTGGTCCTCGGCCCAGGTGCTGACCCCGTTGAGGTAGCAGCCGTCGCAGTCGAAGCCGTCGGGGAACTGCTCGTCCATGACGGATCCCTCCCGGAACGGGAAGTTCTCCATATTGCGCGGGAGGCCGATCATCACGGTGCGGCCGGTGACGGCGTCGATCGAGGCGACGGTCATCGAGTCCGGGCGCAGCCCCCAGCGGTCGGCGCCGGAGTCTCCGCCCATCAGCAGGATGTTGTAGCGACCGTTGTGGGCCTCGCCGATGTCGCCGCCGACGAACTGGGTGAGCCAGGCGTGCTGG
Organism: Nocardioides caeni; assembly: GCF_004912195.1. Lineage (GTDB taxonomy): Bacteria > Actinomycetota > Actinomycetes > Propionibacteriales > Nocardioidaceae > Nocardioides > Nocardioides caeni. The sequence goes on from NZ_STGW01000002.1 coordinate 327,935, forward strand.
GCGGCGGCGAGGTGGGCGCCGAAGAGCATCGTGCCGGCGACGGAGAAGCACAGGATGCCGTTGACGCCGACGACGGCGCGGCGATGCGGGAGCCGCAGGCTGAGCGGCTGGCCGATGCGCCAGGCGTCGACGAACAGTGCCGCCCAGGCGATCGCGCCGACGAGCAGCAGCACGCGGGCCCAGCCCATGAACGTGGCGTTGAAGGCCAGCCAGTAGGCGAAGGGCCGGTGGATGGCCACCACCGCGACGCCGGAGAGTACGACGACCAGGGTGACCAGCCAGATCCGCACCGCGATCCGCCCGACCCTCCGGTTGCCCGCGATGAGCTGGGCGGACCCGGGCACGAGCAGGGTGAAGCCCATCAGGGTGAGGGCGCGGCGGAAGCGGACTCGTGCGGCGCGCTCCGCCACCGCGTCCGGCGCCTGCGTGCGCGCACCCGTCTCCGACACCCGCCCAGTATCACCAGCCACACAGGTCCCACGGGCCACGACGCGCCGGGGCCGGGACCGCGGCCGGGCCGATCACCGTGCCCGACAACAGCTCGGGCAGCAGCTCAGGCAGCAGCGAGCCGGGCGATCTCGTCCGCCGAGGCATTGGCGCCCGTGCACACCACCGCCGCCGGTCCGCTCGGCGCGCCGCCGTCAGCGAGGACGGCGCGGAGTCCGGCGAGCGAGGCCGCCCCCGCGCCCTCGGCCAGCGTGTGGGCGCGGGCCGCGAGCAGCCGCGCCGCGGCGTCGATGTCGTCGTCGGAGACCAGCACGAAGTCGTCGAGACGCCCGTGCAGCAGCCGCTGCGGGAGCGGGTAGCCCGTGGTCGTCGCCAGGCCCGCTGCCCGGGTCGTCGCTGCGGCCTCGACGATCTCGCCGGAGCGCCACGACCGCCAGCCGGCCGGGGCCGCCGCGGACTGCACGCCGACCACGCGGGTGCCGGGCGAGAGCTCGTCGCGCACCAGGCACGCCCCCGCCGCCCCCGTGCCGCTGCCGATGGGCACGACGAGCAGGGCAAGGTCCGCCCCGGTCTCCCGCGCCTGACCGAAGAGCTCCAGGTAGGCCGTCGCGTGGCCGAGCACGATCCGCGGGTCGGTCGGGCACACGAACGAGGCGCCCGACTCCCCCGCCCGGCGGCGCGCATCCGCGGCCGCCTCGCCGAGCGTCGTACCGCTGACCACGACGTGGGCACCGAGCGCGGCGACCGCGTCGCGCTTGACCGCCGGAGCGCTCGCGGGCATCACCACGGTCGCATCGACGCCGGCCAGGCGGGCGGCGTAGGCGACCGACTGCGCATGGTTGCCCGTCGAGCACGTGATCAGGCCGCGGCGTCGCTCGACGGCGTTCAGCGTCGAGGCGAGGTGGACCCCGCCCCGCACCTTGAACGAGCCCGTCGGCAGCACGTGCTCGTGCTTGACCAGGACCTCCGCGCCCACCGCGCCGTCCAGCAGGGGGTGGGCCTGCAGCGGTGTCGCCGGCAGCTCGGCCCGCACCGCCTCGGCGGCCCGCAGGACGTCGGCGAAGGTCGGGTCGGTGTTCACCGGTCCATGGTCGCCGACCGGACACCTATCGGTCCAATAGTTGTGATCGCAGTGATTCATCGACAATGCCGATATGAACGGTAGGATCGTCTCGTGATCGACCTGCGCCGCCTCGAGGCCCTCGTCGCGCTGCACCGCACCGGATCGGTGTCGGCCGCCGCCGCGGAGCTGCACTACGGCCAGCCGACCGTCTCCCACCACCTGCGGCGCCTGGAGGCCGAGACGGGCAGTGTGCTGCTGCAGCGTGTCGGCCGCGGGGTCCGGTTGACCCCCGACGGGGAGCGGCTGGCCCGCCGCGGCGAGGAGATCCTCGGTCTCCTCGCGCGGGCCGAGGGCGAGCTCGCCGCGTCGACCAGCCTGCAGGCCGGCCGGGTGCGCCTGGCCGCGTTCCCCTCCGGCGCCGCGACCGTCGTGCCGGAGGCGCTGGTGGTGCTCGCCGAGCGCCACCCCGGCATCGAGCTCGACCTGGTCGAGGCGGAGCCGCCGGAGGCGTTCGAGCTGCTCCGGTCGGGCGCGGTCGACCTGGGACTGACCTTCGCCTACCCCGACCAGCCCGAGCCGGAGCAGATCACTTCGGTCCCCCTGCTCGACGACCCGTTGCACCTCGTCGTCGCTGCCGACGACGGGCCGGCGCCGGACGACCTCGCCGGCCTGTCCGGTCACGCATGGATCACCGGGTGCGAGCGCTGTCGTCGCGAGCTGCTCGCCCTGTGCGAGGACGCAGGCTTCGCCCCCGCGATCGCCTTCGCGAGCGACGACTACGTCGCGGTGCAGGCTCTCGTCGCCGGAGGGATGGGCGTCACCGTGCTCCCCGGCCTGGCGCTGCGCGCCCACCGGCACCCGGGGATCGCCACGCAGCCACTGGCGGCCTTGCGCCGGGTCCAGCTGTCGACGTACGGCGCGCCACCGCGGCCGCCGGCCGTGGACGCGGTCGCCGCGGCCCTGGCGACCGCGGCCGCTGCCGGCCTCAAGGACTGAGGCGGCCGGCCTCGATCTCCTGCCGCCGCGCGAGGCGGTGGGCGCGGCGGATCTCCGCCTCCCGCAGCCGGCGCCGGTCGTGGTCGGTCTCGGCCTCCAGGTCCGGCACCGGTCGCGCCCGCCCCGCCGCGTCGATGGCGACGAACACGAAGTAGGCCGACCCGACGTGGCGCACCTCGGTCGCCAGGTCCCACGGCTGGGCCTCGATCCGGACGCCGATCTCCATGGACGAGCGGCCGGCCCAGTTGATCTGCGCGAAGGTCCGCACGATGTCGCCGACCCGTACTGGCTCGAGGAAGGCCATCTCGTCGAGCGCCGCGGTGACCGCCGGTCCGCCGCTGTGCCGCTGGGCGACCACCCCGGCCGCCGAGTCGGCGAGCTTGAGCACCTCACCACCGTGGATGTTGCCCAGCAGGTTGGTCTGCGCGCGGGAGGTGACCGAGGCCAGCTCGATCCGGGAGTACGACGGCGTGCGAGCCGCCACGATTTCGCTCACCCCCTGACGGTAGCGTCAGCAGGCATGGCAGGGCGTGACAGCGGCGGCACCGGATCCGGCAATCGATCCGGCGGCGACGACTTCGACTGGATCTACGGCAGCGGAGGTTCGGGTGGACCGGCCGGTCCGGCCGGAGGACAGCCCGGCGGGGAGCGGAACGATCCCGAGCCGACCCGCCGCATCCCCGTCCAGCGGCAGCAGCCGCTCCCCCCAGTGCGCCAGCACGGCGCGACCCGCGAGCCCTACGCCTCCCCGACCCCACCGTCGTGGACACCCCGCCGCAACCCGTGGAAGCGCCCGCGGACCTATGTCCGGCTCGTGATCGGCCTGCTCGTGGTGTGGCTCGCCTTCCTCATCGCGGTCCCGTTCTTCACGTGGAGCAAGGTCGACAAGGTCGACTACGAGCCCGACGGCGACCGTCCGGGCGAGCAGCCCGGCACGACGTACCTGCTCGTCGGGAGTGACTCGCGCGCCGGCCTGTCGGCCGAGGAGCGCAAGGCGCTGCACACCGGCGACGCGGAGAGCGAGCTCACCGACACGATCATGCTGCTGCACACCGGCGACGGCCCGACGACGCTGGTGTCCATCCCCCGCGACTCTCCCCTGGAGATCCCCGGGTTCGGCGTCAGCAAGGTCAACTCCGCCTTCGCCAAGGGTGGCACTCCCCTGCTGGTGCAGACGCTCGAGCAGGCCACGGGTCTGCGTATCGACGGCTACGTCGAGATCGGCTTCGGCGGTCTCGTCGGCGTCGTCGACGCGGTCGGCGGCATCGAGATCTGCCCCAAGAAGCGGATCCGGGACCGCGACTCCGGCCTCAACGTGAAGAAGGGCTGCCAGGACGTCGATGGCATCACTGCGCTGGCCTACGCCCGCGCCCGCAAGCACGACCGCAACCTGTCCGACCTGGCCCGCGTGCAGCAGCAGCGGGAGGTCGTCGCGGCCGTCGGCGAGAAGGTGCTGTCGCCATGGTCGGTCGTCAATCCGGTCCGCTACTGGCAGCTCAACGCCGCGGTGCCCGACTTCTTCCGCTTCGGCGACGGCATGGGTCCCGTCGACGCGGCCCAGTGGGCGCTGGCGATGGGCGACCCGGCCCGGTCCTGCACCGTACCGCTGGCGGCGGTGGCGGGCGATTGGGACGAGGAGAGAGCAGCCCAGCTGTTCGACACCCTCGCCGAGGACCGCACCGGTGACATCACCGAGGACCTCTGCACCGCCACCGGCCTCGCCGACTGACGCGCCGGCCGGCACCCCATCGATCCCGAGGAAGACGACATGACCTACGAGACCCTGTCCTGCGAGATCGACGACGACGGCGTCGCCACGCTCACGCTCAGCCGCCCCGACGCCCTCAATGCCTTCGACCTCACCATGGCCCGTGAGCTCGAGCAGTTCTTCGCGGTCGACGCCCACGACGACGCGATCCGCGCCATCGTGGTGACGGGCGAGGGACGCGCCTTCTGCGCCGGCATGGACCTCTCCGCCGAAGGCAACGTGTTCGGGCTGGACGAGAGTCTCTCCCCGACGCCGGAGGAGTTCCGGGCGTCCTACGACCAGGCGCCCTACGACGACGGGATCCGCGACACCGGCGGCAAGGTCACGCTGGCGATCCACGCGCTGCCCAAGCCCGTCATCGCCGCCATCAACGGCCCGGCCGTCGGCATCGGCGCGACGATGACGCTCGCCATGGACATCCGGATGGCCTCGGAGAAGGCCCGGATCGGCTTCGTCTTCGGCCGCCTCGGCATCGTCCCGGAAGCGTGCTCGAGCTGGTTCCTCCCACGGATCGTCGGCATCCAGCAGGCGCTGGAGTGGGTCTACTCCGCCGAGATCCTGACCGCCGAGCAGGCACTCGCCGGCCGGCTGGTCCGCAGTGTCCACGCCCCCGACGAACTCGTCGCCGCCGCCCAGGAGCTGGCCCGCACGTTCGTCGTGGACCGCTCGCTCGTGGCACTGGGCCTGGCCAAACGGCTCATCCATCGCAACGGCGCCGCAGCCCATCCGCTCGAGGCCCACCTCACCGACTCGCTGGCGATGTACTGGACCTCGGTCGGCGACGGCAAGGAGGGCGTCGCCGCCTTCCGCGAGAAGCGGGCACCCCGCTTCACCGGCAGGGCCTCGGAGCTGCCCGCCATCGAGTGACGGCGGCCGGCCTGGCTCACATGGCTCACATGGCCATGAACAGGATCTCCTCGCGCGAGTACTCGCGTCCTGGGTGCTCCTCGGCCAGGTGCGCCTGCACCCTCTCGACCAGCTCGTCGTCGGTGTCGCCCCGCAGGGTGACGTCGCAGGGACAACGCAGGCTCGGCATGGTTCCTCCCGGAGGGTGAGGGATCTCGGAGGCTCCACTCTAGGGCGTTGGCCCCTGTCGCTCGTCTCGATACGCCGCCTCGTTCCTCGGCGCGCGGCGGGGCGGTGAAAAAACAACTCCGGCCGCCCCTGATGGGGCGGCCGGAGTGTCGAGGCTGGGGTGTCAGACGGTGGCGTCCTCGCGGCGCCGACCGTAGGTCACGCCGCCGGCGCCAGCGGCCAGCAGGCCACCGCCGAGCAGCAGCCACATCATGTTGGGGCCACCGGAGTTGGGCAGGTCCTCGCCGTCGTCGGTGTCGCCGTCCTCGGCGAGGCGGAACACCAGCGAGGCGTCCGAGGGGAGGAACTGGTTCGGGTCGTCGGGCGTGAACTCCGCGGTGACGAGGTAGCGACCTTCGGGAAGGCTCGGGCCCGCGATGGCCACCGGCTCATCCACGAAGTGGACGGTGGTCGAGAGCAGCGGCGCGGCGGCGACGGCGCGCGCCGTGCGGGCAGCGCTGCCCGCCGGCAGGAGCTCGACCGCGATGTCACCCTCGGGCGGCGTCGGGAAGTTGGCGGTGGCGCTGACGAACAGCGTGACCGGCTTGCCGGGACCGTCGGACTGGACCTCGATGATGGTCTCAGTCGGGAGCGGACCCCCGGCGTAATTGTCATCTGCGCTGGCCGACGTGGCCGGCACGGCCACGAGCGCAGCGGACAGGGCACCGAGTGCCACGAGCTTCTTGAGCACGACATCCTCCTTGAACTACCCCATGCAACGACCCGGCTCGTTCAAGGTGACGGGTGTGCTTTGTGTGAAGCCTAGCGGGTCCTCACCCTGACGTGGGAGTGGTCTCCACCAGGTGGCCGAAAACGACTGATCTGTTGTCGGTGTGGAAGATCTCCGAACAGGTCAGGAGCGTGATCAATGAACTGACGCCCTCGGGCGGGTTGATCTCCCCGGCGTCCGGGTTGACGGGCTGCTCGTCGAGCACCCAGGTCTCGGTGAAGGGGATGATCAGGTCCTCCCCGCCGCTGTCCAGGACATAGGTGTAGGTGGCGGCGCGGGTCTGCACGATGACCTCGTCGCCCGGCTCGAGCGAGGGGAACTCGGCGAACGGCTCGCCATGCGTGACGCGGTGGGCCGCCAGCACGTAGTTGCCCTCCATCCCGGCATCCGCGGTGTCCTCCATGTGACCGATGCCGGCCGCGAGGACCTCGTCGCTGGACCCCTCGAGCACGGGCATCGCGTAGTCGGGCCCGAAGCGCGGGATCCGCACGATCGCGGTCGCGTTGCCGAACTCGGTGCGGACGACGTCCTGGCCGCTCTCCCAGCCCTCGCCGATCGCGTCGCGCACCTCGTTCTGGCGCCGCTCCGACTGCCAGTTGGTGCCCCAGAACTGCCAGGCGACCCAGCACAGGACGGCGATGCCGGCCGCGATGAGGCCGCATCCGGTCCAGAAGGTGACCCGGCGCCCGGTCGACTTCTGCTCGGTCTCCTGCTCGGGTCGGGAGCGGCGTCGTCGTACGCGCTCGGTCGTCGCAGTGCCCCCCGGGGTCTCCGGGTCCGGTGCGTCGAGGTCGGTGTCCGACATGGCATTCCCTCCTGTGCGGCCGCTCCTCGACCGCACACCCGGGTCAACGCTACGCCGTCACGGGCGTCACGGGCACCGAAGCCCGCGATCCCGCCGCTCAGCCGCCGTCGCGGGCGTCCCCCCGCCGGCGCCCCCACCCGAGGACGCCGGCGCCGCTCGCGCACAGGGCACCACCGACGAGCAGGAACAGCACCGACGGACCACCGGTGTCGGGGAGGTTGCCCGGGACGGGATCCTCCTCGCCACCGGTCTCGCCCCCGCCGACGTTGAAGACGCCGGCGTTGCGGCAGCCGACGAAGGCGCTGTCGTCAGGGGTGAAGGCCATCGTGACGAGGTAGCTGCCGCGCGGCAGGCGCGGGCCGAGGACGGTGCGCGGCTCGCCCTCGTAGCGCACGGTGCGGGTCCAGACCACCCCGGCGAGGGCACGACCGGCCCCCGCACGCGTCGCAATCGCCAGGTCGACCGAGCCGGTGAGCAGGGTCGTCGTGTTGGCTGCGACCTCGATCTCGATGCGGGGCCGCTCACCCACCTTGATCCGCGGCGCGTCGACGGTGCACGAGGTCGGCACGGTGGGTGAGTAGTTGAGGTCGTCGGCCCTGCTCGGCGACGCGAGCAGCAGGCTGGGGACGAGGAGGCTCGCGAGCACTCCCAGACGAATGACGGATTGACGCATTGGCACCAACTCCAGCGGACGTTGGCCTCCTCCCAAAGGAAGCCACCCACCCGGACCAACGGGCGGATGTGATCTTCGTTACGTTCGCCCGAAACGTCGTCCGCCGGCCCCTTCCGCCGCCCGAGCCCGATCCGAGGATCAGAGCTCGCTCTGGACGCCGGCGAGCAGCTGGCGAGCCATCACGATGCGCTGGACCTGGTTGGTGCCCTCGTAGATCTGCGTGATCTTGGCGTCGCGCATCATCCGCTCGACGGGGTAGTCGCGGGTGTAGCCGTAGCCGCCGAGGACCTGCACCGCGTTGGTCGTCACCTCCATGGCCACGTCCGAGGCGAAGCACTTCGCGGCAGCCCCGAAGAACGTGAGGTCGCTGTCGCCGCGCTCGGAGCGACCTGCGGCGGCGTAGGTCAGCTGACGGGCGGCCTCGATCTTCATCCCCATGTCGGCGAGGAGGAACTGCAGACCCTGGAAGTCCGCGATCGACTTGCCGAACTGCTGGCGCTCACGGGCGTAGTCCAGGGCGTAGTCGAGCGCGCCCTGGGCGACGCCGACTGCCTGGGCCGCGATGGTGACGCGGGTGTGGTCGAGGGTGCGCATGGCGTACTCGAATCCGAGGCCCTCCTCGCCGATGATCCGGTCGGCGGGGATCGTGACGTTGTCCAGGTAGACCTCGCGCGTCGGTGAGCCCTTGATGCCGAGCTTCTTCTCGGGTGCGCCGAACGAGACGCCCGGGTCCGACTTCTCGACGACGAAGGCCGAGATGCCCCTCGACCGCGCGTCAGGGTCGGTGGTCGCGAGGACGGTGTAGAACTCCGACTCCCCCGCGTTGGAGATCCAGCGCTTGGTGCCGTCGAGCACCCAGTGGTCGCCGTCGCGGACCGCACGGGTGCGCTGGTTCGCGGCGTCGGAGCCGGCGTCGGGCTCGGACAGGCAGTAGGAGAAGCCGCCCTCCCCGCTGGCGAGGCGCGGCAGGTACTTCTGCTTGAGCGCGTCGCTGCCAGCGATCATCACCGGCAACGACCCGAGCTTGTTGACCGCGGGGATGAGGGACGCGGAGACGTCGGCCCGGGCGATCTCCTCGATCACGATCACCGTCGCGAGGGCGTCGGCTCCCGCGCCGCCGTAGGCCTCGGGGACGTGGGGCGCGTGGAAGTCGGAGGCGACGAGGGCGTCGTGCGCCTCCCGCGGATAGCGGGCCTGCTCGTCGACCTCGGCGGCGTAGGGCGCGATCTTGTTGTCGCACACGGCGCGGACGGCCTCGCGGATCGCCTGCTGCTCCTCGGTCAGGGCATACATCGGGCTCTCGCTCACGGCGTTTCCTCCCTCAGGGCCGGCTGTGGTGGACCGGCGACGTTCGAATCGGTACTCAGTATCTTAAAGTCGAGACTGAGTTTCGTCCAGTTAGCCTAGGCACGTGCCCACCACCGTTCGCGACCGCCTCGTCGACGCCGCCTTCGAGCTCTTCGAGCAGCAGGGGTACGACGCCACGACCATCGACGACATCGCCGCCCGGGCCGACACGAGTCGCAGCACGTTCTTCCGCCACTTCCGGGGCAAGGACGACGTGGTGCTGCCCGACCACGACGCGTTGCTGGCGCGGGTGGGCGAGCGGCTGTCGATGTCGGCACCGGGCAGCCGCGCCATCGCGCTGCGCGAGGGCGCCCGGGTGCCCCTCGACCACTACCTCGCCGAGGGGCCCACGGCGATGGCGCGCTATCGCCTCGCCAGCACCATCCCCTCGATCCGCGACCGCGAGATCGCCAGCGTGCAGCGCTACGTCCGGCTCTTCGCCCAGCACGTGCACGGCTGGCTCGAGGACGACACCGACGGTCCGCTGCGGGCGGAGCTGGTCGCCTCCTCGATCGTGATCGCGCACAACCACGTGCTGCGCCGCTGGCTGCGCGGCGAGCAGGACGAGCCCACGACCCGCGCCGGCCTCGACCGCGCCCTCGACCGCGCGCTGCTGGCCCTGCGCGCCGACCCCAGCGCCGGCGGCGCGACGATCGTCATCTCCGGTCCGGACCCGGACGTCGAGCAGGTGCTCGAGCAGGTGCGCGCGGCGCTCAACGCGCCGCGCTGAGGATGCGCTGAACATGCGGCGGACCGGGAAGAGCCGGGCACCGCGGGATGTTGGAGCGGCATGACCCCTGCACACCTCGACCCGGCCGCGATCGACCTGATGCTCGATGACCTCGAGACCTGGGCGGTCGTGGGGCTCTCCGGGGACCCGAGCCGCACCGCCTACCGGATCGCGGCCCTGTTGCAGCAGCAGGGCAAGCGGATCGTGCCGGTGCATCCCTCGGCGCCGACCGTGCTCGGCGAGCAGGGCTATGCCACGCTCGCCGACATCCCCTTCCCCGTCGACGTGGTCGACGTGTTCCGCCGCTCCGAGGACGCCGGCCGGTTCGCCGACGAGGCGGTCGCGATCGGCGCCCGCGGCGTGTGGTTCCAGCTCGGGGTCATCGACGAGGCCGCCTTCGAGCGCACTCGTGCGGCGGGGGTGCCCATGGTCATGGACACCTGCCCGGCGATCGAGTGGCGCAGGCGGTCATCGAGCTGACGTCAGCCTGCGCCCCGGCCAGCCGACGACCCACTCCAGCGGGCCGCGCCGGCCGAACAGCGTGAACGCCGCGCCGATGCCGAGCACGACAGCGACGTGCCACCCGAAGGTCCCGGTCTGCTCGGCGGGCCAGACGTCCGGTGAGCGCATCGCCACGTGCAGCGAGTAGAGGGACAGCGGCATGGCGCCGGCCCCCGCGACCAGGGCCGCCGCAGGACGCAGGGCACCCGGCAGCACCGCGACGACCGCCAGGCAGAGCCCGATCGCGATGAGCGCGCTGCCGATCGTCTGGGCCAGGTCGAACGGGGTGGCCGAGTGGGGCGCCGCCGTCAGCAGCCACTGCCAGGCCGCCCCGGTGGGCGTGGTCCCGTGCTGGCTGTCCTGCAGGAGCCGCCGCACCTCGTCACCGGTCAGCACCCGGCCCGGAATCAGGGCGGCGCGGACCGAGCCGGTGGACAGGCACAGCTGGGAGACGGCGATGGCGAGGACCACGAGCACCGCGCCGCCGCCGATCAGCTGCCGCGGCACCTCACGCCGACGCAGGTCGATCCGGCCCAGCGCCATCCCGGCGAGCAGGTAGGCCAGCCACGGGACGGCCGGGTAGTAGCCGGTGAGCAGGAGCTCGCTGACGAGCTGGCCCGGCTCGGTGAGCGCACCGAGGTCCGGACTCTCCCAGCCCCGCTCCGGCAGATCGGGCCGCACGAGGTGCGACAGGACGGGAGCCGCGACGACCCACCCGGCCGCCAGTGCCGCCAGGTGCGAGGCCCGCAGCGCGAGGAACGGCAGACCCAGGCAGAACAGCACGGCGTAGTAGGTCAGGATGATGGCGAGGCCGGTGTCGAGCTCGCCGAGCAGCAGGCCGAGGGCGCCGATGAGGACCGCGCGCGCCGCCAGGCCGCCGGTCGCACGTCCCAGCGGCACGCCGCGCAACGGGGTCGATCCTCCCGACAGCAGCGCCATGCTGAGGCCGGCGAGGACGGCGAAGAGTGCGGAGGCCCGACCGCCGGCCAGCTCCTGGACGACGGTGAGCTCGCCCGAGGCGGTGCGGCCGTCGAGCACGTGCGTGGCGATCATCCCGACCAGCGCGACCGTGCGCGCCAGGTCGACGCCGATCAGGCGGCCGGGGCGGGCGATCCTCGCCCAAGCGGACACCGGTTCAGGCCAGACTCACGCGGGGGGCCCGCCGGCGCTGCGCTCGCGCACGACCGCGCCCTTGGCGTGCGCCGCGTCCTTGAGCTCGGCCTGGAAGGCGGTCATCCGCTGCTGCAGTGCCGGATCGGTCGCAGCCAGGATCCGCACCGCCAGCAGGCCCGCATTGCGGGCTCCGCCGACCGCGACGGTCGCGACCGGCACGCCCGCCGGCATCTGCACGATGGACAGCAGGGAGTCCATGCCGTCGAGATACTTCAATGGCACCGGAACCCCGATCACGGGCAGCGGGGTGACGGAGGCCAGCATCCCTGGCAGGTGGGCGGCTCCCCCGGCACCGGCGATGATCACCGACAGCCCGCGCCCGGCGGCGTCGGCGCCGTACTGCAGCATCTCGTGGGGCATCCGGTGCGCCGAGACGACATCGGCCTCGAAGGCGATCCCGAACTCCTCGAGCGCCTCGGCCGCCAGCTGCATCACCGGCCAGTCGGAGTCCGAGCCCATCACGATGCCCACGCGTGCCGTCATGGGCATGACCCTACTGGCGGCACCTGCTGGTCATTCGCTGTGGTTGCCGAGGTCCCCCCGGAACCAGGCCGCGGCGTGGCGGCCACGCTCAAGGCAGTCCTCGAGGTCGTCGCCGAAGACGTTGACGTGGCCGACCTTGCGGCCCGGGCGCAGGTCCTTGCCATAGAGGTGGACGCGCAGTTGCGGGTCGCGCGCCAGGGCGTGCGGATAGCCGTCGTAGAGCCGTGCGACCTCACCGAGGTCGTCGTCCCCGCCGAGGATGTTGACCATGACCGACCACCTGGCCCGCGGTGCGGGCGAGCCGAGCGGCAGGTCGAGCGCGGCGCGCAGGTGGTTCTCGAACTGGCTGGTGACCGCGCCGTCCTGGGTCCAGTGGCCGGTGTTGTGGGGGCGCATCGCGAGCTCGTTGATCAGCACGCAGGTCTCGCCGTCGGGCGTGGTCGCCTCGAACAGCTCGACGGCGAGGATCCCGGTGACGCCGAGCTCGCCGGCGATCCGCAGCGCGAGCTGCTGTGCGCCCGCGGCCACCGACTCGTCGAGATCGGGCGCCGGCGCGATCACCTCGCGGCACACCCCGTCGACCTGCAGCGTCGCGACGACCGGGTACGCCGCCGCCTGACCGCTCGGCGCACGGGCGACGAGCGCGGAGAGCTCGCGCCGGAACTCGACCAGCTCCTCGGCCAGCAGCCGCACACCGGTGCGCTCGGCCGCCGCCAGTGGCTCGGCCGCGTCGGCGGACGTCCGCACGACCCACACGCCCTTGCCGTCGTAGCCGCCCCGGCTGACCTTGAGGACGCAGGGCAGTCCGAACGCCTCCACGTCGGCCAACGACTCGACGACGGCCCAGCGCGGCTGCGGGGCCTCCAGGCGCGCCATCGCCTCGCGCATCACGATCTTGTCCTGGGCATGGACCAGCGCCTCCGGGCCCGGGTGGGCGATGACGCCGTCGGCGGCCAGCGCCCGCAGGTGCTCGGTCGGCACGTGCTCGTGGTCGAAGGTGACGACGGAGCATCCGGCCGTCACCGCGCGCAGCGTCGCGAGGTCGCGATAGTCACCGACCTGCTGGTCGGGGATCACCTGCGCGGCGCTGACGCCCTCGGCCTCGGCCAGCAAGCGCAACGGGACACCCATCGCGATGGCCGGCTGCGCCATCATCCGGGCGAGCTGGCCGCCTCCGATGACGGCGATGCGGGGCGCGCGCTCGGGCGCTGGTTCGCTCGTGGACACGGCGAAACCCTACGCGGAACGCGTCGGGGTTCAGCTGCCGGTGTCGGCGATGGAGAGACCGGTCTCGAACCGGAGCCCCTGACCGCGGATCGTCGTGATCAGTTGCGGATGCCGGGTGTCGTCGCCCAGCTTGCGCCGGACCCACCCGAGGTGCACGTCGATGGTCTTGGAGGACGTCCAGAAGGTGACGCCCCACACGTCGCGCA
>NZ_STGW01000002.1:341275-459249 GCF_004912195.1 Nocardioides caeni
CGTCCTCCCCGCCGGGAAACCCGCAGAATTTACCTTTCGGCACCTCAGGTCGACAGCAACGCCGCCGAGACGCTCAGGCCCGGCGTACGGCGACGGGCTCGACGACGCCGAAGCCCCGCACCGGCCGCGCCGGCAGCGGCCGCGCCTCGATCACGTCCGGGGACAGCAGGTCGGCGGTCGCGTGGTCGACGATGATCCGGTTGCGACGGGCCACCTGGGTGAGCCGGGCCGCGAGGTTGACCGGCGGACCGAAGACGTCGCCCAGGCGCAGGACGACGCCGCCGGTGGCCAGGCCGACGCGGACGTCGGGCATCCGCGGGTCACGGCCGATGACGTTGATGATGCCTTCGGCTGTCTGCACCGCGGCCAGGGGATCGTCGTTCACGAAGAGCACCGCGTCGCCCATGCTCTTGATGAGGCGACCCTGCTCGCGCGAGATCACGTCGCCGCAGCGGGTCTCGAAGATCTCGACGAGCTCCCCGATCCGCTGCCGCGTCACCTCGTTGGACAGCGCCGTGAAGCCGACGATGTCGGCGAACCCGACGGTCAGGTCGGTCGTCCCGACCTCCGTCTCACCGCTGCGGGACGCCTGGATGCGGGTGATCGCGGCGTCGAGGTGGCGTCGCCAGACATAGAGCAACAGCTGCTCGAACCGGTCGCCGTACTGCTCCGCCAGCCAGGCGCTGGGCTCCTGTCCCCCGGCGCCGATGGCCTGGTCGAAGGTCTCCTCTGCCAGCTGCAGCAGCTCGCCGACCTCCCAGTCGGCCAGCCTCGCCATGGTCAGGCCGACGCCACGGGCGAGGTTGAGGGCGATGTCGAAGTCGAGGATGCCCTCGTCGAGGACGTCGGTGATGAGGCCGAGCGCGTCGACGTCCGCCTCGTCGTAGGCGCGGCTCTCGCCGTGCTCGGGAAAGCCCAGGGTGCGCCACAGCCGGCGTGCCCGGTCCACGCCGAGACCGGCCCGCTCCGCCACCTCGGCGGCCGTGAGCCGTGCCCCGTCCCCCGATCCGGGGGCCGGGGACACCGGCTCAGGCGCCTTCGTCGCGTCCTGGTCCACGATGCAGCTCGTGCAGCAGCTCGTGCAGCCGGCGCTGCGTCTCCTCGACGCGCGGGATGTCGTTGAGGCGCGCGACACCGCTCGGGGAGGCGTCGGAGATCAGCAGGCTGCCGCAGCCGAAGGGCCGGTCGAGGAGGTTGATCTCGATGGACACGTCGCTCACCCGCGCCAGCGGGATGTCGTGCCCGCGTCGGGTGAGGATGCCGCGCCGGGTGATGATCCGCCGGTCGGTGAAGGCGTGCACGGTGGCGAACCAGTCGAGGAACGGGCGCACGGAGAACCACAGGATCCCGAGTCCGACGAGGACCCAGAGGATCAGCTGGAGGATGCCCTGGAAGCCGTCGCTGTCGAGAAGCACCTGCCCCGCGACGCCCGCCGCGAGCAGCAGCACCAGCGCGAAGATCGCGCCGAACAGCGCCTTGGGGTGCTCGCGAGTGCTGATGATCAGCTTCTCGCCCGGGTTCAGCAGCTTCGGTGAGATGGCCACGGAGGGATCATCCCACGCACGGGTCAATCGGTGGGACGGACATGGACCACGTCGCCCGCGCCGACCCGCTCGGGACCGTTCGGGGTGTCGACCACGAGACGCCCGTCGTCGTCCACGTCGCTCGCCCGGCCCAGCAGCTGACCGCCGCCGGGCAGCTCGACCCGGACGTCGCGCCCGAGGGTCGCGCAGTGCGAGCGGTACGACGCCGCGAGCCGTGTCGTCGCGAGGTCACCGCCTGCCTGCCACACGTCGTAGCCCTCCCGCACGGCGAGGACGACCCCGGTGAGCACCTGCTCACGGTCCGGCGCTCCCGGCGAGGCGATCGCGAGGCTGGTCGCGGTCTCCACCGGGAGCTCCTCGGCCGTCATCGCGACGTTGATGCCGACTCCGACGATCGCGGCGGGACCGGTGGGGGTCTCGACCCGCTCCACGAGGATGCCCGCCACCTTGCGGTCACCGTCGAGGAGCACGTCGTTGGGCCACTTGACGCGGGCGTCGTAGCCGAGCGTCGTCAGCGCCTTGGCGACGTTGTGCCCCACCAGGAGCGGCAACCACGGCCACCGGGCGGGCTCCACGCTGGGTCGCAGCACCAGCGAGAAGGTCACGGCCGTCCCGGGCGGCGTCACCCAGGTGCGGTCGAGCCGGCCGCGGCCGGCCGCCTGGTGGTCGGCGACGACCACGAGGCCTTCCTGGGCTCCCGAGCGAGCACGCTCGGCAGCCACCTCGTTGGTCGACGGGGTCTCGGGGAGCAGCTCGACACTGATGTCAGGACTCGCGGCGAACGCGTCGGCGAGGCGCTGGGGGTCGAGTGGTCCACGGACAGGGCGCTGGATCGGGCCATCGGTCACACGCACTAGCCTGTCCCAGCAGACGCCCCGACGAAACCCCTGGGGTCCGTCACGATCGAGGAGGCACCAGTGACCGCACAGCCCCAGTCGGCTGACATCGACCTGCACACCACGGCCGGCAAGCTCGCCGACCTGGACCGTCGGACCGATGAGGCGGTGCACGCGCCCGCGGCGAAGGCTCAGGAGAAGCAGCACGCCAAGGGCCGCAAGACGGCTCGCGAGCGGATCGAGATCCTCTTCGACGAGGGCTCCTTCGTCGAGCTCGACGAGTTCGCACGCCACCGCTCGACCGCGTTCGGTCTCGAGAAGACCCGGCCCTACGGCGACGGCGTCATCACGGGCTACGGCACGATCGACGGCCGCCAGGTCTGTGTCTTCTCCCAGGACTTCACCGTCTTCGGCGGATCGCTGGGCGAGGTCTACGGCGAGAAGATCGTCAAGGTCATGGACCTGGCGATCAAGACCGGCTCCCCCATCATCGGGATCAACGAGGGCGCTGGCGCCCGCATCCAGGAGGGTGTCGTCTCGCTGGGCCTCTACGGCGAGATCTTCCAGCGCAACGTCCACGCCTCGGGCGTGATCCCGCAGATCTCCCTCATCATGGGCAACTGCGCCGGCGGTCACGTCTACTCCCCGGCCGTCACCGACTTCACGATCATGGTCGACAAGACCTCGGCGATGTTCATCACCGGCCCTGACGTCATCAAGACCGTCACCGGTGAGGACGTCTCGATGGAGGAGCTCGGCGGGGCACGGACCCACAACACCAAGTCCGGCAACGCCCACTACATGGCCTCCGACGAGGACGACGCCCTCGAGTACGTCAAGGGCCTGATCTCCTTCCTGCCGCAGAACAACCTCGACGAGGTGCCGTCGTTCGACGAGGTCGCCGACCTCGAGCCCACGGCCGAGGACCTCGCCCTGGACACGCTGATCCCGGACAGCCCCAACCAGCCCTATGACATGCACGACGTCATCGGCACCATCGTCGACGACGCCGACTTCCTGGAGGTGCAGGAGCTCTTCGCCCCCAACCTCATCGTCGGCTTCGGCCGGGTCGAGGGCCGCTCGGTGGGCGTCGTCGCCAACCAGCCGATGCAGTTCGCCGGCACGCTCGACATCGACGCCTCGGAGAAGGCCGCCCGGTTCGTGCGGTTCTGCGACGCCTTCAACATCCCGGTGCTCACCCTCGTCGACGTCCCCGGCTTCCTCCCCGGAGTCGACCAGGAGCACACCGGCATCATCCGCCGCGGCGCGAAGCTGATCTACGCCTACGCCGAGGCCACCGTCCCGCTCGTCACCGTCATCACCCGCAAGGCCTACGGCGGTGCGTACGACGTCATGGGCTCCAAGCACCTCGGTGCCGACATCAACCTGTCGTGGCCCACCGGCCAGATCGCGGTGATGGGCGCGCAGGGCGCGGCCAACATCGTCCACCGCAAGACCCTCGCAGCGGTCGAGGCCGAGGGCGGCGACGTCGAGGCGAAGCGCGCCGAACTCATCGACGAGTACGAGACGACGCTCGCCAACCCCTACATCGCGGCCGAGCGCGGCTACATCGACGGCGTCATCAAGCCGTCCGCGACGCGGGCCGAGGTCGTCAAGGCGCTCCGTCTCCTGCGCACCAAGCGGGAGACCCTGCCGCCCAAGAAGCACGGGAACATCCCGCTGTGAACGAATCGACCGACACCGAAGCCACGGAGGCCCCGGCTCCCGCCACCCCGCTGCTGCGGGTGATCACGCCCAACACCACGCCCGAGGAGGTGGCGGCCATCGTCGCCGTCCTCTCTGCGATGGGCGGATCCGCGCCGGCTCCTGCCGCGCCGGTGCGCGAGTGGGCCTCGCCCGCCCGGGCCGCACGCTCGACGGCGGTGCGGGGCTTCCCGCACGGCCGGGGCGCGTGGCGCGCCAGCGGCCTGCCTCGCTGACGGCGGGCTGGGGTCGACCCCCGATCGCCAAGAATTGCTTGATCCGCAGCGCCCGCTGACCGATCTCGGGAAAGATCGTTCCGAGCAATTCGAGGAGGGACGCGGATGCGGGTGTGGTGGCGTCGCGGTGCAGCGGTGGCCTGCGGGCTCGCCGTGGCCGGAACGACCCTGACCGCGCTCGGCGGTCCGGCTTCGTCCCAGGACGACCAGCACTCCGCCGTCTCGACGGGACGCGACCGGTTGGTCGCGATCGACCCGGCCCCCACCACCGCGCCGCCGGTCGAAGTGCTCGCCTCGTCGACCGCGACCGCCGTCGTCGGGGCAGCGGACCTCCCCTTCGACCAACTCCACAGTGACGAGGGGGCCAACCTGACGATCTTCCTCGACTTCGACGGTGCCCGGGTGGCCGGGACGTGGTGGAACCAGCAGGTCGAGGATGGCCCCGCGCCGCTGCCCGACGGGGACTACGCCGCGTGGAGCGTCGACGCCGATCCGGCGCTCGGCGACGACGAGCAGGGTCGCATCCGCGAGATCTGGGCACGGGTGGCCGAGGACTACGCGCCGTTCGCGGTCGACGTGACCACGGAGGACCCGGGTGAGACCGCCCTCCAACGCAGCAGCAGTGCGGACACGACCTACGGGATGCGGGTCCTCATCACCGAGACGATGACGGGTGCGATCGACGCCCGTTCCTACGTGTGCCAGGGAACGCCGTGCGGAGGCGTCGCGTTCATCGACGTCTTCGACACTCCCGGATGGAGCGCGGCACAACCCGCGTGGGTCTTCGGCAACGCGCTATACGACAGCCCGAAGAACATCGCCGATGCGATCACCCACGAGGTGGGGCACACGCTCGGGCTGGTGCACGACCAGCAGGGGTTGGCGCCGTCGTACTACAGCGGCACCGGCGCATGGGGCCCACTGATGGGGGCGCCCTACACGCGCGCACTGACCCAGTGGAGCAACGGCAACTTTCCCGACGCCGTCAACCTCGACCCCTACGAGTTGACCCCCGTCCCCATTCCTCTGCAGGACGACATCGCCATCATCGGTGACATCCTGGGTGTGCGCGACGACGAGAGCGGCAACACCGTCGTCGCCGCCCCACCCCTCGACTCCGACATCGCGTGGATCACCGATGCCGGCGACCAGGACACCTTCGCGCTGGGACATTGCACCGGCCCCGTCGAGGTGGCAGCCCAAGGGGCGGCGAAGGGCGCCAACCTCGACATCGGGCTCGAACTCCTCGACGGCACCGGCGCCACGATCGCGAGCGCCGCTCCCCCGACCGGTCAGTCCTCGGCGGCGACGGCGACCGGCCTCAACGCGACGGTGACGAGCCCTGCCTCGGAAGGCGCCACCTACGTCCGCGTCGACGGCGTCGCCAACTCCGCTGCCGACGACTACGGCAGCGTGGGGCCCTACCGCCTCAGCGTCGTCGGGGACTGCAGCCCGACCCCGGCCCCGACGAAGCCGGGCGCCCCCTCGTCGGTCGAAGCCACTCCTCACGCCACTGCCGCCGAGATCACCCTGACCTGGGCAGCGCCGGCGTCCCCGGGCAGCAGCGCCATCACCTCCTACGTGGTCGGCCGGAGCGGCGCAACGAGTGTCACGGTGCCGGCGACGGAGACCAGCCACACCTTCATCGGTCTCGCTCCCGCGACCACCTACCACTTCTCGGTCGCGGCGGTGAACGGTGCCGGCACAGGCCCCAGCGCGACGGACGACGCCACGACCGCGGCGACGCCGACGACTGCGAGCACGACGGTCGGGAACCTCACGGCGGCATGGGTGAGGGCCGGACGCACGGTGGCCCTCACCTGGCTGCCGCCGGCCGACGACGGGGGCTCAGCCGTGGCCACCTACGAGGTGCTCGTCGACGACGAGCTCGTCTCGGCGTTGGCCGCGCCGCAGAACTCGGCGACCGTCCTGAGCCTCGCACCGGGTCGGCACACCTTCGGGGTTCGCGCGGTCAACGGTGTCGGCACCTCGCCCACGACGACGGTGGCGCTCACCGTCCCGAAGTACGCCAGCCGCACCACGCTGCGCGCGCCGACCACGGCCCGCCGCGGGTCGCGTCCCACCATCCGGGTGGCGGTCGCCGCGCTGGGGACGACGAGCATCGCTCGGGGCCGCGTGCGGATCTCCGTCAACGGCCGGGCGGTGGCGACGCTCGCCGTGGCCGGGCGCACCGTCTCCTACCGACTCCCCCGGCTGCCGCGCACGGCCCGGGCGGTGGTCGTGGCGTCGTACCTCGGCAGCACGACGGTGGCCACGTCCCGCGTCTCCCGGAGCGTGCGGCTCACCCGATAGTCGGGAGCGCGACGTCGGCGTCGACGCATAGGGTCGAGCCCATGACCCGCCCCGTGGATGCCCGCAGTGACCAGTTCGTCGACGAACTCTGCGCGCTCGACCCCATCACGGCGACGTTCGCCGGGGTCGCGGGGCACGACGACCGCCTTCCGGACCTCTCCCCCGACGGGTTCACCGCCCGGGAGGATCTGCACCGCCGGGCGCTGGCGGAGGTCACCGCGCTGACGCCGACGGACGAGCGCGAGCAGGTGGCACAGGACGGCTTCCGGGAGCGGGTCGGTCTCGCCGTCGAGCAGGCGGACGCGGGAGTCGAGCGCAGCGAGTTCTCGGTGATCTCCAGCGGGTTGCACGCCGTGCGCGAGGTCTTCGACCTGATGCCCCAGGACACCGACGACGACTGGGACGTCATCGGCGCTCGCCTCGACGCGATCCCCACGGCACTCGCCGGCTACCGCGCGACCCTGCTGGACGAGGCGACGCAGGGACGGGTCTCCGCCCGTCGGCAGTACGTCGAGGTGGCGGCCCAGGTCCGCGGCTGGACCGGGCAGGAGGGCTCGGCCGGCGACTTCTTCGCCGGACTGGTCGCCGAGGCACCCGAGGCCCGCCGCGAGTCGCTGACGAAGGTGGCGGCCGGCGCCAGCGCGGCGTACGCGGAGTTCGGCCGGTTCATCGAGGCGGACCTGCTCCCCCGCGGGCGCGAGGTCGACGGGGTCGGCCGGGAACGCTATGCCCTGGCCTCCCGCGGCTTCCTCGGCGCGAGCGTCGACCCCGAGGAGACCTATCTGTGGGGCTGGGAGGAGCTCAAGCGCATCGAGGACGACATGGCGCACACCGCGCAGCGGATCGTCCCCGGCGGATCGGTCGCCGATGCCGTCGCGGCGCTCGACGCCGACCCGGCCCGCGACCTCGGCAGCCGCGAGGCGTTCCAGGCGTGGATGCAGGAGAAGTCCGACACCATTCTCGCGACGTTCAACGGCCAGCACTTCGACATCGCCGAGCCGATCCGCACGCTGCACTGCAAGGTGGCGCCGATCAACGACGGCGGCGCCTGGTACACGCCTCCCTCCGAGGACCTGTCGCGGCCGGGCACCATGTGGTTCTCCTTCACCGACGACCACGAGCGGTTCTCGACCTGGCGGGAGACCACGACCGTCTTCCACGAGGGTGTCCCGGGCCACCACCTGCAGTGCGCCCAGGTGGTCTTCCAGGCCGGGCTCCTCAACCGGTGGCAGCGACTGATGAGCTGGGTCAGCGGGCACGGCGAGGGCTGGGCCCTCTATGCCGAGCGGCTGATGGACGAGCTCGGCCACTTCGCCGACCCCGGCGACCGGCTGGGCTTCCTCGACATGCAGGGCTTCCGCGCCGCGCGCGTGGTGGTGGACATCGGCGTCCACCTCGGTCTGACCATCCCGCAGGACAACCCGTTCGGCTGGCGCGGTGGCGAGACCTGGGACGCCGACCTCGTCCATGAATTCCTGCGCGCCCACAGCCGGATGGACGACGGCTCGCTCCGCTTCGAGGTCAACCGCTATCTGGGGTGGCCGGGGCAGGCGCCGTCCTACAAGGTCGGCGAGCGGATCTGGCTCGAGGCGCGCGATGAGGCGCGGGCGCGCCACGGCGCCGCCTTCGATCTCAAGGCGTTCCACACCGCGGCCCTCGACCTCGGCTCGATCGGTCTCGACCCGCTCAAGATGGCCCTCGCCCGCATCTGACGCCCGACACCGGTCAGTAGGGTGGCGGCGTGCCCGTCCTCGTCCTCGCCTCCGCCTCGCCCGCACGCCTGGCGACCCTCCGCGCCGCCGGGCTCGACCCGACGGTGATCGTGTCCGGGGTCGACGAGTCACAGGTGGTCGACGTGCCGCCCGCCGAGCTCGCCCTGCGTCTGGCCGAGCTGAAGTGCGGGGCAGTCGCCGACCGTGACGACCTGCCCCCCGAGGCACTCGTCCTGGGCTGCGACTCGGTGCTCGAGCTCGACGGCGAGGCGCTGGGCAAGCCGTCCGACGCCGACGACGCCCTCGCCCGCTGGCAGGCGATGCGCGGACGGTCCGGGGTCCTGCACACCGGCCACTGCCTGCGCGACACGACGGGCCGGCGCCAGTCCGCGGCGACCGCCTCGACGACCGTGCACTTCGCCGAGGTCGACGACGACGAGATCGCGGCCTACGTCGCCACCGGTGAGCCACTGCACGTGGCCGGAGCGTTCACCGTCGACAGCCTGGGCGGCGCGTTCGTCACCCACATCGAGGGCGACCACCACAACGTGGTCGGGGTGAGCCTTCCCCTCGTGCGCACCATGGTCCGCGAGCTCGGCCACCGGTGGACCGATCTCTGGTTGCGCTGATCCGATCGGGTCGACGTACGACAGAGAAACTTCCTCACCTCGGGTGAGAAACCTCCCCACCTCGGTCGAGAAACCTGCCCACCTCGGGGTCACTCGACGGGCAGGCCGAGCCCCCGGGCGATGAGCATGCGCTGGACCTCGGAGGTGCCCTCGCCGATCTCGAGGATCTTGGCGTCGCGATAGAAGCGCGCGACGGGATACTCCTCCATGAAGCCGTAGCCGCCGAAGACCTGCGTGGCGATCCGGGTCGCGGTGACGGCGGACTCGCTGGTGTAGAGCTTGGCGACGGAGGCGGCCTGCTTGAAGTCCTTCATCGACGGACCGCCGCCGCCGAGCATGGCGTCCTTCATGGCCGCCGCGCGGTAGGTCAGCATCCGCGAGGCGTGCAGCATGACCTCCAGGTCGGCGATCTGGAAGGCGACACCCTGCTTGCGACCGATCGGTCCGCCCATCGTCTGCCGATCCAGGGAGTACTCGACGCACAGGTCGACGCAGGCCTGGATCAGGCCGACCGCCAGCGCGGCGATCGCGACTCGTCCGTCGTCGAGGATGGCGAGGAACTGTGCGTAGCCCCGGCCACGCTCCCCGACCAGGTTGCCCTCGGGCACCCGACAGTCGGAGAAGGCGAGCGGATGGGTGTCGGAGATGTTCCAGCCGAGCTTGTCGTAGGCCGGCTCCGCGACGAAGCCGGGCGTCCCCGCGGGCACGATGATCGCGGAGATCTCGGGGCGGCCCGTGTCACTGACGCCGGTGCGCGCGGTGACCGTCACCAGCGAGGTGATGTCGGAGCCGGAGTTGGTGATGAACTGCTTGGACCCGTTGATGATCCACTCGCCGTTCTCGAGCTCGGCCCGGGTCTTCGTCGCCCCGGCGTCCGAGCCCGCCCCGGGCTCGGTCAGACCGAAACCGGCGAGACGCTGTCCGGCGACCAGGTCGGGCAGCCAGGTCGCCTTCTGCTCCTCGGTGCCGTAGGTGAGGATCGGGTTGATCCCCAGGCCGACGCCGGCCTCGAGCGTCACGCCGAGCGACTGGTCGATGCGTCCCAGCTCCTCGATCGCCAGGCACAGCGACGTGAACGGGCCGTCCGCGGGATCGATCCCGGCGCCGCCGTACTCCTCGGGGGAGGTGAGACCGAACAGTCCCAGGTCACCCATCCTCTGCACCACGTCGGTCGGGAAGTGGTGGGCGCGGTCCCACTCGCCGACGTGGGGGCGGATCGTCGCCTCGGCGAAGTCGCGGACCGTACGACGGAACGCCTCGTGCTCGCGGGACAGCTCGAACTGGGTCATGGTCGCCATCCTAGGTCGTCTGGTTAACGATTGTTAACCTGAGGAGCCCGCAGGAGGTGATGGCCGCAAGGTGTGGCGCCGGACACATCCACCAGTCATTACTGACCGGTTAGCGGATAGGTGGACGAGACCGGGTCCCACGGGCCCTAGACTCCGTCGGTGGCGCGTGAACCGCCGCCACCGACTCAGCCGTCAGGAGTGTCTTTCGTGTCCCAGTCCGTGCAGCCGCTGCGCAAGGTCCTCATCGCCAACCGTGGAGAGATCGCCGTCCGCGTGATCCGGGCTGCGAAGGACGCCGGCATCGAGTCCATCGCGGTCTACGCCGAGCCCGACGCGAACGCCCTGTTCGTCCGCCTCGCCGACGAGGCCTACTCGCTCAACGGCTCGACGCCGGGTGACTCCTACCTCGTGATCGAGAAGATCATCGACGTCGCGAAGAAGTCCGGCGCGGACTCGGTGCACCCCGGCTACGGCTTCCTCGCCGAGAACGCCGAGTTCGCCCAGGCCGTCCTCGACGCCGGGCTGATCTGGATCGGCCCCTCCCCCGCGGCCATCGAGGGCCTCGGCGACAAGGCGAAGGCCAAGCAGATCGCCCTGGCGGCCGGCGCGCCGCTCGCGCCCGGCCTCAAGGACGCGGTCAAGGACGCCGACGAGATCGTCGCCTTCGCCCAGGAGCACGGCCTGCCGGTCGCCATCAAGGCCGTCTTCGGCGGTGGCGGACGCGGCCTCAAGGTCGCCCGTACCCTCGAGGAGATCCCCGAGCTCTACGAGTCCGCGACCCGCGAGGCCATCTCGGCCTTCGGTCGCGGCGAGTGCCTCGTCGAGAAGTTCCTCGACAAGCCGCGCCACGTCGAGACCCAGTGCCTGGCCGACCAGCACGGCAACGTCGTGGTCGTCTCCACCCGCGACTGCTCGCTGCAGCGCCGCCACCAGAAGCTGGTCGAGGAGGCCCCCGCGCCCTTCCTCACCGACGAGCAGAACGAGCGGCTCTACGAGTCCTCCAAGGCCATCCTGCGCGAGGCCAAGTACGTCGGCGCCGGCACCTGCGAGTTCCTCGTCGCCGCCGACGGCACCATCTCCTTCCTCGAGGTCAACACCCGCCTCCAGGTCGAGCACTGCGTGTCCGAGGAGGTCACCGGCATCGACCTGGTCCGTGAGATGTTCCGCATCGCCGCGGGCGAGGAGCTCGGCTACGACGACCCCGAGGTCCGCGGTCACTCGATCGAGTACCGGATCAACGCCGAGGACGGCGGCAACAACTTCATGCCGGCCCCCGGCACGCTCACCAAGTGGAACCCGCCGCAGGGCCCGGGCATCCGCGTCGACGGCGGCTACGAGAACGGCGAGACCATCCCCGGCTCGTTCGACTCCCTCATCGCCAAGCTGATCGTCACCGGCCGCGACCGCACCCAGGCGATCGAGCGCTCCCGGCGCGCGATCGCCGAGTTCGAGGTCGACGGCATGCCGACCGCGCTCACCTTCGACGAGGTCATCGTCAACGACCCCGCCTGGGTGGCGTCGTCCAACCCGACCGGCGAGGGCTCCTTCGACGTCTACACGACGTGGATCGAGACCGAGTTCAACAACACGATCGAGCCCTACCAGGGCGGTGCCGGCGAGGCCGACGAGCCCGCCGAGAAACAGACCGTCGTGGTCGAGGTCGGCGGCAAGCGCGTCGAGGTCGTCCTGCCCGCAGGACTCGGTGGCATCGCCTCCGGTCCGGCCGCCGGAGCCAAGAAGCCGAAGCGCGCCGGTGGCAAGAAAGCCGGCGCCGCCGCTTCGGGCGACTCGGTGACCAGCCCGATGCAGGGCACCATCGTCAAGGTCGCCGTCGAGGACGGCCAGGAGGTCGCCGAGGGCGACGTCGTCGTCGTCATCGAGGCGATGAAGATGGAGCAGCCCCTCAAGGCCCACAAGGCCGGCACCGTCACCGGCCTCGCGGCCGAGGTCGGCGCCACCATCGGCAACGGCGAGGTCGTCTGCGAGCTCAAGGACGCCGGCGCCTGAGCTTGCGAAGGCGCCGACAGCGTCCGCAGGTCGAGGAGCGTCGGCTCGGACCGAGCCTGCGAGGGCCGAGCGACGCGTCTCGAGACCACAGTGCGGACCTCGTCGAGGTGAGCACAGGCATCTCGTGACGCTCGCTGGCGCTCGCTCCTCGATGACCGGGGCGGTCCTGCGTCAGGCCGTCACGATCCGGTCCCGACCGGCCTGCTTCGCCTCGTAGAGGGCGACGTCGGCGCGCGCGAGCGCGGCCTCGACATCCTCACCGCGGGCGACACCAGCGATCCCGAAGCTGACCGTCGGGCGCGACGGGGCACTGTCGGCGTACCTGCGGACGATCGACGCCGCGATCTCCTCGGCCGGACAGCCCGCGGTCAGCAGCACGAACTCGTCACCGCCGAGCCGGGCCACCAGGCCCCGGTCGCCGACGACCTCCTCGCAGGCGAGCGCGAACGCGCGCAGCGCCTCGTCACCCGCGGCGTGACCGCTGCCGTCGTTGAGCCGCTTGAAACGGTCCAGGTCGGCGAGGACCACCGCGCCGTGGCTGCCGAGCCGCAGGCCGTCGACCTGGCGCTGGGCGGTGCGGAGGAATTCAGCACGGTTGAGCAGTCCGGTGAGGTCGTCGCGGGTGGCGCGCACCCGCAGCTCAGAGGTCTGCTGCTCGTGGCTCAACGCCGACATCGAGTAGGTCACGACGACGAGGAACATCAGCGTCAACAGGGTCGTGGTCGGGCTCCCGAAGCCGATGCTGAACACCGGGTGGTCGGGTCCGACGACGACGAACACGACGGCCCTCAGGAGATAGAAGGAGCCGATCGCCGCAGAGGACAGGGCGATGGAGGCCAGCGCGAAGTGGATCTGCGGGCGCACGTGGTCGAGAGCGGTCAACACCCGGCGCACCTCGGCCGCCGACCAGCCGATGAGGACCGCCATGCCCGCGAGATAGGCCGCGCCGCCCGACCACACGTCGCGCGACGGCGTGCCGGCAGCGGAGGCCAGCAGCACCCCGGTGGGCACGACGGCCAGCTGCCACCAGGTGGTGTCCCGCTCCCCCAGTGACCGCGCCCCGCCGACGAGACATCCGGCGCCCATCGCCCCGACGACATTGCCGGCCGGGTTGGCGACCACCTGCACGGCGGTGCCGTTGAAGAGGAACAGCAGCGCGCCGGTGATGAAGCACGCCAGCGACGCGCACCACCAGCCGCTGTAGGCCGCGCGGGTCGTGCGGTAGGTCGCGCCGTAGAAGAGCACCAGCACGCACAGCGCCACCAGCCCGAAGGCCACGCGCAGGGTGAAGGTGTCCAACACGCGGCAAGGCTAGGTCGCCGACGAGCGCTCCAGCTGCCGAACGCGGGATCGCTGGCCCGCTCCGGGCCGAAATCTGACCGAACGGACCGAGACGTGGTCACTTCCGGGGGTGGACCGGCCCCCCGATGGGGGACCAAGGTCTCGGGCCCGGGCACCGTAGGCTCGCGGTCGTGACCCGCCTTCGCGACCCCGCCCACCGGGTGAGTCCCCGCGCCCGGACCCTCTGGTACGTCGAGGCGGTGCTCGAGGCGCTGGTCGTGATGGTCGTGGGCGTGGTCGGTGCCGTGCTCGTCGTACCGGACCCCTGGCGGTGGGCGTTGGCCGCGGCCGTCGTCGTCGTCAGCGCCACCGTCGCTCTCGTCGTGCCGCAGTGGCGCTATCAGGTGCACCGGTGGGAGGTGTCGGACACGGCCGTCTACACCCAGCGCGGCTGGTGGGCCCGCGAGCGGCGGATCGCGCCGATGTCGCGGGTGCAGACCGTCGACTTCGCGCAGGGCCCGATGGCCCGGATCTTCGGCCTCGCCACCGTCACGGTCACGACCGCCTCGGCGGCAGGCCCGCTGCAGATCGAGGGGCTCGACCAGGCCGTCGCAATCCGGCTGGTCGACGACCTCACCCTGAAGGCCGACCTCGACGCGGGCGACGCGACGTGACGATCGGCCCGACGGCGCACACGACGCAGGCGGGGCCTACGGGGCAGCCAGACTGGGAGCGGCTCGACCCGCGGATGCTGCTGGTCCACCCGATCATCGAGGTCGGCAAGTTCCTGCCTGTCCTGATCGGCCTGCTCGTCGCCGGCGGCGCCTCCGGCACCGGTCCGTGGGCACTGCTCGGTGTCGGCGTCCCGGTCGCGCTCGGCGTGGTCCGCTATCTCACCACCACCTGGCGGATCCACGACGACCGCGTCGAGCTGCGCCGAGGGCTGCTCCAACGACACAACCTCTCGACGCCCGTCGACCGGGTGCGCACCGTCGACCTGACCGCACCGCCGGTCCACCGGGTGCTCGGGCTGGCCAAGGTGGTCATCGGCACCGGCAGCGTCACGTCCGAGGCCGACGAGCGGCTCGAGCTCGACGCGCTCCCCCGCGAGCAGGCCGCCGGGCTCCGGACCAGGCTGCTCCACTCCCGCGGCGCCGGAGCCGAGCACCCCGATGCGGGCTACGCGGCGCCGGTCATCGCCCCCGAGGTCGTCGTCACCCGCTTCTCCGTCCGCTGGCTCTGGTACTCGCCGTTCAGCGGCACCGTGCTCGTCGCCGTCGGTGCCGTGCTGGCTGCAGTGGGCCAGCTCGCCGAGCTCGTCGAGATCAGGATCTCGGAGGAGGACTTCGCGCTCGTCGATGCCAGGTTGGTCGCAGCCGTCGCCGTCGCGGGCCTCGTGGTGGCGCTGCTCCTCGGCGTCGTCGGCTACCTCGTGACCAACGGCGGCTTCCTGCTGTCCCGCCAGGGCGCCGCCTGGCACGTACGACGCGGCCTGGTCACCCGGCGGGAGACCAGCATCGACGTGGCCCGTCTCGCCGGCGTCTCGATCGCCGAGCCGGCGGTCCTGCGCTGGGTGCGCGGGCGGCGCGTCCGGGCCATCGTGACCGGCCTCGGCTCCGACCAGTCGAGCTCGGCCGTGCTGCTGCCCCCCGCCCCCGCCTCGACCGCCCGGCAGGTCGCCGCCGCCGTGCTCGACACGCCCGAGCCGGCCACGGGCACGCTCACCCCGCACGGTCCGGCGGCGCGCACGCGACGCTTCACCCGTGCCCTGCTCGGCGGGCTGCCCTTCGCCGCGGCGCCGGTCGTCGTCGTACTGCTCACGGAGGCGACGCCCCGACTCCTGGTCCTCTCCGCGCTGGTCGTCGTCCTGTGTCTGCTCCTCGCGATCGACCGCAGCCGCGCGCTCGGGCACGCGCACCTCGCCGGCCACGTCGTGATGCGGTCCGGGTCGCTGGCCCGCAGCCGCGACGCCCTCGCCGATCGGCACGTGATCGGCTGGAACCACCGCGCGACCTGGTTCCAGCGCCGCGCCGGCCTGGTCTCGGTCAGCGCGACGACCGCCGGCGGCCGTGGCAGCATCCAGGTCGACGACATGCCCGTGCCCGCCGCCTGCGCGCTCGCCGTCGCCGCGACGCCCGGCCTGATCGACCAGTTCCTGCTCGACCCAGCGGAGGAGGGTCCATGACCGACCAGCCCGATGGCAGCCCCGACGGCAGCCCCGACGGCAGCCCCGACGGCAGTTATGCGCCGCTCAGCGACGGCCGTCCCGATCCCGGCGAGGTCGTGTGGGCCTGGGTGCCCTTCGAGGACGACCCGGCCCGGGGCAAGGACCGACCGGTGCTCGTGATCGGCACCGAGACCGCCACCGACGGCGACCTGCTGGTGCGCTGCCTGGTCCTGACCAGCAAGGACCACGACCGCGACACTGCGCAGGAGGCGGCCGCCGGTCGCCTGTGGATGGACGTCGGCACCGGAGGCTGGGACCGCGAGGGCCGCCCGAGCGAGGTGCGGCTCAACAGGCTCGTTATCCTCCCCGCCGCGGACGTACGACGGGAGGGCGCCGCCCTCGCGCGCCCGGTCTATGACGCGGTGATCGCCGCGCGGGCCGCGCTGGACTCCGACCCGCGATGACCGCCCCCGAGGAGCCGTCCACCCCGGTCGAGGGCCCGGTCGAGGGCCCGGTCGAGGGCCCGGTCGATGGACAGGTCGAGGGTCATGGTCCCGTGCTCGCGGGCATCATCACCGCGGTCGTCGGCTTCAGCAGCTCCTTCGTCGTCGTCCTCGCCGGCCTGACCGCGATGGGCGCGAGCGCCGAGCAGGCCGCCTCCGGCCTGGCGACGCTCTGCGTCACGCAGGCGCTCGGGATGGCGTGGCTCGTCTGGCGCCACCGGATCCCGGTGACGCTCGCCTGGTCCACGCCCGGCGCCGCGCTGCTGGCGTCGATGGCCGGGGTGGCCGGCGGTTGGTCGGCTGCCATCGGCGCGTTCGTGGTCACCGGGCTGCTGATCCTCCTGACCGCCCTGGTGCCGGGGCTCGGCGACCTCGTCGCCGCGATCCCCCACAGCCTGGCCCGCGCGATGCTGGCCGGGGTCCTGCTGCCGCTGTGCCTCGCGCCGGTCCTCGCCGTCGTCGATGCCCCGCGCCAGGTCGCGCCGATCATCCTCACCTGGCTGGTGCTGCTGCGCCTCGCTCCCCGGTGGGCGGTGCCCGGGGCGCTCGCGGTCGCCCTCGGGACGGTGCTGCTGACTGCGCACGTCCCCGCGTCCGCGCTGGCGCCCAGCCTGACCTGGACCACCCCGACCTGGTCGCTGTCCGCGCTGGTCGGCATCGCCCTGCCGCTCTATGTCGTGACCATGGCCTCGCAGAACGTCCCGGGCGTCGCGGTGATGGCCGGTTTCGGCTACCGCGTGCCGTGGCGCGAGTCCCTCGCGGTCACGGGCATCGGCACCACCCTGGGCGCGCCGACCGGGGGCCACGCGATCAACCTCGCCGCGATCAGCGCCGCCCTCGCCGCGGGACCGGCCGCGGGAGCCGACCCGAAGCGGCGGTGGCTGGCGGCGGTGAGTGCCCTGGCGTCGTACCTCGTGCTGGCGGTGGGCAGCAGCGCCCTCGCCGCCATGGTGGTCGCCGCCGAGGACGGCGTCATGCAGGCCGCCGCCGGCCTGGCCCTGCTCGGGACACTCGGTGCCGCGCTGGCCGAGGCCCTCGCCGACCCGTCCGAGCGCGAGGCCGCCGCCGCGACCCTGGTGGTCGCCGCCTCCGGCGTCACCGTGCTGGGGATCGGCGCCGCCTTCTGGGCGCTGGTCGTCGGCCTGCTGCTGCGCGCCTTCCTGGCGCGCCCACCGCTCAGACCTACTTCACCTCGAACATCGTCGACTTGAGGCCGAAGCGGATCCGGAAGGCATCCGCGGTCAGCGTCGTCGACGTGCTGGCGCCGACCACCTTGACGCTGGCCGCCCGTCCCCCGGCATTCGCGACCTCGGTGATCTCGAGTCGCTGGAAGTCACCGATGCCGGGGAACGACTTCTCGATCGCGTCGTCGCTCAGCGTCACCTCCCAGGACGTGTTGGGATTGCCCGACCACTGGCTCCACGGGTCACGCTTCGTGACGAGGTAGGGCTGCGCCCCCGCGAGCGTCCAGCCGCCGCTGCTGGAGGAGAACTGGGCGAAGATCGGCTTGCCCGCATAGGTCCGCACGATGCCCGCGGTCGCCGCGATCGCGCGGTCGCTGGCCGAGTGCTCGACGCTCACTCCCCGATAGACCTGGCAGGAGGCGGTGTCGCACAGGTCGTAGTGACGCGGGTGGGTGCTGCTCCGCTCGAAGACCGCGTAGGTGCGGGCGGCGACGGCCTGCGCGCGTACGGCGTGCGGGCTCCAGAGCGCTGGCACCTCGGCCGGGACGACGCCGCGCAGGTAGGTCTCGAGCGAGACGATGCTGACGCTGTCGCGGCCCACGCCGTCGCCGGGGACGGCCGAGCGCAGTGCGCCGCGGTAGGTGGACGTGCCGCCCCGGTGGAAGAGCCGCATCGCCGCTCCGGCCGCACGGAACTCGGCCTCGCCGGGGATGTCGCGCACGGCCCGCCACCGGTCGGTCAGCACCCACAGCCGGGTGTTGCGGTTGCCGTCGACCGGCGAGAGCCGCCACCGGGTGGCCCCGGTGCGCGCGAGCCGCCACGAGGTGCCGGTGCGCGCGCTGCGGACGGTCAGGTTCGACCGGGCGCCGACCACGGTGTAGTCCGCGGGGTTCGCCGTCAGCAGCACCCGCATGGTGCCGCCGACCCGTGCATTGCGTGTGCCCGGGTAGTAGAAGTCGAGGATCTGGTTGGTGCTCTTGCCCAGGTTCTCCGCGGCGTTCTGCGCGCCGTACTGCGAGAGGCCGTGGCCGTGGCCCCAGCCGGATCCGGACAGCGTGACCGACGCCGGGCCCGCGGCCGGCGCGGCGGGGGCGGGCAGGCCGCTGAGGGTCGCGGCCGCACCCAGCAGCAGGCTGAGCAGTGTGATGCGCGTCAATCCCGAGGTTCCGAGCATCTGTCGAGGGTAGCCGCCGGTTAAAGGACGCAGGTGCGAGCGAACTAGGATCCATGACCATGACCGAGCGCGACAGCACCCAGGCCACGGACCCGACGCCCGCTGGGACCAGCGGCGTCGTCGTACCCGACCGGCCGGCGCTGGAGGGGCTCGAGGAGAAGTGGGCCGCGCAGTGGAAGGCCGACGACACCTACGGCTTCGACCGCACGCAGCCGCGCGACAACGTCTATGCGATCGACACCCCGCCGCCGACCGTCAGCGGCAGCCTGCACGTCGGCCACGTCTTCTCCTACACCCACACCGACCTGATCGCGCGCTTCCAGCGGATGCAGGGCAAGTCGGTGTTCTACCCGATGGGGTGGGACGACAACGGCCTGCCGACCGAGCGCCGGGTGCAGAACTACTTCGGCGTCCGCTGCGACCCGTCGCTGCCCTACGACCCGGACTTCACTCCGCCCGAGAAGCCGGACCCCAAGCGGCAGGTGCCGATCAGCCGGCCCAACTTCATCGCGCTGTGCGAGCAGCTCGTCGAGCAGGACGAGAAGATCTTCGAGGACCTGTGGCGCACCCTCGGCCTCAGCGTCGACTGGAAGATCAACTACACGACGATCGGCGCGAAGGCGCAGACCGTCAGCCAGCGCGCCTTCCTGCGCAACCTGAGCCGCGGCGAGGCCTACCTCCAGGAGGCGCCGACCCTGTGGGACGTCACCTTCCAGACCGCGGTCGCGCAGGCCGAGCTGGAGGCGCGTGACTACGCGGGCGCCTATCACCGCGTGGCCTTCCACAAGCCCGACGGCTCGCCGGTGTTCATCGAGACGACGCGCCCCGAGCTGATCCCGTCGGTCGTCGCGCTCATCGCGCACCCCGACGACGAGCGGTACGCCGACCTCTTCGGCACCACCGTCACCTCCCCGGTGTTCGGCGTGGAGATCCCCGTGCTCGCCCACGCGGCCGCCGAGAAGGACAAGGGCGCCGGCATCGCGATGTGCTGCACCTTCGGTGACCTCACCGACGTGCAGTGGTGGCGCGAGCTGCGGCTGCCGGTCCGCACCGTCATCGGCCGCGACGGCCGCTTCACCCGCGAGACGCCCGAGTGGCTCTCCTCCGACGTCGCCTCGGCGGCGTACGAGGACCTGCAGGGCAAGACCGTGCACTCCGCCCGCGAGGCGATGGTCGCGAAGCTGAAGGAGAGCGGCGACCTCGACGGCGACCCGAAGCCGACCCAGCGGATGGCGAACTTCTACGAGAAGGGCGACAAGCCCCTCGAGATCGTCTCCACTCGCCAGTGGTACATCCGCAACGGCGGCCGCGACGCCGGCGTCCGGGACCAGATGCTCGCGCGCGGCGCGGAGATCGACTGGCTGCCGACGCACATGAAGCACCGCTTCGACAACTGGGTCGGCGGCCTCAACGGCGACTGGCTGATCTCGCGCCAGCGCTTCTTCGGCATCCCCTTCCCCGTCTGGTATCCCCTCGACGCCGACGGCGAGCCCGACCACGGCCGCCTGCTCGTGCCGACCGAGGCCGAGCTGCCCGTCGACCCGTCGACCCAGGCTCCGGCCGGCTACACCGAGGACCAGCGCGGCAAGCCCGGCGGCTTCGTCGGCGACCCCGACGTGATGGACACGTGGGCGACGTCGTCCCTGACCCCGCACATCGCGGGCGGCTGGGAGTCCGACCCCGACCTGTGGTCGCGGGTCTTCCCGATGGACCTGTGCACCCACGCCCACGACATCATCCGGACCTGGCTGTTCGGCCGCGTCGTGCGTGCGCACTTCGAGAACGGCGCGGCCCCGTGGTCGCACGCGATGATCTCCGGCTTCATCGTCGACCCCGACCGCAAGAAGATGTCGAAGTCCAAGGGCAATGTCGTCGTGCCCAACGAGATCCTCGACAAGTACGGCGCCGATGCCGTCCGCTGGCGCGCCGCGATCGCCCGCCCCGGCCTGGACTCGCCCTTCGACGAGACCCAGATGAAGGTCGGCCGCCGACTGGCGATGAAGGTCCTCAACGCCTCGAAGTTCGTGCTCGGCAGCGTCGGCGCGACCGAGTTCAGCGTGGCACTCGTCAGCCAGCCCGTCGACACCGCCCTGCTCGGCCGCCTCGCCGGCGTCGTCACCCGGGCCACGGAGGCGTTCGAGGCCTACGACTACACGACGGCCCTCGAGACGACCGAGAAGTTCTTCTGGGAGTTCTGCGACGACTACCTCGAGCTGGTCAAGGAGCGGGCCTACGACGCCGAGGGCGGCGACGCGTCCGACTCGGCCCGCGCGACCCTGGCGCTCGCCCTCCAGGTCCAGCTCCGCCTGCTCGCTCCGTTCCTCCCCTATGTGACCGAGGAGGTCTGGTCGTGGTGGCAGGAGGGCTCGGCCCACCGCGCCCCCTGGCCGACCGTGACCGAGCTCGGCTCGGCCGCGGCGTCCGACGGCTCGATGATCGACGCGGTCGCGTCCGCCCTGTCGGGCATCCGCGGCGCGAAGTCGGCCGCCAAGGTGAAGATGCGCGCCCCGCTCGCGCGCGTCGAGGTCACCGGCCCGGCGCAGCTCATCGAGTCCGCGCAGAAGGCCGCCGACGACCTCCGTCGTACGGGCAACGTGGTGGGCGACCTCGAGTTCACCGTCGCGGAGGACGCCAACGAGATCACGGTCGCCGCGGAGATCGCCGAGCAGCCCGAGTAGTCGGGAGTCCGGGCAGCCTGAGCAGTCGGGGCCGGGTTCTCGTGCGGTCGGGCCTCAGTCGCCCGGCCACTCCCCCGTCCAGCGCTCGAAGGCGCGGGCGCCACCACGGTCGATGAGCGCCCGGACCACCGAGAAGATCGCGCCCTGGAGCATCGCCGCGACCAGGACCTTGCGCAGCCGGTATTCGGACTGCAAGGGCTTCGGCGGGTCCTCGGAGGCGTCCGGGTCGACCCGCCGCCACACCTGCTGGAACACCTGGCCGGCGACGAGACCTCCGATGAGGCTGCCGATCAGGCCCCACGGGCGATAGAGCAGCTTCGCGCTCCGGCTGGTCCTCTTCTCCGTCCTCTCGGCGGTCATCGTCGACCACCTCGCCGGCGCCGGACCACGACGACGGTCACGACGGCGGCGGCCAGCAGGCCGACGACCGCGATCACCCTCGTCTGGCCGACCTCGTCGACCCGCCGGCGGGTGCGACCCACGACGTCGGCCTTGGCGGCGAGCTGGTCGATGTCGCGTGCCAGCTGCTCACGGGTGCGCTCGATCTCCCGCTCGACCTCGTGCCGGTCGGGGGCGGTCCCGTTGGTGCTCTCGGTGGCCGCGTGGCGGCCGGTGCTCCCGGTCATCTGCTCTCCTCCCGTCACCGTGCGCCGTGGTGCTTGACGGCGTCGATGTCGGCCTTGACGCCCGCGAGGGCAGCCTCCGGGACAGGAGGCGTCGCCTCGGCCACCTGGCCCTTGCCGACCACAGCGGCGACGCCGGCACCAGCCAGCAGCGCGAGACCCACGAGGAGCGCGGACAACCATGCCGGCACCGCCAACGCGAGCGCGATCACCGCTGCCGCGACCAGGACGGCGACCCCGTAGAGCGCGAGCAGCCCGGCCGCGCCGAACAGCCCCGCGCCGATGCCGGCGCGCTTGGCCTTGCCGGTCATCTCCAGCTGCGCCAGCCGCAGCTCGTCGCGGACGAGGGTCCGCACGTCCTCGGTCACCCGGGCCACGAGTTCACCCGTCGTCGGGTCGTCGGCTCCGTGCTTCTCGGTGTCCTGCCTCCAGGACGATGGAATGGTCATCTCGGCCTCCCAGGATCGCGAACGGTCTCCTGGACGGTTCCCGAACGCGGGAAAGCGATACGGCCCACCCAGCCATCCGCGGTCGGGCCGGGGCGGATGCCGCTTCGCGACGACCGGGTTTCGAGACGCGCCGTCGCGACCTCGTGCGGACCCGCTGTTCGATGATCTGCTCCGGACCGGCGATGGCGCTCGGCGAGGACGGGCGCGCCGATTCACCACGGTATGTAGGTGAATCGGCAACCGATTCACCACGGTATGCAGACGACCTTCCGCTTCCCGTCTGGAGTTCGCCGCGGGCAGCACCAACTCGCCTACATACCGTGGTGAATCGGCAACCGTCGTAGCCGACGTGACCGGCGAGTGCCGGTCAGGCAGGCAGGTCGCGGAAACGCGGCAGCCACCGGTCGAGGCGCCGTCCGATCTCCGACGGCCGTTCGTAATCGCGCCACACGAAACGCACCATGGGCCATCCGGTCTCCTCCCGGAGCAGATCCTCACGCTTCTTCTCATCGAACACCGCGTCGCCAGGCTCCTGCCCATCCCGGAGCAACCGGCCGTACTTGACCCTTCCATCGAACTCGCCGAGCAACCCGTACTTCGGCCACGCCCAGTCGCAGATCCCCACGAGCAGACCCGACGACGTACGGACCTCCCACTGGAGCTCGGGCGCGGGGAAGCCGAGCGAGCGGAACGACCACCGCCCGCGGCTCTCTCCCACCGAGCCGGCTCGCCCGTACGCCATACGGAGCGGGATCTGCAGGTGCTGCCGGCCACCTCTGCAGGCGCGCGTGCAGCGACCACAGGTCATCAATGACGAACTGGCCCGAGCGCAGTCCCGAGTCAAGCACGCACATCGCCACCTCACTCGGATGTCGTGAGGCTGCCTCAAGAACGCACCTCGGGGCTCTCAACACCTTTCCGACCTCCGTGTCGACGAGGTCGTGATCGTCGACGACTCCCTCGTGATGGACGACGTCACCCTCGACTCGACCCTGGCCGCCGTCGAGCCGGGTCACGTGGATGCGTCCGAGTCCAAGGCCCCATGCGTCGATGCCATGCGCCACGACCCCGGAGGCGTGGCTCAGGGCGACCGAGTCCCCCAGCGATCGGAGTACGGCGCGCGAGCGGATCAGGTGACGCTGGACATCGTCGGCCGCCTCCCACTCATCGACGAACGCGTAGAACCCGCGGCGGAACCGGATGCACGTGCGTGACCGCACCATCTGGGTGAGGTGTTTGTCGAGGTATCCGGCGCTGAGCGCCTCCTGGCGGGTGAAGAAGCCGAAGGTCGCCGTCAGAATTCGGAGTGGATCCATCGGACCATCGTGTGTGCGAGGCACCCCACCAGGGGCCGCGTCGCTGCAGCGCTGGGGACAGCGACCAGCGATTCTGCTGCCTGTGGAGCAAATCCGGTCAGACCTGGGGCGTCCGATTCACCACGGTATGTAGGCAAGTGGACAGTTCTATGGCGGAGTTCCACCCGGCAAGCGACAACTCACCTACATACCGTGGTGAATCGGTCCCCGAACGTGGCTCGTGCCGCGGCAGCTCGGGCAGATGCCTCTTCGCGACGACCTCGTGCCTCGGTCGCGGGCGCTCCTCAACCCGCCTTCGCGACGCGACCGCGCTCGTTCCTCGCGCGGTCGCTGCTCAGGCGGACTTCTTCTTGGGCTTGGACTCGCGCAGGACCAGGGTGGGCGCGACGTCGTCCATGACGACGTCGCCGGTCACGATGACCTTCTCGACGTCGCCGCGGCTGGGGACGTCGTACATCACGTGGAGGAGGACCTCCTCGATGATGGCGCGCAGGCCGCGGGCGCCGGTGCCGCGCTCGAGCGCCTTGTCGGCGATCGACGCGACAGCGTCCTCGGTGAACTCCAGCTCGACACCGTCGAGCTCGAAGAGCTTCTTGTACTGCTTGGTGAGCGCGTTGCGGGGCTCGGTGAGGATCTGGACCAGGGCCTCCTGGTCCAGCGGGCTCACGCTGGCGATCAGCGGGAGGCGGCCGATGAACTCGGGGATGAGGCCGAACTTGGTGAGGTCCTCGGGACGGACCTGGGCGAGCAGGTCGTCGGCGGCCCGCTCGGCCTCGCCGCGGGGCTCGGCGGTGAAGCCCAGCGACTTCTTGCCGACCCGCTGCTCGATGATGTGCTCCAGACCAGCGAAGGCGCCGCCGACGACGAACAGGATGTTGGTCGTGTCGATCTGGATGAACTCCTGGTGCGGGTGCTTGCGGCCACCCTGCGGGGGCACCGACGCGGTCGTGCCCTCGATGATCTTGAGCAGCGCCTGCTGCACGCCCTCACCGGAGACGTCGCGGGTGATCGACGGGTTCTCGGCCTTGCGGGCCACCTTGTCGATCTCGTCGATGTAGATGATGCCGGTCTCGGCCTTCTTGACGTCGTAGTCGGCCGCCTGGATCAGCTTGAGGAGGATGTTCTCGACGTCCTCGCCGACATAGCCGGCCTCGGTCAGCGCGGTGGC
Organism: Nocardioides caeni; assembly: GCF_004912195.1. Taxonomy (GTDB): domain Bacteria; phylum Actinomycetota; class Actinomycetes; order Propionibacteriales; family Nocardioidaceae; genus Nocardioides; species Nocardioides caeni. Next base: position 366,089 of record NZ_STGW01000002.1, read on the forward strand.
GTCCGCGATCGCGAACGGCACGTTGAGCATCCGCGCCAGGGTCTGGGCCAGATAGGTCTTGCCGCAGCCGGTCGGGCCGATGACGAGGATGTTGGACTTGGCGACCTCGACGACCTCGTCCTTGCTGTGCTTGCCGGACGCGCCGCCGACCGCCTGCACGCCGGCCTGGACCCGCTTGTAGTGGTTGTAGACCGCGACGGCCAACGACTTCTTGGCCTGCTCCTGACCGATGACGTAGGAGTTGAGGAAGTCGAAGATCTCCTTGGGCTTGGGGAGGTCGGCGATCTCGACCTCGCTGCCCTCGGCCAGCTCCTCCTCGATGATCTCGTTGCAGAGATCGATGCACTCGTCACAGATGTAGACACCCGGACCAGCGATGAGCTTCTTGACCTGCTTCTGGCTCTTGCCGCAGAACGAGCACTTCAGCAGGTCGCCACCGTCACCGATGCGTGCCACGGGTCCTCCTCAGGTGTGAACTCCCCGACGGTACCCCGTGCCGCGCCCGTTGGGGGGCGGGACACGGGGTCGACCGTACGTCGATCGGGGTGCTCATCGTTGCTTGCTGGTCAGACGAGTGCCGGGGTCTTGAGCGACTCGAGGATCGAGTCGATCAGGCCGTAGTCGATGGCGCCCTGAGCGGTCAGGATCTTGTCGCGCTCGATGTCCCGGCTGACCTCGTCGATCGACTTGCCGGAGTGGTCGCTGATCATCTTCTCGAGCAGCTCGCGCATCCGGAGGATCTCGTTGGCCTGGATCTCGATGTCCGAGGTCTGGCCGAAGGTGCCCTCGGTGTAGGGCTGGTGGATCAGGATCCGGCTGTTGGGCAGCGCGAGACGCTTGCCCTTGGCGCCGGCGGCGAGCAGGATCGCGGCGGCCGAGGCGGCCTGGCCGATGCACACCGTCTGCACGTCGGGCTTGATGAACTGGATCGTGTCGTAGATCGCGGTCAGCGCCGTGAACGATCCGCCCGGTGAGTTGATGTAGATGCTGATGTCCTGGTCGGGGTTCATCGACTGCAGGCACAACAGCTGCGCGATGACGGCGTTGGCGACGTCGTCGGAGATCGGCGTGCCGAGGTAGATGATCCGGTCCTCGAACAGCTTGGCGTAGGGATCGATGCGGCGGAACCCGTAGGAGGTCCGCTCCTCCCACTGCGGGATGTAGTAGTTCATGACGTGCCTCAGTCCTTCTTGTGGGCCGGACGACCCTCGTCGACGGCTTCCCTGGCGCTCTTGATGACCTGGTCGACCAGGCCGTAGTCCAGTGCCTCCTGGGCGGTGAACCAGCGGTCGCGGTCGGCGTCCTCGGTGACCTGCTCGACGCTCTGGCCGGTGTGCTCGGCGATCAGGTCGAGCAGCACCTTCTTGATGTGCAGCGACTGCTGGGCCTGGATCTTGATGTCGGAGGCCGAGCCGCCCATGCCGGACGACGGCTGGTGCATCATGATCCGCGCGTGCGGCAGGGCGTAACGCTTGCCCTTGGCGCCGGCGCACAGCAGGAACTGGCCCATCGACGCAGCCAGGCCCATGCCGACCGTCGCGACGTCGTTGGGGATGTAGTTCATCGTGTCGTAGATCGCCATGCCGGCGTCCACGGAGCCACCGGGGCTGTTGATGTGGAGGAAGATGTCGGCCTCGGGGTCCTCGGCCGACAGCAGGAGCAGCTGGGCGCAGATCGCGTTGGCGTTCTGGTCGCGCACCTCCGAGCCGAGGAACACGATCCGCTCGCGGAGCAGCCGGCTGTAGATGTTGTCGTCGAGGAAGTTGATCCCCGCGCCGCCGTTCATCTCGGGCCCGCGCGCAGAGGGGGCGGAGCCACCGGGAAGATTCTGAGTCACGCGAGCGACACTAGCCGCCCGGTGCGCCAGATCCACGCGATACGGGCCGCTGTTCGCCGACAGCGGATTTCACCCGGCCGAGGCCGGGACCGGCGCCGGCACCTCCCGCGCGGGCTCGACCAGCCACTCCACGAGCGCCCGGTGGATCTCGGGGTGGTTGAGCAGGTCGAAGTGGTCGGCGCGCCCGACGTGCAGGGTCGAGGCGTCGGGGAACAGATCGGTGCCCTGCCGGTCGCGTCCGACGGCGGACAGGGGCGTGACCAGGAGGTCGCCGAGGGACCGCGCAACCGGGTGGCGCGGTGACCCGCTGAGGCTGGCCGACACCAGCCGGTAGCGAGCATGGGGCAGCGGCGGGACGTCGTGGGCGAGGCCCTCGATGAGGTCGTGGATCCCGGGCGCCTGCCGGTCGATGATCCGGCCGAACGGCGCGACCTCGGGGATGCGGGACATCCTCCGGCTCGCCCGGTCGGCGGAGACCGCGAACCAGGAGCCGAGGTGCGGGGTGCCCAGGGTGACGACGTCGCTGACCAGCCGCGTCCAGGCGGCCGGGGCCTCGCCGTCGGCGATGACCGCGGACGAGGCCCGGATGACCAGGCCGCCCAGGGAGTGCCCGACGAGCGCGATCCGCGTGACGTCGGTGGGCCAGACGTCGACCAACCGCTGGAGCAGGGACGCCAGCACCACGCCGTTCTCCCGCAGCGGGAGTCCGGTGTTGGCCCGCAGGTAGACCGGAGTCCATCCGTGCCCGGCGAGCGTCTCGCCGTACGTCGCGCCGGTGCGGTCACGATGGCGCCGCCAGTAGTCCTCGGTCTCGCACAGGCCGTGGAGGAAGACGACCAGCTGTCCGGTGGCCCGGGGGAACGCCGCGGCGACGTCGGGCCGCGTCAGGCGGACGTCGTGGCCGTGGCGACGAACCCCCATCTCGATGGCAAGGCGAGGACGCTCGCGGCGCAGCTCCTCGCCGATCAGGCCGTTGATCGCCGAGCTGACGAAGCGCCCCCGCGGCCCCTCCTCCAACCCCGGGCCGTGGCCGGAGTCGGCGACGCGCGCCAGTCCCCGGCTGGCTCCTCGCAGGCCGAGGCCGACCGCGCCGTAGACGGTGCCCGAGATGCCGCGGTGGAGCAGCTCTGCGGGAGTGCCGGCGGGCCCCAGGCCACGCCGCAGCAGGCCGTGCACCCGGTCGGTGACGGCGTGGTGCGTGTCGCGGGCCGTCGCCACCACGAGCTCGTCGACGACGGCCGTGGCGAGGGCGATCGCCTCGATGATGGTCGGGTCCTGCCTCATGGACGCAGCGTATCCGGTTGAGTGCACAGCCGTACACTCAACGCGCGCACTGCAGGAAAGCCATCGGCCCGCCGCGGGACGCGACGGGCCGATGGACTCGAGCGGGTGCCTCAGGCGTCCGCGGACTCCTCGGTCGACTCCTCGGCGGACTCCTCGGCCGGGGCCTCGGTCTCCTCCACCGGCTCGGCGAAGGTGCCGTCGGCCTGGAGGTTCTTCAGCTCCACGACGTTGCCGGAGCCGTCCTTGACCTCGGCGCCCTCGACGAGGAGCTGCAGGGCCTTGCCGCGGCGGATCTCCTGGACCAGGTCGGGCACGTGGTTGTGCTCGAACATGTGGTTGACGAACTCCTGCGGGTCCTGACCGGACTGCTGGGCCCGGCGGATCATGTGCTGGGTCAGCTCGCCCTGGTCGACACCGATCTCCTCCTTGTCGGCGATCTCGTCGAGGAGGAACTGCGCGGCGACCGCGTCGCGGACCCGGCGCTCGAGGTCGGCCTCGAACTCGTCCTGGGTCTGCTTCTCCTCATCGAGGTAGGCCTCCAGGGTCATGCCGGAGAGCTGCAGCTGCTGCTCGAGGTTCTCCCGACGGGCGTTGAGCTCCTCGGTGACCATCGTCTCGGGCAGCGGCACCTCGACCTTCTCGAGCAGGGCCTCGAGGACGGCGTCACGTGCCGCGGCGGCCTGCTCGAGGCGCTTGCCGCGGGTGAGCCGCTCGCGCACGTCGGCGCTGAGCTCCTCGAGGGTGTCGAACTCCGAGGCCTCCTGGGCGAAGTCGTCGTCAAGCTCCGGGAGCTCCTGCTCCTGGACCTGGTTGACGACGACCTTGACCTCGACGTCCTGGCCGACCAGGTCGCCGCTGACGAGCTGGGTGGTGAACGCCTTCTCCTCGCCGACGGCGACGCCGGCGAGCGCCTCGTCGAGGCCGTCGATCATGCCGCCCTTGCCGACCTGGTAGGAGAAGCCGGAGATCTCGGCGCCGTCGACGACCTCGCCGTCCTTGGTCGCGACGAGGTCGATGACGACGAAGTCGCCGTCCTGCGCGGCCCGCTCGACGTCGATCAGGGTGCCGAACCGCTGGCGGAGCGCGTCGACCTGCTCGGTGACGTCCTCGTCGCTGACGGCGAGGTCCTCGACACTGGCCGCGAGGCCGTCGTAGGCCGGGAGGTCGATCTCGGGCTTGACGTCCACCTCGGCGGTGAACTCCAGCACATCGTTGTCCTCGAGCTTGGTGACCTCGATCTCCGGCTGGGCCAGCGGGGTCAGGTTGTTCTCCTGCAGCGCCTCGACGTAGGCCTTCGGCAGCACGTCGTTGATCGCCTGGTCGAGCACGGGACCGCGACCGATCTGGCGGTCGATGACGGCCGGCGGGACCTTGCCCTTGCGGAAGCCGGGGATGTTGATCTGCTTCGCGATGGTCTGGTAGGCCGCGTCGAGGCTCGGCTTGAGCTCCTCGAAGGGCACCTCGACGGTCAGCTTGGCCCGGGTCGGGCTCAAGGTCTCGACGGCGCTCTTCACAGGTCTTCTCCTACTGTTCAGTGGATGGTGCGCGGGCCGGTGGCCCGCCGTTGATCGGGATGATCGGGATGATCGGACGGCATCTGCGAGTCGGGGCGACAGGACTCGAACCTGCGGTCTCCTGCTCCCAAAGCAGGCGCGCTAGCCACTACGCTACGCCCCGTCTGCCGGCCTGCGGGCCCCGTCCGACAGGGCTGCAGACCGCACTTCGAGGGGATGACGGGAATCGAACCCGCGTAATCAGTTTGGAAGACTGAGGCTCTACCATTGAGCTACATCCCCGGACGCTTCCCGGCCCGCGCGTGGCGGCCCGAAAGGCACGGGCAATCGTGCCACATGGGCCCCGCCCTGCTGTAACTCAGGGGCGTCGGTGGACGACCACGAGAGCGCGGTCGTCGTCGGGCGAGCCGACCGCCGCCACCAGCCGCTCGGCCAGCCCGTCCCAGCCGCGACGCAGCAGCGACTCGGCCTCGCCGTTCATCTGGTCGATGCCGAGCTCGATGTCGCGGCGTGGGCGCTCCACCAGGCCGTCGGTGTAGAGCAGCATGCTGTCGCCCGGGGCCAGCCGGCCCCGGACGCAGTCGTAGTCGACCTCGTCGACCACCCCGAGGATCGGACCGTCGGCCCGCAGCACCTCCCACCGGCCCGAGCCCGCCTGGCGGTGCACCGCCGGCGGATGGCCCGCGCTGCGCAGCTCGAAGTCGCCGGTGGAGAGCTCGACGGAGAGGTGGACCGCGGTGGCGAAGCCCTCCTCCCACGCACGCTGCAGCAGGTAGTCGTTGGCGGCGGGGAGGAAGCGATCCGGCGGCAGGGCCGCGACGAGGCCGCCCATCGCGCCGGAGAGCTGCAGGGCACGGGTGCCGGCGGCCTCCCCCTTGCCGGAGACGTCGACGACGACCAGCTCGATGCGGTGACCATGGCCCCGGGAGGTGGCCACCACGAAGTCGCCGGCGAAGCCGGACCCGCCGGCGGACGACATGGCCGACTCGACGAGCCAGGTCGAGGGCAGCGACGGGATCTCGCCCTGGGCGAGGATCCGGTCGCGGAGGTCGACGAGCATCGACTCGCCGCGGAACCGGCTGACCGCGAGACGGCGCGGACCCCGCGCGAGCAGGATCACGGCGCACGTCAGCAGGAACATGACCGTGACCGCGATGACGCTGCGGGAAGTCCACTCCTCCTGGAGGGAAGCCGCCACACCGAGGGCCACGAGCATGTAGGCCCCGAACCACGGCAGCACCCGGTTGCTGAGCAGCAGCACGGCCATCACCAGCGGCACGAACACCGCATTGATCGGCACGGCCATCGGGTTGACGGCGATGCCCACGACCGCCGCCGTCGAGACAGCCGCCAGGAGCAGCGCGATGCCACGGTCGGAGGTGAACCACCGGCGTCCGGTGGCGATCACCGCGCGGCTCGCGATCGGAAGACCGGCTGGCAGCGGGGGCACCAGAAGGAGTTGCGGGCATTGAGGACCTCGGTGCGCACGCCTGCTCCGCAGACGTGGCAGGCCATGCCGGCCCGGCGGTAGACGTAGACCTCTCCGCCGTGGTCGTCGACGCGTGGCGAACGGCCCATCGCCTCGGGGGTGTGCTCGGGACGGACGGTGTCGATCCGACCCGTCCGCACTCCCTCCCTCATCAGCACGACCAGATCGTCCCAGATCGAGCGCCACTGTGAGACCCGAAGTGACCGACCCGGTCGCAGCGGATGGATCCGGTGCCGGAACAGCACCTCGGCGCGATAGACGTTGCCGACGCCCGCGAGCACGCTCTGGTCCATCACCAGGGCACCGATCGCGACGCTGCTCCGGCTGATCCTCGCCCACGCGCGGTCGGGGTCGGCATCGGCCCGCAGCGGGTCCGGTCCGATCCTGGCGACCACCGCCTGACGCTCGGTGTCGGTGACCAGCGCGCACGCGGTCGGTCCCCGCAGGTCGCCGTAGGACGCCGTGCCGGAGGCACCGTCGGTGCGGACCAGGCGCCACCGCACCTGTCCCACCGGGAGCGGCACCTCGGCGACATCCCTGCGAATGTCGAAGGTGCCGTAGAGCCCGAGGTGGACGTGGACGAACCGGTCTCCCTCGAAGCGCACGAACAGCTGCTTGCCCCACGCGTCCGCGTCGATGAGCCGGGCCCCGTCGATCCGGGCGGCACTCTCGGCGAAGCGGCCCTGCGGGCTGCCCGAGGCGACGAGGGCGCCGCCGAAGACGTCGGTGATCTCGTCGGCCAGTCGGTGGAGCGTGTGGCCCTCAGGCATCCCCGTGCCCGAGCGCCGACTCGGGCAGGGGCGGCAGCTCGCCCGTCGCGTCGTACGACGACAGCTGGCCGATGCGCCGCACGTGCCGCTCGTCGCCGGGGAAGGGCGTGGTCAGGAAGACCTCGACGAGGCGGGTCATCTCCTCGAGGGAGTGCATGCGGCCGCCCACGGCGACGACCCAGGCGTCGTTGTGCTCGCGCGCCAGGCTCGCGGTCTGCTCCGACCAGGCCAGCGCCGCGCGGATGCCCTGCACCTTGTTGGCCGCGATCTGCTCGCCGTTGCCCGAGCCGCCGATCACGACGCCGAGGCTGTCGAGTCCGGCCTCGCGGTCGGCGCGCACACCCTCGGCGGCGCGCAGGCAGAAGACCGGGTAGTCGTCGAGCGCGTCGTAGACGAAGGGACCGTGGTCGACCGGCTCGTAGCCGTGCTCGGTGAGCCAGTCGGTGAGATGGGACTTGAGCTCGAGGCCAGCGTGGTCGCAGCCGAGGTGCACGCGCATGCCGCCGATCCTCTCAGGTCGGGTGCACCCCTCGCGAAACGCCGTCGTCAGGAGCCGTGCAGGCGCCGCGCTGCCTCGGCGATGGAGCCGCTGAGCGACGGATAGACGGTGAAGGTGTCGGCGAACTCATCGGCCGTCAGCCGCTCCGTGACGGCCAGCGTGACGGGGTGGATCAGCTCCGAGGCGCGCGGGCCGACGACGACGCCGCCGAGGAGCTGGCCCGACCCGGGGCTGATGAAGAGCTTCACGAAGCCGTCGGTGATGCCCTGCATCTTCGCGCGGGCATTGGTGGCGAGCGGCTGCAGGACCACCTCGGCGGGCACCTTGCCGGCGTCGACCTGTTGCTGGGTGACCCCGACGGTCGCGATCTCGGGAGAGGTGAACACGTTGGAGGACACGTCACGCAGGTCCAGCGGAGCGACGGCGTCGCCGAGGACGTGCCGCATCGCGATCCGGCCCTGCATCGCCGCGACGGAGGCGAGCATGAGGACGCCCGTGCAGTCGCCGGCGGCGTAGACCCCCCGTGCGGACGTGCGCGAAACCCGGTCGACCTCGACGAAGCCGCCCTCGTCGAGGTGCACCCCGGCCTCCTCGAGCCCCAGGCCGGCGGTGTTGGGCACCGACCCGAGGGCGAGGATGCAGTGCGATCCGGTGACGGTGCGGCCGTCCTGCAGGGTCACGGTGACCTGGTCGCCGTCGCGGCCGACCGACTGCATCCGGGACTGGCCCAGGACGGTCATCCCGCGTCGGGTGGCGACGTCCTCGAGCACCTGTGCGGCGTCCTGGTCCTCCCCCGGCAGCACCCGCTCGCGCGAGGAGACGAGGGTGACGGGGATGCCGAGCGCCTGGTAGGCACTGGCGAACTCCGCTCCGGTGACACCGGAGCCGACGACGATCATGTGCTCGGGAACGACGTCGAGGTCATAGACCTGCTCCCAGGTCAGGATCCGCTCCCCGTCCGGTACGGCGGACGGGAGCACGCGCGGCGCGGCGCCGGTCGCGACGAGGACGGCATCGGCGTCGTAGGTCTGCTCGGTGCCGTCGGCCAGCGTCGCGACCACCCGCGCCGGGCCGTCCAGACGGCCGCGGCCGGGCACGACGGTCACGCCCTCGCGGGCCAGCCGGCTCCCGATGTCGGCGGACTGGGCGAGGGCGAGCGCCTTGACCCGCTGGTTGACCTTCGCCAGGTCGACCCGGGGTCGCTCGATCTCGATGCCGAGCTCGCCCGCCTCGATCAGGTCGGTCATCACCTCGGCGGTGGCGATCAGGGTCTTGCTGGGGACGCAGTCGGTGAGCACCGCCGAGCCGCCGAGCCCGTCGGAGTCGACCACCACGACCTCCGCGCCGAGCTGCGCCGCCACCAGGGCCGACTCGTAGCCACCGGGTCCGCCGCCAACGATCACTACTCGGGTCACCGGACACTCCTCGTTCGCGCGGTTGGTGGGTCTCGACACGGCGGTCACCCCTGCTCGCAGGCTCGCAGGGGGGCGCCTGCTCGACCTCTTCGGCCCACGCGCCCGCCCTCGTTCCTCGGACGGACGCTGCCTCAGAGATTGATCATGTGGCCGGCGATCCCGTGGATCGCCTCCTTGACCGCCTCGGTCAGCGTCGGGTGCGCGAAGACGTTGCGCCCGACCTCGTCGGCGGTCAGGTCCCACTTCTGGGCCAGCGTCAGCGCGGGCAGCAGCTCGGTGACGTCGGGGCCGATCATGTGCGCGCCGAGGATCTCGTTGTAGTCGGCGTCGGCGACGATCTTGACGAAGCCGACGGCCTCGCCGAGGCCCTGAGCCTTGCCGTTGGCCGAGAACGGGAAGGACGCCGTCTTGACGTCGTAGCCCTTGTCCCTGGCCTGCTGCTCGGAGTAGCCGAACGAGCCGATCTGCGGCATGCAGTAGGTGGCGCGCGGGATGAAGTCGTAGTCGATCGGCATCGTCTCGGCGCCGCCGATGGTCTCCGCGGCGACGATGCCCTGGGCCTCGGCGACGTGGGCGAGCATCATCTTGGCCGTGCAGTCGCCGATGGCGTAGACGCCCTCGACGTTGGTGCGGCAGTAGTCGTCGATCTCGACCGCGCCGCGCTCGGTGACCTTCACGCCGGCGGCGTCGAGGCCGTAGCCCTCGATGCGCGGGGCGAAGCCGAAGGCCGCGAGGAACTTGTCGGCCTCGAGCACCTGCTCGTCACCACCCGCGGCCGGAGCGATGCGGACCTTCACGCCGGAACCGGTGTCCTCGACGCCCTTGACGGCGGTGGAGGTCAGGACCTTCACGCCGAGCTTCTTGTAGTGCTTGGCGAGTTCCTTGGAGACGTCGGCGTCCTCGGTCGGGACCATCCGGTCGAGGAACTCGACGATGGTCACGTCGACGCCGAAGTTCTTCATCACGTAGGCGAACTCGACGCCGATCGCGCCGGAGCCGCCGATGATGACCGAGCCCGGGAGGTTCTCGTCGAGGATCTGCTCCTCGTAGCTGACGATGTTCTTGCCGTTGACCTCGACACCGGGGACGGTCCGGACGGTCGCACCGGTGGCGATGATGATGCTGTCGCCGGTGTAGTCGGTGGTCGAGCCGTCCTCGGCCTTCACCGAGATCGTCTTCGGCCCGGTGAACGTGCCCCAGCCGTCGACCTCGGTGATCTTGTTCTTCTTCATCAGGAAGTGGACGCCCTTGACGATGCCGGCGCTCACCTGGCGGGAGCGCGCGTGCGTCGGACCGAAGGCCATCGTGGCGTCACCCTCGATGCCGAACTTGGCCTTCTCGTGGGTGAGCGTGTGCGCCAGCTCGGCGTTCTTCAGCAGCGCCTTCGACGGGATGCAGCCGACGTTGAGACAGACGCCGCCCCAGTACTTCTTCTCGATCACGGCAACGGACTTGCCGAGCTGTGCGGCGCGGATCGCGGCGACGTACCCACCGGGGCCGGCACCGAGGACGAGGACATCGAAGTGGGTCACGCTCCCAGCCTAGTGGTCATCTCCGGAAGTTGTTCGGGGGTGGCCCGTGCTCCGAGTGCGTGCATCGCAAGGCGCAGACGCGACGCCATACCGGGTCGTCTTGCGAGCGTCAGCAACGCCGCGAGGTGCGCGCTCGGGGCGCGGGACCCCCGGAGAACTTCCGGAGATGACCACTAGTGCCGTGGTGCTTGTGCCCGACATCGTGCTCGGGCAGAGTGCAGCTACTTTCCGGTACGACGCCGCTCGGGGCGTCGACCACGAACGAGGAAGTGCTCCCACATGTCTCGGATTCTCGGGTTCGCCGCTGCCTGCACGCTCGCCGTCGCCGGCCTCGTCCCCCTCTCGCCCAGCCCCACCCACGCCGCACCGGCCCCCGCTCAGGCAGCGGGTCTCCTCGACGTCATCGTCACGCTCGCGCCGTCCGCCGACGCCGAGCGGACGGCCGACTCCCTCGTCGGCAACCGCGGCGGTGCGGTCACCCAGGTCTACGAGCACGCGCTCAACGGCTTCGCCGCGACCCTGACCGACTCCCTCCTCGCGCTCCTGCGTGGCGACTCGCGGGTCCTGTCCGTGGAGCTCGACCGCCGGGTGAGCGTCAGCGACACCCAGAGCCCGACCGGCAGCTGGGGTCAGGACCGGGTGGACCAGCGGAGCCTGCCGCTCGACAACAGCTACACCTACGGCGCCACCGGAGCCGGCGTCGACGCCTACGTCATCGACACCGGCATCCTCACCACCCACCCCGACCTCGGGGGGCGCGCGGTCCACGGCACCGACACGATCGACGACGACACGAACGCGACCGACTGCAACGGCCACGGCACCCACGTCGCCGGCACCATCGGCGGCGTGCAACACGGCCTGGCCAAGCAGACCCGGCTGATCGGCGTCCGCGTGCTCGACTGCGAGGGCTCCGGCTCCAACTCCGACGTGATCGCCGGACTCGACTGGGTCGTCGCGCACCACGCGGCCGGCGCCCCGGCCGTGGCCAACATGAGCCTCGGCGGCGGCGCCTCGACGGCGCTCGACACCGCGGTCCAGCGGGTGATCGCCGACGGCGTCGCGATGGCGGTCGCCGCGGGCAACGAGGACGCCGACTCCTGCCGCGTCTCCCCCGCACGGGTGCCGGCCGCTCTCACCGTCGCCGCCAGCGACCGCAACGACGCACGCGCCAGCTTCTCCAACCGCGGCACCTGCGTCGACCTGTTCGCGCCCGGCGTCGACATCACCTCGGCCTGGCTCGCCAACGGCACCAGGACGATCAGCGGGACCTCGATGGCCTCGCCCCACGTCGCCGCGGCCGCAGCCCTCTACCTCCAGGCCAATCCGTCGGCCACGCCGGCCACGGTCAGCAGCGCGATCGTCGCCGCGAGCACGAAGGGCAAGGTCACCGGCACGGCGCGCACCTGCGTGCTGCTGATCCTCTGCTCGCCCGCCACCCCCGCCAACCACCTGCTGTACGTCGGCGGATGACCGGTCGGCGTGCGACGTCACGGTCAGGTCATGGCCAGGTCGTGGCCAGATCATGGTCGCCGCAGGCACTACCCTGAGCCCGTGACGTCGTACGCCGCCTACGGGACCAACCTCGACCCGGCGCGGATGGGCGAGCGGTGTCCCCACTCCCCCCTCCGGACGACCGGGTGGCTGACCGGTTGGCGCCTCACCTTCGGTGGCGAGGAGCACGGCTGGGACGGCGCCCTGGCCACGATCGTCCAGGACCCGTTCGAGCAGGTCTTCGTCGCGGTCTATGACGTCAGCCCGCTCGACGAGCGGGCCCTCGACCAGTGGGAGTCCGCCGACTCCGGCCTCTACCGCCGCACCAAGGTGCGGATCTCCACGATGGTCGGCGAGATCGTCGCCTGGACCTATGTCCTCGACGCCTTCGAGGGCGGCCTGCCGTCCGCGTCCTACCTCGGGGTGCTCGCGGACGCGGCGGAGTCGGCCGACGCGCCGGACGACTACGTCAACGCCCTGCGGATCCGGCCCTGCCGGTCCACCGGACTCTGAGGCCGACCGCGGCGTGACCGCGGCGAACCTGAATCGTTGTCAGGTCATGCGTGCTCCCCGCCCCGTCGCCGTGGCGTCCTGTGCCCTGCTCCTCGCCGCGCTCGGCGGGCTCGCCGCCTGCGGCACCGCCACGTCGGTTCCTGAGCCCGAGACCCCGGAGGCGCAGCACGAGCTGCCCATCGCCGTACGACCGGCTGATCCGGGCCTGCGCTCGGTGATGTGGGTGGGCAACAACTGGGACGGCACCGCGAGCGTGGTCGACGCCGACTCGCTCGAGGTCCTCAAGCGCGGCATCAACCTGATCCCCGACAAGGCCGAGGAGAACCGCCGCATCATCTCCAGCCCGATCGACCTCGTGTTCTTCCTGGCGATCAACGCCGGCCCGGGCCAGGGGCACAACCAGTACGTCGACGACATGTTCACGACGATGGACGGCAAGTACCTCGCGGTCTCCCGCCCGAGCTTCGCCGACGTCGTGTGGATCGACATCGCGAAGGCGACGGCGGGACGCACGGACTCCATCGTGCGCGAGCAGCAGATGGACGGCTTCCGGACCGACCACATGCAGCTGTCGAACGACGGCCGCCGGCTGCTGGTGTCGGACTCGACCGAGCGCCAGGTGATCGAGTACTCGATGGTCGACGAGACCCTCGACGACGGCACCGTCGTCAAGATGGGCGACCGGCTGCGGACCTTCCCCTCCGGCGAGACGCCGCACGAGAGCAACTACACCGAGGACGGCGAGCGGATCCTGCACGCCTCGATCGGCCGCGTCTATCTGCCCGGTGACGACCTCGACGCCACCGACGGCACCCTGATGGGCCTGCAGCTGGGCCCGATCGCGCGGCTGCTCGGCCTGGACCGCTTCCTCATCGGCCTGCCGTGGGGTGCGCTCGACCAGGCGGTCAAGGCCGACCGCTGGCTGCAGTACGTCTCCGTCGACGACTTCGAGGTCCTGCAGCGCTGGGACATGAGCAAGGAGCTCGCGGAGGCCGGCCATCCCGGCATGAGCAGCGCGGTCCGGCCCGTCGCGGTCCACCCCGACGGTCGGCACCTGTTCCTCCAGGTCTCCTTCCTCCACGGCTATGTCGTCTTCGACACCGAGGCCGCCGACCTCAACGGGACCAGCGACTACACGCTGGGCGGCGAGCCCGAGCCGTCCACCGGCGCCGTCACCGACGTCGTCGAGCTGGACAACCGGGTGCCGACGATGCCGCGCGAGGCCTACGTCAACGACTCCGCCCACCACGGCATCGCGATCAGCGCCGACGGCGCGACGCTCTGCGTCGCCGGCACGATGGACGACTACGCCGCGCTCGTCGACGCGTCGACCGGCGAGGCGACCTACTTCGACGAGGAGACGACCGGCCACGGCTACGGCAAGCCCTACTGGTCCACCGAGGGGCTCAACGAGACCTGCTGGGTGTCGCTGTCCGACGACGACGCGGTGGCGGTCCTCTCCACCGCGACCGGCGAGGAGCTCGCCTACCTCCCGGTGGGCAACCACCCGCAGCGCGTGCGTCACGGCTACGTCCCGGAGGCGCTCGCGAGCACGTGGTGACGGCTGGGTGAGCGATCGGTGAGTAGGGTCGTCCCGTGAGCGAGACCCCCACGCCGTACGCCCTGGCCGACGAGGCCGCCGCCCGACTCACCGAGATCACCGGCGTTGCCCGTCACGACGTGGCGCTCGTCCTCGGGTCCGGCTGGCTGCCCGCCGCCGACGCGCTCGACGCGTCGGGAGGCGCGGACACCACGGAGCTGTCGGTGACGGACCTTCCCGGCTTCTCCGCGTCAGCGGTCGCCGGTCACTCGGGCAAGATCCGCTCGATCCGCGTGCGCGGCGCCGACGGCGCCCCGGACCGCCACCTGCTGGTGTTCCTGAGCCGCACGCACTACTACGAGGGACGTGGGGTCGCCGCCGTGGTCCACGGCGTCCGGACGGCCGCCGCCGCCGGCTGCCGCGCCATCGTGCTGACCAACGGGTGCGGCGGGCTCAAGGAGTCGTGGACGCCCGGCACCCCGGTGCTGATCAGCGACCACATCAACCTGACCGGGCAGTCCCCGATCGTCGGCGCGAACTTCGTCGACCTCACCGACCTCTATGCCGCGCGCCTGCGTGAGCTGTGCCGCAGCGTGGACGCGAGCCTGGACGAGGGCGTCTACGTCCAGTTCCCCGGCCCGCACTACGAGACCCCGGCCGAGGTCCGGATGGCCGGGATCCTCGGCGGCCACCTCGTCGGGATGAGCACGACCCTCGAGGCCATCGCCGCCCGCGAGGCCGGGATGGAGATCCTCGGCATCAGCCTGGTGACCAACCTGGCCGCCGGCCTGAGCGGCGAGGCGCTCAACCACGCCGAGGTGCTCGAGGCGGGCCGCGCGGCGGCGACCCGGATGGGCGAGCTGCTCGGACGCGTCGTGCCGCTCATCTGAGCCGACGTTCTGAGCCGATGATCTGAGCCGACGACGGCAGGTGCTGTGGCGGTAGGATCGCGAGCGTGCCCCGCATCCACGGCGAAACCCTGCGCGACCACCGCGTCCAGGTCCACCAGAGCGTCCTGGAGGCCTTCGCCGAGCTGATGGTCGAGCGCAGCTTCGAGAGCATCAGCATGCGTGAGATCGCGGAGCGCGCCGGCCTCGGTCGCACCGCGATCTATCACCACTTCAGCGACCGCGAGGCCGTCCTGGTCGCCTTCGCGACCCGGACGACCCGCGCCTACGTCACCGAGCTGCGGGCCGCGCTGGAGCAGGCGGCGACCCCCTCGGACCGGCTCCGCGTCTATGTCCACCACCACCTGGCCGCGGGCGAGCAGTTCCACATGGGCCTGGGCCCGAGCCTGGTCGGCCAGCTGTCGGAGACCGCGCGCCTGGAGATGCGTCACCACATCGAGTCGGTCGAGGCCGTGCTGCGCGAGATCGTGCTCGACGGCCAGGCCAGCGGCGAGTTCGGGACGACCGACGTCGAGGCCGCCCTCTCCCTCATCCACGCCTGCCTCGTCCCCCGGCACCTGCCGGCCTCGGCGATCGAGGACTTCGTGCTGCGCGCCGTCGGCGTCAGCCAGCCCGTCGCGTCGCACTGACGCCGGCCGGCGGGATCAGCAGCAGGGCCGCCGCGGCCAGCAGCAGTGCGCTGGCGCCCCACCACGCCCAGCCAGATCCACCGTCGCTCCCCCGCCCGGACGGTGGGGTGGCGGCAGTCAGCCGCATCTCGGTCATCGGACGAGCGAGCACCTGGCCCGCGGTCGCGGCGGGAGGAGCCGCGGCGGCGACCGGCACCGGAGCGCCGGGGGCCGGGACGGTGACCACCTCGTCCGGGTTCGGCGGAGGCGGGGCACTGTTGTCGACCGTCGGCAGGTCGGTCGGCTGCGGGGACGGCTGCGGTACGACGCCTTCGTCGGCGCCGAACTGCACGGTCACGGGCAGGGCCACCTTGCTGGGCTGCGAGCCACCCGTCGAGTACCAGAAGGCACCGCTGCCCAGCATGTCGAGGTAGGAGACGAAGGGCTGTGGGAACGCACCCCAGTGGTCGCCGCCCCGGACCTGCGGCACCGCGACGTCGGCCACCCGGACGCCGCGGTAGTCCGGCGCGGCGGTGAAGCCCCAGTCCTCCCAGCGGTCGGGCCCCAGCGCGGAGAAGGTGGCCACGACGACATCCTTCGCGACCGGAGCCGGCGACCAGACGCCGCCGCTCTGCGAGGACTTGAAGCCCGACAGCGTCGCGGTGACCACGCCCCGGCCGTCGCCGATCTCCAGCACCGGGTCGGTGAGGGAGAAGAGCGAGGCGCCCGAGTAGAAGAAGATCGTCGCGGAGCCCTGCCACGCGACGCGGGCCGTGCCGGCCGCGGGATCGACCGAGCCCGTGCCCCCTGCGAAGACGATCTGGTGGTCACTGAACCCTCCGGCGCCGACCACGTGGTCGGCCCACGTCGCCGGACGGTAGCCACCCAGTGCCGGGTCGCCCTTCTCGATCGAGACGTCACCGACACGCTGGCGCCACTGCGCCGCGGTGATGGCCTCGCCGCCATTGCCCTCGCTCGTGCCGGCGCCGGGGAAGCTGTAGCGGACACCGTCGTGGGCGAGGGTGTTCGCCTCACGCGTGACGCCCCAGCGCAGCACGGCATCCGTCAGCTCGGTCGCCTCGTCCGGCGGCTCAGTCGGCTCCGTGGACTCCGTCGGGTCCGTCGGCTCCGTGGACTCCGTCGGGTCCGTGGGTTCGGTGGGTTCGGTCGGCTCGGTGGTGGTCGCGTCCGCCGCTCCCGTCGGCTCGGCGGCGCTGGACGCGGGCGTGAGGGCGCCGACGAGTCCGATGGCGAGGGCAACCGCCGCACCGACGGCCAGCAGGACCGCGACGACCCGGCGCCAGGACGCCACGGCAGTCGGGGTCGGCCGCGCGATCACGACTGCTCCGGAGGCGCGGCGGCCCCTCGGGGTGCGCGCCGTCGGCGGGTCACGGACACGACGGTCCGGGCGAGGATCGCCAGGAAGAGCACGGCCGAGACGCCGAAGACGATCGGCCCCCACGGCACTTCGCTGTCCTCTCCCTCCGCTGCGGTCGCCGGCGGCGACCCGGCATCCTCGTCAACAGCCACGGCGAAGCGCACGGTGACCGGCTTGGCGTCCAGGCTGGCCGGGCCGTAGATCCGCAGCTCGTGGGTGCCGGCGTCGAGGTCCGCCGGCAGCGTCAGCACGCCGGCGACCGCGCCGTCGGCGCCGACCAGGAACGGGCCGGCGGCGGCCACGCCGTCGTCGAGGACGGCCGAGACCTGACTGCCCGCCGGGAGCCCCGAGGCCCGGAAGGGCATGACCCGACCGGTGTGGGCCGCTGTCCGGTCGACCTCGAGGAGTCGTGGGCCCTTCACCTGCGGCGCACTCTCGACAGCATCCCCGACCGTGGCCGGAGCGGCGTCCGTCGTACCGGACGACGGGTCGGCACTGGGCGACGATCCGTCGTGGAGGTCGCCGACCTGCACCGGCGTGAACGTCTCGTTGTTGCCGTTGTGGACGCCCTTGGCGCCGATGGTGATCACGCCACAGCGGACCTTGCGGCAGTCGACGGTCCGCGCCCGGCCGTTGAGGCCGACGGCCTTGAAGGTCGCTCCCGGGACCGTGATGGTGGTGGAGAACGAGCCGTCCTGCTTGATGCTGCCCGAGGCCCCGCTGGTTCCCGGCGTGAAGGCGAGGAAGCGTTGGTAGCCCTGGTTGGCGCTGCTCCGGGAGTCGGGGACGTAGAGATAGTCCTCACCCGAGTCGCCACCCTGGCTGGGCTGCCAGCGACCGCTCACCGTGCCGAAGAAGACGTAGACGCCGCCGCTGCTGCCCCGGACCGACTGGAAGCCGCGGCCCTCGACGGTGAGGGTCGTCGCATAGGTCGCGTCGATCACCGCGGCGCCGGCCGAGTTCGTGAGGGTCACCCGACCGGCCGCGGTCGCCGAGGGCGACGGGCCGAGCACGGCCAGAGCGGCGGCGAGGTTGATCGCCAGCAGAAGTCGAATGCATCGCAGCGCCGTCATCGCGCCTCCGTCTCGTCGGTCGTCTCGTCGGTCGTCTCGTCGGTCGTCTCGTCGGGGACGTCGTGGTCGGCCAGGCCCCGATGGGGCGCCCGCAGCGGCACCACCAGGGGCGAGCCGTCGAGGTCGATGACCCGGACCGGGTGCTGATAGACCACGGTCAGCAGATCCTCGGTGAGGACCTCGCTCGGCGGCCCGTCCGCCGCGACCCGACCGCGGGCCAGCACGCAGATCCGGTCGGCGTAGGCCGCCGCGAGGGAGAGGTCGTGGAGGACCACCACGACCGCCGCCCCGGCCCGGGCGACGTCGCGGGTGGTGGCGAGCAGGGACTCCTGGTGCCGGATGTCGAGGGCCGCGGTGGGCTCGTCGAGGAGCACCACCGGCGTCTCCTGGGCCAGCACGCGCGCGAAGGAGGTCCGCGCCTGCTCCCCACCCGACAGCGTCGGGAAGGATCGCTCCGACAGGTGCAGGACGTCGGCGTGCCGCATGGCCCGGCGCACGACCACGTCGTCCTCGTCGCTGCGCGCCGTGCCGTACCACGGCGAACGCCCCATCTCGACGACGTGGCGCACGTCGAAGCCGAACGCGATCGCGTACTTCTGGAGCAGCACGGCCCGTTGGCGTGCCGCCTCCTTCGCTCGGTACGACGCCGTGGGGCGCCCCTGCAGCTCGACGGTGCCGCTGGCGGGCTCGACGTCGCCGGTCAGGGCAGCGAGCAGGGTCGACTTGCCCGCACCGTTGGGGCCGACGAGCGCGACCACCTCTCCGGGCTCGACCTGGAGGGTGACGTCGGCGAGGATGCGGGCGCCACCGATCTCGACGCTCACCGACCGGGCGAGCAGTCCCGCGGGGAGGATGACGTCGGCGGTCCTGGTCATGCCCCCCCTCCCGCGGTGCGCCGGGAGCGGCGGATGAGCCACAGGAAGAAGGGGCCGCCGACGAGCGAGGTGAGCAGCCCGATCGGGAGGTCGGCGTTGTCGATCGCCGTGCGGGCCCACAGGTCGGCGAGCATCAGCAGCACGGCGCCACCCAGGGCGCTGGCCGGGATGAGCAGCCGATGGCCGGGGCCGGCGAGCATCCGGATGACGTGCGGGACGACGAGGCCGACGAAGGCGATGATGCCGCAGAAGCTCACGGCCGCCGCGGTGAGCACCGCGACGACCACGATGGAGACGATCCGCAGCCGCTCGACCTCGACGCCGACGTGACGCGCGGCGCGATCGCCCAGCGCGAGCAGGTCGAGCTGGCGGGCCAGCACGACCGACGCGGCGATCCCGACGGCGGCGAGGGGCGCGGCAACGGCCACCGCCGCCCAGCGGGTGCCGTTGAGGCTGCCCAGGGTCCAGAAGACGATCTCCTCGCGTGCCTGCTGGTCGCCGAGGAACATCAGGAAGGCCAGCCCGGCGCTGGTCAGGGCATTGAGGGCGATGCCGGTGAGCACCAGCGTGACGACCTCGGTGCGTCCGCCGTCGCGGGAGAGGAGATAGACCAGCAGCGTGGTGATCAGGCCGCCGACGAAGGCAGCGACCGCGATGGTCCAGCTGCCGAAGAGGCCGATGTCGAACACGATGACCGTGCCCGCCGCGACGGCTGCGCCCGAGGAGACGCCGACGACCGCGGGCTCCGCCAGGGGGTTGCCGAAGGTGCCCTGCATGACAGCTCCCGCCGTCGCCAGCGCCGCTCCCGCGACGGCCGCCATCGCGACCCGCGGGAAGCGGACCTCCCACAGGGTCGACTCGCCACGCGGATGGGTCGGGAGCGGCCCGAGGTCGAGGCCGAGGCGGTGGAGGACGGACCCGAGCACCTCCAGCGGAGGGATCCGGAGCTGTCCCTGCGCGGCGCTGAAGACCACCGCCACCCCGAGGAGGACCAGGAGCGCGCTGATCAGTCCGACCCTTCCGGTGCGGACCTTCATGAGACGGACTCGGGCGCATAGATCGCCACGGCCAGTGCGTTGAGCACTGCGGCGGTCTGCGGCCCGAAGCCGAGGATCTGCGCGTCGGCCATGTCGACGAGGCGCTGGTGCTCCCCCGCCGGGGTGTTGGCGAGGGCCGGGAGCCGATCGAGGAGCCCGTCGATGCCGCCCACGGAGTCGAGCCCACCACTCATCATCAGGATCAGGTCGGGCTGCGCAGCGATGATCGCCTCGTCGGTGACCGGCTTCATGCCGTCCCACTCGAGCTCGGCCGCCACGTCGTAGAGGCCGAGGGCGTCGATCAGGGAGTCGGAGCCGGAGCCCTCGCCGAACATGTAGTAGACCCCGGACTGGCCGCGGACGTAGAGGAAGACCGTGCGCAGCTGCTCGGACAGGTCGGTGGGCGCGACCCCCGCGATGCTGTCGACGGTGGTCGCGATCTGCTCCTCGGTGCGCTGCGCGAGGATCTCGCCCTCGTCAGGCACCCCCAGTGCCGTGGCGACCTCGCGGGTCAGCCGGGTGATGTTGTCGAGGCCGCGGTGGGAGTCGACGACCACGACCGGGATGTCGGCGTCGCGCATCTGGAGGATGACGTCCCACGGGCCGAGGGACGTGTCGGTCAGGATCAGCGTGGGGTCGAGGGCGAGGATCGCCTCGGCTGACAGGTCGTGGCCGTTGTGGGTGACCAGCGGGAGGTCGGCGGCCTCGTCGAACTGGGTCGAGATGTCGCGACCGACCAGCCGGTCGCCCAGTCCGAGCTCGAAGACGGTGCGCGACAGCGTGCCGTAGACGTCCAGGGCCAGCACGCGGCTGACGTCGGCCACCTCGACCTCGGTGCCCTGGGCGTCGGTCACCGTGACCGGCAACCGCGGCTCGGGAGCGTCGGCGACGGGGTCGACCTCGGCCGAGGAGACGACGGCGGTCGTCGCGCCGTCCCAGCTGCGGGGGTCGTCGAGCACCTCCGCGTCAGCCAGTGCCGGTGCGGGCGTGCCGCCCCCTGCCCCGCCGTGGTCGTCGCCGGCACCGGGGGCGTTCAGGCCGCACGCGCTGACCAGTGCGAGGAGCAGCAGTGCGATGACCGGGAGGACGGCAGCGGGGAGGCCCCGGCGCCTCGGGGACCGGCTCGGTCGGGTCGCCATGGGTCTCACTGTCTGGTCGAGGGTGGCTCGAGGCCTCTCCGAGGCCTGTCCGAAGCTCGCGGGCCCGATCCCGCTGCTGGGTGCGAGGCTCACGCTATCATTCGAAGTTAGGAGAGGCTCACCTGCTCCTTGACGTCATGTCATCATCTTGCTGACAATGTGTCAAGATAACGCCGTCCTCTCGCGCCGACCCCCAGAAGGGCCCCTCGTGACCTCCGTCGCTGACACCACCGTGACCCCCTCGCTCTCCCTGGCGATGCGCGAGGGCTCGCGCGCCGAGCACGAGGCCGCCGAGAACTCGACGTTCATGTCGGAGCTGCTCGACGGCAAGCTCAACGCCGACGCCTACGCCGCACTCCTGCTCCGCCTGCATCGGGTCTACGACGCCCTGGAGGCGGCCGTCCGGGAGCAGGCCGCCGACCCGCTGGTCGCGGCAGTCCACGACGCCGCGCTCGAGCGGCTGGCGGCGATCGAGGCCGACCTGACCCACTGGGCCCCTGGCACCGACCCGGCGGGCGTCGACTCGCCGGCCGCGTCGGCCTACGCGACCCGCCTCCGGGCGGCCGGCGAGTGGGGCGGCCTGCTGGTCGCGCACCACTACACCCGCTATCTCGGCGACCTGTCGGGCGGCCAGGTCATCGGCCGCATCCTGACCCGCACGTTCGACCTGCCCGAGGGCGTCGGCGTCGCGTTCTACGAGTTCCCGGGGATCCCCAAGCCGAAGCCCTACAAGGACGCCTACCGGGCACGCCTGGACGACCTGGGCCTCGACGCCGCGGGGATCGAGGCCGTGGTGGCCGAGGTCAAGGTCGCGTTCAACCTCAACCAGGCCCTGTTCGCCGAGCTCTCGGCCGACATCGAGGACTACCGCCGTCTCGACAGCTGAGCGTCGACCGACCGTTCTGACAGGTCGTCAGCAACCTGCTATGGTCAGCCTTACCTAAGTTCAGGTCGCATCGGGTCCGGGCCGGTGCCCCCACTGGAAGGCAACCATGACCACCATCCTCAACGGTCGCCACGCACGTCGCGGTCTCGCCGGCGTCGCCGCTGCGGCTCTCGCCGGCGCCGCGCTCGCCTCGACCCCCGCTCCGGCCCGCGCCGGCCAGACGGGCGACGTCGACGGCACGGCCACGGCCTCCTGGGCCGTGAGCGAACTGGCACGCCACTACCGCATGGGGCTCGCCTCCCTGCGAACCGAGACCGGCGACGGCGCGACGTGCGTCGACGCGAACCCGGATGCGCTCGCCATGCCGACCCCGCAGCCACGCTGCTCGACGATCGACTGGGCCGACGGCGAGGGCGGCGTCGACCCCGTCACCGGCGTCACCACGCTGAGCTACGACGGGCACTTCACGATCTGGGCGTCGACCGGCAACCAGTGGGTCCGCATCGCCGACCCGGAGTTCACCTTCGACTCGACCGGCACGGGCTCCGTGACCGCCGAGGTGTCCTACGGCACCACCACGGCCAGCACCTGGGTCGAGCCGCCGGTGGCCAAGCCCGGCAACGGCGAGCACCCCGGCGGCGCGCCGACGCGGGTCGAGATCGTCGACCTGCTCGCCAACCCGAACCCCACGCCGGGCGACGCGTCCTACGACGACTACCCCTACGCCAACGGCTTCTCGACCACCGTCGACGAGGGCACCACCACCTTCGCCAACCTGCGCGGCCTGTGGGCACCTGAGCTGGTCACCCACCTCGCAGGGCCTGACGGGGTCGCGGACGGCCAGGGGCCCGGCGCCAGCAGCGACGGCTTCGTCTACCACACGACGTTCCAGAACCTGGTCGACGGCAGCAGCCGCGTCCGCTACCCGGCGCCCTTCACGCTGACCGCCGAGGTGGCGGCGGCACAGACCGCAGTGAGCCTGTCGACCGACTCGACCGGCATCAACGTGGGAGTCGAGGGCACCGGCTTCCTCAAGACCGCCCCCGGCGTCTATGTCTCGCTGCGTGAGTACGCCGCGGGCGACCCGGCCTACACCGGCGGCAGCGTCGGCGACATGGACGGTCCGACGGCCTGGGTCGGCACGGCACCCGGCGACCTCACCGGGACCCCTGCGGCCAACGCGATCATCGGCGACGACGGCGCGTTCAGCACCAGCATCCACCTCGGACTCGACGACCTCGCCGCGCTGGACGCCGAGAAGCTCTACTCGGTCGTGACCCGCAAGGCCCACGGCCAGGGAACGATCCCTGCCAACGCCAGTCAGGTCACCGAGACGCCGGTCGACGCCTCCGAGCTCATCGCGCTCCGCGACTCCAAGTCGACCACCGGGTCCGCGCTGACGGCCCCGGTCGCGACGTACGGCGCCCCGGCGACCGTCACCGTCGACGTCGCCCAGGGCGGCGGCACGGTCTCGCTGGCCGGCATCGGGAACACCCCCCGGACTGCCGACGTGGTCGACGGCACGGCGACCTTCGCGCTGCCCGCAACGCTCGCGGTCGGCACCTACCCCCTGACCGCGACGACCTCGGGCGACGACGCGACCTGGGGCACCACCGCCGCCGGCAGCCTGGTCGTCAAGAAGACCACCAGCCGCTTCACCGTGCTGAAGGCAGGCCCGGTGCCGACCACCAAGCGGACCGGCCGGGCCCGGGTCACCCTCGCGACCGGCTCGGGCCACAAGGTCGCGGCGCGCGCGATCCTGACCCTCAAGAAGGGCAAGGTCACCCGCAAGGTCGCCGTCAACCTGCGCAACGGCACGGCGCTCGTGAACCTGCCGAAGCTCGCCAAGGGCAACTGGAGCGCGATCGTCACCTGGACGGGAAACGCCAACGTCGCCCGCCCGGCCTACCGGAAGATCGTCCTGCGGGTCACCCGCTGACGATCGAGCAGCACCACCAGCAACACCCACGAGGGCGGGCCGGACGGCTCGCCCTCGTGGCGTTCAGCCGGTGAAACGAGGTCCGGATCAGACCACGACGTAGACGCGGTCCCGCTCACCCCGGCTCCACAGCAGGTCGGCGCCGACCTCGGTCCCCTGGGCGCGCAGCTCGCGCTTGAGGACCTTGTTGGTCGCGGTGGTGGGCAGCGTCGTGGCGATCCGCACGTGGCGTGGCCAGGCCTTCGCCGACAGGTCGGCCTGCTCGGCCAGGAACGCCGCAAAGCCCCCCGGTGTCAGCCCTGCCCCGTCGCGCAGCAGCAGCGCGACCATCAGCTGGTCGCCGACCCGTTCATCCGGGACGCCATAGACGGCCGCCTGCGAGATCGCCTCGTGGCGCAGCAGGAGCGCCTCGAGCGGTGCCGCCGCGAGGTTCTCGCCGTCGACGCGCAGCCAGTCGCTGGTGCGTCCGGCGAGATAGACGAAGCCCGCCTCGTCCCGGTAGGCCAGATCGCCCGACCAGTACATCCCGCCGTCGAGCCGCTCCGCCGTCGCCTGCTCATCGTTGTAGTAGCCACCGAAGAAGCCGGCGCCCTGGGTGTTGACGAGCTCCCCGACGGCGGCGTCGAGGTTGGTGATCCGCCCGCTCTCGTCGTACGTCGCACGCGGGCACTCGGTGCGGGTCTCGCGGTCATAGACCGCCACCCCGTCGAAGGGCACGCCGATCGAGCCCTGGGGCGTCTCCTCGTTGCGGGTGATGATGATCGCGGTCTCCGTCGAGCCGAAGCCGTCCCAGACGGTGCAGCCGAAGCGCTCCGCGAACTCGACGATGTCGCGCTCGGCGGCCTCGTTGCCGAAGGCGACCCGCAACGGGTTGTCCGCATCGTCCTCCCTCGGCTCGGTCGCCAGGACGTAGGCCAGCGGCTTGCCGACGTAGTTGAGGTACGTCGCCCCGAAGCGCCGGACGTCGTCGAGGAAGTGCCGTGCGCTGAACTGGGCGAGGGCGAGCGCTGCGCCCGAGGCCGCCGCGACTGCGAAGCCCGCCAGCACGGCGTTGGAGTGGAAGAGCGGCATCGCGCAGTAGGCGACGTCATCGGGCGTCAGCTCGTACTTGTCGGCCAGCACCGTGCCGGACATGACCACCATGAAGTTCGCGACCTGCACCGCCTTGGGGTCCCCGCTGGTGCCCGAGGTGAAGATCAGCATGAACGTGTCCATGGCGCCGACGGTCGGGAACCCGTCGACCGTGCGCGGGGCGGCGGCGATGCGCTCGCTCCAGTCGTCGGTGTCGGTGTCGACGACGACCGCGCCGCCGAGGTCGAGGCCCGCGAGCAGGGCCGCATGGGCGCTGTCGGTGACGACGACGCGGCAGTCACCGCGCCGGATGTCGGCGGCGAGCCCCTCCCCCCGTCGCGTCGTGTTGATGCCGACGCTGACATGGCCGCCCAACGCTCCGGCAGCAATGGCCATGGCCATCTCCGGCGTGTTCTCGAGCAGGATGCCGACATGGCCGGCAGCCCCCTCCGCGGACGCCATCAGGTCCTGCAGCACGTGCGCGCGGGCCGCGGACTCGGCCAGGAACTCGCGCCACGACCAGACCCGGTCGCCGTACTTCAGGCCGGGGGTGTCGCGCTCGAGGTGCGCGTGCAGCAGCCCATGGACGGTGTCAGGCACGGGCCGCCTCCCGCTCCGTCTGCGCCAGGCCGAGCCGCTGCAGGAAGTGGATCGCGTGGCGCACGGCGGGCTCGTGGAAGGGCCTGCCGGCGAAGAGGTCGAAGTGGTCGCCGGGATAGTGGCGGACCTGGGCGCGACCGGCGAAGGCAGCCTTCATCGCGGCCTGCACGGGGGCTGAGCGGTCGAAGTCGGCGACCTGCACCAACCACGGGATGCCCCGCTCGGCCAGCACCGGAGCCGCCTTCGCCGGCTCGCGGCCGCCGAGCTCCATCACCACGTCCGCCGCGATCTCGTTGCGCCAGGTCGGCCCGGCGATGGCGAGGTAGTCCTCCAGCGCCCCCGGCACCGTGAGGGCGCCGACCTCGCCCGGACGGGCCACGACGGGGATCATCGTCGGCCCGCGACCCAGGCGACGACGGGCGGCCGAGACCATGCCGCGCCCGGTCGAGGCGAGCAGCTGCGCGGGCGTGTGATGGCGCAGCGCGAGCCGGGCCGCGGCGAGGCCGTCGACGAGCGGGACCGCCGAGATGACCGCCACGACGTCGTCGCGCTCGGCCGCGACCGTGATGACGTGGCCGCCGCCGAGCGAGTCGCCCCAGAGCACGACCCGCTGCGGGTCGACCCCGGGCAGCTCCTTTGCGGCGTCGACCGCGGCGTTGAGGTCGGCCAGCTGGTCGGCCAGCGACACGACCTGCCGGTGCGCGCCCGGCGCGACGTCGGAGGCGCCGAAGCCGCGGTAGTCGAAGGTGACGGCGTGCAGGCCCGCCGCCGCGAAGCGCTCGGCGAACTCGACCATGCCGGCGTCCTGGGTGCCGGCGAGGCCGTGGGCCAGGACGACGACCGGGGCGCCGGAGGTTTCGAGGGTCGCTGACGCTCGCACCTCAAGCACCGGCGGGCTCGCTGACGCTCGCACCTCAACCACCGGCTGATGGTGCGTGGCCGCGCAGCGCACGCCGCCCGAGCGGAAGTCGAAGGTGGTGCGGCGCACCGGGGTGGAGGTGGTCATGGCGTGCTCCCGTAGATGCTGGTGATCCAGAGATGGGTCAGGGCGTCGATGTGGTGGTCGCGCTCCGCGGTCCCGCCGAGCGCGTGCCGCTCGACGGCGTTGTCGTTGAGGTCGAGCAGGACGGCCGCCAGGGCGGCGGCGTCAGGGCCGGGCAGGGCGTGGCCGGCGGCCCGCTCACGCTCGATCATCTCGGCGACGAGGCGGGCGAAGTCGGCCCGCCCGGCATCCCACAGCTCGCGTACGCCGGGGCTGGTCGCGCGGGCCTCCAGGAGCGCCCGGTAGGTGTGCGGCGTGCGGTCGACGGAGTCGAAGAGCGTCGTGATGACCGCGCGGATCCGGCTGCGCGGATCCCCCTCGGCCTTGACCAGCAGGTCGGTGGCGTCGGAGGCGTCGTCATAGAGCTCGGCCATGAGGGCGAGCACGGCGGCCGCCTTGGACTCGAAGTAGAAGTAGAAGGCCGATCGGGTGACCCCGGCGCGCCGCGAGATCTCCGCGACGTTGACCTCCTCCAGCGTCTGCTCACGCAGCAGGGCGTCGAGCGCCTCGAGCAGCGCCGCCCGCCGCTGGTCGCCGCGGTTGACGCTGCGACGGTCGACCATCCGAGCCCAGGGGCGTTCCTCGGTCATCGGGCCGCCGAGTCTGCGCGCACCATCCCGGCGGGGATCTCCTTGACCCGGATGTCGTGCTCGTAGATGAAGTAGTCGAGCTGCTGGGTGTGCCGGGGACGCTGCACCATGTGGCCGGTGTAGCGCTGCGTGTCCTCGTCGATGACCCGCTCCATCTCGGCGATCGAGGGCGGCGCGTAGCGACCGACCAGCCAGGCCGCGATCATGCGGGTCTGGCACTCCACGAACGGGAACAG
Source organism: Nocardioides caeni (assembly GCF_004912195.1). Classification (GTDB taxonomy): domain Bacteria; phylum Actinomycetota; class Actinomycetes; order Propionibacteriales; family Nocardioidaceae; genus Nocardioides; species Nocardioides caeni. Next base: position 393,358 of record NZ_STGW01000002.1, read on the forward strand.
GGTCGGCGTGGCCTGCGCGAAGCCCACGAACGCCAGGTCGTCCATGCCCGGCTTGAAGACCCGCTTGTAGAGCCGGATGTCGTTGTCCGGGGCGCTGATGAGGTCGGGGTCGAAGAACGGGAAGGTGATGTTGTAGCCCGTGGCGTAGATGATCACGTCGAAGTCCGCACTGGTGCCGTCCTCGAAGTGGACGGTCTCCCCGTCCAGCCGCACGACGTCCCCCTTCGGCGTCACGTCGCCGGACTTCAGCCGCAGCGGGAGCTCCCCCGACTGGGTCGGGTGTGCCTCGAAGAACTTGTGGTTGGGCTTGGGGAGGCCGTAGAGCGTGGGGTCGGAGGCGGTCATCACCTGACCCATCTGCATCGCCTTGCGCTGCCAGGACAAGGGCAGGTGGGGGGTGGTGCGGAAGTTCATGTCGGCCGCCTTGCCGTACATCAGCTTCGGCACGATCCACGCGCTGCTCCGCGTCGAGAGGGTGACCTGGTTGCGCATCGCCTTCTGCGACAGCTCGACGGTGATGTCGGCGGCGCTGTTGCCGATCCCGATGACGAGGATCCGCTTGTCCATCAGGTGCAGCGGCGTCCACGGGTCGATGTAGGCATGGGAGTGGATGGTCTCCCCGGTGAACTCGCCCGGGAACTCCGCCGTGCGCGGGTCCCAGTGGTGCCCGTTCGCGACGAGCAGTACGTCGAAGCGGCGGGTCCCCGTGCGCTGGGTGTCCAGCTCCCACCCGCCACCGTCGGCCGCGTCGAGGCGGCGGGCACTCACGACACCGTTCTCGAACTCGATGTGCCGGCGGACGTCGAAGGCGTCGGCGTAGGCGTCGAGGTAGTCCTTGATCTGGGTGTGGTGCGGGAAGTCGGGATAGTCGTCGGGCATCGGGAAGTCCTTGAAGGACAGCTGGTGCTTCGAGGTGTCGATGTGCAGCGACCGGTAGGCGCTGCTGTGCCCGTTGGGGTTGCCGAACGCCCAGTTGCCACCGACGCGGTCCGAGGACTCGAAGGTCGCGAACTCGATGCCGTAGTCCACGAGCATCTTGCTCATCGTCAGGCCGCTGATGCCGGCACCGATGACGGCGACCCTCGGCATGTCGGTCGGTGCGCCCACCTGGTCCTCCTTCGCGTCACCTTTTCCGGTGAACCCTTGACAAGCCTGCGTGACGGGCGTCACGTTAGGCGCACCGTTTGACATGTGTCAACTGAATCCGACGAACGTCAAGGAGCAGCAGTGAGCGAGCGAACCATCGTCGTCATCGGCGGAGCCTCGGGCATCGGCGCCGCGACCGCCGCGATGCTCCGCGGCGCCGGCCACCGGGTGGTGGTGGGCGACCTTGCGGGCACGTCAGCCGACACCGAGGTCGACGTGACCGACGAGGCCTCGGTGGAGGCGCTGTTCGCCTCGGTCGTCGCCGACGGCGGCTTCCACGGGATGGTCAACTGCGCCGGCACCAGCACCCTCAGCCGCGTCGTCGACCACGACGCCGCCGAGTGGCGACGGGTCGTCGACATCAGCCTCACCGGCGCCTTCCTCGCCCTCAAGCACGCCGGGCGGCACGTCGCGGACGGAGGCTCCCTGGTCAGCATCACCTCGCTCAACGCCCGTCAGCCCGGCAGCGGGATGGCGGCGTACTGCGCGTCGAAGGCGGGGCTGGTGGCCCTCACCGAGGTCACCGCGCTCGAGCTGGCTCCGCGCCGGGTCCACGTCAACGCGGTCGCACCCGGCCTGGTCGTCACACCGCTCACCCAGCCGGCGATGGACATCCCCGGCATCCGCGAGGCCTACGTCGAGAACACCCCGCTCGGGCGCAGCGGCGAGCCGGACGAGATCGCCGCGGCGATCCGCTTCCTGCTCTCCGACGACGCGGCGTGGATCACCGGCGAGACCCTCGACATCAACGGAGGAGCCCACCTGATGCGTTATCCCGACCTCGTGGGTCTCGTCGAGAAGGCCTTCTCATGAGCACCCCACGACGTTCTTCTCCTCCGCTTAGCGCCCCCGAACAACGCCGCGGGGACCCCGCAGGAGCACGCCCGTCAGCTCCCTGGAGGGTCGCTCCGCGATCGTGACGGGAGGCGGCTCCGGGATCGGCGCGGCGCTGACCCGCGCGCTGGTCGCGGCCGGCGCCCACGTCGTCGCCGCCGACGTCGACCTCCCGGCGGCGGAGAAGGTCGCGGCCGACGTCACCGGCCCCGGCTCGGCACGTGCCGCCCTGGTCGACGTCACCGACGCCGCCGCGGTCGAGAGCCTCGTCGACGAGGTCGCGGGCGAGCACGCGCGCCTCGACCTGATGTTCAACAACGCCGGGATCAGCCTGCTCGGCGACGCCGAGTCGCTGACCCTGGACCACTGGGACCAGATCATCGACATCAACATCCGCGGCGTCGTCCACGGCGTGCACGCTGCCTATCCGCGGATGATCGCCCAGGGCGGCGGCCACATCGTCAACACCGCCTCGGCCGGCGGGCTGATGGCGGCGGGACTGCTGACGTCCTACGTCATGACCAAGCACGCCGTCGTCGGGCTCTCCCTCGCCCTGCGGACCGAGGCCGCCTCGCGCAACGTCGGGGTGACCGCGATCTGCTCCGCCGCCGTCAACACGCCGATCCTCGACAAGGGCGAGCTGGGCCCGGTCCGCGGCCGCGACTACTTCCTCAAGGGCCAGGGCATCAAGCGGCCGGTCGACCCCGACGCGCTGGCCCGCAAGGTCCTCGACGCGGTCCGAGCCAACCGGCCACTGGTCGTCGAGCCGGTGCAGGCCCGGATCGCCTGGCGCCTCGGCCGCCTGGCGCCCGGCTTCATCCTCAGGTCCGGGACGAAGTTCGTGGAGAGGCAGCGCGCCGCCGCTGGCTGAGCCACTCCGTCAGGCCGGTGCGACAGCCGGTCATCATCCGGCGGTGGTTCCACTCCAGCACCGGGCGGAGGACGTACGACGCCAGGGCCAGCCGACCGCGGACGGTGACCTCCTGCGCGAAGTCCAGCCGGGTGCCGTCGTCCTCCGCGGTGAGCGTGAAGCGGGCGAAGCCCTCCAGGTCGCCACTGAGCGCGACCTCCACGACGGGCGCCTCACGGCTGACCGCGTCGAGGACCAGGTCGAGGGTGTAGGGCAGCGTCGAGCGACAGCGCACCCAGGCCGTGTCCGGTCCGAGCTTCGCGACCGCCCGGACCTGCGGCCACCACCGCGGATAGTGCTCGAGGTCGGTGAGCACGCCGGCCACCTCGTCGACGGAGGCCGCGACCTCCCAGGTGTCGGCGAACTCGTAGGCGCGGGCCACGCGTCCATCATGCCGCGACACCCCAGGGCCCTTGACCTGGAGTGCACTTCAGGGTGGAGGATTCGAGGATGACGGGAGTGACGATCGCGACGGCGGCCGACCAGCTCGGCCTGAGCGCCGACACGCTGCGCTACTACGAGAGGGACGGTCTGCTGCTGCGCCCGGTCCCCCGCTCCTCCAGCGGCCACCGGACCTACGACGAGCCAGACCTGCGCTGGATCAAGCTCGTCACCCGCCTGCGTGCCTCCGGCATGCCGATCCGCGACGTGCGCCGCTACGCCGCGCTGGTCCGGGAGGGCGACGGCAACGAGGAGGAGCGCCTGGCCCTGCTGCGCGCCCACCGCGAGACGGTGCTGCGCGAGCTCGCCGAGGTCACCGGCCACCTCGGTGCGATCGACCACAAGATCGGCATCTACGAGCACAAGCTGGAAGTCCTCGAACCGACCGCTTGCCCTGGAGCGCGCTCGAAGGAGTTGGCTTGCGGACATGACGATCCCCATCCCCAACCGCATCCTCGGCACGACGTCCCCCCTCACCGTCTCCGCCCTCGGCCTCGGCTGCATGGGCATGTCGGAGTTCTACGGGACCCCCGACGAGGCCGGCGGCATCACCACCATCCGCCGCGCCCTCGACCTCGGGGTTACCTTCCTCGACACCGCGGACATGTATGGCCCCTTCACCAACGAGCGCCTCGTCGGGAAGGCCATCGCCGGTCGCCGCGACGAGGTCCAGCTCGCCACCAAGTTCGGCAACGAGCGCACCCCCGACGGCAGCTGGGTCGGCGTCAACGGCCGCCACGACTACGTCCGCAGGGCCGCCGATGCCTCGCTCGAGCGACTCGGCGTCGACCACCTCGACCTCTACTACCAGCACCGCGTCGACAGGACGGTCCCGATCGAGGAGACCGTCGGCGCGATGAAGGAGCTCGTCGACGCGGGCAAGGTCCGCCACCTCGGCCTGTCCGAGGCCTCCGCGGCGACCATCCGCCGCGCGCACGCCGTCCACCCGATCACGGCCCTGCAGTCGGAGTACTCGCTCTTCACCCGCGACCTCGAGGACGCCGTCCTCCCGACGCTGCGCGAGCTCGGCATCGGCCTGGTCCCCTACTCCCCGCTCGGCCGTGGCCTGCTCACCGGCACCGTCCCGGCGGACGCCGACGACGACGCCCGCTCGACCGGCCGCTTCCCCCGCTTCCAGGGCGACAACCTCGCCACCAACCTGGTGCTCGTCGACAAGGTCCGCGCCCTCGCGGCCCAGCACGGCTGCACGCCGGGGCAGCTGGCGCTGGCCTGGGTGCTCGCGCAGGGCGATGACATCGCGCCGATCCCCGGCACGAAGCGGGTCCGCTACCTGGAGGAGAACGTCAGCGCGCTCGGCGTGCAGCTCGCCCCCGCCGACCTCGCGGCGCTCGAGGCCGCCGTCCCGCGGGATGCCGTCGCCGGGGACCGGTACGCCGACCTGAGCACCATCGACGCCTGACCGGACGGGCACCGGGTCACCGGGCCGCTACCGTGGCCCGGTGACCACGCCCGACACCGACCTCCTGATCTCCCGGGCCCGAGCATGGCTCGCCGAGGACCCCGACGAGCGCACCCGCGACGAGCTGACCCGCGTGATCGCCGCCGTGCAGGCCGGAGATGTGGACGCGCGCGACGACCTCGCCGACCGCTTCCGGGGGACGCTCGAGTTCGGGACGGCGGGTCTGCGCGGTGCGCTCGGCGCCGGGCCCAACCGGATGAACCGCGTCGTCGTCATCCGCGCCGCGGCCGGCCTGGCGTCGTACCTCCTGGCGGAGGGGACGCCTCCGGGGACCCCCGTCGTCATCGGGTACGACGCCCGGCACGACTCCGACGTGTTCGCGATCGACACCGCCGAGGTGATGGCCGGGGCCGGCCTGGTGCCGCTGCTGCTGCCACGCCCGCTGCCGACGCCGCTGCTGGCGTTCGCGATCCGGGAGCTCGGCTGTGCCGCCGGCGTCATGGTGACCGCGAGCCACAACCCGCCCCAGGACAACGGCTACAAGGTCTATCTGGGCGACGGCAGCCAGATCGTGCCGCCCGCCGACAGCGGGATCGCCGCACGGATCGCCGCCGTCGGGCCGCTGGCGACGGTGCCCCGTCCGCCGCTGACGACCACCGGCGGACGCGTCCTCGACGAGGGCGTCATCGACGCCTACCTCGACACCGTCGCCGCCATCGCCGGCGACGGCCCCCGCGACCTGGCGATCGTCTACACGCCGCTGCACGGCGTCGGCGGCGGGGCGCTGCCGACCGTCCTGGAGCAGGCGGGCTTCGCGGCGCCGGCCGTCGTGACCGAGCAGGAGGAGCCCGACCCGGACTTTCCGACGGTCGCCTTCCCCAATCCCGAGGAGCCGGGCGCGATCGACCGCGCGATCGCTCTCGCCGAGCGCACCGGCGCGGACATCGTGATCGCCAACGACCCCGACGCCGACCGCTGCGCCTGCGCGATCCCGGACGCGGACGGCAGCTGGCGGATGCTGCGCGGCGACGAGGTCGGCGCCCTGCTCGGCGACCACCTGCTGCGGTCGGGCCGCGCCGGCGTCTACGCCACCTCGATCGTGTCCTCCTCGCTGCTCGGCACCCTCGCCCGCGCCGCCGGGCAGCCCTATGCGGAGACGCTCACCGGCTTCAAGTGGATCGGTCGAGTCCCCGGGCTGGCGTTCGGCTACGAGGAGGCGCTCGGCTACTGCGTCGACCCGTCGACCGTCGCCGACAAGGACGGCGTCTCCGCGGCGCTGCTGCTGTGCGAGATCGCCGCGTCGGCCAAGGCCGAGGGCAGGTCGCTGCAGGACCTGCTCGACGACATCGCGGTCACCCACGGGCTGCACGCCACCGACCAGCTGTCGGTCCGCGTCACCGACCTCGCCGAGATCGCCGCCGCCATGGAGCGGCTGCGGACGACTCCCCCGACCTCGCTCGGCGGGTCCGAGGTCACCGACGCCGACGACCTCGCCCTCGGCTCGGCGGTCCTCCCGCCCACCGACGGGCTGCGCTATCGCACCGCGGACGGCGGCCGGGTCGTCGTACGTCCGAGCGGGACGGAGCCGAAGCTGAAGTGCTACCTCGAGGTCGTCGTCCCGGTCGTGGACGGCGACGTCGCAACCGCCCGCGAGGAGGCGGCGACCCGGCTGGTCGCCCTGCGCGCCGACATCGCCGCGGCCGCCGGGATCTGAGGCGCGCCGAGTCGGTCAGCTGACGGAGACGGCGTCCACCACGAAGACGAGCGTCTCGTTGGGCGCGATGCCGTTGCCGCCCTGGCCGTAGCCCAGGTCCGGCGGGACCACGAGCAGGCGGCGGGTGCCCTGCTGCATGCCGAGCAGACCCTCGTTCCAGCCCTGGATGACCTGGGCCTGGCCCAGCGGCGAGACGGGGAAGGTCATCCCGCGGTCGAAGGAGTTGTCGAGGGCGACCTTGTCCGACCAGGTCACGAGCAGGTAGTTGGCCTCGACGGTGCCGCCGAGCTCCGCCTCGGGCCCCGTGCCCTTGACGAGGTCCTTGACGAGCAGCTCCTCGGGCGGGAGGCAGTCGTCGGGGATGACGACGCGCGGCTTGGTCCCGAAACCGCCGAGCACCTCGATGTCGGGCGCCGTGCACTCACGCATCGCCTCAGCTCCCGAGGTGAGGTCGTCGTCGGTGCTGCCGGCATCGGTGTCGGCGTCGGCGTCGGGGTCGACGGACTCCGACGCCGAGCTGTCGTCTGTCGCCTGGCCCTCGTCGTCGGACTCGCCACAGGCGGCGAGGCCGAGCAGGGCGACGGGGACGACGACAGCGGCCGTGAGCCTGGTCGGAATGCGCATGGTCCCGGACCCTACCTGCGGCACCTATGCTGGACGGATGCCGACCACCGCCCCCACCGGCCTCGCCGCCTATTCCGAGGTGACCGCGAGCGAGGCCTCGCTCAAGCGCTTCCTGCACGGCCTGCCCGGGGTCGACCAGGTCGGCGCCGAGGCCCGTGCCGCCGGCCTCGGGACCCGCTCGATCAAGACCTCCGCCAAGGCGTGGGCGCTCGACCTCGCGATCCGCATGGTCGACCTCACCACCCTCGAGGGCCAAGACACCCCGGGCAAGGTGCGGGCGCTGGCCGGCAAGGCGCTGCACCCTGACCCGTCGGACCCGACCTGCCCGTCGGTGGCAGCTGTCTGCGTCTACGGCGACCTGGTCGGCGAGGTCAAGGAGATCGTCGGGTCACAGGTCAACGTCGCGGCCGTCGCCACGGCGTTCCCCAGCGGCCGTGCGTCGATGGACATCAAGCTGGCCGACACCCGTGACGCGGTCGCCAACGGCGCCGACGAGATCGACATGGTCATCGACCGCGGGGCGTTCCTCGCGGGTCGCTACCTCCAGGTCTTCGAGGAGATCGTCGCCACCCGCGAGGCGTGCGTGCGTCCCGACGGCTCCCACGCCCACCTCAAGGTGATCTTCGAGACCGGCGAGCTGCAGACCTACGACAACGTCCGGCGCGCGTCGTGGCTGGCGATGTTGGCCGGCACCGACTTCATCAAGACCTCCACGGGCAAGGTGCAGCCCGCCGCGACGCTGCCGGTCACCCTCGTGATGCTCGAGGCCGTCCGCGACTTCCGCGAGGCCACCGGCGTCCAGATCGGCGTGAAGCCGGCCGGCGGGATCCGCACGGCCAAGGACGCGATCAAGTACCTCGTCATGGTCAACGAGATCGCCGGCGACGACTGGCTCGACCCGGACTGGTTCCGCTTCGGCGCCTCCACGCTGCTCAACGACCTGCTGATGCAGCGCACGAAGATGACCACCGGCCGCTACAGCGGTCCCGACTACTTCACCCTGGACTGATCTGATGGCCAAGAACAGCACTCCCTTCGAGTACGCACCGGCTCCGGAGTCCCGGAGCGTCGTCGACATCAAGGCCTCCTACGGCCTGTTCATCGACGGCGACTTCGTCGACGGCCGCGGGTCGTCGTTCAAGACGGTCAACCCGGCCACCGAGGAGACCCTCGCCGAGATCGCCGAGGCCTCCGAGGCCGACATCGACCTCGCGGTCAGGGCGGCCCGCAAGGCCTTCCGCGGCTGGTCGCGGATGCCCGGCAAGGAGCGCGCGAAGTACCTCTTCCGGATCGCCCGGATCATCCAGGAGCGCGGCCGTGAGCTCGCCGTGCTGGAGTCGATCGACAACGGCAAGCCGATCAAGGAGAGCCGCGACGTCGACGTCCCGATCGTCGCCGCGCACTTCTTCTACTACGCCGGTTGGGCCGACAAGCTGGAGTACGCCGGGCTGGGGCCGAACCCGCAGCCACTCGGGGTCGCGGGCCAGATCATCCCGTGGAACTTCCCGCTGCTGATGCTGGCCTGGAAGATCGCGCCGGCGCTGGCGTGCGGCAACACCGTCGTGCTGAAGCCCGCCGAGACCACGCCCCTGACGGCGCTGCTGTTCGCGGAGATCTGCCAGCAGGCCGACCTGCCGCCCGGTGTCGTCAACATCGTCACCGGCGCCGGCTCCACCGGGCAGGCGCTGGTGGCGCACCCCGACGTCGACAAGGTCGCCTTCACCGGCTCCACCGACGTCGGCAAGGCCATCGCCCGGGCGATCGCGGGGACGGGCAAGTTGGCCACGCTGGAGCTCGGCGGCAAGGCCGCCAACATCGTCTTCGACGACGCTGCCCTCGACCAGGCGGTGGAGGGCATCGTGGGCGGCATCTTCTTCAACCAGGGCCACGTCTGCTGCGCCGGCTCGCGGCTCCTGGTCCAGGAGTCCGTCGCCGAGGAGGTGCTGCACCGCCTCAAGCGCCGCATGGCCACCCTGCGCGTCGGCGACCCGCTCGACAAGAACACCGACATCGGCGCGATCAACTCCGCGGAGCAGCTGGCGAAGATCCGCGAGCTGTCCGCGATCGGCGAGGCCGAGGGCGCCGAGCGCTGGGCGCCCGCCTGCGACCTGCCCTCGAGCGGCTTCTGGTTCCCCCCGACCGTCTTCACCGGTGTCACCCAGGCCCACCGGATCGCGCGCGAGGAGGTCTTCGGCCCCGTGCTGTCGGTGCTCACCTTCCGCACGCCGTCCGAGGCGATCGAGAAGGCCAACAACACGCCCTACGGCCTGTCGGCCGGCGTGTGGACCGAGAAGGGCTCGCGGATCCTGCACATGGCCAACGAGTTGCGGGCCGGCGTGGTGTGGGCCAACACGTTCAACAAGTTCGACCCGACCAGCCCCTTCGGCGGCTACAAGGAGTCCGGCTACGGGCGCGAGGGCGGACGCCAGGGCCTAGCCGCCTACCTCAAGAGCACCGGCCTGAAGGGAGGCGACCTCTGATGGCTCGCGTCGACGTCCGCAAGACCTACAAGCTCTACATCGGTGGCGCGTTCCCGCGCTCGGAGTCCGGTCACTCCTACGAGGTGACCGACAGCAAGGGGAAGTTCGTGGCCAACGCATCGCTCGCGTCCCGCAAGGACGTCCGCGACGCCGTCGTCGCCGCCCGCAAGGCATTCGGCGGCTGGTCCGCCCGCACGGCCTACAACCGCTCGCAGATCCTCTACCGGATCGCGGAGGTCATGGAGGACCGGCGCCCGCAGTTCGAGGAGGCCGTGCGCCAGTCCGAGGGCGCCTCGGCGGCTGCCGCGCGTGGTCAGGTGGACGAGGCGATCGACCGCCTCGTCTGGTACTCCGGCTGGGCCGACAAGCTCGGACAGGTCATCGGCAACGCCAACCCCGTCGCCGGACCGTTCTTCAACCACACCGCTCCCGAGCCGAGCGGCGTGATCGGCGTCCTCGCCCCGCAGACGTCGTCCCTCCTGGGCCTGGTGTCCACCGTGGCGCCGGTGATCGTGACCGGCAACGTCGCGGTGGTCGTGTCGTCGTACGCCCGGCCGCTGCCGGCCGTCACCTTCTCCGAGGTGCTCGCGACCTCCGACGTCCCCGGTGGCGTGGTCAACATCCTCACCGGCGACGCCGCGACCCTCGGTCCATGGCTGGCCTCGCACATGGACGTCAACGGCATCGACCTCGGCGGCGTTGCCGGCCTGCCCCGTGCGGGCGAGCTGGCCGCGGAGCTGGAGATCGGCGCTGCCGACAACCTCAAGCGGGTCCGCCGTGCCCCCGACGCCGAGCCCGACTGGTCCACCGACCCCGGCCTCTCCCCCATGACCGCCTTCGTCGAGCACAAGACCGTCTGGCACCCGATCGGCGTCTGACCCGGCTCGCACGAAGTGGGACTCCGTGCGGCGCGAAGTGGGACTCCGTGCGGTCCGAGGTGGACGCGACCTCCCACCTCGCGCCGCAAGACCTCCCACCTCGTGGACCAAGACCTCCCACCTCGCGCCGCAAGACCTCCCACCTCGTGGGCTAGGAGCGGGCGCGGACGGCGTCGCGGAGCGCCTGCTCGGGGTCGACGCCCGCGGTCCGGGCCTCGGCGACGAGCGCGAGCAGTCGCTCGCCCAGGTCGGCGCTGGCCGCGTCGAGGGTGACCGGGCGACCGGAGCGGTCGAGTCGGTCGAGCACCTTGTCGGCGTACAGCAGGGCGGAGAGGCCGGCGGGCAGGCTGTCGCCGGCCTCAACGGCGCCGGCGGGCTTGCCCTCGCGTGCTTTCATCTTCTGCCACAGGTCGTTGACCGCAGCGGCGTCGAGGTCCGCCGACGGAGTCTCGCCGAAGACGTGCGGGTTGCGGCGGCGCATCTTGGTGGTGATGCCTCGGGCGACGTCGTCCAGGTCGAATTCTCCGCGCTCCTCGGCGATCGCGGCGTGGAAGACGACCTGCAGCAGGACGTCGCCCAGCTCCTCCGCGAGGTGCGACCAGTCCCCCGAGACCTCCCCCGCGTCGATCGCCTCGACGGTCTCGGCGGTCTCCTCGAGGAGGTAGCGGACGAGCGAGCGGTGGGTCTGCTCGGCCTTCCACGGACACTCGGCCCGCAGCCGCCGCATCACGGCGACGAACTCCTCGACCGCCGATCCTGCGGGGTCCGCCACCTGGTCTGCCTCAGCCGATCGGGACGGCGGCGGCCTCGTCCTGCGGCTCGGGGCCACACCGCTGGCTGGCCGGGAGCTCGGCGAGGCGCTCCGCGCTGACGGCCGAGATGTCGACCAGGCCGACGGCCTCGTCGCTGACGGGCACGCTCAGGGCGTCGGCCGAGATCGTGCCGTCGGACCAGTCGACGTCACCGAACACCGGGTTGAGGTGCGGCTGGTTGTGGTCGAGCCACAGCGCGACCAGCTCGTTGCCACGGTTCCAGGCGTCCTCGCCGACGACGGGCTGACCCGTCTCGTCGAGGAAGGCGGCCGTGCCGATGGCCTCGATCATCGCCTCGTCACGGGCCTGGATGTCCGCGAGCCAGGTGAACGACTCGAGGTTGTCGTCGTCGATCTCGCCGAGGGCCTCCCACTGCGCACGCACCTCGCTCTCGTCGACCTCGCCGGGCACCGGGACGCCGTGGTCGGTCGCGACCGCGTCGATCGCGACCGAGCGACTCCACAGCAGGGTGAGCTGGGTGCGGATCAGCGCGGTCGGGAACGCCTGCTCGTCGGGGTGCTCGGCGAGCAGCGTGCAGTAGTCCTCGACCGTCCGGTCGACGACCTCGAGCTGCAGCGACTCCCCGTCGACCTCGGCAGCCACGCCGGGGCGTGGGCCCTCGTCGGTCAGGCCGCACCCGGCGGCCAGCAGGACCGTGCTGACGACGGCGGTGACGAGGGAGGTACGACGGCGCACGGCTACTGCTCCTTGGGGTCGATGACCGAGTCGAGGACGAGTCGGGCCCATTCAAGCAGGGCGACCCCCTCCAGCGGGGTTCCCGTCCTCCCGGGTGTGCCCGGACGCGGGACCAGGATCGACTCCAGCTGGTGCTTGACGATCGACTTCGGATAGAGCCGGCCCAGCCGCACCGTCCGCGACTCCGGGAGTACGACGGGGTGGAAGCGCACGTTCTTGCCGACGGTCGTGACCTCCTTGATCCCCGCCTGACGCACCCGCGCCCGGAATCGGGCGACCAACAGCAGGGCGGTGACCGGCTCGGGCGGTGAGCCGTAGCGGTCCTCGAGCTCGGCGATGATCTCGTCGACGTCCTCGTCGGTGCGCACCTCGGCCAGCCGCTTGTAGATCTCCAGCCGGAGCCGCTCGCTCGGGATGTAGTCGTGCGGCAGGTGGGCGTCGACGGGCAGCTCGATGCGGACCTCCTCGAGCTGCTCGGGCGCGCCGCCGTCGCTGCGGAAGTCACGGACGGCCTCGCCGACCAGGCGGACGTAGAGGTCGAAGCCGACGTCGGCGATGTGGCCGGACTGTTCGCCGCCGAGCAGGTTGCCCGCGCCGCGGATCTCGAGGTCCTTCATCGCGATCGCCATGCCGCCACCGAGGTCGGAGTGCTGCGCCAGGGTGGCGAGCCGCTCGTGGGCGGTCTCGGTCAGCGGCTTCTCGGTCGGGTAGAGGAAGTAGGCGTAGGCCCGCTCCCGGGACCGGCCGACCCGGCCGCGCAGCTGGTGCAGCTGGGAGAGGCCGAGGGTGTCGGAGCGCTCGATGATCATCGTGTTGGCGTTGGACACGTCGATGCCGGACTCCACGATGGTCGTGCAGACGAGCACGTCGACGCGCTTCTCCCAGAAGTCGAGCATCACCTGCTCGAGCTGGGCCTCCCCCATCTGGCCGTGCGCGGTCGCGACCCGGGCCTCGGGGACCAGCTCGCGCAGCTTCGCCGCGGCCTTCTCGATCGAGCTGACGCGGTTGTGGATGTAGAACACCTGTCCGTCGCGCAGCAGCTCGCGTCGTACGGCGGCGATGACCTGGCGATCCTCGTAGCCACCCACATAGGTGAGGACCGGGTGCCGCTCCTCGGGTGGCGTGGTGATCGTCGACATCTCGCGGATGCCGGTGATCGCCATCTCGAGCGTCCGCGGGATGGGGGTCGCGGACATGGAGAGGACGTCGACGGAGGTCCGCAGCCGCTTCATCGCCTCCTTGTGCTCGACACCGAAGCGCTGCTCCTCGTCGACGATGATCAGGCCGAGGTCCTTGAACTTCGTGTCCGCGTTGAACAGCCGGTGCGTGCCGACGACCACGTCGACGGTGCCGTCGGCGAGGCCGGCCATCGTCTCGGCGGCCTCCTTGTCGGTCTGGAACCGGCTCAGCGGCTTGAGGATCACGGGGAACCCGCTCATCCGCTCGCTGAAGGTCGCGAGGTGCTGGTTGACGAGCAGCGTCGTCGGCACGAGAACGGCGACCTGCTTGCCGTCCTGGACGGCCTTGAACGCCGCCCGCACGGCGATCTCGGTCTTGCCGTAGCCGACGTCGCCGCAGATGAGCCGGTCCATCGGCACCGTCCGCTCCATGTCGGCCTTGACCTCGTCGACCGTGGTCAGCTGGTCGGGCGTCTCGTGGAAGGGGAAGGCGTCCTCGAGCTCGCGCTGCCACGGACTGTCGGGCCCGAAGGCGTGCCCCTGGGTGGCCTGCCGGGCGGCGTAGAGCTTGATCAGCTCGGCGGCGATCTCGCGCACCGCCTTCTTCGCGCGGTTCTTGCGCTTGGTCCAGTCGCCGCCACCGAGCCGGTCGAGGCTCGGCTGCTCACCGCCGACGTAGCGGGTGACCTGGTCCAGCCCGTCGGCGGGAACCATCAGCTGGTCCGGCGGACCGCCGCGCTTGCTGGCGCCGTATTCGAGGATGAGGTACTCCCGCGTCACGCCCTTGACCTCACGCTGGCGCATCTCGAGGAAGCGGCCGACGCCGTGCTGCTCGTGGACGACGTAGTCGCCGGGCTTGAGCTCGAGCGGGTCGATCTGCCGCTTGCGGCGCACCGGCATGGCGCCCTTGTCGCGCGTCGACGCCTTGGCGCCGACGATGTCCTCGCCCGTGAGCACGACCAGCCGCTGCTCGGCGTCGACGAGGCCATGGGTGAGGCCACCGCAGGTGACCGTGATGACCGAGTCGCCCGGGACGACGCCCTCGGGGATGGTCTCGACCAGGCGGGCCGCGAGGTCGCGCTCCCCGAGCGCCTCGACCATGCGCTGCGCGGGGCCGTGACCGGCGTGCACCACCACGACGCGGTAGCCGTCGGCCCGCCAACGGGCGATGTCGGCGAACGCCTGCTCGACGTCGCCGCGGTAGGTCGGCGCAGGCTGCACGGCGGTCTCACCGGCCGGGGCCTCGGGGTCGTCGAGCCCGAACGGGCTGAAGGTCCACCAGGACTGACCGCGCCCACGGGCCTGGTCGCGCACGTCCCCCAGGGAGTGGTACGACGCCGCCTGCAGGTCGATCGGTGCCTGGCCGCCGCTCGCGGCGGTCGCCCAGGAGGCCGCGAGGAATTCCTCGCTCGTCGCGACGAGGTCATGGGCCCGGGCCCGGGCGCGCTCGGGGTCGAGCACGAGGATGCGGGTGTCGGCGGGCAGCAGGTCGATGAGCAGCTCGAGCTCGTCGACGAGGGCGGGGATGAGTGCCTCCATGCCCTCCACGGCGATCCCGTTGCTGAGCTTGTCGGTGAGCTCGAGGAGCTGGGGGTGCTCGCGACCGAGGTCGGCGGCCCGGGCGCGGACGTCGTCGGTCAGCAGCAGCTCGCGGCACGGCGGGGCCCAGAGCCGGTCGACCTTGTCGATGGTGCGCTGGTCGGCGACGGCGAAGGAGCGGATCTCGTCGACCTCGTCGCCGAAGAACTCCACCCGCAGTGGGTGCTCCTCGGTCGGCGGGAACACGTCGACGATGCCGCCGCGGACGGCGAACTCGCCGCGCTTCTCGACGAGGTCGACCCGGGAGTAGGCGGCGCCGACCAGGCCGGCGACGACGTCGTCGATGTCGGCCGTGTCGCCGGTGGCGAGCTCGACGGGCGTCAGGTCCCCCAGCCCCTTGACCTGCGGCTGCAGCACGGAGCGGACGGGCGCGACGACGACCTGCACGGGCCCGGTCGCGGCGTCGGTCCCGGGGTGGCAGATCCGTCGCAGCACGGCGAGCCGGCGCCCCACGGTGTCGCTGCGCGGGCTGAGCCGCTCGTGCGGGAGCGTCTCCCAGCTCGGGTAGTAGGCGATCCCGGCGGGGTCGAGCAGGTCGCCGAGCTCGGCGACGAGCTGCTCGGCCTCGCGAGTGTTGGCGGTGACCACCAGGACGGGCTTGCCGGCACGGGCCAGGCCCGCGGCGAGGAAGGGACGCAGCGCGGCCGGTCCGGTCAGCTCACCGGTCGGGTGGTGGTCGTCGGCCGCCTGCTCCAGCGCTCCGGCGAGCGCGGGGTCGGCGAGGACGGCGTCGGCGAGGCCGGCGAGGGTCACGGGGACTCACTTCCCAGGGGGTGCGGACAACACGAGCGCCCCCGGTCGGCGAGGACCGGGGGTGTCCACCCAGCCTACCGGCGGGCGCCGACAGTCCCGGACGCGTCGGCCCCGTCAGGCGGTGGGGTCGACGACCCGGCCGAGGAAAAGCGGCGTGCCGAGCTCCACGTCGTGGATGACGAAGAGGAAGGGACGGTCCGCGGCGAAGGGCTCGGCGACGGGAGCGGACGTCTCGGCCATGATCACGGCGGTCGCGGCGGCAGCCTCGGTGCCCTCCTCGTCGACCGCGATGAAGCCCTGGTGCACGACCTCGGCGATGACGAGGTCGAGGTCCTCGTCGGTCATCGGCGTGAAGTCGGCCTTGACAGTGCCGTCGCCGAAGGCACTCGGCATGCCGAGCTCGATGAGCAGGTCCTTCAGCGAGGCGGCGGTGCGGAAGGTCCACTTCGGGATGGTGAGGTCGAGCGCGGTGGTGGGCTCCGCGCCGACGGTGAACGCCGGGAGCTCGCCTGTGGCGAGGAGGCCCTCGACCGCGTCGAACGAGTCCTCGTCGGGCAGCACGATCGTCATCGCCAGCTGCTGACCGGCATACGGCAGGGTGGCGGCGCGCCATCCGTCGCCGATGGTCAGGACGCCGGTGGCGTCGGGCTTGCGCATCAGGTCGGCCCGGACCGTGGTGCCGTCGAGCAGGGTGAAGTCGCCCGGGGCCGTGAGCGTCTTCTCGAAGGGGTGCTCCCAGGGCGCCTTGAGGTGGATCGCGTTGACGAGGACCAGGCGGGTGGAGGGGTCGATGACGCCCTCGGGCACCAGGTCGACGATCCGGTCGCGGGTCTGCTGCTCCACCCAGTCGTTGATCAGGACCCGCGACTCCTCGGCCGTGCCCTCGAAGTCGACGGCACGCAGCGCGGCGCCGTACTCACGGGCGAGGAGGTCGAGGAACGGCTCCTCCCAGCCGACGCCGGTCTGCCCGAAGAGCTGGTTGGCGACACCGAGCTCGATCTCGGCCTCGGAGCCGTCGGTGCGCTCCTGGGTGCCGGCGAGGCCGTCGATGCGGGCGAGGAGCGCGTTGACGCCCGCGTGCCACCGATCGTCGAGGTCGCCCACGCCGAGGACGTCCTCCATCTCCGCGGCCGTCGTCCCGGTGGCGCCGGCGAGGGTCATCCCGAGCGCGACGAGCACCGAGTACGGCGAGAGCACGAGGTTGCCGGGGTTGCCGGGAGTCGCGGCCATGCCGGCATAGAGTCCGCCGGCCAGGCCTCGCAGGCCGTCGACGACCTGGGGCAGGGCGTCGGGATCGCCAGGCCCCCGCTCGACGCCGGAGGAGACCAGCTCGATGCCGTCGAGCTCGGTGCCGGTCGCCGGAGCACCGCCCGGCCCGTCGGAGGAGTCGGACGAGCAGGCGCTGAGCGTCCCCGCTCCGGTGAGGGCGGCGAGCCCGAGCAGGGCGAAGCGGAGCGTGTCGCGGCGGGTGGGCGTCATGGTCCTGTGACGCTAGCGCTGCCGGTGCGGTTCCGTCCGCCGGCCGGGAAATTTCAGGAGGAGGCGGGCGGGCCCACGACCAGCGCGAGCCCGGTGAGCAGCGCGACGGCGACGGCGCCGACGGCGAGACCGCGCAGCGGGTTGCCGATCAGCCAGCCGACCACGCGGTCGGGCAGCCCCGCGCCAGCCCCGGCGGGCAGCCGCCAGCTGTCGCCGAGCCAGTCCTTGCGGACCGCCCACCACTCCAGCACCAGGGTCGCCAGCGGCGGCACGGCGGCGACGAGCGCGAGAGCACCCCGGCCGAGCGACCAGCGGCGGTCGACCCACACGACGACGGTCGTGACGACGTACGCGACGAAGACGACGCCGTGCAGCATCCCGAAGACCCGCACGCCGAGCTCGGTCGTCTCGGTGACGTACTTCAGGAACATGCCGATCAGCAGTCCCGTCCAGGTCACCGCCTCGGCGATGGCGACGGTGCGGAACAGGCGGGTGGGGGTGGTGCTCACACCTCTGGACGGTACCCCTGTGACGCAGGTCGCTCGGGGTCGGACCCGATCCGCGTCAGGCGCCGAAGCGGCGCTCGCGCTGGGCGAAGGCCCGGATCGCGCGGAGGAAGTCCACACGGCGGAAGTCGGGCCAGTAGGCCTCGCAGAAGTAGAACTCCGACTTCGCGCTCTGCCACAGCAGGAAGCCGCCGAGGCGCTGCTCCCCCGACGTGCGGATGACGAGGTCGGGGTCGGGCTGCCCCTTGGTGTAGAGGTGCTCCTCGATGTCGTCGATGTCGAGGCGCTGCGCCAGCTCCTCCAGCGAGCCTCCGCGGCTCGCCTCCTCGGTCAGCAGCGAGCGGACGGCGTCGGCGATCTCGCGGCGCCCGCCGTAGGCGACGGCGACGTTGACGATCATCCCGTCGACATCGGCAGTCGCCTCCGCTGCGGCCTTCAGGCGCTCGGCCGCGGCGTCGGGCAGCAGGTCGAGCGCACCGACCGGGTGGAGGCGCCACCGGCGCTGGTCGGCGAGCGAGTCGACGGCCTCGATGATGATCTCGAGCAGCGGCTCGAGCTCGGCGACAGGCCGGTTGAGGTTGTCGGTCGAGAGGAGCCACAGGGTCACGACCTCGATGCCGACCTCGTCGCACCAGCCGAGCAGCGGCTCGATGTTGGCGGCGCCCGCGCGGTGTCCGTGGGCGGTGTCGCGGCCGACCGCCTTGGCCCAGCGCCGGTTGCCGTCGAGCATCACGCCGATGTGCTTCGGCAGACTGTCGGGCATGCGCCGCAACATGCGGGCCTCATAGGCGGGGTAGAGCACCTTGCGCACACCACGCTTCCAGTCAGCCACGTCGTTGATCGTAGGCCACTTCCGACCTCAGGGGCGGGCTGACACGATGGGGCGCATCCAGCCCCCTCGGCGCACCACGGCGCGGAGGGATCGCACCACCCGAGGAGAGGGACGAACATGAGTGAAGCCGCCTGGCACCCGGACCCGACCGGACGCCACGAAATGCGGTACTGGGACGGGACCCGCTGGACCGAGCACGTCTCCGACGCCGGCGTGCAGTCGACGTCGCCCGTCGAGGGCGGCGCGCCGGCCCAGTCCGACCAGCAGGCGCAGGGCGGTCAGCCGGCGGGCGGACACGATCCCCACGCCGGCCAGCAGGGCGGCTGGGGCGGGCAGCCGCAGGGCGGCCACGACCCCTACGCCGGTCAGCAGCAGTACGGCGGCCAGCAGCAGGTGCCGGCCGACGCGTTCGGCGGCCTGTCCGGTGACCTGGTCGACGGCCGTTTCAGCGAGAAGGACGGCATCGGCCCGAGCCTGCAGAACCCGCGTCTGCTCCGGGTCCGCATCGCCGAGCCGTTCCTGGCCAAGCAGGGTGCGATGGTCGCCTACCAGGGCAACGTCAACTTCGGCTACAAGGGCGGCGGCGCCGCGAAGTTCCTCAAGAAGGCCATCACGGGCGAGGGCCTGTCGCTGATGGAGGTCGAGGGCCAGGGCGACGTGTTCCTCGCCGACACGGCCAAGAACGTCCACATCCTCAACCTGACCAACAGCGGGATCTCGGTCAACGGCAAGAACGTGCTGGCCTTCTCCTCGAGCCTCGAGTGGAACATCGAGCGCGTCAAGGGCGGCAGCATCGCTGCGGGCGGACTGTTCAACACCAGCCTGCGCGGCACCGGCTGGGTCGCGATCACCACCGAGGGCGACCCGGTCGTGCTCAACCCCGCCGAGGCTCCGACGTTCGCCGACACCGACGCGATCGTCGCCTGGTCGATCCATCTCCAGACGTCGCTGCGCTCGACGGTCAGCGCCGGCGCGCTGATCGGCCGCGGCTCGGGCGAAGCGGTCCAGGTCGCGTTCCAGGGCCAGGGCTTCGTGATCGTGCAGCCGTCCGAGGGCCTGCCCTACCCGACCACGAGCTGACCCCGCCCGCCGGAGGACATCCTCCGGTCGGCAACCCCCGAACGGTCAGTCGTCGACGGCCGGATGAGTGTGACATCACGCTCGTCCGGCCGTCATGATGTACGGCGCCTCCGGGTACCCTCAGGTCATGAACCAGGCCATCAACTCCGCGACCGACCGGGTCCGCGACCGCCTGGACACCATCGGTGACCAGATCAGCGAGACGATCGCCGACCTCAAGCCGCGTCTTCGAGGCTGGATCCACCTGGTGTCGACGCCCCTCGTCCTCGCCGCCGGGATCGTGCTGATCTGCCTGTCCCCCACCGCCGCGACCCGCGTCGGCTCGGCGGTCTACGCCGGCTCCGCGCTGCTGCTCTTCGGCATCTCCGCGCTCTACCACCGCGGCACGTGGTCACCGAAGGTGTGGCAGGTCCTCAACCGGTTCGACCACTCCAACATCTTCTTGTTCATCGCCGGCTCCTACACGCCGTTCGCGCTGATCCTGCTCGAGGGTCCCTCGCGCGTGGTCATGCTGAGCGTCGTGTGGAGCGGGGCGCTGCTCGGCATCGGGTTCAAGCTCTTCTGGCCCACGGCGCCGCGCTGGATGTCCGCACCGATCTACATCGCGCTCGGCTGGGCGGCGATCTTCTTCATCCCCGCCTTCTTCCAGGGCGCCACCGCGCTGGGCCTGGGCATCGGGATCGCGATCTTCGTGCTGATCGCCGTCGGCGGCGCGCTCTACACGATGGGCGGCCTCGTCTACGGCTTCCAGTGGCCCAACCCCTCGCCGCGGGTGTTCGGCTTCCACGAGATCTTCCACGGCTTCACGGTCGCGGCGTTCGCGGCGCACTACGTCGGCGTCTCGCTGGCGACGTACTCGCTCCGCTGACTCACCGGACCCGGGTGCGCTCCAGGAGCACCAGCACCTCGGCATGCGGGGTGTGGGGGAACATGTCGACCAGCCGCGCCCGGACGGCGCGGTAGGACGTCATCACGGCGAGGTCCCGGGCCAGGGTGTCCGGGTTGCAGCTGGAGTAGAGGACGTGCGGAACCCCGGAGTCCTCGAGGCGCGTGGCGAGGTCGCTGCCGAGTCCGCGCCGTGGCGGGTTGACGATCACCAGGTCGGCGTCGTCGACGAGCCCTGCGTGGTCGCTCGACGTCGCATCACCGGCTGCGAAGTCGACCTGCCCGACCAGCCCCGCCTCGTCCCTGGCGCGTTCCGCGCTGCGGATCGCCTCGTCGCTGATCTCGATCCCCGTCACCCGCCGGCCCGGCCCCGCGACGTGGAGAGCGAACCCACCGACACCGCAGTAGAGGTCGACCACCCGCTCCGGGGCCACCTCGTCCGTCCACTGGGCCGCCTGGTCATAGAGCGCGGCCGCAGCCACGGTGTTGGTCTGGAAGAAGCTGCGCGGACCGAGGCGCAGCGTCACCGCGCCGAGCCGCATCGGCAGCGTCCGCTCCTCGGTGAGCACGATCTCGCGCTCGCCCTCGAGAAGCGCGACGTGGTCGGGCTGCACGTTGATCGTCACGACCCGCAGGTGCGGCAGCTGCTCCGTGAGCCACGACAGGTGTTTGCGGATCCGGGACTCGGTCGCCGTCGAGCGCAGCACGATCCGCACCATCAGATCGCCGTCCGGTGACTCGGTGACGAGGAGGTGCTTGAGCTCGCCCCGCTGGGCGACCGGCGCCGTTGACCCGACGTCATAGGGCGCCAGCTCCGCGCGGGTTACGAAGGCGGCGAGGTGCGGCAGAGCGGCAACGATGCCGGGCGTGTGCAGCGCGCAGTCGCGCAGGTCGACGCCACCGTCGGGGCCGAGGATCCCGAGGACCGGCTCGGTGCTCGTCCCGGACACCACCATCTTGGCCTTGTTGCGGAAGCCGGCGAGGGCACTCGCGACCGGTGGCTCCCAGGCGATGCCGGGGCCCGTGACGGGGTCGAGCACCGCCCGGACCGCCCCCTGCTTCGAGGTCAGCTGGGCGTCGTACGGCGTGAGGAGCCAGCTGCACGACCGGCACTCGCCGGCCGTGAAGTGCGCGCACTCCAGCACGGCGAGACCCATGCCGCCATCGTAGGTCTGGGCTGGCTCGCGGGGGGGCGCGGCGCACCAACCAGATTGTCGCGAGGAGCGTCGCGAGACAACAAATGTGGTTGGTGCGCCCCACCACAGCACCGGCTCGTTCGGGCAGTATCGGGTCATGACGCACGTCAAGCGCTTCGACCACGTCGGCCTCACGGTCTCCGACCTCGCGGCGGCGACGGACTTCTTCGTCGCCCTCGGCCTCGAGGTCGAGGGGCGCGGGTCGGGGCAGGGAGAGTTCGTGGAGGCGGTGTGCGCGATCCCGGGAGCGCACTGCGAGCTCGTCATGCTGCGCTCCCCCGACGGCTTCCGGCTGGAGCTCTCGAGGTTCGTGACGCCCGAGCAGCTGCCCGGGTCGCCGGACGCGATGGCCAACGAGGTGGGGCTGCGCAACGTGTCCTTCGAGGTGGGTGACCTGCAGGCGGCGGTCGACTCCGCGGCGGAGCAGGGCTACGGACTCGTCGGCCGGATCGGGTCCTACGAGGGCGCCGTGCGGATGGCCTACGTGCGCGGGCCGGACGGGATCGTCGTGTCCCTCTTCGAGCAGCTCTGACCGATCGGGCGTGGGGCCCGTGCGCTCCGGGTGAGATGAAGACCGCCCGTTGCGGGTAACGCCTCCCCATGAACCAGCAAGCTGAGCGTCGGGGCAGGGCGACGGTCGGCGAGGCCCGGTGACGGCGGATCTCGTCTACCTGGTCGCGGGTGTCAGCCTGATGCTCGCGATCGTCCTTCCCGCGCTGTTGCGCCGATGGGCCGTCTCGACGCCCATGGTGCTGCTGGCGGTCGGGCTGGTCATCGGCCTGACTCCCCTGCCCGACGGACTGCCGCTGGACCCGACGACGAATCGCGCCGTGATCGAGCACGTCACCGAGCTGGCCGTCATCGTGTCGTTGATGGGGGTCGGCCTCGCCCTCGACCGCCCGTTGAGTCTCCGCAATCCACGCACGTGGCGTTCCTGGGGGTCGACGTGGCGGATGCTCGGCATCGCGATGCCCCTCACCATCGCCGCCGTGGCGGTCCTCGGCACCGCGCTCGGACTCGGGATCGCCGCCGCGTTGCTCCTCGGATCGGTCCTGGCACCGACCGACCCCGTGCTCGCCTCGGACGTGCAGGTCGCAGGTCCGCAGACCGAGGACGACCACGAGATCGAGGAGCCGGACGAGCTGCGGTTCACCCTGACCAGCGAGGCCGGCCTCAACGACGGACTCGCGTTCCCCTTCGTCTACGCCGCGATCTTCCTCTCCCTGGGCCAGACGCAGGCCTCGGACTGGTGGAGCTGGCTCAGCTGGTACGGCGTCGGCAAGGTCGTGGTGGGCGTGGTCGTGGGCATCGCCGTCGGCCACGCGTTGGCCCGGATCGCGTTCCGCTCCAACGTGCCCTCCCTCCGGGTTGCGGAGCGCGGGGAGTCACTCACCGCGCTGGCGGCGCTCGTCTCGGCGTACGGCGCGGCCGAGGTGGCGCACGGCTACGGGTTCCTGGCCGTCTTCGCCTGCGCGATGACCTTTCGCTCGGCCGAGCGCTCGCACGACTACCACGTCGCGATGCACGAGGTGACCGAGCGGCTGGAGCAGCTGTTGACCCTCCTGCTCCTGCTCGTCCTCGGCATCGCGATCAGCCGAGGACTCCTCGTGCACCTCGACTGGCGCGGAGCCGTCGCCGGGCTGGCCCTCCTCCTCGTCATCCGGCCCGGGGCGGGGATGCTCGCGCTCGTCAGGGACCCGCGGCTCACGTCCTCCCAACGATGGGCGATCGCGTTCTTCGGAGTCCGCGGGATCGGCTCCGTCTACTACCTCGCCTACGCCGCCGGCGAGGCGCCGGCGCTCGACACCGACTGGATGTGGTCGACGGTGGCCTTCACCATCGCGGCGTCCGTCCTCATCCACGGCACCCTGGCCGCGCCCCTCCTGAAGCGCGCCGGGGCACTCGAGCCCTGACGACGTCTACGCTCTCCGCGTGCCCCACTCCTTCGAGAAGGTCGAGGCAGGACCCGTCCTCGAGACCGTCGAGCGGCTCCGCGACCGCATCGGCGCGCGTTTCCCCGGCCGCGGGCTGCACCGGGTCTCCGCCGAGCTGCTGACACTGGTCGCCGAGGTGGCGTCCTCCACGCGCAACGCCCGCGGGCGACGGTCGTGGCTGCGGCCCGCATCGCGGATCGGCGTCGCTGCCGTCGTACTCGTCACCGTGACGCTGCTGGTGCTGACGGTCGACGCGGCGCTCGCCGACGCTCCCGACGACCGGCTCGAGTGGGTGCCGCTCCTCGAGAGCCTCGTCAACGACCTGGTGTTCGCGGCGATCGCGATCTGGTTCCTGCTCTCGGTGCCGGAGCGGCTGCAGCGCGCGGACCTGCTGGAGCAGCTGCACCGGCTCCGATCGCTGGCGCACATCGTCGACATGCACCAGCTGACCAAGGACCCCGAGCGGCTGCGATCGACCTTCGACCCCACGCCGCAGAGCGTGCCGATGGACCTGACCCGCGCCGAGCTCGAGCACTACCTCGACTACTGCTCGGAGCTGCTGAGCCTCATCGGCAAGGCAGCGGCGCTGTGCGCCGAGGAGGCGCGTGACGGTGTCGTCCTCGACACCGTCAGCACCGTCGAGACACTCACCGTGTCGCTGGAGCGCAAGATCTGGCAGAAGATCGGCGTCCTCAACGCCACCCGCGACGACGGCTCGCCCCGCTAGACCACCGCTGGACCACCGCTAGACAGCCCCGGCCTCCGACAGCGAGGCCGCGAGGATCCGCGCGGCGTCGCGGAAACCGGCGGGGTCGGAGCCGGTGAACGTCATCCGGAGGTACGGCGCAGCCGCCTCCGCGGGGAACCACTCCGTGCCCGCCGAGACCCACACCCCGCGCCGGGCGGCGTCGTCGACCAACCGCGCGACGTCGGTGCCCTCGGGCAGGCGGGCCCACAGGTGCAGACCGCCGGCCGGTACCGAGTCGAGCACGATCCCGGGCGCCTCGGCCCGCAGTCCGTCGACGAGTGCGTCGCGACGCAGCCTCAGCTGCTGGCGCAGGCGGCGCAGGTGGGTGCGCCAGCCCGGGTCGGCGACGACCTCGAGCGCCGCCTGCTGCAGCAGGGCGCTGACATACATCGACTCCGCGGCCCGGTCGGCGAGGATCCGGTCGCGGGCGGGCCCGCGGGCGATGACGGCGGCGACGCGGATCGTGGGCGACATCGACTTCGTCAGTGAGCGCAGGTAGACGACGTGGCCGTTGTCGTCGAGGCCGGCGACGGGTCGCGAGGCGGTGTCGATGCCGAAGTCGTGCGCCCAGTCGTCGTCGATGAGGAACGCCCCGTGGGAGCGGACGACCTCGAGCACCTCGAGCGCGCGCTCCGGGCTCCACTGGGCGCCGGTCGGGTTGGCGTAGTTGGGCTGGGCGTAGAACGCACGAGCCCCGGTCTGCGCGAGCAGGCGGTCGAGCTCCGCGGGGTCCGGCCCGCCCCGGTCGGTGGCCACCGGGACCAGGCGAACCCCGGCCTGGTGGGCGGCGTGGATCGCGCCCCAATAGGTGGGCGACTCGATGAGCAGCGGCTGATCGAGCGGCACCAGGGCCCGGAAGATCGACGCCAGCGCGCTCTGGCTGCCCGGCGCGATCACGACGTCGTGGGCGCCGACCGCGGTCAGGTCGCCCCGCGTCGACTCCGCGAGCTCGGCGGCGAACCAGACCCGCAGGTCAGGCAGTCCCGCGGCCGGAGGACGGGCGGTCGCCGCCGCACCTCGGGCGGCACGCACCAGTGCCGTCCGCACCAGGCGCTCAGGGAGCAGGTCCGGGCTCGGATAGCCGGCATGAAGCGCCTGGGCATCGACCGGCGCCTCGCGCAGCGGACCCGGCAGCAGCGCAGCGCTCGTCCGGGGCGAGCCCAGCGCCGCGGTCTGCCAACCGAGCTCCGGAGCCCGGGCGGTGCGGATGGTCCGCACGAACGTGCCCACCCCCGGCCGGCTCTCCACGAGCCCCTCGGCCCGCAGCCGCTGGAGCGCCTTCTGCACGGTGACCGGGCTGGCGCCGTATTGCGTGACGAGGGCGCGCGTCGAGGGCAGCTGTACCCCGGCCGGCGCAGCCAGGACCCACTGTCGGAGCTCGCCGACAATCCGCGAGGTGCTATCGTCGTTCATGACAGCACAGAGTAGCGCTATCGCGCCCGAGCGGACACCGCTATCGAGTGCGACCACCACCGCGTGGACCGGGCTGGCCTGGGGATTCCTCGGCGTGGCCGCCTTCTCCCTGACGGTGCCGCTGACCCGGATCGCGGTCGCCGAGCTCTCGCCGCTGTTCATCGGGGCCGGGCGTGCCGTGGTCGCTGCCGCGCTGGCCGGCGCGGCCCTGACGCTGACCCGCCAGCGGCTCCCCCGCGGTCGTCAGTGGCTCGGGCTGACCGTCGTCGGCGGCGGCGCGGTCATCGGGTTCCCCCCCACCACGTCCTTCGCCCTGACCGAGGTGCCGGCCAGCCATGCCGCGGTCGTCATCGCCCTGCTCCCGGCGGTCACCGCCGTGATCGCCGTGCTGCGCACCGGCGAGCGGACGATCCCGCGATTCTGGGTGATGGCCGGCGCCGGCGCCCTCGCCACCGTCGGTTTCGCCGCCACGCAGAGCGGTGCGCTGCAGGCCGGGCGCGCCGACCTGTTGCTGTTGATCGGCGTGGTGCTGTGCGCCGCCGGCTATGCCGAGGGCGCCCTGCTCGCGCGCGAGCTCGGTCCGTGGCAGACCATCTCGTGGGGACTGGTGGTCGCCTCACCGGTGATGCTCGTGCTGACCGTCGGCAGCGTCGTGCAGCAGCCACCGAGCGGCGGCCCGGCGGCGTGGGCGTGCTTCGTCTACGTGTCGGTGATCAGCATGTATCTGGGCTTCTTCGCCTGGTACCACGGCCTCGCCATCGGGCCGATGACGACCGTCAGCCAGGTCCAGCTCGTCCAGCCGGTGCTGAGCATCATGTGGGCGGCGCTGCTGGTCGGCGAGCAGATCACCTGGCTCACCGCCCTGGCCGGGCTGGCCGTGATCGGCTGCGCCGGCGGCGCTACTTCTGCCCGCGGCCGTAGAGCCCCCGCACCACCTTCGTGAGCTGGGCCTCCTCCTTCGCCGTACGGCGGAAGGTGGTCAGCGCCATCGCGGGCTTGAACCGCTGCCGCGCGATCGCGTGGGGGTAGGTGAACTCGCGCAGGCCGTCGGGACCGTGGATCCGCCCGAAGCCCGAGTCGCCGACGCCGCCGAACGGCAGCGTGGGAATGCCCGCGAAGGAGATCACGCCGTTGATGGCGGTCATCCCCGCCCGGAGCCGCTCGGCGATCTCCATGCCCTGCGACTTCGAGAACACGGTCGAGCCGAGGGCGTAGCGGGTGCCGTTGGCGCGCTCGATGGCCTCGTCCATGCTGCGGACCTTGCTGACCGTGACGGTGGGACCGAAGGTCTCCTCCTGCACGGCGGCCGAGTCCTCCGGGACGTCGACGAGCACCGTCGGCTGCACGAAACGGGCGCCCTCGGGCACCGGACCACCGACGAGCGCACGACCGCCGCGCGCGAGCGCGTCGTCGACGTGGCGGCGGATGATGTCGATCTGCGAGGGCATGGTGATCGGGCCGACCTGGCCGCCCGGCTCCGCCTTGAGCTGCTCGGCCTTGGCGACCAGCTCGGTGAGGAACTCGTCATAGACGCGCTCGTGGACATAGACCCGCTCCACACCGGCGCAGGTCTGCCCCGCGTTGGAGCAGGCGCCCCACAACGCCGCATCCGCAGCCTCGGCCACGTCGGCGTCGTCGGCCACCAGCAGGGCGTCCTTGCCGCCGGCCTCGATGACGACCGGGGTCAGGGTCTCGGCGCACGCCGCCATGACCTTCTTGCCGGTGGCGGTCGAGCCGGTGAAGGCGACCTTGTCGACGCCCGCCGCGGTGAGCGCGGCGCCCGTGGCGCCGTAGCCCGTGACGACCTGGAAGACGGGGCGGCCGACGGCCTCCTGGAAGGAGTTGGCGAGCCACTCCCCCACGCCGGGGGTGTATTCGGAGGGCTTGAAGACCACCGTGTTGCCGGCAGCGAGGGCATAGGCGATCGAGCCCATCGGGGTGAAGACGGGGTAGTTCCAAGGGCCGATGACGCCGACCACGCCCAACGGGCGGTACTCGACGCTCGCTGCCTGGTTGACCATCAGCAGACCCGGGGAGACGCTGCGACGCTTGAGCACCTTCTCGGCGTGGCTCGCGGCCCAGGCGAGGTGGTCGACGGCGAGCGCGACCTCCAGCAGGGCGTCCCCAGCGGGCTTGCCGGTCTCCTTCGACATGACGTCGGCGAGCTCCTCCATCCGGCTCGCGATGACCTTGCGCCACTTGACGAGCGCCTTCTTGCGGCCGTCGAAGGACAGCGCACGCCAGCGCTCCGACTCCTTGCGCGCGACCGCGACGACCTGCGCCACGTGGGCGTCGTCGTGGATCGGGTGGGTGCCCACGACCTCGCCGGTGGCGGGGCTCAGCGAGTCGAAGGTCGCGGCGGCGGCAGTGTCGGTGGGAGCGGCGTCGGTGGTGGTCACCTCGCCAATCTACTGCGCCCGCCGGCGCGCCCGCGACGGCGTGATCGAAGCCGTCAGCACTCCCCCTGGCCGAGACGGACCAGGCCGTTGAGGTCACCCGTCCCGAACTCGAGCCGGCCGAGGTTGTCGGGATACATCAGCTCCTCCTCGGAGTCGACATGGTCGAGCCCGAGGAGGTGGCCGAGCTCGTGGAGGATGATCGCCCGTTGCTCGGCGTCGCCGTTCACGCGCAGGTCGATCTCGTCGAAGGCGTCGCTGTCGAGGGTCACCTGTCCGGTGACGTAGTGCAGGCCGCGCACCGACCCTCGTCGTACGGCGACCGCGCCGCCGACGCCCGCGACGTCACCGGACAGCAGGGGCACCTCGCCGGCGTCCGCCCACGCGATCAGCACCGGCTCGCGGCGACCCGCCGGGAGGAACCTGTCCTCCCATCTCGGCCGGCGGTCCGTCGTGCCGAGGTAGTCGAACCGCAGGCCGGCGATCGAGGCGACGTCGCTGACCGCGTCGCGGACGAGCTCGACCGCGCCGTCGTCGTCCTGCGGCGCGCCGTCGGGGTTGATCTCGAACTCGATCGGGCGACACGGGCTCCACGTCACCGGGTCGTCCTCGTCGCCCGGCTGGTACTGGAGGAAGGCGTAGGTGCCGCCGGGCTCCACGTCGGCCGGGTCCGCGAGCCGGTCCTCCCCGATCCCGAGGACCCGCCGCAGCGCGGCCATCTCGTCGGTCGGCCCGACGAGGACGACGCCGATGAACCCCGCGATGCAGGCCAGGAGGACGACCCCCGAGACCCAGCGCTCATGCATCACGCCGCCATCCTCCCCCGCCACCCCAGCGCGTCCCAGCGAGAACTCCCGACCGCGATGCAACCGGGCGACGGAGCCGGGCGTAGAGACCCTGACACCAGCGACCAGGAGACCACGATGCGCACCCGCACCCCTCGCACCATCATCACCGGCACCCTCACCACCGGGGCCGCCGTGACCGCGGCCGCCGCCGTGCTCGCCCTGGCCGGCCCCGCCACGGCCGCCGCGCCGACCTCGATCAAGGCCGAGTACTGGGGCGTCAGCTGCGTCACCGCGCTGGCCGGCGGCGACACCCTCTTCCTCACCGGCAGCGGCACCACCGACGGCGCCGAGGGCGGCGTCAGCGCCTTCATCGAGACCATCGACGGCGGCTACGACGAGGGCACGTCAACGTCATGGGAGTTCGGTGACACCTTCGCCGCGACCGTCCCGATCGGCGCGCACACCTTCACCATCGGGGCCGACGCGGCGACGGGCGAGCGGACGACGCAGCCGGTCCACGAGCGCGACGGCAATCGCTGGACCCGCGGCACCACGACGTTCGCCGACCTCCTGCTGACCGGCGTCTCGGCGACGTACGACGGTCGCTCGGTGGAGCTCGGCGAGGGCGCGTGCAACGGCGACATCACGGCCTTCGACCTCCGCACGACGAACCCGACCGCCTACGTCACCGCCGACCGCGACTTCGGCTCGGACATCTGCGACGTCGAGGGACTGCCGGACGGGCAGGTGCGGCTCAGCGGCCGGCTGCCGGACGTCCTCGTCGAGGTGGTCCTCGACCACGGCGAGACGGCGGAGAAGGCGGTGGGCGAGCTGCGGCTCGTCGGTCGCCGCGGCACCGTCGGGGCGGACGTCGTCGACCTCGGGTCGGGCGAGGCCACCACCACCGCCCACGTCGACCTGGCGCTGCGGCGCTCCGGCCCCGCCCAGCGGGTCGTGGAGTCCGCCGACGGGTTCACCGAGCGGCGCACCGTGACCCCCTTCCTCGCGACCGTCGACGTCGTGCTGGCCGACGGCCGGAGCGGCATGGCGACCTGCGCGGCGATCGCGGTCAGCACGCAGCTGCGGGTCAAGCCGGGCCGCTGAGCCTGTCGTCGACCATCCGCCGAGGCGGGGCCGGTCCGGCCCCGCCTCTCAGCCCCGCAGCGCGGAGGCGAACACCTTCGGCAGCTTCAGCCAGCCCGGCGCGATCGAGAAGCGCACGAGCCGCTCACCGGTGATGTGGGCGGTGCGGTTGTGCGCGAACCACGGCGGGACGGGCGTCAGCGCCATGCTGCCGGTCGCCCAGGAACGCGGGAACGGCCGGAAGGGACCGCGGACCACGGTGCGCTCGGGGCGCTGGAGCAGCAGGCCGTTGTGGACGACGCCGTGGCCGGACTGGATGTCGTCGGGGGTGTGGCCGGGGAAGGCGCCCCACGTGGCGAACGGCGAGAGGTAGCCGACCGCCGTCCACGCGTTGACCGCGATGGTGCCGTAGCGCAGCCCCGCGAGGAGCTGCTCGAACCGGTCCTCCCCCACGGCCTTCAGGTCCCGCGGGTGGATGACGATGTTGGCGCCGAGGGTGCCGCGGAGGCGGTCGTTGGCGAAGTCGATCGCCTGCCCGAGGAACTCCGCGCCGGTGCCGGGCAGCTCGGTGACGCCCAGGACGGGACCGAAGAACTCCATCGAGTACGCCGCCTCGTCCTCGCGCGGGTCGAGAGTCGGCAGCAGGGTGCGCTCCGGCGTACCACCGACCTCCTCGAAGGGCGTCGCGCCGCTGCGGGCGGCGTCGATCCGGCCGGGGGTGCCGGGATACCAGGCGGGTCGGGCCGGGGCGTCGGCGAACGCGCGGCGCAGCGCGGCGAGGAACTCGTCCTTCTGCTTCCAGTCCTTGC
Source organism: Nocardioides caeni (assembly GCF_004912195.1). Taxonomy (GTDB): domain Bacteria; phylum Actinomycetota; class Actinomycetes; order Propionibacteriales; family Nocardioidaceae; genus Nocardioides; species Nocardioides caeni. The sequence continues at coordinate 423,992 of NZ_STGW01000002.1, forward strand.
TGAGGACGACGACCTGGCCGGCGACGCAGTTGGAGCCGGAGTTGTGCAGGCGCATGGTGGCGACATGGCGGGCCTGGAACTCCAGGTCGCGCTTCGACCACCGGCCCGGCGCGACGATGACGGGGGCGACGCCGCCGAGCTCGCTGGTGATCGGCTTGCGCAGCACGGGCGTGCCGGCCGCCTTGTTGGCCGCACCCTCCGCGCCCGCCCCCCAGACGATCGCGTCGTGCGTGGCCTCGGATCCGGTCATGTGGACCGCGTCGATGCCGTCGTGGGCGATCACGGCAGCCCCCAGCTCGAGGTCGCTGGTGAAGACCTGCACCGCGCCGAGCTCGATGAACGGCGCGAAGATCGCCTCGAGGACCGGCAGCAGGCGGTCGGTGACCGGGTTGAGCTTGAGCGCGCCCGAGCGGTTGTCGGCGTAGAGGACGTAGAGCACGTCGAGCGGGGCGATCGAGAAGATGTTGCCGGCGCCGAGCACGACGCACGTGCCGCGCACGGCCTCGGGCTCGCGCAGGCCGAGGCCGGCGGTGGAGCGGACCTCGTCGGCGGAGACGCCGGGCTCGCACCACACCTCGGCCGAGAACCCCGAGAGCAGCAGTCGGTCCCAGACCGAGTGCGGCAGCACCTCGACCGCGACCCGGTCGCCCGGGACCGGCCGGATGTCGAAGCCGTCGGTCGGCGCACCGCCCTGCTCCATCCTCACCAGCGTCTGCGCCAGGTGGCCGGCGTAGTAGAGCGTGGCCCACGGACCGGAGATCCACTCCTCCCCCACCGGCGGCGTGCCGGGGGTGAGGCCCTTGATCTCCGTGGCGATCCGGACCCACTCGGAGGCGTGCTCCTCGACGAGGCCGGCGAACTGCTGCAGCAGCGCGCGGCGCTCGGCCAGACCCACGCCCGACCACGCCTTCGCGCCGGCCCGGGCGGCGGTGGCGATCGCCTCCGCCCGCTGGGGAATCGTCTCGGTGGACGTGTCGTGGCTCATGTCAGGCTCCGCTCTTGATGAGGTCCGCGGCCTTCTCGCCGATCAGCATGGTGGGAGCGTGGGTGTTGCCGTGGGTGACCCTCGGCATCGCGGAGGTGTCGGCGACCCGCAGGCCGGTGACGCCGTGGACCCGCAGCGACGCGTCGAGGACGCCGTCCTCCTCCGTGCCCATCCGGGCGGTGCAGGACGGGTGGTAGGTGTGCTCGACACCACGGCGCACCGCCGCCTCGAGCTCCTTGCGGCTGCCGTACGACGGCCCGGGGTGGATCTCGTGGTTGGCGAAGCCCTGCATGGCCCGGGCCCCCATCACCTCGCGCGCCCGCTCGATCCCGTCGATCATCGACGTCATGTCGTCGGGGTGCTCGAAGTAGTTGTTGCAGATCCGCGGCGCCTTCTCCGGGTCGCTCGAGGCGAGCCGGACCGTCCCCTCCGAGCGCGCGCCGACCATGGACAGGCCGATCGCGATCGCCTGGCCGTCGTACTCGGCGGCGCCGTGCTCCCAGAAGTACGCCGGGGCGCCGATCATCTGCATGCCGGGCGCGTCGTCGGCAACGCTGGTGTGGAAGAACGCGCCGGCCTCGCCGATGTTGGAGGTCAGCATGCCCTTGCGACGCGCCAGGTAGCGCACCAGCTCCGCCGGCTTCTCGGCGAACGCCAGGTTGTCGCGGTGGCTGCTGTCCCAGTTGACGAGATACATCGGGTGGTCCATCAGGTGCGCGCCCACGTGGGGGTTGTCGACCACCGGCGCGATGCCGTGCTCGGCGAGGTGGTCGGCCGGGCCGATGCCGGAGAGCATCAGCAGCTGCGGGCTGTTGTAGGCACCGGCCGCGAGGACGACCTCGCGCTTGGCTCGCAGGGTCCGGACCTGGTTGCCCACCCGGGCGACGACGCCGGTCGCCCGCCCGTCCTCGATGAGCACGCGGTGCACGTGCGCGCCCGCGGTGATGGTGAGGTTGGGCCGGCGGCGGTGCGGCGCGAGGTAGCCGTCGTACGTCGTCCAGCGCTGGCCGCGGCGCGTGAACCGCTGATACATGCCGGCGCCCTCCTGCTGGGCGCCGTTGAAGTCGTCGGTGCGGCCGATACCGACCTCGGCCATCGCCTCGACCAGGCGGCGCGACCCCTCCCGCGGGTCGGGCGCGTCCTCGACGTGCTGCGGACCGGACGCGCCGTGGAACTCGCTCGCGCCCCGGCTGTTGGTCTCCATGCGGCGGAAGAGCGGGAGGACCTCGTCGTAGGACCAGCCGGTCGCGCCGGCCTTCGCCCAGCCGTCGTAGTCGGCCCGGTTGCCGCGGATGTAGATCATCGCGTTCATGCCGCTGGTGCCGCCGAGCATCTTGCCGCGCGGCTGATAGATCCGGCGACCGTCGAGGTGCGGCTCGGGCTCGGAGGTGTAGTCCCAGTCGAGCCTGGTGTGGAACTGCTTGGCGAAGGCAGCGGGGATCTGGACGTTCATGTTGGGCCGGCTCCGGCCGCCCGCCTCGAGCACCAGCACCGAGGTGCCGGGGTCCTCGGTGAGCCGTCCGGCGAGCACGGCCCCGCCCGAGCCGCTGCCCACCACGATGTAGTCGAACTCCTGCATGGTCATCCTCTCGTCGGGCCGGCGTGCCTCCGGTCCCACCATGCTCGTCGCGCCAACGGCCGCGGCGCTTGTGATGGCCACCACACAGCCTGTAGGAAACTTGTGCCGTTCTCCAAGAACGCCCGGCGCGATCGGGCGTGAACTGGCTCGAGCATGTTTCAACACCCAAAGGGAGTCTGCCGATGACCGCACCAGCGCCCGTCGAGGTGTGGTTGCAGGACTTCGTCCAGTCCGCCCTGCGCCCGGGCGAGGTCGACGACTTCGTCCGACGCGTCGACGCCGACATCCTCCAGGGCATCCCGGAGATCGCCGCGGACCCCATCCTCGTCGAGGAGCTGCACGCCTCGACGCGTGAGCACTGGCGCAACTTCCTCGTCGGGCTCGCCGACGACTACCGCCTCGCGCTGCCGTCGGCGGCCATCGCCTTCAGCCTGTCCATCGCGCGCCGTCACCTCGACATCAGCGTGCTGCTCAAGGTCTATCGCGTCGCCAACAAGACGGTGTTCGGCTATGTCGCCGAGCACACCGAACCGGGTCACCTGCCCGACGGTCTGGCCCGCGACGAGGCTCTGCTGACGCTGTGGCTGCGGGCCGAGCAGTGGATCGACGACTCCGTCGAGCAGCTCATCGGCCACTACACCCGCGAGCGCGCCTCCCTCGCCGAGGGCGCGCAGGCCCGCCGCTCGGAGACCATCGAGGCACTCGTCGCGGGCACGGCGCCGAGCACCGACAGCGAGCGGGTGCTGGGGCACAAGCTCACGTCCTGGCAGACCGCCTTCGTGCTGTCCGCACCGTCGACCTCGGACGGCGGTGCCCCGCTCTTCGACCTCGCCCTGCAGGTGTGCCAACGTCTCGGTCTGCCCCGTCCACTCACCACCCTGGCGGGAAGCCGAGAGCTGTGGGGATGGGTCGCGACCACCGAGGCACCGGGCGTCGACCTCGAGGCCATCGCCGACCTGCTGGACGACACCGGCCTGCACCTCGCACTCGGCCGGCCCTGCCACGGTCCCGCGGCCTTCCGCGACAGTCACCTGCAAGCCGTCGCCGCCCAGCGGATCGGTCGTCGAGCGCAGACTCCGGCACACACTTACGCCGAGGTCGAGCTGGTCGGTCTCATCGGCGAGGGTGAGCTCGCCCGCGCCATGGTCCGCCGCGAGCTCGGCGGACTGCTCACCGGGGCGCGCGGGGACGACGGCCTGCGCCACACCGCGCTCACCCACCTGCGCTCCGGCCTCAACGTCGAGGCGACGGCAGAGGCGCTCTTCATCCACCCCAACACGGTCCGCTATCGCCTGGGTCGCATCGAGGAGCAGCTGGGTGAGCGCCTGGCGGCACGCGCCACGATGCTCGAGATCTGCCTGGCCTGGCTGGAGATCTTTGGTCTCGAAGCACTGGACGCACCCCGTGGCCCGTCTGATGGGATGACGACGTGAACCTGCCCCGGTCCCTCGTCCGCGCCCTCGTCCGCCGAACGGTCAAGCCCGTCCTCGGCACCCGGCTCCAGCCGCCGCGTCAGCGCACCATCATCGATGCGCTGACACGTGTCGCCGTACTTCCGACCGGGACCACCAGGGAGCCGGTCGCGCTCGGGGGCGTGCCGGCTGAGCGGATCACGACGCCGGCGTCACGGCACGGGCACGCCCTGCTCTACCTCCACGGTGGCGGCTACACCGTCGGGTCGCGGGTGACCCACCGTGCCGTGACCGCTCACCTCGCCGACAGCCTCGGCGCCGAGGCCCACCTGCTCGACTACCGGCTCGCCCCCGAGCATCCCTGTCCCGCGGCGATCGACGACGCGGCCGCGGCCTACCGGGCGCTCCTCGACAGCGGCCTCACGCCACATGACATCGTCGTCGCCGGCGACTCGGCCGGCGGCGGACTCGCGCTGGCACTCGCGATCCGGGCCCGCGACGAGGGCCTTCCCCCGCCGGGTGCCCTGGGGCTGATCTCACCGTGGGTCGACCTCGGTCTCACCGGGCTCGACGAGACGGTCGACGACCCGCTCCTCACCCGCGCCTGGCTCGAGCGCTGCGCGGCGCAGTACGCCGGAGCCGACCGCCGTCGCCCCGAGGCCTCACCGCTCTTCGCCGACCTCCGGGACCTGCCGCCGCTGGTCGTCCAGGCCGCCTCCGACGAGATCATCCGCGACGACGTCGAGCGCCTGGTCGACGCCGCGCAGGCCGCCGGGGTCACCGTGTCCTACGAGCTCCTCGACGGCCACTGGCACGTGTCGCACCTGTTCGCCGGGCTGATGCGGGAGGCGACGGAGGCCGTGGGGTCGCTCGCGGCAGGGCTGCGCGCGGCGACATAACCGGCTCGCGCAGTCGTCGTTCATCCTGCGTGCGCCCCTCCCGCCTCGCCGCCGCCCTGCTCACCGTCCTCGCTCTCGTCGGGACCACCACGACGGCCGAGGCGGACGGCGCCGGCGACCCGCAGCCGGGGAGCCCGGCGTACCTCGCGCGCGACGTCGCCAACCTCGCCGCGGCCTACGGCCGGATCACCGGCCCGGGCGGACAGCTCGCCAACCCCCGCTACCTGCCGGCGCTCATCCGTGAGGCGACCCTGCTGACGACCACGCAACTCCTCACCCAGGTGGCGACCCCGACCCGGCCGGTCCTCAGCGCGGGCCAGCTGGTGCCGGGCTGGAACGTCGGCAACCCGCTGCGCGCGGGCTGGAACGGCACCCGCGGTGTCTCCACCCGGGTCAGCTTCCTGAACCGCTACGGCGCGCTGCTGCGCGGCACCGTCCACGCCCCGAGGCCCGGGCGTCGCGACCCCTACACCGGCGCGGTCCTCGAGGGCCCGTTCCCCGGCGTGGTGATCACGCCCGGGTCCGTCCAGGGGTCCGAGGGGATGTACAGCTGGCTGGCCCAGGACCTCGCCGAGCGGGGCTACGTCGTGCTGACCTACGACGTGCAGGGGCAGGGCACCAGCGAGACCCTGCCGCACGTCAACCACGGCGCACTCCCGTCGTGCGACCCGTTCGCCGAGCCGGTGGACGGCAACCTCCTCGGCTGCCCGGGGGTGCCGTTCCAGCAGCTGGCCAACTTCACGACCGGCACCGAGGACGCCCTCGACTTCTTCCTCTCGCAGGCGAACCCGTACCTCGACCGGCTGGACCGCTCACCCGACCCGCGGAGCGCGACCCCCGGCCGCGATGGCCGGATCGCGATCATCGGGCACTCCCTGGGGGCCGCCGCGGTGTCGCAGGTCCAGGGCACCGACGAGCGCGTCGCTGCGGTCGTCGCGCTCGACAAGCTGCAGGGTCCGGGCGAGGAGGGTGCTGAGGGCCAGCCGGCCGACGTGGTTCCCGAGGTCCCGGCGCTGGCCGTGCAGTCCGAGTACGGCTTCACGGTGTCGCCCGCCCTGCTGAGCGGCGGGTCGACCCTGCTGCCCGCGCCGGGCCTGCCGGTGCCGACGCGCGAGCGCGCAACCGGCTACGACGACTGGCTCGCCGCGGGCAAGGACGCGATGCTCGTCGTACCGCGGGCCTCGACCCACCTGGAGTACACCGACATCCCGCTCGTGCTGCCGGCCAGCCGGCACGGCCAGGCGCTGACGAGCTCCTACGTGCAGGCCTTCCTCGACCGCTACCTCAAGCACGCGCCCAGCACCGAGGCGCTGCTGGGGACGACGTTGCGCTACCTCGAGCCGGTGGGCGGCGGCGAGTGGCGGCCGGTGACCCTCGACCGCGACGCCAACCTGAGCTTCTACTACTGCTCGGCCCATTCGCTGCGCTCCGGGCCGCTCGCCCAGGGTCCCCGGCAGGTCGACGGCGACCTCACCGGCGTCGGCTGCTCCGAGTAACGACCAGCGGATCCGGTCAGCGCCCCCGCCAGACCGGCTCGCGGCGCTCGAAGAACGCCCCCACGCCCTCGGCCACGTCCTCCGAGGCGAGCAGCCGCTCGTGCGCGGCATGGCTGGCCGCCCAGTCGGCGCTCTCGTCGCCGTTGATCTCGGCGTGGGTCAACGCCAGCGACTCGCGCACGGCGAGGGGCGCGTTGCCGGTGACCGTCGCGGCCAGCCCGAGCGCGACGTCCAGGGTGGCGCCGGGGTCGACCAGCCGGTTGACGAAGCCGAGCCGCTCGGCCCGCTCGGCGGTGATCGGCTCGCCGGTCAGCAGCATCTCGCGGGCGACGTTGGCGGGCAGCACCCGCGGCGCGCGGAACACGCCGCCGAAGTCGGGCATCAGGCCCCGCTTCACCTCGGGGAAGCCGAGGACGGCCTCCCGGGACGCGACGACCAGGTCGCAGCACAGGACGAGCTCCAGGCCGCCGCCCAGCGCGAAGCCCTCGACCGCCGCGATCAGCGGCTTGGGCCGCACCCGCGACATGATCCCGGCGATGCCGCCCCGCTCGGTCGGCTCCCCCGGGCCCTCGGCCAGGTCGGCACCGGCGGAGAAGAACGCGGGCCCACCGGTGAGCACGCCGCACCACAGGTCGGGGTCGTCCTCGAGGAGGTTGAGGGCCTCGTCGAGCCCGCGGGTGACCGCGCCGTTGATCGCGTTGCGCTTGCCCGGCCGGTCCAGCCCGATGATCAGGGTCCGCTCGGCCCGGATCGTCCGCACGGCCACCTCGGCCGGCCCTGTCAGCTCGTCGCTCATGCCGGACACCGTACTGATCAGGTGACCAGCCTGTGGGAGGCTGCCGGAGTCACCGGACCCTCACCAGAAAGGCCGGCAGATGGCAGAGCAGACGGTCGGGCAGGTCCACTTCTCCGAGGTCGACATCCCCACCGCGGAGGTCGACCACCGCGAGGCGGTCACCGGCGGGTTGGCCGCCAGCGTCCGCGAGCTCGTGGACGCCACCATCCGGACCACGGTCGACGACGACGAGATCGCCGCGGTCCGCGCCGAGCTCGACCTCCTCACCGCGCGGCTCCGCACGGCCCAGATCCCCGGCCCGGCGGGCGTCCGCTACAACCGCGAGGGCCGGTCCTGGGGCTGGGGCAACGCTGTCATCGGCCAGCGCAACGCGATCGCGCCGCCGTTGGTGATCGTGCACGCCGACGACGCCGAGACGGCCCACGCGGAGGTGACGCTCGGGGCGGCGTACGAGGGGCCTCCGGGGATGGTCCACGGCGGCGTGTCAGCACTGCTGATGGACCAGGTGATGGGCGAGACCGCGAGCCAGTTCAAGCGGCTGACGATGACCGGGACGCTGACCCTGCGCTACCTGCGACCGCTGCCCCTCGGCCCGATCAGCATCGACTGCCGGGTCGCCAACGAGGTCGGCCGCAAGGTCTTCGTCGAGGCGTCGATCGGCAACGCGGACGGGATCGCGGTCGAGGCGACCGGCGTCTTCATCATCCCCAGCTGGGCGGTCATGGACGAGGAGACCGGCGAGACCGAGGGCTGGCGGCGCTCCGCCGAGGGCTGACCTCGGCCTCGACTCAGCCGGGCCGGTCGACCAGGTCGACGAGCCGTTGCGGCGCCTGCAGGCAGAAGGAGTCGGTGATCAGCTCACGGACCTCCGTCCAGTCGGTGTCGTCGTCGAGCAGCATCCCGACGACGTTGACGCCCCACTCGCCGCGGAAGTAGGGCTCACCCAGGTGGGCGAAGGCGATGACCTCGTCGGGCTCGGCGCGGAACGTGATCCGGAAGAGCTGGTCCTCCCCGCCGAAGACGTGCGCCACCGTCGCGGTCGACGTCCCGACCCGCCACCGCACTCCCACCCAGGCGTCCTCCTCGACGCACTCGGGCAGCGTCGCGGTGATCTCGCGAAGCCGGGCGAGCATCTCCGGCGGCACGTCGGGTCGGGTCTTCTTCGCCACGTCCGCAATCTCCCACAGGACACCGACAACCATCCGGCGCGCCCAGCCCGTCCTTGCCCTTGGAGGTGGTGGGGATGAGTGAGGCTGTGACCGTGGTGGAGCCACGGGTGGACGCAGGCCCGACGTTCGAGGAGTACGTCGCCGCGCGCAGCGCCGCGCTGTGGCGCAGCGCCTGGCTGCTGACCGGCGACCGGCACAAGGCCGAGGACCTCGTCCAGACGGCGCTGATGAAGTGCTGGGGCCGGTGGTCCCGGATCGCCCCCGAGGCGGTCGAGACCTATGTCCGCAAGACCATGGTGACGACCTACACCGACTGGTGGCGGCGCCGGTGGAACGGCGAGCTGCCCACGGGCGAGCTGCCCGAGACCGCCGCTGCGCCGGTGGACGGCGGGATCCGCCGCGACGTCCTCGTCGCCCTGGCCGCACTGCCGCGCGGCCAGCGCGCGGTCGTGGTGCTGCGCTTCTTCGACGACCTCACCGAGGCCCAGACCGCGGCCGCGCTGGGCATCAGCGTCGGCACCGTCAAGAGCCAGACCTCCCGCGCACTCCGCACCCTCCGCACATCCGGACTCCTGGAGGACACCCATGACTGACCACACCAGCCACACCACCCACGGCACCGACGACCCGCAGCTGCGGGACCTGCTGACGGCGGCCGTGCCCGACGACGCCCCGACCCTCGACGCCGCGCGCCTGGCCCGCGACGCCCGCACGGCCCGCACCCGGCGCCGCACGGCCACGGCCGTCGGCGGGGTACTCGCCGTCGGCGCCACCGTCGCCGGGGTCGGCCTGCTCGGCGGCCAGGACCCCGCCGCGCGTGACGACACGACGGCGACCACGGCGCCGTACGACGCCCCCACCTGTCCCGCCACCCTGCCCGAGCTGCCCGACGCCGTGTGGGCCGTCGACAGTCTCGACGGGCTGGCCAGCGTCCGGATCTGCCCCGATCTGGACGCCACCGCCGGACCGCTGCTGTCGGTCGACGAGAAGGGGCAGGTGCTCGCGAGCATGGATGCGCTGGTCCAGTCCGACCGCTTCGGGGAGCAGGTCGACGTGGCGGAGACCTTCGACCCGGAGCGGTGCGCCACCATCAGCGTCGTCAACTCGCGCCAGTCGCTGCAGCTCACGTTCGACGACGGCCGCTCCGTCCTCCTGCCGACGGCGATGTGCTCGCCGATCTCCGTCGCGGGTCGCGAGATCGACGGCGGGGCTCTCGGCACCGCCTACCTCGCAGCGCTGGACGGACAGCGGGACGACCTGACCTACAGCCATCCCTTCAGCGGTCCCCTCCCCTGCGCCGGTCGCGGCAGCGTTCCCGACGCTGCCCGCCCGGGCCGCGAACAACTCGTCGCTGCGGTCCTCTGCACGCCCGACGGCGAAGAGGTGGCACCCCTGAGCGATGCGCAGCTGGCCGATCTCAACGACGCGTGGCGCTCCGCGAAGGAGTTCGTCCAGGACCCCACGGCCGATGACGAGAGTGAGTGCACCGCTCCCGAGGACGCACCGTCCTACCTGGTGGTCGGCACCGATCACAGCGACGTGATGCGATTCTCCGACACCGGGTGCGGCTTCCTGGTCTGGAGCGGCTGGCGTCCGGGTGATTCGCAGGCACTCCCGACGACCCTCGCCGACCTCGGCCTCACGCCCTGATCAGGCGCGCAGCTGACCGACGTCCTCCTTGTCGCCCTTGAAGTAGCTGTCGAGCAGCCACTGCGCCCGCCGGTGGCCCCACTGCTCGAGCCGGCCACGACCGCCGGGGAGCCGGCCGAGCACGCGGTAGCGGACGGTGTTGAGCCCCACGATGTAGGTGTGCGCCCACGGCGGGCGCAGGGGCAGGCCGAGCTCCCGCATGCTCTCGATGCCGAGGAAGAGCGTGAGCATGGAGAGCAGCCGTTCGCGTTCCCACCGGGCCCGCAGCGGCTGGAGCGGCCGGGGCCAGCCCGGGTAGTGCCGCTCGGCCTGCGCGTCGACGACGGCCTGCGCGAGAGCAGGGCCCGCCTCGGAGATGGCGTCCTGGGCGAGCAGCACGTGGTAGTCGATGCGGTGCCGCTCCCACTCGTCGTCGACGAGGAAGTCCTCGTCGACGCCCATCAGCCAGCCGACGTAGCGCCACAGGTGCATGACGGCCCGCGAGTCCGACTTCGAGACGGGCACGCCCAGGGCGCGGGCGCCGAGGAGCAGCACGCCGTCGAAGAGCCCCAGGGTCGAGGCCTGGTCGGCCTGGTTGATCGGGAGCCCCCACCGCGCCGTGTCCCACTGGCCCTCGAAGCTCGCGTTGACGAGGGCGTGCATGGCGCGCACGTGCACGGTGAGCCGCCACGCCTCCCCGCCGGGACGACCATCGGCAGGCCGGTCCAGACCGCCGACGCGGGTGAGGCTCGCTCCCCACTTCTGGGTCTCGCCGAGCCGGCGCAGGGTCTGCCCGCCGGTGAGCCCGCCGGTGGCGACGAGCAGGTCGGTCGGACCGCCGAAGCGATAGCCGCCGACGAGCGAGAGCTGCAGCAGCACGTCCTGGGCGTTCTGGCCGTAGGTCGCGAAGATCCGCGCGCCTCGCTCGAGCAGGTCGCGGTCGAGCCAGTCGGGCTCGGCCTCGACGCCGGCGAAGAACGCGGTGAGCGCCTCCGGCGCCTCGGGTACGGCGCACAGGCCGCCCTCGAGCGCGGCGCGGAACTGCGCCATGGTGACCCGGCCGGGCTCGCCGGCCTTGCGCCTCATCGCTGCGGCGAGGGCGGCGCCGAGCTCGTCGCGCTCGAGCATCGCGCGGCCGATGCGCTGCATCAGCGCATCGTCGACCTCCTTGATCCGGCCGAATGCCTTGAGCGGGCGCCCGAGTCGGCGGCTGCGCTCCTCGGCGGCGCGGAAGCGGGTGGGGAACGCGTGCGGAGCCCGGGCGTCCGGGCCCACGGGGGCGGTCGTCGTCATGAAACCATGGTGACGCGAGTCATCGCTCGCATTCAACTCGCGTTTCCAGTAGGGTCCCGTCCGTGCGCAAGACCCCACGCCAGGCTCGCTCGCGGGCGATGGTCGACCGGATCGTCGCCTCGGGCCGCGCCGTCCTCGTCGAGCACGGCTATGACGCCTTCAGCACCAACCGCGTCGCCCACCACGCCGGCATCAGCCCGGGCTCGCTCTATCAGTACTTCCCCGACAAGGAGGCGGTCCTCGACGTGGTCGTCGACCGCTACTGGGACGAGATCGCCGACCGGATCGCGGCCGCCCTCTCCGACCGCGTCGGCGGCCAGCCCGGACCGTCGATGATCCGGGACACGATGGATGCGCTCCTGCAGGCCCTGGAATACGACCGGGTGCTGCTCCAGGTCGTGGCCGAGGAGCTGCCGGTGGGCCACAGCCGCGAGCGGCGTACGACGCTCGAGCGGCGGGTGCGCGACCTGACGACTCTGTTCCTGGCGACCGTGCCCGGCACCGCCGGCGGCGTCTCGCCCGCGCGCACCGCCTGGATGCTCACCGTCGTCGCGGAGAGCGTGGCGCTGCGCTGGGTGCTGGACCAGCCGGCCGGCATCGAGCGCGAGCAGGTCATCGAGGAGATGGTGACCCTCGTCGGGGCCTATCTCCTCGCACCGCGCTGATCGCGGCGGCTCCTGAGCGGGTCTGGGACGGTCAGTCCGACGAGCCGGACGCGTCGGAGCCAGCAGACGCGTCGGAGCCCGCCGTCGCGTCGGAGGCCGCCGGGTCGTCGCCGAACACGCCGTCGTCCTTGGCCCGCTGGGCGGTCTTGAGGCTGCGGCTGAGGGCGAAGCCGATCACCACGACAGCGACGATCAGGCCCGCGAAGACCGCGAAGCCCAGCCAGCCCGCGACGATGTTGGTGTCCTCGTCGACCGGCTCGTCCTTGGCGAGCAACGAGACCTCGGAGGTCAGGTTGACGGCGGAGCTGACGGCCCAGGCGAGCGCGGCGTTCATGGCACCAGTGTCGCAAACGCCTCCCGGCGACTCAGGCGTCGGGGGCGATCCCGGCGAACAGGTCGTCCTCCGGGGTCGGCGCCTCGACGTGCGAGACGACGAGCTCGAAGTCCTCGGTGGGCCACACCTTCTCCTGCAGCTCCCTCGGCACGGCGAACCAGAAGCCGTCGGGATCGATCTGGGTGGCGTGCGCGAGCAGCGCCTGGTCGCGCACCCCGAAGTAGTCGCCGCACGGGACCCGCGTGGTGATCCGGGCATCCCACTCCGGCTCGGGCTTCCAGTCCCGCAGCCGCTCCTCCCACGGCGACTCGAGGTCGTGCTCGACCATCGCGTCGTGCAGCGCCTGCATCCGGGGCCGGTTGAAGGAGTGGTGGTAGTAGAGCTTCAGCGGCTGCCACGGCTCCCCCGCGTCGGGGAAGCGCTCCGGGTCGCCGGCGGCCTCGAAGGCCGCGACGCTCACCTCGTGGCAGCGGATGTGGTCGGGGTGCGGATAGCCGCCGCGCTCGTCGTACGTCGTGACGACGTGGGGACGGAAGCGCCGCATCTCCCGGACCAGCTGCTCGGTCGCCTGCTCCAGGTCGACCAGCCCGAAGCACCCCTCGGGCAGCGGCGGCTTGGGGTCGCCGTCGGGCCATCCCGAGTCGATGAAGCCCAGCCAGGACTGGGAGACGCCGAGGATGTCGCGGGCGCGCTCCATCTCCTGGCGACGCACCTCGGTGATGTTCTCGAGGATGTCGGGGCGATCCATCTTGGGGTTGAGGATCGAGCCGCGCTCGCCACCCGTGCAGGTCACCACGAGGACCTCGGCGCCCTCGGCGACGTAGCGCGCCGTGGAGGCCGCGCCCTTGCTCGACTCGTCGTCGGGGTGGGCGTGGACGTGCATCAGCCGCAGCCCGCTGCGGTCGGTGGCTGCAGGCGCGGCTGCCGTGGGAGAGGCCATGGGGGCCATCGTAGGAAAATCCATCGTGGGAGCATGAACCGGTGAGCACCGCAGGTGATTCCCTGGCCGACCGCTACGGCACCCGCCCCGGCGGACGACGGACGACTGTCGTGGTCCTGGCGGTCGTCGTGGCGATCGCGTTCCTGGCCTGGCTGGCATGGGCGGCGCTCTATCACGCCGACCCGGCCGTCTCCTCGTCCGAGATCGGCTTCGACATCGTCGACGACCACACCGCGACGATCGAGGTCCGCATCCAGTACGGCGACGGGCCGGTCGAGGCCGAGTGCTCACTGCGCGCGATCTCCCACGACAAGGCGGTCGTCGGCGAGACGACCTACCGCCCGGACCCCGACGCCGGCCCGATCCACGAGATCCGGCTGAGCACGGATCGCAGGGCCACGACGGTCGAGTGGCTCGGCTGCCGGACCGACGGGCAGCCGCGCTACCGGTAGACTCGGTCGTTCGTGCACCCACACGGGTGAGTGATCCGCAGCACAGGAGTTTTTCCATGACGCAGACCGAGACCGGCGGCGCCAACACCGTCTGGCTGACCCAGGACGCCTACGACAAGCTGAAGGCCGAGCTGGACCACCTCAAGGGTCCCCGCCGCGCCGAGATCGTGGCGGAGATCAGTGCTGCCCGCGACGAGGGCGACCTGAAGGAGAACGGCGGCTACCACGCGGCCCGCGAGGAGCAGGGCAAGAACGAGGCCCGCATCGCCCAGCTCGAGGACATGCTGCGTCGCTCCGAGATCGGCGAGACCCCTCCGGACGACGGCATCGTCGAGCCCGGCATGCTCGTCACCTACAAGTTCGAGGGCGATGACGACGACGAGGCCGAGACCTTCCTGCTGCTCGGCTCGCGTGAGGCCGCCCCGGCCGAGGGCCTCACCGTCTACACGCCCGAGGCGCCCCTCGGTGCGGCCATCAACGGCCACAAGCGCGGCGACACGGTGACCTACGAGGCGCCCAACGGCAAGGAGCTCCAGGTCGTGATCCTGGACGCGAAGCCCTACGCCGGCTGAGCGCTCCCCGTCGTACCCTCCGGACCGTCCGGCCCCTCGGGGCCGGGCGGTTCGGCCATTTCGGCCATTTCGGCCAGGTGCAGGACGACAGCGTTGCCGGCTGCCGCCAGCGGCACGGCAACGAGCGCACCGGCGATCCCGGCGACCAGCACGCCGCAGGCGATCGCGATGATCACACCGAGCGGGTGCAGGGAGACCCAGCGGCCGAGCAGGAACGGCTGCAGGACGTGGCCCTCGAGCTGCTGCACGCCGATCACCACGGCCAGCATCAGCAGCGCCGTGATGGGGCCCTGGTCGACGAGCGCGACCAGGATCGCGACGCTTCCGGCGATCGTCGCGCCGATCATCGGCACGAAGGCACCGAGGAAGACCAGCACGCCGATGGCCAGGACGAAGGGGACGTCGAGGATCGCCGCACCGACGGCGATGCCGATCGCGTCGACCAGCGCGACCAGGACCGTGGCCCGGACGAACTGGACCAGGGAGATCCACGCGACCCGGCCCGAGCTGTCGACGCGGGCACGGGCGCTGCGGGGCGCGAGCCGGACCAGCCACGACCAGATCCGCCCGCCGTCGGCGAGGAAGAAGTAGGTCGCGAAGAGGGAGATGAAGAAGCCGGCGACCACGTGGCCCAGAGCCGCGCCGACCTCGGTGACCTGGGTGACGATCTCGCCGTCGCGCGAGCGCTCGGTGATCATGTCCTGGGCCGACTTGATGTAGTCGTTGATCTGCGAGTCGCTCGCGTGCAACGGGCCGTCGCGCAGCCAGTCGCGGATCTCCTGCAGGCCCTGGACGGTCGAGTCCGCGAGGTCGCTGGCGCCCGCGGCGACCTGCTGTCCGGCGAAGGTGAGCAGTGCTCCGACCACCACGAAGCCGGTGATCACCACCAGCAGCGCGGCCAGGCCCCGTGGCACCCCGACCCGGGTGAGCACGTGCACGAACGGCGCAGCCAGGGCGCTGATCAGAAGCGCGATCGCGATCGGGATGGTGACGACGGAGAAGTAGCCGATCAGCCACAGCAAGAGATAGGCCGCGCCGGCGATCACCAGCAGCCGCCAGGCCCAGCCTGCGGCGAGGTCGAGGCCGAAGGGCACCTCCGCGCGGCGCAGGTTCGAGGGTCCGGTCGCATAGGCGGGCGGCTCATGGCGCCGCTCCTCGCGGATCTGCGCCCACTGGTGGGCGAAACGGCGGAAGAGGCGCTCCTCCCGCTCGTCCTCGCTCGGCCCCAACGGCGGCTCGGGGCCGGGGTCCGGCTCGGGCTCGGGGTCCGGCGTGTTCGCCATCGGCCCGGCGCCGCTCACGCGACTGAGCCGAGCGCCCGGTCGAGGTCGGGCAGCAGGTCCTCGACCGACTCGATGCCGACGCTGAGACGGACCAGGTCGGCGGGGACCTCGAGCTCGGTCCCGGCGACGCTGGCGTGGGTCATCCGGCCGGGGTGCTCGATCAGCGACTCGACGCCGCCGAGGGACTCGCCGAGGGTGAAGACCCGCGTAGCGGCGCAGACGGCGAGCGCCTGCTCCTCGCCACCGGTGACGCGGAAGGAGACCATGCCGCCGAAGCGGCGCATCTGGCGGCTCGCGACGTCGTGGCCGGGGTGGTCGGCCAGTCCGGGATAGATGACCTCGGCGACGCTCGGGTGCCCGGCCAGGAATTGGACGATCCGCTCGGCGTTGTCGCAGTGCCGCTCCATGCGCAGGGCGAGGGTCTTGAGCCCCCGCAGCACCAGCCAGGCGTCGAACGGTCCGGCGACCCCGCCGATGGCGTTCTGGTGGAAGCCGATCCGCTCGGCCAGCTCGGCGTCGTCGACGACGAGGGCTCCCCCGACGACGTCGGAGTGGCCTCCGGCGTACTTCGTCGTGGAGTGGACGACGATGTCGGCGCCGAGCGCCAGCGGCTGCTGGAGGTACGACGACGCGAACGTGTTGTCCACCACCAGCCGGGCGCCGGCGTCATGAGCGACCTCGGCGAGGGCGGCGATGTCACCGACGGCGAGGAGCGGGTTGGTGGGGGTCTCCAGCCAGACCAGCTTCGTGGCGCCCGGGCGGATGGCGGCGCGGACCGCGTCGAGGTCGGCGACCGGGGCCGGGCTGTGCTCGACGCCCCACGCGGTGGCCACCTTGTCGAAGAGGCGGAAGGTGCCGCCGTAGGCGTCGTTGGGGAGCACCACGTGGTCGCCGGGGCGGCACAGCGCCCGGATGAGCGTGTCCTCGGCCGCCAGCCCGGAGGCGAACGCGAAGCCGTGGGCGCCCCCCTCGAGCGCGGCGAGGGTCGACTCCAGGGCGGTGCGGGTGGGGTTGGCCGAGCGGCTGTATTCGTAGCCGTTGCGCAGCCCGCCCACACCGTCCTGGGCATAGGTCGAGGTCGCATAGATCGGCGGGATCACCGCCCCGGTGGTGGGGTCCGGCGCATAGCCGGCGTGGATGGCCCGGGTCTCGAAGCCGGCCTCGGACAGGTCACGGTCGCTCACCCGGTCGAGCCTAGCGAGAGCGGCAGAACAACTCGATGGCCACCGCGCCTCGATGTTCCTATGGTCGTGACATGCGCGAGACGGAACGGATCGACGAGACACTGGCGCGGCTCGGCGACGCATGGCGGCGCCAACCCGACCTGAGGCTCGGCCAACTCATCTACAACGCGGTCGCTGAATCCGCGAACCATCCCGTCGATCCCTTTCCCGACCTGTTCTACATCGAGGACGACGTCCTGACGTCCGCGCTTCGCTGACGCCGCGGATCGCGAGGCGCTCCCGACCCGAGTCAGGCTCCGGCTTCGGGAGGGCGACCCCGTGACAATGCGAGTGGTCGCTCGTTTGTCGGGACGTGACCGCGCTCACCCGTCTGCTCGCCGCTGCCCTCACGACCCTGCTCGCGCTCGGCCTGGCCGTCGGGCCGGCGACGTCGGCCTCCGCCGACGACGCCTACCCCGGCGACCCCGACCCGCTGCGTTCGATCCTGCTGCCGCCGATCGACCGGCTGATCGCGCTGCTGGCGCCGATCCCGGTGCCGCAGACGCCCTACGCCGGTGACCTCTGCGTCGACGGCGCGGATGCCTGCATCGACGACGCCGTGGTCCGCATGCAGGAGCGCCTGGAGGGCCTCGTCGCGACCTGCTCGCACAGCGCGGTCTTCTCCCTCGCCTACCTCCGGGTCACCGAGAACGTCCGCGACGCCGTGCGGACCGGCTACTTCGACGACGCCGCCTGGCTCAACCGGATGGACGCCGTCTTCGCGGAGATGTACTTCGACACCGTCGCCAACTGGTCGAGCGGCAACAAGGCAGCCGTCCCGATGGCCTGGCGGATCGCGCTGCAGGCCGAGGACGACCGCGCGGCGAGCGGACTGGGCAACTTCCTGCTCGCGATGAACGCCCACATCAACAGCGACTTCCCCCGGGTGCTCGCCGCGGTCGGCCTGACCGGTCCCGACGGCAGCCGCAAGGCCGACCACGACCGCTACAACAACCGTCTCGACAGCCTCTACGTGCCGGTGTTCACCGAGCAGGCCGCCCGCTTCGACCCGACCTTCGACGACATCGACGCCGGCACGCTCGACGACACCGTCGTCGGCGTGATCATGCGTGGCTGGCGCGAGATGGTGTGGCGTCATGCCGAGGCGCTGACCCTGGCGAAGTCGCCTGCCGCGAAGCGTCTGGTCGAGAAGGAGATCGACGTCTACGCCGCCCTCCAGGCCCAGTTGATCCGACTGGTCTTCGTGGCACCGAAGGGCCCTCGCGACGCCTGGTGCGCCGAGCACGGCGCCGGCCAGGGCTGATCCACCACTGATCTGCGCGGACAGCCCCGCTCCGGCTTGCGCCGGCGGGGAGAATGGAGCCATGTTCTCCCGCCGCAAGTCCGAGATGGTCGACCCTGCCGAGGCCCTGCCCGGTCGCAGCGCGGCCGCCTTCGCCCTGCCCGAGCGGCATGAGGTGCTCGGCACCCCCCTGGTGACCGATCAGGTCCCCGACGGTCTCGAGGTCGCCGAGTTCGGCCTGGGCTGCTTCTGGGGCGCCGAGGAGATCTTCTGGCAGGTGCCGGGGGTGTGGTCGACGTCGGTGGGCTATTCGGGCGGCACCAGCCCCCACCCGACGTACGAGGAGGTCTGCAGCGGCCGCACCGGTCACACCGAGGCCGTGCGGATCGTGTTCGACCCCGAGCAGGTCTCCTACGCCGACCTGGTCAAGCAGTTCTTCGTCGTGCACGACCCGACCCAGGGCATGCGCCAGGGCAATGACGTCGGCACGCAATACCGCTCAGCGATCTACTTCCACTCCCCCGAGCAGGAGCAGACCGCCCGCGAGCTGACCAAGGTCTATGGCGACGAGATCGCCCGGCGCGGCTACGGCGAGATCACCACCGAGATCGCCCCCGCCGGCGCCTACTACTACGCCGAGCCGCACCACCAGCAGTACCTCCACAAGGTGCCGCACGGCTATCGCTGCCACGCCAACACCGGGATCCCGTTCCCCGCGTGACCCGCGAGCACCACCATGGCTGACCTCCCGAAGAAAGCCGCGGCGCGTACGGCGCGGCTGGCCGCGCTGCCCCTGGGGTACGCCGGACGCACCGCCGTGGGCTTCGGCAAGCGGCTGGGTGGCGCGCCGGCGGAGCTGGTGATGAGCGAGATCCAGCAGCGCACGGCCGAGCAGCTCTTCCGCACCCTGGGCGAGCTCAAGGGCGGGGCGATGAAGTTCGGGCAGGCACTGTCGGTGCTGGAGTCGGCCCTGCCGGAGGAGATGGCGGCGCCCTATCGCGAGCACCTGACCAAGCTGCAGGACTCCGCTCCCCCGATGCCGACGCAGACCGTGCGCGACATCCTCGCCGAGGACCTCGGGCCGGAGTGGAGGGAGCAGTTGGTCTGGCTCGACGGCGCCCCGACGGCGGCCGCGTCGATCGGGCAGGTCCACGAGGGGCGGTGGCGCGACCCGGACGGGACGGAGCGCCGGGTGGCGGTCAAGGTGCAGTACCCCGACGCCGGCGCCGCGCTGAGCGCCGATCTCAAGACCCTGGCGCGCGCCGCCCGCGCGATCGGCCCGCTCATCCCCGGCGTCGACATGAAGCCGCTGGTCGAGGAGCTCCAGACCCGCGCCCGCGAGGAGCTCGACTACGAGCTCGAGGCCGAGGCGCAGCGCACCTTCGCCGAGGCCTTCCGCGACGACCCGGAGATCGTCGTCCCCGACGTGGTGGCGGTCGGTCCCCGGGTGCTCATCACCACCTGGCTCGACTCGACCGGCTCCCTCGCCTCGATCATCGCCGACGGCACCCCCGCTGAGCGCGACCATTACGGCGCGCTCTTCGCCCGCTTCCTCTTCTCCGGCCCTGCCCGCACCGGGCTGCTCCACGCCGACCCCCACCCGGGCAACTTCCGCGTCGTCCCCGGCGACGACGGAGCGCCGGGACGGATGGGCGTGCTCGACTACGGCGCCGTGGCGCGCCTGCCGGGCCGCGAGCTGCCCGCCTCGCTCGGGCGACTGATCTCGCTGTGCGCCGTGCGCGACGGCGACGGCCTCATCGCCGCACTGCGCGACGACGGCTTCCTCAAGGACCGGATCCGGATGGATCCGCAGCTGCTGATGGACTACCTCGCCCCCTTCGTCGAGCCGACGATGGTGGAGCGCTTCCGCTTCAGCCGGGAGTGGATGCGCGCTCAGTTCCAGCGGATCAACAACCCGAAGGACCCGTCCTACACGGTCTCGATCAAGCTGAACCTGCCGCCGTCGTACCTGCTGATCCACCGGACCTGGCTCGGCGGCATCGGGGTGCTCAGCCAGCTCGAGGCCGAGGCGCCGTTCCGCGCGCTGATGGAGGAGTTCGTGCCGGGCTTCACCGCCGCTGGCTGAGCGCCAGGCCTGGTCAGATCCCGGTCGCGCCGTCGACGTTCTCGCGCAGCAGGTCGGCGTGGCCGCAGTGGCGGGCGTACTCCTCGATCATGTGCAGCATGATCCACCGGGCCGTGAAGGTGCGGTCGCGGGCGCCGGGGTGCTGGCCGGCGGCCCGTTGGTCGAGCGAGTCGACAGCGGCCATGACCTCCCGCGACCTCTCGATCGTGGCCAGGAGCAGGGCGCGCAGCTCCTCCGGGGAGTCGTCGACGGCGCTGTGCCAGTCCCAGTCGCCGTCGGCCTTCCAGTCGACGGTGTCCCACGGTGGCGCCGGGGGCCGGCCCGCGAGGACGATGCCGAACCAGAAGTCCTCGACATAGGCCAGGTGCTTCAGGAGGCCGCCGAGCGTCATGGTGCTCGGGGCGAGCGGCCGGGCCAGACCGGTCGCGTCGACGCCGTCGCACTGGGCGAGCAGGGTCGCGCGGAAGTAGTCGAGGAAGGCCGTGACGCTGGTGCGCTCGTCCCCGTCATGGGGCGCCTTCGTGCGCGGGCCAGGGGTTGCGGTCATCGCGGATCTCCGTCGGTCAGGCAGTAGGCGCGTCCCGTGGGGTCCTCCAGCACGGTCCAGTGCGAGTGCTGGGCGAGCACCCGCGCGCCGAGGGCGAGGTGCCGCTCGGTCTCGGCCGCCCGGTCGGTCGTGCCCCAGTCGAGGTGTGCCCGGATCTCGCCGTCGTCGTCGGGGCCGAGCCGCTGCAGGAGGAGCCCCAGCGGCTGGCCCTCGGGCGCCAGGAGGAAGCGGAAGTCCTCGGTGATGGTGGAGGGTCGCTCCTGCCAGCCGGTGACGGCCCGCCAGAAGTCCCACTCCACGCCGTACGACGCCGGGGGCACGTCGATCGCGACCTGACGCACCCGGGCCAGCGACCCGTCGGGGCGCTCGGTCGCCTCGGGCCGGACCGCCGCGGGGTGGTCGACGAAGCAGAAGACCAGCCCGGTCGGCGAGGCCATCACGACGTAGCCGTGCTCGCTGTCGAGCACCCGGGTCGCGCCGGCCACTACGGCGGCGTCCGCCGCCGTGCCGGGGTCGGCGACATGCAGGTCGAGGTGGACCCGGCTCTCGCCGTGACCACGCCGCTGGACCTTGAGGTAGGCGTCACCCACGGGCGGCTCGAGGCTGGCGAACTCGCCGGCGTCACCCCGTGGGCTCGAGAGGCCGTAGCCCGTGGCCTGCTGCCAGAAGCCGACCGACTCCTGGTGCACGTCGGGCCCGTTGTCGAGGAAGGCCGTGAGCCAGCGGATGTCCACGGCTCGAGCCTACGGCTTGGCGGTTTCTACCAGAGGCCGAGGAGACCGCCGCCGATGCGGACGATGAACGCGCTGACCACCACGATGAAGAAGACCCGGACGAAGCGGGCACCGCGGGCGACGGCAGTGCGGGCGCCGACGTAGCCGCCGACCAGATTGGCGGCGCCCATCACGAGACCCACCTGCCAGAGCACGGCTCCGGTGGGGATGAACAGCAGCAGCGCACCCACGTTGGTGGCGAGGTTGGCGAGCTTGGCCTTGGCCGAGGCCTGCAGGAAGTCGTAGCCCATCAGGCCGACGAGTGCGAAGACGAAGAAGCTGCCGGTGCCTGGTCCGAGGACGCCGTCGTAGAAGCCGATGACGGCGCCGACGAGCATGGCAGCCGCAAGGTGGCGGTGGCCCTCGAACCGGAGTGTGGTGTCCTCCCCCAGCTCGGGCTTGAGCAGCACGTAGGCGCCGACCACGACGAGTGCGCCGAGCACGATCGGCTCGAAGGCTTCCCGCGGGATGTGCGAGGCGAGGAGCGCGCCGCCGAACGCGCCGAGCAGCGCCAGGAGCATCAGGGGACCGAAGGTGCGGGGGTCGGGCCGCAGCCGGCGGTAGTAGGTGATCGAGCTCGCCGTCGTGCCGCAGACCGACGCCAGCTTGTTGGTCGCCAGGATCTGCACCGGGCTGGCGTTGGGGAGACCCAGCAGCAGCGCCGGCAGCTGGATCAGCCCGCCGCCGCCCACGACGGCGTCGACGAACCCCGCGGCGAAGGCCGCCAGCCCGAGCAGGGCGACGACGTCGAGCCCGATCCCGTCCACCCGCCGGACGCTACCGCGCCTCTCACGTCGTCGGGCCGGCCGGCCAGTCGACGTCGCTGCTGGGCCGGTCGGCGAAGTCCCGGGCGCTGTCGTCGCCGGTCTCGACGCAGTCCGGGTTGCTGATGTCGACCTGGAGGACCGCGCCGGCCACGGCGCGAACCTCGATGTCCCCCAGGCGGCCCAGCACGATGGCCGGGTTGGCGGGCCACTCCACGTCCCATCCTCCGTCCTCGAGGACCTCGGCGACGGTGCTCACGGTCGCCTCCACCCCCAGCGGGCCCGGGTCGAAGCGCAGGTGCTCGACGATCCGGACTCCGCGGGGAGCGTAGGACTCACCGCAGGACGAGTGCCGGCGCGTGCCGCCGGCGAAAGGCGCCTCGACGGCGGCGGCGATCTCGTGGACGACGCCGTCGCGGGCGGCATCGACGTCGTCCTCGAGCTGGTTGATGCGCTCGGCATCATCGGTGCCGCCGGAGCCGGGGTCGCTGCAGCCGCCGAGCGCGCCGAGGAGGAGCGCGGCGACCGTGACGCCGATCAGTGCTCGCATGGGTTTCACCGTCCTGGGTGGAATGCGTAGGGGAGGCCGAGCAGGCCCTCGGCGAGGTCGTGGACCGTGCCGGTGAGGCCGTCGACGGCGTCGTTGCCACGCTCCCACAGCCACTCCCCTCCGCTGGCCACGGTGGACCCGAGCACCAGCTGGTCGAGGGTCTGGTAGCCGCCCGGCTGCCGGCCCGCCACCTCGTCCGGATCGTTGCCGATCACGATGCCGGTGACGCCGTCCAGCGACTCGTCGGCGAAGTACGACGAGTGGTTGGCGAGCAGGTCCTGGACCCGGTAGGAGCCGGGGTCGACCTCGAACCGGCGTCCGCCGAACGAGTCCTGGGCAGGATCCTGGCCGAGCGGGCCGGGCAGCCCCGGACCGCCCGGACCGTCCGTGCCGAGGAGGGTCACCGGGTCGTGGTCGGCCGACCCGACATGGACCTCGGCGCTCGTCAGTGCGTCGGCCGTGCTCGTCGGCGCCCCCGGGCTACCGAGCAGCACCAGGTCGTCGATCGGCGCACCACCGTGGGCGGCGTACGACGAGGTGGTGGCGCCGTAGCTGTGGCCGATCAGCGACAGGTGGGCCGGCGGGCCGGTGTCGCTGGCGCGCAGTCCGTCGAGGTAGTCGGCGAGGTCGTCGCCTCCGGCAGCCGCCTCGGTCGGGGTGACGACGCTGCCGAGGTCGGCCAGCTCGCCGGGACTGAGGCCGTCGATGCTGGGGGCGTCGTAGTCGAGCCAGAATCCGACCGCGACCAATCCGTCGCCGGCGTCGGTCGCCGCCCGGTGCAGGGCGTCGATGTTGCCCAGTGTGCCGTCCAGGGTGCCGGTCTCCGACAGGGTGCCGGGGACATAGACGGCGACGTGGTCCGCGCGATCCGGGTCGCCGAGGAAGAGCGCAACGCCCCCGTCGCCGCTGTGCTCGTCGGGTTGGTACTGGGTGAGGTGGAGGAGGTGCTCCCCGGTCCGGGGATCGAGGTCGTCGCGGTGGTCGTCGAGGATCTCCGAGACGGCCGAGGCGTTGGCCAGGCGGTCCCGCTCGGTCGACGTCAGCTGCTCGCCCTGGCCGACCCTGGTGCCGAGCTCGTCGACGTCCGCGCCCACGTCGGCACGGTTGGCGGCGTCGCGGTCGCGGGCGGGGATGCCGGGCAGGTTGCCGATGATCGCCGGATGCTCCGTGATGACCGTCTGCCGCTCGGCGCGCGAGAGCAGGCGCCACCAGGCGGCGACCGCGGCCGGGTCGGCGACGCCGGCACCGAGACGTCCGAGGACGCCGTCGACCTCCGCGCGACCGGGATCGCGGGCCGCCCGGCGTCCGTCGTCGAACGTGTCGACCCGGGCCAGCGCCGCGACGAAGTCAGCCTCCGCGTCGGCCACCCGCGTCGCCCAGTCGACGACGTCGGCGAGCAGGCGCGCCGCGCGCTGCTGCAGCCGGTCGGCCCGGGCCTGCAGCAGGGGGACCTCGGCGTCGGAGGCCCCGGCGACCTCGGCACGCAGGTCGTCGAGGGCCGTGTTGAGGCCGACCCGGTCACCGTCGAGGGTCAGCCGCTGCGACGACAGCCGCGCCAGCCGGTCCTCGAACCGGCTGGTCGCCACGACCGCGCTCTCCAGCGCGGCCTCCGTGACGTCGAGCCGCCGCGAGAAGCGGGTCAGCGCATGGCGGGAGGCGTCGGCGGCCTGACCGCCGAATGCGTCGCCGGAGGAGCCCTCCGCCCACGCCTGCACGTCCTTGCCGTTGACCAGCGCCGCCCGCAGGTCGTTGCCGAGCTGGAGGACGCCGACGGGACGGGAGATGAGGACCGGCAGCGGCGCCACGGGCGCGGGCAGGGTCACGCTCGCCATCACTCACACCACCCTGATCGTTGCGTCGCGGTGGGCGTAGGGCAGCAGCGAGCGCAGCCGCGCCGCCTCGACGGCGTCCGTGATCTCGAGGTCGGCATCGAGGTCCGCGAAGGCGCCGGCATGCGCGGACGCCTGTCGCACGAGCGTGGCGATCTCCGCCGACCAGACGTCGAGGAAGGCCGTCACCGCCGTGCTGACCACGGTCGAGAGCCCGGCCGGCACGATCCCGTCGAGCCGCGTGCCGGCCGCGGAGAGCTTGTCGTGGGCGTCGTCCCAGGCCCGCTCCGCCAGCCGCAGCACACCGGGCGGTACGTCGAGGGTCACCGCCATGACCGCACCTCCTCCCCGATCCGCACACGGTCAGCGACACCGGCCGTCACCACGCCGGTCGCGAGCGTGAGCACGGTGGCCCCCGCCCCGGCCTCGGCCCGCAGGTCGACGAGACCACCGCGGGCGTCGAGCACGGCGAGCCCGTCGCCTCCGGAGGGGCGCAGCAGCCACCCGGCGCGACCGAGCACGGCGGCGATCGACCGCAGCAGCTCACGGCCTCCGGCGGCACCGATCCCGCGCAACGCCTTCTGCAGGACCAGCGCATGACCTCCGGAGCGGGCCCGCCACGAGACGCTCGGCGGGCCGTCGTCGCCGGTCGCCGCGGCTGCGGAGGTGATGGGCGCGACCGTGCGCCACGCCTCGCGAAGCGCCGCCACGAGCTCGTCGAGGACATCCCGCGCAACGGGGGGACCTGGGCGGTCGGGTGGTGGCGCCGGAGGGACGAGCACCACCTCGGCCTCGGGGTGCCGGCGTCGGACCACCGACCAGAAGGGGTCGTCGTCGAGGAGAGCGGGGTCGCTGCGCTGGAGGTGCCCGAGATCGATCATGACGACCGGCTGCCCGAGGGCCCGGCCGGACAAACCCGCCGCCCCCGTTGTCCACAGGGGCCGACCAGACCCCCGCGGGGTCAGCCGACCCAGAACCCCCGTGAGCCGAAGAAGTCGCCGTAGGAGCCGGGCCGGCCACCCGCCTGCCCGCGGCGGGAGCCCAGGTAGGACCCGACGACGGCCGCGCCGAGATCCCCCGCCTCGGGGGCGATGACCGATCCGTCGACCCGGCGCGCCATGGACTCGATGAAGCGGGCCAGGCCCGGGTCCTCGCCGAGGCGGAAGAAGGTCGTCTGCGCGCCGAGACGGCGCGCGTTGTCGAGCTCGCGGACGGCGAGAGCCACCGTCATCGGGTGCGGCGGGTAGGAGAAGTAGACATCGCCGGACGACTCCAGGTGGGAGGTCGGCTCACCGTCGGTGACGATCAGCAGCACCGGCTGGGCGTTGGGGTGCTTGCGGAAGTGGCGGTTGGCCAGCAGCAGGGCGTGGTGGAGGTTGGTGCCCTTGGCCCACCGGGCGTCGAGTGCGGTCAGCTCCTCGATCCGCATGGTCTGCGCGTGCCGGCCGAAGCCGATCAGCTCGAGGTCGTCGCCGCGGAAGCGCGAGCCGATGAGGGTGTGCAGCGCGAGCGCTGTCTGCTTCATCGGCACCCAGCGGCCGTCCATCGCCATCGAGAACGACGTGTCGACGCACAGGGCGACCGCGGCCTGGGTGCGGGCCTCGGTCTCGGCGACCTCGACGTCGTCGATCGACAGCAGGGGTCCGTCCGGCGCCCCTGAGCGACGGAGGACGCCGTTGAGCATCGTCCGCGGCAGGTCCCACGGCTCGGTGTCGCCGAACTCCCAGGCCCGGGTGGCTCCGGAGAGATCTCCTGCGGCGCCCGCCTGGCGGAGGTCACGCTGACCCTGGCGCCCCGACATCTTCTGCGCCACGTCGCGCAGCAGCGCCTTGCCGAGCTGGCGCATCGCCTTGGGCGTCAACCGCAGCTCGCCGTCGAAGCCGCGCTCCATCGCGCCCGACTCACGCAGCGCCTTCTCCAGCTCCTGCAGCTTGCGGGCGTCGACCGCGGCTTCGTTGCCGAGCTGGCGGGCGAGCTTGTCGAGGTCCACGTCATCGAGTCGCGCACCGCCGTAGGACTGCGACAGCTGGTCCGCGAGGGCGTCGAGGTCGGCGAGGTCCTGGAGTACGCCGGTCCCGTCGCCCAGTCCGAGCCCCTGACCACCCTCACCGAATTGCTCCGAGCCGCCCCAGTCCTCGCCGGGACGCAGCGACTGCAGGTTGGCGTCGAGGCGGTTGAGCTGGTCCATCAGCGCCGGCGAGCCGAACGCCTGCGCGGAGAGCTCCATCAGCTCGCGACGCTGCTCCTCGGTCATCGAGTTGAGCATCCGCTGCGCGGCCGCGGCGCGCTGGGCCATGGCGTCGATCAGCTCGTCGACGTCCTGGGGGTTCTCCGGGAAGTGCTGACCGTGCTTGTCCATGAACTCCCGGAAGTCCTCGGGAGTGTCGGTGCCCTCCGCGTGCTTCTCGAGCAGCTGGTTGAGGTCGTTGAGCATCTCGTTGATCGCCTGCCGGTCGGCGTCGGTGGCGTTCTCGAGCGCCTGCTTCATCCCGGAGAAGCGCTGGTCGAGCAGCTCGCGCCCGAGCAGGTCCTTGATCTGCTCGAAGGCCTCACGTGCCTCGCTGGACTGCCAGTCGTAGTCGCCGAGCTCGGTCACGGCCGCCGCGGGCGAGTCCGGGAGGTTCTGCATCCGCAGCTCGCGGAAGGCGCGGTCGCCGTCGTCCATCAGCGCGTCGCGGGCCAGCTGCTTGCGCTCCTCGAGGACCGCCTTCTCCAGCAGCTCGCGCACCTCGGCCAGTGTGCCGTCCAGGTTGTGCCGCTGCAGCAAGTCGCGGCGCCGCTCGGCCACCCTCCGGGCGAGGTCGTCGAGACCCGCCTGGTCGTCGCCGCCGCGTCGCAGGAACTCCCGCATCGCGCGCTCGGGACTGTAGCCCGCCATCACGTCCTGACCGATGGCGTCGAGCGCCTCGGCGATGTCGACGGGCGGAGCGAGGGGGTCGCCGCCGTCGTAGCGGCGGTAGCGGCTCATCCGTAGATCGTCTCTGCTCCGTCTGCGCCCATCTGCTGGTCCTTGCCGATCTTGCGGGCGAGGAAGAGGCCCTCCAGGGCGAGCTCGATCGCGGCGGCGCGCTCGCCGTCGGTGCGGCCGCCACCGTCGCCGAGCACCCGCTCGCAGACCTGGTCGTAGAGATCCGACTCCCCCAGCACCGGCAGTCCGGCGAGCACGTCGCGGCCGGTGACCGAGCCGCCGGTGGTGATGGTGGCGCCGTCCTCGACCGTGTCGACGAGCAGCGCGAAGTCGAGGCCGCGGAACTTCTCCCGGACGGTCTCGGCGGTGGCTGTCCGCAGCAGGTGGGTGAGGATCTCCGCCTCGCGTCCCTCCTCGCCGGACTCGAACTCGATCTTCCCGCCGAGTACGTCGACCGCGGTCTCGAGGTCGACGACGCGAGCGACCGCGCGGTCCTCGCCGTGGATCGTCGCGCAGCGCAGGGCAGCGGCCGCGATCGTCTCGGCACCGGCGATGGCGAAGCGGGCGGAGACGCCGGAGCGCTGGTCGACCGCGCTGGACTCGCGCAGGTTGCGGGTGAAGCGGGCGAGGATCTCGACGAGGAAGTCGGGGACGTCGACCTGCTCGGGCAGCAGGTCGGCCTCCTGCCGGATGACGGCGATCTCGGCGTCCAGCGCCTTCGGGTAGTGGGTGCGGATCTCCGCACCGAAGCGGTCCTTGAGCGGGGTGATGATGCGACCGCGGTTGGTGTAGTCCTCCGGGTTGGCGGACGCGACGACGAGCACGTCGAGCGGCAGCCGCAGCACGTAGCCGCGGATCTGGATGTCGCGCTCCTCCATCACGTTGAGCATCGCGACCTGGATCCGCTCGGCGAGGTCGGGGAGCTCATTGATGGCGACGATCCCCCGGTGGGAGCGAGGGATCAGGCCGAAGTGGATGGTCTCGGGGTCGCCCAGCGAGCGACCCTCGGCGACCTTCATCGGGTCGACGTCGCCGATCAGGTCGGCGACCGACGTGTCGGGGGTGGCCAGCTTCTCGGCGTACCGCTCCTCGCGGTGACGCCAGGCGACCGGGAGCGCGTCGCCGAGCTCCGCGGCACGCCGCCGCGACCCAACCGTGATCGGCTCGAAGGGGTGCTCGCCGAGCTCGGAGCCGTCGATGACGGGGGTCCACTCGTCGAGCAAACCGATCAGGGTCCGGAGCAGGCGGGTCTTGCCCTGGCCGCGCTCGCCGAGCAGCACGACGTCGTGGCCGGCGATGATCGCCCGCTCGAGCTGCGGGATCACCGTGTCCTCGAGGCCGTGCAGGCCGGGCCAGGGGTCCTCACCGCGGGCGAGCCGGTCGAGGAGGTTGTCACGGAGCTCGGCGCGCAGCGTCTTCTGCTGGTGGCCGGAGGCGCGCAGGGCGCCGAGGGTGCCAAGAGTGGGGGCCGAAGTGGTCACCGTCTCACGCTACTGCGGACGCACAACGCCACACAGGGGCTTTCGTCGCTCTACGCTCAGGTCGTGGCCATTGTCCTGGGCGTCGTGTGCGTGGTGCTGGTCGTCGTGATCGTCGGGTTCGCCCGCGACCGCGGCCGCCTCCAGCGCCAGCTGGGCGACGCGCAGCTCCGCGTCGCCCAGCTCGAGTCCGACCTCGACGCCGCGCTGCGCCCGCTGCCGCCGACGAACTCGGCCGATCGCGCGGTCCGCCGCGTGATCCGCGCCGCCACCCGCGTGCGGGAGCACGGCATCACCGGGCTCATCCAGAGCACCGTCGAGGACCTCCAGAGCTGGGCCAGTGACGCGGAGCGTGCCGACATCCTCAACATGGCGGCCTCCGACGGCACCGTGACCCTCTTCTTCTCCGACATCGAGAACTCCACCCCGCTCAACGACCGTCTCGGCGACACCACCTGGGTCAAGGTGCTCGCCGCCCACGACCGGGTGCTGCGGGTGCAGATCGAGAAATACCGCGGGCAGGTCGTGAAGACCGCCGGGGACGGCTTCATGGTCGCCTTCCGCGACGCCGAGGCCGCCTGCCGCGCCGCACTGGGCATCCAGCGCGACCTCGTCCGCGACGTCACGCTGCGCCGCCACGGTCCCATCCGGGTGCGGATCGGCGTGCACACCGGCCAGGTCGTGGCCCGCGACGGCGACTACTTCGGCCGCAACGTCGCCATGGCCGCCCGGGTCGCCGACCTCGCCGAGGGCGGGGAGATCCTCGCCAGCAACGCGGTCGTCGACGCACTCGACGACGACGCCGCCGTCGTACTCGAGGAGCTCGAGCCTGTCGAGCTCAAGGGCCTGGCCGGCGAGCACACCATCTGGCGCGTCCTCCCGCCCGAGTAGGTCATCGAGGGCACGTTCGTCAGCGGGCGAGGATCACCGAGGATCCGTGGCCGAAGAGCCCCTGGTTGGCGGTGATGCCGACGCGGGCGCCCTCGACCTGTCGGCCCTCGGCCTGGCCGCGCAGCTGCCAGGTGAGCTCGCAGACCTGGGCGATCGCCTGGGCGGGCACGGCCTCGCCGAAGCAGGCCAGGCCGCCGGAGGGGTTGACCGGGATCCGCCCGCCGATGGTGGTGTCGCCGGCACGCAGCAGGGCCTCGGCCTCGCCGCGGCCGCACAGCTGCAGGTCCTCGATCCAGTCGAGCTCGAGGGCGGTCGAGAGGTCATAGACCTCGGCCACGTCGACGTCCTCGGGGCCGATGCCTGCCTCCTCGTAGGCCGCTTGGCCGATGGCCTCCTTGAAGGTGCGCTCCGGCAGGCCGGTCACGGCCGAGGAGTCCGTCGACAGCAGCGGCATGTCGATCACCGTGTTGGGGAAGGTCGGCGTGACGGTCGAGACCGCGGCGACCCGGACCGGGTCGGTGAGTCCGTGCTTGCGTGCGTACTCCGCGCTCACGAGTACGACGGCAGCCGCTCCGTCCGAGGTGGCGCAGATGTCGAGCAGGTGCAGCGGGTCGGAGACCACCGGCGAGGCGAGCACGTCCTCCACGCTGGACTCCTTGCGGAAGCGGGCGTAGGGGTTGTTGAGCCCGTGGCGGGCGTTCTTGACCTTGACCTGCGCGAAGTCCTCCGAGGTCGCGCCGTAGAGGTCCATGCGGCGGCGGGCGTAGAGGGCGAAGTAGGCCGGGTTCGTCATGCCGAGCAGGCGGAAGCGCAGCCAGTCGGGGTCGTCCCAGCGCTCGCCGGCATTGGGGGCGAGGAATCCCTTCGGCGTGGTGTCGGCACCGACCACGAGCGCGACCTCGGACAGCCCGGCCAGGATCCGCATCCGGGCGGCGTCGATGGCCTGGGCGCCGGTGGCGCAGGCGGCGTAGGAGGTGGCGATCCGGGCGCCGTTCCACCCCAGTGCGGAGGCGAAGGTGGAGCCGGCGACATAGCCGGCGTAGCCGTTGCGGACGGTCTCGCCGCCGACGACGAAGTCCACGTCGGACCAGGCGATGCCGGAGTCCTTGAGGGCGGCGCGGGCCGCGTGCACGCCGTACTCGACGAAGTTGCGGCCCCACTTGCCCCAGGGGTGCATGCCGGCACCGGCGATGACGACCTGCTTGCCGACCTGCTTGCCGACCTGCTTGCTGACGTCGCTCATGCGGTCACCGGCTTCCAGCGATAGATGGTGCGCTCACCGGTCTCGTCGACGTTGAGCGTCTCGACGACCAGCTCGACCTCGGCGCCCACCCGCAGGTCGTCGACGCCGTGGCCGGCGGCGACCTGGCCGAGAACGACCAGGCCCTCGGGGAGCTCGACCGCGGCGAGCGCGAACGGCTCGTAGGGGTCGGTGGGGGCGATGTAGGGCGCGGGCGGCTGGTACTGCGCGTCGGTGTAGGACCAGACGGTGCCGCGGCGCGAGAGCTCGACGGCGTCGTACTCGTCACCGTCGCAGGCGGGGTTGCGGCAGAAGAAGGCGGCAGCGCCGGCGGCCGTGGAGACCGGCGGGAAGACGACGTTGCTGCAGGTGGCGCACCGGGAGGCGAGGAGGTGGGGCTCCGCTTCCGTGGTGAACCAGCCCTCGATGACAGGGGTGGCGGTCATGACTGCCTCTCGCATGCGAACTAGAACGTGTTCTCATTCTAGCGCGATCGGCGGAAACGCGTCAGCCGACGGTGGTTGAGGTGCGAGGCCGCCCGCGGCCGAGCCTCGAAACCACCCGGGTCGACCTCAGTCGTCGTCGCCCGACGGCCCCGGCGCCTTGCAGACCACGTGGTCCGAGGCGGTGTAGGCCGTGTGGAACTTCTCGGTGTGGTCGACGGCCGACTCCCCGTGCTTGCGGAAGATCCGGGTGACGTCGATGTCGAAGCCGGAGTAGCCGGTGTGCGGCTCGCAGTCGGGCGTCGTCAGGGTGCGCGTGGCGGGGCCGCGGTAGTTGTAGCGCTCCGAGGTCTTCGACTCGATGTCCCAGACCTTGGTGGAATACATCTCCACCTTCACCACACCCTGGCTGGAGAACGTGCTGGGCGTGACGCTGGCGTGGATCAGCACGCCGTGGTCGGTGTCGTTGCGGAAGTGCAGGTCGACCGTCGGCCAGGCGACGGTGGCCTCACGCCCGACGGGATAGCGGTCGATGTAGAACGAGTGCGGCTTGTGCTCGATGTCCTCGAGGCCGGCGAAGAACATCGCGTTGAAGACCGTGGTGGCCATCTGCGACACCCCGCCGCCGAGGTCGAGCTTGAGGATGCCGTTGCTGATGATGTAGCCCTCGGTGAACCCGTTCTCGCGGGTCCGCTCCCCCACGATCCCGTTGAGGGAGAACTCCTCGCCCGGCTTCAACAGGGTGCCGTCGACCAGTTCCGCGGCGCGGCCGATGTTGACGTTGCGGTAGTCGGCGTGGGGGTAGTAGGTCGTGAACTCGCTGACCTTCTCGACGACGTTGAGCGCGCGTGCGTCCTCGGTGGTGAACTCGGCCTCGGTGACCTGCGCCTCGACCTCGCCGATGCGCTCGTCGAGCGGCTTGGTGAGCAGTCCCTCGAACACCTCCGCGACGTCCTCGGGCTCGAAGGACACCCCCGGCTTGGCGGGTACGACGCGGGGCTTGCCCTTGACGAGGCGCACCGTGGCGTCGACCGGCGCACCGTTGCTGGTCGCCTTGTCGACCAGCCGGGCCAGCACGTCCGCGTCGACGGCCGGGACGAGCTCGCCGTCCTCCGGCGTCATCGAGAGCGCGCGGTGGAAGGAGCGCGGCTGCAGGCGGATCCTGTTGTCGCCGAACTCCAAGGTGACGGCATTGGCCATCGCCGGGTTGGCGAAGGCTTCCACGGCCTCGGCGACGTCCTCGGCGTCGATGTCGGGCTCGGCGGCGCCGACCTCGAGGGCGACGGAGTCCTCGCCGCCGAGGAACGCGTCGGTCAGTGCCTCGCGGGCGAAATCGGTGTCGACGGCCTTGCCCGGCACCGGATCGGTGGTGCGGACGCCGTCGGCGGTGAAGAGCACCTCGCCGTCCTCGGGCGGCGTGCCGAGGCCCTCGGACAGCTCGAGGAGCTTGGCGTCGAGGAGCTCCTCGTCGACGGTCACGACGGCGTCGCTGTCGCCACCACCGGCGAAGTAGTCCCACTGGCGCCCCGGGCTCCAGCTGTCGCCGGCGCCGGCCTCGTCGACAGAGGCGGCGTAGTCGACCTCGAGGCCGAGCTCGGCGGGCGTGACGGACTGGCCGTTGCCGGTCTCGCCGGAGGTGCTGGCGACGCTCAGGGCGATGGCCTCGGACTCGCGGGGAGCGAAGGTCTCCTCGAGCTCGGCGATCGCGTCGTCGCGGGTCATCCCGCCGACATCGACGCCGGAGATCGTGGTGCCCCGCGGGACCTTGTCGCCCGCCACGGCGTGCGCGGCGACGTAGCCGCCGGCCGCGAGGAGCACCAGGGCCACGACGACCACGGCCACGATCCGGCCGCCGGGCCGCTCACGCTTGTCGTCGACACCCGCGGTCGCACCGGCGCCCGTCGAGTCGTCGCCGTCGTCCGATCCCCAGATGCTCACGTGCGGCAGTCTAAGGAGACGTCTCCGAGTCCCCGGAATCGCCAGTCAGGGGCGGACGCCTGACCAGCCCGGCGAATCCGGCCGCGAAGACGACGATTCCCGACACCAACAGGGCATAGCCGGGCACGTCGCCGGCCACGAGGTAGTCACCCTCCGCCCGGGCGGGAGCGGCCACGGCGAGCACGAGGGCCCAGCCCGCCGCGAAGCCCAGGCGCAGCGGTCCGCCCGGCAGCGCGACCAGCATGGCGGCGGTCGCGGCGAGTCCGAGGAGCAGCCCCCAGACGTAGCCGTGCAGCGCCACCACGCACACCGACACGGCCGCGCCGAGCACGGCGCAGCCCAGTGCGAGCAGCACCCCCCTGACCCGACGCATCGTGGTCAGTCGGCGGATTCCGCGATGCCCGCGAACAGGTCGGTCTCCCACCCCGTGGCGGGGTCGGTCTCGCCGGGCGCACCGTGCACGAGCACGAACTGCTCGCGCCCGAACGCCTGCGCGCCGATGTTGTTGGACAGCGCGAAGAACGGCCCGTCGGTCGTGATCTGCGTCCGGTGGGCCCGCAGCGCGTCGAGCTTCTTCTCGACGTGGTCGCCCGCGTCGACCTCGCAGGTGATGTCCTCGTCGGCGCGGAACATCGGCGGCAGCGTGCCGTCGGGATCCATGCCCTCGAACGTCGTCGTGTCGCCGGACTCCCGCAGCATCCGCAGGCCCTCGCGGATCCGGCTCTCGGAGATGGCGCCCCAATAGATCTTGGCGATCGACCACGCCGGGCCCAGGTCGCGGCGGTACGACGGCGCGGCGGCCAGCTGGGCGGCGTACATCGCGACCCGGTGGGCCTGGATGTGGTCGGGGTGGCCGTAGCCGCCGAACTCGTCGTAGGTGACGAGCACCTGCGGGCGGACCTCGCGGATCACCTCGACCAGCAGGGTCGCGGCCTCGGTGAAGTCGGCGTGCCAGAAGGCGTTCTCGTGCACGTCGTCGGCGGCGATCGCGTGGCCGTCCTCGTGCCACTTCATCCCGGAGTCGCGGTAGCGCCCGAAACCGCCGAGGAAGCGGTGGTCGGTGACACCGAGCGCCGCCATCGCGTCGTCCAGCTCGCCGCGCCGGTGCTCGCCCAGGCGGTCGTCCCTGTCGGCCGCGAGGTGCTCCAGCTCGGGGACGAGGATCTCGCCCATCTCGCCGGCGGTGCAGGTCACCAGCGTCACGCCGCGGCCCTCGGCGACGTACTTGGCCATCGTGGCGCCCTGGCCGATCGACTCGTCGTCGGGGTGGGCGTGGACGAGGAGCAGCCGGAGGCCCGGCGCGGCGGCGGTGTCAGCCATGCTCAGGAGCGTAGTGATCGCTCCCCCACGGCCGTGCTCAGGGCTTCTTGACGCGCTTCGGGGCGTCCGGCAGCGGCAGCATCGTCCCCGACGTCAGGGGGCCCGTCCCGGGGTCCTCGTCGTCGAGCCAGCCGTCGTAGGTCTCGACGAGCATCTCGAGCTGGATCGGCGGCGCGTCCGTGACGACGGCCCACGGATGGTCCTCGTCGTCGTCCTCGCCCGACAGGCGCTCGCGGATCACCTCGGCCGCGAAGCCGCCACTGACCAGCACCCGCGCCGCGGTCCGCGCGTGCTCCTCGTCGAAGAAGATCCCCCTCACACGGTCATGATGCCGCACGGGCCGAGCACCCGCTTGGCACGGCGCCGTCTGCCGCAAGGATGCGCAGCGCGTTTGCCTGCGCTGGCCGCGCGGGGTGGTTAGCGTGTGCAGACCGCGTTGGGTTTCGAGGTCTTGGGGCCGGACACTGCGCTTAACATCGAAGTGGAGTCCAGCAGAGTGGTGTACGACGGACCTGAGTGAG
>NZ_STGW01000012.1 GCF_004912195.1 Nocardioides caeni
GCCGCGCTGCCGCGCCGCAGTTGTCTTCCGTAGGTCCTGCCCTGGTCTGGCGGCAGGCCGACTCTGCAGGGCCGGAGCGCGAGCGCCGCGCGGGGCCCTGGTCGTCGAGGAGGCCGGCCACGGCCGTCACGAGACGTCGGAGCCAACCTGCCCGCCGTACGCTCTCGTCGTGGAGTTCACCGGTTTCCCCGTCGCTGCCCTCGACTTCTACGACGACCTCGAGGTCGACAACACCAAGTCGTTCTGGGACGCCCACAAGGACGTCTATGCCACGCAGGTGAAGGCGCCGATGGTCGCTCTGACGGAGGCGCTGGCGCAGGAGTTCGGGACGGCGAAGGTGTTCCGGCCCTACAGGGACGTCCGGTTCGCGAAGGACAAGACCCCTTACAAGACCCACCAGGGCGCGTTCGTGGCCGTCGGTCCCGCCAGTGGCTGGTACGTCGAGGTGGCGGCGCCCGGCGTTCGGGTGGGCGGCGGCGTCTACGAGGCCAGCGGTGAGCGGCTGGCCGCGATGCGGGAGGCGATGGCCGACGACAAGTCGGGCGTGCGCCTGCAGCGGATCCTGCGCGACCTCGAGCGTGCCGGGTTCGAGATCGCCGGCGAGCGGCTCAAGACCGCGCCACGCGGCTACGAGAAGGACCACCCGCGCATCGACCTGCTGAGGATGAAGACCGTGCTCGGCATGCGCTCCTACGGGTTCGAGCCGTTCGTGCACACCGCCGAGCTGCTCGACCGCGTGCGGGAGGACTGGCGCCGCCTGCGGCCGTTGGTCAACTGGATCGCCGACGCCACCGCCGTGTGACGGTGCCTGCGGTTCGGGATAGTCCCTGCCCAAAAGCACCGCAGAACGCCGGAAATCGGTGCTTTTGGGCAGGGACTATCCCGAACGACGGCCTGCGACCAGCCCCAGTGAGGGGTCAGGCGGAGGTGAAGCTCGCCATCGTGCGGTCGGGCTCCCAGAAGGCCTTCATCGACTTCACACGACCCTCGTCGTCGACGATGTAGACCATGATCAGGTCGGTCGTGGTGTGCGATCCGTCCGGGAAGGACGTCTTGATCCGGCCGATGTTGGCGCAGGTGTTGCTGCCCGGGTTGGCGAACGAGTCGTTGATCTGGAACTCGAACGTCGCGATCGGGGCGATCGCCTTCTCCCAGAAGGCGGAGATCCCGGCGTGGCCGTGGTGGCCCTTGCCGTCGGGGTCGAACATCGACGGACCCACCGGGTCCTCGAGGATCGCGTCCTCGGCATAGACGGTGAGCCACTCGGCCAGGTCGCCCTTGGCGACGGCGGAGTACGAACGCTGCGACGCCGCCCGCGCCGGGTGCGGGTCGTTCGGGGCGTTCCAGACGATGGCGTCGGAGGTGATCATGGCGTCAGCGTAGGACAGAAATAGAACAGGTTCTAGGTCTCGTGCCGCGAGCGTAGTCCCGGGCGTCACCTGTCGTTCACGACGTGCTCACCAGCAGGGGTGATGCTCGGGCCATGGCGAAGAAGCACAAGGCCTGGCTGCACGTCGGCATGCCCGGGGCCGGTGACGTGATCGAGCCGGCGCTGGCCCACCACCACGCGGCGATCGTCGAGCTGGGCGTCGCGTCCCTCGCGCACTCGCCCGCCGAGAGCTTCCGTGCCGCCGTCGAGCTGACCCGCACCCACCAGGACTGGGGGCTCAAGCGTGGCGACGTCGAGGGCCAGTGGGTCCGCCTGGTCCGGCGTGCGGAGAGGGCCCGCGCGGACCTCGTCTTCAGCCAGACCATGCTCGCCGGGGCGAGTCAGGAGCAGATCGCTCTCCTCCTCGACGCTCTCGCCGGCTTCCAGGTCCACGTCGTCGTGACCACCGGGCTCGACGACGAGGCGGCGACCCTGCGGGGGTGGGCGGCCGCGGTCCGCAAGCCGGAGCGGCTCCACGTCGTCGAGACCGACGGCCGGGCGCCCGCCGACGTCTGGAAGGCCTTCGGCAGGTTGGTCGGCTTCGGGACGTCGTCGTTGTCGCTCGAGGTCGTCCCGGCGGCCACCCCCAGTCTGCCCTCGCTGCCGGACGCGCTCCGCGAGGTCGAGCGTCTCGCCCGCCGCAACGCCTCCCTCGAGGTGCGCCTGGAGGAGCTCGACCGCAAGCGCCGCAAGCTCAAGCGCAGGCTCGCGGCCTGACTGTCAGCTGACGCTCACCGTCCGCGTGGCCGAGCTCGCGTCGGCGTACCCGAGCGTCGAGGTCAGCGTGACCCGCCAGGTGCCGCTCGCCTTCGGATAGATCCGGGTCGTGAAGGTCCCGGTCGCGGTCGTGGTGACCGAGGTGACGATGGTGTCGGTGGAGCTGCCGGTGGGGCGGAACACGACCTTGAGCCGCAACCGCGCGCCGGGGGACGTCGCGCCGCCGTAGGTGCGGCTGAGCGTGCCGCTGAGGGTGGTCCACCCGCCTGCGGGCACCGTGGTGGCAGCGGACGTCGCGGTCAACGTCGTGCTCCACTGCCCTGCCGTGACGGTCCCGACGTCCGTCCGTGACGTCGGTAGTCCCGCGGCGCCCGCGAAGACGACGGAGAGGGTGCCGCTGGTGCGCAGCGGGATCGTCGCGGTGTAGCTCCCGGTCGCGGTCGTGCTGGCAGAGCCGATCCGCACGGCCGTGCCGCCGGGTGGTGTCACGAAGACGCTCACCGACTTGCTCGCCAGCGGCGTCACCGCGCCACCCGCGTCGCGGACCAGCGTGCCGGTCACGCGGATGGCGTCGCCGTAGCCGACGTCCGTGCGGTCGACGGCACCCGTCACGCTGGTGGTGGGCAGGTCGACGGTGACCACCCCGGCCGTGGCCGTGGCGGCGACGTACGCCGAGCTCGCAGCCAGGACGACGGTGATCGTGCCGGAGGCTGTGGGCTTCGTCGCCAGCGCGTAGGTGCCGTCGGCGCCCACCTTGGCCGACCCGAGGGCGAGCATTTTCCCGGCGGGCGTCGTCAGCCGGACCGCGAGCGTCGCGCCCGCCGGCACGACCGTCGCGCTGCCGGAGGTGGCCTCGAGCGTGCCGCTGACGGTCACCGCGTCGCCGTAGTAGACACGGTCGTCGCTGGCCTCGGCACTCAGCGCCGTGCTGCACTTCGCCGGCACCGCGACGAGCGAGACCGGGGCCGCCGCAGCGAAGACGGTGCCCGCCTTCGTCGTCCCGCGGTACGTCGTCACGACCGTCGCGGTCTGCGACTGCGTCGCGGTGCCGGTGGCCGTGGTGAGCGGTGCGCCCGCGCTGGTCGGTGCGGTCATCGCTGCCGTCTGGCGGGTGAGCACGGTGGCGAGGCCCTTCACGGGCTGGCCGCTGGCGGTGTCGGTGGCCGTGGCGGTCAGTCCGAAAGGCGCGCCGGTGCAGACGCCGGCGGAGCCGCCGCTGGTGGGGGACTGCCCGGCCGCGCCGAGAGCCACCGAGACCGCGCGGCCCGGCCCGCCGGCGAAGGTGAGGGGGCTGGTGACCGCCTTCTTCGCGCCCGAGGAGTCGGTCAGGGTGACGGTCACGGTCGTCGCGGTGGCTGAGCCGGCGTTGCAGGCGACGTCGGTCTGCAGTGCGGTCGGCGCGCTGAAGGTGCAGTCGGTCCGGGCGGCCTTCCACTGCACGCCGGTGACGGTGCGCCCCGACGGCAGCGAGGGTGCGACGGAGGCCTGGGTCGACAACCCCGGCACCGCCGGGTTGTTGACGGAGATGGTCGCGCCGAGAACCGTCGGCTGCCCGAGCGAGCCGCCACCGGAGCCGTCGCCGCCGCCGATGAGGAAGCGGGAGTCGGCGGCGTTCCAGTGGCCGTCGAGCCAGCTGCCCGGGTCGGGGTAGGTGGAGTAGTAGTCGTCGTTGTTGCAGTCCAGCAGGTACTCGCGCTGGGTCGGGCAGATCTGCTGCATGGCGAAGCCGCCGCCGTCGGCGTAGCACATGGTGTCGGCCTCGTCCCAGCAGTGACCGGCGCGGGTGCCGTGCGGCGCGGTGCTCATGACGCCGCCCATGGTGTGCAGCAGCTCGTGGGCCTCCACGGAGTGCTGGGCGGCGCCGTCACCGAAGCCCCAACAGCCGGCGTCGATGCGGGCGTACTGCGCATAGCTGCCGTTGTTGGGATTGGCCTGCGTCTGGCCGTCGTTGGGATACATCGACGCGACGCCGCACAGGACGGTGGCGTCGGTCCACATCAGGTACTTGCGGGCCGGGTCGGCGTAGCCGAGCGCCTGCACCGCGGTGATCGTGGCGTTGAACGACGACATCGATCCGGCCGGCACGGTGACGTTGAGGACGCGGGCCACGCAGGTGCTGCCGTCGGTGTCGGTCACGTAGCGGACGTGCCGGACGCCGCCGGTGAGGGCGGCGGAGCGGTTGAAGACGTCGTCGACGCCCGCCGCCCACAGCTGGATGCTGGACTGCAGCGCGGCGTAGCGGTTCGTCCGGCCCGCCTCGACGACGTACATCGCCTGGGTGCGGTAGCCGCTCGCTCCGTCGCCGTCGCAGGTCACCGCCGGGCTGGCCGCGGCCGCCTGCGCGGGAGCCGGTACGCCGAGGTCCTCCGCCGCTGCCCAGGCCTCCGCGCCGCCGCCGTCACGGGTGCGCAGCTCGGTGGTGCTGACCGGCTCGGTCGGGTCGACCCCCGGCGGCGGCACGTCCGTGTGCTGGCAGGCGCCGGGCAGCACCCAGGCGAGGGCATCTCCGTCGGGGCAGCGCTCCTCCTGCACGGGCGCGTCGGAGAAGTGCGTGAGGGCCGACGGTACGACGAACGCGAGGCTGAGCGCGATCGCGACGAGGACACGGCGAACTGCCACGGTGTCACCTTCCCTGGCAACGTGGCCTCCGGCGCGTCCTGCGCCGGTGCGCCCCGGTGGGACGCACGGCCGTTGTCCGCCCGATCGGTGGCCCGCCCCGGCGGCTGAGCGGTCAGGCCGAAGTCAGGCGGGGGTCCCAGGGATCAGTGGGGCGCCCAGGCGTCCTCGTCGGCCGTGCGGCTGGTGACGGCCTCGGGGAGCTTGCCATCGGCGAGGGCCTGGATCGAGACGTCCTCGAAGACCTCGCGCAGCGCGCGGCGGGCGGCGATCCACACGTGCTGGAGCACGTCGGCCTGCTCGTTGTAGGCGACCGCCTCGGGGCGCAGCCCGTAGACCGAGACGAGGGGACCGTCGACGGCGCGGATGACGTCGGCGATCGACACCTCGGCGGCGGACCGGGCCATCCGCCAGCCGCCGGACTGGCCGCGCTGGGACATCACGATGCCCGCCCGGCGCAGGTCGGCGAGGATGGCCTGGAGGAAGCCGTGGGGGATGTCCTGGACGCGCCCGAGCTCCTCCGCGCTGACGGCACGCGCGTCGTCTCGAGCGGCCATCACGATGAGCGCCCGCAGGGCGTAGTCGGACTTGGCGGAGACGCGCATGAGTCCAGTCTGTCAGATTGCTCGATCGACTCAGTCGACCTACTCGAAGGCTCCGGGGACGCCGGGGGACGCAGGAACGAGCGGCGACCGTCACTCCCGTTCTGCTTGCAGCCAGCAAGCAGCCTGCGTATCATTAAGTTACTGGCGAGTAAGTCTCGACGAACCCCTATGGAAACGGTGGAAGAAGTGAGCCACTACAAGAGCAACCTGCGCGACATCGAGTTCAACCTCTTCGAGCTCTTCAACGTGCAGGACTACCTCGGCACCGGCCTCTACGAGGAGATGGACGCCGACACCGCGCGCGAGATCCTCTCCGAGGTGGAGCGCCTCGCCCGCGAGGACCTCGCAGCGTCGTACGTCGACGCCGACCGCAACCCCCCGGTCTTCGACCCGGCGACCAACACCGCGCCGGTTCCGGCGTCCTTCAAGAAGTCCTACGACGCCTGGATGGACTCGGGCTTCTGGGGCCTGGGCCTGCCGGAGGAGATCGGCGGCACGACCGCGCCGCCGTCGCTGGTGTGGACCACCGGCGAGATGGTCCTCGGCGCCCAGGCGCCGATCTGGATGTACTGCACCGGCCCGTCCATGGGATCGGTCGTCTTCAAGAACGCCAACGGCGTGGAGCGCGACGTCCGCATCGCCGAGATCATGGTCGAGCGCCAGTGGGGCGCCACCATGGTGCTGACCGAGCCCGACGCGGGCTCCGACGTGGGTGCCGGCAAGACCTTCGCCACGCCCAACGAGGACGGCTCCTGGAACATCTCCGGCGTCAAGCGCTTCATCACCAGCGCTGAGTCGGACCTGCAGGAGAACATCATGCACCTCGTCCTCGCCCGCCCGAAGGGCGTCGAGGGCGTCGGCGGGCCCGGCACCAAGGGCCTCTCGCTCTTCCTCGTGCCGAAGTACCACTTCGACCACCAGAGCGGTGAGCTGACCGGCGAGCGCAACGGCGTCTATGTCACCAACGTCGAGCACAAGATGGGCATCAAGGTGTCCAACACCTGCGAGCTCACCTTCGGCGACTCGCAGGTCGGCGGTGGCGAGGCGGCGCAGGGCTGGCTGCTCGGCGAGGTGCACGACGGCATCCGCCAGATGTTCGACGTCATCGAGAACGCCCGCATGATGGTCGGCACGAAGGCCATCGCGACCCTGTCGACCGGCTACCTCAACGCCCTTGACTACGCCAAGGAGCGGGTCCAGGGCGCCGACCTCACCCAGTCGGGTGACAAGGCCGCGCCGCGCGTCACGATCACGCACCACCCCGACGTGCGCCGCTCGCTGATGACCCAGAAGTCGTTCGCGGAGGCGATGCGCTCGCTGGTCGTCTACACCTCCACCTGGCAGGACCAGGTCCAGATCGCGAAGGCTGCTGGTGAGCGCAACGAGCTCGCCGAGGCCGTCAACGACCTGCTGCTCCCGATCGTGAAGGGCTACGGCTCGGAGCGTTCGTGGGTGCTGCTGGGCACCGAGTCCCTCCAGACC
Organism: Nocardioides caeni; assembly: GCF_004912195.1. Taxonomy (GTDB): domain Bacteria; phylum Actinomycetota; class Actinomycetes; order Propionibacteriales; family Nocardioidaceae; genus Nocardioides; species Nocardioides caeni. Next base: position 6,850 of record NZ_STGW01000012.1, read on the forward strand.
TTCGGTGGCTCGGGCTTCCTGCAGGAGTACCCGATCGAGCAGTACGTCCGCGACGCCAAGATCGACACCCTCTACGAGGGCACCACGGCGATCCAGGGCCAGGACTTCTTCTTCCGCAAGATCGTCAAGGACCAGGGCAAGGCGCTGGGCCACGTCGCCACGGAGATCAAGGCGTTCATCGAGTCGGGGGCCGGCAATGGTCGACTGAAGAACGAGCGCGAGCTCCTCGCCAACGCGCTGGCCGACGCCGAGGCGATCGTCAGCCTGATGATCAACGACCTCATGTCCGCCCAGGACGAGATCAAGAACATCTACAAGGTCGGCCTCAACACCACCCGCGTGCTCAACGCGATCGGTGACGTCGTCTGCGCCTGGCTGCTGCTCCGCGGCGCCGAGGTCGCTCTGGAGAAGCTCGGCGGCGACGCCGGTGCCGACAAGGCCTTCTACGAGGGCAAGGTCGCCGCCGCCCAGTGGTTCGCGCAGCTCAACCTGCCGCGCCTCTCGGCCGAGCTGAAGCTCGCCCAGGGCGTCAACCTCGACGTGATGGAGCTCGACGAGGCCGCGTTCTGATCAGCTGATCAGCCGCACGCCACGACGGCCGCACCGGATCTCCGGTGCGGCCGTCGTGCTGTCCCGGTGGGTCGTCTCAGTGAACCGTCGGCGGCTCACGCCCGCAGCCGGGCGATCTGGGCCAGGGCCCACCACCGGTCCAGGGAGCGGAAGGCGGGCATGTCGAAGTGCGGATACCCGGGCGAGGTCCGGAAGCGGTAGGTGGAGGAGAGGTTGGCGGTGATCACCTGGGGCGGGCGCTCCAGATAGGTGAACGAGTAGGGCCCCACGTCGCTCGACGTCAGCATCGTCACGGCGCCCCGCTGATAGACCAACCGCTCCCGGTCCTCGGAGGCCAGGCCGGCGTACGGGGCGTTGGGGCCGGTCTTGAGCCTGATGTAGTCACGGGTCGAGGGGTAGGAGCCGAGGTGGAGCGTCTTGCGCGCCGAGGCGTACTGGCACTGCAGGTGGCGCTCGTCGGCGGAGCCGGCAGCACGCTGGACCGTGCCGACGGCGGTGACGATCCGCTGAGAGGTGGGCGAGGGGCACGCCTCCGGCAGCAGCACGGGATGCTCCAGCATCCCCGGCACCGTCTTGTCGAGCATCGACTGCAGGAGGGCCGTGAGCGTGTCGTCGTCGGCTTCATGCCAGCTGGAGCTGATGAACACCGTGTAATCGCCGAGGGTCGCCCACGCATCGAGCTGGTAGGAGTCGCGCACGACGAGAGCCCGGTCGCCGACCTTCTCGAGCTCGGTGAGGCGGGCGCCGGTCTCGACGTCGTAATCGACGCTCTCCTCGAAGCCGGGGTCCGGGACGGTGGCGTAGCCGAAGCGGATCAGCGCGAGGGACTCCTCGGGCTCGATCAGCGCGCACTCGAACAGGTGCGTGTCGCTCGGCGCGAGCCCCTGGCTGACATAGGAGATCTCAGGTCGGCCGATGATCTCCGCGCGCTCGTCGTCGGACAGCAGCGAACACGGCTCCACCGCTGCGTGCTCGTCCGGCTCCGGCTCGCTGGTCGCGGCGCCACTCCCGGCCGCTCCCGTCGACGGCATCCGCTGCATCCCGCCGTCCTCGGCTCCGCAGGCGACGAGGGACACAGCGAGCAGCGAGGCGCCGAGGACGGTGCCGGCGCGGGAGATCAGGGTCGTCACGGGCGCTGACTACCCCGATCGGGGGCGTGCCAACCGCGGCTCCCACTAGCATCGGCGGCGTGAGCGACCGAGAACAGCTGGCCGGGTACGTCGACGCGTGGTGGAGCTCCGTGCAGGAGCTCCTCTCACTCCTGGAGGAGCTCGGGCCGGACGACTGGGCCCAGCCCACGGACCTCGCCGGCTGGGACGTCAAGGCGGTCGCCTCCCACACCGCGCACCTCGAGTCCCTCCTCGCGGGCGGACCCGACGAGCAGGCCGACGTCGGCGAGCCGCCGCACGTCACCGGCCCGATGGGACAGTTCACCGAGATCGGGGTCGTCACCCGGCGCGACACCGAGCCGGCCGCCATCATCGAGGAGATCCGCGCGCGCACCGCCGAGCGGCACGCGGCGCTCGTCGCCGACCCGCCCACCGACGCCGCGGCCCCCGCGCCCGGCATCTTCGGGATGATCGGATGGACGACGCAGACCCTGCTGCGCAACCGGCCGCTCGACGTGTGGATGCACGAGCAGGACATCCGGCGTGCCGTCGGCCGGCCCGGCGGCATGGACTCGCCCGGCGCCCGGCACACCGCCGACTACCTCGCGCAGGGGTTCGGGTTCGTCGTCGGCAAGCGCATCGCCCCGCCGGCCGGTACGACGGCCGTCCTCGCCGTCGCCGGCAGCGACCCCGTCGCGGTCGAGATCGGCGACGACGGCCGCGGCCGCCCGTTGGCCGACGTCCCCGCCGATCCCACGGTCCGGCTCGACATGGACCGGGAGTCCTTCATCGTGCTCGCCGGCGGACGGCGCGCGGCCGCCGACGGGGCGATCACGATCTCGGGCGACCAGGGGCTGGGGGCACGCATCGTCACCCAGCTCGCCACCACGCCGTAGCCGCGGCCCACACCCGAGAGGCGCCGATGGAGAAGTGGAGTGTCGCCGACCTTCCCGACCAGACGGGACGGACGGCCGTCGTCACCGGACCCACCCTGGGTGGGCTCGGCCACCACACCGCGCTCGAGCTCGCCCGGAAGGGTGCGCGGGTGGTGCTGGCCGGACGCAACCCGGCCAAGGTGGAGGAGACCGTCGCCGCCATCCGCGGTGACGTGCCAGGAGCCACTCTGGAGGCCCTGCACCTCGACCTCGCCAGCCTTGCCTCCGTGCGTCAGGCGGCGGCGGCTGCGGAGCAGGTCGGCGCGATCGACCTCCTGGTCAACAACGCCGGGGTGATGGGGACGTCGTACTCCCGAACGGCTGACGGGCTCGAGCTGCAGATGGCCACCAACCACTTCGGCCCGTTCCTGCTGACCGGCCTGCTGCTGCCGCAGCTCGCACAGGGTGGTGAGGGACGGGTGGTGACGGTGTCCTCGATCATGCACAACGTGGCCGGCCGGGCGCCGTTGGGCGACCCCCGGGAGCAGACCGGTCGCTATCACAAGTGGCGCGTCTACGGGCAGTCCAAGCTCGCCAACCTCTACTTCACCGCGGAGCTGGACCGTCGGCTCGCGGCGGCCGCGCTCCCGGTGCGCGCCCTGGCGGCGCATCCCGGTTTCGCCGGCACCCATCTCGCGGCCAACGGCCAGTACGGCCGGTCCTCCGGTGGCATCGCGTCGATCCTCGACGGCACGATCCGGGCCGTGTCGCAATCGGCGGCGGCCGGGGCCCTGCCCTCGCTGATGGCAGCGACGGCGGACCTGCCCGGCGGCACCTTCGTCGGTCCCGGAGGGCCAGGACAGTTCTCGGGCAACCCGCGCGTGGTGGGCCGCAGTCGGCTCGCCCGCGACGAGAAGGCCGCTCGAGAGCTCTGGGAGATCAGCGAGAAGGCGACCGACCTGCGCTATCCGTGACCCTCGGCGCACCGGCGGTGTGAGTCGTCGACGCGGGCCGGTCAAGGCCGGGCAATCCTCCGATCGGACCGGAGAAACGGGACGATCGTCCTGACTTTGCGCATGGTCGGTAAAGGATCCCGACATCCGCTTGCCGGCATCCCGCACGCCCCTACCGTGGACGTCAGGAAGTTCCGCGTCGGCGGATCCGGGAGCAGTCCGGTTTCGGAATTGGTGGACGTGGGGGAGCGACGATGGCGCACATCGGAGCGCAGCTGATCAGGGCGGGGAGGATCGACCCCGCCGACCTGACCGCTGCCCTCGACCGGCAACGCCACGAGGGCGGCTACGTCGGCCGGCACCTGATCGAGTCGGGCGCGATCAGCCGCTCGGCCTTCCACGACGCGCTCGCCCGCAGCTGGCACCTCGAGACCCGTGACCTCGTCGTCCGTCCGCCGGACTCCTCCGTCGCCGTGCAGGCCAGCCCCGAGGTCACCGCCGAGCTGGGCTGGGTGGCCTGCGAGATCGCGGCCGACGGAGCGGTGGTCGTCGCGACCGCCGTACGTCCGGCGGAGGAGCTGCTCACCGAGGTCAGCGAGTACTTCCCGGGGCGTCAGATCCGGTTGGTCGCGTGCACCGAGCGCGACCTCGACTGGGCCACGCTGCGCAGCCGGCGCTCGCGGCTCGCGGCCACGGAGCGGCGTGACCGTCGCCGGGACGACGTCGTCGGCCCGGTCCACCACGTGATGACCCTGCTGGGCTCCATCGGCGCGGTCGCGCTCGCCGTGGCCCTGCCGCCGGTCGCGCTCGCCTGGTTGGTCCTCACCGCCGGCGCCCTGTTCGTCGTCGGCGCCGCGCTGCAGTCCGCCCTCGCGATCTCGGCGATCGCCGACGAGCTCGTCCCGGCAGCTGACGGCCCCCGGCCCCTCGGCCCGTGGACGGGCGCGGACCACGCGTTCGGACGCCCGGCGCCGCTCGGTCCCGTGGCGAGCCCCCTGGATGAGGACCTCGACCTGTCCCTGCCGGTCTATTCGGTGCTGGTCCGCCTCTGGGGCGGCGAGAGCTGGCTGCGGATCGTGCTCGATCACCTGCAGATGCTCGACTACCCGCGCGCCCGGCTCGACGCCATCCTGCTGGTCGCCGAGACCGACGCGGTGACCATGGACGCCGTACGTCGGGTCGCACCGCCCGAGTGGGTCCGTGTGGTGCGCCTGCCGGTCGACGACTTCCGCGACCCGGTCGCGGCCAGCGACCACGGCCTCGCGATCGCGCACGGGCGCTACGTCGTCGCCTACGAGCGTGATGCCGCGCCGGTGCCCGACCAGCTGCGCGCTGCCGTGGCCGCCTTCGAGGCGGACCTGCTCGATCTCATCGACCACCGGCCCGACCGGGCACCGCTCGCCGGGCTCCGCGTCGCCCGCCGCTCGGAGGTCGACGCTCCGTCGCTGTTCGGGCGGATGACCGGGGTCGACGACGCCCTGCAGCTCGACAGGTCGACCGGTGGTCGCCCGGGCGCCGTGCTGCCCCTCGACTTCTGCTCCACCCACTTCAACATGCGGCTGCTGCGCCGGCTCGGCGGCTTCGAGGCCGCAACGTGGCAGCTGCCCGAGGCGCAGTCGCCGACGCAGCGCCGCGCTCGCTTCGAGGTGCTCGACTCGACGTCCCTCCGCCCGCGCGCGCCGGGTCCGCTCCACTGGATGCACGAGCGGTCACAGGCGTCGGCGTACACGCAGCTCGCGGGCCTGCGGCAGCTGGCGGCGGCACTGGGACGCCGGCCCGACCGGCCCGGTCTGGGTGAGGCCGTGCTGGGGCTGTCGATGCCGACGATGTTCCTCGCCTATCCCGTGCTCCTGCTGGGCTCGCTGCTCACCGCGACGCTGACCTTCGTCGACGGCGGTGCGCAGGGCGCGGGCCTGCCCCTGGTCGCGCGCGCCGCGTGGCTCGGGGTCGGGGAGACCGCTCTCGTGCTCGGCTCGGCCGCGATGGTCGCGGCGCTGGTGCTCGTCCGGCGTCAGGGCTGGCGCGCAGCGTGTGGCGCCGCGCTGCTCCCGCTGCACTGGCTGTTGCACGCCGGTGCGACATGGTCGGCGTTGCTGGCGCTCGCGACCGGTGCCGGACGGCGGCGCGTCGTCCGCAACCCGGCGTCCTTCCTGGTGTGACGCCGATCCGGCCCCGTCCGGATCAGCGGCGGCTCGTCAGCGGCCGCGGGGACCGTAGACGGCCTCCGCCTTCTTGAACGCCGCCTCGCGGGCCGCGCGGGTGTTGGCAGAGGCGAGCAGGAACGCCTGCTCGATGCGCTCGCGCGCGAACGTACGACGCGGGGACGCGTTCCACGTGCCGTCGAAGAGGCGCTTGGCCGCGGCCAGGGCGTCCGGCGACTTGGCGGTGAGCTCCTCGGCGAGGCGCAGTGCGGCGGCCACCGGGTCGTTGTCGAGTCGAGTGACCAGGCCCAGCTCGTGGGCGCGGGAGCCGTCGATGACCTCGGCCGTCATCGTGAGGAGCTTGGCCTGGTCGATGCCGACGAGCTCCTTGAGCGCCTGCACGCCCGACATGTCGGGGATCAGGCCCCACTTGCCCTCCATCACCGACCAACGCGAGTCCGGGGTGGCGATGCGGAAGTCGGCCGCCAGCGCGATCTGCAGACCGCCGCCGAGACAGTGGCCGTGCACCGCCGCGATCACCGGCACCGGGATCCGCCGGAAGGTCCACGGCGCCTCCTGGAAGGTGTTGGTGCCGCGCCAGGGGCGGGGCACGAACGCCTTGGCGACCCCGGCCGGGTTGCGCAGCACCGACGCGAAGTCGAGACCGGCGCAGAAGGCGTCGCCCTCGCCGCTGACCACCACGGCCCGCAGCGTCTTGTCGCGGCGCAACGCCCGGCCCGTCGCGACGAGGTCCTCGAGGAGATCGAGGGTCAGCGCGTTGAGCTTGTCCGCGCGGTCCAGCCGGACGTGGGCGATGCCGTCGGCGACGGTGCAGGAGACGTGACTCATGACGCTCATGCTACCGGTGGGTAACCGGGTCCGGTGGTGCGATTCACCACGGTATGTGGTCGAGCTGTCACTTCCCGTGTGGAGCTCCGCCCGGGAAGTGGGGGCTCACCCACATACCGTGGTGAATCGGCCCCGGGGCGAGCCCGACGTCAGGCGGCCTCGGCGTACTCCTGCTTCGCCTTGCGCTCCAGCAGCTTCAGCATGACGCGGCGCTTGCGCTTGTCGGCGGTGGTGATCTTGTAGAGGGCGACCAGCTGACTCGGCAGGTTCCGGGCGTTCGTGGTCTCCAGCCAGCCGTTGGGCAAGGACAGGCGGATCACCTTGTGCCAGGCGCTCGCGACCTGCGGGACGAACGGGCGGGTGAGGTAGGTCAGCTCGTACTTCTCGAAGACGGCCTGCACCTTCGGGGCCACCTCGGCGTACCGGTTGCTGGGGAGGTCCGGGAAGAGGTGGTGCTCGATCTGGTGCGACAGGTTGCCGCTCATGATGTGCATGGCGGTCGAGCCGGAGAAGTTGGCGGAGCCGAGCATCTGGCGCAGGTACCACTCGCCGCGGGTCTCGTTCTCGGGGATCGACTTGAGCTCGAAGGTCTCGACGCCCTCGGGGAAGTGACCGCACATGATGACCGAGTGCGACCACACGTTGCGCACCAGGTTGGCGGTGAAGTTGGCCGCCAGGGCAGGGAGGAACGAGCCGGTCGGGATGGCGAGGGCCGGGTTGACGACGTAGTCCTTGGTGGCCTGCTTGCGGATCTTGGTCAGCGTGCCCTTGAGGTTGGCCTTGAACGCCTCGCTGCGCTTCTCCTTCGGGATGCGCAGATTGCGGCCCAGCTCGAGGTCGTAGGCGGCGATGCCGTATTCGAAGAAGCAGGCGTTGATGAAATTCCACACCGGCTGCGCGAGGAAGAACGGGTGCCAGCGCTGCTCCTCGTCGACGCGCATGATGCCGTAGCCGAGGTCGTTGTCCTTGCCGACGATGTTGGTGTGGGCGTGGTGGACCTGGTTGTGCGAGTGCTTCCACGCCTCCGACGGCGTCGCGTTGTCCCACTCCCAGGTGGTCGAGTGGATCTTGGGGTCACGCATCCAGTCCCACTGGCCGTGCATGACGTTGTGGCCGATCTCCATGTTCTCGAGGATCTTGGCGACGCTCAGCCCGACGGTCCCGGCGACCCAGGCCGGCGGGAAGATGCTGGCGAGCAGCAGCGCACGGCTGCCGAGCTCGAGCTTGCGCTGCACGTCGACGACCTTGCGGATGTAGGCCGCGTCGCGCTCACCGCGGGTGTCCAGCACCTCCTGGCGGATGGCGTCGAGCTCGGCGCCGAGCGCCTCGATCTGCTCGGAGGACAGGTGCGCGATCGGGTTGCTGGGCTTCTGGGTGATCGTGGTCATCGTCAGCCTTTCGTTGGGGGAGTCGTGAGGCTCGGTGGGCGCTCAGTGGGTGTCAGTGGGCGATGTGGCAGTCGCCGGCGGCGGCGCTGATGCACGTCTGGATCGGCACGCCGTCGGGGTGCGTCTCGCCGGGGACGGCGACGGTGATCTCGCCGTTGCGCAGGTCGCGCACGGCGCCGGACTTCATCGGCAGGACGCAGCCCATGCAGATGCCGATCCGGCAGCCGCTCGGCATGAGGACGCCGGCCGACTCGGCGGCGTCGAGGATCGGGGTGGCGCCGTCGACCTCGAGGGTCGTGGCGGACGGGCCGGTGAAGGCGATCGTGCCGCCCTCGGCGCCGGCGGCGTCGGTGGCGACGACGGTCGGGCGGAAGCGCTCGGTGTGCAGCGTCAGCCGGCGCTCGTCATAGAACGCCTCGAGAGTGTCGAGCAGGCCCGCCGGGCCGCAGGCGTACGCCGCCCGCTCGGCCAGGTCCGGGACCTCGGCCTCGAGGTCGGCGGTGGTCAGCAGGCCGTCGGTGTCGGTGTGTCGCTCGATGAGGCGCAGGCGGCCGGCATCGGCGTGGGCGCGCAGCTCGGCGCCGAAGATGACCTCGTCGCGCTTCATGGCGGAGTGGACCAGCACGATGTCGTAGGCCGCGCGGGCCTCGGCCTCGTTGCGGGAGTAGAGGTTGCGCAGCATGCCGATGACCGGCGTGATGCCGGAGCCGGCGGTGACGAGCAGCAGCTTCTGTTGCGCGCCGGGAGCCGGCGGGGTCAGGACGAAGTCGCCCTCGGCCTGCGCGAGCTGCAGCATCTGGCCGACCTTCGCTGTGCGGACGAGGTGCTGCGAGACGGCGCCGCCCGGGATCGCCTTGACGGTGATCGAGATGCGGCCGTCGGGGCGTGGACCGTGGGTCAGCGAGTAGGTGCGCCACAGGCGGACGCCGTCGACGTCGACGCCGACGCGGACGTACTGGCCCGGGATGTGTCCGGCCCAGTCGCGGCCCGGCTTGATGACGATGGTCGCGGCGTCGGTGGTCTCGGAGTCGACCGCGACGATGCGACCCTGGAGGCCGGTTGCGGCGGGACGTAGCGGCGCGAAGTGGTCGAGGAGGTCGTCGACGCTCAGGGGCGTGACGGCCGCGTCGAGGAACGAGCGCAGGCCGGACCGGAGTCGGCGGGCGCCGGTGGTCTCGGCGGGTGCGGTGCTGATGCTCACGGTATCGAGCATTCCAGTGACACCGTCTAAACTCATGACCGTCACTGGTGAATCCAACGATCTATTTTGTTCGGAGAGAACAAAGGAGTGCCCGATGGTCCGAAGGATGCTGCGGCGCGAGCGTCCCGACGCGCTGCTGCCGCACGTCACCGTGCTGGCCATCCGGGCCGAGCTGCCGACGGTGGCCGACGACGTCGTCGCCACCATCATCCGCGAGGTGCCGGCCTATGAGGACGCCTTCGGCGGCCCGATGGGCGAGACCATCCGCACCGCCGTGCAGATCGCGCTCGGCGGCTTCCTGTCCCTCATCAGTGACCGGACCGGTCCCGACGCCCTCGCGCCGCAGTCCTCCGCGGTCGACGGCGCCTATCAGCTCGGACGCGGCGAGGCCCGCAGTGGCCGCACGAGCGACGCACTGCTCTCCGCCTACCGGATCGGCGCCCGTGTGTCCTGGCAGCACCTCTCCACCCAGGCCGTCGCCCAGGGCATCGAGCCCGCCACCATCGCGTCGTTCGCCGAGCTCGTCTTCGCCTACATCGACGAGCTGTCGGCCGCCAGCGTCGCCGGCCATCGCGACGAGTCCGCCACCGAGGTGAGGATCCGGCAGCGCATGCTCGAGCGGCTGGGCCGTCACCTCGTGACCGGCGCTCCGGAAGCAACGGTGCTCGCGTCCGCCGAGCGCGCCGAGTGGTCGCTGCCGACCACGCTCACCGTCGTCGTCGCGCCCGACGCCCAGGTCGGCACCCTCCTGCAGTCGCTGCGACGCGCGCTGCCCGTGCCCGACCTCCCCGATCTCGAGGGCGCCGCGCTCATCCTCGTCCCGGACGTCCACGGGAAGCGGCGGGCCACCGTCCTGCGCGCGGTCGCCGGCCGCGACTGCCTCGTCGGGCCGGCCCGTCCGTGGCAGGAGGTCCGGGCGTCGTACGACCGGGTCATGCGGGCCCGCGAGCTCGGCCTCGTCGGCGACACCGAGACCCACCTGCCGCGCCTGGTCCTCACCGCCGACGACGGCGCACTCGCCGACCTGCGGGCGCGGGTCCTCGCCCCGCTCGACGACGTGCGGCCGGCCACGGCGGCGAAGCTGCGCGAGACCCTGCGCGCCTGGCTGCTCCACCAGGGCCGGCGCGAGGAGGTGGCTGCAGCGCTCTTCGTGCACCCGCAGACGATCCGCTATCGGATGGGCCAGGTGCGCGAGCTCTTCGGGGAGGCGCTCGAGGACCCGGAGACGGTGCTCGCCCTGACCATCGCCCTCGGCGTCGAGGAGAGCTCGGGATGATGGCCGGGCGAGCCGTCGCCGTCGCAGTGACCGCCGCCGCCGCCGCGCTGCTGCTCGGCGGCTGCTCGGCGTCGGGAGGGGGCGGGGCCGACAGGACCGCGTCGCCCTCGGCGACCACTGCCGGTCCGTCGGAGGGGGTGACCGGTTCCCGGCTGCGCTACGTCGCCCTCGGCGACTCCTACACCGCCGCGCCCGGCGTCGGTGAGCCCGTCGGGCGCTCCCTGTGCCTGCGCACGGACGCCAACTATCCCCACCTGCTGGCCCGGCGCCTCGACCTCGACCTGGTCGACGTCAGCTGCTCGGGCGCGACCAGCGACGACCTGACCTCCGCCCAGGGGGGCCGCGAGCGGGGGACCGCGCCGCAGCTCGACGCCCTCGGTCCCGTGGTCGACCTCGTGACCTTGAGCATCGGCGCCAACGACGGCGGGCTCTTCGGCGACCTGGTCAGCAGCTGCGCAGGCCTGCCCGGTCTGCCCACCGGCCAGGCCTGCTCGGCGACCGGACGGTTCGCGGACGGCCGGTTGAGCGACGAGCTCGCTGCGTTGGCCCGTCGTACGACACGATCCGTCGACCTCGTGCGCGACCGCGCGCCCCGGGCGCGAGTGGTGGTCGTCGGCTACCCGCGGATCGTCCCGTCCGGCCGGTCGTGCGACGCTCTGCCGATCGCCGCGGCCGACCTCGCCTTCGCCCACGGGCTCAACCGCCGCATCGTCGAGGCCGTACGACGCGGCGCGCTGCGGTCGGGCGTCGACTACGTCGACATGTGGGCCGCCAGTCGCGGGCACGACGCCTGCGCGATCGACCCGTGGATCGCCGGCCTGCAGCCCACCGGGCCGGGCCTGCCGCTGCACCCCTATGCCGATCACCAGGAGGCGGTCGCGGACGAGCTCGAGGCGCTGCTCGCGCCCTGAGTCCGCCGGCACTCAGCGGGCGGCCGCTGCGGCACAGCCGATGCAGGTGCGCGCGCTCGGGCGGGCTTCGAGGCGGGCCGTGGCGATCGACTGCCCGCACCCCTCGCACACGCCGTAGGTGCCGTTGGCGACCCGGGCCAGCGCCGCGTCGATCTCGTCCAGGTGCCGGCGTGCCTGGCGGATGAGCGCGTCGGTCTGCGAGCGCTCGAACGCGATGGTCGCGCCCTCCGGGTCGTGCTCGTCGTCGGCGTTGGTGTCGCGCGAGGCGGCCACGACGGACGCGAAGTCGTCGGTCAGGTCGGCGAGACGGCGCAGGGTCCGGGCGCGCTCCTCCTCCAGCCGGCTCCTCGGGTCCATGGCAGCCATGGTGCCGGGTTGCGCCGACAGTCGCCGGGAGTCGCCGGGAGTCGCCGGGAGTCGCCGGGAGTCGTCGGGAGTCGCCGGGAATCGGTGGGGCCGCCGGCGAGGCTGGCGTGCACCGACCTGGGTACGGCCAGACCATGAGCGAGACACCTGCCGAGGACCGGCCCGCGGACACCAGCACCGAGCCGGGCTACGACGAGCGTGACGCCGAGCGGGTCGCGGAACGCTCCGAGCTGCTGCCCGAGGAGCAGGAGGTCGGCAGCGCCGACCCGGAGGCCCAGGCGGAGGCGATCCTCGAGGAGTCCGACGACCGGGTCGAGCACCCCGAGGAGACCAGGCTCGAGAGCACCCAGACGCCCGACCCCGCCGACGACTGACCCAGCCCGGCCCAGACCGGCCCAGCCCAGCCAGCAGGGCCGGTCGGCCCCGCCGCTCAGCCGGCGAGGAAGCTGAAGCGGACCTCGCGGACCTCGTTGTCGATGTTGAGGTCGACGAGGCAGATGCTCTGCCAGGTGCCCAGGGCCAGGCGACCGTCGAGCACCGGCACCGTCGCGTACGGCGGGACGAGGGCAGGCATCACGTGGGACCGGCCGTGCCCGGGGCTGCCGTGGCGGTGTCGCCACCGGTCGTCGGCCGGGAGCAGGTCGGCGAGCGCGGCGAGCAGGTCGTCGTCGCTCCCGGCGCCGGTCTCCAGGATCGCGATCCCGGCGGTGGCGTGGGGGACGAAGACGTGCAGGAGGCCGTCGCCGCGACCAGCGGCGTAGGACTCGCAGTCGCGGGTCAGGTCGAGGACCGCTTCACGGTCGCCGGTGCGGTAGGTGCGCGTCTCGCTGTCCACACCGTTCATCCTGCCCCGGCGCGGTAGTCCCGGGTCAAAAGCACCAATTCCGGGCGAATTCCGGTGCTTTTGCCCCGGGACTACCGTCCAGCGGGTTCCGATCAGCCCTGCAGGGCCTGGATCGCGGCGTGGATCGACAGCGTGCGCTCGGCGGACTCGACGTGGAGGCTCTCGACCATCTTGCCGTTGTAGGTGACGACGCCCGAGCCCTTCCCGTCCTCCCACGCCTGGATCAGGCCGCGGGCGTCCTCGACGGCCTGCTCGCTCGGCGCGAAGCCGGTGTTGGCGCCCTCGACCTGGCCGGGGTGGATCAGCGTCTTGCCGTCGAAGCCCATCTGGCGGCCCTGCTCGACCTCGGCGAGGAAGCCGTCGGTGTCCTTCACGTTGTTGTAGACGCCGTCGATGATGACGATGCCGGCGGCGCGGGCCGCGAGCAGCGCGAGGCCGAGGCCGGTGATCACGGGCTGGCGGCCGGGGACGTGCTCGGCGTAGAGCTCCTTGACGAGGTCGTTGGTGCCCATCACGAAGCCGGTGAGGCGGTCGGAGGCCTGGGCGATCGAGAGCGCGTTGAGCATGCCGATCGGGGTCTCGACCATGGCCCACAGCGTGGTCTTCGCCGGCGCGCCGGCGGTCTCGAGGGCAGCCACGAGCTGCTGGACCTCCTCGGCGGAGTTCACCTTGGGGACGAGCACCACGTCGGGACCGGCCGCGGCGGCGGCCCGGATGTCGTCGTCGTGCCACTCGGTGCCGATGCCGTTGACCCGGATGATCAGGTGACGACGGCCGTACTCGCCCGACGCGACCGCGGCGGCGGCGGCCTCGCGGGCGGCGGGCTTCGCGTCGGGGGCGACGGCGTCCTCGAGGGCGAAGATGATCGCGTCGGCGGGGAGCGTCTTCGCCTTCTCCAGCGCCCGCTCGTTGGAGCTGGGCATGTAGAGGACGGAGCGCAGCGGCTTGAACTCGGTCATGGTGATCAGGCCTCCGGGGTCTCGATGGCGTCGTAGGTGGCCTTGAGGTCGGGGTCGATCTCGGCCAGCTTCTCGGCGAGCTCGACGAGGACCAGGCACTGCTTGAGGGAGGCGTCGTCCTCCATCTTGCCGTCGATCATCACGGCGCCGGTGCCGTCGCCCATGGCGGCGACCACGCGACGGGCGTGGGCGATGTCCTCGACGCTGGGGGAGAAGACGCGGTTGGCGATCTTGATCTGCACGGGGTGCAGCGACCACGTGCCGACGCAGCCGAGCAGGAAGGCGTTGCGGAACTGGTCCTCGCAGGCGACGGTGTCCTTGATGTCGCCGAACGGCCCGTAGTAGGGGTAGATGCCGTGCGTCGCGCAGGCGTCGACCATCTTGGCGATCGTGTAGTGCCACAGGTCCTGCTGGAAGATCGCGCGCTTCGCGTCGAGGTCGGGCAGGCCGTCCTCGCCGCGGGGGGCGTCCTCGCGCACGAGGTAGCCGGGGTGGCCGCCGCCGACGCGGGTGGTCTTCATCTTGCGGTCGGCCGCGAGGTCGGCCGGGCCGAGCGAGAGGCCTTGCATGCGCGGGGAGGCGCCGCAGATCTCCTCGACGTTGGCCACGCCGCGGGCGGTCTCGAGGATGGCGTGGATCAGGATCGGCTTGGTGATGCCGGCCTTCGCCTCGAGCTGGGCGAGGATCCGGTCGACGTAGTGGATGTCCGCAGGCTCCTGCACCTTGGGCACCATGATCACGTCGAGCTTCTCGCCGATCGCGGGCACCAGCGTGGTGAGGTCGTCGAGCACCCAGGGGCTGTCGAGCGAGTTGATCCGCGTCCACAGCTGGGTCGGGCCGAAGTCGGTGGCCTGCGCGATCCGCACGAGCCCCTCGCGGGCGGCGACCTTGTTGTCGGCCTTGACGGCGTCCTCGAGGTTGCCGAGCAGCACGTCGACGGTGCCGACCATGTCAGGGATCTTCGCGGCCATCTTCTCGTTCGACGGGTCGAAGAAGTGGATGGCGCGGCTGGGCCGGGCGGGGATCTCGCGCAGCGGGGCCGGGGCACCCACGGCGAGCGGTCGGAAGAAGTCCTTGGCGCTCTTGTGACTCACGTTGCGACAACCTACCGGCGGGTCACCTGGTTCGGGTATGACGGATGTCTCGCCGCGGACGCAGGAAGCCGGCCACCAGCGGAGCGAGGGTGTCGGCGCTGGTCACGAGGCCCAGGTGTCCGTCGGGGTAGACGTGCAGCGTCGCGTTCGGCAGCAGCCGCGTCATGATGCGCGCGTTGACGAGCGGGATGATCGGGTCGTCGTCGCCGGCGAGGACCAGCGTGGGCTGCCGGATCAGCGGCAGCGCGGGGAGGCTGGACCAGCCCGCCCCGGCCAGCAGCTGCAGCAGGTAGCCCTTGCGCGAGCCCACCCGGGAGTGGTCGTGCATCAGGCGTCGTACGTCGTCGGGCCGGTCGCGCATCTGCCCGCCATAGAGCTCGGCGGCGACCTGGACGGCGTAGTCGGGATCGCGGTAGCGCTGCGGGGTGATCATCTTGCGCAGCACCCGTGGCGGGGCGGGCACCATCAGCGAGCCGGTGGCGGTGCTGACCAGCACCAGTCGCCGGCAGCGGCGGGGCTGCTGGAAGGCGATCTGCTGCGCGAGTCCGCCGCCCCACGAGATGCCGAGGACGTCGTACTCCTCGAAGCCGAGCCGGCTCATCATCGCGCCGATGCCGACGGTGAGCAGCGCGAAGTTGTAGGGCACCTTCGGGTCCGGCGACCCGCCGACGCCCGGGACGTCGAAGAGCACCACCCCTATCCGTGGGTCGAGCGCGTCGACGAACGGCTGCAGCAGGTCCAGGCTGGCGCCGATGCCGTTGCACAGGAGGAGCGGCGGCCCGGGTTCCGTGCCCGGCCGTACGGCGACCCGGACCGAGTGTCCGAGGACGGTGAGCTGGCGCAGCTCCAAGGCGGGTGACCTCACTTGTCGAAGACGTAGGTGCCGGGCGCCTCGGCGAGTGGCCGCAGCCGGACCGAGCCCAGCTCCTTCGGCGCCGGCTCGAGGTCGCCGCAGCGCTCGTCGAGCCAGCCGGTCACGTCATGCCACCACGTGCCCTCGTGGGTCTCCGCACTCTTGAGCCAGGTCTTCGCGTCGGGGGTGGGGTCGTCGTTGGTGTGGAAGGTCGCCTTCGGATTGCCCGGCGGGTTCACCAGCGCGGCGATGTGGCCGCTGGTCGACAGCACGAAGCGCGACCTGCCGCCGAAGAGCTGGGTGGTGCGGAAGCAGTTCTCCCACGGCGTGATGTGGTCGGCGATCCCGGCGACGATGTAGCTGTCGATGGTGACCGCGCCGAGGTCGATCGGCACGCCGAGCACGTTGACGGCGCCGGACCGGGTGAGCTGGTTGCCGACCGCCATGTCGACGAAGTCGGCGTGGAGGCCCGCGGACATCCGCGTCGTGTCGGCATTCCAGAAGAGGATGTCGAAGGCAGGCGGCCGCTTGCCGAGCAGGTAGTTGTTGACCCAGTAGTTCCAAATCAGGTCGCTCGGCCGCAACCATGCGAAGACCTCCGCCAGGGAGCGGCCGTCCAGGTAGCCCTGCTTCGCCGAGCGGGCCTTCGCCAGCGTCGCCATCCTCGGATCGGTCAGCGCCGAGACGGTCCCCGCCTCGTGGTTGTCGATGACGGTCACGGCGAGCACGACCCCGGCCAACCGGTCCTGGCGGCCGATGCCGGCGAGGTAGGCCGCCACGATGCTCGCGAGGATGCCGCCCGAGCAGATGCCGGCGAGCACCGTCCGGTCGCTGCCGGTGATCTCCTCGACGGCATCGAGCGCGTCCAGGATCGCGCGGGCGTAGGTGTCGAAATTCCAGGCAGCGTGCCGGGCGTCCGGGTTGCGCCACGAGATCACGAACATCTGGCGCCTGTTCTGCACGCAGAACTCGACCAGGCTCCGGCCCGGCGCCAGGTCGACGGCATAGAACTTGTTGATCGTCGGCGGGACGATCATCACCGGCACCTCGTAGACCTCGTCGGACTGCGGCGCGTAGTGGATCAGCTCGAGCACCTCGTTGCGGAAGACCACCGCGCCCGGCGTCGCTGCGACGTTCTCGCCGAGTCGAAACCCGGAGGTGTCGACCATGTCCGGGATCCGCGGGGCGGACGCGAGGTCCTTGACGAGCTGCGCCCCACCGCGGGCCAGGCTCAGGCCGGCGGTGTCGATGACCGCCTTGGCCGACGCCGGGTTGACCAGCGGCACGTTGCTCGGCGCGATCGCCTCGACGACGTTCTCCACCAGGAAGCGGACCCGCTTGCGGTCGCGCGGGTCGAGATCGGCGTCGTCGATCAGCTGCTCGGCGGTCTTGCCTCCGGCCAGGTAGAGCTGGACCAGCCGGCGCAGCAGCGGATTGTCCGTCCAGCCGACGTCGGTGAACCGTCGGTCGCCGCGCCGCGGCGCCAGCTCCGACGTCCCGGCGGCGATCCGCGCGGCCTCGGCGGCGAGGTCCCCGAGCCGGCGGGCCGTGGTGCGCGGCCGGCGGGCCAGGGAGACGGCCCACTTCGCGGTGGACGCGTCGGGGAGGAAGCGGCGGACGGGGCCGAGGGCCGCGTCGACCAGCAGGGCGTCCAGCGGGGCGGCGGTGTCGGCGTCGGCGAGACGGGCGGGCGTGGTGGTGCTCATCGAAGTCTCCTCGTGAGGGTGCGAGTGGGTCGACGGCGGTGTCGGGTGGTGCTCCCAGCCTCGCCCCCGGAGGCCTCCGGGGGCATCGGGCCACCGCACCGACTTCCTCCGCTGGTTGTGTGCCTGAGCACAAGACCCGCCACGCGGATTACTGTGAGCCCGTGGTCGGAGTCGAGGTCGCCCCGCAGGTGCGAGCGATGAGTCGCGAGCTCCTCGACGAGGTCGACCAGCTCGGTCGCGAGATGGCCGCCCGCATCCGCACCGACGTGCCGGCCTATGCCGCGGAGGACGTGGTGGCCGCCGGCGAGCTGGACCGGTCGTGCGTCACCAACATGCACTACGTGCGCAGCCACCTGGCCGGCGTCGACGCCCGCCTCGACATCCCCCGCAGCACCGGCGCCCAGCGCGCCGACCAGGGCGTCCCCTATGCCATGGTGCTGCAGGCCTACCGGGTCGGCGCCCGCTTCATCTGGGAGCTCATGGTCGAGCGCGGCGGGCCGGAAGACCGCGACGTGCTGCTCCTGGCCGCCGCTGACATCTGGGCCGTCAGCGACGAGCTCGCCGCCGCCGTCACCGAGGCCTACCGTGGCGCCGTCGTCGATCGCGTGCGCCGCGACGGCCAGATGCGCGCGGTTGCCGTCGCCGACCTGCTGGACAGCGCCACGGCGGCGGGCGAGGTGGGCCGGGCCGCGGAGATCCTCGGCCTCGCGGGCTCGACGCGCTTCGTTGTCGTGTCGGCCGAGGCCGACGAGCCGGGCGCCGAGAGCCTGCCCGGCGTCGAGCGCCTGCTGCGCCAGCGCAACCTCGCCTCCGCCTGGCGCCTCGACCACGACCACCACGAGGGCATCGTCGCGGTCCGCGACCCCCCGCCACTGGACGAGGTCGCGAGATGGCTCGGCGAGATCGCCACCTCCCGGGTCGGGCTGAGCGACCCCGTCGACCGGCTCACGGACATCCCGCTCGCGCGACAGCAGGCCCGGGTGGCACTGGCCGCGGCCACTCCCGGCAGCACCGAGGTCGTGCGCTACGGCGAGCGGCCCCTCGCCGTACTCCTGGCGAGCAGTCTGGAGCAGTCCGAGCTCCTCGTCGGCGCTGTCCTCGCGCCGGTGCTCGCGATGGCGCCCGAGGACCGGGCCGTCATCGTCGACACCGCGCGCGCTTGGCTCGCCGCTGGGGGCTCGACGTCCGCGGCCGCGCGCGAGCTGCACGTGCACCGCAACACCGTGCGCTACCGGATCCGCCGACTCGAGGAGGTCACCGGCCGTGACCTCGCCCGGCCCGTCGACGCCGCCGAGCTCTATGTCGCGCTCGAGTGCCTCCGGATCCTCGGACTCGCGGGTGCTCCGGGCGCCAGTCCCTGATCAGGCCAGCGCGAAGTAGCGCAGGTAGACGTAGCCCCACGCGACGAGCAGGGTCGCGACGGTCGTGACGACGCCGTACCTGGTGAACTGCCAGAAGCTGATCGGCTCGCCGGCCTTGGCGGCGATCCCGAGTACGACGACGTTGGCGCCGGCGGCCACCGCGGTGGCGTTGCCGCCGAGGTCGGCGCCGAAGACGAACGACCACCACAGCGGGCTGTCCGCTCCCGACGTCGGCGTCGCAGCGACCATCTCCTCCACGATCGGGACGGTGGCCGTCGTGTAGGGGATGTTGTCGACGAAGGCGCCGACGACGCCGGAGCCGAAGAGCAGCACCGTGGACGCCAGCAGCTCGCGGTCGCCCATCGCCTCGGCGGCCAGCTCGCTGATGCGGCCGATGATCCCGACCTGCACGAGCGAGCCCACGAGCACGAAGAGCGCCATGAAGAAGGCGAGCGTGCCCCACTCGACCTCCTCGAGGAACTCCTCGGGCTCGGTGCGCGAGACCAGCACGGTCGCGCCGGCGCCCAGCATCGCGACCATCGACGGATCGAGATGGAGGACGGTGTGGAGGCTGAAGGCGACCATGACCAGCCCCAGCACGGCCAGGCAGCGCACCAGCATCCGCATGTTGGTGATCGCGTCGGCCGGGCGCAGGTCGGCGAGCACGTCGCCGCCGATCCCGACCTCATGCCGCAGGTCGCGTCGGAACAGCCAGCGCGCCATCACCACGAAGCCCGCGAGCAGGATGACCGTGAGCGGCAGGGAGTGCACGAGGAAGTCGAGGAAGCTCAGGCCCGCCCGGCTGCCGATGATGATGTTGGGTGGGTCGCCGATGAGCGTGGCGGTGCCGCCGATGTTGGAGGCGAGGATCAGCGAGATGAGGTACGGCGCGGACGGCAGGCCGAGCTGGCGGCACACCGACAGCGTGACGGGTGCGACCAGCAGCACGCAGGTGACGTTGTCGAGGATCGGGGCGACCGTCGCGCTGATGAGCACCAGCAGGACGAGCAGGCGGTAGGGGTCGCCGCCCGACCGCTTCGCCGCCCACAGCGCCAGGAACTCGAACAGCCCGGTCTGCTTGAGGACACCGACGATGATCATCATCCCGAACAGCAGGAAGATGACGTTCCAGTCGATGCCCGTGTGGTGGTCGAAGAAGGCCGACTCCGCGTCCACCAGGCCGACGACCGCCATCGCGGCCACACCGCCGAGTGCGGCCGCCACCCGGTGGACCCGCTCGGTCGCGATCAGGGCATAGGCGACGATGAAGATGGACAGGGCGGCGGAGGTGAGGATCACGCCGCCCCGCTCCCGACACGGGTCACACCGAGCGCCCGCGCGGAGCTCATCGGCTCGAGCGACTCGTACCAGCCCGCCAACCGGCCGTACCTGCTGACCGATCGCAGCCGATCCTCGACGTCCTCGACCCTGCCGAGGGCGGTCACCACGAGCACGTGGTCACCGGTGCGGAGCGTCGTGCGGCCCGTCGGCACGAGCGCGTCCTTGCCGCGGGTGATGAGCGAGACCGCCGCACCGGGCGGCAGCCTCAGCTCGTCGACCTCGACCCCCGCCAGCCGCGACTCCGGCTCCACCTCGAAGCGCAACAGCACCCCGTCCATCCGGTCGAGCGTCGCGAAGCCGATCGACACCTTGTGGACGAAGCTGCCCTTCTCCGCCCAGCGCGGCTGCCGCCCCCGCCCGATCGCCAGGCCGACGGCGAAGCCGATCGCCGCACACAGCATCCCGGCCGAGATCGCCAGCTCCAGGCCGGCGCTCATGCGTCGGCTCCGGTGGCGTCGTCGCCGGACGGCGAGGCCAGCAGGTGCTCGGCGGCGACGACCTCGATCGACAGGAGCTCCGCGCCCAGGCCCCGCAGCGGCAGCGCCACGACCTCCTCGATCTCCGGCAGTCGCCGGCCGTGGGAGTGAGCGAGCGCGTCGAGCCGCTGGCGTCGTACCCACTCCGCGGCGGCGGGAACGATCAGTGCGAGGGCGACCCGCTCGAGGTCCGCGCCGGACAGGGTCGGTGAGGACAGGCGCGCATCCAGCAGCAGCCGCAGGTCGGCGTCCTCGACGGTGCGGGCTCGCGTCATCAGCGGCACGTTCCGCAGGACCTGGCTGCCGCCGCCCTCGCCCCGGGGACGGGATCCGTCGCTCCAGTCGGTCGTCCAGCGGCCGAGTGCGCGACGGAGACGAGCGAGGGCGGGCGGCATGCTTCCAGCCTTGTTGCGGAGGGGCCGGGGCGGTATGGGTGCTACCCCCCATTTCGGCGCGATCGACGCCCATTCGCTGGTCGTGGACGACGTCGTCGGCGAAGGTGGGGGCGTGCGGCTCCTCAACTCCTCCCTCTACTGGAAGGTCTGCCTGATCAACGGGGCCGTGCTGTGCGCCGCGGCGGTCGTGCTGCTGCTGTCGCCCGCCCGGGTCTCGCGCCAGGTCGTCGTCTCCGAGGCGATCGTCCTCGTCGTCGGCCTCGCCCTGGTCCTGGCCGTCACCGCCCTGCTGCTGCGCACCGCGCTCGGGCCCGTCGACCGGGTGATCCGGGAGATGGCAGGAGTGCAGATCGGGGGAGTCGGGCAACGCATCGAGGCCACCGGCGACGGACCCGGCGCCCGGCTGGTGCGCAGCTATCACGCCATGCTGGACCGGCTGGAGAGCGAGCAGCGCGCCGCCAACGCCCAGGCCCTCGCGGCCCAGGAGGCCGAGCGGCACCGCATCGCACGCGAGCTGCACGACCAGATCGGGCAGAGCCTGACCGTGGTGCTGCTCGGGCTCAAGCAGGTCGAGGACCTCGCGCCTGAGGGGCTGCGATCCGAGCTGGCGCTGCTGCGGGAGAGTGCGCGCGCCGGTCTGGACGACGTACGACGAGTGGCGCGGGAGCTGCGCCCCGGCGTGCTGGAGGACCTCGGCCTGCTGGCCGCGCTGGCTGCGCTGGCGACCGATGTCGCCGCGCACGGGGGCCCACTGGTCCGCCGTACGTTCGCGCCGGGGCTGCCCGATCTCACCGCCGACGCGGAGATCGTCGTCTACCGGGTCGCGCAGGAGGCGCTGACCAACGTCGTGCGCCACGCCGACGCCAGCCGGGTCGACCTCTCGCTGCTGCGGATCGGCTCCGACCTCGTGCTCGAGGTGGCCGACGACGGCCGCGGTCTCGGCGGCACGCCGGAGCAGGTCGCGGGCACCGGGATGGCCGGCATGCACGACCGGGCCGCGCTGGTCGGTGGTGCGGTCGAGATGACCACGGGCCAGCGCGGCACCACGGTGCGGCTGCGGATCCCGGTCTCGGTCTCGGCGTCGGCGGGGCCGTCAGGGTCGTCGTCGGCGGGGGAGGGCCGGTGATCCGCGTCCTGCTGGCCGACGACCATGCGCTCGTGCGGCGCGGCGTACGACTGATCCTCGAGCAGCAGCCGGACATCGAGGTGGTCGCCGAGGCCGCCGACGGGGCCGAGGCCGTGGCCCTGCTGCGCCAGCAGGAGGTCGACCTGGTCGTGCTGGACATCGCGATGCCGACGATGACCGGTCTGCAGGCGGCGCGCGAGATCGCCCGCCGGCGTGAGCCGCCGCGGATCCTGATGCTGTCGATGCACGACAACGAGCAGTACTTCTTCGAGGCCCTCAAGCTCGGTGCCAGCGGCTATGTCCTCAAGTCCGTCGTCGACGAGGACCTCGTCGAGGCGTGTCGGGCGGCGATGCGTGGCGAGGCGTTCGTCTATCCGGGCGCGATGGGCGCGATCGTCCGCGACTACCTCGACCGGCTCGCCCGTGGCGACCGGGTGCCCGAGACCGTGCTGACCCCCCGCGAGGACGAGGTGCTCAAGCTCATCGCCGAGGGCCGCTCCACCCGCGAGATCGCCCGCTTCCTCACCATCAGCGAGAAGACCGTCGAGAAGCACCGCTCCAACATCCTCGCCCGCCTCGGCATGAACGACCGGACCCAGCTCACCCGCTATGCCATCCGGGCGGGCCTCGTCGAGCCGTGAGGTGGTGGGTCGCTCGTCGTTGGGGATAGTCCCTGCCCAAAAGCACCGAAACGAGGCCCTTTTTGGTGCTTTTGGGCAGGGACTATCCCAGCGGTGCGCCGGCCGCGAGCCACGTTCGGGGCAAGTGGCCTGTGGAGGAAGGACGCCATTCACAGGCGGTACGACGGGCAGGGCCACCGTGTCGCAGGGGCGACGCACGCTGCCGGGATGGTGCAGTGGGAGCAGCCGCGTCCGGGACTGGTGCGACCGGTCCGCCTCGACCCGTCCGGGGTTCGGGGACCCACGCGCGGCCAGGCGCGCAACCGCTCTCGCTACCGCCGGTCCAGCTTCGGGTTCTATGTCCCGGCGACGGCCGACCGCGGCAACGTCGAGCAGCGCATCGTCGAGGCCGCTGCCGCATCAGGCCCGGGCACGCGGTGACCGGCTGGGCAGCGCTGCGGTGGATGGGCGGCGCGTGGTTCGCGGGCATCGGTCCGGACGGTGGGCACCTCCCGGTGCCACTGCTCATCAGCACCTTCGACGTCGATGCCCAGGAAGGTTTCACGGTGTGCGGGGAGGGAGTCGGACCCGCTCACATCCGTGTCGTTGACGGCATCCCGGTCACGTCGCCAGCCTGGTCGGTCTCCTTCGCAATGAGGTATGCCGAGACCCTTCGAGAGGCCGTGATCGCGCTGGACATGGCCGCCTACTCCGACCTCGTCTCTCTCACGGAGGTCGCCGCGATCATCGGGCACCAGTCGTCGTGGACCGGCGTGCCGCAGGCACGCGAGGCGCTGGCGCTGGGCGACGAGAACTCGTGGTCGCCGCGGGAGACGGCCATGCGACTGACCTGGCAGCTGGGCGTCGAGGGCGCGCGGCCGCGGTCGAACCTCCCGTTGTTCGACCGCGGGGGCCGCCACATCGGCACCCCGGACCTGATCGACGTCGCGGCAGGTGTCGCGGCCGACTACGACGGCGTCACTCACCTCGGTCGCGAGCAGCGCCGCGCGGACCGCTCGCGGGACGAGCTGTTCGTCGCTCACGGGATCGAAATGGTGCGCTGGCTGTCAGGTGACCGGCCCGGCGACTTCCTGGCGCGGCTCCACCTCGCCTACGAGAGTGCTGGGCGTCGTACCGGCGAACGGTCGTGGGTCGCCGATCCGCCACCGCGGTGGACATCCACCGTGACGGTCGCCACGCGCCGGGCGCTCTCCGACCACCAGCGGTCGAGGTTCCTGCGCTACCGGATCGGCTGAGGCCGTCTCCGGAGATAGTCCCTGCCCAAAAGCACCGATTTGAGGCCCATTTCGGTGCTTTTGGGCAGGGACTACCCCGAACGGCGACTCACAGCGGGACGTCGGCGCGGCGGTCGTCGCAGGACACCCGGCCGTGCGGCTCGCGGGAGAACTGCTCGTCATAGAGGCGCTTGTAGAGGCCGCCAGCGGCGAGGAGGTCGGCGTGGGTGCCCTGCTCGACGACGCGGCCGTCCTCGAGGCCGAA
Organism: Nocardioides caeni; assembly: GCF_004912195.1. Taxonomy (GTDB): domain Bacteria; phylum Actinomycetota; class Actinomycetes; order Propionibacteriales; family Nocardioidaceae; genus Nocardioides; species Nocardioides caeni. Next base: position 30,764 of record NZ_STGW01000012.1, read on the forward strand.
GATCACGCTGGCGGAGCGGATCGTCGAGAGGCGGTGGGCGATGGCGATCGTGGTGCGGGAGCGGGTGGCACGCTCCAGCGCCTCCTGGACCAGGCGCTCGGTCTCGTTGTCGAGGGCTGACGTGGCCTCGTCGAGGATCAGGATCGCGGGGTCCTTGAGCAGCACGCGGGCGATCGCGAGCCGCTGCTTCTCGCCGCCGGAGAGGCGGTAGCCGCGCTCGCCGGTGACGGTCTCGTAGCCCGCGGGGAAGCCCGTGATCCGGTCGTGGATGTTGGCGTCGCGCGCCGCCTGCTCGATCTCGTCGGCCGTCGCGCCGGGCCGGGCGTAGGCGATGTTGTCGCGGATCGTGCCGTGGAAGAGATAGGGCTCCTGCGTCACCATGCCGACCGCGTCGGCGAGCGAGGAGAGGGTGAGGTCGCGGACGTCGTGGCCGTCGATGAGCACGGCGCCGTCGGTGACGTCGTAGAACCGCGGCACGAGGTACGTCGCCGTCGTCTTGCCGCTGCCCGAGGGGCCCACGATCGCGGCGAGCTGACCGTGCTCGACCACGAGCGAGACGTCCTGCAGGGCCCACGGCTCCGGAGCCCCGGCTGCCTCGGTGCGCTGGCCGTCGCCATCCACCCCGATGCGGACGCCCGTGTCGCCGAAGCGGTCGCGGTCGGCGGTCCCGGACAGCGAGCGGGCCTCCGGGTAGCGGAAGCTCACCCCGCGGAGCTCGACGCGACCACGGACGGTCCGGGGGTCGAGGGCGACCGCGCCGGGACGCTCGGTGATGGCGGGCTCCAGGTCGAGGTACTCGAAGATGCGCCGGAAGAGGGCGAGCGAGGTCTGCACGTCGAGGGTCACCCGCATCAGCTGCATCAGCGGCATCTGCAGCCGCCCCTGCAGCGTCGTGAACGCGACGAGGGTCCCCGCGGTCAGCTGGTCCTCGCCGACGGGCAGCGAGCCGGTGATGATCCAGCCGGCCGCCAGGTAGATCAGGGCTGGCGTGATCGCGAAGAACGTCTGCACCACCGCGAAGAAGGTGCGCCCGGTCATCGCCTGCTCCACCTGCAACCGGGTCTGGGTGCGATTGGCCTCGCGATAGCGGTCGACCTCGGCCGCCGAGCGGTTGAACACCTTGGCGAGCAGGATCCCGCTCACCGACAGGGCCTCCTCGGTGATCGCCGTCATCTCCGACAGCGACTCCTGCGTCCGGCGCGCCAACCGCTGCCGTCGCCGCCCGACCCGCAGCTGCAGCACCACGAACAGCGGCATCAGGACGAGCGTCAGGATCGTCAGCTGCCACGAGAGCACCACCATCGCGACGAACGCCGCACCCACCGTGACGGAGTTCTGCACGATCGTCGTCGCCGTGTCGGTCAGCACGGTGCGGACCCCGGCCACGTCGTTGGCGAGGCGGGACTGGATCGCGCCCGTCTTGGTGGCGGTGAAGAACGCCAGCTCCATCTTCTGCAGGTGCTCGAAGAGGTCGCCGCGCAGGTCGGCCATCGCCGAGTTCCCGACGGTCGAGGTCAGCCAGTTCTGCCCGATCCCGATCAGCGCGGTCGCCACCGGGATCGCGCACATCCCCGCCACCAGCCAGGCCAGCAGGTCGAGCCGCGGATCGCCGCCGTCGAGGGGGAACAGTGCGTCGTCGAACACCGCCCGGGTCAGGAACGGCACGACCGACTGCAACGCCGCGGACACGACCACGGCGACCAGGACCATCGCGATCTTGCCGCGATAGGGCCGCAGCATCCGGGCCACGCGCGGCAGGACCGGCGCGGTGCCCGCGAGGTCGCTCGCGGTGAGGTGGGTGACGACCGGGCTGGGACGCGGCATCAGCCGCCGGTCCCGCTGTCGGACGGTTGAGCTGCCGGTGAGGTGGCCGCTGAGGTTGCTGCGGTCCAGCCGGCGCCCCATCGGCCGCGGTGCGCCACCTCCTGCCAGGGAGTACGACGCCGCCGGCTCGCCGACCCCCGCGCGCCCGTCGCCCGGGGGGCCGGGTGGCCGATCGTGATGGCGCCGACGGGATGCGGCGCCTCCTCCTCGGCGGTGTCGGGCGGGTCGAGAAGGCCCAGCTGAGCGCGGACTGCGTCGACGCGGTCGGGGACGAGACCGAAGAAGCAGGCCCCGAGACCGGCGTCGGTCACCGACTGGAGGATCAGCAGCGAGGCCATCGCGGTGTCGAGGTGCCAGTAGGGCATCGCCCAGCGGCTCTCGTCGCGGTCGCCCAGTCGTGCGCGCTGCTTGTCGGGCTCGGCATAGCGGTCGAGGTAGGCGTCGCGGCGGCTGCACGGCACGACCACGACCGGCGCGGACATCATCCCGGCGAGCCAGCGATCGGGCTCGCCGCCGGGGAGTGCGGCATCGGTCTGGGCGGCCCAGAAGCCGCCGACCGCCTCCGGGGTGTCGAGCACGATGAACGCCCAGCCCTGCGAGAAGCCGGCGCTCGGCGCGCGGGTGGCGTGCTCGAGGGCGCGCTCCACGACCAGCGGGTCGACCGGGTCGGAGGTGTAGGCGCGCGTCATCCTGCGCGTCCGGACCACCTCGCTGAACTCCACCGGCCCAGCCTAGGAGACACCTTGGAAGGATGAGGTGGCACCGGTCGGGATCTCTAAGGCACTCGCCCGATGTGCGGGCCTACCTCAGGACACCAGTCTCGAGGCATGAGCCACGAGACCCGCCAACAGACCAGCGGCGACGACTTCCTCGCCGAGAACGACTACCCCCGCCAGCGCAGCGCGCGCCGCCTCCTGTCGCGCCGCGGCCAGCGTCGCCTGGAGAACGCGCACGACCGCTACGTGACCCCCGACTACACGGTGATGCGGGGCTTCCTCTGACCCTCATCGGGCGCGGACTGTCGGAGCCGCACGCCATGATGGGTGTCGTGCCCGTCCACAGCAGCCCGACCATGGTCGGGCGCGATGCCGAGCTCGCCGACGTGCGGGCCGTGCTCGCGGAGGTGGCGGGCGCCGAGAGCACCCCGACGGCGCGCCGTGCGGTGCTCCTGGCCGGCGACGCCGGCGTCGGCAAGACCCGCCTGCTGCGCACCCTGCGTGACCACGCGCTGGCCGACGGCTGGCAGGTGCTCGCCGGGCACTGCCTCGACTTCGGCGAGAGCGCCCTGCCCTACCTGCCGTTCAGCGAGGTGCTCGGCCGCCTGGTCGCCGACCACCCCGATGTCGTCGCCGGCGTCGCCGAGCGGCATCCCGCGCTGCAACGGCTGCTGCCCGGGCGTCGTACGAGAGCGGCGGAGGCGACCACCTCCGACGACCTGGCCCATGCGCCCGATCGCGGCGCCACCTTCGTCGCGGTCCACGCGATGCTCGAGGCGGCGGCGCTCGACAGCCCGCTGTTGCTCGTGCTCGAGGACCTGCACTGGGCCGACGCCTCCACACGTGAGGTCCTCGGCTTCCTCGTCACGCGCCCCTTCGACGCGCCCGTCGCGATCGTGGCGTCCTACCGCTCCGACGACCTGCACCGTCGCCACCCCCTGCGCCGCGACCTCGCCGAGTGGTCGCGGCTCCCGCAGGTCGCCCGCCAGGCGCTGGCGCCGCTGCCCGACGACGTCGTGCGCTCGCTCGTCGGCGCCCTCGCCGCCGACGCCCTCGACGGCGACGCCGTGAGCCGGATCGTGGAGCGAGCCGAGGGCAACGCCTTCTTCGTCGAGGAACTCGTCGCCTCCGGCGCCTGCCCCGACGGAGAGGTGCCCGCCGACCTCGCCGACCTCCTCCTGGTGCGGCTCGACCGGCTCGGCGACGACGCCCGTCAGGTCGTCCGTGCCGCCAGCGTCGCCGGGCGGCGCGTCAGCCACGACCTGCTCGTCGCCGCCTCCGGCCTGCCGGCCGAGGTCGTCGACGCCGCGCTCCGGCAGGCCGTCGAGATGCACGTGCTCGAGGCCACGGGGGAGCGCTACGCCTTCCGGCACGCCCTGCTCGGCGAGGCGGTCTATGACGACCTGCTGCCCGGCGAGCGCGTGCGCCTCCACGCCCGCTGCGCCCAGGTCCTCGCCGACGGCGCCGCCGCCGGCACGGCCGCCGAGCTCGCCCGGCACGCCCGCCGCGCCAACGATCTCGACCGGGCGGTGACCGCCGCGCTCGCGGCCGGGGAGGAGGCGCTGTCCGTCGGCGGTCCGGAAGAGGCTGCGGACCACTTCCAGCAGGCGATGGAGCTGCTCGAGGACCCCGAGCGTCGCGAGCGGCTCGGGATCGACCACTCCAAGGTCGTCGTACGGACCGCCAGCGCCCTCACCACCGCCGGGCACGGCGTCCGTGCCGGACACCTGCTCGCCGCCCAGCTCGCCCAGCTCCCTCCCGACGCCGCGACGACCGCCCGGGCCCGTCTGCTCGTCGAGTACGCCGACGCCCTCGCCGTCACCGACTCCGAGATCGACCCCCTCGACGTCGCGACCGAGGCCGTCGCCGTCGCCCCCGACGGCGACAGTCCCGTGCGGGCGAAGGCGCTGGCCATGCTGGCGCGCCTGCTCGGCAGTCAGGTCCCCCACCGCATCGACGAGGCGGCGGCGGTCGCCACCGAGGCGCTGGGGATCGCCGAGCGACTGGCCATGCCGGTGCTCGCCTCCGAGCTCGTCACCACCCTCAGCGGCCTCCGGGTCTCGACCGTCACCGGCACCGCCCAGGAGGAGCTGCGCCGCTCCCTGGAGCGGGCCACCGAGCGCGCCATCGACGCGGGGGCATTCCGGGCCGAGCTGCGAGCCCGTTGGCTCCTCGGGCGGTCGCACCACGACGCCGGCGAGTGGGCGGACGCAGCCCGGTGGTTCACGTCCGCGATCGAGCGCAGCAGCGCGGCCGGACTGCACTGGGCGCCGTTCAGCCTCGAGGCCCGGTGGCAGCTGGCCTGGGTGCACTACGCCACCGGCGACTGGGACGCTCTCCTCGCCATGGTCGCCGAGCTCGACGCGCTGCCCGGCCCGCCGATCCCGCGCGGCATGGTCGACTGCGCCCGACTGGCGGTCCGCTCCGCCCGCGGCGAGGACGTCGACGCCGAGCTCGCCGGTCTGCGCCGGTTCTGGCCCGACGAGGGCGGGATCGCGACCTATGCCGCCGGCATCGCGCTCGAGCAACAGGCCCGCCGCGGCGACGCCGACGCTGCGCTGGCGACCTACGCCGACGTCGTCGACGTGCTCTCCCGGCTGTGGAGCGAGCAGTTCGGCGCCCGGGTGCGGCTCGCGGCGCAGACCCTCGCCGCGCTGGCCGCGGCCGCGCCGACGGCCTCCGCCGTCCGCAGGGCCACCCTGGTCGCGGACGCCGACCGGCTCGCCCACGACGCTGACGAGGTCCGCACCTTCTTCCGCAGCACGGGCCGCGGCTGGGGACCCGAGGGCGAGATGTGGTCGACCCGCGTCGACGCCGAGCACGCCCGGCTCCGGTGGCTCGCCGGCAATGACGTCGCCCGCGCTGACCTCCTCGACAGCTGGGACCGGACCCTCGACGCCGCACGTGCCTACGGCCACCTCCCGGAGGAGGCGCGGATCAGGGCCACCCGGGCCGCCGTCCTGCGCCTGGTCGGCGAGACCACCCGCGCTGACGAGGAGGAGACCGCGGCCCGTCGGATCGCCGACGCCCTGCGCGCACCGGGCCTGCTCGGCGGCTCCGCCAGCACCTCCGTCAGCACCTCCGCGTCCCGGACTCGCACCGACGCCCCGGCCGGGCAGCTCACCTCCCGGGAGCGCGAGGTCCTCGCCCTCGTGGCCGAGGGTCGGTCCAACGGCGAGGTCGGACGCCAGCTCTACATCACCACCAAGACCGCCAGCGTCCACGTCTCCAACATTCTCGCCAAGCTCGGCGCCGCCACCCGCACGGAGGCCGCCGCCATCGCTCGCCGCGACGGCCTGCTCGACTGACGATGTGACCGCCTGACCCGCTGACGCCGGGGCCGTGAGCGGGTACGTTCGAGCGGTGACGACCGACATCCGCCCGCCCGCTCCCGGCGCGGACGACGACACCCGGGCGCTGACCATGCGCCGCTTCCACCGCACCAGCGCGATCGGCGGCAACACCCCGGCGCCGTCCTTCGACGCCCTGCCGCCCGGCCCGCGCTGGCCCGCCTTCGCGCAGACCGTCGCCCTCATGCGCTTCCGTCACCAGCTGCACCCGTGGCTCCAGCGCCGCTACGGCGACGCCTTCACCCTCAACCTCGTCCCCGGCAACCGACCTCTGGTGCTCTTCACCACCCCCGAGGTGACCAAGGAGATCTTCGCCGGCGACCCCGAGATCTTCCACGCCGGCAAGGGCAACTCCATCCTCGGGCCGATCATGGGCGAGCACTCCCTGCTCCTCCAGGACAGCCGCGAGCACCATCGCGCCCGCAAGCTGATCATGCCCGCCTTCCTCGGCCACGCCCTGCGCGGCTACCGCTCGATGGTCGCCTCCGTCGCCGCCGACGAGGCCGGACGGTGGCACGACGGCGAGGAGTTCCGCTCCCTGGAGCGGATGAACTCCCTCACCCTCGAGGTCATCCTCCGCGTCGTCTTCGGCGTCACCGACGAGACCCGCCTCGCCCGGCTGCGGCCGGCGGTCAACCGCACCGTCGACATCAGCCCCGCGATCCTGCTCGGCTGGGCCTACCCGCGCCTGCAGAAGCTGGGCCCCTGGCGTCGTACGGTCGAGAACCAGGTGGAGCTCGACCGGCTGATGTACGCCGAGATCCGCGAGCGCCGTCGCGCCGGCGACCTCGATCAGCGCACCGACGTGCTGAGCCGCCTGCTGCTCGCCTCCGCCGCCGCCGAGGCCGAGGGGGAGCAGGGCCTCGACGACACCGAGCTCCGCGACCAGCTGGTGACCCTGCTGCTCGCCGGCCACGAGACGACCGCGTCCGCGCTGTCGTGGACCCTGGTCGAGGTCGGCCGGAGCCCCGACCTGCTCGAGCGCACCCAGCGCGCCGTCGACGAGGGCGACGACGCCTGGCTCGAGGCCGTCCTCAAGGAGGCCATGCGGCTGCACCCGATCATCCCGATGGTCGTGCGGACCCTGATGGAGCCCGCCACCGTCGGCGGGTGGGACCTCCCGGCTGGTACGACGGTGGGGCCCTCGATCATCTACAGCCACCAGCGCGAGGCCAACTTCCCCGACCCCGAGGTCTTCCGGCCCGAGCGCTTCCTCGCCACCGACGGCAACGAGGTGCCGGCCCTCAACGTGTGGATCCCGTTCGGCGGCGGTGTGCGCCGCTGCATCGGCGCCGGCTTCTCGCTGATGGAGGGCGTCGAGGTGCTGCGCGAGATCTTCGGCCGCTACGACGTCACCGCCCTCGGGACCGACGTGCCCAAGGTCCGCAACATCACCAGTGTCCCGCGCCGCGGCGCCCGGATCCGGGTGGCCGCTCGCCGCTGACACCCGCAGCCGCTCACGCGGCCCGGTCGCCGACGAACGCCACCGTCGCCGCCACCTCCTCGAACAGGTCGCCGTAGTCGAGGTAGTCGACCCGCGCCACCGTGCCGGTGAGTGTCACCCCCACCCCGTCGACCCGCCACGCCCACTGCTCCGAGACCACGTCCCGCCCGCCGACCCGGTGGCCGAAGCGCACGTAGGACACCGCGACGCCGTCGACGTCGTAGGTGTCGGTGTCCTCGACGTCCAGGTCGACGACCTGACCGGCCAGGTCGGCGATCGAGGCGGCGCGCCACTCCTCGAGCGTGGCCTCGACCGGGGTGGAGTGCAGCGTCAGCTCGGGCGCGAAGCCGCTCGGCGGCACCTCCCGCGAGCGGGCTGCGGCGAGCAGTCCGCGCGCAGGGTCGCGCTCCGAGGACCAGGAGCGGGGCAGGGCGATCTCGACATGAGGGGCATGGGGTGCAGTGGTCATGCCGGCAGCCTCGGCGCCAACCCGGCACCGTGAAACCCGGCCCCGTCCGGCCTGTGGAGGGGAGCGTGAAATCGGTGCAGGACCGGTGTCGCCGACCGTGCCTATGGTGGGGACATGCCGATCGCCTTCAGCCCCCAGTTCGTCCTCGACTGTCCCGACCCGACCCGGATGGCGGAGTTCTACGGTGCCCTGCTCGGCTGGCCGCCGAAGGTCGCCACCGACGGCGGATGGGCGACGATCTCCTCCGGAGAGCACCACATCCACTTCCAGCGCGTCGACGACTTCCGGGCGCCGCAGTGGCCCGGTCAGGAGCACCCGCAGCAGATCCACCTCGACGTCGACGTCGTGGACCTCGACGAGTCCGAGGCCGCCACCCTGGCCCTGGGCGCGGTCAAGCACGAGCACCAGCCGGGCACGGACTTCCGGGTCTTCCTCGACCCCGCCGGCCACCCGTTCTGCCTCTGTCGGGTGTAGGTCGGCGCCCCGCCCCTGGTGGTCGAGGAGGCCGGCCACGGCCGTCTCGAGACCGCTGTGCCTTTCGGGCGGACTGTGGTTGGTGGCTCGGAGCCTGCGGCGCCTCCCGTGCCGACCCCCGGCGGCGGAGAGCGGGGACCCCGCCCTCGGCCACCGTCCTGTGCGGCTGACCCTGGTTGCCGGCCGAGGGCACCCCGATGCGCCGGCGGGGGTCGTCCCGTCCGGCGCCGCAGGCGCCGAGCACCCGCCGACCTTCGCGTCAGCGGGTGAAGGAGGCGCGCACCTCGTCCTCGGTCAGGCCGTAGTCGGCGAGGTCGTAGGTGTGGGAGGGGCGGCGGGGTCCGTTGCGGGACTCCTCGTCCAGCGCCCGCACCTTGTCCTGGGCGGCCTGGCTCCAGGTGAGGCCGAAGGCGTCGTAGATCGAGCCGACGGTCCCGACCGGGTCCTGCACGAAGCCGCGGTAGTCGACGTCGAAGAACTGCTTCTCGTCGTACTTCTCGCGCGCCTGCCAGAAGGCGTCCCACTGGCGGGTCAGGTGGCCGAGCTGGTCGCGGCCGAGCGTCTCGCCGACGAAGGTCGTCGAGTGGCCGTCGGTGGCCTCGGCGGACAGCGAGCAGGCGGAGGCCACCGAGGTGACCGGGTCGCGCTGGGTCATCACGATGAGGGCGTCCGGATAGACCTCCAGCAGCGCGTCCATCGCGATCAGGTGCGAGGGGTTCTTGAGGACCCAGCGGCGGTCGGTGTCGTTGAGCCCGATCAGCTGGATGTTCTGCTTGTGCCGCTCGTAGGCGTCGTTCCAGCCCTGGGTCGCCAGCCAGGCGGAGTACGCCGGCACGTGGGCCAGCGACTCGAAGCCGAGCGACTTCCCGGTCTGCCGCAGCACCCGCCAGCACTCCTCCGGCTCGGTGGCGTCGGAGTAGTGGATGCCCATGAACTCGGGGTTCGAGATGTGGTGCTGCTGGAAGGCCGCCTGCATGGCGTTGAAGATCGGGTCCTGCTCCCAGGTCTCGCGCGGCGGGCGCGGCTGCGGGAACTCGGTCAGCCACATCTCCAGTCCCTGGTGGCCGGGGTCGGCGCAGAGCAGGCGGCTCAGGGCCGTCGTACCGGTGCGGGGGAGGCCGACCACGAAGATCGGCCGCTCGATGGCCACGTCGGCGTGCTGGGGGAACTCCGCGAAGCGGGCCTGGGTCAGCTGGCGGGCGACGAGCGCGCTCTTGACCTGCGAGCGCATGAAGTAGTTGCCGACACCGGTCAGGCCGGCCTCGGCCGAGCCCAGGTCGTCGACGAGGATCCGGAAGGCCTCCTCGTGGCCGGGGGCGTCGGCGAAGCCGAAGTCCTCGAGACCGGTGGTGCGGACGGCGGCGGCGCAGATGTCCTCGAAGGAGCCGACGTCGCCGCGCTCGCGCTGGTTCATGCGTGGAACTCGCCGCAGTCGACGTTCAGCATCTGGCCGGTCACCGCGGAGGCGAGGTCGGAGGCGAGGAAGAGCGCGGCGCGGGCGACCTCGTCGGGGGTGGCGAGGCGCTTGAGGTCGGTCGGCTCGGCCTTCTCGGCATAGACCTCCTCGTGGGTGCGCCCGGACTCGGAGGCGATCCAGTCGAAGTAGGCCTTGTTGACGTCCTCGTAGATGTAGGACGGCGCCACGCTGTTGACGCGGATGCCCCGCGGGCCGAGCTCGGTGGCCAGCGACTGGGCGAGGTGCTCGAGGGTGCCCTTGGACAGCTTGTAACCGGAGTACTCCGGCTGGCTGGAGTAGATGACGCACGAGTTGACCATGATGATCGACCCGCCGACCTTGTCGTCGGTCGCCGCGAGGGCGTCGGCGAAGAGGGCGGACAGGCGCAGCGGTGCGAAGACGTTGGTCTCGTTGGCGTTGCGCAGGCCCTCGAGGTCGAGGGTGGAGATCGGGTCCATCGGCGGGATGCCGAAGGCGTTGTTGATGAGGCAGTCGACCCGGCCGAACTCGTCGAGAGCGGCCTCGACGAGTGCCTTGCGCTGGTCCTCGTCGGTGATGTCGGTCGGTACGACGAGCGCGCGGCGGCCGTGGGCGCGGACGGTCTCGGCCATCTTCTCCAGACGCTTGGGCGTGCGGGAGGCGAGCACCAGGTCGGCGCCCATCTTCGCGGCCTCCTCGCCGAGCGAGCGGCCGAGGCCGGGGCCGACACCAGAGAGCACGACGACCTTGTCGGTCAGCAGATCCACCATGGCGGACAGACTAGAACGTGTTTCAGTTTTCGGGAAGGGTTCGTCGGAATAGTCTCCGGCGCGCGTCGTTGCACCAAGGGTGAGCACTCCAACGATCGACCTCAACGACGGAACCTCCATCCCCCAGTTCGGCCTCGGTGTCTGGCAGGTGCCGCCGGCCGAGACCGAGCGCGTGGTGTCCGACGCCTTCGAGATCGGCTACCGCCACGTCGACACGGCCCAGATGTATGGCAACGAGGAGGGCGTCGGCGCCGCCATCGCCGCGTCCGGCCTGGCCCGTGCGGACGTCTACGTCACCACCAAGATCAACAACAACCGACACCGACCCGCCGACGCGAAGGACTCCGCTCGGGTCTCGCTCGAGAAGCTCGGTCTCGACCGCGTGGACCTGCTCCTGATCCACTGGCCCCTGCCCACGCAGTACGACGGCGACTTCGTCTCCACGTGGGAGGCGCTGCTCGAGTTGCGCGAGGAGGGCCTGGCCACCTCGGTCGGCGTCTCGAACTTCCAGCCCGATCACCTCGACCGCATCGTCGAGGCGACGGGCGTCGTCCCGGCCGTCAACCAGGTCGAGGCGCACCCCTACTTCACCAACGACGTCGCGCGAGGCGCGACTGCGCGCCACGGCGCGAAGGTGGAGGCCTGGTCGCCGCTGGGTCAGGGTGGCGGGGAGCTGACCGACCCGGTCGTCACGGCTCTCGCCGACAAGCACGGCAAGACGCCCGCGCAGGTGCTGCTGCGCTGGGCCATCGACCGCGGCGACATCGTCTTCCCGAAGTCGCTCAGCAAGGCCCGGCTGGCCGAGAACGCCGACATCTTCGACTTCTCGCTCTCGGGCGCTGACGTCCACAGCCTGGTCGCCCTCGACCGGGGCGAGGTGGGGCGGCAGGGGCCGAACCCGGACACCTTCGACTGGATCCCCGCCTGATCGTCGATGGTCATCGAGGAGCGAGCGCAGCGAGCGTCACGAGATGTCCGTAGCCACCTCCGCGAGGTGAGCACAGGGGTCTCGTGACGCCCCGCTCGTCCCTCGCGGGGCTCCTCGACCACCAGGGGGAGAGGACAACCCGCCCTAGCTGATCATCCGCCGCGCGACGGCGCGCTGGCGCGCGGCGATCCGGTCGGCGTACTCCTCGACGGACAGTCCGACCAACCCGGGGACGACCCGCGGGACGTCGGACGTCTTGACGATCTCCACCACCGGCCCGTCGTCCGGGCCGAGGTCGCGGGTGAGCTGCTGCCAGCGCAGCATGATCGAGCCGGTGCGGTGGCCCAGGGTCTCCAGCCAGTTGGCGACGGGCGTCCCGTCCGGCCCGGGCGGTCGCTCGGAGATGACGAAGCGCATCAGGCCGTCGTCGTCGCTGGACGCCTGCGCCTTGGTGAGCGACGTCTGGTGGGTCTCGTAGTCGGTCGAGGCATACCAGTCCGAGCCGATCTGGATCGCCTGGTAGGTGCAGTCGTCGCAGCGCGGCACGGTGACGACCATCGCCTCGTCCTCGGCGAGCTCGTAGTGCCCGATGGAGGAGAACTGCGACGACAGGCCCCCGGGCGTCGAGGCGGGCACGGTCAGGGTGTTGACCGGCTCCTTGTATTGGAAGAAGTGCGGGAAGGCGAACCACGTCTGGACCGAGCCCGTCAGCGACCGCGCGGCGACCTCGTACTTCTTGCGCATCGTGTCGAGCGACAGCTCGCGGCGCGGCTGGCCGATCGTGTCGGTCCGTTCGATCGTGAGCGTGCCGCGCGCCTCGGTCTCCCAGTCGTTGAAGACCTCGCGGACGATCAGGGTCTTGGCGCCCGGCTCGGCCACGTAGGTGAACTCGAACGTCCCGTCCTCGGCGATGTCGAGCTCCCGCTCGTCGAACGCCATCAGCGAGGTGGCGGCGGAGTCGGCGCTGTAGGTGCCGCCCATCACCTGGAAGGACAGGTCGGCCGACGTCCCGCGCCGCCCCCTGACGACGTACTCCACGCCCTCGCGGAGGTAGGCGTGGAAGTAGACGGCGTCGGGGTTGTCGAGCCCCTGGCGCGAGAACTGGTGCGTGGGATTGATGAACAGCGGCTGCTCGAGGTCGTAGTCGAAGGCCGTCTGCAACGCCATCCGGATCCGGCCGGACAGATAGTCGTAGCCCTCGAGGCGGTCGGCCTCCGTGCGGATGAACGGCGCGTTCGCGATCAGCTCCTCGGCCTCGGCGATCGCCTCCTGGAGCGGCCCGGTCAGGCCGTACGACGCCGAGGGCCCGGTCTCGCTCATCCGTTCACCTTCGCGATGATGTTCTCGCCGTACTGCTCGATGTGCTTGATCTTGGTCTCGAGCGGCTCGGTGTCCGGGCCCTTGATGTAGGGCACGCGGAAGCCGACGATGCAGTCGGTGACGCCCTTGTCCTCGAGACGCTTGATGCCGTCGACGGTGTAGGCGTCGTAGGAGATGACGTGGATCTCGAACTCGTCGGGGCCGCGGGTGTCGCCCTCCTCGGCGCGGATCTCGGCGAGCCGGGTGAGCAGGCGGTCGAGCTCCTCGCCGTCGCCGCCGGCATGCATCCAGCCGTCGCCCTTGCGGACGGCGCGGCGCAGGGCGGCGTCGGAGTGGCCGCCGATGAGCAGCGGCACCTTCTCGGTCGGGGCGGGGCACTGCTGCAGCGAGTCGATCTCGTAGAACTCGCCGGCGTAGTCGAAGAACGTCGGCTCGTCGCCGGGCTGCATGAGGCCGCGCAGGATGTCGATGCACTCGTCCATCCGCTTGCCGCGCCGCTCCCACGGCACGCCCATGGCCGCGAAGTCCTCGGGCCACGGCGAGAGGCCGACACCGAGGCCGAGCCGGTTGCCGGAGAGGAAGGCGAGCGAGGATGCCTGCTTCGCCACCAGCACCGGCGGCCGGATCGGCAGCTTGAGCACGAAGGGGGTGAGGCGCAGCGTCGAGGTGACCGCGAACAGGTGCGCGCAGAGGATGAAGGTCTCGATGAACTCCTTGCCCAGCAGGAACTCGCGGTCCCCGGTGTCGGTGTAGGGGTACTTCGAGTCCGACACCTCCGGGTAGATGACGCTGTCCGCGATCGTCATCGAGGTGTAGCCCGAGGCCTCGACGGCCTGGGCGAGGGGGGCGTAGTAGCCGGCGTGGGTCATGCCCTCGGCGAAGGAGAAGCGCATCGCGCCAGACTAGAACGTGTTCTACAAATCTGCCAGAGTGTGTCCCATGGCGCTGCCGAAGGAGAAGCCCGACGGGCTCGACAAGCCGATCGTCGTCAAGATCATCAAGTACGGCGCCAAGGCCAATGTCGCGCTGTTCCGGCTCACCAACGGGCGGATCGGCTCGAAGTGGCGCATCGGAGCGGGCTGGAAGAAGCCGGTGCCCGTGCTGCTGCTCGACCACGTGGGCCGCAAGAGCGGCACGTCGTTCACGACGCCGCTGCTCTACATGGCCGACGGGCAGGACGTGGTCGTGGTCGCCTCGCAGGGCGGCCTGCCGAAGAATCCCCAGTGGTATGCCAACCTGATGGCCCGGCCCGACACCTCGATCCACCTCAAGAAGGAGCGGGCGCGCGCCGTCCGCGCCCGGGTCGCCGACGCCCGCGAGCGCGAGCTGCTGTGGCCGCGCCTGGTGGACGTCTACGCCGACTTCGAGAACTACCAGTCCTGGACCGACCGGGAGATCCCGGTCGTCGTCCTCGAGCCCCGCTGACAGGAGCGCCCCGGACATGACGATCGACCTCCAGCAGCTGATCGACCGCGCCGAGATCACCGACGCGCTCACCCGCTACACGCTCGCCGTCGACGAGGGCGACTTCGACCGGCTCGACACCGTCTTCACCCCCGACGCGCACATCGACTACACGGAGAGCGGCGGCGTGGCCGACGCGTTCCCGGCCGTGAAGGCCTGGCTCGCCGAGGCGCTGCCCGCCTTCTCGACCCATCGGCTGCACACGATCGGGCAGATCTCCTTCGACTTCGCCGACGGTGGCGACGCGGCCGACGTGACGGCGTATTTCGACAACCCGATGCGGATCGCCGACGGATCCGGCGGCGAGCGGGTCGTCGAGGTGGGCGGCTGGTATCGGCACTCCTTCGTCCGCACGCCCGACGGCTGGCGGTCCCGTCGCCTGCACGAGCAGGTCGTCTGGACCCGCGGTTTTTAGGTTTCTTGACCCGGAAGGCGACAATGGCCGGGTGAGTGACGACTCCCCGAAGTTCGACCGCCCCGTGCTCAACGGGCTGGTCGCTCTGGTCGCGGTCGCGCTGGGCGTCGGTCTGATCCTCGGCCTCGTCGCTCTCCTCGCCAGCTCGCAGCTCGGACTCGGCGACTCGGACAGCGCGGTCGCCGACGGCAGCGGTCAGCGTGAGTCGATGTCGATCCCGGAGCAGTTCGAGTCCGCGGAGTCCGGTCCCCGGATCACGCTCGCCACCGAGGACCCCGACGAGTCGGAGGACCCCGAGGAGTCGGAGGACGAGTCGGAGGAGCCGACCGCCACGGAGACCACCGAGGACGTCGTCGAGGACGACGAGATCTCGCTGCAGGCCGCCTCGACCACCGTGACCGCCGGCGAGCGGATCTACTTCAGCGGTGTCTATCCCGCGGGCGAGGGCGCGATCCTCTGGGTCCAGCGCTACGAGAACGACACCTGGAGCGACTTCCCGGCCAGTGTCGGCGTCACCAACGGCACCTTCTCCAGCTACGTCTTCACTGGTGTCAGCGGCCTCAACCGGTTCCGCGTCATCGACCGCGACACCGGCACCGCCAGCAACGAGATCCGCGTCACCGTCGGCTAACAGCCAGCAGCCACTCTGGTGGTCGAGGAGCCCCGCGAGGAACGAGCGGGGCGTCACGAGACCGCCGTGGTGACCTCCGCAAGGTCCGCACAGACATCTCGTGACGCTCGCTGGCGCTCGCTCCTCGATGACCTCGGGAAGTCCGGGAACAAACCCGCGTCCGGTTGCCGTTGAGCCGTATGTCAGACTTGAGCGCATCCGGCTCAACTAATCTGCAGCCGCACCCCGTAACCACCAGCACATCGGAGGAACACCCCATGGCACGAGCAGTCGGCATCGACCTCGGCACCACCAACAGCGTCGTCGCCGTCCTCGAGGGCGGCGAGCCCACCGTCATCGCCAACGCGGAGGGTGCCCGCACCACCCCGTCGGTCGTGGCGTTCGCCAAGAGCGGCGAGGTCCTCGTCGGCGAGGTCGCGAAGCGCCAGGCGGTCACCAACGTCGACCGCACCATCCGGTCGGTCAAGCGCCACATGGGCACCGACTGGACCACGCGCATCGGCGAGCCGGTCGACAAGGACTTCACGCCGCAGCAGATCTCGGCGTTCATCCTGCAGAAGCTCAAGCGGGACGCGGAGGCCTACCTCGGCGAGACGGTCACCAACGCGGTGATCACCGTGCCGGCGTACTTCTCCGACGCGCAGCGCCAGGCCACCAAGGAGGCCGGCGAGATCGCGGGCCTCAAGGTCGACCGCATCGTCAACGAGCCCACCGCCGCCGCCCTGGCCTACGGCCTCGACAAGGGCGACGACCAGACGATCCTCGTCTACGACCTCGGTGGCGGCACGTTCGACGTGTCCCTGCTCGAGATCGGTGAGGGCGTCGTCGAGGTCAAGGCCACCAGCGGCGACAACCACCTCGGTGGCGACGACTGGGACAACGCGATCGTCGAGTGGATGGTCAAGAAGTTCAAGGACGCCAACGGCGTCGACCTCTCCGCCGACAAGATCGCCGCGCAGCGCCTGCAGGAGGCCGCGGAGAAGGCGAAGATCGAGCTGTCGTCGTCCAGCGACACCACCGTTCACCTGCCCTACATCACCCACGGCGAGAACGGCCCGCTGCACTTCGAGGAGCGGCTCACCCGCTCCGAGTTCCAGCGCCTCACCGCCTCCCTGCTCGAGCGCACCAAGGCGCCCTTCCAGAACGTCCTCAAGGACGGTGGCGTCGCGCTCTCCGCGATCGACCACGTCGTCCTCGTCGGCGGCTCGACCCGCATGCCCGCGGTGACCGAGCTGGTCAAGGAGATGCTCGGCGGCAAGGAGCCCAACAAGGGCGTCAACCCGGATGAGGTCGTCGCCGTCGGCGCCGCCCTGCAGGCCGGCGTCCTCGCCGGTGAGGTCAAGGACGTGCTGCTCCTCGACGTCACCCCGCTCTCCCTCGGCATCGAGACCAAGGGCGGCGTGATGACCACCCTGATCGAGCGCAACACGACGATCCCGACCAAGCGGTCCGAGATCTTCACGACCGCCGACGACAACCAGCCGTCGGTCGAGATCAAGGTCGCCCAGGGCGAGCGCCAGATGTGGTCGCAGAACCAGGGCCTCGGCAACTTCGAGCTGACCGGGCTGCCGCCCGCTCCGCGGGGTGTGCCGAAGATCGAGGTCACCTTCGACATCGACGCCAACGGCATCGTGCACGTCTCCGCCAAGGACCAGGCGTCCGGCCGCGAGCAGTCGATGACGATCTCCGGCGGCAGCGCGCTGTCGAAGGACGACATCGACCGGATGGTCCGCGAGGCGGAGCAGTACGCCGAGGAGGACGCCAAGCGTCGCGAGGCCGTCGAGGTCCGCAACCAGGGCGACCAGCTCGTCTACACGACCGAGAAGTTCCTCGCCGACAACGGCGACAAGATCCCGGACGACGTGAAGACCGAGGTCACCGCGGACGTCGAGGCCCTCAAGGCGGTCCTCGAGAACGCCGAGGCCGACGCCGACTCCCTCACCGCCGCCATCTCCCAGCTGGGTGAGTCCAGCCAGAAGATGGGTGCTGCGATGTACGCCGCCGCCGAGGCCGACGCTGCCGCCGAGGGTGGCAGCACCGGTGCGACGGGCGAGGCCGACGACGACGTCGTCGAGGCCGAGATCGTCGACGACGAGGGCGACAAGTGACCGACGAGTCCTTCGACCCCGAGGCGGGGGAGCAGCCCGACGCGGCTGCTCCCTCCCCGGAGGGGGACGAGACGACGCCAGCCGACGCCGAGCCCGAGGCCGGGGAGGTCTCGCCCGAGGCCGACGAGCTGACCGTCACGCGGATGGAGTTGGAGGAGCGCACGCTCGACCTCCAGCGGACCCAGGCCGAGTACCTCAACTACAAGCGCCGGGTCGACCGGGACCGCGAGCTGATCCGGGAGAACGCGACCTATGCCGCGCTCACCCCGATCGTCGACGTCCTCGACAACATCGACCGGGCGCGCGAGCACGAGCCGCTCGACGGCGGCTTCAAGGCGGTCGCCGAGCAGCTCGAGCGGATCGTCGCCGGGCTGGGGCTGGTCAAGTTCGGCGAGCCGGGTGACGCCTTCGACCCGACGGTCCACGAGGCGTTGTCGCACCTCGGCACCGACCCGGAGGTCGAGGTGACGACCTGCCGGGTCGTGGCCAAGGCCGGCTACAAGATCGGTGACCGGGTCGTGCGGGCCGCTCAGGTGCTCGTGGTCGACCCGGCCGACGGCTGAGGCGACCGAGGCACTGACGACAAGTGGCGATGGAGAAGGGAAGGGAGGCGCGCGATGAGTGACGACGGCATCAGGTCCGACTGGGCCACCAAGGACTTCTACAAGGAGCTCGGGGTGGCGAAGTCCGCGACCCAGGACGACATCAAGAAGGCCTACCGCAAGCTCGCGCGCGCCAACCACCCCGACTCGCACCCCGACGACGCCGCCAAGCACGAGAGGTTCAAGGCGGTCGCCGAGGCCTACGACGTCATCGGCGACCCCGACAAGCGCAAGAAGTATGACGAGGCGCGCGACCTCTTCCGTCGCGGAGGCTTCCCGGCGGGGGGCTTCGGCCCGGGCGGCGGTGGACAGAGCGTCAACCTCGAGGACCTGCTCCGCGAGCGTCAGGGCGGCGGAGGCGGCTTCGGCGACCTGTTCGGTGACCTGTTCGGCGGGGGCTTCGGCGCCCGCCGCGCGACCCGCGCCAGCCGGGGTGCGGACCTGGAGACCACGGCGACGATCGGCTTCAACGAGGCTCTCGAGGGCGTGACGGTCTCCCTGCGGATCAGCTCCGAGGGCGCCTGCGCCACCTGCCGGGGCACGGGCGGCAAGCCCGGCACGCGGCCCCACGCATGCCCGGTGTGCGAGGGCACCGGCTTCGTCACGGCCTCCGTCGGCGGCGCCTTCTCGATGAACGAGACGTGCCCGGCGTGCGGTGGACGTCAGCTCGTCTACGACGACCCCTGCCCGACCTGCAGCGGCACCGGTCAGGGTCAGGCGACCCGCACGATCCAGGCGAGGATCCCCGCGGGCGTCAAGGACGGACAGCGGATCCGGCTGCGCGGCAAGGGTGCGGCCGGTGAGCACGGTGGTCCGGCCGGCGACCTCTACGTCACGGTCAAGGTCACGGGTCACCGGCTCTTCGGTCGCAAGGACGACAACCTCACGATCGACGTACCCGTCTCCTTCGCCGAGCTCGCGCTCGGTGCGGAGATCCGGGTGCCGACGCTGACCGGAGCCTCGGTGACCCTGCGCGTCCCGGCCGGCACGCCCAACGGGCGGACCTTCCGGATCCGGGGCAAGGGTGCGGCGAAGGCCGACGGCTCGCACGGCGACCTGCTCGCCACCGTCGAGGTCCAGGTGCCCGCCCGGCTCGACGACGAGGCCCGGCAGGCGCTCGAGGCCTACGCCGCGGCGACCGCCGGCTCGTCCCTGCGTGCCAACCTCTTCGGGGACCCGGCGTGAGCACCGTCGAGGGCCCCGGCGGTCCGGACCCCGGCGCGGCCGTCTTCGTCATCAGCGTCGCCGCGCAGCTCAGTGGACTGCACCCGCAGACGCTGCGCACCTATGAGCGGGTCGGCCTGATCACGCCCGGCCGAACGTCCGGCGGCGGACGCCGCTATTCCTATCGCGACATCGAGCGGCTCCGGGAGATCGCCGAGCTGACCGCCTCCGGCATCGGCATCGAGGGCGTCCGCCGGATCATCGACCTCGAGAACGTCGTCACCGCGCTGCGTGCGCGCAACGCCGAGCTGAGCGCCGAGCTGGACCTCGCCCGCGAGGCGCTGCGCCGGGCATCGGCCGCGCGGCCCGCCCCACCGAGCCGGCTGCCGGTCCTCCCGCAACCCGCTCCCGGCCAGTCCGTCGTGGTCTGGCGCCGCCCCACCTGACCCACGAAGTGGGAGGACGTGCGGCCCGAAGTGGGAGAAGATGGCCCGCGAGGTGGGACACGTCGTACGGCGAGATCTCCCACCTCGCCCCGCGAGATCTCCCACCTCGCGCCGCACTCTGTCCCACTTCGTGCGACCGCGGGCCGAGGTTCCTGTGACACCGTGACCTGAGATCCCTGTGCCTGTTGTCACAGGAGGCACTAGCCTCAGCGGCGTCAGGACCGTCTGGTGGCACTGGGGCACGACGGGACTCACGGACGAGAGGTGCACGTGGACGCGGTGCTGGAGTGGCTCAACGACTGGGCCGACCATGTGAACTGGTTCTCGTTCGTGTCGATCCCGTTCTTCACGGGCGTGGTCGGCTGGCTGATCAACTGGTCGGGCCTGTGGATGCTGTTCAAGCCGATCAACTTCCACGGCTTCCGGATCCCGGGCCTCAAGGAGGTCACCGGCGTCCTGCCCCGCAAGCTCCAGGAGATCCCGGGCTGGATGGACGGCGGGTTCGGCTGGCAGGGCATCGTCCCGGCGCGCGCCGCCAAGATGGGCAGCATCGCGGTCGACAAGGTCATCGCCAAGCTCGGCACTCCCGCCGAGTTCTATGCGCAGCTCGAGCCTGACCAGATCGCCGAGCACATCGTCCGGGTCTTCGAGCCCGACCTGCCGTCGCTGGTCGACGAGGTCATGATGCGCGAGCACCCGCGCCTGTGGCGCGACCTCCCGACACCGGTGAAGAACAGCGTGATCGCGCGGGTCCAGGCGCAGCTGCCGGGGATCGTGAAGACGATCACGGACGAGATCGGTGTCCACATCGACCAGCTCCTCGACCCCAAGATCATGGTGATCGACCACTTCCGGGCCAACCCCGAGCTGGTGGTCCGGGTGTTCCGCGACGTCGGTCAGCGCGAGCTCAACCTGATGGTCGGCTTCGGCTTCGTGTTCGGCTTCCTGCTCGGCATCCCGGTGGCGATCATCGACCAGACCTGGCACCAGGAGTGGCTGCTCCCCGTGCTCGGCATCGTGGTCGGCTGGATCACCAACCTGCTGGGCATGTGGCTGATCTTCGACCCGCCGGAGGAGAAGCGGATCCTGGGGATCAAGGTGCAGGGACTCTTCCTGCGCCGCCAGGACGAGTGCGCCGAGGTCTATGCCCGGATCATCGCCGAGGACGTCATCACCCTCGAGCGGATCGGCGACTTCCTCATGGACGGTCCGCGCGGAGACCGCACCCGCCAGATGATCGCGACCGCCATGCGACCGGCGATCGACAAGGCCGCCGGTCCGCTGCGCGGCGCCGTCAACGTCGCCATGGGCGGCAAGCGCTATGCCAGCATCAAGGAGTCCTTCGCCTCCGAGGCGGTCGGCCGCACCATCACCCCCTTCCGCGACGCCGACTTCAGCAAGAAGCAGTCGGAGAAGATCCAGGTGCTGATCGCACGCCGGACCAAGGAGCTCCCGCCGCGCGACTTCGTCGAGATGATGCGCGCCGCCATCAAGGAGGACGAGTGGATGCTCTATGCGCACGGCGCCGTGATGGGCGCCGCCGGCGGCATCCTGCACCTCGGCTTCTTCAACTGGGGCTGGATCCCCGGGTTCCCGCCGTCATGACCGGGGGAGCACGCGGCGTGAGCAGCCGCACAGGGAGCGCGGGCGGATCCGGATCGTTGGAGAGGTTGTGACCGTGGCGAGAGAAGACCTGCGAGCCGACACGACGGCAGTGCCCGACGGGGGAGGGACCCGTCTGCCGGCCGTCTCCGGGCCGGCCGTCGCCGAGACCCTGCCGGGCCTGCTCCGGGTGGCCGGTTCGGCCGCCCTGCACACGGCCGGGTGGGGCGCCCGGACGACGGCGCGCAACTGGATGCGCGTCGGCAAGGCCGTGACCAGTGCCGACGAGGCCGCCTCGCTCA
The DNA here is from genome assembly GCF_004912195.1 of Nocardioides caeni. Lineage (GTDB taxonomy): Bacteria > Actinomycetota > Actinomycetes > Propionibacteriales > Nocardioidaceae > Nocardioides > Nocardioides caeni. Next base: position 52,228 of record NZ_STGW01000012.1, read on the forward strand.
TCCGCGACGTCGGCTCCTTCGTGGGCACCGTCGGCGAGATCGCCCGCCAGGTCGCCGACGGTACGCCGGTCGGCACTGCTCTGGTGCGGGCCGGCGAGCAGCTGGGGGCCCGGCCCGACCGCCCCCACCTCGCGACCGCGCCCGTCGTCGACGGCCAGGTCACGGGCAGCCGACCGCAGACGCTGCGGGAGCGGGGGACCGAGCTGCTCGAGAAGTCCCGCGACGTGTGGGCCCAGGACGGCCGGCACCCCGCCTACGACCGGATCCTCGACGAGCTCGCTCCCGACGAGGCGCGGATCCTGGTGATGCTGCTCAGCAAGGGCCCGCAGCCGACCGTGGACGTCCGCACGGGCGGCCCGATCGGCATGGTCAGCAGCCAGCTCATCGCCCCGGGCCTCAACATGCTCGGCGCCCGGTCCGGTGTCCGCTACCTCGATCAGGTGCCGTCGTACGTCAACAACCTGTTCCGCCTCGGCCTGGTCTGGCTGTCGCGGGAGCCGGTGGAGGAGCACGCGGAGTACCAGGTGCTCGAGGCGCAGCCCGACGTCCTCGCGGCGCTGCACTCGGTCAAGTTCGCCAAGGTCGTGCGCCGCAGCATCCACCTCACCCCCTTCGGCGAGGAGTTCACCCGACTGGCGCTGGTCGACGAGCGGCTCGCCGCGCGGGGCGACCTCCCCGAGCACGACACCCCGCCGGAGGCGGATGCCTGATCGGGGCCGACCTCGTTCCTCGGTGGGCACCGAAACTCGCAAGAGTTGAGTGGAACAGACTCAACTTTCGGGACGTTCGACTCATGACGGACCACGCGTCCGTCGATCAGAATGAGCCAGGCCGTCCCCGTGAGGAGCATCCATGAGTCAGTTCGGCGCCGACAAGTTCACCACTCGCAGTCGCGAGGCGATCGAGGCAGCGTCGCTGTCGGCGACCACCGCCGGCAACTCCACCGTCGAGCCCATCCACCTGCTCGTCGCCCTGCTGCTGCAGCAGGACGGCACCGCGGCCAACCTCGTCAGCAAGGCGGGCGTCGACGTCAGCGGACTCGTCCACGCGGCCTCGGCCGCGCGCGACACGCTGCCGAGCGCCAGCGGCGCGACCGTCCAGCAGCCGTCGGCCTCGGCGTCCCTGACCCGCGTGCTCGCCTCGGCGCTCGACCTCGCCCGGTCGATGCAGGACGACTACGTCGCCTCCGAGCACCTCCTCATCGCGCTGGCCACCATCGAGTCGAGCGCCCAGCAGGTGCTGACCGGGGCCGGACTCAGCGCCGAGGGGCTCCAGGAGTCGCTCACCGCGGTGCGCGGCAACCGGAGGGTGACGTCGCAGGACGCGGAGTCGACGTACGAGGCGCTGGAGAAGTACTCCGTCGACCTCACCGCCACCGCCGCCGAGGGCAAGCTCGACCCCGTCATCGGCCGCGACGCCGAGATCCGCCGCGTGATCCAGGTGCTCTCGCGCCGCACGAAGAACAACCCGGTGCTGATCGGCGAGCCCGGCGTCGGCAAGACCGCCGTCGTCGAGGGCCTTGCGCAGCGCGTGGTCGCCGGCGACGTACCCGACTCACTCAAGGGCAAGCGGGTGCTCTCGCTGGACCTGATGGGGATGGTCGCGGGCGCGAAGTATCGCGGCGAGTTCGAGGAGCGGCTCAAGGCCGTGCTCGACGAGATCCGCCAGGCCGAGGGCCAGGTCATCACGTTCATCGACGAGCTCCACACCGTCGTCGGCGCGGGCGCCGGCGGCGAGTCGCAGATGGACGCCGGCAACATGCTCAAGCCGATGCTGGCGCGCGGCGAGCTGCACATGATCGGTGCCACCACGCTCGACGAATACCGCGAGTCGATCGAGAAGGACCCGGCACTGGAGCGCCGCTTCCAGCAGGTCTTCGTCGGCGAGCCGTCGGTCGAGGACACGATCCAGATCCTGCGTGGCATCCAGGAGAAGTACGAGGCCCACCACGGCGTGCGGATCACCGACGCCGCGCTGGTCGCGGCCGCCACGCTGTCCGACCGCTACATCTCCGGCCGGCAGCTGCCCGACAAGGCGATCGACCTCGTCGACGAGGCCGCGTCGCGGCTGCGGATGGAGATCGAGTCCTCCCCGGAGGAGATCGACCAGCTCCGTCGCCAGGTCGACCGGATGAAGATGGAGCAGTTCGCCCTCGAGCGTGAGTCGGACGAGGCGTCGGTCGAGCGGCTCGCCGTGCTCAAGGGCGACCTCGCCGACAAGGAGGAGGAGCTGCGCGCGCTCGAGGTGCGCTGGGAGCGGGAGAAGTCCGAGCTCGAGGGCGAGGGCGAGCTGCGCCGACAGCTGGACCAGCTGCGCGTCGAGGCCGACAAGCTGACCCGCGACGGCAACCTCGCCGGCGCGAGCGAGATCCTCTACGGCCAGATCCCCGCGCTCGAGAGCCAGATCCGCACCCTCGAGACGGTGCCGGCGGGCACCGGCGTCGAGATCGGCGACCCGTCCGACGAGAAGCTCGTCGGCGAGGAGGTCGGCGCCACCCAGATCGCCGAGGTCGTGGAGGCCTGGACCGGCATCCCCACGGGCCGTCTGCTGCAGGGCGAGAGCGCCAAGCTCCTGGAGATGGAGCAGGTCATCGGAGCTCGCCTGATCGGGCAGTCCGACGCGGTGCGCGCGGTCAGCGACGCCGTACGACGGGCGCGCGCGGGCATCTCCGACCCGGACCGTCCGACCGGCTCGTTCCTCTTCCTCGGCCCCACCGGCGTCGGCAAGACCGAGCTCGCCAAGTCGCTGGCCGACTTCCTCTTCGACGACGAGCGGGCGATCGTCCGCATCGACATGAGCGAGTACGCCGAGAAGCACTCCGTCGCGCGTCTCGTCGGTGCCCCTCCGGGCTATGTCGGCTATGACGAGGGCGGCCAGCTCACCGAGGCCGTGCGGCGGCGCCCCTACTCCGTCGTACTCCTCGACGAGGTGGAGAAGGCGCACCCCGAGGTCTTCGACATCCTGCTGCAGGTGCTCGACGACGGGCGGCTGACCGACGGCCAGGGCCGCACGGTCGACTTCCGCAACACGATCCTGATCCTCACCTCCAACCTGGGCTCGCAGTTCCTCGTCGACCCCACGCTGGACCCGGAGAAGCAGCAGGAGTCGGTGCTCGCGGTCGTGCGGGCCTCGTTCAAGCCGGAGTTCCTCAACCGGCTCGACGAGATCGTCACCTTCGACGCCCTGTCGCGCGACGACCTCGCGCAGATCGTCGAGCTGCAGCTGCGCTCGCTGGAGGGCCGCCTCGCGGGCCGGCGGATCTCGCTGGCCGTCACGCCCGAGGCCCGGGCGTGGCTCGCGGACACCGGCTACGACCCGGCCTACGGCGCCCGGCCGCTGCGCCGGCTCGTGCAGTCGGCCATCGGCGATCCGCTCGCGCGGCTGCTGATCGGCGGCGAGGTCACCGACGGCGGTTCGGTCACCGTCGACCGGGGCGACGACGGGCTGACCCTGGTCGTCTGACACAGCTTGGATCCGTGGACGGCCGCCTGCTGTGCGGCGCCACAGCGGCGCATTCGCGGCGTTGCGGACACTCGACGGTGCAACCAGACCGCCGTCGCGCCCGCGCCTTGCGACTGCACCACTGTGGCGCCGCTCGCGACGGCGGCAATCCACGGATCCAAGCTGATCGCCCCGTGCGATCCGGTTGGCTCCAGACCGAGATCTCGACCGATCCGCACGGGACGACGGACGGGGAGGGGGCTGCCGGTCACCGGGGGTCTGCGAAACTGCGCCCATGAGCGACCCGCAGCCCCGCCCCGGACAGGCGACCCTCGCCGGTGCCCTGATCATCGGTGGGTCGATCGTGCTGGTGCTGTCGGCGTGGCAGCGCATCTCGACCCTGCACACCCTCGAGGTGCAGGAGTGGATGGAGCGACAGATCTCCGGTGCCGGAGGGATGGGGATGAGCGTCGAGACGTTCTCCACCATGATCCGCGTGGCCTGCCTCGTCGGCGCAGGCGCGGCGACGGCGTCGACGATCCTCGGCTTCCAGGTCTTCAAGCGGTCGCAGAGCGCCCGGATGGCCCTGACCGCCCTGTCGCCCCTGCTGCTCCTCGGCGCGCTGGCGACCGACGGCTTCCTCGCCCCGATGGTCGTCGCCGGGATCGTCCTGCTGTGGCTGCAGCCGACGCGCGACTGGTACGCCGGGCGCCCGTGGGTGCAGCGCTACGACCAGCGCCGCGCCGCGCGCGTGGGCGGGCCGGCTCCGGACGGCGATGCCGGGCCGAGCCAGCCCGCCTCGCCGTGGAGCGCCCCGGCGCCGCAACCGACGGATCCCGCCCCGTCGTCCGGCTCGTCGTCCGGCCTGTCGTCCGACCAACCGACCGCGCCCTGGGTCGACCACCGGCCGCAGCGCCGACGTGAGACGCCCCGGCCCGGCGCGCTCATCGCCGGTTGCGTGCTGGCGTGGGCGTTCTCCACGATCACGGTCGCCTTCCTCGCCCTGACGGCGCTGGCCCTGGCGACCCAGAGCGACGAGCTCTATGCCGAGATGCAGGAGCAGCAGCCGGACCTCGCCGCGGAGGTCGGCAAGAGCGAGCTCGTCGCTTCCGTGTCCGTCATGGTCGGCGTCCTCGTCGTCTGGGCGATCGTCGCGATCGTGCTGGCGGGGATCGCGTTCGTCGGCCACAACTGGGCGCGTGTCCTGCTCGCGATCTCGGCTGCGGTTGCCGCGGTCCTGTCGCTCGCCCTGTCGTTCGCCGCGCCGCCGATGGTGGTGCTGGTCCTGGTCTTCGCCGTCGGCGCCTGGCTCCTGCTGCGGCCCGAGGTCAGCGCCTGGTACCGCCGCTGACCATCAGGGGTAGACGTAGGGCGTGGGCGTGGTGTCGCCCGGTTCCAGGCACGGGAACTCCTCGGCGAAGAAGTCGGCCGGAACCTCCGCCTCGCGCAAGGGGTCGCAGGACTGTAGCCCCTGGAAGCCGGCGACCTCCTGCCAGGCGCCACTTGTCCTGGCCCACACGACCATGGCACCGCCACACCCTGTCACCTCCCCCGAGGCGTAGCCGCGGGGGTCGTATCGGTCAACGGTGACGAAGGTCAGGTTGCGGTCGCCGCAGTCGGGATCGCCAGCCACGTCGTCGTAGAGCTCCCGCGCCCGTGCGGCCACGAAGTCACGGAAGTCCTGGGGCAGCTCGTCGAGTGCGCTGACATCGCCGGACCCGTCGACCTCGGCTGGAGGATTGAAATCGACGATGCTCCCGCCCCTGGGGCTCTCGGAGTCCGATGAGGCTGCGCTGGACTGGACCTGCGGATCCCCGGTGATCTCGGGGACGAAGAGGAAGGTGAGCACCCGGTTGGAGATCTGCTGCCCCTCGACGACCAGCGCCTGCTCCACGGACCCGTCGGTGCTGTCGACAGCCTGCCAGGTCCTGCCGTCATGAGTGGTGCCGCTCCGGTCGGGGCCACCGGATGGAGTCCAGTCGCGAGACGGATACGTGCCCGGATCGAACGGCGGAAGTTCCTCGATCGTGGTGCGGAATCGCCGAGGCTCCTCCCGCGCGCAGCCACTGGTCTGGCTGGCGTCCATCCGTGTCCATCCGACCTCCAGCTCGTTGCCGTCGAACCAGACACCAGAGACCTCGCCGATGTCGCCGTAGTCCGCGGGAGCCTCCAGATAGGCGGCACGAAGGTCGTCGTCGCCCGTCGCCGTGTCGATGACGATGCCACGTTGCGCAGAGCACGCGGTCCCGCCAGCGTTCGTCCCGTAGGCGAGGAACCGACCGTCCTCCGACAGCGTCGCACCGCCCAGGGTCGAATCGCCGGGCTCGGCGATCGTGCGGACGAGCCCGGTGTCCAGATCGACGGCCATGGCCCGGGTGGCGTCGTAGGCGGTGGTGCTGGCGGCGGTGAAGAATCCCTCGCGGTCGTTGGCCGCGTCGATGGTCGGAGGATAGGTCGGGATGCCGAGCTCGCCGCCGTCCAGCGTGAGGGACGCCAGCGCCTCCAACCCGTTGGGCCCGGCCTCGAAGCGAAGCAGTTCGAGATCGGAGGTGGCTGTCACGAGCTGGCCCTCGAAACTGAAGGTCGGTGCCGCGCAGTTGCAGGTGATCTCGTCGCGTACCGATGGATCCAGGGTCGAGATCACCGTGATGTCGGCGGTATTCATCGAGGGGTCCTCCCACGAGGTTCGCACCAGTGACACGGCGAGCCACTGGCCATCGTGGCTGGCAGTGAAGTCGATCAGCGCACCGGACGTCGCGTCGATGCCCAGGTTCTCGCTCGTGCCGTCGTTGTAGAGAAGGTGAGCGCTCTCGAATCCCGACCCGGATGTCGTGTACGCCGCCAGAATGGCCGGCTCCGCCGGCGCCGCGGCCGGCGGACGGTCACGGGGTGCGTCGTCGGTGTTGGTGACGATGACGGCGGTGGTGCCGGCGGTCACCGCCACGACCGCTGCCGCAGCGGCAGCGGCGGCCTTGGCCCCGCCCAGCGCGGCCAGCGCGCCACCCGAGGTCGTCGCGGCCGCACCACCCCCGCCCGCCGCACCAGCCGCGGCACCCGCCGCACCGAATCCACCGACCCCCGCACCACCCGCACCCCCGACAGCAGCACCAGCCCCAGCAGCCCCAGCCCCAGCAGCGCCGGCAGCACCGAGGCCGATCCCGCCGAGCAGGAACGACAACGCCCCCGGCGCCACCACCGGGGCGGCACCCAGCAGGCCCACACCCACCGGCACGCCCACGCCCGCGGCCGCCACACCGGCTGCTGCAGCGGCGATGGTCGTGATCGTCGTGCGGGACCGGCCGGCCAGCGACGCAGCGGTCTCAGCAGCCCAGTCCTCGCCGTAGGACACCCCCGCCGCGATGTCCAGACTCCGCGCGAACGCCTCCGCCCGCTGATGCCGCTCGACCGGATCCTTGGCCAGGTCCTGGGAACACAGTCCCGCGAGGAGCTCGGCAACGTCGGCCCGCACCGAGCGCACATCCGGCACCGGCGCCGAGACCTGCAGCAACGCCGTCGCGAGCGCGCTGCCTCCCACGAACGGCTGCCGGCCACCCAACAGCTCGAACAAGATCACCGCCATCGCGTAGATGTCACTGCGATGATCGACATGGGAGCCCCGCACCACCTCGGGCGCCAGATACGCCGGAGTGCCGATCCACGTGTCCGGACCGCCCAATGGCCGCGCCGGACCCGCCAGCCCGAAGTCGATCAACCGCGACGTCCCGTCGAGATCGACCAGGATGTTGTCCGGCTTCAGGTCCGCATGGACCAGACCCGCCGCATGCACCGCAGCCAGACCCTTGAGCGCACCGGTCAGCACCGCGACCGTCTCCGGGCCACTCAACGGACCCGACTCGGCCACCACCCGCCGCAACGAGGCGCCCTCGACGAAGTCGGTCACCAACGCCGCCAACCCCGGCTCGTCGATCACCTCCCGCACCCGCACCACGTGCGGGTCGGCCACCGACCGCAACGCCGCCGCCTCGGCGCGGAACAACGAGCGACGCCACTGTGCGTCGGGGTCGTTCAACACCTTCACCGCGACCCGCTCACCCGTGACGGGATCCGTGCCGAGATACACCGTCCCGAACCCACCCCGGCCGATCACCACCGACACCGGGAAACGACCCACCAGCTCAACCACGCGACATCTCCTGACCCCCCGGCAGCACGTCGCGACGCTACCGCCCACGACAGCACCTGCGATGCGTTTCCGGACCAACGCAGAGGTCCGGCCCGCCGGCGACCGGAGCAGGTCAGCGTGCGGGTCGCAGGTCGATCCCGATCCCGTTGGGGACCGCGCGTTGGCGGCCGTCGGACGGCCTGTTCAGCACACCGAGCACGCCGTCCGCCCGGGGCGCGACCATCGTCGAGGACCCCCCGCCGTCGAGGTTGAGCGCGTCGTCGGCGCCGAGCGATCGCATCAGGGTCGCGAGCTCGACCATCGTCATGCCACGGCTCGATGCGGATCGGCCGTCGACGACGACCAGGAACAGCAGGTTCTCGTCCCGGTCGTGGCCGACGGCCGTCCGTGGGTGCATCCATCGGTCGTCTCCCGCGCGGACGACGCCGTCGCGCAGGAGGAAGGCGTTGCTGGTGATCGCCATGCGCGGCCGCGCCGGTGCCCGCACGCTGATCGTGACTCGTTGCCCGACGCGGAGCCGCGCCAGCGCGTTCGCGGCGTGACCCTGTCCGACGAGGACGTGCCCGCTCAGGCGGCGTCCTGCGGTGAGGGTGCGGCTGACCCGGGTCACTCTGCCGCCCCGGACCTGCACCTCGCGGACATGGGTTCCCGAGGGCAGGCCGAGCACCGCCCGGCCCGCGAGCGGGCCCCAGGCTGAGGTGTAGAGACCGATCTCGCCGCGAGGGACGGTCGGGGAGTTGAGGCGCGTGATCGCCAGCGGGGTCCGGCTCCGTACTCGTGCCTCGAGGGCCACCGGACCGAAGACGGGACGGCGGTCGCGCCCGATCTGGAACCCGGCGTTGGGCCGACCGATGGTGCCGTGGCGCACGCGCCCGAGATCGACCCCGAGCCCCAGGGGCGCGCCGAGACCGCCGATGTCGAAGAAGTCGCCGTTGACGCCGACCACGGCCCGGTTGCTCCGGACCAGCCCGACCACACCCTTGCGGTCCCGGACGTCTCCGGCCTTGAGATAGCGGACGCGCAGCCGATCGACGTCGAGGTCGGCGGTGATGACCTGGACCCGGTTGGGGCCCCGGGCATCACTCTGCCGCCAGCGCCGGAAGGACAGCCCGGGGCGGATCGACCAGCCGACCTCGTCCTCGACGACGGGCACCCCGCTGCGCAGCAGTCCCGCGAACGGCACTGGCTCGCCCGGCAGGCCGTCGGAGGTCTGGCTCGCGCCCCGGTCCGACCCGCGCGAGGTGTGGTGCTGGTCGGCCCCGGCGGGCAGTCGTGTCGGTCCCACCGACCCCCCGACCACGAGCATCGAGACGATCAGCGCCGAGGCTGCCCTGCTCGTCCGCCGCACCCGCAAAGCCTAGGCAATCCCTGACCGCGTCGTCAGGCGTTGCTCAGGTCGGCCGCCATGAGCCGTCGGGTCGCGTCCGCGATCACCTCGGGGCGCTTGCAGAAGGCCCAGCGCACCAGGTGTCGACCGGCGCCCGGCCCGTCGGGGTCGTCATAGAAGACCTCGAGGGGCACCGCCACCACGCCGGCGCGCTCCGGCAGCGCCAGGCAGAACTCCCGTCCGCTGGACCAGCCGAGGTCGGCGACGTCGCTGGTCACGAAGTACGTCCCCTGCGCCGAGTACGTCGCCAGCCCGGCCCCGCGCAGACCGGCGACGAGCTCGTCCCGCCGGGCCTGCAGCTCGACCGCGAGCGTGGCCGGGAAGTCCGGTGCCTCGTCGAGGGCGGCGGCGACCGCCGGCTGCAGCGGCGCGCCGGAGGTGTAGCTCAGCCACTGCTTGGCCGCGGTCAGCGCCGCCACCAGCTCGGGTGGCCCGGTCGCCCAGCCGACCTTCCATCCGGTCACGGAGTAGGACTTGCCCGCGCTCGACAGCGTGAGCGTGCGCTCGGCCATGCCGGGCAGCGTGCTGATCGGGACGTGCGCCCGGCCGTCGAAGGTCAGGTGCTCATAGACCTCGTCGGTGACCACGAGGAGGTCGTGCTCGATCGCGACCTCGGCCACGGCGCCCAGCTCGCCGGCGTCCAGCACCCGCCCGGTGGGGTTGTGCGGGGAGTTGAGCAGGAGGAGCCGGGTTCGCGGTGAGACGGCGGCCGCCAGCTCCGCCGGGTCGAGCCGGAAGTCGGGGGCGCGCAGCGTGACCGGGCGTCGTACTCCTCCTGCGAAGGCGATCATCGCGTTGTAGGAGTCGTAGGACGGCTCGAGCACGATGACCTCGTCGCCGGGGTCGACCAGCCCCAGCAGCGCGCCCGCGATCGCCTCGGTGCACCCGGTCGTGACGGTGACCTGGGTGTCCGGGTCGAGCTCGATGCCGTAGTGCCGCTGCTGGTGGCGCGCGATCGCCTGGCGCAGCGCCGGGATGCCGATGCCGGGGGCGTACTGGTTGGCTCCGCCGCGGATCGCCTGGACCGCGGAGTCGAGGATCAGCGCGGGCCCGTCGGTGTCGGGGAAGCCCTGGCCGAGGTTGATCGCGCCGGTCCGGACCGCGAGGGCGGACATCTCGGCGAAGATCGTGGATCCCATGCCGGCGACCCGACGGGCGGGGGAGTGCATGGAGCCGACAGTAGCGAGACTGGATAGCCTCGGAGCGTGACGACCACGGACACCGGCCTCGCTGCCGACATCGACGCCGCCTGCCGCCTCACGGGCGAGTTCACCCTCCGCTCGGGCCAGGTGAGCAACGAGTACTTCGACAAGTACCTCTTCGAGGCCGACCCGCAGCTCCTCGCGCGGGTCGCACGCGAGGTCGCGCAGCTGCTGCCGCCGGAGATCGACCTGCTCGGCGGCCTGGAGATGGGCGGCATCCCGATCGCGACCGCCGTCAGCCAGCTCGTCGGGATCCCGGTGATCTTCGTGCGCAAGAAGGCGAAGGAATACGGCACGGCCAAGCTGGCCGAGGGCCCGTCGTACGACGGCAAGCGGGTCGTGCTGATCGAGGACGTCATCACGACGGGCGGCGCCGTGCGCGACGCGACCAGTGCGCTGCGCGAGGGCGGCGCCGTCGTCGAGACGGTCGTCTGCGCGATCGACCGCAGCCCCGGTGACGCCAACCCGCTCGCCGACGTCGGCCTCGAGGTGCGCGCGGTGCTCACCAAGGCCGAGCTCGACGTGGCGCGGGCAGCTTCCCGGGTCTGAGCTACTCGGCGGGCGCGGGCCCCGAGATGTTCATCAGCCAGTTGGTCCCGAAGCGGTCGACGAGCATCCCGAAGGTGTCACCCCACGGCGCCTGGCTGAGCTCCTCGTGGATGGTGGCGCCGTCGGAGAGACCTGCCCACCAGCCGCGGAGGGTGTCCTCGTCCTCGGCGGCACCGGCGAGGCTGACCTGGGCCGGCACCGGCTCGCCGGGGACGTGCCCGGGGTGGTCGGCGCCCATCAGCACGAACGAGTCGCTGACGGTCAGCGCCGAGTGCATCACCCAGTCGACCTCGGCCTCGGCGACGCCCATCGCGGTGCCGCCCATGTCGGCGAAGGTCATCACGTCGAGCTGGCCGCCGAAGACGGAGTGATAGAACTCCATCGCCTCGCGGGCCTGGCCGCGCCAGTTGATGTAGGGGGACAGGTACGCCGTCATGTCGGCTCCTCGGGTCGATCGGACTGGTGCAGGGTCAGACCCGGCACGGTCGCCGGACTCATCGGACCGGCCGCCGCGTCCACGGATCGAGGCTGTCAGTCGTGCTGCGTGGTGTCCATGCCCGCGATGTCGCGGTCGGGGACGCCGTCGCCGTCGTTGTCCTCGGCGGCCTTGCCGGACGTGCGCTTGTGGCGCCACCACTCCCACGCGATCGGGACCGCGGAGAAGGCGAGGATGATGAGGATCGTGTAGTCGATGTTCTCCTCGAGGAACGGCCCGAGCACGGGGACCCGGCCCAGGAAGTAGCCGAGGAACAGGATCGAGGCGACCCACAGCACCGCGCCGATGGCGCTCCACTTGAAGAAGCGGCCCCGGTCCATCCGGGTGACGCCGGCGACGACCGTGACATAGGTCCGCACGAAGGGCACGAAGCGTCCGATCACGAGCGCCTTGTTGCCGTGTTTGTCGAAGAACGCGCTGGTCTGGTCGAAGTACTTGCGCTTGAGGATCCGGCCGTCGCGCTCATAGATGGGCGGCCCGAGCTTGCGTCCGATCTCATAGCCGGCGACGTTGCCGAGGAAGCCGGCGAGCGCGAGCAGGGTCAGGGCGAGGGCGAGCTCGAGGAGCCGCGGGCCGGGGAAGAGGTCGATCTTCTCGGTGGCGATGAAGATGCCCAGTGCGAAGAGCAGGGTGTCGCCGGGGAGGAACGGGAAGAACAGCCCGCACTCGACGAAGATGATCAGCACCGCGAGCCAGAAGAGCTCGGACTGGAACTGCTCGAGGAGCCAGTCGGGCTCCATCCACTTCATCCCCAGCAGCATCGGAACGAGCAGCGGGGTCACGACCGGCGGGTGCACGACGACAAACTACCTTCCGGTGCCCAGCAGTGTGGCCGATAGGTGGTCGACAGCTGGTCGACAGCTGGTCGACAGCTGGTCGATAGGCTGCCGAGGATGTCAGACGTCGAGGAGCAGCGGGCGCCGTACGACCCGATGCCGCACGGTCCTCCCGAGGTCGGGGTCGGCCCGTGGGAGGGACCGCGGCCCTCCGGACCCGGCTCCGAGGTGTACGACGAGGAGCTGCTCGCCACGGGCGATCGCCGCAACGTCGTCGACCGCTACCGGTACTGGTCGATGGACGCGATCGTCGCCGATCTCGACACCCGCCGGCACGGCTTCCACGTCGCCATCGAGAACTGGCAGCACGACTTCAACATCGGCACGATCGTCCGCTCCGCCAACGCCTTCCTCGCCGCCGAGGTGCACATCGTCGGCAACCGGCGGTGGAATCGGCGGGGGGCGATGGTCACCGACCGCTACCAGCACGTGCGGCACCACCCGACGGTCGCCGAGCTGCACGCCCACCTGGCCGAGATCGGGGTGCCGCTGCTCGGGATCGACAACCTGCCCGGCTCCGCCCACCTGGAGACGATGGACCTCCCCGAGCGGGTCTGCTTCCTCTTCGGGCAGGAGGGGCCGGGCCTGTCCGAGGCGGCGCGCGAGGCGTGCGACGGCACCTTCTCGATCGCCCAGTTCGGCTCCACCCGGTCGATCAACGCGTCGGCCGCCGCCGCGATCGCGATGCACTCCTGGGTGCGCCAGCACGCCGACCTCGGCGGCGACGAGGCCTGGCGGGGCTGACCGCCACCACAGGCTGACGGGACCGCCCGGGTGCGGTCAGTCGCAGGCGGTCGACTCGCCGTCGACCACCAGGGCGACGGTGGCGACCGTGTCGAGGCCCTCGGTCACGGCGGCCGTCGCGACGGAGCAGGTGTCCTCGGCGTCCTCGGGGGCGTCGTCGAGGAAGGCGTAGAAGTAGGGCATCCCGGAGGAGTCGATGCAGAACCGGACGTCCTCGGTCTCGACCGCCTCGCCGACCTGGTCGGCGATGTCGCGGGCCCAGTCGACGTCGTCGATCTCCTGCGGCCCGGCGGCGTCCTCCGCGGGCGGCTCGGTGCAGTCGACGAGGGAGATGCCGTTGTCGTCGCGGGTCGGCGACGGCGCAGGATCGGCGTCCTTCTCGCCGTCCCCGTCGCCGCTGCAGCCGGCGAGGAGCAGGGACCCGAGGACGGCGGCGGTGGCGAGGGCCGAGAGGGAGCGCATGGCCAGAACGCTACGAACCGCCACGATCCGCCCGGGCATTTGTTGCACCGACTTGCACTCGGGCGCAACAAAGGGTGCAGGGTAGGTTGAGCCCCGTCACCCGACCCTGCCCAGGAGCGAGCCAGCATGCCCATCGCCACCCCGGAGAAGTACGCCGAGATGCTCGACGCCGCCAAGTCCGGCGCGTTCGCCTTCCCGGCCATCAATGTCTCGTCGTCCCAGACCCTCAACGCGGCGCTCCAGGGCTTCGCCGATGCCGGCTCCGACGGCATCATCCAGGTCTCGACGGGTGGCGCCGAATACCTCTCCGGGCCCAACGTGAAGGACATGGTCACGGGCTCGGTGGCCTTCGCCGCCTATGCCGCCGAGGTCGCGAAGAACTACCCCGTCAACATCGCCCTGCACACCGACCACTGCCCGAAGGACAAGCTCGACGGCTTCGTCCGGCCGCTGCTCGCCCTCTCGGCCGAGCGCGTCGCCCGGGGCGAGGCGCCCCTCTTCCAGTCGCACATGTGGGACGGGTCCGCCGTACCGCTGGAGGAGAACCTGTCGATCGCCAGCGAGCTGCTCGAGAAGTGCATCGAGGCGAAGATCATCCTCGAGATCGAGGTCGGTGTGGTCGGCGGCGAGGAGGACGGCGTCGAGAACGAGATCAACGAGAAGCTCTACTCCACCCCCGAGGACGCCATCGCCACCGCGAAGGCGCTCGGCCACGGTGACCGCGGCTACTACATGACCGCGCTGACCTTCGGCAACGTGCACGGCGTCTACAAGCCCGGCAACGTCCAGCTCCGTCCCGAGGTGCTGAAGGCCGCGCAGGAGGCCGTGGCGACCGAGTTCGGGCTCGGCGCCGGCGCCAAGCCTTTCCACCTGGTCTTCCACGGTGGATCGGGCTCCACTCCGGAGGAGATCGCCGCCGCCGTCGACTACGGCGTGGTGAAGATGAACGTCGACACCGACACCCAGTACGCCTTCACCCGGCCCGCGGCGGCCCACATGTTCAACAACTACGACGGCGTCATCAAGGTCGACGGCGAGGTCGGCAACAAGAAGGCCTACGACCCGCGCGCCTGGGGCAAGGCCGCCGAGGCCGGCATGGCCGCCCGTGTGGTCGAGGCCTGCGAGAACCTGCGGGCCGCGGGCAAGACGATCGGCTGAGGTGACTGCTCCACTGCCGACCACCGCGGACGTCGACCGGGCCGCCGAGCTGCTGGCGCCGGTGATCCCGCCGACGCCACTGCAGCGCGCCGACCGGCTGTCCGCGCTGACCGGGCTCGACGTGTGGCTCAAGCGTGAGGACCTCACGCCCGTGCGCTCCTACAAGGCGCGCGGCGCCTTCACCGTGCTCGCCGGCCTGTCGGAGGAGGAGCGGCTGCGCGGGGTGACGTGCGCGTCCGCCGGCAACCACGCGCAGGGCGTCGCCTTCGCCTGCGCCCGTGCCGGCGTGCGGGCGACGATCTTCCTGCCGCGCACCACCCCGCGCCAGAAGCGCGACCGGGTCGCCGCGCTCGGGGGCGACGTCGTCGACGTGGTGATCGCCGGCGAGGCCTACGACGACGCCGCGGTCGCCGCCGCCGAGTTCGCCGCCGCGTCCGGCGCGACCGTGATCCCCGCCTTCGACCATCCCGGGATCGTTGCTGGTCAGGGCACGGTGGCCGCGGAGGTGCTGGCGCAGACCGCCGCGCTGGGCTGGGTCCCCGACGCGTTCGTGCTGCCCGTCGGCGGCGCCGGCCTGATCGCCGGGTGCCTCACCGTGCTGGGCGAGCGCCTGCCCGGCACCCGGGTGATCGCGGCCGAGCCGGCCGGTGCCGCGTCCCTGGCCGCGGCGTTGGATGCAGGCGGTCCGGTCGAGCTGGAGACCGTCGACCCCTTCGTCGACGGCGCCTCGGTCCGGCGGGTCGGTGACCTCACCTATGCCGCGGTGGCCGACGCGCGGGCGCTGGTGGACCTGTCGGCCGTCGCGGTCCCGGAGGGACTGATCTGTGTCGAGATGCTCGACCTCTACCAGGTCGACGGCATCATCGCCGAGCCCGCCGGTGCCCTGGCCGCGGCGGCGCTGCGCCTCGACCCGGTCGCCGACCGCCTGATCCCCGGCTCACGTGTC
Organism: Nocardioides caeni; assembly: GCF_004912195.1. Taxonomy (GTDB): domain Bacteria; phylum Actinomycetota; class Actinomycetes; order Propionibacteriales; family Nocardioidaceae; genus Nocardioides; species Nocardioides caeni. The sequence continues at coordinate 67,593 of NZ_STGW01000012.1, forward strand.
GTGGTCGTGGTGTCGGGCGGCAACAACGACGTCTCCCGCTATGCCGACATCGTCGAGCGGGCGCTGGTGCACGAGGGGCTCAAGCACTACTTCCTCATCGAGTTCCCGCAGGAGCCGGGCGCGCTGCGCCGCTTCCTCGACGAGGTGCTGGGGCCCGACGACGACATCACCCTCTTCGAATACACCAAGCGCAACAATCGCGAGACCGGTCCCGCGCTCGTGGGCGTCGAGATGCAGCGCGCCACCGAGTTGCCCGCGTTGCTCGCCCGGATGGAGTCCTCGCGCCTGCGGGTCGAGAAGGTGCCGCCGGACAGCCCGCTGTTCGGTTTCGTCCTGAGCTGACGGCCGACCGTCAGCGCTTCCCCGGTGGCCGGGGAGCCCGCGAGGGGCGGGCAGGCATGAACGGCCGTCAGCCCAGCAGCTCGTCGTACGCCGTCGGGCTCGAGTCGCGCAGGAAGCTCGCGCAGCGCTCCCACTCGTCGGTCTCGCCGATCGCGCGGGCCGCGATCGCGAGCAGCCCGAGAGCGCGCAGGAAACCACGGTTCGGCTCGTGCTCCCACGGCACCGGCCCGTTGCCCTTCCAGCCGTTGCGACGCAGCGTGTCGAGCGAGCGGTGGTAGCCGACCCGGGCGTAGGCATAGATCGTCACGTCGTCGGCACCCTGGTCGCGGGCCTGCTCGGCGAGGGTCGCCCAGGCGAGGGGCGAGGCCGGGAGGCGGCGTACGACGGCAGCGGGCGCCTCGCCGGCCGCGAGCAGCTCCGCGGCGGGATCGACGGGCAGGTGCGTGGGCGGGGGGCCGGCCATCAGGTCGGCGCCGGGCGTGATGCTCATGCGCCCATTGTGTCCCCCTGGTCGCACGATGTCGGCGCGCGGGTGTTGACTCGGCTCGTGACCCAGAGCGCACCCCCGCAGGACGACAGCACCTCCGAGGTGACGAACCCGTGGCCGGCACTGTGGGCCCTGGTCATCGGGTTCTTCATGATCCTGGTCGACCTGACGATCGTGACCGTCGCGACGCCGACGATCATCGAGGACCTCGACGCCTCGGTGAACGACGTCGTCTGGGTGACCAGCGCCTACATGCTGGCCTACGCGGTGCCCGTCCTCATCACGGGCCGGCTCGGCGACCGGTTCGGCTCGAAGAACCTCTATCTCGCGGGCCTGACGGTCTTCACGCTCGCCTCGCTGTGGTGCGGCCTGACCACGACGGTCGAGGCCCTGATCGTCGCGCGGATCGTGCAGGGCTTCGGAGCCTCGATGATGACGCCGCAGACGATGGCGATCATCACCCGGATCTTTCCGCCGGCCCAGCGCGGCAGCGCGATGGCCGTGTGGGGCGCCACCGCCGGTGTCGCGATGGTCGTGGGCCCGATCCTCGGTGGGGTGCTGACCGACGGTCTCGGCTGGGAGTGGATCTTCTTCGTCAACATCCCCGTCGGCATCGTCGCCTTCGCGATGGCGTGGCGGCGCGTCCCCGCCCTGCCGACGCACGCCCACAGCTTCGACTGGCTGGGCGTCGCACTCTCCGGCGCCGCGATGTTCCTGCTCTGCTTCGGCATCCAGGAGGGTCACCAGGAGGACTGGGCAGGCTGGATCGTCGCGATGATCACGGCCGGCGCCGTCCTGCTCGCGATCTTCATCCTGTGGCAGCGCCTCAACCGGGCCGAGCCGCTGGTGCCGTTGAGCCTGTTCAAGGACCGCAACTTCTCGGTGTCCACGGTCGCGATCGCCTGCATGGGCTCGATCGCTGCGGCCTTCGGCTTCCCGTTGATGCTCTACGCCCAGGCGGTCCGGGGCTATTCGCCGACCGAGGCCGCGCTGCTCATGGTGCCGATGGCCGTGATGTCCATCTTCCTGGCCCGGCCGATCGGCAGGCTCACCGATCGACTGCACCCGCGGCTGATCACCGGCTTCGGCTTCGCGGTCAGTCTCTTCGGCTTCCTGCTGCTGCTCTGGCGGCTCCAGCCCGACGTCGCCGTCTGGGAGCTCGGCGTGGCGATGGGCGTCGTCGGCGTCGGCAATGCCTGCATCTGGGCACCGACGGCCGCCACCGCCAACCGCAACCTGCCGATGAGCCTCGCCGGCGCGGGCGCGGGCGTCTACAACGCCACCCGCCAGGTCGGCTCCGTCCTCGGGGCCGCCGCGATCGCGGTGCTGATGGACAGCAGGCTCGCGCACTACCTCCCCGGTGCCGCCGCGCACGGTGACGCGGGTGCGGACAAGATCGCCGACCCCCACGCCGCCGCGCTCTTCAGCAACGCGATGCAGGACGCCTTGTGGCTGCCGGCCTCGATGTACGCCGTCGGGCTGGTCGCCGTCCTCTTCTACGAGGCGCCGAAGCACGCGGGGTTCGGCGGGGCGCCGGTCGCGGCGCCGGCGGCGGGCATCAAGGAGTGAGCAGGGAGCGCACCTTCTCCGGACCCAGGGCCGCGAAGAGGGTGGGCAGGCGGGGTCCACGCTCGGCGGCGACGAGCAGCTCGTAGAGCAGCTTGAAGAACGCCTTCTGGTCGGCCTTCACCTCGTCGGTGGGCGCGTCCTCCACGGACAGGCCGCGGACGAGCTTCGGGACGCCGTAGATGATCGTGGTCAGCTCGTCGGTGCCGAAGGCCTCGGGCAGCCCGTCGAGCAGGAGCCCGAGCCAGCGCGACTCGTCCTCGGACAGTGAGCCGAGCCGGTCCAGGTCGGCCGCCTCGCGCACGGTGGTTCGCTCCTCCGGGTCGACGTACGACGTGATCCACGTGGCGGCCTTCGTCAGCCGCGGCTCGAGGTCGGCCTCGGCGGCGCCCACCGTGCGGGCGGTGATCTCGCGCGACCCGGCCGTCACGTCGGCGACGGACGACAGCATGCGGAACGGGACGACGACGGCCGGCGTCGGCAGGGTGCCGGCGGTCGACGTGGCGGACGCCCGCTCCCACGCCAGCACCGCGGCGTCCCGCTTCTCCGGTATCGCGGCCTTCTTGCCCAGTGCGTCCCACTCGTCATAGAGCCGCAGCACCTCCTGACCGAAGTCGACGTTGAACGCCTGCTTCGGCTGCCGGCGGACGTAGAGCCAGCGCAGGATCGGTGCCTCCAGGATCCGCAGCGCCTCGGCGGCGGTCGGGACACCGCCCTTCGACGACGACATCTTCGGCATGCCCGCGACGCCGACGAACGAGTAGCCGACGAACGACGGGGCGGTGCCGCCGAAGACGGGGCCGACGATCTCCTTGCCGACGGTGTAGGACGACCCGGGGGAGGCATGGTCGACGCCGCCGGGCTCGAAGTGGACTCCCTCGAACGTCCAGCGCATCGGCCAGTCGACCTTCCACACCAGCTTGCCCTCGTCCTGCGTCGCGACGTTGGTGACGTGGGACTCGCCGCACGCGTCGCAGGTGTAGGCGAGGTCGGTGCTCGCGTCGTCGTACGACGTGAGGGTGACGGTGTCGCGACCGCAACCGCGGCAGTAGGGCTTGTAGGGGAAGCGCGCCAGGTCGTCCGAGGCGCCGTGCCCGGCCTCCTCCTCGGCGGTGGACTCGACGGACTCTGTGTCGTCCATGCCTTCGGCGTCGACCGGCGCGGCCTTCTTGGTGCGGAAGCGCGCCATGACGGTCTCGATCTCGCCGCGCTTCTCGATGGCGGTGAGGATCTGCGAGCGGTAGGTGCCCGCGCGATACATCTCCGTCTGGTTCACCTCGACCATGTCGCAGCCGAGCTCGGCGAGCGCGGCGCGCAGCGGCGCCTTGTAGCGCTCGGCCCAGCTGGGGAACTCGCCCGTGGGATCGGGGACGGCGGACAGCGGCTTGCCGATGTGCTCGCTCCACGACGGGTCGACGCCGGCGGGGACCTTGCGGAAGCGGTCGTAGTCGTCCCAGCTGTGCAGGTGACGCACGGTGATGCCGCGGCGGCGGATCTCCTCGACCACGAAGTGCACGGTCAGGAACTCGCGCAGGTTGCCGAGGTGGATCGGCCCCGAGGGGCTGATGCCGGACGCGCAGGTGACGACGTCGGGCAGGGTGCCGCCGTTGACCTGCTCGGCGTGCCGGAGCGCCAGGTCGGCGGTCCGGGTCACCCAGTCACTGGGGGCCTGCTGCTGGTTGCCCTGCTGGTTGCCCTGGTGGTTGCCCTGCTGGTTGCGCTGTCCTCGTGCCACGGGTCCCAAGACTAGGGCGCGATCAGCGGGGGACCACCATCGAGTACGCCGCCGGCAGGACCCGCCAGCTGCGGGCACGGACAGGCCCGTCGATCTCCCCGTCGCTGTTGCACTCGAAGGCGGTCCCGGCGATCCGGACGGTGCGGCCGCGCACGATGCGGACGTCCGCGTGCTCCTCGTGCCGCGCGAACGGCAGCCGGAGGAGATAGCCCAGTCGCGCCGCCCGCGAGACCGGCGTGGCCACGAGCACGTCCACCTGGCCGTCGTGGGGCACGGCGTCAGGGGTGAGCTCGGTGCCGCCGCCGACCGAGGCGCCGTTGCCGACCGCGACCATCAGCACCTGCTCGTCCACGTCCACGACGACCGCGTCGTCGACCTCGACCAGGACGCGCAGGCTCGGCGGGCGGAGTGCCGTCTGCAAAGCGCCGATCGGGTAGCCGAGCCGGCCCAGGTTGACCTTGCCGACGCCGATCGACCCCAGCCGCTCCTTCCACTGCGAGCCCATCCGCCCGGCTGCCGCACCGGCGCCGACGTGGACGTTGTTGACTGTGACGTGCTCGTCGTCATCGACGACCAGGTCGGTCGGCCGGGTGTGGCCGGCGACGACGAGCTCGGCGGCCTCGCACGCGTCGAGCGGGATGTCGAGGGTGCGGGCGAAGTCGTTGCCGGTGCCGAGCGGGATCAGCCCGATCGTCCGGCCGGCCAGGTCGTCGCGGTCGTGCAGTGCCTGGACAACGGCGTGCACGCTGCCGTCACCGCCGGCGACCACGATCGTCCGATCACCGGCTCCGGCCAGGACGTCGTTGAGCTCGTCGGGTCCGGAGGTCGCGACGACCTCGACCTCGGCCTGCCCCTGCAGCACCGCCACCGCGGCGGTGAGGGACTCCTGGTTCGCCGTACCCGCGTCTGAGTTGGTGATCACGAGCATCGATCGGTCACTGGCCACGCGGTCAGCCTAGGGGTCTACGCCGGGACCACCATCGAGTAGGCCGCCGGCAGCACCTGCCAGGTGCGCTCGCCCACCGGGCCGCTGAACTCGCCGTCGCTGTTGCAGTCGAAGGGGGTCCCGCTGACGGTGATCGAGCGGCCGCGGACGAATCGTGCCTCGGCGTGGGTCTCGTGGCTGCCTGCCTGCAGGCGCAGCACGTAGCCGACCTGGTCGAGCAGGGAGGCCGGGGTCGCGATGAGTACGTCGACCAGACCGTCGTGCGGGTCGGCGTCCGGTGTCAGGGCGGTGCCGCCACCGACCGTGGGTCCGTTGCCGACGGCGACCATGAGGATCTTCTCGTCGGGCTCGGCCACCACCTCGCCGTCCACCTCGATCCGCAGGTTCAGCACGGGCGGGCTGATCGCGGTCTGGAGGGCGCCGATCGGATAGCCGAGCTTGCCGAGGTTGGTCGGTCCCAAACCGATGTGGCCCAGGTTGGCCGGTCCGAGGCCGACGGGACCGACGCCCACGACACCGCTGACGACCTGCAGCCGCTTCTTCCACCGGGCGCCGCGCTGGCCGGCGTCGGCGCCGGCACCGATGTGGACGTTGTTGACGGTGACCTGACCCTCGTCGTCGACGATCAGGTCGGTGGGCCGGCTGTGTCCCTCCAGGACGATCCGGGCGGCCTTGCGCGCACTGCGCGGGATGCCCAGGGCGCGGGCGAAGTCGTTGCCGGTCCCGAGAGGCAGCAGGGCGAGCGTGCGGCCCGCCAGCTCGCCGAGGTCGTGCAGGCACTGCACGACGGCGTGGATGCTGCCGTCGCCGCCAGCCACGACGACGGTGCGCTCGGCGGTTCCGGTGAGCGCGCCGGACAGCTCGTCGAGGTCGCGGGTGCTGCGGACCTCGACCCAGGCCTCCTCCCGCAACACCGTCAGCGCCTTGTTGATCGCCTCCCGGTCGGCGGAGCCGGCCGCGCTGTTGGTGATCACGAGGAGCTGCTGGGGCACGACATCAGGGTAGGCCCGCGACGGCCTACAGTGCGGGCACATGGGGACCTCTCGCCGCTGGACCGCCCGCGAAGTGATCGACCTCGTGCTCGACGAGGGCTCCTACGAGTCGTGGGACGAGCCGGTCGACATCAGCGGGCACCACGCGGACTACCAGGCCGAGCTGCGGGCCGCGGCGGACAGGGCCGGCACCGACGAGTCCGTGCTCACCGGACGCGGCACGGTGCGCGGACGGCCGGTGGCGTTCGTCGTCAACGAGTTCCGCTTCCTCGCCGGATCGATCGGCGTCGCCGCGGCCGAGCGGATCGCGTCCGCCGTACGACGGGCGACGGTGGAGGGCCTGCCGATCCTCGCCAGCACGGCGTCCGGCGGCACCCGGATGCAGGAGGGCACCCGCGCCTTCGTGAAGATGATCGAGATCTCCCGCGCGCTGGTCGAGCACCGCGCCGCGGGCCTGCCCTACCTGGTGCAGCTGCGCAACCCGACGACCGGCGGCGTCTATGCCTCCTGGGGATCGCTCGGTCACGTCACCGTCGCCGAGCCGGGCGCACTGGTCGGCTTCCTCGGCCCGAAGGTCTTCGAGGCGCTCAACGACCAGGCGTTCCCCGACGGCGTCCAGCTCGCCGAGAACCTCGCCGCCAAGGGCGTCATCGACGCCGTCATCGCCACCGAGGACCTGCCGGCACTGGTCGACGCAGCGCTCGGCGTCGTCGTCGACCCCGCCGTCCACCCGCAGCTCGAGCGCCGCGAGCCGGTCGTGCCCGGCACGTCGGCCGACCACCACGTCTGGGAGGACATCGAGCACACCCGCGACCTCGAGCGCGCGGGCGTCCGCGACCTCCTCAAGTACGGCGCCTCGCCGGCCACGATCCGTCTCCGCGGCACCGACGAGGGCGAGCGCGACGACACCGTCCTGATCGCCCTGACCCGTCTCGACGGCCAGCCCTGCGTCCTGGTCGGCCAGGACCGGACCCGCCAGACACCCGACAACCCGATGGGACCGGGTGCCCTGCGCGAGGCACGCCGCGCGATGCACCTCGCGGAGTCGCTGCGGCTGCCGCTGGTCACCGTCGTCGACACCCCCGGCGCCGAGCTGTCGCCCCAGGCGGAGGAGGGCGCGATCGCCGGCGAGATCGCCCGATGCATCGCCACGCTCGTGTCGATGACCGTGCCGACGGTGTCGGTGATCCTCGGCCAGGGCTGCGGGGGCGGGGCGCTCGCGTTCCTCCCGGCCCGTACCGTCGTCGCGACCTCGCGGGGTTGGCTCTCGCCCCTGCCGCCCGAGGGGGCCAGCGTCATCCGCCACGGCGACACCTCGCACGCCGCCGACATGGCCGCCGACCAGGAGGTCGGCGCGCTCAGCCTCCTCGCGGACGGCAACGTCCACGTCGTCGTACCGGAGCTGGACGCGGACGACGCCGAGACCCTCGCCCGCGCGGTGGTCGCGGAGGTGGCGCACCAGCTGGCGAAATAGCCGGTCGTCGAGGAGGCCGCCCGCGGCCGTCACGAGACGTGGCGAGGTCGGCGAACTCTGCTGCGTAGTCGCAGGGGTTTCGAGACGCGTCGCTCAGTTCCTCGCTTCGCTCGGGTCTGAGCCGACGCTCCTCAACCTCGATCGCTGGCGGCCCCTTCGCAAGCTCAGGGGCCGGCGATCAGATCCTCGCCCGACCAGAACGCCCGCATGGAGGTGATCCTCGCGTCGTCGTCGAAGGTCATCACGTCGATGGGGGCGAGGGTGTAGGTCGCGTCGCCGGCGGTGGTGACGAGCTCGAAGGCGAAGGCCGCCTCGTTGCCTGCGATCCGCACGTGCAGCAGCTTCGCGGTCTGCTCGAGCCCGTCGAGGGCGCCGTAGAACTCGGCGATGGACGCAGCCGTGGTGCGGACCTCGGAACCGACCGGGTCCTCGACGGTCGCGCCGTCGGCATAGAGAGCGACGACCTCGGCCGACGTGCCGGTGGCGACGAGGTCGACGTACTGCTGGATGGTCTCGAGGATCTTCTCGCGGCTGGCGCCCACTGCTGCTCCTGAAAGTAGAACGTGTTCCTGTTTCGCTGAATCTAGTCCTTCCCTCGCGATTTGGTAACGTTGCGCCGCAAGAGAGCCCCGGTCCTTGCCGGGGCTTCTTGCTTGACCGACACCAACAACAAGTGGTGCGTTGAGCAGCCGGCCCGGTTCGCCCGGGACGGAGGGACTCCGTCCGTGCGAAGGAGCAACCGAGATGCCTGCAATCGTGATCGTCGGAGCCCAGTGGGGTGACGAGGGCAAGGGCAAGGCGACCGACCACCTGGGCAGCCAGGTCGACTACGTCGTCAAGTTCAACGGCGGCAACAACGCCGGCCACACCGTCGTCATCGGCGAGGAGAAGTACGCCCTCCACCTGCTGCCCAGCGGCATCCTCACGGCCGGCTGCACCCCGGTCATCGGCAACGGCGTCGTCGTCGACATCGACGTGCTCTTCCACGAGATCGACGGCCTCGAGGCTCGCGGCATCGACACCTCCTCGCTCAAGCTCAGCGCCAACGCGCACGTCATCGCCGACTACAACCGGACCATCGACAAGGTCACTGAGCGCTTCCTCGGCTCCCGCCGGATCGGTACGACGGGCCGCGGCATCGGCCCCACCTACGCCGACAAGATGAACCGGATCGGCATCCGGATCCAGGACCTCTTCGACGAGAAGATCCTGACCGCGAAGGTCGAGGGCGCGCTCGAGCTCAAGGGGCAGCTGCTCACCAAGATCTACAACCGCCGAGCGCCCTCGGTGCAGCAGACCGTCGAGGAGCTGCGCGGTCACGCCGAGCGGCTGGCGCCCTACGTCTGCGACACGGGCCTGCTGCTCAACGAGGCCCTCGACCGCGACGAGGTCGTGCTGATGGAGGCCGGCCAGGCCACGCTGCTCGACGTCGACCACGGCACCTATCCGTTCGTCACCTCCAGCAGCGCCGTCTCCGCGGGTGCGTGCACCGGCACCGGCATCCCCCCGACCCGGATCGACCAGGTCATCGCGATCGCCAAGGCCTACACCACACGCGTCGGCGAGGGCCCGTTCCCGACCGAGCTGCTCGACGGCCCCGACGGCAAGGGCGAGTTCCTCCGCAAGGCGGGCTTCGAATACGGCACCACGACCGGCCGGCCGCGTCGCTGCGGCTGGATGGACACCGTGATCACCCGCTATGCCGCACGCGTCAACGGGGTCACCGACTTCGTGCTGACCAAGCTCGACACCCTCACCGGCCTCGACGAGCTCCCCGTCTGCGTCGCCTACGACGTCGACGGCGTCCGTCACGACGAGATGCCGGTCAACCAGAGCGACTTCCACCACGCCGTGCCGATCTATGAGAACCTCCCCGGCTGGACCGAGGACCTCTCCGGCTGCCGCAGCTTCGAGGACCTGCCGAAGGCCGCGCAGGACTACGTCGAGTTCGTCGAGGCGCGCTCCGGCGCGCGGATCTCGGTCGTCGGTGTCGGTCCCGAGCGTGAGCAGGCTGTGGTCCGCCACCCACTGCGCTGACCGGAGAAGGCAGGATGAGCCTGCCCCGACCGGGTATGGGCGGGTGGGACGTCCGAGATGGGGAGGGGCGCACGTGGTTGAGCTGCCCACGGTGGTGGTCGTCGACGACTCCGCTGAGTTGCGGTCGATCGTCGCGACGCGCCTGCGCGCGTCGGGGCTCTTCGACGTGGTCGCCGAGGGCGCTGACGGCGGACAGGCGCTTCTGCTGGCCGACCAGCACCAACCGTCCCTGATGCTCCTCGACACCTCGATGCCCGTCCTCGACGGTCTCGAGTGCCTGCCGCTGGTGCTGGCGGTCTCCCCGGAGACGAAGGTCGTGATCTTCACCGGGTTCGAGGGGCGCGACCTCGCCGAGCGGGCGCGGCTCCTCGGCGCCGTGGACCTCATCGAGAAGTCGGTGCCGTTGGAGGCCGTCGTCGAGCGTCTCTGGGCGCACGTCGGGCACGGCGCCGCCCCTTCCGGCCGGACGCCGCAGCAGCGGGGCGGTCTGCGGGTGGCGGGGGGCGACGATCGCGAGACCGCCCGGGAGCAGGCGGCCCTCGACGAGCACCTCGAGCGCTATCGCGAGCTCTTCGACCAGGGCGCCATCGGCATGGCGACCATGACCCTCAACGGCACGATCGTGCGCGCCAACCGGGCGTTGGCCGACATGGTGCAGCGCTCCGGCGCCGAGCCGTTCGACCTCGTCGGGCTCGACTACGGCGTCCTCACCCGGCACCACGGCGACGACCTCGACGACGCGCTGACGCGGGTCGCGGAGGACGACGACGTCGTGTCCTTCGAGCACCCGATCGGCAGTGACGGGGAGATCCGCACGGTCCGGGTCACCCTCACCCCGATCCGTGACTCGAAGGGCGCCGCGCTCTATGTCTTCGCGCAGATCCAGGACGTCTCGGCCGAGATCGAGCTGCGCCGCAGCGAGGAGATCTTCCGCCAGCTGGTGACCGCGGTGAAGGACTACGCCATCTTCATGCTCGACGTCGACGGGATCGTCGCGAGCTGGAACGCCGGTGCACAGCACATCAAGGGCTACACCGCCTCGGAGATCGTCGGACAGCACTTCCGGGTGTTCTATCCGGCGGCGGAGCAGGAGGCGCGCCACCCCGAGCACAACCTCGAGGCCGCGTTGCGCGACGGCGTCCACGCCGAGGAGGGTTGGCGGATCCGGCGCGACGGCAGCATGTTCTGGGCCCGGGTCGTCATCACCGCCGTCCACGACGACGCCGGCCAGCACCGCGGGTTCGCCAAGATCACTCGTGACCAGACCGAGCAGCGCGCCCACGAGGAGGAGCGTCGCCGTGCCATGGAGCAGCAGGCCCACCTGCTGGCGGTGACGGCCCACGAGTTGCGGACACCGGCGGCCGTCATCGACGGCGCCGTCGGGCTGCTGCGGGGCGGTGCCCGTCACGACCCGGCCGAGGAGGCGGCCGTCCTCGACGCCATGTCGTCGACGGTGCTGCGACTGCAACGCCTCGCCACCGACCTGCGCACGGCGTTCGACGTCCAGGCCCAGGCGCTCGCCCTCGCGCCCGAGCCCGTGAGCCTGCGCTCGCTGCTGTCAGCGGCTGCCGACCGCGCCCACGCCGCCCACACGGAGGCCCGGATCCAGGTCCGCATCGAGGGGGACGCCGAGCTGGTCGCCGATGCGGGCCGCGTCGGCCAGGCGCTCGACAACCTGCTCGACAACGCCGCCCGTCACGGCCGCCCACCGATCGTGCTCTCGGGACATCGCACGAGCGAGGGGGTGCGGATCGTCGTCAGCGACTCCGGGCACGGCGTCGAGCCCCGGCTCGCCAGCCGCCTCTTCGAGCGGTTCGCCCACGCCGGCGCCACCGCCGGCACGGGCCTCGGTCTCTACCTGGTGCGCGAGATCGCCCGCCTGCACGGCGGCGAGGCGAGCTACGTCCCCGCCGACGAGGACCAGAAGTCAGCTTTCGTGCTCGAGTTGCCGTCCTCGCCGCAGATCCCCCGCTTCCAGGCGTACTGATCGGGCGCGTCAGGGCACGATCTGCGGCAGCTCCTCGCACAGCGCGCAGCCGAGCACGGCCCAGGTGACGGGCTCGGCGAAGCGGCCTTCGTCGGCGATCAGCACGCCGAGCGCCGCGGAGGTCTCGTCGTTGAGCCGCACGAGATCGGCGTCGCCGTCGCCGTCCACGTCGGAGGCCCCGTAGCGGTGCGGCGGCAGACTGCCGCCGAACTCCTCGACGTAGGCGTCCCACTCGGCGGAGGTCCCGGCCGCGTCCCGTGCGATCACGAGCTCGCCGAACCGGTCGTCCGCGAGGTCGGCCACCCCGATCTGGCCTGCCCGGCCCGCGACGGCGACCAGTTCGTCGACGTCGTCGCCGTCCACGTCGGCCGCCAGCCAGCTGGACTCGCCCCAGGTGTGGGACAGCACGGGGACGGCGCCGGTGTCGGTGAAGCGGCCGTCGTCACTGCGGAGCAGGTGGAGCTCGCGGGTCGTCGCGCTGCCGATGTGGAAGATCGCAGCGAGGTCCTCGTCGCCGTCGCAGTCGAAGTCGCCCGCGGTGACGACGTCCGCGTCGACGTCCGGGCCGTCCCACCACGACGTGAGCTCGCTGAAGGCCTCGCCGTCGGACAGTGCCACCTGGATGTTCGATGCGCCGGGGCGGGTGCCGTCCATGACGAGGTCGTCGAGTCCGTCGCCGTCGACGTCCGCGAAGACCGGGACGCCGGCCCAGGACGTCTCGTCCTCGGTCTCAGCGACGGTGACCTGCGTCAGTGAGCCGTCGAGGGCGACGATCCGGAGCACGATCCCGCCCGCGCTGGTCGGCGGCACCTGCCACGCCGTCTCCGTGATCCCGTTGCCGTCGACGTCGGCGAGCGCCGGTACGCCGATCTCCGCCACCGCCGGTGTCGAGACCTCCAGCCGGCGACCCGTCGAGCGGGCCAGCGCGATCAGGGCGTCGCCGCCGTCGGACTCCCGCTCGATGACCGTGACGTCGCCGAAGCCGTCGCCGTCGATGTCGCCCTCGATCCGGTCGGGCTGCGCGCCTGGGCTCGAGCTGTCCGACGGGTTCGGATCACCCTCGTCGTCGGCGAGGAGTCGTGATCCCGCCCAGACGGCCGCCCCGCTGATCGTGAGGACGACGGCGAGGGCCGTGGCGATCAGTGCGGTGCGCGCCTTCCGCGAGCGACGCCGTCCGGAGCGGGGCAGTGTCGGCGGTGCCACCGGCGGAGGAGCTGTCGGTGCCGCCGCACCGGCCGGGCCTCCGGGGCCGTACGGCGCAGCGGGGCCGTTCGGCGCACCGGACAGCCGGTGCCGCGGCGCGGCCGCGGCCAGGGCCTCGAGCTCGGTCCGCGCGGCCGTTGCGTCCGCGGGACGGTCGCCGCGCTGCTTGGCCATCAGTCGCGCCAGGCAGGCGTTGAGCTGGGTGATGAACGGGTCGTCGCCGACGAGCTGGCGGACCGGCGACTGGGCGTGGGCGATCGCCATCTGCACGTCGGAGCCCGCATAGGGCGGCGCGCCGGTCAGGCAGGTCCAGAGCAGGCAGCCGAGGGAGTAGAGGTCGGTGCTCGCATCGGCCTGCGCCCCCTGGGTGCGCTCCGGCGCCAGATAGGCCCAGGTGCCCGCGACGGCGCCGGTTGCGGTGAGGCCGGCCGAGTCGCCGCGCGCGATCCCGAAGTCGCACAGGTAGGCGTGGACGTCGGGCGTGCCCGCGCCGCGCACCAGCACGTTGGCGGGCTTGACGTCACGGTGGACGACGCCGGCCCGGTGCGCGTCGCCGAGCGCGCGGGCGACCTGGGCACACAGCGTCAGCGCCTCCTGCGGCGACAGCGGGCCGTGGTCGGCCAGCAGTTGCGCGAGGTCGGGGCCGTCGACGTACTGCGTGACGATGAAGGGAGTACCGTCGTCGGTGTCGTCGTGGTCGAAGATCGCGATGATGTGGGACGAGTCGAGACCGGCCAGCACCGTCGCCTCGGCGTGGAAGCGGCTCAGGAAGGCGGGAGCGGCGTCGTGGACGGCGGTGATCATCTTGATCGCAACGGTCCGACCGATCCGCACGTCGGTCGCCGCGAGGACGACGCCCATCGCGCCACGACCGATCTCACGGTCGATGCGATAGCGACCGACGATCTCACCGGGGCGGGGCATCGCCATGCTCAGCGTCCTCCCGTGCTCGACACCAGCTGGAAGGTGTCGCTGCAGCGCTCGCCGCCTGAGCCCTCCTCGCTACAGGGCAGCGTGGCCCAGACCGTCGGGCCGCTCAACGTGCCGTCCTCGGCGCGGTAGACCTCGACCGCCATCGCGTCGTCGCCCTCGGGCCGCAGGAACACCACGTCGTCGTCGCCGTCGCCGTCGAGGTCGGAGACCTCCCACAGGTCGGGCCGCAGGTAGTAGGCCTCGTAGCCGGTCGACCGGAAGCGCCAGTCGGCTGCCTGGTCGGCGGGCGCCTCCCAGACCGGCTCGGCGACCGCAGCCGTGCCCTCGGCGTCGAACCGGGAGGCGGCCAGGCCCCGCTGTCCGGCATAGATGAGCTCCTCGGGGCCGTCGCCGTCGAGATCGGCGCTGACCTGGTGGTTGGCGGCGAATCCCTGCCGGCGGTGCTTGACCTCGGGGCCGACCAGCTCGAAGGAATCCGTGGTCGAGCGGAGCGCCTGGAGACGGTAGGTGAAGCGGAAGTCGGGGGTGAAGGTGGCGAGGTCGACCGCGAGATCCTCGAAGCCGTCGCCGTCGAGGTCGACGAGGTGCGGGAAGTAGTTGCCGTCGAAGACGGGCCCCTCCAGCCACGTCGTCGGGTCCTCGAAGCCGCCGTCGCCGGCGAGGGCGACGTCGATGACGGCAGGTTGGCCGTCGATCGGCACCTCGTTGACGAAGGCGAGGTCGTCGCGTCCGTCGTGGTCGAAGTCGGCCACGAGCGGGGTGTCGCCGTTGGTCCAGTCCGCCAGCGGCCACGCGGCCTCCCACGGCTCACCCTCGGCCGGGAGGACGTCGATGTGCACCGTGGCGTCGGCGACGCTCGACCAGATCTCGTCGTGGCGACCGTCGCCGTCGACGTCGCCGAGCACCAACCGTCCCTGACCCTCCGTCCACACGGCGGGAGCGGTCACTGTGGACTCCGCCGCGTCGAGGGAGACGCCGTCGGAGGTCAGCGTCCACCGCACGGCCGGCTGCAGCTCGGGCGTGAGTCGCAGCACGGTCAGGTCGCCGAGACCGTCGCCATCGAGGTCGCCGGCCGTCGGCGGCAGAGCCGACCCGGTGGTGGTCGGACGGTCGCCGGTCGCCGCGGTGTCCTCGTCCGAGCTGTCGGGGTCGTCGTGGAGAGCGAGGGCGATCCCGACGCCGGCGACGACCACGGCCAGGGTCACCACGCCGGCTATCAGCACCGTGCGTGAGCGCCTCCTCGGCGTCGGTGACGCCGGCGGGGCCGGGCTGCCCGGTGGAATGGTCGGGGCGAGGGATGCGGGAGGCGCCGTCGGACGGGGACCCAGGGGTGCGACGGCAGGCCGTTCGACGGTCGGAGTGCGCGACGGCGCGGTCGGCACCTCGGGACCAGTGCTGCTGGTGCTGCCGGCGAGCCGTTCGAGCTCGTCCCGCACCGACCGGGCATCCGCCGGCCGATCGGCGGGGTCCTTCGCCAGCAGCCGCCGGAGCAGCGCATTGATCCCCGTGGTTCGGTCGTCGCGGGCTCCGTGCTGGTCCGCGACCGGCAGCTGCGGGATCGGTGCCTGCGCGTGGGCGATGGCGACCTCCGCCTCCACGCCGGGATACGGCGGCAGGCCGGTCAGGCACGACCAGAGCACGCAGCCGAGGGCATAGAGGTCGCTGGCCGGTGTCGCCGGAGCCCCGTCGGCCCGCTCGGGCGCCAGCGTCGACCAGCTCCCGAGCACCACCCCGGCGCCGGTGCGGCGCGGTCGGTGGGCGGCGCGGGCGATGCCGAAGTCGCACAGGTAGGCGTGCTGGTCGGCGGTCCCGGGGGAGCGCACCAGCACGTTCGCGAGCTTCACGTCGCGGTGCAGCACGCCGTGCCGGTGGGCCTCGTCGAGACCGCGCGCCACCTGGCCGCACAGGCGCAGGGCATCGACCACGGCCAGTGGCCCGTGGGCGCGCAGGTGCGTGCCGAGGTCCGGCCCGTCGACGTACTGCATGACGAGGTGGGGGACCTCGCCGTGCACGTCGTGGTCGATGATCCGCACCACGTGCGGGGAGTCGAGCCGTGCCAGGATCGCGGCCTCGTCGTCGAAGCGGTGCAGGAACTCCGGGTCGTCGAGGGCCAGGGTGAGCACCTTCAGGGCGACGGTGCGATCGAGGCGGGTGTCGGTGGCCGCGAACACCACGCCCATCCCGCCGCGCCCGATCTCGCGGTCGATGCGAAAGCGTCCGATCTGGTCGCCGACCTCCGGCACGCGCATGTGGGACCACCCCCGAGTCTGGTCGTCGTGTCGGGCGACAGTCTGCCGGATGTCAGCCGGGTGCGGGCAGCCGCCGTCGTGCCGCGTCGTCCCACCCGAGCCCCGGCTCGTCCGCGGAGATGCCGGCGTCGTCCACGCGCAGCAGCACGGTCGTCAACCGCCCCTCATCCCTGCTGTAGGACGAGCGGAGCACCTCGAGGTCGAGCGGCTCGGCGGAGCGGGTGGCGTCGACCGCGGCCGCGACGACGGGCCACCAGTCGGGTCCGTGGGTGGCATGGGTGAACGACGAGCTCGGCGCGTCGCTCTCGGCGTGCCCCGCCAGGGTGATCTCGAGGTGCGCCGTCGCGGGCACTGACGAGCAGCCCGCCGATCTCCTGGGGACTCGGGTCGTCGTCCGGAAGCGTGGTGGAGTCGCCCTGCTCGACCGTGAGCCCGTCGGCAATCTCGACGCGGACCTGCCAGGGGGTGAGCCCGGCGTCGTCCGCGGTCGAGCCGCTGCGCTCGATCACCCCGGCGATCTCCTCCGCCGTCGCGTCGGCTCGCATCGTGACGGTGAAGTCGTTGTGCACCCCGACGTCGAGTCCGTTGCGTTGCTCCACCTCGACGCTGCCCACACCCGCCAGCGCGGAGAGCGCGAGCAACAGGACGGTCCGCGGGGCCCGAGTGGCCACGCGCGATCCCTCGGACCTGCTCACTGAGCCGACAGGCCAGCGACGGTCCGTGCGGTCGCACGGAAGCTGGCGGCGACGTCACCGCCGTCGAGGTAGCTGCCGACGAGCATCGCGTCCCGCAGCAGCACCAGGCCGGCAGCGGTCGCGCCCGGATCGGGGGAGCCCGCCGCGGTCGCCAGGGCGGTGAGCGTCTCGCGGAACCAGTCCCGGTGGCGCCGTACGACGGCGCGCACGGGACCGTCGGCGTCGGGGAACTCGGCGCTCGCGTTGATGAACGGGCAGCCGCGGGTGTGCAGGCGAGTGGCGTCCTCGGCCACCCCGCCGACGAGACGGACGTCGCTGCCGCCCACGCCAACGCGGCCTCGCTCGCCGGCACCTCGGTGCGCGACGTCGCCGACCACGTGCAGGAGGTCATCGAGCTCCTGGACCGCAAGCCGATCGTGATCGGCCACTCCTTCGGCGGTCTGCTCGTCCAGATCATCGCGGGCCGCGGTCTCGCCGCCGGCACCGTCGCCATCGACCCGGCGCCGAGCCAGGGCGTGCTGCCGCTGCCCTACTCCTCGCTCAAGGGCGCCTTCCCCGTCCTGGGCAACCCCCTGAACTACGGCCGCACGGTCACCCTGACCTTCGACGAGTTCCGCTTTGGCTTCGCCAACGCGGTCTCCGAGGAGGAGGCCCGCGAGCTCTACAGCACCTTCCACACGCCGGCGCCGGGCCGCCCGCTGTTCCAGGCAGCGACCGCGAACTTCAACCCGTGGGCGAGGACGAAGGCGGCGAAGAAGGGCGCCGACCGCGGCCCACTCCTGGTCGTGACCGGCGAGAACGACAACATCGTGCCGTTCGCGATGGCCAACGCCGCGTTCAAGAAGCAGCGGAAGAACCAGCACCACGCCACCGAGATCGTCGAGATCGCCGGGGTCGGCCACTCGCTGGTCATCGACAGCCACTGGCGCGAGGTCGCCGACGCCGCACTGGACTTCCTGTCCCGCAACGGACTCGGCGCCTGAGGTCCCAGCCGCCCGGAATAGGATCGACCCCCGTGAAGACCCTCGTGATCGGCACCGGTGGACGCGAGCACGCGCTCGCCCTGGCACTCTCCCGCGACCCCTCGGTCAGCGAGGTGCACGCCGCGCCGGGCAACCCCGGCATCGGTGCGTTCGCGACGCTGCACGACGTCGACGCGATGGACGGGGCCGCGGTCGCCGACCTCGCGGCGCGACTCGAGGCCGACCTCGTCGTGGTCGGGCCGGAGGCGCCGCTCGTCGCAGGCGTCGCGGACGCTGTGCGGGAGCAGGGCATCGCGGTCTTCGGTCCCTCGAAGCCGGCCGCGCTGCTCGAGGGCTCGAAGGCCTTCTCGAAGGAGGTCATGGCGGCGGCGGGCGTGCCGACCGCCGGGTCCCGCACCTGCACCAACGCTGACGAGGTCGCCGCCGCGCTCGACGAGTTCGGGGCGCCGTACGTCGTGAAGGACGACGCGCTCGCCGCCGGCAAGGGCGTCGTGGTGACCAACGACCGGGACGAGGCGCTGGCCCACGCCGCCGCCTGCGACCGGGTCGTGATCGAGGAGTTCCTCGACGGGCCCGAGGTCTCGCTCTTCGCCGTCTGCGACGGGACGACGGCCCATCCGCTGCAGCCCGCCCAGGACTTCAAGCGGATCTTCGACGGCGGCCGCGGTCCCAACACCGGCGGCATGGGCTCCTACTCGCCGCTGCCGTGGGCGCCCGCCGACCTCGCGTCCGTGGTCATGGAGCAGGTCGTGCAGCCCACCCTCGACGAGATGGGCCGCCGCGGCGCACCGTTCGTCGGTTGTCTCTACGTCGGTCTCGCGCTGACCGCGGCCGGTCCGCGGGTCATCGAGTTCAACTGCCGCTTCGGCGACCCGGACATCCAGCCGGTGCTCGCCCTGCTCGAGTCTCCGCTCGGCGAGCTGCTCCTCGCTGCCGCGCAGGGACGGATCGCCGAGGTGGAGGCCCCCCGCTTCCGTGACGCCGCCTCCGTGACCGTCGTCCTCGCCTCCGCCGGCTATCCCGAGTCGTCCTCGAAGGACGACGTCATCACCGGCGTCGGCGCGGCCAACGGCGTCGCCGACGTCGACGTCATCCACGCCGGCACCGCACTCGTCGATGCGCCCGAGCCCGGCGACCCCGGCCATCGCCACCTCGTCACCGCCGGCGGCCGCGTCCTCGCCGTCCGTGCCGTCGGCTACGACGTCGCCGACGCGCGCGCCCGGGCCTATGCCGCCGCGGACCTGATCTCCTTCGACGGCCTGCAGCGGCGCTCCGACATCGCCGCCGAGCCGCTGGGCGTGGTCGAGGGAGCCTCGATCGTCGAGGGCTGAGCCCGCTGCTCCGCACGACGCGGGCATGGGAGAATCGACCCCCGTGACCGTTCCCAACGTCCTCGCGACCCGCTACGCCGCCGCCGACCTCGCCGCCATCTGGTCTCCGGAGCACAAGATCGTCCTCGAGCGGCAGCTCTGGATCGCCGTGCTGAAGGCCCAGAAGGACCTCGGGATCGACGTGCCCGACGGGGTCATCGAGGCCTACGAGAAGGTTGCCGACCAGGGTGAGCAGGGCGTCGACCTGGCGAGCATCGCCGCCAGGGAGCGGATCACGCGCCACGACGTGAAGGCGCGCATCGAGGAGTTCGCGGCGCTCGCCGGCCACGAGCACATCCACAAGGGCATGACGAGCCGCGACCTCACTGAGAACGTCGAGCAGCTCCAGGTCAAGCAGTCCCTCGCGCTGCTGCGCGACCGCGGCGTCGCCACCCTGGCCCGGCTGGCCCACCTCGCCGCCGAGCACGAGCTGACCGTCATGGCCGGCCGCTCGCACAACGTCGCCGCGCAGGCGACCACCCTCGGCAAGCGCTTCGCGACAGCCGCCGACGAGCTGATGATCTCGCTCGAGCGCATCGAGGACGTGCTCGGTCGCTACCCGCTGCGCGGCATCAAGGGCCCGATGGGCACCGCGCAGGACATGCTCGACCTGCTCGGCGGCGACGCCGACAAGTTGGCGGACCTCGAGCAGCGCGTCGCCCGCCACCTCGGCTTCGACCGCGTGCTCACCAGTGTCGGCCAGGTCTATCCGCGCTCCCTCGACTTCGACGTCCTGTCCGCGCTGGTGCAGCTGACCGCGGCGCCCTCCAACCTCGCCACCACGATCCGGCTGATGGCCGGCAACGAGATCGTGACCGAGGGGTTCAAGGAGGGACAGGTCGGCTCCTCCGCGATGCCCCACAAGATGAACACCCGCTCCTGTGAGCGGGTCAACGGCCTCGCCGTCGTCACGCGCGGCTACCTGTCCATGATCGGGGAGCTCGCCGGCGACCAGTGGAACGAGGGCGACGTCTCCTGCTCCGTCGTCCGACGAGTGGCACTGCCCGACGCCTTCTTCGCCGTCGACGGGCTGTTCCAGACCTTCCTCACCGTGCTCGACGAGTTCGGCGCCTTCCCCGCGGTGATCCAGCGTGAGCTCGACCGCTACCTGCCCTATCTCGCGACCACCAAGGTGCTCATGGCCGCTGTCCGCAACGGTGTCGGGCGGGAGGCCGCGCACGAGGCGATCAAGGAGGCCGCGGTCGGCACCGCGCTGGCCGTGCGGCAGGGGCAGGTCGAGAACGACGTCTTCGCCAAGCTGGCCGCGGACGAGCGGCTCGGCCTCACCGCCGAGCAGCTGCAGTCCCTGGTGGCCGAGCCGATCGCCTTCACCGGCGCGGCCGTGGCGCAGACGCAGGAGGTGTGCCGGCGGGTGGCCGAGGTCGTCGCGGCGCATCCGGACGCCGCGACCTACCGGCCCGGCGCCATCCTCTGATCGGCGCTGGTCCGGCAGGGAGCCTGATGCCGGTCGTCGAGGTCGTCCTCCCCGTGCCGCCGGCCGCTGCCTTCGCCTACCTGGCAGATCCGCGCAACCGCCCGGCCTGGCAGTCGAGCCTGCGCGCGGTCGCCGAGGTCGTCGTACCTGACGGCGACCCGACGGCCGTCGGCGTCACCTGGACCGACGTGACGGCAGTGCCCGGCGTCCGGCCCCGCCTGCGCACGGTCGTGTCCGAGCCCGGTCGTCGGTGGGCCGAGGTCGGTGAGCTCGCCGGCTTCTCCGCCACGCTGGACCTGGCCTTCGGGCCGGAACCGCGGGGGACGAGGGTGGTGGCCACCTTCACGGTGGCGGGCTGGGGTGTGGGTGCTCTGCTGGGACGCCTGGCCGTCGTCGCGGTGCGATCCGATCTGCGTCGCGCCGGCGAGCTCATGCGGACCGCGGGTCACGAGTAGGACACGTTTTTCGGACGTACTCGTCGGTAACCGTGCGCTCGTTCGGATAGGTCGCTACGTTGTCGCCCACTCTGTGACGCCAGTCACGTCGGGAGGGGTGGGGATTTGCTCGCGGTCCAGAACCTCGAGGTGGTGTACGACGACGTCGTGCTCGCGCTGCGTGGCGTGAGTCTGGAGGTGCCCGACGGCAAGATCGTCGCGCTCCTCGGCGCCAACGGTGGAGGGAAGTCGACGTTGCTGCGGGCGCTGTCGGGCCTGCTCGACATCCACAACGGTGAGATCCGCAAGGGCGTGGTGACGCTCGACGGTGCCTCGATCGGCCAGCTGAAGGCATCCGCCTTCGCGCGGCGCGGCATCAAGCACGTGCTGGAAGGGCGGCGCGTGTTCAAGGAGCTGTCGGCCGAGGAGAACCTGCGGGTCGGCGCCCACGCCAATCGCAAGAACCTCGCCGCCAACCTGGACCGCGTCTATGAGCTGTTCCCGGTCCTCAAGGACCGGCGCGACGGCCAGGCCGGGCTGCTGTCCGGTGGCGAGCAGCAGATGCTGGCGATCGGCCGGGCGCTGATGTCCGACCCGCGCTACCTGCTGCTCGACGAGCCGTCACTCGGACTGGCACCCAAGATCGTCGAGCAGATCCGCGACATCGTCGTCGAGATCAACCGCCAGGGCACGGGCATCCTGCTCGTCGAGCAGAACGCCACCATGGCACTGGCGATCGCCGATCACGGCTACGTCGTCGAGAACGGCCGGGTCGTGATGGACCGTCCCGCCGCGGAGCTGCGCAACGACGCCGACGTCCGCGAGTTCTACCTCGGTCTCGGCGCCGAGGGGGACGCGGCCAAGTCGTTCCGGTCGGTCAAGCACTACCGCCGTCGGAAGAGGTGGGCATCGTGAGCGAGGCATCCGGCTCTCCCGTCCTGGCCTTCGAGGACGTGCACCTCTCGTTCGGCGCGGTCAAGGCCGTCAACGGCGTCAGCTTCACCGTCAACGAGGACGAGCTGTTCGCGGTGATCGGGCCCAACGGCGCCGGCAAGACGAGCATCTTCAACGTCCTCTCCGGCGTCTATCGCCCGCAGCAGGGTCGCGTGGTGCTGGAGGGCCGCGACCTCCTCGGCATGCGTCCGCCCGCGATCGCGCGGCTCGGCGTCGCCCGCACCTTCCAGAACATCGAGCTGTTCGCCAACCTGACGGTGGTCGACAACCTGATGCTCGGCCGTCACCAGCACCTGCGCTACGGCACGCTCGCGGCCCTGCTCTGGGTGGGCCGCGCCCGCGGCCAGGAGGTCGAGCACCGCCGCCGCGTCGAGGAGATCGTCGAGTTCCTCGAGCTGGAGCAGTGGCGCAAGATGCCGGTCGGTCTGCTGCCCTACGGCGTGCAGAAGCGCGTCGAGCTCGGCCGCGCGCTGGCCATGGAGCCGCGGCTGCTCCTGCTGGACGAGCCGGTCGCCGGCATGAACCTCGAGGAGACCGAGGACATGGCCCGCTACATCCTCGACATCCGCGACGAGCTGCGGATCCCGATGATCATGGTCGAGCACGACATGGGTCTCGTGATGGACATCGCCGACCGCGTCATGGTCGTCGACTTCGGCACGCCCGTCGCGATCGGGACTCCCGCCGAGGTGCAGCGCAACCCCGACGTGATCCGCGCCTACCTCGGCGGGGATCCGGACGTCGAGGCAGCGGTCGAGGCAGGGGTGGAGGCCGCGATCGCGGCCGAGGACGAGGGGGCGTCAGCATGACGCGCACGTTGGTGACCCGGATCCGCGACCGTGCGGCCGCGACGCCGCGGGGCGTGGCGATGCGGGAGAAGCGGCTCGGGGTCTGGCACGAGATCACCTGGGCGTCGTACTGGGACTCGGTCGTCGACGTCGCGCACGCCCTGCTCTCGCTGGGCGTCCAGCCGGGCGACCGGGTCGCGATCCAGTCGGAGAACCGGCCCGAGTGGCTGATCCTCGACATGGCGACCGTGGCGATCCGGGGCACGACAGTCGGGCTCTATCCGACCAACCCGTCGGCCGAGACCGACTACCTGCTGACCCACAGCGGTGCCTGCGTCCACCTCGCCGAGGACCAGGAGCAGGTCGACAAGGTCCCCGACGTCGCCGATGCACCGACGCTGCGGACGATCATCCACGTCGAGACCCGCGGCCTGCGGACCTACGACGACCCGCGGCTGCTGCCGTGGGACCGACTGGTCGAGCTGGGCCGCGAGCACCGCGCTGCCCATCCGGGAGCGGTGGAGGCGCTGCTGGAGGCGGCCGAGCTCGACGACGTGATCACCCTCGTCTACACGTCCGGCACGACCGGCCCGCCGAAGGGCGCGATGCTCACCCACCGCAACGCGGAGTTCGCCCTCTCCACGGTCCTGGAGAAGAGCCCGTTCACCGACCCGGCGCCGGGGCCGAAGGACCTCACGCTGTCCTACCTCCCGCTGTGCCACGTCGCCGAGCGGGTCCTGACGACCTGGTACAACGCCGGGGCCGGCACCCAGGTCAACTTCGCCGAGTCGATCGAGACCGTGCCGCAGAACCTCCGCGAGGTGCAGCCGACGCTGCTCTTCGCGGTGCCGCGGATCTGGGAGAAGCTGCTCGCCTCGGCGCGGATCAAGCTGGACTCCGCGACCTGGTTCAAGCGCCGTCACGCCCGCTTCTGGCTGGCCCGGGCCGACCGGATGGGCCAGACCCTCGCGGCCAACGGCGGCCGGCACACCCTCGGCACCCGTCTCGTCTATGCCGTGGGGTGGGTCTTCTTCTACCGCGCGCTGCGCGACCGGCTCGGGCTGCGCCGGGTCCGCCACGCCAGCAGCGGCGCGGCCCCCATCGCCCCCGAGGTGCTGCAGTTCTTCATGGGCATCGGCGTGCCGATGCACGAGCTCTACGGGATGACGGAGAACACCGCGATCGCCACCGCCAACCGGCCCGGCCGGGTCAAGCTCGGCACGGTCGGGGAGACGCACGAGGGGATCGAGGTCCGACTCGACGACCAGACCAACGAGATCCTCACCCGGCACCCCGCCGTGTTCGCCGGCTACTGGCAGGACCCGGAGGCGACGGCCAACACCATGACCCCCGACGGCTGGCTCCGGACGGGCGACGTGGGGGAGTGGGTCGACGGCACGCACCTGCGGATCACCGACCGGATGAAGGACATCATCATCACCGCCGGCGGCAAGAACGTCGCGCCGTCGGAGATCGAGAACGGGCTCAAGGCCTCGCCGTTCGTCAAGGAGGCGATCGTCATCGGCGACGGCCGCAAGTACCTCACCGCGCTCATCGGGATCGAGCTCGACACGGTCGGTGCCTGGGCGCAGAAGCAGAACCTCGCCTTCACCACCTACCGCGACCTCAGCGAGAAGCCGGAGGTCCGCGCGCTCGTGCAGTCCGTCGTCGACGAGGTCAACACCCGCCACAACCCGGTCGAGCAGATCAAGCGGTTCCAGCTGCTGCCCAAGGAGCTCGACCACGAGGACGGCGAGCTGACCGCGACCCAGAAGGTCAAGCGCTCCGCGATCGACGCGATGTTCCACGACCTCGTCGAGGAGATGTACGCCGGCGCGGCGGCTGGATCGACCGGAGGTGCGGCATGACCGAGTTCCTCGGAGCGGTGTCCGGCGGGGTGGGCCTCGGCGCCGTCTACACCCTGCTGGCGCTGGGTTTCGTCATCATCTACAAGTCGATGCAGGTGATCAGCTTCGCCCAGCCCGCCTTCATGTTCGCCGGTGCTCTGCTGGTCACCTACCTGACGCCCCAGATCGGCTTCTTCCTCGGCGTCGTGGTCGCGGCCATCGGCATCGCCGCGGTGGGCCTGGTGGTGGAGCGGCTCGCGATCCGACCGATGGTCGGCAAGCCGGTCTTCGTCATCGCCATCATCACGATCGGCATCGACGTCATCGTGCGCACGATCGGCGGCGCCTTCGTCGGACGGGATCCGCGGCAGATCGGCGATCCGTGGGGCAACCAGACCTTCGACCTCGCAGGCGTGACGATCTATCAGCGTCACGTGGCGGCGGTCGTGGTCACGACCCTCCTCGTGCTGGCACTGCTCGCCTTCTTCCGTTGGACGCCGATCGGTCTGGCCATGCGTGCCTCCGCGCTCGACCAGGAGGCCGCCATGGCGCAGGGCGTGAGCGTCGGGAGCGTCTTCGCGATCTCGTGGGCGCTCGCGGGTGCCCTGGCGACGGTCGCCGGCGTCTTCGCTGCGACCAACACCGGCGGCTCGATGGACCGCAACCTGTGGCTCGTCGCGCTGGCGGCGCTGCCGGTGATCATCCTGGGCGGGCTCGACTCCCTGGGCGGAGCGGTGCTGGGCGGCCTGATCATCGGGGTGCTGCAGCAGCTCGTCGCCGTCTACCACCGCGACTGGTTCCCCTTCCTCGACACCAACCTCCGCGAGATCACCCCCTACCTCGTGATGCTCGTGGTGCTGCTCGTCAGACCCCATGGCCTGTTCGGCACGAAGGAGGTCGAACGCGTATGACCACCCCACGAACTTCTTCTCCTCCGCTGCGCACCCCCGAACAAGGTTCGCGGGGACCCCGGATGACCACCCTGATGAAGGGCACCCGGTGGGGTCGCCCCGAGCTCTACACCGACTACCGCCAGGAGATGGCGCTCCTCAACACGCGGTCCAAGAAGGCCGGCACCATCGCGATCATCGCGCTGGCCGCCGTCCTGCCGCTGACGGTCGCTGACGATCTGCTGGCCATCCTCTACGCAGGCCTGATCCTCGCGATCGGCGCGATCGGCCTCAACCTCGTCACCGGCTACGCCGGTCAGGTGTCGCTCGGACACGCCTTCTTCGTCGGCATCGGCGCCTACACGGCTGCCGTCATCTCAGGCGATCCGGACGACCGCCGGCTCGGCTACGGGATCGAGCTCATGCCGGTCTGGCTGCTGGGCGCCGGTCTCGCCGCCGCGCTCTGCGGCGCGCTGATCGCCCCGGTCGCGACCCGGTTGCGGGGCCTGTACCTCGCGGTCGTCACCCTCGGCCTCGTCTTCATCGGCCAGTACCTCTTCCGGGAGTTCCGTGAGATCTCCGGGGGCGCCGAGCAGAGCCGCCGCGCGGCCGAGCCGACCCTCTTCGGGATGAACCTCACCGAGGACGGCGCGTGGACCGAGGAGCAGAAGCTCTACTGGTTCGGACTCGGCCTGTTGATCGTCATGGCGGTGCTGGCGCGCAACGTCGCCCGATCGCGGATCGGCCGGGCGCTGCAGGCGATCCGCGACCGGGACGTCGCCGCCGGCGTGATGGGCGTCGACCTCACGCGCTACAAGGTCATCGCCTTCACCTTGTCCTCCTTCTACGCCGGTATCTGCGGCGCACTCCTCTACGCCAGCATCGGGAGCTTCACCCCGGAGCGCTTCGGCCTGCTCATGTCGGTGCAGTTCATCGCCATCGTCCTCATCGGGGGCGTCGCGACGATCAGCGGCACGATCATGGGGGCGATGCTGATCGCGCTGCTGCCGCGGATCGCGGGTGAGCTGCCGGCTTTCGTGCCGTTCCTGTCCGGCTCGCCGAGCGAGCACCCCAACGTGTTCGAGTTCCAGGAGGTCATGTACGGCGTCCTGATCGTCGTCTTCCTGCTCTTCGAACCGCGCGGGCTGTTCGGTATCTGGCACCGGGTCCGCACCTACTGGAAGAGCTTCCCCTTCTCGTACTGACTCCCAGACGCTCCCGCTGACCCCAGAGGGAGATGGCACCACCACAACCACCGGAGGAACTGTGATCACTAGGAACGCAAGGGTCGGCGCGATCGCCGGGGTGCTGGTCGCGAGCCTGGCCCTGGCCGGCTGCGGCCGCGAGGACGAAGGCGGCGAAGGCGTCAGCAAGGACGGTGAGGGCGGCACCATCTCCCTGGGCACCATCACCGACCTGACCGGTCCGTTCGCCGGTGTCGGCGAGCCGTTCACCGCCGGCCAGGCGGCGTTCTGGGAGGACGTCAACGACGCGGGCGGCATCGACGGCTGGAAGGTCGACGTCACCAAGCACGTCAAGGACAGCGGCTACGACCCAGCCGTGCACGCAGAGCTGTTCAACGAGATCAAGGACGAGGTCCTGGCGATCGGCCAGTCCCTCGGTACCGCTCACACCAATGCGATCCTTGAGGACGCGACCGCGGACAAGATCATCGTCGGGCCGGCCTCCCTCGGCTCCAACTGGATCTGGGACGAGGCCGCGATCCAGGTCGGCACCAGCTACTGCGCCGAGGCCATGAACGCCGTCGACTACGCCGTCGAGCAGGGCGCCAAGTCCATCGCCGTCGTGCACCTGCCGGGTGACTACGGCGACGACGCCATGGTCGGCGCCCGGATCGCCGCCGAGGCCAACGACGTGGAGTTCACCGACATCGAGACCGGCCCGGTCGCAGCCGGTGACGACCAGGCCGCCGCCGTCCGCGCGGTCGTCCAGGCCGACCCCGACGTGCTGATCGTCGCCGCCTCCCCGCAGGAGCTCGGTGCCGTGATGGGTGGCGCCTTCCAGCAGGGCTGGCAGGGCCAGGTGATCGGATCGATCCCGACCTGGAACATCGCCCTCGTGGCCGACGACTCCCCGGTCAAGGACCTGATCACCTCCGCCTACATGCAGGCGACGTCGTTCCCGACCTGGGACGCCGACGTCCCCGGCTTCGAGGCGATGCGCGCAGCAGCCGGTGACCAGGCGCCCAACGACTGGTTCGCCATCGGCTACGCCAGTGGCTACGTCATGAAGGCGATCCTCGAGAAGGCCATCGAGGAGGCCGGTGACGACGGCCCCACCCGTGAGGACGTCTACAACGCCGCGCAGGAGCTCACCAGCGTCGACTCGCAGGGCACCCTGCCGGAGGGCACCGGCAACTACGCCGGGGAGCCGAACGAACAGGCCGTCCGCGTGACCCAGCTCAACAAGGTCGACCCGGACGCCTCCGGCAAGATCTCGGTCGCGGTCGAGCCGTTCGTCGGCCCGACGGCCGAGGGCTACGAGTTCACGGAGCCCTGCTACGAGATGAAGTGACCGGCCGGCGTGGCGCGAGCTCGCTCGCGCCACGCCGTACCGCCGGTCAGATCGAGTAGCGCCACGGCTGAGCCTGCGAAGCCGTGACGCGCGTATCGAGATCCGGTCAGCTGAGACAGCGGCGGCCCGCCACCCGATGGGTGGCGGGCTGTTGCGTCTCGATACGCCGCCTCGTTCCTCGGCGGCTACTCGACGACCGACGGCGGCCTGACGTCGAGGACCACCTCGAACTCGAGCAGGTCGGCGCCGGTCGCGACGGGCTTCTTCGGGGCCTCGCCGGGCTTGTCGGCGTGGGCGGCGCGGGCGTCGCCGTCGCGCCAGGCGGCGAAGGACTCCTCGTCGGCCCACTGGGTGACGACGAAGTAGCGCTCGTCGCCGGCCGTCGGGCGGAGCAGCTGGAAGCCCAGGAAGCCGGCCGCGTTCTCGACGGCGCCGGCGCGAGCGGCGAACCGCTTCTCCAGCTCCGGTCCGGCCTGCGGGGGGACGTGGATGGCGTTGATCTTCACGACGGGCATGGGGTGAGTCTGCCAGTCCGGCGCTCGAGTGCCGGGGCTGCTTGCCCTGGATGCCGGACCGGTCCGGGCAGACCTGAGGGGGGATCGTGGTCTGCCCGGACCGGGGTTCGGGGCCGTTGTCGCCGGAGGCGACTCCGGGTCAGGAGATCGGCGTCGCGGTCACCACCAGGTTCCGCGGCTGGACATCGAGCCCCGTGCCGACCTCCGCGACGACGAAGCCCGACGACGGTGTCGCCCCACGCGACACCGTCGGGCCCGGGGCCGCCTGCGCCGGGGTCGCCCGCCACCGCCGACCACGGTCGCACCACTGATCACCATGAGCGCGGCCGTGCAGGCGGCCGCGCGCCGAGACGAGGAAGTCAAGGGGAGCACCTTCGTTCCGAGGGCCGGACCCCACGCCCCGCCGGAACCAGCGAACCCTCACAATCGCGGACGTGACAATGCCTGGTCGTGGATGTCGCCCGCCGGGTCACCCGCTCCTGACCGTGATCGCCGTGCTGGCTGCGGTCGAGGTCGCCAGCGGCGTGATCCAGGGCTACTACGGCCCCGTGATGGTCGACATCGCGCATGTCCACGACGTCCGGTACGCCGACCTCAACTGGCTCGACGCCTGCCAGCTCGTGTTCTCGGCCCTGGTCGTGCCGCCGTTGGCGCGCCTCGGCGACCTCGTCGGCCACCGCCGGGTCCTGCTCGCCGCCACCGCGGTGGCCGCGGCGGCCACCTGGGGCATCGCCCTCGCGCCGGCCTACCCGCTGCTGCTGCTGGCCTGGACCCTGCAGGGCGTCTACATCGTCTGGCTGCCGCTGGAGATCGCGATCGTCCACCGCCGGGCCGAGGGACATCCGGACCAGGGCCGGCTGACGCGCCGCGGCGCGGCGATCCTGGTCGCCACCCTCGAGCTCTCGGTGATCGCGGCGGCGGTCGCTGCCGGCCAGCTCGCCGACCGTCTCTCGATGACGACGCTGCTCGTCGTGCCCGCCGTCATCGTCACCCTGTGCCTCCCGCTGCTCGCGCTGCTCGACGAGGTGCCGCCCGTGCGCACGGAGGGCCGGGTCGGCTTCGACTGGGCCGGCCTCGCCCTGATGGCGCTCGCGGTCCTGTCGGTCCTCGGCGGCCTCGTCCTCGTCCGCCTCCTCGGCGCCGGCTCCGCCCCGGCCTGGCTGATGGTCCTCGCCGGACTGGTGCTGCTCGTGCCCTGGTGGCGGCACGAGGCGGCCCACCCCGACCCCATGGTCGACGTACGCCTGCTGGCGCAGCCCGCGCAGTGGAGCATCCAGGCCACGTCCTTCCTCATCGGGATGTCGCTGCTGGGCGCCCAGGTGCCCTTGCAGACCTACTTCCGCAGCGACCCTGACGTCCACGGCTTCGGCTTCGGGCTGAGCGCCGCCGCCGGGTCGGGGCGGACCGCCCTCTACGTCGCGTGCCTGGCGATCGGCGCGCTCACCCTCGCCCCACTGAGCCGGATCCTGGGCGCGCGCCGCGCGATGGTCGCCGGGTGCCTGGCGACGGCGGCAGGTTATGCACTGTGGCTGCCCCTGCACGGCAGTCCCGGGGCGGCCTGGGGGGTGATGGCGCTCATCGGTCTCGGTACCGGTGGCCTCGTCGCCGCCGTCCCGGCCGCCGCGGCGTCGGTCGCACCGGTCGAGCGGATCGGAGCCGCCGCCGGCCTGACGAACGCGACGAAGGCGATCGGCGGTGGACTCGCGTCCTCCGTCTTCGCGCTGTGCCTCGCCGCGACCGGCAGCGACCGCGCGAGCGCGGGCAGCCTGGAGGGGTACTTCGCCGTGTGGACGATCTGCTCGGTCGCCGCAGCCGCTGCCGCCGTCGTGCTGCTGGTCACGGCGCGCGTGGCGGTCCCAGCAGATCCAGCTCGATCGCCTTCTGGATGACGGCGTCGCGGGAGTTGACGCCGAGCTTGCGGTAGATGCGGCGCAGGTGCGTCTTCACGGTGTTCTCCGAGATGTGGAGTGCCGCGGCGGTGGCGGCCCGCGTGGGGTGTCGCGCGAAGGCCGCGATGACGGTGCGCTCCTGAGCGGTCAACGCCGGCGGCGCAGCGACCGCGGTCACGACGTGCGGCACGGGCGCCGCCAGGTAGTCGATCAGCGCGGTGTTGTTGCGATCGGCCGCCAGCGCCCGCAGCGCCGCCAGGTCCTCGCCCGGCAGATACATCAGGTGCAGCCGCGCACCGCCGGGGCCGACGAGCGCCACCATCCGGTCGAGCAGGGCGATGGCCGTGTCCGGTCGGTCGACCCGCAGCGCCGCGGCGGCGCCGAGAGCCAGGACCGCCGCCGTGGAGCGCCCCGTGTGGCCGGCGAGGGTCTCCACGTCCGGCAGCGCCGCGACCACCTCCGTCGCCTCGCCGGCCAGCAGCCGTGACAGCAGCACGGCCGGTGCCAGCTGGCCGGGATAGCGGGTGCGCAGGCGCAGCAGGGGACCGGCCTTGGTCCGGTTGCCAGCGGCGAGCCAGAGGATCGCCAGCGTGCCGCGGACCGCGGCCGAGCCGAGGCTGTCGGCCATCCCCGGCGGCGCCGGGGTACGGGCCAGTGCGGCCTCGACACGGTGTGCCTCCGTCGTGGCCTGGCCGAGCCCGAGGTGGGCGTGCATCAGCGTCCAGGTCACGAACGGCCAGAACTCCGAGGCCGTGGCGAAGGCGCAGCCGTCGTACTCGCTGATCGAGGCAGCCAGGTCGAAGTCGTCGACCAGCAGAGCGGCGCGACCGATCCGCCCGAGCGCATTGGGATAGGTCTCGGTCTGCCCCGGCCGCCACGCGCCGGGGTCGATGTGGTCGAGCGCGGCGCGCGCCTCGGCGGTGCGTCCGTCCAGGGCGTTGAAGCCGACGGCGTAGACGGCGGTGTGGTTGAGCGACTCGGCGTGGGTGCTCAGCGTGATCGCCTGCATCGTCGTCGCGCGTGCGGCGTCGATCTGGCCGTCCTGGAAGAGGGAGTAGGCCAGGTGCCGCAAGGTGGTCGCGCCCAGGTCGGTGACATGGAGCTGCTCGCCGTCGGGGATCGTCGCGAAGTAGGCCAGCGCCTGGTGGGCGGCGCGGCCGGCCTCGTCGAACCGGCCCAGGATCCGCAGGCTGGCCGCCTTGGCGGTGTGGCAGGTCAGGATCTCCCCGGGCGTCATGTCGGGGCTGCGTGGCGTCGTCCACGCGGCGGGGATGCGGAAGAACTCGACGGCCGCGCCGTGCAGCGCGGGGTTGCGATGACAGGCCAGGCCCCGGCCGAGGGCGAGGGCCGGGTACTGCGTCAGCGCGCGGCGTGGCACGCTCGCCAGCTGGCGGTCGAAGCGGCCGGTCGTGATCGTGTCCGGGTTGCTGGCGACGAGTGCGGCATAGACCCGGCCGGCGATGTCGTACTGGCGGGCATCGACGGCGACCTCGAAGGCAGCCTCGAAGTTGCCGTTGCGGTGCAGCCATCCGACCGTCTGCAGGGCGAGCCGGGCCCGTCGGCCGGCCGGCAGCTGCTCGACGTCGGCGCGCATCGCCGTACGCAGCGACTCGACGTACTGGAACACCTGCCGGCCCGGCGCGAACGGGATCCAGCGGCCCAGGCCGTTCCACTCGAGCTCGGCGATGACGGCCTTCGCCTCCGGCGACCCGGTCAGCTCGATCGCCAGCTCCACATCGAAGTACGGCGGCACGCTGGTCGCCAGCACGAAGGCCCGGGTCGCGGCGTCCGTGAGCTGGCCGCGCAGGTCGTCGGCGACCAGCGACGGCCAGTCCGGGACGCCGTCGGAGGCGCGGGCCAGCGAGATCATCCCGGCCCGGACCGCCAGAGGGAACCCGCCGGTCGCGCGGTGCAGGTCGGCCGCGTGACGGGTGGTGCCCGGCGCGCCGTGGGTCGCGAGGAGGGCAGCCGTCTCCTCCTCGGTGAACGCCAGGTCGGTCGCGGTCAGCAGCTCGACATCCCCTCGCAGGGTCCGGCCCGGATGGGCCAGGCCCGTGGTGGTGCGGGTCGTGATCACGACCGTGAGATCGGGGTGGGCCCGGACGAGCCGCTGCACGTCGTCGTCGACGGCGGCGGTGGCGTCGCGGAGCCGCTCGTAGGCGTCGAGGACGAGGACCAGCCGCGGTCGGCTCGCGAGCGCCGTCGCCACCAGGGCGGGCAGGTCCGTGGCCCGCTCCAGATCCGCG
Source organism: Nocardioides caeni (assembly GCF_004912195.1). Taxonomy (GTDB): domain Bacteria; phylum Actinomycetota; class Actinomycetes; order Propionibacteriales; family Nocardioidaceae; genus Nocardioides; species Nocardioides caeni. The sequence goes on from NZ_STGW01000012.1 coordinate 100,125, forward strand.
ACGAGATCCGCGGCGTCGGCGGTCGGCAGCACGCCGAGGCGACCGGCGTTGGTGACGACGGCCTGCCACAGGTTGGTGCGGCCGACGTGGTCGGTGTCGAGGGTGACCCAGACGACCTGCAGGCTCTCCTGCTGATCGACCCATGAGCGGACCAGGCTCGTCTTGCCCGAGCCGCTGGGAGCGGACAGCACCACGACGCGGGACTCGTTCGTGCCGAGACGATCGAGCAGGCGGGGGCGGGGCAGGAGGACCGGCGTCGATCCCGTCACCGGTGCCGTCCCCGTCACCCGGTCTCGACGCGTCTGGTCAGGCCCGGGCGTTGCCGCCCCAGTTGGCGAGCTTGGCCGCGATGGTGGGGAGGTCGGCCGGTGAGTCCTGGCCCTCGGCATGCGGCGCGAAGAACCACACGTGGAAGTGGCCGCGGTGTGCGCCGTAGCGGCTGACGTCGACGTACGCCGACTCCGGCAGGTTCTCGATGATCCGCACCAGGCGGTTGGAGATCCGGCCGAACTGGGACGCGAGCTCGTCATCGAGCTGGCCGACCCGGGTGTGCTCGCGGGTCTGCAGCAGCAGCGAGGCGGCCATGTCGGCTGGGCCGTCGGTGTAGGAGAGGATCCAGAACTCGTCCTCCCAGACGATCCGCTCGGGCGCGACACCCGCACACTCGGGGCACTCGCCCGGGATGGTCTGGCGCTGGGCGCCGACGATCCGGGCCCAGACCTCTTCCGCTTCTGCCGACTCCACCATGTTCCTACTGTGCCACCCGCCGCGTGCCGGTCGTCGGCCGCCCTGCCCTCGCCGCAGGCGCGTCAATAGGCTGGGGCCGTGACCCTCGCGAACATCCCGCCCGCCCCGGTGCTCCCCGGCGCCCGCCACCTGCACTCCGGGAAGGTGCGCGACCTCTACGAGATGACCGAGGGCCCCCACATCGGCAAGCTGCTGATGGTCGCCAGCGACCGGCTCTCCATCTTCGACTTCGTCCTGGAGACGACGATCCCCGACAAGGGCGAGATCCTCACCCGGATGTCGTTGTGGTGGTTCGACCAGCTCGCCGCGCTCGTGCCGCACCACGTCGTGTCGACCGACGTCCCCGACGCGGTCCGTGGCCGCGCGGTCATCTGCGAGCGGCTCGACATGTTCCCCGTCGAGTGCGTCGCCCGTGGCTATCTCACCGGCTCCGGCCTGCTGGACTACCGCGCCACCGGTGAGGTGTGCGGCATCGCGCTGCCCGCGGGTCTCGAGGACGGCAGTCGCCTGCCCGAGCCGATCTTCACGCCCGCCACGAAGGCCGACCTCGGCGACCACGACGAGAACGTCTCGTACGACGCCGTGGTGGCCACCGTCGGCGCGGAGTCCGCCGCCGCGCTGCGCGACCTGACCCTGCAGGTCTATGGCCGGGCCGAGGAGATCGCCCGCGAGCAGGGCATCATCCTCGCCGACACGAAGTTCGAGTTCGGGACCGGCGCGGGCGGCGCGATCGTGCTCGCCGACGAGGTCCTCACCCCCGATTCCTCCCGCTACTGGCCGGCCGACGACTGGCAGCCCGGGCGCACCCAGCCGTCGTACGACAAGCAGATCGTGCGCAACTGGGCGCTCTCGCCCGAGAGCGGCTGGGACAAGTCGTCCGGGGACGCGCCCCCGGCGCTGCCGGCCGAGGTGATCGAGCGGACGCGCAGTCGCTACATCGAGGCCTACGAGCGGCTCACCGGCGAGCGCTTCTGACGCCACCGCATCGGGCCACCCCCGGCCGCTGCCGGACTGGTCCCGCGCACAATCCGGCGCCGGTCGGACTGGGCGCCGGACCAGTGACCGGGCTCACGTCCGGCAAGTAGGTTGAGGCCATGACGAACCTTGCCTCCTTCCTCGACGACAGCGCCCGGGACTTCCCCGACCGCACCGCCCTGGTGTTCGGCGACACCCGGTTGAGCTACCCGCAGGTCAACGGCGCCGCCAACCAGGTCGCCAACCTGCTGGTGAGCCGGGGCATCAAGCCCGGCGACAAGGTCGCGCTCAGCTGCCCGAACCTGCCGTACTTCACGATCGTCTACTTCGGGATCCTCAAGGCCGGCGCCACCGTCGTGCCGCTCAACGTGCTCCTCAAGGGCCGCGAGGTGGCCTACCACCTCGGCGACTCCGACGCGAAGGCCCTCTTCGCCTTCCAGGGCACCCCCGACCTGCCCATCGGCGCCGAGGCCTACGAGGGCTTCCAGGGCGCCGACGGCTGCGAGCACTTCTTCGTCATCACCGCCGACCCGACCGCGCCGTCGCCGATCGAGGGCACCGAGACCCTCGGCCAGGGCCTGGCCGGCCAGTCGCCCCAGTTCGACACCGTCGCCGTCGACGACGACGACACGGCCGTCATCCTCTACACCTCCGGCACCACCGGTCAGCCCAAGGGCGCCGAGCTGCGACACCGCAACATGCGCGACAACGCGCTCACCGGCAAGGACCTCTTCGGCGCGGACTCCGCCAACCCGGACACCTATCTCTGCGTCCTCCCGCTCTTCCACTCCTTCGGCCAGACCGTCATCCAGAACGGCGGCTTCGCCTTCGGCGGCACGGTCGTGCTGCTCCCGCGCTTCGAGGCCGGCCCCGCACTCGGCCTGATGCAGCGCGAGGGCGTCACCTTCTTCGGCGGCGTCCCGACGATGTACTGGGGCCTGCTCGGCGCCCTCGACGACAGCGTCGACGTCGCCGGGCTCGCCAAGAACCTCCGCGTCGCCGTCGCCGGCGGCGCCGCCCTCCCCGTCGAGGTCCACAAGCAGTTCGAGGAGCGCTTCGGCGTGACGATCCTCGAGGGCTACGGCCTGTCCGAGACCTCGCCGGTCGCATCGTTCAGCAAGTACGGCCAGCCCGTCCGCGTCGGGTCCATCGGCCTGCCGATCCCTGGCGTCGAGATGAAGCTCCTCCAGCCCGAGACCTGGGACGAGGTCGACGGCACCATCGAGGAGGACGGCAAGACCGCCGTCGGTGAGATCGCCATCAAGGGCCACAACATCATGAAGGGCTACTACCAGCGCCCCGACGCCACCGCCGAGGCGATCAGCCCCGACGGCTGGTTCCGCTCCGGCGACCTCGGCCGCCGCGACGCCGACGGCTGGTACTACATCGTCGACCGCTCCAAGGACATGATCATCCGCGGCGGCTTCAACGTGTACCCCCGCGAGATCGAAGAGGTGCTCCTCACCCACCCCGCCATCTCCCTCGCCGCCGTCATCGGCGTCCCTCACGAGTCCCACGGCGAGGAGATCAAGGCCGTCGTCATCCTCAAGCCCGGCGAGAGCGCCACGCCCGAGGAGATCGTCGCCTGGAGCAAGGAGCAGATGGCGGCCTACAAGTACCCGCGCATCGTCGAGATCGTCGAGAACCTCCCGATGACCGCGACCGGCAAGATCCTCAAGCGCGAGCTGAGCTGATCGACTGCGCGAGCTCGTCGCCCTGTCGGGGCCGGCCGCCCGGGCGCTCGCGGCGCTCGGCCCGCGGACCGGCCCCGACGCGGCTTCGCCGCTGGGGCGCCGCGCTGCCGCGCCGCGGTTGTCTTCCGTAGGTCCTGCCCTGGTCCGGCGGCAAGCCGACTCTGCAGGTTGATTTGCGCGAGCTCGTCGCCCTGTCGGGGCCGGCCGCCCGGGCGCTCGCTGGGCTCGGCCCGCGGACCGGCCCCGACGCGGCTTCGCCGCTGGGGCGCCGCGCTGCCGCGCCGCGGTTGTCTTCCGTAGGTCCTGCCCTGGTCCGGCGGCAAGCCGACTCTGCAGGTTGAGGGGTCCGGGGGCGGCGCCTGCGGTGCCGGACGGGGCGACCCCCGCCGGCACATCGGGGTGCCCTCGGCGGGAAGCAACGGTCAGCCGCGCACGACGGTGGCCGAGGGCGGGGGCCCCGCTCTGCGCCGCCGGGGGTCGTCCCGGGAGGCGCCGCAGGCGCCGACCCACCCACTCCCCCCGGGTCACAGTCCGGCGCAGAGGCTACGGAGGTCTCGAGACGGCCGTGGCCGGCCTCCTCGACCAACGGAGGCGGACGGCCTCCTCGACGAACGGAGGGGGCTCCGTCCGGTCCTCGGCCGCCGGGTGCGAGGCCGAAGCGGCGCACCACTAGAATCGCGACGTGGCCCGAGTCGTCGTATCTGTCATGCCGAAGCCCGAGATCCTCGACCCGCAGGGGAAGGCCGTCCATGGTGCGCTGCCCCGCCTCGGCTTCACCGGGGTGAGCGACGTCCGTCAGGGCAAGCGCTTCGAGCTCGAGGTCGCCGAGGTGACCGACGCGGTGCTCGCTGAGGTCGAGAAGATGGCCGAGACTCTGCTGTCCAACCCGGTCATCGAGAACTTCACCGTGACCGTCGAGGACCAGCAGTCGTGAAGGTCGGGGTCGTCACCTTCCCCGGATCGCTCGACGACGTCGACGCCCAGCGCGCCGTACGTCTGGGTGGCAACGAGGCGGTCGCGCTCTGGCACGGCGACGCGGACCTCAAGGGTGTCGACGCGGTCGTGCTTCCCGGTGGCTTCTCGTACGGCGACTACCTCCGTTGCGGCGCCATCTCCCGCTTCGCTCCGGTGATGGACAAGGTCGTCGAGGCGGCGAAGGGCGGCATGCCCGTCCTCGGCATCTGCAACGGCTTCCAGATCCTGTGCGAGTCGCACCTGCTGCCGGGTGCGCTGATCCGCAACGACCACCGCAAGTTCGTGTGTCGCGACCAGCTGCTGCGCGTGGAGAACAACCGGACCCCGTGGACGTCGGCCTATGCCGAGGGCCAGGAGATCCGGATCGTGCTCAAGAACGGCGAGGGTGGGTTCGTCGCCGACGCCGAGACGCTGGCGCGCATCGAGGGCGAGGGCCAGGTCGTGGCCCGCTATCTCGAGGTCAACCCCAACGGGTCACTCAACGACATCGCCGGCGTCACCAACGAGCGCGGCAACGTCGTCGGCCTGATGCCGCACCCCGAGCACGCGGTCGAGGAGCTGACGGGCTGCGGCCTCGACGGCCTCGGCTTCTTCAGCTCGCTCGTGGAGCGCACCTTCGCCTGACCCCGCGATGGGGAGGACTCCCCATCCGGTTTTCCGCCCCGGCGTGCCCGCGGTCCACTACGCTGCGGACTGCCTCGGCGCTGCTCCACGCTGGCGTGCTCTCGGACGTGGCCACCCTTGTTGGTGTTGACGGACGAGATGGGGGCTCATGGACGCTGCGGCGACGACTGATCTGGGCATCGCCGGCTATGCCGATGCCGTCCGACTGGGCGCGGGCGCGTTCGGGTCGGTGTACCGGGCGCGGGAGCTGTCCTTCAACCGGGACGTGGCGGTCAAGGTGTTCCGACCCCTGGCGGACGAGGTCGACTTCGACTCGTTCCGACGCGAGTGTTTGGCGATCGGCTCGCTGACCGAGTGCCGCGAGATCGTCACCGTCTTCAACGCGGGGCGGACCGAGCGCGGCGAGCCGTTCATCGTCATGGAGTACGCCGCGGGCGGCGTCCTCAGCGATCGTCTGCGCCGCACCGGGCCGCTGCACGAGGGTGAGGCCCGAGAGCTGCTGCGAGCCATGGCGACAGCGCTCGACGCCGCTCACCGTGCCGGCGTCCTGCACCGCGACGTCAAGCCGTCGAACATCCTGCTGTCGCGCGACGGCGCGCCGCTGCTGGCCGACTTCGGCGTCGCTCGGCTGGTCGACGGCTCCACGACGACGATCCCCGGGGCCAAGGGCACGATCATCTACATGGCGCCGGAGCTCTTCCACGAGGCCGACGCCAGCGCTGCCACCGACGTCTACTCTCTCGGCGTCACGATCTACGAGGCCGTTGCGGGAGTGGCGCCCTTTGCCGGGCCGAGCGGCTCCAGCATCCCGGCGCTCATCCGCCGCATCGTCGACGGCGAGCCGATCGACACCTCCACGCTCCCGGTCAGCCCGGGCTTCGCCGCGGTCCTGGGGCGAGCGGTCGACCGCGATCCGACCACCCGCTACCGGACCGCGCAGGAGCTGCTCGACGCGCTCACCGCATTGGGCCTGTCCGAGCGAGGCGCGGCGAGCTCCGGTCCGCCGACGACCACCGCCGGTCGCTGGCACCGCGGCTTCGCAGCACTGCCGCTGGGCGGCCAGCACCAGCCACCGCCGCCGGGCGCGTGGCCGACGGCATCGGACCACGTGGCAGCGATCCAGCAGACACCGACCCCGCTGACGGCCTGGCCCGACTTCGCCGCGGCGAGGGTCAGTCGGCACCCGACGTGGGGGACGCCGCTGTCCGCCACGGGTCAGAACGCGGTCGTGTTCGAGCTCGATCATCCTGAGGGCGCCCTTGCGCTGCGCTTCTTCACGCGTTCGCCCGGCCATGCTGCCCAGCGCTACGACCTCCTGGCGCGGCACCTGGCGAGCCACCCTTCGTCGTACCTCCCGCCGGGCCGATGGATCGACGGCGCCCTCACCGTGGACGGAGCACGACGGCCCGGAGTCCTGATGCCGTGGGTGGACGGCGTCCCGCTGGACGCGGCGGTGGACGACCTGCTGGAGGCCGGCGATCTCGCCGGACTGACCGCGCTCGCCGACGGCTTCGACGCGATGGTCGCTGAGCTGGTGGCGATCGGCCTCGCGCACGGCGATCTCCAGTGCGGCAACATCCTCGTCGACGGCAACACGCTGCTGCTGGTGGACCTCGACGGCACCTATGCCCCGACGATGTCGCCCGAGCTGGCTCCGGCCGAGGTGGGCCATCCCTACTTCCAGCACCCCGCCAGGGCCCGGGAGCACTGGGGTCCCGGCGTCGACGCCTTCAGCATCGCCGTCATCCGGCTCAGCCTGCGCGCGCTCGCGCAGGACGCGTCCCTGTGGCGCTTCCACAACGCGGAGAACCTGGTCTTCACCGACGCCGACTTCGCCCCCGGCGCGGCGACCGAGGTGTGGGCGGCGGTCGAACGGATCCCCGACCCCCGCGTGCGCGAGCTTGCGGCGGGTCTGCGGACTGCCTGCGGCCGCCCGCTTCCGGTCGGCGCGCCGGCCGCGACACAGGTGGTGGCGACATCGCCGACTCCACCGCCACTCGCCGTGCCCCCGACCGCGCTGCCTCCGGTGTCCGAGCAGCCGAGCACTCTGCGGGGTGCGCCGGAGCCTGCAGCCTCCGGCTCGGGCGTCCAGTGGTGGGCCGACGATTCTCGAGGCCCGTCGGGGACCAGTCCGCAGCCGGTGCCGGTCCCGCCGGCCGAGACGGCGGGAGCCCGGTCGTTCCTCAACGTCTTCGGGCTCAACGGTCTCGTCATCGGCGCGCTCGGCGGGCTGGTGGCCGGCCTGCTGGCCTGCGTGGTCTTCGTGGCGCTGGCGGACGCGCTGCCGGTCGAGGCCGGCCCGCCGGTGTTCATGATCCTCGTCGGCGGCCTGCTCGGAGGCATCATCGGGGCCGCCCCCGACCTCACCCAGAAGGCGTGGGGTCGCGCTGCCGTGCGCGGCCCTTCCGGGGCGCTCCTCGGTGCGCTGGGTGCCCTGATCGGGCTCGGCGTCTTCCAGACGACGCTGCCCAGCCCGTTGCCGGCGACGCCACCCACCAGCATGATCCTCGCGCCCTGGCTGATGGTGGGCATGGCGGTCGGGCTCGCGCTCGGCATCGTCCGTACGTCGGCGCGCACGATCGCCGCCGGCCTGCTCGGCGGCGCCTCGGGCGGCCTGATCGGCGGCTTCCTGCACCTGGCCACCGAGCCCCGCTGGGCTCGGGGCGAGGACTGGACGGACAGTGGCGGCGGCAGCCTGGTGCTCCACATCGATGCGTCCGACTCGGCGACCGTCATCGCGGTCGTCGTGGCCTGCACCCTCGTGGGCATGGCGATCGGCGGGTTCGAACGGATCGCCCGCTCGGCTTGGGTGAAGGTGCTCGAGGGGCCGTTGCGCGGTCGCGACGTGACGGTGGACCGTGGCCGTCTCGTGATCGGGTCGGCCGGGTCAGCCGGCCTGCGGGTCACCGGCCCCGGCATCGTCCCGAACCACGTCGAGATCCGGATCCAGGGTGGCGCCGCGGTGGCGTCCGGGACGGGAGCATTCACGGTGGATGGCAGGCCGGTGCGCGCGGGACAGAGCATCCCGATCGCCAACGGAACGGTGCTGGCGGTCGGCGGGACGTTCGTCCGCTTCCGATGGAGGTCGGGACGATGACGATCAGGGCAGCGGTCGTCGGCGCGCTGGGCGCGGCTGTCGGCGTACTCGGGGCCGCCACGGTGGTCCTCGTGTCGGACGAGAACCCGCCGACGGCGGCACGCGACACCAACCGCCCCGGTGCCGGACAGCCGCATGAGCGTGTCCCGGACCTCGGCAGCGGCTGCGGGCGCATGTTCCTCACCGAGACCACCAGCGGCCGGTGGGTCGTGCATTGGTCGGAGGAGACCTGCGGTAGCAACCGCGACGCGTTGCCGCTCTCGTCGCGGCTGATCACGTTGCCCTGCCCGGCGCTCGACGAGGCGCTCGAGGTGGGCGATCAGGACAACGTGGCGGCGCGGAACGTCGCGGCGCGGATCGCTCGTGAGTGCCCGGCGCCAGGGCAGGAGGCGACGCCGTGAGCCACACCCAGCGCGTCGACCGGTCCAACCCGGCGTTGATCGTGCTGGCTGTCGACCAGTCGGAGTCGATGAGCGACCCCCTGGCCGGGAGCACGATCTCGAAGGCACAGGCGGTCGCGGACCACATCAACAACCTCCTCTACGAGCTGGTTCTCCGGTCCGTGAAGAACCCCCGCGAGGAGCCGCGTCCCTACTTCTTCGTCGACGTCGTCGGCTACTCCACGGACGACTCCGGCCAGCCGGTGGTGCGCCGTGAGCTCGCGCCGGTCTCACCCGACGGCGGTCCGTTCTCCACGACGCAGTACGCCGCCCGACCGCTCCGCATCGACTCGCAACCGGGCGCCGGCGGTGCCACGAACCGTCCGGTCTGGGTCGAGCCACGCGCCTCGGGCGGGACCCCCATGTGCCTGGCGCTCGACCACGCCGGCCGGATGGCCGCCGACTGGGTCCGCGAGCATCCGCGGGGCTATCCGCCGATCGTCATCAACATGTCCGACGGGGAGGCCACCGATGGCGATCCGTCGGTGTGGTGCCGCCGAATCCAGGGCCTCGCCACGGAGGACGGCCACACCCTGGTGTTCAACATCGGCCTCAGCGACCACCCGGCGCAGCCCGCCCTCTTCCCCTCGTCGGTGACGGGCCTGGGCGATCCCTACGCCGAGCGACTGTTCGAGATGTCATCGCCGCTGCCGGCTCCCATGATCCAGAGCGCGAATGGACAGGGGATCGCGGTCGCACCGGGCGCACGGGCCTTCGCCTTCAACGCCGACATCCGCACGCTGGCGCTGTTCCTCAACGTCGGGACGAGCATCGGGAGGGCCGTATGAGCGACCTGGGCAAGGCGTCTGGCGGCACAGTGCCGTCCATGGTGGCGCTGGTGATGGGTGGCGTGGTGACGATCGTCGGCACGGTGATCCTGGCGCAGAGCAGTGACACGCTCCGGGAGGAGTGGTACGTCCTCGCCGCGGCCGGCATCGTCGCGGCGCTGCTGGCGACGTTGTTGGTTGCCGCCACCGGACGCCGCACGGCGCACGTGGTGTCGGCCTCTCCGGGGGCCGCCGCCACTGAGCCGGTCCCGTTCGTGGCCCCTACCGCTGCCGGCAGCGAGGTCCTCGTGCCGCTCAGCACCCTCGCATCCTCCTCGCTGCCCAAGGAGGGCGCCTCCGCCGAGGAGAACGACGACGCCGGCGCTGCCGGCCCGCTCGGTGTCGCGGCGGTCGCCGACGGGGCGTCGAGCTCCTTCGACGCCGGGGCATGGGCGCGCACCCTGGTCCGCCGCTGGCTGGAAGCTCCGCCGGCGGTCACCCCGACGGCGGTGGCCGCGTGGGCGCTGGAGTGCGCGGCGTCGTACGCCACGGAGCGTGCGACGCGGGCCGGAGCGGACGGCAGCGGATCCTCCTGGTGGCAGGCCGAAGCGGGCCAGAAGGCGGCACATGCGACCTTCCTCGGGCTCCGGGTGGTCCGCACGTCTGACGGGTTGGTCTGGCGTGCGGTCGCGGTCGGCGACGCGCTCGTCCTGCACCTGCGCCGTGCCGCGACCGGCTTCCAGGTGGTGTCAGGCTTCCCCTACGAGGCGAGCTCAGCGGCCTCGGGCGCGCCGCTGCTGTTGGCCAGTGATGCCGCCGAGACGCGGTCACTGCCCTCGTTGCGCACGGTCGAGGGGCCGGCCGAGCCCGAGGACGTCTGGCTCCTCGCGACGGACGAGGTGGCCCGGTGGGCGCTGGCGGCTGACGAGGCAGGCGAGCCGATCTGGGAGGTCCTGGCCACCGGAGGAAAGGCGTTCGAGCGTGCGGTCAGCGACGCGCGCGTCGCCCGGAGCGTGGTCAACGACGACATGACCTGTGTGGTCGTCAGGGCGTCTGCGTGATGGAAGTCGACCTCGGTATCCCCGGGAGCGAAGCGGCCGAGCTCATCGGTCGCGGAGCCTTCGGCTCCGACCTCAAGGCCCTCGCTCTGCTCCTCGACATCGGCACGAGCGTGGGACGCGTCGGATGAGCGGAGAGCTGTCATGATCCCGCGTCCCGGCGAGCCCTTCGGACGCTACGACGTCGTGCGTCGGCTGGGTCAGGGCGCGATGGGGGTCGTCTTCTCCGCGGTTCATCGCGACCTGCAGCGGGAGGTCGCACTGAAGGTCTTGTCGCCGGACCTGTCGGAGGAGTCGTCCTACCGCAACCGGTTCCTGCGGGAGGCGCAGGCGCTCGCGCGGCTGGACTCGCCTCATGTGGTCCGGGTCTTCGACGCCGGCGAGCAGGACGGCTGGCTGTTCCTGGCGACCGAGCTGGTGCCGGACGGTGATCTCGCCGAGCTGCTGCGGACCCAGGGCGCCCCGCCGGTCGCGGTGGCCGTCGACCTCATCGCCCAGGCGGCCGCCGGCCTGTCGGATGCGCATGCCGCCGGGATCCTCCACCGTGACATCAAGCCGTCGAACGTCCTCGTACGTCGCCTGCCGGATGGCCGCATGCGTGCCCTGCTCTGCGACTTCGGCATCGCGACGGTCGCCGACGTCGAGTCGACCGCGACGCAGGGAGTCCTCGGCACCCCCGGCTACATGGCGCCCGAGCGGCACGAGGGTGCGCCGGCCTCGGTGGCCTCGGACGTCTACTCGCTGGGGTGTCTCCTGTGGGCCGTCCTCACGGGCCACGCGCCCTACGAGGGCTCCGCTGCCCAGGTCCTCCTCGGTCACCTCCAGGGGCCGATCCCACAGCTGCCCGCGACAGCCGCCGGCGCAGCGGCCTTCAACTCAGTCCTCGCCCGCTCGATGGCCAAGAGCCCGGACCGCAGGTTCCCGACCGCTGCTGCCTTCGCGGCCGCGGTGGCCGACGCCGCGCCGGCGGCCACTCGTCCGGCTCCTGGCGGCGCCGCCTCGACCGTGACGGCGCCGTCCCTGGAGAAGAAGTCGCCGCCGGTCGTGCCTCGGTCGCCCACACCGGGCCCGACACAGGTGGGTGCGGTTCCTCCGCCGTACGTGCCGCCGGTCGTCGCTCCTCCGCCGTACGTGCCACCGCCCGTCGTGCCCCTGCGACCCGCACCAGAGCCCCCTCTGGTGCGGAGCTTCGGAGCGACGCGCTCAGGTCGTCGACGCGAGAAGGGCAAGGGGTCGGCGATCGGGGTCGGCCTCCTGATCGGTTTCGCAGTGGTGGCGCTCATCGCCGCCGGCATCGTCGCGGTGCTGGTCGTCGTCGACGAGGAGCGGCTGCCCGTCACCGATCTGGCGGTCGTCGAGAACAACGACGGCCACTCGGTCATCGAGTTCGCCGAGCCGGACGGAGACGACCGGCCGGTCGAGTACGTCGTCGAGGTCGACGGCGACGAGGTCGCTCGCGCTGCTGGGTCTCCGATCCGCGTGGAGCTGCCCAACGAGGGCGGCCCGTTCACCGCGACCGTGGTCCCGGTGTTCGACGACGGCGAGGAGGGACCGGGCACCGAGGTCGAGGGGCTCGACCCGTGGGGGCCGCCGGCCAAGCCCACGGCAGCCAAGGCGGTGTCGCGTGCGTACGCGGTGAACTTCTCCGCCACCGCTGGTGCGTCCGAGGTGTCCAGCACGCGGCTGGCCTGGTCGAGGGGACCGGGCGTCGTGAAGACCAAGGGGCCCAACCAGCAGATCTGCGCCACCGTCCGCACCGTCGCGACGCAGGACGGCGTCACGCAGCGGAGCGCTGCGACGAAGGTCTGCGGGCGGTCGCTGAAGCGGACGCTGCGTTTCCAGGTGGGTGGCACCTGCGACGATCCCGACTTCGACGACTGCCACGACTTCCTGATCGCGGGCAGCGGATTCCGTCCGAACACGAAGTACGCTGCCGAGTACGGCTCGCGGGTCGGCTCCGGGTGCGACCAGAGTGACGAGACGCTGCGCCACTGGACCGACGACTCGGGCAGGCTCAGCGAGTCTCCGTGGGTCGCCAACCCCGCGGACTGGGTGGGGCAGTTCTGCGTCACGATCGACGGGATCTCGGCCACCCTCGTCGACGAGTGAGCGTCGCGCGGCCCGACGGTGCACGGCGCATCCTGGCCTGTGGGCGCTGGTCAGTCCTCCCCGACGACGGGACGCTGCGGCAGGTCCAGCAGCGGGAGGTCTTCGGGTGTGACGAGCAGCGTCGAGACGGCGTACTCCACGAGGTGGAGACGTCGGTTGGACGCCATCCGTGCGCCGGCACCACGGAGTCCGCGTACGCCGGCGGCGCTGAGCTTGTCGCAGACGTTCTCGATCTTCTTGTCGAAGCGCTTGGTGGTCCAGCCGAGCCGGTCGGCTGCCTGCTGGGTCGTCGGGATCTCGCCGGCGCCGGAGCCGGCGCGGCGCAACACCGGCTCGGCGAGCGCAAGGATCGAGAGCAGCTGTGACTCCGTGAACTGGCCCGGGACGATCGTCGTGGCCCCTGATCCACTGCTGCGGGTGGTGACCGGGTCGTAGGGCGTGTCCGGGATGTCCACCAGGAGCTCATAGAGGGTCTCGCCGGCCGCGAACGTGACGACGGTGCGGGGGAAGACCAGCGGCGAGCGGGCGCCCGGTGCCAGTCGGCTGCGCATCAGGCCCTGGGCGTCGGTGAGGTACGCCGCCAGCCGGGCTCCGACGTTGATCACCCACCACATGCCGTCCTGGTGCCGGAAGCACAGGAAGTCGCGGTGCAGGTAGGGGTTGTCGTCGATCTCCAGGTCGCCCGACCTGCCGACGGTCAGCTCCTTGCCGGGCTCCGCGGTGAGCACCTCGCCAGCGAAGTCCAGGGTCAGTCGTGAGGGCCAGGGGGAGCCGGGTGCGTCCTCGGCGTCGGCGAGGTCAGGTGCGTCGTTGGTCATGGGAGCTCCTCGAAGTGCAGCTGGACGCCGTGACCGAGGTCGATCACGTCACCTGGGGCCAAGGGGTGGGGTTGCCCGACGAGCCGGAACGGCTGCTGGCCGTGGCGGCGGACGTAGGTGCCGTTGGTGGACCCGAGATCCTCGGCGAGCACCGACCATCCGTCGATCCGCAGGGCGAGGTGGGTCGCGGAGATGTGTGGCTCGGTCAGGACGAGCAGGCGGGGCATCTCGGGGCCCTGGAACCGCTCGGTGCGCGGCGCTCGGCCGATGACCACCGGTGCGGTCAGCTCGATCGTGCCGGCGCTGGTGGTGGACAACCGGCCCAGGGAGGGGCGGGGGACCTGCCGGGGCGGCCCGTCGAGCTCGCCCCCGCAGCTGCGGCACCGAGGTCGTTGCGGCGGGTTGGCATGCCCGTTCGCGCACAGGACGGCCAGGACCCCGTCGGGGCTCGGCACGGGGGCTGGCGGCGGTGCGCCCCACATCGGCCCGCGCATCGACGGCGGCGACAACGGTGGGCTCGGTGGGCTCGATGAGGTGGCAGGTGCCGCCACCTCCGGGGGCACGATGGGCGTGGCGGGATCGATGTCGTCGTCCGGGAAGAGGGTGGCGGCCTTCAGTGGGTGGTCGGCTCCCGGCGATGGCGGCGCAGCCTCGGTGTCGGGGGAGGCGTGCTGCCGGGCCGCGAAGGCGGGCACCGCGCCACCGACCGGCACGGTGACCGGACCCACGAACAGCGTGGTTCGCAGGGTGCCCGCCGGCAGCACGCCGGACGCGCCGAGGCGAAGGTCTGTCGGGTCCTCCGACGCGCCGGGCGCCTGGAGCGAGACCGACATCGCGCCCGCGACCTGCCGCTCGGTCCAGGTCTCGACGGGGCTTCCGTCGACCACCACCGCCTCGCCGGGCACGTCGGCGACGACGACCAGGCGGCCGCGGGCTGCCACATGGAGGTCACCGTGCTCGCGGATGACGGCGACGGCGAAGTCGGGCAGCACGAGCAGGCCCGAGCCCGCGACATCCGCGAGGGCCGTGACGAACTCGCCCAGGTCGTCGATGTCGGCCAGTCGCGCCCACAGCTGATTGGCAGCGGTGAGGGGCAGGTCGCCGGACACCAACGCCAGGCCGCTCTCCCAGATCACGCCGTGGTGGGGGCCGGTCGACCACTGCGCGACGGGGCGGGCGCTCATGCGGCGCTCACCTCGGGACCGTCGGCAGGTCGGGGAGGGTGTCCTCGTCGGGCGCCGTCGCCACCGCCGGTCGTCGTACGGCGATCGCGTCGACCACGACGGCTGTCACGTTGTCGCGCGCGGCGCTGTCCAGGGCTGCGGCGATGAGGCCCTGCGCCGCAGCGGCCGGGTCGGGGGTGCTGAGCAGCAACGCCGCCAGCAGCGGCTCGGAGAGCTCGGTCGTGAGGCCGTCGGAGCACACCAGCAGACGGTCCCCGGCCTCGGCGGGCACGAGCCACTGATCCGTGAGGGGGGCCTCGCGCAGGCCGCCCCCGATGGCGCGCATGATCACGTTGCGGGGCGCCCTGCTCCGCACGTCGTCGGAGCAGCCCTGCTCCTCCAGCACCTGGGCGTAGGAGTGGTCGACGGTGACCAGCTCGAGCTGGCCCGCGCGCAACAGGTAGGTACGCGAGTCGCCGATGTTGAACACCAGCCAGGACGGGATGCCGTCGGGACATGCCAGCGCCACGCCGCTGACGGTCGATCCGGGGGCAGCGGGGCCCGTGCCGCCGAGCTGTCGCACGGCCTCGTCCGCGCGCGCGACGGCGAGCAGCACGTCGTCCGAGGTCGTCCACGGCCGCGCGCAGGTCGAGGCGAAGGCGGCGACGACGAGGTCTGCCGCCTCGCGACCGGCCCGATGTCCCCCCATGCCGTCGGCGACTGCGAAGACAGGTGGCCCGGCCAGCAGCGCGTCCTGGTTGTCAGCGCGACGGTGACCGACGTCCGTGGCAGTGCCCCAGCGCACCTCGAGGGTCGGGCTGGTCACACGGAACTCCTTCCGACGAGGCGACCGGAACGGCGCATCGAATGGTGCCGGAAACGGCGCGGGGCGGTGGTGGAATCCGCGGATTTCGGGCTCGCGGCCCAGCATGATGGGGAGTCCTGGGCGGTGTCGATGGGGTGAGCGCCCCATCGTGCGCTCCCACCCGGGGCCCTAGGGTGTGGCCTCGACCGCCAGCCGACTGACTCCGGAGCCGAGATGCCGCGATTCTGTGCCCACTGTGGAGACGAGGTCTCGACGCCGTTCTGCCGGCGCTGCGGGACGCCCACCGGACTCTCGCAGCCGGCACCGGGTGAGTCGGGGCCGGCCGCATCTCCGGCGGGGCCCGCCGACGGCGACGGCAACCGGACCGTCGTCCGGCCGGCGCAGCCCACGGCCCCACAGCCCATGCCGTCCGCCATGCCGCCGACGGGAGTGGTGCCGCAGCCCGCGCCCCCCGCCATGCCGTTCTCGGCACCTCCGACCATGCCGCCGACGGGCCAGCCGTTCCCGGGCTCCGCTCCGGCCGGTCCGCCCCGCCCGGCGGTGGCGAACCCGTTCGCCGGCGTGACCGTCCGCGACATCGTCACCGACGTCGGCGCCGCGATCCTGCTGCTCATCACCCTGGCGATGCCGTGGAACCTGTCCGGCGGCGACATCGAGGACGCCAACGACCACTGGTGGGTGGTGCTGTCGCTGCTGGCCTCGCTCTTCAGCCTGGCGGTTCCCTACGTCGGCCGGAGCCGGATCGTTCCCACGATGACGCCGGCCTGGTCGCGCCTGGTGAAGCTCGCGATGGCCGCCCCGCTCGGCGCGTCCGTCCTCGCGGCGCTGATCATCGAGCTCGTCAACATCACCGAGACCGACGAGGGTGGCATCGGCACCGGCGTCTCGATGGCGTTGGTGGCCGGTCTCCTCGCCGTCCAGACCCGCAGCGACGACGAGTCGCCCGGTGAGGCGCGGATCTGGCTGCAGACCCAGTCGGCGCTGCTGGCAGCCGGCGCGGGCGTCCTCGTGCTGACGTGGCTGATCGACTGCGTGCGCTTCCTCCTCGGCGACTTCGCGGACTTTCTCGAGCCGTGGCAGGTGGCGCTGATCATCTTCATGTCGCTGGTGACCGTGCTGCTGCCCTGGGGTGTCATCGGCGCCGCCCACCAGGCGCGGGGGCGGGTCGTCGCGCTGCGCCTGCTGACGGCCACGGTCGTCGGCTTCCTGTTCGTGGCGCTCTTCGGACGCTACGACGGTGGCGACGTGCCGCCGTTCCTCAGCGTCATGGTCGAGAAGCTCAGCCACGAGCCCGGCATCTTCAGCACCCCACAGAGCTCGGGTGTCTTCCTGCTGGCCGCGGCCGTCGCGATCATCGCCACCGGTCAGCAACGCGGCGCCGCGCGGATGGGCAACGCCCAGGAGTGGATCGCGACGGCTCGCGCCGCCGCCTTCTACGGCGCCATGGCCTGCTTCCTCGCCCTGGGGTTCTTCGTGATCGGCCAGGTCGTCCTCGCGATCAACGGCGAGGAGCTCGATCTCCCCGGCGAGCTGATCGCGGTCCTCGTCCTGATCGGCCTGGGTGGGGCCATCGGCGTCGCGATCTCCGCG
>NZ_STGW01000028.1 GCF_004912195.1 Nocardioides caeni
CGACCGCTGTGGCCGGCATCGTCACCGGTGTGACGCTGTCCATCGCCCGGGTCGCCGGCGAGACGGCGCCGCTCCTGTTGATCCTCGGCACCGCCCGCAGCGTCAACTGGAACCCCTTCGACGGCGCTGTGCAGACGCTGCCGGTGTTCATCTACCAGTCGCTGTCGCAGACCTCGAACGCCAAGTACGGCGCGATCTGGGAGGACCGCGTGTGGGGCGCCGCGTTCGTGCTGATCGTGATCGTGATGGTGCTGAACGTGATCGCCCGCGTGGTCGGCTCCGTGTTCGCCCCCAAGACCAAGTGACCCGCCCTCACTGAAACACAAGGAAAACTGACATGGCAAAGAGCATCGACGTCTCGGACGTCAACATCTACTACGGGGACTTCCTCGCGGTCGAGGGCGTCAACATGTGGATCAAGGCGCGCTCGGTCACCGCCTTCATCGGCCCCTCCGGCTGCGGCAAGTCCACCTTCCTGCGCTCGCTCAACCGGATGCACGAGGTGATCCCGGGCGCCCGTGTCGAGGGCAAGATCGTCGTCGACGGGCAGGACCTCTACGGGCCGGGCGTCGACCCGGTCGCGGTCCGCCGCCAGATCGGCATGGTCTTCCAACGTCCCAACCCGTTCCCGACGATGTCGATCTATGAGAACGTCCTCGCCGGCATGCGGCTCAACGCCAAGAAGCTGAGCCGCTCCGACGCCGACTCGATCGTCGAGAAGTCGTTGCGCGGCGCCAACCTCTGGAACGAGGTGAAGGACAGGCTCGACAAGCCCGGAGCCGGCCTGTCCGGTGGCCAGCAGCAGCGCCTGTGCATCGCCCGTGCCATCGCGGTCGAGCCGGACGTCCTGCTGATGGACGAGCCGTGCTCGGCGCTCGACCCGATCTCGACCTCGGCCATCGAGGACCTGATCCACGAGCTCAAGAACGACTACACGATCGTCATCGTCACCCACAACATGCAGCAGGCGGCGCGCGTCTCCGACGACACCGGCTTCTTCAACCTCAAGGCCACCGGCGAGCCCGGTCACCTGGTGGAGTTCAACCCGA
The DNA here is from genome assembly GCF_004912195.1 of Nocardioides caeni. Taxonomy (GTDB): domain Bacteria; phylum Actinomycetota; class Actinomycetes; order Propionibacteriales; family Nocardioidaceae; genus Nocardioides; species Nocardioides caeni. The sequence continues at coordinate 1,050 of NZ_STGW01000028.1, forward strand.
CCAAGAAGATGTTCGCCAACCCCGACGACCCGTCGACCGAGGCCTACATCTCCGGCCGCTTCGGCTGAGCCGGCGGCCCGCGCGGCGCGCTCGAAGGGACTCTCGGTGACCATCGACGACGGACGCTCGGACGTCCGCCGCCAGTCCGTGCGCTCCTACCTCCGCAGGTGGGTGGCGACGTCCGGCGCCCAGCTGCTGGTGGTCGACCCGGAGGACGACGGGGGCGCGCTCGCCGGCGCCATGGCTCCCCGCGGGGTCCACGTCAACTGGGTCTCGACGACGACCGACGGCCTCGTGGAGTTCGGTCGCACCGACCCGCTGGCGGTCATCGTCGCCCCGGAGTGCGGCGGCATCCCCGCCCCCGAGTTCGTCGACGTGATCCGGCGCCTGGGGGCGTCCTACGTCCTGGCAGCGGGGGGTGGGCCGCCCGATGCCGGGGACCTCGGTCCGCTGGTGGCGGCAGGAGCGAGCGCCGTCGTACCCCGGCCCTATGACGCGCAGCGGGTGTGGGAGCTGATGACTCTCTCGCCGCGCTCGGTCAGCGAGCACGCGCTCGTCCATGTCGGCCCGCTGGAGCTCGACGCCACCGCGTTCACGGTCAAGGTCGGCGGTGAGCGGATCGCGGACCTGCCGCTGAAGGAGTTCGAGATGTTGCGGGCGCTGATGCTCGCTGCGCCCGGCGTCGTCACCGACGACGAGCTGCGGGACGCGCTCTGGGGGAGTGACGGGCGCCGCCCGGGCAGCAACACCATCGCGATGCACGCGACCCGGTTGCGCTCCCGCCTCGGTGAGGCAGCCGTCGTACGACGGGTGCGCGGCCGCGGCTACAGCCTCGCCGTGGGGTGACTGGTCAGTTGCCGGGGATGAGCGCGGCGAGGCCGAAGTAGGTCACCACGGCGACGAGGGCGGCGGCGGGGATCGTGACGATCCAGGCCACGACGATGCCGCGGGCGACGCCCCAGCGCACGGCGCTGAAGCGCTTGGTGGCGCCGGAGCCCATGATCGCGGACGTGATCGTGTGGGTGGTGGAGACCGGCGCGTGCAGGCCCATCGCCATCACGTAGAGCACGGTCGCCGCGACGCCCTCGGCGGCGAACCCGCGAGGGGGGTCGAGGTCGATGATCTTGCGACCCAGCGTCCGCATGATCCGCCAGCCACCGGAGTAGGTGCCGGCCGCGATCGCCGTGGCGGCGGCGACGATCACCCACAACGGCACGCCGTCACCGTCGGAGTAGCCGCCGGCGACGAGGGCGAGCACGATGACGCCCATCGTCTTCTGCGCGTCCTGGAGGCCGTGGCCGAGCGACATGCCGGCCGCCGAGACCGTCTGGGCGAGGCGGAAGCCGCGGTTGATCTTGTGCGGGTTGGCCTTGCGGAAGGCCCACATGATCGCGGTCATGAAGAGGAAGGCCCCGAAGAAGCCGATGAGCGGCGAGGCGATCATCGGGATGGCGACCTTCTCGACCATGGTGTCCCAGTGGACGTGGGTCGAGCTGGCCAGGCCTGCGCCGACGATGCCGCCGATGAGCGCGTGCGAGGACGAGCTGGGGATGCCGAAATACCAGGTGATCAGGTTCCAGGCGATGGCCCCGACCAAGGCGGCGGCGACGATCGTGAGGGCATGGAGCTGTGTCTCCGTGTCGGCGCCGCTCGGGGCCGCTGACTCGATGTCGATGATGCCCTGGATGGTCTTCGCGACGCCGACGCCGAGGAGCGCGCCGACGAAATTGAGGATCGCGGCCATCGCCAGGGCGATGCGCGGGGTGAGGGCACGGGTCGACACCGAGGTGGCGATGGCGTTGGCGGCGTCGTGGAAGCCGTTGGTGTAGTCGAAGACCAGCGCGATCACGACGACCGCGATGACCATCAGCAGGATGGAGTCCACTGCTCGAGGTCAGCCTTCCTTGACGGCGATCTGTTCCACCGTGTTCGCGACCTTCTCGAAGGCGTCGATCGCGCCTTCGAGGGACTCGACGATGTCCTTGAGCTTGAGCACCTCGATGGTCTTGAACTCGCCGGAGAAGAGCTTGGCGAGGGTCCGCCGGTGGTTGCGGTCACCGGTGTTCTCGAGGCGGTTGATCTCGATCCAGTAGTCGTCGAGCGACTTCATCGACTGCAGCCGCGGCATCGCCTCGGCGGTCAGCTCGGCGCAGCGCTGGAGGACCTCGACCTGCTCGGACAGCTCGGGCGGGAGCGTCTTGACCTCATAGAGCAGGATCAGGTCGACGGCCTCGTCCATCATGTCCATGACGTCGTCGAGGCCGGACCCGAGGGCATAGATGTCCTCGCGGTCGAACGGCGTCACGAAGGTGCTGTTGACCTTCTTGACGATCGCATGGGTGGTCTCGTCGGCGGCGTGCTCGGCGGCGCGCATGCGCTCGGCGACGTTCGCCTTGTCGGAGGTCTCCGAGAGCATCTCGGCCAGCAGCTCGGCGCCGCCCACCAGATGCTGTGCGGACGTGGTGAAGAGGTCGTAGAACGAGGTGTCGACCGGACGGAAACGCAGACCCACGAGTACTCCCATGAAAGTGGAGAAGAACGTCCACATGCTAGGGGACCGCGAACGCGTGAACGCAACCCACGACAGCGCTGGGCGGTGTGGCCCGGCGCACGCGGTGGCCCCGTCAGCGAGACGAGACTGCGTTTGCGCAGGTCAGCGGCCTGCGACCGGGTGAACGGAGGGCGCGGACCGGTGTTTCAGCTGGTGGCGCGTCGCCCGCGCTGACGCTCGATGAGCGTCTCCTGGAGATGCCGGGCGCCATCGTTGCGGGTCCAGCGGGCGTCCGGCCCGAGGATCCACGCCTGGGTGTCCCCGTCGAAGGCGAGGTCGAGCAGGGCCCGGACCTCGTCGCGGCTCTGCTCCGGGAGGCGCACCAGCACCTCCACGCGACGATCCAGGTTGCGGTGCATCATGTCGGCCGAGCCGATCCAGGCCGTGGGCTCGCCGCCACCCTCGAAGCCGAAGACGCGGCTGTGCTCGAGGAAGCGGCCGAGGATCGAGCGGACCTTGATGTTGTCGCTCAGGCCCGGGACGCCCGGCCGGAGGGCGCAGATGCCGCGCACCAACAGCTCCACCGGCACTCCCTCGCAGGAGGCGAGGTAGAGCGCGTCGATGACCTGCTCGTCCACGATGGAGTTGGCCTTGATCCGGATGCCCGCGGGCCGACCGGCCCGGTGGTGCGCGATCTCGGCGTGGATCTGCTCGACCAGCCCCGAGCGGACGAAGTCGGGAGCGACCAGGAGCTGGTCGTAGGTCGCCTTGCGCGACCAGCCGGACAGGTTGTTGAAGAGGTGGGCGACGTCCTCGCCGATGACCTCGTCGGTGGTGAGCAGGCCGAGGTCCTCATACATCCGGGAGGTCTTCGGGTTGTAGTTGCCGGTGCCGATGTGGGTGTAGCGGCGGATCCCGACCTGCTCGCCCTCGTCGCGCACGACCATCGCCAGCTTGCAGTGGGTCTTGAGGCCGACGAGGCCGTAGACGACGTGGCAGCCGGCCTGCTCCAGCTTGCGTGCCCAGCGGATGTTGGCCTGCTCGTCGAACCGGGCCTTGATCTCGACGAGGACCAGCACCTGCTTGCCCGCCTCGGCGGCGTCGATGAGCGCATCGATGATCGGGGAGTCGCCGGAGGTGCGATAGAGCGTCTGCTTGATCGCGAGCACGTGCGGGTCGGCCGCCGCCTGCTCGATGAAGCGCTGCACCGACGTGGCGAAGGAGTCGTAGGGGTGGTGGAGCAGGACGTCGCGTCGCCGCAGTGCCTTGAAGACGTCGACCGGCGCAGCGGACTCCACCTCCGCCAGACGCGGGTGGGTGATCGGCACGAAGGAGCGGTACTTCAGGTCCTCGCGGGGCAGGTCGGCGATCGAGTGCAGTCCTCGCAGGTCCAGCGGGCCGGGAAGGCGGAAGACCTCCTGCTCGTTGATGTCGAGCTCGGAGACGAGCAGCTCCAGCACGGGAGCGGAGATCGACTGGTCGACCTCGAGGCGGACGGGGGGACCGAACTTACGGCGCAGCAGCTCCTTCTCGAGCGCGGCCAGCAGGTTCTCCGCGTCGTCCTCCTCGACCTCGACGTCCTCGTTGCGCGTGACCCGGAAGGTGTGGAACTCCAGCACCTCCATGCCCGGGAAGAGTCGACCCAGGTGCTCGCCGATGACGTCCTCGAGCGGCACGAACCGGGCGTTGCCCAACGGCACGAAGCGGTCGAAGTTCGACGGCACCTTCACGCGCGCGAAGTGCTCCTTGCCCGTCTTCGGGTTGCGGATCAGGACGGCCAGGTTGAGCGAGAGGCCGGAGATGTAGGGGAAGGGGTGGGCCGGGTCGACCGCGAGCGGGGTGAGGACCGGGAACACCCGCTCCTTGAAGAGTCGCTTGCAGGCCTTCTGCTCGTCGCGCTCCAGGTCGGCCCAGCGGACCAGCACGATGCCCTGGGTGTCGAGGGCCGGGACGATCTCGTCGCGGAAGACCCGCGCATGGCGCTGGCTGAGCTCGCCGGCGCGCTGCCAGATCGCCTCGAGCACCTCGCGCGGCATCATGCCGCTGGCCGCCCGCACGGCGAGCCCGGTCGCGATCCGCCGCTTGAGCCCGGCCACCCGGACCATGAAGAACTCGTCGAGGTTGCTGGCGAAGATCGCCAGGAAACGGGCGCGCTCCAGCAGTGGCAGCGTGGGGTCCTCGGCGAGCTCGAGCACCCGCTCGTTGAAGCGGAGCCACGACAGCTCCCGGTCGACGAACCGGTTGTCGACGGCCTCGATCCGGGCGAGGACGTCCTCCGGAGCGGCGTACGGCGCCTCGACCGCGTCTCCGGACGAGGGCGAGGAGGGGGAGTCGGGCACGACGACCAGTGTGCCAGCGGGCTCGGTCTCGGCGACCTGATCGCTCTGCGGGTGCTGCTCGGAGGACATGTCGCGGAGTGTGGCAGGACCGGGTGAACAGCAGATGTCCTTCCGCGGGCGGATGGCGTGGTCGCTACCGCCGAGTAGGTTGTCGTCCGTGAATCCGCGCACCGTCGTCGAGTCCCTGGCCGCCCGCCTCTTCCTCGGTCTTCCCCTGCCCCTGCAACGGCGCCTCGGCGGGACGCCGCTGGTCCTCGACGGCCAGACCCTCGCCGCCGACCTCCAGCTGCTGCTCCGCGCCCAGCGCCTGACCGGCAAGGACCGGCTGGGCAACCCGTCGGTCGCCCAGGGCCGCGCCGAGATGGCCGCCAACGCTGCCATCGCCGGCGGCAACCAGCCCATCGGCTCGGCGCGCGACCGCGAGGTGGCGGGGCTCCCCGCCCGCCACTACCTCCCCACCGGGCCGCGGCCGAGCGCGCCGGGCCCGCTGCTGCTGTTCTTCCACGGTGGCGGGTTCCTCTACGGCGACCTCGAGTCCCACGACGCGCCCTGCCGTGTCCTCGCCGAGCGCTCGGGCGTGCCCGTGCTGGCGATCGACTACCGCGTCGGGCCGGAGGGCGTCTTCCCTGCGGCGTTCGACGACGCCGAGTCCGCGTTGCGGTGGGTGCACGAGCACGCTGATCGCCTCGGCGTCGACCCGCAGCGCATCGGCGTCGCGGGCGACTCGGCGGGTGGCAACATCGCCGCCTGGGTGGCGCTCGCCGCTGCCCGGGAGGGGCTGCCCCTCGCCTTCCAGGC
>NZ_STGW01000011.1:0-101 GCF_004912195.1 Nocardioides caeni
CCCGACCGGCACACGACGCATCACCACCGACACCAGCAGTGAAGCCAACCGATCACGCCTCGAGATCTACACCACCAAGCTGCTGCTCGACCTGGCCGGCT
>NZ_STGW01000011.1:260-86028 GCF_004912195.1 Nocardioides caeni
GCGGCGGGTCAGATCCGCTCGGCCAGCCGGCGGGCGGCGATCTGCAGCGCGTCCCAGACGGTTGCGAAGGGCGGGGCGTAGGAGAGGTCCATGCCCGCCAGGTCGTCGACGTCGAGACCGCCCCACAGGGCGGCCGCGGCGGCGTCGATCCGCTTGGCCGATCCCTCACCTCCGACGATCTGGACGCCGAGGAGCCGGCGGGTCTGCCGGTCCGCGATGACCTTGGTGGCGATGGGCGTCGCCTCGGGCATGTAGCCGCTCGCCGTCGTGCCCTCGGTGACGAGGGAGACGACGTCGTGGCCGTGGGTCGTCGCCTCGGCCGTCGAGAGGCCGGTGCGCGCGATCTCCAGGTGCACGGACCCGGCGACGAAGCGGGTGATCGCCGTGCCCAGCGCGCCGCCGAAGCGGCGGTCGCCACCGAGCAGGTTGTCGCCCACGATGCGGCCCAGCTTGTTGGCGTGGGTGCCGAGAGCGAGGAACGTCGGCCGGCCGCTCATCCGGTGCTCGACCTCGCAGCAGTCACCTGCCGCCCACACGCCGGGGGCGATGCGTCCGCCCGGATCGGGGAGATAGCCGCCGTGCGATCCGACCGCGAGCCCCGCCGCCCGACCGAGGGCGGTCGCGGGCTCGACGCCCAGGGCCGGGACGACCACGTCGGCCGTGAACCGCTCCCCCGCCGCGGTGACGACGGCCTCGACCCGGCCTTCGGTCGTCTCCAGCCGCTCGACGGTGGCACCGGTGCGCAGCTCGACGCCGGCCTCGACCAGCCCGACGCCGATCCGCCCGCCCAGGTCCTCGTCGAGGGAGCCCATCACCCTGCCCCGAGTGATCAGCGTGGTCGAGAAACCGCGCCGCAGCAGGGCTTCGGCCATCTCGATCCCGATGTAGCCGCCACCGACGACGACGGCACGCGGCGCCCGGTCGGTCACGCGGCGCGCGGTCGCGGCGAGCAGGTCGACCCAGAGCGCACCGTCGTCGAGGTTCTTGACCGCGTGGACGCCACCGACCGGTCCGTCGGGGCCGCACGCCCAGTCGGGGGGGATCGGTGACGCTCCGGTGGCGAGCACGAGGTCGTCGTACGACATGGTCGAGGAGACGCCGTCGACCTCATGGGTGACGGTGCGGTCCTCGACGTCGATCGCGGTGGCACGTGCCCCCAGGCGCAGGTCGACGCCGGCCGCGCGATGCTCCTCGGCGGTGCGCGCGACGAGCTCCTCGCCGCTCGCGACGTCGCCCGCGATCCAGTAGGGGATCCCGCAGGCGGAGTACGACGTGTGGTCGGTCGCCTCGATCACCGTCACCGCGACCTCGCGCCCCGCCGACCGTGCGGCCCGCAGCGCCTGGTGGGCGGCGCTCATCCCGGCCGCGTCACCACCGACGACGACGATCCGCTGCGAGACGCCGTCGGTCACGCCGTCGACACCGTCTCGCGGGACGCGCCGGTGTAGACGGGCAGGGCCTCGACGCCATAGACCGCCGACAGCTTGCGGAAGTCGAGCTCGGAGAGGTCCGCGGCCATGGCCAGGTCGGGGAAGCGCTCGGCCAGCATCCGCAGCGCGGTGCGCAGCTCCATCCGCGCGAGCTCGGCGCCGACGCAACGGTGCATGCCCCAGCCGAAGGCGAGGTGGCGCGTCGACGCGCGGGAGGGGTCGAAGACGCCGAGGGCGGCGTCCCCGGTGCCCAGCGCCGGGTCACGGTTGGCGGCGAGCAGCGAGACGCCGACCGCGTCGCCCTCCTTGATCTGCACCCCACCGACGACCACGTCGGTCTTGGCGAAGCGCAGGAAGGCCAGCTGCACGACACAGAGATGACGCAGCAGCTCCTCGACGACCTGGTCGACCTGCGCGGCCTCGCCGGAGCGCAGCATCTCGCCGGCCTTGGGCGTGCTCGCGATCAGGTAGGCCCCCAGCGCCAGCATCGAGGCGGAGGTCTCGTAGCCGCCGAGGAAGACGCCGTCGGCGATGCCGCCGAGGGTCACGTCGTCGAGCTCGTCGCCGTGCTCCTTCAGCAGGGCGCCGATCAGCCCGTCGCCCGGGTTGCCGCGCTGCTCGCGGACCGCGTTGATCAGGAACTCCCGCGTGTGCGCCGCGGCGCCGAACGCACCCGCGCCACCCTCGGTGAGGTCGAAGCGGGCGACACCCAGCTCGAGGAAGCGGCCCCGGTCGTCGACCGGCAGGCCGAGCAGGTCGCAGATCACGTCGAAAGGTACGGCGAAGGCGAACTGCTCGACCATGTCGACCGCCGCCCCGTCGCGACCCGCCTCCGCCATCGCATCCAGGCGCTCGGCCACGATCGCCTCGATGCCCGGCTGCAGCCGGGCGAGGCGGCGCATCGTGAACTCGGGCGTGAGATAGCGCCGCAGCGCCGTGTGCAGCGGCGGGTCGGTCATCCCGAGGCCGCCGATCTGCTCCTCGTCGGAGCGGCCCTCCTGGGAGACGAACTGACCGAGGTCGTTGGACCACACGTCGGCTCCGCCGGCCAGCACCTCCTTCGACTCCTCATAGCCGCTGACCAGCCACACACCCTTGCCGAACATGTCGGCGAGCTTGCGGACCGGCTCCTCGGCCTGGACGCGCATCATCTCCGGCAGCGGGTCGAGACCGTCGCGCTTGAGCGGCAGGGTCACCGAGTCGGGGAGGAAGCGGAGCTTGCGCAGGTCGATGCCGTTGCGCATGGTCCGGTTGAGGAGCCAGACGCCGAGGCGCTGCTTCACCGGGCCGGGCAGGGGGAGACGCATGGCCACATTCCACCAGAATCCGGCGTCATCTCCCCCACAGAGGCGCCACCGGGCCGCCGACGCCTTCGTCACACGGGGTTAACCGGCCGGCTCGGCCAGGCGGGCTAGGGTCGCGTCATGGCTGATGTGCGCGTGGACTGGAGCCGCTGGAAGGCGGTCCTCTTCGATCTCGACGGCGTCGTGACGCCGACGGCCGAGGTGCACATGCACGCCTGGGCCGAGATGTTCAACGCCTTCCTCGACGCCCAGGCCGCAGCCCTCCAGGACGTCGGGAGGGTCGGAGCCCCCGAGGGCGTCGACCTCGCGCCCTACACCGACCAGGACTACTTCGCCTACGTCGACGGCAAGCCGCGCTACGACGGCGTCCGCTCGTTCCTCGCCTCCCGCGGCATCGTGCTGCCGGAGGGGCTGCCCGACGACCCGCCGACCGCGGCGACGGTGTGCGGGCTCGGCAACCGCAAGAACGAGGTGTTCACCGCGATCCTCGGACGCGACGGCGTCGCGCCCTATCCGGGCTCGGTGGCGCTCATCGCCCAGCTGCACGCCGCCGGGACGCCGATGGCGGTCGTGTCGTCGTCGCGCAACGCGCCGGCGGTCGTGCAGGCGGCCGGGCTGGCGTCGTACTTCCCGCTGATCGTGCACGGCGGCCTGGCCGCCGAGCTGGGGCTGCCGGGCAAGCCGGCACCCGACACGTTCTCCTATGCCGCGACCCAGCTGGGCACGACCGACGCCGAGGCGGTGGTCCTCGAGGACGCGGTCAGCGGGGTCGCGGCAGGCCGCGCGGGCGCCTTCGGTCTGGTGGTCGGTGTCGACCGCGGTGCCGGGGCCGAGGCGCTCCTCGCCGCCGGTGCCGACCTCGTGGTCGGCGACCTCGCCGAGCTCGTCGACGCGGCGGGCGGTCACGAGTGAGCGCGCACGACGGGGCGGGACCCTCCCACCAGGCACCGCCCGCGACGGACCCGCTCGACCGGACGCGCTTCCCCGTCGACGAGTGGCGGCTCGTCGAGACCCGCTTCGACGCGGATGACCTCGGCACCACCGAGTCGCTCTTCTCCGTCGGCAACGGCTATCTCGGGCTGCGGGGCAACTACTCGGAGAGTCGCGACGCCCATCTGGACGGGACCTTCGTCAACGGCTTCCACGAGACCTGGCCGATCTCGCACGCCGAGGAGGCCTACGGCTTCGCCCGCATCGGCCAGACCATCGTCAACGTCCCGGACCCGAAGGTGATCCGGCTCTACGTGGACGACGAGCCGCTGCACGTCTCGGTCGCCGACCTGATCGAGTACGAGCGGGCGCTGGACTTCCGCACCGGCGTCCTGAGTCGCGACCTGCTGTGGCGCACACCCGGCGGCAAGCGGGTGCGGGTGCGCAGCAGCCGGATGGTTCCGCTCGCGCAGCGCCACCTGGCGGTGCTCACCTTCGAGGTCGAGCTGCTCGACGAGCGGGCGTCCTTGGCGATCTCCTCCCAGCTCATCAACCGGCAGGACGCTCACAACGAGGGTCCGCAGCAGGAGGCCGGGATCGGCGGTGGCTCGACGGACCCCCGCAAGGCCGAGTCGTTCGACCGCCGGGTGCTGGTCCCGGAGATCCACGACGCGGACGCGGGGTCCGGCCGGATCAAGCTGGGCTATCGCACGACCGAGAGCGGCATGCGGATCGGCGTGGTGGCCGACCACATCCTCGAGACCGACGCGCCCTGCACGACCACCGCGCAGTCCGAGGAGGACCTGGTCAAGGTCATCTACCGGATCGCGGCCGAGCCCGGTCAGCGGATCCGGCTGACCAAGCTGGTGTCCTTCCACACCGCCTCCCAGGTGCCGACGCGCGAGCTGATCGATCGCTGCGAGCGCACCCTCGACCGCACCCGCGAGGAGGGTGTCCACCGCCAGTTCGCCGCCCAGCGCGAGTGGCTCGACGAGTTCTGGCGCCGCTCCGACGTCGAGGTCGCCGGCCAGCCCGCGGTGCAGCAGGCCGTGCGGTGGAACCTCTTCGCGATCCTCCAGGCCTCCGCGCGTGCGGAGGGTCAGGGCATCGCGGCCAAGGGGGTGACCGGCTCAGGCTACGGCGGCCACTACTTCTGGGACACCGAGATCTACGTCCTGCCGTTCCTCACCTACACGCTGCCCTGGGCGGCACGCAACGCGCTGCGCTTCCGCTCGACGCTGCTCGACAACGCCCGTCACCGCGCCCGCGAGCTGTCGCAGAAGGGCGCGCTCTATCCGTGGCGGACGATCAACGGCCACGAGGCCTCCGCCTACTACGCGGCGGGCACGGCGCAGTATCACATCGACGCCGACATCTCCTATGCCCTGAGCCAGTACGTCGGAGCGACCGGCGACGAGGAGTTCCTCGCCCGCGAGGCGGTCGACATCTTCGTCGAGACCGCCCGCATGTGGGCCGATCTGGGCTTCTGGCGCGACGAGTCGCGGCGTACGTTCCACATCCACGGGGTGACCGGGCCCGACGAATACACGACGGTCGTCAACGACAACCTCTACACGAACGTGCTCGCGCGCTTCAACCTCCGTCGCGCCGCGCGCGCCGTGTGGGAGCTCGAGCGCGACGACCCCGAGTCCTACGCCGCCCTGGTGCGGCGGACCGGACTGGCGCCGGAGGAGCCCGACGAGTGGGCCGCGAGCGCACAGGGGATGCACATCCCCTTCGACGACTTCCTCGGCATCCACCCCCAGGACGCGCACTTCCTCGAGCGGGAGATGTGGGACCTGCGCAACACCCCGCTGGAGAAGCGCCCGCTGCTGCTCAACTACCACCCGCTGGTCATCTACCGCTTCCAGGTGCTCAAGCAGGCCGACGTCGTGCTGGCGCTCTATCTCCAGGGCGAGGAGTTCACCGACGAGCAGAAGAAGGCCGACTTCGACTACTACGACCCCATCACCACCGGCGACTCGACGCTGTCCGCGGTCAGCCAGGCCGTGCTCGCCGCCGAGGTCGGCTACCACGAGCTCGCGCTGCGCTACTTCCACGCCGCGCTCTACGTCGACCTCGCCGACCGCCACCACAACACCGCCGAGGGCGTCCACGTCGCCTCCACCGGCGGCGTGTGGAGCGGCCTGGTCGCCGGCTTCGGCGGCTTCCGCGACATCGGCTCGGGCGCCGGTGAGGAGCAGTGGCAGATCGACCCGAGGCTCCCGGCCTCGTGGGAGTCGCTGGTCTATCGGCTCACCCTCCACGGCACCCGGGTGCGGGTCGTCGTACGACAGGACGACCTGGAGCTGGTCATCGAGGACGGCGCCGGCCCGCTCTGCTTCTCGGTCCGCGGCAAGGTCGTCACGGTCACCCCCGACGCCCCCGTGAGCATCCCGCTCACCCACCAGGGCCCGCGCCTGGCCGGCGAACCGCCCTATCCCGCGGGGATCCAGCGCGCCGACGGCACGGTGATCTCCGCGATCGTCCCGAGCGGCGACTAAGCCGCCCCGGTCATCGAGGAGCGAGCGCCAGCGAGCGTCACGAGATGCCTGTAGTCATCTCGACAAGGTGACCACAGCGGTCTCGTGACGCCCGCTCGTCCCTCGCGTCCTCCTCGACCACCGGGCGGGCTATCTCTCGCCCCCGACCGGCACGAGGGCGATCGCGAGGACCGGCGCGAGGGCCGCGAGGGCGTACGTCGCGCCGTATCCCCACGCGGCGATGGCGAGGCCGGCCAGCGGCGGGACGGCCACGGCGGCCAGGTGCTGTGCGGTGTTCTGCAGGCCGAGGGCCCGACCCGACCAGAACGGTCCGGCCCGCTCGGCGACGGCGGTGAACGCGAGGCCGTTGTCGGCGACGGTGACGGCCGAGGCGAGGACGAGGAGCAGGACGGCGGACGCCGCGATCGCGTCCGAGCGGTCGGCCAGCGCGGCGGTGGCGCCGAGGAGTGCCATGGCGAGGGCGGCCAACCACGCCACGGAGCGCATCGGCCGCATCCGGCTCCCCACGCGGTCCGACCACCAGCCGGCCGCGATCCGGGCGCCGGCACCGGCCACCTGCGTGCCGGCGACGACGGCGCCGGCGACGCCGGGTGACCAGCCGAGGTCGGTGACCAGCCAGGTGAGCCCGAAGGTCCACACCAGGAACTGCGGGATCACCAGCAGCACCGAGGAGCCGTGGATGCGGGCGAGGTAGCGGTCGTCCCGGTAAGGGTTGGCGGCCGGCGCGGAGGCGTCGACGGCTGGTCGGGGCGGGTCGATCACGACGAGCGTCACGACGACCAGGCTGATCGCGGTCGCGATCGTCGGCACCCACAGCGCCGGGCCGATGCCGTGGTGGTGGGCGATGACGGCCACGGTGGCGGCCGCGAGCCCGACCCCCAGCGGCTGCCCGGTCTGGCGGATGCCCATCGCCAGGCCCCGGCGCTCGGGAGGGAACCAGCCGACGACCACCCGGCCTGATGCCGAGTTGGTCGCCGCGGAGCCGATGCCGGCCAGCGCCAGCAGCGCCGCCAGCAAGACCGGTGAGTCGGTGGTGGTCGCCAGAGCGCCACCCGCGGTGGCCAGCGCCAGCCCGCCGATCAGCGCGAAGCGCTCGCCGCGACGGTCGACCACCAGCCCCCAGAGCACCAGCGTGGTCATCATCCCGAGCATCGCGCCCGAGGTGACCAGCCCCGCCTCGGCGAGCGTCAGGCCGTGCCCGCCCTCGGCCAGCGGCCGGTGCAACTCGGGGATGAGGAACGACGGCGCCACGACCATCGCCGCCGTCGAGGCCTGGCCGCCGGTGCCGGCGGCCAGCATCGCCCAGCGGCGGGCAGCGCTGATGTGCCCGACCTCCGGCGTCGTTGCAGTCACCGCCCCAGTGAACGCCTCACCGCCCGGCCCGACACGCTGTGTCTCGCCCCGCGGCCTGTGAGAAATCAGTCAGCACCCCGGGTGGTCGAGGAGCCCGCGAGGGACGAGCGGGCGTCACGAGACCGCTGTGGTGACCTCGTCGAGGTCCGCACAGGCATCTCGTGACGCTCGCTGGCGCTCGCTCCTCGATGACCAGGGCTGGCGCTCAGAACGCGTAGTCGACGACCACGGGCGCGTGGTCGCTGAGCCGGACGCCGGCGTGCTCCCGGTCGACGACGGCCGACACCGCCGAGCGGGCCAGCGCGGGGGTGGCGAGGTGGTAGTCGATGCGCCAGCCGGCGTCCTTGGCGTAGGCCTGGCCGAGCCAGCTCCACCATGAATACGGGCCCTCGACGTCCGGGTGCAGACGGCGGACGACGTCGACCAGGGTGCGCGGCGAGAGCTGGGCGTCCAGCCACGCCCGCTCCTCGGGCAGGAAGCCCTCGACCTGGTTGCTGCGCCGCCAGTTGGCGACGTCGAGGCGCGAGTGGGCGACGTTGAGGTCGCCGGTCAGCAGGAACTCCCGGCCCCGCGCGGCCGCGGCCTTCCGTGCCGCGGCGAGGTAGCGGGCGAAGCCCGCCATGAATTCCATCTTGCGCTGGTACCTCGCCCCGCCGTCGGGCGCCTCCCGCATCCGCTTCGGGTCTTGGAGGTGGGCGGGCAGTCCGCCCTTGGGGAGATAGAGGCTCGCCACCGTCAGCGGTACGTCGGCCAGCTCGACCTCGACATAGCGGCCCTCGTCGACGTGGCGGCGCAGCGTCCGCGGCAGCGCCCGGTCGGGGTCCGGCACCGACCAGCTGCGCACGGCCGCCGCCGGCGAGCGGGTGAGCACGGCGACCCCGTTGCGTCCGGCGATGCTGCCGGCGTCGTAGGCGACCTGGTAGTCGCCGAACGCACCCTCGGGCAGCGCGTCCACCGGGCAGCGGACCTCCTGCAGCGTGACCACGTCGCAGCCGCGGGTCGCCAGCCAGTCGCCGAACCCGCGCCGGTGGGCGGCCCGGATGCCGTTGATGTTGGCGGTCGCGATGCGCAGCACCGGGCGAGGCTAGCGAGGCAGGCTCAGAGGAACTGCGTCGGGTCGAAGTCGTCGATCGGGATGATCCGGACCCGCGGCAGCCGCTCGTTGAACGCGAGCACGTCGTACTCCATGTCGAAGAGCTCGAGGCCGCGCGAGGTCAGCGACGTGAAGGCGCTGTTGCGGAACTCGGTGAAGCCGACCAGTCCGACGCGGCGACCGTCGAGGACCTGGTCGACCTGCTCGACGAAGTCGCCGTCGTTGCTGACCAGGACCACGTCGTCGTCGCGGCTCGCCAGCTCGGTGAGCGTGCGCTGGATGGCGATGTCGACGACCTTCTGGTTCGGCCCGCCCGACAGCGGGATCGGCCGGTAGCCGATCGCGATGAGGGCCTGGACGAACGACATCGGCAGCTCGGAGTTGGCCGCCAGGAAGAACAGGCCGTTGGTCGGCTGTCCCCACTGGCGCTCGACGAACTGCAGCAGCCGCTCCCAGCGGGGTCGCTCCTCGGGTCGCGGGCGACGGCCGAGGATCGACGTGCCGAGGGTGGCGTCGATGTTCTCGCCGTCGACGAGGACGTGGGTGGTGCGCGCGGTCTCGCCCATGGAGGCAGGCTACCGCCGTGGGAGGGTGAGGCCATGCGATCGCGGTACGTCGCCCTCGGCACGGTGCTGCTCGCGCTCGCCGGCTGCGGCGGCACGGGGCCGGGAGACCTGCCGCCGGCGCCCTCGGCCTCCCTGGTCACGCCGCCCCCGTCGACGGCCACGCCCATCACCCCGGCGACCACCCCGGCGACCACCCCGGCACCGGCGTCACCGAAGGCGCCCAGCCCTGCGGCGCGGTCCCGACTCGGCATCGACGCGTCCTACCACCAGGGCGACATCGACTGGGCGCAGGTGGCGGAGGCCGGCATCGAGTTCGCCTACCTCAAGGCGACCGAGGGCACCGGCTTCACCGACCCGCGGTTCGCCGAGCACCGCACGGCGGCGACCCGGACCGGCATCGACGTCGCCGGCTATCACTACTTCCAGCTGTGCTCCGACGGTCGCGCGCAGGCCGAGCACTTCCTCTCCGTGCTCGGCGCGGCGGAGCCGGCCATCCCGCCCGCGCTCGACCTCGAGCTGGCCGGCAGCTGCAGCACGCCGCCCCCCGCCGAGGACCTGCTGGCGCAGGTGCGCACCTTCCTCGACACGGTCGACCGCACGACCGGGACCCGCACGGTGGTCTACCTCTACCCGGAGTTCGAGGAGCGCTACGGCTTCGCCGACGACCTCGCCGAGCACCCGCAGTGGGTCCGCCGGCTCGGCGACCGGCCCCCGCGGCGCGCCTGGCAGATCTGGCAGTACGACGACGCCGGCACCGTCCCCGGCATCAACGGCGGTGTCGACCTCAACCGGACAGGCGGGAACAGTCGGACACCGCGGGACGTTCCACCCTCATGAGCACCATCGACCTGTCGGCCGGGAACTTCGAGCAGACCGTCCTCGACAACGAGATCGTCTTCGTCGACTTCTGGGCGTCCTGGTGCGGCCCGTGTCGCAACTTCGCGCCGATCTACGAGGCCGCGGCCGAGGAGCACGGCGACCTCGTCTTCGGCTCGGTCAACACCGAGGAGGAGCAGCAGCTCGCGGCCGCGGCTCAGGTGACCTCGATCCCCACCCTGATGGCCTTCAAGAAGGGCGCGCTCGTCTTCTCCCAGGCCGGTGCCCTGCCCGCGCCCGCGCTGGCGCAGGTGATCGCCGCCGTCCGTGACTTCGACGTCGACGCGGCCCAGGCGGCCGGCACCGACTGAGTCGGGGCTACTTCGGTGGCGCGAAGGACGTCAGCTGCGGCTTGGCGTAGGCCGAGCGCAGCCGCTCGTAGCGATAGCGGTTGTAGGCCATGGGCTCCAGGACGGCCCACTTCGGCAGGAGGCGCCGGGCGCCCCGGATGAGTGCGGTCCAGAGCCGGAACTCCCGCTGCTTGGCAGGCGTCCACTCGATCCCCAGGAGCTCGCGCATCCGCGGGTGGGCGGCCGCCTCGGCGCAGATCCGCGCCGGGCGGGACAGCGCGGGCGTCAGGAGCCGCCACGCCGGCGTGATCAGCAGGTGCAGCCACCGGGGGCCGATGAGCGTCGGCACCGGCATCTCGCCGAAGGACCGGTTGGCCCACTGCAGGAACTCGTTGTCGGCGAGGTGCTCGGCGGCCACCTGCTCGTAGTAGGCCTCCATCTCAGCGACGGTGCGCGGCACGCTGGAGGCATCGCTGGGCAGGTCCATCTCGCTCATCCAGCGAGCCGTGCGATAGACGACCTCGCGCTCCTCGGCGCTCAGGTGGGGGTACGTCGTCACGTAGCCCGTGTAGAAGACCAGCAGGCTGCTCGTGCCGACCCACTTCCACACGGCGGGGTTGAGCGCGCTGAAGCGCTCGCCGTCGAAGTGCCCGCGTCCCTTCCCCTTCACCTGGCCGTGCATCATCTTGAGCCGCTCGATGGTCGCCCGCCGGTCGGCGTCGTCGCCGAACAGCATCAGGGGCCCCCACAAGTAGCTCCTGATGCCGCGGTTGGTGAAGTTCTCCTCGAAACGGCCGGTCGCGTCGACGGCGGCTGCGACCTCCCGGTAGGCGACCTGGTCGAGGGCCAACCGACCGAAGAGTCCGAACGTGATCGGGGCGCCCATCCACCACCGGACGTCGGCGGCGAGCTCGTGGTGCGGCTGCGAGGGGTGCCAGGGGGCCACGGGTGCCACGGGGGCCGGAGCCACCGGGGCCGCCGGGGAGGCGGCCACCTCGTCCTGCAGGGGCGTCGTCGTCACGGGACTCTCCTTCGAGCTCTCAAACAGTCAACACATGTTGACAGATCCATGACACCAATCTGTTCACGGCCGTGTCAAGATGTGTGGGTGAGTTCAGCACCACGCAGGTACGGCGGCGTCAGCGCCGAGGAGCGCATCGCCGAGCGCCGCGGCCGCTTCCTGGAGGCGGGCCTGGAGCTCATGGGCAACCGGGGTGTGGCCGGCACGACCGTCCGCGGCCTCGCCGAGCACACCGGCCTCGCGGCCCGCTACTTCTACGAGAGCTTCGACGGCATCGAGGCGCTGCAGCTCGCCGTGTTCGAGGAGATCGCCGTGGAGGCGCTCACCCGGGCGCTGGCGGCGCTCGACGCCACGACCGGGGGCGCCGACACCGATCTCGCCCGCACCCACGCGGTCATCACCGAGATGGTCGACCTGATGCTCGAGGACCCGCGCAAGGGCCGGATCACCCTCATCGAGTCGGTGTCCTCGCCCGTGCTCGGCCCCCGGGTGCTGCAGGAGAGCCGGCGCTTCGCCGCCCTGCTCGCCACCACCGCCTCCGGCGGCGACCCGTCCGCGGTCGCCGACGAGCTCCCCGCACGACTGCGGGTCACGGCGCAGTTCCTCATCGGCGGTGTCGCGCACGCGCTGGGCGCCGTCCTCCACGGCGACCTGGAGACCGACCGCGAGGAGCTGGTCGACGTGCTCGTCGACCTCTTCCTCACCGTCGACCGCTCGCTCCGCTCACCGCGCGCCTGACGCGGCCGGTCCGGCGTACGGGCTGCGGGGGTCTCGAGACGGCCGTGGCCGGCCTCCTCGACCACCGGGGGCACGAACAGGACAAGGGCGCGCCGCCCGATCCGTGCACGGATCAGGTGACGCGCCCTTGCCTGTGGGTGGGAATCGATCAGGTCAGGCGGGGACGGCGAGCGACGAGGAACGCGCCCATGAGCACGAACCCGACACCGACCGGCAGCAGCCAGCCCAGCGGTCCACCGGTCGCCGGCAGGGCCTCGACGTCGCCGGGCTCACCCGGGTCGGTCGGGTCCGTCGGCTCCGGCTCCTCGAAGCCGCCGACACCGCACACGATGGTGCCCTGGATGTCCTCGGCGGTCTCGCCCTCGGCCGCGTAGCGGATCAGCGTCACCAGGGCGTCACCGAGGGTGAACGTGTGCGGGAAGCTGCCGTCGAAGTCGTTCTCCTCGGCGAACACCAGGTCGACCAGCGACAGGATGCCGTCGATGAAGGTCGGCTCGGCCTTGGCCTTGACCACGACCGGCTGGGCGACGCCGCCGTCGGCCGGGACCGTGCAGGCGACGATGGCGGCCGCCACCGGGCACGGCTCGGTGTTGGTCTCCTCCGGCGCCGGGATCGTGACCTCGGTCAGGTCGCCGGGGAACACGAAGCCGTCGTGGGCCGTCACGGTGACGCTGCCGTCGTCGTTGAGCACGGCGTCGTAGTTGCCCTCGGGCACCTCACCGAACGAGGCGTTGCCCGTGCCGCACAGGTCGTCGACGGGGATCTCGGGCACGTCGATCGGGTCGGGCTCACCCTCGTCGGGCAGGCACTCGGCGATGCTGATGTCCTTGGCCTGCTCGCCGTCCTCCGCGTAGCGGATGGCGACCGAGGAGTGCGCGTCGGCGAAGTACCACGGGAAGGTCACACCGTCCCAGGCGTGGTCGGGCTCGTCGGCAGGAAGCTCGTTGGTGCCGGCACCGATCGCGTTCTCGTTGACGATGATGATGTGGTCCAGCACGCCCGGCGGGGTGCTGACGTACTTGCAGACCACGACCTTGTCCTGGTCGTCGTCGCACTCCTCGGTGTTGGTCTCCTGCCGGGCGGGGAAGACGTAGTTCGGCGCGTCGGGACCCTCGAAGACGAAACCGTCGTTCGGGACGAGCGTGATCGGGCCCAGCGGGCCGTCGGAGTCCACGGTCCACTCGCCCGCGGGGACGTCGCCGTAGGCAGCGTTGCCGACACCACAGTCGTCGGTGAACGGGACGACCGGCGGGTCGATCACGACCGGGTCGGGCTCACCCTGGCCGCCGGTGCACTCGGCGAGCGGCACGTCCTTGGCCTGCTCACCCTGCTCCGCGAAGCGGATCGCGGTGGAGTCCTGGGCGTCGGCGAACTGCCACGGGAAGACCGGGTTGGCCGGGAAGTCCTTGATGGCGTTGACGCTCACGATGATGATGTGGTCGAGCTCGCCGCCCGGGGTGGTCACCCACTTGCAGACGACGACCTTGCTGTTGTCGGGCGCAGCGGCCGCAACGACGTCGGCCACCACCGCAGCGCCCTCGTCGGCACCGTCACCCACGGGGACGACGTCCTCGGGGATCTCCTGCGGCTCGACCGTCTCCTCGACGACGTCCTCGGGCTCCGCGGCCGGAGCGGGAGCCGGGGCGGGCGCGGGGGCCGGCTCGGGCTCGGGCTGCGGGGCCGGGGCGGGTGCCGGCTCGGGTGCGGGGGCCGGCGCGGGTGCCGGCTCAGGTGCGGGCGCGGGCTCGGCGGCCGGCGCGCCGGCGTCGTCCGGAGCGGCGTCGTCCGCGAAGCTCGGTGAAACGAAGGCGGTCAGCGCGAGGAGCGCGGTCGGAATGACCACCGCTGCCCGGGCGCGCGACCCGATGCGGCGCAGACGCCGCTGATTGCTCTGCATGTTGAATCCCCATATCCCACGTGATGGCGGTGGCGGGAGGAGCCACCGACTGTCCCTGCGTCCCGAGATCGCAGTTGTTGACCCCTGGGCCCGGGCACCGTCGGTGCCGCCTCCCAGGTGGTCCTGCGTCGATCGATGCGCGTCCCACACGCACACCGAGTCGTGGGAAATACGCTAGGTCCGATCGGACAGGCCTCATGACCAGATCGCACCGAAATTGGCCATATCCCGACCCTAGAAATCTGGGTCTTGACGTCGAGATACGTGAGTGCTACGTGGCGGCGGAACGGCTCGGGACGGTCTTGGTGCGTTGGTCCAAAAGGGGGTCAGCAGCTCTGTGTGGAGGCACGAGATCCGGGCCCGCGTGACCACGGACACTCGACGCATCGAGCGACACCGATCCGGCCAGGAGGCCCACCATGAGTGACCTGATGACCATGCTCCCCATCTACGCCTTCATGCTGATCCCGGTGTGGATCCCGGTCATCGCGATGACCTGCGGGGCTCTCGCGGACGCGCTGCGCGCCTCCCGCGACACCGCCCGCGGCCTGGCGCACGCCCACCCGACGCGCGTGGTCAGCGCCGGTCGTCCGGTCCCTGCGGGAGGAACTGCTCGGTGAGCTTCGGCCAGGCATGGTCGATGAGCTCCTCCATGTCCAGGTGGAGCGCCCGCTGGACGTAGGGCTTCGACAGCTCGGTGTCGAGCACCTTGAGCAGGAAGCGCCGCAGCTCGCCGTCGAGGCCTGCCATCTTGCGGAAGACCGCCCCACGCCGGGTGTCGGTCGACAGCTCCAGACCGATCTGGTCGACCGTCGGCGTCGTCAGCTCCATCCGCAGGCGCAGCGGCGCCTCGGTGTGCACGGTCAGCACGAGCGGCACCACCACCTCGGCCGTGAAGGTCAGCCGGTCCAGCGGCAGGTCCACGTGGAAGACCACGCTGACGGGGAGGTCGATGGCATAGGCGAGCAGCTCGCCCGGCAGCTCCACACCGGTCGTCGTGCCGAACGTGCCGACGACGCTCACGCTCGCGAAGGTCCGGCCCGGACCCGCCTTGATCGGGCCGAGCACGATCGTCTCGCCCAGCACCTGCTCGACCGTGCGCAGGATCCGGTCACGGTGCAGCACCCGTCGGATCCAGTTGTGGCCGAAGGCGCCGTAGCCGATCGGCTCACCGGCCGGCGGCGACGGCGGGGTCGCCGGCTCGTGCGCCAACGGCAGCCCCGTGACGAGTTGGGTCGCCTCCTCGACGGCCGCCTCGAGATCCGCGTCGTCGTACGACGGCAGCGTGGTCGGATCCACGTCCATCACCTGTCCCCCTCCAGCTGTGGCAGCGAAATCCCCGGCCAGACCGGGGAATTCTCACTCCATCCTCCCCTGTACCCAACCTCCGACCCGGCACCGGTGGGCGCGTGGCGCCGGTCCGACGCGATCGGGGGCCAGCCGCGACCATGCCGAACTCTCGGTCCGTTCGTGCGAGAATCGGGTCTCGCCGACGACAGGAGCTGACCGCATGACCGAGGTCGCCGCTGTCCGCTATCCCGCGCCGACGGTGATCCGCACGGCCGACGTGCTGGCCAAGGGCATGCTCGTCCTGCTGCTCCTGATGGTGGTCATCGATCCCGACGGCAGCAACCTGCGCAACAAGGCCGCCGAGGCCCGCGCCATCGGCTACCCGCTGCTGTCCTTCACGATCCCGATGATCTGGCTGCTGGCCTGGAAGGAGCGCTTCTCCTTCCCGTGGCTGCCGGACCTGATGATCACGGTCACCTGCTTCACCGACATCCTCGGCAACCGGATGGACCTCTATGACTCCATCTCCTGGTTCGACGACCTCATGCACTACGTCAACACCGGGCTGATCGCCGGTGCCGTCATCCTGCTCACCCTCCACCACAGCGCCAGCAGGATCCGGGTCGTCGAGCGGGCGCTCGCGGTCGGCGCGACGGCCGCCATCTCGTGGGAGATCCTCGAGTACGTCGCCTTCATCCACGGTCACGCCGAGCGCCAGTTCGCCTACGTCGACACCCTCAGCGACCTCGGCCTGGGCGTCCTCGGCTCGGTGACGGTGGCCCTCGTGATCCACGCGCTGTGGCAGCGCGGTCAACTGCGGGAGACCGCACCCCAGCTCGAGGGTGCGCTGCTGCGCTGACGCCGGCCGGCTCAGCCCTGCGCGATCTCGCTCTCCGCGATCCCGTCGGGGTCGGCGGTGACGGCGAGTGCGGCGGCCGCGGCGCTGATCGCGCGGGCGAGGTCGACGTCGACCGTCGTCAGCGACGAGGTCGCGTGGGTGGTCAGCCGGAGCTCGACGCGCCCGTAGCGCAGGTTGACGTCGGGGTGGTGGTCGACCGCATCAGCCAGCCGGCCGACCTCGTCGACGAGCCGCACCGCGGTCGCGAAGTCACCGGTGCGATAGAGCGCGAAGGCGGTCGTGCCGCGCACCCGCCAGTCCGCGACGCCGTCGGCGGACTCGAACTGTGCGGCCCCGATCTCCTCGTAGTGACGTCCCATGTCCTCGACCGTACGCCCCGGTGGGAGGATCCGGGCGTGGGCGAAGTGTTCGAGTGCGAGATCCAGGCGCGGCTGCGCGACGTCAACCTCGGCGGGCACGTCGACAACGTGGAGGCGCTGCGGGTGCTGGACGAGGCCCGCCTGCTGTTCCTGCGCTTCGCTCCCATCGCCGGGACCGACCGACCGGGCGTGCTCGGCGGGGTGGCGGCCGGCGTCGCCGAGCTGATGGGATCGCAGCGCGTCGACTACCGGTCCGAGATGCGGTTCGTGGCCTACCAGCCGTTCGTCGTGCGGATCTGGGTGAGCCACGTGGGCCGGTCCTCGTTCGCCGTCTCCTACGAGCTGCGCGTCCACCGTGACGAGCCACCGGCCATCGTCGCGGAGAGCTCGATGGTGCTGTGGGACACCGGGGCGGGCACCGCGTGGCCGATCTCCGAGGAGGTGCGCGACTGCCTGTCGTCGTACGCCGGGGAGCCGGTGGCGCTCAGGGAGCGTCCCGGCCGCTGAGGCCGGCCACCTGGAGGCCCACGGTCAGCTCCTGACCCAGCTCGATGCCGGCGGCCGTGCGCACCGCGACCTTGAGCGGCACCAGGTAGCGCCCGTCCTTGGGGAACAGGGCCGTGGTGAAGCGGGTGTCGCCGACCCGGACTTCGACAGCGACCTGGCCCCAGTACTCCAGGCCCCGGGCCGCCTCCTTGATGTCGTCGCTGACGTCGACGGGCACCTCGAGGAAGTAGAACGGCGCCGGGCCCCGCCACTCGACGACGGCGCCGGTGAAGGTGAAGTCCACCGGCTCACTCTCGCAGGATCCGGACGAGGGCGCGATGGCCCTTGCGCTCGGCGTGCTCCAGCGGGGTCACGCCGTCCGCGTCACCGATGCTCCGGTCCGCGCCCGCAGCGAGCAGGATCCGCACGACCTGCTGGTGGGCCGCGCCTCCGTCGCCGAGGATCACCGCCTCCAGCATCGCGGTCCAGCCGAGGTCGTTGACGTGGTCGAGGTCGACCCCGGTCTGGGCGACGCGGCGGACGTAGTCGACGTGACCACGCTCGCTGGCCGGGATCGGGGAGAGGCCGCCGTAGCGGTTCTCGACGGTCAGGTCGGGCTGCGCGGGCAGCAGCGCCTCCAGCATCGCGATGCTGCCGGTGACGCCGGTGACCAGCCACGGGGTGTCGTGCCGGTCGTCGAGGGCATCGGGGTCGGCGCCCAGGGCGACCAGCAGCCGCGCGACCTCGACGCGGTCGAAGGTGGCCGCCAGCAACAGGGGCGTACGGCGGTGCGCGTCCCGCGCCTCGAGGTCGGCTCCGGCGCGCAGCGCGACGGCGGCGGCATCGGCGTCGCCGCTCTCCGCCGCGTCGAGCAGCGCCCGGTCCGGGTCGGCGGGGTCGGCGCTCCGGTCGGCGGTCACGGTCTCCAGGATCCTCTCCAGCCGGTCGTGGCCGCGGGACCGCGCCATCTCCAGCGGGGTCAGCCCGGCGGACGGCGAGACGCGGTCGAGCTCGACGCCGCCGGCGGCCAGGACCCGCACCGTGTCGGCGTACGACACGGTGTCCTCACCCAGCCAGACGGCCTCGTGGATGGCCTGGTAGCCGATCCGGTTGACGTGGTCCTCGTCGATCCCCGCCCGCAGCAGCTCGCCGACGACCAGCGCGTGGCCGCGCTCGGCGGCGCGGATCAGGCCGGTGCCGTCCCAGCTGTCCTTGTCGTCCACCTTCGCGCCGTGCCGGAGGGTGAGCCGGAGCAGCTCCAGGTGTCCCTCGCTGGTGGCGACGAGGTAGGCCGACTGCTCGGTGTCGTCCTTGGCGTTGACGTCCGCGCCCTGGCCGATCAGCCTCCGGGCCCGCGCGACGTCGTCGGCCCAGGCGGCGTCGCGCAGACGCTGGTCGAGGGTGTCCTGGGGGACCTCGCGTGCCGGGGCGGGCGAGGCCGGGCCGGAGTCGGACGACGCGGGCTGCGACGTGGTCGGCTCGGCATCCGGTGACGGGTCGGAGGCGCCGCCCCCGCACGCGCCCACGAGCAGCGCGAGCGGGAGGGCAGCCACGACCGCGCGGGTCGAGTGCTTCATCGGGTCGGGTCGGTGACGACCTCGTAGGGGCCGGACGCGACGGGCTCGTCGAACTTGCTGTCGACGTAGAGCACCCGCCCACGCAGCACCTTCGCGGTGGTCAGCACGCGGTCGGCGGCGCTCGCCCGCTGGCCCAGCGTCACCAGGCGACGGCCGTCGTCGGACACCCGCAGGGTGGCGATCATCCGGCTGAAGTTGCGGACCACGGTGAGCTGGTTGCCGCGGCGGACCAGGCCGTCGGCGTTGACGAGGTCGGTGTCGGTCGCGATCTCGCTGACGGCGCCGGTACGGGCGTCGAAGCGCCACATCCGGCCGACATTGCCCTGCGCGACGACGAAGGCGCTGCGGTCGGCGGAGAGCACGATGCCGCCGAGGTTGAAGCCCTCGCGTCGCTCGATGGTGGCGGTCGCGTCCGCCCACAGCGTGGCCTGCCAGCCGTCGCGGCCCGGAGCCACGCGGAAGATCTGCGCGTCGTTGGAGTTGGTGAAGTAGGCCGCGCCGTCGCGGCCGATCGCCACGTCGTTGAGGAAGGCGTCGGCGGTGCCCGGCACGCGCAGGGCGGCGAGCAGCTCGCCGTCCTTGTCATAGACCCACAGGTCGGGGCGACCGGTGCCGATGCCGTTGGGACCTCCCGCGACGTAGACGCGGCCCTGCCGGTCCACGGTGATGCCGCGCGCTGTGTAGCGGCCGTCGGTGCCGTCGCCATCGAGCCACACCTCGGTCTGCGCCGTGTGGGCGGAGCCGCGGTGCACCTCGCCGCCGGTGACCTCGCTGACGTAGAACCGGCCGCGCCGCTCGTCGGCGCCGATGCCCTCGAACTTGGAGCCGACCGGGCTGTCGGCGTCGCCCTGGAGGACGTACGTCGCGGGCCGGCCCCACGCGTGAGCGCTCGCGGTCGTGCCGGCGAGGCCGGAGACGGCCGCAGCGGAGGCGGTCGTGGCGATGAGCAGGGAGCTGAGGATGCGGTGGTTGCGCTTCATGGCTCCACCCTGCGCCACGGGTCGGGGCCCGGACGTCGGGCAGCCGGCCAGGCCTCGATAGCCAATTGGATGATGCCGTCACCCGCCTCTCCTCCCTAGGCTGGCCGGGTCATGTCGCACCTCAGCTCGGCCGATCGCCGCCCCGGCGAGCGCGGCATCCTCGCGCCCGCCGCACGCCTGGACCGGTGGCTGCTGGCGGTGCTGGTGGTGCTGCTGGTCACCTGCGCGGTCCGCTACGTCGACCGGCACGGCCTGCACGCCGCCGGGATCGCCGTACTCATGGGCGCCCTGGCGCTGGGCCTGGCCTATGCGACCCGCGGCCTGCTGCGCGGGCGGCCGTGGTGGCCCACGGCCTGGGTGACGGCGATGGTCGTGCTGTGGGGGGCGTTGACCGCGGTCGCCCCGTCCTTCGCCTGGTGCGCCGTCCCGGTCGCCTTCGCGGTGCTGCAGGTGCTGCCCTTCACCTGGGCGGTGGCGACGGTCGTGGCGATGACGGTGCTGCTGACGGCCGCGTGGCAGCGGATCTCGGACGGCTTCGACCCGGTCCAGGTGGCCGGGCCGATCGGCGTCGCGCTGGTGACCGTGCTCGCCTACCGCGCGCTCGACGTGGAGTCCCGGGCCCGGCAGCACGCCCAGGCCGAGGTGGGTGCCCTGGCCGAGCGGACCCGCCTCTCGCGGGAGATCCACGACTCCGTGGGGCAGGGGCTGTCCAGCATCAACCTGCTGCTGCAGGCCGCCGAGCAGTCCTGGGACGCGCAGCCCGCCGCCGCTCGCGACCACGTGCGGACCGCCGCGGCGACAGCGCGCGAGGGCCTCGAGGAGGTCCGGCGCGTGGTGCGCGACCTGGCCCCGGTCGAGCTCTCCGACGACCGCACCGGCGAGGCGCTCGTCCAGGCCCTGCGCAAGGCCGCCGCGGAGGCAGTGCGGGTCTCGCCCGGTCTCGACGTGGCGGTGCGCGTGCACGGTGCCCCGGTCGCCGTACGGCCCGAGGTGGCGGCCGCCCTGGTCCGCACCACCCGCGGCGCCCTGGCCAACGTGAGCGAGCACGCCGCCGCGGCACGCGCCGCCGTCACCCTGACCTATCAGCCCGACGAGGTGACCCTCGACGTCCGTGACGACGGACGAGGCTTCGACCCGTCGGCCGCGGGCCCGTCGGGGACGCGCGGGCGCGGGCTGGCCGGGATCCGCGACCGGGCCGCCGGGCTCGGCGGTCGCACCGAGGTGGAGAGCGCGCCCGGGGAGGGGACGACCGTGTCGGTCTGCTTCCCGGTGCGCGGAGAGGACACGCCGTGATCCGGATCGTGCTGGTCGACGACCACCCCGTCGTCCGCGCCGGGCTGCGCGCGCTCGTCGACGGACAGGAGGACCTGTCGGTCGTGGGCGAGGCCGACGGACTCGACGCCGCGGTCGCCGTGGTGAGCGCCGACCAGCCCGACGTCGTCCTGATGGACCTCTCGCTCGGCGAGGGCAAGGCCGGCGGAGCCGCGGTGACGGCCGCGCTTCGCGACCTGCCCCGGCCGCCCGAGGTGCTGGTGCTGACGACCTACGACACCGAGTCCGACATCCTGCGCGCGCTGGAGGCGGGCGCCCGCGGCTACCTGCTCAAGGACGCGCCCCCGGAGGAGCTGTTCGCCGGCATCCGCGCCACCGCGCGGGGTGAGACCGTGCTGGCGCCCTCGGTCGCGGCGACCCTCGTGCGTCGTACGACGCCAGGGGCGACGACCATCACCGAGCGCGAGGTCGAGGTGCTCGAGCTGCTCTCGCGCGGACTCGGCAACAAGGAGATGGCGCGCGAGCTCTTCGTGTCCGAGGCGACCGTGAAGTCCCACCTGTCGCACATCTACACCAAGCTCGGCGTCGACACCCGTGCCGGCGCGGTCGCCGCCGCCATCGAGCAGCGGATCATCCGCACCTGACCGGCACCTCGACCAACGGCGGGGCTCAGCCCTTCGCCACCGCCGCGAGCACCTGGTCGAGCTTGACCTTGAGGTCGGGCACCTCGTCGAGCAGCACCAGCTTGTCGTTGAGGTCGTTGAGCAGGGTCTGCACCTGGCCGAGCACCTCACGCGTCTCGGCGAGGGTGGTGTCGACCGTGGTCAGCTTCCCGTCGACGTCGACCAGCGTCGTGTCGACGTTGCCGAGCGCGGCCTCGGCGTTCTTGAGCACCTTGTCGGTGCGCTTGAGGATGTCGGCGACGGGGTTGAGGCCCACGGTGTCTCCTGTGGTCGAAGGGACGGACGGACAGCAGCCTGTCAGGAGAGCCGGCCCAGGAGGGGCTCGGACTCGCGGAGACCGTCGTCGCTGGGCTCCTCGCCGCGACCGAAGACCTTGTCGTGCTGCTGCGCACGCCAGGCGAGATGCGCCTCCGCGGGCCGCTCGAAGCCGTAGCGCTCTCGTGCCTGCGCCGGAGTGAGGACCTCCCGGTTGAGCGGGGGTACGCCGGCGAACACCGGCGCCACCACCGGCACGGTGCTCGGCGACAGCTCCGCGAGGATCCGCAGCTGCAGTCGCCTGCTGAGCCCCAGGGCCGCGAACGTCCCGCGCAGGAGCGGCCACACGGCCGCGTCCTTCCACCGTGCCTGCGGCAGCTCGCCCATCTCGCGCATCCAGCCCGGCAACGTCGCGATCACGCCGGCCCGGAACACCGCGCCGACGACGCGCTGCGCCGGCCGCAGCACCCACGGGACGTCGTCGACGAGCTGACTGACGTCCATCAGGTGGTGCATCGCGCGGACGGCGATCGGCGAGCCGGAGAGCACCGGCCGCATCCGCTCGTAGTAGGCGTGCAGCTCCTCGCGGTTGCGCGGCACGTCCGCCGGGTCGCAGGTCTGCAGCTCGGCCGCCACCGCGCACTCGGCCCAGAACTGCTCCTCCTCGGCCACGCTCAGTCGTCCGGGGCCGAACATCTCGTAGGCCTTGAGCACCGAGTGCCAGCCGGTGACGAGGATCCACAGCTGGGAGTCGGGGTCGTTGGCGTCGTACCTCCCGCCGCCGTAGGGCTCGGTGCCGATCGCCTTGCTGTGGACCTTCACCAGCACGTCGGCCGCCTTCGTCGTGGTGCGGCTGTCGCCGAAGGCGACGAGTGCGAAGTAGCGGATGGTCCGGTCATAGCGGGTCTTCGGCCGTCGGTAGATGTCCTGGGTGTGGTCGACGGAGGCGACCAGGTTGGGGTCGAGCTCCTCGACGACGACGGCGCGACTGAAGCCGATGGTGAGGGACGTCGGATGCCCCCAGACCTTCCAGGCCACGGAGTCGGGGCCGAAGAAGCCGTGGTCCTCGTGCGGGGTGATCGCGGTGCGCTGGGCCATGGCACCAGAATGCTACAGTTGTGTAGTAATTGGAAGACCCACGCTTCCCCTCCTCCTCCCTAGGGTGGCGCCATGACCCCCGCGACCGGCAGGACGGCCAAGCGACGGCCGTACGCCGCGCGCGTCCCCCTGGCCCAGCGGCGCGAGCAGCTCCTCGACGCCGCGCTCACCGTCATCGACCGCGACGGCTACGACCGGCTCTCGATCGACGCCATCGCCCGCGAGGCGGGTGTGACCCGACCCGTCGTCTATGGCGCGTACGACGGCCTGGGCCCCCTGCTCGCGGCCCTGCTCGACCGGCAGCAGCAGCGCGCCCTCACCCAGCTCTACGCCGCCCTGCCGACCGGGCTCGGCGACGGCGACCTGGCGACCGTGATCGACGACGCCGCCCCCGCGCTGTGCCGCATGCTGCTCGACGACCCCCCGACCTGGCGCGCCATCATCGCGGCACCGGCCGACGTGCCGGAGACAGTGCGGGCCCGCGTCGAGGGCGACCGCGAAGGCGTGCGGCAGGTGATCGCCGGCCTGGTCGAGGCGAGCCGCCCCGGCGCCGACGCCGAGCTCCTCTCCCACGCGCTGCTCGCGGTGCTGGAGCAGTACGGGCGGCTGGTCCTTGCCGAGCCGGACCGCTTCACCGCCGAGCGGATGGCGGCGGCGATGCGGGCACTGCTCACCTGACGTCCCGCTGGTCGAGGAGCCCCGCGGGGGACGAGCGGGGCAGGCCACCCCCTCTAGGCTCCCGACATGATGATCCGACCGGCCGAGCTCGAGGCCTTCAAGGCCGGGACCATCGACCTGGCGTTCCGGCGCTGGGACCGGTCACGGGTCAAGGTCGGCACCCGGCTGCGCACCGCCGTCGGCGTGCTGGAGGTGCTGGCCGTCGACGAGGTCGCCGTGTCGTCACTGCGGGCCGAGGACGCCCGCCGGGCGGGGGCGGCCTCACTCACGGCGCTCCGGGAGGGGCTCGCCGTCCGCGCCGACCGGCCGGCCTTCCGGGTGCAGCTGCGCTGGGCGGGCGCCGATCCGCGCGAAGAGCTGCGCGCCACCCTGCCGTCCGCCGACGAGCTCGCCACCCTGGTGGCGGGCCTCGACCGGCTCGACGCCGCCTCTCCGATCGGCCCGTGGACCCGCGAGACGCTCCGCACGATCGACCGGCACCCCGAGGTGCGCGCCCCCGAGCTGGCCGACGGTGTGGGCCGGCCGACCGCGGAGTTCAAGCGGGACGTGCGCAAGCTCAAGGAGCGCGGGCTGACCGAGTCGCTCGCGATCGGCTACCGCCTCTCCCCGCGGGGCGAGGCGCTGCTCGACCACCTCGAGGGACCCCGGGAGCGGAGGCCCCGGCGGGAGGGCACGCCCCTGCCCCGCACCATCGGCGCCCCCGCCACCGGCGCCCTGCGCGTCGTCGACGTCCACACCCTCGAGGCCGTGGCCACCTGGCGGCGCAGCGACCTGGCCGCGCTGCACGGCGTCGGCCCCGTCGCGCTGGACCGGCTGGCCGCCGCGATGGCCGATCTCGGAATCGGTTTCGCAGCCGAGTGACCCCTCGGCCACACTGATCCCATGCTGGGCATCACCGACCTGTCGACGTACCTCGTCGGACTGGTGCTGATCATCCTGCTGCCCGGCCCGAACTCGCTCTACGTCCTTTCCGTCGCCGCCCGCCGTGGCACCGGCGACGGCTATCGGGCCGCGGCCGGCGTGTGGACGGGCGACACCGTGCTGATGGTGCTGTCCGCCGCCGGGGTCGCGTCACTGCTCAAGACCAACGACGTCGCCTTCTCCATCGTGAAGTACGCCGGGGCCGGCTATCTCGGCTTCCTGGCGATCACCATGCTGCGGGGCGCGTGGGCGCTGTGGCGCAGCCGGCGGAGCGTCGCGGAGGAGGTCGAGGACGCCGCGTCCGAGCACGGCGTCGCGTCGACACCCGGCGAGCGGCCCTATCGCCGCGCGCTCGTGATCAGCCTGCTCAACCCGAAGGCGATCCTCTTCTTCGTCGCCTTCTTCGTGCAGTTCGTCGACCCGGACTACAGCCGCCCCTGGCTGTCGTTCCTCGTCCTCGGCGTGCTCTGCCAGATCGCCAGCGTCGCCTACCTGAGCGCCCTGATCTTCGGCGGCACCCGCCTCGCCGACGCCTTCCGCCGCCGCAGGGGGCTCTCCGCGGCCGGGACGTCGACGGTCGGCGCGGTCTTCCTCGGCTTCGCGATCAAGCTGTCGCTGACCCAGGCCTGACCCGGCTCGGCGGCCGGTCCCGCATCACCAGGTGACGGCGTCGCAGGCGGCGGAGCGGTGCCCCTCGACCTGGAGGGTGGCGTGCTCGATCGCGTGCTCGTCGCGGAGCACGGCCTGGCCGGCGACGAGGGCAGCATCGGCGTCGGCGCCCTCGGCGAGCACCAGGTGGGCGGTGGCGACGTGCATGCCGGAGGTGAGCGTCCACACGTGCAGGTCGTGCACGTCGCAGACGCCGGGCACCGCGGCGAGCGCGCCGGTGACCGCGTCGATGTCGACCCCGACGGGGACGTGCTGGCCGAGGACCGCGAGCACCTCCCGTCCGAGCATCACCGCCCGCACCGCGACGAAGGCGCCGATGGCGAAGGCGACCGCGGTGTCCCACCAGCCGTCGCCGGTCGTGCTGACGAGGACACCGGCGACCAGGACCCCGACACTGCCCGCCGTGTCGGCGACGACCTCGAGATAGGCGCCCCTGACGTTGAGCGAGTCCTTGGCACCGGCGCGCAGGAGCAGCAGCGCGATCAGGTTGACCACCAGGCCGAGGCCGCCGACCAGCAGCATCGGACCGGCGTCGACGTGCGGCTCGGCCCCGATGCGCCGCACGGCCTCGAGGACGACGTACGCCGAGACACCCAGCATCAACAGGACGGCGAGTCCGGAGGCGAACACCTCGGCGCGATAGGAGCCATACGTACGACGCCCGGTGCTGTCCGCTCGGGTGGCGATCTTGGTGGCGACGAGCGCGGCGCCGAGTGCGACGACGTCGGCGGCCATGTGGCCGGCGTCCGAGATCAGCGCGAGGGAGCCGCTGAGGATGCCGGTGACGAGCTCGACCACGAAGAAGACCGCGATGAGCGCGAACGAGCACGCCAGCCGCCACCGGTGCCGGGCACCGGCGTGTGCCGGGGATGCCCCCTGGTGGCCGTGTCCGTGTCCGACACCCATGTCCGATCCGCCTCTCCGCGGCTTCCGGGCCGTGCCGGCCCGCCGGTCGCCACGCTACCGGCGCCCGGCGGCACCGCGGCGGTGACGATGACAACACCCGCCCGAGCCCCTCAGGGACGGCGTTTCGGTACCGATGAGACTCCGGAGGTGGGATCGTCGTACCTCAGCGGGCGATGCCCGACCGCGACCAGGAGACGAGATGGACCGGAACGCCGGCACGCCGCCGACGCAGCCGACGCGCCTGCACGGGCTCGTGGGGCGTGCCGGACTGCCCGGCTTGGTCGCGGGCACCCTGTCCCTCCTCGTCGTGCTGGCGATGCTGGGCTATCTGGCCCTGATCCTCCAGCCCCGGCTCGCCGATCTCCGGCAGGGCCAGCAGGCGGCCCGCGACAGCAATGTGGCGATGCTCGACCAGGAGACCGGCGTCCGGGGCTACCTCACCACCGGCGAGCAGGAGTTCCTGGAGCCCTATGAGGGCGGTCTGGCCACGGTCAAGGAGGTGGAGGACGACCTCGTCGAGTCGTTGCGCGCCCATCCCGACCTGGTGACCGCGGCGATCCACAGCATCACCACGGCCCACGAGTGGCAGACCCAGTGGGCCGTGCCGGCGGTCGGCACGGGCCCCGGTGGAACCGAGGCCGATCAGGACGGCGACGGCACCCTCGACGCCGCCGAGACTGCGGCGTTCCTGCAGACGGGCAAGGACCTCTTCGACGCCTACCGGGTGGAGGACGAGGCCCTGCGCGAGGACATCAAGGCCGAGATCCGCGACACCGAGGGCAATATCGTGGTGACACTGGTGGTCGGCGGCGGCATCCTGCTGGTCCTCGGGGTCGGCTCGATCGCCGGCCTGGTGCGGAGCCGACGGCGGCTGCAGCAACTCGTCGTCGCGCCCATCGACGACCTCACCGCCACCGTCGACCGGGTCCGTCGCGGCGACCTGACGTCGGCGACGACGCCGAACTCCGGCGTCGTGGAGATCGCCGCGCTGTCCGACGGCGTCTCGGCGATGACCGTGTCGCTGGCCGAGCGGGCCGAAGCGGCCGAGCGCCGCGAGCGGGAGCTGGCTCACCGTGGCGCGCGGCTCGAGCGGGTCCTCGAGCTCAGCCGCGACCTCAACGAGTCGCTGAGCCTGCGCTACACCACGCTGCGCCTGGTCAACGCCGTCCGCGACCTGGCCGGCGCCGCCCGCGCCGAGCTGTGGCTGCAGCGCGACGGCGGGCAGGAGCTGGTCCTCTTCGAGACCTCGGAGGACGCCGGACTGCGGCGCGGACCGCAGGGCGGCGACGGACCCGAGGTGGTCGAGTTCGGCGCCGGCCCGATCGGGCGGGCCGCCCGCTACGGCCGGGCGCTGCCGCTCGACGAGATGAGTACGTCGGACGGGGAGACCTCGAGCGGCGTCGCGATCCCGATGGTGGTGGGTGCCCGGGTCGTGGCGGTGGTCGCCATCGTCGGCAAGGACGAGGAGGCGCTCGACCTGAGCCTGCTGGACGGCCTGCTGCTGCAGGGCGCCTCGGCGATCCAGGCCGCCCAGCTGCACACCGAGGTCGAGGAGATGTCGCGCCGCGACGCCCTCACCGGTCTGGCCAACCGCCGCCAGTTCGACGCCGACCTGCTCAACGAGGTCGAGCGCGCCCACCGCTACGGCCGTCCGCTGGCGCTCGTGATGATCGACCTCGACCACTTCAAGCGGATCAACGACGTCTACGGTCACCGCCGCGGCGACGAGGTGCTCCAGGACGTCGCCGGCCTGATGACGACCGGCCTGCGCGAGATCGACCACTGCTACCGCTACGGCGGCGAGGAGCTGTGCGTCCTGATGCCCGAGTGTTCGGTCGAGGAGGCCCGCGAGGCCGCCGATCGGATCAGGGAGCGGGTCGCGACCAGCTTCCCCTGGGCGATCCAGTCACCGGTCACCCTCTCCGCCGGCGTCGCCGGCCTGCAGGAGGGCGTCGACCCGGCAGCCCTCGTCGGGACCGCCGACCAGGCGCTCTATGCCGCCAAGCACGCCGGCCGCAACCAGGTCCACGTCGCCGGCCCCTGAGCATCGTCCCGTGCGGATCTGTCGTGGATCTCGACCGGCGACGACCGAACTGCACGGGACGACGGGCTAGCTGTACCTAGGAGCGGAGCATCGGGACCAGGTAGCGGCGGGCGATGTCGGCGAGCTGGTCGCCGTCGTCGAGGTCGACGTGCGGGCTCGGCGTCATCAGCAGGGAGCCGGAGATACGGACCATCAGGTCGGCGACGACGTCGACGTCCACGTCGGCACCGACGTGGCCGGCGTCCTGCTCACGGCGCAGCTGACCGGCGAGGAACTGCGACACCATGACCATCGTGCGACCGCCCTCGCCGAGGATCGTCGGGACGACCAGCTGGGGATCGGCCGTCATCAGGCCGCGGATGAGCGGGTTGTTGC
Source organism: Nocardioides caeni (assembly GCF_004912195.1). Taxonomy (GTDB): domain Bacteria; phylum Actinomycetota; class Actinomycetes; order Propionibacteriales; family Nocardioidaceae; genus Nocardioides; species Nocardioides caeni. Next base: position 28,715 of record NZ_STGW01000011.1, read on the forward strand.
GGATGGCTGTCATCGAGCCGACGAACCCGACGGCGACCCGGTCCTCGACGGTGTGCGCGGAGGAGATCGCGGCGAGGAACTGGTTGAAGTAGGCGCGGAACTCGCGGAAGACGACCTGCTCGACCAGCGCCTCCTTGGACTCGAGGCGGCGATAGACCGTGATCCGCGAGAGTCCGGCGGCTCGGGCGACGTCCTCCATCGTGGTGCGGGCAAAGCCCTGGCGGGCGAAGAGGTCGCGGGCGGCGTCGAGCACCTCCGCGTGGGGGTCGTCCTCGGCAGGACCGGCCGCGGCCGTGAAGGCCCGCTCGATGAGCGAGGAGGGATCCTCGGCGGCCGACGTCATGACCCCATCCTCTCGCGTCGGCGGTCACGCCCGTGCACCGCGGGGGGTTGTGACCCGGACCACAGTCATGATACACAGATACACACAACGTATCTGCGTATCATCTGACGACCTAGGGGTCCACGAATGACGTCACTCAGCAGGCGCGGCATGCTCCTCGGGGGCAGTGCCCTGGGCGCGGTCGGAGCGATGGGCGTCGTCGCGCCCGAGGCCTGGAGCTGGTCGCCGACCGGCTCCGTCATCGGCACCGGCACGGGCGCCGACCCGCACTGGGTGTGGGACGCCAAGGCCGACCCGCTCGTCGCCTCGCTCTTCGAGCGCGGCGAGATCGACCGGGTCAACGAGCTCCTCGCCGGCTGGACCCACAACGACCAGCCGCTGCCGGCCGGTCTCCCCGAGGACCTCCGGGTGTTCCTGGAGGAGGAGCGGCAGCTCCCGTCGTGGGCCGACCAGACCAAGCTCAACCGCGTCTTCAGCTTCTATGAGCGCCGTGGGCTCTATCTTGGCGTCCTCTACGGGCTGGGCAGCGGGATGATGAGCACGGTCATCCCGCGCGAGGCCAAGGCGGTCTACTACTCCGCCGGCGGCGCGGACATGAAGGACCGCATCGCCAAGACCGCCAAGCTCGGCTATGACATCGGCGCGCAGAACGCCTTCGGCCCCGGCGGGCAGATGGTCGTGACCTGTCTCAAGACCCGCCTGACCCATGCCGCCGTACGCCACCTCCTGCCGGCATCGGGCCACTGGCGCGCCTCGGCGGAGGAGGAGCTGCCGATCAGCCAGGCCGACATCATGGTCACCTGGCACAGCCTGGCGACCTTCAGCATGAACAAGCTGACCGCGTGGAACGTGCCGATCTCCAGCTCCGACTCGGCCGCCTTCCTGCACCTGTGGCAGATCACGGCGCACATGCTCGGCGTCGACGACGAATACATCCCGGCCACGTGGAGCTCCGCCAACGCCCAGTCGCGGCAGGTGCTCGACCCGATCCTGGCGCCCACGCCCGAGGGCATCGAGCTGGCGCACATCCTGCTCAACCTCGCCAGCGAATACGACGGCGGGCTCACCAAGCCGATGCTGCAGTCGTTCACGCGCTACTGCCTCGGCGACCAGATCGCCAACTGGCTGCAGATCCCCCGGCAACCGACCGACGCGATGGTCAGCACCGGCTGGCCACCCTTCGTCGCGGCTCGCGAGGCCGGTCTGTGGTTCCCGTTCGTGCCGCAGGGCTACTGGTTGTTCGACGAGTTCATCCGTCTCGCCGTGCTGTTCTTCCTCGGCGAGGGCGAGACCGTCAACATCACCATCCCGACGGGCAACAACCCCAACTACGGCTGAGCCGGTCCGGCGTCGGTCAGCGGTCGGCGTCGGATCGCAGCAGTCGCGCCCACCCGAGCGCGAGCGCCGCGAGGGCCCACCCGGCCAGGATCATCCGCGCGTCCGCGGTGGAGTGGCCGGCCGGGCCCTCGCCGACCACGAGCTGGATGGCGCTGGTGCCGGGCAGCACGTCGGCGACCTGCTGGGCCCACGCGAAGGGGAAGTTGCCCAGCAGCAGGGGCAGGACGAGCATCAGCGCCAGGGCGGCGACCACCGCGCCCGCGGTGCTGCGCAGCAGCAGGCCGAGCCCGATCGCGAGGAGTGCACCGGAGGCGTCGACGTAGGCCACCGCCAGCAGGGTGTCTGTCCCCTCGTCGACCGAAAGGGCGAGCTGTCCCGCCATCGCATGGAGCACCACGCCGGCGAGGAGGGCGAGGGCGACGCCGAGCACGGTCGTCGTCACCGCCACCACACCGGTGCGCGCCGTGAGCAGGACGGCGCGGCGCGGCGTCCACTGCAGGGTCGGCACGATCCCTCCCGTGGCGTGATCGGCGGTGGTGCTGACGGCCGCCGTCGCCAACAGCACGAAGAGGCCCAGCAGCGCCATGATCTGCGCGCCCTCCCACACGGTCTCGCCGGGCCGGGTCTGGCCGACGCCGCGGGCGTCGTGGCCCGCCAGCAGGGCCATCGCGGTCGTGCCGAGCAGAGCGGCCGCGGCGAACAGCCACGTCGTGCGCACGGTCCACAGCCGCTGCCACTCCGCGCGCAGCGTCCGCGCCAGGACGGTCGGGCTGGACGGGGTGGTCGGGGTGGACGGGTCGGCAGGCGCGGCGGTGGTGCTCGGGCTGGTCACGAGGCGGCTCCTGCGGTGGCGGTGATGGTCGTGGTGCGGCCGGCGTACTCCGCCGCACCCTCGGTCAGTTGGACGTAGGCGCGCTCGAGCGACTGCTCGACGTCGCTGAGGTGGTGCACGGCGATGCCCAGCGCATGGGCGCGATCGCCGACCGCGGGGGCGGCGAGACCGGTCACCTCGAGCTCGTCGGGCCCCGATCGGGTCACGTCGTCGGCGTCCGCGGCGAGGGCGACGGAGAGCCGGTCGGGGTCGGGGGTGCGGACCCGCACCCGGGCGCCACCCAGGCCGCGCAGCATCTCCGCGACGGAGACGTCGGCGACCAGCCGGCCGCGGCCGATGACCACCACCTGGTCGGCCACCAGCTGCATCTCGCTCATCAGGTGGCTCGAGACCAGGACCGTGCGGCCCTCGTCGGCGAAGCCGCGCAACAGGTCCCTGATCCAGCGCACCCCGTCGACGTCGAGCCCGTTGACCGGCTCGTCGAAGACCAGCACCTCCGGATCGCCGAGGAGCGCCGCGGCGATCCCGAGCCGCTGGCGCATGCCCAGCGAGTAGCCCTTGATCCGCCGCTGCCCGGCAGCAGCCAGGCCGACCCGGTCCAGCACCTCGTCCACCCGGCGCCGGGGCAGCCCGTGGGTGGTGGCCGCGACCCGCAGGTGGCCACGCCCGGTGCGTCCCGGATGCATCGCGTCGGCGTCGAGCAGCGCGCCCACCACGTGCAGCGGCGCGGCCAGGCCCGCGCAGCGACGCCCCGCGACCAGGGCCTCGCCCGAGGTCGGCCGGTCCAGGCCCAGGACCATCCGCAGGGTGGTGGACTTCCCGGCGCCGTTGGGGCCGAGGAAGCCGGTCACCTTGCCCGGCTCGACGGTGAAGCTCAGGTCGTCGACCGCGCGGACGGCGCCGTAGTCCTTGGTCAGGTGGCTCACGGTGATCATCGGATCGCCTCCTCGCGGGGATCGGGGCAGACGACGTCGTCGCTGGCCGGGATGTCGGAGGCGGAGAGGTCGGCGCGGGCGCGCCCGAGGTTCCACTCCAGCCAGTCGTCGTCGGACAGATGGCGACCGAAGAGGGCGCACGCCCGCTCGATGGCCGGCAGGTCGTCGTACTCCGGGACGGCGTCCTCGGACAGCCCCTGCAGGTAGGTCCAGTCGACCTTGCCGTCGCTCTCGTAGCGGTCCAGGTTGTGCCGCGCGATCCAGGCGTCCGGGTTGATCGCCGCGATGCCGAGCACGGCGGCGACGCCGGTGAGGAGGGCGAAGCGGGCCAGCCAGCGGCCGTTGAGCGCGATCCCGCTGACGAGCACGGCGAGGACCAGCAGGCCCAGCCAGCCCTCGAAGACATCGACGAGCAGCCGCAGCCGGGTGAAGCCGTAGGCCTCCTGATAGAGCGCCATCCGGTGCAGCGCCGACGCGACCACGACGAGGGTGAGGACGCACAGCAGGCCGAGCGAGCCACGCAGCCAGGCCCGGTCGGCGGCCGTCTCGCGCGGCGCCTTGCGGGCGGCCGCCCAGATCACGACCAGGGTGAGCGCGGTGGCGACGGTCAGCTGCCCGAAGCCCTGGTGCACGTAGTCGGCATAGGTGAGGCCCGTGGTGCGCCGCAGGTAGTCGTGCCCGCCGAAGACGACGGTGGCCTGCGCGGTCAGGAAGGCGGCGAAGACCGCGATCACCACGCCCACGGGTGCGAGCCACTCATAGCGGCGGGTGACGGCCCGCCGCTCGCCGACGCGGTCGACGGTCGGGGGGTTGAGGGCGACGTACGCCGCCGCGAGCACGGCGCCCGCGACGAACACCGTCACGAAGATCCGCGCCACGAACAGGTCGGCGGTGAGGTCGGGCACGACGGCGTCGACCCACTCGGCGAGCAGGGCGTCGGCCGAGGCGAAGAGCAGGCCGAAGACGACGAGGCCGAGCACTGACCAGACGACCGTGCGCAGCAGCGCGGCGCCGTGACCGAGTCCGACCAGCCCGCTCAGCGTTCGGCCCAGCCAGGGCAGGCCGCGCAGGCCCGCCAGCGGCCAGGCGAGCGCGGACAGGACGAAGCCGGGCAGGGTGCGGCCGCGGGTCACGCCGACCACGCAGACCAGTCCGCCGGCCAGGACGCTGAGCACGGCGATCCACTCCGCGTCGCGCACCGTCGGCACGACGGCGAGCGCGGCGCACAGCGCCGCGCAGGCGAGGGTGAACGGGTCGCGGCGCTGGGGGCTCGCGGTCAGTACGACGGCGCCGCCGGCGAGCAGCACGAGGCTGGTGCCGAGGCCGAAGTCGCGGTCCGGGATGACGATCGCGGCCAGCAGCCCGACCGCGAGCGCACCGGCGAGCAGGCCGATCCGGGCGGGGACGTCGCGGCCGGCCCACAGGGCGTCGAAGACGTCGTCGAGCAGGGAGGGCGTGGACGGCGTGGTCACCGGGCGGGACTCGGCCGGGGCCGGGCTGACCGGGCTGACCGGGCTGGTGGGGGGTGGGGGTGGGGGTGGCACGGGCTCCTCCGAGGGGAGTGTCGAGGGGCGGGGCATCGAGGGGCGGGGGGACGCGAGGGGCAGCTCGACGCGCACGCGCGCGCCGGGGCCGGGGTCGGGGCCGGGGGCTGGGGCGGGGTCGACGAAGCTGATCCGGCCGCCGTGCAGGTCGGTGACCCAGCGGGCGATGGCGAGGCCGAGACCGGTCCCACCGCCGCCCTCGGTGGCCTGGAGGGTCCCGAAGGCCTCGAAGACCCGCTCGCGGTCGACCGGCGACACCCCCGGGCCCTGGTCGCTGACCTCCAGCCGAACGCCGTCGCCGACCCGCTCCGCGACCACGCGGACGACGCCGCCGGCGGGGCTGTGCCGCGAGGCGTTGTCGAGCAGGTTGGCGACCAGCTGGCCGAGTCGACCGGGGTCGGCGGACAGCGTCAGGTCGGAGGGTACGGCGACGTCGTACTCCACGGCGCGGCCGAGGGTCGCGACCTCGGCGACCGCCTCGGCCACCAGTCCGGCGAGCGCCACCGGCTCGGCGCGCAGCGGCGCCTTGCCGGCGTCCACGCGGGCGAGGTCGAGCAGGTCCTCGACCAGGGCGCTCATCCGCTCGGCCTGGCGCAGCACGGTCGCCAACGCGTCGGGGTCGGACGGTGCGACGCCGTCGACGAGGTTGTCGAGCACGGCGATCAGCCCGGCCAACGGGGTGCGCAGCTCGTGGGAGACGTTGGCGACCAGCTCGCGCCGCTGGCGGTCGACGTCGGCGAGGTCGCGGGCCATGGTGTTGAAGGCACGGGCCAGGTCGCCGACCTCGTCACGCGAGGTCTCGTCGACCCGGACGCCGTAGTCGCCGGTCGCCATCCGCCGGGCGGCTGCCGTCATCTGGCGCAGCGGTGAGGTCATCCCCACGGCCAGCAGCTGCGTGACCCCCAGCGCCAGCGCGATGGTGACGGGGATGCTCAGCCACGCGGCGACGCCGGCCGATGAACCAAGGCTGGCGATGCCGGCCGCGACGGCGGCGCTGATCGCGACGAGCAGGCCGAGCTTGACCTTGAGCGAGGTGACGACGGCGAGGGGCTGCGGCGGACCGGCAGGCTGGGTCGGGGTCGGGGTCGGGGGCGGGGTCGGGGTCGGGGTCGGGGTCGGCGGTGTCATCGCACGGCCTCGACGTCGAGGGCGTAGCCGACACCGTGCACGGTGCGGACCAGGTCGGCGCCGATCTTGGCGCGCAGGCCCTTCACGTGGCTGTCGACCGTCCGCGTGCCGGTCGCGCCCGGCCAGCCCCACACCTGCGCCATCAGCCGGTCGCGGCCGACGACGGCGCCGGGCTCGGCGGCCAGGCAGGCGAGCAGGTCGAACTCCGTCGGCGTCAGGTGCAGCTCCTCCCCGGCTCGCCAGACGCGGCGTCCGGCCTGGTCGATGCGCAGCTCGCCGAGCTCCAGCGGCCGCCGGCCCGCGAGCTCTCCGGCCCGCTCGACCCGGCGCAGCAGCGCGGAGATCCGGGCGACCAGCTCGCGCATCCGGAACGGCTTGGTGACGTAGTCGTCCGCGCCGACGCCGAGGCCGACCAGCACGTCGGCCTCCTCGGCCCGCGCGGTCAGCATGATCACCGGCACCGGGCGCTCGGCCTGGATCCGCCGACAGACCTCGTGGCCGTCGTAGCCCGGCAGCATGACGTCGAGCACCACGAGATCGGGCGCCTGCTCGCCGAAGACCGCGACGGCGCCGGGGCCGTCCCACGCCCGGACCACGTCGTAGCCCTCGGCGACGAGACGGTCGGAGAGGGCCTGGTTGATGACCGGGTCGTCCTCGACGACCAGCAGGCGGCGCCGCACGGGCTCAGGGCTCATGCCTCGAGGCTAGGAGGCAGAAGGGTCGGAAGTGGCGTAGGAGATGTGGAGGTTCGGTGGAGATCGCCGGCCCCTGTGCGTCGTCCCGTGCGGTTCTGTCGCCAATTCGACGGCGGGACGACCGAAGCGCACGGGACGACGCTCCGGTCAGGGCAGGGGGTGCTGCTCGCGCGGACGGAGGCCGACGACGGCGGCGAGGATCAGCGCACCGCCGACCAGGGCCGGCGCGGTGAGGCGCTCGTCGAGCAGGGCGGCGGCGAGCAGGGCCGCCGACAGCGGCTCGACCAGGGTGGCGACCGTGGCGGCCGAGCCCGAGGTCGTGCGCAGCCCGGCATAGAGCAGGCCATAGGACAGCGCCATCGTCGCGACTCCGAGATAGACCAGGAGCGTCCACGATCCGATGCCCTCGACCAGCACCGGATCGCCCGCCACGACCGCGACCACCAGGAAGGGCGCGAGCGCGACGGCGCCGACGCTCGTGGCGCAGGTGGTGAGCGCCAGCGGGTCGACACGCTGGGCGAGCGTGTGGCCGACCACCGTCGTCGCGGCGTACGTCGCCCCGGCCGCGACCGCGAGCGCCAGCCCCAGACCGGGTCGGTCGCCGGGGGCACCGGTCCCGTGACCGCCACTCGCGGCGATCAGCACGAGCCCGGCCAGGGCGGCGGCCAGGACGACGACCTCCCGGGCCGCGGGCCGCGTCCGCTCGACGAGGTGCTCCCAGCTGGCCGCGAGCAGCGGCGCCAGGCCAAGGGAGACCACGGTCGCGACGCTGACGCCGACCATCAGGACGGAAACGAAGTAGAGCCCCTGGTAGGCCGCGGTGCCGCAGCCGACGACAACGGCCAGCACCGGGTGCTCGCGCATCGTCGCGACCACCGAGCGCATCCGTCCGGCGACAGCCGCGAGCAGCAGCAACGCCGCCGCGCCCAGCGCCATCCGCCAGGCGCTCGCGGTCATCGCGCCGAGGCCGTCGCGCTCGTGGATCACCGTGACGACCAGGCCACCCGTCCCCCACAGCACGGCGGCCACGCAGACCTGGAGCAGTCCGATCCCGCTGCCGGTGACGCCCGCGCGGGGCATGGCGGGCCGGTCGGTCACCCGGTCACCGTAGCCAGTGCGTCGCGCAGCACCGCCGGCACCCGAGCCGGCGCCAGGCCTTCGACCAGCAGCAGGGCATAGCGCTCCTTGCGGCCACTCGTCGTGCCCCAGAAACGACGCAGCACGTCGACCTCGTCCCGCTCGCGGTGGAACGGCTGGCCGGTCAGGATCTCCCACTTCGGCAGGTCGCCCGCCGCCTCCACCACGGCGAGCGCGCCCCGGACCCCGCCGTGCGCGCGGACCAGCTCGTCCTCCAGGTCGCGGTCGCACGCGAAGCACGGCAGTGCGCGGTCCGGGAAGCGCGCCACCGTCCGCCGGACGTACGACGCCTCGCCGATGTCGTGCAGCAGCGCGACCCGCGCCGCCGGGTCGGTGCGAGGAAGGTGGTGGCCGAGGTTCGTGATCCCGCCCATCGGCCGGATCACGACACCGGTCGCCGCGAGGTCGACCCCGAGCACCGCGGCAGTTGCCTCGAGCGCGACCCGGTCGCTCTCGCCCTCGACGAGGAGCAGCCTCTCGGCGGCGGCGTTCACGTCATCGGCGCCGGCAGCAGGGACAGCTCGTGACCGTCGGGATCGACCAGCCAGGTCCCCTCCCACCGGGCGCCGAGGTCGAGCAGGCGGGCCAGCTCGGCGTCGTACTCCCCGGACGGGGCGTGCAGCTCGAACCGGACCGGGTTGAGGCCGTGCTTCGGGTCGTGGGGCGGGCCGCCCCAGGCGATCTTGGCGCCGCCCTCGGGATGCTGGATCGCGGTCTCCTCGTCCTGGTCCCAGACCAGCGGCCAGTCGAGCGCGGCGGCCCAGAAGAGCCCGCAGTCCCGGCTGCCGTCGCAGGACACCCCGCCGAGGAGGCCGCACCCGGCGAGGAAGCGGTTGCCGGGCGGCAGGACGCACAGCTCGTTGCCCTCGGGGTCGGCGAGGACGGCGTGACCCTCCTCCGGCGTCTGCCCGACATCGATGTGCCGCCCACCCGCCGCCAGTGCCCGCTCGATCGTTGCCGCCATCGCCTCGGCCGACTCGCTGGTCAGGTCGAAGTGCGCCTGGTTGCCGCCCCACTTCTCCTCCCGGCCGGGCAGGAAGCGGATCCGGAAGCGGGCCGGCGGTTCCGGCACCAGCTCGTGCCCCTCCGCGCGCCACCCGAGGACGTCGGCCCAGAAGGCCGTCAGGCGCCCCGGGTCGTGGGCGTCCATCGTGATCGCGTGGAGGGTGGCAGGCATGGTCCCTCGACGCTAGGTCGGTGGCGCGAGACCCGCAACGGGATTGGAAAACGCGCGGGTACCTAGCCGCCGTCGCGGACCCGCACCATTCCCGCCAGCGTGGCGACGAAGGCGGAGCCGTCGGGGGCGAGGGTGACGGCCGCGTAGTTGTTGTTGAAGAGGGTGCCGATGCCGGTGCGGACGGAGAAGGCGTGGCGTCCGGTGCGGGCGTCCATGGCGGTGAGGTACCAGGCGTTGACGCCCCACCAGCTCGACCGCTTCGTGTAGGCGTAGACGAGGCCCGTCGCCAGCGACATCTTCGCCACCGAGGTGGGGCCGGTGACCTCGTTGGTCCAGACGGTCTCGCAGGTCCGGGTCGCGGCGTCGACCTCCACCCGGGCGAAGCCGGTGGAGGTGGAGCGACCGAGGATCGTCGACTGCGGTCCGGCGTACCCGTGGTTGTTCTCGACGACCACGGCGTTGCGGTCGACGAGGACCAGCGAGTTCTCGGTGGCGCTCTCGTCGTCGGCGAACACGGGCGCGGAGCAGACGACGGAGCCGTCGGACTGGCGCAGGAAGACGACGTTCATCCGCGGGTCGGCGTTGTCGGTGATCGCGACCAGGCCGCCGGGCATCAGGGTCGGCGTCGTGCCGCTGCCCTGGCTGAGCTGGCCGGTCTTCACCTCGCTCCCCCGGTCGTACGCCGCCTCCCACACGATCCGCACGTCCCGGCCGACCGCGCGGAGCTTGACCAGTCGCTCCGTGGTGACGACGTAGACGCCGCCGTCGGAGCCGACCGAGATCGAGTTGGCGATCTCCTCACCGAGGTCGATCCCGGCGACCCGTTGGCGGTTGGCGATGCCGACCCGGCCGTCACGGGTGACCCACCAGGTGCCCTTGCCGGTCCAGTCGGCCATCAGCGCGATGAGGCAGTCCTCCTCGGGGATGGCGTCGCTGAGGTCGATCGCGGACTCGGTCAGCAGCGCCGGCTCGCCGTCTCCGTCGCTGGTGCGGACGGTGACGATCCGGCGGTCGGTGGTGGCGACGACGGCGCGGTCGTCGGCGTCGAGGTAGAAGTAGGAGCCGCCGCACAGGTTCTGCCACGGCTTGCGGCCGCGACCGTCGCCGCGCTCGGGGAGCTCGAGGGTCGCGGACAGGTGCATCGAGTCGGGGTCGATGACGTGCATGATCGCGCCGCGCAGGTTGCCGCACAGGGCGATCAGCCGCTCGTGGGAGTCGAAGGCGAGGGTGGCGCACTCCTTGACGCCGTACCACGCGGTGTCGACCTCGGGCTCGTCGCCGAGCGGCCCCGGCCCGGCGTAGGCGTCGCTCGACCAGCCGTCGTCGTGCATCGAGCTGGTCCCGTTGGGCGAGAGTCCGGGGTGCTGCGGGAGGTCGACGTCGACCGGTCGCGCGGTCGCGGGGCTGCCGCGGTAGGACGGGGTGACCAGGGCGCCGCCGCCGGGCGGGATCGGCAGCCAGCCGTCGGGCAGCAGCACCACCAGGCCGGTGAGCGCGAGGACGCTGCCGGCCCAGGCGAGCACGACCCGGCGGGTCGGCCGCAGCCACGACCGCACCTGCGGGAAGCCGAGCGCCACGAGGGCGAGGAGCAGCACCCACGGGCCGATCGCCCAGTAGGCGAGCGCCACGCCGACGAGCGCGGCCGTGCGTTGGAACCTCATCGCATCCTCCGGGTCGTCCGCGCTCAGCCCGGCTCAGGCCGAGCGCGGGGCATACATGATCACGGCGACGCCGACGAGGCAGACCAGCGCGCCGATCACGTCGTACCGGTCCGGGCGGAAGCCGTCCATCGCCATCCCCCACAGCAGGGAGCCGGCGACGAACACCCCGCCGTAGGCGGCGAGGATGCGGCCGAAGTGGGCGTCGGGCTGCAGGGTCGCGACGAACCCGTAGATCCCGAGCGCGATGACCCCGGCGCCGATCCACAGCCAGCCGCGGTGCTCGCGCACGCCCTGCCAGACCAGCCAGGCGCCGCCGATCTCCGCGATCGCGGCGGCGACGAAGAGCGCGATCGAGCGGGCGGTGTCCACGCCGCGCATTGTCGCAAGCCGGGTGGGGTTCGCGTGGCCGAACCCGCGGTGTCACCCTTGGTGATGTGAGTGAGATCGGTGCGCAGCTGGCGCAGTGGCTGGAGGAGCTGGACCTCGGCGGCCAGCTCGCGACGGCCGGGCTGCCCACCTTCCGGCGCGACTGCTCCGGCGTCGCGCGGTGGACCGACCCCGCGACCGGGCTCGCGATGAGCGACGAGCAGCTCGCCGAGCTCGACCGGATGCTGCGCGCCGAGGGCGACGACCCCGCCCACGCCGTACCGCTGCCGCTGGTGCAGCTGCGCCGCAAGGCGCAGGTCCGCGCCGCCCTGCTGGCCAGCGACCACCACACCTACGCCAGCCTCGCCGCGCTGCGCGGCGCCACCGAGAACGCCACCCGCTTCGCCGTGCACAAGGCGGCGGAGCGGCGCGCCCTCCTCGTCGTGCAGTACGACGGCACGACCCTCGTGCCCGCGTTCCAGCTGGACGCGGCCGGTGAGCTGCGGGCCGAGCTGGGTGCGGTGCTCGAGCCGCTGCTGGCTGCCTGTGGCACCGGCGGCACCGGCGGCACCGGCGGCATGGACACGTGGCAGGTGTGGGCGTGGCTGACCCAGCCGGCCGGGCTGCTCGGCGGCGCGGTGCCCGAGGCGGCCGCCCGCGACGACGAGGAGCTGCCGCTGGTGCGGCACGCGGCGGTGCGGCTGGCCGAGCGGGCGGCGGCGAGCGCCGGACCTGCGCCCGGCGTACCGGTGGCCCGGACGTCCCCGACCGAGGCGTTGTAGGCACCCTCCAACGGACCCCCGGCAATCTTGGCGCCTCCGACGCGGCGCCGCGTCGGCGAATTGCGGAACCCTACAAGGGTGACCCGATCGGTGCCTTCCTCCCCGGCCGCAGCCTCCCGCTCCGCCTTCCGGCGGATCGCGATCGTCAACCGCGGCGAGGCCGCGATGCGCCTGATCCACGCGGTGCGCGACCTCAACGCCGAGGGCAACGACGGCGCCGATCTCGTCACCATCGCGCTGCACACCGACGTCGAGCGGACGGCGATGTTCGTCCGCGAGGCCGACGAGACCCACCTGATCGGGCGGGCCGCGGACCGGCCCTACATCGACCTGGAGGTGCTGGAGCGGGCGCTGACCGAGACCCGCGCCGAGGCCGTGTGGGTCGGCTGGGGCTTCGTCGCGGAGGACCCGGCGTTCGCCGACCTGTGCGCCCGGCTCGGGATCACCTTCATCGGACCGAGCGCGGCCGCGATGCGCAAGCTCGGCGACAAGATCGGCTCGAAGCTCATCGCGGAGGAGGTCGGCGTCCCCGTCGCACCGTGGAGCCGCGGCGGCGTCGACACGCTCGACGAGGCGCTCGCGGCGGCCGAGGAGATCGGCTATCCGTTGATGCTCAAGGCGACCGCCGGCGGCGGCGGGCGCGGCATCCGCCGCGTCGACACCGCCGACGACCTCGCCGACGCCTACCAGCGCACCCGCGACGAGGCGGAGCGCGCCTTCGGCAGCGGCGTCGTCTTCCTCGAGCGGTTGGTGACCGGAGCCCGGCACGTCGAGGTTCAGGTCATCGCCGACGGCCAGGGCACGGCGTGGGCCGTGGGGGTCCGCGACTGCTCGGTCCAGCGGCGCAACCAGAAGGTCATCGAGGAGTCGGCCTCCCCGTTGCTCGACGCCGACCAGGTCGACGACCTCAAGGCGTCCGCGGAGCGTCTCGCCCTCGCGGTGGGCTACGCCGGTGCCGGCACCGTCGAGTTCCTCTACCACCCGGGCGAGCGCTCCTTCGCGTTCCTCGAGGTCAACACCCGGCTCCAGGTGGAGCACCCGATCACCGAGGTCACCACCGGACTCGACCTGGTCCGGCTGCAGATCAACGTCGCCCGCGGCGGCCGCCTCGAGGGCGAGCGGCCCGGCGAGATCGGGCACGCCGTCGAGGCGCGGCTCAACGCCGAGGACCCCGACCGCGACTTCGCGCCGTCGCCGGGTCGCATCCAGCGGCTGCGGCTGCCGGCCGGGCCCGGCATCCGGGTCGACACCGGCGTCGGCGAGGGCGACACCATTCCCGCCGACTTCGACTCGATGATCGCCAAGGTCATCGCGTCCGGCCGCACCCGCGACGAGGCGCTGGCCCGTCTGCGTCGCGCCATGGCCGAGACCACCGTCATCATCGAGGGGGGCGTCTCCAACAAGGGCTTCATCCTCGACCTGCTCGACCAGCCCGAAGTCGTCGGGCCGCAGTGGACCGGGGGTCCGGGGGCGGAGCCCCCGGTGGGGGGTACAGGGGGGCGCAGCCCCCATGTGTGGGCCGACACCGGGTGGATCGACCGGGTGCGCGGCGAGGGCCGGCTGGTCGCCCACGAGCACTCGGGCGTCGCGCTGGTCGTCGCGGCCATCGAGGCCTACGAGGAGCAGCAGCGCGTCGAGGTGCAGCGACTGCTCGAGACCGCCCACGGCGGCCGGCCGCAGGTCCAGCACGAGGTCGGCGGCACCATCGACCTCAAGCTCCGCGGCGCCTCCTTCAAGCTGGGCGTGCTGCAGGTCGGGCCGCAGCGCTTCCGGGTCACGCTCACGAGCGCCGGTGCCGCGGACACCGCCCAGACCGTCGACGCGGAGATCGTGCGGATCGACGCCGAGCGCAGCACCCTGCACGTCGGCGGCCGCCGCTTCCGCCTGGTCACCGCCTCCCACGGCCCCGTGCTCCTCGTCGAGGTCGACGGCGTCACCCACCGCGTCTCCCGCGACGAGGGCGGCGTGCTCCGCTCCCCCGCGCCCGCTCTGGTCGTCGCCACCCCGGTCCAGGTCGGTGACGAGGTCGAGGCCGGCGCCCCCGTGCTGGTGCTGGAGTCGATGAAGATGGAGACCGTGCTCGCGGCTCCGTTCGCGGCCCGCGTGCGGGAGCTGATGGTCATCACCGGCAGCCAGGTCGAGACGGGCGCCGCGCTGGTGCGCCTCGACCCGCTCGAGGACGCCGGCGAGGAGCCGGCGGTGCAGGAGGACCAGGCCGGTCCCGGCCTCGAGCTGCCCACGATCCTCGCCCCCGTTGATGCCGCCGATCGCGCGGCCCGCGGCCTGGCGGATCTCTCCGCCGTGCTGCTCGGCTACGACGTCGACGCCCGCGACGGCGGATCGGCCCTGCCGTCGTACGTCGCGGCTCGCGACGAGCTCGCCGCCGGCGGTGCCGCCGCCCGGGCCGCCGTGATCGCGGCCGAGCTCGACATGCTCGACGTGTTCGCCGACATGGCCGAGCTGAGCCGCAACCGTCCCGCGGGCGAGGAGCTGCACACCGGTCTGCGCGTGCACAGCTCGCGCGAGCACTTCCACACCTACCTGCGCAGCCTCGACGTCGAGCGCGACGGCCTGCCGGCCGAGTTCAGCGCCAAGCTGGCGCGGGTGCTGGCGCACTACGGCGTCGACGAGCTCGACCGCACGCCCGCGCTGGAGCAGGCCGTGCACCGGGTCTTCCTCGCCCAGCAGCGCACGGCCCCCGAGACCGAGCTGGTGACCGCGATCCTCGGTCGTTGGGCGGCCGACCTCGCGCCGTCCGAGGAGCTCGCCACGCGGGCGCGCGGTCTGCTGGAGCGGCTGGTCCGCGCGACCCAGCTGCGCTTCCCGGTGGTCGGCGACCTGGCCCGCAGCATCCGCTTCCGCTGGTTCGACCAGCCGGAGGTCGACCGGGAGCGGACCGCGGTCCTCGCCGGTGTGGCCGACGAGATCGCCGCCCTCGCAGCCGCGCCCGACGCTCCCGACCACGCCACCCGCGTCGAGCGTCTCTCGCTGATCCCCGAGACCATGGTGCGCTTCCTGTCCGACCGGCTGGAGCAGGGTGTCACCGATGCCCACGAGCCGATGCTGGAGGTGCTGATCCGCCGGCACTACCACGACTTCGGGCTGCGCGACGTCCGCACGTTCGCGGTCCAGGGACGCCCGGCCGTCGGCGCGACGTACACGCTGGACGAGAAGGACTCGGCGATCGTCAGCACCGTCGGCACCGTCGCCGAGCTGGCCGCCGGGACGCTCGACGAGCTCGTCGCCGGCCACCTGTCGACCCGTCCCGCCGGTCACGACGGCGTCGCCGACCTCTACCTCGCCTGGCCCGACCAGCCGACCTCGGACGACGACACCAGCGCCGAGCTGGCGCGCCTCCTCGGCGGACTGTCGTGGACCCAGGACGTGCGCCGCGTGGCGATCGCGACCTGCCCCGGCGGGGGCCGGCCGGTTGGCTACTTCGAGTTCCGCCCGACCCCGGCCACCGACGGCGGGCCGGCCGGCGTCGTCGAGGACCAGCTGGTCCGCGGCGTGCACCCGATGGTCGGACGTCGCCTCAACCTCTGGCGCCTGCAGGACTTCCACGTCACGCGCCTGCCCGCCACGGACGACGTGCTCCTCTTCGACTGCGTCGCCAGGGACAACCGCACCGACCGGCGCCTGGTCGCCGTCGCGCAGGTGCGCCAGCTGGTCGTCGTCCGTGACGAGGACGGCACCGTCGTCGGCGTCCCGCACGCCGAGCGCGCCATCGAGAACTGCCTGGAGTCGATCCGTCGCGCCCGGACCGCGATGGGCGCCGCCGGCAGCAAGCTGGACATGAACCACGTGTGGGTGCAGGTGTGGCCGGTCGTCGAGGCCGATCCCGCCCAGCTCACCGCGTTGCAGGGCAAGATCACGCCACTGTCCGACGGCGCGGGCATCGAGGAGGTCGTCGCCGGCGGCCGGATCGCCACCCCCGACGGCCCGGTGCCGGTGAGCTTCCGCTTCCACTCCCAGCCGGGCAAGGGCGTCACGGCCGCGGTCGAGTCGCCGCCGACCGAGCCCCTCAAGCCGCTCGACGAGTACGCCGGCAAGGTCGTCCGCTCGCGCCGCCGCGGCATGGTCTATCCCTACGAGCTGGCGGAGATCCTCGCCGGTCCGGGCGGGTCGATGGTGGAGCACGACCTCGACGACTCGGCTGGCCGGGACCGTCTCGTGCCGGTCGAGCGCCCCTACGGTCTCAACAAGGCCGGCATCATCTGCGCGGTCGTCACCACGAGGACCGACCTGCACCCCGAGGGCGTCACCCGTGTGCTCGTCTGCGGCGACCCGACCAAGGCCCTCGGCGCGGTGTCGGAGCAGGAGTGCCGCCGGATCATGGCGGCGATCGACCTCGCCGAGGAGATGGGCGTCCCGGTCGAGTGGTTCGCGATCTCCGCCGGCGCACGGATCTCGATGGACTCCGGCACCGAGAACATGGACTGGGTGGCCGCAGCCCTCAAGCGGATCGTCGAGTTCACCCAGACCGGTGGCGAGATCAACGTCGTGGTCGCGGGCATCAACGTCGGCGCCCAGCCCTACTGGAACGCCGAGGCGACGATGCTGATGCACACCAAGGGCATCCTGGTCATGACGCCCGACAGCGCCATGGTGCTGACCGGCAAGCAGTCGCTGGACTTCTCCGGCGGCGTCTCGGCCGAGGACAACTTCGGCATCGGCGGCTACGACCGGGTGATGGGGCCCAACGGACAGGCGCAGTACTGGGCGCCCGACCTCGCCGGCGCCTTCCAGGTGCTCCTCGCCCACTACGACCACACCTACGTCGTCCCCGGCGAGAAGGCTCCGCGCCGCGCGCCGACCACGGACCCGAGCGACCGCGACATCTCGGTCTTCCCGCACGCCCACCCCGACAGCGAGTTCACCACCGTCGGCCAGATCTTCGACCCGTCGTACAACCGCGACCGCAAGAAGGCCTTCGACATCCGCACGGTGATGCGGGCCATCGCCGACCAGGACCACGCCACCCTCGAGCGGTGGGCCGGCATGGCCGACGCCGACACGGCGGTCGTGCAGGACGCGCACGTCGGCGGCTACCCGGTCTGCCTGCTCGGCATCGAGTCGCGTCCGGTGCGCCGCCACGGCTTCCCGCCCACCGACGGCCCCGACACCTACACCGCGGGCACGCTCTTCCCGCGCTCGTCGAAGAAGGCGGCGCGCGCGA
Organism: Nocardioides caeni; assembly: GCF_004912195.1. Taxonomy (GTDB): domain Bacteria; phylum Actinomycetota; class Actinomycetes; order Propionibacteriales; family Nocardioidaceae; genus Nocardioides; species Nocardioides caeni. Next base: position 45,832 of record NZ_STGW01000011.1, read on the forward strand.
TCAACGCCGCCTCCGGCAACCGGCCGCTCGTCATCCTCGCGAACCTGTCGGGCTTCGACGGCTCACCGGACTCGATGCGCAACCTGCAGCTGGAGTACGGCGCCGAGATCGGCCGCGCGATCGTCAACTTCGACGGGCCCATCGTGTTCTGCGTGATCTCGCGCTATCACGGCGGCGCGTTCGTGGTGTTCTCCAAGCGGCTCAACCCGTCGATGACGGTGCTCGCCGTGGAGGGCTCCTTCGCCTCCGTCATCGGCGGCGCCCCCGCCGCCGCGGTGGTCTTCTCGGGCGAGGTCGACAAGCGCACGGCCGCCGACGAGCGCGTGGCCTCGGTCGAGGCGCGCCTGGCGGAGGCGACCGGTCTCGAGCGCGGCAGCCTGGCCGCCGAGCTCGCCGACCTCCGTGCCGCCGTACGCGCCGAGAAGATCAGCGAGGTCGCCGGCGAGTTCGACGGCGTTCACGACATCCACCGCGCCGTCGAGGTCGGCTCCGTCGACGCCGTCGTCAGCAGCGCCGAGCTCCGCCCCCGCATCATCGCTGCGATCGAAGCCCACCTCACCCGCGCCTGACCTTCGCTCGTCGAGTAGCCGCCGAGGGACGAGGCGGCGTATCGAGACGCCTGTGCATGGTGCTGGAACCGGTCCGGTCCGGTGCACCGGCTGCGGTGCGTCTCGATACGCGACTCGCTGGCGCTCGCCTGCTACTCGACGACCGACTGGCGTCGTCGCCGTACGACGGCCAGGACGTCGGGCGCGGCGCGGAACGTGATGGCACGGACCCGGCCGTGCTCGATCGTGAAGTCGAAGACGACCCGGGCCTCGCCCCGGTGGATCCAGGCGGCGGCGGGACGCTCGCCGACGAAGACGGGGAAGGCGGCCTGCGCCGCGCCGTTGAAGAAGGTCGCGACCTCCTCCCGCCCGCTGATGCCGCTGGGCGTACCGGACAGCTTCGCGGCGTCGTCGGCGGAGATCTCCGCGTCGGGGGCGAGCAGCTCCAGGAGCCGGGCGAAGTCGCCGCCGCGGGCCGCGGCCATGAACGCGTCGACGACCTCCCAGTCGGCGAGCGCGTCCTCGGGCGCGGGCTGGGCGATCCGGGCGCGGGCGCGGGAGGCGAGCTTGCGGGCGGCGACGGGGGTGGTGTCGAGGAGGCTGGCGATGGTGTCGAACTCGAAGCCGAAGCTGTCGTGCAGGACGAACGCGACGCGCTCCTTGGGGCTCATCCGGTCGAGCACCACCTGCAGCGCGATCCCGACCGTGTCGGCGAGCGCGACGTCGTCGGCGGGGTCCGGCGCGGTCTCGGTGATCTCCAGGTCCTCGTCGGGCACGGGGGTCCGGGACCGCAGCCGGTCCAGGCACAGCCGGGTGGTGACGGTGGTCAGCCAGCCGGGCAGGTTCTCGATCTCGGTCGCGGTGCCGTGCAGCCGCAGCCAGGCCTGCTGGACCACGTCCTCCGCCTCGGCATGGTCGCCGAGCACGTTCGTCGCGATCCGGGTCAGCCGCGGTCGCTCCGCCTCGAACGTCTCCGTCGCGTCGGAGGCCGGCGTCAGGGATTCGTCGTCCACAGTGGTCACACTTTCATCCGGGGATCCGTCATCACCATGACGAGCACGGGAGCGCCCGTGTGACCGACACGAGAGGATCGACACCATGGCGACCACGAAGACGATGACCTGCGCCGACCTCGGCGGCCCCTGCGACCTCGCCCACACCGGCGAGACCCACGACGAAGTGATCGTGGCCCAGGACAAGCACCTCAAGGAGGTCGTCAAGGCCGGCGACACCGCCCACGTCCCGGCGCGCAACGACATGAAGGGCCGCTGGCGCCACCCCAAGAAGTCGCTGGGTTGGTACAACGACGTGAAGAAGCGCTTCGCCGAGCTCCCCGCCGACTGAGCCTTCGCTCAGCCCCCGCCGATCTCGACCACCACGTCGAGGTGGCCGGCGTGCCGCGCGTACTCCGTGAGGACGTGGAAGCAGATCCACTCCAGCGTGGGCGGGTCGGCGGCGAAGCGGCCGCCGACTCGCGCCCGCTCGGCGAGGGCGTGGTCGGCCACGATCTCCGTCGTACGCCGCCCCACGGCCCGCAGCCGCTCGGCGAGGTCCTCGGCGGTGACTCCCTCCGGCACCCGCCACGCAGGAGCGACCCCGCTCGGGGCCCGGCCCGGGTCCGCGACGTCCCAGTCGCCCCACGGCTCCGCGACGGGCTCGGCGAGGAAGCCCCAGACGAACCACCGCTGCTCCATGTGCAGCAGGTGGTTGAGCAGCTCGAGCGGCGACCAGCCGCTCGGTACGCGAGCGGTCCGCTGCTCCTGGCGCGACAGTCGGAGCACGGCGAGGATGACGTCCTCGCGCAGCCAGTCGAGGTAGGCGGCCCAGCGTCCGGGGCCGGGCTGCCCCGTGGACGTCGGCTCGCTCATGGGTCCTTCGGCGCGGGGAGCAGACAGAACTCGTTGCCGCCCGGGTCGCGGAAGTGACGCCACGGCAGGTCGCCCCAGTCGGGGTGGAACTCCGATCCGCCGCGGGCGGTGATCGCCGCGACGATCGCGGTGACGTCGTCCCCGGGCTCGAGCCGGAGGGCGAGGTGGACGCGGTTCTTGCCGTCCTCGGGAGCCGTCTCGGGCACCAGCCGCAGCAGCGGGCCACGGCCGGTGGGATGGCGCAGGGCGTCGGTGACGGCGGGGTCGTGGTGCCACCCGGTCAGCCAGGTCCAGAACGCCAGCTCGCGCGCGACGTCCGCCACCTCCAGGGCGAGCCCCCGCAGGGGCCCGTCGGCCAGCGCGGCGTCCTCGTCGGCGCGGACGGGGTTGCCCTCCGGGTCGGCGGTCAGCGTCGCGGGGCCGACGACCTCCAGGGTCAGTCGCGACGGTCCGGTGGGCGGCTCACCGACCTGCTGGAAGCAGAGGTCGAGCTCGGGCCCGTCGGGCACGGCGAGCCGGGTCTCGTAGCCCGCCTCCTCGTCGGTCAGCTGCTGCAGACCGAGGAGGTCCTCCCAGAAGCGCCCGACGACTCGGGGCTGGACGGCGTCGAAGACGACGTTCTCCAAGAACATCACGTCACCCTACGGCCCGCTCGCTGGCTGGTCAGGCCCGGTGGTCCTGGTGGGTTTCGGCCTCGACACCGGGTGCCAGACTCACGCGGGACTACTTGATGGAGGGACACGACCGGTGGCTGACGACGACTTCCTCGACGTGATCGCGGCAGAGGTGGCGAACGACCCGCACAACCTCGCGTTGCGGGAGGACTACATCGCCCTGCTCCTGCAGGGCGATCCCGATCGCGCTGCCGAGGAGGTGACCGCCTTCGAGCAGGCCGGCGGCGATCCGGCTCGGGTGCGGCTGCTCCGGGCGCGGCTGATGGCCGCCCGCCTCCGGGGCGGTACGACGCCCGCAGCCCCCGCCGAGCCCGACGCCCTCGTGCCACGTCCCGTCGGCGACCCGGAGGCCGGGCCGGCGCCCACCACCTGGGAGCCGGAGCGACCGGCGGTCACCCTCGACGACGTCGCGGGCCTGGCCGAGGTCAAGCAGCACCTGGAGGCGACCTTCCTCGCCCCGCTGCGCAATCCCGAGCTGGCGGCGGCGTTCGGGCAGACGCCCGGCGGATCGCTGCTGATGTACGGCCCGCCCGGTTGCGGCAAGACCTTCATCGCTCGCGCCATCGCCGGCGACCTGGGTGCGTCCTTCCTCCACGTGACGCTGGCGGACCTGATGGGCAAGTGGTTCGGCGAGACCGAGAAGGCCATCCAGAGCATCTTCCGCGACGCGCGTGCCTCGTCGCCGTGCGTGATCTTCTTCGACGAGTTCGACGCGCTGGGCGGGCGTCGCTCGTCCGGAGGCGGCGGCACCCAGTCGATGCGGATGGTCGTCAGCCAGCTGCTCGAGGAGCTCGACGGGGTCTCCAGCGCCAACGAGGGCGTCTACTTCCTCGCCGCGACCAACCGTCCCTGGGACGTCGACCCCGCGCTCCGCCGCCCGGGCCGCATCGACAAGACCGTGCTCGTGCTGCCGCCGGACCAGGTCGCCCGGGCCGCGATCCTCGCCGGACTGCTGGACGGCAAGCCGACCGAGGGCGTCGACGTCGACGCGGTGGCCGCCGCGACCGACGGCTTCTCCGGTGCGGACATCAGCCACGTCGCCGCGACGGGCCTGCAGCAGGCGATGACCGCGTCGATGGCCGCCGGGGCCGTCGTACCGGTGACGACGGAGTCGCTGCTCGCTGCTGCCGCAAGCGTGACCCCGTCGACGGCGGCCTGGTTCGACCAGGTCGTGCCGGTGCTCGACTACGGCGTCGACGACGGCACGTTCGAGCAGCTGCGTGCCTACCGGGTGAAGCGGGGCCTGCGGTGAGCGACGACGGCTTCGACCCGGTCCAGCGCGACAGCGACCTGGCCTACGAGCTCTATGACGTCCGCCCGGAGCACCCCGAGATCGGGCATCTCGCGCGCCGTGCGCTCGCGGCGGAGCCGTGGCGCAGTGGCCTGCGCGTCCTGCTCGCCAACCACCTGGAGGCGTTGGGCGAGCTCGACGAGTCGCGGGAGATCCTGCTGGCGGTCGTCGGTCAGCGCGACCACGCGTTCGTCGACGCCGCCCGCGACCTGCGCGACCTCGAGCATCGTGTCGGGCGCTACGAGGAGGCCCTGCGGTGGGCCGAGACCGTGCTCGGCGAGGACAGTGAGGGCTGGTCGGACTGGGGGATGTTCGGCGCCATCAAGGGTCAGCTCGGCGAACCGACGCTGACCTGGCAGATCCTCGACGAGGCGGTGGAGAGGTGCGCCACCACGGCGCCGGACGAGCTGACCGACGCCCTCGCCTTCCGGGCCACCGGACTCATCGCGACCTTCGCCCCGTCGGAGCGCTTCATCGCCGCGGCCGAGGAGGCGGTCCGGGCCGATCCTGCCAACGGCTACGTCGCGCTGTGCCTCGTCTGGGCCTACATCCACCAGGGGCGCTTCGACGACGCCGAGGAGCTCGCGCTGCGGATGCTGCGGGAGGACCCGACCGACGAGGGCCCGGCGATCCCGGTCCGGATGCTCCGCACGGTGCGGGGGATCATGGAGCGCGAGGGCATGGACATGGCGGAGCTGCACCGCCACGGCATCCTCGAGCGCATGTGGACCGACCAGCGCGACCGCCTGCTCGGTGTCGACGTGGTGTCGGCCCTCACGGCCCTCGAGCCGCTCCTCCCGCCGGCCGTCCTCGCCACCCTGCATCCGCCCATCCCCGAGGACGGTGACGACACGGGAGCGTGCGAGGAGCTGGTGTCCTGGCACGACGGCCAGGACCCCGGCGCCGGCGACGCGTGGAGGCTGCCGGGCGACTTCCGGCTGATGAGCGCGGCCGAGATCCGGGCGATGGATGCCGCGGTCGAGGCCGACCCGGCGTCGTACCCGCAGTGGGCGGAGGACTCGCTCGACAGCTACTACCAGCAGCTGATGACCGACGACGCCGGTGGCTACCTCATCGTCACGATCACCGGTGAGCTGGCGATCCGGCGGGCCGGCGCAGAGGACGAGGTGGTCTCGGCCAGCATCGCCGACTTCTTCTGGGAGCAGGTGGCGGCACGAGGGGGTCGCAACCCGCGCCCCCGCCCGCAGCCGCGCGCCCAGGAGGTCTAGGTCGCCTGGTCCCCCGCCAACCGGACGGTGAGGCCGGCGATGACGGTGTCGAGGGCGAAGCGGAACTGCCGGTCGGGGTCGCTGGCCGCCTGATAGAGCTCGCCGGCGGCCTGCCCGACGCGGGAGGCCAGCGGGAACTCGCGCCCGCCCATCGCCTCACCCAGCGCCTCGGCGTTGGCCTCCCACCACTCGAGCTCGCTCTGACCCGACTGGCGCTCGGCGGCGACGACGGCATGGCGTGAGCGGGCCGCGGTCGCGCCGATGCCGTCGAGCAGGGCGACGGCCTGGTCCATCGCGATGTCGTCGAGGCCGAGGTCACGGTCGCCGGTCACGACCTGCGGCGCGCGCCTCGTGACGTACGGCGGGTGATCGGCCTCGTGGGCCAGCACCCGGCGCTCGACGAGAAGCTCCACGGCCACGAGAACCTCGTCCTGCTCGGCCGGCTGCACGGGCTCCACCGGGGTCCGGCACTGGCCCGGGCCGACGAGCTGCTGGAGCGCTTCGGCCTCACCGACGCCGCTCACCGGGCGGTGAGCACCTACTCCGGCGGGATGCGGCGACGCCTCGACATCGCCGCCGGCCTCATCCTGCGGCCCCAGCTGCTGTTCCTCGACGAGCCGACCACCGGCCTCGACCCGCGGGCACGGGCCGAGGTGTGGACGATGGTGCGGGAGGTCGTGGACGCCGGGACCACGGTGCTGTTGACGACGCAGTACCTCGACGAGGCGGACCGGCTCGCCGACCGGATCACCGTCATCGGCGCCGGCCGGGTGATCGCCGAGGGCACCGCCACCGAGCTCAAGAGCCGCCTCGGCGGCGACCAGCCGGTCCTCACGCTGCCGCCCGGCAGCGACATCGCGGCGGCCCGGCGCGCCCTGACCGATGCCGGGATCGGCGACGTGTCGGTCGACGTACGACAGCCGAGCCTGGACGACGTCTTCCTCCACCTCACCGACCCGCACCAGCCATCCGCGCTGGGCAACGAAGGAGCCTCCCGATGAACGCCCTCTCAGCCGTCCGCGCCAGCTGGCTGGTCACCGAGCGCGACCTGCGGCACTGGCGCCGCGAGCCGTGGACGCCGGTCTTCGGTGTCCTGTTCTCGATCATGCTGATGCTGGTCTTCGGCTATCTCTTCGGCGGCGCGGTGGCGCTGCCGGGCGGCGGCGACTACCTCGCCTACCTGATGCCGGGGATGCTCGCCATGACGATGATGTTCGGCGTCGAGGCGACGATGTCGGCGATGACCAACGACTCCCGCAAGGGCATCACCGACCGGTTCCGGTCACTGCCGATCAGCGGGGTCGCCGTGCCGCTGGGCCGGGCTGGCGCCGACCTGGCGAACTCCGCGCTGGAGCTGGCCGTGCTGATGGTCGGCGGCCTGCTCATCGGCTGGCGGGCCGGCGGCACCATCGGCGAGACCCTGCTCGCCGTGGGCCTGCTGCTGTGGCTGCGACTGGCGGTGCTGTGGCTCGGGATCTTCCTCGGCCTGACCCTGCGCGGCGAGGGCGCGACGATGGCGGTGCAGGTGCTGGTATGGCCGATCGCCTTCCTGTCCGGGGTGATCGTCCCGTCGGCGACGATGCCGGCGTGGCTGGGCGCGCTCGCCGACCTCAACCCGGTCTCGGCGACCGCGGCCGCCTGTCGGGAGCTGTTCGGCAACCCGACCGGCATCAGCGGGGCCGACGGCCTGCTCGCTGACCACGCGCTGCTCGCCGCGGTCGTCTGGCCGGCGGTGCTGCTGGCGGTGTTCGTGCCCCTCGCGGCCCGCGCCTACCGGAGGCTCGGGGACTGACACCGGTCAGCGGTGCCAGACCAGCACCGAGACGAAGGCGTTGCCCTCGGGGCTGCGGGCCGCGCCGACCGCGGCGATCCGGTAGGCCCGCCTGGTCAGCACCGCGCGGTGCGAGTCCGAGCGCATCCACACCCGCACCGCGGTCGCCGCGCTGTCGAAGCCACCCGCGACGACCTCACCGACCCGGCCTCCGCCGCAGTCGGCGAAGACCGTCGAGGGTGACAGGTGGTGCGCCAGCCTGTTGTTGGCCGCCATGCGCCGTGCGTACGACTCGGCGTAGCGGTTCAGGCAGCCGCCGTCGGCGTGCGCCAGCCGCGGCAGGTCGCGCTTGGCGCGGGCGATGTTGATCCGGTCGTGGATGGCGGATTCGAAGCGGTCCGGCAACGGCACGGTCCGCGCTGGTCGGGTGTCGACGGTGGCCGCCTGCGCGGCCGCCGCGCCGTGGTGGCCCGGCACGAGTGCCGCGAGCAGGAGCAGGGCGAGCATGAGGACGAGTGAGCGGTGACGCGCGATGGGCTGCGGACCGCGTGCTCCGAGACACACGGGATGGCCTTCCGATGGGGGACGGTTTCGCCGATTCGGTCCCCTCCGCCGTACCCCCGCTCGCTGGGGCCAGACGGTCCAGCCCGCCTTCTGGCCAGCAGGCACGCCACTCGTTCATCGCGTGCCACATGCGACCCGTGCACCACGGCCGCACCACGGCACGGAGCCGGGCCCGCTAGTCGCCGAGCAGGCGAGCCTTCGCGGCTCGGAACTCGTCCTCCGTGATGACGCGCGTGTATCGCAGATGGTTGAGGTTCTGGAGCGCTTGGGCGGTGTCGGGGTTGGCGAGCGCGTTGATCTGTGCCACGCGGGCAGCGTCGCTCATCGGTGGACGCACCGGTTCGACGGGCGTGGGCGGCGCGGCAGGGTTGGCGTCCTGTCGAGGCGCCGCGACGGCTCGTCGGTACGCCGCCTGGGCCGAGAGCTCCTGCACGGCCTTCTCGGTCGGTCCGCGACCGCGCAGCAGGTACAGGCCCGCCGCAGCGGAGACGAGTCCGAGCACGAGGGAGAGGAAGGCGATGCCGAGACGTTCGACGAACGTTTCACCGGACTCGGGGTTGAACGGGTGGGTGGGGCTGGTCAGCACACTGAAGACTCCGAAGATCAGCAGCGTGAGGCCCCAGCCCCTGTGGTGGGCCCTGGCCGCATACGGCTGGCGCTCGGGTCGCGACGCGACCCAGTAGTGCCCGTCCCAGTAGCGAGTGCCGCTCTTCGCGGGGTCGGGGTACCAGCCCGGAACCGGTGGACGCTCGACGCTCACTTGCCACTCCTGCTTTCGACGGACCCTCGCATGACAGAGGGCCACGGAGATCGTAACCACCGCGGCTGCCGGCGGCTGGAGAACGCGAGGGGCCGGTCTCAGTGGGACGGAAGCTCTCCGGTGAGGCGTCCGTGGCGCTCGGCGCTGGCCTCGTTGAGACCGACGATCTCGACGGCCTTGCCCCTGCTCTCGTACTTGGTGGTGATGGCGTCGAGCGCCGCCACGGTGGAGGCGTCCCAGATGTGTGAGGCGGACAGGTCGATGACGATGCGGCTGGGGTCGCCGCCGTAGTCGAACTGGGTGTAGAGGTCGTTGCTGGAGGCGAAGAAGAGCTCGCCGGTGACCTGGTAGACCGCCTTCGCACCGTCCCCGTCCTCGACCAGCTCGCGGTCGGTCTCGGTCAGGTGGGCGACTCGCCGCGCAAACAGGGTCATGGCCACCAGGACCCCGACGACGACACCGATCGCCAGGTTGTGGGTGGACACCGTGACCAGCACCGTCGCGACCATCACCGTGGTCTCCGACTTCGGCATCCGGCGCAGCGTCGACGGGCGGACCGAATGCCAGTCGAAGGTGCCGACGGAGACCATGATCATCACCGCCACCAGGGCTGCCATCGGGATGAGGGCGACGACGTCGCCGAGCCCGACGACCAGGACGAGCAGCAGCGTGCCGGCGAGGAACGTGGAGATCCGGGTGCGGGCACGCGAGACCTTCACGTTGATCATCGTCTGGCCGATCATCGCGCAGCCGCCCATGCCGCCGAAGAAGCCGGTGATCACGTTGGCCGCGCCCTGACCGAGGGCCTCGCGGGTCTTGTCGGAATGGGTGTCCGTGATGTCGTCGACCAGCTTGGCGGTGAGCAGCGACTCCAGGATGCCGACCACGGCCATCGCCAGCGCGTAGGGCGCGATGATCTCCAGGGTGTGCAGTTCGAGCGGTACGTCGGGCACGAACCAGGCCGGGAGGCTGTCGGGCAGCTCGCCCTGGTCTCCGACGTCCGGTACGTCGACGGCGGCGATGAGGACGAAGGCGGTCAGCGCGACGATGGCGACCAGGGGCGCCGGCACGATGTCGTTGACCGTCGGGAAGGCCACGATGACCGCGATGCCGACGGCGATCAACGGATAGACCGCCCAGGGCACGTCGACCATGTGGTCGACCTGGGCGCCGAAGATCAGGATCGCGAGGGCGTTGACGAACCCGACCATCACCGAGCGCGGGATGAACCGCATCAGCCGTGCCACCCCCGCGAGCGCCAAGGCGATCTGGATCAACCCGCCGAGCAGCACGGTGGCGATCAGGTAGTCGTAGCCGTGGTCGCGCATGACGGGCGCGATGACCAGGGCGACCGCGCCCGTCGCTGCCGAGATCATCGCCGGGCGTCCGCCCAGGAACGAGATCGCGACCGCCATGGTGAAGGAGGCAAACAGTCCCACGCGCGGGTCGACGCCCGCGATGATGGAGAACGAGATCGCCTCCGGGATCAGCGCCAGCGCGACGACGAGTCCGGCGAGCACCTCGGTGCGCAGCAGCCGCGGCGACCGCAGCGCGGCGCGGACGGTGGGTTCGGGGGCAGACGACACGGCTGTGCTCACGGTGGCTCCGTTGTGCGCACTCGGCGCGAACGACGTGGGTGGGACGGATGCGCGACCATGGGTAGCGCGTGCCGGCGCCATCGCCGGTGGAAGTCTGTCTGTCACCCTAACCTCACGTAACGTGAGGGTTGCAATCCGAGCGACGTGAGAGGGCCCTCCCCGTGACCCGTGAACCCGCGATCCCCTCCGACGCCGACCACTCCACGGTCATGCAGATCGGGGAGGTGGCGGCCCGCACGGAGCTGTCGTTGCGCAGCCTGCGGCACTGGGAGGAGGTCGGGCTGCTGCGACCCTCCGGTCGGACGGAGGGCGGCTTCCGCCTCTACACCGAGGCCGACGTCGAGAGGATCCTCGTGATCCGCCGGATGAAGCCGCTCGGCTTCACCCTCGAGCAGATGAGCGCCGCGATGCGCGACATCGAGGTCCTTCGCGACCTCGACGGCGACCTCGACGGCCACGACGACCGCGCCAGCGCCGCGCGCTCCCGCCTCGAGGCGCTCGTGGGCGATGCGGTCGAGCGTCGCTCGACCCTCGAGCGTCAGCTGGCAATGGCCGACGAGTTCATCGACCAGCTCCACCAGCAGCTGGCCTGAGCATCCCTACGCCGGTCACTCGTTCTGCCGGGGTTGCAGACCGGCCGCCGCTGTGGTCCGTTCGCGGCCCCGCTGCCCTGATCACCTTCGTGGTGACCAGGCTGCGACGGCGATGCGCGTGCGCCTGGCTCGCTAACCTGACGCCATGGGTGCGTGTGGTCCGCAAGGCGGCGCGAGGCAGGCGTGACGCCGTCCACGCCGCGGTTCCACCCGGCGGACCTGGCTTCCGCCGCAGAGTCGGTCGGGCGAGTTGCGTGGCGGTGTTGGTGGGTGTTCCTCGCACTGGGCACGTTGCTGATGGCGCGGGAGGCGAATCACGGTGACGGTCTGGACATGGTGACCTGCGTCCGGGGGCGGTCCGACTGCGCCGTCGACGAGTGGGCCGCCGTCAACCTGGCGCCGACCCTGACGGTCGTGGGGGTTGCAGCCCTGGTCCTGGGCGGGCTGGCTCGCCTCGTCGAGCACTGGATCGTGTCGGTCTTCCATGTCGTCTCAGGGATCGCCGTCGGCGTCTGCGGGGGACTGATGCTGCTGTTCATGGCCTGGGACGATCAACGTTGTCAGGCTTCGGCCGTGTGTTCTTCAGCGCCGCACAGGAAGCTCCCGGACTCGTTCTACGTCTGGAGGTACCTCGGGGATGGCGAGGTCGCCTTCGGCGAGGAGTGGCTCGCCTGGGGCCTCGCCGGCGGTGCGACAGCGACCGCGGTCATCGCCGCGCGGTTCTGGTCCGCCCGGAACTGACGTCTGGGAACGGCCCGCCATGTCGAGCGCCAGCCGCACCTCATCCGGGCCTGGCGCACCGAGGGGTCAAGATTCACTGCATCTCGCCAAACGGGGGCGAGTCAGTGCGCCATGTCCACGAAGCGCGAGTAGTGGCCCTGGAAGGCCACGACGATGTCGCGGGTGGCGCCGTTGCGGTGCTTGGCCACGATGAGGTCGGCCTCGCCGGGGCGCTGGGACTCCTTCTCGTAGACGTCGTCACGGTGGAGCAGGACGACCATGTCGGCGTCCTGTTCTATGGAGTTGTGGAGGGCGATGCCCTCAGCGACGAAGTTGTGGACACCGAGGACCGTTGCGTCGTAGACGGGCTGCTCGCCGATCGGCTCGATCGACTTGATGCTGTCCCAATAGACGTCGTTGGTTGCCATCAGCGCCAGATCGTTGTCACCAAGGATCGCGGCAACATTGAACAATCGCTGACGGCCGGGTGGACGAGTCATGACGGCACCTCGCTCAGCTCCAATGGACGCCAGCTCGACGTCTGCGTGGGGGAGTTTCACCATGGCGGTCCGCACGTCGTCCCAGACCTCAACGGGCACCGTGTCGGCTCCCGGGCGTGGCGTGACTCCTTGCAGGAACTCAGTCAGCTCGAGGGCCGCGTCTTCACGGCCGCCGGAGACTCCGACGTCCGCGAGGAACCTCAGTTGGTTCTCTGCCCCGCTGACGTGGACCTGGAAGCCCTTCCGGTATCCCTGCTTCTGATTGGTTGTCACCCGCGTGAAGACATTGAACCGAAGGAGCAAGCGGGCGACGTCGTCGGCAAGGCGGCGACTGGTGGTGGCGTAGAACACCGTTCCCCTGTCCCTCTTCGACCCCAGGTGCACGCAGCCGTCGGTCGCCCACAAGCTGCGCAGGAACAGCGCCAGCTGATCCTTGGGCAGTGAGAAGACCCAGTCGGGCACGAACTTCTCGTGGGACCGCAGGCCGAACAGGCCCATCCCATCAAGCCACTTCGCGATCGGATTCCGCTTGCCATGGGTCAGGCGGTACGGCGCAGGGAGCCGAAGCGTCGTCACCCGGGCAGCGGGGTACTCGTCCCGCACCGCAGTAATTCCGAACAGCTGACGCGCGGCCCACGCCACGGTCTCGAGGTTGTGCTCGTCAATCGACGCGTAGCGGATGGGCTGACGCTTCACGAACGATCCGTCACCGATCAGGTGTCCCAACAACACGATCTCGTTGGGATCCCGCGGCATGATCTCCAACGGCGGCGGGACATGGCGGATCGCTCCCACCCGGCTGCCGACCTCGAGCTCGGCCAGCGGCATCCAGCCGTCGTAGGTGAGGAACGGGTGGTTGCCCGTCGCCTGCACCCGTCGGCCCGACGCCAGCGTGACCTCGTAGACCGCCTTGGTGCCGCTCGGGAACGCGTGGGTGAGGGTCCGCGGGACCAGCTTGAGCCGGTCGTCGAGGGCCCAGACGGGGACGTCGGTGGCACCGGTCTCCATCAGCTCACCGATCGTGATCTCGGCGTTGGTGTCCGCGCGAAGGAGCCGGGTCTCAGCGGTCACACAGCCCGACTCGCGAAGGTCGCTGACCGCAGGCCGCTTGTCGGAGCGCTGCTCGGGACCACGGTTGAGCTGCGAGAGCGCGATGACCGGGATCTCGAGCTCCTTCGCCAGCAGCTTGATCTGACGGGAGAACTCCGAGACCTCGAGCTGGCGGGACTCGACCTTCTTGCCCGAGCTCATCAGCTGGAGGTAGTCGATCACCATCAGCTTGAGGTCGTGCTTCTGCTTGAGCCGCCGCGCCTTGGCGCGGATCTCGGTCATCGTCATGTTGGGCGAGTCGTCGATGAACATCGGCGCCGCCGACACCTTCGCGACGTGGCGGGCCAGCCGGTCCCACTCCTCAGTGCCCATCTTGCCGTTGCGGATGTGGTTGAGCGGGATCCGCGCCTCGGCCGACAGCAGACGCATGACGATCTCGGCGCGCGTCATCTCGAGGCTGAAGAAGGCGGCGGTGAGGTTGTTGTGGATCGCGGCCGCGCGGCAGAAGTCGAGTGCCAGCGTCGAGTTGTGGGTCGGGATCATCGACCGACCGGCGAGGTAGAGGTGGTCGTCGTTGTCGACCTGGACGCACCGCACGGGGACCGACGCCACGGGGCGGACAGCGACGACGTAGCGGCGACCGACCCGGGAGGTGCTCTTCGGGCGGTGCTCCTTGTGGAGCATGGCCTTGCGATCCAGCAAGAACACGTCGTCGACCGTGGAGAAGTTCAGGTTGTAGGCCATCGAGGACGCCTCCGAGCGCCCCTTGACCGGCTTGCGGGCCACTCCACAGCGATACCCAAGACTCACGACGAGCTCGTGGACGTCGCGAGCCAACTGAGCGCTGGTGGTCGTGAACTGGACGGCACCGGTCTGACGGGACACCGTGCCATCGGTGTCCAGCAGGCCGGCGAGCAGCGCGCGCCGGTCCTCCTCACTCGCACGCAGGTACGGGGTCGGGATGTGCTTGTCTCCGAGCACGCCGGTGGTACGGAGCAACGCTGTGAAGGAGCCGTGGTCGAGATAGCACTCACGACACTGCCACGACTCACCAGAAGCGGGGCGACCGCAGTCCGGGCAGTTCATTCGATCGGGGTGGGCTCCCTTGTTGCGGACACCACACATCCGACCGCAGGTGTACACATTGGGGTGACGAGCCTCGAAGATCGAGCCACACACGTCGCACTCGCGCAGCAACGGCTCGCGCGGCGGCAGCTGCAGGGAATACAGCATCCCCCCGCGCGAGGAGCAGCGGATGCCGAGGCCCTCGATGCGCATGGGAATCTCATCGGTCTCCGAGGTGAGTCGCGCCCCGTCGCTGTGACCGTCGCCCAGCCAGGCGCCGAGCACGTAGGCCGGGATCGGCAGATCACCGCTCAGCCCGTCCAGGGCGCCGGCGTTCAGGACCGCGTGATTGGCGCGCTGGTCGGCGCCGATCCGCACGGACCGCGCCATCTCCTCCGTCGTCACGACGGCTGCGTGGATGCGCTGTGTGCGCGACCGGTTGTACTGACGATCCGCGGCCCACTTCGACTTGCGCGCGGCCCTGGTCTCGGTCAACCACTGGTGCTGGGCGTCCGCGACGATCGTGGAGCCGTCGGAGAACTCGACCTCGAAGCAGGGTCGGTCGACCAGGACCTCGGTCGCAGCGACCACTCGGGTGGGGCGGCCCTCGGCGTCATACAGCAGGTCGCCGACCGCGACGTCGCCCATCGTGGTCCAACCCGACGGCGTGGGCAGCGGGGTGTCGAGGGCCAGCGCCTTGCCCATGGCGGGACGGGCCGCGACGACGATCATCTGGCCCTTGTGGAAGCCGTTGGTCAGCTCGTCGAAGTCGGCGAAGCCGGTCGGGACGCCGTAGATCCCGGCCTCACGGTTCTCGATCGCCTCGATCTCGTCGAGGACCGCGTCCATGATGTCGCTCAGCGGCGCGTAGTCCTCGGACTTCTTGCCGTCGGTGACCTTGTAGATCTCCGCCTGGGCCTCGTTGACGATGCCCTCGACCTCGCCCTCGCCGGCGTAGCTGATCTGCACGATCTTGGTGCCGGCCTCGACCAGGCGGCGCAGGATCGCCTTCTCCCGGACGATCTCGGCGTAGAAGCCGGCGTTGGCGGCGATGGGCACGTTGGCGGCCAGGGTGTGGAGGTACGACGCGCCGCCGATCCGCTGCAGCTCGCCGCGCCGGCCGAGCTCGTCGGCCACGGTCACCATGTCGGCCGGCTCGCCGCGACCGTAGAGGTCGAGGATCGCGTCGTGGATCGCCTCGTGGGCAGGGCGGTAGTAGTCGACGCCGCGGACCGACTCGACGACGTCGGCGATGGCGTCCTTGGAGATCAGCATCGCGCCGAGCACGGACTGCTCGGCCGCCATGTCCTGAGGAGGGGTCCGGCCGCCGGTGGGAGCCTCGCCCGGCGCGTGGGCCGCCGGCCCGTCGCCCCACTCGGACGGCGGCTCGGAGGACCAGGACGGCTGGTCGTCGGTGAGGCTCACGGGCCTGACATCTCCTGACTCGGTCACGGACGGGGCGCCGCCACGGGCGCCGTGGGATCGTCGTACGGTGACCATCTTGTCGACGGGTCCGACCCAATCCCCGTCGTGCAACCTAGGGGCGGGAACGGGTCACTGGAAAGCCGTCGCCGACGGGTTATCCACAGGGCGTGGGGATAAGCAGGGCGAAGACGTGGACGACACGCGGCAACGATGTGCACCGGCTGGGGAGGAAGCTGTGGAACTCGCGGCGAAGGACGCTCTGAAAGTGGCTGTGACCTGCAGTAACGCAGGTGCACAGCTGTGGATCGGAAATTTCTCGGACCGAGTTCCGTTCACTTTGCCGTCATCGTCTCGCCACGCCCGGTCCGCCCGATCCGGTGTCATCCCTCATCCCCGAGGTGAGTGTTTCCACAGGTGAGCCCAGGTTTTCCACCGCTCCGCTCCGGCCTCCCGCAGGACCGCCGGTGAGCAACCGCGCCCTGGACCGCGAGATCGCCCGCCTCGCCGTCCCCGCCTTCCTCGCTCTCGTGGCCGAGCCACTCTTCCTCCTCGGCGACGCGGCCGTCGTCGGCCACCTCGGCACCGCGGAGCTCGCCGGCCTCGGCATCGCCGGCACGGTCGTCTCGACCGTGGTCGGCCTGTGCGTCTTCCTCGCCTACGGCACCACCGCCGGGGTCGCCCGTCAGCTCGGCGCGGGCCGGCAGCGCGACGCGCTCGCCCAGGGCGTCGACGGGCTCTGGCTCGCCCTCCTGATCGGGCTCCCCGTCGGCCTCGCCTGCACCCTGCTCGCCACTCCCCTCGTGGACCTGTTCGGCGCGTCGAACGACGTGGCCGAGGCCGCCACGACGTACCTCCGGATCGCGGCCGCCGGCATCACCCCACTCCTCCTCGTCCTCGCCGCGACCGGCGTGCTGCGCGGCCTGCAGGACACCCGCACCCCCTTGCTCGTCGCCATCGGCGGCAACGTCGCCAACCTCGCCCTCAACGTCCTCCTCGTGTACGGCGGAGGGCCGGTCCCCGCACTCGGGATCGCCGGCTCCGCGCTCGGGTCGGTGGTCGCCCAGCTCGCGATGGCGCTGGTGCTGGTCGTCGTGGTGCTGCGCGCGGCCCGGAGGGAGGGGGCAGGCCTGCGCCCGCACGTGCCCGGCATCCGTGCGGCGGCCCGAGCCGGCGTACCCCTGCTCGTGCGCACCCTGACCCTGCGCGCCTCGCTGCTCGTCACCACCTATGCCGTGGTGCACGCCGCCGGCACCACCCCCCTCGCCACGGGCGCCAGCAACTCCGACGCCACCGCGATCGCCACCCACCAGCTGGCCATGACGCTGTGGATCTTCCTGGCCTTCGTGCTCGATGCGATCGCGGTCGCTGCCCAGGCGATCACCGGACGCCACCTCGGCGCGGGCGACGCCGAGGCGACCCGGGCCGTGACCCGCCGGATGGTGCGGTGGGGGGTGGTCAGTGGCGTCGTCACCGGCCTCGGGCTCGCTGCGACGAGCCCGTGGATCGGCGCGCTGTTCACCCCCGACGAGGTGGTCCGCGACGCCCTGGTGCCGGTGCTGGTGGTCGCGGCCCTCGCCCAGCCCGTGGCGGGCATCGTCTTCGTGCTCGACGGGGTGCTGATCGGCGCGGGCGACGGTCGCTACCTGGCCTGGGCCGGGCTGGTCGTGCTCGGCGGCTACGCTCCGGTCGTGCTGCTGACGAGTGCGCTGGGCGCCGGACTGCCGTGGCTGTGGGCCGTCTTCGGCGTGCTCTTCATGGGCGGGCGGATGGTGACCCTGGTCCGCCGCGCCCGCGACGACGCGTGGCTCGTGACCGGGGCGGGCGCATGAAGCCGCTCTACTGGATCGCGATCGGCCTGATCGTCGTCGTGTTCACCGGCGCCCCCGACGACAAGTGGGACGTCGCGGAGATCGTCGGCAACGCCTTCGTCCTCATCGGCTGGGTGCAGCTGTCGCGCGCCCTGCCGGACCTCCCCCTGCGGCTGACGCTGTCCTACCTCGCGGTCCTCGCCCTCGTCGTCGCCGCCGCGACGAGCCCTCCCGACGCGCGGGCGTGGCTCGACGACGCCGAGCCGGCCGTCGTCTGGGCCTCCTCGCTGCCCGCCCTCGGCTTCCAGGCGGTCCTCTGCCATGCCCTCGCAGGCCGGGCGCAGGCGCGGCGGGTGCGCAGCGGCGTCTGGTGGCGGATCGCCGAGGTCGCGATCGTGCTGGCCCTGGTCGCCAACCCGCTCGCTGACGGCGCGGGCTGGACCTGGCTGAAGGACATCGGGATCGGAGCGGTCGGCCTCGCCGGCGTCCTGCTCGTCATCATCCTCTGCATCGCCCACGGCCCGGCGACCTGGGCGGGCGGCCCACCGCCGCCACCCGAACCCGCCGAACCCGCCGAACCCGAGAAGCAGACCTGACGTCGTCCCGTGCAGATCGGTCGTCGTCACCGCAGGAACACGACCGATCCGCACGGGACGACGCGCGGTCAGCCCTGCAGGTTGGAGAGCACCAGCTGGGCCAGCTGAGCAGCCTGCTGACGCGGGTCGCCCTCGTAGTCGACGCCGTCCTCGTAGTCGAGCTCGACCTCGACGAGCACCTCAGCGGTGCAGGCGCGCAGGTTGCCCGCGAAGTTCGGCGGGTTGCTGACCTTCCACCAGCCCTGGTCCGCACCCGCGACGTCGTCGACGGGCTCGACGACGCCATTGATGTCGGAGGGCATCGGGCAGGTGAAGTCGCCCTTGGTGAAGTCGTCGGGGAAGGTGAGCTTCACACTCACCTCGACGAGGTCCTCGGCCTCGAAGGAGCAGTTGTCGCTCTGCCAGTCCAGGTCGCCCTCCGAGGTGGCCCCGCCGCCCTGCTCGGCCGGCTCGAACGCGACACCCATCGCCTTGGCGACGTCGTCGCCGGTGATCAGCGTGCACGCCGCCGGTACGACGGGCACGGGCTCGGTCTCGACAGGCGTGCTCGCCGACTCCGTCACCGTCGCGCTGGTCGGGTCGGAGGCGGCCGGCGTGCTCGGGGTGGGCGTCGCCGCGGTCTCCTCGGGGTCGTCCTCGCCGCACGCGGCCAGCACGGGCACGAGGAGGAGGGCCGCGACGGGCAGCAGGCGGCGGACAGGGGGGCGTGCGGGCACGGTGAACGGCATGGGGAAGCTCCTGGTCAAAGGGGAAGTTCCCCAAAAATGCCACGTGGCCAGCCCCCGAGGGGGCCGGCCACGCCGAAGGTCTTGATCAGGCAGGGATGACGTTGAGCGTCACCGCGGCCGAGACCTCGTCGTGCAGCTTGACCGAGACCGCGTGGCTGCCCAGCGACTTGATCGGGTTGCCGAGGACGATGGTCCGCTTGTCGATCGCCTCGCCGGCGGCCTCGCCGAGCGCCGACGCGATGTCGGCGGTGGTGACCGCGCCGAACAGACGGCCGCCCTGGCCCGCCTTCACCTTGACGTCGACAGCCTTGCCCTCGAGCTTCGACTTCAGCTCGGCGGCGTGGGCGTCGTCGCGGACGGCACGCGCTGCGCGGGCCGCCTTGATCGAGTCGGCCTGGGCCTGGGCGCCGCGGGTCCAGCGGATCGCGACGCCGCGGGGGATGAGGTAGTTGCGGCCGTAGCCGTCCTTGACCTCCACCACGTCGCCAGCGGCGCCGAGGTTCTCGACCTCCTGGGTCAGGATGATCTTCATGGGTTCAGTTCTCCTGTTCTACCGAGGTGCTCAGCGGCCGCTGGAGGTGTAGGGCAGCAGCGCGACCTCGCGAGCGTTCTTCACCGCCATGGCGATGTCACGCTGGTGCTGGACGCAGTTGCCGGTCACCCGACGGGCGCGGATCTTGCCGCGGTCGGAGATGAACTTCTTCAGAAGGTTGGTGTCCTTGTAGTCGACACCGGTGGCCTTCTCCTTGCAGAACTGGCAAACCTTCTTCTTCGGCTTGCGGACGACTGCCTTCGCCATTGTGGTGCTCCTCCTCAGAGCCCGGCCGCGTCAGTCAACGCTGGCCGGAATGGTTGGGAATGGGTGATGCCAAGCAGATGGATCTCGATACGCGGGTTCCGGCTTCGCGAGCTCAGCCGGACCGCTACTCGATCTCCCCGCCTGTTCCGCTGCTTCGCACGCTCAGCAGCGGGGCGTTGAATCAGAAGGGGGGCTCGTCGCTGCCGACACCCGGGGCACCCCAGGGGTCGTTGGCCTGGCCGCCACCGGAGTTGCCGCCACCGGGGTTGCCGCCGCCGTAGCCGCCGCCTCCCTGGTTGCCGCCACCGGACGCCCACGGGTCGTTGCCCGCAGGCCGGCCGCCACCGCCGCCACCGCCGGAGTTGCCACCGCCGCCGAAGCCTCCGCCGCCGCCCTGGCCGCCGCCGGAGCGGCTGGCGCGGGTGACCTTGGCGGTGGCCCAGGTGAGCGACGGGCCGATCTCGTCGACCTGCAGCTCGTTGACGGTGCGCTTCTGGCCCTCACGGTCCTCGTAGGACCGCGACACCAGTCGACCCTGCACGATGACGCGCATGCCCTTCTGCAGGGACTCCGCGACGTTCTCCGCGGCCTGACGCCACACCGAGCAGCGCAGGAACAGGGTCTCCCCGTCCTTCCACTCGTTGGTCTGCCGGTCGAACTGACGCGGGGTCGACGCCACCGTGAAGTTGGCAACCGCGGCGCCCGACGGAGTGAAGCGCAGCTCCGGGTCGTCGGTCAGGTTGCCGATAACGGTGATGACGGTGTCGCCTGCCATGGGTGTCTCCTGGTGAGGTGGGTGCAGATGCCTGCCCGGCTCAGGACCGGGCGATGGCCCCCATCGTGTCGTGGACCGCCGACGCTGAACAGCGCTGGTCCACAGGCACGGGGATCCTGCTGTGCCGTCTGGGTCGACCGAGGTCGAATCAGACGGTCGGGCGCAGGACCTTGGTCCGCAGCACCGACTCGTTCAGCGTGAGCTGACGGTCGAGCTCGTCGACGGTCGCGGGAGCGGCGGTCAGCTTGATGATCGCGTAGATGCCTTCGGCGTTCTTCTTGATCTCGTAGGCCAGCCGGCGCTTGCCCCAGATGTCGACGTTGTCGACGGTCCCGCCGTCGTTGCGGACGACGTTCAGGTACTTGTCGAGCGACGGCTGAACCGTCCGCTCGTCGAGGCTCGGGTCGAGGATGACCACGACTTCATAGTTGCGCAAAGCGGTCTCCACCTCCTCTGGACTTGGCGGCCACGGACTCTCCGTGGCAGGAGGGCTCTGCATGCTGCCGCCCCTCGGTGGGGAGGCAGACGCGACAGGCTATCAACCGCCGTACGACGCCAACGAATCCGCGAGGCGGGGCCGCGACGCCGCTGCCGACTACTCGAAGACGACCGCGTTCTCGACGACGGCGTCGCCGATCGTCAGGGTCGCGATCAGCCCGCCGGAGACGTCCTCGGGGACGTCCACGGAGACGTTGGCGCAGACCTCGCCCGTGCCCAGGCCCCAGGCGCCGGACGCCTCGCCGACCGAGGCCCCGTCGAAGGTCGTGAACTGGACCTCCAGCGGCGTGCCGTCAGGGATCCCGACACCGAGGAAGTGGGCATAGAGCGTGGCCGGCAGCGCCACGGCCAGCGACTGCGGGGAGTCGGGCGTCGTGGGCGTGGCGCAGTCGCCGGAGCCGTCGGTCGACCAACCGGTGGGCGCGATGCTGGCCTCGCCCTGCGCCGGCTCGGGCTCCGGGTCGCCCTCGAAGTACGGCGAGACGTAGGACGGGTCGCCGCCGTCGCGCGCGATGTCGATGACGTCCTGGAGCAGCTTGACCGGGCGGATGCGACCCGAGCCACCGGAGGTGGGGCCGGCCTGGCCCATCAGGTTGTCGCCGAAGGCCTGGGTGTTGAGGCCGATGAGCTCGCCGTCGATGTTGATCGACGGACCCCCGGAGTTGCCGCCCGCGATGCGGGCGTCGGTGTCGATCCAGGCCCGCGGGTCGTCGATCGCGTCCTCGGTCAGGAAGGTCGACACGACGCCCCGCGTGACCGTCAGCGAGGGGTTGTCGGGGCTGCTGAGGTCGGAGCGGATCGACGCGAGCGCCGGGAAGCCGAGCGCCCGGATCTCGTCGTCCGTCTGGAGCTCGTCGCTGTCGCCGAGCGGGAGCGGCTCGGGCAGGTCGAGGTCGTCCGCGTCGATCTCCTTGCCCTCGAGGTCGCCGGTGATCTGGAGCAGCGCGACGTCCAGGACACCGTCGGAGACCAGCAGCTCGGCCGTGTAGGTCGGCTCGGCCGGGTCGTCGTCGTCGCCGGTCAGGCTGATCACGATGCTGACCGGGTCGTCGGCATAGGGGTCCTGGCCCGGAGCGTTGGGGTCGGCGACGTGCGCGTTGGTGATGACGAGACCGTCGTCGCTGATGATCGCGCCGGAGCCCCAGCCCTGGCCCTGGCCGGACTCGTCGACGTTCCAGACCTGCACCGTCGCGGCCTTGGCGAGCTCGAGCTCCTCCGACGTGAGGGTGTTGGGTCCGCCGGCGGTCGGGGGGTCGTCCTTCTCGGGCTCGTCGTCACCGCCGAGCAGTACGGCGGCCGCGACCCCGCCGCCGACCAGCACCAGCGCCGCCACCGCGGCGCCGACCACGGCGAGCGTGCGCCGGCGCTTCTTGGCGGCCAGCGACTTCTGCGCCTTGCCGGCGTCGACGACGGGAACGACCTCGATCTCGGCACCCGCGGTCGGGTGCCCGAGCATGAGCGTGGTCGGCTCCTCGAGCCGGCGCTGGGTGACCCGGTCCTCGGCGTCGAAGCTGCCGGCGGTCGACCGGTCGACGTACCACCAGCCGTCGGGGCGGCCCTCGACCACGGCGTGCAGACGGGACACCGACGGGTCGTCGACGACGACCTCGTTGCCCGGGTCGCGGCCGATCCGGACGACCGTGCCGGGCGGGAAGCGGTGGGGCTGGCCGCCGACGCGGACGAGGAGGCCGGGGCCACTGACGTAGCCGGGGCCGGCGGGTCCGGTGTGCGGCACGACGGTCTGGGCGAGGCCGGGCGGCGGCAGCGCGCCCGGGCCGGGAGCGGCCGGGCGGTTCTCGGCGCCCTCCGGCAGGGCGACCAGCTCGAGCCCGTCCGCGGAGCCGAAGCGGACGGAGGTGCGCCCGGTGATCCGTATGTCGGTGACCCGCACGCCGTTGAGATAGGTGCCGCTGCTCGAGCCGCGGTCGACGATCACCCACGCCGCGCCGTCGTACCTGATCTCGGCGTGGTGGCGCGACACCGTCGGTCCGTCGAGCACCACGGTGCTCCCGAGGTCACGGCCCACGGTGGCGACCTGTCCCTCCTCGAGGGTCCAGGTCCGGCCGACAGCGTCAATGCGAAGGGTGCCCACGCGGCGAAATTAGTGCCTCCGCCCCTCGGACGCGCGGCGAATCACCCAACGAGCCGGGTGTCGTCGCCGGCTCCTAAGGTGGAACTCATGAGCGAGCTGCGCATCGGTGCCCACGTCGACCAGGCCGACCCGATCGCCGAGGCGGCCGCGCGCAACGCCCCGCTGGTGCAGTTCTTCCTCGGCAACCCGCAGTCCTTCAAGGGACCGGTCGTCGCCTACGAGGGCGGCGCCGACGCGCTGCGGGCCGACGCGGAGGCCGCCGGCGTCGACCTCTACGTGCACGCGCCGTACCTGATCAACGTCGCGACGACCAACAACCGCCAGCGCATCCCCGGCCGCAAGCTGCTCCAGCAGCACATGGACGCCGCCGCCGAGATCGGCGCCAAGGGCCTGATCGTGCACGGCGGCCATGTCCAGGACGACGACGATCCCGCGAAGGGCTTCGACAACTGGCGCAAGGCGGTCGAGGCAACCGACATCAAGATCCCGCTGCTCATCGAGAACACCGCCGGCGGCACCAACGCGATGACCCGCTACCTCGACCGGATCAAGGGCGTGTGGGACGCGATCTCCTCCGCCGAGGGCGCCGACATGGTCGGCTTCTGCCTCGACACCTGCCACGCCCACGCCGGCGGCAACGCGCTGGAGACGATCGTCGACGACGTCCGTGCGATCACCGGCCGGATCGACCTGGTCCACGCCAACGACAGCCGCGACGCCTTCGACTCCGGCGCCGACCGCCACACCAACTTCGGCGAGGGTCAGATCGACCCCGACCTGCTGGCCCAGGTCATCCGCGACGCCGGCGCACCCGTCGTCTGCGAGACGCCCGGCCCCGCCGACCAGCACGTCGCCGACTTCGCCTGGCTGCGCGAGCGCCTCTGAGGCCGCCCGCGCGCACTGCGATGCGCTCCGCTCACGCCACGCGTGAGCAACCAGCATCACTGAGCCGCGGGGGACAGCGCGGGCAGGGGCGGAGGGTCCGCTCCCAGCCGAGCCGCTGCAGGATCGTCGCGATCCACCCCGCGGTGCGGCAGGTCGTCCGGAACACCTGACCGTAGGTGATGCGCAGCGAGGCAACGCCCCCGACCGCGCGCTCGGTGAGCTCGCGGTCGGCGTCGGCGTCATACGCCGCCGGGGTGTCGTGGAACGCACGACCGTGCAGTTCCACGATGAGCCCGAACTCGTCGTAGCGCACATCGATGTCCGTCCGCCGGCCCGTCGGGGACGGCAACCGTGCGCCCCCGCTCCACGGCCACCTCCACGACCTGCGGGCGACGGCCCGGGATCGCCGACTCCCCGCAGAGTGCGGCTGGCCACGCCGCAAGGACCGCCACCCACTCACGCTGCTCGTAGGTGAGCGGACCGGTGTGGTCGACGTAGACCCCGGAATGCACGCGCCGGATCTCCTTGCGTCGTCGCATCCGGGTGATGTCACCCTCCCCGGCGCCCGCAGCGATCAGCTGCGCCCGGCTCAGCACCCCGCACTGCGCTCGCAGGAGCTGGGCGAGTCGCGGGTGCCCGAGATCGATCCGGGTGGCCATCCGGCGACCGTGCCACGGCCCGTGCCCAGCGGCCACGAGCTACCCCGGTGCCTGTGGAGGAGAGCGCGGGTCGCACGCGGCGCGGCGGCTGCGGGGGGCTCGAGACGGTCGCTGGGCGACCTCCTCCGGCGGTGGGGGCTCAGCCGACGAGCACGCTGAGGGGCAGTGAGCCGCAGGGGATGGCCTCGCCGCGCCGCTCCGGCGACACGAGGCGGCCGGTGGGCACGCGGGGGTCGGCGGAGAGCACGACCCGGAAGGACTGGTTGACGACGGTCGCGTCGGCGTCGCGGACGGCGCGGAGCATCAGCGACTCGAAGGTGTCGAGGAGGGTGTCGGCGCCGACGACGCCGACGACGCGACCGCCGACCTCGACCGGAATGGTCGTGGTGAGCATGTATTCATCGCTGCAGACGTAGTCGACGAAGGGGCCCGTCACGTGGGCGCGGCCGGACTCGACGGGCGTGCGATACCACTCCACCCGGCTGTAGTCGACGGGGTCACCGGAGCCGGAGAGGGTCGACTGGGCGAGCAGCTGCTGCTCCTCCCCCTGCCACCAGGCGAGGTAGAGGTGCTGGTCGGCGAGGAAGCCCGGCGCGGCGACGAAGCCGCCGCCGAAGAGCGGGAGACCGGCGAGCAGGTCGCGGGTGAGCGGGTGGGCGGCGGCGATCAGGTCGGCGGCGAGGAGGGACTCCCGCGAGCACACCTCGACGAGCCCGTCGCGGACGACCTCGAGCGCCGTGATGACCCCGGTGAAGTAGGACTCCACGTCGCGGGCGCAGGCGAGGGCGGCCGGCGACGCCGCCCCGCTGGTTCCTTCGATCAGCAGCGACCCCATGGCCACCCTCCTTCCGGGACCCGGCCGGGCCGGTCCCTCACGGCTACCGAACGGCACCGTCGATCGACTGTCAAGGTTGTTGGCAAGGAGGTCGGCCACGGTGACGGCCTCGTCTGCTGGTTCATCGGGCTGGTTCGTCGGCTGGTCATCGGTACGACGCGTGCAGGACGGCGAGCTCGTCGAGCGCCCCCGCCAGCTGTCGTCGTACGGCGTCACGGGCTCCGGCGCCGTCATGGGCCCGCAGCGCGGTGAGCAGGTCGTGGTGGCACGCGCGTGTGAAGGCCTGGAACGCGGGGTCGCCGAGCGGCTGACGCAGCAGGGCGCCGAAGTCGGCCTCGAGGCCGACCACCTGCCGGGTCATCCGCGCCGACTGGCTGAGGGCGGCGAGGGTGAGGTGGAGCTCGGCGTCCGCGTGGCGCCAGTGGCCCGGGTCGACGTCGTCGTCGGCCGGCAGGAGCGAGGCGAGCAGGTCGACGTCGGGGGCGTCGGCGAGCTCGGCGGCCAGCTCGGCGCAGCCGGTGAGGATCACCAGGTGCAGGGTGCCGCGGTCGTGCAGCTCGACGCGGGACATCGCGGCCAGCCGCGCGGCCTGGGCGTCGGGGTCGTGCAGGTTGGCGCGGGTGACGTAGCTGCCGCCGTTGCGCCCGCGGGTGGTGGTGATGAGTCCCTGGGCGCGCAGCGAGACGAGCGCCTCGCGGGCGGTGACGGTGGCGACGCCGAGCATGGCGGCCAGCTCGGACTCGCTGGGCAGCCGCTCGCCGTCGCGCAGGACGCCGGAGCGGATCGCGTCGGCGAGGCGCTGCTCGACCCGGACGGCGCGGCCGACGTCCTCCAGCGGGGCGAAGATCGCGCCCCGGGTGCGGGTGCCGTGGCGCGGGCTCGACGTCGCGGTCATCCATCCCCTCCCGGTGGCGCGGTCACACGAACGTTACAGGCGAGACTCTAGACATATAACCTCTGGACTCATATGTTTTTCGCGTGACCCACGCCACGATGCACTCCGAGATGCACCCCGAGATGCGGCCGGACGGAAGCGACGCCGCCGGCTCGACCGGATCGGGCAAGCCCGCGATCCGCCTGCGCGGACTGGTCAAGCACTTCGGCGACGTCGCCGCCGTCGACGGCGTCGACCTCGACATCGCCGACGGCGAGTTCTTCTCGATGCTCGGCCCCTCCGGGTCCGGCAAGACCACGGTCCTGCGCCTGATCGCCGGCTTCGAGTCGGCCACGGCCGGCACGGTCGAGCTCGGCGGACTCGACGTCACGAAGGCAGCTCCCTTCGAGCGCGACGTCCACACGGTCTTCCAGGACTACGCGCTCTTCCCCCACATGAGCGTCCTCGACAACGTCGCCTACGGCCTGCGGGTGCGGGGGGTCGGCAAGAAGCAGCGCCGCGAGCGCGCCCGGCGGGCCCTCGACACCGTGCAGCTCGGCCACCTCGGCAGCCGCCGGCCGACCCAGCTCTCCGGCGGCCAGCGCCAGCGGGTCGCCCTGGCCCGGGCGATCGTGCTGGAGCCGCGGGTGCTGCTGCTCGACGAGCCGCTCGGCGCGCTCGACCTCAAGCTGCGCGAGCAGATGCAGGTCGAGCTCAAGCAGCTGCAGCGCTCCCTCGGGATCACCTTCGTCTTCGTCACGCACGACCAGGAGGAGGCGCTGACGCTCAGCGACCGGATCGCGGTCTTCGACGCCGGCCGCATCCAGCAGCTCGGCTCGCCGCGTGAGATCTACGAGAACCCCGCCTCGGCCTACGTCGCCGGCTTCGTCGGCACCACCAACCTCTTCGACGCCGACGTCTCCTCCCGCCTGCTCGGCGTCGCGTCCGAGCACGCCGTGCGGCCCGAGCGGCTCCGGCTCTCCGGTGCCGAGGACACCGAGGCCGCCCGCGATGGCGAGATCCGGCTCGACGCCGTCGTCACCGAGACCATCTATCTCGGCGCCGGCAACCGCGTGCACCTGCGCACCGACGACGGCATCGAGCTGGTCGCGCTGGAGCAGTCCACCGGCACCCGCCACGACGCCGACTCCGCCGAGCACCGCGGCGACCACGTCACCGTGCGCTTCTCCCGCGCCGACGTCGTCGCGCTGGCCTAGACCCCCCACCCTCCGAGAATCCCAACCAGAAAGAGACAGTCGATGAAAACTCCCTTCCGGCGCGGCCGCGTGGCCGTGGCCTGTCTGTCCCTGCTGTCGGTCTCCGTGCTGGCCGCCTGCGGCAGCGGCGACGACGACAAGAAGACCGAAGCGGTCGAGGAGCTCGGCGACACCGAGGGTCAGGTGTCGATCCTCGCGTGGCCGGGCTACGTCGAGGACGGCAGCAACGACCCGAACGTCGACTGGGTCTCGGCCTTCGAGGAGAAGACCGGCTGCGAGGTCACGAGCAAGGTCTACGGCACCTCCGACGAGGCGCTCAACCTCGCCAAGTCCGGCGAGTACGACGTCATCGCCGCCTCCGGCGACCTGTCCCTGCGGCTCATCGCCTCCGACGAGGCCCAGGAGATCAACACCGACCTGGTCCCCAACTACGCCAACGTCTACGACTTCCTCAAGGACACCGAGTGGAACTCGGTGGACGGCAAGAACTATGGCGTCCCCCACGGCTACGGCGCCAACCTGCTGATGTACAACACCAAGAATTTCGACTCCCCCCACACCTCGTGGGGCGCCGTCTTCGAGACCTCGGAGCTGGAGAAGAACAAGGGCAAGGTGACGGCGTACGACTCGCCGATCTACATCGCCGACGCCGCGCTCTACCTGATGAAGACCCAGCCCGACCTGGGCATCGAGAACCCCTACGCGCTCGACCAGGACCAGCTGGACGCCGCCGTGGAGCTGCTGAAGACCCAGCGGGAGTACGTCGGGGAGTACTGGTCGGACTACCTCAAGGAGATCCAGGCCTTCGAGACCGGTGACTCCGTGGTCGGCACGACCTGGCAGGTCATCAAGAACAACGTCAAGAACAAGGACGTCGAGGTGACCCTCCCGACCGAGGGCGCCACGGCCTGGAACGACACCTGGATGCTGTCGTCGCAGTCGGAGAACCCCAACTGCGCCTACGCCTGGATGGACTACATCCTCAGCCCCGAGGCCAACGCCCAGGCCACGGAGTACTTCGGTGAGGCCCCCAACAGCCCGCAGGCCTGCGAGCAGACGACCGACCCGAAGCACTGCGACACCTTCCACGCCGGTGACGAGGCCTACGCCGAGCAGCTGTGGTTCTGGCGCACGCCCGTGAAGGAGTGCCTGGACGGCCGCACCGACGTCGAGTGCACCGACTACGCCCAGTGGACCCAGGCCTGGACGGAGATCAAGGGCTGACATGTCCACCACGTCCAGCGTCCCTGACGCCCACGAAGGCGCCCGGAACGACCAGGCCCCGGCCCCCGCACCGCGGGGGCCGGTGGCCCGGCCGGGCTCCCGGCTGCTCCACCGCTGGGTGTGGCTGCGGCTGAGCCTCCTGCTCTCCGCACCGCTGGCCTGGATGGTGCTGATCTACGTCGTCGCGCTGGCGGCGCTGCTGATCACCTCGCTGTGGTCGGTCGACAGCCTCAGCAGCGAGATCGACCGCACCTGGACGCTGGACAACTTCCGCACGCTGATCGAGAACGAGGTCTATCGCAACGTCACGGTCCGCACGGTCGGCGTCGCCCTCGCGGTGACGGTCATCGACGTGGCCATCGCGCTGCCGATCGCGTTCTACATGGCCAAGGTCGCCTCGCCGCGGGCGCGACGGATGCTCGTCGTCGCGGTCCTCACCCCGCTGTGGGCGAGCTACCTGGTCAAGGTCTTCTCCTGGCGCGTGGTCCTCTCCGAGGGCGGTCTCGCCGAGTGGAGCGGACTCGGGTCACCGGGCTACGGCCTCACCGCCGTGGTCATCACCCAGGCCTACATCTGGCTGCCCTACGTGATCCTGCCGATCTTCGCCGCCCTCGAGCGGGTGCCCGACTCGCTGCTGGAGGCGGCCGGCGACCTCGGCGCCCCGACCTCGATGGTGGTGCGCTCGATCGTGATGCCGCTGCTCGTGCCGGGCATCGTCGCCGGCGCCATCTTCAGCTTCTCCCTGACGCTGGGCGACTACATCACCGTCAACATCGTCGGCGGCGCCAACCAGATGCTCGGCAACCTCGTCTTCGTCAATGCCGGCGCAGCCAACAACCTCCCGCTCGCGGCCGCCATCGCGATGATCCCGATCGTGGTGATGCTCGTGCTGCTGACCGCCATCCGCCGTACTGGCGCACTGGAGAACATCTGATGACCCTCAGCTCCACCGCCCGGCGGACTCTCGCCGTCCTCACCGCCGCCGTGCTGGTGCTCATCTACCTGCCACTCCTGGTGGTCGTCCTCAACTCGGTCAACCCCAACCAGTCGATGACCTGGCCCATCGAGGGGGTCACCTTCGAGTGGTGGCGGCGCGCCGCCGACAGCGCCGGGGTCCGCGAAGCCCTGGCGACCAGCCTGCAGGTCGCCGCGATCGCGACTGGGATCGCGCTGGTGCTGGGCACGCTGCTGGCGCTGGCCCTGCAGCGCTACTCGTTCTTCGGCAAGCACTCGGTCAACCTGCTGGTGATCCTGCCGATCGCGCTGCCGGGCGTCGTCACCGGCATCGCGCTCAACAACGGCTTCCGCGGGATCCTCGGGATCGACCTGTCGCTCTGGACGATCGTCATCGCCCACGCGACCTTCTGCATCGTCACCGTCTTCAACAACGTCCAGGCCCGGCTGCGCCGGATGGGCACCAGCCTCGAGGAGGCCTCCGCCGACCTCGGCGCGGGCGTCTTCACGACCTTCCGGCTGGTGACCCTGCCGCAGCTGCGCTCGGCGCTGCTGGCCGGCGGGATGCTCGCCTTCGCCCTCAGCTTCGACGAGATCATCGTGACCACGTTCACGGCCGGGGGTGGCGCCAACACGCTCCCCATCTGGATCCTCAACAACATGTTCCGCCCCAACCAGGCGCCGGTGGTCAACGTGGTCGCCGTCGTCCTGATCCTCTTCTCGATCGTCCCGGTGTGGCTCGCGCAGCGGCTCTCCTCGGACGTCGAGGCCGCCCGCTGACCCCCGCCGATCCCTGCCGATCCCTGCCGAGGAGCCACCCATGACCGAGTCGTCCGCCAGCCTGTACGCCGTCCGCAACCCCGCCACCGGCGAGCTGGTCGAGTCCTTCCCCACCGCCACCGACGCCGAGGTGGCCGCAGCGGTCGACGCGGCGGCGGCTGCCCACGCGAGCTGGGGCCGCGCGTCGGCGGTGGCCGACCGGGCCGCGCTGCTGCACCGCGTCGCCGACCTGCACCGCGAGCGCAGCGCCGAGCTGTCCGCGGCGATGGTGGAGGAGATGGGCAAGCCGCTGGGCGACGCGGAGGGCGAGGTCGACTTCAGCGCGGACATCTACGACTACTACGCCGACAACGCCGAGCGCTTCCTCGCCGACGAGCCGATCGATCTCGGGGGAGGCTCGGCCGGCAGCGCCGTGATCAGGCGTGGATCCGTCGGAGTCCTGCTCGGGATCATGCCGTGGAACTTCCCCGCCTACCAGGTCGCCCGGTTCGTCGCCCCCAACCTCGCGACCGGCAACACGATCGTGCTCAAGCACGCCCCGCAGTGCCCGCGCTCGGCCGCGCTGCTGCAACAGCTGTTCCTCGACGCCGGCTTCCCCGAGGGCGCCTACGTCAACGTCTATGCGACCAACGAGCAGATCGCCGACGTCATCGCGGATCCGCGCGTGCAGGGCGTGTCGCTGACCGGGTCCGAGCGGGCCGGTGCGGCCGTGGCCGAGATCGCCGGGCGCAACCTGAAGAAGGTCGTCCTCGAGCTCGGCGGCTCCGACCCGTTCATCGTGCTCGGCAGCGACGACCTCGACGCCACCGTCGAGGCCGCGGTCGGCGCGCGGATGGAGAACACCGGCCAGGCCTGCAACGCGGGCAAGCGGTTCATCATCGTCGACGAGCTCCACGACGACTTCGTCTCCCGGTTCACCGACGCCCTGCTCGCCGCCACCCCCGGCTCCCCCCTGTCCTCGCTCGCCGCAGCCGAGAACCTCGCCCGGCAGGTCGAGGAGGCCGTCGCCGGCGGCGCGAGCCTCGCCAGCGCCGGCGAGCGGGACGGGGCCTTCCACCCCAGTGGGGTGCTGTCCGGCATGACGACCGACAACCCGGCCTACCGCCAGGAGCTCTTCGGTCCCGTCGCCATGGTGCTGCGGGCCGCCGACGAGGACGACGCGATCCGGATCGCCAACGACACCCCCTACGGCCTCGGCTCCTACGTCTTCACCCCCGACGCCGCGCAGGCGCAGCGGGTGGCCGACCAGATCGACGCCGGGATGGTCTTCGTCAACGGCGTCGGCCTCGACGCGGCCGAGCTGCCCTTCGGCGGCGTGAAGCGCTCCGGCTTCGGCCGCGAGCTCGGCCGCTACGGCATGGAGGAGTTCGTCAACAAGAAACTCATCCGCACGGTCTGACCCGCGCCCCGACCAGCACCCACCCCACGCGTTTCCCTCGCACCACCAGGAGATCCCCCGTGCCCGACCTGACTCCCCCCGCCCCGCCGCAGGAGCGGCGCCTGGTCACCGCCATCCCCGGCCCGCGCTCGCTGGAGCTGCTGGCCCGCAAGGAGGCGGCCGTCAGTGGCGGCGTCGGCGTGATGCTGCCCGTCTTCGCCGTCGCGGCCGGCGGCGGCGTGCTCGTCGACGTCGACGGCAACTCGCTCATCGACCTCGGATCCGGGATCGCGGTCACCACCGTCGGCAACGCGCACCCGCGGGTGGCGGCTGCGGTCGCGGAGCAGGCCCACGCCTTCACCCACACCTGCTTCATGGTCACGCCCTACGACGGCTACGTCGAGGTCTGCGAGGCGCTCAACCGGCTCACCCCCGGCGACCACGACAAGCGGACCGCGCTCTTCAACTCCGGCGCGGAGGCGGTCGAGAACGCCGTCAAGATCGCCCGCCACGCGACCGGTCGGGACGCGGTCGTCGTCTTCGACCACGCCTACCACGGGCGCACCAACCTGACGATGGCGATGACGGCGAAGAACATGCCCTACAAGCACGGCTTCGGTCCCTTCGCCGCCGAGGTCTACCGAGCCCCGATGTCCTACCCCTACCGCGACGGGCTCGACGGCGCCACCGCCGCCGCGCGGGCGATCGACGTGATCGACAAGCAGGTCGGCGCCACCAACCTCGCGGCCGTCGTCATCGAGCCGGTCCAGGGCGAGGGCGGCTTCGTCGCGCCCGCCCCCGGCTTCCTCCCGGCGCTGGCGCAGTGGTGCCGCGACAACGGCGTCGTCTTCGTCGCGGACGAGGTGCAGACCGGCTTCGCCCGCACCGGCGACCTCTTCGCGTGCGACCACGAGGGCGTCGTACCGGACCTGATCGTGACGGCCAAGGGCATCGCCGGCGGCCTGCCGCTCGCGGCCGTGACCGGTCGCGCGGAGATCATGGACGCCCCGCACGCGGGCGGCCTCGGCGGCACCTACGGCGGCAACCCCATCGCCTGCGCGGCGGCGCTGGCCGTCATCGAGGCCATCGAGACCGACGGCCTGGTCGCGCGTGCCGCCGAGATCGGCGAGCGGCTGACCAAACGACTCAGCGCCCTGCAGGCCCGCGACCCGCGCATCGGCGACGTCCGGGGCCGCGGCGCGATGATCGCCGTCGAGCTGGTGGGCGCCGGCACGACCGCGCCCGACGCCGACCTCACCCGGCGGGTGGCGACAGCCGCGCACGCGCAGGGGCTGATCGTGCTGAGCTGCGGCACGTGGGGCAACGTGCTGCGCTTCCTGCCGCCGCTGAGCATCTCCGACGCACTGCTCGACGAGGCCTTCGACCTGCTCGAGGCGATCTTCGAGGAGACCCGGTGACCCTCGCCGCCGACCAGCGGACCAGCGCTGCCAGCACTGACAGCGCTGTCAGCACCGTCTTCGTCGTCGACGACCCGGCCACCGGGGCCGTCCTTGCCGAGCTCCCCGACGCCGGCCCGGCCGAGGCGACTGCCGCGGTCGACGCGGCTGCCGCCGCCCTCGCCGGGTGGTCGGCGACCAGTCCCCGCGAGCGGGCGGAGGTCCTCCGTCGGTCCTACGACGCCATGGTGGCCGCCTCCGCCGAGCTGACCGCGCTGATCGCCGCCGAGAACGGCAAGTCCCAGGCCGACGCCCGGGCCGAGGTGGCCTACGCGGCGGAGTTCTTCCGCTGGTACTCCGAGGAGGCCGTCCGCAGCGACGGCGACTACTCCCTCGCCCCGTCCGGCGCTGCCCGCACCCTCGTCACGCAGAAACCGGTCGGCGTCGCGGCGCTCGTCACGCCGTGGAACTTCCCGGCCGCGATGGCGACCCGCAAGATCGCGCCCGCGCTGGCGGCCGGCTGCACGGTCGTGCTCAAACCGGCGGCGGAGACCCCGCTGACGGCGCTCGAGATCGCCCGCCTGCTCGGCGCGGCCGGGGTGCCGGAGGGCGTGGTGTCCGTCGTACCCACCACCCGGGCCGCCGACGTGGTCGGCACCTGGCTCGCCGACGACCGGGTCCGCAAGGTGTCCTTCACCGGCTCGACCGGCGTCGGCAAGGTGCTGCTGCACCAGGCCGCCGACCGGGTGCTCAACGCGAGCATGGAGCTCGGCGGCAACGCGCCCTTCGTGGTGACCGCCGACGCCGACATCGAGGCGGCCGTCGCGGGCGCGATGATCGCGAAATTCCGCAACGGCGGCCAGGCCTGCACGGCCGCCAACCGCTTCCACGTCCACGCCGACGTCGCCGAGGCCTTCTGCCGTCGCTTCGGCGAGGAGATCGCCGCGCTGCGGGTGGGGCCGTCGTCCGACCCCGACAACCAGATCGGCCCGATGATCACGGCCGCCGCGGCGGCCAAGGTCGCCGGCCTGGTCGCGGCCGCCTGCGCCGAGGGCGCCACCGTGGCCGCGGTCGCCGACCTTCCGGACGCGGCCGGCGACGCCTTCTACCCGCCGACGCTGCTCACCCGGGTGGCGCCGGACGCCGCGATCCTCACCGAGGAGATCTTCGGACCGGTCGCGCCCGTGGTGACCTGGACCGACACCGAGGAGCTGCTCGCCCAGGTCAACGGCTCCGAGTACGGCCTCGCCGCCTACGTCTACGCCGGCCGCCTCCAGGACGCCCTCACGCTGGCCGAGCGGATCGACGCCGGCATGGTCGGCATCAACCGCGGCATCGTCTCGGACCCCTCCGCCCCCTTCGGCGGGGTGAAGCAGAGCGGCCTGGGGCGCGAGGGCGCCCGCGACGGCATCCGGGAGTTCCAGGAGACGCAGTACTACTCCGTCGACCTCGGCTGACGCGGGCGCGACGCCCCTTCGTTCGTCGAGTAGCAGGCGAGCGCCAGCGAGCCGCGTATCGAGACGCCCCGCAGCCCGCACACCGGACCGGGCCAGACCCAGCACCACGGCCAGACGTCTCGATACGCCCGCTCGTCCCTCGCGGCCTACTCGACGACCGACGGGCGCGAGGACGCCCGACCACCGCCCGATAGCCTGACCCGCATGCCCAGCGTGCGCCCGATCAGCCTGACCGAGCACCGCGACCACCTCGCGACGCTGCCGTCCGCGAGCTTCCTGCAGACCCCCGGGTGGGCGCAGGTGAAGGGCGAGTGGCGCAGCGAGTCGATCGGCTGGTTCGACGACTCCGGGCAGCAGGTCGGCGTCGCGCTGGTGCTCTATCGCCAGCTGCCGAAGGTCAAGCGCTACCTGGCCTATCTCCCCGAGGGTCCGGTCATCGACTGGTCGAGCGAGGACCTCGGCGCGTGGCTGGACCCGCTCGTGAAGCACCTCAGGAAGCAGGGCGCGTTCGCCGTACGGATCGGGCCCCCGGTCGTCACCCACCGCTGGAGCACCGCCCAGGTCAAGGAGGGCATCGCCGACCCCGAGGTCCGGCTGCTCTCCCAGATCCCGCCGGAGGTCCGCTGCCCCGAGGGCGCGCGGGTGCTCACCCAGCTGACCGAGCTCGGCTGGCAGCACCAGGGCGTCGAGGGCGGCTTCGCGGCCGGGCAGCCGCAGTTCGTCTTCCAGGTCCCGCTGCGGATCTCGACGGGCTCGACCACCGGGGACGGGCGTCAGCGCACCGAGGACGAGGTCCTCAAGGGCATGAACCAGCTGTGGCGCCGCAACATCAAGAAGGCGGCGAAGGAGGGCGTCGAGGTCACGGTCGGCACCCGCGACGACCTGGCTGCCTTCCACGAGCTCTATGTCCACACCGCCCAGCGCGACCACTTCACCCCGCGTCCGCTGCGCTACTTCGAGACCATGCACGACGCGCTCACCGCCGATGCGCCCGAGACGCCCGACCGCTTCCGGCTGTGGCTGGCCCGCCACGACGGCGACCTGGTCGCCTCGACGATCTCGATCCGGGTCGGCGAGCACGCGTGGTACTCCTACGGCGCCTCGTCCACAGAGAAGCGCGAGGTCCGCGGATCCAACGCCGTGCAGTGGGCGATGATCCGCGACGCGATCGCCGCCGGCGCGGCGGTCTATGACCTGCGCGGCATCACCGAGACCCTCGACGCCGAGGACAGCCACGTCGGGCTCATCCAGTTCAAGGTCGGCACCGGCGGCGAGGCCGTGGAGTACGCCGGCGAGTGGGACCTGCCGATCAACCGCCTGCTCTACAAGGCGTTCGACACCTACATGAAGCGGCGGGGGTGAGGCGCCGATGCTGAGGCTCACCGTCGACGGTCCGCGCTGGCGGGCCCACCTCGAGCAGGTCGCGAGCACCCACCCGGGCCTGGTGCCCGTGGCGAAGGGCAACGGCTACGGCTTCACGCTGGGTCGCCTGGCGCGCAAGGCGCAGTGGCTCGCCGACCGCGGCCACGACGTGCGGACCCTGGCCGTCGGCACCCACGACGAGGTCCCGGAGGTCGCGCAGCGCTGGTCGGGCGAGATCCTGGTCCTCACCCCGTGGCGGCCCTGGGTCGCCCTGCCCGAGCCCGCGGTCGCCCGCCGGCTCGTGCACACGGTCAGCAGGCTCGACGACCTGCGGGAGCTGCTCCACCGCGACCCCACCGCCCGGATCGTGCTCGAGCGGATGACCTCGATGCGCCGTCACGGCATGACCGCGCGCGAGCTGTGGGAGGCCGGCGACCTGCTCCGCAAGCACCCCGGCGCCCACGTCGAGGGTCTGGCCCTGCACCTGCCGCTCGGCCAGGGCACCCACCTCGGCGAGGTCACCCGCCTGATGAACGACTTCGTCGGCGGGGACGTGCCGCACCGCGGCCTGCCGCAGGTCTGGGTCAGCCACCTCACCGACGCCGAGCTGGCGACGCTGCGCGAGCAGTACGCCGACTTCACCTTCCGCCCGCGCATCGGCACCGGCCTGTGGCTCGGTGACCGGGGCGCCCTGCGGGTGACGGCCACCGTGCTCGACGTGCACGCCGTCGAGCGGGGCGACGCGTTCGGCTACCGCGGCCGCACCGCCCCCAAGGACGGGCACGTGCTCGTCGTCAGCGGCGGCACCGCCCACGGCATCGGGCTGGAGGCACCCACCGGGGAGCAGTCGATCAAGGCCCGCGCGGCGACCCTGGCCCGCGGCGGTCTCGACGCGGTCGGCTTCGTGCGCTCGCCGTACTCCATCGACGGCAAGCTGCGCCTCTTCGCCGAGCCCCCGCACATGCAGGCCTCGATGCTCTTCCTGCCCCACGGCAGCCGGGTGCCCGAGGTGGGCGAGGACGTCGAGGTGCGGGTCCGCTACACCGCGACCGACGTCGACGAGGTCGTCGTCACCGGCTGAGCTCCCCATCGGTCGTCGAGTAGCCCGCGAGGTACGAGCGGGCGTATCGAGACGTGGTGCGATGCTGCCGGGACTGGCCCGGTCCAGCACACCGGCTGCGGTCGTCTCGATACGCGGCTCGCTGGCGCTCGCCTGCTACTCGACGAGCGAAGGGACACGCTCCTCGACCACCACCGGGTCGTGGTCGGGGCGATACATGTCCCGCACGATGACGACGGCGAGGTAGAGCTCGCCGGCCACGCGCACGGCGATGCCGAGCCAGTAGAAGCTGGCGTCCCCGCCGCCCGTCGGGTTGAGGTAGCCGCCGAGGTACCACCAGATCGTGCAGAAGTAGACGACCTCGCTGGCCTGCCAGATCAGCTGGTCGCGCCAGCGCGGCCGGGCCAGCACGGCGAGCGGCAGCAGCCACAGCACGTACTGCGGTGAATAGACCTTGTTGACGATCAGGAAGCCGACGACGATCAGGTAGCCGAGCTGGGCCAGGCGGGGAACGGTGGCGTGATCGCCCCAGCGGCGGCCGCGCCCGGCCGTCATCCCGATCGCGAACACCCCGACGCACCACGCGCCGAAGAGGATCCAGGACCAGGTGTTGATGGTGTGCGCCTCGATGGCCGCGTCGGTGGCCTGGTCGACGAGCATCCACACCGAGCCCAGGTCGGCGGTGCGGTCGGAGTTGAAGCTCCAGAAGACCTGCCACTGCTCCTTGCCGGAGAAGTACGCCGGAGCGTTGGCCGCCGCCCACACGACGACCGAGGTGAGCGTGGCCGTGACGAAGGCGCCGATCTCGCGACGGCGCAGGCAGATCACGAGGATCGCCCCGAGCAGGAAGAGCGGATAGAGCTTGACCGCGGTGCCGAGCCCGATCATCACGCCGGTCAGGACCGGCCGGTCGCGCGACCACGCCCACAGGGCGCCGGCGACGAGCACGACCGCGAGCAGGTCCCAGTTGATCAGCCCGGTCAGCAGCAGGGCCGGTGAGATGGCGAAGGCGGCGGCGTCCCAGGGCCGCCGTGGATGAGCCCCCGCCAGCAGCCACACCGCGAGCAGGGCGCACAGCCCGAAGCCGACGGCGTTGACGAGCAGGAAGATGTTCTGCTCGTCGGCGACCTCCGGGTCGCCGTACAGCGCGGCGACGGGTTGTCGATAGCGGTCCTCGAGGTCCGGCGACCCGTTGAGCCAGTGGGTGACCCACGCGGTGCCCCACGCCCAGTAGGAGATCCCGACGGGGTATTCCATCACCTCGTAGCGGGACCGCGTCTGCTCGTCGTCGGAGTAGGGCCAGGCGTGCTCGACCATCCCCCGCGGCACGTAGAGCGGCCGCAGGTCGGTGTAGCACATGTGGGAGTAGACCCAGTTCTGGTCCTTGCCGTCGACCAGCGAGCAGGGGGCCTTCTGCACCATGCCGAGGCAGAAGGTGAACGCCGTGAGCAGCAGCAGCACCCGCACCGGCGTCCACCAGCGGTGGCCGGCGGCGTGCTCGCCCATCGGACCGCCCACGACCTCGCTGACGGCGGTGACGACCGCGTCGTCGCGGGTCGGGTGGACGTGCCCGGGCTCGGTCATGGTCGGTGCGGACCCGGTCTACGCCGCCGCGCGCGGCCGGTCGCGCCGCCGGCCCCGACTGGTCGGCGTCTGCCGTCCGTTGCCGTGCGGGGTCGCGGTGGCGTCGCCGGGCACCAGCGGGTTGTTCGGCTCGGGGTCGGTCCCGTCCGGGGTGCCGTCGCCGTCGGAGTCGGGGTTGGTCGGGTTGGTGCCGTTGGCGAGCTCGTCCTCGTCGGAGATGCCGTCACCGTCGGTGTCGACCGGTGCCGTCGCGGTGTCCTCGGTGCTGGGCTCCTGGGTCGGCTCCGTGGTCGGCGGCTCCTCGGTGGTCTCGGTCTCCCGCGGCTCCCTGGTCCTGCTCGGCTTCGGCGGCGGAGCCTGCTCGTGGCCCTCCTCCGGCGCCTCACCCTTCACGTAGGCCGCGGGCGGCAGCTCCTCGACGTCCTCGCCCTCGAGGGCGCGGGTCATCACGGCCGTCCAGGTCTCGGCGGGATAGTCGCCACCGAAGTACGACGGCAGCCAGTCCTTGAGCTGCTCGTTGCCGATGCCGCGCACATACATGACGGCGGTCGCGAGCTGCGGGGTGTAGCCGACGAACCAGGCCGAGGAGACCTCGCCCAGGCCGTTGGTGGCGGTGCCCGTCTTGCCGGCGGCCGGCCGATCGAGGGCGAGGGCGGCGCTGCCGGAGCCGGCCTTGACGACCTGCTGCAGGGCATAGCCGACATCGTCGGAGACGCCCTCGCGGATCGCGCGGTGGTCGGTGACCTTGTGGTTGTACTTCACGACGCCCTCGGCGTCGACGACCTTCTCGATGATGTAGGCGTCGGCGGCGACCCCCCGGTTGGCGATCGTCGCGTAGCCGTTGGCCATGTTGATCGGGCTGACGGTCTGCGAGCCCAGGGACACATTGGTGCCGGGCTGGAGGCCGGGGCTCGACGTCGGGAAGCCGTAGGGGTCGTTGGCCTCCTCCGCGGGCGGGATGCCCATCTGGTTGGCGGTCCGGATGATCTTCTGCGGGCCGTCCGGGATGCCGAGCGTCAGGTCGATGTAGGCGGTGTTGATCGAGTCCTGCGTGGCCTTGATGAGGTCGACCTGGCCGTAGGACCGGTCGCCCTGGTTCTCCACGGGACGCCCGCCGCCGGGCAGCTCGTAGGGGCTGTCGCCGTCGAAGCGGTCCTTGAGCTCATAGCCGGACTCGATGCCCGTCGCGAGCGCGAACGGCTTGAACGTCGATCCGGCCTGCCCGCCCTCGACGGCCCAGTTGAGCTGGGACTCGAGGAAGTCCTGGCCGCCGTAGAAGCCGCGCAACGCGCCGGTGCCGGGCTCGACGGAGGCGACGCCGACGTGCAGCTGCTTGCCGAAGCCCTCGGGCTTGACCTCGAGCACGCCCTCGCGCGCTGCGTTCATCGCCTTCTGGGTGAAGGTCGTGGTGACCTTGAGACCGCCGCCGTTGATCTGGTCCTCGCTGAAGCCCAGGCGCAGCAGCTCCTTGCGGACCATCGTGAGCACGTGGCCGCGCTGGCCGCCGTACTGCTCGTCCTGCTTGATCCTCGGGAAGGACGGCAGGCCGCGCTCGAGCGCCGCCTCGGCCTCGTCGGGG
>NZ_STGW01000011.1:86141-129290 GCF_004912195.1 Nocardioides caeni
GCCTGGATGCCGTAGGCACCGCGGCCGAAGTAGATCGTGTTGAGGTAGCCCTCGAGGATCTCCTGCTTGCTCAGCTGGTTGCGGATCTTGAGCGACAGGATGGCCTCCTTGGCCTTCCGCTGCCAGCTCCGCTCCTGGGTGAGGTAGAGGATCTTGACGTACTGCTGGGTGATCGTCGACGCGCCCTGCGTCGAGTTGCCCTGGGCGTTGCTGAAGGCGGCGCGCAGGATGCCCTTGGGGTCGATGCCGCGGTCGGTCCAGAAGGTCTGGTTCTCCGCGGCGACGACGCCGTCCTTCACGTACTGCGGCATCTCGTCGTAGTCGATCGAGTCCCGCTTCTGGATCGCGAACTCGCCGAGCTCGCTCTTGCCGTCGGCATAGAGGACCGACGTGGTCTCGGTCAGGAACTCGTCGTTGGGGTCGGGGATGTCGATCGAGCGATAGACGATGTAGAGGGCGAGGATGCCGACCAGACCGAGGGTCACGCAGGTGACCAGGCTCCACAGCGCGACGCGCTTGACCCGCTGCTGCCACGTGCGCGGCGCCTTGGGACCGCCCTTCGACCGGCCCTTCGCGCCCCTGCCGAACAGTCCTCCCGACCGTCCGCTGCTGCGCGTCGACGTCGCGGCTGCCTTGCGTTTTCCCTCAGACACGGACGCAAGAGTACGGCGCGCCGGTCAGTCCTCCCGATTTCCGGCTCGGCCCGCGGGCGCCTCGCCGGCCACCGCCAGGTCGCCCCTGAGGGTGGCGAGCGCGCGGGACGAGTAGCTCTTGACCGTGCCCTCGGAGATCCCCAGCTCGACCGCCGTCTCCGCGACCGGCAGCCCCAGCCAGTGCCGCAGCACGACGACCCGGCGCTGCATCGGCGGCAGCTGCTGCACGGCGGCGAGCAGATCCGTGC
Organism: Nocardioides caeni; assembly: GCF_004912195.1. Classification (GTDB taxonomy): domain Bacteria; phylum Actinomycetota; class Actinomycetes; order Propionibacteriales; family Nocardioidaceae; genus Nocardioides; species Nocardioides caeni. The sequence continues at coordinate 87,043 of NZ_STGW01000011.1, forward strand.
GCTCACCCGGGTCGAGCCCGGACCGGGCGGCCGGGTCGTGGCCGTCGAGGACGGCCTGCTCCCGGCGCCACGGACGCCGCCGGTCGTCGAGGTCGGCGTTGACGATGATCCGGCGGACGTAGGCCAGCTCCCGACCCGAGCGCCGCATCCGTGGCCAGGCGACGTAGAGCTTGGCCAGGGCGGTCTGCAGCACGTCGTCCGCGCGGTGCCAGTCGCCGCACACCGCGTACGCGACCCGACGCAGGCGAGCCTGGTGCGCGACCACGAACTCGGTGAACTCCGCATCCCGGGACGCTCGGCTCATCGCAACCCCTCTCCTGACGCGTACTGCCGGCGGGCGTGGTCGAGGAGTGCGGCCATCGTGGGCTCGGCGAGGACGGCGGGGTCGACCAGGACGTTGTCGGAGAAGACCGGGCCCGGGCGGACCAGCACGAACCAGGTCCGTCCGTCGCGCACCACCTCGGCGGCCGCGGTGCGCTCCCCCGGCTCCGCGAAGCCGGGGATGGCCGGGTCGAGCCGCTGGTCGACGATCCGGGCGCCGTTGACGCCGATCAGCCGGTCGGTGCCGGGCTCGAACTCGACCCACACCGCCTGGCCCTCCTGGCTGTCGTCGTCACCCTGCTCCGACTCGCTGCTCCGGGCGAGGTCGACCTGGCTGGTGAGCCAGTCCTCGAGGCGGGCGTAGGCCTTGCCGACCGGGTCCCACGACGCGCCGTTGGAGTCGGCGTCGAAGTCGAGGAGGTACCAGAAGGTCTTCTCCCCGTTGGTGACGACCGCGCCCAGTGAGCCGGCCGGTGCCGTGCGCTCCAACGGGTTGTCGACCCGCCGGACGACCTCCCAGCCCGGGCGTACGACGAGCCGGCCCTCGCCGTCGTAGCCGAGCACCTGGCCGGGGCTGAGCCACTCCCGCACCCTTGTCGCCGGGTCGTCCACCGGCTTCGCGGCGGCCGTGCTGTCCTCCTCCGCGCTCGGGGAGTCCACGACGGGGGTCCGGTCCGGCGCGCCCTGCGGCGTCCCTCCACTGCCGAGCAGGGCGATCGTGGCGATGACCGCCGCGACCCCGAGGGCTCCGCCACCGGTGGCGAGGCGACGCCGGCGCAGGTGACGGCGGCCCGCGGCGACGTACGCCCCGGGCAGCGGGGCCGGCGGCTCACCGTGACCGGCGAAGCCGGCCTCGATGGCCGCGGACAGATCGGCGTCGGGTCCCTCGGATCGCGTGCTCATGACTCTCCTACGTGACCGGACCCCGATCGGTTGCCTCTGCCCTTGTCGCAGTCCCGCGACGACACCCGCGATCCATCGAAAGTTCACGTTCGGCGGATATATCGATACGATAGGTCGTATGGCACGGCGTGGCGACACCATCGAGCTGGCAGTCCTCGGACTGCTGCACGAGGGACCCATGCACGGCTACGAGCTGCGCAAGCGGCTCAACCTCATGCTGGGCTGGGGCCGGTTGCTCTCCTACGGCTCCCTCTACCCGGCGTTGAAGAAGATGCTCCGCAACGGCCTCATCGAGGAGACCGTCCCGTCGGGTCCCCAGACCCGGCGTCAGCGGATCGTCTACAAGGTCACCGAGGCGGGGACGAACGAGTTCGAGCGCCTGATGTCGGAGGTGGGTCCTGCCGCGTGGGAGGACGACAATTTCGACATCCGGTTCCGGTTCTTCTCCTCCACCGACATGGAGATCCGGCTGCGCGTCCTCGAAGGTCGCCGGTCGCGTCTCCAGGAGCGTCTGGACCGGGTCCAGCGCGAGCTCTCGATGACCCAGAAGGAAGCCGACCGCTACGCCGCCGAGCTGCAACGGCACGGCGTCGAATCGGTCGAACGAGAGGTCCGGTGGCTCTCGGACCTCATCAACGCGGAGCGAGGCGTCCCCCTCCAGGACGGACGCCCCGAGACCAGCCAGTCCAGCAAGCCCAGCGAGAAGTTGCCGGAGGCGCCGACGACCTCGGCGACCTCCTGAGCAAGAGAAAATCAAGGAAGGAAACCCCATGGGTTCGGTTCGAGTAGCGATCGCCGGCGTGGGCAACTGCGCCACGTCCCTCATCCAGGGCGTGCAGTACTACCGGGACGCCGATGCCTCGAGCACGGTCCCGGGTCTCATGCACGTCCAGTTCGGCGACTACCACGTCAAGGACGTCCAGTTCGTCGCCGCGTTCGACGTCGACGACAAGAAGGTCGGCAAGGACCTCTCCGAGGCCATCAACGCCTCCGAGAACAACACGATCCAGATCTGCGACGTCCCGACCCTGGGTGTCGAGGTCCAGCGCGGCCCGACCCTCGACGGTCTGGGCAAGTACTACCGGATGACGATCGAGGAGTCGGCCGCCGAGGCCGTCGACGTCGTCCAGGCCCTCAAGGACGCCGAGGTCGACGTCCTCGTGTCCTACCTCCCGGTGGGCTCCGAGGAGGCCGACAAGTTCTACGCCCAGTGCGCGATCGACGCAGGCGTGGCCTTCGTCAACGCCCTCCCCGTCTTCATCGCCTCCGACCCCGAGTGGGCCAAGAAGTTCGAGGACGCCGGCGTCCCGATCGTCGGTGACGACATCAAGTCGCAGGTCGGCGCCACCATCACCCACCGCGTGATGGCGAAGCTGTTCGAGGACCGCGGCGTGACGCTGGACCGCACCTACCAGCTCAACGTCGGCGGCAACATGGACTTCAAGAACATGCTCGAGCGCGAGCGCCTGGAGTCCAAGAAGGTCTCCAAGACCCAGGCCGTCACCTCGAACCTCAACGGTCCGCTGGCCGGCAAGATCGACGACAAGAACGTCCACATCGGCCCGTCCGACTACGTCGCGTGGCTCGACGACCGCAAGTGGGCCTACGTCCGCCTCGAGGGTCGCGCCTTCGGTGACGTCCCGCTCAACCTCGAGTACAAGCTCGAGGTCTGGGACTCCCCGAACTCGGCCGGCATCATCATCGACGCCGTCCGCGCCGCCAAGATCGCCAAGGACCGCGGCGTCGGTGGCCCGATCATCCCCGCCTCGGCGTACCTCATGAAGAGCCCGCCGGTGCAGATCGAGGACACCGAGGGTCGCCTCCAGCTCGAGGCGTTCATTAAGGGCGTCTGAGCAGACCGAGGAACGAGGTCTGATCAGCGAACGCCCGCAGATCGAGTAAGGCCCGCGGCTGAGGAACGAAGCCGCGACGGCCGCATCGAGATCCGGTCCCGAACGCAGCAGATTCTCTGATCTCCCCAGCACCACCTCGAAGCGCCCGTCCCGTCAGGGGCGGGCGCTTCGTCGTTCGCCGCCCCCGCTGGCTCAGCGCTCGCCGACCTGGATGCACTCCAGCTTCTCGCTGAGGACCAGCCGTGACCACACGGCTCGGTGGTCGGAGACACCGGAGCGCAGGACGACCGCCTGCAGCGCGGTGAAGGACCCGTCGTGGAGCACGTAGTCGATGCGGGCGCGGGGGGCGCGGGCGGGGACCGTGGCGCCGGAGCCGCTGCCGGCCGACCAGGCGTCGCCGAGCCCGGCGGCGCGCAGGATGCCGACGGGCACGGTGCCGGGGCCGGCGTTGAAGTCGCCGCCCAGGACCTTCGGTCGCGGGTCCTCGCCGAGGATCTCGGCGACCGCCCGGGCCTGGACGGTCCGTGCGCCGCCGCGACTGTGGTCGAGGTGGAGCGAGTAGAAGCTCAGGTCCTTGCCGTTGACGTCGAGGACGGCGTGCAGCAGCCCGCGCTGCTCGCGGCCGCCCGCCACGGGCAGGAACGAGTTGGTCGACTCCTCGATCGGGAACTTGCTGAGGATCGCGTTGCCGAGCGTCGACCCGCCGCGGCCCCGGGCGTTGCCGCCATAGACCCACGCCATGCCGGTCGCGTCGGCCAACGCCTTCGCCTGACCGACCCCGCCCGTGCGGGGGCGCCCGTCGTCGACCTCCTGCAGCAGCACCACGTCGGGGTCCCAGGTCTTGATCTCCCGGCCGATGGCGGCCAGCTGCACGGACCCGCCGGGGACGGTGGCGTAGTGGATGTTGAAGGCCAGGACGGTGATGGCGTGCTTGAGCGTCGCGGTCGGGCAGAGCAGGGTCGGGATGTCGTCGAGCCCGGGGACCGCGGTGTCATAGACCGTGGGCTCGGGGCCGCCGCTCTGCTGGGGCCCGGTGGTCACGGTCGGCGATGGCCGGCCCTCGGGTGCGTCCGGGCTGCGGGCGTCGTTGAACACGAAGACGAGGGCGACGACGACCAGCACGATCACGGCCGCGGCGATCGTCGCGACCTGCGCGCCCGGCCCTCCGGGGGCGACGGCCCGGGGCAGGTCGAGACGGCCCGAGCCCTCCGGCGCGTCGTCGACGGACTCGTCGGACTCCTCGGACTCCTCCTCGGCGGACTCCTCGGCGGACTCGTCCGGCCGGTCGTCCGCGGACTCGTCCTGGTCGTCCGGCTCCCCCGGACGGTCCTCACTCACCCTCGGCCACCCTCACCCCGCCACCATTCAACCCTGACCTCCAACGCCGACGCGCCGGACCCGGGTCGGGTCCGGCGCGTCGTCACGCACGGTTGATCGGCACGGCCGATCGGAAGCGAAGCCCTTGACGGGCCTCAGGCCTCGGCTTCGGCCTTGATCCGCTCGAGGGTCTGCCGGATGCCGGCGCGCAGCTCCTCGGTGAACTTCGTCTGCCCGCCGAGCGCGACCTTGGTCAGCACGCTGGACAGCTTGGAGACACCGTCGGGGGTCTCGCGCCGCTCGGTGAGGCGGGTGCCGGTGGCGGTCGGCTCGAGCTGGAAGGACCACACGGTGCGGTTCTCGGCGATGCGGAAGGCGAACTCGCCGGCCCCGTCAGCGGGCGGCGTGAAGCGCACGACCTTGCCGTTGGTCGGCCAGCGCTTGAAGCCCTGCTTGTTGAGGTTGGAGAACTTGGCGCCGAGCTTGACCTCGCCGCCCTTGACGGTCGACTTCACGACCTGCGGGCTCCACTTCGCCATCCGCGGGACGTCGCTGACCAGCGCCCAGACCTTGTCGGTGGGCGCGGCGATCTCGATCGAGTCCTCGATGAGCTTCTCGTAGGTGTCGGCCATGGTGGGAGCGTCCTTTCGCGACGACGATGTCGTTCGCAGGCTACCGACAGGTAGCAGAGGCGACGGTATGCCCGCTCAGCCACCGGACGCCTCGGTGTGCGCCGGTCAGGACCGGGCCGCCCACCACTCCTTCAGCGCCGCGGTGGCGTCGTCGGTCTCCATCGGGCCGTTGTCGAGCCGCAGCTCGAGGAGGAACCGGTAGGCCTCGCCGACCTCGCGGCCCGGCCCGATCCCCAGGATCTCCATGATCTGGGTGCCGTCGAGGTCGGGACGGATCGACGCCAGCTCCTCGGCAGCCGCGAGCCGGTCGATGCGGGCCTCGAGGTCGTCATAGGTACGGCGCAGCCGGTCGGCCTTGCGCTGGTTGCGGGTCGTGCAGTCGGCGCGGGTGAGCACGTGCAGCCGCTCGAGCTGGTCGCCGGCGTCGCGGACGTAGCGGCGCACGGCGGAGTCGGTCCACTCACCGGTGCCGTAGCCGTGGAAGCGCAGGTGCAGCTCGACGAGCAGGCCGACGTCCTCGATCTGCTCGTTGGAGAAGCGCAACGCCTTCATCCGCTTGCGGGTGATCTTGGCGCCGACCACGTCGTGGTGGTGGAAGGTGACCGTGCCGTCGTCGACGAAGCGTCGGGTCCTCGGCTTGCCGACGTCGTGCATGAGGGCGGCGAAGCGGGACACGAAGTCCGGGCCGGGCGCGATGTCGCCGCGCTCGGCGAGCCGCGGCTCGAGGTCGATCGCCTGCTCGAGCACCGTCAGCGTGTGCTCATAGACGTCCTTGTGGCGGTGGTGCTCGTCGCGCTCCAGCTTGAGCGCCGGCAGCTCGGGCAGCACCCGCTCGGCCAGGCCGGTCTCGACGAGCAGCTCCAGGCCCAGCCGCGGGTGCGGGGCACAGATCAGCTTCACCAGCTCGTCGCGCACCCGCTCGGCGGAGATGATCTCGATGCGGTCGGCCATCTCCGTCATCGCCCGCACGACCTCGGGGTCGACGGCAAAGCCCAGCTGCGCGGCGAAGCGGGCCGCGCGCATCATCCGCAGCGGGTCGTCGGAGAAGGACTGCTCCGGGGTGCCGGGCGTGCGCAGCACCCGGTGGGCGAGGTCCATGACGCCGCCGAACGGGTCCTCGATCTCCCGACCCGGCAGCCGCACCGCCATGGCGTTGACGGTGAAGTCGCGGCGACCGAGGTCGCCGGCGAGGTGGTCGCCGTACTGCACCTCGGGCTTGCGGGAGTCGCGGTCGTAGGCCTCGGAGCGATAGGTCGTGACCTCGACGACCCAGTCACCCTTGCGGCAGCCGATGGTGCCGAAGTCGCGGCCCATGTCCCACCAGGCGTCGCCCCAGGCGCGGAGGATCCGGTCGGTCTCGTCGGGTCGGGCGGAGGTGGTGAAGTCGAGGTCGTTGGAGCGGCGGCCCAGCATGGCGTCCCGCACAGGCCCGCCGACCAGCGCCAGCTCGTGCCCGGCGGCGGCGAAGCGCTCGCCGAGCTCGTCGATGACCGGAGCGATCCGGTCCAGCTCCGCCGAGACGGCGGCCTGGACGTCGACGAGCCGCAGCGGGGCGGCGTCAGGGGCGGGCGTCACGGGCGACAAGTGTAGGAGCCTCGACGGCCTCGCCCTCATCGCGTGTCGCCGTGGCGATGCCGGAGGCCGAGCAGACCCCACTACCCTCGTGAGGGTGTCCGTCCCCCCTGCCCTGCTGCGCGTGCTCGCAGCGGTGGCGATGGCGGCGGCCCTCACCGGCGGCGTGGTACCGGCCGCGCCCACGGCGCGCGCGGAGCCCGAGCCGGCGGTGCCCGCCACCAGCGGCGCGGTCGCCGAGCCGACCGACGACGACACCAGCGACACTGGCGACGCCAGCGAGGACCCCGACGACCAGGACGCGGCCGACGACTACGACGCGCCGCTCGAGGTGACCATCGACGGGCTCACACCCGGGGTGCTGCCGCGCACCGGACCCCTGGTCGTGGAGGGCACCGTCACCAACGTCGACCTCGAGACCTGGCAGGACGTGCGGATCTATCCGCTCTTCGGCGCCGGTCCCGACTGCGACTTCTGCGGTGAGGTGATGACGACCTCCGCCCAGCTCGAGCTGGCCGCCGACACCGATCCCGAGGCGCCCGTGGGGGACCGCTACGCCGAGGACGAGGCGGTGCGCGCGAGCATCGCCTCGCTGGAGCCGGGTGGGTCCGCGACGTTCTCCATCCGGATCCCGCAGGCCGTGCTGAGGGAGCTCTTCGGCACGCCGGCCGCCGGCGTCTACTGGTTCGGTGTGCAGGCGCTCGGCGAGAGCGACAGCAGCCCCCGCGACCTCCTGTCCGACGGCCGGGCCCGCACCTTCCTGCCCTACCTTCCCGACCGGATCGCCCAGGACCCCGACCGGGTCGTACCCACCGCGATCGTGCTGCCGCTGCGTCACCGCATCGCCTACGACGCCGACGGCTCCGTCGCCGACACCGAGGAGTGGGCGACCGCCGTCGGCCAGGAGGGCGACCTCGGCGGACCGTTGGCGTTCGGCGCGGCCGCCGGGCCGACCCCGCTCACCTGGCTGGTCGACCCAGCCGTCCCGGACGCCGTCCGGGCCCTCGCCCAGGGCAACCCCCCGCGCGCCATCGTGCCGGCCGGCCCGGCCCCCGGCGAGTCCCCCACCGCCGACCCGTCCGGCGACGGCGAGGGCGAGGACGGCGAGGACGGCGAGGACGGCGGCGACGACGGCTCCGACGAGGGGGGCGAGCCCGACCCGGACGACCCGATCGTGGCGGCCGCCCGCTCGTGGCTGGAGCTCCTCGAGCCGGAGCTCACCGGCGACGACGTCGCGCTGCTGCCCTACGGCGACCCGGACCTCGCCGCCCTCGGCGAGGCGATGCCGAGCCTCTATCCCACCGCCCGTGAGCATGTCGCCGACGTCCTCACCGACTGGGAGGTCGAGGGCCTCCCCGTCGTCGGCTCGTCCGACGGCTACCTCGACGTCTCGGGCATCCTCGCCGTCGACGACGACGCGACGCTGCTGCTCGGCGACCGGATGTTCCCGACGGAGACCTTCTCCGCGGAGCCGCCCAGCGATGGTCTCGTCGACCAACGACCGGTGGTCGTGACGTCCACCGAGACCGCTTCCGGTGGCCCCGGCCCCGAGCCCCGGCTGTCGTCGACCGCCCTGCGCCAGCGGATCCTCAGCGAGGCGACGGTGCGCGCGATCCGGGCCCGCGACGGCGACGCCCGACCGCTCGTGGTCGTGCTGCCGCCCGGCCTGGTGACGACCGGCGCCGCGAAGTTCTGGAGCGGGCTCGACGTCGACGGGATCCAGCTGGTCGAGCTCAGCGACCTCGCCACCCCGAGCAGCGACCCCGCCGTCCCCGACTCGGGGCGCCAGATCGACCCGGCGGAGCTGACCTACCCGGTGTCCGAGGACGACGAGGAGCTGTCCGGCAGCGTCGTGGCGGAGGCCTCCCGGTTGATCCGGGCGGCGGGCACGCTGCAGGACGTGCTCGGCGAGGGCTTCCTGGTCCGCGACCAGCTGGTCGGCGAGGCGCTGACCGGGACGTCGTACGCCGTGCGCGGCGACAGCGGCGCCGAGGACCGTCTCACCGCCGCTCGCCAGTGGGTGCAGGACCAGCTGGCCGGCATCACCATCGACGCGCCCGCCGGGGTCACCCTGTCGGGCGAGTCCGGCAGCTTCAACGTCGCCGTCAGCAACAGCCTCGACCACGCCGTGACCGTCCGGATCGTGGCCTCGACCGACGACAGCGGCGCCGCCGTCGAGGTCGCCGACTCGGTCACCCTCGCGCCACACAGCCGCAGCTCGGTGCCGGTGCAGGCCGACACCTCCCGACCGGGGGTCCACAACGTCACCCTCCAGCTGACCGACAGCGCCGGCAATTCCCTCGGTGGCACGGACACGCTGCCGTTGCGCACCGGTCAGGTGAGCATCGTGATCTGGGCGATCATGGGCAGCGGGGTCGCGATCCTGCTCGTCGCGATCGGCATCCGTCTCTTCCGACGTGTCCGGCGGGCCCGTGCCGGCGCCGGGGCGGCCGCGTGACCACCGGCCCCGACCCGGCCCGGTCCGTCGACGGCGGCGAGGCCTCGTCCGCTGAGACCGCCCTGCCATCGACGGAGCAGCGGCGGATCCTCGCCAACACCGCGGTGATGGCGGCCGGGACGCTGGTGTCGCGGCTCAGCGGCTTCGTGCGGCTCACGCTGCTGGCGGCGGCGCTCGGCGTCGGGCTGCACGGCGACATCTTCACCATCGCCAACACCGTGCCCAACATGTTCTACATCCTGCTGGCGGGCGGGGTCTTCAACGCCGTCCTGGTGCCGCAGCTGGTGCGGGCGATGAAGAACGACGACGACGGTGGCGCGGCCTACGTCGACCGGGTGATGACCCTCGCCATCTGCTTCCTCGCCCTGGTGACGGTGGCGCTGGTGGTCGCCGCTCCCTGGGTGATGCAGCTGATGCTGAGCGAGAAGTTCAACGCTCCCGAGCTGGCCGAGCAGCGGCAGTCCGCGATCGACTTCGCCCGCTTCTGCCTGCCGCAGGTGTTCTTCTACGGGATGTTCGTCCTGGTCGGCCAGGTGCTCAACGCCCGTGGCCGGTTCGGCCCGATGATGTGGGCCCCGATCGCCAACAACGTCATCTCGGTGGCGGTGCTGGTCGCCTACCTGGTCGCCTACGGACCGGCGAGCGAGGCCGAGCAGCAGGGCCCGTTCACGTCCGGCCAGGAGGCGCTCCTCGGCATCGGGTCCACGCTCGGGATCGTCGCCCAGCTGCTGATCCTCGTGCCCTACCTGCGCGCGGCCGGCATCCGCTACCGCCCACGCTTCGACGTCCGCGGGGTCGGCCTGGGCCACACCCTGCACCTCGCGATCTGGACGGTGCTGTTCGTCATCGTCAACCAGATCGCCTACGTCGTCGTCGTGCGGCTGGCGTCGTCCGGCACGGCCGGCGCCGACGACGGCACCGGCATCACGATCTACTCCAACGTGATGCTGCTCGTGATGGTCCCCCACTCGATCATCACGGTGTCGTTGGCGACCGCGATCCTGCCGCGGCTCTCCGCCGCGGCCGCCGGCGACGACCTGGCCGGCCTGGCCCGCACCCTCGGCAGCACGCTGCGCACGGCGCTGGTGGTCGTCGTACCGATCGCAGCGGTGCTGCCCGCCGTCGCCCATCCGCTGGCGCAGGTCCTGTGGGCGCACGGCGCGAGCGCCGGCAAGGCCTACCGGTTCGAGGCGCCGATGGTGCTCTTCGGCTTCGCGGTGATCGCGTTCACGGTGCACTACCTGGTGCTGCGCGGCTTCTATGCCCTCGAGCGCAACCGGCTCGTGTTCTTCGTGCAGTGCGCGATCGCCGCCACCAACATCACCCTCGCGATCACCTTCGTCCGGCGGGTCGACCCGTGGGACACGGCTCCCGTCCTGGTCCTCGCCTACGGCTGCGCCTATGCCGTGGGCGCGGTGCTGTCCGGCACCCTGCTCATCAGGCTCGTACGACGAGGAGGGGCCGCCGGCGCCGCCCGCCCGGGTCGCTGGCTGGCCTGGCTGACGCGCCTGCTGCTCGCAGCTGCCGCGGTCTTCGTGGTCGCCACCGGCATCCGTCTCATCGTCGGCGACACCCTCGCCGAGCTGGGCGTCGGCGACGGGCTGGTGACCGCCCTCCTCGAGGTCGCGATCGTCGGTGGCGCGGGCGCCGCCACCCTCCTCGGCGTCGCCGGCCTGCTGCGCCTGAGCGAGGTCACCTCCGTCGTCGACACCGTCACCAGGCGACTGGGCAGGTGAACACCGGCTGGTGTCCTGTCCGACACTAGGGTCGGAGGCATGAATCTCAGGCCCGCCCTGGCGGCGTTCACGCTCGCTCTCGTCCTCACCGGTTGCGGTGATGACTCCCCCGAGGCGTCCGACTCCTCGGAGGCCCCGGACCGCAGCGACACGAGCAGCGACACCGGCAGTGAGGCGAGGGACGAGGCCAGCGACGAGGCGAGCGAGAGCGGCGACGACAGCGGCTCCGCGCCGGCTCCGGCGGCGACCTCGCCGGAGGAGGTCTACACGGCCTTCCGCGCGGCCCTCGAGGACGGCGACGTCGACGCACTCCGCGGACTTGTCCGCGAGGACTACTGGAGCGATCTCCAGAACGACGGCGACACGCTCGACGAGCGACTCGCCGTCACCAGTGCGCAGGTCGCCGAGGGCAGCCTGGTGCTGCCGGAGGAGCCGAGTGAGGTGCAGGTCGGGGCGGAGGAGATCGGGATCCCGCCCGAGTACCTCGACCAGGCGAAGGCCGATGACGTGGCGCTGCTGGTGCTCCCCGACGCCGACCCCGACGGCAGCGCCGACGGGCCGGGCGACGTGCACCTGATCCTGCTCCAGGTGGAGGGCGCCTGGGTGGTCTTCGGCATGGAGCCCAGCTGACGCGCGGCTGCCGACCACGGCGGACGCACGCGATCTGGTGGCGCACTAGTGGCGCGTCCGGGAAGTTCTGGTGCGCTTCGCGCACCCACGGCACGCACCTCGCGGCGTTGCCGACGCTTGCGAGACGACCCGGTATGGCTGCGCGCCGGCGCCTTGCGATGCACGCACCCTGAGCACGTCAACCGTTCCACAACTTCCCGGACGCACCACTAGGATGACCACTGGCAGGGAGGTGTAGGTGGGGACGTCGACGCGGTCGGGGGATGTGCTCGCCGGCCGTTACCGCTTGATCGATCTGCTGAGCGAGAGCGGCGGCGGGCGATTCTGGCGTGCCCACGACAACGTCCTCGAGCGTTTCGTCGCGCTCCACGTCATCGGTGAGGACGATCCCCGCGCCCCCGGGCTCGTCGAGGCGGCGCGAACGTCGGCCGGCGTGCTCGACGCCCGGATCCTGCGGGTCCTCGATGCCGAGCGGGAGGACGGCCGCTGCTTCGTGGTCAACGAGTGGGGCACCGGCATCTCCCTCGACATCCTCGTCACCCACCAGGGGCCGCTGAGCCCCCGTCGGGCGGCGTGGCTCGTGGCCGACGTCGCGGGCGCGATCGCCCGGGCCCACCACGCCGGTGTGAGCCACGGCCGGCTCAACCCCGAGAACGTGCTCATCGACCGGCACGGCTCGCTGCGCGTGATCGGCCTCTGCGTCGACGCGGCCCTCCACGGACTCCCGCCGGGCAGCGAGCAGGCCGACCTCGAGGACCTCGGCGGACTGCTCTACTGCGCGCTCACCGGCGTGTGGCCGGGTCCGTCCGGGTCCATCGTGCCCGCGGCCCCGCGCGAGCACGGCGCGTTCCTCAGCCCGCGGCAGGTGCGGGCCGGCGTACCGAAGTCACTGGACCTGCTCTGGCGCGAGCTCGACCGGCCGGCCGCCAGCGGCCATCGGCGGCGGCTCGGCGCGGGACCCGACGTGTCGTCGGCGGGACGGATCGCGGCCGAGCTGCTGGCGTTCGTGGGCGACCCGTCCGGGATGCAGGAGTCGCTGGCCTCCGCGATCCCGCCGATCAACGAGCTGCGGCCGGTGTGGCTGCCGGCCCTCAACGACCCGCTGCCCCACGACTCGTCCCACGACGACATCCCGATGGTCGACGCGCCGCTCCTCGAGCCCGTGATCGTGCCCGCGCCCGTCGAGGACGAGCCGGGCTCCGACGATCCCCCCATCCCCACGGTGTCCTCGGTGTCCTCGGTGTCCTCGGTGTCCCCCCGCAGCACGCCGCCGACGGAGGAGGGGATCCCGGTCTTCGGTGTCGGTGAGAGCGGCGACGACGTGCAGTGGCTGCGCCCCCGCAGCACGCCGCCACCCCCGCCACCGCCGTTCGAGGACCTGCCGGAGCGCCCGCTCTTCGCCCCCGAGGGCCACCGACGCCCGCCGCCCGAGCTGCCGCCACCCGACCTCCGCGCGTCGGGCACCGGCTTCTGGCCCTGGGACACCGAGACCGGCGACGGTCCGTCCGACACCGCTCCGACTCCCGACGAGGCCGAGCCCGTCCCCGGGCGCAGCTGGCTGCGGCTGGCCATGGTGGTCGGGGTGGCCCTGCTCCTGCTCGTCGCCGTCGCGATCGCCTTCAACCTCGGCCGCGGACGCGACCCGCTCGGCGGCAGCGACCATGACGGCGACGACGCGAATCCCACCTCCTCGACGACACCGGTGGCCCAGCCGCGGGTCCTGGCCGGCGTCACGCCGGGAGCGTTCGACCCGCTGAGCGACGACGGTGTGGAGAACGACGACGCGCTGGCCAACGTCGTCGACGGCGACCCGGAGACGACCTGGTCGACCTCGACCTACACCGCCCAGCTGGGTCCGGAGCCGCCGGCGCTGAAGCCCGCCGTCGGGCTGGTGCTCGACCTGGGCGAGGTCCGCACCGTCACCTCCGTCGAGGTGGCGACGGCCGACGGCACCAGCACCGTCGGGCTCTTCGCCTCCACCGAGGAGCCCACCGCCGCGCCCACGGGCGACCCGCTCGCCACCGCGACGGGCGGCGGCGACCTGCGGCTGGCCCCGTCCGGCGACGCCGGCGTCCGCGCTCGCTACCTTGTCCTGTGGTGGACGGTGCTGCCGACCGTCGACGATGGGTTCCGGGCAGACGTCTCCGAGGTGGTGGTCCGTGGCGAGTGACGCCGCTCCCGACCCGGCCCACCCGGCCCACCCAGCCGAGCCAGCCGAGCCAGCCGAGCCAGCCGAGCCCGCCGATGCGGACCTGCTCGCCGCACACGTCGCCGGCGACCCGGAGGCATTCGGCGTCCTCTTCGCCCGGCACCGCGACCGGCTGTGGGCCGTCGCGCTGCGCACCTGCGGTGACCCGGAGACAGCTGCCGACGGTCTCCAGGACGCGATGATCGCCGCCTTCCGCCGCGCCGACTCCTTCCGCGCCGAGTCGGCCGTCACGACCTGGCTGCACCGCATCGTCGTCAACGCCTGCCTCGACCGCCTCCGCGCCGCGAAGGTACGACGGGCCGAGCCCCTGCCCGACGACATCGACCGGGCCCTCGGATCGACCGGCCCGTCCGGCCACGACCGGGTCGTGGCCGGCGGCGGTGCCTCGGCCGACCCGGAGCAGCAGGCCCTGCGGGGCGAGCAGCGCAGCCGGGTGCTCGCCGCGCTCGCGACCCTGCCGCCCGAGCAGCGCGCGGCGGTGGTGCTGGTCGACATGGAGGGCTACCCGGTCGCGGAGGTCGCGCGGATCCTCGACTGTGCCGAGGGGACGGTCAAGAGCCGCTGCTCCCGGGGCCGGGCACGGCTCGCGCCCCTGCTCGACGACCTGCTGGGCGTCGTACGCACCGAGGAGACGGAGAGCACGTCCGAAGCGGCCGCCGCCGGGAACCCTGCGGCCGACCCGCACGTCGGACCACTGGCGCCGCGCGGACCACCCGCTCCGTCCGGCGCCGACCACTAGCGCTCACCCGGCCCCCCAACCCCGAACCGCACCGCTGCCACCCGGCGGGCAAGGAACCCGATGCCTGATCCGACCCCCACTCCCGACGGCTCCGACGCCGATGGCCCCGAGCTGTCGCCCGAGCAGGACGCCGCCGTCCGGCGCCTGCTCGCCGAGGCCGGCGGGCCCGAGGCGTTGCCGGACGACGTGGCGACGCGGCTCGAGGAGACGCTGGCGGAGCTGCGTGCCGAGCGGGACGCCGCGGACCTGGTGAGCACGGGCGTGGCCGAGGAGCACGGCGTCGTGCTGCCGCGCGACGAGCTGGCCGGGCGCCGTCGCCGCAAGGCGCGCCTGCTGCTGGTGGCGGCTGCGGCCGTCCTGGTGGGCGCGGTCGCGGCCGGTCAGCTGGCCGACCGCCCGACGGACGACGCCGCGGTCGCCGGGCAGAGCGCGGAGGACGACCCGGCCCGCACGGCCGACTCCGCCGGCGGCGCCGCCCTCCAGGAGGGCGCCGAGCTCGAACCGGACGCGAGCATGCCGGGCGACCTCGAAGACAGCGCGCAGGACGACGGGCTCGCCGCACGACCGCTCGAGCGGGTCCCGTCCGACGGGCCACTGCGCAGCATCCGCGCCGACCGGCTCCGTGAGGACCTGGTCGCCCTGCAGCACGTCTCGCTGCCGGATCCCGCCACGGTCGACTACTCGGGCGCGGTGTTCGTCGCGCCCCAGGACTTCATGTGCGAGCCCGCCGACTTCGGCGCCGGCCACCTCGTCGCCGTCGAGTACGCCGGCCGCCCGGCCGTCGTCGCCTTCCGCGCCCCCGCGGGCACGACCCAGGAGGCCGACGTCCTGGCCTGTGGCACCGGCGACACCCTCCACTCGGTCACTCTCGCCACCGCGGGCTGACGGCGGGCTGACGGCGGGAGGGGGAATCGTTCCGCCTACGATCGGGTTGCACCACCAGCAGGCCGTCGTACCCCTCGACCCAGGAAGATCTCTCATGACCGAGTCCACCGAAACCCGCAACGTCATCGTCATCGGGTCGGGCCCGTCGGGCTACACGGCCGCCGTCTACGCCGCCCGCGCCCAGCTCTCGCCCCTGGTGTTCGAGGGCTCGGTGACCGCGGGTGGCGCGCTGATGAACACCACCGAGGTGGAGAACTTCCCCGGCTTCCGCGACGGCATCATGGGTCCGGCCCTGATGGACGAGATGCGCGCCCAGGCCGAGCGGTTCGGTGCCGAGCTGGTCGCCGACGACGTCGTCGAGGTGGACCTCACCGGTGACGTCAAGATCGTGAAGACCGCGACCGACACCTACACCGCCAAGGCCGTGATCCTCGCGACCGGCTCGGGCTACCGCAAGCTCGACCTGCCCGACGAGGAGCGCCTGTCCGGACGGGGCGTGTCCTACTGCGCGACCTGCGACGGCTTCTTCTTCCGCGAGCAGCACATCGCCGTGGTCGGCGGCGGCGACTCCGCCGTCGAGGAGGCCACCTTCCTCACCCGCTTCGGCTCGAAGGTGTCGCTGATCGTGCGCCGCGACGAGCTGCGGGCCTCCAAGATCATGCAGGAGCGGGCGTTCGCCGACCCCAAGCTCGAGATCGTCTGGAACTCGGTCGTCGAGTCCATCAACGGCGCCGACTCGCTCGAGTCGCTGACGCTGAAGGACACCGTCACCGGCGAGACCAGCGACCTGCCGGCCACCGGCCTGTTCATCGCGATCGGCCACGAGCCCCGCTCCGAGCTGCTCGCGGGCCAGGTCGACCTCGACGACAACGGCTACGTGCTCGTCCGGCCCGGCACCACCGCGACCAACCTGCCCGGAGTCTTCGCGGCCGGCGACCTCGTCGACCACACCTACCGCCAGGCGATCACCGCCGCCGGCACCGGCTGCTCCGCCGCCCTCGACGCCGAGCGCTACCTCGCCGAGCTCGAGCACCTCGCGCTGACCGCCGGGAATGTCCCGGCCGGCGCGTAGGTTCTAGACACCAGACGTTTCGTTCACCATCTCCTGAAGGGTGCCCACCGTGGCTGACAACATCTCCGCAGTGACCGACGCCGAGTTCGAGGCGCAGGTCCTCAAGTCCGACAAGCCCGTCCTGGTGGACTTCTGGGCCGAGTGGTGCGGCCCGTGCCGCCAGGTCGCCCCGATCCTCGACGAGATCGCCGGCGCCCACGGTGACAAGATCACGTTCCTCAAGATGAACGTCGACGAGAACCCGGTCACCCCGGCCTCCTACCGCGTCACCGGCATCCCGACGATCAACGTCTACAGCGGCGGCGAGGTCGCCAAGACCATCGTCGGCGCCCGCCCGAAGGCCGCGATCCTCAAGGAGCTCGAGGACTTCATCAACGCCTGAGCGTCGCTCACGAGATCGACCCGACAGCCCCCGGAGCTCCGCTCCGGGGGCTGTTGGCGTGAGCGGGGCGATGCGGGCTGCGTAATTCACGGGTTAACCCGTGAATTACGCACTTCTCACGGGAAACTTCCCGTCAGAAGTGACCATTTCACGGGTTAACCCGTGAAATAGGCACCCTCTGCACCACTTCCCGGGGCACGGGCGCCGGGGCGGGTCGCGGGCGTCGTACGACGCCGACGATCCGCTCCCAGGCGGCCTCGACCTCGCCGCGCCAGGTGACCAGCGAGCGCATCTCCATCCGCATCCGCGGCGTGAGGGGGTGGGGGCGGTGGGTCTTGAACCCCACGTGGGCGAGGAAGTCGGCGGGTACGGCGCAGTCGGCGCCCGGGCCGACGACCCGCCGGCCGGTGTGGGCGAAGGCCTCGACGGCGCGGACGTGCTCGCGCCCGATGAGGTCACGGGCCATGCCCTGCACCAGGAGTCGGCCGATGCCGCCGCGCCGATGACCGGGTCGCACCCACGCCGCGGTGAGGAGCACGGCGTCGGCGGACACCGGTGCGGTGGGGAACGCCGCCGCCGCCGGCACCCAGGACGGCGGCGCATAGACGAGGTGCCCGACCGGCTCCCCGTCGACCAGCGCGACGCGGCCGCAGGAGCCCCATTCGCGCAGTACTTCGGAGACCCACAGCTCCTTCTCGTGTCGCCGCTCGTGGGTGTCGAGGCCGTCGCGGTGGAAGGGCGGGTGCTCCCAGAACAGGCAGTCGCGGCAGGGCGCGTCGAGCGCGGTGAGCAGGTCCAGGGTGAGCGGGACCGTTGTACGGGTCATCCGGCCTCCGTAGGTAAACAGGTGGCACCCACCTGCGAGAATGCTCCTCGTGAGGCAGATCCGCCAGAGCAAGAAGCTCGCCAATGTCCGCTACGACGTCCGGGGTCCCATCCTCGTCGAGGCTCAGCGGCTGGAGGCCGAGGGTCACCGGATCCTCAAGCTCAACATCGGCAACCCGGCTCCGTTCGGCTTCGAGGCGCCGGAGGCGATCGTCGCCGACATCACCCACCACCTGCCCGAGGCGCAGGGCTACAGCGACTCGCGCGGCATCTACTCCGCCCGCACCGCGGTCGCGCAGTACTACCAGTCGCGCGGTCTGCAGCACACCGACGTCGAGGACGTCTTCATCGGCAACGGCGTCTCCGAAATGATCTCGATGGTCCTCCAGACCTTCCTCGACGACGGCAACGAGATCCTCGTGCCCGCCCCGGACTACCCGCTGTGGACGGGTGCGGTGTCGCTGTCCGGCGGTACGCCGGTCCACTACCGCTGCGACGAGGACAACGGCTGGATGCCCGACCTCGCCGACATCGAGGCCAAGATCACCGAGAACACGCACGGCCTGGTGATCATCAACCCCAACAACCCCACGGGTGCGGTCTACAGCAAGGACATGGTCACCCAGCTGGTCGACATCGCCCGGCGCCACGACCTCGTGGTCTTCGCCGACGAGATCTACGAGAAGATCCTGTTCGACGACGCGGTGCACCACCACGCGGCGGCGGCCGCCGGCAACGACGTGCTGTGCCTGACGTTCAGCGGTCTGTCGAAGGCCTACCGGGTCTGCGGCTACCGCGCGGGCTGGGTGATGGTCTCCGGGCCGAAGGAGCTCGCCGCGGACTTCCTGGAGGGGCTCACGACGCTCTCCAACATGCGCATGTGCGCCAACGTCCCGGCGCAGCACGCGATCCAGACCGCCCTGGGCGGCTACCAGTCGATCAATGAGCTGATCGTGCCGGGCGGGCGGTTCTACGAGCAGGCGATGCTGGCCCACCGCCTCCTCAACGAGATCCCGGGGGTCTCCTCGGTGAAGCCCAGCGGTGCGCTCTACTGCTTCCCGCGCCTGGACCCGGCCGTCTATCCGATCGACGACGACGAGCAGTTCGTGATCGAGCTGCTGCGGGCCAAGAAGATCCTCGTCACCCACGGCACCGGCTTCAACTGGTTCGAGCCCGACCACTTCCGCCTGGTCACCCTCCCCGACGTGGACATGCTCGAGGAGGCCATCGGCCGGATCGCCGAGTTCCTCGCGACCCGCCGCTGACACCTCGTCCCGTGAGGGCGGTACGCCGTCCCTTCACCCCCGACGAACAATTCCAGGCCATCGATCTGCCGGTGGACGCACTGCCATCTGTTCGCAGGGCCTGACAGACTCTCCCGGTGCTCGACATCACCTACCCGCCCGTCATCGTCGCCGCCAAGACGCTCTTCAAGCTGATGCGTCAGGACGTCGTGGTCAGCGGTTCCGAGAACGTCCCCCGCAAGGGCGGCGCGCTCCTCGCCATCAACCACACCGGCTACGTCGACTTCATCTACGGCGGCGCCGGCGCCGAGCCGCAGAAGCGCCTGGTCCGCTTCATGATCAAGAAGGAGATGATGGACGCCCCCGGCGTCGGTCACCTGCTCCGCTCCTTCCACCACATCCGCGTGGACCGCGGCTCGGGCGAGCAGTCCGCCCGCACCGCCATCGAGTACCTCAACGCCGGCGAGGTCGTCGGCATCTACCCCGAGGCGACGATCTCCCGCTCGTTCGAGATCAAGGAGCTGAAGTCGGGTGCCACGAGGATCGCTGCCGAGGCCGACGTACCGCTCATCCCGGTCATCGTCTGGGGCGCCCACCGGCTGATGACCAAGGACCACGACAAGGACTTCTCCCGCTCCCCCAAGACGATCATCGTCAAGGTCGGCGAGCCGATGTATCCCCAGGCCGGCAACGCCGCCGAGGACACCCAGCAGCTCCGCGCAACCATGCAGCGCATGCTCGACGAGGTCATCGCGAACTACCCCGAGTCCGAGAAGCAGCCCGGCTCCTGGTGGATCCCCGCACGCTTCGGCGGCAGCGCCCCGACCCCGGAGAAGGCCGCGGAGCTCGATGCAGCCGAGCTGCGCGAGCGCGCGGCGAAGCGCGCCGCCAAGGCCGCCGAGAAGAAGTCCGGCAAGAAGTAGGACGTTTCACGTAGAACAATCGACAAACCGACAAGTCGCCCTAGCGACTTGTCGGTTTGTTGTTTTGTCGACAAAGGGCCGCGATCGGTCTCGAGGAGCAAGCGCCAGCGAGCGTCTCTAGATGCCGGTGCGGACCTCGACGAGGCAACCACAGGCGGGGCGGCGCCTGCGGTGCCGTACGGGGCGTCCCCCGCCGGCGCATCGGGGTGCCCTCGGCTGGAGACACAAGTCAGCCAGGCACGACGGTGGCCGAGGGCGGGGACCCCGCTCTGCGCCGCCGGGGGAGTCACGGGAGGCGCCGCAGGCGCCGCCCCACCCACCCAGCGGCCACAGTCAGGCGCAGAGGCTACGGAGGTCTCGAGACGGCCGTAGCTGGCCTCCTCGACCAACGATGGAGGACGGGAGGCGCCGCAGGCGCCGACCCGACCAGGCGCGGTCAGATCGGGCGGTCGGAGCGGTTGCGTGTGTCGATCAGGTCGACGATGCGCTGCAGGTCGCCGGTGTTGGCGAACTCGATCGTGATCTTGCCCTTGGTCCTGCCGAGGTCGATCTTGACCCGGGTCTCCAGCCGGTCGCCCAGGCGCTCGGAGAGCTCGTTGAGGCCGGGTGCCTGTGGCTTGGCACGGCGCGGCCGCGAGGTGGCCTCGCCGCCGGTGTCGCCGACCGCGACGATCTCCTCCAGGCCCCGCACCGAGATGCCCTCGGCGACGACGCGCTGCGCGAGCCGGTCCTGGCTGTCGGCGTCCGCGACACCGAGCAGGGCCCGGGCGTGGCCGGCGGACAGCACGCCGGCGGCGACCCGGCGCTGCACGGCCGGGGTGAGCTTGAGCAGGCGCAGCGTGTTGCTGATCTGCGGGCGGGAGCGGCCGATGCGCCGGGCCAGCTCGTCGTGGGTGCAGGAGAAGTCCTCGAGCAGCTGCTGGTAGGCCGCAGCCTCCTCGAGCGGGTTGAGGTTGCTGCGGTGGAGGTTCTCCAGCAGCGCGTCGCGGAGCATGTCGGTGTCGTCGGTCTCGCGCACGATCGCGGGGATCGTGTCGAGGCCGGCCTTCTGGGTGGCGCGCCAGCGCCGCTCCCCCATGACGAGCTCATAGCTCTCGGGGCCCGTCCTGCGGACGACGACGGGCTGGAGCAGTCCGATCTCCTTGATGGAGTGGACCAGCTCGGCCATCGCCTCCTCGTCGAAGACCGTCCGGGGGTTGACGGCGTTGGGCCGGATGGCCCCGACGGGCAGCTCGGCGAACCAGGCGCCGTCGACCGGCGTCAGGCCGCTGTCGTCGGCCCCGGAAGACGAATTCGCCGTCTGAGCGCCTGACGCGGCACCGGTGGACGTGGGGTCCACCGACGTGCTGGAAGGCCCGCTGGCGCCAAGGTCCGCACTCCGGTCGGCGGGGTTGACAACCCCGGCTCCGTTGCCGCCGGATCCGGCTTCCTGCTCGGGGGTCGGCGGTGCGGTCGGGATCAGGGATCCGAGGCCTCGACCGAGCCCTCGACGGGGTGCTCCACCACTCACGACAGCCTCCCTCCGGCCACGATCTCACGCGCTGCTTCCAGATAGCTGAGGGCTCCCGGCGAGCCCGGGTCGTAGGTCATCACGGTCTGTCCGTAGGACGGTGCCTCGGACACGCGCACCGACCGCGGGATCGCCGTCTTCAGGACCTGGTCGCCGAAGTGCTCGCGCACCTCCTGGGCGACACCGGCGGCCAGGCGGGTCCGCGCGTCGTACATCGTGAGCACGATGGTGGACACCGCCAGCTCGGGATTGAGGTGCGCGCGCACCATGTCGACCGTCGCGAGCAGCTGGCCGAGTCCCTCCAGCGCGTAGTACTCCGCCTGGATCGGGATCAGCATCTCCGCGCCGGCAACGAGGGCGTTGAGGGTCAGCAGACCGAGCGACGGCGGGCAGTCGACGAAGACGTAGTCGAACCGGTCCTCCCCTGCGTCAGCAGCACTGCCGATCCGCGGGTGGGCGTCGATCGCCTTCTTCAGCCGCTGCTCACGGGCGACGACGCTGACGAGCTCGATCTCGGCACCGGCCAGGTCGATGGTCGCGGGCACCACCCAGAGGCCGGCGGCGTCGGGGCACGGCTGCGCGAGGTCGACCAACGAGAGGCCGTCGACCAGCAGCTCGTACGTCGACGGCGTGCCCTGGCGGTGCTCGATGTTGAGCGCCGTGGAGGCGTTGCCCTGAGGGTCGAGGTCGATCACCAGCACCCGCTGCCCGAGCTGGGTCAGCGCGGCGGCTAGGTTGACGGTGGACGTCGTCTTGCCGACGCCGCCCTTCTGGTTGGCGACGACGAAGACCCGGGTCTCCGACGGCCGGTCCAGGTTCTCCTGGGGGATGCCCGCCCGGACCATGACGGTGGCCTGCGCAGCGCGCGCGAGCGGGGTCTGGTCGTCATCGAAGCCCGCAGCGCGTTCGGCGAGCTGGGCGGCCGTCAGCACCGGCGTCGGACCGGGAGCCGTTTCACGTGAAACGTCCGACCCGTCATCGGGCGTCGTTTCACGTGAAACCTCGTACGAGCCGTGATAGGTCACCGCGTCGTCCACCTGTGGAAAACCAGGGGCGCCCTGTGGATGGCTACGCTCAGGAGTGGTCCTGTCACCGGTGGAAAACTCTCCGGGAGACGACGGGTCGTTCACGACTTCCTCCTCTTGTTTCGCGACCTGGCAGACGCGGACCGACGGCGGTCAGCCTGGTCGCGAGGTCGCAACGATACGCGGGTACGGGACGGATCGGACCAGCGGATCCGGGCGATGTGGACAGCGTCGATCCCGGCGCCCTCCGGGCCCGGAACCACCTCGATCTGGGGCTCGGTGCCGCCGAGTCCCCGGATCACGTCGAGCGCCGGCGACACCTCGTCGGCGACCGAGGATCCCTTGAGGGCGATCATCTCGCCGTGGGGCGCCACCAACGGCAGGCACCACGACGTCAGTCGATCGAGGGGGGCGACCGCACGGGAGGTCACCACGTCGAACGTCGCCTCGCCGTGCAGGGCATCGGCCCGGTCTCGACGGACGGTCACGTTGGTCAGCGCCAGCGCCTCGACGACCTCTTCCAGGAAGGTCGTACGGCGCAGCAGCGGCTCGACCAGGGTCAGCCGCAGGTCAGGACGCGCGATGGCCAGGACCAGTCCCGGCAGCCCGGCGCCCGATCCGACGTCGGCCACTGTGGCGTCCTGCGGCAGCACGGCGCCGAGGAGCGCGCAGTTGATCAGGTGCCGCTCCCACAGGCGCGGCGCTTCGCGCGGTCCGATGAGACCGCGGACGACGCCGTCGGCGGCCAGCAGGGCGGCGTACTGCTCGGCGAGGACCAGTCGGTCCCCGGGAAAGACGACGGCCGCCGCCGGAGGGGGCGGCGGCACGTCGATGGGTTGTTTCACGTGAAACCAGGTGTCGAACCGAGTCGCGGGGACTCAGCTGGCCGGGTGCACCACGACATAGCGGCGGGGCTCGACGCCCGCCGACTCCGACGTGAGGCCGGCGGCGGCGACCGCGTCGTGGACGATCTTGCGCTCGAACGGCGACATGGGCTCGAGGGAGACCGGCTCACCCGACTCAGCGACCTTGGCGGCCGTCTCGATCCCGAGCTGGGTCAACCGGGAGCGCTTGTCCGCGCGGAAGCCGGACACGTCGAGCATGAGGCGCGAGCGCTCACCGGTCTCGCGATAGACCGCGAGGCGGGTCAGCTCCTGCAGCGCCTCCAGCACCTTGCCGTCGCGTCCGACGAGCTGGTTGAGGTCGGCGCCGACGATGGAGACCGCCGCGCGGTCCGCTTCGACGTCGATGTCCAGGTCGCCGTCGAGGTCGGCGATGTCCAGGAGCTCCTCGAGGTAGTCGGCGGCGATGTCGCCCTCCTGCTCGAGGCGGTTGACCTTGTCGGTGCCCTGGGGGGCCTCGTCGGCGGTCTCGGTCAGCGTCGCCGTGTCGGCGATCGTCTCGGGGGCGGTCTCAGCGCTCACTTGCTGTCTCCCTTGTTGGTGTTCTTGTCCAGATCGACACGGGGCTCGTTGCCCGAGGTCGATCCGTTGGGGTTCTTGGGGGCGGGGCCCGTCTTGCGCTGCGAGCGCGTCTGCCGCTTCGGCTGCTGGCGGGTGGCCGGACGGCGCTCGGTGACCGTCTCGACCTCCTCGGCCTCGAGGACGACGCCGTGCTTGGCAGCCTTGGCCTTGTCGCGCTCCTGCTTCGCCGTGAAGGCCGGCGTACCCGGGGCGGGGTTGTTGCGGATCACGTAGAACTGCTGGCTCATGGTCCACAGGTTCGAGGTCGTCCAGTAGAGGAGGACACCGATCGGGAAGGCGACGCCACCGAGGCCGAAGGCCACGGGCAGGATGTAGAGGAGCATCTTCTGCTGCTGGGCGTAGGGACCGCTCATCGCCTCGGCCGGCATGTTCTTGGCCATCAGCTGTCGCTGGGTGAAGAAGGTCGTCGCCGTCATCGCGAGCACCAGGATGAGCGCCACGACCATCACGACGTGGTTGGGGTCGCTGGTCCACCAGCCGTTGTTCCAGAACGTCTCCGACAGCGGGATCTTGCCGAAGGCCTGCGACTCACCGAATTGCCGCGCCCGCTCCTCGTCGAGGAAGCCGTGGGCCGTGCCCTTCTTGGCGGCCTGGTCGAGCAGGCGGAAGAGCGCGAAGAAGATCGGCATCTGCAGCAGGATCGGCAGGCAGGACGCGAACGGGTTGGTGCCCGCGTCCTTGTAGAGCTTCATCGTCTCCTCGGCCAGCTTCTGCCGGTCGTGGCCGTACTTCTTCTGCAGCTCCTTGACCTTCGGCTGCAGCAGCTGCATGTTGCGGCTGGACTTGATCTGCTTGACGAACAGCGGGATCAGCGCGGCGCGGATGACGAGGGTGAGGCCGATGATCGACAGCGCCCACGACACGCCGCCCTCGGGGTCCAGGCCGAGCACCGTGAAGAGCTCGTGCCAACCGATCATGACGGCCGAGATGATGTAGTAGAGCGGCGTCATGATGAAGCCGCCGATGTCACCGAAGATGTTGAGGGGCACCACGGGTCAGGCTCCTTGTGGGGAGTCGGGTCCGCCGGCGGGTGCCGGCCGGAGGGACGAGGGGCGCTCCGAGCGGGAGCGACGCGGCGGGACGTGGTCCACGCCGCCGGGTGACCACGGGTGGCACCGCAGGAGACGACGGCCCGCGAGCCAGGTCCCCCGGATCGCGCCGTGCGTCTGGAGAGCCTGGACGGCGTACGCCGAGCAGGACGGGTAGTAGCGGCAGCTCGGCCCGAGCAGCGGACTGATCAGCAGCTGGTAGAGACGCACCAGACCGATCAGCAGCCACTTCACCGGGCCTCCCGGGTGGGGGACAGCACGCGTCGCAGGCAGTGGTCGAGATCCGCCACCAGCTCGTCGTACGACGCCACGGCGGCCTTCGGCTGGGCGCGCACCACGAGCACGGACCCGGCGGGCAGCTGGTCGAGCCGCTCCCGCACCGCGTGCCGCAGCCGGCGCTTGACCCGGTTGCGCACCACGGCGACGCCGACGGCCTTGCTGACGACGAACCCGGCGCGGATGGGCATGCCGACGACCTGCTCCTCCGATGGGGGGAGCAGGTGGGCGACCACGGTGCGGGCCCCGGCTCGACGGCCGCGGCGGCTGGCAGCCCGGTAAGTGTCCGGGTCGGTCAGCCGATGCGCAGACGCGAGCACGTCAGGTCCGCGGGGCCCGGCGAGCGGGCACCCACGACGCCATGAGCTGTCCTCAGACGGACAGGCTCGAGCGGCCCTTCCGGCGACGGTTGGCCAGGATGGCCCGACCGGCGCGGGTGCGCATGCGCAGTCGGAAGCCGTGGACCTTGTGGCGACGACGGTTGTTCGGCTGGTACGTCCGCTTGCTCACGAATCGACCTCTCAGTGCAATGATCGGGAAGGGTCGGCCGGCAGCCTCGCGCAGGCTCTTCTGTCTGAGCTGCGAGACCTGTCGGCCGCCACCGCGCAGCCACGAAGAATCTTCGTGGACATGCGGCACCGGTCGACTCCGGTTGACCAAGAAACGGTACGCGGCGAGAGGTCGGCGGGTCAAACCGGCGAGGCCGCCTGCAGCGCAGTTGGGACGACGCTCACGCCGCCCCCGTCCTCCACCGGTCCACCAACCTGTGGATAGCGGCTTGATCGAGTGCCTGACCGGCGGCTAGATTCGTCCGATCCGGGTTTCCCCGCCGGTCTCCGAGGTTCTCCGCCGCCACCTTGCGTCGCAGTGCGATCGATGTCCACCACATCGGGCCTGACCTGCGCAAACACAGCGTGTGAGGGGTCCCCGGGACGGTCTCGGTCAGTCATCACCGCACCGGTGATGCAAATGTTCACAACCTGTGGACAAACTTGTGGAGCCGAGACCGGGACCGTCGCCGAGGCGGGCCGGAAGCGGGCTGCAGAGCTCCCTCGATCATCCATGTGTGCCATCCGGAGAAGCAACGACAGCGAGAGGTGTGAGGCGTGACCGGTCACCCCGATCAGCCGCAGGACCACCCCCACGAGCCCCACGACAGCAGGGACGCCGCGAGCGCTCCCGGCGACCGCCTCGACCAGGAGTGGTCGGCGGTGATCTCCGAGCTCCAGGCCCACCAGCGCGCCTGGCTGCAGACCAGCAAGGCAGTGACCCTGCACGGCACGACCGCGATCGTGGCCGTGCCCGACGACTTCACCCGCAAGCGCCTCGAGGGGCGGATGCGTGGCCAGCTCGAGGACGCCCTCACCGAGCGGTTCGGACACGAGGTGCAGCTCGCGGTCACGGTCGACAGCGCGCTGCAGCACGAGCCCGGACCGGAGTCGGCGACGTCGTACGACACCGGCACCGGTGCCGACGACTTCGCCGCAGCCCACCCGACCATCGGGTCGATGAATCCACAGATCGACTTGTCGACAAAGTCACAGATCGACACCGACTCCTACAGCGCCAGCGGCACCGGCCTCCAGGCCGAGCCCCTCGCCACTCCCGCGATGCCGCCGGCGATGCCGAACATGCCGCCGGCCATGCCCACGACCCCGAACGCGCCGGCCATGCCCACGATGCCGTCGCCGCCCTCGGCCCAGCCCGCGGCGACCACTGCCGGCGAGTCACGCCTCAACCCGAAGTACACCTTCGAGACCTTCGTCATCGGCTCCTCCAACCGCTTCCCCCACGCGGCCGCGGTGGCCGTCAGCGAGGCACCGGGCCGCAGCTACAACCCGCTCCTGATCTACGGAGACAGCGGACTGGGCAAGACCCACCTGCTGCACGCGATCGGCCACTACGTCCGGATGATCTACGCCGGCAGCAAGGTGCGCTACGTCTCGAGCGAGGAGTTCACCAACGAGTTCATCAACGCGATCCGCGACGACCGGCAGGACCGGTTCAAGCGGAAGTACCGCGAGGTGGACGTGCTCCTCATCGACGACATCCAGTTCCTGGCGGGCAAGACCCAGACCCAGGAGGAGTTCTTCCACACCTTCAACACGCTCCACAACGCCAACAAGCAGATCGTGCTGACGTCCGACCGTCCGCCCAAGCTGCTCGAGGCGCTGGAGGACCGGCTGCGCAACCGCTTCGAGTGGGGCCTGATCACCGACGTCCAGGCGCCCGACCTCGAGACCCGCATCGCGATCCTGCGCAAGAAGGCCGCGATGGACCGCCTCACCGCGCCCTCCGACGTGCTGGAGTTCATCGCCAGCAAGATCCAGACCAACATCCGCGAGCTCGAGGGCGCCCTGATCCGGGTCACCGCCTTCGCCAACCTCAACCGCCAGGACGTCGACATGACGCTGGCCGAGATCGTGCTCAAGGACCTGATCCCCGAGGGCGGCGAGCCGGAGATCACCGCGCCGCTGATCATCGCCCAGACCGCGGCGTACTTCGGGCTGTCCATCGAGGAGCTCACCGGCAAGAGCCGCGGACGTCACCTGGTGATGGCCCGTCAGATCGCGATGTACCTGTGCCGCGAGCTGACCGGCCTGTCCCTGCCCAAGATCGGCCAGCAGTTCGGCGGTCGCGACCACACGACCGTGATGTACGCCGAGCGCAAGATCGGCCAGCAGCTCGGCGAGCGTCGCGCCGTCTTCAACCAGGTCAGCGAGCTCACCAACCGCGTCAAGATGCAGGCGCGGCAGGGCTGAGCCAACGTCTCGTGTCATTTCGCACCTGTGGACAACCCACCCGAAACGGTGCGAACTACACGGGGAGGATTCCGTGCAGCGTCCAGGGCACTCGTCCACACGACGCCGTCGGTCCACAGCACGAAGCACTCGTCCCGATCTCGTCCACACCTTTCGTCCACCGGTGAAATCACACCTGACCTGCGGCGACGGGCGATATCCACAGTTTCCACCGCGCCTACGACCACTCCCTGACCTCCTGCAGATCAGATCCTCGTGGAACTCCACCCGGCCCCCGACCTGTGGATCACCGACCCTCGGACCACCGCCCATCACCCCGACCATCAGCCCGACCCTGACCGGCCCGTGTCGCACCACGCGAGGACGTGGCAGGATGCTTCCCCACACGCGCGCGAACTGCAGAGATGTCATTCGTCCGGACTCCCCGGGCAGCTCGCAGCGCCCACCGACATGAGAGGTACGACGACGTGAAGTTCCGGGTCGACCGTGATGTGCTCGCCGATGCCGTCGCCTGGGCTGCTCGCAGCCTGCCCGTGCGCCCGAGCGCCCCGGTGCTCGCCGGTCTCCTCATCGAAGCCGGCGACGAGGGTCTCGTCCTCTCGACCTTCGACTACGAGACCTCGGCCCGCGCCACCCTGCAGGCGGAGGTCCACGACGAGGGCCGCGCACTCGTCAGCGGCCGGCTGCTCGCCGACATCTGCCGCAGCCTGCCCAACAAGCCCGTCGAGCTGACCCTCGACGGCGCCCGCGTCTCGCTCACGTGCGGCTCGTCGCGGTTCTCCCTGCAGACGCTGCCGGTCGAGGACTATCCGTCGATGCCGGACATGCCGGCCGCGAGCGGCACCGTCGCCAGCGACGTCTTCGCCCACGCGGTCGCCCAGGCGGTCACGGCGGCCGGTCGCGACGACATGCTGCCGGTCCTCACCGGTGTCCGGATCGAGATCGAGGGCGAGACGATCGCCCTGCTCGCCACCGACCGCTTCCGGCTCTCGCAGCGCGAGCTGACCTGGAGCCCGCAGACCCCCGACGCCAGCCTGGCCGCGCTGGTGCCGGCGAAGGTGCTCAGCGACACCGCGAAGTCGCTCACCGCCGGTCCCGAGGTGACGATCGCGCTGTCCGCCTCGGGCTCGGGTGACGGGATCATCGGGTTCGAGGGCACCGGACCCGGCGGCGTGCGCCGTACGACGACCCGACTCCTCGACGGCGAGTTCCCCAAGGTCCGCAGCCTCTTCCCCAGCGAGAAGCTGACGACGGCGACCATCGACCGGCTCGAGCTGATCGACTCGATCAAGCGCGTCTCCCTGGTCGCCGACCGCAACACGGCCGTGCAGCTGGCCTTCGCCGACGGTGCGCTCACGCTCGACGCCGGCTCCGGCGACGACGCCCAGGCGACCGAGTCGGTGCAGGCGACCATCAACGGCGAGGAGCTGGTCACCGGCTTCAACCCGTCGTTCCTGCTCGACGGTCTCACCGCGACCGACGAGGCCGTCGTCGAGCTGGCCTTCACCCAGGCCTCGAAGCCGGTCGTCATCAGCGGCACCGCCGACGAGGCGGCGCAGGACAGCGGGACCTTCCGCTACCTGCTCATGCCGCGCCGCCTGCTGAGCTGAGCTGAGCTGACCCGAGCTGACACGGCGGGCCGAGGCCCGTCACCCCGCCGAAACCACCGCTCCCCCCGCGGCGCGTAACGTCACAGATGTCCCGCAACTCAAGCCGCCCCTCGTAGGAGGAACGATGCACCTCGGACTGGTCGGACTCGGCAAGATGGGTGGCAACATGCGCACCCGCCTGCGCAATGCCGGGCACACGGTCACCGGCTTCGACTTCAACCCGGAGCTCGCCGACGTCGACAGCCTGGCCGCGATGGTCGAGGCGCTCGGTGCCGACGGGTCGCCGAAGGTCGTGTGGGTGATGGTCCCGGCCGGCGACGCCACCCGCTCGACGATCGCGCAGCTCAAGGACCTCCTCGGCGAGGGCGACCTGGTCGTCGACGGCGGCAACTCCAAGTACACCGACGACGCGATCAACGCCGCCTCGCTCGCCGAGAAGGGCATCGGCTTCGTCGACTGCGGCGTCTCCGGCGGCGTGTGGGGCCTGCAGAACGGCTATGCGCTGATGTACGGCGGCGCCGGCTGCGACGTCGCGAAGGTGATGCCGGCCTTCGAGGCACTGAAGCCGGCGGACACCCCCGACGGCCTGGTCCACTGCGGCGAGAAGCCCGGCGCGGGCCACTTCGCGAAGATGGTCCACAACGGCATCGAGTACGCGATGATGCAGGCCTACGCCGAGGGCTGGGAGCTGCTCGACAAGGTCGACATCGTCGACAACGTGCCCGAGATCTTCGCCTCCTGGCGCACCGGCACGGTGGTCCGCTCCTGGCTGCTGGACCTGCTGGTCGACCAGCTCCGCGCCGACGAGCACCTCGACGGCGTGCGCGGCTATGCCGAGGACTCCGGCGAGGGCCGGTGGACTGTCGAGGCCGCGATCGAGAACGCCGTACCGATGCCCGCCATCTCCGCCTCCCTCTTCGCCCGCTTCGTCTCCCGCCAGGAGGACGACCACGCGATGAAGGCGATCGCGGCGATGCGGGCGGGCTTCGGCGGCCACGCCATCCAGTCCATGCCGCCCGCTGGGGCATGACCGACTCCCCCTCCTCCCCCGTCTGGGCCGTCGTCGCGATGGCCGTCGCGATCGTCGTCCTCGCCGTGATCGGGGTCGTGCTCGTGGCCGTGCAGCACGACGACCCCGTGGAGCTGCCCGAGCCCGAGCCCACGACGTCGGTGATCTCACCCGGGAGCTCGACGGGCTCGCCGTCGACCCTGGGCGGTGGGGGATGATGGACCGGTGCACGTCACGCACCTGTCCCTCCACGACTTCCGGTCCTACGCCGCGCTCGAGCTGACCCTCGAGCCGGGCGTGACCGCGTTCGTCGGGCGCAACGGGCAGGGCAAGACCAACCTCGTCGAGGCGGTCGACTACCTCTCCCGGCTCGCCAGCCACCGGGTCGCGACCGATGCGCCGCTGATCCGGGCCGGCGCCGACCAGGCGGTGGTGCGGGCCGCGGTCGTGCGTGACGGCCGGACCGCGATCCTCGAGGTCGAGCTCAACCCCGGCAAGGCCAACCGGGCGCGGATCAACCGCTCCCCGCTGACCCGCGCCCGCGACCTCGCCGGGATCGTCCGCACCGTCGTGTTCTCACCCGAGGACCTCGCCCTGGTGAAGGGCGATCCCGCGCAGCGACGCCGCTTCCTCGGCGACCTGCTGGTGCTGCGCACCCCGCGGTACGCCGGAGTGCAGGCCGACTACGACCGCGTGCTCAAGCAGCGCAACACCCTGCTCAAGACGCTCTACAACGCCCGCGGCTCCAGCCGGGAGGCGGCGCTGGCCACGCTCGACGTGTGGGACGACCACCTCGTCACCACGGGCAGTGAGCTGCTGGCGGCACGCCAGGCGCTGGTGACCGACCTGGCGCCGTACCTGGGGAAGGCGTATGAGGCCGTCGCCCGTGGTGCGACCCGCGACGACGCCCGGATCGAGTACGCCGCCTCCGTCCCGCCGGTGGTCGACCCCCCGGTGGTCGAGGAGCTTGCGCAGCAAGCGTCTCGAGACCCCCGCAGCCTCCTCGAGGAGTCCTTCCGCGCCGAGCTCGCCCGTCGCCGCGACGACGAGATCCAGCGCGGGTCGACCTTGGTGGGGCCGCACCGCGACGACGTGCTGTGCACCCTCGGCCCGGGCGACGAGCAGCGGCTGCCGGTGCGCGGCTACGCCAGCCACGGGGAGTCGTGGTCGTTCGCGCTCGCGCTGCGGCTGGCGTCCTACGACCTGCTCCGCGCCGACGGCGACGACCCGATCCTGATCCTCGACGACGTCTTCGCCGAGCTCGACGGCGACCGGCGCGACCAGCTGGCCGAGCTGGTCGCGGGAGCCGAGCAGGTCCTGGTCACCGCGGCCGTCGGCGCCGACGTGCCCGCGCGGCTCAGCGGCGCGACCTTCCACGTCGCGGCCGGTGAGGTCACACCGCAAGCCTGAGAGTCCTCGAAGCAGCCGGCTGGGCAGCGCACCCGGAGAGGGCCGGAGGGCCCACGTCGACGACGTGGGCCCTCCGTGTGGGGTGGGAGAGGAAGATCAGCTCCAGGGGTTGAGCCTGGCTCCGGTGCTCGGCACACCCGGGAGCGGAGCGATGGCGACGACGCGGGCCGTCGACGGCGCCGACTCCACCAGCTGACCGCTCGGGGTGCGGCCCCGGACGGTGGCGGTGTTGTCGATGCGGCCGCGGCGCAGGTCCGCGCGGGTGACCGTGTAGGTCGCCTTGCAGATGATCACTTTGGCCGGGGCGAGACCGCGGGGCGACAGCTTCGGGCACTTCGGGCGGAGCGTGCCGTTGCCGGAGAACGAGCCTTCGACGATGCGGATCGGGTTCAGGGCGATGTTGCCGGTGTTGCGGACCCGGAAGGTGTAGGTGATCTTCTGGCCCACGTGGTTGACCTTGCGGGTGCTCGCCGTCTTGACCAGGCGCAGGCCGGGCTTGGCGGCCTTGACCACGGCGGCGGCGACGTTGTTGTCCTGGTCGCCCCGGTCCGTCACGCTCGCGGTGTTCTTGACCGCGTGCGTCTCGGTGTAGGTCTGGCTGTAGCGCACGAAGAGCTCCTCACCGACGTCCAGTCCGCGCACGCCGACCGTGCCGACCGGCTGCGAGCAGTCCAGGACACCCGTCGTGATCGGGTCACCGACCGCGACGTCGCAGGTGAACGGCGCGCCGGTGCTCGAGCGGACGCTCAGGAGG
Organism: Nocardioides caeni; assembly: GCF_004912195.1. Lineage (GTDB taxonomy): Bacteria > Actinomycetota > Actinomycetes > Propionibacteriales > Nocardioidaceae > Nocardioides > Nocardioides caeni. Next base: position 119,633 of record NZ_STGW01000011.1, read on the forward strand.
GTGGCGCCGACGGCCTTGTCGTCGGTGATGGTGACGGTGTCGCCGAGACCCATGGGCTGGTCGCCCTCGTTGGTGACCTTCACGCGGAAGGTGACCGGGACGCCCGGCTCGAAGACCGTCGTGTTGGCGACCTTGTCGAGCGACAGGTCGTAGGCGCACGGCTCCCAGTCGAGCTCGGCCGTGCCGTTGCGGCCGGCGCCGTTGGGCGCCAGCGCCTCGCCGGAGTCGGGCGCGGGCGCGACGAAGACCGCGCCGGTGTTGTCGGCGTCGAAGTAGCTGGAGCCACCGCCGCCGCCACCGCCGATGATGCCGCCGTTGACGCCGCTCACGTTGCCCTCGGTGGAGGCGCCGCCGCCACCGCCGGCGTACCCGGCACCGCCGCCGCCGCCCTGGTCGGCCGAGCCGTCGACGCCGCCGACGCCGCCGTTGCGGTCGACTCCGGCGGTGCCGTTGTAGGCAGGGGTCACCGTGTGGACGCCACCGGCGCCCGGCACGGTGGTACCGCCGCCACCGCCGCCGGGAGCATCCACGGCAGCGTTGTCGATGCCGTCAGCGCCCTCCTGGCCGGGCCACACGCCTGCGCCCTCGACCACACCGGCGTGTCCGCCGCCACCGGCGTCGGGGTTGTGACCGCCGCCGGAGCCGCCGCCGCCGCCGACGAGCGCGACCTCGGTGCCGTTGAGGACGAAGCTGGTGTAGCCGCCGCCGCCACCACCGGGGTGGGTGCCAGCGCCACCGTTGCCGCCGGCGTCATCGCCGGAGGTGCCGCCGGTGCCGCCGTTGGTGCCGCCGGTGCCGACGATGATGTCGAGCTCGTCGGTCGCGGAGACGGGGATGCGGAAGGAGATCCGCGCGCCCTGGCCGCCGCCGACCTGGTCGGGGTCGTCTTCGCCGGGGTTCTCGTCGTCGTCGCCGCCCGAGACGGCCGTGCCGCCGTTGGCGCCTTCGAGGGTGACGATCGCGGCGCACGCACCGAGCGCGGGGATCAGCTCATGGGTGCCGGGGCCGAGGATGGTGGTCTCCGGGTCGGCCGCCGGGTCCGCCTGTGCCGTGGGTAGGCCGAGCGGGCTCAGGAGCAGGGCTCCCGCAGCGAGCGCCGCCAGTCCGGCAACACGTCCGGGTCGTCGTGATCTGGTGAAGGGTGTGGAGAAGTCCATGGATGCGAGTCTGTTTCGAATCCTGTGGCGCGATCCGACGTTCACCCGGCGCTGGCCCGAAATGACCCCCGCACGGGGGACAGAGGACCGCATCGGGTGACCCCGTCCGGGCGGCGTCAGTAGCGAGGACCTGCGGACCGGGGGCGGGGACTACGCACGCACCTCGCGCCATCGGCGCACGCATGACCCGCGTACGTCGGCGGGCTCCATCGTCGGTGTCCATTGTCGGGGCCACGACCGACAGCGTCTACGCTGGCACGGTAGGTCAGACTGACGCCGACATCCGAGAGGATGTGTGTCCATGGGCGAGGAGACGCCCCCGGGCTCGCAGGACCCCGTGGTGCCCGGCGCCGACGCCCCCCGGCGCGACGGGCTGGACCTGGCTCGCTCACAGATGCTCGGCACGGCCGGCGCGAGTACGACGCCGGCGCGGCGTCGTACTCCTCGCAAGGACGGTCGCGCTCCGGGCTCCGGGAGACGCAGCGGCGAGAGCCGTTTCAGCGGCGCCCATCCCGACGGCCGCGACCCGCAGACGCTCGGACCGGAGGTGCAGCGGCTGATCGACCAGCGCGGCTGGGCCCTGGACCTCCAGGTCCGTGGGGTGTTCGGTCGCTGGACCGACATCGTCGGCGCCGAGATCGGCGCGCACTCGACGCCGGAGACGCTGGTCGACGGCGTGCTGGTCGTCCGCACGGACTCGACGGCGTGGGCCACCCAGCTCAAGCTGCTCGCCGCGACCATCGTGAAGCGGCTCAACGAGGAGCTCGGCGACGGTGTGGTGACCGTGGTCGAGGTGCTCGGCCCCCGCGCCCCCACCTGGAAACACGGTCGACGGGGCATCAGTGACGCGCGCGGACCGCGCGACACCTACGGTTGAGCGGTTCTTGCTCAGCCCCGAACGTGCTCGTCGGCACCATGATCTCGCTACGATGCTGCGACGTGCCCGCTCGGGCCCAGCAGCAGTGCCCCGAACCCTTGATGAGGAGACACCGCACATGAGCAACTACCAGCCTCCCACTCCGCCCCCGCCCGGAGGTGGCGGCGGCTACGGCGCTCCGCCCCCGGCCGGCCCTCCCGGAGGTGGCTACGGCGGTCCTCCGCAGGGTGGTGGCTATGGCGGTCCCCCGCCGGGCGGTCCCTACGGCGGCGGCTACGGCGGTCAGCCGTCGGCGCCCTACAGCATCGGCAACGCGTTCAACTACGGCTGGACCAAGTTCCAGGCCAATGTCGGGCCGATCATCCTGGCCGTCCTGGCGATCGTGCTGTCGGTCGTCGTCATCTACGCGATCATGTGGTTCGGCCTGTTCGCCGCCGCGTCGTCGGGTGGTGACGGTGGCTTCATCCTCGCCCTGGTCTTCGGCGCGTTGATGATGTTCGTGATCTGGGCCGTGGTCTACGTCATCGGTGCCGGGATCGTCCGGGCCGCACTCGACATCACCTACGGCCGGCAGGTCGAGGTCGGCACGATCTTCAAGTTCGACAACATCGGCCAGCTCCTGCTGGCCGGGCTCCTCGTGGGCATCATGACCGCGGTCGGCACGATCCTGTGCTACATCCCCGGTCTTATCGTCGGCTTCTTCACGCAGTTCACGCTGTTCTTCCTGATCGACAAGAACATGCCGGCGATCGAGGCCATCAAGGCGAGCTTTGCGTTCGTCAACAAGAACCTCGGCAGCCTGATCGGGTTCTACATCGCGGGTGCGATCGCGATCTTCATCGGCTCGCTCCTGTGCGGCATCGGCGCGCTCGTCGCGATCCCGGTGGTCGTGATCGGTGCGGCCTACACCTACCGCACGCTGCAGGGCGAGCCCGTCGCTCCCTGACCGCAGCAGCACGTGAACGTCGGACCAGGCTGGTACCCGGACCCCACCGGAGAGCATCGCGAACGGTGGTGGGACGGGGCCGCCTGGTCCGTTCATGTCAGGACCGGTCGATGGACCGGCGAGGTGCCCTGTGAACCCACCCCGATCCCGGAGGTGGAGGAGGTCGTGTGGAGCGACCAGCGGCACCAGCTCACGACGCACGCGGCCTGGGTCCTCGAGGGACGTGCCCGGATCCCCGTCCCGTGGTGGTCGGTGGCGGACGTCGCCGTCCGGGTGGGGATGGGCCGATCGCTCGCCGGCACCGGTGACGTCGTCCTGATCGTCGACTATCCCGGCTACACCGACCGCCGCGAGCGTCGGCTCAACGGCGTCCCGGACGCCGACGGGCTCGCGGCGCTCTGCTTCGCGTGGAGCCGGCGTCACCGCAAGGCGGCCGGCTACCTCTGACAGAGGCTCGCACCCCGACCCCTGTTCGGGGGTCATCCCGGACCCCCGCACCGAGGTCCGCGCGGGATCGGCTGCGACGGCCACTACCGTCGCTCCTGTCGGTGGGCCTGGGGCGTCGTTGGATCGAGGAGGAACGGGTGGTGGATTGGCGACGGACCGGCCGTCGTTTCCTCGGGGACCTCTTCGGTGACGACAGCCTTGCCGGTCCGACGACGATCACGGCCACGGCGTCGATGAGGCGTGCCCTGCTGCGCGGCATGGCCCTGTGGCAGGTCGTGATGGTGCTGGCGATCCTCACGGAGGCGGTCGGTCCCGTCGTGCGCGCGGCGCTGGTCGCCGGACACCTGGGCCTGGCCGGTGTCGCGCTGCTCGCGGCCGTCGGTCGTGTGCCGGGCTGGCTCGTCGTGCTCCTGGCCTACGCCGCCTTCCTCGTCGACTGGGTCGTGGTGAACGACCCCGACCACCCGCTGCTGCTGGCCGCCTGCTGGCTCGCGAACGTCGCCGCCATCCTGCCGAGCTTCGTGATGCGGGGCAGGGCAGCCCTGCTCACGCCCGTGGCGATCGCCGTCGTCGTCCCCGTCGCGATGGTGCTGTCATGGCCGGACTCGGGCAGCACCCTGCCGCCGGCCGTGGCGGCGACGGGCCTGGCGATCATGGCGGCCTCCCGCCTGGCCCTGCCGGTGCTGCTCGACTTCACCCGGAGTGCCGACGCCGAGCACTCGCTGGTGGAGGCGGAGCAGCGTGCGGTGGACGTACGGCGGGCAGCGAGCCGTCGTGCCGCGGAGGACGCGCGGATCCTGCACGACACGGTCATCAACACCTTGGCGGCGCTCGCGGTCGGGGGCGCCGCGGTCGCCGACGGGCAAGCGGTGCGGGCGCGGTGCGCGCGCGACGTCGCCACGGTGGAGGCCCTGACCATGGACGACGAGCTCCCGCAGCACGGCCACGGGATCCACGGCGGCCTGGAGGTCGACGGCATCCGGGTGGAGCGACGCGGACTGGCCGGCGACGAGCTGGCCCGGCAGGAGGCACTTCTCCCCGAGGCCGTGCTCGAGGCGCTCTCCGGTGCCGTCACGGAGCTGGTCCGCAACGCGGCGAAGCACTCGGGGGCGGCCGCGGTCGTGGTCGACGTACGACCCCACGGTGATGGTGGTGGTGGCATGGTCGTGGCGGTGGCCGACGACGGCGTCGGCTTCGACGGCACGATGCCCCGCGGACGGGGCCTGGCGGAGTCGGTCCTCGGCCGCCTCGAGGGCACCGGCCTGACGATGTCGCTGGTCACTGCGCCGGGTCAGGGCACGACGGCCACCCTGACGTGGGGCGGTCCGTCGGTCGGACCAGCCGCCGAGACCACTGAGCTGTCGGAGCCGCCGGTGTCGGCAGCGTCGCTGATGGCGGCCACCGAGGGCCTGCAGCGCCGGGCGAGCGGACTGTTCGCGCTGGCTCTGGTGTTCGTCGGGATCTGGCTGGCGGTCACCAACCATCGGGGGGCGCCGACCGAGGAGTACCCCATGGTGGTGGTCGTCGCCGTCGTCTGTGCGATCGCCTGGTGGTCCGGCGACGGCGGGCGGTTGCGCAGGCTCGCGGTCGCAACGCTGTTGACCCTCGGCGCGTGCGTCGCCTTCGTGCTGTCGGCCGCTTCGGTGGACTTCGGTCGCGACGACGTGGTCTTCTGGCAGGCGATCTGTCCGGCCGGCCCGCTGCTGCTGATGCTCGGCGACCCTCGCTGGCGGGCCGCGGCGGGACCGGCGATCGCGCTGCTGGGGCTGACGGTCGTGGGGCTGGCGGTCGGCTTGGCACCGAGCTCGGGGCTCGCCGCGGTGTCGACCCTGGTCGCGGGCGCTGCCTGCATCGGCCTGGTGGGCGGCTGGGCAGGGTTCCAGGCGCTGTTGAGGACCATCGGCGCGCAGGTGGGCGCCGACCAGGCGGCGATGGCGCGGCTGCGCGGCGAGGTCGAGCAGCGCGACGCGGCGAGCCGGGCCCGCCGGCGGTGGACGGCCGCCGGGCTCGAGGAGTCGATCGAGCTGTTGCGCCAGGTCGCCGACGGGCGGGCTGACCCGGCGGACCAGGAGGTGCGGTCGTCCTGCGCCGAGGAGGAGACCTACCTGCGGCAGTTGACCCAGCTCAACCCGGACCTGATCCGGATGGGCGACTGGTTCGCCCGCTCCCTCGCGGAGGCGCGGTCGCGGCACACCCGGCTCGCGATCCGGTCGGGCTCCGACGATGCCGACGACGCGCTCGCTCCGTCGCTGGGCGGACTGCTGCTCGCGTCGGTGACCGCCGCTCCGGCGGGGGCCCAGCTGACCACGACCCTCTTCCCCGCCCCCGACACGCTGCGGTTCACGCTGGTCGGGCCCCACCCGGAGCTCTCGTCGGTGGCCGAGGCGTGGGCCCCGCCGTCCGCTGTCGAGCTCACCGTCCAGAGCCTCGGCGCCCAGGACCTCGTGGAGGTGGTGGCTCACCGCGGCTCCGCCTCGGCGACCCGACGACAAGGAGACCACCGATGACCACCCCCCCGGGCCAGGGCGTGCGCCGCTACGAGTGGCGGATCGCCATCGTCGAGGACCACATGCTCCAGCGACGACGGACCGAGGAGCTGGTCGGCATGCAGCCGGGCCTGCGGGTGGTCTGGGGCGGCGCCACACTGCCGGAGTACGTCGACTGGGTCGCCACCGTCCCGGAGCCCCAGCGGCCGCAGTTGCTGATCCTCGACCTGATGGTGGAGCGCGGTCCGAGTGTCGATCCCGACGTGGTGCGCTCCATCACCCGGTCCGGGACCCGGGTGCTGGTGCTCTCGGCGATGGCGTCGCCGGAGCTCGTCCGCAAGGTGCTGCGGGCCGGCATCGGGGGCATCGCTGGCAAGCGGGACTCCGAGGAGGACATCGTCGCGGCGATCTGGACGGTGCTGGGGCGGGGCCAGTGGTTGACGCCGGAGCTGGCCAGCGTGATCGCCGGCGACGGCGATCGGCCGCAGCTGAGCGACCAGGAGGAGCGGGCGCTCGTGCTCTACGCCTCGGGGCTCACTCTGGACGCGGTCGCCGAGGCGATCGGCGTGCAGAAGGACACCGCGAAGAAGTACCTGAGCCGGGTGAAGGCGAAGTACGCCGCCGCGGGCCGCGACGTCCGCACCAAGATCGACCTCAACCAGGCCGCCCAGCGCGACGGCTACCTCGACGGACCGAGTCGATGACGCCGATGAGGACGCCGATGAGGACGCCGATGGGGTCAGTGCTCCGCGCCTCCTGACCCCCGCACGGAGGTCTTCTGGCGCGAGGAGCCCGGATCGGGCCGGGAGCCCCGTCCGGAGTGCCTAGTTTCGGCCCGGAAGTTGCCCCGGGCGATGAGCGCGCAGGGCATGGGCTGAATCGTGGGAGCGATCGACTGGTGTCCCGAACTCGCGGCCCCCGATCCGCGCCGCCCGTCCGCTACCGCTGGCGGATCGCGATCGTCGAGGACCACCTGCTGCAGCGCCAGCGCACCGAGGAGCTGATCATCGCGCAGTCGGGGCTCCAGGTCGTCTGGAGCGGTGAGACCCTCCCGGCGTTCCTCGCCTGGTTGGCGACGTCGCCGCCCGACCGGCGGCCCCACCTGCTGATCCTCGACCTGATGGTGGAGCGGGGTCCGAGCGTCGACCCGGACCAGGTGCGGGAGCTGGTGCGCTCGGGCACCCGGGTGCTGGTGCTCTCGGCCATGTCGTCCGCCGAGCTGGTGCGCAAGGTGCTCCGTGCCGGTGTCGCGGGCTTCGTCGGCAAGCGGGACTCCGAGGAGGACATCGTGGCCGCGATCTGGACGGTGCTGGGGCGGGGCCAGTGGTTGACGCCGGAGCTGGCCAGCGTGATCGCCGGCGACGGCGATCGGCCGCAGCTGAGCGACCAGGAGGAGCGGGCGCTCGTGCTCTACGCCTCGGGCCTGACCCTGGATGCGGTGGCGAGGGCGATCGGCGTGCAGAGGGACACCGCGAAGAAGTACCTGGCCCGGGTGAAGGCGAAGTACGCCGCGGTGGGGCGCGACGTGCGGACCAAGATCGACCTCAACCAGGCCGCTCAGCGCGACGGTTATCTCGACGGTCCGCTCTCGGAGTCCTGACCGGCGGCGGCTCCAGCGAGAGGAACGGCCGACCCCCGCTCGGGGGTCATTTCGCCGTGGGGGGGCTTGTTCGGGCGGAGTCGGAGGGGTGACGTGCCTACGGTCGCCCAGGCGTCCGGCGTGATGACGCCGGCCAGGACGCAGCCGATCCCGGGGAGGGATGTCATGAGGAGCAGAGCGGGAGCCGTCGTCGTCGGCATGCTCATGGTGGCTGGACTGCTCGCCGGTGGCGAAGCGGGCGCCACGGCACAGGAGGGCGAGGCCGTCACTGCGCGTGCGGCAGCTCGTGCGCTGGCCTGTGCGCGACCGTCCCGCTCGTTCGTCCCGGATCGGGCGCGCGTCACGCCGATCGGACGCGTGCTGCCGGTCCGCCGCGTCGCGCGCACCGCGTCGGGCGCCATCGGCGCTCCCCCGTTGACGAGGGCCGGCAAGTGGATGGTCGGCATGGATCCCGAGGTCCGACCGGGCAGCGGCCGTGGCTCGGTGATCCTCGTGGCCCACACCTACCCCGACGGCTCCGCGCTGGGCAACCGGCTGCTGCGCCAGACCCGCGCGGGCCACTCGATCGTGCTGCGCAACGCGGCCGGCACCAAGGCGTGCTACCGGATCAGCGAGCGTCGGTCCTACCGGGCCGACCGGGTCCCCCGGGACCGCGCGTTCCGCTCCTGGGGCCCCGAGCAGGTCGTCATCGTGGTCTGCTCGGGCCGTCGCCTCGGTCCGGGTCGGTGGTCTCACCGCACCCTCTGGTACGCCGTGCCGGCGACCCGCTGACGACGCTGCTCCGTGGGCGACGGAGCGGCTCCCTCGCCGTACAGGGAGTCATCCGACCCCCCACTGGGCGCTCCCAGCCGCCTTTTCGGGCCGCTGAGGGGATGTTTTCCACAACCGACCCCCTCCCGGACGGGTCGCACACGTGTCCTGAGGCCCGCAACGGGCTAGAATGGCGATCTGGCCGGGAACGCATCCAACTGGGCGCACGCTCGGCCTTCGCCATGCCCCGGCGAGCGGCCTCCAGGCTGCACGCCAGGGCCCGCACAAGAAGAGGTCCTGCGTGTCCAGTGACGACCAGATGCCCGAGTACGACGCCTCCGCGATCCAGGTCCTCGAGGGCCTCGAAGCGGTCCGGAAGCGGCCGGGCATGTACATCGGATCGACCGGGGAGCGCGGCCTCCACCACCTGATCTGGGAGATCGTCGACAACGCGGTGGACGAGGCGCTGGCCGGCCACTGCGACACCATCAAGGTCACCCTCAACGACGACGGCTCGGTCAGCGTCGTCGACAACGGTCGTGGCATCCCGACCGACACCGCGCCCGGTCAGGAGCTGCCGGCGGCGACGCTGGCGCTGACCGTGCTGCACGCGGGCGGCAAGTTCGGCGGCGGCGGCTACAAGGTCTCCGGTGGTCTGCACGGTGTCGGCTCCTCGGTCGTCAACGCGCTGTCCGACCGCCTGCACCTGGAGGTGAAGAACCGCGGCTTCCTCTGGGAGCAGGAGTTCTCCCTCGGTGTGCCCGACTACACGCTGCGCCAGGTGCGCCCGCTGGAGGACGGCGAGCGGACCGGCACGACGGTGACGTGGTGGGCCTCCCCCGACATCTTCGAGACCACCGACTACACGCTCGAGACGATCTCGACCCGCTTCCGCGAGATGGCCTTCCTCAACAAGGGCCTGCGCATCGAGCTGCTCGACGCGCGCGCGAAGGCCGAGGAGCTGGCCGAGGCGGTCGAGGACGGCACGGCCGACGAGGCCGACGGCATCGCCGACAGCGCGTCGGCGATCCACGCGACCGAGGTCGAGGGCCACAAGGCGCTGGAGCAGGTCTTCCAGTACGAGCGCGGCCTGGCCGACTACGTCGACTTCCTCAACCGTCGCAAGACCCCGATCAGCCCGATCATCTCCTTCGAGTCCGAGACCGGCGACGACGCCCCGAACCCGATGAGCCTCGAGCTCGCGATGCAGTGGCAGGCCTCGTCGTACAACGAGTCGGTGCACACCTTCGCCAACACCATCAACACCCCCGAGGGCGGCACGCACGAGGAGGGCTTCCGGGCGGCGCTGACCTCGCTGGTCAACCGGTGGGGCGAGGAGTGGGGCCTCATCAAGAAGAAGGAGGACCGGCTGACCGGTGACGACATCCGCGAGGG
>NZ_STGW01000017.1 GCF_004912195.1 Nocardioides caeni
CGAGCCGACCGGTGGCGTGTCGGCGTCGGCTTGGGGGACGTGGCCTAGTCTCGGCCGGGTGAGCATCCTCGACGACGCCCGCCCGGGCATGGACCTCGACACCCGCCCCCAGGACGACCTCTTCGGCCACGTCAACGGCGCCTGGCTCGCCGAGACGGAGATCCCCTCCGACCGGTCCAGCTGGGGCCCCTTCGTCCAGCTCGCCGACCAGGCGGAGGCGGACGTGAAGGCGATCATCACCGAGCTGGCCGCCGACCCCGGCGGGTCGGAGGACGCCCGCAAGATCGCCGACCTGTTCAACTCCTTCATGGACGCCGAAGGCGTCGAGGCGGCCGGACTGGACCCGGTGCGGCCGCTGCTCGACGGCGTCGCGGGCCTGCGCGACATCCGTGACCTCGCTGCCTTCCTCGGCGAGTTCGAGCGCGTCGGTGGCTACGGCCTCTTCGGGTCCTACGTCGACACCGACGACCGGCAGTCCGACCGCTACCTCTTCCACCTCGTGCAGGGCGGTCTGGGGCTGCCCGACGAGTCCTACTACCGCGACGAGAAGTTCGCCGACATCCGTGAGAAGTACGCCGCCTACCTCGGCCGGCTGCTCACCCTCGGCGGCCACGACGACCCGTCGGGCGCCGCGCAGCGCATCCTCGCGCTCGACACCGAGCTGGCCCGCGGCCACTGGGAGCGGGCCGACACCCGCGACGTGCAGAAGACCTACAACCGGCTGACCGGCGACGAGCTCAAGGCCCTCTGCCCGGCGTTCGACTGGGACGCCTACGTCACCAACCTCGGCGGCCGGCTCTCGGGCCCGCAGGCGACGGTGGCCGAGGTCATCGTCCGCCAGCCGTCCTACCTCGAGCACCTGTCGAAGGTCCTCGACGCCACCCCGATCGAGACGTGGCGCGACTGGTTCACCTCACGGGTGCTGCGCTCGGCGGCGCCGTACCTCACCGACGAGCTCGTCGAGACCAACTTCGACTTCTACGGCCGCACGCTGTCGGGGACCCCCGAGCTGCGCGCCCGGTGGAAGCGGGCGGTGTCCTTCGTCGAGGGTGCGATGGGCGAGGCCGTCGGCAAGGAGTACGTCGCCCGGCACTTCCCGCCGACGTCGAAGGCGATGATGGACGAGCTGGTCGCCAACCTGCTCGCCGCCTACCGCTCCTCGATCAGCCAGCTGGACTGGATGACCGAGGAGACCAAGGAGAAGGCCTACGACAAGATCGCGACCTTCCGGCCCAAGATCGGCTATCCGGAGCGGTTCCGCGACTACAGCGCCCTCGTCGTCCGACCTGACGACCTGGTCGCCAACGCCCAGGCCGCCGCCGGCTTCGAGACCGACCGCCAGCTCGCCAAGATCGGCTCGCCGGTCGACCGCGACGAGTGGTTCATGCTGCCGCAGACCGTCAACGCCTACTACAACCCCGGCACCAACGAGATCTGCTTCCCGGCGGGCATCCTGCAGAAGCCGTTCTTCTCCCCGGACGCCGAGGAGGCCGAGAACTACGGCGGCATCGGTGCGGTCATCGGTCACGAGGTCGGCCACGGCTTCGACGACCAGGGTGCGCAGTACGACGGCGACGGCAACCTCAACGACTGGTGGACCGCCGACGACAAGGCCGCCTTCGAGGTGAAGTCGAAGGCACTGATCGAGCAGTACGACGGCTTCTCGCCGCGCAACCTGCCCGACGAGAAGGTCAACGGCTCACTGACCGTCGGGGAGAACATCGGGGACCTCGGCGGTCTCACCATCGCGCACAAGGCCTACCTCATCGCGGTGCAGTCGCGGGGCAGCGAGGCGTCCGTCGAGGACCGCAGGAAGCTGTTCTTCAACTGGGCCTACGTGTGGCGCACCAAGCGCCGGCTCGAGCAGGAGCAGCAGTACCTCACCATCGACCCGCACAGCCCGCCGGAGTTCCGCGCCAACATCGTGCGCAACCTCGACGAATTCCATGACGCCTTCGGGACCGTGCCGGGCGACGGGCTCTGGCTGGAGCCCGCCGACCGCGTCCGGATCTGGTGATCACGACGGCGGAGCCGGCGTGATCGTTGGTGGTTGAGCAGCGACCGCGGGGGAGGAACGAACCCGCGATGGAGCGTGTCGAAACCTCTGTGCGAACCTCGCGGACGCGAGCCCGGCGGTTTCGAGGCTCGTCGCTGGCGCTCCTCGCACCTCAACCACCGGGGCTCGTCACCTGCGTCCGCGTCGGATCAGAAGACCGCGCACACCACCCGCATCCGGACCGTGTCGGCCTCGGTCACGTCCGGGCTGTAGGCGTTGGCGACCTGCTCGGTGGGGACCTCGACCTGGACGGCCGCCCGTGAGCTGACCAGCCACGCCTCGGCCGAGAGCACCTTCCTCGTGCCCGGGCACGTGTAGCTGACCTTCGCCCAGTCGGAGGCGGGGATGTAGCTCTGCACCGTCTTCACATGCAGCGCCACGGGGCCCCGGGAGGTCGGGGCGAGATCGGCCCGGGTGAGCGTGCCGTTCTTGATGTCGACCGTGGTCACGGTGTTGTCCTTGATCTGGGCACCCGTGATCTGGGCGCCGGCGACGGCGCCACCGGCCCCGGCCGCGACGACGAGACCGGCGCAGACGGCGATCGTGGTGACGTGGGACCTGGAGAGGAATCGCATGGGTCGAGCGTGGCGAGGCCGGGTCTCGCTCCGCGATGGGGGTTTGGCCCATTCGCAGGGCCTTGTGTGCCCTCGCGGCAGGATGGGGGCATGACCCATGCCTTCGAACCCGCCGTGGTCGACGCCGTCCTGGCGCACATGAACGACGACCACCTCGACGACAACCTGCTCATCGTGCGCGCCAACGGCGTGCCGGAGGCGACCGCGGCGTCGATGAGCGACGCCGACGGCGAGGCGGGGACGTGGACGGTCATCGGCCCGGAGGGACCTCTCGGCGAGCGGCGGATCCTCTGGCCCGGCGGGCCCATCACCGAGCGGGCGGAGATCCGCCGCGAGGTGGTCGCGCTCTACGACGCCGCGTGCGCGACCCTCGGCACCGAGCCCCGCCCGCACTAGGTCAGGCGGCGTCGAGCATCAGCTGGAGCAGGGCCGCGCTGATGGTGACGAGCTCCTGCTCGCTCATTTCCTCGCCCTGGATGAGGGTGACCGTGTAGACGACGCCGCCGTCGACGAGCACGCCGCCGGAGGCCTGGAGGTTCTCGCCACCGGCGAAGGTGCCGGTCGCGACGAATGCCTCGCCCAGGTCGTCGAGGGGATGGTCGGTGGCGTTCTCGAGGGTGGCGGAGCTACCCGAGCGATAGCTCTCGAAGCCGCCGTTGTCGGCGCCGACCTCGACCGTGCCGAGGGAGCCACTGAGTGCGCGCGGGTCCTCCTGGTCGAACTCGCACACGTCGAACGGACCGGTCGTCGTGGTGACGGGGGCGCCGAGCGCCTCGCCGATCTCCTCAGCGGTGATCAGGTCGCAGAAGAGCGGCAGAGCCCCGCTGTCGCCGCTGTCCCCGCTGTCCCCGCCGTCACTGCCGGTCGAGGACGTGTCGCCGGAGTCCTTGCCGTTGATCTTGTCGGTGTCGTCGCCGCACCCGGCGGCCACTGCGCCGACCAGGAGCAGCCCGACGATCCATGCGCGCGTCATGAGGATCCCTTCCACGTGTGGTGCCGGGGGCGACTCTCGCGGCCGCCGGCGGGGGGCGGTAGTAGGGAAGCGGTGGAATCGCGTCGGGACGGGCCGACGGTCACTACGATGGTGGCTCGTGGACGTCGATCGGAGCGACCTGCTCGCCGGCGTCCTCGACGACCTGGCGGAGGGCCGGACGGGGCAGGCCCGGGACCGGCTGGACGCGGCATGGACGGCGGCCGCCGATCCGGTCGTGGCCGCCCTGGCATCGGTCGTCGGCTTCTGGACGGGCGACTTCGCGGCTGCGTCCTCCTGGGCGGACCATGGTCTGGCAGGCACGGGGAGCACTCACCCGGATGATCCCGGCGCCCGGGCGCTGGCCTGTGCCGCGGCCGCGCTGGCCGCCGCCGGCGACGTGGACGCCGACGGCCGTCCACCCTGGGCCGAGGGCACCGACCTGCTCGCCCGGGCTGGGGACGACGGCCGCTGGTGGTCGATGGTGCGCTACCTGCTCGCCGAGTCGGCGCTCGTCTCCGCCCGGCTGGCCGACGCCCGCGGCGTCCTGGCCGGTGCGCCCGCGTCGGCGGCCGCCTGGGCCGGGCACCGCTTCGCCGCGATGATGCGGGCGTGCGACGTGCGGGTCGCGGCCTTCGCCGGAGAGATCACGGAGGCCGGCGCGCTGCTCGGGCCGATGCGGGAGTCGGTGGTGCCGGGCAGTCGTCTGGTCGTGGTGGTGGAGGCGGTCGCGGGGCTGGTGCTGGGCAATGCGGACGACGCCGACGGCGTACGACGCAGCATCGAGACGTCGGAGTCCGCGGCGGTCCAGGCCGACCGCGACTTCATCGACCGGGGCGTGCTGCTCCTGCTGGCCTTCGGAGCGGTCGCCGTCGGTGACGTCGACGATGCGGCACGCCTGGTCTTCCGCGCCGGCGACGACGGCGATCTCGGTGCCTCCACGATCATCGACCGCGCGCTGGGTTTCGAGATGCTGCTGGTCGCCGCCCTCGACGTGGACGACGCCGCCGTCGCCGAGACCTGGCTCGCGGCCCTCGCTGGCCTGGAGGGCAGTGCGATCGCCGCGCCCACCGTCCGGCGCGCCCGTGCCCGCCACCTGCTGGCCGTCGGTGACGTGTCCTCCGCCATCGCCGAGCTCGAGGTGAGCATCGCGACCTGCCGGCGCGAGGGCCGCCTCGTCGAGGCGGCCGAGGGCGAGATCGTGCTCGCCCGGTCGCGGATCGCCGGCGCCGACATCGCCGCCGCGAATCGCGACCTGCGATCCCTGGTCAGTGCCAGCGACGCGAGCGGCCACCACGCCGTACGACGCTCCGCGACCTCAGCGCTGCAGGCGACCAGGCGACGGCTGCCGCCCGTGGCGGGCGGCGGATGGGACGTGCTGTCCGCGCGGGAGCAGCAGGTCGCCCGGTGCGTCCTCGACGGCCTCGACATCGGCGAGATCGCCGCGGCCCTCTTCCTCTCCCCGACCACCGTGCGCAGCCATGTCTCCCGGGTGCTGTGCGCCTTCGGGGTCCCCACCCGGATCGGGCTGCTCGCCGTCGCCGGGCCCGCCCGGCCGTCGCCCGGAGCGGGAGCGGTGGCGGCGGAGCTGCGGATGCTCAGCCCTCGCCAGGCCCAGGTCGCGGCGCTCGTCGCCGCCGGTCGCAGCAACCAGCAGATCGCCGAAGCGCTGGGGATCTCGGTCAAGGGCGTCGAGAAGCACGTCGGCGACATCCTCGTCCGCTGGTCGGCACGCTCCCGCTTCGACGTCGCCCGCACCTGGTGGGCGGTCGAGGGTGCACGGACGACCTGACCGGGACTGACGCCGATCCGGCGCCGACGGCGCGGGACCATCACCGAGACCCCCACAATCCCGGTGACGTCCGGCCCGCATCAGGCGGTGAACACCGTCGGGCGCGCCCCCCAGGGTCGCCCGACGGGCGGTCGATTGTCTCGTCGGCGCGGCCGCGGCGGCCATAGGGATTGCTCGCAATGGCGGCGTGTCGCGGTCGACGCGGGTCCAGGGTCAAAAAGGCGGCGTTCGGCTGCCGACCGTCGGACCCGCGTGCCACGGTGGGGTCGTGGGGTGGGTCGCAGGAGCGCAAGGGGTGCTGGAGCACCTGGTGGGCGAACGGCCGGAGCAGGGGCTGCTCGATGCCGAGGCGGCGTGGCGGGAGACGGGGGTCTCCGAGAGCGCCGCGGTCGCGGCCGTCGCGGCGAACTGGGTCGGCGACCACCGCCGGGCGAGCGCATTGGCTGCGGCTGGAGTCGCGGCGGCGTCGACACCGGAGGCTCGCGCGCTCTGCCTGGCCGGCGCAGCGTTGGCGGCTGCCGGCGACCCCGACGTCGACGGGCTCGGTCCGTGGCGGGAGGCCCGCGCCCTGCTGGACGACGTGGCGGACCTGGCCACGCCGGGCGGAGCGCTGCTGCGCTACGTCCTCGCGGAGGCCGCCCTGACCGGGGCGCGGCTCGACGATGCGGCCGAGGTCGACGGCGCCTTTGCCGTCGTACCCCCGCCCGACGAGGTGTGGGTCGGCCATCCCTTCGCGACCATGATGGCGATCTGCCGGCTGCGGATCGCGGCGTTCTCGGGACGCATCGACGCCGCGCAGGACCTGCTGCCGCCCGTGCTGGAGGCGGCGGCCGTCTCCGAGCGCCTGGCGGGCGTCGTCGGCTCGGTGGTCGGTGTGGTGCGGGGCAAGGCGGACGACCACGCCGCGCTGCTGGCGACCCTCGAGGTCGCCGACCGGGTGCCCGCCCCGCCGCGGGACTTCGTGGATCGCGGGGTGCTGCGGCTGCTCGGCTACGGCCTGATGGCGGCCGGGGAGACGGCGCTGGCGGCGAAGGTGATCCTCCGCGCCGCCGACGAGCACGGGCTGGAGAGGAGCACGCTGATCGACCGGGCGCTGTCCATCGACCTGCTGGTGGCGGTCGCGCTCGAGGGCGACGACCTCGTCTCCGCCGACACCTGGCTGGCCCTGCTGGACCCGGTCCTCGACCATCCCGTCGTCGCCCCGACCGCCACGCGGGCGTGGGGCCGGCGGCACCTGGCCGCAGGGGACGTGGACCTGGCCATCGAGTTCCTGACGACGTCGATCGAGCTCTGCGCCGAGCGCGGCAGCCAGACCGAGGTCGCCGACGGCGAGATCGTGCTGGCCCGCGCCCGGATCGCCGCCCGCGACGTGGGCAGCGCCTCGCGGCGGCTGCGGGCGCTCGTGGAGGACAGCGACCGCAGTGGCTACGGCGCCGTCCGACGCGCCGCCGAGGAGGTGCTGGCGCCGTCGGGCCGCCGGCTCCCGCCGGTCGCGGGCAAGGAGTGGTCCGTGCTCTCCGCCCGGGAGGCGGAGGTGGCCCGTCTCGTGCTGGCGGGCCGCGAGGTCGACGAGATCGCTGCGGACCTGTTCCTCGCGCCCAGCACGGTCCGGGCCCACCTCTCGCGCGTCTTCCACGCCTTCGGCGTGGCGAATCGGATCGGCCTCCTCGCGGCGGCCGGCGCCCGCTCGGGACCTGCAGAGGCGCCCGCGCTGAGCCCGCGCCAGGCCGACGTCGTCGGACTGCTGGCCGGAGGGCGGAGCAACCAGCAGATCGCCGAGGCCCTCGGGATCTCGGTCAAGGGCGTCGAGAAGCACGTCGGTGACGTCCGGCTGCGCTGGGCGGCACGCTCGCGCTTCGACATCGCCCGGATCTGGTGGTCGGCCAACACGTCGGAGGCGTGAGCCGGGTCGGACCCGCTCCGCGGTCCTCCCTTTCTTGCAGGACGAGGGGACTTTCGGGATTTTCGGGGACAGGTCCGATCCGGCGCCGCTAGTGTCGGCTCCAGCAGCCGCTGGTGACCCGAGACGCCAGCGGCTGCTTCCATTTTCCGTGTCGTTCCTCGTGCCGGCGAGATCAGCCCCGGTGCCTGTGCACTGGGATGCGGCAGGGTCGGGCGTGGCTGGTAGACACGGCCCCATGAGCCCGGACGACTCGGAGACCG
The DNA here is from genome assembly GCF_004912195.1 of Nocardioides caeni. Taxonomy (GTDB): domain Bacteria; phylum Actinomycetota; class Actinomycetes; order Propionibacteriales; family Nocardioidaceae; genus Nocardioides; species Nocardioides caeni. Next base: position 7,557 of record NZ_STGW01000017.1, read on the forward strand.
TCACCCTCGCCACGGTCGGCAGCGCGCGCGAGCGTGCCGACGGCCACCTCCGCGCGCTGGTGGGTCGCGACGACGTCGCGCTCTATGACGACCAGTGGGCCGCGATCTCGGCGCTGGTCGAGGAGCGGCGCCGCGCCCTCGTGGTCCAGCGCACGGGCTGGGGCAAGTCGGCGGTCTACTTCGTCGCGACCCTGCTGCTGCGCGACCAGGGCGCGGGCCCGACCGTGATCATCTCCCCACTCCTGGCGCTGATGCGCAACCAGATCGCCGCGGCCGAGCGGGCCGGCATCCGCGCGGTCACGGTCAACTCGACCAATGTCGAGCAGTGGGACGACATCCACCGGATGATCGCCGCCGGCGAGGTCGACGTACTCCTCGTCAGCCCGGAGCGTCTCAACAACCCGGGCTTCCGCGACGAGGTGCTGCCGCGGCTGGCGGCGACCTGCGGCCTGCTGGTCGTCGACGAGGCGCACTGCATCTCCGACTGGGGCCATGACTTCCGCCCGGACTACCGCCGCATCCGGACCCTGCTCGCCGACCTGCCCGCCGGGATCCCCGTGCTGGCGACCACGGCGACCGCCAACCAGCGGGTCACCGACGACGTCGCCGAGCAGCTCGGCGCCGACGCGCTGGTGCTGCGCGGCAGCCTCGACCGGGCCAGCCTGCGCCTCGGCGTGGTCCGGCTGCCGACCGCCGAGCAGCGGCTGGCCTGGCTGGCCGACCACCTGGCCGAGCAGCAGGGCAGCGGCATCGTCTACTGCCTGACCGTTGCCGCCACCCAGGAGGTCGCCGACTACCTCCGCTCGCGCGGGCACCAGGTGGCGGCCTACTCCGGCCAGACCGAGCAGACCGAGCGGCTCGCCCTCGAGCAGGCCCTCGTCAACGGCGAGGTCAAGGCGCTGGTCGCGACCAGCGCGCTCGGCATGGGCTTCGACGCCGCCCTCGGCTTCGTCGTCAACCTCGGCGCCCCCAACAGCCCGGTCGCCTACTACCAGCAGGTGGGTCGAGCCGGCCGCGGCGCCGTCGACTCCGCCGAGGTGGTCCTGCTGCCGGCCATCGAGGACCGCGACATCTGGCGCTACTTCGCCTCGCTCGCCTTCCCCGCCGAGGACCTCGTGCGGCAGACCCTCGACGTGCTCGCCGAGGAGGGACGGCCGATGAGCACTGCCGGGCTGGAGCCGCGCATCGACCTGACCCGCACCCGGCTGGAGACGATGCTCAAGGTGCTCGACGTCGACGGTGCCGTCCGGCGGGTGCGCGGCGGCTGGGAGTCGACGGGCCAGCCCTGGAGCTATGACGCCGACCGCTACGCGCGGGTGAGTGCCGCGCGGGAGGCCGAGCAGCAGGCGATGATCGACTACCTCGGCAGCGACGAGTGCCGGATGCGCTACCTGCGCCGCCAGCTCGACGACCCGGAGGTCCTCGCCGACCCGTCGTGGACCTGCGGCCGTTGCGACAACTGCGGCGGCATGGCGTTGTCGACGGAGGTCTCGCAGGCCGCCGTCGGCGCCGCGGCCGAGCGTCTGGCCCGCCCCGGCGTGCCGATCGAGCCGCGCAAGCAGTGGCCCAGCGGACTGTCCTCGATCGGCCTCGGCTGGTCCGGCCGCATCAAGCCGCCCGCCGAGGAGGGCCGCGCCATCGCCCGCCTCACCGACCTCGGCCAGGGCAACGCGCTGCGCGAGCTCTTCCGTCCCGACGCCGACGGCCGGGCCGTCGACGGCCCGGTGCCCGAGGGGCTGGCCCGGGCCATGGTCGCGATGCTGCAGGACTGGCGCCCGCAGGTCGACGCCATCGTCGTGTGCGAGTCCGAGCGGCGTCCCCAGCTGACCACCGACCTCGCCGCCGGCCTGTCCCGCTTCCTCCAGGTCCCCGTCGTCGGCCGGTGGGCGATCGTCGACCCGGACGTCGCCCCCGACCGCGGCGCCACCAACTCCGCCCAGCGCGTCGCCGCCGTCGCCCGCCGCAGCGCGCTCCGGCTGGACGCGCCCGACGCCGTCGACGACCGTCGGGTGCTGCTGGTCGACGACCGGCTGGTGACCGGTTGGACGCTCACCCTCGCCGGCGTCGCCCTGTCCGAGGCAGGAGCGGCGGGCGTCGTACCCCTCGTGCTGGGGGTGGCGGGCTGAGGTGAATCTCCCCCTCGACACGAAATAGAACACGTTCTAGTCTCGCTCGCATGAGCGCACGCCGGCCCGACCGCCCCCTCCGCGTCATCCAGTGGACCACCGGCAACATCGGACGACGCTCGGCCCACGCGATCCTCGCCCGGCCCGACCTCGAGCTGGTCGGGGTCTATGCACACGGCGCGGACAAGGTCGGCAAGGACGCCGCCGAGCTGTGCGGCTGGCCCGAGCCCACCGGGGTGGTCGCGACCGACGACGTGGCCGCGCTGCTGGCGCTCGAGCCCGACGCCTGCTGCTACAACCCCCTGTGGCCGAGCATCGACGAGCTGGTCACTCTGCTCGAGGCGGGCATCAACGTCTGCACCAGCGCCGCGTGGATCACCGGCGGCAAGCAGACCCCCGAGGACCGCGCCCGGATCGACAAGGCCTGTCAGCAGGGGCAGTCGACCATCTTCGGCAGCGGCGCCCACCCCGGCATGACCAATATGATCGGCATGGTCCTCAGCGGCTCGTGCGAGCGGGTCGACGAGATCCGGATCACCGAGTCGGTCGACTGCTCGACCTACGAGTCGGCGGGCACCCAGACCGCCATGGGCTTCTCGCAGGCGCCCGACACCCCGGGCCTCGCCGAGTCGGTGCGCCGCGAGAGCGAGGTCTTCGCCGAGTCCGCAGCGATGATGGCCGATGCGCTCGGCGTCACCCTCGACAGGCTGACCTTCGACGTCGAGTTCACCACCGCCACCGGCCACTCCGACCTCGGCTTCATGGAGATCCCGGAGGGCACGGTCGCCGGCGTGATGGGCTACCACCGCGGCTGGGTCGGTGACCGCAACGTCGTCAGCGTCGGCTTCAACTGGACGATGGGCAGCCACGTCGAGCCGCCCAAGCCGCTCGCCCACGGCCACGTCATCCAGGTCTTCGGGGTGCCCAACATGCGCACCGTCGTGCAGTGCCTGCCGCCGAAGGACTGGACCGAGCCGGGCTACATGGGTCTGGGGATGATCTACACCGCCCTGCCCGTGACCAATGCCGTGCCGGCCGTGGTCGCCGCGCCGCCGGGCATCGTGACCCTCGCCGACCTGCCTCCGGTGACCGGCCGCGTCCTGCCCTGAACCTTCCTGAGTCGCCCTGAGTCGCCCTCGGGCCGCCACCTCCCCGGTTTCGGGGAGAAGTCGCCCTAGATTGCTGGACATGACTGACGACGCCACCTCGGGCAGCACGGGCAGCACCCCGACCTCCGGCGGGGACGCGACTCCGCCTCCGCCTCCACCAGCGCCCAGCGATGCTCCCGCGCCGCCGGACTTCTCTCCCGACCGGACCGTGATGCGCCCGCGGCCCGACGCCGCGCCCGCGGCGCCACCCGCCGAGCCTGCCGCGCCCGTCGGTCCGGCCGCGCCCGGCTCGGGCAGCGAGGAGCCGCCACCGGCCCATCGTGGCGCGGCAGCGCCGGAGGACGACGGCGGCCGGACCGTCGTCGCACCGGTCCGCGGCGCCCATGCCGCCCCCGAGGGGACACCCGACCCGGCCTACGACCCCGCTGTCCTGGGCGCGGGCTCCGGCGGTCCGCCGTCCTGGGGCGACGACGCCGTGCTCGACCCGGACTTCCCCACCAGGGCCACCAAGGCCGGCATGACCGGCGCCGTCGTCGCGGTCGGCACCGGCCTCCTGGGCGCCGCGATCGTCATCTCGGTGTTCCGCAGCCGCTCGGGCGACGACGGTGAGCTCGACTGGTCCAACTACGGCGCCGGCCTCGCTGCCACGGCCGGCCTGCTGCTCATCGCGCTCCTGGGCGCGCTCGCGTCCCGCCGCGCCGGCGGCCGCGCCCGCGAGGAGGTCGTGACCTGGCCGGGCGTCGTCGGGATCCTCGGTGTCGCCGCGATGATCACGGTCGGGATCGACAAGGACGACAACTGGGTCGGCTACCTGGTCGGCGGCGTGGTGGTCGCGCTGTCCGTCATCGGCTACGTCGCCGCCCGTCGCGCCGCGTTCATGGTGACGACGATCCTCGGACTCGCGCTCATCTACGGATTGCTCTTCGACGACCTGCTGGCCGACAGCATCGACGGCGAGCACCAATCGGTGGTGGCCGCTGCGGTCGTCGGGGTCTTCGTGCTCGCCGTGACGCTGCTGGGCTGGATGCTTCCGAGCCGGGCCGTGACCGGCGTCGTGGTCGGTGCGATGGGTCTGGCGTCGTACGTCGGCATCATGCTGATCTTCGTCGCGACCCGCCTCCTGAGCGGGTTCTTCGGATTCATGGCGATGGGTGGCGGGGGCGACCCGTTCGCCGACCCGATGCCGGAGGATCTTGGCTTCGTCGAGGCGGACGTGTGGTGGGTGCTGGCCTTCGCGGCTGTCCTCACGATCGTGTGGGGTGTGGCGGCGTCGATCACCAACCACTCCGGCTTCAGCATCCTCGCCATCGCGATGCCGGCCATCACCGTCCCACTCGCCTCGGTCGCGCTCGCGGCCGAGCACCCGACCTGGTGGTCGGCCATCGTCGGCGCCGCCGGGGGCGTGCTGCTGCTCGGTGGCCTGCTCGTCGCGCGGCTGCGCGGCCGATCGACCGCGGCCCAGGCGGATCCAGTGTCCTCGTGAGACGACGAGCCGACGGGGCCGGCGCCGGGAACTCGGTGTCGGCCCCACCCGTTAGCGTCCCTTTGTGAGCTTCGTACCCGTGACCGGCCCGGCGACCTTCCGGGCCGGGCGACCCGCACGGGACGGATCGATCGAGTTCCGGTCCGCAGCGCCGGACGGGGCCGACGGGGCCGACGGCCGGGTGGTCGCGCTGCCACTGCGGGCGGCGCTCCCGGTGCTGCACCGCGCCCGCGACGACCGCGACGCCCACCCGAGCGTGCTCCTGCTCAGCAGTGCCGCGCTGCTCGGGCTGCGGCTGGTCGCGGCCGGGCGGATCGCTCCCGACGACGACCAGCCGGGGTGGCGGGTCGCCGAGCTCGACGATCGCGACCGTGAGGCGGTCGACCGTCTCCTCCTCGCCCGGACGTACGACGGCCTCGACCCCGCCGACGCCCGCGTCATCGTCGAGGGCGTGCTCGACGGGGTGGCCGACACGATGACGCGCGCCGCGCCCGTGGCCCGCCCCCGGACCCGCCGCCCGGCCTCCGCGCCGTCGTCCCCTGCTCCGGGCGGCGACCAGTCGGCCGTCGCGCCGGAGTCGTTCGCCGAGCGTGTCCGTGCCCGGCTCGCGGCCCGGGTGGAGGCCGAGCAGCGGGCCGCGTCGGTCGCCGCGCTCCCCGAGCTGGTGCGGGTCTCGTTGCGCGTCGAGGCCGACGAGGGCGAGCTCGAGGCCGGGTCGGTGCGCCTGGTCGTGCAGGTGCACGACGAGCGCGACCCGATGCACGTGTGTGACGCCGGCGTGCTGTGGTCGGCCGACCCGGACGACCCCGAGGTCGCGGAGAGCCACGGCTTCGGTCCGCGGGCCCGCATCCATGCGGGCATCGCGCTGCGCGGAGCCGCGGAGGCCTGGCCGGTCCTCGACCGGCTGCTGGCGCTGGCCGTGCCCGACGAGATCACCCTCGACGGCGACGAGATCGCCAGCCTCCTCGGTCATGTCGGCGCCCTGCGGGACGCGCGCGTCGACGTGCACTGGCCGCGTGGGCTCGGCCCGCGACTCACGACCCGCGCCGTGCTCGACCGGCGCCCCGATCCGTTGGGTCCGGCCGGTCGCCAGGACCCGGCCGAGCTGCCCTTCCAGGACAGCCCGTTCTCGATGGACGGCCTGTTCTCCTTCTCCTGGCAGGTCGCGCTCGGCGACGACGCGCTCACCGACGCGGAGATGGACGAGCTGGCGCGGGCCGCCAGCCCCGTCATCAAGCTGCGCGGGGCATGGACGATCGTCGACCCCACCGTGGCGCTGCGCGCGCGCAAGCGGCTGATCCGCAAGGCCACCGGCGCGCAGGCGCTCGCTGCCGCGCTCACGGGCGTCACCGAGCTCCCGGCCGACGGTGAGGCGGAGTCGTCCTCGACGCAGGTGATCGTGGGCGCGCGGCTCCTGGACGTGCGCGAGCAGGTGCTCGCCGCCGCGACGCGCGACCCGCTCCCCGCGCCTGCCGGCCTCGCCGCGTCCCTGCGCGACTACCAGCGTCAGGGGCTGACCTGGCTGGCCGACCTGACCGGCCTCGGGCTGGGCGCCTGCCTCGCCGACGACATGGGCCTGGGCAAGACGATCACGCTCATCGCGCTCCACCTGCACCGGCTCGAGACCGGCGCCGCGGCCGGCCGTCCCACCCTCGTGGTCTGTCCCGCCAGTCTCCTCGGCAACTGGGAGGCGGAGATCCGGCGCTTCGCGCCCGACTGCCCCGTCCGCCGGTTCCACGGCTCCGCACGCGAGCTGCCCGGCGCGTCCGAGGCGGCCGATGAGTCGGTGCTGGTCGGTGTGACCAAGGGAGCGGGCTTCGTGCTCACCACCTATGGCACCCTGCGCCGCGACGACGGTGCGGACGGCGCGCTCGCCGCGATCGACTGGGACCTCGTCGTCGCCGACGAGGCGCAGCACGTCAAGAACTCCCGGACCTCGACCGCGCGCGCCCTGCGCAAGGTGCCCTCGCGCGCCCGCGTCGCCCTGACCGGCACGCCGGTGGAGAACGACCTCACCGAGCTGTGGTCGATCCTCGACTGGTGCGTGCCCGGCCTGCTCGGCAGCCGCCAGGCGTTCCGGCGGGTCTGGGCGGCACCGATCGAGTCGGGCGCGGAGCCGACCAAGGCGCGCCAGTTCGCCGACCTCATCGGCCCGTTCCTGCTGCGGCGCCGCAAGTCCGACCCCGGCATCGCCCCCGAGCTGCCCGCCAAGACCGAGACCGACCACCTGCTGTCGCTCACCCGCGAGCAGGTCGTGCTCTATGAGGGCTTCGTCCGGGACACCATGGAGCGGATCGAGGCGCTGCCGGCCGACGACCCGCGCCGTCGGGGCCTCGTCCTCGCGCTGCTGACCGGCCTCAAGCAGATCTGCAACCATCCGGCGCAGTTCCTCAAGCAGGAGTCGGCCCGTCTCGTCGGCCGCTCGGAGAAGGTGGAGCTCCTCGAGGAGCTCGTCTCCACGGTCGTCGCCGAGGGCGGTGCCCTCCTCGTCTTCACGCAGTACGTCGCCATGGGCCGCCTGATCGAGCGGCACCTCGCCGACATCGGGATGCCCCACCAGTTCCTGCACGGACAGACTCCGGTGCGCGAGCGGGAGGCGATGGTGGCGCGCTTCCAGGCCGGCGAGGTGCCGGTGTTCCTGCTGTCCCTCAAGGCCGGCGGCACCGGCCTCAACCTGACCCGCGCCGACCACGTCGTCCACGTCGACCGGTGGTGGAACCCGGCCGTCGAGGAGCAGGCCACCGACCGCGCCTACCGGATCGGGCAGACCCGGCCGGTGCAGGTGCACCGGATGACGGCGCAGGGCACGATCGAGGAGCGGGTCGCGGCGCTGCTGGGTCGCAAGCGCCAGCTCGCCGACGCCGTGCTGGCCCGCGGTGACGCTGCCCTCACCGAGCTCGGCAACGCCGAGCTGCGCGACCTCGTCACCCTGCGCACCGACCAGCGCCGCCAGCAGATCCTCGACGACCTCCGCGCCCGGGAGGAGGGATGAGGACGACCTACGTGCGGCAGGCGCCACCCCGGCGGGGGGTCCGGTCGTGGTGGGGCAAGGCCTGGCTGCGGGCGGCCGAGGAGGCGGCGTACTCCGAGGCGGAGCTGAAGCCGGGTCGCGTCCTCGCCCGTCGCGGAGAGGTCGGCGGGATCACCGTCGACGCGGGGGCGCTGCTCGCGGCGGTCCGCGACGGTGACGACGCATGGACGGTCGAGGTCGCCGTGCCCGTGCTCGACGAGACCGGCCATGCGGCCTTCCTGGAGGCCGTGGCGGCCGAGTCGGGCCGGATCCCCGAGCTCTTCGCCGGCAACCTGCCGCACGAGCTCGTCGAGCACGCGGAGGAGGTCGGCGTGGAGCTGCTGCCCTATGGCGGCGAGCTCGCGTCGACCTGCACGTGCCCGCACTACCTCGACCCGTGCGCCCACGCGGTCGCCGTCCTGCTGCAGACCGGCTGGCTGGTCGACGCCGACCCGCTGGTCCTGCTGGCCGTGCGCGGCGTCTCCCGCGACGACCTGCTCACCGCTCGGCCCGTCCCGCCTCCGGCGGCCGAGGCCGCAGGGCCGGGTGTCCTCGACCTGGCCGACGACGTCGAGGTGGCCGTCGACGCCGCGCTCCGGGCCCGGCAGCTGCTCGACGAGCTCGACGACTGACTCAGGCGGAGGCCGGCGGGTCGACGAAGATGTCGTACTCCAGCTCGCCGCTGCCGCCGTACGCCGACAGGTCGGTCACGCCCGCCTCGGCGAGGACGTCGACGTCGATGAACGTGTGCCCGGTGCAGGTCGCCGACGGCCGGGTCAGGATCTCGACGGCGGCGTCGGCGACGATCTCGGGGGTGCGGGCCCGCTGGATCGCGGCGTCGCCGCCGAGCAGGTTCTGCACCGCCGCGGTCGCGATGAGTGTCTGCGGCCACAGGCAATTGGCGGCCACGCCGTGCTCGGCGTACTCCGCCGCCCAGCCCAGGGTCAGCAGGGACATGCCGTACTTCGCCAGCGTGTAGGCCGGGTGCGCGCCGAGCCACTCGGGCGACATGTTCAGCGGCGGCGACAGTGAGAGCAGGTGGGCGTTGTCGCTCTCGCGCAGGTGCGGCAGGCAGGCGCGGGAGAGCAGGTAGGTGCCGCGGAGCTGGATCGACGTCATCAGGTCGAAGCGCTTGACCGGCAGCTCCTCGGTCGGGGCGAGGGCGATGGCCGAGGCGTTGTTGACGCAGATGTCGATCCCGCCGAAGCGCTCGACCGTCTGCGCGACGGCCCGGGCGACCGAGTCCTCGTCACGGACGTCACCGACGATCGCCAGCGCCTGACCGCCGGCCGCCTCGATCTCGGCGGCTGCGGTGTGGACCGTCCCGGGCAGACGCGGGTCCGGCGCGTCGGTCTTGGCGAGCAGGGCGACGTTGGCGCCCTCCCGGGCAGCGGCGATGCCGATGGCGAGGCCGATGCCGCGGCTGCCGCCGGACATGATCAGGGTGCGCCCGGTCAGGCGCTGCGTGGAGGTCATGGCGCCGGACATTACACATCGGGAACATTCGCGGAAAGAATGTAAGACGCAGGTCACATGCCCGGCGGCGCTACCGCGCGATCTCCTAGGCTCCAGCCATGCCCGCCTCCCCGATCCGTCCCGTCGCGGCGCGCTCGGCGGTCCTGAGCCTGCTCATCGGGGCCGAGGTGGCCGAGCTCTCTGCGCGCGAGCTGGTGGCCGGCGGCGGCCTCGTCGGCGTCGCCGAGAGCACCGTCCGCGCCGCGTTGTCGCGGATGACGGCGGCCGGTGACCTGGCGCGTACGACGGACGGCTACCGCCTCTCCGACCGGCTCCGTGAGCGGCAGCGCCGGCAGGAGGACGCCGTCCACCCGCGCCGTGTCGACCGGGCCGGTGGCTGGGCGGGCGACTGGGAGATGTTTACGGTCACTGCGGCCGGTCGTCCCGCCGACGAGCGGGCCGAGCTGCGGTCGCGGCTCCAGGGGCTGCGCCTGGCCGAGCTGCGCGAGGGCCTCTGGCTCCGTCCGGCCAACCTCGAGCTCGAATGGACGGAGGAGGTCCTCGTGCTGGGGGAGCGCTTCGTCGCCCGCCCGGCTCGCTCGGCCGACGAGCTCGTCGCCCTGCTGTGGGACCTCGACGCCTGGGCCGCCACGGCGCGCTCGCTGCTCGAGGCGACCCGCACCGACGACCCTGCTCGCCGGTTCGCTGCCTGCATCACCTCGGCCCGCCACCTGCTCGCCGACCCGGTGCTGCCGGTCGCGCTCCTGCCCCGGGACTGGCCGGGCGAGGCGCTGCGGGCCGAGCACCTCGCCTATCGCGCCTGGCTGCAGGAGATGCGCCGCGCCGCTGCAGGGGGTTAGGGCCCGCCTCCCGGGCCGACGGCGCCGACGTGGGAGACACGCCCTGTGGCGCCAGCGGTTTGTTGCTCCCTCGCGGCGGGCAGGTCCCCGCGGTGAGTGCACCCATGAGCCGTGAACAGTACGCCGCCCGCACCGCCGCAGAGGACGACTGGGCGCCCGGGTGGGAGGCGATCGACTCGGCGTTCGCCGCCGTCTACGGCGACCAGGAGCCGCGCCACTCGGCGACCAACCTGGCGGCCCGCGCGATGTTCGGCGGACCGGAGCATCTCGACGGCGTGAGCGTCTTCGTCGGTGACGGCTACCTGCACGCGGTCAGCTATGGGATGAGCGACCTCTACGCCGATCTGGAGAGCTATGGTCGCGAGCGGAGCGGTTGGGGCTACGAGCTGACGACCAAGGTGCGCACGACCGAGCCCGAGATCGGCTGGGCGATCGGCACGATGGCCAACCTGGCGCGCTACACCGCCGGCTCGGGACGCTGGTTCGAGCCCTTCCAGGTGGTCGCCGGCGGGAGCTCGATCCGGCAGGGCTACGACTCGGCGATCACGAGCTACCTCGTGGTGCCCGACACGACCGTCGCGCCGGTCGACTCCCTGCACGGCCGGCTGGAGTTCCTGCAGCTCGTCGGGGTGACCACCGCCGAGGCCGACTGGGTTGCCGCGGCCGACACCCCGCAACGGTGTCGCGAGCTCGCCACCCGGCTGTCGCGGCTCGACCCCTACCTGGCCACCGATCTCGATCGCCGCGACGCGGTGGGCTGAGCGCCGCGGGACGTCACGAGCCGACGGTCAACCCGCGCAGCTCGGCCTGGTAGCCCGCATAGGCGTCGCGCATGGCCGCGGCCGGCCAGTCGGCGGGCAGCAGCGTCGCCGGCAGCAGTGGATCGGCGGCGAGGTGACGCACCAGGTGCGCGGCGACCGCGAGGCGCGGGGCGGGCTCGGTGGTCGCCGCGAGCCGGTCGAGGAGCCGGCGTCCCTCGGCGGCCCAGGCGCGCAGGTCCCACAGGCCGGCCGCGAGGGCGGCGGGGTCGTCGTCCGGCGTGGCGGTGAACGTGCTGAGCACGACGTCGTCGGCGTAGGCGCGCGGTCGCCGCAGGTTGGCCGGGCGGGTCCACACGCCCTCGCGCAGCTCCGCCAGGCGGTAGGACGCCAGCCGCTCCCGCAGTGCGCCCCGCTCGGTCGCCGACCGGCCGCCGACCACCACGACCGCCATCTCCCAGGTGCCGTCCCACGGGGTCTCGGCATCGAGTGCGGCCTCATCCTGACGCTGCTGTCGGCGGGCGAGGCGCTCGCCGAGGGCATAGACGGCCGCTTGCCCTGAGCCTGTCGAAGGGTGGCGGCGCAGGTCCCCGGCGGCGACGGCGCGGGTGAGCGCGACCCGTGCGGTCGACGCGGGGATGCCGAAGTGCTCGCCGGCGCGGACCAGCTCCGCGGCCGACATCCGATCGGGATGGGAGCCGAGCAGCAGACTGAGCATGACCGATCGCGCGGGGAGCGGGGCGGTCTCGGTCACGACCGCACTTTCTCATGCTGTGACGCTCGCTCGTCGAGTAGCAGGCGAGCGCCAGCACCTCCTTCGTTCGTCGAGTAGCAGGCGAGCGCCAGCGAGCCGCGTATCGAGACGTCCGCAACCGGCGTACCGGACCGGGCCAGTCCCAGCACCGGGCACAGACGTCTCGATACGCCCGCTCGTTCCTCGCGGACTACTCGACGAACGACAGGGAACTACAGATCTGGACACAACTGTCGACACAAGCGTAATGTCGCGGCCATGACGGATCCCGCCGCCTGGCGTCGCCCCGCGCACGAGGGCCCCGACTCGCCGTACCGCGCCACGCCGCGGCTCTCCGACGACGTGCCGCCCTACCGGACGTTGACCTACGAGGTCGACGGGCGGGTCGCGCGACTCACCTTCAACCGTCCGGAGCAGGGCAACTCGATCACCCCGGACACCCCGGTCGAGCTGGCCGACGCCGTCGAGCGCGCCGATCTCGATCCGCGGGTGCACGTGATCGTGCTCAGCGGCCGGGGCAAGGGCTTCTGCGGTGGCTACGACCTCGCCGCCTCGGCCGAGGGTCTGATGGACGGGGGTCTCGACGAGCTCGACCACCGGGTGGGGCCTGTGCCGCGCGAGGGCACCGTCCTCGACCCGACCGTCCAGATGCTCAACCACGACCCGGCGGGCACGTGGGACCCGATGGTCGACTACGCGATGATGAGCCGCTTCACGCGTGGCTTCGCGAGCCTGCTGCACGCCAACAAGCCCACCGTGGCGAGGATCCACGGCTTCTGCGTCGCCGGCGGCACCGACATCGCGCTGCACTGCGACCAGATCGTGATCGCGGCGGACGCCAAGATCGGCTACCCGCCCACCCGGGTCTGGGGCGTCCCGTCCGCCGGCCTGTGGGCGCACCGCCTCGGCGACCAGCGGGCCAAGCGGCTGCTGCTCACCGGTGACACCCTCACCGGCACCGAGGCCGCGGCGTGGGGCCTGGCGATCGACGCGCCCGAGCCCGACCGGCTTGAGGAGCGCACCGAGGCGCTGGTGCAGCGGATCGCCGCGATGCCGCTCAACCAGCTCATCATGACCAAGCTCGCGCTCAACTCCGCGCTCCTCGCGCAGGGCGTGCAGAACAGTCAGATGATCTCGACCGTCTTCGACGGCATCTCCCGCCACACCCGCGAGGGATACGCCTTCCAGCAGCGCGCCGCCGAGGCCGGCTTCCGGCAGGCCGTGCGTGAGCGCGACGGGGCGCCGTACGACGACCACGGACCGCAGACCAGCAACGTCACGAACCAGCCGAACAGCGAGGGATGATCGCCATGACCAGCACCCACGAGGTCACCAACCAGGTCCCGCCGCTCCTCGGCCACGACACGTCCGCCGACCCCGCGCTGCGCGAGGGCATCGAGCGCGAGGGCGCCGGCTGGGCCCTGCCCGAGATCGAGGCCGTCGGCCGGCTCGCCGGCTCCGCCGAGGCCCGCGACTGGGGACGGCTCGCCGAGCGCGTCCCGCCCCGCCTGCACACCCATGACCGTTACGGCCGGCGCGTCGACGAGGTCGAGTACGTCCCGGCGTACCACCAGCTGATGGAGACCGCCGTCTCCCACGGCATCCACGCGGCGCCGTGGGCCGACGACCGACCGGGCGCGCACGTCGCTCGCGCGGCGAAGTTCTACTCCTGGAACGTCGACGCCGGGCACGGCTGCCCGATCTCGATGACCTATGCCGTGGTCCCGGCGCTGCGGGCCACCCCCGAGCTGGCTGCGCGCTTCGAGCCGCTGCTGACGAATCGGGAGTACGACTTCGGCCTGCGCGACCCCGCGACCAAGCGGGGCCTGATCGCCGGCATGTCGATGACCGAGAAGCAGGGCGGCTCGGACGTGCGCGCCAACACGACCACCGCGACGCCGCTGGACGGAGGAGGCGACGAGGCCGGCGCCTACCGGATCGTGGGCCACAAGTGGTTCACCTCCGCCCCGATGTCCGACATGTTCCTCACCCTCGCGCAGGCGCCGGGCGGGCTGTCGTGCTTCCTGCTGCCCCGCGTCCTGCCGGGAGGCGACGCCAACCCGATCCGTTTCCAGCGGCTCAAGGACAAGCTCGGCAACAAGTCCAACGCCTCGTCGGAGATCGAGTACGAGAACGCCGTCGGCTGGCTCGTCGGCGAGGAGGGCAAGGGCGTCAAGACGATCGTCGAGATGGTCAACATGACCCGCCTCGACTGCGTCATCGGCAGCGCCGCCGGCATGCGCGCCGCCCTCGAGCAGGCCGTCCACCACACCCAGCACCGCGCTGCCTTCGGCAAGCAGCTCGTCGACCAGCCGCTGATGCGCAACGTGCTCGCCGACCTCGCCCTGGAGTCCGAGGCCGCGACCACCGCGATGATGCGCCTGGCCGGCGCCAACGACCGCGCCATCCACGGCGACGCGGGCGAGGCCGCCCTGCGCCGACTCGCCCTCGCCGCCACGAAGTACTACGTCTGCAAGCGCGGCCCCTCCCTGGCGGTGGAGGCGCTCGAGTGCCTCGGCGGCAACGGCTACACCGAGGACTTCGACCTCGCCCGGATCTATCGCGAGCTGCCGCTGCTGTCGATCTGGGAGGGCTCCGGCAACGTCGCCGCCCTCGACGCGCTGCGCGCCATCGGCCGCGAGCCCGAGTCCCTCGACGCGTTCTTCGCCGAGGCCGAGCTGGCCGTCGGCACCGACCAGCGCTACGACGACGCGCTCACGTCGCTGAAGAAGGAGTTCACGGACTTCGACGACATCGAGCTGCGCGCCCGACGCCTGGTCGAGCAGATCGCCGTCGTCTTCCAGGCCGGCCTGCTGATCCGCTTCGCCCCCACCGCCGTCGCCGACGCCTTCTGCGCCAGCCGCCTGGTCCGCGACTGGGGCAGCGCCTTCGGCACCCTGCCCGCCGGCCTCGATCTCGCCCCGATCATCGAGCGGGCCGCGCCGCGCTTCTGACCCGGATCGGACCCCGTCGTACCCCCGCCGTTCGGGATAGTCCCTGCCCAAAAGCACCGAAATCGACCGCAGTTCGGTGCTTTTGGGCAGGGACTATCCCAGCGGAGCGGGGGCCGGTACGCCGAGCGCGGCGAGCGCCATCGAGGCGAGCAGGTCGCGCAGGGGGGCGTCGGGGATGTCCTGCCCGGCGCGCGGGGTCGAGTTGAGCAGGCCGAAGGTGGCCTGGACGGCCGCGTGGGCGGCGGGCTGGTCGAGGTCGGGCTGCAGGGTGCGGAGCTGGCCGGCCCACAGCGAGATGTAGGCGCGCTGCAGCCGGCGGACCTGGTCGCGGGCGTCCTCGGGCAGTGACTCCCAGTCGCGGTCCTGCACGATGATCAGCGGACGGTGGGTGAGGGCGAACTCGGTGTGCCAGTCCACCAGGTCGCGCAGTGCGTCGGCGGCGCCGTCGGAGGTGGCCACCCGCTCCTGGCCCACGGCGAGCAGGCGCTCGCTGATGGACACCAGCATCTCGGCGAGCACCGCCTGCTTGGACGGGAAGTGCTTGTAGAGCGCGGGTCCGGAGATGCCGCACGCCGCGCCGAGGTCGCTGACGGATACGCCGTGGAAGCCTCGGGCCGCGAAGAGGTCGGCGGCGGTGGCGAGGATCTGCTCACGCCGACGGGGCTCGGTCATCACAGCAGGCTAGTGGTCAGCTCCGGAAGTTCTCCGGGTGTCCCGCGCCCCGAACAGCTTCCGGAGATGACCACTAGCGTTCGCGGGGCACACAATTTTGCCAAACCTTCTCAGGTCGCTCGTTGCCGACGAGGTTAATGATCGTTAACCTTTCTCGTTGTGACCACCACCCCCCCGACGCTGGCCGAGCTCAGCGCCGAGCTGCGCGACCGGCTCGCGCGCGTGCGCCAGGGCGGCAGCCCCACCGCCCGCGACAAGCACACCGCCCGCGGCAAGCTGCTGCCCCGCGATCGCGTCGACCGCCTCCTCGACCCCGGCAGCCCCTTCCTCGAGATCGCTCCGCTCGCCGCCTTCGGCCTCTACGGGGCCGACGGGGCAGACGGGGCAGACGGGGACGACGGGGACGACTACGCCGTGCCCGCGGCCGGCGTGATCGCCGGCATCGGCCGGGTGCAGGGTCGCAACTGCCTCGTCGTCGCCAACGACGCGACGGTCAAGGGCGGCACCTACTACCCGATGACGGTCAAGAAGCACCTGCGCGCGCAGACGATCGCCGCCGAGAACCGGCTGCCCTGCCTCTACCTCGTCGACTCCGGCGGCGCCTTCCTGCCGATGCAGGACGAGGTCTTCCCCGACCGCGAGCACTTCGGCCGCATCTTCTTCAACCAGGCCAACATGTCGGCACGCGGGATCCCCCAGCTCGCCGCCGTGATGGGCTCCTGCACCGCGGGCGGCGCCTACGTGCCCGCGATGTCCGACGAGACCGTCATCGTCAAGGAGCAGGGCACGATCTTCCTCGGCGGACCCCCGCTGGTGAAGGCCGCGACCGGCGAGGTCGTCACCGCCGAGGAGCTCGGCGGCGGGGAGGTCCATGCCCGGCGCTCCGGTGTCGTCGACCACCTGGCCGACGACGACGACCACGCGCTGCGGATCCTGCGGGGGATCGTGGACACGCTGCCGGGGTCCGCGTCCGGTGGTTTCGAGGCCCGGTCGCGGGGCGACCTCGCACCTCGACCAGCGGTGACGGTGGAGGACCCGCTCGAGGCCCCCGAGAGCATCTACGACGTGGTGCCGTCGAGCACGCGCACGCCGTACGACGTCCGCGAGGTGATCCGGCGCCTGGTCGACGGCAGCCGCTTCCAGGAGTTCAAGCAGCTCTATGGCGAGACGCTGGTCTGCGCCTTCGCGACCATCCACGGCCACCGGGTCGGGATCGTGGCCAACAACGGCATCCTCTTCAGCGAGTCGGCGCTCAAGGGCGCCCACTTCGTCGAGCTGTGCAACCAACGCGGCATCCCCTTGCTGTTCCTGCAGAACATCTCCGGCTTCATGGTCGGGCGCGAGTACGAGAACCGGGGCATTGCCCGCGACGGCGCCAAGCTCGTCACCGCGGTCGCCTGCTCGGTCGTCCCGAAGCTGACACTCGTCATCGGCGGGTCCTTCGGGGCCGGCAACTACGGCATGTGCGGTCGCTCCTACGACCCGCGCTTCCTGTGGATGTGGCCCAACGCCCGGATCTCGGTGATGGGTGGCGAGCAGGCTGCCAACGTGCTCGCCACCGTCGCGGGCAAGGAGCACGACCCGGACGTCGCGGAGTTCAAGCGTCCGATCGAGGAGCAGTACGAACGCCAGGGCTCGCCCTACTACGCCTCCGCGCGGCTGTGGGACGACGGCGTCATCGACCCCGCCGACACCCGGCGGGTGCTGGGCATGGCGCTGGACGTGGTCACGGCCGTGCCCACGCCGGACCCCTCCTACGGCATCTTCCGGATGTGATCGCGATGACCGAGACCAGTGCCATCCGTTCCATCCTCGTCGCCAACCGCGGCGAGATCGCCCGGCGCGTGTTCCGCACGGGCCGTGACCTCGGCATCCGCACCGTCGCCGTCCATACCGACGTCGACGCCGAGGCGCTCCACGTCCGCGACGCCGACCTCGCACTGAGGATCCCCAGCTATCTCGACGCCGACGCGGTCCTCGCCGCCGCGGTGGAGGCGGACGCAGACGCGATCCACCCCGGCTACGGATTCCTCTCGGAGAACGCTGCCTTCGCCCGGGCCGTGATCGATGCCGGGCTGACCTGGATCGGCCCGACGCCCGAGGTCATCGAGCAGATGGGCCGCAAGGACGCCGCCCGTGAGCTCGCTGTCGCCGCGGGTGTGCCGGTCGTGCCGTCGTACGACCTGGGGGACGACACCGCGTCCTTCGTCTATCCCGTGCTCGTCAAGGCCGCGGCCGGCGGCGGCGGCAAGGGCATGCGCATCGTCCGCTCCGCGGCCGAGCTCCCCGAGGCAATGGCCGCGGCGAAGCGCGAGGCCCTCGGCGCGTTCGGTGACGACGCGATGATCATCGAGAAGTACGTCGAGCGCGGCCGGCACATCGAGGTGCAGGTGATCGGCGACGCCCACGGCAACGTCATCCACCTCGGCACCCGCGAGTGCTCCGTGCAGCGGCGACACCAGAAGGTGATCGAGGAGGCGCCGGCGCCAGGCCTCGACGACGAGCTGCGCGAGCGGATGCACCAGGCAGCGGTCGACCTCGGGAAGGCGGTCGAATACACCAACGCCGGCACCGTCGAGCTCCTGCTCGATGCGGCGACGAACGACTTCTACTTCCTGGAGATGAACACCCGGCTCCAGGTCGAGCACCCGGTGACCGAGGAGGTCAACCACACCGACCTCGTGGCGCTGCAGCTGCACGTCGCGAGCGGCGCCGAGCTCGACCAGGCCGACTGGGTCCGACGGCTGGCCGGCCACGAGATGCACGCGATCGAGGCACGGGTCTATGCCGAGGACGCGTTCAACGGCTTCCTGCCCCAGGCCGGGACCGCGGCCGTCGTCGCGTGGCCGGAGTCCGCCCGGGTCGACCACGCGCTGGAGTCCGGTCAGGTCGTCGGCACCTCCTACGACCCGATGCTCGCCAAGGTCATCGCGGTCGGGGTGGACCGCGAGTCGGCGAGACGTCGTCTGGTCGACGCCCTGGACGACACGGCGATCCTCGGTCTCACCACCAACACCGGCTTCCTGCGCGAGCTGGTCGCGAGCGAGGTGTTCGCCGAGCCCGGCGGCATCGACACGGCCTGGCTGGACCGCAACAAGGTGCCCGCCCCCGATCCCGCGCCCGCTCGCGCGATCGCCGCGCGGCTGTGGCTCGACGCCCACGCCGCCGCCGGGGGACCCTTCGCCGGCGACGGGTTCCGGATGGGTGGGCCGCCGGCCGCTCCCCTCGTCACGTTCGACGAGGACGTCACGGCCGCGGCACGGGTCCCGGAGGGCACCGTCGCTCGGGTGACCGCGCACGACGTGGAGCTGGTCCACCGCGGCCAACGCTTCGTCTTCACCCGCCCCGACGCCACCACCGACCATGCGGCCGACGCCGGCGACGGCACGGTCGCGGCGCCGATGCCCGGCATCGTCGTCGACGTCAGGGTCACCGAGGGCGAGCAGGTCGTCGAGGGACAGGTGCTCGGCGTGGTGGAGGCGATGAAGATGGAGCTCGCGCTCAAGGCGCCCTACGACGGCACCGTCACCCGGGTCGCGGCGCGCACCACCGACCAGGTGGCCCTGGGCGCCCCGCTCTTCGTCGTCGATCGGGCCGACCGGGGTGAGGAGTCGTGATCGGGCTGCCGATGGTCGTGCCGGAGCCCGGCCTGCCGGCCGCTGTCACGATCTACGAGGTCGGTCCCCGCGACGGCCTGCAGAACGAGCAGGGGATCATCCCGACGGCGACCAAGGCGGCGTTCGTACGCCGCCTCCTCGCCGCGGGCCTGCCGATCGTCGAGGCGACCAGCTTCGTGCACCCGCGGTGGGTGCCGCAGCTGGCGGACGCGGCGGACCTGATGACCGCGCTGCGGGCCGAGCTGGGCGACGCCGCGGCCGAGCTGCCGGTCCTGGTGCCCAACGAGCGCGGCCTCGACCGCGCCGTCGAGCTCGGGCTGCGCCACGTCGCGGTCTTCGCCTCCGCCACCGACACCTTCGCCGAGCGCAACCTCAACCGCACCGTGGACTCCCAGTTCGAGATGTTCGCCCCGACGGTCGACCGCGCCCTGGCGCAGGGGATGGACGTGCGGGGCTACGTCTCGATGTGCTTCGGCGACCCCTGGGAGGGGGCCGTCCCCATCGACCAGGTCGTCGCCGTCGGCACCCGCCTGCTCGACCTCGGCGTCGGCCAGCTCAGCCTCGGCGACACCATCGGTGTCGCGACCGCCGGGCACGTCCGGGCCCTGGTCGCCGCCTTCGCTGCCGCCGGCATCGGCCCCGAGCGCCTGGCGCTGCACTTCCACGACACCTACGGACAGGCGCTGACCAACGTCCACGCGGGCCTGCAGGCCGGCGTGACGACGTACGACGCCTCGGCCGGCGGTCTCGGCGGCTGCCCCTATGCGCACAGCGCCACCGGCAACCTCGCGACCGAGGACCTGGTCTGGTTCCTCACCGGTCTCGGCATCGAGCACGGCGTCGACCTCACGGCGGTCGCGGCGACCAGCCGCTGGATGGCTGCAGAGCTGGGCCGGCCGAGCCCGTCGGCGGTCGTCCGGGCCCTCACGCCACCCACCGAGTGACCGAGGTCGCCGCCACTGCTCGCGGCGCTCCGACTACGGTGGCGCCATGAGTGCAGAGTCGCGCGCGTGGGGCTGGGTGGCCGCCCTGCGAGCCGGCTCGACCACGAGCTGGCTCGACTGGACCGCCGACCCCGGTGCCGATCCCGTCGCCGACGCCCCGGCCACCGGCCCTCGGCTGCCCGGGGCCCAGCACCTGGCGTTGCTGCTGCGGCTCAACCGTCGCGCCGCCGACTCCGGCCGCAGCCTGCCCGCCGGCCTCGCCGACCGGGTGGTGGCGGCGGACGTCACCGGACGTGGCCGCGCCGAGCTGACCCTGACCGGGCTCGACGGCTCCGGCTTCGGCCCCAGTCCCGTCGATCCCGACGCACTCGAGGCCGCCGAGCTGCTCCGCGTCGCCAGCCTGCTGCTCGCCGAGGACGTCGCCCGCCAGCCGGTGGCACAGCGCTCCACCATCGAGCGCGTCCGCAGCGCCAGCCACCGCTGGCGCCAGCTGACCCAGCCCTTCGTCGTGGTCGGCAGCCCCTGGCGCGCCGGCGCGGCCCGGGCCGATCTCGCCGGGCAGGGCCACCCCTCGGGCGGGCGACGGCCCACGGCCTACCTCCTTGCGCCCGACCTCGCCACCCTCCTCGCCGACGCCTGGACCGTCCGCTCCTTCGACCAGGGCGGCGTCACGTGGGGCGCCTTCGTCAAGGGCGCCGCGGGCGCCGGCGGGCTGCCGCCCCGCGCGGACCTGCCCCGGATGGCCCGCTCCGCGGCCCAGCGGTACGACGCCGGCAAGGTCGTCATCGTGACCGACCCGGCGCGCCTGGCCGATGCGCTGGGCGTGGCCGACGTCGCCGCGCCGCCGCGGCTCGGGGCCGATGCGGTCGACCTGGTCCGGCGCATCGGTGACCCGCTGGGGCTCCTCGTCGACCACGAGCGCCGGCCCAGCCTGCTGCACACCGCGCTGGTCGACCGGCTCGACGGGCGTGGCGGTCCGGCGCCGACCGTGCCGCCGCGCTGGAGCAGCTGGCTCGACGCCCAGGCCGAGCGGGCCCGCCACGACCTCGCCGCGGCTGGCTACCCTGTGCTCGGCGATCTCGACGCGTTGCTGCCCGGGCCGCAGCCGACGGAGCCGGTGCGACCGGTCGACGACGCCGTCCTCGGCCTGGCGCTGGACCTGCTCCTCGACCCGGTCGCGGGAGCAGCGCAGGCATCAGGCCAGGGACGAGACCAGGGACGAGACCAGGGACGAGACCAGTAGGTGATGAGCAGATGAGCCGCCGGGTCCTGTTGCACGTCGGCACCCCGAAGACCGGCACGTCGTACCTCCAGGACGTCCTCTTCCAGAACCGCCCGACCCTGCTCAAGCACGGCATCAGCTATCCCGCCGACCGCTTCGACGCCCACTTCCTCGCCGCGCTCGACCTCATGCGCCTGCGCTGGGGCGGGCTGGAGGAGGAGGCGGTCGGTGCGTGGGACGCGCTGGCCGCGCAGGTCCGCGCCCACGACGGCACGTCGATCGTCAGCCACGAGATCCTCGCCACCGCCTCCCGGGCGCAGGCCGAGCGCGCGCTGGAGTCGCTGGGTCACCGCGCCGACGGCAGCGGCGCCGAGGTGCACCTGGTGATCTCGGTGCGTGGCCTGATCCGCCAGATCCCCGCGGAGTGGCAGGAGAACGTCAAGCACCGCGCGTCGATCACCTACGCCCGCTTCATGGAGGTCGTGCGCGACCCCGAGCGCAGTCACCGGATCGGCGCCTGGTTCTGGGGCGTCCAGGAGATCCCCGACATCCTCGACCGCTGGGGCAGCGCGCTGCCCCCCGAGCGGATCCACATCGTCACCGTGCCCCGACCCGGCGGCGCCCCCGACCTGCTGTGGCAGCGGTTCAGCACGGCGTTCGGCCTCGACGGCATCGAGCTGGAGCGGGAGACCGAGCGGTCCAACCCGAGCCTCGGGGTGCCCGAGTCGGCGCTGGTGGCGCGGATCAACCGTGCTGCTGCGAGCGAGCTGTCGCCGGCGTCCTACCGCCCGCTCGTCCGGGAGCTGCTGGCCCACCAGACTCTCTCCCGGCGTACGTCCTCACCGCGGCTCAGCCTTCCCCCGGCGGACCTGCCGTGGGTGGAGGAGCTGACGGAGAAGTGGATCGCCGAGCTGGACGCGCGCGGCTACGACGTCGTCGGCGACCTCGCGGACCTGCGCGGCACCGCCGCGATCTCCGATCCGTGGCCCGACCCCGACCGACCGCGCGAGCGCCAGGTCGCCGCGGCCGCGGTCGACGCGATCAAGGCCCTGCTGCTGGCCTCGGCCGAGCGGGAGAGCGAGATCGAGCGGCTCCGCGTCGAGCTCGAGGACGCCCGCCGCGACGTCATCCGCGCCCGGAGCCCGCGACTGATGCGGTCGATGGAGTGGACCGTACGCCGCATGGAGGACAGCCAGCCGGGCCGCAAGGCCCTCGGCGCCTACCGCAAGGCAAGAGGCCGCGCGAGCAGGTGACGCCTGCTGCGCGCCGCGAGGAAGCGGCGTCGCTTACGGGCGTGGCCGCAGCTCGCGGCCGGCGTAGCGCCCGACGCGGAAGGTGGTCCAGCCGTCGGTGGCGGCGCCGACGGCTCCGCCGACGACCGGCACCCGCTTGCTGACCGTGACCGCCAGTCTCTTGCCGACGACGCGACCGATCAGCTCGGCGGCGACGGCGTTGGCCACGTCGCGGTCCAGTCCGGGGTCGACGTCGGGGGCCGTCGCGATCGCCATCGGCGGCGCCGGCAGGTCCTTGCGCTTGACCATCTTGAGCACCTGGTCCTCGCCGAGGACGGTCACCAGGATGGCGTTGCGGACCCGCGGGTCGTCGAGGTCGTAGCCGCGCAGGTGCGCGATGCCGGCGATCATGCGGCACTGGATGAGAGCGAGCCCGGTGATGTTGGCCGGCGCCACCACGGCAGCGGTCACCAGGCCGCCGAGATTGGTGGCGAAGCCCTCGATGCTGGCGTAGAGGACGTGGTTCTCGATGACCTCTCGGATCGCCTTGTCGACGTTGCCGTGCTGCTCGCGCAGCTGCTCCTCCGCCGCGGCCGCCGCCGGAGGCAGCGGGCCGATGCCGTGGATCGCGCGCTGCAGCGCCTCCCGTACGAACGAGTGGGTCAGACCCGGTGCGAGCTGGGTGAGCCGTGGAGCCAGCTGCCGCGCGGCCCCCGCCGCCAGGCCCTTCTTCATCCGCGATGCCATGACTCGATCCTAGGAGCGTGCTGGGTGGTGGGGCCATGGGCGGCGGCCCGCGGACGGGCCGGCAGGTCCGTCCATCGCGCCTCCCGTACTGTGGCCCGATCGTGTCGTCCGCACCGGAAGGTTCCCCATGACCCGCCTGCTCCGCCTGTTCGCCACCGCCCTCGCGGCCCTCGCCCTCGCGCTCTCGCTGGCCGCGTGCGGGGATGACGCGGACGGGGACGACGACGGCGACGACAAGGCCAGCGCCGACACCAGCGCGAGCACGGACGGCGCCGCGAGCGACGATGCCGCGAGCGAGGGTTCCGACGGCGCCACCGACGAGGGCTCCGACGGCGCCACCGACGGTGAGAGTGCCGGCCCGGCCGCGGCCGGCACCGAGGAGTTCTGCGGTGCGCTGCAGGAGGTGTTCATGACGAGCAGCCAGACGTCGGCCTCCGTGACCGCCGCGGAGTGGAAGGCGCTGCAGGAGGCCTATGCCGCCCTCGGCGAGCTCGGCACTCCCGCCGACGCCACCGCGGAGCAGAGCGAGGGGCTCGACATCCTGGTCTCCACCATCACCGGCATCGACTACGCCGAGGCCCGCAAGCTGTTCACCAGCGGCGGTGAGCCGGACGTGTCGGACGCCGACGAGGCCAAGCTCGACGCCTTCTCGGAGTACGCCGAGGACGCCTGCCAGGACGTCTTCGCCACGCCGAGCCAGTGACCCCCCGGTCGCGCTGAGCGGCGAGCACTGCCGTGCCCGTCGAGCCGCCTCCCTCGCCCTGGGACCTCCCGGGGCGAGCGGAGCTGGCAGCGCTGCCGATCCTGGGTCCGGTGGGCGACGTCGACGACGACCCTGACCTCGATGACAGCGACGGCGACGAGCGCGACGATGTCGAGCTGGGGGTCGAGCTGGGGGTCGAGCTGGACCCCGAGGACGCCGAGCACGATGCCAGCGACCTCGTCGGCATCGGCGCCGACCTCGAGCCCGGCACCCTGCTGAAGGCCTACCGGACGGGGCTCTTCCCCATGCCCGAGGGCCGCTCGGTCGGCTGGTGGAGCCCCGCCCACCGCGGCGTCCTCCCGCTCGACGGCCTGCGGGTCACCCGCTCGCTGCGCCGCTCGGCCCGCCGCTTCGAGATCCGCGTCGACACCTGCTTCGACGACGTCGTCGCCGCCTGCGCCGACCCGCGCCGGCCCCACGGCTGGATCGACCGGCGCATCGCCCGCGCCTACGGCACCCTCCACCGCCTGGGCTGGGCCCACTCGGTCGAGGCGTGGCGCGACGACCGTCTCGTCGGCGGGCTCTACGGCGTCGCGATCGGCGGGCTGTTCGCCGGGGAGTCGATGTTCCACCACGAGACCGACGCCTCGAAGGCCGCGCTCGTCGGGCTCGTCGACCTGCTCCGCTCCGACCCGGCCGGCGCGGCGGGGGACCGGCTGATCGACGTGCAGTGGGCCACGCCCCACCTGCGGACGCTCGGGGTGCGCCCGATCTCGCGGGCGTCGTACGTCCAGCGGCTGGAGCTGCTCCTCGACGTGCCGCTGCCACCCGTCTGGGCGGACTGACACCCACTCGTCACCGGCGCGCCACCCGTGGTTCGCCGTGTCTGAGAGCAGGCTGTGAATAATCGGCCCGTCGAGGGGCATGGGGTGTCCCTCGGGTCGTCACGACGGCGACCTGTCGCGGGTCCGGCACGGTGACCCGCTCCCACGAAAGGAAACCCGATGACTTCGATCAAGCGCCCGCTCGCTTCTGCTGGTGCCGCGGTCCTGCTCGCCCTCTCCCTGACCGCCTGCGGGGGCTACCCCTCGGACGCCTCCGAGAAGGACTTCTGCGACGAGATCACCAACATCTCCGAGGTCTCCCTGTCCATCGAGGGTGACGAGCCCACCGAGGACGAGTGGAAGGACATCCAGGCCGCCTACGAGGACCTCGGCGAGGTGGGCACCCCCGAGGACATCGGCGACGACGAGCGCGCCGGCTTCGAGGCCGCGGTCGACGCGATCACCGACCTCGACTACGACGAGGCCAAGGACTCCTTCGGCAGCGAGGACGGCGACGACACCGTCCCCGGCGTCTCCGAGGACGACGAGAAGAACATCGACAAGTTCTTCGAGTACGTCGGCGAGACCTGCCAGGCGTGATCGCGGGACCTGCCTGACTCCTCCAGCTCAGGCATCGCGCGGGCGCGGCACCTCCGGGTGTCGCGCCCGTCGTCATTTCGTCGTCAGATGACGACGGGTGCCTCCGGGCCGTCGGCGACCATCGGGCGGCCGGCGCGCTCCCAGCCCATCATCCCGTCGACGAGGTTGACGACGTCATAGCCCTGCTGGGCGAGGTAGGCGACGGCGCGGGCCGAGCGCCCGCCGGCCTTGCAGACCACCAGCGTCTGGGGCGCCTCGAGCTCGACGAGCTCGCCGACCCGCGCGGGCAGCTCCATCAGCGGGATGTGGACCGCGCCGTCGATGCGGCCGGCCGCCCACTCCTCGTCCTCGCGGACGTCGAGGACGACCAGGCCCTCGGGCAGCGGGTCCGGGACGGCATCGATCTCGACCTGGGGGATCATGCGGCGAGCCTAGTGCGCCACTAGATGAGCAGACCCGGTGAGACGCAGCGAGCCGGGCTCCCGCTGACGGGAGCCCGGCTCGTGGATCGCGATGGATCAGGCCTGGATCAGGCCTGGATCAGGCCTGGATCACGGAACGGTCGACAGGTCGCCGCACTCGTCCTCGACGGCGTCGGTGAACTCCTTCTCGTCACCCTCGACGTCCTTGTTGTCCTCCAGCCAGTCCGTGAGCGCCTTGGTGGCGTCCTCGATCTTGCCGGCGTCGCCCGACTCGGCGGCGTCCTGGGCGTCCTGGGCCAGGTCGCAGTACTCCTTGGCGAGCTCGCCCTCGTCGGTGCCACAGGCGCTGAGCGAGAACGAGGCGACCAGCAGCATGCTGCCGAGGCCGAGGGCGGTCTTCTTCATGTGTTTCTCCGGTTCGTGAGAGCTACGTGATGGTGGGCGCATCCCGGCGCCGGCAGAGCAGCGCGATACTGAGGGAAGCCTGAGAAGTCTTTCACGTCCGACCACGGGGGAAACCTGGGCGTTCGATCGAACGTCGCGTGAACTCCTCGCGTCACAGCGTGAGCGGCCAGCTCACTCGAGCCCGCTCGAGCCCTCGAGCTCACTTCAGCAGCTTGCTCATCCGCCGGTCGGCCAACGGCTTGCCGCCGGTCTGGCAGGTGGCGCAGTACTGCAGGCTCGAGTCCGCGAAGGAGACCTCGCGCACCGTGTCGCCACACACGGGGCAGGGCTGGCCGGCGCGGCCGTGGACGGCGAGGTTGGACTTCTTTTCCGCCTTGAGCTCGCTGGCGGCGTGCCCGCGGGAGCGCTCGACGGCGGCGCCGAGGGTGTCGCGGACCGCGGCGTAGAGGATGGCGAGCTCGTCGTCGGAGAGCGAGTCGGACGGCTTGTAGGGCGACATCCGGGCCGCGTGGAGGATCTCGTCGGAGTAGGCGTTGCCGATGCCGGCGATCGTGCCCTGGTGGCGCAGCACGCCCTTGAGCTGCTTGCGTCCGGCGTCGGTGAGGATCCGGGCCAGCCGCTCGGGAGTGAAGTCGTCGGTGAGCGGGTCGGGCCCGAGCGACGCGACTCCGGGGACGTCGAGGGGGTCGCGGACCAGATAGAGCGCCAGCGACTTCTTGGTGCCGGCCTCGGTGATGTCGAGCCCGGGCGTGACGCCGTCGGCCTCGTCGAGCACGATGCGCACCGCCAGGGGGGACTTGTTCGAGGGACGCGGCGGGATCGCGGGCACGTCGTCCTTCCAGCGCAGCCATCCGGCGCGGGCGAGGTGGAGGACCAGGTGCAGGCCACTGGCCTCGATGTCGAGGAACTTGCCGTGGCGTCGTACGTCGTCCACCAGTGCGCCCTCGATCGCGGCCAGCGGCGGGTCATAGGTCTTGAGGGCGCTGAAGGCGGCGACGTGGACCTTCGTGATCGCGCGGCCGGCCAGCCGGCCCCGCAGGTCCTGGGCCAGCGCCTCCACCTCGGGCAGCTCGGGCACGTCGTCAGCCTATTCCAGAGGCGAGCGCAGGGAGGGTGTTGGGACTTTGTCCTGTTTCGGCTCGTCGGCAGTGACCCCGTGCGGGCCGGTCCGGTTGTCAGGTCGTCGTGGCTCGGAAGCGACATCCACCCCCGAACCGAAGGGCTGTGCCATGTCCCGCCGCCACCTCCCCGCCCTCTCGCTGGTCGCCGTCGCCGCGTTCGGCCTCGGCGCCCCCGGCGCGGCGCTGGCGGCCCCCGACCCCGTCCCGGGGGAGGTCCTGCCGATGATCAGCGCCGAGTGCGGCCAGGACGCCGTCTACGACACGATCGTCCACCCGGCGGTCGTCGAGCAGGTCCCTGCCGTGACCCACCTCGAGTGGGTCTGGAGCCGCCTGGTGCCGACGACCGAGGTGCTGCACGAGCGCACGGTCGCCCCGGCGCAGGGCACGTGGGCGTGGAGCCGCGAGGTCGACGTCGTCGAGGAGCAGTACGCCGTCCGCGTGGTCGACGCGCCCGCCGTCCCCGCCGTGCCGGAGGTCGGGCACTGGGAGAGCCGCGTCGTGACGCCGGCGGTGACCGTGGTGATGTGGGAGTACGCGCACCTGCACAACGGCAACACCCGCTGGGAGCGGGAGGGCTGGAACGCCGGAGCCAACGGGCTCGGCTGGTCACCCACCGGCAACACCCGCGTGGACGTGCTCGAGCCGGAGGTGACCGAGCAGGTGTGGGTCGTCGACCAGGCCGCCGTCCCGGCCGCGCCCGAGCAGGCCCACGACGAGCTCAGCTGGGTCGCCCTGGGGGCGCCCGGTCCGGCCGGCGGCACCTTCACCGGCGTCACCCGCGTCGCCGGGACCACCACCGAGCACGCCGAGCTGCCCGACGGCGACAGCCCGCTCGGCTCCGGCTGGCTCCGCGGGGTCTTCACGGAGACCGCCGCGGCGATCGTCGAGGAGCTGTGGCTGCCCGAGGGCACCGCGCCCGAGGCCGGCTACGTCGCCACGGGCACCACCCGCCCCGGCGCTGCCGCGGAGGAGACCACGGGAGGCACGTCCGCCGCCGCCCCGGCCGGCGCCGGCTGGTCCCCGGTCGCCGGGTCCGAGGTCACCGTCGTCGACGCCGCGGCTACCGAGATCGAGATCGAGCCGGCCTGGGTGGAGGACTTCATCCTCTCCCCGGCCACCGATCCCTGCCCGGTCGCCGAGGAGACCGACGTCGACGGCGTCGACGGGGCGGTCGACGACAACACGGACACCGCTGTCCAGACCGGCGTGGAGGGCCTCGTCGAGGCTGCCACGACCGGTGCGACGGCGGAGGCCGGCGTGCTGCCGGCCACGGGGGCGCCAGTCGGCCTGTGGGGGGTCGCACTCGGCGCTGGCGGCGTGGTGGGAGGGGTTGCCCTGGTGGCTCGCAGCCGCCGCCGCCCGGCCTGAGCCGTTCCCCCCTCCGGCTCGGGCCGGTGCCCCCGACCTCACATGGGGATGGTCGGGGGCCCGCCCCTTTTTCGGCCGAAGTGCGCAGGTTTCTCGCCCGAGGTGTGGGGCTTTCTCGCTCGACGTACGACGGTTTCTCGCCCCGACACGCTAGGTCGATCTAGGGCTGTCGCTAGAGACGCCGATAGCGTCGGATCATGGACCCGATCCGCAATCCGTATGCGCCCGGCGCCGGTCAGCGGCCACCCGAGCTGGCCGGCCGCGACGAGCAGCTGACGGCCTTCGACGTGGTCCTGGAACGGGTGGCCCGCGGACGTCCGGAGCGGTCACTGGTGCTCACCGGCCTGCGCGGGGTCGGCAAGACGGTCCTGCTCAACGCGCTGCGCTCGGCCGCGGTCCGCAAGGGATGGGGGACCGGCAAGCTCGAGGCTCGCCCCGACCAGTCGCTGCGTCGGCCCCTGTCGTCGGCGCTGCACCAGGCGGTCCGCGAGCTCGGCCACCCCGAGCCCACGGAGACCGATCACGTCCTCGGCGTGATCCGCTCCTTCGCCCAGCGCGACGCCGGCGCCGACGCCAAGCTGCGCGACCGCTGGAGCCCGGGCATCGACGCCCCGGTCGTCCGCGGCCGCGCCGACTCCGGCGACGTCGAGATCGACCTCGTCGAGCTCCTGACGGATGTCGGTGGCCTCGCCGCGGACGTCGGCAAGGGCGTCGCCGTCTTCATCGACGAGATGCAGGACCTCGGCACCGACGACGTCTCCGCCCTCTGCGCCGCCTGCCACGAGCTGAGCCAGAACGGCCTCCCCGTCATCGTCGTCGGCGCCGGCCTGCCGCACCTCCCGGCCGTGCTGTCCGCCAGCAAGTCCTACTCGGAGCGGCTCTTCTCCTACCAGCGCATCGACCGCCTGTCCCGCGACGCCGCCGACCGGGCCCTCGTCGCGCCGGCGTCCGAGGAGGACGCCGAGTTCACCACCGACGCCCTCGCCGCGATGTACGACGCCACGCGCGGCTACCCTTACTTCATCCAGGCCTACGGCCGTGCCGTGTGGGACCTCGCACCGCGCACGCCGATCACCGCCGACGACGTCGCCGTCGCGGCGCCCGAGGCCGAGGAGGAGCTGGCCGTCGGCTTCTTCGGCTCCCGCTTCGAGCGCGCCACCCCCGCCGAGCGCGACTACCTCCGCGCCATGGCGGACGCCGCCGGCGAGGAGCCCGACGACCCGGTCGGCTCCGTCGCGACGGCGGACGTGGCCGTCGTACTCGGGAAGAAGCCGCAGTCCCTCTCCCCGGCCCGCGACGCCCTGCTGAAGAAGGGGCTCATCTACTCCGGCGAGCGTGGCCGGATCGCGTTCACGGTGCCGCACTTCGGGCGCTACCTGCGCACCCAGGGATAGCGGCGCTGGTGGTCGAGGAGCCCCGCGAGGAACGAGCGGGGCGTCACGAGACCTCGGTGCGGACCTCGTCGAGGTGGCTGCGGGCATCTCGTGACGCTCGCGGGCGCTCGCTCCTCGATGACCTGGGGTCCTGCGCTCGCTCCTCGATGACCGGGGGCGGGTCAGCGGGCGAGGGACTCCGGTGTGTGCAGCCGCACGAGGAAACGGCGGGCGTGCACGGGCTCGCGGGAGGCGGTCGCCAGTGACACCACGACCATCACCGCACCGGCGAGCGGCACGCTCCAGGCGGCGGGCAGGGCCAGGGCCGCGCCGAGCCAGCCGCCGGGCGCATAGCCGGCGAGGGTGAGGATCGCGGCGCCGCCCGCGCCGAGCCCGCCCGCGGCGAGGCCGGCGAGCGCGCCGACGTCGGTCAGCCGCCGCCACCAGATCCCCAGCACGAGCAGCGGGCAGAAGGTCGACGCGGCGACGGCGAACGCCAGCCCGACGGACTCGGCGACGCCGACGTTGCGGATCATCAGCGCGGCGACCACCGGGACGACGACGGCCACGACGGCGGCCAGCCGGAACGCGCCGACGCCGTTGCGCTCGGCCACCCAGCGGCTGGTGAGGTCCTGGGTGAGCACTCCGGAGACCGCGATCGCCAGGCCTGAGGAGGTCGACAGGAAGGCCGCGAACGCGCCGGCGGTGACCAGCCCGGTGAGGACATCGCCTCCCGTGCCGTTGAGCATCAGCCGCGGCAGCTCGAGGACCAGCACGTCCGAGCCGTCGTCGACCAGGCCGGCACCGTAGACGCGGCCGAGCCCGGCGTACACGGGCGGGAGGAGGTAGAAGACGCCCAGCAGCGCCAGCACCACCACCGTCGTACGACGCGCGGCGCGCCCGTCGGGGTTGGTGTAGAACCGCACGACCACGTGCGGAAGGCCCATCGTGCCGAGGAAGAGCCCGATGATCAGGGAGTACGTCGCATAGAGGCCCAGGCCGCCGCCCTCGGCCACCGGCACCGACCAGTCGGCGTCGGCCAGGCGCGA
Organism: Nocardioides caeni; assembly: GCF_004912195.1. GTDB lineage: Bacteria > Actinomycetota > Actinomycetes > Propionibacteriales > Nocardioidaceae > Nocardioides > Nocardioides caeni. The sequence continues at coordinate 38,365 of NZ_STGW01000017.1, forward strand.
GCCCGGACGCCCGTCGCCCCACCAGACCGCCACCAGGACGGCGGCCGGCACCAGGAGCGCCGTGAGCTTGAGCCAGTACTGGAAGGCCTGGACGAAGGTGATCGAGCGCATCCCGCCGGAGGTGACGTTGGCCAGCACCACCGCGCCGACCACGAGCGGACCTGCCCACTCGGGCGCACCGATCGCGGCGTGGAGGGTGATCCCGGCGCCCTCGAACTGCGGGATCAGGTAGAGCCAGCCGATGCCGACGACCAACAGGGAGCAGGCGGCACGGACGGTGCGGGAGCCGAGGCGCGCCTCGGCGAAGTCGGGCAGCGTGTAGGCGCCGGAGCGGCGCAGCGGCGCCGCCACGAGGACCAGGAGCATGAGGTAGCCGGCGGTCCAGCCGACGGGATACCAGAGCATGTCGGCGCCGCCGACGAGCAGCAGCCCGGCGATCCCGAGGAAGGACGCCGCCGACAGGTACTCCCCGCCGATGGCCGAGGCGTTGAGACCCGGCCGCACCGACCGGGAGGCGACGAAGAAGTCGCTGGTCGTGCGGGAGACGCGTAGTCCCCACGTGCCGATCGCCAGCGTCACCAGCGTGACGAGGACGACGGCGACCAGGCCGGGCACGTCCGCGGAGCTCACGCGGGGTCACCCGGATCGACGCCGCTGCCGGTGCCCGTGACGTCGTCCGCCTCGGCGAGGCCGACGGACTCCCCGGCGCTCCCCACGAGATCGGCGAAGTAGCGCTCGTTGCGCTCCACCCGTCGGACGTAGCGCCAGCCGAGGAGCAGCAGCAGCGGATAGACGCCCGCCCCGAGGACCACCCACGCCACGGGCAGGCCGGCGAGCTCTCGCGCCGCCAGCTCCGGCCACAGGTGGAACACGAGCGGGAGGGCGCCCAGGGTCAGCACGACGAGGCCGATCACCCGCGCGGCCAGGCCGAGCTGCTCGCGCAGCAGCGAGCGGAGATAGACGTCGCCGATCGGAGTCTGCTGGTGGACGTCACCGAGCCGACCCGCGCCGCGACCTGCCGCCGTGTGCCGTGGTGGACCGGTGACCCGGACCCGCTCGACCATGACCCCGACCTCCCTGTCCCGGTCCCGCCCTCAGGCCCCGGCCCGCGCCCGGCGCACGAGGACGTCGCGCAGCCCGCGACTGTGCCGTCGGCTCACGGCGAGCTCGGTGTCGCCGACCATCACCGACGTCCGGCCGCTGTCGCTGCGGACCTCGGTCACGTGGCCCAACGCCACCAGCAGCGAGCGGTGGATCCGGTGGAAGCCGGCCTCGGCCCAGTCCTCCTCGAGGGTGGTGAGCGGGACGCGGACGAGATACGACTCGCCGCCCGTCGTGTGCAGGCGCGCGTAGTCGCCCTGGGCCTCGACGTGGGTGATGTCGCGCCGGTCGACGAATCGGGTGACCCCGCCCCGCTCGACGGCGACCTGGGTGCCGGCCTCGGGCTCGGCCGGCTGGGGGCGGCTGGCCGCCAGCACCCGTCGTACGGCCTCGGCGAGACGCTCGGGGCGCACCGGCTTGAGGACGTAGTCGACGGCGTCCAGGTCGAAGGCCTCCACGGCGTGCTGCTCGTGCGCGGTGACGAACACGATCGGCGGACGCTGGCGGAATTGGCCCAGCACCTCTGCCAGCTCGAGGCCGGTGAGGCCGGGCATCTGCACGTCGAGGAAGGCGCAGTCGACCTCCTGCTCGCGCAGCACCCGCAGGCCCTCGGTGGCCGAGGAGCACGCCAGCACCTCGACAACGCGGTCGTCGGCGCCGAGCAGGAAGGTCAGCTCGTCGAGCGCGGGCTTCTCGTCGTCGACCACCAGCACCCGCAGGCCGCTCACGGGGCTCACTGGGCTCACGGGGTGACCCCCGGCGCGAACTTCGGCACGCGCACGATCACCTTGGTGCCGGCGCCCGGTGCGGTCTCCACGACCAGACCGTAGTCGTCGCCGAAGGTCGCGCGCAGCCGGGCGTCGACGTTGCCGAGCCCGACCGAGTCGAGCGACGCGTCGCCGGCCAGGGCCCGCCGGACCTTCTCGGGGTCCTCGCCGACGCCGTTGTCCTCGACCTCGATGACCGCCTCGGGTCCGCGGTCGTGGGCGACGATCGTCAGGTGGCCGACCTGGTCGACGCTCTCGAGGCCGTGCCGCACGGCGTTCTCGACGAGCGGCTGGATGCACAGGAACGGTACGGCGACCGGGAGCACCTCCGGCGCGATGTTGAGCGTGACCTGGAGCCGGTCGCCGAAGCGCGCCTGCTCGAGCAGGAGGTAGCGCTCGATGGAGCGCAGCTCCTCAGCGAGGGTCGTGTACTCACCGTGGCGTCGGAAGGAGTAGCGGGTGAAGTCGGCGAACTCCAGCAGCAGCTCGCGTGCGCGGTCGGGGTCGGTGCGCACGAAGCTGGCGATCGCGTTGAGCGAGTTGTAGACGAAGTGGGGGCTGATCTGGGCCCGCAGCGCGCGCACCTCGGCCTCGATCAGCCGGTTGCGGTGGGCGTCGAGCTCGGCCAGCTCGAGCTGGCCCGACACCCACTGCGCGACCTCCTCGGTGGCCCGCACCAGCGCCGCGGTCGAGGTCGGCGCGAACGCCTGCACGGTGCCGAGCACGCGCCCGTCGACGACGAGTGGGCTGACGATGCCGGTGCGGATCGGGCAGCCCGGCTCGTCGCAGCCGAGCTGTCCGCGGTCGACGGTGCGGGTCGCGCCCTTCTCGACCGCGAGCAGCCCCACGACCGTGGCCTGGTCGAGGTGATGGTGCCCCGCCCCGTCCCACGCCAGCACCTCGTCGGTGTCGGTGATCGCCATGGCCGGCGTACCGAGGAGGTGACGCAGGTGCCGCACGGCGCGCTCGGCACTGGTCGCGGTCAGGCCCTCGCGGAGGGCGGGGGAGGCGAGTGAGGCCTGGTGAAGGGCACGGAAGGCGGCGCGGTCGGCATCACTGCCGAGCCGGCCACGTCGATTGCGCCGACCGCGGGGGCCGCTGGGCCAGGCCATGGCGCTGCCTCAGCGGAAGTCGATGAGGAGCATCCCGGAGTCGTCGTCGGCCGGCGGCTCGACGGCGGGCATCGACCCGGTGCCGGCGTCGGTCGCCTCCGGCTCGATGACCTCCCCCTCCGGCGCGGGATCCGCGGAGGAGAGGAGCGGCTCGGGACGGGCGGTCTGCGGGCGGATGCCGACGACCGCCTTGAAGCACCGCGTGACATAGGGCAGCTGCATGCCATCCATGCCGCGGCCGAAGTCGTCATAGAACGCCAGCACCTCGGCGAGCTTGGCGTCGCGCTGGTTGGGCGGCAGGGCCACGATGTTGGAGCGGCTGAGCACGAGGTCCTGGATGCTCTGGCGGTTGATCGTCTGCCAGTGCTTGAACGACTCCTCCTCGACCGGACCGAAGTGTGGCGAACCCTCGACCGGACCGGGGTCGGGGTTGGTGATGTCCTGCCGGCCGATCAGGTTGCCCAGGCGCTTCACCCACGGGATCCGCTCGTCCTTGGCGTTCCAGATCAGGGCGAGGGAGCCGCCACGCTTGAGCACCCGGGCGATCTCGGGCAGCGCCTTCGCGTGGTCGAACCAGTGAAAGGCCTGCCCGGCGATGACGAGGTCGTAGGTGGCGTCGGCGGCCGGGATCTCCTCGGCCCGCGTCTGCGAGAGCCGCGCCTCGGGCACGGCCACGGACAGGCGCTCGAGCATGCGGGGGTCGGGGTCGGTGGCGTGCACGTCGTGGCCGAGCTCCACCAGGGCCGCGGTGAGCTTGCCGGTGCCGGCGCCGAGCTCGAGGATGCTCAGCGGCGTCTCGCCGGTCAGCCAGCGGACGGCGTCGATCGGGTAGTCCGGACGGCCGCGGTCATAGGCGTCGGCGGCCTCGCCGAAGGAGAGTGCCGCGGAGGCGGAGGAGTCGTCGGTGGCCACGCCCTTGAGCGTACGACGCCACGTGCGCGCCGTCGCGGAGGCACGCCTGCCGCCGACCCGGTAGGCCTTCGCACGGCCGCCTCGCGATGCACGCGCCATGACCACCGACCATGTCAGCGCTTCAACCGGACAGGACACTAGGCTTTTCTCCGTGAGCACCGACCCGCACGCCTGGCTGATCGCCCTGGAGGGCGTCCCGTCCGGCTTCAGGGCCGCCCGTGACGGCATCGACGTCCTGCTGCGCGACCGCGGGCTGCGACGCACCAGCCCCGAGCTGACGGCGGAGTCGCTGCTGCGCGGCGCCTACGCGAGCGCTGTCCTCGAGGGCTCGGGGTCGACGCTGGAGGAGGTGCGCGGGGGCACCGGCGACGAGACGGCGGCGGCCGCCGTACGAGTGGCGACGGAGCTGCTGTCGCTCCTGCCGGTGCTGCGCCGTCAGCCGCTCCAGGCCTTCGCGCGGCTCCACACGCTCGCGGCCCGCGGTGCCCTGCCCGACGAGCTGCTGGGTCGTCCGCGCGGCGGGGAGTCGGCGGCGAAGCTGCGCGGCGTCGCCGAGCTGGTGACCGCCCCGACGCAGGCGCCGGCCCTGGCGGTCGCGGCCGTCGTGCACGCCGAGCTGGTCGCCGCCGCGCCCTTCCACTCCCACAACGGCATCGTCGCGCGCGCCGCCGAGCGGCTGCTGCTCGCCGCCCGCGGCGTCGACGAGAAGTCGCTCGTCGTGCCCGAGGCCGCCCACCTGCGGCTGCGCGCGGCCTACGAGTCCAACCTGCGCGGCTGGTCGACGGGCGGTCGCGCCGGCATGCACGCCTGGCTGATCTATGCCACCGAGGCCTACGCCGCGGCGGCCGAGGCGAGTCCGCTGGTCACCGACGGCTGAAAAGAGGAGCCGACCCAACCAGCCAGCGTTCCCCGGGACGGTCGAAAAGACAACCCTTGAAGGTGGCCGCCGACCGGCGTACAAAGGAGTCAGAACTCCACAGACAACACGTGAACCCGGTACCCACGCGGCGATCCACCCTTCCTAACAGGGCGCTTGTGTCCGGAAGACTTCCGGAGCAGCAAACCGGTGCACGCCTGGTAGCCAAGGTTTCACGTGTCAGCGGTGGCACCCGAGACACGCGATGACTCGGGTGCCACCTGCATATTTGGCTGACTCCGGTGGTCGAGGAGCCCCGCGAGGAACGAGCGGGGCGTCACGAGACCCCTGTGGTGAACTCGACGAGGTGGGCACAGGCATCTCGTGACGCTCGCTGGCGCTCGCTCCTCGATGACCGACGAGGCTCAGGCGCTCAGCGAACGCTTCCGCGCACCGATGATCACGGCCGCGCCGACGGCGACGACGCCACCGACGGCGAGCGCGGCGAGCGTCGGCTTCGGCGGCGGCAGGTGGAGGCGCGACTGCAGCTCGACGGGGCGCGTGAACTGCAGGATCGGCCACTCGTTGGCGGTCGCGACCTTGCGCAGCTCCTTGTCGGGGTTGACCGCGAACGGGTGGCCGACGGTCTCGAGCATCGGCACGTCGGTGACCGAGTCGGAGTAGCCGTAGCTCTCGGCCAGGTCGTAGCCGACCTCCTGCGCGAGCGCCCGGACGGCGTTGGCCTTCTCCTCGGCATAGGCGTAGTAGTCGATCTCGCCGGTGTAGCGCCCGTCCTCCTCCGCGAGGCGGGTCGCGATGACGCGGTCGGCGCCGAGCATCTCGCCGATCGGCTCGACGACCTCGCTGCCCGACGTGGAGACGATGACGACGTCGCGGCCTGCGGCCTTGTGCTCGAGGATCAGTTGGACGGCCTCGTCATAGACCAGCGGGTCGACGATGTTGTGCAGGGTGTCGGCGACGATCTCGCGGACGGTCGCGACGTCCCAGCCGGCGCACAGCTGCGACATGAACTGCCGCATCTTCTCGACCTGGTCGTGGTCGGCGCCGCCGATCATGAAGACGAACTGGGCGTACGCCGAGCGCAGCACGGCCCGGCGCGAGATCAGTCCGCCGGCCTGGAAGGGCTTGCTGAAGGCCAGGACGCTCGACTTGGCGATGATCGTCTTGTCGAGGTCGAAGAACGCCGCCGTGGGCGGCGTACCTTGCGGGGCCATGTGGTCATCGTAGGAGATCGCGCGTGGCAGGGACGTCGATCGGCGAGCGTCGCATTCGCGGGATGCTCGGCAAGGCGCGGGCGCTATGGCGGTCTGGTTGCACCGTTGAGCGTCCGCAACGCCGCCGAGGGCCCGCGGTGCGGCGCGAGCCGGCGTCCCTGCCACGCGCGACCTCCAAGTCCCACGCGGCACCCGGACCGCCCGTTTCCGTCCACAGGCTCGTGGCGTGGCGCGGTGGTCCACCGCCGCGGCACCGTCCGGCATGACGATGTCGGCCGCCGGCGACACCGTTGGCATGACCACGACCCACCGCCACCCCGCCCATCGCCACGACCACACCGACGCGCCACCGCTCGTCGTCACGGCCGACGACGGCCTCCTCGCCGACCTGCTGCCGCTGGCCGCCGCGGCCGACGTCTCCCCGGTCGTCGTCCACGACGCCGCGGCAGCGCTCGCCCACTGGTCGCGCGCGCCCGTCGTCCTCGTCGGACCCGACGCCGCCGAGGCGCTCGCCGCCATCGCGCCCGAGGCCCGGGCCCGGGTCTACGTCGTCACCCGCCGCGCCGCACCACACGAGCTCTTCCGCACCACCTTGGCCCTCGGCGCCGAGCAGGTCGTCGAGCTGCCGGTCTCCGCAGGATGGCTCGTCGAGCTCCTCGCCGACCTGACCGAGCAGCTGCCCGGTCGAGCCCGCGTCATCGGGGTCGTCGGTGGCAGCGGCGGCGCGGGCGCCACCACCCTCGCCTGCGCGCTCGGCCAGTGGGCAGCACGGTCGGGTCCTGCGGTCGTCATCGACTGCGACCCGCAGGGCCCGGGACTGGACCGGATGCTCGGCGTCGAGCGCCGCGACGGCTTCCGCTGGGATGCGCTGTGCCAGACCACCGGACGCCTCTCCGCGCGGGCGCTGCGGGACGCCCTGCCGCGCAGCGGCCAGCTCGGCGTCCTGTCCTGGTACGTCGACGGGCGGGTCCAGTCGCTGCAGGCGTTCGCCGCCCGGGAGGCCCTGTCGGCGGCACGCCGCGGCCATGCGGTGGTCGTCCTCGACCTGCCCCGGACCAGGGATCCGCTGCTCGACGAGCTCGCCGCCCGCTGCGACGACCTGTTGGTGGCGACCGTCGCCAGCGTGGTCGGCGTCGCTGGGGCCGCCCGGATGCGCGCCCGCTTCGTCGACCACCCGTCCGCCGGGCTCGTCGTGCGCGGCGAGGCCTTCACCGACGACGAGATCCGGCGGGCCGTCGGCCTCCCGGTCCGCGCCCGGATGCGCGATCAACGCGGCCTGTCGGAAGCCGTCGACCTCGGCCTCGGTCCGCTGCGGTCCACCCGCGGACCGCTGGCGGGCGCCGTCGGGAGCCTCCTGGACACCGGCCGGCAGGCGGCATGAACACCCCCGCGAGCGTCCCGGCGGGCGAGGTGGCCGACCTGCGCGGACTCGTCGAGACGGTCCGCCGCCGCCTGGCGGCGCAGGCCGGTGACCTCACGCCCCACCGGGTCGCCGATGCGCTGCGGGCGTCGGGGATGCCGGTCGGCGATGCCACCGTCCTCGCCGTCCATGAGGAGATGCGCCGCGAGGCCGCCGGACTGGGCGTCCTCGAGCCGCTGCTGCGCCTTCCCGGCGTGACGGACGTCCTCGTCAACGGTCCCGGTCCGGTGCTCCTCGACCGCGGTGACGGGCTGGAGGAGACCGACGTCGTGCTGACCTCCGAGGAGTCGTGCCGACGACTCGCGCAGCGCCTCGTTGCGTCAGGTGGACGAAGGCTGGACGATGCCGCGCCGTACGCCGACGTGCGGCTGCCCGACGGCAGTCGCTGCCACGCCGTACTCGCTCCGCTGGCACACCCCGGCACCGCGATCTCGTTGCGGGTGCCGCGTCGCGGCGGCCTCGACCTGGCCGAGCTGCGGGCCGCGGGCGCCCTGACCGACGACGGGTGGGAGCTGGTGCGGCGCCTGGTCGCCGCGCGGCGGGCGTTCGTGGTCAGCGGCGGCACGGGGACGGGAAAGACGACGCTGCTCGCGGCGCTGCTGAGCGAGGTCGACCCGGGGGAGCGGCTGGTCGTCGTCGAGGACGCCGCCGAGCTGCGCCCACCCCATCCGCGGTTGGTGTCCTTGGAGTCGCGGCCCGCCAACGTGGAGGGCGCAGGCGCCGTCCCGATGCGCGACCTGGTCCGGCAGGCGCTGCGCATGCGACCCGACCGGCTCGTCGTGGGCGAGGTGCGCGACGGTGCCGTCGTCGACCTGCTCGCGGCGATGAACACCGGACACGAGGGCGGTTGCGGCACCCTGCACGCCAACACCGCGGGTGACGTCCCGGCCCGCATCGAGGCACTTGCCGTCAGCGCCGGGCTCGATCGCCTCGCCGTGCACAGCCAGCTCGCCGCAGCGCTCGACGTCGTCCTCCACGTGGTCCGCGACCGGAGCAGCGGCCGGCGCCGCCTCGGGGAGATCGCCGTGCTGCGCCGGCAGGACGACGGGCTGGTCCGCACCGAGGCAGCTGTCTCCTTCGATGCCGGCGGCCGGACGGTCCGGGGTGCGGGGCTCGACGACCTGCGCCGGCTGCTCGGCGGCACCGCGCCGTGACGGGCATGACGCTCGTGCTGACGCTGGGGGTGGCGGCCCTCGCCGCCGGCCTCGCCGTCGCGGTGCTGGTCGTGCCGATGGGCCGAATCGACCCGCCAGCCGGTGAGGAGTCGACGTTGCGCGCGCTCCCCGGACGGCGGCTGGTCCTGCTGACGGCGGTGCCGGCCGCGGTCGCCGGCGCCTGGTGGTCGTCGCGGACGACGATGCTGGTGGTCCTCGGGATCGCCGTCGTGGTGGGCGCGGCGCGTCTGGCGCGCGGACGTCGGGAGGCCAGGGAGGCGGGGGACCGTCGCGCTCGGGTCGTCGAGCTGTGCGCAGGCCTCCAGGCCGAGCTGTCCGCCGGGCTGACTCCCGCGGCAGCGCTCGGACGAGCCGCCGAGGAGTGGCCGTTGGTGGCAGGGGTGGCGCGGGTCGCTGAGGCGGGCGGCGACGTCCCCACCGCGCTCCGGGCGCTGGCCCGCACGCCCGGCGCCGAGTCGCTGTGCTTCGTCGCCGCGGCCTGGCAGGTCGCCCACCGCACCGGTCACGGCCTGGCCACCGCGCTGGCCCGGGTCGCCGACGACCTCCGGTCGGCGGAGCGGACCCGCCGCGTCGTCGTCGGGGAGCTGGCCTCGGCACGGGCGACCGCCCGCCTCCTGGCGGTGCTGCCCGCCCTCGCGCTCGCCATGGGATCGGGGGCCGGTGCCGATCCCCTCGGCTTCCTGGTCGGGCAGCCGGCGGGGATCGCGTGCCTCGCCGGCGGCCTGCTCCTGACCGGACTCGGGCTCGCGTGGATCGATGCCCTCGCCCGCGGTGTGGAGGCGTCCTCGTGACCGGCATGACGGGCATGACGGGCATGACGGTCATCGCTGCCTTGGTCGTCGCGGCGCTGGCGCTGCTCCGCACTCCTCGGCCGAGCCTGCCGGCGAGCACCCGTCCGGCGACTCCCGTGGCCGGGTCGGACACCGGCGACCTGCTCCGCCGCGGTGCCTGGGCCTGGGCGATGCTGGCCGGCGCCGGCACGTGGGCCTTCGTCGGCGGCACCGCCGGGCCGCCCGCCGCCGTGATCGTCGCGATCGTCGTCGCCGGCGCTGCCCGGCGCCTCGAGCCGGTGGGCGAGCGGCGCCGCCGCGAGGCGGCCCGCCGAGAGCTCCCGCACGTGGTGTCGCTGCTGGGCTCCGCCCTCCGGTCGGGCCTCGCGGCGCCGGACGCCGTCGAGCTCGTGGTCCGTGCGCTCGCCGGACCGGCGGCCGACCGGCTGCTGCCCTGGACCGCGCGGCTCCGGCTCGGCGAGGACCCCGCAGCCGTCTGGAGTGGGCTGGCCGCCGACCCCGCCCTCGGCACACTCGGACGTGCGTTGCTCCGTGCCCACCGCAGCGGGGCTCCCGTCGCCGACGCCGTCGACGCACTCGCCGCGGAGCTGGCCGAGCATGCCCGTGGGGAGGTCGAGGACCGGGCCCGGTCGGTCGGAGTGCGGGCCGCCGTACCGCTCGGAGTGTGTCTGCTGCCCGCCTTCGTGCTCCTCGGCATCGTGCCCCTGGTCGTCGGCCTCGCCACGTCGGTCGTGTGATCAATCGCCCCCAGCCGTCCCATCGCAGTCCACGTCGGGCCCCGCGAGCTGTGGACGAACGAACGCCGTGCACAGGGCCCCGATGCAGGAAGGGCCCGTCGTCGTCCGGCTCGGCCAAGGTCGTCACGGACGGCTGCATCGGGTGGCCGACGACCAGAGGAGATGACCATGCGCGACACCAGCCTCAGGGGCCGCAGGCTCGACGACCGCGGGGTGACGACGGCGGAGTACGCCGTTGCCACCGCTGCGGGAGCGGGATTCGCCGGCCTGCTCTACAAGCTGCTCAGCGGCGGCTTCGGCGACCGGCTGATCAAGACGCTCTTCGACCACGTCCTCAACCTGCTGGGCCTGGGGTGAGCCGGCTCTCCCGACGTCGATCGGCTGCCGTCCAGCGAGGTGCGGTGACGGCGGAGCTGGCAGTGGGCCTGCCGATCCTGCTGGCCGTGACCGCGGCGCTCACCTGGCTCGTCGCGGTCGCCGTCGGTCAGGTGCGCGCCGTCGACGCTGCCCGCGAGACCGCGCGGGCGCTGGCCCGGGGCGAGGACCCGGCGGCCGCGATCGCGCTCGGTGAGGCAGTGGCGCCGGACGGTGTCGCGATCACCACGGCGGTCTCGGGCCAACGGATCGTGGTGCGGGCGAGCGGCCGGATGGAGGGCCCGGGCGGGTTCCTGGGGTCACTGCCCGGTGCCCGCCTCGAGGCCGAGGCCGTCGCGGTGCCGGAGCCGACGGGCGCCGGACCGTGAGGTCACGAGGGGCCGATCGGGGAGCGGCCACGGTCCTCGTGGTCGCGATGGCGGGTGTGCTGCTGCTGATCGGGTGCGCCGCCGGCGTCGTCGGCGCCCTGGTCGTCGACCACCGCAGGGCACAGGCCGCAGCCGATCTGGCGGCGCTGGCGGGGGCGGCGGCGGTGAGCGATCCGACCGGCCTCGATCCGTGCGCGGAGGCGGCCGCAATCGTGCGCGCCAATGGCGCGGGTCTCGTGTCGTGCGTGGCGTCCGGAGCCGTGGTCACGGTCGAGGTGAGCGTCACCGGTCCGCGATGGCTCGGGCAGCGTGCCGACCTGTCGGCCCGGGCCCGCGCGGGACCAGTGGCCTGACAGCGGCGGTCTGACGGCCGTCCGGTCAGCGCTGGTCGGCGTCGCCCGACTCGTCGCGCAGGCGCTCGGCCTCGGCGCGCTCGAGCTTCTCGTTGAGCTCGCTGTACTTCTTCTGCTCCTTGCGGCGCTTCCAGCCCTGCTTGGCGCCGGCCTTCATGAACCACAGGCCGGCGACGACGAGGAGGGTCGACACGACAGCGACGACGAACAGTGTGCTGGCCCCCATCTCGAGGCCGATGAACGTCGTGTGCACGTCGGTCGTCCCCTGCGAGGACGTCGACTCGGCCTCGGTCCCGAAGATCCCAGCCAGGATCCCCAGCGCGCCGATGACGAGGAGGACGAGTCCCAAGATCACCATGGCGGCACGCTACTCCGGTTTCACGCCGGGGGTGCGTCGCGCAACAGGGCGTCGAGGAGCGCGATCGCGCCGGCCTTGTCGAGCGGGTCGTTGCCGTTGCCGCACTTCGGCGACTGGATGCACGACGGGCAGCCGGTGGCGCACTCGCAGCTGGCGATCGCCCCGCGGGTCGCGCGCAGCCAGGCGGCCGCGGTGCGGAAGCCGCGCTCGGCGAAGCCGGCGCCGCCGGGATGTCCGTCGTGGACGAAGACGGTCAGCTCGCCGGTGTCCGCGTGCCGGGCAGTGGAGACGCCGCCGATGTCCCACCGGTCGCAGGTGGCGAACAGCGGCAGCAGTCCGATCGAGCAGTGCTCGGCGGCATGTGCGGCTCCGGGCAGGTCGGCTGCGTCGAGCGCGGGCGTCGCGGTCAGCACGCTGTCGGGCACCGTCCACCACACCGCCGTCGTCGACAGCGTCCGCGGTGGCAGGTCGAGAGGTCGCTCGTCGATGACCTCGCCGGTGCGTGCCCGGCGCCGCAGGTAGGACGTCACCTGACTGGTCACGTCGACGATGCCGAACGACAGGTGGCACGCGCCCCAGGCCACCCGCTCCCGCTCCTCGGTGATCGTGATGTCGGTGACTTCCCGGGCGCTGGTGGTGAAGTCGGTGTCCTCGCGGCGCAGTGTCGCGACGTGCTCCTCCAGGTCGAGCTCCTCGACCAGCCAGGTCTCCCCGCGGTGCAGATAGACGGCGCCGGTGTGGGCGGTGCCGTGGGCCCGCCCGCCGTCGACCGTGCCGACGACCCGACCGGTGCCCGCCTCGACCAGCTGGACCTGTCGACCACCTGCCGACCGGATGTCGGCGAGGTCGGCGGCGCGGGAGCGGTCGGTCCAGAACCAGCCGATCGCCCGGCGCCGGAGCAGGCCCTGCTCCACCAACGTGCGGAGCACCTCGCGCATCCGCGGTCCGAACAGCTCCGCGTCGGCGACGGTCACGGGCAGCTCCTGGGCTGCGGCGCACAGGTGCGGTCCCAGGACGTGCGGGTTGTCGGTGTCGAACGCCGTGCCCTCCACCGGCCGGCCGAGCAGCGCCTCGGGGTGGTGGACCAGGTAGGTGTCCAGTGGGTCGTCGCGCGCCACCATCACGCCGAGTGCGCCGCCGCCGTCACGCCCGGCCCGGCCGACCTGCTGCCAGAAGGCGGCGCGGGTGCCGGGATAGCCGGTGACCACGACGGCGTCGAGCCCGCTCACGTCGATGCCGAGCTCCAGCGCGTTCGTCGCGGCCATGCCGAGCAAATGCCCCGAGCGGAGCTGACGCTCCAGCTCGCGGCGTTCCTCCGGGAGATAGCCGCCGCGGTAGGAGTCGATGCGGCCGGCCAGCGAGGGGTCCACCTCCGCGATCAGCTCCCCGGCCCGCTGGGCCACGGTCTCCACCCCGCGCCGCGACCGGACGAAGGCGAGCGTGCGGACGTCATCGACGACGAGATCCGCCAGCAGATCAGCGGTCTCGGCCGTCGCCGGTCGCCGGACGGGCGCGCCGTTCTCACCCGTGTGCGAGGTCAACGGAGGCTCCCACAACCCCAGGACCAGCTCACCGCGCGGCGACCCGTCCTCGGTGACCTCGGTGACCGGCCGGCCGATCATCCGCGCCGCGGTCACCCCGGGCTCGGCCACCGTCGCCGACGCCAGGACGAAGCGGGGCTGCGCGCCGTGGTGGGCCGCGACCCGCTGCAACCGGCGCAGGATCTGCGCGACATGCGCACCGAAGACGCCGCGGTAGTGGTGGCACTCGTCCACCACGACATGGTCGAGCGACTTGAAGAAGTGGTGCCACCGCTCATGGCCGGGCAGCAGCGAGCGGTGCAGCATGTCGGGATTGGTGAGGACGTACTCCGCATGGTCGCGGGTCCACTCCCGCTCCTCCGGGGTGCTGTCGCCGTCATGCGTCGCGACCCGGACGTCGAGCCCGAGGTCCCGCAGCGACGCCCACTGGTCGTGCGCCAGCGCCTTCGTCGGCGCGAGATAGAGGGTGGAGGACCCGCGCTGCCCCCGCGGACCCCGCGCCGCACGGATCGCCGACAACGTCGGCAGCAGATAGGCGAGCGACTTCCCCGACGCCGTACCGGTCGACACCACGACGTCCTCGCCACGATGCGCCGCCTCCGCCGCCGCGACCTGGTGCGACCACGGACGCTCCACCCCGCGCCGCCCGTACGACGCCACCAGCTCCGCGTCGGCCCACGCCGGCCAGGCCACGTGCTCGGCCGCCCGGGCCGGCCGGACCGCACGATGGGTCAGCCGATCGGCCCGCCCGGGCAGGGCCACCAGACGGTCCAGCAGCGCTGCCGGCGGGCGGCCGACACCCGTGCTCGGGACGGCGGAATCGGGCGCTGCGCTCACCCCCGGATTGTCGCAAGGAGGTCCGACGCCTTCCCACTCCGCGGGGCCCCCGTCTGCGCGGATTTGGTGCTCGTCGTGCGGGCCCGGTTGGGTCATGGTTTGATTGAGCCCACTACAAGGGCCATACAAGGACCGACTTGATTCCGGGGTGAGGGTCGTGAATCTGACACTGTCGACGCGCGAGGTCGGTGGTCGCACCGTCGTCGCCGTGGGTGGCGAGATCGACGTCTACACCGCCCCCAAGCTCCGTGACACGATCACCGAGCTCGTCGCCGCAGGCACCTACCAGCTCGTCGTGGACATGCAGGACGTCGAATTCCTCGACTCCACCGGCCTCGGCGTCCTCGTCGGCGGCCTCAAGAAGGTCCGCGCCCACGACGGCTCCCTCGAGCTCGTCTGCAACGCCGACCGACTCCTCAAGATCTTTAAGATCACCGGCCTCGCCAAGGTCTTCGTCATCCACGACTCGCTGCCGGTTTGATGGCGCGAGCGCGTCGCCGCTGATCGACGCCTGCGGGGAGGCCGGCACCGGCGGCGTGGTGCTGCCTGGGTCCGATTCACCACGGTATGTAGGCGAGTTGTCACGTCCCGCGCGGAACTCCGCCGCGGAACCGCCGGTTCGCCTACATACCGTGGTGAATCGGACCACGGCCCCGACCCAGATCCTGTGACTCGCGTCACATCGTTCGTGTGTTCCGCGCTCAGGTCTGCGTAGACTCCGGGCCACGTTGTATGACCTGGGTCACATGACCCGAAGTGAACTCCCCCAGGAGGCAGTCGCATGCCCCATCCGTATCTGGCCGATGTCGAAGTGACCGGGGGCAATCTCGTCCTCGTGCTGGTGGTGGCAGCCATCGGCCTCGGGTCGCTGGCCATGGCCACCCTGTTCCGGACCGAGGTGCTCCGCGCCGGCGAGGGCACGCCCAAGATGCAGGAGATCGCGCAGGCGGTGCAGGAGGGGGCCAATGCCTACCTCACCCGCCAGTTCCGCACGCTGACGATCTTCGCGGCGATCGCCTTCGTGGTGCTGCTGGCCCTGCCGGCGCACACGGCGGACGGGGCCGACGGCCTCCAGTCGGAGTGGGCGGTGCGGATCTTCCGCTCGGTCTTCTTCCTCGTGGGCGCAGGCTTCTCCGCCGCGATCGGCTTCCTGGGCATGTCACTGGCAGTCCGCGCCAACCTGCGGGTCGCCGCAGCGGCGGAGACCGAGGGCCGCGACCCGGCGATGAACATCGGCTTCCGCACGGGCGCGGTCGTCGGCATGGCGACCGTCGGCCTGGGCCTCCTCGGAGCGAGCATCGTCGTCCTGGTCTTCCAGAGCTCCGCGCCCAACGTGCTGGAGGGCTTCGGCTTCGGCGCGGCACTGCTCGCGATGTTCATGCGGGTCGGCGGCGGCATCTTCACGAAGGCCGCCGACGTCGGCGCCGACCTCGTCGGCAAGGTCGAGCAGGGCATCCCCGAGGACGACCCGCGCAACGCGGCGACGATCGCCGACAACGTCGGTGACAACGTCGGCGACTGCGCCGGCATGGCGGCCGACCTGTTCGAGTCCTACGCCGTCACGCTGGTCGCCGCGCTGATCCTCGGCTCGCAGGCGTTCGGCGACAAGGGCCTGGTGTTCCCGTTGCTCATCCCGGCGATCGGAGCGATCACCGCGGTGATCGGCACCTACCTGTGCAAGCCCCGCGCCGGCGAGAGCGGCCTGACCACGATCAACCGGGCGTTCTACCTCTCCGCGGCGATCAGCCTCGTCGGGTGCGTCGCCCTGTCGTTCATCTACCTCCCGGGCGACTGGAGCGACTTCGGCACCGGCGTCGACGCGGACGTCGCCCCCGGGATCTTCGCCTCCGGCGCGGTCGTGATCGGCATCGTGCTGGCGGCCGCGATCCTCGCGCTCACCGGCTACTTCACCGGCACCGAGCACCGCCCGGTCAAGGACGTCGCCCAGACCTCGCTGACCGGCCACGCGACCGTGATCCTCTCCGGCCTCTCCGTCGGACTGGAGTCGGCGGTCTACACCGCGATCGTCATCGGGTCCGCTGTCTTCGGTGCCGCGCTGCTGGCCGGTGGTGCCGTCGAGCTCGCGCTCTTCGCCGTCGCCCTCGCCGGCTGCGGACTGCTCACGACCGTCGGTGTCATCGTCGCGATGGACACCTTCGGCCCGGTCTCCGACAACGCCCAGGGCATCGCGGAGATGTCCGGCGACGTCAGCGAGGGCGGCGCGCAGATCCTCACCGAGCTGGACGCGGTCGGCAACACCACCAAGGCCATCACCAAGGGCATCGCGATCGCGACGGCCGTCCTCGCCGCGAGCGCGCTGTTCGCGTCGTACGTCCAGACCGCCCTGGAGTCCTACGGCGACGCGCTGCCGGACGCCACCCTCGACGACGCCCTCGGCTTCCTGCAGATCTTCAGTGTCTACGACGCCAAGGTGATCGTCGGCGCCCTGCTCGGTGCGGGCGTGGTGTTCCTCTTCTCGGGCCTGGCGATCAACGCCGTCGGTCGTGCGGCGGGCGCCGTGGTCTATGAGGTACGACGCCAGTTCCGCGACATCCCCGGGATCATGGAGGGCACCGGCCGGCCGGAGTACGGCCGGGTCGTCGACATCGTGACGCGCGACTCGCTGCGCGAGCTGGCCACCCCGGGCATCCTCGCGATCCTGAGCCCCATCGCCGTCGGCTTCGGTCTCGGCGTCGGCCCGCTGGCCGGCTTCCTCGTCGGCGCTATCGCGACCGGCACCCTGATGGCGGTCTTCCTCGCCAACGCCGGTGGTGCGTGGGACAACGCCAAGAAGCTGGTCGAGGACGGACACCACGGCGGCAAGGGCTCGGAGGCCCACGCCGCCACCGTCACCGGCGACACGGTGGGCGACCCGTTCAAGGACACCGCCGGCCCGGCGATCAACCCGCTGCTCAAGGTGATGAACCTGGTCTCGCTGCTCATCGTCGCCGCCGTGGTCGACCTGTCCTACGGCGAGAGCGAGAACGACGTCGTGCGGATCCTGATCGCCCTGGCGGCGGCAGCGGGCATCTTCGCGGCCGTCTACATCTCCAAGCAGCGCACGTCGGCGCTGACCGACGACGCGCCGGCGCCACCCGCGCCGTCGCTCGACAAGAGCTAGAGCTCAGCGCCGCTGTTGTGATCCGTCGTCTTCTCGGGATGCTGGCGGTGGTGGCCCTGGCCACCGCCGCCAGCGCGGCCGTGCCCTCGCCGTCGGCTGCCGTCGACGGCCACCAGTTCTGGACCCTCCCTCAGGGGCCGGGCTACACGAAGTCCGCGCGCGTCATCGGTCACTCGGCCAGCGGGCGGCGGATCGTCGCCTACTACCGCGGCTACGAGGGTGCCGAGCACGTGCTCCTCGTGCTCGGACAGATGCACGGCGACGAGTCGGCCGGGCGCCGGACGGCCGAGTTCGTCCGCGACCGGATCGTTCCCCGCGAGCGCACCGGCATCTGGGTCGTCGTGTCGATGAACCCCGACGGCGCCGCGCGCGGGACCCGCGCCAACGCCCGTGGCGTGGACCTCAACCGCAACTGGCCGACCAGCGGCTGGACCAGCGCCGGCCGGGGCGGCCGCTACTGGGGCGGTCCGCGCCGGGCCAGCGAGCCGGAGACCCGCGCGATGATCCGCTTCCTGCGCGAGATCAAGCCCGACTTCATCGCCTCGATCCACCAGCCCCTCGCCGCCATCGGCAGCAGCTCGCGCGGCGTCGCGTGGCAGCGTCGTCTCGCCAGCAACCTCGGCCTGCCGCGGCGCCACCTCGGCGTCGGCAACCCGTCGGGCACGGTCTCGCCCACCCTGACCGGCTGGTACGACAGCACCCTCGGTGCGCACGGGGTCGCCACGACGATCGAGTACGGCGCCAGCCCGCCGCGCAGCTTCGTCACCGTGCGTGCCGCCGACGGGATCACGAAAGCCGCGCTGGTGAGGTGACGCCGGACGCGGCGCCGCGTGCCGGCACGGCCTACGGTTGACCCGTGCTGCCCCTCGCCCTGTCCGGCCCCCTCCGCGACGCCCTCGTGGCCGCCGACTTCACCGTCGACTCCGTCAGCGACCTGCTCGGTCCCCAGGCCCACGCGGCGCTCTCGCGCAACGAGACGACGCCCGCCCTCCGTCGTACGGCGGCTGCGGCTGAGCGCGGTCCGCTCGCGACGCTCGTGCGACTGTTCCTGCTGCAGGCCGCCGTGCCGCTGGACGACGCGGAGCGGGCGCTGCCCGGGCTGGTCGACCGGCTCGCCAACGCCGGCTTCCTCGCGCAGAGCGTCGGCGAGGTCGGCGCCCGCCTGGACGTTCGTCCCTATGCCAGCGAGGACGGCGACCTGTGGGTCGTCAGCGACCTCACGCCCGGTCTCGACGGGATCGCGACGCGGGTGACGGGCGACTACGTGCTCGGCATCAGCCCGGCGTCGTCCAGCCTGGCCCAGCTGACCCTGCGCCACGACGTGGGGAGCGCGCTCGACCTCGGCACCGGCTGCGGCGTGCAGGCCCTGCACCTGGCGACCCACAGCGACCGCGTCGTCGCCACCGACGTCAATGCCCGCGCCCTGGCGATGGCGCGCTTCAACGCCGCGCTCAACGACGTCGACGACAAGGTCGAGGTCCGCGACGGCTCGTTCTTCGCGCCGGTGGCGGGCGAGCGGTTCGACCTGATCGCCACCAACCCGCCGTTCGTCATCTCGCCCGCGACCGGCGAGCGTCTCGTCTACCGCGACTCCGGCCTTCCCGGCGACCAGGTCGTCGAGCACATCGTCCGCACCGCGCCCGACCACCTCACCGAGGGCGGCTGGTGCCAGGTCCTCGCCAACTGGGTGATCGACGCCGACCGGCCGTGGGACGAGCGACTTGCCGGCTGGCTGCCCGCGGAGTGCGACGCATTCGTCGTGCAGCGCGAGGTCCTCGACCCGGCGTCGTACGTCGAGCTCTGGCTCAAGGACGCCGGTCACCACCCCTCCACCGGCGGCGACCCTCGGGCCTACGTCGACCGCTACGACACCTGGCTGTCGTGGCTCGAGCAGCAGGGCGTCGGCGGCGTGGGCTTCGGCTGGATCAACCTGCGGCGCAGCGACGTCGCCGATCCCGCGCGCGAGCTGCTCGAGTGGCCCTATGAGGTCGAGCAGCCCATCGCTCCGGCGATCGGCGAGTGGGCCGACGCCGCCGCGGCCGCCCGCACGGTCGACGCCGACAGCCGGCTGGTGCTGCGTCCCGACGTGCTGCAGGAGACCAGCGGCGCCGTCGGCGCGGAGGATCCCGCCGCCATCGTGGTGCGCCAGCAGCGCGGCTTCCGGCGAGCCCGCCGGGTCGACACGGTGACGGCGGCCGTGGTCGGAGCCAGCGACGGCGAGCTCCCACTCGGGCCGTTGGTCGACGCGGTCGGCCAGCTGCTGGACCGCGATCCCGCGAGCCTGCGCGAGGCCTACCTGCCCGAGCTGGCCGAGCTCGTGGCGGAGGGATTCCTCACGGTCGCGGAGGCTTGAGCCTGTGCCGGGTGCGGCAGACTGGCTCCCGTGACGAACGCAGGCTGGTATCCGGACCCCGCTGGTGCGCCCGACACCTATCGCTACTGGGACGGGCAGTCGTGGAGCCAGATGACCACGACGAGCCCGCCCGCTGCCGCGGCGCCGACCCCGCCTGCCGGTCCGCCGGCGCCGTCGGGTCCGCCCGCGCCGTCCGCCCCGCAGGGCCCCCAGGGCTATGGCGCGCTGCCGCCCGCCGGACCCACTCCGCCGCCGTACGGCGGACCGGGCCAGCCCGGTCAGCCCGGTCAGCCGTGGGGGCCGACACCGGCACCGGGTGCGCCCGGCGGAGGCGGCGGCAGCACCGGCAAGACCGTCGGGATCGTGATCGCGGCGGTGCTGGTCCTCGTGCTGCTCGGCCTGGGCGGCTTCTTCGGCGTCCGGGCGCTGACCGATGACGACGACTCCTCGCGTGCCTCCGATGGCGACAGCTCGGAGTCGACCGACGGCACCGACAGCACGGACAGCACTGACGAGCCGACGGACGACTCGACCGACGACTCCACGGACGACCCGACCGATCCCTCGACCTCCAGCACGATCCGGCCGACCGGCATCCAGTGCACCGGCGGCGATCCCGAGCCGGCGAAGGATCCCGGCAAGCGGGTGAGGCTGCTGACGGGCGGCGGGCTGATGGTGCCGCGGCCGCAGGGCTTCGAGGCGTCGATCGCCTACTCCGACTCCCACAGCTTCGCCGACGGGATCATCATCGCGGTCCGCCAGGCCAGCGACAGCTGGATCAACGAGATCGCCGTCGGCGGTCTGCCGCTCGCCAACGGGTTCACCAGCCCCGAGCAGGCCGCGGAGATCATCATGCAGTGCCTGACCACCAACCCGATGATCTACTCCGGCTTCGAGAGCCGCACCGACCTGACCAACGAGGCGATCAAGGTGGATGGCCGTGACGCCTGGCAGATCACCGCGGAGCTGCGGGTGGACGACAGCAAGGTGAGCGTCGAGGGCGACGTCGCGACGGTCGTGGTCGTCGACACCGGCAGCGCCGACCACTACGGACTGTTCCTCTCCGCCGCCACGATCGGTGAGCCCGACCAGATCGCGGTGGCCGAGCGCGCCCTGCGCCGCCTGACCCTCGACTGACCCACGAAGTGGGAGGTCTCGCTCCGCGAAGTGGGAGGTCTCGCTCCGCGAAGTGGGAGATCTCGCTCCGCGAAGTGGGAGATCTCGCTCCGCGAAGTGGAGGCGTGGTCATCTCGGCCGGGCGCAGGCGTCGGACCACCTCGACCGGCGAAGCCTCCCGCCTGGCGTGACCACTCCTCCCACTTCGCCCAGCCAGGGCTCCCACTTCGCCCAGCCAGGGGTCCCACTTCGCGGAGGATGAGAGCCCACCACGGACGCCGCTCGCGACGGCGCTGGCCGGTACGCGCTACCGTGATCGGCCGTAAGACCGGTTTGATCCTGAGGCACGTCCAGTAGAGAAGGTCCCTGTGGCACACAAGTTGGTGATCGTCGAGTCGCCGGCCAAGGCCCGCACCATCGGCGGGTACCTCGGCAGCGGCTACGTCGTCGAGTCCTCCATCGGCCACATCCGTGACCTCCCGAACAATGCGGCCGACACCCCGGCGAAGATCAAGGACAAGCCGTGGGGGCGGCTGGCGATCGACGTGGAGAACGGCTTCGAGCCCTACTACGTCGTCCCGCGCGACAAGAAGTCGCACATCTCCAAGCTCAAGCAGCTCCTCAAGGACGCCGACGAGCTCTTCCTCGCCACCGATGAGGACCGCGAGGGAGAGGCGATCGCCTGGCACCTCCTCGACGAGCTGAAGCCGAAGAACATCCCCGTCAAGCGGATGGTCTTCCACGAGATCACCAAGGCCGCCATCCAGGAGGCCGCCGCCAACCCGCGCGAGCTCGACATGGACCTTGTCGAGGCGCAGGAGACCCGTCGCCTCCTCGACCGCCTCTACGGCTACGAGGTTTCGCCCGTGCTGTGGCGCAAGGTCATGTCGGGCCTGTCCGCCGGCCGCGTGCAGTCCGTCGCGACCCGCCTGGTGGTGGACAAGGAGAAGGAGCGGATGGCCTTCCGGGCCGCCTCCTACTGGGACCTCGAGGGCACCTTCGACGCCGGTAGCAAGCACGACCAGCGGATGTTCCCCGCCAAGCTGCACACCGTCGACGGCACCCGCGTCGCCACCGGCAGCAACTTCGGCCAGGACGGCCAGCTCAAGGCTGGGCGGTCGGGCAAGGCCGACGTCGTCCATCTGGACCAGCGCCGCGCCGAGGCCCTCGCGTCGGCGCTCGCCGACACGTCGTACGACGTCCGCTCGGTCGAGTCCAAGCCCTACCGTCGCTCGCCTTACGCGCCCTTCCGCACCACCACGCTGCAGCAGGAGGCGAGCCGCAAGCTCGGCATGAGTTCCAGCGTCACGATGAGTGTCGCGCAGCGGCTCTATGAGAACGGCTTCATCACCTACATGCGCACCGACAGCACCACGCTGTCGGGCAACGCGATCGCCGCCGCCCGGTCGCAGGTGAGCGAGCTCTATGGCAGCGAGTACCTCCCCGACGCGCCCCGCACCTATGCCAGCAAGGTCAAGAACGCCCAGGAGGCGCACGAGGCGATCCGCCCGGCAGGCGACTCGTTCCGCACGCCGGCGCAGACCGGCCTGACCGGCGACCAGTTCCGGCTCTATGAGCTGATCTGGATGCGCACCGTCGCCTCGCAGATGAAGGACGCCGTCGGCCAGTCGGTCACGATCCGTCTCGGTGGTGCCGCCGCGTCCGGCGAGGACGTCGTGTTCTCCGCGTCCGGTCGCGTCATCACCTTCCACGGCTTCCTCAAGGCCTACGTCGAGGGCACCGACGACAACGCCGCCAAGGACGACCAGGAGACGCGACTGCCCAACCTGGCCGAGGGCGACCCGGTCTCCGCGGCCTCGCTCAGCGCCAATGGCCACGAGACGAAGCCGCCCGCGCGCTACACCGAGGCGACGCTGATCAAGGAGCTCGAGGACCGGCAGATCGGCCGACCCTCGACGTACGCCTCGATCATCTCGACGATCCTCAACCGCGGCTACGTCTACAAGAAGGGCACCGCGCTGGTGCCGGCCTGGATCGCGTTCTCCGTGACCCGCCTCCTCACCGAGCACTTCGAGCGGCTCATCGACTACGAGTTCACCGCCTCGATGGAGACGGTGCTCGACGACATCGCCCGCGGCGAGAAGGACCGGGTCACCGAGCTGACCGAGTTCTACTACGGCTCCGAGCGACTGCAGGGCCTGCAGCCGCTCGTCACCGGCCTGGGCGACATCGACGCCCGCGAGCTCGCGACCTTCCCGGTCGGCTCGGCCGAGGACGGCATCGACCTGCGCGTCGGCAAGTACGGCCCCTATCTCGAGGGGCCCGACGACGGCTCCGGGACCCGGGTGCGCGCCAACGTGCCCGACGACCTGCCGCCCGACGAGCTCACCGTGGACAAGGCGAAGGAGCTGCTCGCCAACCCGGCCGGGGAGGAGATCGAGCTCGGCACGCATCCCGAGTCCGGCCTGCCGGTCGTGGCGAAGAACGGCCGCTTCGGCCCCTACGTCACCGAGGTGCTGCCCGAGGACGCGCCGAAGAAGGACAAGCCGCGCACCGGCTCGCTCTTCAAGTCGATGTCGCTCGACACGATCACCCTCGACGACGCCGTGAAGCTGCTCGCCCTCCCGCGCGTCGTCGGCGCCGATCCGGAGAGCGGGGAGGAGATCACGGCGCAGAACGGCCGCTACGGCCCGTACCTCAAGAAGGGCACCGACTCCCGCTCGCTCACCAGCGAGGACCAGATCTTCGGCATCTCCCTCGACGAGGCGCTGAAGATCTACAGCCAGCCCAAGCATCGGGGTCGCGCCGCCGCGGCGCCGCCGTTGAAGGAGCTCGGCAACGACCCGGTCTCCGGGCAGCCGGTGGTCGTGAAGGCCGGCCGCTTCGGCGAGTACGTCACCGACGGTGAATACAACGCCACCCTCCGCAAGGACGACTCGGTCGAGGCGATCACCCTCGAGCGCGCCGCCGAGCTGCTCGCCGAGCGCCGCGCCAAGGGCCCGGCGAAGAAGGCGGCCAAGAAGGGCGCGAAGAAGACCGCGGCGAAGAAGACGGCGAAGAAGACCGCGGCCAAGAAGACGGCCGCGAAGAAGACGGCCAGGAAGTCCTGACTCGCTGGTCATCGAGGACCGAGCCATCTGTCGGTCGTCGAGTAGCCCGCGAGGAACGAGCGGGCGTATCGAGACGTCTGTGGGTGCTGCCGTGACTGGCCCGGTCCGGCACGAGGGCTGCGGGCGTCTCGATACGCGGCTCGCTGGCGCTCGCCTGCTACTCGACGACCGACCGGCATGCGCGTCGGCACCGTCGACTAGGTTCGCCCTGTGACCTCCCGCCCCCTCGAGCACCGGCCCGGCCGCCACACCGACACCGGTGTGTTCGTCTGCTTCGAGGGCGGCGAGGGCGGTGGCAAGTCGACGCAGTCGCGGCTGCTGCGCGAGGCGCTGGCGGCCGACGGCTACGAGGTGCTGTTGACGTTCGAGCCGGGCGACACCCCCGTGGGGGCGGAGATGCGGCGGATCGTGCTCAGCCCGGAGACGGGTCACCTCGACCCGCGCACCGAGTTCCTGCTCTACGCCGCCGACAAGGCCGAGCACGTCGCCTCGCTCGTCGAGCCGGCACTCGCCCGGGGCGAGGTGGTCGTGATGGACCGCTACGTCGACTCGACCCTCGCCTACCAGGGCGCCGGCCGCGCGCTCGACGCGGCGGAGCTCGAGGACCTCGCGCGCTGGGCGACCCGCGACCTGCGGCCCCACCTGACGGTCGTGCTCGACCTGGAGCCGTCGGCCGGTCTGGGCCGGTTCGAGGGCCGGGACCGGATCGAGGGGGAGTCGCTGGAGTTCCACCAGCGGGTGCGCCAGGCCTTTCTCGACCTCGCGGCGCGCGACCCGGAGCACTACCTGGTCCTCGACGCGCGCGCCCCGATCGAGGAGATCGCGACGGCGATCAGCGGGCGGGTCGCACCGCTCCTCGCGCAGGCGGTGCGGTCGTGAGCATCTGGTCCACGCTGGTCGGTCAGCGTCCGGTGGTCGACGCCCTCGAGAAGGCCGTGTCGGGTCACGGGATGACCCACGCCTGGCTGTTCACCGGTCCGCCGGGATCCGGCCGCTCCAACGCGGCGATCGCGTTCGCGGCGGCGCTGCAGTGCGCCGACGGCGGCGCGGGTCCCGACTGCCCGACCACCTGCCACGCCTGCCACACGGTCCTCGCCGGATCCCACGCGGACGTGCAGGTCATCCGCACGCAGAAGCTGTCGATCGGCGTCGACGAGGTCCGCGAGCTGGTCCGTCGCGCCTCGCTGAGCCCGATGGGCGACCGCTGGCAGATCCTTGTCGTCGAGGACGCCGACCGCCTCACCGAGCAGGCCTGCAACGCGCTGCTCAAGGCGATCGAGGAGCCCAACGGCCGCACCGTGTGGATGCTGTGTGCCCCGACCGTCGAGGACGTCCTGCCCACGATCAGGTCCCGCTGCCGCCTGGTCACCCTCTCGACCCCGACCACCCGTGAGGTCGCCGGCTTCCTGACCGACAAGGGCATCCCGGGGCCGCTGGCGTCGTACGCCGCGAGGGCGAGCCAGGGGCACATCGGCCGGGCCCGCGCGCTGGCGTTCGACGAGCAGGTGCGGACGCGGCGGCAGGAGGTCGTCTCCATGCCCGCCCGGCTGACGTCGCTGGGCCGGTGCATGGACGCCGCGACGCGCCTGGCCTCCACGGCGAAGGAGGAGGCCGACGCGATCACCGCCGAGCTGGACGCGCAGGAGAAGTCCGACCTCGACGCGTCCTACGGCGTGGTGGAGCGGGGCCGTCGTCCGCGTGAGTACGGGCCGGCGCTGGCCGCCCTCGAGAAGGCGCAGCGGACCCGGGCCAAGCGTCGCCATCTCGACGTCGTCGACCGGGGGCTGACGGACCTGATGTCGGTCTATCGCGACGCGATCGCGGTCGCGACGAATGCGCCCGGTGAGCTGGTCAACGAGGACATCCGCGACCAGGTCCAGCAGGTGGTGGACACCTCGACCCCGGAGCTCAACCTGCGGCGGATCGGGTGGATCTTCGGTGCGCGCGAGCAGATGCTGGAGTTCAATGTGCCCGTCGCCTTGGCCCTGGAGTCGATGATGGTGGCATTGAAGGCGCCCCAGCGATGAGGCGTCCCGGTTGTGGAGGGACCCGCGGATGAACAAGAGACTGATGGTGGCGGTGGGCGTCATCTGGGCGCTGGTGCTGGTGGCGGCGATGGGCGTCGGCACGGTGCTGCTGCTGGACCGCGACGGCGACGGCGGCGATGACGACAAGGACACGTCGGCCGACGCCACGCCGACCCCGGCCGCCTCCGAGATGCAGGAGCTGGACGACTTCTACGACCAGGAGATCGCCTGGACGGGCTGCGGCGACAACGAGTGCGGCGTGCTGCTCGTCCCGATCGACTACCAGGACCCGGGCGCGGGCTCGATCGAGCTCGCCGTCGAGCGGGTCGCCGCGACCGGTGACCGGATCGGCTCGCTGGTGGTCAACCCCGGCGGTCCGGGAGCGCCCGGCACCAACACCGCGCGCGACGCTTCCTACTACTTCGGCGACGAGCTGCTCGAGGCCTACGACATCGTCGGCTTCGACCCGCGCGGCACCGGCGACTCCTCGCCGGTCGACTGCCTCTCCGACAGCGAGCTCGACGCCCAGCTGGCGGGCGACCCCGACCCGGACACCCCGGCCGAGGTGGACGACTTCGAGGCCAGCTCGCGTGACTTCTGGGCGGGCTGCGAGCAGAAGTCCGGCGACGTCGCCGCCCACGTCAGCACGGTGGAGGCCGCGCGCGACATGGACGTCCTGCGCTCGGCGCTCGGCGAGGACGAGCTGGACTACTTCGGCTTCTCCTACGGGACGCGACTCGGGGCGACGTACGCCGAGCTCTATCCGGAGAACACCGGTCGACTCGTCCTCGACGGTGCGGTCGACCCGTCGATCTCCTCGCGGGATGGCGCCCTGAGTCAGGCGGAGGGCTTCGAGGTCGCGTTGCGGGCCTACGTCGAGAACTGCATCAGCAGCTCGGCCGGCTGCTTCCTCGGTGACTCGGTCGACGCCGCCCTGGCGACGATCAAGGGCCTGATCGCCGACATCGACGAGGAGCCGCTGCCGACCGACGACGCGGCGGGTCGCGACCTCAGCGTCGGGCTGGCGTTCTATGGCATCATCACGCCGCTCTATGCCGAGGACTACTGGGTGGCGCTCGACGCCGGGCTGCAGCAGGCGCTCGACGGCGACGGCAGCACGCTGCTGCTGCTCGCCGACAGCTATGCCTCCCGCGAGGAGGGCACCTTCCAGGACAACAGCCTGGAGGCGATCTCGGTGATCAACTGCCTCGACGACCCGTGGTCGATCGGCACCGACGAGGTCGAGGCCAACATCGCCGACTTCGAGAAGGTGTCGCCCACCTTCGGCACGGTCTTCGCGTGGGGCCTCACCGCCTGCCACGGCATCCCGTTCGAGTCGACCGACGAGCCCGACCTCGTGATCGACGGTGCGGGTGCCGCCCCGATCGTCGTCATCGGCACGACCCGCGACCCGGCGACGCCCTACAAGGAGGCGGTGGCGATGGCCGAGCAGCTGGAGTCGGGTGTGCTGATCAGCCGCGACGGCGACGGCCACACCGGCTACAACCAGGAGAACGCGTGCGTCGACGACGCCGTCCACGCCTACCTGATCGACGGAGAGGTCCCCGACGACGGCCTCGAGTGCTGAGTCAGACCGGCTCGGCAATGGCCTGGATGCGAGCGGTCGCGAGCTCGATCATCAGCCGCGCCGCCGGGGAGAGCGTCGCGCCGGCGCGGTGCACGATCGCGATCGTGTCGTACTGACGGGGGCGCAGCGACACCCAGCCCGCCTCGGGCGCGAGCCGGGGGAGGAGCTGACTGGCCGCGCCCTTGTTGATGACGGTGTCGGCGAGCCCGCGCCCGACGAGCTCGACGGCGGTCTCGACGTCCTCCACCTCGATCCGCGTGATCGGGTTGCGGCCGACCTCGTGCAGCATCTGCCGCAGGACCATGCGCGTGGAGTCGGTGGCGCGCCAGGTCGTCTCGGCCATGACCAGTGACGCGTCCGCCAGGCGGCGGGGGGTCAGGGGCGCGTGCAGCCGGTCGGGGTGCGCGGAGACATAGACGAGCTCGTCGCGCGCGACCGGCGTGATCGTCATGCCCTCGCTGGACAGGCCGGGGACGGCGATCATCGCCGCCTCGAGGCGCCCGCGACGCAGGTCCTCGTGGACGTCGCGTGAGTTCTGGCCGATCAGCTCGACCCGCACGCCCGGATGGCGCTCGAGCACGTCGGCGACGAGCCCTGCTCCGGCGTACAGGCGCGCAGTGCCGAACATCCCGAAGCGGATGGTGCCGGTCTCGAAGGAGCGCACGCTAGCGACCGCGCGCTCCGCCTCCTGGACCGACGCCAGCACCCGCTCGGCGTGGGGGCGGAAGGAGTCGGCGACGGTGGTCGGTACGACGCCACGACCCACGCGGCGAAACAGCTGCACGCCGAGCGACCGCTCCAGCAACCGGATCTGCTCGGACACCGACGGCTGCGCATAGCCGAGCTCCTCGGCGGCGCGGGTGAGCGAGCCGTGCTCGTAGGTGGCGAGGAAGCAGGTGAGCTGGTGCAGGGAGAGCATCGGATCCTCCTCGGCCGGAGCGGATCCATAGGTGCAACCTATGGATCAGACTGGAAAGTGAGCCTACCCCTTGAGCGCTGACCGATCGAGAATGGTGGTGTCAGCAACTCGTCCAAGATCCCGGAGGAGGCCCACCGTGTTCGCCCACCACTGCTCTGCCTGCCACAAGCGCCAGCTCATCTTCCCCAGCCAGGTCACCGCGCTGGACAACACCGACGCCGGGATCGTCGTGCACTTCACCTGCTGGTGCTCCGCGCCCCAGACGCTCGTAACGGGCCGCCGCTCGGCCCGGCCGCAGGTCCCCGCCGCCGCCTGACCGACGCGATTGGCTCTCCCCGCGGCCCGCTCGGTATGCTTCCGCGGTCGCCGACCCACGGTCGGCGGACGCCGCCTTAGCTCAGTCGGTAGAGCGAGTCACTCGTAATGACTAGGTCGTCGGTTCGATTCCGACAGGCGGCTCCGACGACAGTGGCTCTGACCAGCAGGAATGTTGGTCAGAGCCACTGTACGTTATGAGGGCCAAGAGGCCGATTGACACGTTTGTGACACGGCAGCGTGCGAAGAATTTCTTCGGCTGACAATAGGCGCTCCGGAAGTGCTCTAAATAACCAGCTGTTCAGAGCCAAGCGCGTTCTTAATGGAGATCCATTCTGGGTGGAGGTTGTTCCGTAATGGGCGCAATACCGCCGCAGGGTGCTACAGGTGTGAAGTTTACCTTCGGTTTAGTGTGGGCGCCCCTAATTTTCGGATTGTCGTTTGGCTGTGGTTCAGTGCCGTCGAAGTCGATCGGGGCCCCAAGTAACGGGGATAGTGCAGTGGGTCTGATCCAGATCACGGCCGATTGCGAGCCGCTCGACATTCCTGAATTTCAGCGTGTTGTCGAAGGCAATGTTCCTCAAAGTGCATGGCGGGCGCGCATGCCTGATCGCGACTGGTATTGGTTGCTGGCCTCGTTCGACGACGACAACGCTGCATGGTTGGTACACCAATCACATGACGGAGCCACCACTTTGCTGGTGGGGAACGAAGCAGCACGTCGTTTCACGCCCCATGCGGCCGATGCGGTCGGTAACGCTCCCGACGAATTTATCGCCGCGGCCGACGGAGCGTTGGGGTGCCTAGACAGCGTGACACTTCCTTCAGAGCTCTGGCCGTAGCCCTTCGGTAACGTGTTAATGGCGTCCGGCGGCGCAGGCCCACCCAGAGGAGGAGTGAAGCCAGCGGATTCGTAGGGACGTGGCGCTGGCTGGACGCACGATCGGTGGCGTTGAATACGAAAGGCCGCCAACTTGGCACTTCTCGGGTTCATCGAACCCGACCTAATCCTGGAACGGCGCTGCACCCGTCGATGCTTCATCTGGTGACCATGTCCGGCACCGGGTTGTCGCGGACTGGGAACCGGCAGATTAACCGGATTCTGACGCCATGGCCGTGCAACTGCGCAACCCCGGGCTGGGAGTGACTACTACGACCGCAGAAAGGCGGCTCTTCGAACTTGAGCGTGGTGGCCTGCTGATGTGAGGGCTCGTGGCCCTACGTGAGCATGGGTGTTGTCGAGACATCCAGCCACGAGGACCACGAGCTTGTTGAAGCCTACGCATGATGCTGACGCGGCGTCGATCCTGTTCAACCTGCCCGGCTACCGGGTGCTGGCCGCTGGCCACGTCGATCCCGACAGCGAGGACGCCGGCAGGTGGGCGCTGGTCGAGGCCGTCGCCGCGGAGGGCGGCTGCCCGGACTGCGGAGTGCTCTCGGGCCGGATCCATGCCCGCCCGGTCCAGGTCGTCAAGGACGTGCCCTGCGGTGGCGAAGCACTCGAGGTCCGCGTGTGCAAGCGGCGGTTCCGGTGCCAGGAGGCTGCGTGCGCGCGGGCCACGTTCGTGGAGGAGACCGACGAGCTGCCGTTCCGGGCCCGGTTCACCACGCGGCTGGCCGAGAAGACGCTGGCATCGTTGCGGGCCGAGCCTCGCAGCATCCACGCGGTCACCGTCGAGTCGGGCCTGTCGTGGCCGACCGTGATGGGTCTGCTGACCAGCACCGTGGATCTGGCCACGATCCCCGAACAGCGGCTCGTGCGACGCCTCGGCGTTGATGAGCACCGGTTCCGCCGCGTGCGCTACGTGCGCGACCACGACGGCGGCGTGACTCGGGTCGAGCCGTGGTCGATCATGCTCACCGGCCTGGACACCGGCGCGATCCTCGATGTCGTCGACGGTCGCCGCGGCCCTGCGGTCAAGCAGTGGCTGGCCGCCCGGCCCCGCTGGTGGCGACGCCGAATCGAGTACGTGGCGATGGACATGTCCAGTGAGTTCCGCGCCGCGATCCGCAAGAGCCTGCCCAGGGCCAAGATCAGCGTCGACCACTGGCACGTGGTCCGGCTGGCCAACGACATGGTCACCACCGTGCGACGCCGCCGGATCTGGGAAACCGAGCAGCGTCGTGGCCGCAAGGTCGACACCGCGTGGCGCTACCGCCAACTCCTCCTCGCCAACAGCAGCCGGCTCTCGACCCGGCAACGAGCCCGGCTGAACGAGGTCCTCGACTCCGACCTGCAGCTCAAGCTCGCGTGGGGCGTCAAGGAGCACGTCCGACAACTGCTCGCCACCCGGCACATCGACGACTTCCACCGCGAGTGGGCACACCTGGAGCGAGCAGTGAAGGCCAGCAACCTCCCCGAGGCCGAGCGGCTACTCAAGACGTTGAAGGCGTGGCGACGCGAGCTGTTGACCTTCTGCCGGACCCGGATCACCAACGCCCGGACCGAGGCGGCGAACCTCAACGCCAAGACCTTCAAGCGAGCCGGCCGGGGGTACCGCAACCACGACAACTACCGATCCAGGATCACGGCCTACGCGCCGACCCGGACGGCGGCGTGAACACCCTCACCACGCTGAACCTCGAAGAGCCTCCTTGATCGCGCAGACGTAGAGCTTGCCTTCGCGGGTGGG
>NZ_STGW01000018.1:0-102 GCF_004912195.1 Nocardioides caeni
GAGCCCGGCATCATCACCGCCAACGGTGTCACCGGCGACGTGATCCCCGCCGAGACCGCCCGCCTCCTCGCCGCCCACGCCCTCTCCGCCGGCGTCGGTGCG
>NZ_STGW01000018.1:285-54183 GCF_004912195.1 Nocardioides caeni
CCACCCGGCTGGCCAGAATCCTGGCCCCACCGACTCGACATCAGCTGGCGCGACGCGGTCGCCTGAGCGGGAGCGACGGGCATTCCGCCGCGAGCCGGCGCGCCTAGCGGTCACCCGCCTGCAGTGCTTGTGGGCAATCCCGCTGAGCTCATCAACGAGTCACGTCGTTCTGTCGGGCAGTGCTGTGACAATCGATCCATGACCATCGACCCCCAAGCCGTCTACGCCGCTGTTCGCGCCATACCGGTGGGCACCGTCATCACCTACGGCGATCTTGCAGAGAGGGTTGGACTCACCCGGAACCACGCGCGCGCCGTCGGCAACGTTCTTGGCAATCGGCCCGACAACGACGCTTGGAAGTCCACTCCCGCCGAGAATCACGACATCCCTTGGTGGAGAGTCGTCAAGGCCAACGGCACCCTCCTCGACGAGGAGGACGAGCACAGTCGGCGTTGGGTCGATTGGGCGAGATCCGTGTTGGCCAGCGAAGGCGTGGCCTTCACCGTCGATGGTCGCGTGGCGACCCTCGCCAACCCGCGCAGCGGGGGAAGCGGTGCGCGCTCTTCGGCGCGATCGACCCGCGAGCCTGTGCCCTGTTGGAAGCATGAGAAAGTCCAGTATTCATGCCGGGACTGCGCGCCTGGACGCTGATCATCGACGCGGACCAGGACCAGGTGCCGCTCACGAAGTGAGGGCCGGACCGTGTCGAAAGCGCCGCGAAAGTAGGACGATGTCATAGTCCGCTCGCGAGCAACGACATCAGCCATTTCGATGCGCATCCCGAGCTCCGCACAGCGGATGCGTACGCCGAGCTCGAGCAGCGAGCCGAGGCGTTGGTCGATCGTCTCCGCGGCGAGGTGGGAGCACGCTTCACGGTCAGCTACTTGCCGTGGTGGATCGCGCCGTAGCCGACGAGCGCTGAGCGATCGGTCCGTAGGGTTGCTGGATGCGGGCTGAGCGAGGACGGCGGCGCCTCGGAGACCCCGAGGCCTGGGGTGCGGTGGCGCTCCTCTTCCGTCCGATCTATGTCGTGACCGAGTTCGTCGTGGCGGCGGCGACGACCGGCGGCTACAGCTTCGTGTCCGACTCGGTGAGTCGACTCGGTGAGGTGGGGTGCTCGGCGACGTACTGCTCGCCGCGGCACGAGCTGATGAACGGCTCGTTCGTGGTGTTCGGTGGCTTGCTGGCCCTGGGAGCGTTGCTGCTCGCGCGCCCGCTGGGACCCTGGGCAACGGGACTGCTCGTGGTGTCCGGCCTCAGCTCGGTCGCCACGGGCCTCGCGCCGCTCGACCAGGACGCCGCGCTGCACGCGATCGCCGCGACACCGTTGTTCGTGGCGCAGCCGATCGCGCTGATCGTGCTGGGGGCGCGACTCCGGACGGCCCGACCGCGGCTGGCGACTGCGTTGCTGGGCCTGGGACTCGCGACAGCTGGGGCAGCGGTCGCGTTCGCGCTCGTCGGCGACGGCTCCGCGTCCGGCGCCTTCGAGCGCCTGGCGCTGTGGCCCGTCCTCGCTGGTCTAGCGCTCTTCGCCGTGGCGCAGCTCAGGTCAGCAGCAGCATCGCGTCGTACTCCGCCTCGGCGACCCGACGGCCGATGGCGGCGAGCTCGACGGAGCGCTCCGCGCCGCTGAGGTGGCGGCTGACCTGGTGGAGGCAGATGACACCCCAGCGGAAACAACCCATGACCTGCCACCAGCGCAGGCGGTCGGGATCGACGAGGCCTCCGCCCTCCCTCTCGTACGACGACACGAGGTCGTCCACGGAGCCGCAGCCGCCGACCTCCGGCTCGGCCCCGAACCGCCACGCGCGGATGGTCAGCCAGGCGAGGTCCTCCACCGGGTCGCCGAGGTGGGCGAGCTCCCAGTCGAGCACGGCGTCGGTGCCGGTGGGGGACACGAGGAGGTTGCCGAGGCGGAAGTCGCCGTGGACGAGGCGTGGGGCGACGGGGGCGGGCCGGTGTCGCTCGAGCCAGGCGGCGACGTGGCTGAGGATGGGGTGAGGCTCCGGCTCGGCGTCGAGCACTGCGCGCCAGGAGTCCAGCTGGTCGTCGGTCGGGAGCTCGGCCTCGGCGACCGTGTCGGGGTCGATTGCGTGCAGGCGCGCCAGGACCCGGCCGCACTCGTCCGCGAAGCCGTCGCGAAAGCCGGCCAGGGCCGGGTCGCGGAGGATCCGCTGCGGCACGGACTCGCCCTCGACGTAGGACATGAGGACGTAGCCCGCCGCGAGGGGGCCCGGGCCGGTGCCGTGGGCGATGACCTCCGGGCTGGGCACGCCGTGGCGACCGGCGACGTCCATCAGCACGGCCTCGCGGAGCAACGCCTCGGTGTCGATCGACCCCGGGGTGTTGAGGCGCAGCACCAGGGGCGCCTGGTCGGTGCGCGCGAGCAGCCACGTCTGGCGGGAGGCGCCGGCCGGCAGCCGGGTGGCGCCGACGATGTCGGGTCGGGCCAACGCTGCGAGGAGGTCGTTCGCCTCGACGGTCATGCCGTGATTGTATACAGTCATGGTCACCGAGCGCACCGTCGAGATCGTCGAGGTCGGGCCGCGCGACGGTCTGCAGAACGAGTCGCGCGAACTGTCGACCGCCGACAAGGTCGCCTATGCGGAGCGGGCGTTCGCCGCGGGGACCGGTCGGGTCGAGATCACGAGCTTCGTCCATCCCAAGGCGGTGCCCGCGATGGCCGACGCCGAGCAGGTCGCCGCCGGCCTGGCCGGGGGAGAGGGCCGGATCCGGTCGGCGCTGGTGATCAACCAGCGTGGTCTCGAGCGGGCCGTGGCCGCGGGCGTCGACGACCTCAACGCCGTCCTGGTCGCCTCCGAGACCTTCTCGCAGCGCAACCAGCGGATGTCGGTGGCGGAGACGATGGTCGAGATCGCGCGGATGAAGGCGGCGACCGACCTGCCGTTCAGCGTGACGATCGCCTGCTCCTTCGGCTGCCCGTTCGAGGGACATGTCCCGGAGGCCGGGGTGCTGGAGCTCGCGACCGAGCTCGCGGCCCTCGGCATCAGCGAGATCTCCTTCGCCGACACCATCGGCGTCGGCACGCCGGACCGCGTCACCCGACTGGTCGCCGGCCTGGCCGAGCGTGCCCCCGACGTCCGGCGTCGCGCCCACTTCCACAACACCCGCAACACCGGCTACGCCAATGCCGTGGCCGCGGTCGAGGCCGGGATCCACGCGCTCGACGCAGCCACCGGCGGCATCGGCGGGTGCCCGTTCGCCCCCGGCGCGACCGGCAACATCGCGACCGAGGACCTCGTCTACCTGCTCCACGGCATGGGCGTGGCGACCGGTCTCGACCTCGACGCGGTGGTCGCCAATGCCGCGTGGCTGCAGGGGAAACTGGGTGGGGACCCGATCCCGGGTCAGCTGTCGCGGGCCGGCAACTGGCCCTGATCGCGCAGTCCCTCGAGCAGCACGTCGCGCCCCTGCAGGATGTGCTCCACCATCAGCGCCCCCGCCCGCCCCGGTTCCCGAGCAGCGATCGCGCCGCGGATCATCTGGTGGAACTCGTGCGACTGTCGCTCCTGCTCCGGGCTGAACGCCCGAAAGGCCCGGAAGACCAGCGACACGTCGACCGTCCGCAGCAGCATCTGCTGCAGATGCCGGTGACGTGACGCGACGGCGATCCCGAGGTGGATCCGCGCGTTGGCGGCATCGAGTGCGCGAGCTCGCTTGAGCGGGTCCTTCGGCCCGGCGTCGAGTGCCGTGCCGAACGCCGCGATGCCCTCGTCGATCTCGACGAGCTCGTCCGTCTCGTGGCGCTGGGCGGCGAGCTCGGCGGCGTATCCCTCCAGGCGTGCCCGCAACGCATAGAGGTCGACGACGTCGTCGACGTCGAGGGAGCGCACGGTCGCCCCGCGGTGCGGCTCGATGCGCACCAGACCTTCTGCCTCGAGCGTGCGCAGCGCCTCGCGCACGGGCGTGCGGGAGAGCTCGAACTCCTCGGCGATCCGCTGCTCGACCAGGCGGGCACCGGGCTCGTAGCGGCCCTCGATGATCGCCGTCCGGATCTGCTGGTACGCCGAGGGGGCAGCGGTGCGCGTCGGTGATCCGGTCACGGGCGAAGGCTACCGCGCCTCAGTTTAGCCTCTTCCCACGCCCGGCCAGATTGTATACAATCTGGACATGACGGGACCTCTCCACGGCATTCGGGTGCTCGAGCTCGGCAGCTTCATCGCCGGCCCCTTCGCAGGCCAGCTCCTCGCGGACTACGGCGCCGAGGTGCTCAAGATCGAGCCGCCGGGCAAGGGCGACGCGATGCGGACGTGGGGACAGACCCTGGACGGCGAGAGCCTCTGGTGGCCGACCATCGCCCGCGGCAAGCGCTCGGTCGCGCTCGACCTCCACGGTGAGGAGGGGCGGTCGGTGCTGCGACGCCTCGCGGACGAGGTCGACGTGATCCTGGAGAACTTCCGGCCCGGGCTCCTCGAGCGGTGGGGGCTCGATCACGCGACCCTGGCGCAGACCAACCCGGGCCTGGTCATGGTGCACGTCAGCGGCTACGGCCAGACGGGCCCGCGCTCGCGGGACGCAGGCTTCGGCAGCATCGGCGAGGCGATGGGCGGCATCCGGCACACCACCGGCGACCCCGACCGCCCGCCGGCCCGCGCCGGGGTCAGCCTCGGCGACTCGCTGGCCGCTCTCTTCGCCGTGATCGGCACCCTCGCGGCCATCAACGAGCGCCACCGGAGCGGACACGGCCAGGAGGTCGACGTCGCGATCTACGAGGCCGTCGCCGCGCTGATGGAGTCCACCCTCGCCGACCACGAGCTGGCCGGGGTCACCCGCGGGCGCTCGGGCTCGGTCCTGCCCGGGGTCGCGCCCTCCAACGTCTATCCGACCCGTGACGGCTCGGGCGTCATCGTCGCCGCCAACGCCGACGCGGTCTTCGGCCGACTGATGAAGGCGATGGGGCGGGCCGAGCTGGCCAGCGACGAGCGCTTCGCCGACCACCAGGGCCGTGGGGCCAATGCGACCGAGCTCGACGCCCTCATCGGGGCGTGGACCGCCGAGCGCGACGCGAAGGACCTGCTCGCCGAGCTCGCCGACGCAGGCGTGCCCGCCGGTCAGATCTACTCGGCCGCCGAGATGCTGGACGACGAGCACTACCGGGCGCGGGAGATGATCCTGCGCCTCACGAACGCCGCCGGCCACGCCGTCCCGAGCGCCGGTGTCGTGCCGAAGTTCTCGCGGTCGCGCCCCGACGTACCGACTCCAGGACCGCCGCTGGGGGCCGACACCCGCGCGGTGCTGGCCGACGCGATCGCCGGCGCCGGGCTCGACTACGACGCGCTCGTCGCCGCGGGCGTCATCGCCGAAGGAGCCATCGCATGATCACCGACACCTTCGTCCAGCAGCTGCGCGAGCGCGCCCAGCAGGCCGACGTCGAGCGCCGCCTGTCCACGGAGACGATGGACGACTACGCCGCGTCCGGACTGGCCGACCTGCTGGTGCCGTCCTGCTTCGGCGGCGACGAGGCCCCGTGGCCGGCCATCCTCGACCCGATCCGCCGCCTGGCCCACGGCTGCAGCTCCACCGCGTGGACGCTCGGCTTCTACACCCTCCACAACTGGATGCTGGCGCTCTTCCCGGAGCAGGCGCAGAAGGAGGTGTTCGCCGGCGACCGCCCCGTGCTGGCCCCGGCACCCTTGGCGCCCAACGGCCGCGGTGAGCCGGTCGACGGCGGCGTCCGGCTCAGTGGCCGGTGGTCGTGGGCCACCGGCGTGCTCCACGGCAACTGGTTGATGGTCGGCGCCCTGTGCGGCCCCGAGGACGCCCGCCTGCCGATGCTGTGCCTGCTGCCCCTCGACGAGGCCGAGGTGATCGACACCTGGCAGACCGACGGGATGCGGGCGACCGGATCCAACGACGTCGTGGTCTCCGACGCCTTCATCCCGGAGCACCGGGTGCTCTCGGTGATCGACATCTACGCCGGTACGACGCCAGGGGCCTCCCTCCACGCGGCGGCGGCCTATCGCTGGCCGATGGTGCCGGCGCTCGCCCTCGCGGCGTCGATGGTCGCGCTGGGCAGTGCCGAGCGGGTCACCGAGCTCTTCGCGGAGCGGTTGGCCGAGCGGGTCATGGGCTTCGAGGGCACCAAGCAGATGGACAAGCCGGTCGCCCAGGTGCGCCTGGCGGACGCCCAGGTGCGGCTGCGCGCGCTCGACGGGCTCGTCGCGGGCACGGTCGCCCGGATCGAGGCGCTCGTCGCCGCCGGCGACGCGGTCCCGAAGCCGCTGCGGGCCGAGGCCCGCCTCGCCGCCGCCCACGTCGTGCAGGAGTCCCGGGCCGTCATCGGCGGCCTGATCGGCGCCTCGGGTGCGAGCGCGCACTTCCTCGACCACCCGCTGCAGCGTTACCGGCGTGACGTCGAGGTGCTCGCCGGTCACGTCGTGTTCGACCACGACGTCACGGCCGAGCTCGCCGGTGCCCTGGCGCTGGGCATGAAGGTGTCGCCCTTCGCGATGGTGTGATCGATGGTGTGATCCGCCCCATGGTCGGAATGCGGCGGCCTCCGCCGCTGTTGTGACTCGTCGTGCCCACCGATCTCGACGCCGTGACCGAGCCCCGTCCCGCCGTCGAGTCGCGACGGCCGGGCGTCTCGATCGTGGCGCTGTCGGTCGGTGGCTTCACGATCGGCACGACCGAGTTCATGACGATGGGCGTGCTGCCCGAGATCGCCGCGGGCGTCGACGTCTCCGTGCCCACTGCGGGCCACGTGATCTCCGCCTACGCGCTGGGCGTCGTGGTCGGCGTACCGATCCTCGCGTTCTTCGGCGCCGCGCTGGCCCGCCGCGGCCTGCTGGTCGGCCTGATGGGTGCCTACGCCGCCTTCAACCTCCTCAGCGCCGCCGCGCCCAACTACGAGGTGCTGGCGGCCGCGCGCTTCCTCGACGGGCTCCCGCACGGTGCCTACTTCGGGGTCGCGAGTCTGGTGGCCGCCTCCCTCGTGCTCCCGCAGCACCGGGGCCGGGCCGTCGCCGGGGTGATGCTCGGCCTGTCGGTCGCCAACGTCGTCGGCGTGCCGTTGGCGACCTTCCTCGGGCAACAGG
The DNA here is from genome assembly GCF_004912195.1 of Nocardioides caeni. Classification (GTDB taxonomy): domain Bacteria; phylum Actinomycetota; class Actinomycetes; order Propionibacteriales; family Nocardioidaceae; genus Nocardioides; species Nocardioides caeni. The sequence goes on from NZ_STGW01000018.1 coordinate 7,344, forward strand.
TGGGTTGGCGGTCCACCTACCTGCTCGGCGGCCTGCTCGCCCTCGTCACGGCGGCGATGGTGCTGGCCCTCGTGCCGGCCGTCCCCGGTGACCCGGCGGCCAGCGGCCGCAAGGAGGCGCGGGAGTTCTTCGGCAGCCTCCAGGTGTGGCTGACCATGGCGGTCGGCGCCGTCGGGTTCGGCGGCATGTTCGCCGTCTACTCCTACATCGCCAAGACCGTCACCGTGGTCGGCGGCCTCGACAAGGGGACCGTCCCGTTCTTCGTGCTGGCCCTGGGCCTCGGCATGGTGGTCGGCACGTGGGTGGCGGGCGAGCTCGCGAGCTGGTCGGTCTATCGGAGCCTGATCTGGTCCGGCGTGATCGGCGTGCTGCTGATGCTCGTCTACTTCGTGGCCGCGCCGCACGGCTGGCTCCTGCTGCCGGTCGCGTTCGCCGTGACCGCCGCCGGCTCGGTCCTCGTCATCAACCTCCAGCTGCGGCTCATGGACGTCGCTGGGGGAGCGGTGACCCTCGGCGCGGCGATGAACCATGCCGCGCTCAACGCGGCCAACGCTCTCGGCGCCTGGCTCGGCGGCGTCGTCATCGCCGCGGGGCACGGCTACCGCGCCCCGGCCCTCGTCGGCGCCGGACTGGCCGTGGTCGGCGTCCTGATCCTGCTGGTGTCGGCCCTCGTGCACCGGCGGGGGACGGCCTGAGAGAATCGTCGGCATGTCCGCCACCACCGCGCACACGCCCGCGCCGGAGACTGCGCAGCCGGCCGTGCCCGAGGCAGCGGCCCGCCCGCGGGTCCTCTCCGGCATCCAGCCGACCTCGGACTCCTTCCACCTCGGCAACTACATGGGCGCAGTCCGGCAGTGGGTGGACCTCCAACGCGACCACCAGCCGTTCTTCTTCATCGCCGACCAGCACGCGATCACGGTGGACTGGGATCCCAAGCTGCTCCGCGAGCGCACCCTCCGCGGCGCTGCGCAGCTCCTCGCGGCCGGGGTGGACCCGGAGAAGTCCGCGATCTTCGTGCAGAGCCACGTCCCCGCCCACGCCCAGCTGGCCTGGGTGCTCAACGGCCTGACGGGCTTCGGTGAGGCGCGCCGCATGACCCAGTTCAAGGACAAGTCGGCGAAGGGCGGCGAGGGCGCCGCCAGTGTCGGACTCTTCGCCTACCCGGTCCTGATGGCCGCCGACATCCTGCTCTACCGCCCGCACTACGTGCCCGTCGGCGAGGACCAGCGCCAGCACCTCGAGCTGACCCGCGACCTCGCGCAGCGCTTCAACGGCCGCTTCAAGAAGACCTTCCGGCTGCCCGAGCCCTACATCCTCAAGGCCACGGCGAAGATCTACGACCTCCAGGAGCCGACCCGGAAGATGTCGAAGTCGAGCTCGTCGCCCAACGGCATCATCGACATGCTCGACGACCCCAAGGTGACGGCCAAGAAGATCCGTTCGGCCGTCACCGACTCCGAGACCGAGGTGCGCTTCGACCTCGGGGCCAAGCCGGGGGTCAGCAACCTGCTGACCATCCACTCCGCGCTCTCGGGCGAGTCCATCGCCGCCCTTGAGGAGCAGTACGCCGGCAAGATGTACGGCGACCTCAAGAAGGACGTCGCCGACGTGGTGGTCGACTTCGTGACCCCGTTCCGCGAGCGCACCCTCGAGCTGCTCGATGCCCAGGACCACCTCCAGCAGGTGCTCGCCCAGGGTGCCGAGGTCGCGGGCCAGGTCGCCGAGAGCACCTTGCGCGACGTCTACCAGCGCATCGGCTTCGTCGCCCCGACCGCCCTGCGGGCTGATTCCTGATGCCGGTGATCGGTGTCGCGATCGCCGTACCGGAGCCGTGGGCCAGCGAGCTCTACGACTACCGACAGGCGATCGGCGACCCGACGGCCGAGGGTGTGCCCAGCCACGTCACCCTGATCCCGCCCATCGAGGTCGACGACGACCTCGGGGTGCTCGAGGAGCACCTGGCGTCGGCCGCGGCGCAGATCCCGGCCTTCGACGTCCACCTGCGCGGGACGGCCACGTTCCGTCCCGTGTCGCCGGTGGTGTTCATCGGCCTCGTCGAGGGCATCTCGCAGTGCGAGCAGCTCGCGGAGGCGGTCCGGCAGGGTCCCCTCGCGATCGACCTGGACTTCCCCTATCACCCGCACGTGACGGTCGCCCATCACCTCGACGACGCCGCCCTCGATCGCGCGTTCGACGATCTGGCAGGTTTCGACTGCCGCTTCCGGGTATCGGAGTTCCACCTGTACGTCCATCATCCGGAGGAGGGCTGGAAGGCGACTCGCACCTTCCCGCTGTGATGTCACTCGTCGACCGCGCCAAGCAGTCCCTCGCCCGCGCCCGGGAGCGCTGGCCCGTCGTCGACCATGTGGTGCGGATGCAGGAGCACTACACCGAGGTCAAGGGCAGCCAGCAGGCCGGCGGCGTCACCTATTTCGGCTTCCTGTCCGTCTTCCCGGTCCTCGCGCTCGCCTTCTTCGCCGTCGGCTACGTCGCGGAGGTCTTCCCCGACGCCCAAGACGCGCTGCTCGAGGCGATCGAGGAGGTGCTGCCCGGTCTGGTCGGCAACGGCGCCAACGAGGTGCCGCTCGAGGACATCCAGTCCGCTGCCGGCGCCGTCGGACTGATCGGTCTCGCCGGTGTCCTGTACGCCGGCCTCGGCTGGCTGTCGTCGCTGCGGACCGCGCTCGGCGTGGTCTTCGAGTTGCCGGACCGTCTCGAGCCGAGCTTCGTGATCGGCAAGTTGCGCGACCTCACCGTGCTGGTCGTCCTCGGTCTGGTGCTGCTGCTGAGCGTCTCCGCCTCGGCGGTCCTGACCCGCACGTCGCGCCAGGCGCTCGACCTCGTGGGGCTCGGCGATGGCCTCGGGTGGCTCGTCGCCGTGATCGGCATCGGGATCGGTCTCGCTGCTTCCGGTGCGCTGTTCTTCCTCATCTTCCGGCTGCTGGCCCACCCGCCCGTGCGTGACCGGGCGCTGTGGGCCGGGGCGTGGCTGGGCGCCGTCGGCTTCGAGGCCCTCAAGCAGCTCTCCGGACTGCTGCTCACGGGCACGAAGGGGCAGCCGGCGTTCCAGGCCTTCGGGATCGCGCTGATCCTGCTGGTCTGGATCAACTACTTCTCGCGGGTGGTCCTCTATGCCGCGGCCTGGGCCCACACGGAGCCCGTCGCCCGTGCCGAGCGCGCCGAGCGACTGGCGGCGATGGAGGAGGAGGCCGGCGTGGAGCCCGTGCCCGACACGGTCCGGCCCTACGCCGAGCCGTTGCGCTCGCATCCGCCGGCCGGTGGGCGGGCTGTGACGGCGTTCGTCGCCGGCAGCCTCACCGGCGCGCTGGCCACGTCGGTGCGGCGCCGTCGACGCCGCCTCCGCTGACCGGGGGACCGGCTGGGAGGATGGACGCGTGAAGTTCGAACGCAAGCACGCCATCCTGCTCCTGGCCGTTGCCGCCTGGAACGTCTTCTCCTTCGGCAACTTCGCGCGCAACCTCTACAGCGCCTACGAGTCCGGCGAGGACCGGGCGACGGGCTACTGGGTCGCGCACACCGTGCTGATCGTCGTGAACTTCACGATCGCCGGCCTGCTCGGAGCGCTGGGCTGGAAGGCGCTGCGCGCCACGCGCGACTGACCCGCGGACGGGTCCTGCGTCACTTCCGCTCGAAGTGGAAGGTGCTGCAGCCGGCGTAGTTGACCTCGCCGTCCAGCACGTCCGGCGCGGGGTCGGTGATGATCGCGATCATGTCCACCGAGATGTAGCCGTCCGGCCGCTCGATCCAGTCGCCCGCCCGCAGCGTCATGATCCCGTCGACCACCTCGCCGTCGAGGCGGTAGGCGCCCGGCGGGGTGCCGGCGTTGTTGGTCGAGGCGCCGAAGCGGAAGACGGCGGTCAGCTCACTGGTGCTGCCCTCGACGGCGGTGATCCGCAGACGTCCGGCGGAGGCGCCCTGGGCGCAGCGGTAGCGGCCGTACCACTGGCCGTCGAGCTCGGCGTTGGTGATGTCGACCGGCGCCGCCGAAGTCGTGGCGCTGCTCGCCTCGGTGGGCTCGATCATGGCGCTGCTCGCCTCGGTGGGGCCCGCTGAGGCGCTGTTGGCGTCGGTGGACGTGCTCGACCGGTCCTCGCGTGCGTCGCGATCCTTGTCGTCGTCCCCGTCGTCACCGCGGGTCACCAGGACCGCGACGAGCACCGCAGCCACGGCCAGCACGGCGACGACCGCCACGATGCTGACCCACAGCAGCGTGCGGTTCGAGCCCGAACCCGACCCCTGCGGCGGGGGACCGGGGGGAGGGAAGCCGGGCGGCGGCGGGAAGTTCGGCGGCGGCTGCGACACGGGAGCGACCCTACGACACGAGGCTCCGGGCGGTCTCAGGCCGGTGCGCCGAGGAGGAAGTACGTCGTCATCGCGCCCTTGCCCTTGACCTCGACCTGCTGCGGCTCGCTGAAGACGTAGCGGTGCTCGAGCAGCCGGTAGGTCGACTCCGACACCTGCACCCGGTGCGGCCGACCGTGGGACTCCATCCGGCTGGCGGTGTTGACGGTGTCGCCCCACAGGTCGTAGGCGAACTTCCGCTGCCCGATCACGCCGGCGACCACTGGTCCCGAGGCGATCCCGATTCGCAGCGCGATCGGGGTCGGCCAGTCGTCCGAGAGCCGGGTCGACGCGCGCTGCATGTCGAGCGCCAGCTCGGCGAGCGACGCGGCGTGGTCGCGGTTGGGCACGGGCAGTCCCGACACGGCCATGTAGGCATCGCCGACGGTCTTGATCTTCTCGATCCCGCGCTGCTCGCACAGCCGGTCGAACTCGCTGAACATCGCGTCGAGCAGGGCCACGACGCGCTCGGCGGGCAGCGACTGCGACAGGGGCGTGAAGCCGACGATGTCGGAGAAGAGCACGCTGACCTCGTCGGCCGACTCCGCGATCGCGCCACGCTCGGTGCGCAACCGGTCGGCGATGGGCACGGGCAGCATGTTGTAGAGCAGGTCGTCGGAGCGGCGCAGCTCCATCTCCACCTCCCGCTGCCGCAGGAAGTCGGTCCGGCGCAGCCGCTCGAGGGCATAGGCGACGATCACGGCGATCGTGCTGAGGCCGACGGTCGGGGCGAGGTGGCTCGACAGGTACGTGTCGACGTCTGCCTGCACACCGGGAAGGGTGAGGCTGGCGACGCCATAGATCGTCACGCCCGCGACGGCTGCGTGCATCCGCAGGCGCAGCAGGCCGATGGCGCCGATCAGGGTGACCGTCATCGACGTCCGGACGTATTCCGGCGGCAGGTCCGTGACGGCCGCCATCACGGTGCCCAGGGTCAGGATGAGGAAGGCCATCAGCAGCACGCTGTTGAGCTGGAGGTGGCGCCGTACGACCGGCACCGTGAGGAGCATCACGGCGGAGACCACGACCGTGGGCAGCACGATGGCGAAGCGCAGCACCAGCGTGGCGGGCTCGTCGGTGAGCACGACGGCGTCGACCGCGCCGTAGACGGCGATGAAGAACACGGCGATGGTCAGCGCGAACGGCGCCTGGCGGATCCCGGCGAGGTCGTCGACGGCCCGGAACTCGCGCTCGACGTCGCGCTGGTCGAACTCCAGCATCCACCGGCGCATGTGCAGCTGATCGTGGCGCTCCTGCACCCACGCAGCGATCTGGGCGACCCCCACAGGCGGAATCGTCCCACAGATGACGACCGGCCCGCCGCGGGATCGCGACGGGCCGGACGGTGGAAACTGAGTGCTGGAGCCGGTCAGAGACCGTTCTTCATGGCGGTCCGCAGGTCCTTGTTGAGCTGCGAGATCACGTCGAGCGGGATCTCCTTCGGGCACGCCGAGGCGCACTCGCCGATGTTGGTGCAGCCACCGAAGCCCTCGTGGTCGTGCTGGCCGACCATGTCGACGACGCGCGACCAGCGCTCCGGCTGGCCCTGGGGCAGCTCACCGAGGTGGGTGATCTTGGCGCCCATGAACAGCGAGGCCGAGCCGTTGGGGCAGGCGGCGACGCAGGCGCCGCAACCGATGCAGGTCGCGACGTTGAACGCCCGCATCGCCTTGTCGCGCGGCGCGGGCACCGAGTTGGCCTCGGGCGCGGAGCCGGTGTTGGCGGAGATGTAGCCACCGGCCTGGATGATCCGGTCGAACGCGGAGCGGTCGACGACCAGGTCCTTGAGGACCGGGAACGGCTCTGCGCGCCACGGCTCGATGGTGATGGTGTCGCCGTCGTTGAACGAGCGCATGTGCAGCTGGCAGGTCGTGGTGACCTCCGGGCCGTGCGCCTCGCCGTTGATCATCAGCGAGCACATGCCGCAGATGCCCTCGCGACAGTCGGAGTCGAACGCGACCGGCTCCTCGCCGGTGAGCACGAGCTGCTCGTTGAGCAGGTCGAGCATCTCCAGGAAGGACATGTCCTTCGCGACGCCGTCGAGCTCGTACGTGTGGATCGCACCCGTGGCGGTCGGGTTCTCCTGCCGCCAGATCTTGAGTGTCAACTTCACTTGTAGGACCTCTGCTTCATCTCGATGGCCGTGTAGATCAGGTCTTCCTTGTGCAGGACCGGCTGGCCGCCGTCGTTCGAGTCGCCGCCCCACTCCCAGGCCGCCACGTAGGCGAACTCGTCGTCGTGGCGCAGCGCCTCGCCGTCCTCGGTCTGCGACTCGCCACGGAAGTGGCCGCCGCAGGACTCGCGACGGTTGAGCGCATCGATGCACATGAGCTCGCCCAGCTCGAGGAAGTCGGCGACGCGGCCGGCCTTCTCGAGGTCCTGGTTGATGTTGTCGGCCGAACCCAGCACCTTGACGTTGGTCCAGAAGTCCTCACGCAGCGCGCGAATCTTGGCGATCGCGGTCTTGAGGCCCTCCTCCCGACGGTCCATGCCGCAGTACTCCCACATGATCGAGCCGAGCTCCTTGTGGTAGCTCTCGACCGAGCGGGTGCCCTGGATCGACATGAACTTGTCGACCCGCTCCGTCACCGAGGCGAGGGCCTCGACGACGGCCGGGTGGTCCTCGGCGACCTTCTCGAACGGGCCGTCCGCGAGGTAGTCGCGGATGGTGTTCGGCAGCACGAAGTAGCCGTCGGCCAGGCCCTGCATCAGCGCCGAGGCGCCCAGGCGGTTGGCGCCGTGGTCGGAGAAGTTGGCCTCACCGGTCACGAACAGGCCCGGGATGTTGGACTGCAGCTCGTAGTCGACCCACAGGCCGCCCATCACGTAGTGGACGGCCGGGTAGATCCGCATCGGCAGCTCGTACGGGCTCTCGCCAGTGATCCGCTCGTACATGTCGAGGAGGTTGTCGTACTTCTCCTCGACGGCCTCCTTGCCCAGGCGGTTGATGGCGTCGGTGAGGTCGAGGTAGACCCCGCGGCGGACCTTCTTGGTCGTGCCGTCGGGCTGCAGCTCCTCGATCTCGGGACCGACACCGCGGCCCTCGTCGCACATGTACTTCGCGGCACGCGAGGCGATGTCGCGGGGGACCAGGTTGCCGAAGGAGGGGTAGATCCGCTCCAGGAAGAAGTCGCGGTCGGCCTCGGGGATCTCGCGCGGGTCCTTCTCGCAGTCCTCGACCTTCTTGGGCACCCAGATCCGGCCGTCGTTGCGCAGCGACTCCGACATCAGGGTCAGCTTCGACTGGTGGCTGCCCGTCACCGGGATGCAGGTCGGGTGGATCTGCGTGTAGCAGGGGTTGGCCATGTAGGCGCCCTTGCGGTGCGCGCGCCACGCGGCGGTGACGTTGGAGCCCATCGCGTTGGTCGAGAGGTAGAAGACGTTGCCGTAGCCGCCCGAGGCGAGGACGACGACGTCGGCGAGGTGGGTCTCGATGGCGCCGGTGACCATGTCACGGGCCACGATGCCGCGGGCCTTGCCGTCGACGACGATGAGCTCGAGCATCTCGTGGCGGGTGAACGCCTCCACCGTGCCGGCCGCGACCTGGCGCTCCATCGCCTGGTAGGCACCGAGGAGCAGCTGCTGGCCCGTCTGGCCGCGGGCGTAGAACGTGCGGGACACCTGCACGCCGCCGAACGAGCGGTTGTCGAGCAGGCCGCCGTACTCACGGGCGAAGGGGACGCCCTGCGCGACGCACTGGTCGATGATGTTGGCCGACTGCTCCGCGAGGCGGTAGACGTTGGACTCGCGGGCGCGGTAGTCGCCGCCCTTGACCGTGTCGTAGAAGAGGCGGTACGTCGAGTCGCCGTCCTCCTTGTAGTTCTTGGCGGCGTTGATGCCACCCTGCGCGGCGATCGAGTGCGCACGGCGCGGAGAGTCCTGGTAGCAGAAGGACTTCACGTTGTAGCCGGCCTCGCCGAGCGTGGCAGCGGCGGCGCCACCGGCCAGACCGGTGCCGACGATGATGATGTCGAGCTTGCGGCGGTTGGCCGGGTTGACCAGGCGGTTCTCGAACTTGCGGGTGGTCCAGCGCTCCTCGATCGGGCCGGTGGGGGCCTTCTCGTCGACCAGCTTCTCACCCAGCTCGTAGAAGCCGGCAGCGTCGTCGGACTTCTGGACCGACGGCTCGTTGGTGGGCGTCAGCCCGGGGAGGTAGTGGGTTCCTGCAGCCATGTCGTTGGCCCCTTACTTCTCGATGATGCCGACGAGCACGGACAGCGGAACCAGCGAGAATCCGCCGGCGATGACGATCGCGACGACCCAGCCCGCGGTGCGGGCGCGGGCGCGCGACGTCGCGGAGTTGGTCAGGCCCAGGGTCTGCAGCGAGCTGAACGTGCCGTGGTGCAGGTGGAAGCCGAGGGCGAGCATCGCGACCAGGTAGATCAGCGTCATCCACCACAGGTCGAAGGTCTCGACGAGGAGGCCGTAGGGGCTGTGGTCCGGGTCGCCGGTCTCGCCGTTGCTCGGGTTGATCTTGACGATCGTGAAGTTGAGCAGGTGCCAGACGATGAAGACCAGGATCGTCAGGCCGCCCCAGCGCATCGTGCGCGAGGAGAGCGTGGAGCCCGTGTTCTTCTTGACGGCGTACTTCACCGGGCGGGCGGTCGCCGCGCGCTTCCAGAGCGCGATCGCGCAGGCGACGTGGACGACGAGCGCCACGATCAGGCCCACACGCATGATCCAGAGGAAGCCCTCGTAGGGGAGCATCGGCTCGCCGAGCTCGCGCAGGTGGTGCGCGTAGTCGTTGAACTTCTCCTCACCGGAGAACGCCTTGAGGTTGCCGTACATGTGACCGGCGACGAAGCCGATGAACAGCAGACCGCTCACGGCCATGAGCAGTTTGAGGGCGATGGTCGATCGGGCTGCGCGTGCGCCCGTCACCAGTTGAGGTCGCTTCGTCCCAGATGTTGTTGCCACGAGGGGTCAGACTACGCCCGCTACTGACGGGTAGGTGACACGCGTCATGTGACATATGCACGTAAGGTGACCCTTACCGTGGTGATCACCGTCGCCTATCGCGTGATGGAAAGAAGGTCTTTGACCCGTCACCACCAGCGAGGGACGCTGGCAGCATGAGGTCGAGCGACGAGGTGGACGACGATCTGGAGATCAGCCCTCCGAAGGAGGTCGCCGCGGGTGTCACTGCGGTGCGGCACGCGATGGAGTACGCGCTGACCCACGCCGGCCCCCGTCGTACGGCGCTCACGCTGCTCAAGCTCAACCAGGTCGACGGCATCGACTGCCCGGGGTGCGCCTGGCCCGACCCGGCTCACCGTCCGGCCAACGAGTACTGCGAGAACGGCGCCAAGCACGTCGCCGACGAGGCGACGACCGCCCGGGTCACGCGGGAGTTCTTCGCGACGCATTCAGTCGACGACCTCGCGGGACGCAGCGACCGGTGGCTCAACGACCAGGGCCGCCTGACCGAGCCGATGGTGAAGCGCAGCGGCGCGGACCACTACGAGCCGATCGGCTGGGACGAGGCGTTCTCCCTCCTCGCCGAGGAGCTGAACGCACTGGCCTCGCCCGACGAGGCGATGTTCTACACCTCGGGCCGGGTCAGCAACGAGGCGGCGTTCCTGCTGCAGCTCTTCGCTCGCGCCTTCGGCACCAACAACCTCCCCGACTGCTCCAACATGTGCCACGAGTCGAGCGGCTCCGGGCTGGGGGAGTCGCTCGGCATCGGCAAGGGCACGGTCTCGCTCGCCGACCTGCATGTCGCGGACCTCGTGGTGGTCGTCGGCCAGAACCCCGGCACCAACCACCCGCGGATGCTGTCGGCCCTCGAGCAGACCAAGCGCAACGGCGGCAAGGTGGTCGCGGTCAACCCGCTGCCCGAGGCGGGACTGCTGCGCTTCAAGAACCCCCAGAAGCCACGCGGTGTCGTCGGCCGCGGCACGGAGATCGCCGACCAGTTCCTCAAGATCCGTCCGGGCGGGGACCTCGCGCTGTTCCAGATGCTCAACCGGCTGCTGCTCGACGCCGAGGACGCGGCGCCGGGCACCGTGCTCGACCACGACTTCATCGCCTCCGACACGACCGGCTTCGAGGAGTTCTCGCGTCACGTGCGAAGCGTCGAGTGGTCCGACGTGCTCGACGCGACCGGCCTGCGGCGGGAGGAGATCGAGGAGCTCGCGGACCGGGTCCTCGCGAGCCGGCGGGTGATCGTGTGCTGGGCGATGGGCATCACCCAGCACCGCCACGGGGTCGCGACGATCCGAGAGATGGTCAACTTCCTGCTGTTGCGGGGCAATCTCGGCCGGGAGGGCGCGGGTGTGTGCCCGGTACGCGGCCACAGCAACGTCCAGGGCGACCGGACGATGGGCATCTGGGAGCGGATGCCGCAGACATTCCTCGACGCCCTGGGTGCGGAGTTCTCCTTCACCGCGCCGACCCGGCACGGCTACGACTCCGTCGACGGGGTCCGCGCGATGCGCGACGGCCGGGCCCGCATCTTCATGGGCGTGGCGGGCAACTTCGTGCGCGCCATGTCCGACAGCGACGTCACCGAGCAGGCGCTGCGCCGCTGCCGGCTGACCGTGCAGGTCTCGACGAAGCTCAACCGCTCCCACGCCGTGTGCGGCGAGGTCGCCCTCGTCCTGCCGACCCTGGGGCGCAGCGACCGCGACGTGCAGGCGGGCGGCGACCAGTTCGTGACCGTGGAGGACTCGATGAGCGAGGTCCATGCCTCCCGGGGACGGCTCGAGCCCGCGTCGCCCGACCTGCTGAGCGAGGTGGCGATCATCAGCCGGCTGGCCCGGCGCACCCTCGGCGAGGGCGGGGCGATCCCCTGGGAGGACTTCGAGGGCGACTACGGCCTGGTCCGCGACCGCATCGCCCGCGTCGTCCCGGGGTTCGAGGACTTCAACCGCCGTGTCGCCGAGCCCGGCGGCTTCCGGCTGCCCAGTCCCATCAACGCGGGCCGCTACCCAACCCCCAGCGGCAAGGCGGTCTTCGCTCGCAACGAGCTCGACTGGATCGTGACGCCGCCGGGGCACCTCGTGCTGCAGACCGTGCGCTCCCACGACCAGTGGAACACCATCCCCTACACGTCCAACGACCGCTACCGCGGCATCCACGGCAGCCGTCGCGTGGTCATGGTCAACCCCGACGACCTCGCTGAGCTCGGCCTCGCGGACCGTGACGTCGTCGACCTCGTGAGCGTCGCGCCGGACGGCTCCGAGCGGCGGGCCGAGGAGTTCACCGTCGTCGCCTACCCGTCGGCCCGCGGCTCCGCGACGTCGTACTACCCGGAGACCAACGTGCTGGTGCCCCTCGACAGCGTGGCCGCCGTCAGCAACACCCCGACCTTCAAGGGTGTCATCGTGCGGCTCGAGGCTCGGGCGCGCTGATGGGTCGCGTGACCGTACGACGCCCGGTGGTCCGGCTGCGCGAGGGCGTCGCGTCCACGCGACCGGACACGCTCGCCGCCGAGGAGCCGATGGAGATCCGTGTCGGGGGCCGCTCGCTGGCGGTCACGATGCGCACCCCCGGAGACGACTTCGACCTCGCCATCGGCTTCCTCGTCAGCGAGGGCGTCGTGCGCGCGGCGGAGGAGGTCGTGAGCGCGCGCTACTGCGCGGGAGCGACGGTCGACGACGGCAACACCTACAACCTGGTCGACGTCGCTCTCGCCGACGGCGTCGCGCCGCCGGACCCGTCGGTGGAGCGGGCGTTCTACACGACGTCCTCCTGCGGCGTCTGCGGCAAGGCCAGCCTCGACGCGGTCCGGACCGCATCCTCGTGGTCGGTGACGGACGACCCGCTGCGGCTCACCCCCGACCTGCTCGCCACGCTGCCCGACCGGCTCCGCGCGGGTCAGCGTGTGTTCGAGCGGACCGGCGGCCTGCACGCTGCCGCACTCTTCGACTCCGCCGGCGAGCTCCTGGTGCTCCGGGAGGACGTCGGCCGCCACAACGCCGTGGACAAGGTGGTCGGACACGCGCTGCGTGAGGGGTGGCTGCCGCTGCGGGGGACGGTGCTGATGGTGAGCGGCCGCGCGTCGTTCGAGCTGGTCCAGAAGGCCGTGATGGCCGGGATCCCCGCGATGGCTGCGGTCTCCGCGCCGTCGTCGCTCGCCGTGGACCTGGCCGAGGAGCAGGGCCTGACGCTCGTTGGATTCCTGCGTGGCGGGTCGATGAACCTCTACGCCGGGGCCGACCGCGTGGTCGTCTGACGTGTCAGACCGACGCGCTGACCGGCAGGTGGACGTCGACCAGATCGTCGACCGCGTCGGTCCACGAGCGTCGGAGGGCGGCCGCGCGGCCCGCCTCGCCCAGCAGGTGCCGCTGGGGATCGGCCGCCACCGCGGTCACCGCCCGCACCAGGTCGCGAGGGCTGCCGGGGTCGTGCAGGACCCCGGTCTCGAGGTGCCGGACCACGTCGCGTGCACCACCCGACCGGGGAGCGACCACCGGCACGCCCGAGGCCGCCGCGGCCCGGTGGGTGTGGCAGTCGGTCTCGTGCTCGCCCGGGTGGACGAGGACGTCGAAGGTCGGCAGCGCGACAGTGAGGTCGCCGGTGGACAGGGGGCCCGTGAGGCGGGCGCCGGGCACGCGCCGCGCCAGCCAGTCCCGCTCGGGTCCAGCGCCCGCGATCACGAGGCGGATGCCGGGGACCGCGGCCAGGTCCGCCAGGCGTCGTACGCCGGCAGCACGGTGGAGTCCGCCGACGTAGCCGACGACCACCCGGCGTCCGCTGCCGGCCTTGGCCTTCGACCACGAGGTGTGCAGCCACTGGTCACGCAGGGCAGGGTTGAAGGCTGCAGCGTCGACACCGGGCTCCCACAGGGCGGCGTCGACGCCCAGGTCGGCTGCCCGCTCGACCATCCACGGCGCGGTGACCAGGACCCGGTCGGCGCGGCCGGCGACCTTGGCCCGCCAGTAGTCGGCCGCGAGGTCGTGGACGGGGGACTGCTCGACGGCGACGGTCGCGATGCCGGCGGCGCGTGCGTGCTTGAGCGCCTTGCGGCCAACGTTGCGCGGCGAGTGGGCCTGGACCACGTGCGGAGCGAAGTCCTCGATGGCCGACCGGACCTGGCCACCGGCGGGCTCCAGCGGCCGGACCCGGACGACGTCGCAGCCGCGATAGCTGGCCAGGCCCGGACCCGGCGCGATGATCCGGACGGTGTGCCCGCGGTCGATCAGCTGGTCCGCAGTGGCCTTGAGCGTCGTCGTCGTGCTGTCGACGGCGGGATAGAAGGTCTCGGTGACGAGCGCGATCCTCATGGCTCGATCGTGGGTGCCGGACGTGTCCGTCGACCTCGCTGCCGGTGGCCGCGGGGTGAACGCTCGGCGACCTGACCGGCGTCAGGGCGACGCGTGACCCTACTCCCCGGTAATCCGGAGATTGGTCACACCTGACTGGTTCGAGGCCGGTCGCGGATAGTCTTGACCCTCGTGACTGACACGCCGCTGCTGCTCGCGCAGCCCGAGGACGCGCACTCGCGCGCCGAGTGGGAGGCGGCCACGGCCGCCGTCTTGCGCAAGACCCGCAAGCTCGCCGAGGACGACGCCGACGCGCTCGTCTGGGACAAGCTGACCCGTACGACGCTCGATGGCATCGGCATCACGCCGCTCGGCCTGCCGGGCGGCGAGACCTCCGCGGCCCGCCCGACGCGGCAGGGCGCCTGGGACATCCGCTCCCTCGTGGCCCACCCGGACGCCAAGCTCGCCAACGAGGCGGCCCTGGTCGACCTCGACGGTGGCGTCACGAGCATCTGGCTCGCCGCCGACGAGACCACGGACGTCGCGGCGACCCTCGCCGACGTACTGCTCGACCTGGCGCCCGTCGTGCTCGACGCACCCAGCGCGACCACGACCGTGGCGGAGGCGTTCCTCGCCCTGCCCGGTGCCAAGCATCCCGACAGCAACCTCGGCATCGACCCGCTCGGCGTCATGCTGCGGGAGATCCCGCTGGCCGTCGACGAGGCGATCGCGGAGCTGCAGACGCTGGCCCGCAAGGCCGATCAGCACGACATCCGAGCGATCGTCGTCGACGCCACCGCCGCCCACGACCTCGGCGCGAGCGACGCCCAGGAGCTCGGCTGGTCGATCGCGGTGGGCGTCGCCTACCTGCGCTGGCTGACCGACCACGGGCTCTCGGTCGAGGACGCCGCGGGCCAGATCGAGTTCCGCTACGCCGCCACCGACGAGCAGTTCCCGACGATCGCCAAGCTGCGCGCCGCCCGCGTCCTGTGGGCTCGGGTGCTCGAGCTCAGTGGCGTCGAGACGCCGGTCGCGCAGCGCCAGCACGCCGTGACCAGCAGGCCGATGCTCAGCAAGTACGACCCCTACGTCAACATGCTCCGCGGCACGGTGGCGGCCTTCGCCGCCGGCGTCGGCGGCGCGGACGCGGTCACCGTGTTGCCCTTCGACAGCGCCAACGGCCGCCCCGACGCCTTCGGCCGCCGGATCGCGCGCAACGTCAACCACCTGCTGATCGACGAGTCGCACGTCGCCGCGGTCGCCGACCCGGCCGGCGGCGCCTACGCCGTCGAGCAGCTCACCGGGGATCTCGCCGCCGCGGGCTGGGCCGAGTTCGGCCAGCTCGAGACGGAGTGGGAGAGCGGTCACGACTTCGACCCGTTCCGGGCCCGGATCGAGGAGGTCGTCGCACGCCGCGAGACCGACATCGCCCGGCGCAAGCGCCCGCTCACCGGCGTCTCGGAGTTCCCGAACCTGGCCGAGACGCTGCCGGAGCGCGCCGCCGACCCGCTCAACGAGCGGGTCCGCCGCTACGGCGCCTCCTTCGAGGCGCTGCGCGACGAGCCCGCTGCCGCACCGGTCTTCCTCGCCACGATGGGCACGATCGCCCAACACACGGCACGGGCGACCTTCGTCAGCAACCTCTTCGCTGCCGGTGGCATCGCGGTCGAGGTCGCCGGCGCCACGGCCGGCGTCGACGACCTGGTGGCGGCGTACTCAGGCCAGAAGGTCGTCTGTCTCGCCGGCACCGACGCTGCCTACGAGGAGTGGGGCGCCGCCGCCGCGGCCGCCCTGCGCGACGCGGGCGCGACCCGCGTCATCGTCGCCGGCAAGCCCGCTGACCACGCCGACGACAGCGCCGCCATGGGTGTCGATGCGCTGGCGTTCCTGACCCGGACCCGAGAGGCGCTGGCATGAGCATCCCGAAGAGCTTCGCGGGCCTGGCCCTGAACGGCGAGAAGGCCGCCGTCGACCTCCCGACCGGAGAGGGCTGGCACAGCCCCGAGGGCATCGAGATCAAGCCCGCCTACGGTCCCGCCGACCTCGAGGGCATCGACGCGCTCGACACCTTCCCGGGCCTCAGCCCGTTCCTGCGTGGTCCCTACCCGACCATGTACACCACGCAGCCCTGGACGATCCGGCAGTACGCCGGCTTCTCCACCGCCGAGGAGTCCAACGCCTTCTACCGCCGCAACCTCGCGGCGGGTCAGAAGGGCCTGTCGGTCGCCTTCGACCTCGCCACCCACCGCGGCTATGACTCCGACCACCCGCGCGTGCGCGGAGACGTCGGCATGGCCGGTGTGGCGATCGACTCGATCTATGACACCCGCACGCTCTTCGACGGCATCCCGCTGGACCAGATGAGCGTCTCGATGACGATGAACGGCGCGGTCCTCCCGGTCCTCGCGCTCTACATCGCCGCGGCCGAGGAGCAGGGGGTGAAGCCGGAGCAGCTCTCGGGGACCATCCAGAACGACATCCTCAAGGAGTTCATGGTCCGCAACACCTACATCTACCCGCCGACGCCGTCGATGCGGATCATCTCCGACATCTTCGCGTTCACCAGCCAGCGGATGCCGCGCTTCAACTCGATCTCGATCTCCGGCTACCACATGCAGGAGGCCGGGGCGACCGCCGACCTCGAGCTCGCCTACACGCTGGCCGACGGTGTGGAATACATCCGCGCCGGCCTCGAGTCGGGCCTGACGATCGACCAGTTCGCGCCACGTCTGTCGTTCTTCTGGGCGATCGGCATGAACTTCTACATGGAGGTCGCCAAGATGCGCGCGGCCCGGGCGCTGTGGTCGCGGCTGGTCCGCCAGTTCGACCCGCAGAACCCGAAGTCGCTGTCCCTGCGGACCCACTCGCAGACCTCCGGCTGGTCGCTGACCGCGCAGGACGTCTTCAACAACGTCGGGCGCACCGCCATCGAGGCGATGGCCGCGACCCAGGGGCACACCCAGTCGCTGCACACCAACGCCCTCGACGAGGCGATCGCCCTGCCGACGGACTTCTCCGCCCGCATCGCCCGCAACACCCAGCTGCTGCTGCAGCAGGAGTCGGGTACGACGTACTCCATCGACCCGTGGGCGGGCTCCTACTACGTCGAGAAGCTGACCCACGACCTCGCGGAGCGGGCCTGGGCCCACATCCAGGAGGCCGAGGCGGCCGGCGGCATGGCCGCCGCCATCGAGCAGGGCATCCCGAAGATGCGCATCGAGGAGGCGGCCGCCCGCACCCAGGCGCGCATCGACTCCGGCGCGCAGAAGGTCATCGGCGTCAACACCTTCCGGCTGCCGGCCGAGGACCCGCTCGACGTCCTCAAGGTCGACAACGACGACGTCTACCGCCAGCAGATGGCCAAGCTCGAGCGGCTGCGTGCCGAGCGCAACAGCGACGACGTCGACGCGGCCCTGGTCGCGCTGACCAATGCCGCCGACCGCGGCGAGGGCAACCTGCTCGACCTCGCCGTCGCGGCCGCGCGCCACAAGGCCACCGTCGGTGAGATCTCCGACGCGCTGGAGAAGGTCTACGGCCGCCACCAGGCCGTGATCCGTACGATCAGCGGCGTGTACAGGGACGAGGCAGCGAGCAACGAGGCGGGCGGCGAGGCCGTCGCCGCGGTCCGTCAGGCCACCGAGGAGTTCGCCGAGGCCGAGGGCCGTCGCCCCCGCATCCTCGTCGCCAAGATGGGCCAGGACGGCCACGACCGCGGCCAGAAGGTCGTCGTGTCCGCCTTCGCCGACCTCGGCTTCGACGTCGACGTGGGCCCGCTGTTCTCGACGCCCGAGGAGGTCGCGCAGCAGGCGATCGACGCCGACGTGCACATCGTCGGTGTCAGCTCGCTGGCCGCCGGCCACCTCACCCTGCTCCCCGCGCTCAAGACCGCGCTGGCCGAGCAGGGCCGTGACGACATCATGGTCGTCATCGGTGGCGTCATCCCCCCGGACGACGTGCCGACGCTCAAGGAGATGGGCGCTGCCGCGGTCTTCCTGCCCGGCACGGTCATCGCCGAGTCGGCGCTCGACCTGTTGGCCAAGCTGAGCGCCGCGCTCGACCACTGATGGACGTAGCGGGACTGCTCGACGGGATCCGCGCCGGGCGCAGGGCACAGGTGGCCCGTGCCATCACGCTGGTCGAGTCCACGGCCCCGCGCCACCGGGCGCTCGCGCGGGAGCTGCTGACAGCGCTCGCCGAGGACGCGCAGGCGTCCTCGGTCAGGGTCGGCATCTCCGGCGTGCCCGGCGTCGGCAAGTCGACCTTCATCGAGTCGCTCGGCATCCACCTCACCAGCCAGGGCCACAAGGTCGGCGTGCTGGCCGTGGACCCGTCGTCGGTCCGCACGGGCGGCTCGGTGCTCGGCGACAAGACCCGGATGTCGTCGCTGTCGGTCGATCCCAACGCCTTCATCCGCCCCTCGCCCTCGGCGGGCACGCTCGGCGGCGTGGCCCGGGCGACCACCCAGGCGATGGCGGTGCTGGAGGCCGCCGGCTACGACGCGATCCTCGTCGAGACCGTCGGGGTGGGGCAGTCCGAGGTCACCGTCGCCGGCATGGTCGACACCTTCCTCTTCCTCACCATCGCCAACACCGGCGACCAGCTGCAGGGCATCAAGAAGGGGATCCTCGAGATCACCGACGTGGTCGCGGTCAACAAGGCCGATCCGGCCGACGAGTCCCGATCCCAGCAGGCGCGGGCGGCCGCGCGCGAGCTCTCCGGCGCCCTGCGCCTGGTCCGTGGGCACGGCGAGTGGGTGCCGCCCGTCGTCACCGCCTCCGGGCTCACCGGTCACGACGTCGACGGCGTGTGGGCCCAGGTCCTCAAGCACCGCGAGCACCTCGGCGTCGACGGGCTCGCCCGCAAGCGCGCCGAGCAGCAGCTCGAGTTCACCTGGGCGCTGGTCCGCGACGAGCTCGACCAGCGGCTGCGGCACCACGCGGGCGTCAAGTCCGTGCAGAGGGAGATCCGTGCCGCCCTGCTCGCCGGTGAGCTGACGGCGCCGCTGGCCGCCGACCGGATCCTCGCCGCCTACGACTCCTGAGCCTGCCCGGCGCTCACCCGAGGACGTTGCGGATGCTGTCGGGGGTCGCGGCGAACGAGGACGGGTGCTGCGGGTCCAGGATCAGCACGTCGAAGTCCTGGCCGACGAGCCTGAGCAGGTCGGCGCCGGCTCGCTGCTGCACCTGCACGGCCTTGCCGTCATAGAACGCGCCGAGGCGGGTCGAGTCGGTGAAGGCCAGCAGGAGCCGCTCGTCGCGATGGTTGACGATGCTGGTCGGCGTCGTGCCGTCGCCCTGGGGGTCGAGCACGACGAGCAGGTCTCCGCCGGCGATCCGGCGCACCACCTCGTCGTAGGCCCGGTCGTCCTTGGTGGCGACGTAGGCGTCGGTCGCCGCCTGGACCTCGGGTGATGCGACGACGGGCTGGCTCGACACCGCCGCCTGCGCCGCGGGCGCCCACCGCTTGAGGAAGGACAGGTTGCCGAGTGGCAACCACGGGCCCGGGTGGTCCATCACGATGCCGGCGACGCCGTGCTGGCCGAAGGACGCCAGCCAGTCCAGCGCCTGGGGCATCGGCACGCCGAGGAAGGTGCTCCCCGGTCCCGCGACGGCGCCCGCCCGCTCCCGGGTGCTGTAGACGCCGAGCAGGTTCCCGATCCCGGGCTGGGCGAAACCGCTGGGCTGCGGCGCCTCAGGTGTGCCCCGGTTGACGACGTACCAGATGCCCAGCTGGGCCGCGGCCTGCCAGAACGCCATCTCGGCATCGCGGTCTCCCGGGGCCGCGGCCAGCGCTGCGTTGCGGCGGTCGAGCTCCTCGACCAGGACGGGTGCGTTCTCGATCACCCGGCCCACCCCATCATGCTGGCCGACCCTGCCGCCCAAGAGCCCCGGATAGGCTAGTCGGATGGATGCAGCACTCGCCCTGATCGACTCCGTCGTCGGCAAGTACGACGACGAGCTGGTCGAGGTGCGTCGCGACCTCCACCGGCATCCCGAGCTGTCGTGGTCGGAGAGCCGCACCGGCGGTGTGGTCGCCGCCCACCTGGAGCAGGCGGGCTGGCAGGTCACGCGGATGCCGCGCAGCGGCGTGATCGCCGACCTGGGGGAGTCGGGGCCGATGGTGGCGCTGCGTGCCGACATGGACGCGCTGCCCGTCGTCGACCTGACCACGGACCCGTGGCGCAGCGGGGTCGAGGGTGTCGCGCACGCCTGCGGCCACGACGTGCACACCTCGGCGCTCCTCGGCGCCGGCCTGGCACTCGCGGAGCTGCACCGCCAGGGTCTGCTGCCCGGCCGGGTCCGGCTGCTCTTCCAGCCCGCCGAGGAGGTCATGCCCGGTGGCGCCAAGCACCTCATCAGCCACGGTGCCCTCGAGGACGTGCAGCGGATCTTCGCGCTGCACTGCGACCCGTCCGTCGACGTGGGCGCCATCGGTCTGCGCGTCGGTCCGATCACGAGCGCGGCCGACCGCATCGAGGTGCGTCTCGAGGGCAACGGGGGGCACACCTCGCGCCCTCACCTGACCGGTGATCTCACCTTCGCCCTCGCGAAGGTCGCCAGCGAGCTGCCGGCCGTGCTGAGCCGCCGGATGGACCCGCGCGCCGGAGTCAGTGTCGTGTGGGGCGTGCTCCGTGCCGGGGCCGCGGCCAATGTCATCCCCGACTCGGGGGTGGCGAGCGGCACCGTGCGGATCCTCGAGGCGGATGCCTGGGCCTCCTGCGAGGCCGTCGTGCGCGAGGCGGTGCTCGACATCGTGCGGCCCTATGGCATCACGGCCTCGGTGGACTACCTGCAGGGCGTGCCACCGGTCGTCAACGAGCGGGTCAGTGTCGCGATGATCGGCGCCGTGGCCGACCAGATGCTCGGTCTGCACCACCGCACCGAGGTCGAGCAGAGCCTGGGCGGCGAGGACTTCGGCTGGTATCTCGGCGACGTCCCCGGTGCGATGTTCCGGCTCGGCACCCGCACCCCCGGCGGCGCGACCTTCGACCTGCACCAGGGCGACTTCGAGGTCGACGAGGCCGCGGTCGGCGTCGGCGCGCGGATGCTCGCCGGGGTCGCCCTCACCGCCGGCGCGACCGACTGACGATCGCGCCGGGCCGGCTCAGCCCTTCCGGTAGGGGACGCCGTCGGCCGCGGGCGCCCGCGAGTGGCCGACCAGTCCGGCGACGGCGATGATCGTCACGACGTAGGGCAGCATCAGCATGAACTGGCTGGGCACCGGCGCGCCGATGACCGACAGCACGCCGGACAGGTTGGTGGCGAAGCCGAAGAGCAGCGCCGCCAGGGTCGCGCGGACGGGGTCCCAGCGGCCGAAGATCACCGCGGCGAGGGCGATGTAGCCCGCACCGCCGGTCATCTCCTCGCCGAACTGGGAGACCGAGACCAGCGTGTAGGTCGCGCCGCCGACGCCCACGATGGCGCCCGCGAGCAGGAGCGTGGTGTAGCGGGTGCGGTTGACCTTGATGCCGACGGTGTCGGCGGCCTTCGGGTGCTCGCCGACCGCACGCACGCGCAGGCCCCAGCGGGTCCGGTAGAGCGCGAACGCGGTGAGCGCGACGGCGCCGTACATCAGGTAGACGAGGATCGTCTGCCGGAAGAGCACCGGACCGATGACCGGGATGTCGCCGAGCACGGGGATGGGCAACCGGGAGAACTGCTCCGGGGAGTTCAGGCTCTCCGGGTGCTCGCTCAACAGCTGTCCGAACAGGAAGCTCGTGATGCCGATGACGAGGACGTTGAGGACGACACCGACGATCACCTGGTCGACGAAGTAGGAGATCGCGAAGAAGCCGAGCACGAGCGCCACCAGCGCGCCGGCGCACATCGCGGCGACGAGGCCGCCCCACGGCGAGCCGATGACGGTGCCGAAGATCGCCGCGGCGAACGCCCCGAAGAGCAGCTGGCCGTCGATGGCGATGTTGACGACACCCGCGCGCTCGCCCAGGACGCCGCCGAGGGCGCCGAAGACGAGGGGGACCGCGAGCGCGATCGACCCGCCGAGGAGGCCGATCACCGGAATGGTCTCGCCGGCGGCAGCCCAGGCGAGGAAGCCGAAGACCGCGACGACGGCGAAGAGTCCGATCAGCCACAGGGGAGTACGACGCCCGCGGTTCACGAGCAGGGCCGAGGCGGCAGTGCCGACCGCGAGCAGGACGACCACGCTCGCCAGGGTGGCGGTCGAGGGCACGACGAGCTCGGGAACCTCGAAGAAGTCGGTGTCCGCGGCGATGCGGAAGGTCGCGTCGCCGGAGCGGGCCTTGAACGCGGCCAGCAGGGCCACCAGCATCGTGACGACGCCGAGGACGATCGGTGCCTTCAGCGCACCGGGCTGCCCCGCCGTGGGCGGGGTCTCGTCGAGCTCGGGTGCGGGGGCGGACACGGTGCTCACGCCGTCGCCTCCTTCGGCAGTCGGAAGATCGCTCGGACCAGTGGTGGCGCGGCGATGAACAGCACGATCAGGGACTGGATGACGAGGACGATCTCGACCGGGATGCCCTCGGAGACCGACATGGTGAAGCTGCCGGCCTTCAGGGCGCCGAAGAGGAGACCGGCGGCGAGGATGCCGAGCGGTCGGGACCGGCCGAGCAGGGCGACGGTGATCGCGTCGAACCCGATGCCGGCGTCGAGGTCGACCGTGACCCCGCTGGGTGCCGTGCCCAGCACCTGGTTGACGCCGGCCAGGCCGACGAGGGCCCCGGCGATCAGCATCACGTAGACGTAGGTGGCGCCGACGTTGATGCCGGAGGCGCGGGCGGCCTCGGGGTTCTCACCGACGGCGCGGAAGCGGAAGCCCATCGCCGACTTGTTGAGCAGCCACCAGGTGAAGGCCACCGCGACGAGTGCGCCGACGAACCCCCAGTGCAGGTTGAACCGGTCGCCGAGCAGGTTCGGGAGGACGGCCGACTCCGGCATGGCCTCGGACTTCGGGTTCGCCGAGCCGGGCGCCTGCAGCCACCCCTGCTTGGAGAGGGCGTAGAAGACGAGGTAGTAGCCGACATAGTTGAGCATGATCGTGACGATCACCTCGTGGGCGCCGGTCCGGGCCTTCAACAGGCCGGCCAGTCCGGCCCAGAGGGCTCCGGCGGCCGCGCCGGCGAGGATCGCCAGCGGCAGGTGGATCGCCGCGGGGGCGTCGACCGAGATCGCGACCCAACCGGCGGCGGCACCGGCCAGCAGCATCTGGCCGCGGCCACCGATGTTGAAGAGGCCGGCACGGAAGGCGAGTCCGACACCGAGACCGGCCAGGATCAGCGGGCCCGAGAACTTGAGCGTCTCGGTCAGCGGCCGGATCCGGGTCTCGAAGTCGGTGCCCTCGCCGTTCCACACCGAGCCGCGGAAGAGCGCGCCGTAGGCGCCGGTGATCGCCTCGCGGACGTAGAAGAAGAAGTCGCCGGGACGCGAGCCGATGTAGCCCATGCTGTCGCGCACGTCCTCGTCGGTGGCGAGGATCATGATCGACCCGACCACCACGGCCAGGACGATCGACAGCAGCGAGACCATGGTGCTGCCGGTGGCGATCTGACGCAGAGCACCCGCGAAGGGGCTCTGCGGGGTCGCCGCCGCGGCAGCGACGCTGACGTCCTCGTCGGGCGTGAGGTCGTCGTCCTCGCCGGGCAGGTGGCTCGGTGCGACCTCGGCCGCGCCGGGTGCCTCGACGATCGGGTGCTCGTCGTCCGGCTCGCGACGCTTGCTCAGCGGGTCGTCCCCGGTCATGCGACGACTCCTTCCGGCCGCTCACCGGCCATCATCAGGCCCAGGGTCTCCCGGGGCGTGTCCGCAGGTACGACGCCGACGACCCGGCCCCGATAGAGCACCATGATCCGGTCGGAGAGTGCGGCGATCTCGTCGAGCTCGGTGGACACCAGCAGCACCGGCACGCCGGAGTCGCGGGCCGCGACGACCTGTTTGTGGATGAACTCGATCGAGCCGACGTCGACACCCCGGGTCGGCTGGGCCGCCACCAGCAGGCGCAGGTCGCGGGAGAGCTCGCGCGCGACGACCACCTTCTGCTGGTTGCCGCCGGAGAGCTGGCTCGCGGTCGACTGGATGTCGCGGGCGCGCACGTCGTACTCGGTGAGCCTCTCGTTGGCGAAGGTCTCGAGGACCTTGCGGCGCACCGTGCCGAGGCGCACGAAGGGCCGCCCGTGGCTGCGGTTGAGCATCAGGTTCTCGGCGATGGTGAAGTTGCCGACCAGACCGTCGACCTGCCGGTCCTCGGGGATGAACCCGACGCCGGCGGCGAGGACCTTGCGCACCGACCTGCCGACGAGCTCCTTGCCGTCGAGTCGGATCGACCCCCGCACGTTGCCCTGGAGGCCGAGCACGGCCTCGGTCAGCTCGGTCTGGCCGTTGCCCTGCACGCCCGCGACACCGAGGACCTCGCCGGCAGCGATGGCGAAGCTGATGTCGTTGACCTGGACGTGGCCGGTCGCGTCCGTGACCGTCAGGCCGCTGACGACGAACGACTCGGGGCCGGGCGTCGCCGGCTCCTTGTGCACGGTGAGCTCGACCGGGCGGCCGACCATCAGCGCGGCGAGCTCGGCGTTGGTGGCGGTGGGGCTCGCCTCACCGACGACGGCACCGCGTCGGATGACGGTGATCCGGTCCGCGATCGCCCGGACCTCCCGCAGCTTGTGGCTGATGAAGACGATCGCCGTGCCCGATTCACGGAGCTGACGCATGATCTCCATCAGCTCGTCGGTCTCCTGGGGGGTCAACACGGCCGTCGGCTCGTCGAAGACGAGGATCCGGGCGTCACGGGAGAGAGCCTTGATGATCTCGACCCGCTGCTGGACACCGACGGGCAGCGTCTCGACCAGGGCGTCGGGGTCGACGTCGAACCCGAAGCGCTGGGAGATCTCGCGGACCCGCGCGCGGGCGGCGTCGAGGTCGAGGGTGCCGGCGAAGCCGGTCGCCTCGTTGCCGAGCATGACGTTCTCGGCGACGGTGAACACGGGGACGAGCATGAAGTGCTGGTGGACCATGCCGATGCCGGCAGCCATCGCGTCGCCCGGCCCGGAGAAGTTCT
Source organism: Nocardioides caeni (assembly GCF_004912195.1). Taxonomy (GTDB): domain Bacteria; phylum Actinomycetota; class Actinomycetes; order Propionibacteriales; family Nocardioidaceae; genus Nocardioides; species Nocardioides caeni. Next base: position 31,943 of record NZ_STGW01000018.1, read on the forward strand.
GGACGACACCGTCCAGGGCCAGCTCGCCCTCGTCGGCCTGGTAGAGGCCGTAGAGGACGTTCATCAGCGTCGACTTGCCGGCGCCGTTCTCACCGAGCAGGGCGTGGACCTCGCCCGCGTTGATGGTGAGCGAGATGTTGTCGTTGGCGACCAGCGGGCCGAAGCGCTTGGTGATGCCACGCAGCTCGAGCGTCATGGAGCGATCCTCTCAGGCAAAACGGTTCCGGGGGAGGTCGGCCGGGCCGACCTCCCCCGGAGGATTCGTCAGTGGATCACTGGACGAGGTAGGACGTGACCGGGATCGAGCCGTCGATGATGCCGGCCCTCACGGACGCGAGCTCGTCGGCGAGCGTGTCGGAGATCTTCGAGTCGAAGTTGTGGAACTCGGCGATGCCGACCCCGTCGTTCTCGAGCGTGCCCACGTAGGGGGAGGCGTCGAAGTCGCCGTCGCCGGCGGCCAGGACGGTCTCGTAGACGGAGATCTTCATGTTCTTGAGGATCGAGGTGAACACGACGTCCTGGGTGTTGGGGTCGGTGTCGTAGAAGTCGGCGTCGACACCGATGAGGGCGATGTCCTTGCCGGACTCGTCGATCGCCGTCAGCGCACCCTGATAGATCGGGCCACCCACCGGCAGGATGACGTCGGCGCCCTGGTCGAGGATCTGCTTGGCGGTGTTGGTCGCCTTCTCGTTGGCGTCGAAGCCACCGGTGAAGACGCCCTTGTCGTTGCCCTCCCAGCCGACGACCTTGACGGCCTTGCCCTTCTCCTTGGCGTAGTAGTCCACGCCCTGCTTGAAGCCGTCCATGAAGATCGTCACGGTCGGGAACGGCATGCCGCCGTAGGTGCCGACGGTGCCGGTCTTGGTGTAGTCGGCTGCCGCGTAGCCGGCGAGGAAGGCCGCCTCCGCAGTGTTGTAGAGCAGCGGCTTGATGTTGGGCTCGTCGGCCTGGCCGTCGAAGGTCGCGCCGTCCTCGCCGCCGTCGGCGGCGTCATCGATGAGGACGTACTCGATCTCGGGGTTGGCGGCGGCCGACTTCTTGGTCGCCGCAGCCAGCGCGAAGCCGACGGTCACGATCATGTCGCAGCCCTCGGCGACGAAGCCCTCGAGCGCGCCGTCGTAGTCGTTCTCGTTGGTGGACTGGAACTCCCTGAACTCGGCGTTCAGCTCCTTCGCCGCGTCCTCCACGCCCTCGTAGCTGAGCTGGTTGAACGACTTGTCGTCGAAGCCGCCCGCGTCGGACAGGATGCAGGGGAGGAAGTCGATCTTCTCCTCGGCCTTCTCGTCGGGGGCGTCGCCGCAGGCGGCCAGGGTCGCGCTCGCCATGACGGCGAGGGCGGCGATGGCCGAGGTCCGCTTCCAGGTCTTCACAGGTGTCCTCCAGGTCGGCGCCCGGCTCGTTGGCGGCAGGGCAGGGAGATGTGGGGTGGATCCTTCGGCTGCATACTGGCTCACGCCCGGGGTGCGGGGAAGCGAGTTCGGCGAAACGGTTACCAACTTGGGACATTTCTCGTCCGAGAGCCCGCCGACGCAAGATCCTCGCCCCGACGCGGGCGAGGTCGCGGGTGGGTCCGCTTCCTCCAGGTCATCGTCTAGGTTGGCCTCGTGGTCGACTGGGACGCCCTGCAGCAGGCCGCCGTGGACATCGCGGCGCGGGCCTACGCGCCGTACTCCGGCTATCGGGTCGGCGCCGCGGCGCTGGCCGACGACGGACGGCTGCTGGTCGGCTGCAACGTCGAGAACGCTGCTTACGGCGTCACCCTGTGCGCGGAGTGCGGGCTGGTCTCCCAGCTGCACGCGAGTGGCGGCGGACGACTGACCCACTTCGTCTGCGTCAACGGGACCGGCGACGTGATCATGCCGTGCGGTCGCTGCCGCCAGCTGCTGTGGGAGGCCGGCGGCGCCGCCCTCGAGGTCCTCACGCCCGAGGGTGTCCTCACGATGGACCAGGTGCTGCCGCAGGCGTTCGGCCCGGAGGACCTGGAGCGCTCCGCGCGCTAGCCGACCGCCGGCCAGGCGAAGGCGATCTCGGTGTCGCCGACGCGCAGCACGTCTCCGTTGGCGAGCAGTTGCGGCGCCGCGATCCGCTCGCCGGCCACCCTCGTGCCATGGGTCGACTGCAGGTCGGTGACCACGAAGCCGCCGTTGGTGGCGCTGATCGCGCAGTGGTGCCGACTGACCGCCGGGTCGGCGAGCACGAGGTCGTTGTCGGGGGTGCGGCCGATGCGGGCGCCGTAGGTCGTCAACATCAGCGTGCGACCGTCCGGCAGCGTGAGGGTCGCCGGCAGGACGTCGACACCGCTGCGCATGGTCGAGGGCACCTCGATCGCCGCGGCCGGGCCCTTGCCCGCCAACGACCGGACCGGCGGAAATCCCCGGGGCAGCCCCGGACCGGTCAGCTGGAACAGGCGCTCGGGCTCGGCGATGTCCTTCAACGGGTGCCGGCCGAGGTCCACCGCCGACACGTCGGGCTCGCTCGCGATGACCAGTCCCTGCAGCGCGCTGACGGTCGCGAGCACCTGACCACCGTGGGCCGCGGCGGCCACCCGCGCCGCACGGTGGACCTCGTAGCCGACATAGCTGCCGTCGTACGTCGTCACCCGGCCGTGGTGCAGGCCCATCCGGACCCGCACGGTGGCTCCGTCGGGCCACTGCGCGGCGCTCAGGGACCGCTGCGCGGCGACGGCCGCCGCCACTGCCGCCTCCCGCTCGGTGAAGACGACGAAGAAACCGTCACCCGCGGTGTCGACCTCCTGGCCGTCGTGCGCCTGCCACGCGGCGCGACCCAGCTCGCGGTGCAGGCGCAGGACCGACGGCCACCCGGCGCCGAGGGCCTGGGCCAGCTGGGTCGACCCCTCGATGTCGGTGAAGAGGAGCGCGAGCTCGCCCACGGGCAGGGCCGTCACGACGCACTCACCGGGGGCACGGTCCACATTCAACCCGAATCCCCGCCGAATCCCTGCCGAATCCCTGCCGAATCCCTGCCGAATCGGACCCATCCGGCAGGGATCTGCGGGAGCCTTGTGCGCGTGGAATGGCACCTCCTGCGCAGCCTCACCGAGGCCGAGCGCGCCGAGCTGCTCGCGATCGGCCGACGGCGGACCTTCGCGCGCAACGAGGTCGTCTGCCACGCCGGCGATCCCGCTGACTCCCTGCACCTGATCGTCTCCGGCCACCTCGCGATCCGCGTCTCGCTCCCGAGCGGCGACGCGGCCACGATCAACGTGCTCGCGCCGGGGTCGAGCTTCGGCGAGCTGGCCCTGCTGCGGGCCGACGGCACGCGCACCGCGACGGTCACGGCGATCGAGGCGGCGGAGACCATGGCGATCCCGGCATCCGCCTTCCAGGCGCTGTGCAGCCGGAAGCCGGAGGTGCAGCGGGCCCTGTCCGCCATGCTCGCCGAGCGCGTGGACGAGCTGAGCCACCGCCTCCTCGAGCTGTCGTACGTCGGCCTCGACCGCCGGGTCTACCGCCGGCTGCTGGAGCTGGCCCGGAGCTATCACGACGGCACCGGCCCACCCGTCCTGCCGATCACCCAGAGCCAGCTGGCCGACCTCACCGGCGGCACCCGTCCCACCGTCAACCAGATCCTCCAGGGGCTGGTCGAGCGGGGGACGATCGAGATCGGCCGCGGCCGCATCACGGTGCTCGACGGGAAGGAGCTGCGCCGCCGGGCCGGGCTCTGAGCTCGTGGTGGCCGTAGGGTGCGGACATGGTTGCCGCACCCCATGACGCCGTCGAGGTCATCATCACCAAACGCGACGGCGGCGCCCTCAGCACGAGCCAGATCGACTGGATGGTCGACGCCTACACCCGCGGCGCCGTCGCCGACGAGCAGATGTCGTCGCTGGCGATGGCGATCCTGCTGCAGGGCATGGATCGCCGCGAGATCGCTGACTGGACCGCCGCGATGATCGCCTCCGGCGAGCGGATGGACTTCTCGACCCTGTCGCGCGGCACGGCCGACAAGCACTCGACCGGCGGTGTCGGCGACAAGATCACGCTGCCGCTCGCGCCGCTGGTCGCGGCCTGCGGCGTCGCCGTCCCGCAGCTCTCGGGACGCGGACTGGGCCACACCGGCGGCACGCTCGACAAGCTGGAGTCGATCCCCGGCTGGCGGGCGCTGCTCTCCAACGAGGAGATGCTCGCCCAGCTCGAGTCGGTCGGCGCGGTGATCTGCGCGGCCGGCGACGGCCTCGCCCCGGCGGACAGGAAGCTCTATGCGCTGCGCGACGTGACCGGCACCGTGGAGGCGATCCCGCTGATCGCCTCCTCGATCATGAGCAAGAAGATCGCCGAGGGCACCGGTGCGCTGGTGCTCGACGTCAAGGTCGGCAGCGGCGCGTTCATGAAGGACGTGGACCGCGCGCGTGTGCTCGCCGAGGTGATGGTGGCGCTCGGCACCGACGCGGGCGTGCGGATGGTGGCGCTGCTGACCGACATGGACACCCCACTCGGCCTCACCGCCGGCAACGCCATCGAGGTCGCCGAGTCGGTCGAGGTCCTCGCCGGCGGCGGACCCGACGACGTGGTTGAGCTGACCCTCGCCCTGGCGCGCGAGATGCTCGCGGCCGCCGGACGCGACGACGTCGATCCGGCGGACAGGCTCGCCGACGGCTCGGCCATGGACGCGTGGAAGGCGATGATCCGCGCGCAGGGCGGTGATCCGGACGCAGCGCTGCCGGTGGCCCGCGAGTCCCACGTCGTCGCGGCCCCCGCCGACGGCGTGCTGAGCCGGCTCGACGCGATGGCCGTCGGCGTCGCCGCCTGGCGCCTCGGCGCCGGACGGGAGCGCAAGGAGGACCCCGTGCAGGCCGGCGCCGGTGTCGTCTGGCACGCCCGCCCCGGCGACGAGGTGCGTGCGGGGGAGCCACTGTTCACGCTGTTGACCGACACCCCCGAGCGATTCGACCGCGCGCTGGCCGCCCTCGAGGGCGGCTACGACGTCGCGCCGGCCGGGACGGCGTTCGAGCCGCGGCCACTGGTGATCGACCGCATCGGGAGGGACTGACATGACCGGACTGAGCCACGACCTGCTCGTCGCCGCGCCCAAGGTGCTGCTGCACGACCACCTCGACGGTGGACTGCGACCGCAGACCATCGTCGAGCTGGCCGCGGAGGTCGGCCACGCGCTGCCGGCCGGCAACGCCGCCGACCTGGCCGACTGGTTCGCCGAGGCCGCGGACTCCGGCTCGCTGGAGCGCTACCTCGAGACCTTCGCGCACACGCTCGCCGTCATGCAGACGCCCGAGGCGATCACCCGCGTCGCCCGCGAGTGCGTCGAGGACCTCGCCGCCGACGGCGTCGTCTACGCCGAGATCCGCTATGCCCCCGAGCTGCACGTCTCGACCGGGCTGGCGCTGGAGGAGGTCGTGGCCGCGGTCCAGCGCGGCTTCAGTGAGGGCATGGAGGCGGCCGGCGGACGGATCGTCGTGCGCCAGCTGCTCACCGCGATGCGCCAGGCCGCCAACTCCCGCGAGATCGCCGAGCTGGCGATCGCGTGGCGCGACCGTGGTGTGGCCGGATTCGACATCGCCGGACCGGAGGCGGGATTCCCGCCCACCCGCTTCCTCGACGCGTTCGAATACCTCCAGCGCGAGAACTTCCACTTCACCATCCACGCCGGCGAGGGCTTCGGCCTGCCGTCGATCTGGGAGGCGGTCCAGTGGTGTGGCGCCGACCGGCTCGGCCACGGCGTGCGGATCGTCGACGACATCACCGTGGACGACGCCGGCGTCGCGCACCTCGGCCGGCTGGCGTCGTACGTCCGGGACAAGCGGATCCCGCTCGAGATGTGTCCCTCCTCCAACGTGCAGACCGGCGCTGCCCACTCGATCGCCGAGCACCCGATCAAGCAGCTGGCCGACCTGCGCTTCCGGGTCACCGTCAACACCGACAACCGCCTGATGAGCCGCACGTCGCTGACCAAGGAGTTCGGCCTGCTGGCCGGCGCCTTCGGCTACGGCTGGCGCGAGATCGAGTGGTTCACCGTCAACGCGATGAAGTCGGCGTTCCTGCCCTATGACGAGCGCTACCGGCTGATCGTCGACACGATCAAGCCGTGGTACGCCGACCAGGCGGCTCGCGCCTGACCGCTCAGCCCGCGGTCAGACCACGAACCAGGCGTGCGACCAGCCGGCGACGTCGATCCGGTGGTGGGTGAACTGCTCCTCGGTGATGCGCAGCAACCGGCCGGAGGCGGGGTCGAAGACCGAGATCGCATCGGGCAGCCGGTCGACGGCGAGCACGACGTGGCGGGGCAGCCAGCGCGATCCGATGTAGAGCGCGACAGGGCGGATGCGCACCTGCTCGCGCACCACCTCCCAGCCGATCGCCGGCCGCGGCCGCACGTGCACGGTCGCGATCTGTCGGCCGGTCAGCACCCGCATCGCGTTGGCGACGGCCCACGGCGGCGTGCCGAGCCGGCGCGGCCACGGGACCTGGAAGCGGTCGCGAGGGCTGCGCGAGGAGGTCAGCAGCCGGTGCTCGTCGCGAATCTGCTCGGGCGACTCGGGGCGCCAGGGCGTGAGGATCGCGCGGGCCGCGAGCACGGATGCCGCCCCGCAGCTGGTGGGATCCGGCTGGCGGAGGCGGGCCGGGTCGAGGTCACTCGGCCAGCGCATCGTCGCCCCCCGTCAGCTCGGCGAAGGCGCGGTCGCCGGTCGCGGTGCGGCAGCCGACGGCCGTGGTCCGCCGTACGACGGCGCGCTGGGCGCGGGCAAGCGCGATCCCTCGCCGCAGCAGCACCAACGGTGGCTTGCGGTGCTCGCGCAGGTCGCGCTGGAGGCGCCGCCCGAAGGTGATGAGCGGGTGCTGGGTGATGCAGTAGGCCGCGGCGAGGATCCCGGCCTCGCGGCACTCCTCGACGACCTCGGCGGCGAAGATGCCCTCGGCGCAGAAGCGGGTCGCGCCCCCCAGGTCGATGCGCTGGGTGCCGGTGCGGCGGCTCTCGGAGATCGAATAGATGGGGAGCTCGGTGCGGCCGGTGGCGCAGAGCACCTGCAGGGCGGCGACGGCGTCGTCGTGGCGCCACGTGCCCGGGTCGTCCCAGTCGATCAGTCCCGCGTTGGCGCCGCCGCGGATCAGGGGGAGGCCCTCGGCGTCGGCGTCACAGTAGAAGTCGTCCAGGCGAAGGGTCGGCCAGCCGCGGGCCTCCTGGAGGCGCTCGGCGAGACGCGACTTGCCGGCCCCGGAGGGGCCGGCAAGGACGATCACGCGGGCTGTCATGGGGGTCGAGTCTGCCCGACCCCCATGACGGGTCATCGCGTGGGGAGCGCGATGCCCTCCAGCCGGACGGGCCGGCCGTTGGTGACGACGACGACCTTGATCGTGCCGGTGAAGGCCGTGCCGAAGGTCGTGATCGGGATCAGTCGCTTCGTGGTCGTGCGCGCCGTGCGCAGCGACACGGTCTTCAGCAGGGTCCGGCCGGCATAGACGCGCACGGTGCCGTGCGTCGCACCGCCGTTGGCGACCAGGACGACTCGCCGGGCGTTGCGGGCGGCGACGGTGGCGCTCGCCCCGCGCCGGGAGGTCGCGAGCACGCGTCCGTCGTACGACGCCCGCGAGGCCGGGAGCGTCCAGCCGGCCGAGCGGCGCAGCGATCGGGCGGGCACCGGGACGGTCCAGTGCCGGGCTGCGCCGGTGGCGTCGGTGTTGCCGGCGCGGTCCGTGGCCCGGGCCTGCAGGACGTGCGTGCCGGCGCCCAGCCCGGTGACCCGGTGCTGGCCGGGGGCGCAGGTGCGGGCACGGCCGTCCAGCGTGCAGGCCAGGGTCGAGCCGGTCTCGGAGGAGCCGAGGGTGAACGCGGCGGAGGTCGAGGTGACGACGGCGCCGTTGGCCGGCCCACCGGTGATGGTGGTGCGCGGCGCGGTGGTGTCCCCACCGCCGCCGGTGCCCGCCTTGGCGGCGAACAGTGGGACGTAGGGCGTCACGTACTGCTTGTTGCCGCCGTGGCCGCCGACGGTGAAGGCGACCTGCAGGTGGTCGCCGGACTGGGCGACCGGACAGGGCGCGGTGCCGTTGACCCGGGACTGGCAGGTCGGGGCCGGGGTGGCGGTGCCCTTGAACTCGCGGGTCGCGATGACGGGGAACTGGAACTCCAGGACCTCGCCGCGGGCGAGGACGAACGGCTCGTCACCCGGCAGGGCCAGGGCGATGCCGCCGTTGGCGCCGTGGGAGATGTCGAGTGCGCCGTCGCTGAGCGTGCCGGGCTCGCCGAGGGTGTTGATGCCCCACAGCACCGGCTCCTCGGGATAGCTGAGCCCCGCGGGCGGGAGGATCTCCGGGACGGTCAGCACCCGCTCGCTGCAGGGCAGGCCGACGAGCCCGATGTAGCCGCGGAGGAAGAACTTCTCGCCGACCTTGGGCACCTCGCCGGTCGGCGAGCGCCAGCCGGTGTTGGCGCTGACGCCGACGGTGGGCTGGTTGGTCCAGCAGTTGATGATCGTGTCCGACGTCGTGACGCCGTCCTGCCACTCGCCGGTGGCGGCGGAGGCACTGCCGGCGAGCGTCGGGGTGACGCCGAGGAGACCGGCGGTGAGCAGCGCCGCGGAGAGTGCGGCGATCCTGGGGAGACGCATGGTTTTCCTTTCCTGGAGGGGGTTCTGGGGGTTCCGGGCGGTCAGCGGGTCGCGACGGCGAGGCCCTCGATGCGCACCGGGCGACCGGTGCTGGCCACGACGAGGCGGACCTTGCCGTTGACGGGTGTGGCGAAGGAGCCGAGCGCGACGACCCGCTTGCTGACGGTCCGGGTGGTGCGCAGCGACACGGTCCGCAGGAGCCGGTTGCCGACGTAGACCCGGATCGACCCGTGGTTGGTGCCGCCGCCGGCGACGAGGTGCAGGCGGCGGGCGTTGCGGACGTTGAGCGAGAGCATGGCGTTGCGGCGCGTGGTGGTCAGCGCCTGACCGCCGTAGGCGCTGGTCTGGTTGCGCAGCGACCAGCCGGAGGAGCGGGCCAGGGAGCGCGCCGTGAGGGGCACGGTCCAGTGCCGGGTCGCGGGGGTGGCGTCGGCGTTGCCGGCCAAGTCGAAGGCCTGCGCCTGCAGGGCGTGGGTGCCGGGCTTCAGGCCGGTGAGGGCCAGCGGGCCCGCCGTGCACGGCAGCGCCGCGCCGTCGAGGGTGCAGACCAGCGGGCCGGGCTCGCTTCCCGTCACCTGGAAGCTCGTCGCCGCGGCGGTCAGCACCGTGCCGTCGTCCGGACCGGAGGTCAGCCCCGTCTCGGGGGCGGTGCTGTCGACCTGCCAGGTGTGGCGCGAGGGCGTCGGGTCGGCCCAGCCGCCCGCGCGGCCGCGGACGATGAAGGTGTGCGTGCCCTCGCCGAGGTCGTCGAGGCGGACGACGCCCTCGGTCGTGCAGCCGACGGCGATCCCGTCCAGCGAGCACTCGTAGGACGTCGCGCTGTCCGACGTCCACGAGAACGACGCCGTCCGCTCGCGGGTGAGCAGCGCGGGCCGCGTCCACATCAGCGTGTTGACGGCGACGACCTCCGCGATGGGAGCGTTGCTGAGGTTGCCCGACTCGTCCTGCGCGCGCACCTGGAACTCGTGGGTGCCCTCCGACAGGACCTGCTGGGTCGGCGAGGTGCACGGCTCGTAGGGCTCGCCCACGACGCGGCACTCGGTGAGGACGTCGCCCTGGGTCGACCAGCTGAAGAAGAAGCTGCCGTCCGGGCTCTGCTGGGCGTTCAGGTGGGCGACCACGGGGGCCTGGGTGTCGCGGAAGATCGCGACCGGGGTGCGGTCGACGCTGCCGAAGGCCGGCGAGCCGACGCCGCACTCCTTCACACCGCCGCTGTCGCGGGTCTGGTCACAACCCTCCCAACGGACGAACTGCCACCCGGCGGGGGAGAACGCCGTGCTCGGGCGCAGCCACACCCACGCCTCGAAGGGCTCCTCGTTGCGGATCCGGGAGCAGGTGAGGGTGACGCGGTGGTCGCGGTTGGCCCGCTTGTCGCAGGTGGTCGCCCCGCCGTCCTCGATCGAGCCCTCGACGACGGCCACGTAGCCGGAGCCGGTGATGCCGATCGTCAGCCCGACCTGGCCGGCGTGGGCCGGCGCCGCGACGTGGAGCGGGACGACCCCGACGGCCGCGGCGAGGAGCCCGCCGGCCACGCGCCCCCACCGGCGCGCGGTCATGCGGTCTCCTCGACCAGGTCGGGGAGAGCGAGCCACTGGGCCCAGGTGAGGTCGCGTCCGACGTACCGCGGTCGGGTGAGGGGCCAGGCCTCGGCGATCCAGCGTGGCGCGAACGCGTCGAGCCGTGCCTCCATCTCGGAGCCGACGAGGTCCTCGATGACCCACCACGAGATGTCGGCGTCGGCGCCGACCTTGGCGGGCGGGTCGACGTAGAGGCAGCCCAGCAGGACGGTCTCGTCGGTGTCGAAGAGGCCGTAGAGGAAGGACTCGTGGGCCTCGATCTCGGCGGCATGGTGGGCGAGGTCGTCGATGTCGGCCTCGCGGGTCAGCTGGACCGGCGGCCAGCCCCAGGCCGGGCCGTAGATCGTCCAGAGCCGGTCGCGCGAGCTGTGCACGGCCGGCAGGTCGAGGTCGACGTCGTCCGGTCCCATCGGGCGCAGGTGGTGGCCCTCGTCGAACGCGACGTGGGTCGGGTGCGCCCAGGTCTCGGGCAGCCAGGGGGAGGTGGTGGTCATGCGCCGAGCCTGTCGGCGGGCGCTTGCGGATCGCTTGCGGACGGCTTGCGTCAGCCGGTGGGCGGCACCGCGATCTCGATCATCTGCGCCAGGGTGAGGGCGCGGCCGGCCGCCAGGTCGTCGTCGTACGACGCCCCGCGGGCCGCCCGCGCGACGGTCTCCGCTTGGTCGATCAGCGCCTCGTCGGGCCGGTAGTAGCCATAGACGTTGCCGCCGACGCCCGACCGCAGGTGGGCGGCCGCGCCGCGCAGCACGCCGACGCGCGCGAGGTCGCCGGCGCCGTCGAGGGACTCGATGACGGCGAGCGCCTCGAGCAGGTAGGCGAGGTTGGCGTGGTCGCCGGTGTCGTGGCTGAGCCGGACGCCCTCGGCGACCTGGGCACGGGCGCCGGGGAAGTCGCCGCGGGTGACGGAGACCTGGATGGCGGTGAAGAGGGCGATGTAGACCGCGAGCGGGTCGCGGCGGCGGCGGCCGGCCTCGAGGGCGAGGTCGACGAGGGTCGCCGCCTCCTCGCTGTTGCCGCGCAGCAGCTCGACGGTGCCGAGCCAGACGTGGGAGAGGGTCCACAGCCACTCACCGCCGAGCCCGGCGACCTCGCACAGCTCGATCGTCTCGGCGTTGACGCGGGCGGCGGTGTCGAGGTCGTCCTCGGCGAGCGCGACCAGCCCGAGCCCGCCGTAGGCGTAGGGCAGGCCCTGGGCGTCGCCGATGGACCGGGCGAGGTCGGAGGTCAGCTGCCAGTGCTCACGCGCGTGGTCGAGGTCGCCCTGGGCGAAGGACATGGCGGCGGCGACGGCGCCGGAGCGGACGCGGACGAGGTCGTCGGTGGCCGCGTCGTGGACCGCCTGCATGAGCCGGCGACCCTCGCGCAGGGCGCCGCGCACCCACCAGAAGAGCCACAGGTGCCAGCCCAGCCAGCCGCCGCGGTCGGCCTGACCGGAGGTCAGCGACCACTCGATGGCCGCGACCAGGTTGGCGTGCTCGAGCTCGATCACCGACAGCGTCTCGACGGTGCCCTCGCCGCGCAGGGAGGGCTCGTAGTGGGCGGCGCGGGCACCGTAGTGGGTCAGGTGGGCGTCGCGCGCCGCCTGCTCGTCCTCGGGTGAGAGCTGGGTGAGGGCGTATTGCGCGACCGGCTCGAGCAGCCGGAAGCGGGGGCCGTGGGGGCCGTGCGGGTCGGCGACGACGAGCGACTGCTCGACGAGCGAGTCGATCACGCCGAGCGCCCCACCGCCGCCTTCGAGCTCGGGGAGACCTGCCAGCACGGCGTCGGCGGCGTCGATGGCGAACCCGCCGACGAACACGGCGAGCCGGGGGAACGCGGCGCGCTCGAGGGGGGAGAGCAGCTCGACGCTCCAGTCGATGGCCGCGCGCATGGTGCGCTGGCGGGGCGGGAGGTCACGAGCGCCCTCGGCGGCCATCACCTCGTCGAGCCGGGCGAGGATCGCTGCCGGGCTCAACAGCCGGACCCGGGCGGCCGCGAGCTCGATCGCCAGCGGGATGCCGCCGAGCCGGTGGCACAGGTGGGCCACGTCCGGGTCCTCGGGCGAGAGGTCGGTGCCGGGCGTCACCGCGGCGGCGCGGGTGACGAAAAGCCGGGCGGCGGCGGTCGCGTCGAGCGGGGTGAGGGGGAAGAGCACCTCCCCGCGGACCCGCAACGGGATCCGGCTGGTGACGAGGATCCGCAGGCCGGGGCAGGCGGCGGCGAGGGTCGCGACCTCGGGCCAGGCGTCGACGAGGTGCTCGGCGTTGTCGAGCAGGAGGAGCTGGTCGCGGTCGCGGAGGAGCTCGAGCAGGGCGGCGAACGGGTCGCCGCCCTCGGCCACCCCGACCGCGCGGGCGATGGCGGGGATCACGGCGGACGGGTCGCGCAGGGGCGCGAGCGGCACCAGGGTCGCGCCGTCGGCGAAGCGGGCCTCGACGGCGGCCGCGACGGCGAGGGACAACCGGGTCTTGCCGCAGCCGCCGACGCCGGTGACGGTGACGAGTCGGGAGGCAGGGGAGCGCAGCAGCTCGGCGAGGTAGTCGATGTCGCGGTCGCGCCCGACCAGCTCGCCGAGCAGGTCGGTCGAGGGGATGGTGGAGCGGCGCTCGTCCGGAGCGGGGCGCGGAGGGGCGGCTGCCGGCGTGGTCTCCGGTGTGCTCTCCGCGGCCGGTCGCAGGACGGGGTCCTGCGCGAGGATCTGCCGGTGCAGCTGCTGGACCGCCGGTGCCGGGTCCACGCCGAGCTCCTCGACGAGCTGGGCCCGCAGGGCGTCGTACTCGGCGAGGGCGTCGGCCTGCCGCCCGGCGAGATAGAGCGCCCGCATCAGCTGGCCGCGCACGGACTCGCGCAGCGGGTGCTGGACGGCGAGCGCCTGCAGCCGGCCCACGGCCTCGGCGGCGCGACCGAGGCGCAGGTCGAGCTCGGCGGCCAGCTCCTCGCCGGTCAGCCGGAGCCCCTCGAGGCGCAGCGCCTCGGCGCGTGCGAACGGCTGGGGTACGTCGGCCAGCGGCTCGCCGCGCCAGGCGGCGAGGGCCTGGTCGAGGTGGTGCTGGGCCCGGGCGACGTCGCCGTCGGCGAGGGAGTCGCGGGCCCGGTCGATGCCCTGAGCCAGCACGCGACTGTCGAGGGCGCCGTCGGCGACCTCGAGGCGATAGCCGGGGGTGGCGGTGACGATCTCGGCCGGGACGCCGGCCTCGCGCAGCCGCGCGCGCAGCCGGGAGATGACGGCCTGGAGGTTCGCGAGGGTGCCGCCGCGTCCACTCTCGCCCCACACCCGGTCGAGGAGGGTGTCGGTCGACACGACGCGGCCGGCGTCGACCGCGAGCGCGGCGAGGGTCTCGCGGTGGCGGGGTGAGCCGATGTCGACGGGCCGCGCGTCGGGGTCGAGGACCTCGATCGGGCCGAGCAGGCTCAGCGACACCGCGCTGCTCGTGGGGGACCCGGACACCCGGCCAAGGTTAGGGGGTTGTCTCTGGCCTCACGGCAGGTCCACGCGATCGAGCACGACGCGGTCCATCTCCTCGCCCCCGTCGCAGGTGAGGAGCGCGACGGTGACCTGCTCGCCCCGCTCGCCGACGACGCTCCAGTGCCCGCCGGAGTCGATCCACCGCTCGAGTGCCGACCGTGGCGATTCGTCGGGTGCGCTCACCTCGCCAGCCTAGGAGGTTTCCGGCCCGCTTCGGTTCGCGTGGGCCGCGAGGCAGACTCGAAGGATGACCACCGCGATCGTCCCCCGACACCCGTCCGGCTGGCTCTCCCTGGCTCCCTTCGCTGCCGCCGTCGCAGCGGTCGCCGTCCTCGGCGGCCTCGCCGCCAGCTCGTCCTCCGAGACCTACCGGGCGCTCGAACTGCCGCCCTTCGCCCCACCGTCGTGGGTCTTCGGCCCGGTGTGGACGGTGCTCTACGTGATGATCGCGGTCGCCGGCTGGCTGGCCTGGCGCGCCGACGTCGGCCGCACCGGCCTCGCCCTGTGGGGCATCCAGCTCGCGCTGAACCTCGCCTGGACGCCGCTCTTCTTCGCCGCCGACCGCTACGTCCTCGCCCTGGTCGACATCGTCGCGCTGCTCGCGGCGGTGATCGCCACGATCGTCGTCTTCCACCGCCGCTCACCCGTCGCGGCGTACCTGTTCGTGCCCTACGTCGCGTGGGTCGGGTTCGCCACCGCCCTCAACGCCGCGATCGTCGTCCTCAACTAGCCGCGATCACTACGCTGGCGCGATGACGAGATGGTCGCGCCCCGCCCTCGCCCTGTCCCTCGCGGCGGTGGCCGCCGTGGCCGGAGCATGCGGTGACGACGGCTCGGATTCCGCGGCCGACGTGACCGCCACCGTCACCGTGACCGAAACCGTCACGGTGGGGGCCGAGACCGAGGAGGAGACCACCCCACCCGCGCAGGACGGTTCCGCCGACGCGGTCCTGTCGGATCCCGGCGACACTGTCGTTCTCGGCCCCGACGACGAGGGCGACTCGGTCGAGGTGGTCCTGCACCGGGTGTCCTACCCGGAGCCCAAGGAGGGTGGCGACGAGCCCACCGAGGGACGGATCCTCGTCGCCGTCGAGATGACGATCACCCATCTGTCCGGCGAGGCGGTCTACGGGACCAACGTCTACCCGAACTTCCTGACCGCTGACGGCCAGCAGATCGCCGACACGGGCTGGGTGGTCGCCGCCTACGGCACCTACGGTTCCGGGCAGTTCAGCGAGGAGCTGACCGACACCGTCGCGCCCGGCAACTTCACCCAGGGGTGGGGTCTCTACGAGATCCCGCCCGAGGCGGGTCAGCTCGTCTTCCCCTTCGGTCCCGACACGTTCTCCATCGCCGTCGACCCGGCCGTGTAGTCGTGAGGGAGGCGTGGGCGTTGTCCACAGCCTTCGCTGGATGCCTCTTCCGCCGGTGCGGCCGGTGCCCTAGGTTGCTGGCAGCCACCGGTCTCGATCTCGGGAGAGTCGCATGGCGCTGCTGCAGCCACCCCACCTGCCGCCGACAGTGGGCATGCCCGCGTCGGACGAGGTGGTCGCGCGCCTCGACGAGGAGTTGCGCAGCGTCGTACGCCGCGAGGGGCTGGACCCGCAGCGCGAGGTCATCGCCGTACGACGCCTGGCTGGTGCACTGGTTCGCGCGCACGACGAGCACAGCCTGACCGGCCGGGTCGCCCCGATCGCGGACCCGGAGGCGCTGGTCGCCGAGCTCGTCGCGCGGGTCGCCGGCTTCGGCCCGCTGCAGGCCTTCCTCGACGACCCGACGGTCGAGGAAGTGTGGATCAACAGTCCTGACCGAGTGTTCATCGCCCGGCACGGTCGGCACGAGCTGACCAACGTGGTGCTGACCGAGGCGCAGGTCAACGAGCTCGTGGAGCGGATGCTGAAGTCGACGGGGCGGCGCATCGACATGAGTCGGCCGTTCGTCGATGCGATGCTGCCGGCCGGTCACCGCTTGCACGTGGTGCTGCAGGGCATCTCGAGGGGCTTCTCCGCGGTCAACATCAGGAAATTCGTGGTGCGGGCCTCGCGTCTGGAGGACCTCGTCGGGCTCGGGACGCTGACGGCGGCAGCGGCGGAGTTCCTCGACGCGTCGGTGCGGGCCGGGCTGAACGTCCTCGTCAGTGGCGGCACACAACTATACGGGTCTTACGCTAATTACGCTAGCCTAGGAGGGTATGGGAAACACAAAGCCACTTCGCGCTGCCCTCTACCTCCGGCGCAGCGTCGCATCGACCGATGAGTCGGTATCGCTGAACTTCCAGGAGGAGGAGGCCCGCGCCTACGCCGAGCGTCGCGGGTGGACTGTCGTTGAGGTGTTCACCGACGACGGCGTCAGCGCCAGTGAGAAGAAGCCCGAGGACCGGAAGGGCTGGCGTGCGCTCATGGCGAGCGATGGATGGGACGTTGTAGTCGCCTGGAAGTTGGACCGCGTCCTCCGTTCGATGCACGACCTCTGGCTGGTCCACGGCTGGCTCAAGGAGCACGGCAAGTCGATCGCCACAGTCGAGGGCGATATCGACATGACCACGAGCGACGGCCAGGTCATGGCAACGATCTGGGCTGCGCAAGCCCAGCGCGAGGCCGAGAAGATCTCGGAACGCGTCTCCGCTGCCCGTCGCAAGTTGATGGCCGAGCGACGGCAACCGGGGGGAGCGGTCGCCTATGGCTGGCGGAACGTGGACAACCCCGACGGTCCGGGCAAGGTGCTTCGGCAGGACCCGAACCGGATCGAGTGGGTGAAGGGGATGGTCGAGCGCTGCCAGCGGGGCGACACCCTCTACTCGATCAAGCGATGGCTGGACGAGGCCGGAGCGCCGCTGCCGACCTCTGGCCAGCGGAACCGGACGGGCACCGGCTGGCGCTACATCACCGTCGAGTCGTTGCTCCGAAACCCAATCCTGGCTGGGGCGGTCGTCTACAACCCCGGGAACAAGACCAAGGAACGTGGCAAGGCGCTCCTGCTCGGGGAGAACGGTCTGCCGTACATCAACGAGGCAGCGGCGATCATGCCCCTGTCCGAGTGGCGCGCGATGGTCGAGAAGTTGGACAGCCGCGATTCGCCGCAGAGCCGCCCGCGCTCTGCCAAGACCCGGACCAGCGGCCTGCTCTCAGGCTTCATGTTCTGCCGGGAGCATGACGAGCTCGTGAAGATGACGCGAGGAACCTCTCAAGGTCGTCCGTCCTACCAGTGCCGACAGTGCTTCCAAACCATCAGCAATTTTGAGGCTGAACTCGTTGAGCACTTCCTCGAGATGAAGGGCGACTGGCCCCGGTGGTCGAAGGTCGAGGAGCGCCAGGAGAACGGAGCTGCTGCCCTCGCCGACATTGAGCACCGCCTCGGCGAACTGGACGAATTGATCCGGGAGGCCAGCGATCGCCATGAGCGACAGCGCTTGCGTGACGAGCAGGACAACCTGTTCGACCTCCGTGACGAGAAGCGCCAGGAGCCGGGGCGGATGGTCGAGGTCTGGAACCCAAGTGACCACTACTTCAGTGAACTGTGGGCCATGGCCGGCGACGACGTGGTCGAGCAACGAGCCATCCTCAAGGACGCCCTCCAGCACGTCCTAGTGAGCCGCCCCGCTAGCCGGGGCCGCCGGAGGCCTGGCGACGCCCTGAAACGGCTTGAGTGCGTCTGGCTGCGTCCCGATGAGGTTGGACCGCGCCCGCTGTAGGTCGCGAAATGGGAAAGACCCCGGCGGGCTACGCCGGGGTCTTCCGAAGACCTAGATCAGAACGCGTTCTTGATCTCGTAGTCGGTCCAGTCCTTGGTGAAGTCGTCGAACGAGAAGCAGTTGACGCTGGCCTTCTGGCCGGGCTCGATCTCGTCGCCAGAGCAGTCGAACGTCGCGACCAGGTCACCAGGCTTGTTGGTGAGGCGCACCTCGAAGAAGGGGGTGTCGTTGTCATCGCTGTTGTTGCGAACGTTCAGCTTGAACGACTTGAAGGAGTCGAACTCCTTGGCGAAGGTCGGCTTGTTCAGGATGTCCCAGTTACCGACGACACCACCCTTGGCGTCCTTGGGCGCGTCGGCCTGCTTCTCGCCGGACTGAACCGAGTCGTCGTTCTTGCCGGAGGTCGACTCGTCGTCGCCGGTGTCGGACGCGCAGGCGATGAAGACGATCGCCGGAACGGCGAACAGGATGGCCTTGCTGACCTTGCGAGAGGTGAACTTCATGTGGGGGTCCCCCTTTGGGAGTGTGATACAGACGGGGAGCAACGTATCGGTCAGCGCGCTTGTTACTCGCGGGTTTCAACATTCTGATCAGGTTGCGTCGAGAGAAGGACGGCCCGCTGTAGGCGCTACTTCTGTCCGTCGCCGGTCTGATCGATGTTGGCCTCTTCGGTTGCGTCCGGGGTGGACTCAATGACTCGCGGCTCAGCGCTCGCGATGCTGGCTCGCGCCCGCTCCTCGCGTCGGCCGTCGGTCGTCAGACCGAGGTCACGTTGGGCCAACGCTAGGAATGACTTACGCGCCTCACCGGCCACGGTGCGAGCCTCCGGCGACCCGTCGCCAGCAACGTCCATGTGCCCGCCAGCCCACGCGCCAGACCACGTCCACTCGGGAAGGACCCACCGTGCACCACTCCACCATCGCCCGCACCCACCGACTGAGCCGCCGACTGCGCAGCAGTGTCCGACGACGTTGGCGGAGTCGCGACCAACGGGGCGACGTGCCGGGGTGGGTCCTCATCACCGTGATGACGGTGTCGATCGGTGCGGTGCTGTGGGGGATCGCCGAGCCCCAGCTCTCGCAGATCCTGCGGTCGGCCCTGAACTCGGTGAAGTGAGCCCGGATCGCGGGCGACGACGCGACCAGCGCGGCTCCGCGCTGGTCGACTTCACGCTGGTCGCGGTCCTCCTGCTGCCGTTGGTGCTCGGCCTGATCCAGGTCGCGCTCGTCCTCCACGTCCGTACGACGCTCGCGGCCGCCGCGTCCGAGGGTGCCCGGCTGGCGGCGACCGCCGACCGCGGGCCCGGCGACGGCGTGGCCCTGACCCGCGAGCAGATCGAGGACGCGCTGTCGGGCAGCTACGCCCGCGACGTCACGGTCCGGCGGGTGCTCGTCCGCGGCACGCCCGGCGTGGAGATCACGGTGCGCGCCGAGGTGCCGGCCCTGGGGCTCGGCGGCCCCGCCGTCGAGGTCGTCGTGAGCGGCCGCGCGGTCGAGGAGGCGCCGCGATGAGGGCGCGCAGCCAGCGGGGAAGCGGGCTCGTCGAGATGGTGTGGCTGAGCCTGATCCTGCTGCTGCCGCTGCTCTGGATCGTGCTGGCGGCCTTCGAGGTGCAGCGTGGCTCCTTCGGTGTCAGCGGCGCCGCACGGGCCGCCGCCCGGGCTTATGCGCTCGCCCCCAACGACGTCGCCGGCCGCGAGCGCGCTGCCGCGGTCGCGCGGCAGGCACTCGCCGATCAAGGGCTGCACGACGTGCCCGTGCGGGTGCGGATCACCTGCTCGCCGTACCCTCGCGACTGCCACAACGGCACGTCGGTCATCACCGTGCGAGTCGAGTCGGCCGTGACCCTGCCGCTGCTGCCCGACGTCCTCGGGGCCGGGGCCCCGACCTTCCAGCTCAGCAGCGTGCACGCGGTCCCGATCGGCCGCTATCAGGAGGTCCGATGACCGGCCCGCGCATGGCGAGCGACCGCGGCAGCTCCCTCCCGCTGATCGTCGCTTTCGCGGCGATCGTGCTGCTGCTCGTCGGCGTCGTCGTCGACGCGAGCGCCGCCTTCCTCGCCCGCCAGCGGCTCGACGCCCTCGCCGACGGCGCGGCCCTCCAGGGCGCCGACCTGGGCGCCCAGGGCTCCGACGCGTACGACGGTGGGCTGGCCGCCGACGACCTGGAGATCAGTCGCCGTGAGGCGGAGCGGGCGGTCCGGGCCTACCTGCGCGACGTCGGCGCCGCGGACCGCCATCCCGGCCTGCGCGCCGTCGTGCGGGTCGTCGACGACCGCATCCTCGTCCGGCTCGAGGCGCCGCTCGACCTGCCCCTCGACCTGCCCGGCGCGCCGGAGCGGCCGACCGTCGTGGCCGAGGGGTCGGCCGTCGTCACCCCGCAGCGGTGACGCTCAGCCCTGGCTCCACTCGATCGAGGCCAGCATCTCCTCGACCCGCTGCTCGCCCTCGGCCCACGCCGTGGGCCAGTCGAAGGTCAGCGTGAAGGTGTGCCCGCCGTGGACGCCGCCGATCTCGTAGACGGTGTGGTCGCCGTCCTTGCCGGTGAAGACCCACACGTCGACACCGCCGATGACCCGGTCGTCGGCGATCTCGAGGAAGGGGTCGGTCTGCTTGTTGCCGTTGGCGGCGACCTCCTTGACCTCCTCGAAGTCGGTGGTGGTGGTCGCGATGTCCCCGGCCGAGACGTTGAAGAGGTCCACCAGGTCGTCGAGCTCCTGGGAGACGGCGACGCTGATGCCGACCCGCGAGCCGATCCACTCGCCCTCGGTCAGGTGGAAGCTCAGCGACTGCAGCTCGACCAGCTGGCCGGTCGCTGGAGCGACCGAGGGCGTGGGCGGGCTCGACTCACCAGGGGAGTCGCGGTCGTCGGGCGTGGTCGACGCCGAGGGCGACACGGTGGACGACACAGTCGCCGAGGGCTCCTCCGGCTCGTCGCCGCCGCATCCGGCGAGACCGGCCGCGAGCGGCACGGAGAGGGCAAGGGGCAAGGCGAGACCGACCACCCGAGAACGCATCGACAGGCACCCTTTCGCAGAGGAGGAACCGACGCGGCGAGGCTATCAACGCCGGTAGTCGGGGGCTTGCGGCTGTTTGGGGGCCGCGCAGCCGGGGTAGCCGAGCGCTGACCAGTTCTCGGGACGCGAAGGATGAGCAATGTTCGGCACCAAGCTCGTTGACCCCGTCGCCCTCGGCGCCGCGGTGGGCGCTGCAGGCAGCGGCCTCAACGGCCTCGACGTCGTGGAGGATGAGATCGGAGGCGTCCTCGACGTGCTCCAGACCCAGGCCACCGCGATCGAGGCCCTCGACTTCGCCAACAAGGCGCACATCGCCAAGGGCTCCTTCGGCAGCGGCAACGAGGCCGTCCAGCTCTCGGTCGACCACACCAAGGCGCACGGGGTCATCGTGGACACCCTCAACGCCATGATCACCGACCTCAGCGCCTTCCAGGACGCGGTCATCCACGCCCGAGGCCTGATCCGCGAGGCCGACGACCAGGCCGACCTCGACCTCCGCACCGTCCTCGCCTCCACCGAGGATCTCGACCTCGGGCAGCGCGCCCACGTCAACGCCCAGGTGGAGCACAGCACCGACCAGCCGACCGAAGAGCCGACCACCGACCAGGACGGTGCCTGATGGCCGGGCAGAACCTGCAGGACCTGCTCAGCCGGGTCGTCGGCATGAACCGCGACGACGTGCTCACCTCGCAGAACTCCTGGGCCGCGTGCGGCGAGGGCCTCGACCTCGTCGCGACCGCCCTCGAGCTGGCCGGACCCAGGATCCGCGACGGGTTCGGGCACAACACCGAGGTCGGGATCGAGGCGGAGCTGGCCTTCACCACCGCCGCCACCCGGATCCGTCGGCGCGAGGGACAGCTCACCGAGGCCGCGGAGGCGCTGACCGAGGTGTGGAAGGCCATGAAGGCCGCCCAGAACGTCGCGGACGACGCGCCCGACTCGCCCGGCGAGCGGCCCGAGATCCCCCCGTCGACGGGTGACGACGTCGACGACATCTACGAGCTCAAGCGCCACATCAGCCGGGTCAACCTCTACAACACGCGCGTCACCGCCTACAACGACGCCGACACCGACGCCCAGCAGAAGGTGCAGCGGATCATCGAGCGCTACACCGAGGCGTCGGCGGTGTTCTCGACCATCCACGGCGACGTCGAGCAGCCGAGGGACTGGCCCACCGGCGACGACCCGGGGCCGGGCACCACCGGTCGCCCTCCGGGCCCGGGCGGTCGCGGCGACGGCACCTATCCCTGGGGCATCTACGACGACCCGCCGCGTGACGACGACCCGGATCTCGACGACGACGACCCGGACAACGATCCCGACCCTGACCCGGACCCCGATCCGGATCCCGACCCCGACCCCGATCCCGACCCCGACCCCGATCCGAACCCCGACCCGAACCCCGACCCGGACGGCTGGGAGCCGGGCCCGGGCGGTCCGGGCGGGCCCGGCCCGTCCGTGCTCGGCGGCGTCGCGGCCGCCGGCGTCTTCGGCGCCCCGGGCCTCGTCAACGGCGTGCGCGGCCTGCTGGGCTCGCGCGGTCCCGGCGGCGGTCTGTCGCCCCAGGCCATCGGTACGACGAGCCGCGCCGCCGGTGCCGGATCGCTCGGCCGCTCGGGAGCTGGTGTGCCTGGCAGTGCGGTGGCCCGGGGCGGTCGCGCCGGTGCACCCGGCGGTGGTCGCGGTGTCGGAGCGGCCGGTGCCGCCGGAGGCCGGGGCGGGCGCGGTGGCCGTGGAGGAGCGGCGGCCGGTGCCGGCGGTCGTGGTGGCCGGCGTCGCGACGAGCGGGAGGGCGCCGAGCGCGACCTCTTCGACGACGGCGAGGACTGGGTCGACGACGAGGGCCTGGCCCCGGGAGTCCTCGACTGACGGACCAGCCGAGCGCACCCGGCACACACCGACAACACCGACAACACCGACAACACCGACAACACC
>NZ_STGW01000018.1:54213-68024 GCF_004912195.1 Nocardioides caeni
ACGACAACACCGACAACACACGACAGCCGGCCGAGGTCTTCGGCCGGCTGTCGTGTCTGTGGGGACAGACTGGGTGGTGCGGGTGCGTCAGTTGTGCGCGAACCCGCTCGTCGGCAGGTGGCTGGCGTTGCCGCCGAACGTGGCCGTGAAGCCGTGGTTGCGGACGTCGGCCGTCATCCCGCTCGGGATGCGGCACTCGGCGACACCGTTGGCGCCGGTCACGCCCGTGCACACGACGCGGTAGCCGTTGACCGGCGCAGTGCTCGAGAACACGATGCTCTGGCCGGCCAGCGCCGTGCCGTCGACGGCGGTGAGCTTGACGTGCATGGTCTGCACAAGCTCGAGGTTCGTCCGGATCACCCGCTGGTCCGTCATCCGGCTCGCCATCCGGTCGACCACCTGGACCAGCACCGGCGAGGTGCTGGCGCCGCGGGTGGCGTCACCGGAATAGGTCGCCGTGATCTCGTGGCTGCCGGCCGCGAGACCCTCGACCACCAGCGACGCCTCCTGCTGGCCGTCCACGGTCTGCAGGTCGGCCGTGCCGAGCACGGCGTCGCCGTCACGGAAGGTCACCGTCCCCGTCGGATCACCCGCCACCGGCACGGCGTCGGACACCGTCGCGGTGAACGTCACCGAGTCCCCGAAGGTGATCGGGCTGGCGTCGGAGGTGATCCCGGTGGTGGTGGGCGCGACGCCCACGACGTGGCTCGTCGTGCCGGTCTGCCCGTTGTAGTTGGCGTTGCCGGCGTAGACGGCCCGGATCTCGTGCTCGCCCGGGGCCAGCGACGTCGTGGTGAACGACGCCGTGCTGGTCCGGCTGGCCGACGCGGGCTGGAGGCTGGCGGACCCGAGCAGCGTGGTGCCCTCCCAGAACTGGACGGCCCCCGTGGGACGCCCCTCGGCCGGGGCGGCGCCGATCACGGTGGCGGTGAAGGTCACCGGGTCGCCCTGGGCGGTCAGCTCGGCGTCGGCGCTCAGGTCCAGGGTGGTCGACCCCTTGGTGACGGTCTGGCCGTTGCCCTGGTCGAGGAGGCCGGTGCTGCCCACGAACTGCGGGTTGCCGCTGTAGACGGCCGCGATCCGGTAGGTGCCCGGCGCTGTCGCGCTGAACGCCGGGCTGGTCGCGACACCGTCGACGACCGCCACCGGGGAGCCCAGGTTGGCGCCGTTGACGGTGAAGCGGACGGTCCCGGTCGGGTCGCCCGCACCCGGTGCGATCGGGCTCACCGTGGCGGTGAAGGTGACGGACGCACCGGACGGGGCCGGGTTGCCCGAGGAGGACACGATGGTGTCCGTCTGGGCCTTCTGCACCTTCTGGGCGACCGAGGCGTCACTGCCCTGGAAGTCGCCGTCGCCCGCATAGGTGGCGACGACGGCGTGCTGGCCGACGGCGAGCTCGTCGGTCGTGATCGACGCGACGCCACCGGTGCCGGGGCCGACCTCGGCAGTGCCGATGACGGTCGGGCCGTCGGTGAAGGTCACCGTGCCGGTGGGGGAGCCGACGCCCGGTGCGTCGACGACGACCTCGGCGGTGAACGTGACCGGCTGGCCCCAGACCGAGACCGGCGCCGAGCTCGTCACCGTGGTGTTGGTCGACGCCTTGTTGACCGTGTGCGAGACCGCGGCCGACGTGCTGGTCACGAAGTTCGGGTCGGCGCTCAGGTATTTCGCGCTGATCTCGTGGCTGCCGCGGGTCAGGGTCGTGGTCGTGAACTCGGCCTCGCCGTCGACGAGCGTCGCGAACGGACCGGCCGCACCGTCGATGGTGAACTGGACCGCGCCCTGCGGCGTACCGGTGGCCGGGCTGAGCGCCGTCACGCTCGCGCGGACGGTGACGGCCTGGCCGACGACCGACGGGCTCGGCGAGGTCGTGGTGACCGTCGTCGTCTGGCCCGCCTCGACCTCCTGGTCGAGGGTGTCGTTGCTGCCGGCGAAGCGGTCGTCGCCGGAGTAGTCGGCGGTGATGACGTGGTCGCCCGCGTCGAGTCCGACCGGCGGGGACACCGCCGTGCCGCCGCTGACCGCCACCGGCGCGCCGATGGCCTCGCCGTCCGCGGAGAACTGCACGGTGCCGGACGGATCGCCCGCTCCCGGCGCGACGACGTCGATGTCGGCGGTGAACGTCAGCGGCTCACCGGCCACGGCCGACGCGTTGGAGGTCGTCACCGCGACGGTGGTCGCCGCGAGGTCGACGCCGTGGGTCAGGTCGGCCGCGGCGCTGGACGCGAAGTCGGCGTTGCCGTTGTACGTCGCCCCGACGGTGTGGTTGCCGGGGAGCAGGTTGCTGATCGTCAGCGTGGCCACGCCACTGCCCGACAGCGCGACCGCGGTGCCGTAGGGCTGGCCGTCGACGTTGAACTGGACGCCGCCGGCCGGCTGACCGACCCCCGGCGAGACCACGTCGACCTCGGCGGTGAAGGTCACGGCCTCACCGGAAACGGTGGGGGAGCCCGTGCTGGTCAGCGCCGTGGTGGTCCCGGCCTTGTCCACGACGAGCGACGCGCTGGTCGCCGTGCTCGGCGCCAGGTTGCCGTCACCGCTGTAGTGGGCACCGATCGTGTGGTTGCCAGTCGAGAGCGTGGAGGACGAGATCGACGCGGCGACGCCACCGGACACGGTCGCCGGCGGGCCGAAGTCGGCGCCGTCGACCGTGAACTGGACGGTGCCGGTCGGCGTGCTGGTGCCGTCGACGCGCGCCACCTGCGCGGTGAAGGAGACGGCCTCGCCGTGCACGACCGGCGTCGGCGGGACCAGGGTCGTGGTCGAGTCGTTGCGCGAGACCGTGAACGGCGCCGTCGCCGTCGAGCCCTTGTAGTGGGTGGTCTGGGCGAACGATGCCGTGACCGTCGCCGACCGCGGCGGTCCCGCGAGCGGCAGGGATGCGGTGGCGACGCCGTTGGCGTCGGTGACCGCGTTGACCGACGTCCCGCCGGAGAGGCTGAAGGTGACCGTGCGCCCCGGCAGGACGCTGCTGGAGAGGTTCGGGTCGGTCAGTGTCGCGCGGACCGTCGCCGAGGTGTTCTGTGCGCCCTCCACGTCACCGGAGTAGGCGAGCTGGGTGATGTTGTCGATCGTGACCGACCGGTTGAACGTCGACTCGCTGCTGGAGCAGAAGACCGTGCCCGAGCGCCTGCGCTCGACGGCACGGACCGTGTAGGCGCCGTTCGGGTAGTTGTGGGTGTCGATGGTCGAGCTCTTCGCCCCGGCCCCGTTGTGGGTCTCCTCGAACACCACCTGGTTGGCGGAGTTGATGAGCCGCAGGATCGTGCGGGGAGCGCTGCCGGTGATGCAGAGGCTGCCGTCGGAGCCGCCACTCGCCGACAGCGTGGCGTTGCCACGCAGGACGGCACCGTTGGCGGGCGCGGTCAGGTCCGCCGAGGCGGGCGACATGAGGGCGACCGGGAGGCCGACCGCCAGAGCGAAGGCCGCGAGGGCCGCGATCAGTCTGCGCATGGGAATGGTTCCTTTCACCATGACCGGATCACTTGAGGAGGGCGCCGCGCGCCGTCGACGACAGGTGGTTGGCATCGCCGTTGAACGTGGCGGTGTAGCCGCCCGCCAACGTCAGCTGCAGGACGTGGGACAGGCCGTTGCACCGGGCGGCGCCCGTCGCGTCGGTCGTGACGGTGCAGATGGTCTGCGCGCCGACCTTGAACGTGACCGGCACGCCGGCCAGTGGCTGGCTCCCGGCCCTGACCGTCGCCCGCAGGGTGCCCAGTGGCAGACCGAGCGGAGCCAGCGAGAGCACGGCCGCGTCGGCGGTGACCGTCGTGGGCCGCTTGGCGACCTGGACCGTCCGGTCCGACGAGCTCGGCTCGAAGGTCGACGTCCCGGCATAGACCGCCCGGATGTCGTGCGATCCCGCCGGCGTGGAGCCGACCGTCACGGTCGCCGTCGCGGAGCCGTTGCTGGTGGCGGCGAGCGTCGGTGAGCCGACCAGGGCGCCGTCGACCAGGAACTTCACCGGCCCCGTCGGGGCGCCGTAGCCGTTGGTGGCCGGGGTGACCGTGGCGGTCAGGACGAGGTCGTCGCCGAACGTCAGCGGCGTGTTGGCCACCGCGAGGGTCGTGGTCGTGGCCGCGCGGGCGACGTCCTGCTGGATCTGACCCAGTCCCGGCTGGTAGCGGGCGTCACCGGAGTAGGTGACGGTGACCGTGTGCGATCCGGGCGCGAGGTCGTCGACGGCGACGCTGGTGGCGCTCCCGCCGCTCAGCTCGACCGCCGCGCCGAGCGGCTGGCCGTCGACCGCGAACTGCACGAAGCCCGACGGCGTCTCGCCCGAGCCCGTCGTGACGACGTCGACGCTGAAGACGAACTCGTCGCCGACGTCGGCGTTGTTGTCCGACGACCTCAGGTCGAGCTCGACGGCAGCAGCCTCGACGGTCTGGGTGATGATCGCGCCGCTCCCGGACCAGCCGGGGTCGGCGATGAAGGCCGCGATGACCGTGTGGTCGCCGGGGTCGCCGATCTCACGCGGACCGAGGGTGGCGATGCCCGAGCCGTTGACCGGCACCGGGGCGCCGACCTCCTGGCCGTCGACCGAGAACTGGACGCTGCCGCCCGGGACACCGCCGCCGTCAGCGACGACCGTTGCCTCGAAGCTCACGCCGGCGCCGTACGTCGATGGGCTGGCGCTCGCGGTGAGCGTGGTCGTCGTCGCGACGATGGACGCGCCCTCGAGGACGACGTGGGTGACCTCGGCCGACTCGCTGGCGAGGTAGTCGGCGCTCCCGCCGAAGCGGGCCGTCAGCTGGTGCGTGCCCGGCGGGAGGTCGGCGACCTCGAGGACCGCGGTGCCGTTGGCGCTCAGCGGCGCGGAGCCGATGGGCTCGGAGCCGGCGAAGTAGGTCACCGTGCCGGACGGGTTGCCCGAGCCGGGGCTCACGGCGGCGACGCTCGCGGTGAGCGCGACCTCCTGCTCCTCGACCGACGGCGTCGGGCTGGCGACCAGTCCGACCGTGGTCTCGGCGGCCGCCACCTGCTGCTGCAGCTGGTCGGAGCCGACGGCGTAGTTGGCGGTGCCCGGGTAGGACACGGCCACCGTGTGGTTGCCGGCGGTCAGCGAGGTCAGCGCCGGGAACGAGGCCGAGCCGTTGACCAGCGCCACCGGGCTGCCGACGTTGGCGCCGTCGACGACGAGCTGGACGGCGCCGTCCGGCGTCCCGCCGCCCGGAGCCTGCACGGCCACGGTCGCGGTGAGACCGACGGCCTCGCCCGTCACGGTGGTGGTGTCGGAGGAGGTGAGCTCGACCGTCACGGCCGCCTTGCCGACCGAGACGCTGCGCGGCGAGGCGGCGCTGCCGGCATGGACGTCGTCGCCGCCGTAGGTCGCGACGACGGGGTTGTTGCCGACCGGGAGGGTCGTGGTGAGCACCGATGCGGTGCCGTTGGGGGCGACCCCGGCACGGCCGACCTCGGTGACCCCGACGGTGAAGACGACCTCGCCGGTCGGCGTGCCGCTCGCGGCGGTGACGGTCGCGGACAGGGTCACCGGCTCGCCGTGGACCGCGGTGGTGGTGCTGACCGCGGAGGTGGTGGTCGTCGGCAGGAGCGGCACGCGGACCCGGAAGGTCACGGCCGCGGAGCTGCTGCCGGCGTTGTCGGAGCTGCCGTTGTAGACCGCGACGACCGTGTGGTCGCCCAGGCCGAGGGTCGACAGCGGTGCGCTGGTCGCGCTGCCCTCGTCGAGGGCCACCGGGCCGCCGAAGTCGCTGCCGTCGACGACGAACTGCACCGTGCCGGTCGGGGTGGCGCCGTGGGTCGGCGTGACGTCCGCGGTGAAGCGGACGGCGTCGCCGATCGTGACGATCGACGGGTCGGCGGCCACCGTGGTCGTCGTCGCGATCGCGCCGACGGTGAAGGGCGTCGAGGTGCTCGCCGCCTCGAGCGTGCTGTTGCCGGCGTACGACGCCGTGAGGGTCGCCGAGCGCGGAGGTCCGGCGACGGCGATCTGCGTCTGGGCGACACCGGCTGCGTTGGTCGTCGCGTCGACCGTGGCTCCGCCGGTGAGGGCGAAGGTGACCGTGCGCCCGGCCACGCTGGCGCCGGTCTTGTCGACCAGGGTCGCCGAGACGGTCGCCGTGGTGCCCTGAGGGGCGCTGGTGTCGCCGGTGTAGGCGATCGCCGAGCAGTTCTGCGGGGTGACCACGACGGTCGAGACGCTCGACACGCTGCCGGCCGTGGTGATCACGCCCCAGCTGCCCCGGACGCCGGTGCGCTGGTAGCCGTCGGCCTCGGCGGGCGCCGGGAGGACGGCGGTGTAGTTGCCGTTGGTCGTCGTGGTGGTCGTCGTCGAGGCAGTGGTGCCGACCGCGACGGGGGACTTGTCCAGCGCAACGGTGACGGGCACACCGGCCGCGCCGGAGCCGAGCCGGCCGGCGATCGTGATGTCGCCGCCCGCACAGGTCAGCGAGGGAGTGATCGTGCTGGTCAACGAGGTCGCGGGAGCGGGCGTCTGCGAGCTCGCGAGCTTCTGGTCGAGGGTGAGCGACCCGCCGCCCTCCTGCGGGATCTCGAGGAGGAGGCGAGCAGCGTTGCGCTGGGTCGGCGCGAACCACATCGTGGCCCGGGTGGTGCCGTCGGCGCTCTGCGCCAGCGCACGGCGCGTGCTGATCGTGCCGGCGGGCACGCTGAGGTTCTCGTCGGCGACCGTGGCCGAGTTGTCGAACTCGAGCTCACCCTCGAACGTCTGGTTCCCGCTGCCGCCGATGGAGCCGGCGTCGTAGCTGAAGCCGCCGTCGTAGTCGACGGTGACGTCGTTGGTCCACGAGTTCCCGGACTGGGTCGGGAAGTGGACCAGGCGCCAGCCGCGGCGCGGGTCCATCGAGAGGCTGATGTCGGCGGTGATGTTCTGGGTGATGATCGACACCTGGGCCTGGGCTTTCAGGTGCTGGTTCTGCACCTCCTGCAGCAGCGCGAGATCGGAGCGGCGCATGTAGCGGGTGCCGCTCACGGTGCCCGAGAAGTTCTTCAGGGTGGCGTTGATCCCGTCGGCGGACACCGCTCCCGACCCGCTGGTGATGGTGCCGGTCAGGTCCAGCCGGTAGGCCGACTGCCCCTCGAAGTCCTCGATCGCCGCGACCCGGTAGTTGACGGTCTCGTTCATCGTGACGTCGGTGCCTTCGGCGACGTACCTGAAGACCGTCGAGTAGGTCCAGTTCCAGCCGATCTGCCAGGTCGGCACCTCGTCGCCCGGTGCCTGCGCGGCCCGCGCCGGCATCCCGCCGGCCGTCACGAGCGTCGCCACCAGGGTGGCGAGCGCGCTCAGCCACGCCAGCCGGCGGCGATGGTGGCGCGCCGCGCGTCCGCGCGAGATGGGCGCGATGGGCGAGTCGGCGTGGCCGGTCGAGTGGGCGTGGGGCGCTGGGAGCATGCGGCACCGTCCAGGGAGTGGGGGGACCACCCGAGAGGACGGGCACGAGTGCCCGCGTGGCGGAGGGAGTGTCGGGAGTCAAGCAGGTTTGTGTCGCGCGGCACACCCTTTTCTGAAAGAAGTTCACATTTCTTTGCGGAGGGGTTGGTGAACTGCGGCTCGGTCGGCGGCCGGGGCGTCGTCAGGGGCACGACAGGGGTACGACAGGGGGGCGCGTAGGCTCACGGATCGTGGCAGGCACCGACTACGACGCAGAGATCAAGCAGCTGACGGCGACGATGCACACCATCGAGCAGGTCCTCGACCTGCCGCGGATGGAGGCAGACATCGCCGACCTCGGCGTGCAGGTCGCGGCTCCCGATCTCTGGGACGACCAGGCCAACGCGACCCGCGTCACCGGCCGACTCTCCTCCCTCCAGGGGCAGGTCGAGCGCTTCCGTGGCCTGCAGCAGCGCATCGACGACCTCGCGGTCCTGGCCGAGCTCGCCGCCGAGGAGGCCGACGACGAGACCCTCGCCGAGGCCGAGGCGGAGCTCGGGCGGATCAAGAAGGCCGTCGAGGGCCTCGAGGTCCGCACCCTCCTCGCCGGGGAGTACGACGAGCGTGAGGCCATCGTCTCGATCCGCTCCGGCGCCGGTGGTGTCGACGCCGCCGACTTCGCCGAGATGCTGATGCGGATGTACACCCGCTGGGCCGAGCGCAACAAGTACCCCGTCGAGGTCTACGACGTCTCCTATGCCGAGGAGGCGGGCATCAAGTCCGCCGAGTTCGCGATCCACGCGCCCTATGCCTACGGCACGCTGTCGGTCGAGGTCGGCACCCACCGCCTCGTGCGGATCAGCCCCTTCGACAACCAGGGCCGGCGCCAGACCTCCTTCGCCGCCGTGGAGGTCGTCCCGCAGCTCGAGCAGACCGACGAGATCGAGGTCGACGAGAACGACATCCGCACCGACGTCTTCCGCTCCGGTGGACCCGGTGGCCAGTCGGTCAACACCACCGACTCCGCCGTGCGGCTGACCCACATCCCCACCGGGATCGTGGTGTCCTGCCAGAACGAGAAGTCGCAGCTGCAGAACAAGGCTGCCGCGATGATCGTCCTCAAGGCCAAGCTGCTCGCGAAGAAGAAGGCCGAGGAGGCCGCCCTCAAGAAGGACCTCAAGGGCGACGTCGCCGCGAGCTGGGGCGACCAGATGCGCAACTACGTGCTCAACCCCTACCAGATCGTCAAGGACCTGCGCACCGGCTACGAGACCGGCAACCCGCAGCCGGTGTTCGACGGCGAGATCGACGGCTTCCTCGAGGCCGGCATCCGCTGGCGTCGCGGCGCCGAGTCCGCCGACGCCTGATCAACCCGGGGATCCGGGTCAGCGCGAGACCACGGCCCGGGAGCGGGCGCTCAGCGCGCCCCACCCGGCCCGGTTGCGCGCCTTGACCCGCACCACGTAGCGGCCCGAGCGCAGGTTCAGCTGGAGTCGGCGGGTCGTCGACGACTGCACCCGCGACACCACCCGGGACACGATCCGCCCCCGACGGTCCAGGCGGTAGGCGATGGCGACATAGCCGGTGATCGGCGCTCCGCCGGAGGCCGGAGGCGACCAGCGCGTCGTCAGCGAGGAGCGGCCGCCCCGTGCGCCCGACGCCGCGGCGGGCGCGGTCGGCGCCCCGGGGCGTCGTACGACGGAGTCCGGGACGGGATCCGTCGGGTTCGTCGGGGTGACGACGCCGCCGTCGCAGCCGGCGACCTGCAGGTCGTAGGAGCCCATGCTCCCGTAGTCGTCGTAGCCGCCGCTCCAGGTGCCGCCGCCGCCCGGGAGGGAGCCGACCCCGCTGACGGTGACGTAGTAGGGCCCGCCGGGTGTGACGGTCGACTGCAGGGACGCGGCGAGACCGCTGATCCCCGACGAGGTGCGCACCGTCTCGGGTGCCGCGGAGGAGATCACCGCACCCGTGGCGCTGCGCAGCTCGATCTTGATGTCGAGGTTGGGGCCCACGCTCGCCGGGTTGGCCTCGACCTGGACGGTGCGTGTGCAGTCCTCGACGGTGAGCCAGTCCACGTCGCTGCGGGAGGTGATGTAGCCGCGACCGCCGGGGAGGTTCGCGAGGGGGACCGCGGTCTCGACACTGGCGCCCGCCTCGTCGTCGCGGACCCCCGCACCGTTGGCGAGCATCACGGCGTAGTCGTCCTCGTGGTTGTCGGCGCGGCTGTAGTCGCCCTT
The DNA here is from genome assembly GCF_004912195.1 of Nocardioides caeni. Classification (GTDB taxonomy): domain Bacteria; phylum Actinomycetota; class Actinomycetes; order Propionibacteriales; family Nocardioidaceae; genus Nocardioides; species Nocardioides caeni. Next base: position 63,802 of record NZ_STGW01000018.1, read on the forward strand.
CGACCACTGGCTCACGCCCGAGGAGTAGGGGCTGCCCATGAGGGGACCCCACAGCGAGGTGCCGCCGTAGTAGCTGCTGCTGGTCGTGCCGTCGTGGGACAGCCCGAGGTTGTGGCCGACCTCGTGGCTCGCCGCCTCCGCCATGGACTTGGCCCGGTTGCCGAGCGAGCTGGGGAAGACCCAGGCCGGACTGCGGGTCTCGCCACTGGTGATGGCGTCGAACGTGCCGATCCAGGCGATGCCGCCGCAGGCTCCGTTGCAGATGTCGGCCTGGATCCGGCTCCCGGTCGAGAAGGCGACCCGGGTGCCGTAGCGCTGGTCGTTGCTGGTGCTGCGCCACAGGTCGCCGAGCGGCGGCTCCTCGGTCGTGACGTCGATGTCGAAGGGCGCATAGTCCTCGGCGACACGCGCCCACACCTCGAGGATGATCCGCTTCTCGGCGTCGGAGAAGGAGGCGGAGCCGTCCAGACTCCAGCCCGGCACGAGCAGTGTCGACAGGCCGTAGGTGACCCACGAGTTGGCCGCGAGCAGCACGCCGCCGTCGAAGTCGAGGTGGACGACCCGCGGTGCGCCCGGCTTGCTGTGCAGCGAGAACGCCGATGACAGGGACGCCTGCGCCGCCTCGGCCTGCGCGGCCAGGCCCGTGCCGTCGGTCGGCTCGGCCGCCTGTGCCGGCGCCTCCCACTGGTCCTCGGCGACGGCCGTGCCGTCGGCGGTGATGGTGATCGACTCGTCGGTGGCGTGCGCGTCGACGTCGGCGCGGGCCACGGGGGGAGTGGCCGCGCCGTCGTCGCCGGCGGCTGGCAGTGCCTGGCCAGCGACGGCGAGGGTGAGGCCGCAGACGGCGACCCCGACGGTCCGCAGGATCGGGTGGGGCATGCCATGGCGATCGGTCGCGGGGCCGTCCGCGTTGAGACGGGACACGGTCCTGACCGCGAACTCGGGACGGCGGTCCCGAGGCGGTCGGCCGAACGGTCAGGGGCGAGGCGCGGACGGAGAGCTAGGCGGAGGCGGCGAGTGCCACGGCCACGCACCACCGCCCCGCCCGATCGACGAGGTCGTCGATCGGCGTGCTGTCCGGCAGGGAGAGGCTGCAGCTGAGCCAGGCGTCGCCGAACAGTCCCCGGAAGGACGCCGTACGACGACCGGCGCTCGTGCACTGGACGGCGACCGAGGGGGCGCCGTAGGCCGGAGCTGCGGGGTCGACCGTGCAGCCCCGAGTCCGCTGCGCGGCGCGGATGAGCATGGTCGCCCGGTCGGCGGTCACCGGCGGCGCGAACACCCAGGCCCGCGCCTCGATGCCGCTTCGGTTGTCGTCGGCGGTGTCGTCGGCAGGGACGAACCTGCAGCCGTACTCGTGCGCCACGTCGCCACCCGGGACGATGTCGCTGGCGTCGCCGTTGCCGTAGGCCGACCCGGTCGCCTCGGCGTCGAGCGCCTCCGTGGCGGCCTCGGCCGGCAGCAGGTCGCAGAACTCGGCGCGCTGGACCGCGGTCGTTGTGGTGTCGTAGTCGGCGAGGGCCGTGCCGGTGTAGGCGACCGGCTCGCGCTCTGGCGTGGTGTCGTCGGAGACGACGACGCCGATCGTGACCGGGACGAGGGTCAGGAAAGCCGACAGCAGGAGCGAGCGCACCACAGTCGACACGCCGCCACCCTAGAGGACCGGGTGCGACCGCCCGTCGCGTACCGTCTTGTCAGTGATTCGCTTCGAAAAGGTCACCAAGCGCTACGCCGGTCCCGGCAAGCCGGCGCTGGACCAGGTCAGCATCGACATCGACAAGGGCGAGTTCGTCTACCTGGTCGGCACGTCCGGTTCGGGCAAGTCGACCGCGCTGCGTCTCGTCCTGCGTGAGCTGCGTCCCTCCTCGGGTCGCGTGCACGTCGCCGGCAAGGAGATCAACCGGATGGCCGGGTGGAAGGTGCCGCGGCTGCGCCGTCAGATCGGCACCGTCTTCCAGGACTTCCGGCTGCTCCCCAACAAGACCGTGGCGGAGAACGTCGCCTTCGCCCAACAGGTGATCGGCAAGTCGCGCCGCGAGATCTCCCGGGTGGTCCCCGAGACCCTCGACCTGGTCGGGCTCAAGGACAAGGGCGACCGGATGCCGGACGAGCTCTCCGGCGGCGAGCAGCAGCGGGTGGCGATCGCCCGTGCCTTCGTGAACCGGCCGATGATCCTCATCGCCGACGAGCCGACCGGCAACCTCGACCCGGCCACCTCGGTCGGCATCATGAACCTCCTCGGGGAGATCAACGCGACCGGGACGACCGTCGTGATGGCGACGCACGACCACGGCATCGTCGACCAGTTCACCAAGCGGGTGATCGAGCTCGAGCACGGCAAGGTCGTGCGCGACGAGGCGGCCGGCAGCTACGGCTTCCAGCACTGACCTCGCCCGTCCCCGCCCTCTCCCTGACCCGGCCCCGAGTCCTGCTCCCCGCACCAGCCAAGGAGTCCGTTCCCCATGCAGCTGCGCCATGTCCTCACCGAGCTCCGCATCGGGTTGCGCCGCAACCTGACGATGCACCTCTCGGTGATCCTCACCCTCGTCTTCTCCCTCTTCCTCGCGGGCGCCGGGATCCTCGTCCAGCGGGAGGCCGACGTCGCGATCGACGAGCTCGGCAACGACCTGCAGGTGCTGGTCAACCTCTGCACCGAGGATGACCCGACCGTCGACCAGGGTCTCGAGAACTGCGCCGGTGGTGAGGTCACCGCAGCCCAGCAGGAGCGGATCGAGGAGGAGCTCGAGGCGAGCGAGGAGGTCGAGTCGTTCAGTTTCCAGAGCAAGCAGGAGGGCTACGACCGCGCCTACGCCCAGGCGGAGCGCACCGGTGACGCCTACCTGTTCGACGTCGAGGATCCGGTCGTCACCCCGGACACCTGGCCCGCCGGCTACTGGGTGACGCTCGAGACGCCGGACGAGGCCGACGGCGTCATCAGCGCGCTGTCGGGACTCGACGGCGTCTCCGTGATCACCGACCAGCGCGAGGCGCTGAGCCAGATCTACGGGATCATGACGATCCTCAAGTACGGCTCCTGGATCGGCGCCGCGTTCCTGCTGTTCGCCGCGCTCCTGCAGGTCGCCAACACCATCCGCCTCGCGGCCCTGGCCCGTCGCCGGGAGATCGCGATCATGCGTCTGGTGGGTGCCTCGACCCTCTACATCGGGCTGCCCTTCCTCCTGGAGGCGCTGGTCACCGCGACCATCGGGGTCGCGCTCGCCGCCGGTGGTCTGGCGGCGTTCCTCCACTGGGGCGTCGAGAAGGGCATGGCCGAGCAGGTCACCTTCCTGCCCTGGGTCGACTGGAGTGACTACGTCCAGACCCTCATCGGCGCCTTCCCGCCCGGCATCGTGTTCCTCGGTCCGGCGCTGACGCTCATCCCGACACTCCTGCTGACCCGCAAATACATCAAAGTCTGAGAGCCGGCGGTTACGGTCGGGGAGTTCACTTCCCCGAACGTGATTGGTTGTCCTGTGCGCTTCTTCCCCAGCGCCTCCTGGCTGCGCCGTACCCTCGACCGCCTGCCCGTCTGGGCCCGACCCGAGTGGATCGTGACCATGACGGCCGCGCTGGTCGTGGTCGCCGGACTCGCCGTCCCGCTGGCCGTCGCCGACGACCGCGACGACCTGGAGAACAAGCAGGACCAGGTCCAGGGCCAGATCAACAGCGTCCAGGACGACATCGAGGAGGCCAGCGGCCAGGTCGCCGCGATCAGCCGTCGGCTGGCCCGCGTGCGCGACAAGCTGCGCACGGCCCGCGACCGCCTCGCCACCGCCCAGGGCGAGCTCGCCGACGCGCGTGCCGTGTCCTCCCGGCTCGCGACGCAGCTCACCAAGGCCGAGGAGCGGCTCGAGGTCGCCCGCGAGAAGCTGGCGCAGGCGCGGATCGATGTCGCCGACCAGCGAGACGAGGGACGCGACACGATCATCAGGCGAGCGACCGGCGGCAACGCGCAGCTGGACCTGATCGCGGCCTACGCGCAGGGCGAGACGATGGAGGACCTCCTCGTCAGCCAGAGCTCGGCCAAGGTCATCACCGGTCGCCAGCAGCAGACCCTCGACTCCCTCGTCGAGGCGGAGGAGATCCTCGCCGAGCACCGCGCCGAGGTGAGGTCCGCCCGTGACGAGGTCGCCGACGCCAAGACGGCGGCCGACGACAACGTCCGCACCGTCGCACGCCTCGTGCGCCACATCGCCGCCGGCAAGAACCGGGTCGCGGCGCTG
>NZ_STGW01000016.1:0-73121 GCF_004912195.1 Nocardioides caeni
TGAACTCCCACACCGCCTGCTCGCCCGCCGTGTAGATCTCGAAGATGACCGGGAGCCCATAGCCGTGCTGGGCAACGACCATCGGCACCTCTCGGGCCTCCTGGACCAGGTGGAATGTCTGGGTGGGTTGGCCCAGGTTGGCAAGGAAGGAGCGCCAGTGGGCGTCGCAGGCGCTGCGCACCACGCTCTGCAGGGCGGCGTCGTCACGGACCTGCGGGACAGCGTCGACGATCCTGCCGAGCACGTGATTGACCCAGGTCTCGACGGCAGAACCCTCGGACTGGGCGCCCACGAACTCAGCGATCCAGCCCTTGAGCTCCTGATCGATGGCCATCATCGGGCGACCGTACTCGACATGAGGCGGATCCGAATGCAGTCGAGCTGTTTCCGGCGTCGTCAGAGCGGGGTGACCCCGTCGACGCGCCACTGCCCGTCGACCTTCTCCACCGCGACCCGGAGTCGCGTGTCGGCCGTCGTCGCCTTGCCGCCGCCCTTGCGGGCGCGCTGGGTCAGGAACACCAGGACCGTGGCCCGGTCCCCGTCCTCCGCGATGGTGGCGATGCCCGTCACCCGAGCCTTGACGACCGCCTTCGCCTGCGGGGCGAGCCGCTCGATCTCCTGGTACGTCGCGGCGTACTCGTCGAGGAAGTCGGGCGTGGTGATCGGGGCAAGCGACTCCACCCCGGCGAGACGGCGGTGGTCGTAGGACCACAGGCTCACCATCGCGGAGGCGACGTCGGTGGCGATGTCGGCGGAGAGGGCGTCAGACCCACCCCCGACCGTGTCGCCACTGCCGAGCGGTGCCAGGGCACTGGCCTTCCAGCTGTCGTCGACCTCCTCCACCGTGACGGCGAGGCTCAGCCGCTCGGTGGTGCCCTGTCCCCGCTGCGGGGTCAGCTGCACGTCGATCGCGACCAGTACCTCGGCCACGCCGGCGTCACCGTCGAAGGTCGCGACGGCGGCCTCCTGGATCGTCGACGAGGTGTCGAAGCCGCCACTCGTGATGAGCTTCTGGAAGTCCGCCTCTCCGGCGCCGACAGCCTCCGCGAGCTCACCCGTCGTGACCTCGGCCCAGGCAGCCACGGACTCCTCCGGAGCCGCCGCGTCGAGCGTAGTGAGGGTCGTGGCCGCGGTGCGAGCCGCCGTCAGCGCCGCGGCACGGTCCGCGGCCCCGTCGCCCCCGTCCTGCCAGGGCATGACGCCGCGGTTGATCGCGATCCCACCCGCCAACAGGAGCGCGACGAGGACCGCCGCGATGATCACCGGGCGAGATGGACGGCGCAGGGTCGCGACCAGCGGTGAGCCGTCGCCCGACCCGGACTCGGTCCGCACGGCTCGCACGCTCGGCTGCTCGGTGTCGGTGCTCATCTGGCCTCCAGGATCTGGACGGGATCGGTCACGAGGAGTGGTGCCGCCTGGCTCATCAGGCGTTGGAGCTCGGTCAGCAGCTCCGGCGAGATCCGCGGCTGCGCTGAGGCGGACGCGCCGCCGGCGGTGGCCTCGGCGGCGGACGGGACTCCGGCTCGGGGCGCGTTCTGCGATCCGCGTACGGCGATGGCGCTGCCGCGCGGCTCGGCGCACGTCGCGGCGGGGTTGACGGGCACGTCGGTCGTGTCCGTCCCGGGACGGCGGACTGTGGTCTCGTAGCCCCTGGTGCAGGGCAGGGGGTCGAAGGCGTTGAGGACCAGTCCGAAGTGGACCGTCCCGTCGCCGGGGACCGCGGAGTAGGTCGCCCGCGCCAGCATCGGGTAGGCGATGAGCAGCTGTCGCAGGGCGGCGTTGCGCGGCTCGGCGAGCCGGCCGGTGGTGAGCAGGTCCGCCACGAGCTGGCCCAGACCGGGGCCGCTCTCCTCGAGCAGTGCCAGCGCCTGCTCCGCGAGGGTCGGGCCGGCGGAGATGACGCGGCGCAGGTCGGGGTCGCTGGACTCGAGCTCTCCGGCCAGCGCGCGCAGGTCCTTCGAGAAGGACCTGATGCTGTTGGAGGAGTCGTTCTGGGTGCGGAGCACCGTGGCGCCGTCCCGGATCAGCCTGATGGTCTCGGGCAGTACGTCGTTGGCCGACTCGACCAGCACCGAGGTGTTGTCGAGCAGCCGCGCGAGGTCGGGCCCGGTGCCCGAGAAGGCGGTGTCGAGCTCGTCCAGCACCATGGACAACGAGTCCTGCGGGACGGAGTCGAGCAGACCGTTGAGACCGGAGAGCAGCACGGCAGGCGCCACCGGCGTGGTGGTCTGGGAGGCCTCGATGACCGAGCCCTCCGCGAGGGCAGGCCCGTCGGCACCGGTGGGGGCGGTGAGGTCGACGTAGGGCTCACCGATGATGGAGAGGTTCTTGACGTCGGCGCGGAGGCCGTCGGCAGGGATCTCCTCCGCGTCGTTGTCGATGACCAGGTCCACCGTGACGCCCTCGTCCGTCGGGCGCAGCTCGCCGACCCGTCCGACCGTGACGCCCTGGTAGGTGACCTCGGCGTTGGTGAAGATGCCGCCGGAGTCGGCGAGCTCCATCGACACCGTGTAGGACGTGTCACGGACCAGGCCCTCGAGCCCGGCGTACTTCGCACCGACGTAGCACACGCCGGAGCTGGCGAGGGCGACGAAGACAACGGTGTGGATCTTGGTCCGGCGCGAGATCATGAGCGTCCTCCCAGCAGCAGGCCGAGCAGGTCGGAGACGACGGTCGGTGCCGGCGTCCCGCTGTCGCCGGCAGCCGGCTCCCCTGCTGTCGGCGCAGCGTCGGTCGTCGGGTCCGGGTCGAGGATCGCCAGCGGGTTGGGCACGACCTGTCCGCCCAGCTCCAGGGGCTGGCGCGAGGCCAGCAGGGTGCCGAGGACCGCGCCGAGGTCGAGGTCGACCTTGACGTCCAGGTTGACGTAGTCGCCAGGGGTGGCGTCCATCGCTGCCGGGGTGAATGGGAAGGTCGCCGCGATCTGCAGGGCCTGTGGGATGTCCTTCCCCGCCTGGGCGAGGTTGCGCAGGATCGGCTTGAGCAGGTGCAGGTCGGCGACCATGTCCTCCTGCGACTGGTTCACCACGCGCACCGTGACGTCGGAGAGCTCGTCGAGGGAGCGCAGCAGCCCGACCAGCTGGGGTCGCTGGTCGGCCAGGACCTCCAGCCCCTCGGGGATGGCGTCGAGGGTCCGCGCGATCTGGCGGTTGTTGCTCCGCAGCGTGCGACTGAGCCTGGCCAGGCCGTCGAGCGCCTTCACGACGTCGTCGCGATGGGTGTCGAGCTGACCGGTGAACTCGGTCAGGTCGGAGAGCAGCGCGCGCAGCTGCGGCTCGTTGCCCTCCATTGCCTGGTTGAGCTCGGTCATGATCGTGTTCAGCTGCGGAAGTCCACCGTTGTTGAGCAGCAGGGACAGCGCGCCCAGCACCTCGTCGACGCGTGCCGAGCCACCCGTGCGCTCGAGGGGGATGGTGATGGACCCTTCGGCGGTGTCGGCCGCGGCGGCCGCCACGTCCGTGGTGCCCGCCCTGCCCGAGGCAGAGGCCGACGACGCGTCACCGGGCCGGACCAGCTCGACGTACCACTCACCGAGGAGGCTGCTGCGCCGGACCCGGGCGCCGACGTCCGTCGGCAGGTCGACGTCGTCGTTGACCGATGCGGTCACGACGGCCGTCCAGGTGCTCTCGTCGATCTCGATGTCCTCGATCCGTCCGACAGCCACGTTGTCCACCTTGACCGTCGACTTCGGCACCAGTCCCTCGACCGACTGGAAGTGCATCTCCACGGTCCGGGGGTCGTCACCGAGGTCGGCGCCGCCCGGCAGCGGCAGGTCGTAGGCCCCGTCCTCGAGGAGACCGCACCCGCTCGCCGTGGCGGCGAGACCGCCCGCCACCGCAGCGGCCAGGGCGCGTCGCAGCCGGCCCGCCCTCAGCGCTGCCATCACCGCTCCCCTCCGACGAGCTGGGGCGCGCTGCCCTGCAGCACGGCCAACAGCTGGGCGACGCTCGGCACCTGCGTGGTGAGCGCTCCGATCGAGCCCTGGCACAGCGACGACAACCCTGCCGGCAGCTGGCCGGGCGTGCCCCGGCTGATGAGCTCGCACACCAGGGCGCTGGGCCCGAGCATGAGCTCGTTGACATCCATGCGCACGTCCAGGGTGCCGCCCGCGGCGTCATAGGCGTTGAGCAGGTTGCCCAGGCCCGCGGGGGCCTCGTCGACGATCGAGGCAAGACGGTCGCGGTTGCGCACGAGCACCCGGGTGACCCGGGTCAGCTTGGTGACGTTGCGGCGCAGGACGCCACGGTTGTCCTTCACGAAGCCGGCCATGTCGACGAGCGCGGTCGAGAGCTCACTCAGGGCCGCCGACAGCTCGGTCCGGTCGTCGGCCAGGAACTCCGACACCGTCGCGAGCTGGGTGTTGAGGTCCCGGACGTCGGCGTCGTTCTCGGCGAGGGTCGACACGAAGGTCTGGAGGCCCTGGACCGTCCCCGTCAGATCCTCGCGGGAGCCGGCGAGCACGCCCGATGCGTCGGCGAGACCACTGATCGCGCTGGCCAGGCTCTCCCCGTTGCCCTCGAGGTTGTCGGCGAGGACGTCGAGGGCGCGGGTGAGCGCCCCGTCCTTGTTGGCACCCTCCGGTCCGAGCGCGTCGGTGAGCTCCTGCGCGCTGTTGTAGAGGTCGTTGACGTCGAGCGGCACCTGGCTGCGCTCCACCGGGATCGTCGCGCCGTCCGCCAGCTTCTCGCCCTCGTCGTACGCCGGAGCGAGCTGGATGGTCCGTCCGCTGATGAGGCTCGGGGCGACCTGGAAGGCCTGGACGTCGGCGGGAAGGTCGACACCCTCGTCGAGGCTCAGCACCACCTTGACCCGGCCCGCCTCGGGCGTCACCGACTCGGCGCTCCCCACCGGCACGCCGAGGACCTCGACCGGGTTGCCCGCATAGAGGGCGCTGGCGGACGTGAAGTAGACGGTCACCGTGGTCCCGGAGTCGCGCTTGCCCATCCCGAGCAGCAGTGCGGCGACGAGCGCGAGGCCGACGACCAGCGCCACGACCTTGCCGTTCCTCAGCATCGTGGTCACGACGACTCACATCCTTCGGCGTTGACGCCGGCGAGTGGCAGCGGCAGGAGTCCGCAGACGTAGGCGTCGAACCACCGACCGACTCCCACGGCATTGGTGAACAGGTGCACGTAGGGATCCAGCGCCTTGATGCTGGCGTCGATGTTCATCTCGTTCTCGGCGAGCACGTCGGCCACGTTGGCGAGGCGCGTGAGCGCGGGGCGCAGCGTCGCCTGGTTGTCCTCCACGAGACCGCTGAGCTGGGTGCTCAGGTCCTGGGTGCCGACGAGCAGGGAGTGGATCGCCTCACGGCGGAGGGTCAGCTCGGCGAGCAGCGGGTTGACGTCCCGCACGAGCTGCTCGATCTGGGTGTCGCGCTCGGCGAGGGTGCCCGCCACCACGTCCGTGCGCTCGAGGAGCTGGCCCAGCCCCCGGTTGCGCTTGGTGACGGTCGCCGAGAGCCGCGAGAGGCCCCGGAAAGCGGCCTGCACGTCGTCCGGGGTGTCGGCGAAGGTGTCGGACAGGGCGTCGAGCGACTCGGCCAGGGCGTCGGTGTCGATCTCACCGACCGTCTGGGACAGCTTGTTGATCGCCGGGATGATGTCGTAGGGCGTGTCCGTGCGGGCGAGCGGGATCGTGCCGCCCTCGGCGAGCGCGTCCTCGCCCTGCGGGTCGATCGCCAGGTAGCGCTGCCCGAGCAGCGTGTTGAGCTGCACCGAGGCGCTCGACTCGTCGCCGATCCACGCCTCGTCGACCGTGAAGGTGACGTCGACGGCCGTGCCGTCCAGCCCGACCTCCTTGACCCGGCCGACCACGACACCGGCGACCTTGACCGGGTTGCCGGAGCGGATGCCCGCGGCGTTCTCGAACTCCGCGGTGTAGGTGGGTCCGTCACCGATCAGCGGCAGCTTGTCGGTGTTGTAGGCGGCGACCACGACAAGGAGGAGCAGCACGCCCCCGATCAGGGCGATGGGGATCGGGTTGCGGCTCTGGAAGGACCTCATCGCGAGCACCTCTCGGCCGTGTTGGAGTAGGCAGTGATGCCGGTGCGACCGCCGCCGCTCGTCAGGGATCCGCCCATGTCGCAGAGGTAGAACTGGAACCACGACCCGTAGCTGGCCGTGCGGTTGATCCGGCCGAGGAGCTGCGGGATGACGGCCAGCTCGTCGGCGATGGCACCCTTGCCGCGGTCGAGGTGGGTCGCGAGCTCACCGAGCGCGACGATGTCGTCCTCGAGCGGGCCACGGGCGTCGACCAGCAGGCCGGCCACGCTCTGGGTCAGCTGGCTGATCGACGTGATGGCGGGACCGATCACGTCGCGGTCCTCGGACAGGCCCGTGACGAAGCGCTGCAGCTGGAGCAGCAGGCTGGAAAGCTCGCTGTCACGAGACGAGACGGTGCCGAGCACGACGTTGAGGTCGTCGACGAGCTGGCCGATGACGGTGTCGCGGTCGGCGATCGTGTTCGTCAGGGACGCCGTCTGCTGCACCAGCTGGTCGACCGTGCCGCGCTCGCCCTGGAGGGTCTGCAGCACGTCCTCGGCGAACCGGTTGACCTGGTCGGGCTCGAGCGCCTGGAAGAGCGGCTTGAAGCCGCCGAAGAGCACCGTCAGGTTGAGCGCCGGCTTGGTGCGGTCGAGCCCGATCGTGCTGCCCGGCTCCAGGGCCGGGGCTTCAGGCTGCTGTGGGCGCTGGAGGTCCAGGTAGCGGTCGCCGATGAGGTTCTCGTACTCGATCTCGATCCGCACCGTCTCCGGCAGCTCGATCCCCTTGTCGAGGGTGAACTCGTCCTCGGCCCGGTTGCGGTCGACGACCCGCACGTCACTGACCTTGCCGGCGGTCACCCCCGCGATCTTGACGTTGTCGTTGGGGGCGACGCAGCTGGCGTCCTCGAAGACGGCATGGAAGGTCTCGGACTCACCGGTCCGGCCGTTGACGATCACCATGAGCAGCAGCGCGGTTGCCACGAAGATGGTCACCGTGTAGACGGAGAGCTTGACGAGCGGTCCCCAGATCGACGTCATCGTGCGCTCACCTCGCTTCCGCGCAGGATCGGTCCGAGCAGGAGGGATGCGATGGCGCCGTCGGTGCCCAGCAGTCCGTTGAGGAGATCGGCCTCGGCGGGCGAGCCGGCGGGGTCGCCGGACCTGGCCGGCTGCGGCAGCGACTGGAGCCCGCCGTCCGGCCGGGCCGCGGCCGGTGGGGCGTAGGAGCCGTCACGCAACGGTCCCTCCGCGGGGTACTGCGGCGCGTAGCGGACGATGTCGTAGCACTGGGGGCCGCGGGTGTCGACGTACTCCGGCTCGTCACCGGGGACGTACTTGCCGCGGCTGTTGGTCACCCGCAGCGTGACGTTGAGCGCCGGGCGCTCTTCTCCCTTGCCGAAGATCGCGTCGATCCGCGGCACGACACCGGCGAGCTGCTCGATGAGGCAGGGATACTCCGGCGCATAGGTCGCCAGCGTCGTCAGTGTCGAGCGGGACACGTCGACGAGACCGATCAGGTTGTCCTCGTTGTCCCGCAGGAAGTCGCGCAGGCTGCGGCTGGTGTCGCTCAGGTCGCCGAAGAGTGCCTGCAGGTTGCCGCGCTGCTCGGTCACGGTGTCGGCGGTCGTCGCCAGGTCGTCCATGGCCGCCAGCAGGTCCGGCGCGGCCGTGTCGTAGGTGTCGCTGAACTCGGCAAGGGCCCGCAGGTCGGCGGTGAGCTCCGGCAGCGCCGGGTTGAGGCCGTCGAGGTAGGTCTGCAGCGTGGTGAGGGTGGTGCCCAGCTCCTCGCCGCGACCCTCGAGCGCGGTGGACACCGCGTTGAGCGTCGAGGCCACCTGCTGCGCGGGGACGGCCCGGAGGACCTGCAGGAGCTTGTCGAGCGCGCCCTCGAGGTTGGCGGACGCGGCGCTGGTGTCGCGCTGGATCTCGTCACCGTCGCCGACGGTCTGCGAGCTCGCGTTCGCGGGGACGACCAGGTCGACGTAGTCCTGGCCGACCAGAGTCTTGGGCAGGATCCGCGCGACCGTGTCGACCGGGACGAGGTGCGTCTTGTCGGGATCGAGGGCGAGGGTCAGGCGCGCGCCGTCGTCGGCGGGCTCGATCTCGTCGACCGTGCCGAGCACCGCGCCGCGCAGCTTGACCTGCGCCCCCACGCTGAGCTGGTTGCCGGCGTCCGGGACGAACAGGGAGACCCTGGTGGTCGAGGTGAAGGCGCCCTGGTAGTCGGCGACCGCCGCCACGCCGAGACCGACGATGACGACGAGCATCATGAGGCCCAGCAGGGGAAGCCGCGCCGGCGAGGGGGTCCGCGTCGCCATCACGCCACCGTCACCGAGGGAGCGGTGCCGAAGAACACGAGCGTCAGGAAGAAGTCGAGGATGCCGATGCCCGCCAGCGACAGGCGGACCGCGCGGCCGACGGCGACACCCACGCCGGCCGGGCCGCCGCTCGCGCGAAAGCCGTAGTAGCAGTGCACGAGCATGACCATGAAGGCGAAGATCACCGTCTTCAGGAAGGACAGGAGCACGTCCCCGGGTGGCAGGAAGAGCTGGAAGTAGTGGTCATAGGTCCCGGCCGAGAGCCCGTTGACGTAGACCACGTTCAGCCGCGCCGAGACGTACGACGCGAGGATCCCCACCACGTAGAGCGGGATGACCGCGATCGTGCCCGCGATCAGCCGGGTCGTGATGAGGAAGGGCACCGACGGCACCGCCATCACCTCGAGCGCGTCGATCTCCTCCGAGATCCGTTGCGCACCGATCTCGGCGGTGAAGCCCGCGCCGACCGTGGCCGTCAGCGCGATCCCGGCGACCAGGGGCGCGATGTCCCTGGTGTTGAAGAAGGCGGTGATGAATCCGGTCAGTGCCGAGGCGCCGAGGGTGTCGAGGCCACGGAAGCCCTGCAGGCCGACGAGGGAGCCGACGAAGAGCGACAGGGCGAACATCACGCCCGCCGTGCCGGCGATGACGGCGAGGCCACCGCTGCCGAAGGTCGTCGTCCCCAGCAGCCGCAGGATCTCCTTGCGGTAGTGGCGCAGCGCGTGGGGAGTGCCCTTGATCGCCTTGCCGTAGAGGGAGACCTGATCCCCCATGTCGGCGAGGGTCTGGACGGTGGCCGAGCTGGACCTGCGGAACCAGTTGTCGAGTGCACTCATCGCTCACAGCCCCTTCGGCGGCACGACCAGCAGGTAGACCTGGGTCATGACGAGGTTGATCATGTAGACGGCAATGAACGAGATGACGACGGTCTGGTTGACCGCGTCCCCGACGCCGCGGGCGCCCGGCGGCGGGTTGAGACCGCGGTAGGCGGCGATGATGCCGGCGACGAAGCCGAAGACGACGGCCTTGAGCTCGCTCACGAAGATGTCGGGCGCCTGGGCGAGCAGGTTGAAGCTGCTGATGTAGGCGCCGGGCGTGCCGCCCTGGACGATCACGTTGAAGAAGTAGCCGCCGGCCACGCCGACGACCGACGCGAGTCCGTTGAGCACCGCGGCGACGTACATCATCGCGAGGACGCGCGGGACGACGAGGCGACGCACCGGGTCGATGCCCAGCACCCGCATCGCGTCGATCTCCTCGCGGATCGTGCGCGCACCGAGGTCGGCGGCAATGGCACTGCCGCCGGCGCCGGCGATGAGGAGTGCGGTGACGATCGGGGCCGCCTGCTGGGTGATCGCCAGGACGCCGCCGGCGCCGGTGGCCGAGGCCGCACCAAACTGGTCGAGGAGCTGGTAGAGCAGCAGCGAGATGGTCGCACCGAACGGGATCGCGAACAGCGCCGTGGGCAGGGAGGCCACCCGGGCGATGAACCACGACTGCTCGATGAACTCACGGAACTGGAACGGCGGACGGAACGTGTAGACGATCACGTCCAGCGCGAGCGCGAACAGGCGACCGGTGTGCACCAGCGCCATGCGTCCGGGGAACGGGCGCGGGTCGACCGAGGCGTGGGTGGCCATCAGCCGCACATCCTCGTCGCGGTGCGCGGTGACACTCGCGACGATGCAGCCGGCGCGGCCAGGGGCACAGCCGGCCGCGCCGACGCGACCAGGGCGAGGCGCAGCGCGCCGTCGTGAGCAGCCATCAAGTCCCCATGGATCGCTGACGCCCCTGTGCCGGGCGTCATCGCGGAGCCCATTCCACGGGGTGACGACCATCACTCGCTTGGTTCGGTTGCCCAAGGATCGATGGCGCAGTTGTTCATCTGCACCAGTTGGCGCGGCTCCTGTCCTCGGGCCGGCGGGCCCGAGGACAGCGGCGGGACCTCCGGACTACCCCCGGCAGATGCGCGCGAGGGTCCGGACGTGCTCGATGCGGTCGGCCGGGTCGGCGGCCATCGGGTTGACCAGGAAGGTCCGGACCCCGGCGGCCTCGAACTCCGCGACCTGGCGCCGGATCGAGTCCTCGTCACCCATCAGGGTGACGGCCTCGACGAGGTCGGCGGGTACGGCGGCCGCGGCCTCCGCCTTCTGTCCGGCGAGGTAGAGATCCTGGATCTCCCTGGCCGCGTCCTCGTAGCCGTAGCGGACGGTGAGCTGGTTGTAGAAGTTCTTGTCCCGCGCACCCATGCCGCCGATGTAGAGCGCCAGCTGGTCACGCACCTTCTGCACCACCTCCGCGGGCGGCTCGCCCACGTGGAAGTTGACCTGCAGCTGGATGTCGAGCTCCCCCAGCGCGGGGTCGCGCTTGTCGAAGCCGGCGGCGAGCGCGTCGCCCCACGCCTGCTGCGCCTTGAGCGGATGGAAGAACAGCGGCTGCCACCCCTGGGAGATCTCCGCGACGAGGGCGACGTTCTTCTCCCCGAGAGCGGCGATCGAGATCGGGACGTCGCTGCGCACCGGGTGATTGATGAGCTTCAGCGGCTTGCCGAGGCCCGACCCGCCGTCCTCCTTCGTCAACGGGACGGTGTAGTGCTTGCCCCGGTGGTTGACCGGCTCGCGGCGCCACACCTGGCGGCAGATGTCGACGACCTCGCGGGTGCGGCCGAGCTGGGCGTCGTACTTCACGCCGTGGAAGCCCTCGACCACCTGCGGGCCGCTGGCACCGAGGCCGAGGATGAATCGGCCACCGGAGACGAAGTCCAGACCGGCCGCCGTCATCGCGAGCAGCGCCGGGGTCCGGGAGTAGATCTGGAAGATCGCCGACATGAGCTCGAGCTTCTCGGTCTTGGCGGCGAGGTAGCCGAGCTGGCTGACACCGTCGAAGGAGTAGGCCTCGGGCACCGCGGCCAGCTCGAGGCCGGCCTGCTCGTAGGCCAGCATCAGCTCGACGGTCTCGTCGAAGCCCCCGGCGTAGTCGATGACCATGCCGAGCTTGATCGGGTTGGTGGGGTGATTCATCGAGTCGCGTCCTTCGGGTAGCGGCCGGCGATGTCGCGGCCGATGATCTCCTTCATCACCTGGCTGGTGCCGCCGTAGATGGTCTGCACCCGGCTGTCGCGGAAGGCCCGACCGATCGGGTACTCGTTCATGTAGCCGTAGCCGCCGAACAGCTGCAGGCAGCGGGTGGTGACGCGGACCTGCATCTCCGTCGCCCAGAGCTTGGCCTTGGACGCCTCGGCCGTGGTGAGGGTGCCGTCGTTGAGCGCGAGTGCGGCGTTCTGGATGTAGGCGCGGGTGATCTCGACCTCCGTCTCCAGCTCGGCGAGCTCGAACCGGGTGGCCTGCAGGTCGCCGACCCGCTGGCCGAACGCCGTCCGGTCGAACACGTAGTCCTGCGTCCAGCGCACGGCTGCCTCGGCGGCGGCGAGCGCCTGGGCGGCCAACGACAGCCGCTCCTTGGGCAGCCGCTGCATCAGGTAGATGAGGCCCTGGCCGATCTCGCCGAGCACGTTGTCCGGCCCGACCCGGACGTCCTCGAAGACCAGCTCGGCCGTGTCCTGGCCGGCGAGGCCGATCTTGTCGAGCTTGCGGCCGCGCGAGAAGCCCGGGTCGTCGCGCTCGACCACGAGGAGGCTGTAGCCCCGCGATCCGGCGTCGGGGTCGGTGCGGGCGAAGACGATCACCAGGTCGGCGTTGATGCCGTTGGTGATGAAGGTCTTCTGCCCGTTGAGGATCCAGCCGTCGCCGTCGCGGACCGCGTTGGCACGGATGCCCTGCAGGTCGCTGCCCGCGCCCGGCTCCGTCATCGCGATCGCCAGCACGATCTCGCCGGACGCCGCCCCCGGCAGCCAGCGCCGCTTCTGCTCCTCGGTGCACAGCTCCAGCAGGTAGGGCAGCACGATGTCGTCCTGGAGCCGCAGGCCCAGGCAGTAGGACGACGCGCCGATCGTCGCGAGCTCCTCGGCCACCACCATCGGGTAGCGGAAGTCCGGCTCCCCGCCGCCGCCGTACTCCTCCGGCACGGCGAGGCCGAGGATGCCGTTGGCACCGGCCGCCTCCCACGCACTGCGCGGGACGAGCCGCTCCTCCTCCCAGTCGAGGTGGTGCGGCTCGACCTCGCGGCGCACGAACTCGCGGACCGAGGCGCGGTAGGCCTCGTGGTCCTCGGTGTAGAAGCCGCCGCGGAGGTTGAGCGAGCTCATCGAGGTGCCATCCGGATCGCGCCGTCGAGGCGGATGGTCTCGCCGTTGAGCATCGGGTTCTCGACGACGTGGGCCGCGAGGGCGCCGTACTCCTTCGGGTCGCCGAGACGCGACGGGTGCGGCACCTGCTGACCGAGGCTCGCGCGGGCCTCCTCCGGCAGCGACGCCAGCAGCGGGGTGTCGAAGAGGCCCGGCGCGATGGTGACCACGCGGATGCCGATGGTCGACAGGTCGCGGGCGATCGGGAGGGTCATGCCGACGACGCCGCCCTTGGATGCGGAGTACGCCGCCTGGCCGATCTGGCCGTCGAAGGCGGCCACGGAGGCGGTGTTGATGATGACGCCGCGCTCCTCGCCCAGCAGGTCCAGACCGGCCATGTGGGCCGCGGTGAGCCGGAGGACGTTGAACGTGCCCAGCAGGTTGATCTCGATGATCCGCTGGAACTTGTCATAGGGGTAGGGCGTGTTGTCCCTGCCGACGGTCTTGATCGCGTCGCCGGTGCCGGCGCAGTTGACCACCACCCGGAGCGTGCCGAGCTCGGCGGCCGCGGCGATCGCGGCCAGGACGTCGTCCTCACTGCGGACGTCGCCGGGGACGAAGAGGACGGCGTCGCCGAGCTCCTTCGCGGCGACCTCGCCGGGACCACCGGGCAGGTCGAGGATGACGGCCTTGCCGCCCTTCTCGAGGAGGGCCTCGACGGTGGCGCGGCCCAGGCCGGAGGCGCCGCCGGTGACGAGGGCGACGGTGTCGTTGATCTGCATGGTGATGAGTTCCTTCAGTGGTGATGAGTGGATAGTCGTCCGGCCCGACAACTGTCGGCTTGCCGCCAGGCCAAGGCGGGACCTACGCGAGACAACTGCGCGACCGGCAGCGTGGCGCCCGCGCGCAGCGCGTCGAGGGCCGACCGCGGGCCCGAAGGGTCCGTGCGAGGTCCTCGACCGGCGACACGCTCGGTCAAATACGCTCGATCAGTGTTGCGTTGGCCATGCCGTTGGCCTCGCACATCGTCTGGATGCCGTAGCGACCGCCGGTGGCCTCGAGCTGGTTGACGAGGGTCGCCAGCAGGCGGGTTCCGGAGGAGCCGAGCGCGTGGCCGAGAGCGATGGCGCCACCACGCGGGTTGAGCTTCGCGGGGTCGGCGGCGAGGTCGTGGGCCCAGGCGAGCGGGACGGGGGCGAAAGCCTCGTTGACCTCGTAGGCGTCGATGTCGTCGATGCCCAGACCTGCCTTGGCGAGGGCCTTCTGGGTCGCGGGGATGGGGGCGGTGAGCATGAGCAGCGGGTCGTCGCCGCACACGGCGTACGACACGAAGCGGGCGCGCGGGGTGAGGCCGAGCTTGCCGGCCATCTCCTCGCTCATGATGAGCGCGGCGGACGCGCCGTCGGTGAACGGCGAGGAGTTGCCGGGGTGGATCTGCCACTCGATGTCGGGGAAGCGGGCGGCGAACTCGTCGGTCCGGAACGCTGGCCGGAGGCCGCCGAGGCCCTCGGCGGTGGTGCTCGCGCGGACGGTCTCGTCGACCTTGTGCTCGACGGTGTTGCCGTCCGCGTCGGTGACCGAGATCGGCACGATCTCCTTGTCGAAGAAGCCGGAGGCGATGGCGTCGGCGGCGCGACGGTGCGACTCGGCGGAGTAGGCGTCGAGCGTCTCGCGGTCGAGCTTCCACTTGCGGGCGACCAGCTCGGCGGAGACGCCCTGGTTGACCAGGCCGTCGGGGTAGCGCGCGTGGACCTCGGGACCGAGGCTGTCCTTGCCGAGGGTGGTGGTGCCCATCGGCACGCGGCTCATCGACTCGACGCCGGCGGCGATCACGACGTCGTACGCCCCGGCGGCGATGCCCTGCGCGGCGAAGTGGACCGCCTGCTGGCTGGAGCCGCACGCGCGGTCGATGGTGGTGGCGGGGACGGACTCGGGGAAGCCGGCGCCGAGGACGGCGGCGCGGCCGATGTTGAGCGACTGCTCGCCGGCCTGCATGACGCAGCCGGTGATGACGTCGTCGACGAGCGCGGGGTCGAGCCCGTTGCGCTCGACGGTCGCCTTCAGGACGTGGACGAGCATCGAGGTGGGGTGGGTCCCGGACAGGGCGCCGCCGGGCTTGCCCTTGCCGGACGCGAGACGGACGACGTCGACGATGACGGGAGTGGACACGAGGACCTCCAGGCCGGATGATTAACCAGTCAGTGCTGACTGGTTAGGCTGAGAGTAGCCTTCGACTCCGCCGTTTGTCACCCACCTGATGCGGCAACGAGAGGATCGCCACATGGCGCGTGCCGTCCAGAGCCGCACGATCGACGTCCAGCGCCGCATCCTCGACGCGGCCGTCGAGGTGATGCTCGAGCACGGCTACAGCGGCGCCTCGACCGT
This sequence comes from Nocardioides caeni, assembly GCF_004912195.1. Taxonomy (GTDB): domain Bacteria; phylum Actinomycetota; class Actinomycetes; order Propionibacteriales; family Nocardioidaceae; genus Nocardioides; species Nocardioides caeni. Next base: position 14,873 of record NZ_STGW01000016.1, read on the forward strand.
GCGGATCCAGGAGCGCGCCGGCGTCTCCCGCGGCCGCCTCCTCCACCACTTCCCGTCCCGGGACGCCCTCCTGATCGCCGCGTCACAGCACCTCGCGAAGGCTCGCGTCGGCGAGCTGCCCAGCGAGCACACCTGGCCCGCCGACCTCGGCGAGCGCATCGACGCCGTCGTCGAGCGGATGGCGCTCACCTTCACCCAGGGCTACTTCTGGGCCGCGACCGAGCTGTGGATCGCCGCCCGCACCCACGAGGACCTCCGTGACGCGCTGCTGCCCGGTGAGCGCGAGATCGCCCGAGCGGTCCGCGCCGCGATGGACGGCTTCTTCGGTGACGAGCTCGCGTCCCGCGACGGCTACGAGGGTGCCCGCGACATCCTCTTCACCAGCCTGCGCGGCATGGCGCTGACGACGTCGTTCGACCCCCGCGCAGAGCCGACCCGGCGTCACGTCGAGCGGTTGAAGCAGCTCATGCGCACGGTGCTCCTCGACGGCTGAGCCCATCCCCGTGCGGGCCAGTGCACGACGGACGACCGGTTCCTTGTCCTCCTGCACAACCGTCGCGGAGAGGACTAGCGTGAGGCTGTCCCGGTGCCGACCAAGGAGATGCTGGTGCCCGCCCAAGCCATGCCCCCGGAGATCGCGACGTGGGTGCTGTCCTATGTCGCCGAGGAGGCGCGACCCGAGCGGGTCGACGCGTGGGTCGACCGCGTCGTACGACGCCTCGAGGCGTCCTTCCCCGAGCTCGCCGCGCCCTCGTCCCGGGCCGACGACCTCACCGAGGAGATCCGCGGCGCCGTCCGCGAGCACTGGCTGGCCTTCCTGGGGGAGTTCGCGCAGTCGGAGCAGCACTTCCACCTGGTCGACGCCGCCGTACGTCTCGCCGAGGACATGGCCGAGCGTCAGATCCCGCTCGAGACCCTCACCCGCATCTATCGCGTGGCGCAACAGGAGGTCTGGGAGTACGTCGCCGAGGTGATCGCCGGTCTCGGCGGCGAGATCGCGCCGGGGATCGACCGGGCCGACCTGCTGATCCACTTCTGGGGGCGCGCGGCGAGCTGGCTCGACGACTCGGTGGGGGCGACCACCGAGACCTACCAGGCCGCGCGCGCCAAGGCACTCGCCGGGGCGGCCGCGCAGCGCTTCGAGGCCGCACAGGCCGTCCTGGCCGGCGAGCTCACCGATCCGCGCGAGGCGTCGGCGTCACTCGGCGGCTACCCGATCACCGTCCACCACACGGCGCTGGTGCTCTCGGCCACCGATGCCGAGCGCGCCGGGTCCCTGGAGGCCGTCGGCAACGAGCTCGCCCGCCGGATCGGCGCCAGCAAGCCCCTGATCGTCAAGCCGGGTGGCCGGCAGCTCTGGCTCTGGCTCGGCACCCGGGACGCCCCCGATCTCGCCACGCTGCCGGCGTTGTCGTCGGAGATCTCCCACGACAGCGTGACCGTCGGGGTCGGCTCGTCGACGGCCGGCATCGCCGGCTTCGTCGCCAGCCACCGCGAGGCGCAGGGCGCGCTGCAGGTGGCGAGTCCTGACGGCGACCGTTGGCTGGCCGTCTACACCGACGTCGAGCTGCCCGTCCTGCTGGGTTGCAGCCCCGAGGTCGACCTCTTCGTCGACCGCACGATCGGCCCGCTCCTCGGCGACGACGAGGGCACCCAGCGCCTCCGCGAGACCCTCGAGGCGTTCCTCGCCCGCGGCGGCAGTGCGGAGGAGGCCGCCAAGGAGCTGGTCGTCCACCGCAACACCGTGCGCTACCGCCTCGGCCAGGCCGAGGAGCTCCTCGGTCGTCCCATCTCCCGCACCAGCCCGACGATCTGGCTGGCCCTGCAGCACCACACGCTCTTCCACTCCTGACGCACGAAGTGGGACTCCCCGCGCCGCGAAGTGGGAGAAAAGGCGGCCCGAGGTGGGAGGCTCGACCGCGATGGCGATCGTTCCTCCCACCTCGGGTGACCTTTTCTCCCACTTCGGCGGGCCTTTTCTCCCACTTCGTGGCGTCGGGGGACTCAGCCCTCGAGCTTGAGGGCGAGGACCGGGCAGGCCTGGACGGCGGCGAAGACGTGGGCGCGGTCGGACTCCGGCGGAGCGGCGTCGAGCACGGTCACGAGCTCGGTGTCGTCGTCGACCTCGAAGTAGTCGTTGGCCATCGACTCGCACATCCCGAGACCCTCGCAGGTGCCGAGGTCCGCGACGATGTGCATCACGCACCGACCTTCGGGCCGAGCCGGCCGGGCTCCACGGCGACGAAGTCGACCTTCTCCCGTACGCCGCAGTCGGGGCAGCACCAGTCGTCGGGGATGTCCTTCCAGGCGGTGCCGGCGGCGAAGCCCTCGAGCTCGTTGCCCTCGGCGACCTCGTAGGTGTAGTGGCATCCCGGGCACTGGGCGGCGAGCACCTCGTCGGCGAACTCGTGCGCGCTCTCGTCCTCGCGCTGGGCGGCCTCGGCGGCGAGCAGCTCGGCGGGGACGGGGTACTTGCGCAGCAGCTTCTCGCGCTTGGCCGGGTGGAGGTTGGCCAGGCGCAGGTCGCCGTCGTAGTGGGCGATGACGCGCTTGTCCATGAGGGCCCGGAAGGCCGGCGGGAACATGGCGACCACGATCATGCCGGTGTAGCCGGTCGGCAGGACGGGAGCGTCCTTGAAGTCGCGCAGCGTCTGGTAGCGACGGGTCGGGTTCGCGTGGTGGTCGCTGTGGCGCTGCAGGTGATAGAGCAGCACGTTGGTGGCGATGTTGTTGGAGTTCCACGAGTGCGCCGGGGTGACCCGCTCGTAGCGCATCTTGCCCGCCTTGCCGACCTTCTGGCGCACCATGCCGTAGTGCTCCATGTAGTTGACGACCTCGAGCAGGGAGAACCCGACGATCGCCTGGAGGACGAGGTACGGCAGCAGACCGAGCGGGTTGACGTCGTACGCCAGGCCGAGCCACAGCATCAGGCCGCCCCACAGGGCGACGGTCATCAGCCAGGCGTTGAGCACGTCGTTGCCGAGGTGGAAGGGGTGCGTGCCCTTGCGCTGGTAGCGCTTGGCCTCGAGCTCCCACGAGCTCTTCAGCGAGCCCATCACGGTGCGCGGCCAGAAGCGATAGACGCTCTCGCCCATCCGGGCGCTGGCCGGGTCCTCGGGGGTCGCGACGCGGACGTGGTGGCCGCGGTTGTGCTCGATGTAGAAGTGGCCGTAGAACGTCTGGGCCAGGGCGATCTTGGACGCCCACCGCTCGACCGACTCGCGCTTGTGGCCCAGCTCGTGGGCGGTGTTGATCGCGACCCCGCCGACGACGCCGACCGAGATCGCGAGTCCGACCTTGGCGAGCACCGACATGTCGGTGGTGGCGAGGTACCAGATCGCCGCGATGAAGCCGCCGTACTGCACCGGCAGGTAGAGGTAGGTCACCCAGCGGTAGTACTTGTCGTTCTCGAGCGCGTCGATCACGTCGTCCGGCGGGTTGGTGTTGTCGTAGCCGGCGACCAGGTCGATCAGCGGGATCAGTCCGAAGAACACGACCGGCGTCAGCCAGAAGAACAGCGCCGTGTCGGTCGCCTCGAACAGCGCGATGCCGACGATCGGCGTGAGCGGGACGACGAGTCCCAGGATCCAGAGGTAGCGCTTCTTGTCGCGCCAGGGAACGACGGTGCCGTCGGCTCCTCGTGTTGCGTACGTGGCCATGGGATTCCTCCTCCGGTCGAGCGACGTCCTCGTCGCTGGTGTCCCTACGCTCCCGCGCGAAGGGCATTGGGCTCTCTGGCGTGGCGCCAACGTTGCGCGGTGCGTCAGTGCAGATGCACAACACCGGGCGTCGGGCGTCGGGCGTCAGTGGGCGAGGTGCTCGAGCAGCAGGACCTGCAGCTCGCCGACCAGGAAGCCCAGGACAGCACCGACCATGATGAGCGTGCGCTCGTCCTGCTGGAAGGCCGGCCGCAGCACACCCTCGAACTCCTCGGGCGTCATCGCGACCATCTTGGTCGCCATCGTCTCGCGGATCTCCAGGGCCTCGTCGAGATAGTCGTACGCCGGAGCGAGCACCTCGGGCAGACGCTGCACCAGCTCCGCGGCGGCCGCCTCGCTCATCGGTCCCGCCTGGACGATGCCGAGCCCGATCCCGCCCGCGGCCCGGGCCGGCACCCGAGCCACGCTCGTGAGCCCGGTGAGCCCGCCGAGCACGGAGCCGACGGTGTCGCTGATCTCGTCGATCACGTCGTTAGTGGGCAGGTCCAGCTTGCGCAGGGAGCGCCGGACGTGCTTGTCGACGTGCTGGTCGAGATCGACCAACTGGGAGCGGACGTGCTCCTCGATGAGCGGGGCGAGCAGGGCGGCGACGTCGTCGGACCGCGGACCGGTCATCACCGCGGTGACCAGGTTCTCGGCCGTCAGGACGCGGGAGGCGATGAGGACGCCGTACTCCTCGGAGACGGGGATCCGGTGCTTGAGGAACAGTCCCTGCCAGGTGATCACGCCGAGGTACTTCGTGGGCTCGCGGGGGGTGAAGATCAGGCGCAGCGCCGCCCAGTCGGTGAACCAGCCGGTGAAGAGGCCGAAGAGCGGCATCAGCAGCGGCTCCTTGAACAGCGCCCAGGCACAGACCTGGACCAGGCCGATGCAGAAGCCGAAGACCAGACCGCTGCGGCGGATGAACGTGAACTCCCGACGCCCGACGTCGAGGAACATCGACTCGAGGATGTCGGGGTCGGACAGGAACTGCCGGGTGACCATGTCGCGCAGGTCGAAGACGTCGTCGATGTTGTCGCGCAGCGCCTCGACCAGCTGGGGCACCAGCTTCGGCGCCATCGCCTGGGCCTGCTGGACGACCGCGTCCTTGCCGGCCTTGGGCAGCAGGTTCCACACGGCCGGCTGGTACTCCTCGGCGACCGTGGGCACGACCTTCCCGACGGCCTTGCGCAACGGGCGCTCGACCCGTCGGGCCAGCTCGTCGCCATCGATCCGGTCGATGATCTCGTCGGCGCTGATCAGCCGTCCGGTGAGGGTCTCGCACAGCACGTCGACCATCTGCGGCGCGCGCCGGGGGATGATGCCCTGCCAGCCCAGCGGGCCGATGCCGCGACGCACGTGCGGACGGAACATCATCTTGATGGCCACCAGCTTGGTGAACCAGCCGATCACGGCGGCCATGACCGGCATCGCGGCGTAGATCGGCCAGTTGACCGTGACGTCGTGGGTGATCTCGCTCCAGGTCTGCATCGGCATCTCCGGTGTCTGTGACGGGCCGCGTCCATTACGCGAGCCGGTGTTCAGGTTCACAAATTCCGTCGCCCGCTCCTACGGGCGAATGGTCAACCGGAGGCCGTTTCCCTGTCCGATTGCACAAGATGTCGGCCTCTTGCGCAGCGCAGAGTTGTGCCATCACGACGCACCGCACCACGTGATGACAGAAGGCGGACCACCCGCCACCACCACCAGCAAGGAGCACGACATGGCCACCGCGACCAAGACCGCGCCGAAGACCACCAAGACCGCCAAGTCCTCGAGCAAGAAGTCCTCGAGCAAGAGCTCGTCGAAGAACACCCAGATCACGAGCTACCTCTCCGACCTGATCGACACCACCAAGGACGTCGTCGACGACGTGCTCGACGCCGCCGGCAAGCTCGAGAAGTCCGCCCGCACCCGGAGCAAGGAGGCCCGCGACAAGGTGCTGCCGTCGGAGCAGGACATCAAGAACCTGCGCAAGCGCACCCAGGAGCTGACCGACCAGGTCGAGAAGATGGTCAGCCTGCGCGGCGGAGGCTCCAAGAAGGGCAAGTGAGTCGACCTCACCCTCCCCACCCCCCGACCATCGCGGCGCCCGCTCACGAGTGGGGGCCGCGATGGTGTCTTCCGACGAGAGGCCTCGGCCATGCCCCAGCGTGTGATCAAGCGCTACTCCAACCGCAAGCTCTATGACACGGTCGCTCGGCGGTTCACCACGCTCGAGGCCGTGACGCGCCAGATCGAGTCCGGCGTCCGGGTCGTCGTCCGCGATCACGACACGGGCGACGACCTCACCGACGACGTCCTGGCGCCCGTCCTGGCCCGGCTCGTGGCGCGCCGGCCGGGCGGCGTGGAGCTGCTGACGGACCTGCTCCGCACCTCGACTCCCCCGCCAGCCCCCGACTCGGCGCCCGCGCCCGGCGGCGCCCGCGAGGACACCGCCCGTCACGAGGAGGAGATCCGCGAGCTGCGCGCCCAGGTCTCCCAGCTGACCGACGCGGTGACCCTGTTGATGAGGGAGCGCAACGACGACCTGTCGGCGTGACGCTCAGCCCAGGATCCGCAGGAAGGTCAGGAGAACCGGCAGCACGAAGGCCACCAGCAGGACCCAGGCGACGATGCGGTGGGAGAGGCGGGAGCCGTCGAGCGAGCCGGCGAACTCCAGCAACGCGCCATCAGGGACGAGCGGACTCAGCCCGAGACGCCGGGCGTCGGCCGGCAGGTGCTGCGGCGGCACCCACGGCACGTCCTCGTCCTCACGCGGCTCCATGACGGGATCGTACGCCGGGGCGGAACCTCTCCGGCTCGATCCAAGCTCAACTTCGCTCAGTCCCAGGGGTTGTGCTCGCTGCGGCTGGTGCCGACGTCGACGACCCTCTTCGCATGGCGGCCGAGGGCGTCGCGCTCGGTGGCGTCCTGGTTCTCCAGCTCCTGGACGGCCAGGTCCAGCGTGACCGCACAGGCGGAGGTCTCGTCGGCGGTGTCGGCGATCAGGTCGCGGACGATGATCCACAGGTCGTACCACTCGTGCATCGGGCCGTAGTTCGAGATGCCGAGCGAGGTCCGGTACCAGCCCTCGAGGTTGACGCTCCACGCCGCCTCGATCTCGGTGCCGGCCTGCCGCAGGAAGCTGGCGACTGCCGGCATGTGGTCGGCGGTCAGGGAACGAACGGCCCGCTTGTTGACCAGGATCTCGTGGGCGTCGGAGGCGCCGATGTCGTCGCCGTCGTTGACGTCGAGCAGCGCCGGACGGCTCAGGTCGAACTCTCCCTTGTGGCCCTGGACGATCCCGGTGTTGGTCGTCAGGTTCTGCTGGATGAGGGTCTCCTCGGAGGTGATGTCCTTCCGGATCTTCCCGATGCCCTCATAGAACGAGTCCTTGATCTGGGAGTAGGTGCCACCGGGGAATTTCATCGCCTCCTCCACGTCGGTCGTGTCGGCCGCGACGGACAGTCCGATGCCTCCGACGCCCAGCACGAGGGCCAGGCCGCCCGAGGCGAAGAGGCCGGCACCGGCCAGCGCATAGCCGATGATCTTGAACTCCACGGAGAAGTCGCCCGCCGACTTGGTGCGCGCATAGTCGTCGTAGGCCTTGGTGGTGTCCACCACCAGGTCGACGATCGCGCGACGGGCGTTGGTCCACATCAGCTTCTGGGCTTCGAGGTGGCCGCCGAGGATCACGCAGACCAGCTGCTGCGCGTCGACCACGTCCTCGATCCGGTTGATGAACTTCGTGCGGAACGCGTGGGCGGTCGATCCGCGCAGCGACCCCAGCGGACCGGCGAGGTTGACGCACGCGTCGATCGCGCCGCCGATGGTGTCCTTCTTGGGGATCGTGATCTCGGTCTGGCCGTCCGCCGACGGTCGGGTGATGGCCCCGGTGGTGAGCATGTGGGCACCGGCGCTCAGGTGGTCGATCAGCGGCTGGATGTTGGCCGGGTCGACCATCGACCTGAAGTCGCGCATGTGGTCGTCGATGGTGTCGCGGTGCTCCTGGAAGGCCGCGCGATAGGCGTCGGTCTGGTCGCCCAGCCCCCAGTCGGGCCAGTCGTCCATCCAGACCTTGCCGCCGCCCTCGCCGAACTTGTCGGGCCGGGTGCAGTACTGCGCCATGCCGCGCCCCGAGCCCTCGTAGTAGTAGTTCTCCTCGCTGTCGATGCGCCACGGCATCTCCTGGGAGACGAACCACGCGTCGATGCGGGCACGCTTGAGGGGACCGATCAGATCCTCGAGATCGTCGTAGGTCGCCATGAAGGGCTCTCTCCCGTCGGGGTGTCGCAGCAGGTCGACGGCCATGCTCCCCGCCGACCGGAGCGACAAACCCCCGCAGGAGCGGGGTCAGGGGTTCCGCTCAGGAGACGGTGGTCAGCAGCTGCGTCGCCCGCGTGAGTACGACGTAGAGGGTCGCGCGTCCGGTGAGGGACTCCTCCTCGATCTCCTGGGGCCGGACCACGACGATGCCGTCGAACTCCAGGCCCTTGGTGTCGAGCCCGGTCAGGACGACCACGCGGTCCTCACCGGAGGGCTGCACGGTGGAGTCGACGGCGGCGCGGGCACCGGGGGCGTCGTCGGCGAACTCGGGCCACGAGGCGAGCCACCGATTGACCTCGGAGCGGCGGGCGGCGGGCACCACGATGCCGACGGTGCCGGACACCCGGCCCGCGATCTCGCGCACGGCCTCCCGGGTGACGGTCTCGGGGTCGCCCCCGGGCGGGACCACGACCTGCTGCGGCTCCTCGCCCGTGCGGCGGACCGCGTCGGGCAGGTCGGCGTCGAGGCCGACCCGCTGGGCATAGGCCGCGGCGAAGGCATAGATCTCCGCCGAGTTGCGGTAGTTGGTCGAGAGGTGGAACGCGTGGACCTGCTTGCGTTCGAGCGCCTCCGCACGGGCTGCGGCGGACTCGGCCGGCACCGGCCACGAGGACTGGGCGGGGTCGCCGACGATCGTCCACGAGGCGGTGCGCCCACGACGGCCGACCATCCGCCACTGCATGGGCGTCAGGTCCTGCGCCTCGTCGATGAGGACGTGGGCGTAGCCGTCGTCCTCGATGCTGCTGACCGGCGGGCGCCAGGGGCGGCCCGACGGCGCGAACTCGCGGTCCGAGGCGGTCATCAGCTCCTGGATGTCGACCGCGCCCTCGATGAGCGCCATCGGGTCGTCGCGCTCGTCGTCGGCCTTCTGCGGCACGTCGCCGAGGGCATAGCGGAGCTCGTCGAGCAGCGGAACGTCCTCGATCGAGATCTGCGGTCCGATCGGGCGCGACGGGTCGAGGGCAGCCCAGGTCTTGGCCAACAGTCGCTGCTCCTCGGGGCTGATCAAACCCTCGCCGACCCGGGCGAGGAACTCCGGGTCACGCAGCCAGGTCAGCACGGTCGGGGCATCGAGCGGCGGCCACCAGCCGAGCGCGAAGTCGAGGAAGTCCTGCCGCGACAGCATCTCGTCGTTGAACTTCTCCCGGCCCTGCTCGCGGCCCCGTTCACCCCGCACCTGCCGCCACATCTGGTCGAGCAGTGCGTGGGAGATCCGTGGCAGCTGCTTGTTGCGCAGGCCCTGGCCCATCAGCTGGCGCCGGACCTGGCCGAGGCGACCGCGGTCGAGGACGAGTCGCTCGTCGCGCCAGAAGACCCGGAACTCGCGCGGCGAGCCGGGCGCCTGCTGCCGTGCCGTGCGCCGCATCAGCTCCGCCATCCGCGCCGAGCCCTTGATGTCGGCGACGGCCGGCTCGTCGTGGCGGGTCGCCCGTACGTCGTCGACGACCCCGCCCAGGCTGCGCAGCGCGACCGCGGTCTCGCCGAGGGAGGGCAGCACCCGCTCGATGTAGCGCATGAAGACGCCCGACGGGCCGACGACGAGGACGCCGCCGCGCTCATAGCGGGCCCGGTCGGTGTAGAGCAGGTAGGCCGCCCGGTGCAGCGCAACGACCGTCTTGCCGGTGCCCGGCCCGCCGGAGATCGACACGACACCCTTCGAGGGCGCCCGAATCGCCTTGTCCTGCTCGGCCTGGATGGTCGCCACGATCGAGTGCATCGAGCGGTCGCGCGCACGGGAGAGCTGCGCCATCAGCGCGCCCTCACCGATGATCGGCAGCTCACGGCCGGCGGCCTCCGCGGCGGAGAGACCCTCGCTGTCGAGCAGCTCGTCCTCGACCCCGACGACGGAGCGACCGGCGCTGCGCAGCACCCGTCGTCGTACGACGCCCTGGGGCTCGGCCGCGGTCGCCTGGTAGAACACCGCGGCCGCGGGCGCCCGCCAGTCGATGAGGAGGGAGTCGCGGTTGTCGTCGCGCAGGCCGATCCGGCCGACGTAGCGCGGCTGGGGGTCCTTGTCCTGGGTCAGGTCGAGGCGACCGAAGACGAGTCCCTCGTGGGCGGCGTCGAGCTGGGCGATCCGCTTGGCGGCCTGGAAGACCATCGCGTCGCGCTCGACGAGGCCGCCCTCGTGGCCCATGTGGGCACGGGAGTGACCTTCCTTGGCCAGTTGCTGGGCAGCCGCGCCGGCCTGCTCCAGCTGGAGGTAGACCCGATCCACGAACGCCTGCTCGGCCGCGACCTCGCGGTCCACCAGCTCGTCTGTCACCGACGCAACCCCTGCCGCCCCTGTTGTCCTCGCCGGAGCCGGGATCGGCTCCGTCCACATCGCCGCCTCCGAGAGGTGGCAAGCAGCCAACTTTACAGGTCCTGGACTGATTGAATGGTGCGAGTCAGAGCACACCAGGGGGGTTTGCATGAGTTCGACGCCGTCCACCGCGCCGCGGAAGCCGAATCGTCGCGGCGTCGCCGCACGCGAGAAGCTGCTCGCGACAGCGCTGGAGCTGCTCAGCACGGGCAAGCCCGAGACGGTCTCGATCAACCTGGTGGCGAAGGAGTCGGGCCTGAGCTGGGGCTCGGTGCAGAACCTGTTCGGTGACTCCGACGGCTTCTGGTCCTCCGTGGTGGAGCTCATCATCGACGCACCGGGACTGTGGGCCGAGCCCGAGAGCGACACCGTCGCCGGCCGCGTCGCCGAGGTCGCGGCGCTCTATCAGCACGTCCTCGAGTCGCCGTATGCCATCGCGGTGGAGACCGTGCGCGCGGCACTCCCCCGGCCGCTGGCGGTCCTCGCCGAGACCCATCCGCGGACCGCCGCGTCGGTGGCCCACCTCGACGAGCTCTGGGAGCAGGGCTTCACCGCCTACTTCGACGGTCTCGACGTCGCCCCCGAGCGGATCCTCGACGTCTCGCCCCTGCTGCAGAGCGCGCTGCGCGGCCTGCGTCAGGACCAGCTCTCGGGCAGCGGTCTCGACCTCGAGCGCGCCCGCGCCACCCTGATCACGACGATGTCGGCCTACCTCGAGGGCTGAGCGCCGTCAGCCGGCGAGCGCGCGGACCGGCTTGATGACGTCGTCGGCGAAGCGGGCGATGCCGTCGAGCTTGGCCTCGAGCGGCGCGTCCTGGCCGCAGTAATACATCCACGGCATCGTCATCGTCATCGTCACCCCGCCGGCGGCTGCACGGGCGAAGTCGTCGGGTGTCAGCGCGTCCGTCAGCGCCGGTACGACGGCGAAGGGCTCGTCCTCGCGACCGATCTCCGCGCGGAGGGCCCGGAGCCGGCCGGCCACCTCGACGGCCTCGTCGACCGTGGCCATGTCGCCGATCCAGCCGTCGTTGCGGGCGGCGCGGCGCAGGGCGACGTCGGACAGGCCGCCGACCCACACCGGGATCGGGGCGGGCGGGGAGGGGCGCATGACGAGCCGCTCGCAGCTGTAGAACTCGCCGGCGAACTCGCTCCAGCCGGGAGCCCACAGCTCGCGCATCAGCGCCAGGCCCTCGTCGGTGCGGCGGCCGCGGGTGCGGAAGTCCTCCTCCAGCAGCTCGAACTCCTCGCGGCACCAGCCGACCCCGACGCCGAGGGCGACCCGGCCTCCGGAGAGGGCGGCCGCCGTACCGACGGCCTTGGCGACGACGAACGGGTTGCGCATCGCGGCGACGTAGATGGAGGTGAAGAACTGCAGTCGCTCGGTGACGGCGGCCAGGGCGCCGACGGTGACCCACGGGTCGGGCCAGTCGACGTCAGTGGTCCAGCGCCGCTCGCCGGTGCGGGTGTAGGGGTAGGGCGTGGCGATCGACTCGAGGTCGACGACGTGGTCGGCGAGGCTGAACGCGGCGAACCCGTGCTCCTCCGCGGCGCGCGCCAGGGGGACGAGCTGGTCGATCGGCTGGTAGGCGGTCACCATCGCGAAGTCCACCCGATCACCCTAGTCAGGAACTAGAACAGGTTCTAGGGTTTCGGGTCATGGACGACGGGGCCGACGACGAGACGTTCCCCCACCTGCTCGCGCCCGGCCGGATCGGCTCGATGGAGCTGCGCAACCGGATCGTCATGTCGCCGATGGAGACGATGTACGGCACTCCCGAGGGCCACCCGTCGGACCGCACCGTCGCGCACTTCGCGACCCGGGCGGCCGGTGGCGTCGGCCTGGTGACCGGCGGGGCGACGGGCATCGATCCGCTGCACCCCGAGACCCCGGGCGGCCTGCAGATCGGGGAGGACGCGGCCGTCTCCGCGCACCGGCGCCTGGTCGAGGCGATCCACGACCACGGCGCGAGGATCCAGCCGCAGATCGTGCATGCCGGGCCGGACGGGCTCGGCCCGGAGATGTTCGGCGCGACCTCCCTCGGACCGTCGGTCATCCCGTCGTACCTCACCGGCCGGCCGTCGGCGGAGGTCACCAAGGAGCAGATCAGCGCGATCCTCGACCTCTACCGGGCCGCGGTGGTCCGCGTCCGCGAGGCCGGGTACGACGGCCTGGAGCTCCATGCGGCGCACGGCTACATGTTCCTCGGCTCGTTCCTGGCGCCCCAGCGCAACCGGCGGGGCGACCGCTACCGCGGCTCGTCCGTCGAGGGCCGGATCCGGGTCGTCCTCGAGGCGCTGGAGGCGATTCGCTCCGAGGTGGGCCCGGACTTCCCGATCACGCTGCGGATCTCCGGCTACGAGCGGGTCGCGGCCGGGCGGCCGATCCACGACACCGCGACCATCGCGCCGCTGCTGGTGGAGGCCGGGGTCGACGCCTTCCACGTCAGCGGTGGGGTGATCGACCGGTTGGTCACCGGGATGGTCAACGCTGCCGACGACGGCGACGGGCTCAACGTCGGGGGTGCGGCCGCGGTCAAGGAGGCCGTGGACGTCCCGGTCATCGCGGTCGGCCGGTTGCACGATCCGCTGCTGGCGGAGCGGGTCCTGGCCGACGGCCGAGCGGACTTCGTCGCCCTGGGGCGGCCCCTGCTGGCCGACCCGGACCTGCCGCGCAAGCTCGCCGGCTGGGGCGGCGGTGCGGTGCGGGTGCGGCGCTGCATCAGCTGCGAGAACTGCATCGACACTCTCGAGGAGAAGCTGTCGACCGAGTGCGCGGTCAACCCGTTGACCGGGCACGAGCTGGAGCTGTCGGCCGTCGTGCCGGAGGCCCCGGCGGCGGCCGTGTCCCGGCGGGTCGTGGTCGTCGGCGCCGGCCCGGCCGGCCTGGAGGTCGCCCGCCTCGCGTCGTCGCTGGGCCACTCGGTCACGGTCCTCGAGCGGTCGGCCACCGTCGGCGGCTCGCTGGTCGACGCCAGCTTCGTGCACCGCGAGAACCGGCCCTACCTGGACTGGATCCGCCACGAGGTCGGACTCTCCGACGCCGAGGTCCGGACCGGCGTGCGCGCCACTCCCGAGCTGGTGGCCGGACTCGCCCCCGACCTCGTCGTGGTCGCGACCGGCGGCCGCGAGGAGCTGCCGGCGATCCCCGGCAGCGACCTGCCCCACGTGATGCCGTCACTGGCCGCCGACGTCGTGCCGGCCGGGCGCCGGGTGGTCGTCGTCGGGGGCCGCCTGGCGGCCGTGGAGTACGCCGAGACGCTGGCCGCCGGCGGAAGGCTGGTCGCCCTCCTCTGCACCGGCGAGGAGATCGCGCCCGAGTTCGGGCTCAAGCGCCGCACCGAGCACATGGACCGCCTGGACCGGCTCGGCGTCACCGTCCACGTCAGCTGCGTCGTCGAGGAGATCACGCCCGCCGGCGTTCGCTACGTCCCCGCCAACGGGCGCTCGCGCGAGCTGCCCGCCGACACGGTCGTCCTCACCGGCGAGATGGTCGCCGACCCCTCCCTGGCCGAGGCACTGACGGACGCGCTGCCCGGGGTCGCCGTACACGTGGTCGGGGACGCCGCCCACGGGCTCGGACTCATCCGCGGCGCGACCTCCGACGCGGCCCGGCTGGTCGCCACCCTCTGACCGTCGTCCCGTGCAGATCTGTCGCGTTCTGCCGAAGAGCCCGACAGATCCGCACGGGACGACGGGCTACTTCTTGCGCGACAGGAACGCCGTCATCGCCTCGCGGGCCTCGTCCGAGCCGAAGAGCCGGGCGCTGAGCTGGACGAGGTCCTCACCGCGCGCGTCGAGGTCGGCGATCAGGCCGGCGTTGAGCAGGCCCTTGGTCTCCCGCAGGCCCTGGAGCGCACCGGTCGCGATCCGGCCGACGACCTCGTCGACCCTGACGTCGAGCTGGTCGGCGGGTACGGCGAGCGTCACGAGGCCGAACTCGGCCGCCTGGGCACCCGTGAACACCTCCCCGTCGAGCGCGGTCAGCGCCGCGCCGCGCGGGGTCATCCGCCCGAACACTGCCGGAGAGATCACGGCGGGGGCGAGGCCCAGCTTCACCTCGGTCAGCGCGAAGGTCGCGTCCTCGGCGGCCACGACGACGTCGGAGGAGGCGACGATGCCGATGCCTCCGGCCCGCGCCGCCCCGACCACGACCGTCACGACCGGCACCGACAGCGACAGGATCTGGCGCTGCAGCGCCACGATCGCCCGCGCGCCCTCGTGCATCGGCACGGTCGCCGCTGCGGAGAGGTCGGCGCCCGAGCAGAACACCCGGCCCGACGAGACGAGCTTGACCACTCGCACCTCGGGATCGTCGCCGGCCGTCGTGAGGTGCGCGGCCAGCTCCGTGACGAGCTGCACGGAGAGCGCGTTGCGGTTGTGCGGCGAGTCGAGCGTGATCGTCGCGACCCCGTCCGCGACCTCGAGGTGGACGAGCTCGGCAGCGGTTTCCGTCATGGGCTCATGATGCCGGACGGCGGCTTGGCTGGCGGGGGTCGTCCGGGGCGTGCCTATTTCACGGGTTAACCCGTGAAATAGGCACTTCTGACGTGTTATTTCCCGTTGATCGTGCGGAATTCACGGGTTGACCCGTGAATTGCGCACCGCCCCGCACCCCCTCAGCCGAGCGGGATCGGCTGCTTGGGGAGCTTCTTCACCCGCCGCTGACGCTTGGGGCGAGCCGGGATCATCGAGCGCATCTCCTCGAGCTTGCCGAAGCACAGCAGCCGGTCCTCGGCCTGCAGCACGTGGTGGGCGAACGGGTTGGGGATGACGGTGGTGCCGCGGTGCAGGGTCAGCACGGTGATGTCGCGGTCACGCAGGCCGGAGTCGCCGATCGACTTGCCGACGAGGTCGGCGTCGCCGTGCACGACGAGCTCGGCGACGCCGTAGCCGGTGGACACCGACAGCCGCTCGCGGACGTCGATCTGCGGGAAGGCGACCTGGTTGTCGATGTAGTCGATGATCGCGCCGGCGATGTCGAGCTTGGTGGCGGACTCGATGCCCTCCAGGCCCGGCGAGGAGTTGACCTCCATCACCTGCGGGCCGTCGTTGGCCTCGAGCATGTCCACGCCGGCGACCTTGAGGCCCATGATGTGCGCCGAGCGTACGGCGACCCGCTCGTACTCCGGGTCGAGCTCCACCCGCTCCACCGTCCCGCCGCGGTGCACGTTGGACCGGAACTCGTCCCCCTGCGCGACGCGGCGCATCGCGGCGACGACGCGGTCGCCCACGACGAGGGCGCGGATGTCGCGACCCTTCGACTCCTTGACGAAGCGCTGGATGAGCACCTGCTGCTTCGTCGACTGCAGCGTCTCGATGATCGCCTCGGCGACCTTGATGCTCGGCGCGAGGATGACCCCGATGCCCTGGGTGCCCTCGAGCAGCTTGATGACGACGGGGGCGCCGCCCACGCGCTCGATCGCGGGGATCACGTCGGCGCGGTCGCGGACGAAGGTCGTGGCCGGCATGCCGATGTTGTGGCGGGACAGGATCTGCGAGGCGCGCAGCTTGTCGCGGGAGTTGCTGATGCCGTTGGCGGTGTTGGGGGTGTAGACGTCCATCTGCTCGAACTGCCGCACCACGGCGGTGCCGAAGTAGGTGATGGAGTTGCCGATCCGCGGCAGGACGGCGTCGTACTCGGAGAGCTGCTTGCCGCGGAACTGCAGGTCGGGCTCGTCGCCGGACAGGTCGATGCCGAACCTCAGGGTGTTGAGGACCTTGACCTGGTGCCCCCGGTCGACGGCGGCGGTGCGGAGGCGCTGGGTGCTGTAGGACCGAGGGGCGCGGGAGAGGATCGCGAGCTTCATACCGACCTGTTGGTTGAGTGCTGGCTGGGCTGCTTGGATGGCTGTCGTCATGACCGACGTACCCGGCGCCCATTCAAGCAGTCCCTCGACCACCGCCACGGTGGCCGGGTGGCGCGAGTGGGTGCGCCTCCCGGAGCTCGGTGTGGAGCACGTGAAGGCCAAGCTCGACACCGGTGCGCGGACCTCGGCGCTGCACGCGTTCGACCTCGAGGAGTTCGAACGCGACGGCGTCGACTGGGTCCGTTTCTCGGTGCATCCGTGGCAGCGATCCGCCGAGGACGAGGTCCCCGTCGAGTGCCCCGTCCACGACCGCCGCAGCGTGCGCAGCTCCACCGGCCACCTCCAGGAGCGGATCGTCATCCTGACCGAGGTCGAGCTGGTCGGCCGGACGGTGCGGACCGAGGTGACGCTCACCCGGCGCGACGAGATGGGCTTCCGGATGCTGATCGGCCGCGAGGCGCTCCGCCAGGGCTTCCTCGTCGACTCCGGCCGCTCCTACCTGGGCGGCCGTCCGCCCCGCAAGGTCCGTCGTCGCAACCGGGGGCGCTGATGGCGTCCACGGCGAGGTCCACGCCGCGTGAGTCCTTCGCGATCGGCAACGTCCGCGTGCGGGCCGGCTCCGCCAAGGAGGTCGAGCTGCCCATCACGCGGCTCGTCACCGGCGGCGACGTCAGCCTGCCGGTGCGGGTGGTCCATGGCCGTGAGGACGGCCCGACGGTCTGGGTCAACGCCGCGATCCACGGCGACGAGGTGATGGGCGTCGAGGTGATCCGCCAGGTCATGGCGGACCTGTCGCCCAAGACCCTGCGCGGGACCGTGGTCGCAGTCCCCGTCGTCAACGTGCTCGGCTTCATGACCGGCGACCGCTACCTCCCCGACCGCCGCGACCTCAACCGCTCGTTCCCCGGCTCGGCCCGGGGGTCGCTGGCCAGCCGGATCGCGCACCTCTTCATGACCGAGGTGGTCAGCAAGTGTGACGTCGGGATCGACCTGCACACGGCCGCCGATCGTCGGACGAACCTGCCGCAGATCCGCGCCGACCTCGACGACCCGCGCACCCGCCACCTGGCCGAGGCCTTCGGCGCCCCGCTGATGCTGCACGCCCGGCTGCGCGACGGCTCGTTGCGGCAGGCCGCCCGTGACGCCGGCGCGAGCGTGCTCCTCTATGAGGCCGGCGAGGCGTTGCGCTTCGAGGAGGAGCCGATCGCGGTCGGTGTGGCCGGCGTACGACGGGTGCTGGCCGCCCTCGACCTGATCGACCCGCTGCCGCAGGACCCGCCGGAGCGGCCGTCGCCCGTGGAGTCGCGCTCGAGCGGCTGGGTGCGGGCCCGCGGCACGGGCATCCTGCACATGGAGGTCCATCTCGGTGAGACCGTGGCGGTCGGCGACAGGCTCGGTGGCCTGTCGGACACCTTCGGGCGCCGCGTGCGGCTGGTGCACGCTGACCGCGACGGTGTCGTCATCGGCCTGACCCGCGCCCCGCTCGTCAACGCCGGCGACGCGCTCGTCCACATCGCCACCCCGGTGGCCCCTTCGCCCGTCGAGTAGCGGGCGAGCACAGGCCGACCCATCCGCCCAGCCTGTCGGCGACGAACACCCTCCATGAGGACACGACTGCTCTGGGCCTGGTTCGGGATCCTCGCGACGCTGGTGGGGGTCGGTCTCGCGCACCTCGTCGCGGCGATCACCACTCCGGCGGCGTCGCCGGTGCTGGCGGTGGGGTCGGGGGTCATCGACCTGACGCCGACGCCGATGAAGGAGTGGGCGATCCGCACCTTCGGCGACGCCGACAAGGTGATCCTGGTCGGCTCGGTGATGGTCGGGGTGCTCGTCCTCGCCGGGGTGGCGGGCCTCCTCGCCCGCCGCCGCCTCGCCGTGGGCGCCGGCCTCCTGCTCGGACTGGTCGGGATCGCGGCCGTCGCCGTGGTCACCCGGCCGGGCTTCGGCCCCCTCGACGTGCTCCCCGTGCTGGTCGCGGCGGTCCTTGGGCCGGCCGCGCTGGTCCTGCTGGCCCGCACCCACGCCGAGGCGGCCCGGAGCAGCGCCGAGGACGGCACCCGGCGCACCCTGCTCCTCACCATGGGCGTCCTCGCCTCGGGGGCCGCGGTCGGCGGCGTTGGGGGGCGCGTCGTGTCCTCGCTGCGCCTGCGGCCCGAGAGCGTCGAGCTGCCGGCCGCGGCCGATCCGGCGCCGGCCTTCCCCCGTGGGCTGGACGACCAGGTCCCCGGCATCACGTCGTTCCGCACCCCCAACGACGACTTCTACCGGGTCGACACCCGCCTCGACGTCCCGATCGTCAACACCGACGACTGGACGCTGACCATCGACGGCGACGTGGACCGCGAGGTCACCATCGACTTCGACGAGCTCCTCGACATGCCGATGATCGAGCGCGACATCACCCTCACCTGCGTCTCCAACAGCGTGGGCGGCCCCTACGTCGGCGCGGCGCGCTGGCTCGGCGTACGCCTCACCGACGTCCTCGACCTCGCCGGCTACGGCAACACGAAGGCCGACCAGATCCTGTCGACCGACGTCGACGGCATGACCATCAGCACCCCGCTCGACCTCGCCACCGACGGCCGCGACGCGATGGTCGTGGTGGGGATGAACGGCGAGCAGCTGCCGCGCGAGCACGGCTTCCCCGTGCGCCTGGTGATCCCCGGCCTCTACGGGTTCATCAGCGCCACCAAGTGGGTCACCCGACTCACCCTGACGACGTACGACGACCAGAAGGCCTACTGGACCGAGCGCGACTGGGCCACGGACGCGCCGATCAAGATCTCCTCGCGCATCGACACCCCGAAGGCCCTGTCGGAGCAGGCTGCCGGCGAGGTCGTCATCGGCGGCGTCGCCTGGGCGCAGGCCCGCGACGGCATCGAGAAGGTGCAGGTCCGCATCGACGGAGGGGCCTGGGAGGACGCACGGCTCGGCCCGAGTGCGGGCGAGGACTACTGGCGGCAGTGGTTCTTCAAGTGGGACGCGAGCCCCGGCTCCCACCGGATCGCCACCCGCGCCGTCGCCGGCAACGGCGAGGCACAGGTGGCCGTGCGCGCCGAACCCTTCCCCGACGGCTCGAGCGGGCTGCACGAGCTGATCGTCAACGTCTCCTGACGCCGTTGGTTGAGGTGCCGCGAGCGCAGAACCCCCGGTCAGCGAGGAGCGAGCGCCAGCGAGCGTCACGAGATGCCTGTGCGGACCTCGTCGAGGTGACCGCAGGGGGGCTCGTGACGCCCCGCTCGTCCCTCGCGGGGCTCCTCGACCACCGGGGCTCGACCACCGGCGAAAGAAATCCCGGTCCCCACCCATCCGCCCCCGGGGCGGCACCGAACCACTCCCAGAACGATCCATCGATCAACCTTCGGAAGGCACCACCATGAAGCTCCAGAAGTTCACCCGCACCACGGGCACCACGCTCGCCGCCCTGACCCTCTGCTTCGGCCTGGCGGCCTGTGGCGAGGACGACGACAGCACCACCGCCGGCGACACCTCCGGTGGCGACGACACCTCGTCGTCGACCGAGGAGGGCGCAGGCGCGCAGACCTTCGGCGACGGCTGCTCGGCGATCCCCGCCGACGGCGCCGGCTCCTTCGACGGCATGGTGATGGACCCGGTGGCGACCGCCGCCAGCAACAACCCGCTGCTCGAGACCCTGGTCACCGCCGTGGGTGCGATCGACGGTCTCGGCGACACCCTCAACGGTGCGCCCGAGCTGACCGTCTTCGCCCCCGTCAATGACGCCTTCGCCGCGATCCCCGAGGCCGACCTCAACGGCCTGGTGATGGAGGGTCAGGAGAAGGGCGACAAGAGCACGCTCTACAAGATCCTCGCGCACCACGTGGTCGGCGCCAACCAGGACCAGGACGCCGTCGTCGGCAGCCAGGACACGCTCGCCGGTGACTCCCTCACGATCGAGGGCAGCCCCGAGGAGGGCATGACCGTGTCCGACGGCACCGTCACCGCCAACGTCCTGTGCGGCAACATCCCGACGGCCAACGCGACCGTCTACGTGATCGACCAGGTGCTCACCGGCGTCAAGTGACGCACCCGCACCACCCCTGATCGCGGCGAGCTCTCGCCAAGATCACCGTCCACCCGGAAGGATCACACCATGGATCCGGTCCCTGGCAACCCGGCCGGCGCCTCCCACCAGGGGGCGCTGGCCGGCGCGGGTCCCGACCTCGGCGCGCTGCTGCGCAGTGCCGCCCGGGGCGACACGGCGGCCTTCGCCGAGCTCTACGACGCCACCTCCTCCCGACTGCACGGCCTGGTCCTCCGGGTGGTCCGTGATCCGGCGCAGTCCGAGGAGGTCACCCAGGAGGTCTTCCTGGAGATCTGGCGCCAGTCGGCCCGCTTCGACCCCGCCCGGGGCAGCGCGCTGTCCTGGATGATGACGATCGGGCACCGCAAGGCGGTCGACCGGGTGCGCAGCGCCGAGGCGGCCACCCGCCGTGACGTGGCCTACGAGCAGTCCCACCAGAGCATCGAGCACGACGTGACGGCCGAGGCCGCGCACGCCTCCCTCGAGGCCCGCCGGGTGCGTCAGGCACTCGGCAACCTCACCGACGTTCAGCGCGAGGCCATCGAGCTGGCGTACTTCGGCGGTTACACCCACACCGAGGTGGCCGCCCTCCTCGACCTACCGGTCGGGACGGCAAAGACCCGGATTCGCGACGGCCTGATCCGCCTGCGCGACTCGATCGGAGTAGAACGATGAACCACCACCAGTGGGACGACGCCCACGCACTGTCCGGCGCCTACGCCGTCGATGCCCTCGACGCCGAGGAGCGGGCCCGTTTCGAGTCGCACCTGGAGAACTGCCAGCACTGCCGCGACGAGGTGGACGGCTTGCGGGACGCCGCGGCCGCACTCGGCAGCAGCCAGCCCACCGAGCCGCCGTCCTCCGTGCGCGACGCCGTCCTCGCGGGGATCACCGGCATCCGGCCGTTGCCGCCGGTGACCGCCGAGCCGGTCCCGGTCCCCGACACCCCGCCCTCCCCGGCCGCCGACCTGTCGGCCCGCCGTCGGCTCCGCCAGCTGCGCCGCGTCCCCCTCCTCGTCGCCGCGGCGGTGATCCTCATCGCCACTGCCGGCCTCGCCGTGTGGTCGCCGTGGTCGGCCCCCGACGACGAGAAGGTGCACCTGAGCGTCACCGAGCGGGTCCTGACCGCCGACGACGCGGCGCGCGTGGAGGCCGCCTTCGACGACGGCTCCCGCGCCACGGTGGTGATCTCGCGCAGCGTGGGCCGCGCCGTCATCCTGACGGAGGACATGGCGCAGCCGCCTGACGGCCGGGTCTATGCCCTGTGGCTGCAGAGCCCTGCCGGTGTGATGGTCCCGGCAGGCCTCATGCCCGACGACCCCGACGCGACGGTGCCGCTCGACGGCGACGCCTCGCGTGCGACCGCCGTGGGGATCACGATCGAGCCGGACGGCGGCTCCCCGGAGCCGACCAGCGAGCCGATCGCCGTCTTCCCGCTGGAGGCGTGATGGCCGGCACCCCCGCCCCGTCCGGGGTCGTGCGGAGGGTGGCCGTGGTCGGGTCCGGCGTCGCCGGTCTGACCGCCGCCCACGTCGCCTCGCGCACCGCAAACCGGACCCACGTCACCCTGCTGGAGGCCGACCTCCGGTTGGGCGGGCACGCCGACACCCACCGGATCACCGACCCGACCGGACGCGAGCTACTCATCGACAGCGGCTTCATCGTCCACAACCGGCGCACTTACCCGACCCTGCTGCGGCTCTTCGACGAGCTCGGCGTCCCGACCCAGGAGTCGGAGATGTCGATGTCGATCAGCGACCAGGGCACCGGACTGGAATGGGCCGGCGCCCTGGGCCGGTCGGGTGTCTTCCCCCGCGGCAGCCGCAACCACCGCAATCCGGCCTACCTGCGGATGCTGACGGAGGTCCCGCGCTTCCACCGCCGCGCTCAGCGGCTCGTGGCACGCTCGTCGGACCCCGGCGCGGACGCCACGACGCTGGGCGCCTTCCTCGATGCCGGCCGCTTCTCGCCGTACTTCCGGCGGCACTTCATGGAGCCGCTGGTCGCGGCGGTGTGGTCGTGCGACCCCGACACCGCGCTCGACTACCCCGCGGCCTACCTCTTCGCCTTCCTGCAGCACCACGGCATGCTGCGGGTCTTCGGCTCCCCGACCTGGCGCACCGTCTCCGGCGGCTCGCGCACCTACGTCGACGCGGTCGCCGAGTCCCTGCGCCAGGCCGGCGCGACGATCCGCTGCGGCGAGCCCGTGGTCGCCATCGAGGAGACCCCCGACGGCTCCGATGGCTCCGGGGGCTCGGTGGTCGTCACGACGACCGCCGGTCGGGAGGAGTACGACGCCGTGGTCGTCGCCGCACACCCCGAGCAGGCCCTGGCCATGCTGGCCCGGCCGACGACCGCGCAGCGCGAGGTGCTCGGCGCCCTGCCCTATGCGCCCAACACCGCGCTGCTGCACACCGACACGTCGCTGATGCCGACGCACCGCGACGCCTGGGCCTCGTGGAACTTCCGCCGACCGCTGGACGCGCGTGACGGCGTGCTGGTGACCTACGACCTCACCCGTCTGCAGCGGTTGCCGACGGATACCGCCTACCTCGTGACGCTCGGCGGCGAGGACCTGGTCGACCCGGACTCCGTGCTGGTGCGTCGCGACTACGCCCACCCGCTCTACACGCCGTCATCCGTGGCCGCCCAGCGCCGACTGCCGGAGATCGACTCCGACCGGATCGTCTTCGCCGGCGCCTACCACGGCTGGGGCTTCCACGAGGACGGCGCCCGCTCGGGCCTGGCCGCGGCGGAGAGGCTGGGCCTGACCTGGGCGAACGCCCCATCCCCGACTCCTCGCACCTCGGCCGCCGGGGGGTCCGTGGCCGAGGTGCGAGGACACACCGCTCCGGCCGCGACCACCTACGTGACCACCCTGACCCATCGGCGTCGCGAGCCGATCGAGCGCCGGTTCACCCACCGTTCACGGTTCTGGGTGGTCGACCTCGACCGGGTGGACGCACAGGGCCGGGCCGACGGCGGCCGGGGGCGTTTCCTCGGCCGCGACCACTTCGACGGCGACACCGCCTCGGTGCGCGAGGGGCTCGACCGCTTCCTCGCGCGACACGGACTGGACCTGCGGGGCGGGACTGCCCTGATGGCTGCACCCCCCCGCGCCTTGGGGCACTGCTTCAACCCGATCTCGGTCCACTGGTGCTGGGCCGACGCGGCGCGAAGCGGGGGGCGCCCCGCAGGTCCGCCCGACGCCACGGTCGTCGAGGTGCACAACACCTACGGCGACCGACACGCCTATCTGCTGGACGCCGACGCGGCCGGACGTGCCGTGATCGACAAGGCGATGTACGTCTCGCCGTTCCACGGCACGGACGGCCACTACGAGGTCGCCGTCCCGCCGCCGGGCGCCGGTGACGGGACCCTTCGCCTCGCGATCCGTCTGGTCACCGACGACGGCGCCCGCTTCGACGCCAGCCTCGTCGGCCAGCCGGCCACGTCCCCCTCGCCCGGCCCCCCGCTCGCCGGTCTCCGCGGGGCGGCGCTGATCCGGATGCACGGGATCGCGCTGTGGCTGCGCCGGCTCCCCGTGCAGCCCCGACCTGCCCACGACGCCAGTCATCGAGGAGCGAGCGCAGAAGCCCCCGGTCATCGAGGTGCGAGCGCCAGCGAGCGTCACGAGATGCCCGCAGCCCCCTCGACGAGGTCCGCACAGGGGTCTCGTGACGCCCGCTCGTCCCTCGCGGGCTCCTCGACCACCGGAACCACCTCGCCCCGCGCGGGCTCCTCGACCACCGGAAGGAGTCTCCGATGACCCTCACCGCCGAGCCCCAGCCCCGTGCCAACCTCTGGCCGGGCCTCGACCAGGCTCCGACGGCCGGGATCGCCGCCCGGATCGCCGAGCGGCTCTTCCGCTCCGCGATCGCCCGCCTCGACGTCACCGTCCGGCTGGAGCACCCCGACGGACGCACCGAGACCCTGGGCCGTGGGGGTCCGGGGATCGTGGTCGAGCGTCCCGCGGAGCTCTTCGCCCGCCTCGGGAAGGACCAGCTGATCGGCTTCGGGGAGGCCTACCTGACAGGCGCCTGGTCGGAGGAGGGCGACCCGTCGGACGGTGGCCTCGGGGCGTTCCTGACGGTGCTCGCCGCCGAGATCTCGACGCTCGTGCCGCGGCCCCTGCAGCGGCTGCGCGCGATGGTGGTGACGAAGATGCCCCGCACGCACCGGGGATCGCGGGCGCACGCCCAGGACAACATCGCCCATCACTACGACCTGTCCAATGGTCTGTTCGAGGCGTTCCTCGACCCGACGCTGTCCTACTCGTCGGCCCTGTTCGAGGACCTCGCGACCGCGCAGACCGAGGACTTCGCGGCGGCGCAGCACCGCAAGATCGACCGTCTCCTCGATCAGGCGGGCGTCACGTCGGGCACCCGGGTCCTGGAGATCGGCACCGGCTGGGGCGAGCTCGCCGTGCGGGCCGCGGCTCGCGGCGCGACGGTCCGCACCATCACCTTGTCGGTGGAGCAGCAGCAGCTGGCCCGCGAGCGGATCGCGGCGGCGGGGTACGCCGACCGCGTCCAGGTCGACCTGTGCGACTACCGCGCGCTGCTGGACGAGCCCGCGCAGGCCTACGACGCCGTGGTCTCCGTGGAGATGATCGAGGCCGTGGGCGCGGCGTACTGGCCGACGTACTTCCGCACCCTCGACCACGTCCTCGCCCCCGGCGGTCGGGTGGCGATCCAGGCGATCACGATGCCCCACGACCGGATGCTCGCCACCCGGTCGACACACACCTTCATCACCCGCTACATCTTCCCCGGCGGCGCCCTGCCGTCGGTCCGGGCGATCGAGGAGACCATCGCGCAGCACACCTCGCTCCAGGTGGTCGACGACCTCGCCATCGGCGCCCACTACGCCGCGACGCTGCGGCGCTGGGACCAGGCCTTCCTCGCCGCCCGGGACCGGGTGGCCGCGCTGGGCTTCGACGAGACCTTCGTGCGGATGTGGCACTTCTACCTGGACTACTGCCGCGCCGGGTTCGCCGCCGACTACATCAACGTGCGCCAGCTGACGTTCGAGCGCACCGACCGGGAGACGCGATGACCGCCACGCTCGACACCCCCGCCCCCGCACCCACCGCAGGCGACGGGGTCGCCGCCCGCCTGGAGGCGGCGCTGCGGCCCTTCCTCGCCGGCGACCTCCCGGTGCGCCTGACCGCGTGGGACGGGTCGGTCGCGGGACCGGCCGATGCCCCGGCCGTCGCTCTGCGCTCGCCCGACGCGTTGCGCCGCCTGCTGTGGCACCCGGGCGAGCTGGGCGCCGCCCAGGCCTACGTCGCCGGCGAGCTCGCGGTCGAGGGCGACCTGGTCGCCCTCGACCGTGGCCTGACCCATGCGTTCGCGGTGGCCAGGGAGCGGGACCTGGCGGGCCGGCGTCCATCGCTGCGGGCGGTGGCCGGCGCGGTGCGCACGGCGATCGGCCTCGACATCCTGGGCCGTCCGCCGGCTCCGCCCGCGACGCAGGCGCGGATCCGGGGTCGTCTGCACTCGAAGGACCGCGACCGCGCGTCCATCAGCCACCACTACGACACGACAGCCGAGTTCTACTCGCTGATCCTCGACCCGGTCGCGATGGCCTACTCGTGCGGCTACCACGCCAACCCGGACGTCTCCCTCGTCGAGGCGCAGCACGCCAAGCTCGACCTGGTCTGTCGCAAGCTCGGCCTCGAGCCGGGCATGCGCCTGCTCGACGTCGGCTGCGGGTGGGGCTCGCTGTCCCTGCACGCGGCCGAGCACTTCGGCGTCGAGGTGCGCGGCGTGACGATCTCGACCGAGCAGCAGGCGTTCGCGACTGCGGCCGCGGAGCGCCGCGGCGTGGCCGACAAGGTCCGCTTCGACGTCTGCGACTACCGCGACGCGGTGCCGTCCCGCGGCCAGGAGTACGACGCCGTGGTCTCCCTCGAGATGGGCGAGCACGTCGGGGAGCGCAACTACCCGACCTACGCCCGCGTCCTGCACGACTCCGTGCGTCCCGGCGGCCGGGTGCTGGTCCAGCAGATGTCCCGGCCCGCCGGCAACCGGTGGCCCGGCGGCGGACCGTTCATCGAGTCGTTCATCGCGCCCGACATGTACATGCGGCCCGTCGGCGCCACCGTCGACCTGCTCGAGGCCTCCGGCCTGGAGGCCCGCGACGTCCACGCGCTGCGCGAGCACTACGTGCTCACCGTCGCCGGCTGGATCGAGCGCTTCGAGGCCAACCGCGAGGCCATCACCGCCCTGGTCGGCGAGGAGCTGGTCCGCGTCTGGGAGCTCTACCTCGTCGGCGGCTCGATGGCGTTCCGCGACGGCCGGATGGGTGTCGACCAGGTCCTTCTCGCCCGCCCCGGTGCCGCCCACTCCCTCCCCCTCGTCCGCTCCTGGTGAGGGAGTCCCGCAATGCCTGACGTCCTTGCTGCCGGCCTCACCGCGCTCGTCGTGGCCGGGCTCGTCATGACCGCGACCACGCTCGAGGCCCGGCGTCGCGGGGTCGTGGTCGTGGTGGATGTGGCCTGGGGACTGGTGTTCGTCGCGATCGCGATCGGCTGCGCCGTCGTCGGCCTCGCCCGCGACGCCGGGGACTCCACGCGGACCGTGCTGCTCGTCGCTCTGGTGGCGGCGTGGGGGCTGCGTCTGGCCTGGCACCTGCGCGGTCGGGCCAGCGGCGACCACGAGGACCCGCGCTACGAGAAGATGCTCGGCGGTCGGCTCGACGAAGTGGGTCTCGTCGTCGCGATCCGCAAGGTGTTCGCCGTCCAGGGCGTCGCCGCCGTCGTCATCGCGCTGCCGGTGGTCGTCGGCACGGCCACCGACGACGTGTGGTGGCCGATCGTCGTGGTCGGCGCCCTCGTGTGGGTCGTCGGCCTCGTGTTCGAGGCCGTGGGCGACGCGCAGCTGGCGTCGTACCGCGCCCGACCACGGGACGAGCGACCGCAGGTCCTCGACACAGGGCTGTGGCGCTACACCCGACACCCCAACTACTTCGGCGACGCCTGCGTGTGGTGGGGGATCTGGTTGGTCGGCGGGTTGGCCAGCGGCTGGGTCGCCGGACTCGCGACGGTCCTCGCGCCGCTCGCGATGACCTGGTTCCTCTCCGAGGCCACCGGTGCCAAGCTGCTGGAGAAGACGATGATGCAGCGCCCCGGCTATCCGGAGTATGCCGCCCGCACCTCGCGGTTCATCCCCCGTGCACCGCGGCGCAGCCCGATGGCCTGATCCACGAGCTCAGCGGACGATCTCCTCGACGAGGCTGTCGTAGCCGTGGTCAGGCCAACCGGACATCTCGGCGGGTCCGGTCTCCAGGCTGAACCGCTGCGGGTGCGATCCATCCACCAGCTCACCCCAGGTAGCCCTGGAGCCTCCGCGATCGATCCTCAGGTCGGATCGGAGGTCGCGGTTGAGGTTGCCGAGCACGACTGCGCGTGTGCCCACCGGAATGGCTCTCGCCAGTTCGTCAATGCTGGTGGGGGGCACCGGCCGTTCGAAGTACGGCTGACCATGCATGTCGAGGACATCTGTCCCTCTGCGGACACTCACTGAGATCATCGAGCCCACCTCCGGCGTCGTCTGCGCGCCGAGGTCGTCGGTGACTTCCAGGGTGATGACGGCGAAACGGTAGTGGTAGATCTGATCCCCGTCGTCCTGCTCCACGACGGGACCATCCGCAACGGAGACGACGGTCGCCGTAGCGCGCACGGAAGAACTCTTGAGCAACTCGCCGACCGTGCCGCTGGTGAGCACATCGCTGTGCCCCGTCATCTGGGCAAGCAACCCGCTGTCTGCATGACGAGGGACATCCGCGCGAGCCTTCGAAGGCGCGGATGAACCACTGCAAGCGACCCCACCCACGAGAACCAGCAGCAGGAGAAAGGCCGTCGAAATGCGTGTGGCCGTAGGCACCATCGTTCCCATTTCATTGCTCATCTCAGAACCAAGTGTTGATGTGCGCTCGATGGAAGCCACCGTAGGTTCGTGTCCAGGCCGCCCCCGAGTCGTACAACCCGCTGATCATGCAGGTTTGAGTCGGGTAGTCCGGAGACTCGATCGATAGGAGGTAATGGTCAGCACCCAAGGAGTGACCGATTTCGTGGCAGAGCGTCTTGCGAGCCTGATAACCATCGTTGGAAGCAACCTCCCGAATGACATCCCAATCGATGCGTACGTGCCACTGATCGCAGTATCCAGCACTGTTGAGCGCCACGCATTGGGTTTCTCCGCCCGCTCCCCCTCCGATCGGTGTCTCCACAAAGCGAACGTCCGTAGCGGCCGAGCATGCCGAGTAGAACACTGTGTCGACAACGGTCTGAGCCTCGACCCCGTCGTTGTCGTCCATCGCGTAGTGGGCGCGAGAGGTCAGCGCCGAATAGGCCGCGAAAGCGGGGCCAAAGCAATAGGTGTGTGCACCACGATCAGGGTAGACGCTCCACGGATAGTCAGTGGGACTGGCGGACACCGGGTTGCTTATCGCAGTCAGGACGACAGCGAGGACTCCGCTGGCGAAGACCGCGATCGCCCGGCGGACACCGCGTCGTTCGCGAAGACGCCTCATGAGCCCTCCTTGGATTGGCGGCGATGTGACGATCGGAAGGTTGTGTCGGTTCCAGAGAGCAGAAGTCCCCACTCTTGCGCTGACCTTTGCTGCAATCCCGCCGGTTGGCGAGCAACTCGACAGTTGGGTGGACGCGGCCTCTGGTCCAGGCGCCACTGCAAATCGGCCGACCTGCCCTAACCTCGACCTCGTGCACGAGGAGCAGGAGTACCTCCGGCTGGCGTCGGTCGACAACTTCCGCGACGTCGCGGGCCCGGGCTACCCGACCACCGACGGCGGGCGCCTGCGGACCGGGGTGTTCTACCGGTCCAACGACCTGCGGCTGACCGAGGACGACCACGGCGCGTTGAGCGGGCTGGGGCTCACCGCGATCCTCGACCTGCGCTCGCGCCTGGAGATCGACCTGCACCCCGACCCCCACGTCCCCGGCGCCCAGCCCCTGCACTTCGACGCCATCGGCATCCCGATGGAGACCGTCGCGATGCTGCAGACCCGGGAGGCGGCCGACGAGCTGATGCGCGTGGTCTACCGCGGCTTCGTGACCGAGGAGAAGTGCCGGGTCGCCTTCGGTGCGGCCCTGCAACAGCTCGCCGAGGGCGGTCCGCAGCTCTTCCACTGCTCGGCCGGCAAGGACCGCACCGGCTGGCTGGCCGCGCTGGTGTTGCACATCGCCGGTGTCGACGACGCGGTGATCCGGGCCGACTACCTGCTCACCAACGATCGCTCCGCAGCGAGTCGGGCGCGGGTCGAGGCGCAGATCGCCGAGCACGCCGGTGACCACATGGTGCCCGTCTTCGAACCGACCCTCGTCGCCGACCTGTCCTTCCTCGGTGCCGCGTCGGCGGCCGTCGACGAGCACTTCGGCGACCGGGCGTCGTACCTGCGCGAGGGACTGGGCCTCGACGACGAGGTGCTCGGCGCGATCCGCGCACTGCTGCGCGACTGACCCACGCTGGTGGTCGAGGAGCCTGCGCGGAACGCGCTGCCTCTGGTGGTCGAGGAGTCTGCGAGGAACGAGCAGGCGTCACGAGACCCCTGTGCGAACCTCGTCGGGGTCCGCACAGGCATCTCGTGACGCTCGCTGGCGCTCGCTCCTCGATGACCAAGGAACGAGCGCCAGGAGGCGACAGGTCAGAGGCTGACCTTGTCGAGCCGCCAGATGTTGCGGTTGGCCTTGGTCGGCGCGTGCTTCACGGTCTGCCACGAGCCCCACGCGTTGACGTAGTTGCACTTGGCGTAGGACCAGTTCTTCCTCATCACCTTGAAGCTCACCGAGAAGTGATACATGTGCAGGCGGTAGCGGTGCGAGCTGTCGGCGGGGACGACGGCGCTGTAGGCCCAGGAGTCGGACTTCGACCAGCTGCCACCGACGGTGACGCCGAGGCTCGTGGATGCCTTGGCGAAGATGACGCCCGCCTCGGCGGAGACCGTGGCGGTGACCGAGGCGCTGACCGTCGCGGTCTTGGTCTTGTTGTAGGTGATCGTGCCGCCGCTGCGGAAGGTCGCCCAGTCGCTCTGGATGTTGGTCGGGTGGTAGGACGTCGTCTTGTCCTTGAACGTGTAGATCCGGTACAGGTCGTTGGCCGGGATGCACCGGGCCTCCGCGACCGGCGTCGGGCCGACCACGCCGACGGACAACAGGGTGCTGAAGAGGATCGCGAAGGTCGCGACCATCGATCCGAGAATGCGCTTCATGGGAGGTGACTCCTGATGGTCTGCCCCAGCATTTCCGGGGACGGTGAGCAGCCGTCTGCCCTGCGGCTTTGCGCTCAAAACCCCTAGAAATCAGGGAAATCTTCTCTCACTCAAAGGGTTTGTCGCGACATCCCCGGGTAGGAGGTCAGGTCGGCCGGGCCCGGGACCGGGACGGCGCTGGACCGATACGGCACCATCGAGGGATGGCCGAGCCCGACCTTCCTCCCACCCAGCAGATCCCGGTGACCAACCGACTCGCGCTCACCCTCGATTTCTGTCTCCGACTGGGCGAGGTGCTGCTGTCCTCCGGCGCGGGGGCCGCCGACGTCACCGTCACGATGCTGTCGGTCGCGCGCGCCCTCGGCGCCAGCGAGGCGCAGTTCGACATCACCTTCACCTCCCTGTCGGCCAGCCACCAGAGCAGTCCCGACCAGCCGCCGCTCCTCGCCACCCGCCAGGTCGTGCAGCGCACCATCGACTACCAGGACCTGACCCGCGTCGACCACCTGGTGCGCGACGTCGCCGCCGGGCGGGTCGGCTTGCGGGACGCGCGCGCCGAGCTCGGTCGGATCACGTCGACCGGCCACGCCCGCCCCCGCTGGGCCGTGACCGCGGGCTGGGCCGTGATGGCAGCGGGCGTGGGCGTGCAGCTCGGCGGCGACGTGATCGTCGCGGTGCTGGCCGCCCTCGCCGCCGTCCTCATCGACCGCCTGCAGCTCCGGATCTCCCGGCGCCGTCTGCCCACCTTCTACTCCCAGGTCGCCGGCGGGGCCGTCGCGACCCTCGTGGCCGTCGGGGCCGCGGTCGTCGACGGGCAGGTGGGGCTCGACATCGACGTCTCGCTGGTCGTGACCGCCAACATCATCATGCTGCTCGCCGGCATCGGCTTCATGGGGGCGCTGCAGGACGCGCTCACCGGCTTCTACATCACCGCGGGCGCCCGCATCACCGAGGCGCTGCTCGCGACGGCCGGCATCATCGCCGGGGTGAGCGGCGGGCTCAGCCTCGCCTCGGCGCTCGGCGTCGACCTGCCGACGGTCGAGCCGGGTGCGACCAACATCCAGGCGGCCGGACTCGCGGTCGCCGGAGCCGCGCTCGCCGCGGCGGCGTTCGCCTTCGCGTCGTACTCCCCCGCGCGAGTGCTGGTCCCGATCGCCGTCGTTGCCGGGCTCGCCATGGCGATCACCCAGTCGATCCAGACACCCGGGATCGGGCGGGCGTGGGCGGTGGCGTTCGCCGCGCTCTTCGTCGGCCTCGTCGGGTACGCCGTCGCACGCCGCCTGCGGGTCCCGCCCCTCATCGTCGTGGTCTCGAGCGTGGTCCCCCTGCTGCCGGGGATCGCCATCTATCGCGGCCTGTCCCTGGTCAGCGAGGGATCGCGACGGGACACCTCGCTGGGCCTGGTCGCCCTCATCGGCGCGGCGTCGGTCGCCCTGGCCCTCGCCGCCGGCGTCATCCTCGGCGAGTACCTCGCCCAGCCGCTCGGACGGGAGATGCGCCGGGTCGAGACCCGCCTCGCCGGTCCGCGCCTGGTCGGTCCCGTGACCCTGCTCGAGCGGCGCGTCGGGCAGGCCTCCAGGAAGGGCCGGCGGCAGCGCGCAGACGGTCAGCGACGCTGACGCGGGGAGCCGAGCTGGTCGTCGTCGACCGTCGGCTCCACCCGGATGGCCTGCGTCGGCTCCTGGGCCGCCTCGGGCCGAGGGGGCCGGCCGGGGATGTGCTGCTTGATGATCTCCTCGGTCCGGGGGTCGAGGACGATCTCGTGGGTGTCGCCGTCGCGGCCGTCGAAACGGACCGCGACCGTCTGGAAGCCCTTGTGGCGCTGCATCTGCGCATACATGGCGTAGGCCCGGCGGTCGGCCTCGGTGAGGTCG
This sequence comes from Nocardioides caeni, assembly GCF_004912195.1. Classification (GTDB taxonomy): domain Bacteria; phylum Actinomycetota; class Actinomycetes; order Propionibacteriales; family Nocardioidaceae; genus Nocardioides; species Nocardioides caeni. The sequence goes on from NZ_STGW01000016.1 coordinate 47,140, forward strand.
ACGGAGTCGGTGAAGGGCGTGAGCAGCGCGCGGGGCCACAGCCGGCGGGCGATGACGACGTTGACCTCGAGGCCGAGCACGCCCATGATCGCGCCGATGTAGAGCAGACCCATCAGACCGAGGACGACCCCGAAGGTCTCCATGCCGTTGCGGTCGGCGCTGGCGATGACGTTGGTGACGTAGACCGTCCCGATGTATTGCAGGAACTGCCACATCACCGCGATCGTGTAGCCGCCCGGCGCCACCCGGATCACGTTGCTGCGGATCGCCCGCGCGGTCGCCATCCTCAGCAGCACCGTCATCACGAAGCCGAGGACGACGATCGTCACCAGGCGCACCACCCAGTGGAACCAGCCCTCGTCGGACAGGCCGCCGATCAGCTCGGTCTCCGTCAGCACCGCAGAGCCGATGGAGATCGTGAGGATCGCAGTACCCGCCACGGCGAGGATGAAGAGGCTGTTGACCCGGGTCATCACCGGGTGCGGACGGCTGTTGCGCGGCACCGCCCACACCGCCGCCTGCACGTTCTGCAGCGCCAGCCCGAGACCCAGGGCACCGTAGAGCGCCGTCAGCGAGCCGACGATGATGCCGCCGGTCGAGCCCTGCAGGCCCTCCGGCCGCCCCAGCTGGTCGCCGATGATCGGGAACTGCGCGAGGGCCGAGTCGAGCACCTGCTCCTGCAGCGCCGGACGCCCCTCGAGGATGAAGCCGAGGATCGACGTACCGAGGAGCAGCAGCGGGAAGATCGACAGGAACGCATAGAACGTCAGGATCGCTGCCAGGTAGTTGCCCTGGTCGTCGAAGAACTTGTAGATGACGGCGAGCGGGAAGCCGACAGCGGAGTTCTTCCGCTGTCCGCGATCCAGCTTGCCGACGACACCCACAACGGCAACCTATGGCATGGCGTGTCGCCCTACCGGGACCGGCGCCGATGCGGGAGGTGGGTGGTGGGCCTAATTCACGGGTTAACCCGTGAATTGCGCACCACCGCCCACCGCTCAGTACGACTTGGGCAGCCCCAGCGAGTGCATGGCGACGAAGTTGAGGATCATCTCCCGGCTGACGGGGGCGATCCGGCCGAGGCGGGCGGCGACGAGCTGGTTGCCGAGGCCGAGCTCGGTGGTCAGGCCGCTGCCGCCGTGGGTCTGGACGGCGACGTCGAGGGCGTTGCAGGCGATCTCACCACCGGCGTACTTGGCCATGTTGGCGTACTCCCCGGCGGTGAAGTCGTCGCCGGCGTCGTAGAGCGCGGCTGCCTTCTGCATCAGCAGGCGAGCCTGCTCGAGCTCGATCTTCACCTTCGCCAGCGGGTGCGCGATGCCCTGGTGGGCGCCGATCGGCTGGTCCTTCCACACGGTGCGGGTCTTGGCGTAGTCGACCGCCTTCTCCAGCGCATAGCGGGCCTGGCCGCAGGTCATCGCCGCGCCCATGATCCGCTCCGGGTTGAGGCCGGCGAAGAGCTGCCAGAGGCCGCCGTCCTCGTCGCCGACCAGTGCGTCGGCGGGCAGACGGACGTCGTCGAAGAACAGCGTCCACTGCTTCTCCGGCGCGACGAACTCCATCGGGATGTGCTGCTTCTCGAGGCCGGCCGCGTCGGTCGGCATCAGGAAGAGCGCGGGCTTGAGCTTGCCGGTCTTGGCGTCGGCGGTGCGGGCGACGACCAGCATCACGTCGGCCTCGTCGACGCCGGAGATGAACGTCTTCTGACCCTTGATCACCCACGAGTCGCCGTCGCGGGTGGCTGTGGTGGTGATCTGGTGACTGTTGGAGCCGGCGTCGGGCTCGGTGATCGCGAAGGCCGCGACGGTCTCGCCGCTCGCGATCCCCGGCAGCCACTGCTTCTTCTGCTCCTCGGTGCCGCAGCGGGCGATGATCGAGCCGACGATCGCCGGCGAGACCACCATCATCAACAACGGCGCGCCCTGCGCCGACGCCTCCTCGAGGACGGCCGCCAGGTCGCCCATGCCGCCGCCACCGCCGCCGTACTCCTCGGGGATGTTGACGCCGATGAAGCCGTGCTTGCCGAAGTCGTCCCACAGCGCGGTCGTCTTCTCACCCTTGCGGGCCTGCTCGGCGACGTAGGCGTGGCCGTACTTGGCGGCCAGCGACTTGACGGACTCGCGCAGCGCGGCCCGCTCCTCGGACTCGGTGAACGGGATGGTCATCAGTTGTCCTCCTCCGAGCCGGCGTCTTCGGCGGGCTCAACGACGGCGAGCACGGTGCCCGCCTCGACCTGCTGGCCGGCGGTCGCCGACAGCTCGGTGACGGTGCCCGCGTAGGGCGCCGCGATGGTGTGCTGCATCTTCATGGCCTCCATCACGAGGATGGTCTGGCCTTCCTGTACGACGTCCCCTACCGCGGCGCGGACGGCGATCACGCTGCCCGGCATCGGCGCGAGCAGCGAGGCCGCGGCGACCTGGGTCGAGGGGTCGACGAAGCGCGGCACGATCCGGAGCGTGGCGCCGCCGCGCGGGCCGTCGACCAGCACCGCGTCCTCGAGGACGCGGACATCGTAGCGCCGGGTGACGCCGTCGATGTCGACGACCACCTCGGCCCCTCCGTTGGTTGAGCCTGTCGAAACCGACACGACCGTGACGTCCTCACGGTCGGCGGAGGAGTAGCCGGCAGTGCCGCCGTGCCAGAGCACTTCGACCTCGTCAGCACCCACGCCGAAGCGGGTCGAGCGTGGACCGGCGACGACATTGCGGAAGCCGGCCGGGATCCGTGACTGCACCTTCGCGGCGACGCGGCGGTGCTCAGCGAGCGCGACCGCGCCGACGAACGGCAGCAGGTCGTCGGCTGCCGCCGGGGTGAGGGTCTCGGGGTGGTCGCCGTAGAAGGACGTCGCCAGCCCGGACAGGTCGAGGAACGCCGGGTGGCGCAACGACGCGACGAGCTGGTCACGGTTGGTCGTCAACCCGTGGATCCGGGCCTTCTCCAGCACCCGCGCGAGCGATCGCGCGGCCTGCTCGCGAGTCGGCCCCCAGGCGATCACCTTCGACAGCATCGCGTCATAGAAGGTGCCGACCTCCGATCCCGACTCGAAGCCGGTGTCGAGGCGGATGCCGAAGCCGTCGAGCGCGAACGTGTCGTCGTGCTCCAGCTCGAGCTCGAGCAGGCGGCCGGTCTGCGGGGCGTAGTCCGCCGACGGGTCCTCGGCATAGAGACGGACCTCGATCGCGTGGCCCTCGGGCTGCGGGTCGATGGCGGGAAGGTCCCGCCCCTCGGCGACCGCGACCTGCAGCTCGACCAGGTCGACGCCATAGACCTGCTCGGTGACGGGGTGCTCCACCTGGAGCCGGGTGTTCATCTCCAGGAAGTAGAAGCGCTGCGTGTCGGCGTCGTAGAGGAACTCGACCGTCCCCGCGCCGCGGTAGCTGATCGCCTCGGCGGCCTTGCGGGCCGCGTCGTGCAGGGCGGTCGCGACCTCCTCGGTCAGGCCGGGTGCGGGTGCCTCCTCGACGACCTTCTGGTGGCGGCGCTGCAGCGAGCAGTCACGCTCTCCGAGGACGAGCACCCCGCCGTTGCCGTCGCCCACGACCTGCACCTCGACGTGACGGCCGCGCTCGACGTACGGCTCGACGAAGACGGTGCCGTCGCCGAAGGCCGACTCGGCCTCGGCGGAGGCCTTCTCGACCTCGCCGGCGAGCTCACCGAGGGACCGCACCACGCGCATGCCGCGGCCCCCGCCGCCGGCGGACGCCTTGACCAGCAGCGGCAGGTCGTCGTCGGTCGCCGTGTCGACGGTGAGGTTGCCCAGGACGGGAACGCCGGCGGCCTCCATCAGCTTCTCGGACTCGATCTTGGAGCCCATCCGGTCGATCGAGTCCGGGTCGGGACCGATCCAGACGAGGCCCGCGTCGGCGACCTGGCGGGCGAAGGCGGCGTTCTCGGAGAGGAAGCCGTAGCCCGGGTGGATCGCGTCGGCTCCGGACCTCTTCGCCGCGGCGATGATCAGGTCACCGCGCAGGTAGGTCTCGGCAGGCGTGTTTCCCGGCAGTCGGCAGGCGGCGTCGGCCTCCCGTACGAACGGCAGCCCGGCGTCGGCGTCCGAGTGCACGGCCACCGTGTCGATGCCGAGACGGCGGGCGGTGCGGAACACGCGGCGGGCGATCTCGCCGCGGTTGGCGACGAGGATGCGGTTGATCGTGGTCATAGACGGAACACCCCGAAATTCATGGCGCCCTCGATGGGCTGGTTGTCGATGACGGACAGGCAGATACCCAGGACGGTGCGGGTGTCGCGCGGGTCGATGACGCCGTCGTCATAGACCATGCCGGACAGGACGTAGGGCAGCGACTGCTCCTCGATCTGCTGCTCGACCATCTCCTTGATCGCCACGAATCCCTCGGCGTCGAAGGGCTGGCCCTTCTTCTCCGCGGACTCCCGCGCGACGATCTCCAGGACGCCGGCGAGCTGGGCGGGGCCCATGACCGACGACTTCGCGGACGGCCAGGTGAAGAGGAAGCGCGGGTCGTAGGCGCGGCCGTTCATGCCGTAGTTGCCGGCGCCGTAGGACGCTCCCATGATCACCGTCAGGTGCGGGACCTTCGAGTTCGAAACGGCGTTGATCATCATCGCGCCGTGCTTGATGATGCCGCCCTGCTCGTATTCCGCGCCGACCATGTAGCCGGTCGTGTTGTGCAGGAACAGCAGCGGCGTGTCCTTCTGGTTGGCCAGCTGGATGAACTGCGCGGCCTTCTGCGCCTCCTCGCTCATCAGCACGCCGCGCGCGTTGGCGAGGATGCCGACCGGGTGGCCGTGGATCTGCGCCCAGCCGACGCACAGCGCCGAGCCGTAGAGGGGCTTGAACTCGTCGAAGGCGACCTCGTTGGTCCCTCCGGTGGTCGAGCCTGTCGAGACCCCGTCGACGATCCGCAGGATCGCCTCGCGCGGGTCGAAGGGCTCCTTGAGGTCGGTCGGGATCAGCTCGAGCAGGTCCTCGGGGTCGAGGTCCGGCTCGACGTACGAGACCGTGGGGGCCTCGCCCTTCTTGCGCCAGTTGAGTCGGGCGACGGTGCGCCGGGCCAACCGGATCGCGTCGTGCTCGTCGACGGCGAGGTAGTCGGAGAGGCCGGAGGTGCGCGAGTGCATCTCGGCGCCGCCGAGGGTCTCGTCGTCGGACTCCTCGCCGGTCGCCATCTTCACCAGCGGCGGGCCGGCCAGGAAGACCTTGGCCTGCTCCTTGACCATGATCACGTAGTCGCTCATGCCGGGGACGTAGGCGCCGCCCGCGGTCGAGTTGCCGAAGACCACCGAGATGGTGGGCTGCTTGCGCGCCGATGAGCGGGTCAGGTCGCGGAAGCCGCGGCCGCCGGGGATGAAGATCTCCTTCTGGGTGGGGAGATCCGCGCCGCCGGACTCGGTGAGGTTGATCGACGGCAGGTGGTTCTTCTCCGCGATCTCGGCCGCCCGGAAGGACTTCTTCAGCGACCACGGGTTGAGGGCGCCGCCCTTCACCGTCGGGTCGTTGGCGATGATCATGCACTCGACACCCTCGACGACACCGATCCCGGTGACGAGCGAGGCGCCGACCGCGAAGTCGCTGCCCCAGCCGGCGAGCGGCATCAGCTCGAGGAAGGCCGAGCCCTCGTCGACGAGCAGCTCGATCCGCTCGCGGGCGGTGAGCTTGCCGCGCTCCTTGTGGCGGGCGATGTACTTGCCGCCGGCCTCGACCGCCTTCATCTGCTCGGCGTGCAGGTCGGCGATCTTGGCCTTCATCGAGGACCGCCGAGCCTCCTCGACCGTCTGCTCGGGTGCCTCGGTCTCCGTCGTGGTCACGACTCGCTCACTCCTTCAAGCACCGCCTTCATCGCCTCCAGGGTCGCGCGCATGCCGCGCTCGTTGGTCTTGCTGCGCAGCCGGCCCATCAGGAGCCAGTAGCCGCGGATGTACCAGGCCGGCGTGAGCCGGAAGTACTCGGTGACCCGGGTGCCGCCGTTCTCGGCGTGCATCCGGTAGCCCCACGTGTTGATGGGGTTGGCGTCGAGACCGACGCTGAACTCGAAGACCGCCTCGTTGTTGCCCGGCTCGACGCACTTCGTGACCGTGCACGGCGTCCAGTACGTCGGCCCGACGCCGTTGCGCTTGACGTGCCCCTTGAAGCGGGCTCCCTGGGCCGGCCCGGTCGCACCGTGGGTCCACGTCGCCTCGAAGGTCTCCGGGGAGAACTCACCGATCCGGGTCACGTCGCTCACCAGCGCCCAGACCTCCTCGACCGGCGCCTTCATGTGGACGCTCACCTCGCCGCCCAGCGGCTTGATCAGTGCCATGTCAGCCTCCGTATCCGAGCAGTCGGGCGGCGAGGTCGGTCAGCACCTCGGTCGAACCACCGCCGATGGGCAGCAGCCGCACGTCGCGGTAGTGCCGCTCGACCTCGGACTCGCGCATGTAGCCCATCCCGCCGTGCAGCTGCACGGCCTGGTCGGCGACCCACACCGCGGTGTCGACGGAGGTCTGCTTCGCCAGGCAGGCCTCGGCGATGACGTTCTCGCCGGCGACGTAGCGGCGCGCGACCTCGTGCGTGTAGCTCCGGGCGACCGCGATCTGGCGGTGCATCTCGGTGAGCTTGGCGCGCACGACCTGGTTCTTCACCAGCGGCTTGCCGAAGGTGTCGCGCTGGTTGCAGTAGTCGACGGTCAGCTGCAGGCAGCGCATCGCGTGGCCGTAGCCCATCAGCGCCAGCCAGATCCGCTCGGTCACGAACTGGTCGGCGATGTAGTAGAACCCGTGGTTCTCCTGCCCGACCAGGTTGGCGACCGGCACCCGCACGTCGTCGTACGACAGCTCGCCGGTGTCGGAGGCCAGCCAGCCCATCTTGTGCAGCTTGCGGGAGACGGTGAACCCCGGCGTGTCCTTCGGTACGACGATCAGCGAGATGCCGTGGGCGCCGTCCTCACCGGTGCGGCAGGCCGTGGTCACGAAGTCGCCGCGGACGCTGGAGGTGATGAACATCTTGGCGCCGTTGATCACCCAGTGGTCGCCGTCGCGGACCGCCCGGGTGGTGATGCCCGCGACGTCCGAGCCCGTGCCCGGCTCGGTGATGCCGAGGCTGCCGATGAGGTCGCCGGCGAGGGTCGGCCGCACCCAGGTGTCGATCAGCTCCTTCGAGCCGGCGGCCACGATGTGCGGGATCGAGATGCCGTGGGTGAAGGCGCTGGCCATGAAACCGCCCGAGACGCCGGCGGCCATCAAACCCTCTTGCATCGCGGTGGCGTCGAGCAGGTCGCCACCGTCGCCGCCCACCTCCTCGCTGACGCCGACCCCGAGCAGACCGGCGTGGGCGAGCTTCTTCTGCACCTCGCGGGGGATCTCCCCCGCGCGCTCCCACTCCTCCATGTGCGGCATCAGCTCGCGCTCGGCGAACGCGCGCGCGGACTGCTTCAGAGCGAGCTGCTCAGGGGTCCAGCCGTGGTCGAAAGCGACCGTTGTCATGGCGTTCCTGCCTTCCTGTGGCCTGCGGGCCGGGGGTGGCTCATACGAGGTCCTCCTGGATGTGGACGATGCGGCTGCGGACCCACTCGCCGAGGCCCTTGGCCTGCGGGTCGAAACGCGTGGAGGCGGCGACGCCGTCGCCGAGGAGGCCGTGGATGACGACGTTGACGGCCCCCAGGTTGGGCAGCACGTAGACGTCGACGTCGAGGTCCTTCGCCTCGGGCACCAGCTCGCGGACCTTGCGGTCCTTGACGATCTTGGCGAGCCACTGGACGCGGGCCTCGTACTTCGGGGAGCCGTCGTTCTTCACCCACAGCCCGAGGTTGGCGTTGCCGCCCTTGTCACCGGAACGGGCGTGCACGAACGTGCCGAGCGGCATCCGGCGGGTGATCGTGTCCGCCGGCGCCGGATAGGGCGAGGGCCGCTTGCCCAGCTCGGGGTCGAGCTCCGCGGCGTCCAGGAACGCGGTCGGGTCGGCGATCACCTCGCGGACGCCGTCGTGGTGGACGACCGTGTGCTCGACGGCCGACCTGTCGACGTACTCGGGGCGGTAGATGCCGAAGGGACTGGGCTTCTGCGGCGGCGAGGTCATCGTGAAGCCGGGGTACGACGCCAGGGCCAGCTCGACGCAGGGACCCGTGAACGGCTTGCCCAGCGGGCCGGCCTCGGGGTCCTTGGCGATGCAGCGCAGCAGCACCGACGCGCCCTCCTCCGTGTCCGCGTCGCCGCCGCGCGCGGGGGTCTGGGTCCACACGACCTCGGCGGCGCGGAACTGCCCGTCGAGCTGGGAGCGCAGCCACTCGGCCTTGGCGTCGATGTCGAGGCCGGTCAGCACGAACTCGAACTGGTTGCGGTAGCCACCGAGCGTGTTGACCGCGACCTTGAGCCTCTCGACGGGAGGGGCACCGGCCACACCGCTGATCTCGACGCGGTCCGGACCCTCCTGACGCAACCGGATCGAGTCGAGGTGGGTGGTGACGTCGGGGTTGAGGTAGCGCGTCGTCTGGATCTCGTAGAGCAGCTGCGCGGTGACCGTGTCGACGGTGACGGCGCCGCCGGTGCCGTCGTGCTTGGTGATGATGCTGCTGCCGTCGGCCGCGATCTCGGCGATCGGGAAGCCCAGCGGCTTCGTCATCGGGGCACCGGCCCTGAAGAGGTCGGTGAAACCGGAGAAGTTGCCACCGGTCGCCTGGGTGCCGCACTCGATGACGTGACCTGCGACGACGGCGCCGGCCAGCTCGTCGTAGGACGTCGGCGTCCAGCCGTGGTGGGCGATCGCGGGACCGACGACGACGCTGGCGTCGGTCACGCGCCCGGTGACGACGATGTCGGCGCCACGGGTCAGGGCGGAGGCGATGCCGAACGCGCCGAGGTAGGCGTTCGCGGTCAGCGCTCCGTCGAAGAGGCCGGCCTCACGCAGGTCGTCGCCCTCGACGTACGCGACCTTGGCGTCGAGGCCGAGCTCGGCAGCGAGCTTCTGGATCTGCGTCGCGAGCCCCGACGGGTTGAGGCCGCCGGCGTTGCTGACGATCTTCACGCCCTTGTCGAGCGCGAGGCCCAACGTGCCCTCGAGCTGCTTGAGGAAGGTGCGGGCGTAGCCGAGGTCGGCGTCGCGCAGGGTGTCCATGCCGAGGATCAGCATGGTCAGCTCGGCGAGGTAGTCGCCGGTGATGACGTCGACGTCCCGTCCGTTGCTGCCGCCCTCCAGCTGCTCCTTCAGCGCGGAGAGCCGGTCGCCGTAGAAGCCGCTGCAGTTGGCGATCCTGACCGGATTGGTCACTTCTTCTCCCTCCCGCCGCCGGCGGGGCCGGCGAACGCCTGCGCGATGGTGAGCCACTTCTCGGCGTCGTCGCCGACGGCCACGAGGTCGGTGTCGTCGCGGTGGATGCGCTGGGTGGCCAGCTGGCAGAACTCGTAGGCCGAGCCGGTCACCTTCTGCGCCGCGTCGTCGGGACCCCAGGTCCACAGGGCTCCCGAAGGCGCGGTGAGCTCGACCCGGAACTCCTCGGCCGGCGCCTCCAGCTCGTTGTTGGCGAAGGCGAAGTTGCGGGTGCGAACACCGATGTGGGCGACGTGCCTGATCCGGTCGGTCGGCTCCGGCACCGCGCCGATGGTCTCGTAGACGTCCAGGGCATGGGCCCAGGTCTCCATGTAGCGCGCGGTGGCCATCGACGTCGGCGACATCGGCGGGCCGAACCACGGCATCTTGGCACCCGCCGGCACCGCACGCAGCGCCGCGGCGAGCCCGGCCCGGGCGATGTCCCAGCGGCCCAGCAGCTCGGCGGGGGGCAGCGCCGCGAGCTCGTGGGCGCTGGTGTCGACGAAGCCCGTGGGGTCCGCGATCGCCTTCAGCACGACGGCGTCCCAGTCCTCCTTGCCCTGCTCGGTGTCGGAGCGCGCGGCGAGGACGGCCACCTCATCGGTCCAGGCCAGGTGGGCGACCTGGGTGGCCACCGTCCAGCCCTCGGCCGGCGTGGGCCGGTCCCAGGCGTTGGCGGCGGCGACCGCGGTGCGGAGCAGGTGGCTCTCCGCCGTGAGGTCGACGAGCACGTCGTCGAGGACGCTCATGGTGACTCCTTCTCTGCGGTGGTTGAGGTGCGAGGCCGGCCGCGGCCGAGACTCGCGACCTCCGGACCCTGCAGCGACGCCTCGAGTGTGCGCGCCCACTGGGTGAGGATCCGGCGGCGGCGGCGGGCGTCGTCGCCGAGCGTGTTGGCGAGGCCGAGGCCGCGCACCAGGTCGAGCGTGGCCTGGACCAGCTCACGGGCGCCGGGGCGGGCCTCGTCGATGCCGAGCAGGTCGACGGTCAGCCGGTGCGTCTCGCGACCGACCCGTTGCTCCAGCGGAGCCACCGCCTCCAGCAGCGCCGGATCCGTCCGCGCCGCGACCCACAGCTCCAGGGCGGCGGTGAAGACCGGCGAGGCGAAGTGGTCGCCGAGCATCTGGACCACGGCCTCCGTCCGGCCCGGGCCCTCGGGAAGCCGGGTGACGGCGGCCTCGAGCTCGGAGCCCCGGATCTCGGTGAGATGCGCGACGGCCGCCACGACCAGGGCGTCCTTGGTCGGGAAGTGGTGCAGCTGGGCCCCCCGGCTGACGCCGGCGCGCTGCGAGACGAGCGTGGTCGACGTGCCGGAGAAGCCCCTCTCGACGAGCAGCTCGACCGTCGCCTCCATCAGCCGCTGCCGCATGGCTCGGGTGCGCTCCTCCTGGGGCACCCGCGCCGTCGACGTCGTCATGCCGACAGCATGAGGGCGCGACTAACAAACAGTCAAGACTGACTTTAAATCTCGGACGGGCCGGGCTGGGGACGCGGCGTACGATCGCCGCATGCGCGGCGACGACCACCCGACCACGGCGCGGATGTCCGCGTTCGTCGGCAGCGTGCTGGTCGCTCTCGCCACCACCGTCTCGGCGTCGCTCCTCGCGCTCGGGCCCGATGCCCCGCTGGCGGCGGGCATCGCGATGCTGGCCGTCGCCATCGGCGCACTGGTACACACCACGCAGGGCGGCATCACCGCCCCGTCGTTCGCTCCGCGGCCGGGAGCTCGCCAACCCGTGCCCGCACTCGCCTCGCGGGTCACCGACACCGACCGACACCCGGTCCGGCCGCGCGCTCCCGGGACCGTCTGACACTCGCTGCCGCGAGCACGTCCGACCGTCCCTCTCCGCCCAGGAGCCCGCATGTCATTGCTCGATCCGCTGTCCCATGCCCTCGCGACCGTCGTCGCGTCCGTCCACACCACTGCCACCGCCGTCGGCGCCGATCCCGACGCGGGCGGAACCTGGCTGCTCGCCATCGCCGGCGTCGTCGTCCTCGTCCGCGTCGCCCTGCTCCCCCTCGTCGTCCGCGGGGTGCGACAGGCCCATGCCGCCGCCCGAGCCCGGCCCCACCTGAAACGCCTGACCGAGCGCTATCGCGACCGCCTCGAACGTCGCGATCCGGCCACGATGCGGGAGTTCATGGAGGAGCGCCGCCAGCTCGGCGCCGAGCACGGCCTCTCGCGCCTCGGCTGCCTGCCGATGCTCGTGCAGATCCCGATCTGGATGGCGCTCTACCACCTGCTCGCGCAGGTCGCCGCCGGCTCGTCGGTCGGCGCCCTCGGCCCTGCGCTCGTCGCCTCCTTCGGCGCGGCGACGATCCTCGGCGTACCCCTCGCCTCGCACGGGTACGGCGGCAGCGCGGTCCACCTCGCCGTGGTGGCCGGGCTCGCCGGCACGGCCGCCCTGCTCAGCTATGTCACCCAGCGCCACCTGGTGGCACCCAACACGGTCACCGAGGGGATGCCGGAGGCGATGGTGAGCGCGCAGCAGTGGGTGCCGTTGCTCTCGGCGGGCGGGATGCTCGTCGCGGGCGGGGCGGTGCCCGTCGCGCTGCTCGCCTACTGGGTCTGCAGCTCGGCGTGGACCTGCGCCCAGGCGGCCGTGGTCCGACGCTGGTTCCCGACCCCCGGGTCCCCCGCGGCGCTCGGGCGGGTCTGACCGGGCAGGCCCGGTGGTGGCACGATGCGCCCGTGCTCTGTCATGCCTGCTACGCCGACCCGGCCACGATGCCGGAGTGCACCGTCTGCGGCGGCGACGGCCGGGCGACCCGCATGCCCTTGTGCGAGGACCCGTGGAACGAGGTCGTGCCGGGGCTGTGGCAGGGCGGTCACGACGTCCGCTCGCAGCGCGGTTCGGCCTGCGTGGTGCGCGACGAGTTCGACCTGGTCATCAGCCTGGTCGCGCGGCAGGGTTACGGGCCGTCCGAGGGCGTCGAGCACCGCGTCCTCCGGATCGCCGACGCCGTCGTCGACGCGGCCGTCGGCTCCCGGATCCAGGAGCTCGGCGCCGAGATCGCGGCCGCGGTCCGCGACGATCGCCGGGTACTGGTGCGCTGCTCCGGAGGCCTCAACAGATCAGGGCTGGTCAGCGCCGTGGCGCTGACCCACCTCGGTCACCCGCGCGACGAGGCGGTCGCCCTGGTGCGCGCCGCGCGCGGCGCGTGGGCGCTGACAAACCCCATGTTCGTCGCGCATCTCGGCACGCTGGCATGACGCAGCCGAGGCGCCTGGCCCCTGCAGAGTCGGCTTGCCGCCCGTCCAAGGCCACGCCTACGTAGGACAACGCGGCGCGGCAGCGCGGCGCCCTTGCGCCGAAGGCGCGTCGGCGTGGTCCCGCGGGCCGAGCGAAGCGAGCGCCCGGGCGGGCCTCGCCGGCCGGGCGACTCGCTCGCGTCATCAAACGTCCCGGATGATCGGGCAGGTCATGCAGTGCCCGCCGCCGCGGCCACGGCCGAGCTCGGCGCCGACGATCTCGATGACCTCGATGCCGGCCTTGCGCAGCAGCGCGTTGGTCAGGGTGTTGCGGTCGTATGTGAACACCACGCCGGGCTCGAGGGCGACGGCGTTGTTGCCGCTGTCCCACTGCTGTCGCTCGGACTGGTAGGCGTCGCCGCCGGTCTCCACCACGCGGATCGAGGGCAGGCCGAGGGAGCGGGCGACGACGTCGACGAACGCCCTCCCCCCTTCATCGATGACGTCGAAGCCGGGCGAGCGGTCGGACGGCACCAACGTGAACGGATGGATGCCGTCGACGATCGAGTCGTACGCCGTCACGACATCGCGGTCGACGAAGGTGAAGACGGTGTCCAGGTGCATGGCCGCGCGCAACGACGGCATGCCGGCGACGACGATCCGCTCGGCCGCGCCGGCGGCGAACAGGGTGCGCGCCACCTGGGTGATGGCCTGCCGCGACGTACGTTCGCTCATGCCCATCAGCACGACGCCGTTGCCGACCGGCATGATGTCGCCGCCCTCGAAGGACGCCTGACCCCAGTCCTTCTCGGCGTCGCCCCACCAGATCGTCGATCCGACGTAGTCGGGGTGGAAGCGATAGATCGCCTGGTAGAGCAGGGTCTCGTCCTTGCGGGCCGGCCAGAAGAGCGGGTTGAGCGTGAGCCCGCCATAGAGCCAGCAGGTGGTGTCGCGGGTGTAGAGCGTGTTGGGCAGCGGGGGCATGAGGTATTCGCGCACCCCGGCAGCCTCCCGCGCCAGGCCGAGGTGGACGGAGCGGAAGTCCTCCGGCAGCTCGCTCGACGCCAGCCCGCCGATGAGGAACTCCGACAGCAGCTCGGGCGGCAGCGTCTCGAGGTAGGCGCGGGTGTCGTCGATCAGCCCCAGCCCGACGCGGTTGGGCTCGATCTTGCGGTCCAGCAGCCAGTCCCGGGCCCCCGGCACCGCCAGCGTCTCGGCGAGGAGGTCGTGCAGCTCGACGACCTCGACGCCGCGCTGGACGAGCTTGGCGACGAAGTCGGCGTGGTCGCGCTGCGCGTTCTCGACCCACATCACGTCGTCGAAGAGCAGGTCGTCGTTGTTGCTCGGCGTGAGCCGGCGGTGGGCCAGGCCCGGCCGGCACACCAGCACCTTGCGCAGCCGGCCGACCTCGGAGTGGACGCCGTAGGAGGCGGCCGGAGATGCGGGCTGTGATGCGGTCGGGACGGGCGCACTGGTCACGGTGACCTCCGCTGCTGAGGGGCTCGGGCATCCATCTTGCCCGAGCGATGCCCGGGGATCGGGACCTCAGTCGACGCGGGCGGTGAGGGGCAGTCGTCCTCGTGCGCAGGCGCCGACGGCGGCCGCGGTGAGGAGCGGCAGTCCGAGGACGACCATCCCGATCAGCAGCCAGGGCACGTCGAGCGACGCGTCCCCCACACCGCTGGTCAGCGGTTGGCTGATCGCCATGCCGGGGATGAAACCGACCGGCGCTCCCAGCAGGGCGCCGATGCCGCCGACGACGAGGGCATAGGCCGCCGCAACACCGCGCCGTGTCCGGGGGCGCGCCCCGACCGCGGCCATGGTGGCGAGGTCGGGCCGGGCGTCGGACAGGGCGAGGAAGGTCGCCGTCAAGGTGCCGCCGAGCATCAGGATGGCCCCGAGCGCGGCGAGGACCCCCTGGATGATCCGGACGGCCTCGTCGGGTTGGTAGCCCCGCTCGACGTAGAAGTACGGCGCCGCCGGCAGCGCCGCGGCCGCCTCGGAGATGTCGTCCTCGGCCTCCTCGCTGATCGGCCCGCGGACCAGCTTGCCGACGACCGAGGTCTGCAGACCGAGCTCGCGCACCAGCGGTGGCGCCATCAGGGCGACGGAGGGCGCCGCCCGATCCATCTCGATCACGACCGCCGGGGTGTCCACCGACCCGAGGTCGGTCAGCTCGCCCTCCCCGGTCGCGTCGTAGGTCCACCGTCGGGCGTCGACCGTGACCTGGTCGCCGTCGAGGGTCGGGACCTGGATCCCGTCGTCGATCGCCCGCTCGTCGTGCAGCAGCACCAGGCCGCCGGCGGCCAGCACCGCGTCGGCGCGCTCCCGGTCAGCGGTCGGGAGGTCGATGTGGTCGGGGACCTCGGCCGCGACGGCGTACGGCGAACCGAGAGTCGACCAGTAGGACAGCAGCAGTGCTTCCCCGTGCTGGCTGAACTCGAGCTCGAGCTCGCTGTCGTCACTCGACGTCTGGATGCCCTCGACGTCGATGATCCGGTCGGCGCCGACGCTGCGGGCGAGGATCTCGTCGACCGCGTCGAGGTCGGTGTCGGGCGACAGCGCCAGTGAGCCGTAGCCGTCGGGCAGCTGGGACTGGTAGGTCGCGGCGTTGGCCGCCTCCTGGCTGCTGACGGCGATGCCGAGCGCGACCACCCCCGCGACGGTGGCGCCCACGGCCGCCACCGCGGGCACGGTCCGGGTCCGGTGTCGGGCGGCGTCCCGCGCGGCAAACCGGAGCGTGAGCGGCAGTCGTGAGGACAGCCGCGCCACGAGCGTCACGGCGACGGGCACGACGAGGATCATGCCGACCACCGACACCAGGGCAGATCCGGCGATGAGCACGGCCCCCATGTCGTTGGCACCGGCGCCGGATGATGCGCCCGCTCCGAGGACGGCGCCGGCGATCCCGCCGCCCAGGAGCACCAGCCCGAGGAGCGGTGAGCGGACGGAAGGGGGCCCCTCACCTCGTCGACCCGACAGCACGGCGACGACGTCCTGTCGCGACGCCGACACCGCCGGGACCACGGCGGCCATCACGGCCGAGACGAAGCCGAAGGCGGCCACGAGCGCCAGCAACGCCCACGGCACGTCGAAGGGCCCGAACCGGCTCGTGTCGAACGACTGCGCGATCGGGACGCCCACGACGGCAACGCCGATGCCGAGCACCACGCCGAGGATCCCGCCGGCGGCGCCGATCACCACACCGGAGGCGAGCACCGTCCGCCGGGCCTGCCGGGGCGTGCCGCCTGCGGCGACGACGAGCGCGAGGGCTCGCGCCTGCGCCTTGGCCCGGACGGCGAACGCCGGCCCCGCGAGCAGCACGACCTGGAGGAGCACCATCACCACCACCAGGGCCAGCACCGTGATGGTCAGCTGGTCGACCGACGCGTCGTCCTGCGCGAACTCCGGTGGCAGCGCCGAGGTCGGTGGCGGGTCCGTCAGCACAGCCCGCGACGTGGCCAGCGCGCCGATCTCGTTGAGCGCCCGGACCTGGTCCCACGCGACCGGCCCTCCGCCGACCAACCAGCTGGTGGTCAGGGGGTCGCCCTCACCGAAGGCTCCGGGCGATCCGGCTGCGAACTCGAAGCCGGTGCTCCACGCGCTCTCGGCGATGCCGACGATCTCGAGGTCGAAGGTCTGCTCGCCGTCGGGTGTCTGGCGCACGACCGTGAGGGTGTCCCCGATCCCCTGGCCACGGTCGACGACCGCCTGGTTGACGACGACCTCCCCCGGCCCCGGGGGGAAGGCGCCGTCGACCGGCTCCACGAGACCGTCCGCCAGCGGGTCGCCCAGGTCGGTGCTGATCGTCTCGAGGCTGCCCAGGCCCTTGTCGGTCCGGAACTCCAGGTAGTCGCGCGTGAACGGGATCGCCGCGCGGTCCGCGCCGAGCACCTCGAGGACGTCCGTGAGCTCGAGCGACTCGTCCCGCTCGTCGCCGAACCAGCCGCTGCCCTGCTCGGGGTCGAAGGCCTGCGCGACCCGGGTGGTGCCGGCGGACTCGACGAGCGCGTCGGCGGATCCCATCCGGCGGTCCACGCTCTCCGCGCTGGAGACGTCCTGGGTGCGCCACACGATCGCCGCGGCGGTGACCGCGAGGACCGGCAGGCAGATCAGCACCAGCATCAGCGCCGTCTGGGCCTTGCGGCGCAGGGCCTCGCGCCGCGCCAGGCGGAGGGCGACTCGCCATCCGCCCCTCGTCGTGCTGCTCAGGGGACGGCTCATCGGGCAGCGGGCTCGGTGAGCAGCTCGACCGGGCTGGACCCGGTCTCGTCGACCACGACGCCGTCGCGCAGGAAGACCACGCGGTCGGCCCACGCGGCGTGCCGCGCCTCGTGGGTGACGAGCACGCCGGCCGCGCCGGTGTCGCAGCGGGCGCGCAGCAGCCGCAGGATCTCCTCGCCGGTCTCGGTGTCGAGGGCGCCGGTCGGCTCGTCGGCGAGGATCAGCCGCCGCTCGCCGACGACGGCCCGCGCGATCGCGACCCGCTGCTGCTGGCCACCCGACATGTCGTCGGGGAAGCGGTCGGCGAGGTCGCCGATGCCGACCTCCTCCAGCGCACGGCGGGCCTCGTCCCTCGCCTGGCGGGCGCCGATGCCGTCGAGCTCGCGCGGCAGGGCGACGTTCTCGGCGGCGGTGAGGGCCGGGATCAGGTTGAAGCCCTGGAAGACGTAGCCGATGGACGTCCGGCGCATCCGGGCCCGCTCGTCCGGGCTGAGCCCGACGAGGTCGGTGCCCTCCACGCTGACCGCGCCCGCGGTCGGCTGGTCGAGCCCGCCGGCGATGGTCAGCAACGTGGACTTGCCGGAGCCGGACGGGCCCATGACCGCCACCAGCTCGCCGGGGTGGGCGGCGAACGAGATCCCGCGCAGCGCGTGCACCTCGTTGGCGCCGGTCCCGTGGACCCGGGTCACCGCGGTCAGTCGGAGGATCGCGTCGCTCATCGCCGCGTCTCCTTCCTGGTCGTGCCGGTGGCGGCCGGCGGGGTGGCGCCGCTGGGCCGGGTGCGGCGCAGCCGGTCCCGGGCGTCGGCGAGCCACCGCCGCTCGGCCCGGTCGAGCCGCCGGACCTGGTCGAGGAGGGTGCCGGTCATCGCGTGCTCCGCTCGGAGGCGGGCGCACTGGTCGTCGGCGCGGCCGAGCGCTCGACCGCCGCCCGGCGCAGCCGGGCCTCGCAGTGGTCGAGCCAGCGGATCTCCGCCTCGGCACCGAAGACCAGCGAGTCGAGCACCAGGCTCCACGCCAGGTCGGCGGGCTCGGCGGGCTCGGCGGGGGCCACTGTCGAGCTGCCGGCCTGCCGCTTGAGGCGGGTGTAGTCCTGCAGGGCGGCCATGGTGGCGCTGCGCTGCTGCTGGATGACCGTCCCGACGTCGACGCCGGCGACGGTCACGGCGAGGGCCAGCTTGATGGCCAACTCGTCGCGGGGCGGCTGCGTGCGCGAGACGGGCGTCGTGAACCAGGTCGCCACCTCGTCGCGGCCGGCGTCGGTGATCCGGTAGATCAGGTGGCCCTCGGCGTCCTCCCCCTCGGCGGACGCCAGTCCGTCGCGCTCCAGCCGGGTGAGCGTCGTGTAGACCTGCCCGACGTTGAGGGGCCACGTGGTGCCGGTGCGCTGCTCGAACTCGACGCGCAGCTGGTAGCCGTACATCGGCTGCTGCTCGAGCAGGGCGAGCAGTGCGTGCTTGACGGACATCGTGGCCTCCAAGGGGAATTGCATACCGGGTATGGCTATGTATACCGGGTATGTGTTCGGCTGTCGAGTGCTGCCAGACTCGCGCCATGTCGACGACCCCGAAGACCATCCTGATCACCGGTGCCTCCAGCGGACTCGGCGCCGAGATGGCCCGCCAGTTCGCGGAGCGCGGCAGCGACCTGGCGCTGGCCGCCCGTCGGACCGAACGCCTGGAGGAGCTGCGGGCCGAGATCCTCGCCGCGTACCCCACCTGCAGGATCGCGATCCGCGCGCTCGACGTGCAGGACCACGCCGCCGTCTTCACCGTCTTCGACGAGCTGAACGCCGAGCTCGGGCGGATCGACCGGGTCGTCGTCAACGCCGGGCTCGGCAAGGGCGCGAAGCTCGGCACCGGACGGTTCGACGCCAACCTCGAGACCGCGATGACCAACTTCGTCGGCGCGCTGGCACAGACCGAGGCGGCGATGCAGATCTTCCGCGCGCAGGAGGCCGGACACCTCGTGATGGTGTCGTCGATGTCCGCCATGCGCGGCATGCCCTCGTCGATGACGACGTACGCCGCCACCAAGGCCGGCGTCGCCCACCTGGCCGAGGGTCTGCGCACGGAGCTGCACGGCACGAAGCTGCAGAAGAAGATCAAGGTGACCGTGCTCTACCCGGGCTACATCGCCTCCGAGATGAACGAGAAGGTCGCCCAGTCGACCCCACTGATGGCCTCCACCGCGAAGGGCGTCGCGGCCATGGTCGCGGCCATCGAGAAGGAGGTCGGCGACGCGTGCGTGCCGCCGCTCCCGTGGGCCGCGATGGCGCCGGTGATGAAGCACGCGCCGCTCGGCGTGGTGAAGAAGCTGCTCTGAGCACTGGTCATCGAGGAGCGAGCCCCAGCGCGCCAGCCCCCGGCGGTTGAGGTGCTGCGAGCGCCAGCGAGCAGCCTCGAAACCCCGGTGCGGACCTTGCGGAGGTTCGCACCGGGGTTTCGAGGCTCGGCCGCAGGCGGCCTCGCACCTCAACCAGCGAGGAGCTACTCGGCGGCGGTGTCCACGTAGACGTACGTCGGCTGCGGGGAGCCCTCGTAGCCGAGCAGCCCGAAGTAGTGGGCGTCGGCGTCGAGGCCGGTCCACGACAGGTCGAAGCTGGTCTCCACGCCTGTCGACATCGGCACCGGGTTCGGGTCGACGGTCAGGTCGCCCACGGACGGCGTACCACCGAGGTCATAGACCCGCAGCGAGTACGGCACCGGGTCGCCCTGGTCGCCGGCCGAGAACGCGTCGACCTCGACGATGTAGGTGCCCGCCGGCGCTCCCTCGAGCGAGAACGTCTCGCCCGGTGACGGCGTCGCCGCCTCGCCGGCGACCGCCGTGATCGTCGACGGGTCGCAGGAGCTGGCCGCGTAGACGTACATGTCGAGGTCGCTGGTCTGGTCGGGCGCGACGAGGTCGAACTGCGCGAGCTCGTTGCCCTCGCCGATCGTCACGCACTCGAGCTCGTAGTCGCCGACCGGGATCGAGCCCTCGCCGACCTGGCCCTTGACCAGCCCGGCCGGATCGACCTGGAGGTCCCCGTTGGACCCGCCCGTGATCGGGACGGTCAGCGAGCTGTCGGTGCCGGTGCCGGACACCGAGGCAGGCGCCTTCACCGCAACCGGCCGCAGCGCGACGGGCAGCCGCACGGTGGTCGGTCCGGTGAGGGTGACGTGGCCCATCGCCCACTCGCCCAGCGCAGCCGTGGTGCGCGTGAAGCGGAAGCGCACCGTCTTGTGCTGGCCCGACCTGGTGGCCGTCACCCGGGACGCGGACGCCGCCTGGAACCCGGGCACGTTGATGGAGACCTTCCAGCTGCCCCGCTTCGTCGAGGTGAACGTACGGCGGAGGGTGACCTCCGACATCACGTGTCCCTCCGCGAGCGACGGGACGTTGACCTCGTTGGCCGGCAGTGCCGGGACGCCCGTGTCGAGGCCCAGGCTCGCCATGTAGCCGTACCACTGCTCCCAGTCGGAGAGCACGAACAGCCCGGGGTCGAGGAACTTCGCCGGGTTGACGTGGCCCGCACCCTGGGCGAAGGCGTCGGTCGACCTGCCGCCGCTCGAGGTCCTCAGGTCGTAGGCGGTCGTCATCATGGCCGACTTGATCCGCATCGGCGTCCACTTCGGGAACTTGCCCTGGATGAGGGCGGCGAGGCCGGCGACGTGCGGCGCCGACATCGACGTACCGGAGTAGAGGTCGTAGTCGCGGTCGTGGTTGGAGGGCGGCGCGACCGCGGCCAGCACACTGACGCCGGGCGCGGTGATGTCGGGCTTCAGCAGGTCGCTCTCGTCCGAGGCCGCCGGGCCGCGCGAGGAGAAGCCGGCGATCTGCGGCACCGGGGTGACCGTGCCCGTCGTGTTGCCGAGGACGAACGACGCGGTCGCCCCGTCGCCCGCCTCGTCCAGGTAGTCGTAGACCTTCGGAGCGTCGACGTCGGAGAGGTGGACCGTCGGCACCGGGTGGAAGTCCGCGTCGAGGCTGCCCTCCGCCACGTTGACGAGTACGACGCCCACACCACCGGCGCGGGCGACCTCCTCGCTCTTGGCGACACGGTCATAGACACCGCGCTGGCACACGACGATCTTGTCCGTGACGGCGGCCGGGTCGAGACTGTCGGGCGCACACAGCGCCGTGTCGTCGGCCGACGTGGAGCCGTTGCCGGAGTCAGCGGCGTCGACCAGCGGGGTGCTGGGCAACGTCGTCGAGGCGATCGAGGCACCGACGAGCAACTGCTCGTCGCCGAGGACGACGGTGTTCTCGAAGCGGGTGTGGGTGCTGGCCGCGACCGTGGTCACCCACGGGCTGTTGTGCGCCACGGTGGACGCGCCCGCGCCCTCGTTGCCGGCCGACGCGGCGACGAAGATCCCCGCTTCGGCGGCTCCCTCGAACGCGATCTCGGCGGCCTCGAGGACGGTGTCGGTGGGCCCGGAGATCGAGTAGTTGAGGATGTCGACGCCGTCGGTGACCGCCTGCTCGATGGCGGCGACGAGGTCGGACGTCGTGCCGGACGCGCTGCCGTCCTCGGTCGCCCACAAGGCCTTGTAGCTGGCGATCGTGGCCGCCGGCGCCATGCCGACGACCCGACCGAAGCCGCGTCCCTCGGTCCGCACCCCGGCCACCCGGTTGCCGGCGGCGGTGGAGGCGGTGTGGGAGCCGTGGCCGTTGCCGTCACGCGGCGAGATGTAGTCGTCCTCGAGCGTGCGCGCCTCGGTGTAGCCCTCGACGAAGTAGCGCGCCGAGATCAGCTTGGCGTTGCAGTGGGCGACGGTGAACTCCTCACCGCTCTCGCAGCGGCCGCGGAAGGTGCCGCCGTCGGACTTGCGCATCGTGGTGACCTCGCCGTTGATCCGGGCGCGCCACCTCCCGCTCGCCGTGCCGGTCAGCGCCGGGCCGGAGAAGGACGCCGACTCCGGCCAGATGCCGCTGTCGATGACACCGACGACGACGCCGTCGCCACCGCGGGTCCAGCCGCCGACCTTGCGCCACGTGCCCTGGGTGCCGGTGAGGCCGAGGAAGTCCGGAGTGTTCCAGGTGTCGGCCTCGACGAGGGTGTCCTTCTGCACGACCAGCACGGACCGGTCGGTCGCCAGCTCGGTCGCCTGCTTGGCCGTCAGGTCGGCGACGAAGCCGTTGGCGGAGATCGTGTAGTGCCGGTCGACGGTGAAGCCGAGGCGTTGGCCGAGCCGGTCGTGGCTGGCCCGCAGCCGGCGGGAGTACGTCGCCACGTCGGTGGTCTGCGCGTTGAACTGTTGGCCCGGCTTCGCCCGGGTGCCGGCCGCGATCGTGGCGGGCTTGGCCGCCAGCATCACGACGTAGCGTCCGGCCTTGTAGCGGGTCAGGTCGGCCTTCGCGATCCCGGCGCCGTCATCGGCTCCGGGGCCGGGCGCCGGATCGTCGGCGAGGGCCGGCCCGCCCAGCGCGAGGGTGATGCCCAGCATGGTGGCCAGGGCACTGACGAGGATGCGGCGGCGGGCACTGCGACTGCCCGGTCCCGAGACGTGCATGGAGTCTCCTCATTCCCGAGAGACGGCACCGTCCTCGAGGAAGGACGGGCCGGTACGGATGACTTCCGACCCCGCCACCCAACCGACGAAGATCTGCCACGTCAAGGACCCCGCCGGCAAAGAAATCACTTCGAGACCGGATCGTCGACGTCGGTCGTCGGTGGGCCCGCGATCCGCAGATCCATCCCCGCCACCACGTGGGAGAGCCCGCGACGCTGGCGGGTCAGCGGCACGGCGCAGGCCGTGATGAGGACGAAGCCGAGCAGCGCGGGGCCGGCCCAGGGCTGCTCGATCGCGAGCAGGAGGAGGAAGGGGCCGATGCCGGTGGCGAGCTTGATCGGGCGGGCCACGAGCGTGGGCAGCCTGCCCGGCACTGCCCGGACCGCGACCACCCACTCACCGACGGAGCGACCGGCGAGCAGGACGACCACGAGCTCGACGGCGCCCGGCACGCCCCACTGCAACCATCGCTGGGCGGTGGCGTCGATGTCGTCGGCGCCGAGGTCGCGGCCGTAGAGCTGGACGGCCCGGTAGCCGATCGCGACGACCGCCCCCAGCAGCACGACGAAGAGCGCGTCGCAGACCATGCCGACCCAGCGGCGTCCCGCCGTGATTGACGTCGGAAGGACGACCTCGCGCTCGCGGCGGCGGACGAAGAGCGCGGCGACGAGCGACCCGATGGTCGCGCCGAGGGTGTTGACGAGGAGATCGTCGACGTCGAAGAGCCGGTAGGGACAGGAGTAGAGGTGCCACACCCCGGTGGTCTGCGTGCACTCGATCGCCAGCGAGACGGCGAAGCCCGCCAGGGTCGCGACGACCACTCCGCGACGCAGCACGCGCCGGACGAAGAAGCCGAGGGGCACGAACAGCAGGACGTTGAGGGCCACCTGGAGGAAGGCCGGGTCGTGCAGCAGCGCGGCCAGTCCCGACCGGGTGGTCGCCTCCCGCCAGTCGATCGCGCCGATGGTGTCGAGCGGCGTCGTCTGCCGGCCCACGCAGGGGTAGTCCCCGGCCGCCGGCATCGGCAGCAGCGTGTAGGTCCACAGCGCGAGACCGTAGATCGCCCCGGACAGCAGGACGGCCAGGTCGCCCGGCCCGAGCCGCCCGTCCTTGCGGTACTCGCGGAATGCCACCGGCAGCACGAGCACGATGGCCACCGCCGTGCCGAGGACGGTGGCGATGAGCGCGTTGAGGGCCTGGTCGGACACGGGACGGGACTGGTCAGCGGTAGGTGACGAGGTCCCGCGGCAGGTGCGGGTGCTCGTTGAAGGTGAGCAGCCGCGCGCCGCTCGCCCCGACGATCACCCGGCTGACCGAGCTGTTGGCGATCACGGTGTTGAAGCGCGACCAGACGGGCCCGACGGCCGCCGCCTCCGTCTCCGCAGGTACGACGAGCAGGGCCGCGAGTGCCGCGATCACGCCTCCGGACGTGACGACGGTCGTGGGGCCCGGCCGGGCCGCGGCCGCGTCGAGCGCGCGCCGGGCACGGGCCAGGAAGGCGTCGTACGGCTCGGGATAGCCGGCGTCGGGTCCCGCGTCGGCCCAGTGGCCGGTGGAGATCTCGAAATGGTGCTGGAAGGCGAGGCGGTCGACGGAATGGTCGACCACGCCGCCGGTCAGCTCGGCGTGGCGGAGCAGGACCTGGGCGTGGTCGAACTCCTCCCAGTCGCGGTCGATGTCGGCGGCCGGCTCCCAGCCGGCGCCCACGGCCATGGCCTCCCAGGTCTCGCGGTGACGCCGCATCCCGCCGTGCACCACGGTGCCGCGGGCGACGCCCTGGTCCGCGAGCCAGCGACCGAGGGCGCGTCCCTGCTCCCAACCGGTCGGCGACAGGACGTCGTAGTCGTCGGCGCCGAAGGAGGCCTGCCCGTGCCGGACGAGCAGCAGGACGCCCATCAGGCCTGGCCGGAGAGGATCGTGCGGCAGCGGTCCTCGAAGCCGGCCACCGCGGCACCGAAGAAGGCGAACGCGGGGTTGGTGGTCTGGCCGTGGAAGTAGCGGTACCAGATCTGTTGGGCGATGACGGCGAAGCGGAAGAGCCCGAAGACCTCGTAGAAGCGCCACTCCTCGGGGCTGACGGTGCGGCCGCTGCGCTCGAGGTAGGCGTCGACGAACTGCTGCCGGGTCCACATGCCCGGGTCGGACGTCGGCTGGCGGCGGGTCTCGCCGAAGAAGCCCGTATCGTCGGCCTGCACCCAGTAGGACATCGTGCAGCCGAGGTCCATCAACGGGTCGCCGACGGTGGCGAGCTCCCAGTCGAGCACGCCGATGATGCGGGTGGGGTCGTCGGCGTCGAGGACGACGTTGTCGAGCCGGTAGTCGTTGTGGATCATCGCCTGCCCCGCGTCAACGGGCTGGTGGGCAGTGAGCCAGTCGATGATGTCCGTCCAGTCGCCGGTGTCGTCGGTGCGGGCGTTGTCGAGACGGGTGATCCAGCCGGAGACCTGACGGGCGACGTACCCCTCGCCCTTGTTGAGCGCCGCGAGTCCCGGGACCGCGTCGACGTCGACGGCGTGCAGGGCGACGAGGGTGTCGACGAACGTGCTGCACAGGGCATCGCACTGCTCCAGCGACATCGGGAAGCCGAAGTCCACGCGCGGGATCAGGCCGTCGAGCCGCTCCATGACATAGAGCTCGCAGTCGATCGGGCTGTCGTCCGCACCGACGTGGGCGACCATCGTCGCGACCTGGCCGAAGACCGGCTTCAGCGCCTGCTGGATGCGGAACTCGCGGCTCATGTCGTGCGCGCCCCGCGCCTTGGTGCCCGCCGGCGGGCGGCGCAGGATCAGGTCGGGGCCGTCGGCCATCGTGAGCAGGTAGGTCAGGTTGGACGCGCCGCCCGGGAACTGCCGGACCTCGCTGATCGGGCCGCGGCCGAGCCACTGCTCGACGGCGGCGACGTCGAAGGCGTCCTCGTCGCGGACGGGGCGGGACTCGTCGGTCATCGGGCCTCCTCCGCGATCTGGTCGAGCTTGCGGGCCTGGGCCCGCATCACGGCGTCGTACGACGCCCGGTCGGTCTGCTTGAGCTGCCACGCGCCGCGCGCAGCGTCGTCGGGGATGATCAGCTCGGTCCCCGCGTCGATCGCGTCGAGCACCGCGCTCGCGATGTCGTCGGCGCTGATCGGGCTGTCCTCGACGAGCTTGCTCATCACGTGCTGCAGCGCCGCGTCGCGGCCCTCGACGCCGGCCATCAGGTTGGTGCGGAAGTAGGACGGGCACACCACGTGCGCGGTGACGCCGTGGGCGGCGAGCTCGTGGCCCGTCGTCTCCGTGAGCGCCACGACCGCGGCCTTGGTGGCGTTGTAGCCGGCCATCCCGGCGGGGTGCACGAGCCCGGCCAGCGAGGCGACGTTGACGATCCGACCGCTGCCCTGGCGCTTGAAGACCGGCGTGAAGGTCGCCGTACCGCGGACCGCGCCGAGGAGGTTGATGTCGACCAGCCGCTGCCACTCGTCGATCCCGGAGACGTCGAGCCGGCCGCCACCGGCGATCCCGGCGTTGTTGACCAGGACGTCGAGCCCACCCCACGTCTGCTCGACGTGCGCGCGGACCGCCGCCCAGTCGTCGTCGCTGGTGATGTCGAGCAGGTGGATGCCGTCCGCCGCCGCGCGGTCGGTGCGCAGCACGTCGGCTCCGCGCGCCTCCCATGCGTTCGCGAGGGCGGCGCCGAGACCGGACGCCGCGCCGGTGACCAGGACACGGAGAGGTGGGGTGTCGCTCACGAGAACCGACCCTACTGTCCGGGGCAGGTGACGGTCGGGAGTGGAGTGGCCCGCCGTTGGTCGAGTAGCCGCGAGGGACGAGCGGCGTATCGAG
>NZ_STGW01000016.1:73290-73506 GCF_004912195.1 Nocardioides caeni
TGCGCGCATCCAGACCACCCCTTCGGCGCGAAACGGCTCATCGCCGATGCGGTGGACATCCACCACCGCCTCCCCCGCCTCCAGGCCGGGGGCGCTGCGGGGAAGGTCCGGGTCGGGCACGCCAGGCATGTCGCGACCGCGACGCGCGACCTGAGCGACGACGAAGCAGCCTGGGTCGACGCAGAGGTCCACGAGTCCGCGGACGGGCGGCTCGGG